>CAVYXK010000015.1:0-653704 GCA_963772445.1 uncultured Pseudomonadota bacterium
GCGCGAGGCGGGGCTTCGCAATCGGACCAACACGGTGCTGCAGACGTGTTTCTTTGCGATTTCCGGCGTGCTGGCGCGAGAGGCGGCAATCCAGCATATCAAGGAGGCGATACGGAAGACGTACAGTGGCAAGGGCGATCAGGTCGTCCAACAGAATTTCCGGGCGGTCGACCAGACGTTGGCGAACCTTCACCCGGTGGCGATCCCCACGGCAACCAGCAGTGCGTTCGATCGGACATCGCTCGTCCCCGCGAACGCACCAGAGTTCGTGCGCACCATCACGGCCAGGATGATGGAAGGGCGGGGTGATGAAATCCCGGTCAGTTGCATGCCGGTCGATGGCACCTATCCGTCCGGCACCGCGCGCTGGGAGAAGCGCAACATCGCCGACTTGGTGCCGGTGTGGGAAGCCGCGCTCTGCGTCCAGTGCGGGCAGTGCAGCTTCGTCTGCCCGCACAGCGTGATCCGCGCCAGATACTATGACGAGTTGCACCTCGAAGGAGCGCCGGCCAGCTTCAAGTCAGCGCCGGTCAACGCCCGCGGCTACCCGAATGTCCGCTTTACGCTGCAGTTCTATGTCGAGGACTGCACGGGGTGCGCGCTGTGCACTGAGGTCTGCCCGGCACACAGCCCGGTCGACCCGAACACGAAGGCCATCAACCTTCGGCCGAAGACGCCGGTTATTGAGGCAGAGCGGGCGAATATCCGCTTCTTCGAGCAACTGCCGGTAAACGACCGCGCCCGCGTGGATTTCTCCAACGTGCGGGGGGTGCAGTTCCTGGAACCTCTGTTCGAATTCTCCGGGGCATGTGCCGGTTGCGGAGAGACGCCGTATCTCAAGCTCTTGTCGCAACTGTTCGGCGACCGGGCAATGATCGCGAATGCGACCGGCTGCTCATCGATCTACGGGGGCAACCTGCCGGTGACACCCTGGAGCAGGAACCAGGAAGGACGCGGACCAGCGTGGTCGAACTCTTTGTTCGAAGATAATGCGGAGTTCGGGCTGGGCTTCCGGCTCGCTGCGGACAAGCATCTCGAGCTGGCGAAGCAGCGGCTACAGGCGCTGGCGGCGGTGCTCGGCGAAGCGACGGTAACCGAGCTGCTGTCGGCGTCGCAGATCCAGGAATCCGAAATCTGGGCGCAGCGGTTGCGTGTGAGACAGCTCAAGGCTCAATTGCTGCGGCTTGCAGACAGCAACGCTGCCGCGGCGGACCTGCTGTCCGTCGTCGACCAGTTGGTGCGGCGGAGCATCTGGATCGTCGGCGGCGATGGCTGGGCTTATGACATCGGCTATGGGGGCTCGATCACGTGCTGGCATCGGGTCGCAACGTCAATGTGCTGGTTCTCGACACCGAGGTGTATTCGAACACCGGCGGACAGGCGTCCAAGGCGACGCCGCTTGGAGCGGTGGCGAAGTTCGCGGCCGCCGGCAAGCGCGTGGCACGGAAGGATCTCGCGTTGCAGGCCATTGCCTATGGCAATGTCTATGTCTCGCAGGTGGCAATGGGGGCCAACGCGCAGCAGACCTTGCTCGCGTTCCGCGAGGCCGAGGCATATGATGGCCCGTCCCTGATCCTGGCGTATTGCCACTGCATCGCGCATGGGATCGACATGCAGTATGGCATGCGTCAGCAGGAGCTGGCAGTCGCCAGCGGCTACTGGCCGCTGTTCCGCTTCAATCCGGCGATGCGCAAAGTGGGCGAGAACCCGTTCCGGCTGGACTCGGTGCGTCCGACGATTCCCTTCAAGGATTATGCCTACAACGAAGTTCGATATCACGCCCTGACCATGACGCGCCCTGCCGAGGCGGACGAGCTGATGCGCATGGCCCAGAGCGTCGTAAGCGAGAAATACCGCGCTTACGAGCAACTGGCGGCCCTCGATGGCGGTGCATTTCATCCGCCCACAGATGCCGTCGGATCATAGGAGCACGACGTGGACCTGACCACACGATACATGGGTCTTGAATTGAAGAACCCGCTGGTTGCGTCGGCCTCACCGCTGACCGGTGAGCTCGACACACTGCGCCGGCTGGAGGACGCGGGTGCTGCGGCGGTGGTAATGCCGTCACTCTTTCAGGAACAGATCGAAGCGGAAGCACGACTTTATGAAGAACTCACGCTGGCGGGGGCAGAAAGCTTCCCGGAAGCCCGCACATATCTGCCGACGCATACGATCGAGCATACCGGGCCGGAACGCTATTTGACGCTTGTTCGTAATGCCGCGGAGGCGGCCGATATTCCTGTCATCGCCAGCTTGAACGGCACGACCAATGAAGGATGGATCAGCTATGCTCGAGAAATAGAACAGGCCGGAGCTGACGGGCTGGAGCTGAATATCTATATGATCGCGACCGATCCCGGCATGACCGGCCGCGACGTTGAGCGGCGTTATCTGGAAACTCTAGGCGCTGTCCGCAAAAGTATCGGGATTCCTGTCGCGGTCAAGCTTAGCCCTTATTTCAGCGCGCTCGGCAATGTGGCAGAGGAACTCGATCGTGCAGGCGCCAGCGCCCTGGTGTTGTTCAATCGGTTCTACCAGCCTGATATCGATCTGACCCGGTTGCGCATGACCAAGGACCTCGATCTGAGTCGAGCCCCCGAGATCCGGCTGCCATTGCTATGGATAGGGGTGCTGGCCGGCCGTGTCAGAGCCTCACTGGCCGCCAGCACCGGTGTCGAGAGCTCCGTCGAGGTGGTGAAATACCTGCTGGCGGGCGCCGATGTCGTGATGACGACCTCTACTCTGCTGCGGCATGGACCGTCGTATGTCTATACGTTGCTTTGTCACCTCCGCTCGTGGCTGTCGGTGCGTGAGATCGGTTCGCTCGATCAGGTGCGCGGCAGGTTAAGCCATCAGAAGCTGGAAACTGAGGCCACCTTCGAGCGGGCAAGCTATCTCGAGATTTTGCAGAGGTACGGCCGGTAGCACGCGGAGTAGCGCCGGGTGCTGCAATGAGCCTCTCCCTCGAGAGGACCACCACGAGTCGCGCTGCTGTTCCGGCCGGCCTGCCCTCGGCGGAAGCGGCACGTCGGCGAGTGGAATTCGGTCCGAACGCGGTCGTTGAGGAGCGCGCGCATCCGCTCAAGCAGGTGGCACGCCATTTCTGGGCACCCGTGCCTTGGATGCTCGAAGCGACGATCACACCGCAGATCGTCATCGGCGAACGGCTCGAGGCTCTGATGATCGCGACGCTGCTGATCCTCAACGTGGGACTCAACGTCTTTCAGGAAAGCCGTGCCAATGCGGCCCTCGCCCTCCTGAAGCAGCGCCTCTCGCTGAAGGTGCGTGTCAGACGCGATGGCGTATGGACCGAAGCACCGGCAGCAGATCTCGTCCCCGGCGATATCGTGCAAGTCTCGCTCGGCAGCGTGGTTCCCGCCGACCTCAAGATCATGAGCGGATCACTGCTGCTGGATCAGTCGATGCTGACCGGCGAATCCGTCCCGGCGGAAACGGAGGCCGGAAAGATCGCTTATGCCGGCAGCCTGGTTCGTCGCGGCGAGGCGGTCGCAGGGGTCGTCGCCACGGGAACCCGCACCTATTTCGGTCACACCGCCGAACTGGTACGCGTCGCTCATGTCGAGAGCGCCGAGCAGAAGGCGGTGCTTGGCATCGTCCGCAACCTGACCGTGGTCAATTTCACGATCGTCGTTGGAATGGTTGCGTATGCACGCGTTATCGGGATGGGCGTCCCGCAAATCATCCCGCTCGTCCTGACGGCACTGTTATCGGCGGTGCCGGTGGCACTGCCAGCCACATTCACCCTGGCTGCTGCGTTGGGCGCCAAGGCGCTGGCGCTGAAGGGCGTGCTGCTGACCCGGCTGTCGGCGTTGCACGAGGCAGCGATGATCGATGTGCTCTGCGCCGACAAGACGGGCACTCTGACCGCTAACGAACTGGCAGTGAGCAGGGTCCGGGCCGTCAGGCCGGGCTATAACGAAGCTGATGTGCTGGGTTTCGCCGCGCTTGCCAGTTCCGCGGAGGGACAAGACCCGATCAATTCCGCGATTCGGTCGATGCTGAACTCGGTGCACGGATGCAAGGCATACCCTGCCGATCGTCGTGCGGTTCACGCCGTTCGATCCGGCGGCCAAAATGGCTGAAGCAACCGCGATAGACCAGGGTCGGACGATACGCATTGTCAAGGGAGCTCCGGCGGTGATCGGCACCGTGGCGCCGATAGCGGCGCCGATCGTGGCGGAAGTTGATGCGTTCGCCCGTGCCGGGTACCGGACTCTGGCAGTGGCAGTCGGACCGCCTGATGCACCAGAGGTAATTGGGCTGATCGCGTTCAGCGACCCGCCACGCGCCAACTCGGCGACGCTACTGACCGAGCTGCGCTCCCTCGGCGTGCGCCCAATCATGGTCACCGGCGACGCTGCCGCTACTGCCGCGACCGTTGCTCACGCGATCGGATTGGAAGGACCTGTATGCCCGCCAGGAAACATCCCCGAGAGCGTCGGTCCCGGCGATTTTTCCGTCTATGCCGGCGTATTTCCCGAGCAGAAATTCCGTCTTGTCAGGGCGTTTCAGCGGCGTGGTCACGCCGTCGGCATGTGCGGCGATGGGACCAACGATGCGCCGGCCCTGCGCCAGGCTCAGATGGGGATCGCTGTTTCGACGGCAACGGATGTGGCCAAAGCCGCCGCGGGAATCGTGCTGACCGATCCGGGCTTGGGCGGGATCGTTACCTGCATCAAGGAGGGGCGGTCTGCTTTCCAACGGGTCCTAACATACGCGCTCACCACTCTCGTCAACAAATGCGCGACGCTCATCGTGATGAGCGTCGGGCTTCTCATCACACGCCATGCGGTGCTGACGCCGCTCTTGCAGGCACTGTCGATGCTCACTGGTGATTTTATCACGATGTCCCGCGCGGCGGATCGGGCGCGGCCCTCCCTATACCCGAACGCGTGGCGCATTCGCAACCTTACGCTCGCCGCGATCCCTCTGGGTTTGTTCAAGCTTGCTTATTGCGTGGCGGTGCTGGCCGCCGGCTGGTATGTGCTGCGCTTCACCCCGGATCGTATGCAGACCCTTACCTTCGTGATGCTCGTCTTCGCCGGCCAGGCCAACGTGTTCGTGCTGCGAGAACGCGGCCATCTCTGGGATTCACGACCCGCGCCGGTCATGCTCCTGGCCTCTGCAGCCGACGTGGCGGTCGTAGGTTGCCTCGCCGCAAGCGGCGTCCTGATGAGCCCGCTGCCGCTGCCGGTGATTGCGATATTGCTGCTCGTGACATGCGTGTTCGCCTTGACCATGGACTCGGTCAAACTAGCCACTTTCGCACGATTCCGGATCGACTAATACCAGCCGCCCTGTTCGATGACTGGTTTGACCCAGGGGCGCCTGGCGAGGGAGACGATGCGGTCGGGAAGTTCTGCGAGTTTGTTTCAGGCGTCATGACATGCCCCTGAGGATGACCTCATCGGTGTCTCAGACACGGCCCCCTGATTTCGTGACGGAGGTAAGAAAAAGCTTAACCACAGCGGCACAGAGACACCGAGAAGGGTCAGGCTCCGTGCCTCGGTGTCTCTGTGGTTAGGCTTTCTTCCTTACTATGCGATGGCCGGTTTGGCCCAAGAGCGCCTGGTGAGGGAGGCGATTTGTTCGGGCATTGCCATCAGTTTGTTCCAGGCATTACGACATGCCTTGAGGATAGCTTCATAGCTGTCCCAGACACAGTGGCTGAGAAAGTTGCCGCGCAGGAACTCCCAGACGTTCTCGACCGGGTTCAGCTCCGGCGAGTAAGCTGGCAGCGGCAACAGGCTGATGTTGTCAGGCACCGGCAGGCGGCGCCCCGGCTGATGCCAACCAGCGCCATCGACCAGCAACACAGCATGAGCCCCCGGGGCAACCTGGAGGCTGATCTCCTTCAGATGTTCGGCCATCGCCTCGCTGTTGGCGGCCGACATGATGATGGCAGCGCCGATGCTGCGCTCGGGGCAAACGGCGCCGAAGATATAGGCGGAGTCATGGCGGTTATCGCGAACCGCCGCCGGGCGCGAGCCACGTCGCGCCCAGACGTAGGTCAGCGTGCCCTTCTGACCGACACGGGCTTCGTCGCCGAACCAGATCTCCAGCGGCTTGCCGGCGGCAGCGGCTGGCACAACCTCGGCCACCTGGCTGGCGAACTCCTTCTTGAATGCCTCTTGCGCGGCGGCATCCTTCTTCGGATGATAGGGACGCGGCTGCAGCCGGGTGAACTTCAGCCGGCGCAGCAGCTTGCCGACACTGCGCTCGTGCAGCTCGACGCCAAACTCATCCTTGATCCGCTGCCGCAGGTCGATGCAGCGCCAACGTACCACGCCGTCCCGCTCAAGGTCGGGCCCCTGTTGCACCCATTCCACCACCTTGGCCTGTTGCTCGGGCGATAAGCGGGGCGGCGGACCGCGGCGGCACGGTCGGTCGGACAGGCCATCCAGCCCGGACTCGTTGTAGCGATGTACCCAGTCACGCAACGTCTGGCGGTCCATCGCACACGCCTCCGCCGCGGCTTCCCGCGACCAGCCTTCCAGCAGCAACGCCATCGCCAGCATCCGACGTGCCGCTTTGGCGTCTCGAGTGGCCGCCGCCGCCTCTCGCAGATCAGCCGCCGATCGCTCCAAACGGGTGATCGCTACGGTCATCGCTGTCCCCTCCGTCCAACGGGGACGCCGAATCGTACCGCTCCGAGCCGCACCAAATCACGTTCGAGTTCAACGAGCCGGGCGGCTGGTATAAGCTGACAAGAAGTCATCCACCGTCGTGGAGAGAAGGGGCGCATCATGGGGTTCAAGGACATTCTCGTCTATGTTGACGGCTCTCCGCAAAGTTATGCGACGCTTATGCTTGCGGCCGAGCTCGCCCAACAATTCCAAGCCTATTTAATTGGACTGCACGTGATCGGTCTCACGCTGCCGTCATATGACCCCACGGCATATCTCGATCGCACACCCGGCTCGCCACTGGTCGGCCCTATCCACGAGGCGGCGCAGCATATCGCGTATGAGTGCGAGAAGCGGTTTCAGGATCAACTGCGACAAAGTGAGATCAAAGGTGAGTGGCACCTGGATGAGGGCATGGTGGCGGATTCCGTAGCGCGAGAAGTAAGATACGTCGATCTTGCTGTTGTCATACAGGTGGATCGCGCCAATCCTCCCCTCGGGACGCGTCGATGTGTCCCTCAGGAAGTGCTGCTGTCATCGGGACGGCCTGTCGTCGTGGTTCCGCTTAATGGCAAGGCTGGCAAACTCGGAGAGCACGTTCTGATCGGCTGGAACGGAAGCCGCGAACCTGCCCGCGCTGTCAACGATGCTCTGCCATTCCTGAGGGCAGCCAAGATTGTCACGATTCTTACTGTCAACCCACAACGGGCGTACGAAGGGAGGTAGTCATTGTTGGCGATATCGTGCCGCACTTGACCCGGTACGGCGTCAACGCGGTAAACACGCAGTGCGAAAGGCGTGCATCAGGAACTTGCGCTGCGCTCCTGGGCTACGCGGCTGATTGTGGCGCGGACCTGCTTGTCATCGGCGGGTACGGCCATTCCCGCCTGCGGGCCCTCATACTCGGCGGGGTGAGCCGCGGTGTTTTGGAATTAGTGACCCTTCCTGTGCTGATATCACACTGACAAACGGCCTCTCAGGGTCGAACCCTGAGCTCGTCCTTCACTTCGGTGACGCCCGGCGCACCCCAGGCAGCATGCTCAGCGACGCTGCGTTCGAACCAGGTCCTTACTTGGCCTCGCAGCGTCACCTTTCCGCCGTCCACGCTCACATCAATGCGTGATGCCTCGACTTCTGCGTTCCGGCGCAGGGCATTCTCGATCCTCTGTTGGACAACATCGGGGTCCATCGGCGGACCTGCGGCCGGCACCACGCGTATCAGGTTGGTCACTCCGCGAGTTCCGCCGAGCCGTCTAACCGCGCTCTCGGCCGCTACCCTCTGGAACTGGTAATTGACGTTGCCGGTCAGCGTTACCACACCGTGCTCGACCTTCACGTGGATGCGATCGTGCGGTACTTCGATATCCCAATTCAGGATCCGGACCGCTCGCTCGGCAATCTCATCATCGGCGTGTTTCTGATGGCTGGGTAACCTGACCTCGATTTCTTCCGCTATCGCCTTCACGCCTTGAACCCGGGCTGCGGCCCGCTCCGCCGCGGTCTTGGCGGCATAGCTGTCAACGAATCCGCAGAGCGTAACCACGCCGTTCTTCGCAGTTACGCCGATATGAGCCGCATCGAGGCTCGGCTCCCATTCCAGTTCCGCCATGACCATGGCCTGAAGCGTCAGATCATCCGGCATGTAATTTATCCTCCTTTGCACGGCTCTCGGCCGTCGAGCTGGGAAGCGCTCCGGCCGACCAATCGCAAACTAGGTTGCCGCCATCGTCAGCGCCTTGATTCAGATCAATGTGCGATTGCGCCTGGCAGATAGCGTGCCGATTCCTGGTGCCGAGCTCTCTTACCGCCTGGGCACCAGCGGCGAATGGCCGTGCGATGCAAAGGAGGGGTAACAGCAATGACCGTCAAGATCGGGATCAACGGTTTCGGACGAATTGGCCGATTAGTTCTGCGGACTCTCGTGGAACATGGACGGGATGATGTTGTTCCGGTGGCTATCAATGATCTCGGCAGCGTCGAAGCCAATGCACACCTCCTCCGTTATGACAGCGTGCACGGCCGCTTCCCCGGCCAGGTCGAGGTAGAGGGTAATACCATCACCCTCCACTGCCAGGGTCGAAGCTGTGGGCCGATCAGGGTATCGGCTGAGAAGGATCCGACCAGGGTCCCCTTCCAGGGTGTGGATGTGGCGATGGAATGTACCGGCCATTTCACCAAGAAGGATACGGCTGCGCAGCTCATCTCCGCCGGTGCACGCAAGGTGCTGATATCAGCGCCGGCCGATGGCGTGGATGCGACCATTGTGTACGGTGTGAACGAGAAGACCATCACCGGCGACATGACAGTGATCTCCAACGCATCCTGCACCACGAACTGCCTTGCGCCGATGGTGAAGGTGCTGCACGACGCGTTCGGCATCATCCGTGGCTATATGGTGACGATCCACTCCTACACGGGCGACCAACGCACGATCGACACGCTGCACAAGGACTTGCACCGCGCCCGTGCGGCAGCAGTCTCGATGATCCCGACCAGGACCGGTGCCGCTCGCTCCGTTGGCGTGGTGATACCCGAGCTCAAGGGCAAGCTCGACGGGACTGCGATCCGCGTGCCCACGCCTAATGTGTCGCTCGTTTCGCTCGATGTTGTGCTCAAGACCCCCGCAACGTCGTCGCAGATCAACGATGCCATGAAGGCGGCGAGCCGAGGGCCCATGCGGGGTATTCTTGACTACAACACGGACAAACTGGTCAGCGTCGACTTCAACCATACCGCCGTGTCGTGCACCTTCGATGCGACGCAAACCGCCGTCGTTGATGAAGGGCTCGTCCACGTCGTCGGCTGGTATGACAATGAGTGGGGCTTCTCCTGCCGGATGTTGGATACCGCCGCACTCTTCGGCAGCCTTTAGCAACGGGCGGACCCGATGCAGTTTCGTACGCTCGACCAGCTCGAGGCGCGAAGCAAGCAAGTCCTGCTTCGCGCCGATCTCAACGGGCCGGTCAAGGACGGCCTGGTCACCGACCAAACCCGGTTGGAGCGCCTTTGCCCGACGATACGCCAGCTGTCCGGCAAGGGGGCGCGGGTCGTCATTTGCAGTCACTTCGGTCGGCCAAAAGGCAAGTACGTGCCGGACATGTCACTACGACCGGTAGCGAGAGCACTCGAGGGCGTGCGAGGCCGCCCAGTCCACTTCGCCGGGTCATGCGTCGGGCCAGCCGCCGAGCAGGCGGTTAACTCGCTCGCGGACGGTGATGTCCTGGTGCTGGAGAACACCCGGTTCGACCCGCGGGAGGAGAAAAACGATCCC
Organism: uncultured Pseudomonadota bacterium; assembly: GCA_963772445.1. Taxonomy (GTDB): domain Bacteria; phylum Pseudomonadota; class Alphaproteobacteria; order Acetobacterales; family Acetobacteraceae; genus CAVYXK01. The sequence goes on from CAVYXK010000015.1 coordinate 9,922, forward strand.
GCTATGGCCAAGCAGCTTGCCGCGCTTGCCGATATCTACGTCAACGACGCCTTCTCCGCCGCGCATCGCGCCCACGCCAGCACGGAAGCCGTGGCAAAGTTGCTGCCGGCCTACGCCGGGCGGCTGATGCAGGCCGAACTGGAGGCACTCGATGCCGTGCTCGGCCATCCCGAGCATCCCCTGGCAGCAGTCATCGGCGGCGCCAAGGTGTCCACCAAGCTCGGCTTGCTCGGCAATATGCTCGGGCGCGTCAATGTGCTGGTGCTTGGCGGCGCGATGGCCAACACCTTCCTTGCCGCACAGGGCTTTGCAGTCGGTCGATCTATGCAAGAACCCGACATGCAGGAGACCGCGCGCGATATCCTGGCCCGCGCGAAGCAAGCCGGCTGCGAGGTGGTCCGGCCCGAAGACGCTGTGGTCGCCGCTGAACTTGCCCCGAACGCGACCGTGCAGACCGTGTCCGTCAAATCCGTTCCCGCAGCCACGATGATTCTCGATCTGGGACCTGCATCGGCCCAAGCGTTGGTTCGTCGTGTTTCCGGCTGGCGCACAACGGTTTGGAACGGCCCGCTCGGCGCTTTCGAGACCCCGCCCTTCGACGAGGCCACGACTGCCCTCGCCCGCGCTGTCGCCAATGCAACGCAGGCCGGTCAATTGACCAGCGTCGCCGGCGGCGGCGATACCGTCGCCGCGCTGCGCCACGCCGGCGTGGCCGAGCGGTTCACCTACGTCTCGACCGCGGGCGGTGCATTCCTGGAACGGTTGGAGGGCAGGACCCTGCCCGGCGTCGCCGCCCTTACCACCGGTGGCTGAGTTCGACCGCGGTTGATGCAGGTCAATGCCAACTCAACCACGAGGCGCTATCCGACGGCAATAAGGGAATGGAGCGCCATCCATGACTGACACTTCCGACTATCTGCGGTGGTTTGAGAGCATTCGGCTCGAGAACGTTCCTCTGGTCGGCGGCAAGAATGCGTCGCTTGGCGAACTGTATCGCGAGCTCGGCTCGCAGCACGTTCAGGTTCCCAACGGCTTTGCGCTGACCGTCCGCGCATATTACGAGGCTTTGCAGCGTGCCGGTGCGTGGAAGCCATTGCACGCGCTGCTGGACGACATGGACGTCCGAGATGTCGCGCTGCTCGCGAAACGTGCCGCCGAGGCGCGGCAGCTTGTCTATGCCGCGACCGGCAGCCAGGCGCTACGGCAGCAAATCGTTGCCGCATATAGCCAACTCGAAATGCAATATGGGGCCGGCATCGCAGTGGCCGTGCGTAGCTCGGCCACCGCCGAAGACCTGCCTACGGCAAGCTTTGCGGGCCAACACGAAAGCTACCTGAACATCACCGGCGCCGAAGACGTTGTCGAAGCCTGCCGTCTCTGCTTTGCCTCGATATTCACCGACCGCGCGATCGTCTATCGCGTCAACAACTCGTTCGACCACTTCAAGGTCGGTCTGTCGGTCGGGGTAATGAAGATGGTCAGCTCCGACCGTGCGTCGAGCGGTGTGATCTTCACGCTCGATACCGAGTCCGGTTTCCGCGACGTGGTATTCATCACCGGCTCCTACGGGCTCGGCGAAAATGTCGTGCAGGGAAAGGTCGATCCAGACGAGTTCTATGTGCACAAGCCGACTTTCCGCCAAGGCCACCGTGCTGTGTTGCGGCGCTCACTTGGGCAGAAGCAGCTCACCATGACCCTGATCGCCGGACATACGGGATCGACCACGCATGACGAGCCGACGCCGCTGGAGAAACAGGAGCGCTTCTGCCTGGTGGACAGAGAGGTGCTGACGCTAACCGAGTACGCGCTCGCCATCGAAGATCACTACTCCCGCCGCGCCGGTCATCCCATGCCGATGGATATCGAGTGGGCCAAGGATGCTGATGACGGTCGGCTCTATATCGTCCAGGCGAGGCCGGAAACCGTGGCGTCACGCCGGTCGGCCTCAATGTTCGAGAGCTACGCACTGAAGGGCAGCGGCACCGCACTGGCGACCGGCAGGGCGGTCGGCGAAAAGATCGGCAGCGGCTTGGTGCGGGTGATCGCCTCGGCCGAAGACCTCAGATCCTTCCGGCCGGGTGAGGTATTGGTTGCCCGCTCCACCAGCCCGGACTGGGAACCGGTGATGAAAACGGCCGGAGCCATCGTCACCGACCACGGTGGTCGCACTTGTCACGCGGCCATTGTGGCACGCGAGCTCGGGGTACCCGCCGTCGTCGGGACCGAAACGGCCACCATGGCTCTCGCGACCGGCCTGAGCGTCACCGTCTCCTGCGCCGGGGGCGAGATCGGAACGGTGCTCAAGGGCGAAGTGCCGTTCGAAGTGACCCACCTGGACGCGAGTGGCCTAGCGTTGCCGAAGACGCAGATCATGGTCAACCTCGGCAATCCGGACCTCGCGTTCCGAACGGCGATGATGCCGAATGCGGGCGTGGGGCTGGCGCGCTTGGAGTTCATCATCAGCGAACACATTGGTGTGCATCCGATGGCGCTGGTGCATCCGGAGCGCACCGCTCCCGCTGATCGCGAGCGCATTGATCAGCGTGCCCGCGGCTTCGCCTCGCCCCGCGAATATTTCGTGCGTAACCTGGCCGAAGGTGTCGGTACGATCGCCGCCGCCTTCTACCCTAAGCCGGTGATCGTCCGGCTGTCGGACTTCAAGACCAACGAATACGCCGAGCTGATCGGCGGTGCCGCCTTCGAACCGAAGGAGGCCAACCCGATGTTGGGTTTCCGCGGTGCCTCCCGCTATGCCCACCCGGCCTACGCAGATGGCTTCGCGCTTGAATGCGAAGCGTTGCGGCGAGTGCGCAACGAGATGGGGCTCACCAATCTCGTCGTGATGGTACCATTCTGCCGCCGCATACCCGAGGCCGAGCAGGTCCTGGCGGCCATGGCGCGTCACGGCCTCGCGCGCGGGGTAAACGGGCTCGAAGTTTACGTGATGTGCGAGATCCCCAACAACGTCATCCAAGTCGATGCCTTCGCCGCCGTATTCGACGGATTCTCGATCGGATCGAACGACCTGACTCAGCTCACCCTCGGGGTCGATCGCAACTTAGAGATCGTCGCCTTCGACTTCGATGAGCGCGATCCTGGGATGCTGGAAATGCTGCGCCTCGCGGTCACCGGGGCCAGGCGCAATGGCCGGAAGGTGGGGATCTGCGGCGAGGCGCCCGCCAACCACCCCGACGTTGCGCGCTTTCTCACGAAGATCGGTATCAACTCGATCAGTGTGAACCCGTCGAGCGTGTTTCGCACGATCAATGTGGTGCGCGAGGCGGAGGCGAACAGTCAGCCGATCTCGCAGTTTGAGCTGGTCGGTGCGTCGACAGGGATCTGATCAGATAAGGGAACCTGGACATGGATGATCTCGAATTGCAGCACGCCGTGGCGGAAGAGCTGGAATGGGCACCACACGTGGATGCCTGCCATGTGGCTGTCAGTGTACGCGATGGCATCGTCCGGTTGACCGGCTTTGTCGGCAGCTTGGCCGAGAAGAAGGCCGCGGAACGCGCCGTCTGGCACGTTCGCGGAGTGCGGGGCATCGCCGAGGAGATCGAGGTGGCGATTCCCGCAACGCAACGCCGCTCGGATGACGAAATCGCTCATCGGGTTGGGAGCGTGCTTCATTGGGACACCCAAATCCCAAGCGATCATATTCAGTTCCAAGTCGAACGCGGTGTGGTCACGCTGATCGGCTGCGTGGATTGGCAGTTTCAGAAGGCCGAGGCCGAGGATCTGATCCATAGGCTCGCCGGAGTCGTTGATGTGGATAACCGGATCATGGTTCACCCCGCTGTCGCCCCGACGGATGTCAAGGCCCACGTGGAGCGCGCGTTTCGCCGGCACACGAGTCTGCACGCGGCCGGGATCGCACTCCAAGTCGATGATCGCAAGGTGACGCTGACCGGTCACGTGCCGAGTGTCGAGGAACGCAACACCGCCGAGAATGCGGCATGGTCCGCTGTCGGGGTTGCCGAGGTGGACAACCGTCTTGTCGTGCAGCCATAGCGTGTCCTCGCGCATTGCGACTCTGACCGTAAATCCGGCCGTGGATATGGCATGTACTGCTGCGGCTGTGCGGCCCACCCACAAAATCCGGACGACTGACGAACGCCTCGATCCGGGCGGCGGCGGAATCAACGTCGCCCGCGTCGTTCATGCGCTGGGCGGTGACGCCCTGGCGCTGATTATGACCGGCGACGTGACTGGGCGTCTGGTCGAGGAGCTGCTCGACGAAGCCGGTGTGCGTTGGCGGGCGCTGCCAATTCGCGGGCGCACCCGCATCTCCCTCAATGTGCACGATCGACAGAGTGGGCTCGAATATCGCTTCGTACCGGAGGGCCCGAAAGTCGAACCCGATGAATGGCGTGGCGCCCTGGAGGTTCTACGAGACCAGGAAGCCGATTGGATCGTCGCCAGCGGCAGCCTGCCGCGCGGGGTTCCGACAGACTTCTATGCGCAGGTTGCCGCGATCGCGGCGCGGCGCGGTCAGAAATTTGTCCTCGATACGTCTGGTGCGGCGCTACATGCCGCGATCGGCCGTGGCCTCGAACTGCTGAAGCTGAGCCTGGGCGAGCTCGAATTCCTGATCGGTCGGGAGGCGCGCGACCCGCAGTCCCAGGAGAGAGAGGTTGCGTCGCTCATTCGCACCGGGGCCGCAAGGATGATTGCGGTGAGCCTTGGGCGGGAGGGTGCGATCCTGGGTAACGGTGACGGCGTCAGCCGGCTTCCGGCGCTAACAGTGCTAGAGCGCAGCGCCGTGGGCGCCGGCGACGCATTTCTCGGGGCTCTGGTGCTCGGCTTGGCTCGGGGAATGTCTCAGCATGAGGCGCTGGCACTCGGCGTCGCGGCTGGCGCCGCCGCTGTGGCGACATATGGAACGGCTCAGGTCGAGCGTGCTGATGTGGAAACGCTCCACCGGCAAATGTGTGATCAGCACGGGATCCTTTCCGCCGGATGAGACCGCCGAGCGGGGCCCGCAATGCGATGCGCGCTGCGGGCCAAACCCAGCGGCGGCCGGCTGGGCCGACCGCCACCAGTCGAAGCGTCACGAGGCTTTCACCTCGATCTTCTTCTGCTGCTTCTGCGCGTCCGGCGTCTTTGGAAGTGTCAGCGTCAGAACACCCTTCGAGAATTCCGCAGCGACCTTGTCGCGGTCGATGCCGTCAGGAATCACAAAGTTGCGCTGGAATGAGCCATAGCTCCGTTCCGCGAGATAGCGGTTCTTCTCCTTCTCTTCCCGCTCCTGCCGCTTCTCCCCTTTGAGCACGAGCATGTCCCCGGTGATCGAGACATCGATGTCCTTCTCGCTCATGCCGGGGAGTTCGGCAGCGATCTTATATGCCTTGTCGTCTTCCGTGATATCCACGGCCGGCGCCACGAAGCTGAGTAGGCTCTCCTGCGGCCAAGAGGGCTCCACGTCAAACATGCGCCGCAGCGAGGGAAACCCGAAGCCGCCGGCGAACCGGTCAAACAGGCGGTCCATTTCTGTACGAAACGACTGCCAGGGTTCAGGCGGAAGCGTCCTCGCTGGTGGTGCTTTTCTCACTTCGACTGGGCTTTGAGCCATCGGCTTTCTCCTTGCCTTCAGGACACAGGGCGAACATTCGCCCGTGCGAAGCCTACGTGGCGGACCCCGGCGGGGCTTTGATCCATCTCAAACCTGTCCACCCCACATCGCGTCCGCTCTCGCTGTCGCGTGAAATCCGCGGCGTGATGGGATCACAACTACGTAATCTCCGAAGCCTCGGCAGATACGCGGGAGCTGCTCGCCGCTCAGCATGTCAAGTACGCGGGTGCCACAGATCAGGCCATCGAGTACGACACGGCGGCCGCTGTCGGATTCCACGCGACCGATGATCGCGGCGTCGGTCCCTTGCGGGGAGCGCCTCAGGATAGAAAGCACCTGTCCTGCCGCGTTGGATGGAATGAAAGCAATGAAGCGACCTTCGTTTGCAACGCAGAGCGGATCGAGTTCCTAAAATCTCGCAAGCACCACGGACCGCTCGGAAACGGCGATCGCGGATTCATCGACACGGATTTCGACCCCGGCCGCCTCCGCGATCTCCACCAACGTCGTCGCCAGCCCGCCGCGCGTGGGATCGCGCAGGCAATGCAAATCTATTCCTGCATCAATGAGCTCCATAACCGCCCCCGCGAGCGGCGCCGTATCGCTTGCGATCTCGCCCTCCAGGCCGAGCCCCTCGCGTGCTGCGAGGACCGCGATGCCATGGCGCCCAATGTCGCCGCTCAACAGCACAGCGTCGCCGGGACGCACCTGCTGCCCGATCGAAGAGCGCCGGAGGCTACAGCCATAGCCGCGTGCGTGAGGTGGTGTTCGGCGGCTTTACTCGCCGGGTACTGACCGCCGCCGAACTGCCAGTTTCGTGTGGCGGAGGTGGCGCAGATGCTGGGTTTCGCCGAACTCCACGAGGGGATGTTGCATCTCACGGCAGCAGGACGCACCCTCGCTGCATCAGGGATTCAGAACCGCAGCAGGCTGTTCGCGGAGCACCTGCTGCGGTCAGTGCCGCTCGCGGCCTACATCCGGCGTGTGCTTGAAGACCGGCCCAGTCACCAGGCGCCGCGCAGCCGCTTCCTGGAGGAGCTAGAAGATCATCTCGGCACCCGAGATGCCGAGCATACGCTGACTGCCGTGACCGGTTGGGGCCGCTATGCCGAGGTGTTCTCCTATGATCACAAGCAAAGGCTGTTCAGCCTCTCCAAGCCGTGGGAGCAGGCCAATTGATACGCAAGAGAGTTGCCGATTCGTTTGCCGAAGTGCCCTCAAGGCGCGACGACAAGGCTGGGTGCGTCTATCAGTGATGGGCGTTGACGAAGCTCAGCAAATCATCTTCGTCCGGCGGCTTCTCGAGCACCTTCTCGATGCCGAGTTGCGCCGCACGCGCGACGATGGCCGGCGACGGCGAGCCGGTGATCAGCAGGACGGGGATGGCTCCCCCATCGGGGTGCAGCCTGGCGGCTAGCTCCAGTCCCGTCATCTGCGGCATGTGGTGGTCGAGGATCAGGCAGGCATGCCTCTTCGCGCGATCCGCCAGGAATGCCGCAGCCGACGCGTAGGTAACCACACGGTGGCCGATTACTTCGAGCAGGAACTTCAGCGAGTCGAGTACCGCAGGATCATCATCGACGACCGCCACCGCACCAGTATGATTATCCACCGTACGCCTACATATCGGAACTCGCCCAAAGAACACGCCCCTTGCCCGAGCGCATTGAGCCAAATCAAAGAATCTGGGGCGGGCCGGGCTCACTTTCGAAAGAACCCTCCAGGACGCAGCACAGTGAGGCGGAAGACGGTGCCACCGCCACCAGCGCCTTCGGCTCGAAGGTCTCCTCCGTGGGTCTCGACGATGGTACGGGAAACTGACAAGCCTACGCCCATTCCAGTGGGCTTGGTCGTGACAAACGGCTGGAACAGCCGGGCTCGGACGGCCTCCGGCAGACCGGGCCGATATCTGCGATGCTGATCTCGACCATGTCTCCCACGTGGGCCGTGGTGACCGAAAGCTCGCGTCGCTCCGAACCGGCCAATGCTTCTGCGGCGTTGCGCATCAGGTTGAACAGAACCTGCTGGATCTGGATCTTGTCGATGACTGCCTCCGCAGCGTCGCTGTCCACGTATACGTCCAGCTTCAGTCCCTGGCCGACGCCCACCAGGGCCAGGGCGCTGGCCTCCTCGATGGTCCTCAGCAGGCTTTCGACCCGTCTCTCCGCTTCGCCCTTCTGCACGAGATCGCGAAGGCGCTGGATGATCTGCGGCGCGCGATCGGCCTGCTCCGCGATCCGCTCCATCGCCAACTCCGCGCCCTACTGGTTGCCCGCAGGGAGCAACCGCCGGATGCCGCTCAGGTAATTGGTCATGGCAGTTAGCGGCTGATTGACCTCGTGGACAGCGCCGAAACCATCTGGCCGAGCTCGTTCAGGCGCGACACATGGATCAACTCAGACTGCAATTCGCTCAGCTCGACTTTCCGCATTTGTTGGTGATGGTCGCCGCTATTGGATAGCCCAGAATATGTCCTCCGAGGCGATGAACCCGAGGGCCTGGTCGAGTGGCAGGACGGTGCGGCCGAATGGGCCTGCGCGGGTCCAGCGTTGCTTCCACAGCGACCAGTAGAGCACCTCGACCCAGTCGTCCTGGCCGGTCTGTCGGAGCCGCGCAACCGGCGCGCCGGAGCTGGCACGATAGAGTGTGTAGCCGCGGTTGCAGCGCTCGGCGAGCAACTGCCCGCGCCGGCAGCGGAAGCTCTCGATGCGCTGGATGATCGGATCGTCGGTCATGGCGGTCACGATAGAGCGCCGCGCTGGCAGATGTCGCCAGCAAACTCTTGCGGCGGAGGTGCGACTCAATTCTACGACTGCGATGGCATCGAATCGTCCCCACGCCGTCATGGCGTCCGATCCGCATCTGATCCCGCCGGTCTTGGCCGCATGGCTGTCGGTGTTTCGGTCCTGCTTCACCGCGCCAGTGTGGCAGCGCGTGCTTGTTCTGGTGGCAGGTGCCGCGCTGGCCCCGGGCAAGCGCACCGTCACCCAGGCGCTGCGGGTCATGGGCCTGGGCGAGGAGCCGCGGTTCCGTCGCTACCATGAAGTAATCAGCCGGGCACACTGGGATTCGAAAGCGGTGGCGCGACAGCTGCTGCTGCACTTGCTGGATCGGCTGCTGCCAAGTGGCCCGGTGGTGATCGGCATCGACGACACCATCGAGCGCCGTTGGGGCGCCAACATCAAGGCGCGCGGCAGGCCATTCTGCAGACCAAACGCTGACTGCCCCACCGTCTGCTCATCTTTGTCGCCGATAGCGGCTTCGCGGCACTCGAACTGCTGGCCGCGGTGCGCCACCATGTCTGTGTCATCACTCGGCTGCGGCTGGATGCCGCCTTGTATAAGCCGGCGCCGCCGCGCCGGAAGGGCCAGCGTGGCCGCGCCCCGCTGAAGGGGCGCCGCCTGCCGACGCGGCGCGCCGTGCTGGCCAGCAAGAAGACCGTCTGGACGACCGTGGGCGTCTCCCAGTGGTACAATGCCCAGCAGCGCAAGCTGCTGGTCGCAACCGGCACCGCGGTCTGGTACCACGCCGGCATTCCGCCGGTGCCGATCCGCTGGGTGCTGCTGCGCGACCCTACCGGCGAACACGAGCCGGCCGGGTTCCTCAGCACCGACCTGGATGCGACACCGGCGATTGATGTGCGAGCATGTGGAGATCAGGCGCTGAGGCCGCCGGCGCGCTCCACGAATGCGGCGATCTCGGCGACGCCCTGTCCGGCCCGGATATTGGCGAACACGAACGGCCGCTCGCCGCGCATGCGCCGCGCGTCGCGGTCCATGACATTCAGGTCGGCGCCCACCAGTGGTGCAAGGTCGGTCTTGTTGATCACCAGGAGGTCGCTGCGAGTGATTCCTGGTCCGCCTTTGCGCGGGATCTTGTCGCCGGCCGAGACGTCGATGACATAGATCGTCAGATCCGCCAGCTCCGGGCTGAACGTCGCGGCCAGATTGTCGCCGCCGCTTTCGATCAGGATCAGGTCGAGCCCTGGGAAGCGTCGGCACAGCTCGGCCACACCGGCAAGATTGATCGAGGCGTCCTCGCGGATCGCGGTGTGCGGGCAGCCGCCGGTCTCGATGCCCATGATCCGCTCCGGCGCCAGCGAGCCGGCACGGGTCAGGAATTCGGCGTCCTCTTTGGTGTAGATATCGTTGGTGATCGCGGCGATATCGTAGCGTGCGCGAAAATGCTTGCACAGCGCGTCCATCAGCGCGGTCTTGCCGGTGCCGACCGGGCCGCCGATGCCTACGCGCAACGGGCCGTTGGGGCTGGTCATGTGCGGAACAGCCTCGTGTGCTGGGTTTCGTGGCGCATCGCGGCAATGTCGGACCGGAAACAGGCCCCGCCGAGATCGTCCAGAGTTGCTGTGCGCGTTTCGGCGGCGACCGCCGCCAGGGTGGGGTCCAGGGCGACGAGCACGCGTAGCCCAGCGGTCTGGCCGAGCGGCACCAGCCGCACCGCGGCGGAGATCAGGTTGGCGGCCATGGCCTGGAGGTAGGCGGCCGTGGTTGCGTCTTCATCGATTCCATGATCGGCGGCGAGCGCGCCGACTGCGATGGGATAGGGCACGTCCTTGCCGGCGAGCGCCGCCAGCCGCTCGCCGCCCCATGCCGGCGCGGCGCGGGCGAATGCCGTCGCCCTGCGCCAGCGTCTCGGTCCGACGTTCGCGGCGACGGCGGCAATTGCGCTGGCCAATTCGCAAGTTCTGCGAGCGCGGCCACATCCACTGCGCCGCCTTGCATGGCGCAGCAGGATTGCATCCGACCGGCCGGCGCCGTGCGTCAGAATGTCCGCCAGCCAGTCGCGCAGCGTGGTCTCATCCGGGATGTCGCCGCTCTCGATCGCCCATTCCAATCCATGGCTATAGGCGAAGGCGCCAGTAGGAAAGGCCGGCGAGAGCCATGCCAGCAGGCGGAGGACGGTTTCAGTGTGCATGGTCGTCGTGCTCATGGTGATGACCTGAATGGCCAGTGGCATAGGCGCCGGCTTCGGGGTCGAACGCGCGCCTCGATGCTGTCGATATGACCGCCGAGCCCCTGCACCATTTCGGCAATCACGTGATCGGGACGGATGCGGATGCGGTCGGACAGAAGCTGAACTGGCAGATGCCGGTTGCCGAGATGCCAGGCGATGCGCACCAGCGTGCCTGGATCGTGCGCATGGATCTCGAGCAGCGGCTCGGCTTTCGCGCGCACGCCCACAACGCTGCCGCCTTCCAACACCAACCCGTCGCCGTCCCGCAGCCGTGCGGTGCGTGGCAGGTCGAGCAGCAAGTCTGCACCGGCTTCGGTGTGCAGCATCAGCCGGCGGCGGTGGCGGAGGTCGAATTCCAGCAGCACGGTATCCGTGGCGCACGCCGCATCCCACGTGCCGGCGGGCAGGACAGAGGTCGCGCGCATCAGAACAGGAAATACCGCTGCGCCATCGGCAGCAGCGTGGCCGGCTCGCAGGTCAGCAGCACGCCGTCGGCACGCACCTCATAGGTCTCGGGATCGACCTCGATGGTCGGCAATGCGTCGTTGTGGATCATCGATCGCTTGCCGATCCCGCCTCGCGTGTTGCCGACCGCAACCAGCCGGCGGGTCAGCTTCAACGCATGCGCGATGCCCTCATCCAATGCCGCGCTGGAGACGAAAGTGACGCAGCTTTCCGGCAGCGCGCGGCCGAAGGCGCCGAACATCGGCCGGTAATGCACCGGCTGCGGCGTGGGGATCGAGGCGTTCGGATCGCCCATCAGCGCCATGGCGATCGAGCCGCCCTTGATCACCATATCGGGCTTCACCCCGAAGAAGGCAGGCGACCACAACACGAGATCGGCCAGCTTGCCTGCCTCGACCGAGCCGATCTCGTTGGCCATGCCTTGCGCAATTGCCGGATTGATGGTGTATTTAGCGATGTAACGTTTAACCCGTGCGTTGTCGTGATTGGATCCATCGCCAGGCAAGGTTCCCCGCTGCAGCTTCATCTTGTGCGCGGTCTGCCAAGTGCGAATGATGACCTCGCCGGCACGACCCATGGCCTGCTGAATCGGACGACATCATCGAGAGCGCGCCGAGATCGTGCAGGATGTCCTCGGCGGCAATCGTTTCCTTGCGGATGCGGCTTTCGGCAAAGGCGATGTCCTCGGCGATCGACGGATCGAGATGATGGCACACCATCAGCATGTCCAGATGCTCGTCGAGCGTATTGGCGGTATAGGGGCGCGTCGGATTGGTCGAGCTCGGCAGCACGTTCGCCAGCCCGGCGACCTTGATGATGTCGGGCGCATGACCGCCGCCGGCGCCTTCAGTGTGGAAGGCGTGGATGGTGCGGCCTTTGAATGCCGCGATCGTATCTTCGACGAAGCCGGATTCGTTCAGCGTGTCGGTGTGGATCATCACCTGCACATCGAACCGATCGGCCACCGACAGGCTGCAATCGATGGCAGCCGGCGTGGTGCCCCAGTCCTCGTGCAGCTTCAGGCAGGCGGCACCGGCGCGGATCATCTCCTCCAGCGCGGCAGGGCGGGAGGCGTTGCCCTTACCCGCAAGAGCCAGGTTGACCGGCAGCCCCTCGGCCGCTTGCAGCATTCGCGCGAGGTGCCATGGGCCCGGCGTGCAGGTCGTGGCGGCGGTTCCGGTCGCCGGGCCGGTGCCGCCGCCGATCATGGTGGTGATGCCGGAGGCGAGCGCCTCCTCCACCAGTTGCGGACAGATGAAATGAATATGCGAGTCGATGCCGCCCGCCGTCAGGATCTTGCCTTCGCCGGCGATGATCTCGGTGCCAGGGCCGATGATGATGTCGACATTGGGCTGGATGTCGGGGTTGCCGGCCTTGCCGATTTTCGCGATGCGTCCGTGCAGAATGCCGATATCGGCTTTCACGATGCCCCAGTGGTCGATGATCAGGGCGTTGGTGATCACCGTATCGACCGCGCCTTCCGACTGTGCGGCCTGCGACTGGCCCATGCCGTCACGGATCACCTTGCCGCCGCCGAACTTCACCTCTTCGCCATAGGTGGTGAGGTCGCGTTCCACTTCTATGAACAGCTCGGTGTCGGCAAGCCGGACGCGATCGCCAGTGGTGGGGCCGAACATCTCGGCATAGGCCGCGCGCGGGATGTGGGCCATCAGCCGAGCTCCCCCATGACGGCAGCGCGGAAGCCCTGCACCACGCGCCGGCCGCGATAGGGGATCAGCGTCACCGTCCGGGACTGCCCGGGTTCGAAGCGCACGGCAGTGCCGGCTGCGATGTCGAGGCGCTTGCCGCGTGCCGCGGTGCGGTCGAACAGCAAAGCAGGGTTGGTTTCGGCGAAATGGTAATGGCTGCCGACCTGGATCGGCCGGTCGCCGGTATTGGCGACGGTGAGCGTGGTCTGTTCAGACCGGCGTTCAGCTTCGATGTCGCCGGGGAGCGGGATGATTTCTCCTGGGATCATCGGATGGGCTCGTGCACGGTCACCAGCTTCGTGCCGTCGGGGAACGTCGCCTCGACCTGAACGTCGTGGATCATCTCGGCAACTCCCACCATCACCTGGTCGCGGCGTGACGACTTGCGCGCCTGCCTCCATCAGGTCGGCGACGCTGCGCCCATCGCGCGCGCCCTCCACCACGAAATCGGTGATCAGCGCAACCGCTTCGGGATGGTTCAGCTTCACGCCACGTTCCAGCCGCCGGCGCGCGACCATTGCGGCCATGGCGATCAGCAGCTTGTCCTTTTCACGCGGCGTCAGGTTCATCCGTGACCACCCTCAGATCATCCACACCCGCGGTAGTGTCCGCGTCCCACGCAGCACCGCAAGAGCAGAAACGACCTCACGACGCAATGTCGCACTGTCCGGCGCGAGGATGCGCGCGACCAGCAGCCCGTTCCATGCGCTTGCGCCGGCTTCCACCGCAGCAAGCGCGTCCCGCACGGCATCCAGTCGCGCCTCGGCGTCGGGCGCGACGTGCACCAACAGCGCCGTCGCGCGGGCGCCGGCCGCGATGGCCGGGTGTTGCCAGCCGTGCGGCCACAGCGCCATCCAGCCGGATCATATCCTGCAGCAGCTAGCCGCCCCGCCCGGCGGATGCGGACGCGGTCGCGGATCGAGCCTCGCTCCACCGTCTCGCCCATTGCCGCGCGGCCGAACACGAGCATCTCGACGCCGACAAACCATGCATCATCAGCCAGCTCGACATCCAGGCACCGATTGAGCGCGCAGCGGTCGAACAGGATCGTCTCCTGCGGTAACCATTCCACCGCAGCGCTATCAGCCACTTCGATCGCGGTGCGAAGGCGTGCCGGCTCGCTGCCCGGCAGGGCACGATAGAACCGCTCCGCCGCCTGCGCCGTGATCACGACCCGAGCGCCCGATCCTACGCGGAACCGGCTGTTCAGCCGATCGCCCCCTGCAATCCCGCCCGAGCTGTTCAGCGTGATAACCTCCCCCCATCCCGCAGCAGCACTGCGCGGGAAACGCGCCTTCAGGCACCCGGCCTGGCGCAACTCGTCCAGCACGGTGGCGCCATCCCGGCATCGGAAGCTCACAAGCAACTCGCCGACGGCACGCTGCAGCGCGGCGGGCTCAAACAGACAGGCGGCGTCGTACATCCGCTTCGTCAAGCGCTTCCCGCCGGCCGGACAGCACGATGTCGCCGCGATCCATCACCGCGATGGTCTGGGCGAGATCGCGGGCGAAGTCGAAATACTGCTCGACCAGCAGGATGGCCATGTCGCCGCGCTCGCGCAACAGCGCGATCACGCGGCCGATGTCCTTGATGATGCTCGGCTGGATCCCCTCGGTCGGTTCGTCCAGCACCAGCAGGCGCGGCCGCATCACCAGCGCTCGGGCGATCGCGAGCTGCTGCTGCTGGCCGCCCGACAGGTCGCCGCCACGCCGGCGCAGCATCGTCTTCAGCACCGGGAACAACTCGAACACGTCGTCCGGGATACGGCGCTCGCCCGCGCGGCAGGACGGCAAAGCCGGTCTCCAGGTTCTCCCGCACCGTCAGTAGCGGGAAGATGTCGCGACCCTGCGGCACCCAGGCGATGCCGCGGCGCGCCCGCTCATAGGTCGGCAGTCGAGTGATGTCTTCGCCGTTCCAGCGGATCGTGCCGGCAGTAATCGGATGCGCGCCCATGATCGCCCGCAGCAGGCTGGTCTTGCCGACGCCGTTGCGGCCCAGCAGGCAGGTGACCGCGCCGGCTTCCGCAGTGATCGACACCTGGCGCAGCGCGATGGCGGCGCCGTAGTGCAGATCGACATTGGCGACTTCCAGCATCATCGCCCCAGATAAACTTCGATCACGCGCGGATCGTTGCTGACGTGGTCGATCGATCCCTCCGACAGCACGGAGCCTTCGTGCAGCACCGTCACCTTCACGTCCAGCGCGCGGACGAAGGCCATGTCGTGCTCGACCACCACCACGCTGCGAGTGCGGTTGATCTCGCGCAGCAGCTCGGCGGTCTGCTCGGTCTCCGCGTCGGTCATCCCGGCGACCGGCTCATCGACCAGCAGAAGCTGCGGCTCCTGCGCCAGCAGCATGCCGATCTCCAGCCACTGCTTCTGGCCGTGCGACAGATCTGCGGCGCGACGCTGCTTTTCGGGCCTCAGGCGGGTGATGCGCGAGAATTTCTTCGATACGCGCCCGCTCGGCCGGTGTCTCGCGCGCCCGCAAAGTGAAGCGCGGGCTGCGGTCGCCGGCCAGTGCCAGCAGCAGATTGTCCCAGACGGTGAGCGGCTCGAACACGGTCGGCTTCTGGAACTTGCGTCCGATGCCCAGAGCTGCGATCGCTGGCTCGTCGAGCCGCGTCAGGTCGGTGTCGGCGCCGAACACGACGCGCCCCGCATCGGGCCGCGTCTTGCCGGTGATCACGTCCATCATCGTGGTCTTGCCGGCGCCGTTCGGCCCGATCACCGCGCGCATCTCGCCCGGCTCGAGCACCAGCGACAGGCTGTTCAGCGCGCGGAACCCGTCGAAGCTGACGGTCACGCCGTCGAGGTAGAGAAGCGAGAACCGATCATCCGGTCACCTCGCGCGCTGCGGCCGCGGCAGGTGTGGCCGGTTCGGGCAGCGCGGCGCGGCCGGCGCCAGCCGAACAGCCCCATCAGGCCACGCGGCAGGAACAGCGTCACGAAGATGAACAGCGCCCCCAGCGCGAACAGCCAGAACGCCGGCAGCGCGCTGGTGAACCAGGTCTTGCCCAGGTTGACCAGCACCGCGCCCAGGATCGCGCCGGCCAGCGTGCCGCGCCCGCCGACCGCGACCCAGATCACCGCCTCGATCGAACCGGCCGGCGAGAACTCCGACGGGTTGATGATGCCGACCTGCGGCACGTAGAGCGCGCCGCCGATGCCGGCCATCACCGCCGACAGCACCCAGGCCGAGCAGCTTGTAGGATTCCGGCCGATAGCCAAGGAAACGGGTGCGCTGCTCGGCATCACGGACCGCGACCAGCACTTTGCCGAAGCGCGAGCCGACCACCGCGCGAGCGAGCACGAATGCCGCGCAGAGAAAGACCGCGGTGATCACCAGCAGCCCAGCGCGCGTCGATTCGGCTGCCAGCGGAAACCCCAGCAGGTCCTTGAAGTCGGTCATGCCGTTATTGCCGCCGAACCCCATGTCGTTGCGGAAGAAGGCAAGCATCAGCGCATAGGTCAGCGCCTGGGTGATGATCGACAGATAGACGCCGGAGACGCGCGAGCGAAAGGCGAGCCAGCCGAAGACGAAGGCCAGCAGCCCCGGCACCAGCACCACCATCAGTGCCGCGAAGCCGAACCAGTCGAAGCCGGTCCAGTACCACGGCAATTGCTGCCAGCCGAGGAACACCATGAAATCCGGCAGCTTCGCATTGCCATACACGCCGCGCGCGCCGATCTCGCGCATCAGATACATGCCCATCGCGTAGCCGCCGAGCGCGAAGAACGCCGCGTGCCCCAGGCTCAGTATCCCCGCGTAGCCCCAGACCAGATCGACGCGCCAGCGCCAACATTGCGTAGCAGAGATATTTGCCGGCAAGTGACACCACGTAGGCCGACACATGCAGCGGCGAGCTGGCCGCGGTGGCGAGGTTCAGCACCGCCAGCAGCACCGCGCCGCCCAGCACCAGCGCGGGCGTCAGCCAGAGCGAGCGGTCGAGCGTCATGCCTCGGCCGCCCGGCCCTTGAGCGGGAACATCCCGCGCGGCCGGCGCTGGATGAACAGGATCAGCACCACCAGCACGACGATCTTGCCGAGCACCGCGCCGGCGAAGGGTTCGAGGAACTTGTTGACGACCCCGAGGGTGAGCGCACCGAGAATGGTGCCCCAGAGATTGCCGACGCCGCCGAACACGACCACCATGAAACTGTCGATGATGTAGCTCTGTCCGAGATTGGGGCTGACATTGTCGATCTGGCTGAGCGCCACGCCCGCCATGCCCGCCACGCCGGAGCCGAGGCCAAAGGTCAGCGCATCGATCCACGGCGTGCGGATGCCCATTGCTGCTGCCATCTCGCCGGTTCTGCGTGACGGCACGCATGCGCAGGCCGAGCGGCGTCCATCGCAGCGCGGCCATTAACGCCGCCATGACGCAGGCGGAGAAGATCATGATGGCGAGGCGATTGAGCGTGATCGTCAGTCCGGCGAGATGCACCTCCCCGCTCATCCAGCCCGGTGTGTCGACGTCGAGATTGTGGGCGCCGAAGATGGAGCGAACCGCCTGTTGCAGCACCAGCGACAGCCCCCAGGTGGCCAGCAACGTTTCCAGCGGGCGGCCGTACAGCCAGCGGATCAGCGTGCGCTCGATAGCGATACCGATCAGGCCGGAGACCAGGAAGGCGAGCGGGATCGCGATCGGCAGGCTGGCGCCGTACAGCGCCGGAGCCGCAGCGTGGATCGCCTGCTGCACGACAAAGGTCGTATAGGCGCCGAGCATCACCATCTCGCCATGCGCCATGTTGATCACGCCCATGACGCCGAAGGTGATCGCCAGCCCGGCGGCAGCCAGCAGCAACACGGAACCGAGCGACATCCCGTAATAGACGCTCTGCGCGATATTCCACAGCGCGATGACGCGATCGATCGCCCGCACGCCGGCCTCGGTCGCGGCGGCGACGGCAGGCGGCTGGCCGGACAGCGAGGCAAGCAGGCTGCGCGCGTCGATATCGCCGCGCGCGCGAATGGTGGCAACGGCGGCGAGTCGGTCGCTGACCGAGGGAGATGCGGAGAACAGCAGCGCGGCCGCATGCGCCTGTTGCATGTGTAACTTCACGCTCGGGTCGGTTTCTGTTGTTATGGCTTTGTCGAGGGCGGGCAGGGCGTCCGGGTCGTGGGCGTGGAACACCGCCTCGGCGGCAGCGGTGCGCACGGCGGGATCGGGCGAGAACAGGCGCAATGCACCGAGTGCATCATTGATGCGCTCACGGACGGGGTTGTTGACACGAACTTTCTTTAGTGCCTCGGCCGTTACGTCCGGAGCTGGCTTTCCCGTTACGGCATCGAGAAAGGCGCCGGCATGATCGCGAATGAACAGTGCGCCGTCGGGACGGACGTAGAGCTCCCCGTCATGCAGAGCGGTGATGACGGGCAGTGCGCGCTTGTCGCCGGAGTAGGCGAGGGCTTCGACGCCTTGGCGGATAGCGTCGAAGCTCGGTGAGGCGAGCTTGGCGAATGCGTCGGAAGCGGTGTCGGCGCGGGCGGGGAGTGTTGCGATTGAAATGAGGATGAGCAGCAGTGCGAGGAGTCGTACGACCCCGTTCCACCGTCCCGCTCCTGCGGCCCCCTGCCCCCAGCCCCCTCCCGCAAGGGGTGGGCGAGAAGTGCGCGTCGGCACCTCAGGCTTTCTTTGGGGCACCGCCGCTGCCGCAGGTTCCGGTCTTGACGTTGAACGCGCCGCAGTAGAGCGGCTTGCGCCAGTCGCCGATCAGCTCGGCGGTCTCCGCGACGTACGGCGACCATTCCTGTGCCACGACAAGGCCGGGAGTCTGGGATACGATGTTGAACATCCCGTCGTCCTGGATCTCGCCGATCAGCACCGGCTTGGTGATGTGGTGGTTCGGCATCATCGCCGAGTATCCGCCCGACAGGTTCGGAACGGCGACGCCAATCATCGCGTCGATCACCGCGTTCGGGTCGGTGGTGCTGGCTTTCTCGACGCCCTTCACCCACATGTTGAAGCCGATATAGTGCGCCTCCATCGGATCGTTGGTGGTGCGCTTCGGGTTCTTGATGAAGTTGTGCCAGGTGTCGATGAAGGCCTTGTTCTCGGGCGGTTCGACGCTCTCGAAATAGTTCCACGCCGCCAGGTGACCGAGTAACGGCTTGGTGTCCATGCCGGCCAGCTCTTCCTCGCCGACGCTGAACGCCACCACCGGGATGTCGGTCGCCTTGACGCCCTGATTGCCGAGCTCCTTGTAGAACGGCACGTTGGCATCGCCGTTGATGGTTGAAACCACGGCGGTCTTCTTGCCGGCCGAGCCGAACTGCTTGATCTGCGAGACGATGCTCTGCCAGTCGGAGTAGCCGAACGGCGTGTAGTTGATCATCAGGTCCGCCGGCGCCACGCCCTTCAGCTTCAGATAGGCTTCCAGGATCTGGTTGGTGGTGCGCGGATAGACATAGTCCGTGCCTGCCAGCACCCAGCGCTGCACCTGCTCTTCCGACATCAGGTAATCGACCGCCGGGATTGCCTGCTGGTTGGGCGCCGCGCCGGTGTAGAACACGTTGCGGCTGCACTCCTGGCCTTCGTACTGCACCGGGTAGAACAGGATGCCGTTGAGCTCCTCGAATACCGGCAGCACGGATTTGCGGGAGACCGAGGTCCAGCAGCCGAACACGGCAGCGACCTTATCGACGCTGAGGAGTTGGCGCGCCTTTTCGGCGAACAGAGGCCAGTTCGACGCCGGATCGACCACGACGGCTTCCAGCTTGCGGCCCATCAGGCCGCCTTTCTTGTTCTGCTCATCGATCAGCATGAGCATGACGTCCTTCAGCGTGGTCTCGCTGATCGCCATGGTGCCGGAGAGCGAATGCAGGATGCCGACCTTGATCGGTTCGCCGGAGGTGGCGGGAGCGGCGGTGGCGGTGCGCGTGATGGCAGGGACGGCACGCAGCCCGGTGGCGGCGACGGCAAGCCCGACGCCCAGCGTGCCGAGATGTCTGCGGCCCAGCGAAATCCGTTTGGAAGTCATATGAAGCACTCTCCCCCGTTGGTCGGTTGGCGCGCCGGGCAGCCGGCAGCGGGGCGCATTCCCGCACTCGCTGATGGTTCAGCAAGCGGCGTGCCATGGGGGGCTGTCTCAATGCAAAAGGAACACGCGATCAACTGCCCGTGATATAGGCAAAATCAGCGCTGCCATCTCTATTCGCCCAGATATTAGGCGGTTGAGCTGGCACGCGGCCCGCTCTCGGAGTGGTATCGAGCTTTCCGGCGCAAGTCTGATTGAAAGCCAGAAACGATCAGATCGCGACCGCGCGCAGGCCGGCAAGCGCTTGGAACCGCAGATACACAGACCGCGATAGGCAAGCTCGGGAAAGGGGGAGGCCATGCAGGCGGACGGAGCTCCCTCCCGGCAAAGGCGAGGCAGCCAGCCCGAAGCGAGCCTTGCAGGCAACGGCACTCGTGAAGCGGAGGCAGCGGGTACTGAAGCGGCGGGAAGTTAGCTACGAAATCATCCAATTCTGGAGCCTTGAGGTTGCGGCGATGAACCGGGTCTTCGTTGTGGAGGACATGCGTCTTTCCTTCGCGCCCGCAGCCTCGCGGGATGTGCCCAAGGGTCGCTCCGCAGGAGGTTGTGCGATATGATGCATCAATGCGGCGCGATGCGGCGCGCACCACAGCGGCCTGCATCCAGATACTGAAGTGAGGGCAGCAAAATGCGCAAGTTGCTTCTGGTCGTGACGGGATTAGCTGCCGCCACGCTGCAATTGGCCCATAGTCAGGATAGTTCCACCGACCGTCGCGATCCCGACACAGAGCTGTTTTTCCGGGGCGCCAGGTCCTCGGACCCACACTACGCTCGGGTCGATCGGTTCGACCAATTGTTTGAGACGCACCGTTCCCCTGGCGGCGACGAACCCGGGTCCATCCCTGACAGGTGGTGGGCACAGTAAGCGGTTCCTCGGGATTATCCACCACAAACATATCAACTCGCGCCATGCTCGAATCTGCACCGGATGACTGGATCTGGCGCGTCCGTGCCGCGGTAACCACGCTCTGAGCTCCTGTTCCCTTCGCTCCTAGGCCGCGTTGCCGGCCGCCGACCTGCATGTCACTGTTGCGCGTCGTTCCCGCACGGAGACTCCGCCATGCCCATTCGTTTCGACGATCGCGTCGCCATCGTGACCGGCGCCGGCGCCGGGCTCGGCCGATGTCACGCGCTGCTGCTCGCTGAACGCGGCGCGCGCGTCGTTGTCAACGATCCAGGTGGAGCGGTCGATGGGCGCGGCTCTCAGCACGCGGTCGCGGACAAGGTGGTGGCCGAGATCACCGCCAAGGGTGGCACCGCGGTCGCCAACTACGATTTTGTCGGTGACGAAGCTGGTGCGCAGAACATCGTCCGCACCGCGCTCGGTGCGTGGGGCCGGCTCGACATCCTGGTCAACAATGCCGGCATCCTGCGCGACAAAGCATTCCATAACATGCCCATGGATGATTTCCGGGCCGCGGTGGACGTGCACATGATGGGCACCGTCTATTGCACGAAGGCCGCCTGGCCCATCATGCGCGGCCAGAAATATGGCCGCGTGGTGGTGACGACCTCGGGTTCGGGGACAGTCGGAAATTTCGGCCAGAGCAATTACGGCGCCGCCAAGACCGGCGTGATCGGTTTGATCAATTGCCTGCGGCTCGAAGGAGCAAAATACAACATCCTGATCAACGCCATCTCGCCCTCGGCCCACACACGCATGACCGAGGGGCTGCTGCCCCCCGATATGATCCCCTACATGAAGCCCGAACTGGTCTCCCCGGCGGTGGTCTGGCTCTGCAGCGAGGAATGCAACGCCTCGGGCCAGATCATTGCCGCCACGGCAGGCGGCTACGCGAGGGTGCAGTATTTCGTCACCGAAGGGGTGCAGTTCGACCCCGAGCAGCCGGTCACCCCCGAAATGTTCGCGGAGGCGTTTCCGACGTTATCCGACCTCTCGACGGCGCGACCCTATACCGGGCTGATGGGCAATGTGGAGCGCAAGCTCCGGGAAATCGGGCGAATTCGCTAAAAGCCCACGGGCGTTCACGAAGCCGCCATCTCACTGCCACCATCCTCGGGTCTTTCCCAACTGAGGGGCCCGAGCAAAGGAGCGTGGATGATGACGGAGGCCGAGTACGCCGGGAAGCTGGACGAACTCGATCGTCTGCTGAACGACCCGGACGTGCCAATGGAGCCGGCCCGGGTGTGGTCGTTGTTGGCCGAGATCGCGCACCGCGACCTCGGCATGGCCCGCGCCGCTCAGGCTTCCAGCGCTGAGCCCCGGTCCATCACGCCTCGTTGACAGCGGCGATCAGGAACTCGCGATTGCCCTCCGCGCCGGTAATCGGGCTGGGTTCGATACCGAGCACGCGCCAGCCCGGGATGCCGCTCCACCAGTTGCGTACACGCTCGCACACCGCCGCGTGGACGGCCGGGTCGCGCACAACGCCCTTGCTGCCCACGGCGGCGCGTCCGGCCTCGAATTGGGGCTTGATCAGCGCTACCGCCCACGCTCCGGGAACACACAACCCGAGCGGCGCCGGCAGCAGTGTCGCCAGCCCGATGAAGCTCGCATCGCAGACCAGTGCCTGAATCGGGTCCGGGATGATCGCCGGGGTGAGGGTGCGTCCGTTGGTCTTCTCGTGCACCACGACCCGCGGGTCGGTGCGCAACTTCCAGGCGAGCTGGCCCACCCCCACATCCACGGCGTGAACGCGGGCCGCCCCGCGCGCCAACAACACGTCGGTGAACCCGCCGGTCGATGCACCCAGGTCCAGGCACACCCATCCGGCGGGCGAGAGCGCGAACGTGTTCAGTGCGTGGTCGAGCTTGATCCCACCGCGGGAGACCCAGGGATGGTCCTGGCCGCGAACCGCGAGGGGTGCTTCGGCCGCGATCGGCTCTCCGGCTTTGGCCACGCGGTGGTCGCCGCTGAAGACTTTGCCGGCCAGGATCAGCGCTTGCGCGCGTGTGCGGGTCTCGGCCAGGCCGCGTTCGACCAACGCCTGATCGGCGCGCTGGCGCTTCATGGGAGGAGTGGTCGCCAGCACTGCGCGGCGCGACCCCCGATGGACGGCAAAACGAGTGGCTTCACGGCTGGGAGATTCGCACCCAATGGGTGAGTTTAAATGATCCTGATGGATGCCCGCGCTTCGCGGGCGAGGCTTCGCTGCCGACCTTGGCGGGGTCCGTCTCGCCGGTGGCTCGTTTCGCTGCGAGCGAGACGTGGTTCGTGCGGTGAGATCGAGGCGGAGGGCTTGTGGTTGGGGTGGTGTTGGGGGCCTTCGCGCCGGTCGCAATGAGGGGTGCGGGAGGGGAGAAAAGTCCCGGATCGGGCGGCACCCTCACCCGCCGCGCTATGCGCGGCGACCTCTCCCGCAGGGCGGGAGAGGTGGACAAGCGCGCGGCGACGTTCGGGTTGAAGCCCGCTCCCCTAGAGCGGGCGAGGTAGTTTCACTCAGCCCAAACTTGCTCCGGGTGGGGGTCTGGCGGACTGGTGGTAGAGCTCGGCGGCGAGCGAGTTGCCGGCGGCGGCGACGGCTTGAGCGGCGGCGTCGTTGAAGGATGGGTCGTTGAGCGCCTGCCGCAGCCGGCGGATGAGCGCCGCCCTCTGCCGATGGATGGTGGCTTTTTGCTGCTCGGGGGTGAGGGAGTCGGGGTCGGGTTCGTCGGCTGGTTCGAGTTGCTCGAGCAGATCGGCGTCCGGTTCCACGGGTTGCTCGGCGATCGCCTGGGCCATGAGGTTGATGACGCGCTGCTCGGTCGCGGTGGCACGGTCGCGGGCTTCGTCGTCCTTTTCGAGCTTGCGGCGCTCGGCCTGCAGGCGGGAGAGTTTCGAGAGCGCGCCGTGCGCCTGACGCATCATGGCGTTGGCCGGGGTGAGCGCGGCGATCCGGGCGATGATGGCATTGTCGCGGCGGGCGAGGTGTTCAGGGCTGTTGTCGGGCGGCGAGGGGAGGATATCGCGGAGAGTGTAGACGAGATGGTAGTAAGCGTCGGCCGACAGGCGGTCGGCGAGGGTGGTGAGGTTCGGGTCGGTTTCGGACATGTTGCGCGTATAGCATAAGTCTTTGGACGTGTCAATGGGCCGTTAGTGCAGCTATCTATCTGGGCTTCACCATTGGCATCATGGTCCGCTTTCGAATCAGGCAGTGCCGGCACTACCAAATACGCGGGGCCAGGCGGTGGCGCACCTTGCTCGTGTAGTCCTCATATCCCGGCAGATTGGTGCGAAGGAACTCCTCCTCGTTCAAGAGTTGCCAGGCGAACCAGGCGATGAACAGCGGCGTGAAGAGGAGTCCCCACCATGAGCCGAGCGCCAGCGGCGCCCCGACACACACCAAGATGGCGCCCGCGTACATGGGATGTCGAACGATCGCATAAGGGCCGTCGAGACGACCGCCTGACGCTCGGCGACTTTTACCGTCGAAGCTTCGTAACGATCCTCTCTGATCACCAGGAAGTAGATGAGGAGTCCGAGCACGCCACACGCGTCCCCGAGTATCGAGAGGTAGGCGGGAACGGGGGGTGACCAGTCGAATCGGTGATCAAGAACCATGATGACGATCGCCGCGACGAAGACCAACAAACCGACAGCCACGATGACCTTCTGTGCAGGCGTCGTTTCGGCGGTCGGACCTGCGCGCAAGCGACTTTCGAGGAGCTTTTGATCGAAGAGCGCCATGTATATCGTAACAAATGTCGACGAGACTGCGAGCGTCCCGACAAACACCCAGCCCTGCCAATAATCAAGCGTCTATGCGGGAATGAAGATGATAGCGAAGAACGCGGCGGTGCCGACGAGCGTCGCTCGTATGGCCCTGAAGTAGAGATTGTTCATGGCTTTATGATAGCTTGATCATTTCAGCCCTCCTGCAAAGCGGGACACGTCAATGCCGTCCGCAACGTTTCGCGAACAAGGCGCCGATGGTGGCGTCGGCGGCGAACAACGCCGTGCCTCGGATCATGCCGGCGAGGACCAGGTTCTCGGCTGTCGCCACAGCGGACCACCCGGCCGTCACTCCATGGCGTCCTTGTCGGACCCTCTCTCCAGTGCGTGGATCTCCTCATCGTTGAAGCCGAAATGGTGCGCGATCTCGTGGATCAGCACGTTACGAACGATCCGGGTAAGGTCCTCGCCTGTTCTCTGCCACATCCGGAGAATTGGTTCACGAAACAGAAAGATTTGATCCGGATAGCGGGCGATCTGCATGACGCTGCGGCGAGGCAGGGACACGCCACGATAGAGGCCGAGCAAATTCCAGGGCGATGCGATGCCCATTCTTCGGAGTGTCTCGTCATCGGCGCGGTCCTCGACCATGATCGCGCCATCCAGATGGTTGCGCAGCTCTTCGGGAATCTCGGCCAGGGCTCGCTCCGCGATCGCGGCGATGTCGTCGATGCTCGGCAAAGGGTGGGATGTGCTGGGGTCGGGCATGGCTTGCTGACATTATATCGAGTCGCTTGACCGCGCCAGGCGATGCGTGTCGCCGCTATATCGAGGGGATGCGAGTCCCCGGGAGAAGCCGACGGTCCCTTCTCTCCCGCGCCGCCGCCGCGGGGTCGTAGGGAGCGCTGTCGCATGTCGTGTCGTGTCGTGTCGGCGCAAGGTAGAAATGTCACTCGGCGCGCAAAGTAGAAATGCCACCCTTTTTGGGGCGAGCGTCACGGAGCGCAACGCAGGGGATGGGAGGACCGGAGCCACGCGCAGCCACATGATTGCCGCAGAAGACACGTTATGGAAAGCGCGCCGTCAATCCAAGCGGATTGTTATGTCGTCCATCTTGTAGAGGTCGGACTGGGTGATAGGAATGTTGCATCCCAATCCCTGAAGTTCCAGTTTCAGGCGCTCGAAGCAACGCCAATTCGTCACCGCTATAACTCGAGTGCTTTCCTAGTTCCCACCACGATGACAAAGGGATTCCCCATCCAAAGAGTGCGCCGCTCAATATAGACGGTTCGGGCTGGCCCCTGGCCAGGGATAGATCAGTACAACATAACGTTATGTTTCTGGATGCTGGCCTTTGGCCGTTCTGCTTCTGGCGAACTTAGGGGTGATCGGAGAAAGTCTCCCTCCCAACGGCTCATTTTTCATGGAGCAGGCCAAACGGCATATGCGGCATCACAGTCTCAAATTGTTGAGCTTTTCCCCATATCTATCCCCTTTCTGCGAAAAAGCGGCTAGGCAACCGGGCGTTCACTGCGCGCTATAGCATCCGGCACGAGCCGTTCAGAAAATCCTGCAACGAAAGACCAGACCCATAATTTGGCCACCTCCGATGGCGGTGCGATGATGCAGGCTATATCTGCTGTGTCGGCAGGGGTCCCGTCGGTCAGCGGTTGCTGCGTGAACTTGGGGAACGAAGAACCGCCAATGAGTTCCGGCGCGCATAACCCAATAGAAGACAACGGCGCCAACCGCACCGAACACAAGTCGAGTCAAGAGCATCCGCAGTTCGTATTGCTCCATTACGTCATCGAAACCTAGGGTCGCTAGCTTCGAATGGAAGGACGCGACGCGGCTGAAATAAGCGCCGAACGCTCCAAACACTGCGACCGTCCATAGCCCGGCTTTTACGCAGTCGCCGTGGATAAGATACGGCGATAAAGCAGCCAGGAGCAGGAGCAGCGCACCAACAACAGTAAGCCGAACTGCAGTCGGTCGCCGAAGTCTGCGGTGGGAACGGGATGTGATGAATCCGGACTGAAGAGTGTATAGCAGCGTTCGATAGACGGCCTGGTGCCGCGCAAGGTCTTTCTCGTCGCCGGAGAGAAGCTCCGCCTTCCTTTTGTAATCCGCAAGCGCGTTGATCTTTCGTGCCAGGGCAAGCTCGAGCAGGACGTCATATTCCTGCTTGAGTTGCATGGCGTCGAGTTTTGAGCTAACCGCCAACTCAGCACGATTGAATGCCAGCCAGTCTTCGGCCTCTGAAGACCAAATAGTAGCGCCTCTTCGGCCGCGGCCAAAAGCCTTGCGAACGCAATCTTTAAAAAAAGCATACGGTCGAGCGAACGTGCCGCCCTTCGGAAGGCGGTCCCTATTTTCACCCCCGCACGAATTGAGCGTTTTCTCTGCTGTTGGACCAAGAAAATCGTGAGGAAACAGAGCATCGATCTGGTTTTGCGCGTTCGCGTCGGCTTTTGGTCTGCAGCTTGCCCACAATGACCACAGCGTGGCCCATTCATGTGCGATGATCTCGTCTTTTCTTTCACGACACAGCATTTCTCGAGAGTGCCGAGTTCTGGGTTACTTCCTGGCGGCCTGTGACTTGCGCTCGTAGTCGTCAAGCCACTGCTCGGTGAGCCGGTCGAGCTCCTCGAGCTG
Source organism: uncultured Pseudomonadota bacterium (assembly GCA_963772445.1). Taxonomy (GTDB): domain Bacteria; phylum Pseudomonadota; class Alphaproteobacteria; order Acetobacterales; family Acetobacteraceae; genus CAVYXK01. Next base: position 36,949 of record CAVYXK010000015.1, read on the forward strand.
GCGTTCGGAGTAGGATTCTGGCGCAAAGCCCTCGAGCCACCCGACCACGTGAGTTTCGATCAAGTCGCGCGGCACGTCCGGATGCTCGGCATGGCTGCGTTCTGCCGACTGCTCGATCGACAGCCGTTTCCCGTCGTCCCAGACGATCTTGCGCCGTCTGGGGTCGACGTCGGCATTTTCCAGTGCGGCGAAGACCAGATCGAGCGCGTAGACCGAGTGTTCCCCCTCGGACGAGCCCATCCATTCGAGGAAGGCGTCAGTGAACGGGTTGTTCTCGAAGGGGTGTTTTGCGCGTCGCTTGCCCATCGGATAAGGATAGCACCGCAGGTCATTGCCGTCGCGAGGCTCGCTTCATCATCAAGCGGCTCTGCTCGATGCTCAAGGCGATCCACTGGGCGGTGAGCGCCTTGAAGCGCTTATAGTTGCGGATCTCACGCCGCACCTCGGGCAGATAGTCGCGCGGAACATATTCGGTCCGGCTCCTCATCTGCCGCGTGTAGCTGAGCTGGTAGTAGGGTCCCCTCCGGTTCTCTGGATCCTTGTACTGGCGGGTGAGCGATCCGGGCCGCATGTCTTCAATGCCGGCCAGCTGCGCCTTGATGCTTCCAATGCGCTTTCTGATCACTGCCAGGCGTTTGTTTGTCATAGGTTTAGCATACCAGTGCTATACTATGCTGGCAACAGAATCGAGAGGGCCCGATGCCGCTGTGGATGCCCTGGTGGAATGCGATTTGGCTGCTGCGTCCGGCGTTCTCGCGTCTGCGCACCTTCCTGTGGTTCGCCACCGCCGTGGCAGGCTTCACGGTGCGGACGGAACTGCTGGGCGTAACCAGCCTCGTGCGGGCGCTGAAGCTCGAGGCTCGCTTCTACAACAAGCTCGTCGATCACTTTCACAGCCCCGCCGTGAAGCTCGATCGGCTCGCGGCGCTGTGGACCCAAGTGGTGCTCCGGCTATTCCCGCAGCCGCTGCGCATCAAGGGAAGGTGTGTCGTGGTCGGCGACGGCATCAAGATCCCAAAGCGCGGGCGCAAGATGCCGGCGGTCAAACTCCTGCATCAGCAGTCCGAGTCGAACACCAAGCCCGAATTCATCATGGGACATTCCCTCCAGGCTGTGAGCGTGCTCGTTCAGGCCGCCGCCAGCGTCTTCGCCGTGCCGCTCGCCATGCGAATCCACGAAGGGTTGGTGTGGTCCAATCGCGATCGCCGCACCCTGCTCGACAAGATGCTTGCGCTCCTCGGGATCGTCGCCATCGCAGAACCCTTCTACTTCGTCGCCGACGCCTACTATGCCGCGCGCAAGATCGTCACCGGCCTGCTCGAGGAGAACAACCACCTGGTCACGCGGGTGAAGTCCAACGCCGTCGCCTACACCGCCCACCAGCAGCGTGGCCCGCGGAAGAGAGGCCGGCCCAGAGTTTATGGCAGCAAGGTCAAGCTCAGATCCCTGCTGGAAGACCCCAAGGGCTTCCAACAGGCCGAAAGTCCCGTCTACGGCGAGCACCAGGTGACCATCCAGTATCGGGTCCGCGACCTGCTGTGGCGCCCGGCCGGTCGAACTCGTGCGCTTCGTGGCGGTGATTTATCCAGTAAGAGGCTCGTGCCTCCTGATGTGCACCGACACCTCTTTGGAGGCTATCGAGATCATTCGCCTGTACGGTCTGCGCTTCAAGATCGAGCACACGTTCAAGCAGGCGGTGCGGCTGATCGGTTCGTTTACCTACCATTTCTGGATGTCCGACATGAAGCCGCTGCGCCGCCGCAGTGGCAATCAACATCTCCATCGTGAGTTGCTGGAATACCGCAACGCCGTCAAACGCAAGCTCCACGCCTACCACGTCTTCATCCAGGCGGGTGTCGTCTGCCAGGGACTGCTTCAGTATCTGGCCGTCGCCTTCCCTCAGGCCGTCTGGAATTCCTTCGGCTCCTGGCTGCGAACCATTCGGCCCGGCATCCCGCCCTCGGAGCTGGTCGTGGCCAATGCCCTGCGCCAGAGCCTGCCGGAATTTCTCTTGAATGCCACCCCGAGCAACACCTTCGCGAAATTCGTCATCGAACGACAGGACACCAATAAAATGGAGGCCTTCCGCCTAGCCTCCTGAGCCGAAATTCCTCCGGAACTCTGGACTCGCGAGTTCATCCGTATCTCCGGAATGCGGCCGCTGGCGAATCCAACCACGAGGATCCGCCCGCCCCAGGCCATGCAGCGCAACGACTGCTCGAAGACATCGCCGCCAACGGGATCGAACACCACATCGGCACCCTTGCCGTCGGTCACGTCCATGACCCGATCGCGGAAATTCTCCTGTGTATAGTCAAACGTGATGTCGGCGCCGCGACTGCGTGCGACGGCACGCTTCTCGTCCGATGATGCTGTGGCGATCACGCGTGCCCCCAGCAGCTTGCCCGTCTCCACGGCGGCGAGGCCGACGCCGCCAGCCGCGCCGTGTACCAGCAGTGTTTCGCCGGGCTGCAACTGGCCGCGCTGCATCACCGCGTTTACCGCCGTGGATGTGGCGACCACGAAGGCGGCACCTTCCTCGAAGCCGAAGCCGTCTGGCAGCGGTAGCACAGCGTCGACCGGCCCGACCAGCATCTCGGCGTGACAGCCCCACCATTGCCGTACCATCACCCGATCGCCGGTTGGTTCTCAAGAGCTTTGCCACGTGCTACGGTGGCTGTTCTGATCGCAGATGAGGCATGGCATGGCGCGTGAGACGGGCCCGGATCAGACGAGTGTTGTGCGATTTCCTTTGGAGCGGCGTGAGCGGCCGAGTGTCGAGTTGCTGATCCGGATCGCTCCGTCGCGTTCACTGGTCGATACCTTCATTGCCGAACGTGGCGACGAGACACGTGATGTGCAGGGTGAATTTGCCCGCGCGTTCGGGTCCCTGGCTCGCACGCTTGGGTTGGGTTGCGGTCAGGACGACGTGGTTGTGCGCCTGCGGCATTTGGTGGATGCTCATCTTGGGCACGCGATCGAAGTCTGCCGTGGCTATCAGAGCGCGGCAGACAGGATGGTGGCGCTAGAGGTGCAGGCGGCAAAAGCGGAACGTGTTCCGCTCGCGCTCCGGCTGGCACTGGATGCGGCGCAGGCCGAGTTCCGAGATCGGGCGATCGTGGCGCGGGCGGCGGCCGACGCGGCATTGGGAGCGGCCTCGGCATTAGCGACATATATCCGCGAGGAACTCGGTGCCCTGCCGGTCAGTGCGGCGGAGCCTCGGCAGCTCGTGCTGTTTGGCCGCGGAGCCCAGTGACGCCAAGGCACAGGCTACGCTATTTCCCGTTCAGCACCGGAGCGCGTTTGCACGTAGGCCAAGCGGGCATGGGCCGCGCAATAGGGTTTGCCTGGCAGCGCGGGTCCATCGCAGAAGCGGAAACTGGATGTTCCGGGATCGCCGATGGGCCAGCAGCATTCGGTAATCCTGTATGGCGCAATCCGCACCGACGGCGTGACCGTCGCCGGCGGCATAGTCCGGGTTGCGGTGGGCGCACTGGCCCCGGCCTCGGGCTGGGCGTTATGCGCGGTCGAGATTTGCAGACGGCAAGCCGTGTCCGAGAGGCGCGCCGGCAAATGCGGAGGGTGCGGTCCGCGGACCCTCGGTCGCTTCTGGCCATTGCTGTACCTGATTGGGCAGGGGCGTTTGGGAAGCGCGAGACGATGCGCCTGGCCGATCACGGAGTTTTTCGAAACGTTCAAACGGCGGCCGATTTCCGCTGTGGAGAGACCTTCGTCCCAAAGGTTGCGCAGCCTGGCCTTGGCTACGTCGGTCCACGGACTGTCGTGATGCATCGGTTTCTCCTGGCCGATGTGGGTGTCGCGCGACGCCTGGCCGGCTGGTGGCGTGCCTGCCGCCCTGCCTCGAACCCGGCTTTGACGACATAAAAGCACTCTTAACCCAGTATTTCAAGAAGCGCCAGCTAAGGCGTTGAAATCACGCGGTCGGTTGCAGGGCTGCCCGGTGGGCGCGAATGCAATCTCCGGGAAGCCCCTCGCGGGCGCTCGGCGGGCCGGACCGAGCTTACGCATTGATCACCGGGGCAGCATCGGGGGAAGACGGCCAAAGAACGCTTTCCAACGCAGCCATATTCAATATCACTCGAGACCATATTGTCTACGTTGTGCCGTCTAATGATGCGAGTTGGGTATTGTGATCCGAAGCTCCAAAGTTGCCCATCTTGCGCAGGCGTTTCGAGCGGCTCGATCCATTTGACAAGCGCCGCAACTTCGCAGGTTATACCAGCCGCCCGGCTCGTTGACTCGAACGTGATTTGGTGCGGCTCGGAGCGGTACGATTCGGCGTCCCCGTTGGACGGAGGGGACAGCGATGACCGTAGCGATCACCCGTTTGGAGCGATCGGCGGCTGATCTGCGAGAGGCGGCGGCGGCCACTCGAGACGCCAAAGCGGCACGTCGGATGCTGGCGATGGCGTTGCTGCTGGAAGGCTGGTCGCGGGAAGCCGCGGCGGAGGCGTGTGCGATGGACCGCCAGACGTTGCGTGACTGGGTACATCGCTACAACGAGTCCGGGCTGGATGGCCTGTCCGACCGACCGTGCCGCCGCGGTCCGCCGCCCCGCTTATCGCCCGAGCAACAGGCCAAGGTGGTGGAATGGGTGCAACAGGGGCCCGACCTTGAGCGGGACGGCGTGGTACGTTGGCGCTGCATCGACCTGCGGCAGCGGATCAAGGATGAGTTTGGCGTCGAGCTGCACGAGCGCAGTGTCGGCAAGCTGCTGCGCCGGCTGAAGTTCACCCGGCTGCAGCCGCGTCCCTATCATCCGAAGAAGGATGCCGCCGCGCAAGAGGCATTCAAGAAGGAGTTCGCCAGCCAGGTGGCCGAGGTTGTGCCAGCCGCTGCCGCCGGCAAGCCGCTGGAGATCTGGTTCGGCGACGAAGCCCGTGTCGGTCAGAAGGGCACGCTGACCTACGTCTGGGCGCGACGTGGCTCGCGCCCGGCGGCGGTTCGCGATAACCGCCATGACTCCGCCTATATCTTCGGCGCCGTTTGCCCCGAGCGCAGCATCGGCGCTGCCATCATCATGTCGGCCGCCAACAGCGAGGCGATGGCCGAACATCTGAAGGAGATCAGCCTCCAGGTTGCCCCGGGGGCTCATGCTGTGTTGCTGGTCGATGGCGCTGGTTGGCATCAGCCGGGGCGCCGCCTGCCGGTGCCTGACAACATCAGCCTGTTGCCGCTGCCAGCTTACTCGCCGGAGCTGAACCCGGTCGAGAACGTCTGGGAGTTCCTGCGCGGCAACTTTCTCAGCCACTGTGTCTGGGACAGCTATGAAGCTATCCTCAAGGCATGTCGTAATGCCTGGAACAAACTGATGGCAATGCCCGAACAAATCGCCTCCCTCACCAGGCGCTCTTGGGCCAAACCGGCCATCGCATAGTAAGGAAGAAAGCCTAACCACAGAGACACCGAGGCACGGAGCCTGACCCTTCTCGGTGTCTCTGTGCCGCTGTGGTTAAGCTTTTTCTTACCTCCGTCACGAAATCAGGGGGCCGTGTCTGAGACACCGATGAGGTCATCCTCAGGGGCATGTCATGACGCCCGAAACAAACTCGCAGAACTTCCCGACCGCATCGTCTCCCTCGCCAGGCGCCCCTGGGTCAAACCAGTCATCGAACAGGGCGGCTGGTATTAGTAGCCAGGACGATAACTGGACAGGGGAACAGCAGTGAAACCTGAAGCGGTTGGACTATCCGCGAAGCGGCTGGCGCACGTCGACGAGGTCATGAAGTGCCGCTATGTCGATAGCGGCCGCCTGCCGGGCCTGCTGACCATGGTCTATCGGCGGGGTAAGCTCGCCCATGTGGCCATGTCCGGACACATGGACCTCGAGCGCGGCAAGCCGATGCGCGAGGATGCGATCTTCCGCATCTATTCCATGAGCAAGCCGATCACGGCCGTGGCCCTGATGATGCTGGTCGAGGAGGGGCTGATCGGCCTCGATGACCACGTGGCCACGCACATTCCCTCGTGGAAGAACCTGGGGGTTTATGCCACCGGTATTCCGAGCCTCGTCGCCAGTGCACCGTCGGCCTTCATGACAACTCCGGTGGAGCGGCCAATGAAGATTGTCGACCTGGTGACGCACACGTCAGGCCTGACCTATGGGTTCTTGAACCGCACCAATGTTGACCGCGCGTACCGTCACGCGCACGTGGCGGAGTTCAATGCCGAAGGCGGTCTCGACGCCATGATCGAGCGCCTATCGGCCTTGCCGCTCGAGTTCTCGCCGGGGACAGCATGGAACTATTCCGTTTCGATAGACGTAGTGGGCTATCTCGTGCAGAAGCTGAGTGGCATGAGCTTCGGCGAGTTCCTGCGCACGCGGTTGTTCGAGCCGTTGGGCATGACGGATACCGCCTTCTGGTGTCCGCCGGAGAAGATCGACCGCTTCGCATCCTGCTACCAACCTAACGAAGGCGAGGGTCTGAAGCTGCAGGATGATGCGGGTAACAGTACGTTTGCCACGGCGCCCAGCCTGGAATCCGGCGGAGGCGGCCTGCTATCAACCGCCCACGACTACATGCGATTCTGTCGGATGATGCTGCATGGCGGAACACTTGACGGAGTGCAGATCCTTAGCCCCAAGACGGTCGCGTTGTTCAGCCTGAATTTCCTGCCCGACAACCGGGAATTGGCGGACATGGCTCCGCCCGGTCTGTTCAGCGAGGCGGGTTACTCGGGCATCGGCTTTTCGGTCGGTTGCGGTGTGAACATCAACGTCGCCAAGACCCGCCTGCCGGGCACGGTGGGCGAGTATTTCTGGGGTGGCGCCGCGTCCACCGCCTTCTGGATCGACCCAAAGGAAGAGCTCGCCGTGGTGTTCATGACACAGGTTATGGGCAGCGACGTCCGGCTGACGCTCCGCCGTGATCTGCGCACACTGGTCTATTCAGCGATGACCGAGTCATTCGCATAATCCTGCAGCGGAGGGAAACCAGCAATGAAAGTCGTCAAGGCATCGGCGCGGCCGACCAAGGTAGCATCCACCGAGTATTTCACCGGCTCCGTGCTGCAGGACGAGGTTGTCGTCGGCACTCCGCCATCGCGCATGCGTGCAACGTCGGTCACGTTCAACCCCGGCGCCCGGACCGCGTGGCATAAGCATCCGGTCGGACAGACGCTCTATGTACTCTACGGCTCCGGCCGCGTCTGCAAGAAAGGCGACAAGCCAATCGTCATCAATCCCGGCGACACCGTGATGATCCCGCCCAACGTCGTGCACTGGCACGGCGCCGCCCCGGACCGGCTGATGATTCATCTGGCGATGTCGGAAGTCACCGACACCGGCGAGGGGACGGTGTGGCTGCAAAAAGTGACAGACGCCGAGTACGCCGCCGAGCCCGTATGATGTTTGAACAGACCCTGGACATCCCGACACGAGATGGCGCGACGGGAGCTTCATCTGCCATCCCGAACGGCACGGGCCGTTCCCGCCGGTGCTGATGCTGATGGACGCGCCGGGCATTCGCGAGGAGCTGCGCGATATGGCGCGGCGGCTCGCCACGGTCGGCTATTATGTGGTGCTGCCGAACCTCTATTATCGCGCCGGTAGGGACACGATGTTCGGGCCGGCCGTGCTCGAAGCCGGCCCAGAGCGCGAGCGGATGCGCGCAATTCGCACCAAGATGACCATTCCGCCGGTGATGAACGATGTCGCCGACATGCTTGCGTTTCTCAACCCGCAACAGGCGGCCAAGGACGGTCCCGTCGGTACGCACGGTTACTGCATGAGTGGGCCTTACGCGTTGGCCGCCGCGGCTCGGTTTCCCGAGCGCATCGCGGGACGCCGGCTTTGGCGATTAGGGCTATGGCCTCACCGAGCGCCTCGATCGCCGAGGCAAGCAGGAAGTTGCCACTGAGCTTCACGAGGTTGGCAGCCGGCGGTTTGTCGCTGATGCGGAACGTCCTCTGTCCAATGGCCCGAATAGCGGCAGACAGACACCGACTGCGTCAGGGGTGCCAGCAGCGACGACGAACAGTTTCGCTGCGGCCGCCGTTTCCGGTCGCCCGAAGACGGGTGCCGCGACGAAGCCTTGGCCCGCCGCGGCATGTGCCGCCGTGAGTCGCTCTGACAATGCGACGCTGATCGTGCCCATGGAGGCGTGGACGGTCCCCTTGGACAGGCTCGCCAGCAGGACGCCGGCGCCGTGCCGCGCGGCTCCTGGCGTCACATACGACCGGCTGGGAGGCAGGATGGGCGAGATCCCGTCGGTGCGACCGGTCGTTCATCGCCCGCTGGGTCCACTCTCTGGCGCAGGTCCAAAGGGAATCCGGCGCCGGGAGGAAACTCCGCCTCGCCTGAGAAATGGTTCTCTGCCGACGCCCGTTCAATCGGATGGCTGCGGATCAAGCCGCTGGAAACAGTGGTTGAAACTTTCACACGCTAGCGCGATTGGTTGCGACCGGCAACCATGACATTGTTCCCGATCGCGCTCCGTGCCCCGCTATCGGAGCAAGGTTCTCAGCCCCGGTGACTTGCATGCCAGCAGCAGAAACTGCCGCACCACCTCTGCCGCCAGGAATGCCGTCATGCCGCCGACATCGTGCGCCGGGCTGACCGTGTTCACCTCGAATCCCACGAAGCGCAGCCCCGCCAGTGACCGGATCAGCCCCAGGCCCTCGCGGGCCGATGCGCCGCCCCAGGTGGGCGTGCACACCCCGGGCGCGCAGGATGGGTCGAAGAAGTCCATGTCGAAGCAAAGATAGACAGGCCGCTGGGCTAGAACTCCTGTGCAGCTCGCTCAGCACGTCGTCGAAGCCACGGCGGAACAGGTCCTCGCCGGGGATCAGCCGATAGCCCTGCTGGCGAGTGAAATCGAAGACCCCATCGGCATAGACCGGCCCGCGCGGCCCGACGTGATAGGAGTTGGCTGGATCGATCAGACCCTCCTCTGCCGCTCGGGTAAAGGTCGTCGCCGTATTGAAACGGTCGCGCACGCTGCTGCCGTAGCTCGGATAGGTGTCGGTGTGCGCGTCGATGTGCAGCACCACGAGCCCCTCATGCCGCCGGTGCAGTGCCCGCATGTGCGGCAGGCTGATCGCCCCGTCGCCGCCCAGTACCATCGGGACCGCGCCCGCCTCGACCACATGCCCGATCGCTGCCTCGATGCCCTCGTACGACGCAAGCATCTCTCCCGGCGTTACCACCGCATCCCCGCAATCGACCAGCCCGAGTGCCGCCACAGGGTCGAAATCGTCGTGCGGCGGCTCATAGCGGCGGACCAGTGCCGATTGCTCGCGGATCGCGGCAGGCCCAAGGCGCGCCCCGATCCGCACTGGATGGGTGCCGCAGTCGAACGGCACGCCGACGATTGCCGCTCGGCTTGCCGACAGATCGCGAGAAAACGGCACGCCCATGAACGATGGTGGGTTTGCGAACGCACCGCTGCCTGCCGCCACGCCCGCCCCTCCTATGCGGTGGCCAGCAACGGACCCCGTCCCCACTGCCGGGCCACCAGGAACCCGATTACCGCAAGGTTGGCGAGGTTGAACAGCGCGCCCGCTCCGAAAGCCGGCGCATAGTACCCGAACCGGTCGTACAGCATGCCGGCAAACCAGCTTCCGAACGCCATGCCGCTCATACCGGTGAACAGGAAAAGCGGTACGCGCCACGACGCCTCGGCCGAGGGGAACAGTTCGCGGATCGCCACCACATAGGCTGGAATGATCCCGGAGAACCCGAGTCCGAACGCCGCCGAGATCGCGAACAGCCCTGCCTCGTTGCGAGTCAGCAGGAACGCGGCGATCGCGAGCGCCTGGCAGGCTGAGGCAGCGAACACCGTGCGCAACCCGCCATAGCGGTCCGCGAAGGCGCCCCAGAACTGCCGGCTGAGAAAGGCTGATCCCAGCAACACCGAGAGCATCGCCGCCCCGTCGGCAGGTGGAATGCCGATATCGCTGCAGAATGCGACCAGGTGGCTGCTCGGCAACGCCATAGGCACGCAGCACAGGAACACGGCCAGGCAAATCAACGCCTGGACCGAGTTGGACCGCATGCCCAGCACTCCGGCCCGGCGAGCGCGGGTCCCGGCCACCAACGCGCCATGCATCGGCTCCGGCGGCGCATGCAGGAACAGCACGCTGAGCGCGGGGATCGTCGCCAGCACCACCGCGGCGTAGCCCAGCATGGTCGCCTGCCAGCCGAACCGGGCCATCGTGCGCTCGAACAGGAACGGCCACAGTATCCCGGCGATGTATTGGCCGGACGAGATCAGGGCGATCGCCGTGCCGCGCCGTCGGTCGAACCACCGGCTGACATAGGTGACCAGCGGCGGATACAGAGCGCCGTTGCCGAGCATCCCGATCAGCACGCCATGACCCACGAAAATTGCCCAGATCCGCCCCGTGGCCGACAGGGCCAGCCCTGCCGCCATCATCGTGGACCCGATCAGCGCGGTCGCCCGCATGCCGATCCGGTCCGCCAACCGCCCCATCACGATGCCGCCGAGCCCGGTGCCAACCCACACGAAGGCGCCAGCCAACGCCAGAACGGATCGGTCGGTACCAAGCTCCAACTGCATGGTCTTGAGGCCGACCACGATAATGAGAGGTGCGCCATAAGAGACCGACAGGATCGCCAGCGTAATCCCTGCCGCAGCCCACGAGGCGCGGCTTTCTATACTGGGGCGTCCAGCCGCCGCATGGGCGACCGGCAGCCCAAGGTCGTCGGGCATCCTGGTCGATTCCTCCTGGATGCGGCGTCGTAGGCCGCCCCGGCGATCATGCCGCGGCCGCCCGGGCTTCGCCAGACGAGCCGGAGCGATGGCAGACACGCGCGCAGGAGGCGGCTTGAAGCAGGCTATCGGCTGACCAAGTAATTGTTACCGAAAGGAGACGGCCGATGAGCAATCGCCTGAACAGCCCCGCCCGGCGACAACCCGGGCTTCCGCCCGAGATGGGGGCAGGCTGGACCACGTTCGACTACATCATGGCGGCCGGGCTCGCGTGGTCACTGGTCGCTGCGTCGCCAGTATTGATGGCCCCGCCGCTCTGGGTCTCGGGCCTGATGACGCCACCCGATTGAGCGTGTGCGGCGGAGCGGCCACACCGCGTCAACCCTGCCTCCACGGGTTGTTGTAGCGATTCATTTACTCAAGGCAGCGGCGCGGTAATTGCTCACCCTGGGGTGGCTGGTTGGAGGACCACGGGCACTTGCGCTCCCGCCAGGGCGGTTCGGAGTGCTTGCAGCACAGAAATTCCATTGGCTTTGGCTGTGCTCACGACTGAACGAAAGGCAGCGTAGGTCTCTGCACCCCACTCACAGCGGAACCCATTGGTCACTTTGCGAAATATCACGCTCGGACGCAGAGACTGCTCGGAAATGTTGTTGGTGGGAGGCACGTCGCGGTGGCTCATGAACACGAACAGGTGTTCTCGATGTGCCGCGATGCACTTGCGTAGCTTAACTCCCGGCTCGCCGATCGGCACCACAGCCATAATTCGATTGAGCCTGCGCTCGAGGTCGCCCAGATACTGCCGCAGAGTACCTGTCTGTCAGACGATCTCGTCGTCGCCCGATGGCAAGCGCACGTAGCAGCAGCCACTTGAACCGAAGGCTGAAGGCGGTATCACCGCAGTCAACGGCATAGTTCGCTGTGCGGAGCAGGTGAGCCAGGCACACCTGCCATTTGACTGCGTGGCCGCGCTGGCTATGCAACATGTCAGACACCCAAACCAGTGGTTTGATGTCACTGAACAACGCCTGCACTACCGCCTTGCCACGGCTGGGATGGATTACGTGCAACACGGCGAGCGTGCCGATGAACACCCACTCCCACCAATTCTTGCCACTGACCCGCGCCGAGGTCTCATCCGAGCATACCACCGGACTGGCGAGCACGGCGGCGCGAATGGGTGCGGTCGCCGCCAGCAAAGGTTCGCGTGCTCGAGCCAAGATGTTGCTGATCGCGCCCTCGCTGATCGAGAGGCCAAAGATCTCGTCCATCCGCTGCGCCAACCGCTGCATACCAACGGCGTGGGCGTAGTGGAGATAGACCACCAACGCGGCAATGGATTGACCGAAGGGCGAACCTGGCTCCAGACCGGCTGGCGCCTCGGCGCACACGTGCTCGCCGCAGCAGGAGCAGCAACCACCAAACAATCGTACCCGTGTTACATCTGGCTTGATCGGTGGAAGTTCGATGCGGTCGTAGACCTGCTGGGGGGTCTGGGCGGCCTTCGGAAACCTCGCCCGACACTTGGGACAGGCACTCAGCGTCGCATCAACCACGCGATCGGGGTTGGGATGCAGTGACCGCCCCACGCCCGGTCGGCTCTTACGCCGTGGGCGGTCGTGGTCCGGCTCTGCTCGATCTTTCTTTGGACCTTTGGACGGCGGCATCGACGAGTTGTCTGGCGTCTTTGGTGGCCGGTTCAGTCGCTCAAGCTTCGCCTCTAGCGCTGCGATCCGTTCGGCTTGCGCGGCGATTATCTTGTCCTGCTCCGCGATCCTCTGATGCGCTGTCGTCAACTGTTCGAACAACGCCAGGATCAGCGTGTCCTTCTCGGCGACCGATAACTTGCTGAGATCGGGGGTGTGCGTCACCCCTGTCTTAGAGTCGAGTCACCCGTTACCGCGTCAAGCAATTCCTATGCTGTTAACTCGTACGTGATCCGCACGTCTTGTCAGATACCTCGCTGCCCAATGGGCCAATCGTTGCAAAATAACTCACCTCGGGCCGCTACCCAGGTGAGCAATTACGCGGCGCGGCGTTCGATCTCGTCGGGCGGAACATCCTCGACATGAGTCGAGACATGCCAGACATGGCCGAACGGATCGATGATGGTCGCCATACGATCCCCGTAAAACTTCGTTTCGATCGGCCCCACCAGTTTCGCGCCGGCCGCATCGGCCGCATGCGCGGCGGCGTCGGCGTCATCGACATAAAGATGCAGTGAGATCGGGCCAGCCTGATCCTGTCGGGGCGCCTTGGTTCCGTGCTCCGGCAACTCATCGGCCAGCATGATGAGCGAGTCGCCGACCGCCAGCTCGGCATGTCCAATCCGTCGCTCCGGACCCGGCAGTCGCATCCGTTGTACAGCGCGGAACACCGTCCGGTAGAAGTCGATGGCTCGTGCGGCGTCGCGCACAATCAGATACGGGGTAAGGCTCGGATAGCCTGCCGGCTTCGGCTGTACCTTCGTTGGCATCGATTGTCCTCCCGACTACCCCGCAAAAGAATAGCACAAGGCCCCGCTTCCCTGGATCCGGCTCACGCCCGGTTGACGCAATTCGGCTCCCGCGCCATCGTATCGGTCGCGCATCAGCGGCTCGGTCGATAAAGACCGCATGGGGCGCTCCTTCGCGCTGCATACGTTCAGCGGCAATCTCGGCTTCTCATCTGCTCCGCCCGTCATCGCCGTATTGACCTTGGCGATGGGCTGGCGAGCCAGCCTGATCCTGGTCGGCCTGCTCGGCGTGCCAGTCGTCGTTTCGATCATGTTGCAAAGCAGCATCCTGGCCGATCAGGCCCGGCACCAGGCGACACATCACAGTCCGAAGCTCTCTGGGCGTGAACTGCTTACCAGCCGAACCATGCTGTTGTTCTTTGTTTTCTTCCTGCTGGGCTCAATGGCCGGCGCCGGCGTGCAGTCCTGGTTGGTCGCCGTGCTGCATGCGGTGAAGTCGATGGACCTGCGGACCGCCTCGACGGCGCTGACCGGCTACATGATCGGGTCCACGTGCGGCGTGTTGGTCGGCGGTTGGTTCGCGGATACTTACAAGCGGCACGTGCCGGCCTTCGCCGTGCCGTTGACCATCGCCTCGGCGGTGCTGGTCCTGACGGTGTATTGGGCTAGCCTGCCGGACGTGGCGGTGATCGCCGTGATGTTCGCGTTCGGTCTCGCGCTGGGCGCCAGCCGCACCCCGCGCGACGTGACTATGCGAGTGCCATCATGCAGCGGTCGTCTCGGCGATCTAGAGAGGAAGCCAAATGTCGAAGGGATCCGACATTCCGTCGCGGCGCTCGAGAATGAGGGGGGGTGGACAGGGTGATGCCGCGCGCGCGTCGGCTATGCCCGGGTATCCACGAACCGACTAGGATCGGGACTTGCCGGCCCCGTGATGGCTCCCCAGCCTGAGGGCAGCAGCCTCGCGGAGACTGACCCATGCGCCGACCCGAGATGGTGGTACTGGCCCTGCTGCTCGGCGGCGCCATCGCGGTACACGCCGCGCCGCCAACTGATCGGACCGTTCCCGGCTATCACGGCGACGCCACCCGCAGCGGCAACTACGTCATGCCCGGCCTGACCTGGCAGACCGCGCCATCTATGCACCGGGACACCGAATTCGACGGCCACGTCGATGGTCATGTCTATGCCCAGCCGCTGTATTGGCGACCGCCCGGCGCCGCGCATGGCCGGATCATCGTTGCGACCGAGAGTAACGAGGTCGCCGCGCTGGCGGCCGATACCGGGCGCCCAGTCTGGCACACGACGCTCGGGGCGCCGGTCTCGCGCGCGGCGCTGCCCTGCGGGGACATCAACCCCCAAGGGATCACCGGCACGCCGGTGATCGACCCCGCCTCGGGGGCGGTCTTCCTCGATGCCATGGTCTCGCAGGGCAGCGCGCCACAGCATCTCGTCTTCGGGCTGCGGCTTACCGATGGCGCTGTCCTCCCCGGTTGGCCGGTCAACGTCCAACAGGCGCTCCGGCGATATGGCATCGACTTCGTGCCGCGCGCGCAGAATCAGCGCGCCGCGCTGGCTCTGCTCGACCGGCGCATCTTCGTCGCGTTCAGCGGGAGTTTTGGCGATTGCGGCGACTATCACGGCGTCGTGCTCGGCATCGCCGCCGACCCGCCGCAACCGGTCGCGGCCTGGTCCACGCGTGCCCTGAAGGGCGGCATCTGGGCTCCCGGCGGCATCAGTTCCGACGGCGCCGCTCTGTTCTTCTCGACCGGCAACACCGAGGGCGCGACGGAATGGGGAGACGGAGAGGGCGCGTTCCGCGCCGCTCCCGATCTTCGCCACTCGACCAACCCGCGCGACTTTTTCACGCCCTCGGACTGGAAGCAGTTGGACGACGACGACCTGGACCTTGGCGGGACCAATCCGCTGCCCATCGACCTGCCGGTGCCGTCCGGGACGGCACGGCTGCTGGTGGTGCTCGGGAAGGACGGCAACGCCTATCTGCTGAATCGCGATGATCTCGGCGGGATCGGCGGGCAGCTCGCGATGCGGCGCGCCGCCGACACGCTCATCATCACGAGCCCCGTCTTCTATCCCTGGCAGGGACGTGTGCTGGTCGCGTATCAGGCGCGTCGCGCCGTTTGTCCGAACGGCAGCGCGCGAGGCGGGCTCGCGGCCCTCGCCGTCACCGCCGCCGGGCGAGCCGGATTGGCACCCGCGTGGTGCGCGCCGCTGGATGGGCGCGGCGCGCCTGCCGTTACCACAACGGACGGCGCAGCCGATCCGATCGTGTGGATCGCCGGCGCCGAGGGCGACGACCGGCTGCATGCCTTCCGCGGCGATACCGGGGCGCAGCTCTGGACCAGCACCGATGTGCTGAGCGGTCTGCGCCACTTCGTGACCATCCTCGCCGCGGAGGATCGGCTCTATATTGCCGGCGATGGGCGGGTCTATGCTTTCACCACGGCCGCAAAATGAGCTGATCGACGCGATCGTGCGGGACGGCATCCGCCGCTATTTCGCGGCGAGGCGGGAGCGTGTGCGCCCCTTTGTCGATCGGCATTTTTCTCTGCGCGGCACCGCTGCACTCCATCGCGCGGCACTCGGCTTCGACGTGCTGCGGGCGCCGGCAAACCTGCTGCTGGCCGGCCCGCAGGGAGCGATGAAGGCGGCCGGAGCTGCGGCCGGACGGCTCGGTGCCGAGCGCCTGTCGCGGCGTGCCGCCACGCGCAACCTGCTGCTCCGCACCAACGTCTCGCGGCGGCTCGAAGCGTTGATCTGCACCGAGCTGCTGGAGCTGCCATACGGCGCAACGGGTCACGAAGCGCCACGCGATGCGCTGGCAGAGACGATCTTGGCGGACGACCGTGTCGCGGCGCTCGCGGCGGAAACCCTTCTGGCGATCGGCCGTCGGGCCGACGATCCCGCATTCCGCGCTCGCCTGACCGAAGCGATGGGGAGCTACGCCGCAACCCGCGCCGCGGCCGCGGAGATCACCACGTCGTTGCTGACGGTGAGTTCCGGTGCGATGGCGCTCAAGCAATTGACGCCAGGTGTGCTGACATTGGGGCCGGCGCTCGCCGCCCTCATCGCGCAGCAATCAGCGATCGCCGCGTTCCCGCTCGGCACTGGGCTCGGTAGCCTGTGGTATGCGATGTTTCCGGCCGCGCCTGCCGTATTGCTGGTGGCTGGTCTCACCGGGGGGCTGATGGTTGCCGCCTCCTGCGTGGCGGCGTTTGCCGGGCTGATCTCCGACCCGGTGCAGCGGCGCCTGGGCCTGCATACGCGGCGGCTGAACCGCATGCTGGACGCGCTGGAGCGGCAGATGCTGGACCCCGCCGCACCCGCTTTCGCAGTGCACGACCACTACGTGGCGCGCTTGCTTGACGTGTTCGACCTGCTCGGCTCCGCCTACCGGCTAGCCCACGGCTAACCTTGGACCGCTGGCATATATAAAGCTGGCCGCGACCGCCCATTAGATATGCCTCCTCGCGTAATGTAATAGATTGTACCCGCGTCATTTCCCGACAGTTTTGCTGTCTGGCGGTTCCCCTCTCTCCTCCGCCGTTCTATGATCTCCTGCGTCGGACCGCTTGAAGGAAACGTCGTTGGAGGTGCTACAGGCCCTTGGCAAGTATGAAATCCGCGGCACGCTCGGCCGCGGGGCCATGGGGACAGTTTACGACGGATGGGACCCGCTGATCGCCCGGCGCGTGGCCATCAAGGCGGTGCGGCTGCCCGAGCACCCCGAGGCCGAGACGGAAGAAGAGATCGCTCGTTTCCGCCGCGAAGCACAGGCCGCCGGACGGCTCAGCCACCCGAATATCGTCGCCGTTTACGATTACGGGGAGACAAACGAGCTCGCCTACATCGTCATGGAGTTCGTGGACGGCACCACGCTCAAGCATCTGCTCGACCGCCAGGAGCGCTTCGCCGTCGCCGACACCGTCCGCATCATGCAAGACGTACTGAGCGGGCTTCAATACAGCCACGCGCGCGGCGTCGTGCACCGCGACATCAAGCCGGCCAACATCATGATGACCAGCGCCGGTCAGGCCAAAATTGCCGATTTCGGCATCGCTCGCATCGAGAGCAGCAGTATGACCCAGGCGGGTACGGTGCTCGGCACGCCTGCCTACATGTCGCCCGAGCAGTTCATGGGCCAAGTCGTCACTGAGCGCACCGACGTCTACTCCTCCGGCGTTCTGCTCTACCAGCTCCTGACAGGCGAGCGCCCGTTCGAGGGCAGCGTGACCGCGATCATGCACAAGGTGCTCAACACCGACCCGCCGGCGCCGTCGCAGCTCGCCGTTACGTCTCCAGTCGCACTCGACGCCGTGGTTCGCCGTGCAATGTCGAAACGGCCAGAGGACCGTTACTCGTCCGCCTCCGACTTCGCAGAAGCCATCGCCACCGCCGTCGCGGCGCGACCGTTATCGGAACCGGAACCCGAAGCCACGCTGGTATCCGTGCCGGCTCGGCGGTCTCCACCCCCTGCGGCCCCGCTTGCTCCATCTCCGCCCGCGCGTGCGTCGAAGCGCTCCGCCGTCCCATTGCTCATAGCAGCAGGAGTGGCGGGGATAGCGGTGCTTGCAGCCGGCGGATGGTGGCTCGTACCGCACCCAGCGCCGCCTACCGGCCTCACCGCCGTGCAGCGGCCGGCGGGTGAATCGGCGCCTCCATCCTCGTCGGCCACCTCTCAACCGTCCGCCGCCCCCGCCCCGTCGCAGCAAGCCGCCCCTCCCTTGCCGACTGATCAGCCAGCCGCCGGCACCCCTGCCTCCGCACCCCAGGCGAACGCCACGACCAGTGCGCCGCCGGCCGCGGCCTCGGTGCCGCCCATCGCCCCATCAACTGCCCCTCCGGCAGCCGAAACAACTGCATTGGCCGCACCACCCCCTCCGGCGGCCAGCCAGCCAAAGCCGGAGCCGACACCTCCGCTGTCTGCCCCGCCGCCGCCCGCCGGGGCAGCCGCATCGACCACGGTATCCCCGCCTGCTGGGGGCGCGGCGACGGGTCAATCCACCACTCAGCCAGTGCAGCCCCCACCGCCAGGCAGTTCCTCGACCACAACTGCACCCGAGCAGGTGGCTGCGATCGGGCTCGGCTCGCTTCGCCGGCAGATCGAGCGAGTACTGGCCAGCATCCCCTGTACATTGGTCGACAGTCCCGTGCAGGACAGCGGGACGGTGACAGTGACCGGCATGGCCGGCCGCTCAGCCGATGATGCGGTGCGCCATGAGGTTACTGACATCGCCGGCTCGCACGCGCTGGATTGGCGCGTGCAGCGGATCGACCCTGTGTTTTGTGGCGCGCTCGCGGCGATCCGGCCGATCGCACCATTAGCCGGTGCGCCGGATAGGGGGCTGCGACTGACCCTAGGCGGCGGCCGCACGGCGCTTCACGAGGGCGAATTCATCCGACCACGCGTCACTATGCCAGACTTCTCCGGTCGCTTGAGGGTCGATTACCTGGCGCACGACGGATCGCTGGCGCATCTGTATCCAACCGCCGCCGATCCTCAACAGCATTTTGTCGCGGTTCCGCCTCGTGCCCTGCGTGCCGGAGTGACCCTCGAGATTGGCAATGCCAGTGCCGGACATCCGCAATGGGAGGTCGGCCCCCCCTTCGGCACCGATATGATCATCGCCGTGGCATCTTCGGTGCCGCTGCTTGATTCGCAGCCGACGCAGAATTTCGAGGATAACGGCACCGGTTATCTCCAGCGACTTGGGCAGGCGATCGAAGCCGCCCGAAACAGCGGTGCCGGCATTTCGGGAACGGTAATGCTGGTCGATACGCTACCGAAGTCGCCCTGATCCGCGCCAGGGCCGGTCCACGGGTCCGGCCGGCGATCCCACGACTTTCTCAGGCACGCACTATAATCTCTGCGCCGATGCTACAGAAATTCGGTCCCAGAGTTCAGGGCGCTGCGGCAAGCTTGTGAATCATGTTGTCCCTGAGCCAAGCCACGTCCAAACCTCGCAAGAACTCTGCCTGGAGCTGTTGCCGCCGCTGATCGGTCATGCCGACATCGGATGCCTGAAAAAACTGCGGATCCAACGTGAACATCATATAGGCCTGCATCTCGTTCAGCATCAGCTCCTCGTCGGTCGTGTCATAGTCCTCTGATCCCAAGAAGCGGCGCACACCGGCACGCTCCGCTTCGGTCAGATCAGTCCGCCAGAATTCGCGGACGTAGGCCGCATAGGCGGGATCGCTGAAGAACTCCCCGTGCGAGAGCTCGTGGCGCAGAATGGATGCCCGAGCTGACAGAGTGACGTTCGGATCGGCGCCAACGCGCGGTATGGAGATCAGTCCGCCCGGTGCGCCGGGGGCGAACCAGCCGAGTTGGCGTACCAGCGCGCGCAGCTTCTCCTCGTTCTCGTTCAGTGCGATGTGCTCACGATCGGCAAGCTCAAAGAACCGGGCCAGAGCCGAGGCCGAATAGTCGTGTCCATAATAAAAGGTCGCGATCGTGTCGCCGCGTTCTCGGATCGCGGCATCAAGTTCGGCATCAGTCAGCACGCGATCACGCGGCAGGCCGGCCTTCTCCTGCAAGGCCGCAACCCGGTCGAGCATCAGCCCCTGCTGGAGCAGCGTCGGGAAATCCAGCACGATAATGTTTGGGTTCGCGGCAAAGCGGAACACGGTGAGCGTATCGGCCACATGCTCGCGGATCTCGGCTTCGTTTGCTGTCTGGAAGGCGAAGGCGGGCGCCGCGGCCGGCGCCGCGGGGGCGGGCGCCAGGGTAGTCGTGGCTGGCCCCCGGGGAACAGCACCCGGATGTGGCAGCAGCGGCGAATGCCTCGGCCACAATACCCAGATTGCCGCAACTACGGCCAGCAGAGCCGCCCCACTGGCGGCCCAGCCCAGCCTGAACAGAACATGCCCGGGTCGAGCCCGGCGCCCGCGCGCACCGGGCGGGATCACCTTGATTGTTTCGTCGCCGTCAGTACCGCTCACAGACGCGCCGCGTCGGTGTCGCGACTAGGCGCCCAGATTGATGACCGCAACCCGCCGGTTGCGCAGCTCCGCAGTCTGCGGAGGCGTGACCACCAGCAATCCTTGCTCGCCCATGCCGACCGCCTGTAGCCGCGACGGCGGAATCTTGAAGGTTTGCTCGAGGTAGGCAGAGACCGCGTCCGCTCGTCGCTGCGATAGCGCTTGGTTATACGCGGCGGACCCGACCGTGTCGGTGTGTCCCTCGATGCGGAAGCGATAGCTCGCCAGGTCTTTGCTGGTAAGCGCGCGGCCGAGCTCGTCCAGGGTCTTCTTGGCCTCCGGCGTCAGCGTTGCGGAATTGGTCGGGAAATCAACGTTGAGGCTGACCGAGGGTGCAGTCGCCTCAGCCTGGCTCGGTTGGGACGCCCGCGGTGTAGCCGCCGCCGCAGCCGAGTGGCTGGCGGGCGGTGGAGCAGCCGAGTGGCTGGCGGGCGGTGGAGCAGCCGGCGTCGCCTGAGCACCGGGATTGGCCAGCCGGATCCCGCGCGTGCCGCCTTGCGGCAGATTGCCGCTTGGCGTCAGGGACTGGATGATCTGACTTGTGGACGGGTTGCTTTGGGCGAGCGCCGGCACTGCAGTTGCAGCAACCAGCGGGCCGGCAAGCATGGCAACGATAACTATGCGCACGGCAGTCACCCTTGGATAGTGACACTATTCGACAGCTTATAAGAGATTGGGCCAGGCAGCGCCATAACGGACTAGGGCCGCTGGAACAATTCCGAGGACCGGCCCCTGATCCCGCCTATGCAAAGTGGCCCCGACAGGATTATGGCGAGGCATTGTCCTGGACATGGCCCCCCGCTTGCGCGACACTTAAAAACAATCAGGAGGAGGCAGTCGGACTCAGGTGGCGACCCTCACGACAACGGCCAGAGGTAACGACGGCCGCGCTCTGGCAGTGGCCGCGAGCGGGGGACCGCTGTCGAACTACGTCGTCGGACACGCCTGAAGATGCCCCCGCTGGACTTCGGCGCTTGGCTCGCCGCGGTGTCGGATGACTCCCCAACCGGCCCCAGCCTGGAATTCGATCCGGATTTCGCCGCACTGGACCGCGCGGCCCAGGGCAAGGTCGAGCAGCAATATGGCGACACCATCATCGCCGCCGAGAAGCCCGACTGGAAGGAGGTCGAGGCACACGCTGTCGCCCTACTCGAGCGGACTCGAGATCTGCGCGTATTCGGCCATCTGGCAGTGGCCAAGCTGCATCTCTCCGGACTTGCCGAATACGCCGAGGCGCTGGCGCTCACCCGCCAGCTTCTGGAGACGTGGTGGGACGAGGTCCACCCGCAACTCGACCCCGAAGACGACAATGACCCCACGTTGCGGGCGAATGCCCTGCTGCGGCTGAGCCACCCCGGCCTGGTGCTTAAATGTATACGCGACATGCCGCTGGCGAGCTCGCCTCGACTTGGCAACTATTCTTGGCGCGACGTGGGCGTCGCCACCGGCACAATCCCGAGCGACGCAGGTAACAAGCCAACTGAAACGGTGATCCGCTCGGCATTCCAGGACAGCGACGCGACGCGCCTGTGGCCGCTGCGGGCAGCGGCCGAGACAATCGGGAAAGAGGCTGCGGCGATCTCGGCCGTGTTCGACACCCGAAGCGGCTACGGCACCGGGCCGGACTACAGCGAACTGATCAAGCTGACGGGCGAAGTGGCGCGCATGATCGAGCGCTACGCTGTCGCGCTGGCGGACAATGAGGCGACCGCGCCGGTTGCGGCCGAAGCCGAGGCAGGTCCCACCGGTACGACGCCGGGACCCGCGACGCGATCCGCAGGTATCACTGCCGCGGCCCTGACCGCGGTCACCAGCCGCGCCGACGCGGTGCGACTGCTCGAACTGGTTTGCGAATATTATCGCAAGAACGAGCCGTCGAGCCCGCTACCGCTGCTGATCGAGCGCGCCCGGCGGCTCGCGGAGATGAACTTCCTTGATATCCTGCGCGACCTGGCGCCCGACGGGCTGGGCCAAGCGCAGAACGTTATAGGAAAACTCGACGGATGAGGCACCGACGAATCCCTGGCAAGGTGTGACTTAACTCACATCCCGACGATGTCGGTGCGGACTAAACTTCGTGTCAACCACTAGGGCAGCGAGGCTAACCGTGGCAAAAGCAAGCAGTCAGAAATTCATCGCCCGCAACCGGGCGCCGCGCGTACAGATCGAGTACGATGTGGAGACCTACGGGGCGCAGAAAAAGGTGCAGCTCCCGTTCGTGGTCGGCGTGATGGCTGACCTGTCGGGCAAGCCGGTCGAACCGCTGGCGCCGGTGGCCGATCGCAAGTTCCTCGAGATCGATGTCGATAATTTCGACGACCGGATGAAAGCGATGAAGCCGCGGGCCGCGTTCATGGTGCCCAATACGCTGACCGGGGAAGGTAATATCGCGGTCGATATCACCTTCGAGAGCATGGACGATTTCTCCCCAGCGGCAGTCGCGCGCAAGGTCGAGGCGCTGAACAAGCTGCTGGAGGCGCGCACCCAGCTTTCGAACCTGCTCACTTACATGGACGGCAAGAGCGGCGCCGAGGACCTGATCACCAAAGTGCTGAACGATCCGGCGCTGCTGCAAAGCCTTGCCGCCGCCCCGAGCCCCACCGCCCCGAGCCCCGCCGCAACGGCCCAGAGCACGGAGGAATAATCGATGTCCGGGACCGAAGCCGCACCGCAGGCCGGCGCCGCCGGCGTCGTCACCCAGGAAACCAGCGAGTTCGCATCGCTGCTGAGCCGGGAATTCAAGCCAAAGACCGATCGTGCGCGCGAAGCCGTCGAGCAGGCAGTGCAGACACTGGCGCAGCAGGCGCTGGCCAACACCACCCTGATTTCCGGCGATTCGCTACGCAGCATCGAGGCGATGATCGCAGCACTCGACCGCAAGCTCTCGGAACAGATCAACATCATCATGCACCACGAGGACTTCCAGCAATTGGAGTCCGGCTGGCGCGGCCTGCACTACCACGTCAATAACACCGAGACCGACGAGAATCTGAAGATCCGCGTCCTCAACATCTCGAAGAAAGAACTGGGCCGCATGCTCAAGAAATTCCGCGGCACCGCGTGGGACCAGAGCCCGCTCTTCAAGAAGCTGTATGAAGAAGAATATGGCCAGTTCGGCGGCTCGCCCTACGGGCTGCTGGTCGGTGACTATGAATTCGACCACGGCCCGCAGGACGTGCAACTGCTGGGCGACGTCGCCCAGGTTGCCGCGGCCGCGCACGCACCGTTCATCGCCGCGGCCGCGCCCACCGTGATGCAGATGGAGAGTTGGGGCGAGCTCGCCAACCCTCGCGACCTGACCAAGATCTTCCAGACCCCGGAATACGCCGCCTGGAAGTCGCTGCGGGAGAGCGAGGATTCACGCTACCTCGGCCTCTGCATGCCGCGCTTCCTGGCGCGCCTGCCCTATGGCGAGAAGACCGAACCGGTCGATGAGTTCCACTTCGAGGAAGACGTGGAAGGCGCCGACAGCAGCAAGTTCTGCTGGTCCAACGCGGCCTATGCGATGGCCACCAACATCACGCGCGCCTTCAAACTTTACGGCTGGTGCACCCGCATCCGCGGCATCGAAAGCGGCGGCGCCGTCGAGGGGCTGCCGGCTTATACCTTCCCGACCGATGACGGCGGCGTGGATATGAAATGCCCGACCGAGATCGCGATCAGCGACCGACGCGAGGCAGAGCTCGCCAAGAACGGCTTCATGCCGCTGATCCACAAGAAGAACTCGGACTTCGCCGCCTTTATCGGTGCGCAGTCGCTGCAGAAGCCACAGGAATATGACGATCCGGCGGCCACCTCGAATGCTAATCTGTCTGCGCGGCTGCCCTACATGTTCGCGAGCTGCCGATTCGCGCATTACCTGAAATGCATGGTGCGGGACAAGATCGGTTCGACCATGGACAAGGATCAGCTCCAGGCTTGGCTGACGAACTGGATCATCCAGTATGTCGGCCCGACCGACGCCCCCGAGGAATACAAAGCGACGCATCCACTCTCGGACGCCGCGGTGGTGCTCGAGGCAAATGAGGAAAACCCAGGCTATTACAGTGCCAAGTTCTTCCTCAAACCGCACTACCAGCTCGAAGGACTGACCGTGTCGCTACGCCTTGTGTCCCGCGTGCCCACCGCGTGACAGGCAGACTAACGGATGGGCAACCCTCTAACCCAGCTAACCACAGGAGATAATGATGGCGTTTGACACCTACATGCAGTTCGAGGACGCACAGGGCAACTGGCTCAAGGGCGAGTTGCAGGCGAAAATCAATGCTGACTCACCGCTCGGCAGCGACATCAAGATGGGGCAAATCTTCGAGATCGACGATTTCAGCTTCGATATCGAGCAAGTGCTGAATATCGGAAGCCAGAGCTCGGGCGCCGGCGCCGGCAAGGTGACCTTCAACCCATTCCAGGTCACACGGAAGACGGATCGCGCCTCGCCGATCCTGTTCACGATGTGCTGCGCCGGCCAGCATTTCAAGCAGGTGAGCCTTTATCTGCGTCGCGCCGGCGGCGGCGCCTCAGGCGGCATCAACACGGCCCAGGGCGCAGCTACCAGCGGTACGACCTTCCTGCGGTTCGACTTCGCCCTGGTCGCGGTCAAGACCATCTCCTGGAGCGGCTCGGATGGTGACGAAGCGTGCAAAGAGGAGGTCACTTTCGAATACGGCGCCCTGCAGGTCAAATACGTCCAGCAGGACGAGAAGGGCGCGCCGATGGCCTCCAACCAGACCATGGGATCGTGGAACCGGGTGTACAACAACAGCAGCTTTGGCGCCATCGTTGCCTCCTGACGGGAAACCGTCGCTATGGACGCACGCGAGTTGCTGCGCACGGGTGATCCAGGCGGCGCATTGGAGCAGTTGAAGCAGGAGGTGCGGAGCGCGCCGCGTGATGCACGCCTTCGCACCTTCCTGTTTCAACTCTTCTGTCTGTTCGGCGAGTGGGACCGCGCGGTGACCCAGCTCACCGCTGCGGCCGAACTCGATCCGCTTGCCTTGCCAATGGCGCAGACCTATCGCGCTGCGATCCGCTGCGAGATCCTGCGCGCCAAGGTGTTCGCCGGCGAGCGCACGCCGACGGTATTCGGTCAGCCGGAACCCTGGATGTCGCTGCTGATCGAGGCCAACCGCGTGCTCGCCTCCGGCCGCGCCGAGGAAGCCGCCGGGCTGCGCGAGGCGGCATTCGAGCAGGCGCCGACCGCCGGCGGCACGATCGACGGCGAAGCCTTCGAATGGCTTGCCGACGCCGACCCGCGCCTCGGGCCGATGCTGGAAGCCATGGTCGATGGCAAATACTACTGGGTGCCGTTTCACCGCATCCGCACGCTCGATATCGAGGCGCCCGAGGACGTGCGCGACCAGGTCTGGATGCCGGCGCACTTTGTCTGGGAGAACGGCGGCGAGTCGTTCGGCTTCGTGCCGACCCGCTATCCCGGCTCGCAATCGGCTGCAGATCCGGCACTCGTGCTGGCGCGCCGTACCGAATGGCAGGACCGGGGATCGGAGTGGTTCCTCGGCCTCGGCCAGCGCATGCTCGCCACCGACGCGGGCGAGCACGCGCTGATGGACGTCCGGCGGATCGCGATGGCCGAGCAGCCGGCCGCCGTGGCCTGACATGGCCGAGCCAACCGGCCGGGAGCGGCTGCAGCCCTCACTCTTGGATCGGTTGACCGACAATGCGTCCGATCAGCGGCGCGAGACCTTCGATCAGCAGACGCTGACGATGCAGCAGCTCCGCCAGGCTGTGCTGCGCGATCTCGCCTGGCTGCTCAATACCACCAACCTCGCGGCGACGGAGGATCTGTCCGCCGCACCGCTCGCTGCCAAGACCACGATCAACTACGGTGTTCCGGGCCTTGCCGGGATGGTCAGCTCCGCCGGTGAGCTCAATTCGCTGGAGACCCGCATCGCCGACGCGATCCGCGCCTTCGAGCCCCGCATCCGTCCCGAGACTCTGAAGGTGCGCTTGCGCCATGGCTACGATGAAAGGCCGAACCCCGCCGTTGTGCTCGAGATCGAGGGTGAGCTGTGGGCTCATCCCGTGCCCGAGCAACTTTTCCTGGAAACTGCGATCGACCTGGAAACCCGCCTCGCGGTGGTTACAGATACCGGGATGCGCGGCTGATGGACCCGCGGCTGCTTCGCATCTATGAATCCGAGCTCGCCTTCGTCCGCGACGTCGGCCAGGAATATGCCCGCGAATTCCCCAAGATCGCGGCGCGACTCAACCTGGCGAGCTTCGATGTCGTGGATCCCTATGTGGAGCGGCTGCTGGAAGGCTTCGCGCTGCTCGCTGCCCGCATCCAGCTTAAGCTCGAAGCGGAGTTCCCGACCTTTACGCAGTCTCTGCTGCAGATGGTCTATCCGCACTATCTCGCGCCGACCCCGTCGATGGCCGTGGTGCAGTTCCGCGCAGAACAGACCCTGCGCAGCATGTCGCAAGGCGTGGTGTTGCCGTCCGGTACCGAGCTGCGCAGCCTGCTCGGTACCGAGGACCAGACGAATTGCGAGTTTCGCACCGCGCACCCGGTGCAGCTCCTGCCGATCGAGCTGACGGAGGTCGAATATATCGGCTCCTCGGCCGCGGTCGCGGCGCTTGGCCTGCCCGACCAGCGCGGCGTGAAGGCAGCCATCCGGTTGCGGGTGAAAGCGACCGGGGAAGCGCCGTTCGCCAAGCTTGCGCTCGAACGGCTGCCGTTGTTTCTCTCCGGACCAGATGGGGCGCGGGTACGGCTCTATGAACAACTGATCGCCAACGTCACTGCCGTCTTCGTCCGCCCGACGGAACGCCCGCTGCCCTGGCAGGAGCGGCTACCCGCCAGCACGGTGCGGGCGCTCGGCACCGAGCCGGAGGAAGCACTGCTGCCGCGTGCGGCGGAAACCTTCGACGGCTATCGGCTGCTGCAAGAATACTACGCCATGCCGGAGCGCTTCCTGTTCGTCGAGCTCGGCGGACTCGATCGCCCGGTCGCCCGCTGCGCCGGCAAGGAAATTGAGATCATCATCCTGCTGAACCGCAGCGAGCCGGTTCTCGCCACGGGATTCGGGCCAGATCAGCTTTCGCTTTTCTGCACGCCGGCCATCAACCTGTTCCCGAAGCGCAGCGACCGCGTCAACCTGTCCGAGCGCGAGGTCGAGCACCATGTGGTGCCGGATCGGATGCGCCCGCTCGATTTCGAGGTCTTCGGCGTGACCGCGGTCGAGGGTTACGCGATGGATGGCGGAGCGCCGCAGCCGTTCCTGCCCTTTTACGCTGCCAACGATCTCAGTCGGAACCCGGAACACCGGTCGTACTACATCCTGCGCCGGGAGCCGCGGCAGCTCTCGTCGCGGGCACGTCAGCGCGGACCTCGCTCCAGCTACCTCGGGCACGAAGTGTTCATCTCGCTGGTCGATCCCGAGCAGGCCCCGTTCGGGCACAGCCTGCGTCAGCTCGGGCTCGACCTGCTCTGCACCAACCGCGATCTGCCGCTGTCGATGCCAGTGGGCAAGCAGCACACCGACTTCACCATCGCGATCAGCGCGCCGGTCGCCTCGATCCGCTGCGTCGTCGGGCCGACGGCGCCCCGTCCATGCCGCAGCGACGGCGAGTATGCCTGGCGCTTCCTCAGTCATCTTGGCCTGAACTATTTGAGCCTGGTGGATACCGACGCGCTGCACGGGGCGGCGGCGCTGCGCGAGCTGTTGCGGCTTTATGTGCCATCCTCGACTGCCGTGGCCGCGCGGCAACTCGAAGGGCTGCTCTCCGTGGCCTGCCACCCGATCGTCCGCCGGCTGCCGGGGACCGGGCCAGTGGCCGCCGGACGCGGGCTGGAAGTCACGCTGACCATCGATGAGACACCGTTCGGCGGCGCCGGCGGCATCGTGCTGGCCACCGTGCTAGATCGTTTCATTGCTAAGTATGTCTCGATTAACGCGTTCACCGAGACGGTGCTGCGAAGCCCCGAACGCGGTGAGGTGATGCGATGGCCGATGCGGATCGGACAGCGGCCGGTACTCTAGAGCGCGAGCCTCCCGGGAGCGGACCCGGCGAACTGCTCGAGCAGATCGCCGATACGCACCGGGGCGAGCCGGCCGGGCACGCAGCCGACCTGCTGGTCAAACTTGCTGCCTCGCCCTGGCGATACGGCTTCTACCAGGCCATGCGCCGGATGGAGGCGCTGTACCGCGACCGGCCGCGCCTCGGGCGCAGCACGCGGCCAGCACAGGACCCGGTGCGGCTGGCGCAAGAACCGTCAGTGGAGTTCGCGCCGGCTACCCTGTCCGGTTGGGAACCGGCCGAGGACAACCGGCCGCCGCGGCTTCTGGTGCATTTCTTCGGCCTGTTCGGCCCCGACGGGGCGCTGCCGCTGCATCTGACCGAATATGCCCGCGACCGCCGGCGCAATCAGCGCGACCCTAGCTTCCAGCGCTTTGCCGACGTCTTCCACCACCGGGCGCTGTCGCTGTTCTATCGGGCCTGGGCCAATGCACGCCCGACGGTCAGTTTCGATCGTCCGGAAGAGGACCGGTTCGCGCTCTATCTGGGCGCGCTGATCGGGCTCGGCATGGACAGTCTGCGCGATCGCGACGCCATGCCGGATCTGACAAAGCTGCACTTTGCCGGCCATCTCGCGTGCCAGACCCGCCACGCCGAGGGGCTGGCCTCCATCCTCGCCGCCTTTTTCCGTATGCCGGTCCGGATCGAGAGCTTCATCGGCGCATGGCTGTCCTTGCCGCCGGGGGACCGCACCCGACTGGCCGACCGAACAGAGACCGTCACGCTGGGCAAAACGGCGCTGCTCGGCGCGTGCATCTGGAGCCGCCAGCACAAGTTCCGCGTCGTCTTCGGGCCGCTCTCGCTGGCCGAGTATCTGCGCCTGTTGCCAGGCGGGTCCAGCTTCCACCGGCTGATCCCGATCGTGCGCAACTATGCCGGCGACACGCTGGTCTGGGACGTCAACCTTATTCTCAGGCGCGACGAGGTGCCGCCGACCCTGCTCGGCCAACAGGGACGGCTTGGCTGGACGACGTGGCTGATGCCGCGCCGGAAACCCGATGACGCGGCCGATCTCTTTCTGGATGCCAGCGCCGACAGCATGGCGCGGGCGATCGACGCCAACCTGCCGCCCGCCAAGGAGACCGTTTCATGACGGAAATCAGCCGCGCCGCGCTGTTCGGCAAGCTCAACCCGATCGCCTACAAGGCGATCGAGGGCGCGACGGTGTTCTGCAAGCTCCGTGGCAATCCGTATGTCGAGCTGGTGCATTGGATTCACCAGATCCTGCAAGCGCAAGACTTCTGACTTACATCGGATCGTTCGGCATTTCGAACTCGATCCGTCGAAGCTGGCAGCCGACGTGACCACGGCACTCGATCGACTGCCGCGCGGGGCCACCGCAATTTCAGACCTGTCGCCGCAGGTCGAGGAAGCGGTCGAGCGCGGCTGGGTGTTCGGCACGCTGATGTTCGGTGAATCCCAGGTCCGCACCGGGCATCTCGTGCTGGGAGCGCTGAAGACCACCACCTTGCGCAACGCGCTCTATGCGATCAGCCGCCAGTTCGAGCGAGTGAAGGCGGAGGCGCTCGGCGACGAGTTCCCTCGCCTGCTCGGCACCTCGCCGGAAGCCGCACTCGCCGCCGCCGACGGCACGCGGGTCGGTGAGCCCGGCGAGGCCTCGGCCGCCTTGGCGCCCGCCGCGATGGGCAAGCAGGAGGCGCTGCAGAAGTTCTCGGTCGACCTGACCGAACGCGCCCGCAACGGCGAGATCGATCCGATCGTCGGTCGCGACGCGGAAATCCGCCAGGTGGTCGATGTGCTGATGCGCCGGCGCCAGAACAACCCGATCCTCACCGGCGAAGCCGGCGTCGGCAAGACCGCGGTGGTGGAGGGCTTCGCGCTGCGCATCGCTCAGGGCGACGTGCCGCCGATGCTGGCCGATGTCAGCCTGCGCACGCTGGATGTCGGCCTGCTGCAGGCGGGCGCCAGCATGAAAGGCGAGTTCGAGCAGCGGCTGCGCCAGGTCATCGAGGAAGTGCAGTCCTCGCCGAAGCCGATCATCCTGTTCATCGATGAAGCCCACACGCTGATCGGTGCAGGCGGTGCGGCCGGTACAGGGGATGCCGCGAACCTGCTGAAGCCGGCGCTGGCGCGCGGGACGCTGCGCACCATCGCCGCCACCACCTGGGCCGAGTACAAGAAATATTTCGAGAAGGACCCGGCGCTCACCCGCCGCTTCCAGGTCGTCCAGGTCGATGAGCCGTCCGAGGAGAAGGCGATCCTGATGATGCGTGGGATCGCCTCGCCGCTGGAGAAGCACCACCGCGTGGTCATCCTCGACGAAGCGATCGAGGCCGCGGTGACACTGTCGCATCGCTACATCCCAGCACGCCAGTTGCCGGACAAGTCCGTCAGCCTGCTCGATACCGCCTCGGCGCGCGTTGCCATCAGCCAACACGCAGTGCCGCCGGAAGTGGAGGATTGCCGTCGGCGCATCCAAGCACTGGAAACCGAGCTGGAGATCATCGGGCGCGAGACCGCGATCGGCATCGACGCGACCGCACGCGACGCATCCGCCCGCGCGGCGCTGGATGCCGAGACGGCACGGCTGGCCGAACTCGAGGAACGCTGGGCCGCCGAGAAGGCGCTGGTGGACAAGGTGCTGGCACTGCGTGCCGCACTGCGCGAGGGCGCCGCGCCGGTCGATGGCGCCGAGGCGCCCACCGAAGCGACCCCGCTCGCCGATCGCGGCGCCATGCTGGCCGAGCTTCGCAAATTGCAGGAGGAGCTGGCGGCGCATCAGGGCGAAACGCCGCTGATCCTGCCCAGCGTCGATGAGCAGGCGGTGGCCGCCGTGGTCGGCGACTGGACCGGTATCCCGGTCGGCCGAATGGTGAAGAACGAGGTGGCCGCCGTGCTGCACCTTGCGGAGACGCTCGGCCAGCGCGTCATCGGCCAGGACCAGGGGCTGCGCATGATCGCCGCCCGCGTGCAGACCTCGCGCGCCGGACTGGACAATCCATCGAAGCCAATCGGCGTATTCATGCTGTGCGGCCCGTCCGGCGTCGGCAAGACGGAGACTGCTTTGGCACTCGCCGAATCGCTCTATGGCGGCGAGCAGAACCTGATCACCATCAACATGAGCGAGTTCCAAGAGGCGCACACCGTCTCCACCCTGAAAGGCGCGCCGCCCGGCTATGTTGGCTACGGCGAAGGCGGCGTGCTGACCGAGGCGGTGCGCCGCAAGCCCTATTCCGTCGTATTGCTGGACGAGGTCGAAAAGGCCCATCCCGACGTGCACGAAATCTTCTTCCAGGTGTTCGACAAGGGAATGATGGAAGATGGCGAGGGCCGGCTGATCAACTTCAAGAACACGCTTATCCTGCTGACCTCCAATGTCGGCACCGACCTGATTATGTCGCTATGCCGAGATCCTGAGCTGATCCCCGAGCCTGACGAGGTCGCCAAGGCACTGCGCCAGCCGCTGCTGAAAGTGTTCCCGCCGGCGCTGCTCGGCCGGCTGATCGTGATCCCATATTACCCGCTAAGCGATGCGGTGATGGCCGACATCATCCGCCTCCAGCTCGGTCGCATCGCCCGGCGCATCACAGAGCGCCACAAGGTCCCGTTCACCTACGACGACGATGTGGTGAAACTGATCGCCAGCCGCTGCACGGAGCCCGAGAGCGGCGGGCGGA
The DNA here is from genome assembly GCA_963772445.1 of uncultured Pseudomonadota bacterium. GTDB lineage: Bacteria > Pseudomonadota > Alphaproteobacteria > Acetobacterales > Acetobacteraceae > CAVYXK01. Next base: position 68,778 of record CAVYXK010000015.1, read on the forward strand.
TGATCGACGCGATCCTGACCAACACCATGCTGCCGGCAATCAGCGGCGCCTTCCTCGAACGCATGCTGGCAGGCAGCGAGGTCGCCCGCGTGCGTGTCGGCGCGGCTGGCTCGGAGTTCACCTATTCGTTCGATTGATCTCCAGGGAACGATTCCAGCCAAGTCAACCCTGCACAAGCAGCAATCCATTGCGGCAGCCGGGCGTTCGGTGCCTCTCTAAGTGCCTACTATTGCAGACATGGCGGTGGGGCCGGCAGTTTCGCCCATTCCCGGTGCACGTCCGTGTGCTCGCCGACTATCCCTGTCTTCGCGAAAGACCATCATTGCATCGCAGTCAAACATTTGAGACAACGCCCGACCACCGCGTTTCACAAACCAGACAACGCAGCATTGATGGATAGAGAGGCCCTCCAATGCACCGAGGTGCTGGACAGGCTCCACCGGTTTCTGACGCCGAAAACATATCTGGAGATCGGAACCCTGTCCGGAACCACACTGAAGCTGGCGCGGTGTGCGTCAATCGCAATCGATCCTAGTTTCTCGATGCTCGAGAAGGACATGCTGTCCGGCAAGCCGTCCTGTCTCTTCTTCCAGATGAAGAGCGACGATTTCTTCTCCCGCTACAGTCCCTCCGTGCTGCTCGGGCGCCCGGTCGATATCGCCTTCCTCGACGGCATGCATTATGCTGAATTCCTGCTCCGAGATTTCATCAATATCGAACGCCATGTCGCGCGCAATTCTCTCGTCATCCTGCACGACTGCATGCCCGGCTCTGTCGAAATGACGACGCGACACATCGAGCAGGGCGTCGCCTGGACGGGCGATGTCTGGAAAGTCGCACCAGTCCTGAAAAAATACAGGCCGGATCTGCGGATTCACGCGCTCGAGGCACCGCCGACAGGACTCATCATCTGTACCAATCTCAATCCGAACTCGCGGATCCTCGAAGATAGATACTTTGCAGTTCTCGAGGAGTTTGCAATGTTGGATCTTGGCAAAGTAGGAATCTCAGGGCTACGGCAACTCATCGGCGTGGTCGGGACTGATACGATAGCAAGCTATGAATCGCTCACCCAGCACTTCTGGCTCTAGACAATCGGGGCGCCAACCATTGCGTTTTGATCCCTGCCCTATAGATCGAATGACGGCGACAGCGGCCTCCCTGCTGCCACCGGCGGAAATCGAGGTGCCCGGCTGCCTCGTCTACACGAACATTCCCGACTTTGCCTGGGACTTCGGTTATTATCTGCTCCGTACCCTCTATCGGCCGCGGATCTGCAGCCTGCCCGCGGTCGAGCTGCGCAGGTTCCCGCCCGACGCGCGCCTTGCCGTCCCAAACGGCGAGGAGATGCTTCCGCTCTGCGACGGGCATGTTGCCGCCGAGCAGGTCCATCCCTCCTGGCCCGACGAGCAGGTTCAACGAGCGATTGCCGGCTGCCAGACGACTGATTTCATCGACGAAAGTGCCATCGTAATTGGCCGCTTCGGCATGCGCACCTGGGGCCACTGGCTCGGCGAGCTGGTGCCGAAGATCGTCTGCATGGAGGCAACGCAACCGGGTCGCTACAAATACCTTCTTCCAGACCTCCTCATCAGTGATCCGCTGCTAAGGCCGCAGCGCGAGTCACTCGAATTTTATGGAATAAAGCGGGACCGCCTGCTTCTTCTGCAGCCGGGGCGCAGCTACCGGTTCGGCGAACTCGCTGCGGTCACGCCGGTGTGGTCCGAGCACATGGTGCATCCAGCCGCAGCCGAGCTTCTGCGCAAGTGCAAGAACATACCGGCCGAAGGCTTCGATCGGCCCGACCGCATCGCGCTTCTGCGGCGAGAATCGAGCACCCGGAACCTCATCAACGTGGACGAGATCCAGTGGTTCCTGGGCTCGCATGGCTGGAGTATCATCGACATTGGAGAACTGTCGTTTGCCGAGCAGGTCGCCACGTTCCAGGGGGCATCAGCCGTCGTCTCGGTTCTGGGATCCGGCCTCGCCGGTTTGATGTATGCACCTCAAGACGTGAAGGTCCTCACGCTCGCCCCGGTCGGCTGGGCCGATGGATTCTTCTTCGCCATGATGCAAAACCGAAACGCCGCGCTCGCGGAAATCCGTGGCCTTAAATCGCCGGCCGATCCGCGTCCGGTCGCCACCTCGTGCTTTCATGTGAAAGTCGAAGATATCGAGCGCGGTCTGCGCGGGTTGGGCCTGCTGCCCCATCGATCCGGCCGGCCCCGCCAGATCGGATCAGTTCGCGATGCAGTCGGATCCTGGTAATGGACGAGCGGGCGGGGATCTCCAGGCGAGTACTGGCAAGCAGGATTTTGGCCGGAGGCATTATGGCGGCGGCAGATGTTCCGTCTTCCAGCCGCGAACAGGCGCTTGCCGGGGCGGGGCGTGTGTTGGCCTTGCCCACCCTGATGCAGCCCGGCGGTCTCGCGAGTGTTGATGTGGACGAGCTGGCCTCGGCGCCATACACGATCGCTCTCGTCGACGGCTACTGGGCGCCCGGCGACGGAGGCGGTGGCATATTGCAGTGGACCCCGGCAAGCACGGCGCCGCCGGACGGCTTCCTGGTTTTCTCCCCCTCCAGGCACCACTCCGGACCCGCCACAGGACGCTGGCTGCGCATCGTCGATCCATCGCAGCTCACGTTCGAAATGGCGGGCGCCAAAGGCGATGGCCAAACCAACGATTTCCCTGCCTGCCAGCAATTGCTCGTGCACGCGGTGCAGCGGTTCCAAGTCTGCCGCGTTCGCCTGCAGCCAGGGCGGGCGTATCTGATGGACCACAACAACGGGGGCGCGCAGAGCTTCAACGTCAGGCTCTCTCACCCCAATGCGGGTGCGTTGGTCATCCCGCCGCATTGTGTGGTGGAAGGGCCGGGCGGCGCGCTGGGCATGACGGCGCGCGGCGTCCCGGAGCTGCAAAATGCCTCGCGCATCGTCCTGCACCCGCAGATGACCATCTTTCTCTCTTATTTCGCCGAGCTGGCCGACCTGCAGATCGTTCGCAAAACCATGGGCGGGCCGGTTGATAATTTCGAGCCCCGCGGTCCGGCCAGTCTCGAGCAGATGCAGGCGCAGCTCGATCTGTGGTTCTCCGAGGATGGGGAAAATCCCGCCGGGAACGGAGGCGTGCGCTCGATTGCCATCACCAATGGCGGTCCGGACACCAAGGTTCGTCGGGTGTTGGTGATGGGCTTCAACACAGCCTACCTCTCGGACGGATTCGGCAGGCCGGTGGTCAGCGAGCTCTATTTCGACACCGCCGGGACCGGCGTTGAAATCACGCGGTCTGCCGACGATGCGCTGGTCGAGGGCTGCTATTCCAACGCGTTCTGGTCGAGCAACATCGCGCCGACGAAGAATGCCAAGGGCGACCACGGCGCGCGCGCCGGCATTGGGTTCAACTTCCACGACAAGTGCGACGGCCGACGCTGCATCGACTGCAGCGCAATCGGCTGGGCCATCGGGTTCCGTCTGGCCAATGTCTGGGCCGTGTCAATTGTCAATCCCAATGCCGAGCCGGCTGGACAGCCCGCCGGTCGGGTGACCCGGGGCATTCTGACCAGGACAGTGTCTCGCACACGATGATCCTTAACCCGTTGATCGACGGATACACCTTCAAGGTCGACTTTCAGCACAAGCCGTTCTCGAGGACGACACCCACGGGGGTCGGCGGCCGCGCTGGCCTCGGTCAATATCCGACCGCGTCAGTCACCCTGGTCGGCGGCTCGTTGCAAGCCAATCCAACGGATACCGAAGGCAATCGCGCCATCCGCCTGGGGCCTTACAGCTCGGGCATGGCGACCGACGTCAACCTGGCGGGTTTTACCGGCGCGCCGGCAATTCTGGCGCAGGCACACGTCGGGATCTGGAAATTCATCGGCCTCAACCCCAGCGGCGGCGTCCGCCAGCCGATGTTCGAGTTCGCGACGCCCACAGATGCCCGGAACGTCCTGCGCTTCGCATGCGATGCGATCGACGGCAGCGCACCGGCGCAATGGACGATGTCAGGTCCGGTCGTGCTAAGGGCCTGCCGAGAAATAACCGCGTCAAGGAGGTTGTTGATTAGGTGATATGGAATAGTTCCATTCACCGTGAAAATCGTCGCGGGAGATGTTGATCGCCAGCATCTCCTGCTCGCTGACCTTGATGCCGCGGGGGTAGAGATTGGCGTCGATCTCGCAGCACACCTGAAGGCCGGTCTCGGTCGTCGTGGCTCCGATGAGCTGCACAATCACCAGGTGGCTGACCAGTGGCTTGCCGCGCCAGTTCTGGGTGATGAAGGCGAACAGACGGTGCTCGATCTTGTTCCACTTGCTGGTGCCGGGCGGCAGGTGGGTCACTGTTATTCTCAGGCCGGTCTCGTTGGCGAAGCGTTGCAGCTCGCGTTTCCAGAGCTTCACCCGCGAGCCGTTGCTGCCACCGCAGTCCGCCGTGATCACCAGACGGCTGGCGTTGGGATAGCGCGCCTGACCCAGCTTCTGCCACCAGCGCCGGATGCTCTCGACAGCGAAGGCCCCGGTATCGGCGTCGATGCCGACGCTGACCCAACCATGGTTGGCGGCGATATCGTAGACGCCATAGGGGGCGACCTTGCCGAGTTCCGGCAGTTCGAAGTCGTGCACGCGAACCGTCTCGGGTTCCCCCTGGCGACGCAACTCCCGGCCGGCGTTCTTGAAATCGCCGACCAGTTCCTTCTTCTTCGTATCGACGGAGATCGCCGGCTCACCGGCCGCGAGCGCTGCCGTCACCGTCGCATTGATGTGCGCGAACTGCGCGTCGCGGTCCGCATGGCTGGCCCCCTCGCGGGTCTTGCGGTTGGCCTGACAGCTATATTTCAACTCACGTAGCAGGTTCGCCACCACCCGCTGACTGGCCTCGAACCCTTGCTCGGCCAACGCCTTGACGAGGTGACGCAGGCTCCGGCTGACCCAGCGCAGCGGCGAAGAGGGGTCCCCCCGGATGGCGTCTTCGATCAACGCCTCCAGCGCCGTCGGCAAGCCTGGCTGATGCGCCACCGCGCTCTTGCGACCGCCGCCAGGACGGCGCACCCGGTTGCCGATATCGTTGCTTGCCGATTGCAGCTGATGCCGCGATTGATCGTGCTGCGCGCCAAGCCAGTCGCCGCCGCCGTTGCCGTGACCCCGCCGTAGCCTTGCGCCATGGCCTCGTTGGCGGCGAACAGCCGTCGGCGACGTTCGTCGAGAAATTTCGCCGCCTGCCGCCAGCGTTGCCGGATGTCGTCAACGTCGATCACTCGCTCAGGATTGTCTCGGGGCGCCGCGTCGTGCCTAGCGAAATTGCAATTCTATTCCTGCGTTCTTGCGGGCAGCCCGATTCGTTTATTGCTCGGCGCGCCCTAACTGATCTGCCGAGGTCCCCGGCGGCTCAAACATCCCTTCATTTTCCGTATGACATAAAAGAATCGGGCGACCGTAGAGGCGATTCCAAAAAGAATCGTGAAGCCGCCGCAGATGATGGATCCTTGCGAAGTCGCGAAAGTAGTTCCGCGCTCCCCGCAGACCGGCAAGTCTGCCTCCCGACACCAATTCGGGAGCTACCCATGGTCATCCGGGAGCGCGTTTCGTACAAGGGAATTCGCGACCTGCTTGGCGGCTTGCTGGAGCAGGACCTTCACGCCAAGCGTGTCAATTCTCTATGCGACGCCACGCTTGGCGTGTTGCACAGCGGCTCCCTGGCTATCTGTGCCATCGGCCAAGGCCTCGCCGCGGCGCGTAGTTTGAAGCCCAAGCACGCGATCAAGCAGGTCGACCGATTGCTCTCCAATACTGCCATCAGCGTCGACGATATTCTGGTGCGCTGGGTGCCCTTCGTCATCGGCGCACGCAGCTCCATCGTGGTGGCCATGGATTGGACCGACTTCGACGCCGACAACCAGGCCACCATCATGCTGGCCCTGATCAGCGACCACGGTCGCTCGACACCCCTGGTATGGCTGACCGTCGACAAGAGCACGCTCAAGGAGCGCCGCGGCTTCTACGAGCATCGCGTGCTGGTCCGGCTGGCCGAGCTGCTGCCGGCGGGGGTCAAGGTGTGCATCGTGGCCGACCGCGGCTTCGGCGATCAGAAACTGTACAAGATGCTGACCGAAGAGCTGTATTTCGACTACGTCATCCGCTTCCGTGGCAACATCACCGTGACCAGCGCCACCGGTGAGACGCGCACCGCGGCCGACTGGGTGCAGGCCGGCGGACGCGCCCGGGTGCTGCGCGGCGCCGAGGTCACCGCCGATCGCTACCGGGTGGGAAGCGTGGTCTGTGTCCAGGATCCGGATATGAAGCAAGCCTGGTGCCTGGCCGCCAGCAGCACCGATGCCACGGCCAAGCAACTGACCGGCCTGTACGGCCGTCGCTGGGGAATTGAGATCGACCAGGCATGGCGACTCTCAAGACTCTACAGGGTCAGGAGAGCCCGCCACGACGATTGGCGGCGGCCGACGACGCCATGGCGGGGGAGTCGCGCGAGCCAGCTTAAGGGCGGCAATCATGGCGTCATCGGCGTGCACCAATTTGAACGTCGTGCCCTGGTGGCGAACCGCTCGACTGCGCAAACGTCCCTCCTGGACCCAGCTGTAGAGGGTCAATTCTGGCATAGCGAGATGCCGAGCCAATTCGGTAATCGTCCACTCCTCGGGCTGACGTTCAATGACCACAGGTCGCCGTTTGTGCCCAACAATTCCGACTTTGCTGAGGAGACGCTTAACCATCAACGCGGTGAATGTGTCACGTCGCTTAGGTGGTCGCCAACCTTCCTGGTTGAGGATTTCCGCGATCGCTGCATGGCGCTTCCCAGCACGCCGCAGCTCGGCTGCACGGGCGGTCAGTTGGTGGTAAGTGCTGAGTTGGTCGAGACGAGCAACCGGTCGAACCAGCTGGTGCGAGGTTTGGTGGCCACCGTGCCAATGACAGCTCACGCGGACTTGCTCCGTGCCGTCGATGACTTCAACCAACACCCGTTCGAGCAGCAGGCGAACCAGGGCTTGTCGCTCTTCCTGAGTGGCGGCTGCCCAGACGCCGGGTAAGTCGTGTGCCAGTTGGCGAATTCCTGCAACTTCGGCTGCGGTCAAGCTCCGCGGCTGGTCACGCTGGAAACGTTCATAGTCCCCTGCCAGGCGTGCCTGCTCGGCCAGCGCCTGCTCCCATTGGCGTTCGAGAGTACGGCCCACCAGTCGGTTCTCCGGTTCTATGGCATCGAATTGCCGGCGGGCTCGTTGCGCCTGGTAGCCTGCTCGTTCGAGCCGATGGCGCCACTGAGCGTCCAGCGCCGCGCGCTCGCGTTCCAGCTCGCCGGCCGCCAGCAAGCTTACCTCCAGCGCAGCCGGCTCGAGCGCCTCCACCACAAGCCGGCTTATCAGAGCATCAAGCGGCGCCGCCTTGAGCGTCTGGCAGACCGGTCCAGCGTAGTCGCTGGCCAAGTGGATACATACGTAGCGCGGAGCGGTGCCGTTTTGGTTGTACTGGGCGGTCATTCGTAGACCGCACCGACGGCAGATCAGCAGCCCAGACAGCAAGGCCTGGCCGGCGCGTGGCACTCCAGAGACCGTCGCCTTGTTCGACCGAAGCTGCGTTTGATTGCGCTGATACTGTTCCCAACTGATGTAAGCTGGAAGACGGTCCGGCAGAAACACCTCGGCTTCCTCCGGAGGGCTGGAGCGCCGTCCAGTACCCGGTCGCCCTGGTTTGCGCCGGCGTGGATCAGACGCTCGCCGGCCATATAGGTAGACACCCGCATAGGTCGGATTGTGCAACAGATCATTCAGCGAAACCCGGTTGGGGCGATGCCATTCCAACTCGCCCTTGTTGGTGCCGCCCTGCGTGCGCACCGGCATCCCGATGTCATGATCGACCAAGTAGCGCAGCACCTTGCCAATGGTGCGAAACCGATCGAACAGGTCGAATACCAGCCGGATCGTCGCCTGCGCCTGTTCGTCGGGCTCCAGGACGACTTCCCCCGACGGACGCCGCAGATATCCCATCGGTACCGTCTTGCCGAGTTCGCCGCGACGGGCCTTCGCTCGCCGCCCCTCTAACATCCGCGCCTTGATGATGTGAAGTTCGGCCTCAGACATGGTACCCTTTAAGCCCAGCAGCAGGCGATCGTTAAAATTACCCGCATCGTACACGCCTTCGGAATCCGCAATCAACGTGTCGAACAACGCGCAGATCTCCAGCAGCTGATGCCAATCCCGGCATGATCGGGCGAGCCGCGACATCTCCACCCCCAGCACAATGCCGACATGGCCGAGACCGACCTCTGCCACCAGACGCTGGAAGCCGGGACGGCCCTCGATCGAGGCACCAGACCGCCCCAAATCATCGTCGATCACCACGATCGATGCGCGGTCCCAGCCAAGCTGCAGCGCCCGATCCACCAGAGCATATTGCAGCCGCGTCAATTCTTGGTGTCGCTCAACCTGCTGAAGCGTGGACTGGCGAATGTAGACTATCGCCATCCGCTCCCGATGCCGACGGTGGATCTTGTCCGACACCATGCCGTGGGGCGCCGGACACCAAACCTCGCTCACCATGATTGGACTCCCCGGCCACAACCACCGCGCGGCTCTGGCGAAGTGTCATCAGCGTCAGTGCACGCAGCACCGTGCGTCGCCGGTCGTCGGGCAACATCTGCCATACCGGTCGACCGGCCTCGTTCATCGCGTGATCCCAGCCAGCGAACCAGCGCTCGAAGCGCCTCGCGGCCGAGTATGGGCGGTCCCGGCAAGTCGGTTAAACTATCAGCGGTATCATGGATGGGATATCGAATGCAGCTTACGCGACAGCAAGGACCTGCGCTTCGGCATGGGTCTGGGCACCATCCGTGTCAAATCCCCCGAGCGGCGTGACCGGCTATGGCTGATCAACGCATTCGCCGTCGTCCTGCTGACCTTGCTGGGGGCCGCCGGCGAAGCCTTGGGTTATGATCGGATGCTCAAGACCAACACCGCCAAACGCCGTGCCCATTCGTTGTTCCGCCAGGGCTGCCTGCTCTATGACCTCATCCCGACCATGCGTGACGACTGGCTGCGCCCATTGATGCAGCGCTTCTCCCAAATGCTGCACGAGCAACCTCTCTTCGCAGACGTTTTCGGACCGGTTTGATAAATGAGGGGAGTCTTGAGCCCCGGCGGACCTGCCGCCCGGTTCTCTCTGGCGCCAGGGCGACACGCTCCGTATCGTATAGCCGGGACAGGTCTTCACCAGGTATCTGGCTCCAGACCTACAGATTAAGGAGAAGTCGGTGGTCCGCCGTGTGGTGTTCGTAGGCAACTGCCAGCTTTACACTCTTTCCAGCCTTTATGGTCGTGTCGTCCCACCCGAGTCGGGCGACAAGATTGCCTACGTGGCGTCGTACCAGGATGCCAATCCAGAGCAGCGCCGGACCATCGCAGAGGCTGACGTGCTGGTGCAGCAGGTCCTGGATTTTGCCCCTCGCATCGGCTCCGTCGCGACAGCGGCCACGATTCTCCTGGTGCCGCACATCGCCGGCGCCTTCTTCTGGCCCCATACCGGCCAGCCGCACCCCAAAAATGCACCAGCACCGTTCCTTGACGAGGGTGGCCCCTATCCCGCGGAGCTCGGGGATTCATTCCTTAACCGCATGATCGCCGCCGGGGTACCAGCCAAGGACGCAGTGCGGAGCTATCTTGCAACCGACGTTGCGACGGTTCGCCGGGTCGATCGGCTGCAGGAACTCGTGCTGGACAAGCAGCGCGCGCGCGACAAGGAATGCGGCTATGATTTCGCGGACCTCATCTCGGCGCGATTTCGCCAGGAGCGACTCTTCAGAAGCCCCAATCATCCGGAAGTTCGCATGACGATGATGCTCGCAAACGAGGTATTCGCGCGTCTCGGCTTGGCGCAGCACCTTATCGAGCAGATGGTCAGGTCACCGCCCGGCGCACTCTTCCCCCCATCGGAAACGCCGGTTCATCCAAGCATCATCCAGCATTTTGGCCTGGAATTTATCAGACCGGACACACGCTATCGATACTTCAACGAAGGAAGTTTCACGTTCGAGGAATTTGCTGATCGCTATATGCGGTATGAGTGGAACCCGGATCTGGCGAAAGCCTTCCATCTGTTCTGGAAAGAACAATTCGATGCGGCAGTGCCAGTCTTCGAGGCGGCCATCCGTTCGTCTCCGCGCTCCGCCACCGCGCATTTCGTCCTGAGCGATCTGCTTGCCCGCCAAGGGCGGTTCACGGAAGCAGTCGAGCCGGCGGCTGTCCTGCTCGAACCGCGGAACGAGGCCTATCGGAAGCGCCTCGACTACATGATCGCGAAAGCAACCAATTAACGAAACCAGAGCAGCGTTCGGGCTCGTTGGAATGTCCACCTCGCCCGCGTTGCGGTTGACGGCACGGAGAACCGCGGCGCGGCCGTCTTCCGCAACCAAATGCGAGCGATGCCCATCGCGCGTCGGCGGCGTTTGACCCGGTCCGTTCATTAAGGATTCAACACGGAGGAAGGACGAGGGACACGGGGGGCCACGGAGTTGTGGTTATGCGTCCTGCAGCGAACCTTACCAGCTTGACTTGTTGACTGTCTCCGGCGATTGCTGGTGCGGGACAAGCTCCGTGGCGCTTCGTATGAACGCCTTATAATTACACCAGGTCTGCTACCCCACCCGGAACCGCTCCACCGCGCCCTCATCGAACTTCAGCCCCCACCCCGGCGCGGTCGGCAAAACCAGCTCACCCCTCTCCACCCGCGGTGTCTCCTCGAACAGTTTCAACATCCATGGCATGTACTCGACGGTCGCAGCCGCCGGCCGCCGCACGCAGTTTGCGCGCCACCGCCTCCGGCCGCAGCGGGTCCTCGCCGATCGCCAGCGCGCCGAGCGCATCCACGGCGGCCCGCAGCGCCCCGGTCAGCGCCCCGCCGTAGAAGGTCAGCCCGATCCCTTCAATTCCGGGGCGGCGGCGAGAGCCCTCCCGCGCTGCGGCGGACCGTGAAGTTCGGCCTTGTGTGGTACCCGATCTGCACCAACAGGCAGCATCCGCTGGACTCGCTGCCGCGGCTCAAGGCCGGGATCGACCGGCTACGCAAGCTGGCTGGCGAAGCCGGGCGGGATCCGGGGAGCATCTGTCGCCTCAGGGAACGCTTTCCAAAATGGAAATTGTTCGCCGAGAGGGGGGCAGGCTGTCGATAGCTAATTATGTTGTCCGGTTTATGTAGCACATCAGTTGTCCGCTTGTTTCCGGTCTGTTCGCAAGAGCAGGGACAGAACGGCTGGCGACGGGGCACGGTACGCCCCCACTGTCTTCTTCAAACTATGAATCAATTTCCTTCTTTTGCTGATGCGCCTGTGGAGTTGTGGGCAACGCTCTTCCGTTGTCCACAAATCCACAGGCGAGCCGGACCCAAGCGAGATCATGCCGCCGCGTCCAACGCCGCCATCCGCAGCGCCCCCTGCGCGTCATAGCGTCCCAGGCAGCGCGGGCCGTGGAACACCGCGTGGCTCCCGTCGTGATATTGCCGCACCTTCACCCGTGCCTTCACGAAATGAGCACGCAGCGGCGAGGGTGGAATTTGCAGCTTCATCCGTCGCCACGAAACCGTGTTGTCGCGGTCCACCTGGCGCTCCTCCTGGATACACAGAATTTCCCGCAGATCGACACCAGCAACTGCGACGAAAGCCGATCCCTCCTGCTCCGCCTTCACCGCAAACTGGGCGTGATGCGCCGGCAGGTAGCAATCCCGAATGAACCGGTTGGCCTCCGCAACCGTCGTGATCCCAGCCAGCGCCAGCTCCTTGATCAGGCGGTCCTGTAACGTCTGAAACAGCCGCTCCGAACGACCACGGGCCTGCGGTGAGTAGGCCGCAATGTGCTCCACGCCCAAATGCGCCAGCGCCCGCCCAACCTGCGTCAGCCGCTTCCGGTCAACCGGGCCGCCAGCCTCGGGCGTCACGAAGTAGTGGCTGCCCCGATCCGTATACAGGCTCAGTGCCAGGCCATGCGCGCCAAACACCTCCAGCAGAGCCTGGAACGTCAATTCCGTGCCTTCCTCCGCTACCAAAAACGCCGAGTAGATCACGTTCGTCGCGTCGTCCATCGTCACGATCAGGTCCAGCGCCTCCCGCCCCGCCAGCCATTCATGGCGCGACCCGTCCTGATGAAGCATCATCCCAGGCAACGGCCGTCGCGGCCGCTTGCGCCGGTGTGCGCCGCGCCGCGGGGCGCGCTCCAGAAGCCCCTTCGATTGCAGGTACGCCTTCGTCCACGTGTAGCCCCAGCGGAAACCGTGGCGGCGCACCAGGTGCTCGTGAAAGTGCTTCGCCGTGAACCCGCTGTAACGCGTACGATACAGCCGCTCGACCTCCTCCTCCCGATCGACCGGAACCCGCTTCCCGGACGCCCGGCCAAGCCGCCGGTCCAGCAGACCGGCCTCGCCGGCCTCTTCGTAGCGCTGTTGCCAACGACGGAATGTCCGCTCGCTGATCCCAAGCAGCTCCGCCGCTTCGCACTGGTTGAGTTCGCTCAATTCATACCCGTCCAGCACGCTCCGGAACTTGATCACTCGCACACCCTGAAGGGCTTCCGACCGGCGCATTCAGGGCTCCTCCAAAGGAGCCCATCATCACCGGACAGATCGTGTGCTACCTAAACCGGACATATCGTGTGCTACCGACACGAGAGGGGGGCAGGCTTGTTAAGCGATTGATCGAACACTATAATCTTGATGTCATTCTGTCGGTGGGATACCGAGTAAACTCCCGGGCGGCAACCCATTTTCGCCAGTGGGCCACCCAGACCCTCCGGACCTACGTCGAACAGGGCTACGTACTCTGCGAGCAGTTCCTCTTGTTTGCCGAAGCCACTGCCTTGGCTGACCGATCCATGACAATGGACTCGCTCCGCGATCAACTCGACCGACTGCTGACACTGAACAATTATCCGGTGTTCGACGGATACAAAGACTATCTGCGTGATGAAGCGGTTGCGCACGCTGAGCGTGAACTGCGACTATACAGGAGGCGGAAACTCATAGAGGCGAGCGGATCGGATTACGACCCGGACGCTCTCGCCTATGGCGAGTACCGATGACGACCTCGATACCGAGGATATGGATGACGGCTGGGACAGCCAGCCGAGAGTTGAGGACGATGACTACTGAGGCTTGGCCCACCGCTTCGCCGCCCCCTTCCGGGCGATCTCCTGCCGCTGCTCCGCCGTCAGCTTCCGCGCCCTCGCTGCGCCCCCAAGCTTGCCTAGCTGCGCGGCCGGGCTCGGCGCTAGCGCGTCCTCCCGGTCGTCCGGTTCCTCTCCGGTCGCGATCCGCATCACCTTCACGGCCGCGCCGATCACGTCGGACGGCCGGCGCTGGCCTTGAGGTCCCTTGGGCACTCTCAACTCCGTGACTGCTTGGCGGTAAGCATAGCACAGCTTGCCGGACATCGGCAAAGCGACAGGGAGATGTGTAATGAAAACGCACTATACGGTGGCGCTGGCCATGCTCGCGGGCGTCGGACTCGGCGCCGTCGCAGTCCAGGGCCTCCATGCTCAGGCCAAGCCGCCGGTCTACGTTGTCGCAGAAATCAATGTATCAAGCCCCGACGCCTACGCGAAAGAGTACGTCCCAAAGGCACAGGCTATAATCAAAGCCGCTGGCGGTCGTTACCTTGCGGCCGGACATTCAACAGCGATAGAAGGTGCGCCCCCCGGGAGTCGCGTAGTTATCCTACAGTGGGATAGCATGGAAAAAGTTCAGGCTTGGCGCGACTCGGCAGAGTACAAGGAAAACCGAAAGATCGGCGACAAGTACGCGACATTCCGCTCCTTCGCAGTTGCAGGCTCGCCGAACTAGCCCGAGTAGCGCTGAACGCAGGCCCCGCGAAAGCGGGGCCTCTCACTCTTCGGGGCGCTGAAATTCAAACTGACGCACTACCGGAGCCGCTGGCCACTTGTAATCCTTGGCGGTCCAGCCGAGATTGAAGCCGATGGACACCAAGGTCAAAAACCAACCGGCGGCGCAGGAGCTTGCCCCGCCAGATGCGCCGTTGCACATCGCTGTGGCGCCCAGTGTGCTGGATCGTGAGCACACAGTGATCCGTGAGCCGAATGAGAGCGACGAGAGTTATCGATCTCGTTGTGAGCTGTTGGCCCGCCTGACTAGCTACGCTAAAAGCAGTTGAGTGAGCTGCCGTTTCGCTCCGGCGACTTCGTATGGAGCAACTTCCCACAGAGGGAAAGCATAGCAAAACCAGGACCACGGCACATTGCCTATACAGTGATGGTCACCGGAGCAACGTCCTCTGTCGGGCCTCCAAATTCAGTACTTACGGCGATCGCCGCCTACACCACGAGCCAACCATGGACAGAGGGCGCCCGACCGCGTGGCGTGTTCGAATTCGACCAGGCACAAGCAGAGAGGATGGGTCACGACCGGCCCTTCACCGTTGACCTCCGCTGTCTTGCTTGGATGCCAATCACTGAGCAGTGGTTCCCCGACCTGCACAGCCCGGAACATGGCGTCGTCGGTCGAGCTCCCGAACCGGTTCGACAGGAGTTTGAGCGAACCATCACAGAAATCGTCCAACGCCAGCTTGTTGAACGCCGTGGCCCATCAAGGCCGCGGTGATAGCCGAGACGATCGACGCGTCTGGCCTTGACGCAGGCGAGGTTGCGGTCGCCGAGCGGCCGAACCCGATGACCGGACCATTCTCTATCGAAGGCGCCGAGCCCGGCGAGACGCTCGCGGTAAGCATGGACCGGCTGTTCAGCCGCCTGAGCGCCTGACGTACCCGAGCGGAACGGCCCTCACCCCCGCCCCTCGCGAAGCCACCCATCCCGCCGCCCCCTGAAAGATTGCCTTCCTGAAAATATTCCTTGACATTGCTCGCGCTTTGTGTTCTTGTTTTGTTCATGTTCGACGCCGCCACCGACCCGGTCGCAGCCGTCCACCCCGATCCCGATCGGGCCGCGCCCACTCGGCCGGTACCACGTCACATCGGCCAGGTCCTCAGCCTCGTCCACACGCTCATCGCCTACGGCAAGAATCTCGCTGGCACCCTCCAGCAGCACGCCGCCGCCCCGCATCTCCTCCCCTGCTTCGCCTTCGTCGCCAGAATCTTCGGCACCACTGATCTCCCGCCGATCCTCGCCCGCATCACCCGCGGTCTGCTCCGCGCCGCCGCGCTCGAAGCCAGGCTCCGCCGGCGCGCCGCCCGCGGCCGGGACCTGGGGTCCAATGCCCTCCGTCCGCCCGCCCCACGCAAGCCGAGCGCCGCCAAACCGGCCACCCCATCCGGCGAACCGGCCCAGGATCCCTCCCTCCACCGCCTGCCCACGCCCGAGGAAATCGATGCCGAGGTCCGCCGCCGCCCGATCGGCGCCGTCCTCGTCGACATCTGCCTCGATCTCGGCATCGTGCCGGCGCAGATGAATGACGAACTGCGCCTCGTTCTCATCGGCCACGGCGGCAGTCTCGCCCGTCTCCTGTTCCGCAAGGACAAGCGGCGCTCTGCTGATCCCACCGAAGGCAGCCCCAGTCTCAGCGACAGCCCCAGTGGGAGCCCAAGTGGCAGCCCCAGCTTCGGTCCCATTCCCCTCGCCGAGCCGACCATCGCGTTCCCCCCATGGCCCGCGCGGTCCCCGCAATCCCCAGCTCCTGCCTGCACCGGCCAGCCCTGAACGGGCCCCCCGGACCATCAAGCCTGCCCTGGACTTGATCCAGGAGCCTGCCCTGGAATCGACCCAGGGGCGCCACGCACGGGGCCAGCTCATGGCCAGCCCCCGCCGTCCCGATTCGCGGCCTCACTAATTAGTACCGACCATCATCAGGACCTTAGGCGTGTCCCCTCGCGAAAGGGGCCGGCAGTGGGGCGTTACCCCACCCGGAACCGCCCCACAGCGCCCTCATCAAATTTCAGCCCCCACCCCGGCGCGCTTGGCAACACCAGCTCCCCCGCCTCCAGTCGCGGCGTTTCCTCGAACAGTTTCAGCATCCACGGCATGTACTCGACAGTCAGCCCGTTCGGCACCGCGGCGATCAGGTGCAGATGAAACTCCGGGATCACGTGGCTGACCACCGGCAAATTGAACGCCTCCGCCATTCCGGCGACCTTTAGCCACTGCATCACTCCGCCCACCCGCACCAGATCGATCATCACGATATCGACCGAGTGTTGCTCGATCATGTGGCGAAACGGCACGATCCCCCAGACGTACTCGCCCCCGGCAATCGGCGTCCGCAGATCTGCCGTCACCCGCGCGAGACCAACATAATCATCCGCCGCGGTCACATCCTCCAGCCAGAAGAACCCCACGTCCTCCACCCGCCGGCCGATATCCACCGCCTGCTCGGGCCGCCAGCGCTGATTGATGTCGCACATCAGCCGAATGTCGGGGCCGATCGCCTCCCGTACCACCCGCGCACGCGTGACTTCATCCGTAACTGTAGGTGCGCCCGGCAATGCGAGTTGCATCTTCATCTCGGTGAAGCCCTTCGCCTTCAGCCGCGCCGCTGCCCCGGCCGCCTGGTCATGGTTCAGCCCCCGCCGCAGCGCGCCCGAGGCATAAGTCGGCACCCGCTCTCGCGCGCCACCCAGCAGCTTCCACAGCGGCTGGCCGAGCGCCTTCCCCTTGATGTCCCACAGCGCCATGTCGATGGCCGCCGCGGCCAGCGTGAAAATGCCGCCCGGCTCGCACCCGCCGGCCGCCGCACGCAGCTTGCGAGCCATCGCCTCCGGCCGCAGCGGATCCTCGCCGACCGCGAGCGCACCCAGCGCATCCACGGCGGCCCGTAACGCCCCGGTCAGCGCCCCGCCGTAGAAGGTCAGCCCGATCCCCTCAATCCCGTCATCGGTCCCCAGTCGCAACGTGACCACGGGACGCATGGCATTCGGACGCTCAGGCGCGTCCGCCAACGGCTCGTCTTCGGGGATACTGAGAATGTCGGTGTGCAGGCGGTCGATCTTCATGGGCGCTCTCCTCACTCCCGCCGATTGTGGCAGGCTGGCAACTCTTTGCCAGAGCCCCGGCAGACCTCTTGACCGCGCCACGGTCCCTCTACATCACCGGCCCACCAAAAAAGGAACACCAGCATGCCCGATGCCCCCGGCTGGCCCGGCATCCCCCCGCGCTGGACCTCGAGCGCCAAGACCGGCGTCGGTACCGCGCTGTCGCCGGTCAGCCGCGTCTGGTTCACCCTCAGCCATGGCATCGTGAACGAGACCTATTACCCGCGCGTCGATCAGGCCTGCACACGCGATTTCGGCCTGCTGATCGCCGGCGAAGACGGCTTCTTCTCGGAAGAAAAGCGCGACTGCACTTTCGAGGTGGAAACGCTGGAAGACGGCGTCCCGGCGTATAAGCTCACCAACACCCACAAGGATGGGCGCTATCGCATCGTCAAGCGCGTCGGCACCGATCCGCGCCACGACACGCTGTTGCAGCAGATCCGCCTGGAAGGTACCAGCGAGCCGCTCTGTCTCTATGCGCTGCTGGCACCGCATCTCGTCAACGGCGGCGCGCACAACACCGGATGGATCGGGGAGTACAAGGGCCATCGCATGCTGTTCGCCGCGGGTGACGGCACCTACCTCGCCCTCGGCGCCAACCACCGCTTCCTCGACTGTTCGGTGGGATATGTCGGCACCAGCGACGGCTGGCAGCAGCTCAACGCGCACGGCCGTCTCACCGATCTCTATGACCACGCGGAGAACGGCAATATCGCGCTGACCGCCGAGCTGGCGCCGGCGGACCAGGAGCCCGTCGTGCTCGCCCTCGGGTTCGGTCGCAGCGCGGCGGAAGCGGCTTTTCGTGTGCGCGCCAGCCTGCATCGCACCTTCGATAACGTGGTGGACGACTACGCCGCCGACTGGCGCGGCTGGCAGGCGCACCTCCGCTCGCTCGACCGGCGGGTCAACGGCCGCAACACCTATCGGATCAGCACCTCCGTGCTGCGCACCCACGAAAGCCCAACGTTCCCCGGCGGGCTGATCGCCAGCCTGTCAATCCCATGGGGTGCTACCAAGGGCGATGACGATCTGGGCGGCTATCACCTGGTCTGGCCGCGGGATCTGGTGCAGACGGCCGGCGCATTCCTGGCCTGCGCCGCCCGCGAGGAGGCTCGCCGCGTGGTGCGCTATCTGCGGGCGGTCCAGGAACACGACGGAAGTTGGCCGCAGAATTGTTGGCTGGACGGCTCACCGTATTGGCGCGGGTTGCAGCTCGATGAATGCGCCTTCCCGATCCTGCTGCTCGATCTCGCGTGGCGCAATGGTGCGGTCCCGCCGCCAAACCTCGCCGCGTACTGGCCGATGGTGGCGCGCGCCGCCGGCTTCCTGCTGCGCCATGGCCCGGTCACCGCACAGGATCGCTGGGAGGAGGATGCCGGCTACACGCCATTCACCCTGGCAGTGCAGATTGCCGGACTGCTGGCCGCTGCCGATCTTGTGGAAACCGCGCACCCCGATTCGGTTGATTCGCCGGCCATCGCGGCACTGTTGCGCGACACCGCGGACGCCTGGAACGAGCAGATCGAGGACTGGATCTACGTCTCCGGCACCACGCTGGCGCACGCCGCCGGCGTCGCCGGCTACTACGTGCGGATCGCTCCTAGCCTGGAGGGCGAATCCCGCGCCGCCGCACGCGAGATGGTGCCGATCCGCAACCGGGAGGGCGACGGTAGCCTGCTGCCGGGCGACGAGCTGGTCAGCCCGGATGCGCTTGCCCTGGTGCGCTTCGGGCTACGCGCCCCCGACGATCCACGCATCGTCGATACGGTGAAGGTGATCGACCGGCTGCTGAAGGTTGATCTGCCGTACGGCCCGGTTTGGCGCCGCTATAACGGCGACGGCTACGGCGAGAAGTCGGACGGTAGCGCCTTTGACGGCACCGGGATCGGCCGGCCCTGGCCACTCCTCGCCGGCGAGCGGGCGCATTACGAGCTGGCCGCCGGCCGCCGTGTCGAGGCCGAACGCCTGCTCGGCGTGCTGGAGGCCTGCGCCAGCGCCGGCGGGCTGTTCCCCGAGCAGGTCTGGGACGGTGAGCCGATCCCCCGTCGCGAGCTGTTCCCCGGCTGCCCCAGCGGATCGGCGATGCCGCTGGTGTGGGCGCATGCCGAGCATGTGAAGCTGCTGCGCTCTTTGGCCGACGGCGCGGTGTTCGACATGCCGCCGCAGACCGTCCGGCGCTACCTGAAGCAGACCAATACGCCACGGTGTCGGCCGTGGCGCCCGGACTGGCGCGCCGAAACGCTCCCGGCGGGACGTGTGCTGCGCATCGACCTGCCGGAGGCCGCGACGATACATTGGAGCGCCGACCGGTGGGGCACGGTCACCGACAGCGCCACGCAGGAAACCGGGCTTGGAGTGCATACGCTCGCCCTGCCGACCGAGGGGCTGGCGCCCGGCGCGCGGATCGCGTTCACCTGGCGTTGGCGAAATAGCGGGAGCTGGGTCGGGCGGGATTATCTGGTGACGGTGGAATAAACCTGGCGGCACGCAGATGCCGGTGGCACGCCGCAAGACCGGCCGGGGGAGAGGTCATGTCTCGTTCAGTCAACCGTCGCCAATTTCTGTCGCGGGCCGCTGTCGCCGGGGCAGCCATTGGTATCATCCGCATACATCGCGCTGGAGCCATGCCGGCGTTAAAGACCGTCGAGCCCGGGGTACTGACCGTGGCGATGAACGGCGACATGCCGATGACCAGCGTCAGGGACGGCAAGCTGATCGGCACCGATGGCGAGATGATCGATGCCATCGCGCAGAAGCTCGGACTAACTGTAAAGCCGTCGCTGATGGAATGGTCGGCCACGATCGAGAGCATCCGCAGCGGCCGCGCCGACATCATGCTGGGCAATATGGGCTGGACCCCGGTGCGGGCGAAGGTGATGCTGTTGACCGATGCGGTGTACTACCCCGGCAAGTTCGCCATGATGAAACAGACCAAGCCCTTCTCCGAGGGCATCACGGTGAGCGCCATGAAGGGCTACAGCGTCGGCACTGTGACCGGGTTTACGATAGTGCCGGAATTGAAAAAGGTCCCTGGCACAACGGATGTGCGGCTCTACGACACCACCGATGCCTGCATCCGGGACGTTCTCGCCGGACGGCTCGATCTGGCGTTTCTGGATGCACCGACTGTTGCGTATCTGATCAAGGAGAACCCGTCCTGGGGCCTCAAGCAGGTGCCGGTCGAGGGCGACCCGGCTTTCCCGATTCTGACCACGAAGCAGAACACCGTGTTCGGGCTGGATGGCGAGAACACCGATCTCTTTGATGCTGTTGATGCGGGCGTCGCCTGGCTCTGGAGGACCAAGCTGAACGAGCAGCTCATGGCTAAGTACGGCCTCAGCAGTCCCAGCTATTACGTCCCGCCGAATCCTAACCCGCGGATTGGCGTCGATCGGAGCCTGGAGAGGAACATCCTCGGTCCGTTCACCCACCAGCCGAAGAATTACTCGTCGCTGTTCGCGTGACTGCCGCGAACAGCGCTCTGCCGCAGCCGCGGATAATAAATCAGGATAGGGGACCGCTCGCTCGAGCGACTCACGGGTGTGGACCATCGCGGGGCAATCTTGATGCCACGCGATGGCCATTCGATTCCGGCGTCTCTATGGTTCACGGACGCCAGAACGATTTCATCACCTCTCAATTGCCCCCTACATATGATGGCTATGCACCTATCAGAAGCACAGCTCTCAATCTGGAACGGAAATCACCGAGAGTCTCCGGCTATCGCCAGGGAACGCGCTTCTGCTTCGGCATCGTCATTGCAAGAGTTCAGTTCAACTGAATCACCCTCCTCTCCCGCGGCGCGGGAGAGGAGAACGAAAGCGACCGTCAGGCAGCCTTGGCGGCGGTCTGCTCGTCGTTGGCGACCGCCTGCGGCGCACCAGTGGTGGTGACCTCGATGCGGCGCGGCTTCAATGCCTCCGGCACCACTCGCTTCAGGCCCACATGCAGCAGACCATCCTGCAGGTCTGCTCCCTCGACCACGATATGGTCGGCGAGCACAAAGCGCCGCTCGAACGCGCGGCCGGCGATGCCGCGATAGAGCACCTCTGACTTGGAATTCTCGCCGGAGAGGCGGCCGGAGATGGTCAGAACGTTGTCCTTCACGACCAGCTCGAGGTCGTCACGCCGGAAGCCAGCCACCGCCATGGCCAGGCGATAGGAGTCCTCACCCGTCTTCTCGATATTGTAGGGCGGATAGCTCGGCGCCTCGGCGGAAACGGCGGTGTCCATAAGACGCGCCAGACGGTCGAAGCCGATCGCGGTACGGAACAGTGGCGCGAAGTCGTACGTCATGCAAACCTCCTGCATTAGCAAGGTTGGAGTTGGGCCGCCCTTATGGGCCAGCCCTGGGTCAGTGGTCCGCGCTGCCATCATGGCCAGCGCGACTGTTCACGATCTGGCGACCGGCGGGCCTTGTGTCAAGGACCGGCCGATCGACAGGCCCGCTTGGGTGCTTACTTTTGCATCCCCGGCCGGCGAATTTCCTATTGGAGATGCGTAGAAGGCGGAAAAGGGCGGAGTTCTGCGACTTTCCGCTAGCTAGCTAAGCTAGCTTTCTCACCCGCCGTGTGCTACCCCCTCGCTACTCTGGGAGCCAAGCGCTTCCTCCGTCAGCTACACCTACAAGCGCGGGTCCCTGCCCGCTTTCATGCGGCTTTCGGACAGACCGCATGGTGGATAACGATCTGGGCGTCGTCGTTGCAGGATGCCCAAATTCATGCCAGTCGGCCGGACAAAGAGTATGACGCCCTACGCGTCCTCAAGCGTGTCTCTCCCGCCGCCCTCCTTTACCCTCGAGAACACGCGCCATGACCGCGCCAAGCTGGCGTCCGTCATCACCGCCGGGCACGTCGGTCAGCAATGTCAGCTTTGGAACCAACAGCTTCGTCATCGCCAATGACGGCAGCTTCGCTCGACCGGGTGGACAGACACAACCAGCAGAGTATTCATGCACCAAAGGGCGCCAGCGGGGCTAGTGGCGGCAGCGCGCAGTCGCGGGTCAGCACGCCAGCCCAGGCAATGCGTGCCGCCCCCGGTGAGACCCCCATTTTAGATGGTTAGAAGCGTCAGCGGAGTAGACGGTCATGCTGCAAGGAAAAGTGCTGGTGGCCCAGGGCGGCGGTCCAACCGCGGTCATCAATCAGTCGCTAGCCGGGGTGGTGCTCGAATCGCGGAAATTCCGGCAAGTCAGCCTCGTATATGGCGCGCTTCATGGCGTACGCGGGATCCTCGACGAAGACTTCGTGGACTTGACGCAGGAGACCACCAATAACCTGGAACTGGTCGGCGAGACACCGTCTTCGGCCCTGGGCTCGACCAGAGACAAGCCGGACCTGAAATATTGCCAGGAACTCTTGAAGGTCCTGAAGGTGCACGAGATCCGATATTTCTTCTATATCGGCGGCAATGATTCGTCCGATACGGTTCGCATCGTCGCGGAGGAGGCTCGCAAGGCAACCCACCCGATCCGCTGCGTGCATGTCCCGAAGACGATCGACAACGATCTGGTTCTGAACGACCACACGCCGGGCTTCCCCTCGGCCGCGCGGTTCGTCGTGCAGTGCTTCCTCGGCGCCAATCTCGACAACCAGTCGCTGCCTGGCGTCTATATCGGCGTGGTCATGGGCCGCGATGCCGGCTTCCTGGTCGCCGCGTCGGCGCTCGGCAAGAAGTTTCCGGACGACGGGCCACACATGATCTACCTACCGGAGCGCACATTCCGGATCGACAGCTTCCTCGCTGAAGTGAGGCGCACGGTCGATCAGTTCGGTCGCTGCGTGGTCGCCGTGTCGGAAGGCATCCACGACAAGTCCGGCACGCCGATAGTCACCCGGTTCTCCAAGCGGATCGAGCGGGATGCGCATGGCAACGTCCAGCTCTCCGGCACCGGCGCACTCGCTGGGTTGTTGTGCGACGAGATCAAGGAGAAGCTCGGCATCGACCGCGTGCGCGGCGACACGTTCGGCTATCTGCAGCGGTCCTTCGTCGGTTGCGCCTCCGACGTTGACCAGCGCGAGGCGCGCGAGGTCGGCGAGAAGGCGGTGCAGTACGCCATGTGGGGCGAGGCAGACGGCTCGGTGGCGATCGAGCGTACCGGCTATTATTCAGTGGATTACAGGCTTGTCCCCCTGGAAGCCGTCGCCGGCAAGACCCGCACCATGCCGGACGAATTCATCTCCGCTAGCGGCACCGACGTGACCGATGCCTTTCGCCTCTATCTCCGCCCACTGCTCGGCAAGTCCATGCCGGACGCCTATCGCCTGCGGCAGAACCGGGTGGCGAAGATTTTGAAATGAAAGCGTATATGGTCGCGGACGCGCTGCTCAAGCTGCGCGTCAAGACGGCCAAAATCACTTGCCAGGTGCTAGCACACTACTGCGACGGCCTCGATTTCGACCTCATAGGGCCCGACCAGGTCCGCGGCCTCAATCAGAGTATTGGCCGGTCGGATGTGGCCGAGATAACGGTCGTGCACGCGGGCAACCAATTCCCACTGTCCGACATCCCTCAAATAGATGCGCGTCTGCACGACATCATCGAGGCTGGCGTCCACGGCAGTCAGGGCGGCGGCGATCTTGTCAAGGATATAGACCGCCTGGCCGGCCGCATCGCCCGGACAAACGACCTCGCCATCGCTGTGGGTCGCGGTTGTACCGCTGACGAACACCTGCTCGCCGACCCTGATCGCACGGCTGTACCCGGCGACTGACTCCCACCGGCTGCCGGTATCGACGCGCATTCGATCCGACCGGTCGAGAACTGGCCTCGCCGTATAGACGGTCGGGAACTGTGAGAGGTGGTGGGAGAGATCGCCCGAGGCAGTGAGAAACGGGGGCTTGCGGTACTCGTCCCCGCAGTCGCCCGGGATCGGCGTCGAGCAGGCCAGCGCTGCATCGATGATGGCGCGATCCTCAGCATCGAATGCGAAGCTGAAGACCCGCACATTATCCCGACGATGGTCGCGCTCACCGAGCCGCGCACCGACGATGACAGCCGCCACCGCGGGCTGATCGAGCACCCAACGGGTGGCAACATTGGCAATGGAGACGCCGTGCTTCTTCGCCACGTGATGGGCAGCGCCGAGGATCGTCTGCAGGTTCTGCCAGCCGCCGATAGCAGCAATGAAGCGCTTGTATTTCATCTTGCTCCAGTCGGCGATATCGGGCATCGCCGGCTCCGGAGCGCCGACCCAGCGCTCCGAGAGGAAGCCGCCGCCCAATGCGCCATAAACAAGAAGTTTGATGCCCTCCGCGAGGCAGAAGGCGCTCATCGCTTCGCCCGCCCGCCGGTCGAACAGCGAAAAACAGACTTGATTGGAGACGATTCGACATCCCTGCTTCACCAGCAGGCGCAAGTGATCCGTATTGAAATTGGTCAGCCCCAGATGCCGGATCCGACCTTCGGCCCGCAGCTCGGCTAACTCCTTCATGGCATCGAGATATGCCGGATGCTCGTACGTCCACCAGTGGAGCTGCAGCAGATCGATGCACTCCAGACCCATGCGCTCGAGGCTACGTTCGACACCGGCACGCACCACCTCGCGGGTCATGGGACCGGGTTCTGGGCACCATTTGGTGAATGCGACCGGCGGCGTATGAAGGGGAAACTCGCCGCCGCGGACACGCTCCAGGAATTGTCCGGTAATGACCTCCGCGCTACCGTAATGGTCGGCCATGTCGAAGCTATCGAAACCGGCCATGGCGTAATCGGCCACGACGGACGCTGCATTGTCCGGATCGAGCGTTCGACCGTCCCGTTCCATATCCGCGACCTGCCAGAGCCCCGTGACGATCCGGCTGATCTCGAGATCAGGGGCAAGACAAATGCGCTCCGGACGAATGGGGGCGAGGCTCATGAGGTCCTGAGTTGGCGATGGCGGCTGTGCGTAGCAGATGCGATCATGGCAGCGAGTGGACGGTCAGCGCAATCTACGCCGCTCTGAGGGATGCATCTTTGCTCAGGATCGGATTCATCCTTAACCCGATCGCCGGCATGGGCGGCAGTGTCGCGCTCAAGGGCACTGACGGAGATGGCATCTTGGACCATGCCCGGTCGCTGGGCGGGGTGCCGCTTGCGCCGGCCCGCGCGCTTCGCAGTTTGCGGAGGCTCGCCGCAAGGGCAGGCAAGCGCGTTGAGATGCACGCCGCACCGGGCGTCATGGGCGAATCGATCGCGCGACAGGCTGGCTTCATCCCGCGGTCGATCGCGGGCTCGAGGCGGACGGTCACCTCGGCTGCCGATACCCAAAAGGCCGCTGCCACGCTCCGCCGCCAAGTGGCGCTGATCCTATTCGCCGGCGGCGACGGAACGGCGCGGGATATTCTGGCTGTGGTGGGCGACAGTTTCCCGATCCTCGGCATTCCCGCCGGGGTGAAGATGCAGTCCGCCGTTTTTGCTGTCAGTCCCGAGGCGGCGGGGGAGCTGGTCGCGCTGTTGGCGGACGATTCCATCGGCAGAATCGCATTTCGCGCCGCGGAGGTGATGGATATCGACGAGACGGCGATGCGGGAAGGGCGGTTATCGGCGCGCCTCTACGGTTACGCCCGGATACCCTTCGAGCGCCGCCTGGTGCAGAATCCCAAGGCCGCAGAGTCCGCCGAGGATGCAATGCTCGATGCGCTATGCCGCGAGGTTGCCTTGGAGATGGCGCCGGGTGTCGTCCACGTCATCGGTCCAGGGACCACGACCGCCAGCGTACTGCGTCACCGGGGGCTCGAAGGCACGCTCCTGGGTGTGGATGCGGTCCTGGATGGTGAGGTAATCGGCCGTGACCTCACCAGCCGTGGGCTCGATGCGCTGATCGCCGGCCGGCCGGCGCGCCTCATACTCGGCATAATCGGCGGGCAGGGCTTTGTCTTCGGACGCGGCAATCAGCAGATCGCGCCCGCGGTCGTTCGTGCGGTCGGCCGCGACAACATCATTTTGCTCGCCAGCCAGCGCAAGCTTCTGGCATTGAGCGAGCATCGTCTGCTTGCGGATACTGGCGATCCTGCCGTCGATGCGATGCTTGCAGGTTATATCCGCGTGCGTATCGCGCCCGGCCACGCGACACTGATGCGTATCTGCAACTGAGGCGGTTGCCCCGGCCTGCCGCATTGAAAATCTCTGCCGGCCGACGCAAGAATGCACGACGCATACAAGATCGATGCACGGAATCGGGGAGCCGGATCCTTGAAATCCATCCGATCGTCGGCCCATCCCTGGATGGCCAACTCACTGTCCGATATCAAGCAGGCGATGCTGAACGAGATCGGTGCGGCGAGCATCGAGGAATTGTTCGAGCAAATCCCCGCCACCCATCGCCTGAAGACGCCGCTCAGATTACCGCGGCAACTGAATTCCGAGGTCCAGCTGAAGCGCCATCTGGTCGGGATATTGTCGCGCAACGAGACCTGCGAGAGGAATCTCAACTTCCTCGGCGCCGGCTGCTGGCAGCATCACGTACCCGCGGTGGTGGACGAGATCGTGGGCCGAGCCGAATTCCTGACGCCAGTCTGGGGCTCGCCGCAATCCGATCACGGCCGCAATCAAGCGTGGTTCGAATATGCGAGCCAATTGGGCGAACTGCTGGAGATGGATGTCGTGCAGCTCCCGGTCTATAGCTGGGGATGCGCGGCGGGCCATGCGATCCGGATGGCCGCGCGGTTGACCGGCCGGCAGCAGGTGCTGGTGCCCGCGCTCATTGATCCCGAGCGGTTTTCGGTGATCTGCAATTATGCCGAGCCCGCCGAGATGCGCAATCACATCGAGGTGGTCAGCCTAGGTTACGACAACACGACCGGCGGGATCGACCTGGAGGATCTGAAGACGAAGATCTCGGACAGGACGGCGGCGGTTTATGTCGAGTCGCCCGGCTATCTCGGCCTGTTCGAGCCGCGCGGAGAAGAGATCGCGAGTGTCGCTCGATCCGTCGGCGCCGAGACCATCTTTGGGACCGACCCTTTGAGCCTTGGGATTGTACGGCCACCGGCTGATCTCGGTGCCGACATCGCTGTCGGTCCAACCCAGCCGCTGGGAGTGCACATGAACTGCGGGGGCGGCGTCGGCGGTTTCATCGCCTCGCGTGACGAGGAGCGCTATGTTCGGCAGTACAACGGCTTCCTGATGAGCATTACCACCACGTCGAAGCCCGGCGAATATGGTTTCTCGCTCTCCTGCTCGCATCAGACCTCCTACGGCATGCGCGAGCAAGGCCGGGACTGGACCGGCAATTCCGTCTATCTCTGGGCCATCGCCAATGCGGTTTACATGTCATTGCTGGGGCCCGAAGGGTTCCGCGAGCTTGGGGAGCTAATCCTGCAGCAGGCGCATTACGCAGCGCGTGCCCTTGCCCGCATCAAGGGCATCCGGATCCTGTTCCCGCAGGGCTTCTTCAAGGAGTTCGTGGTCAATTTCGACGCCACCGGCAAGAAGGTGGCGGCGATCAACAGGGCACTCCGCCGCCGCGGCATCTTCGGCGGCAAAGACCTCTCGCGCGAATTTCCCGCTTTTGGCCAGAGCGCCCTCTACTGCGTGACTGAAGAACACAGCAAGGAAGACATCGATCGCCTCGTGGCAGCGCTGAGGGAGGTAATCGCGAGATGACGGGACAAAGAGCGGTTCGCGACTTCCATGCGGCTCGCTGGCAGGAGCCGCTGGTAATGGAGCTCGGGCACGCCGGCCGGCGCGGTCAGATCTTCCCTACCGCCGATCCGTCGGTGCGCAAGGCCGTGGGCGAGGCGGAAGGGCTCATTCCCGCCGGACTCGCCAGAAGGCGCCCACCCCGCCTGCCCGAACTTTCCGAACCTGAGGTGCAGCGCCACTACCTGCATCTGTCCCAGGAGACGTTGGGCATGATGGGCATCAGTCTCTTCGGCACCTGCACCATGAAATACAACACCCGGCTTGGCGAAGCGGTCGTGGCGCGGCCCGAGCTCGCCGAGGTCCATCCCTGTCAGCCGGAGGAGACGCTGCAGGGAGTGCTTGAGATCATCCACCGCTTCGACCTCATCCTGCGCGAACTTTCAGGGATGGACCAGTTCATCTTCCAGCCCGGTGGCGGTGCGGACGCCGCCTATACGCATTGCTGCATCACCCGCGCCTATCACCAGGGCAAGGGTCAGCTCGCCCAGCGGGATGAGGTCATCACATCGATCCAAGCGCATCCGTGCAACGCCGCCACGGCAGCGGCAGCAGGTTTCAAGGTCGTTACCTTGCAGCTCGAGGAAAACGGCTATCCTTCCCTCGACGCACTGAAGGCCGCGGTGTCGGAGCGCACCGCGGCGCTTCTGATCAACAATCCCGACGACATGGGCATCTACAATCCGGAGATCAAAGAGTGGATCCGGATCGTCCACGTGGCCGGCGGCCTTTGCTTCTACGACCACGCGAATTTCAACGGCGTGATGGGCAAGCTGCGTGCGCGCGAGCTCGGCTTCGACGCCTGCATGTTCATGCTGCACAAGACCTTCGGTGCGGCCAAGGGCGGCGGTGGGCCGGCAGTTGGCGCCTATGGCTGCACCGCCGCCCTGGCACCCTTCCTCCCGACGCCCGTGGTGACGAAACTGGACAGCGGCTACAGGTTGGACAACGACCGGCCGCAAAGCATCGGCAAGATCCGCGAGTTCTGGGGTAATGTCCCGCAGGTGGTGAAGGCCTACGCTTGGGCCCGTGCCATGGGGGCGGAAGGCATCAACGAGGCCTGCGAACTCTCGGTGCTCGCCAACAACTACATGGACAAGAAGCTTGGCCGGATCAACGGCCTCGCCCGCTCCAATCCTCAGGTGAAGAAATGGCGCATGGAGATGACGCGTTGGGGGCTGGGGCCGCTGAAGGAGGCGACCGGCATCGGCACTGTCGAGATCGCCAATCGCATGGCAGACTACGGCATAGATCCCTACTGGATGTCGCACGAGCCCTGGATAGTGGCCGAGCCCTTCACGCCCGAGGCGGGCGAGATGTATTCCAAGGAGGATCTCGACTCATGGATCGCGGTGATCGCCGAGATCGTCAGGGAGGCGCATGACGATCCGGCGCTAGTGAAAAGCGCGCCCCACCGGCAGCCGATCCATCAGATCGACACCGGGCCGCTTGAGGATCCGAACCTCTGGGCCATGACCTGGCGCGCTTACCGGCGCAAGCACGGAACCAGCAGCGGCGAGTAGCGCCGTGGCCCGGGGCTCCGCCGAACAGGTGCGCCACGCGGCGTATCCGGGGAAGTCTTTGTACACGCGGAGTATACTATTGACTCGCCAATGGGCGGCGCCCAACCATAGGCGCCGGCATGGCGGAGGCGCTGGCTTGATTTGCGCGAAGGGCGCGGCAGTCAGGGAGGTCCATATGTTGAGAAGAATGCTGTTGCCAAGCCTGGTGCTCGCGCTGGCCCTGGGCATTTCGGGCGTCTCGGCGAAATCGCTCGATGACATCGTCAAGGACGGCACCATCCGCATCGGCATCAATCCGAACTTCCCGCCCATGAGCTCGCGCGGCCCGGATGGCAACTGGCAGGGCTTCGACATCGATGTCGGCAACAAGATTGCCGCGGCTCTCGGGGTCAAAGTCGAGTGGGTGCCGACGGAGACGCCCCAGCGAGTACCCTTCCTGGTCGCCGACAAGATCGACATCTCGCTGGGCGCGCTGACGCGGACGGCCGAGCGCGCCAAACTCATCTCATTCACAGTGCCGCTGCATACCGAAGTCATGGCCGTCCTGACGACGGACAAGGTTACCGTGGACAACTGGAAGCAGCTCAATGATTCCGGGTACACGCTGGCCGACATGCGGGGCAACTGGACCGTGGACTGGCTGAAGCAGAATCTGCCCAACGCAAAGGTAAGCCTGGTCGATACTATAGCCGACACGGTCCGCCTCGTGGCTCAGGGGCGCGCCGACGTGATCGTCGAGAACATCGATTTCTTCATGGCACAGACCAAGAACTATCCCGACGTTAAATGGCGGGTACTGAAGCAGACCATTGACGTGTCCTACGACTGCATCGGGGTGCAGCGGGGTAATTATCCCTTGCGCGACGCCTTGAACATCATCCTCTACAGCCTGCATTCGACGGACTTCGTCAACCAGACCTGGGAGAAGTGGTACGGCGCACCAATGCTGGTGAAGATCGAAGCAAATCCGTACTTCTGACCGGCTGTATCCGGCGGCAGCGGGCTCCGCCTCGCGGAGCCACTCCCGCTTCGAGAGCTCGAACGAGCGCCATGCACTACACGTTCCAGTTCGGGGTGGCACTGGCGCAATTGCCCCAACTGCTGCGGGGCGCGATCGTGACCTTCGAGCTTGGGCTGCTCACCTTCTGGGGCGGCTCCCTCATCGGCCTTGTCGGCGCCTCGCTCAAGACCTTCGGCAGGCCCTTCTGGCGCCGGTTCGCTGATGCCTATGTCGTGTTCTTCACCAATACGCCGGCGCTCATCCAGATCTACTTCCTCTATTTCGGCCTGCCGGATTTCGGCATCCGCTGGGACAACTTCACTTGCGTGCTTATTGGCTTGACGCTCAATGCCGGGGCCTATCTGACGGAGATCATGCGTGCCGGCTTCATCTCCGTGCGGCGCGTCGAGCTCGAGGCGGCAGAGACCATCGGCATGTCCCTGTTGCAGCAGATCCGCTTTGTCATTGTTCCCCATATCGCCAAGACGATCTATCCGGCGCTTGCCAATTTCTTCATCGTCATCCTGGTGATGGGCACCTCGATCGGCGCGGTGGTCGGCGTCAACGAGCTGACCGGCACGGCCATCGACATCTCCACCGAGAACTACCGCTGGATCGAGATGTTTGTAGTCGTGGCGGGGATCTATGTCGTTCTCACCTTCATCGCCAGTATTTCGCTGGCGCTGGTCGGGCGTTGGGCCTTCCGGGTCAGGGCCAAGGTGTTCTAAGCGTGGAACGGCTGATTCATCAGGTTCCGCGCTTCTTCTCGGTGGGTCATATCGTCCTGCTCGCCGAGGCTATGGGAACGACGCTGGCGCTGACCTTCATCGGCTGCGCAACCGGCTTCCTGCTTGCCTTCGCGATCGTATTCCTCCGCCAGACCCCGGGGCTCTGGGCATTGCCGCTGCGCATCGCCGGCGTCGCTTATGTCGAGATCTTCCGGCGCATCCCCTTCCTGGTGGTCATCTACCTGGTGCTGTTCTTCATTCAGGCATTCGTCTCCGACGCCTCGCTCTTCACCATCGCGGTGATCGCCATCTGCATCTACGCAACCGCCTATACCGGCGAGATCATTCGCGGCGGCTTCGAATCCGTGCCGCGGCAGCAGATCGAGGCCGCCGCCGCCATGAACTTCACCCGCTGGCAGACGCTGACCCGCGTCATCATTCCCCAGTCCTGGCCGGTCATCCTGCCGCCCGCCGTCGCCTTCGCCGTCGGTTTCATCAAGGACACGGCGCTGGTTTCGCAGGTCGGTGTCTTCGAGCTTACGTTTCGCGGCAAGGAGCTGAACAACGAAGGCTTCTCAGGCATCCTGGTGTTTGGCACCATTTCCCTGCTCTATTTCGCCATGTCCTATCCCCTCAGCCGTTGCGGGCGCTGGCTGGAGAAACGCCTTGCCACACCTCGAAGTCAGAGACCTCGCCAGCGCCTACGGCCGGCTTAGCGTCCTGAAGGGGGTCAATCTGACGCTCGAGAAGGGCGAGGTCGTAGCGCTGATCGGACCGTCCGGCTCTGGCAAATCGACCATTCTGCGCGTGCTTATGGGCCTCACCCATCCTACCGGCGGTGAGGTGCTGATCGACGGTGCGGCGATCGACTACAGCAAGCCCGCCATCATCCGCGCCGCGCGCGACCGGATGGCCATCGTCTTCCAGCAGTACAACCTGTTCCAGAACATGGACGTGATGCGTAACGTCACCATCGCGCCGGTGAAGATCAAGCGGCGGCCGCGGGCCGAGGTCGAGCGGGAGGCCGCGATGCTGCTGGCCAAGGTCGGGCTCGCAGACAAGCATCGTGCCTACCCCGATGAGCTCTCCGGCGGTCAGCAGCAACGGGTCGCCATCGCCCGGGCGTTGGCGCTCAAGCCGGAGATCCTGCTGCTCGACGAGATCACCTCGGCCCTCGACCCCGAACTGGTCAACGAGGTGCTGGACAGCATCCGCGGCCTCGCCGCCGAAGGCATGACCATGCTCATCGTCAGCCATGAGATGGCATTCGTGCGCGAGGTCGCGTCCAAAGTAGTGATGATGGACAAAGGCCAGATCGTCGAGGAGGGTCCGCCCCGGCAGATCTTCGACGCGCCGCGCACCGACCGTGTGCGGGAGTTCGTGGGCAAGATCCTGCGGCATTGAGACGCTTGTGTGCGTTCGGCTCAGCCGATGTAGCGGGTGGCTGAAAAGGCGGCGACATCAAGGCGTGGCTTGCGGCCGAGGACCAAGTCGGCTGTCAGAAGCGCCGCGATCGGCCCGCCGGTGAAGCCCACCCAGGGGAACATGCTGATGAAGAAGCCGGGGCGACCAGGCAACTCGCCCAGGATCGGCTTCCAGTCCGCGGTCCCGTTGACGATGGCGGGCCACACGCGCAGCAGGCGAACCGAGTTGAGACGCGGCATCACATGCCGCGCGGCCGAGAGGTTAGCGCGCAGCGACAAAGGATCGACGCACGGGCGGTCGGCGCGGCTGCTCCACCGGGCGGGCCAGCCGCCGCCGATGAGGAAGCAACCGTTCTTCGCTTGCTTCAGCGTCAGCCTCTCGCCAGCAAAATAGACCAGATGTGGGACCAGATGCTCCACCGGCTCCGTCACGCTGAGCTGGATCGCGTGTCCTTCGATGGGAAGCGGGAAGCCGAGCATGGCCGAGACCCGTCCCGCCTCGGCCCCGGCGGCATTGACCACGCGCCGCGCCCGAATTGGTCCGGCGGTCGTTTCCACTCGATAGGCGCCGGCCTCTTGCGCCAGTCCTGTGACCGGGCAGTTGGGCAGGATGCGAGCGCCATGGCGGCGGGCGGCGGCGGCAAGGGCGGGCGTTGCCTTCAGCGGATTCGCCTTGCCTTCGTCGGGGTAGAACGCCCCCCCAATCATGCGCGACGAAAGATACGGCGCGATCCCGCCTAGATCGGCGGCAGTGAGCAGCTCAACGTCGATGCCTGCCGCCCGCTCGATGGCGGCCTTGCAAGTGATGGTGCGCATCTGCGCCTCGGTCTCGGCGACCAGAATCCCACCTTCTATGGAGACTTCGAGCTCGGCGCCGAGCTCCGCCTCGAGAGTGCGCCACAGGCGGACGGACTCGCGCAGGAGCGGAAGGGCGGGACTGAAATTGCGTGCCCAGACCTCGCCTTGTGCCAGGAAATCCGCAATCGGGATCTGGACATGAAGACTGCCCGCGTTGCTGCCCGAGGCCTGTGTGTTGAGATCGAAGCGCTCGACCAGCGCGACATCCACGCCCTCGCGCGCGAGGTAATAGGCAGTTGCGGCACCGACGAGTCCACCGCCTATGACCAGCACATCGCTCTCGAAGGGGGTTCGATCGGCCATCCCGCATCTTGCGTCCAAGGTATGCACTGAGTATGCAATCAGGCCGGCGCCACGTGCAGGAGGTGATCTCCCATGGCCAAGCAGTTCCGCGGCAGCTATACCGTCACTATCACTCCTTTCACCGAGGACGGAAGCAAGATCGATCTCGCCGCCTGGCGCCGCTTCCTTGACTGGCAGATCGAGACTGGCGTCCCCGGCATAATTATCCTGGGGACCACCGGCGAATTCCTCACAATTGCCGACGACGAGCGGTCGATGTTCGTCGAGGCGACGATCAAGCATGTGAAGGGCCGGATGCAGGTGCTGGTCGGCACCATGAACGCCTATACGCCGCGCGCGGTGCGCTACAGCCGCGAAGCCGAGGCGCTCGGCGCCGACGGGCTTATGATCATCCCGCCGTACTATTACACCCCGACCGAGGACGAGATCTTCGCCTATTACCAGGCGATCTGCGATAAAGTCTCGATTCCGATCATGCTCTACAACAACCCCTTCACCTCCAACGTTGATATGTCGGCCAGACTTGTCGGTCGGCTCACCCGCTCCTTCGAGCAGATCCGCTACATCAAGGAGGCCAGCCAGGATACCGCGCGGGTCTATGATATCATCGAGGAAACCAAGGGTGTGATGAACGTCTTCGCCGGGGAGCGCATCGTGGAATCGTACCTTCTGGGCGCCGTCGGTTATGTGAACCCTTATGGCAATTACATCCCGAGGGCTTCTCACCGCATCTGCGATTTCATCACCGAAGGCCGGATCGAGGATGCGAAGAGAATCGAGCGGCTGATAGGCAAGATGCAGACAGTCATCAACGAGGGCCATCCGACATACGGTCACCAATGCTATTCCAAGGCACTCGCCGCCGCGGCCGGCTATCCGGTCGGCGACGTGCGGCCGCCGCTAACCACCTTCAAAGCGCTGGGCGAGGAAGGCGAGACCCGGCTCAAGAAGCTGAAGGCCATCATGAACGAGCTCGACGAACTGATGGCCAAGCTCGAAACGCGCAGTGGCGCGGGCCGGGATGTTCACATCGCGGCTGAATAACGGCTTCCTTCTCACGAGGCGCAATGCTTCTTCTATCTCACGTACGTCGCGCCGTTGACATCCAAGGTAGCGCCGGTCAGATGCCGGCAGTTCCCGGCCGCGAGGAAGGCCACCAGCTCGGCAATATCGTCGGGAGGCACCCATTCGCCCATCGCAAGGGTCGCGGTCACCGCTTCTTCCCCGCCTTGCGTCGCCGCGAAGCTTTGCGAGAGCCGCGTGCGCACGACCCCGGGCGCTACGATATAGGCCAGGATATTCTGCTTCGCGCCGGCCCGCGCGATGGTCTTGGTTGCCGCCATGATTGCCGCCTTGGAGGCGGCATAAGCGATGGTTGCGGGATTGGTTGATCCGCGCTGAGCGTTCCAGCTCGAGATGGTGATGATCACGCCACCGCCCACCTCGCGAAAATGGCGCACCCCGGCACGCAGCAGGTCGGCTGGTGCCTTGACATTGACCTGCAGCGTCTGGGCCCAAACTCGATCCCAAACCTCGTCCGGATCGTCGATCCCACCCTCCCAGGCCATCATAGCGGCGTTGTTGACAAGCACGTCGATGCGCCTGCGCCATGCCAACGCTTCGCGCCAGAGTCGCGCGATCTCGCCGGGAATTGCGAAATCCGCCTGCAGCAATTTCACCCGTTCGGTGGGAATACGCTCGACCGTCTGTCGTGCGCCTGCGGCATCGCGGCCGTAATGCGCGATCACATGGGCACCGTCGCGTCCGAGTGTCGCAACGATCGCCGCCCCGATGCCCTTGGAGGCCCCGGTTACCAGAATCGTCTTGCCGGTGAGACCGCTCATCTGGCGCTGCCTCGCTGCGCGCGGTACGCACGATAGCGGCAAATGCAAACGAGGACCAATCCATGGCACCCACGAGGGATGCCCTGAGAGGGTCTGACGGCGCGCTGGCGGAAGGCCCTGACACTATCGAATTCGACTTCGAGGGACAGCGCCTGGCTGGCCGGCGCGCCGAGACTCTCGGCGCCGCGCTCATCGCGGCAGGCATCCGGGAACTGCGGCTGACGCGGAACGAAGAGCCACGTGGCATATTTTGCGGCATGGGTGTGTGCCAGGAATGCCTCGTGGAAGTCGACGGAATTGCCAATCAGCGCGCCTGCATGACCAGGCTCGAGGGGCCGGTAAAGGTCCGCCGGCAACGGCATCTCGCTGGCGCTGTCGCCGTCCCGCACAATGAGGTCCCCGCGCCGCCGGGCACCGGCATTCTGGCCCCAGACATCCTTGTGGTGGGCGGCGGTGCCGGCGGGCTCAATGCTGCGCTCAGTGCCGCGCGCGCCGGGGCCCGAGTTCTTCTTGCCGACGAGCGGCCGCTGGCAGGCGGTCAATATTATAAGCAGCCGCTCCCTATCCCGGCACTAACAGATGAACACGCGGCTGATCCTCAATTTGCCGCCGGACGCGCCCTGGTCTCCGCGGTGGAAGCTGCCGGAGTGGTGACTCTCCACGGCGCGCAGGTCTGGGGCGCCTTCGAGCCTCTCGAGTTCCTGATCTTCGACGGCACCGTTACCCGGTTCTGCAGGCCCAAGCGGCTTATCCTCGCTGCTGGCGCTTATGAGCGCGGTGTCCCGATGCCAGGCTGGACGCTCCCCGGCGTCATGACCACGGGCGCGGCGCAAACTTTGCTACGCAGCTATCGTGTGCTGGCGGGAGCGCGCGTGGTCATCGCCGGGAATGGCCCGCTCAATCTGCAAGTCGCTCTGGAACTGGCGCGGGCCGGAGCCGAGATCGTCGCAGTCGTCGAGCTCGCGCGGCAGCCCGGGCTTTGGGCGCTTCCGGCGCTCGGTCGTATGCTCACCAGCACGCCGGGACTCGCGATGCGAGGCGCCGCCTATCTGATCGAGCTCCGGCGCCGTCGAATTCCAATTCTTTACGGCAGCGTGCTTGCCGGCATTGCGCACGGCGATGGGGTGCTCTCTGCCCTGGTGAAGCGTTGGCCTGCCGGGCCGGACGAACAGGAATGGCGTTTCGAGGCTGATGCGGTCTCGATGGGCTACGGCTTCAGGCCCAACAACGAAATCCTGCGTGCACTGGGCTGCGCCCATCGCTTCAACTCTTCCCGAGGCCATCTGGTCCCGGAGCGAGATGCGGATGGTCGCACCAGCGTCCCCGATATCTATGCTGTTGGCGATTGCGCCGGACTCGGCGGCGCCCCGGCAGCCGAAGCAGAAGGGGTCATTGCCGGCCTCGCTGCGGCCCGTTCCCTTGGTCTCGAGGCCCGCACGGCCGAGCGGGAGGCGGACTCGAAAGCCAGGTCCGCGCTGACGCGGCATCGTCGGTTCCAGAACGGGCTCTGGGAGCTCTATCGTGCGCCGCGTCTCACCACCGAGCTCGCTACGCCGGCGACCGTGATCTGCCGTTGCGAGGGTTTAACCTTGGCCGAGATCGAGGCAGAGCTTGAACCAGGTTGGAGCTCCGTCGGCGCATTGAAGCGCCGCACCCGCACCGGTATGGGCCGCTGTCAGGGCCGCTACTGCGAGCCGATTCTGGCGGCGCTCTCCGCTGAGTGCCAAGGCCATGTCCTTGATGAGGCCGGACATTGGGCCTCACGCCCCCCGGCGAGGCCGATACCGATCGGCGATATCCTGAGCAACGCTAACGCGAGCTTTGCGGTGAGCGGAAGAGAACTGGAGGCGTAATATAATGCGCGTCCCTACCGCGACTGCGATCCGCCGTTTGCTCCGTGTGAACCCGTTGGCACGAGGTCCCTGTTCGGCGGGCCCTCTGGCCCGCACTCGCCGGGCGCGCCGCGGCCCCCTGCCGGCACGCCCTGTTGCGCCGCCGCCACAGTGTTTCGCCAATGCCATGAGGACTCCGACCCGGCCGTTGCAGAGCCGACGGCCGCTCGTCAATATGCGCCGCAGGTCTGGCAGCCCCTAGCGGGGCGGGGGCCTTCAGTGTCCGCCGGTTCGCGCTGGCGTAACGAGGAGGAATGAATGCGTAAGCTCCTGATGGCCACCGCGGCCGTAGTGGTAGTGGGTGCCTCGCTGGGGATCGCACAAGCGGCGGAAGTGGCAGTCGTCAATCCCAGCCTGCCGACGCAGCCCACGCCGCCGGCGACACCGGCGACGCCGGCCTTGTCTTCAGGGTTCAAGGCGCCGTTGGGGGCGACCCTGGCTCCGGGGCAGATCGTTGTGCGCATGGAGTTGCAGTTCAGCAACTATTTCGCCAGCGGCTGGAGCAGCACGCAGAACGTCGCCGGCGACAAGATGCAGCCGTACCGGACTCCTCGGGTATCCGCAATTCTACTTCGGCTTCGACGCCCAGGCGACCAACGGGCTGCTCTACGGCACCTACTTCCAAATCCGTGACAACAACTCCAGCGCCGCTGCCAGCGGCACCGCGGGCAACGCGGGGGCCTCCGGCGACAGCACCGGTAACACGCTGTTCTTCCGCAACGAATACGGTTATATCGGCACTGCCCAGCTCGGCATTCTGCGCATCGGCGCGAGCGCCGGCCCGATGGGAAATTTGCTGACCGCCACATTTGACGACATCGCGACCGGCGGGTGGAACGGCGACATCAACGACTGGGAGAACGGCGGCTCGTACGGTCTGTCAGGCTCCTTCCCGAACTGGCCGTTCTTCGACGTCGGGGCTGAATACACCACCAACAAGTTTGTCTATCTGACGCCCAAGTACTGGGGAGTGCTGGACGGGGCGTTCAGCTACGAGCCCAGCACAGGAACTCCCGCCGACACCCAGAACTGCGGTAGCAATGCGACCGCCGCGCCCATAACCGGGCTCACCGAGACCGGATTCACGAACTGCAACAACCAGTCAACCTCCACCGCGACGAACGATCTGCAGCGGCGGCGGAACACGATCGAGGCTGGTCTTCGCTTTGGCGACACGGTCAATGGTTGGGGCATAAATGGGTCGATCATCGGCGCGTACGGCGGCCACCTCCACCCCGGGCCGGGCAACGAGGGTGTCGGTGGTACCACCTACGAAAACATCCAGGGCAACATAGTTAAGCTGACACCGACCAACCAGTTCGAAAATATAGCGATTGGTTACGGCGGCCTCGGGATTACATTCGCCGGCGTGACGGTCGGCGGCAGTGTCATCGGGGGCCAGTTCAACGGTCAAATGGCAGCGCTTCCCAGGGGTGGCAGGGAGTCGATCGCCTGGATCGCCGGCGCCGAGTACAACTGGGGGCCGTACCAGATTGGCGCCGCCTGGTACACTTGGAAGTACCAGGGTTATTGGACACTGCCGGGTGCGCAGACGGATGCGGGTCTTCAGACGGGCTTCTCATATAACATCGCTCCTGGCCTGAACTTCTATGCCGAATATCTCTACGGCCAGCGCTATAAGGGCGATTTCAACTTTGCGACGGGTGCGCCCGGTTCTCAGTTCAACAACGTACATTCGAACATATTCGGCGCCGGATTCGGGTGGCGCTGGTAACCTGACGGGACTTCGGCTGCGCTGCAGCGCGGCGGGGTGGCAACACCCCGCCGCTTTTGTTTGGCTGGGGTATAAGCGTTTAACACGGAGTTTTGGTGTTGCTCTTCGCGACGCAGCCTCCTTTTGGTGCGGACATAGTCGTGGAGCGCCAAGTCATTCGGGAAATCAAAGCGGTCACGGCGACTTTGCCGGCGCATGAAGCGCAATTGCCGACCTATTTGCGGATGAGCGGCATTCCGTTCGGCTTGATTCTCAACTTCAATGCCACGCGCCTGATCGATGGGCTCCGTCGTTTCGTGATTTGAGGCAACCTGTCCCCGCGAGGCCCGCTGACGATGTCACGGTTCCTGAGACCACGAAGCGCCTGAAATCAATGTGGTGGGCCGCCCCGGTTGACGAAAATCGATTGTGGCAGCCGCAGGCCTGGCTCCGCTCTCCTCGGGCCGCCCCGTGAATTGTGGTGAAACCTCAATTCGGGGGCAATGGGAGGATATGGGCTGTCATGGTGCCTGAACCCGTGCGCCGAGACCGCAATCCTCTAAATTTCTCCGCCTGTTTTTGGGGTGGCGCGCGCCGAGCACGCGGTGGGGCATCGCCTACGGCACCTCGTTGCCCCCGCTCCTACCACGGCTCGCCAGGGCAAACCTGGGGCGTAGCGCAAAAGTTCTGGATTGGTTAAGGTCAGGAGCTGTGCTAGCATCTGCTAGCACAGGAATTTCGCGATGGCCAGCGTGCTGATCCGGAACGTCGATGAGACCCTGCACGCTCGCCTCAAGGCGCGCGCCGCGGCACATCACCGTTCCCTCGAAGAGGAAGCCCGGGAGCTCCTGCGCGCCGCAGTCGCCCGGCAAGAGGCCCCGGCACGGGAGAATCTCGCTGCCCTTGCCCGACGCCTGTTCGGCCCCGAGCATGGCGCCGACCTTGACATCCCGCCCCGTGGCTCCGGGCCAAAGAGCATCCCGCCCGATTTTTCCGGCCCTGAGTACGACGCACCGGTCCGGCCGTGATCCTTCTCGACACGAATGTCATCTCGGAGCTGGTCAGGACGGAACCGGACCCCACGGTCCTCGCTTATATCGGCGGCCTGGCACCCGAGACTGTCTTCACGGCGGCGGTCTGCGAGGCCGAGATGCGCTATGGCCTGGCGCGCATGCCCGCGGGCCAAAAGCGCGACGACCTGATCGCACGGATCGCGATTTTCTTCGAGGCCGGGTTCCCGGATCAGATTTTGCCGTTCGATCGGCTCTGCGCCGCCCTCTACGGTGAGATCCGCCACGCCCGCGAGGCTGCCGGCAAACCGATCGCGGTCGAGGACGCCATGATCGCTGCAACCGCGAGGGCCTATGGCGCCCAGGCGATCGCCACGCGCAACCTCAAGGACTTTGCCGACTGCGGCATCTCACTGATCGATCCCTGGGCCGGGTCCTGATGGATGAGCGTATCCCACCGTCTCAAGGGCAACCGGCACCGGCCATAGTCGGCACGTCCGCGGCGACAAGATGCAGCCGTACGGGCTCCTCGGGTATCCGCGATTCTACTTCGGCTTTGACGCCCAGACGACCAACGGACTGCACTCCGGCACGTATTTCCAAATCCGTGACAACAACACCAACGCCGCCGGCAGCGGCACCGCGGGCAGTCCAGGGGCCTCCAGCGACAGCACCGCTAACACGCTGTTCTTCCGCGACGAATACGGTTATATCGGCACTGCCCAGCTCGGCATTCTGCGCGGCGGGGTGGCAACACCCCGCCGCTTTTGTTCGGCTGGGTATAAGCGTTTAACACGGAGGACGCGCGAGGCCACGAAGGGCCACAGAGTTTGGGTGTTGCTCTTCGCGACGCAGCCTTCTTTCCGGCGGACATAGTCGTGGAGCGCTAAGTCATTCTGGAAATCGAAGCGGTCACGGCGATTCTGCCGGCGCATGAAGCGCAATTGCCGACCTATTTGCGGATGAGCGGCATTCCGGTCGGCTTGACTCTCAACTTCAATGCCACCCGCCTGATCAATGGGCTCCGTCGCTTCGTGATTTGAGGCAACCTCCGTGGCCCGCCGTGTTCCTCGCACGTCCTCCGTGTTAAGAGCTTGATGGTACGAACGGAAAAGTCCCAGGAGGTGGGTCACGTCAATCGTTCTGATACAGGCACTACATCAAGGCGCGCAGCTCCGTTCAGCCTAAGTGCGTCGAAGTGCAGCAACATTCCGATCAGGTAGAAGCCACGCCTCACCCCCGTGGTGCCTGCTGACGGCATCACGGAGCCGTGGCAGGCGCGCGCGAGCGGCGTGCCGCCACCGGCCGTGGGCCACGCGTTTGATGTCCAGGCGCGGCTTGCCGAAATCAGGCAGCAGGCAGAGTTGCGGGCTGGCTGCAGCCGATGACACACGCCGACAGATCATTCAGGCTGTCGTTATCCGCGTCTATCAGCGTGCATCTTCTTACATCTGCGTTTAAACCTTTCTTACCCGCGGCAGTCCCATGCGCGACTTTTGTCAGTTGTCCGAGCACCGTGACGCGACGCACCCGCTGGTCAAAAAACCGCCCTGCGTCCCCGTATATGTGCCCGTGTTTTGCCCGGGCAAAGGCGTGCAGCCCGCTACGAGAATGCCCGCAGCGGAGACAGCCGCCATAAGCCAGCGCCAGGAGCGCGCCGGCACGCGCGAGACCTTCCGACCCTGACCACCGCGCATCGCCGCCGCCCCGTCACAAGCCTACATACAGGTGGGGTCATCGTAGGTTCGTGCCAGATGAACTCTATGCGGGGCCATCATGGCTCGCTGTCGCGCCGAGTCCATGCGGACCAAATTCCTGAGCGGCCAACATCATTCCTAATCGGTCGACACGTGGGTCGGGATGTCGGCAGCCTCGTCCAGGATGTTCGTGATGGTTGGATGCTCGCCCGGAAGATAGCCGAACCAATAGCGGTGGATCTTGATCCAGCGAAACCCCTACGACCTAAGGTCCGGGTAGGGTCGCGGATGAGGGAACCAGGTCTGCGGCCCGTTCTCTATGGCCTCGATTGCCGTCTGGTAGGCCTCGATGAGGCGACGAGCGGCTTGCGGGCGTGCGGGCCGCTGCGGCGTGGTGGTGAGATAGCGACGAACAGTGCCGGGATATCGGGCACGAGCCGTTGCCGTGATGCGGACTGACAAGTCTCAGGAAGCCGAGCGAGTCTGTCGAACCGTCGTGTTTCGGCGTGGAGGGCCCGCGTCCCGACGGACGCTTTCGTGGTCGCCAAGCATCCGACGCGCCTCGGCCTGCGTGGCGAGGGCATCATGCACACGACCCTCGGTGACGTCGCGGACGCTGGCATCGAGCGCCTGTGTGACATGCCGCGGGACGGGGCGGTTAGTCCGCTGGTCCGTTTTACCGATCCTCGACGCGTCTCATGTGGCGCTGGCGCATTACCACGTCCAGGGCTTACGCGCACGCCTCATCGCGGCCGGTCCAATTCACTCCGCGGGTGCGATCACGCTGAGTGACGAAAAGTAAGTTCGATAGCGCCGCACATCGCGCGTGAGCAGCGTCATCCCCGTAACCGCGGCATGGGCGCCGATGAAGAAGTCTGGCAGGACCCCGGTGCGGCTGCCGCCGGTGGCGCGATACCGATGGAACACCTTGCCCGCAAGGAAGAGCGCGGCGCGCGGAATCTCCCCCATTATGACCTTGGTCTCATCCAGCACTGCATCGAGATCCTCGATCCGCTCGAAGCGCACCGACAATTCAGCATAGACGACGCCGTTGATTGTGATGGGGCCCTTTAGGGCGGCCGCGTCGAGCTGCGCGATTGACCATTCGGCCCAGACCGGATCAATCGGTAAAGACGTCCAGCAGGACGTTCGTATAGACGAAGATCACCTCATTCTTCGCCGCGGGTCAGCGCCATGATCTCGTCGGTTGTTGGGCCCTTCCCGGCGCGGCCGCGCAGCACGGCGAACCGGCTTTTCGGGCGATCGCCGCCGACCTTTGCCAGCACAACGCGACCGTCCGGTGTAAGCTCGAACTCGATCGCGCTACCCGGCCCGATGCCGAGGCAGTCCCGGACGGATTTCGGGATGGTGACCTGACCCTTGCGGGTGACGGTGGTGACCATAGCGCGGTTGGTAATACCTCAATTCCTTGGGTAATGCATAGCATTCGCCGGGGAGCTGGGCCAGCGAATCAACTCGAGGTGCTGGCGGGTGAGGGTTCTGCCACGCTCACGCCCTTACCCGAATCCAAACTAACGCTTGACAGACGTATATGATAACGCTATAATCGCCCCCATGTCCGACAGCACCGCCGCCAACCCCACCACCCTCGCCGGCCAACTCATGGCCGACGTGTACCACGACCTCATCCACACGCTGCGCCGCGCGTTGCCGTCCCCGCTCACCGACAGCCCCGAAGACCTCGCCCGCCGAGACCGTGCGGTCATCGCCAAGATCGCCGCGCTCTGTCCGGCCAACGCGGCCGAGGCCGAACAAGCCGCCCTCTACGTCGCCGCCTCCGAGCAGTGGAAGGAGTGTCTGCGCTTCGCCCAGCAGCCCGAAAGGTCATTCCACGGGGCACTGAAATACCGCGCTCTGGCCAACAGCATGATGCGCCAGGCGCAGAGTGCCCTCAGGCTGCTGCTGCGCATACAGACAGCGCGTCAGAAGCTGGAAACGGACAGTGAAGCCCGCGACCGCGCTGCCTGGACCGAGCATTGCGCCATCGCCCTGATGACAGAGGCGCTATCCCCGCAGCCCGCGCCCGCGGCGACTGCCGAAGCACCACCGCAACCGGAACCCGCCCCTGCTCCCCCTCCCCTTGCGGGAGGGGGCCGGGGGGAGGGGGCCGCCCCAGAGAGGCATCATGCTGCCGAGCACGATGCAGCCATCCATCAGCACAGCACGGCGCCCAGCCGCCCGATTGGGCGGGTGCCCGACAAAGACGATTTGCGTCAAGCAGCCTAACTAATGCTCTCCCTCCCCTTGCGGCCCCTTGCGGGAGGGGGCAGGAGGAGGGGGCCTCGCCAGTGAGGCACCATGCCGCCAAGCGCGACGACCTTGCAGGAGGGGGGAAGGGGCCGCGCCGAGTAGGCCCGGGGAGTTTCACCCCGGGCCTCTCACAGAACCGGACGTGAGAACTCTCGCCTCATCCGGCTCGTGCCACCCACCGAAGGCTGTCGCCTTCCGACAAAGAGGTTGGGTTCCTCCGGTCTCCCGTTGACCCAACGACCGCGCCGCGAGTGACCCGCCCCCTTCGCTCCACGGGCATTACCCCGCTTCATCGCTACTATGGGGCAGTCCGCGCCTAGCGTGGCCCATCGGTACTTTCGGCCTCGCGGGTCCCCCGCTTGTGCCTTTTCCCTTGACATGGCCCGCC
This sequence comes from uncultured Pseudomonadota bacterium, assembly GCA_963772445.1. Taxonomy (GTDB): domain Bacteria; phylum Pseudomonadota; class Alphaproteobacteria; order Acetobacterales; family Acetobacteraceae; genus CAVYXK01. The sequence continues at coordinate 113,035 of CAVYXK010000015.1, forward strand.
AGGGTCTCAAGTTCCGTACGAGAGCCCAGATGAGAGTCACGCCTCCTGAACACCGGACACCGCATGGCCAGTATGTAGGTATCCTCCATGCCGTTCCCGGAGCAAGCGGGAAACCCCGGTTTCGATGTCGTCTCAAGTTCGTTTCGATGCGTCGTCAGAGGTTCACTCACGTTCGTCTCTCTCATCCATACCTGACGTGATCACTGCCACGCCTTTTAACCATAACGTTCACCACCGCGGCTTTTGACCGAAGCAGCTTATGGCGGTTTGAAGCCTCCTCCTACAAAGCGGCTTCGAAGGGTCTCCCTCCATCTCTCGTACAGCATGACGCTTTCGCGTCTTCTTGACACAACCCGCTGCGAACCGATTCGTCGTGGCAGGCTCCTCACGCCGACCACGCGGGAATGATGCGGCATCGAAAATAGTTCGCGATGTTCAGCGCATTTGCGACTATCATCGCCCGCGAGCGGGAGAGGCGTGTGCGGCTAGCGGTCAAACGCTGGCCGGGAACGCCGTCCCGGAGCGGCGGTGCCCGCGGCAACGCCGGATGCTCCAACCGGCAACAGCCACTCGGCGACTGTGAATCCCTTTTGCACAAGGCCCCGGCGTGCATCAGGGGTTTCCTTCGAGTTATCTCACCACATGATCCAACTGTCTCGCGCATCGCGAAATGAGACGATGATGAGAATGGATCGTATAGTGTAATGCGGCCGACAATTTCGGCATCGCTCCGCCAATCATGCACCACTCCGCGGCGGTGGCGACGGTGCGGCACCAACGGGTATGGCGTGTGACTCCGATAGCCAGGCGCCGAGGCCGGTACTGAACAGCGCCGCACCCTGGGGATTAAGGTGCGAGAACGCATCTCCAAAGAGCCGGTCCGGCCAATGCGGCATCACGTTGCCGATTATATGGAAATTCGGGTAGCGGGCCGCGTACGACGCCAGATAGGCCGCGAAACCATCGCGCAGCGCGGGGCGCACGGCGCGTGCGGTCGCCTCGTTCATCGGCATCGCGACGAAATCCACTTCGATGCCGCGCGCGGCGAGCAACGCCAGCATGCGGTCGAAATACCAGTCGAGCACGGGCAGCAGGGCGAAATGGTCGAGATGACCCTCCACGGCCACCCCGTTGCACCCGGCCGCCGTGCCGAAGAAATACTGCCCGCGCGCGGCGATCGCGCGCCGCAGGGAATCGCTATTCTCCCACCACCGCAGCAGCACGCCGCCATGCATCAGGCTGGCGAAATAGAGCGATGGGAAACGCACCGCATAGAGCGCCGCCCGCAGGCGCGGCGGCAGGCCGTCGGCGCGTTTCATCCCGTAGATCGACGCATCCCCGAGTTGCTGCGACGCGCGGCGCAGCTCGGTGACCTCTGCCGGATCGAGGAACCCGAACCCGACGCTGCGTTCCCAGAACAGGTCGGGACGCATGAAATGACCGGCATCGAATGATACGATCACCCTTGCCGGAGGCTGCGGGCAGGCGAGCGCGCGGCGAACGGCGGACCAGGCTTCGATCGACTCGCCGCCTCCCACTGCCAGGTTGGTCGCTTTTACCGGCAGCAGGGCGGGCTCGATATCGACCGCCGCGCGCGAGTCGCCCACGATCAGCACCGAACCTAGATTGCACTGCGCGAGCATCCGCTCCTTCGCCAGCCAGGCGGGGTATTCGGGATCGAGGAAGGCGAGCGGCATCATCGCCACCCAGGCCCAGATCAGCGCGAATGCCGCTGATCCGATCAGGCCGAGCGTGGCGAGGTAGGTGCGGGCGGACAAATTCCGGGCGCCGCTCACCGGTCATGCCTGCGAAGCTTGTTGCTGCGAAAGCGGTGCTTGCGCAGGAATGACGGATGAAACGTCAGCATTTCGGGCCGTCTGATATCAGAACTGGAAGTAGAGAAACTCGCCGGTACCGCCGAGGGCGCCGAGCCCGACTGCCGCGGCGCAGCCGAGCGCCGCGGCCCAGGGCAGGGTGGTCCGCCAGGCCAGCCGGGGCAGCGGGCCGGCCCTCACGGCGTCCAGCGTCGGCCCACAGACGCGCATGATCTGTTGCGTATTCGGCGCCGCCCAGACAATGGCGTAGAGCGCCGCGATCCATGCCGCCTGCGCGGCCGCCCGCATCGCCTCGGTCCCGTCGCCGAGCGCCATCGACGCTCCGTGCAGCCCTAGCATGGCGCCTAGCACCTGGCCTGCCGACCACAGCGAGGGGGCGCGGAACACTACCGAGCCGACCAATACGCAAGCGTAGGTTAGAACGATCCGCCCGACGACCGCCGTCCCGCTCTGTCCGGGCGGGTGCGGGCGGAACAGACGCCAGGCATGGTTCACCGACAGATAGGTCGCGTGCAGCAGGCCGAAGACCAGGAACGTCGCGCCGCTGCCGTGCCATATGCCGGCCAGCGCCAGAGTGACCCAGATCGGCAGCAGCACCATCGAAGCGAAGCCGCCTGCGGTTGCCTGTCCCTGCCGGTTCACCGGCAGCCCGCGGGCAACTCGCCGTCGCGTGATGTGGAGCGCGATCGGGTTGTAGAGATACATCGTGAGATACCGCGTCAGCGTCATGTGCCAGCGCTGCCGGTACTCGATGACGCTCTGCGATCTGTACGGCGAGTTGAAATTGGCCGGGAACCGGAGGTTGAACATCCGAGCGAGGCCGATTGCCATGTCGGAATAGCCGGAGAAGTCGAAATAAAGCTGCAACGAATAGCTCGTTGCTGTCTGCCAGGCACCGAACAGTGCCAGGCCCTGCGGATGGGCAAAGCCGGCGGCAACGGTGGCGGCCAAGGGGTCGGCCAGCAGGCATTTCTTCAGCAGACCGATCAGGAAGATCGCCAGCCCCGCCGCGATGTTGTCCGCCGAGATGCGCCAGGTCGTCGCGGCCGCGAATTGCGGCATGATCTCCCGGTTGTGCAGAATCGGTCCGGCGATCAGGTGCGGGAAGAAGGTCACGAACAGCGCGTAGCTGAGCCAGCCGCGTTCGCGCGCCAGCCCTTGCCGGCAATCGATCAGGAATCCGATCTGGGTGAAGGTGAAGAAGCTGATCCCGAGCGGCAGCGTCGGCACCGCGACCGGCAAGCCGACTAGCCCCAACAGCGCCGCCAGGTATTTGTATCGGACCAGCAACGCCAGGTTCGCGGCGATGCCGATTGCCAGCAGCCAATCCTGCACGCGCCGCCCAGCGGTGGCCGCAATCAGCCGCGACGCCCCGTAATTCCCAACGACCGAGGCGACCAGCAGCGGCACGTCACCCGGCCGCCACCAGCCGTAGAACAGCAGCGACGCCGCCACCAGCCAGGATCCGGCGACGGCCCTGCCGAGCCGCGGCCAGCCAGAACCCGGCCAGCGTTAGCGGCAGGAACGCTAGGATGAAAATATAGGAGTTGAACAGCACGGGCCGCGATCAGCCGGCGCGGCGCTTTGCCTCGATCAGACGGACCAGGTCGCCGACCCGGCGCAGGCTATCGAGCTCGGCTGCCGCGAAGGTCACGCCGAAGCGGCATTCGACCTCCACGATCAGCGCGATGTGGGTCATCGAATCCCAGGCGGGCACGTCGTCGGCACTGGTTGCCTCCGTGATCGCGATCTCCGGGTCGTCGAAAACGGTGCGGAACACGTCGGCCAGCTCGGCCATGACCGGCCGCTGATCGAGGGCGAGCGGAGCCAGCGACATACGGGGTTCTCCTGCGGGCGCGTTCGCCCGGAAGAGACACCGAACTCTCTACGGAAGGCTTAACCGCTGCTCAGCGGTGCTGCAGCGCCGCCAGTGCCTCTTCGGTAAGCTGCATGGCCTGCATGCGGTCGCCGGCGCCCAGCGCATGGCGGGCCTGCCGCACCTCGTCGATCACCGGGCCCCGCGCCGCCTCGTTCGTTTGGAACAACGGGGTGGAGCGGTCGGAGAGCCGCGTCTCCGCTCGCTCCAGTGCCTCCTGCGCCTCACCGGTACGGCCGGCGGCGAGCGCCTGGCGGGCGGCGATCAGGAACTGCGTCGGCGCGGCGTCCTCGCCGGCTAGTGGGGTCGGAAGCTGGGGGGCGATGGTGGAACCGGCCGGGGGAGTGATGTGGCTCGCGCTGTTGGATGTAGGGTTAGCTGCTAACGCGATTGCCGGCAGTGCGGCCGCAATCATTCCAGCGCGGAGACTGCGCCGGCAGTGCATCAGGCGTGGCCGGCCGAGCCGGACAGCAGCAGCGGATCGATCTTCATTGTGGCCAGGGCGCGGCGCCACTTGGTCTCGTGCTCGGCGCCGAACACGAGGTTTTCCTGCGCCGGCAGCGACAGCCACGCGTTCTGCTGGATCTCGGCTTCGAGCTGGCCGGGGCCCCAGCCGGCATAGCCAAGCGCGAGGATGCCCTCGCGCGGGCCGCCGCCTTCGGCGAGCGCCTTCAGGACATCGAGGCTGGCGGTCAGCGCCAGCGCGTCGTTCACCTTCAGGCTGCCTTCGCCGGTCCAGTCGGCCGTGTGCAACACGAAGCCGCGGGCGTTATCGACGGGCCCCCCCACACAGATCCGGATGCGGCGGGCCGGCGGCAGCGGCTCGATCTCGAGCTGGCGCAACAGGTCATCGAAGCGGGGCTTGGCGAGCGGGCGGTTGACCACCAAGCCCATCGCACCATCCGGCGTGTGGGCGCAGACGTAGATCACGCTCTGGGCGAAGCGGGGGTCGTCCATCACCGGCATGGCGATCAAGAGCTGACCGGTGAGGAACTGATCATCGGACGGCGGAGCCGGGTTGGGTGCGCGAGCCATGCACTCGATTTGGGGCCGTCCCCCGGCGGCTGCAAGCGGGTGCCCGGCCGGCGTGACTCGGGCGGTCGGGGGCGCTAGGAGGAGGCGGTCGGCAAGGGCAATAACGAGCGAGGCAATCCATGACGATCAAGGTCGGCGACACTATCCCGTCCATGAAGCTGATGATGGCCACCCCGGATGGGCCCAAGGAGACCTCGACCGACGAGATCTTCAAGGGCAAGAAAGTGGTGCTGTTCGCGGTGCCGGGTGCGTTTACGCCGACCTGCAGCAATCGGCATTTGCCGGGATTCGTGGATAATGCCGACGCGTTCCGGGCGAAGGGCATGGATACCATTGCCTGTATTGCGGTGAACGATGTGTTCGTCATGGGCGCCTGGGGCAAGCAGCAGGGCGCCGAGGGCAAGCTGACGATGCTGGCCGACGGGTCGGGCACATTCACCAAGTCGATGGGGCTGGAGCTGGATTTGGTCGGGCGCGGCATGGGCGTGCGCAGCCAGCGCTATGCGCTGGTCGCCCAGGACAGCAAGGTGACCTATCTGGCGATCGAACAGCCTGGCGGCTTCGAGGTGAGCAAGGCGGAGGCCATCCTGGCACATCTCTGAGCCCGCCAGACGCTATCTGGCTCCTCGCCGCCCGTCAGCGCGGGCGGCGCTGCATCGCCGTGGGCGAAGACAGGCATCGGGGGGCGGAACCTGATTATGGAGCGTGGTTTTCCGGAGCGGGACTAGAAGACTCTGCGGGCGCTTCACCCGGTTGCGCTGGACCGGTTCTGCCAGCGAGTTCTCGCAGAAGTCGGCGGTATTGCCTCCGACACATCGCGCAGCAACCAAGAACGATATCTCGCGATCTACAAGCTGATGGAGAAGCGCGATCGCCAGATTGACGACGCGTTCAACGACATGCGCCGGTCGATGGCCGTCATACGGCTTCTCCATATGTGCAGGCTTGGCCTGGTTCGAGAAGAAGAATTCGCCCGCTTCAGCGACGATGTTCGAAGCACTGTGGAGCACCTGTTAGGGCCCGCCGGCGATAGGTAGGAAACGGTCCTCACCATCACGGATCGCTCGTCACTGAGCGGACGTTCCGTAGCCGGAAGCAGAAAGTGCGATGGGAGCTGCAGTTCCTGCAAAAATTCCTGCACTCTTTGCAATAGACGGAGCAGGCGTCGCCGCAGTTAGCTTCATCGGCGGAGCCTTCCCAAGGAGCGGGGTGACGCCGCTTGTATTCCTGCCGCATGGCCAGCGGGGCAGGGGACGAAGAATATGACATGACCCGGGGGGGGCACGAATGAGGCATTCGGCGGCACTCGGCCCGTTGACGCTGCTTCTGCCGCATTTGGCGCTGGCACAGGTGACGGCGCAGAGCACGACGGCGCCACTATCGCCGGACCAACCGTCTGCGGCCGGGATGCCGGCCACGACTCTTCCGCAAGTCAATGTCATCGCGCCTACCCCACTCCTTGGCTCTGGCGTGGATCGAAACACGGTGCCGTCGCAGAACCAGGTCCTGACGAGCCGAGATGTAACGCTACAGGGTCCGCCGAATTATCTCGGGGCGCTGCAAGACCAGGCGCAGGGCGTGCACCTGGACAGCGCCGCCGGCAATCCGTTTCAGCCGAACCTGTTCTATCATGGCTTCCAGGCCGCGCCGCTTCAGGGTACCCCCCAAGGCTTGGCCGTGTATGTGAATGGCGTCCGCTTCAACCAGGCATTCGGCGACACGGTGAATTTCGACCTGATTCCGAGTATCACGGTCGACACCATGAACCTGGAGGGTGCCAATCCGGTGTTCGGGCTCAACGCTCTGGGTGGTTCGCTCGCGATCCAGCTCAAGAACGGCTTCACGTATCACGGAGGCGAGGTCGATGCTTATGGCGGTTCCTTCGGGCAGATCGCCGGTGATTTCCAGTACGGCAAGCAGATCGGCAACACCGCGGTTTATGTGGCCGGTGCGGGTCTGCACGAGAACGGCTGGCGCGATTTTCAGTCGTCCGGGCTCAAGCAGTTCTACGGCGACGTGGGCTGGCGCAGCGATCGCGCGGAGGTACATCTGAACATCGACCTGGCCCAGACGACGCTGCAAGGTCCCGGCACCACACCGGTGGAGTGGCTAGCCGTCGATCCGCGGGCGCAGTTCACCGGCCCGAACTCGATTGCCAACAACTACGCGCTGATCAGTCTCAGCGGGAATGTGCAGCTCAGCGACACGACATCCATGCAGGGGCTCGCTTACTACGACTATTTCCGTCAACAGGTGACCAACGGCAACGTCCCGGATTTCGGGCCATGTCTTAGTATTTCCGGTTTCCTTTGCGAAGCTGGCACAGACGTGTTGGCCACCGATCGCAGCGGAACGCCAATCCCGGATTTCCTGAACGGCGGCCCCTATTCCGACTTGGACAGCCAGGTGACCAATACCAACGGCTACGGTGCCTCGGTCCAAGTTACTAATGTGAATGAGATATTCGGTCACGGCAATAACTTTGTCGCCGGGTTTAGCTTCGACGGCTCCAATAATTTGCTCGACGCGAATACTGAGATCGGCAGGCTCGATCCGCTGTCGCGCAATTTCTTCGGGCCGGGGATCGTCGTCGATCAGGCCGACGGAACTGACGTGCCGGTGCGAGTGGGCACTACCACTGCCTATTACGGCGTCTACTTTACCGATACGTTCGATATTACGCGACGGCTGTTGGCGAACGTGGCCGGGCGGTTCAATGCCGAGCAGATCGACCTCAACGATCAGTTGGGAACTGCGCTCACCGGGAACCACAGCTATAACCATTTCAATCCGGGATTCGGCCTGACCTATCGGCTGATTCCCGCCTTCGGCGTATATGCCTCCTACTCCGTATCAAACCGCGCGCCGACGCCGGCGGAGTTGAGCTGTGCCAGTCCGGCGAGCCCGTGCAGCCTCGCCAATTTCTTCACCGGCGATCCCAACCTGAAGCAGGTTGTGGCGCACACCATTGAAGCCGGGTTTCGTGGTCGGCTGACGCCCTTTCCCAGCGCCAAGTTGGACTGGAATGTCAGTCTGTTCCACACGAATCTGGACGATGATATCGAATTCGTGCAGAGCGTGATCTTGGGTCGCGGCTTTTTCCAGAATGTCGGCGCGACGCAGCGCCAGGGCGTGGACGCGGGATTTCGGCTGACGAGCGACCGCTGGACGGCGTGGCTCGGCTACACGTACACCGACGCGACGTTCCAGAGCGCGTTCACGGAATCGAGTCCGAATAATCCTGACGCGGATGTGAACGGCAATATCCAGGTACAGCCAGGCGATCGGCTTCCCGGCATCCCGGCCCATCAGCTCAAGCTCGGCGTTCAGTATAAGGCGACGAAGGCGTGGACAGTTGGTGCAACAGGGGTCGCGGCGAGCGGGCAGTACCTGTTTGGCGATGAGGCGAACCTGACGAAGCAACTGCCCGGGTACTTCGTGCTGAATTTGAATACGAGCTACCAGATCACGCGGAACATCCAGCTTTTCGGGCTGGTGCAGAATGTCCTGGATACGAGGTACTACGTCTACGGCACGTTCTCGCCGACCTCTTCCATTACCTTCCTTCAGGCGCCAGGCACCAGCAATCCGCGCAGCTACAATATCGCCGCGCCGATTGGCGGCTTCGGAGGGGTGAGGGTGACGTTCTGATGCTTGTGCCGCCCTCGCTTTTGGTCTTGCCGTGCCGGCAGCAACATGTGGAAGATGGTGGGCAAAGGCTGACCATGGCGGTGAAAGCTGCGCGTGCGCCTGATATCATCAACCAGGAGGAACGTAATATGGCCCATTATCGAAGCCGCCGACAGGTGGCTGCTCTTCTCCTGGTCGGCAGCATGAGCGTTGTCGCGCACCATGCGTCGGCTGCGGCAAAAAAGTTCTTTGCCTACAACATGACGACTCGAACTGATTTTAGCGGTGTCTATCTCGCCCCGGAGGGCACCACAAACTGGGGCCCGAACCAGGCGTTGAATGATGAGGACAAATCGTTGGATATAACGGAGCGGCTGGTGCTCACGGGCCTGAAGCCGGGACACTATGACGTTAAGCTTGTCGCCAAGGATGGCCACACCTGTTTCCTCAAGCACGTTGATTTGACGAAGCAGAACAGCTTTCTGATAAAGGATGGGCAGCTGGCAGACTGTCACTAACCGCCAACTGGGCAACAGGGGTGGCCAGCAAAGGGGATATTGCGCGATGTAATCAAGGCGACCAATCCGCTGCCGCGGGCATCCTCGGGTGTGGGGGCCGTCGCAGCAGCTCGGCCGGCGGTCGCAGACTGGCCCCGGTTTCGCATACACCAGGATGGTGCCCTCTGGCTGATTCGGGACGCCAGCCGCCCGTCCCTGTCCCAAAGGGGCTTGAGAGGAGGTTAATTCTACATTTTATTGCCAAAATCCAGAGAGCCGCTATTGTCGGTTGAGGGCTGCGGTATTCACAACTGGCTCGGAGAGTGCGAAGCGCGGTGCTGACCGGAGGTGGCGTATTGTTGGAGGACTTTGCCCGACTGGCGGCCAACGTCTCCGGAACACCGGTTGCTGTCATCGGGGTGCGCGGGCGTCGGAAGGACCGTGGATCGACACTTGCCGTGTTCGGCCTGTCGCGAGACCAAGCGACGACGATCGTCGAGATCGATAGAATTCTGGCATCGGGTCCCAGACTGACCATCGTTCCCGACCTCGTTCAGGACGAGAGATTTGATGGCAAGAGCACGGCAATCGAACATCCCGGCTTGCGGTTCCTATGCCATTTGAAGCTGTTGTCGTCCGGGGGCGAGCGTATCGGCTTCATTTGCGTTCTGGATAAGAACCCGCGGTCGAGCTTGACAGAAACCCAGGTGGCCTCGCTCGAGCATGTCGCCAGCATGATTTTGGCGGATCGCCGCCGGGAGCAGCGTCATCTTCATCTCATGCATGTCGCTGACCGCGCGCTCCGGGTCGATAGGATGCTGCGGCTTGTATCGGAAGCGTCTTCCTGTGCCGACGCGTTGACCAGCTTGCTTGAAGAGCTCTGCCGGTTTCATGGCGCCGCAGTCGGTCGAATTTGGCAGTTGATCAAGCCTGATGAGGCTATGCACGAGATCAGCCGTTATGATCAAGAAGAGAGCGCTGATGGTGGCGCGTGGTTCGCGGAGTCGATGCTGGCATTGGTTGCAATGACCGTCGAGGCAATTCGGCGTAACGAACCGCATGCAATCAGTTTCTCTCAACTCAAGTCTTCCGGACGGCTTCAGGACGGCATCGCCTCAGGTTTTCCCAGTCAGGTCTGCGTTCCTATCTGGGTGCAACAGCAACGCTTCGGGATCTCGCTTGCCTTCATGGCTGAACATTCGGATCTCGATGCGGTGGTGGCGGACATTGCCTCGCTCGGGGACACGATCAGGCCGGCACTGTTTCGCAAGGTGACGGAGGAGCGCATCCGCTTCGCCGCCCACCACGATGACCTGACTCAGCTATCGAATCGTGTGATGTTTCAGGAGCGCTTGCGTACAACTCTGGTCGCGGCGGAGGCCGGCGGACACGGATTTGCCCTGCTTTATCTGGATCTCGACGCATTCAAGTCGGTGAACGACACGCTTGGACACGATGTAGGCGACAGGCTGCTGGTTGCTGCTGCACAGCGACTGCGAGATAGCGTGCGAGAAGGTGACACCGTTGCCCGAATGGGAGGCGACGAGTTTGCGATAATCCAGCCGTTTGGGAGCCAACCCTCCGCGGCGACAGCGCTCGCCGAGCGGCTGCTGGAAACCATTGGTCAGCCCTTCGAACTGGAGGGACGGCGTTCGTCGATCGGCGTATCGATAGGTATTGCCCTCTATCCCCAGGATGGCGAGGGCGCCGACTTGCTGCTGCGGCATGCCGACATCGCTCTCTATCGCGCAAAGCAGGCGGGGCGCAATACCTTTCGCCTATTCAATCCGGCGATGCAGGTCGATCAGAGAGAGCGCCTATCGATAGAACAGGACATGAGGAATGCGATTGAAGAAAAGCACTTTACGCTGGCGTATCAGCCGGTGTGCGAGAGTGTGTCGTTGCGAATCGTTGGATTTGAGGCGCTGCTGCGATGGAGTACTCCGTTAAGCGGACCGATTCAGCCTGATCGGTTCATCCCGCTTGCCGAGGCCAATGGATTGATCGTTCCGCTGAGCCGATGGGCGCTGGAGTCGGCATGTACCGAGGCCGCGACATGGGACCCTCCCGTGCGGCTTTCAGTCAATCTCTCGCCGCTGCAGTTCCGGCAGCCTGACCTGCCCCAGCAAATAGCGGATGTCCTGACTCGGACAGGCCTGCCTGCCGAGCGGCTTGATCTGGAGGTCACGGAGGGTTTGCTGCTTGAGGAATCCGACCTTGTTTTGCGTACGATGCGCGGGCTACAGGAGCAGGGGATCCGCTTTACGCTGGATGATTTCGGTACCGCCTATGCCAGCCTAAGCTATCTCCGCCGCTTTCGCTTCGATGGCATAAAGATCGACAAGTCGTTCATCCGTGGTCTATGCGATGATGAAAGTACGCTTGCAATCGTACAGGCGATCCTGTCGCTCGGCGATCGGCTGAACCTCGCCGTCGTGGCGGAAGGGGTGGAGAACGAGTGCGAGCTGGATGCGCTCCGCAAGCTGGGTTGCCGCTTTGTTCAGGGCTACTTGTCTGGAAGGCCCCTGGAAGCTCAGCAAGCACGCGCCCTGCTACGGCGACCTGAGATGGAGTCCGATCAGTCCGAACTCGTACCCCGCTGCTGCGAAATGATTGGTCGATCGTAGAGAAATCGGGTCTGAGGTGGCCGCGGGTCACGCACCGGACATCGTCAACGGCGCACGCGACTGCATTGTGGAGGCTCGTCGTCGCGCTTCCGCATCCGGTGCGTATCTTCACCAGGAGCCTGCCTCGAAGGCGGCGGCACGCCGTGGGCAGCGGCCAACCTGCCGCCGCCGGCCTTCGCCCTGAGGCCGCTTCGGCGTGTGCCAAGTCTCGCCACACGCAGGCAGATCACACGACCTTGTGCGTGAGGGGGTCCCCCGGGCATGGCAGGGTACCGGCGAGGAGGCCGGCTGGGGTGCGCCATCAGGCAGCGCCGTTGACGCTCGGCCCGCCGGTCAGGCAAAACAAGCCGGTTGCGCGACCGAAAAGCCCTTTCCTGTCTCTTGGACCGGACTTGGGGAACTCGCCGGTGGCGAAATGGTAATTGTCATGCCGCTCGCCGGGGATCAATAATGCCACGTGTTCAGGCCCTGACCTCAGATGTTCCCCGAGCGGCATGACTTGTCATCCACGGCTGAGATTCCCAGGCGTCAGCTTGGCTGGCGGATAGCGGTGCTGCCATTCCGCAGCGTGGGCGCGCCAATTGGGTCCGGCATAGCACTCGGGATGGCGGAGGAGGTTTCCGCGGCACTCTCCCGTTTCCGTGCCCCACGTCTGATCGCGACCGCCACATTCTGGGATGGCTCCGGACCCGCCGCTGATGCTTTGGGACGATGCCGGACATACGAGCTCGATTACATCATCGACGGCACGATCCAGGTGATCGAGGAACACGTCAGCGTGAACGTCGCCTTGTTGGACGTGGTCTTTGATTTCGAGGTGGTCTGGAGTGGGTATTTCGACGGGCATTTGGACGACCTGTTCTCATTGCAGCACAGGATCGCATCAGAAACGGTTGCTCAGGTCGATCCCGAGCTCTTCCAACGCGGGTCGGCCTTCGAAACGCCAATCAAGACGGAGATTGCCGCCGCTCATCACTCCGTGCTGACAGCGATCCAAGGGATCTTCCGCCTGGATCGACCGAAGTTCATGCGCGCGCGCGAGCTCCTGGCAAAGGCGATCGAGCTTGATCCTGACTATGCCGCCGCTCATGCCTGGATGGGCTACTGGAGCATTATGGCTGTCGGGCAGGGGTGGGTCGAAGATCCGCGCGATGTGACGTCGTTGGCCGGTGTCTCGGCCGAACGAGCGGTGCTGCTGGATCCGCTTGACGCGCGCGCCCTGGCTATTGCCGGACATGTCAAAGCTTACCTGCTCCACGACGTGCGAAGCGCCCTCAATCTGCATGCGCGGGCGATAGAGCTGAACCCCAATCTGCCGATCGCCTGGACGTTGAGCAGTTGGTCCAAAATCTACAATGGAGAACACGCGACTGCCATTCGCCACGCGATGATGTCCCGCTCGTTATCACCGCGCGACCCGCACATATTCTTTGTCGAGCACGCGTTGATGACGGCGCATTTTTTTAGCCATCATCTGGAAGAAGCGGAGATGCTGGCCGAGGTCGTGCTGCAGCGGAACCCCGGGCATGCATCGGCATTGAACGTCCAACTGGCGATCCTGGGGCATATGGCGCGTAAAGAGGAGGCCAGGCATTGCCTGGCGATGCTTCGCAGGCTCGACCCCAACGTCTCGATCGAAAAGATCATATCTCGACCGCCGCTACGGCCCGCAGATCGGGCGTTCTACATTGAGGGCCTGCAGCGTGCCGGTGTGCCGCAATGAAGCGTCCTTCGGTCGCTCTTCACCGGTGCGCCAAAGCAGCAGGTCCGCCTGTCGTCGAATTGTAGCGGGCTGATCGGCGGTAGCTGCGGGCATTCCAGATCTGACGCCTTGGGAGGCGCGCGCCTATTCGAGCGGCGTGCTCCTTGAACGAGACTGTCCCTGCGCATGCCGGCTGACGTGGCGACGTCCATTTTTCGCGAATTTTCGACATAAATTACGCCGCCTTTTGGGCAGACTTCCTCTGGCATAATGTCCATCGATTGCCCTATGAGTGGCTATCCGGACCAGGGCGCGCCCCAAGGCCTTGCTCTCTGTTTTCGATGCGGGGGCGGTGATGCAGTCTGGAGCTCACCAATCGCGGCAAGGCCACCTGGACAGGTTCTGAAATCGTTGCGGATCGCCCCGGAATCCTTCGCGTTTACGCTGCTGTTGGGCCTGTTCGCCGCGTTGCCTGCTCTGTCAATCGACATAAGTGCGCCAACTTTGGTGTTGCTGCCGAAGGCGTTGGATACGTCAACGACGATCGCCGGCCTGACACTGTCGTTCTTCATGGGTGGGTTTGCGCTGGGACAGCTAGGCGGCGGCTACGTGTCCGACCGTTGGGGCCGCAGGCCGGTGCTGCTATCCGGGCTGCTTTGCTACACCGTTGCCGGGATTGCCTGCGCACTGTCTCCCTCCGGGCCGGCACTGGTGATCTCTCGCTGCCTCCAGGGTCTCGGCGCCGGGGCGTGCTCCGTGCTCTCTTTCGCGATGGTGCAAGACCTGTTTGAGGGGGACGCGGCGCGGGCCAAGCGGTCCTACGTCACGGTGGTGTTCGGTGCCGTTCCTATGCTCGCCCCCGCGCTTGGGTCGTTGCTGTCGGGCTTTGCCGGATGGCGTGCTGTTCACGGGGTTCTCGCGATCGCCGGCGGATTGCTGTCGATCATCACGTGGCTCGGTGTCGAGGAGAGCAGGCGCCCCGGGCAGGAACTGTTGACCCCCGCTACGGCGGGTGGCGCCGTACGGCTGCTGGACGACTCCCTGTTTGTCGGCATCGCCTTGGCCAATGCGCTTAGCTACGGGGTCGTCTTCGCCTACATCGCCGGATCCCCGGTCGTTATCATCGGTCAGATGGGATTGTCTTCCGCGGTCTTTGCGACGGTCTTCGCGTGTACGGCCGCGGCCCTGACCGCGGGCGCCTGGACCAGCGGACGGCTCACCCGGCGCGGCTTTGGCGCGGCGAGCCTGCTTGGCCCGTCGCTTGGTGCAGCAGCGGCGGCGACGCTCGCCTTGGCGGCAGCCGGCCTCTCCGGCGCCACGTCGGGTGCAATTCTTCTGCCGCCGCTGCTGGTCGCACTGTTTACCCGCGGAATCACCGCTCCGAACCTGCAACACCTCGCTATCGAACGGCGGCGACAACAGGCGGGCACGGCTTCGGCGGTGGTCGGCGTCTCGCAACTTCTGTCAGGTGCGCTGGCGAGCGCGGTGGTGGCAGTTCTTCTGCCGGATTTGGGGCTAAGCGCTGTCGCCATTCCGATGGCACTCTTCGCTGCCGCCGCGCTGATCGTCTGGCGGCATGTCAGCCGGCGATGACGACATGGGGCCCACCACGCGCCAGGCCGGGAGCGATTTCGCGGGCAAACTCCAGAATTCCGGGGCCCGATCCCGTTCAGCGCGACCGGTATTAAATCTCGACCTCGAGCCCGATCTCGATGACCTGAGTCGGCCGCACCCCGAAATACGCAGCGGTGCGATTGGCATTCAGGTGCATGGCGGAGAAAAGTGTCTTGCGCCAGAACGCTATGCCTGCCGGCCTGTGGGTGGGAACGATCGTGTCGCGCCGGAAGTAGTAAGTCAGGTCGTCCGGGTCGGCGCCCTGGTAGCCCAGTCGCTCGCGGGCAAGCCTAAGGCCCTCGCAGATGTTGGGCTGCTCCATGAAGCCGTAACGCAGAACGATCCAACTCAGGCCGCCGCCAACCTCGATCACGCTCAGCCGCTGGTCCGGAGGGAACTCGTGGCGTGTCCGTCATCAGTCCGCAAACAAGCAACACGTGCTCATGTAGCACGCGATTGTGCTTCAGATGATGCGTCAGGCTGAGCGGGATCCCCGATACAGCCGCGGTGAATACCACGGCGGTCCCGGGAAGGCGATATGGCGGGCTTGCCAGGAGGCTACGGACGAACTCGCCCTCGGGCTGGCGCATCTGCGAACGCTGCTGCTCGAGCACCGCGGCGCCCGCACGCCACGTCAGCATCAGGAACGCGATCCCGACGGCGATCAGTAACGGGAACCAGCCACCGTCAACCAGCTTGGTCATGTTCGCTGCGACGAAGACAAGCTCGATTGCCAGGAAGAAGCCGTTCATCGCAAACACTGCCAGCGGGTGGTGGCCCCATTGCAACGCGACAAGAGCAGCTAGATGCGGTAATGGGGCCGCCCAGCGAACGGGCTAGCGGGAGCGGTGGCTGTCCCTCACAGTGATGGTTGTGTAACGGGGTCCGAATGGCTCGGGCCCAAGCATCGAGAGAGGGACAGCCGTGGAATACTATGCCGCAATCAACGTCTCGCTGGAACTCAGCAGTGTGTGCGTGGTGGACGGGACCGGGAAGATCATCCGCGAGGCGAAGGTGGTGAGCGAGCCGGAGGCGCTCGTTGCGTTCTTTCGCGATATCGGCCTGACGTTCACGCGGGTTGGCCTGGAAGCGGGTCCGTTATCGCAGTGGCTGCATGCGGGGCTGACGGAAGCAGGGCTTCCGGCGATCCTGATCGAGACCCGGCACGTCAAGGCGGCATTGAAGGCGATGACGGTGAAGACGGATCGCAACGACGCACGCGGCATGGCGCAGTTGATGCGCCTGGGCTGGTTTCGACCGGTGCACGTGAAGACGCTGCCGGCGCAAGAGATCCGGGTGCTGCTGGTCGGGCGGAAGCTGCTGCTGGGCAAGCTGCACGATGTCGAGCTCGGCATTCGCGGCCTGCTGCGCGGCTTCGGCCTGAAAGTCGGCAAGGTGAGCAAGAACGGCTATGAGGCTCGCATCCGGGCGCTGGTGACAGGGCATCCGATGCTGGAGCCGGTTGCGGACGCGATGCTGAAGGCGCGGGCGAGCCTGCGAGACGAATGCGGGAAGCTGCATCGGATGTTGTTGCGTATCGTCCGTCACGATACTATATGCCAACGTCTGATGAGCGTGCCTGGTGTCGGGCCAGTTGTTGCGATAACCTACAAGACGGCGATCGACGATCCGACGAGATTTCGCAAATCCAGGGATGTCGGGCCCTATTTTGGCCTGACACCGAAGAAGTACCAATCTGGCGAGGTGGATTGGACGGGGCAAATCAGCAAGGTTGGCGATGCGATGGTACGAACCACGCTGTTTGAAGCGGCAAACGTTATGCTCACTCGCACCACGCGGTTCTCCGCGTTGAAGGCGTGGGCCCTGCGGATCGCGAAGCTGCGCGGGTTGAAGCGGGCGAAGGTGGCGCTGGCACGCAAACTGGCGGTGGTGCTGCATCGCATGTGGGTTGATGGCAGCGAGTTCCGCTGGAGCAGGACGTCAGCCGACGCTGCCACTTGATAAGTTCAACCGGAAAAGGAGGAGGGACAACGGAGGGCGCAACAGCTCTTCGATAACGAGGTCCCGTCGCAGGGACGCGGATCGAGTGAAGCCGCAAACATGGGCGTCGGCCGGAGCAACCACCGGACCACGCGCACCCTAGATTGGCTCGCTCGGTCTGTCTGATCGCATGAAGTGGCGGCTCCAACGCCGACCACGAACAGAAGCCCGAGCCCTGCGGCGTGATGCGTTAACGAGGGTCTTGACACCAGCGGCCCCATTACAGAAGCCCATGTTTCCCTTGCGCGCTCATAAGTCGTTGATTTTGCTTGGCCTGGCGAGACGGTTTGGCACTACATCACGGTTTGGGCCGATTTTGGCGGGACTGGCGGATCAAGCTCGGTGATGCCGAGGGCGCTGAGCACCGCGGCGGCGCGCTGTGTGCCCCGTGTGACCGACCGTTTTGTGGTGCCGTTGCCGAGATCGATATCGACCACTCGGACAGATTTGAGAGCCGTCAATGCCTCGGTTGCGGAGAGGTCGAGATGTGCAGCCTTGAGCTTCTTTTCGATGGCCCGGTGCAGCAAGTGAGCTAATGCGGCGACGAAGATGTGGGCCTGCACACGGGCGTCAGTCTGATGATAGATCGGCCGCATGTCGATGACGTCTTTGAGATTGGCAAAAGAGCGTTCAACGTCGGCGAGTTCTTTGTAGAGGCGCACCGCCTCGACCGCGGATAGATTGGGTTCTTCGGTCTGGATGACGTATTTGCCTTCGTACGCCTTCTCCCTGGCGAAGTGGAGGGGATGCTCGAAGAAGCGAAAAACCCCGTCCTCATAGCGCCAGTCGTAGTAGCGGTGACCGTGATGGCGGGTCAGGATGGCGGCGGCAGCGGCGCCGACCTTCTCGGGGGCTTTCAGCTTTCCGCTGGCAACGCGACGCGCCAGCTTGTCGAGCTTGCTCCGCACGCGATCCATGGCCTTGAGGCGTTGCGCCTGCTCGAACGCCAGGCGCTCCTCGGAATGAACGACAAACACGCGGACACCGGGTCTGTTCGAGGTGACTTCCTGAACCAGTGTCTTTGGAGGTGTCGGCTTCTCGCCGGCAGTGATGCCGCATGGGCATTCGATCCACGCTCCGGTGGCGCTTTGGATATAGTCGAAGATCTCGCCGCTGCGACGGCGATTGCGACCGACGATATAGCCATGACCGCCGCTGCGCAGCTCATCGAGGTTCTGGCTGGTAACCATGCCGCGGTCGCCCACCAACACGATGCGCTTGATGCCGAAGCGTTGCTCCAGATCATGCACCACATCGGAGACGGTCATGGCATCGCGCCGATTGCCGGCGAACACGTGGTGCGCGATCGGCCAGCCGTCGACCAAGACCAGGCCGACCAACACCTGCGGGTTGCGCGGCTTGCCATCGCGGCTGTGGCCATGCGCGCCGAGCTCCGCTGGTCCCTTGCCTTCGAAATAGGTCGAAGGTGAGGTCGTAGAACACCACGTCGATCTGCAGCGAGAACAGATCACGCAGCCTGAGATAGAGCGCATGCTCGATCGCCGCCTTGCGTTTGAGCAATTGGTCAAGCGTTCGGTACCACTGTTTGAGCTGGCGCAGCTCGACCTGCACCCGCGGCGTCCGGCTGGCTTTGCGCCTGGTCTCGTCGCGCCATTGCGCCAGCCAACGCCGACCGTCGCGATCGCAGACGAAGTCGGTCTCCAGCCAACGCGCCAGCCCATGCTCGCTGCCGGGTGCGGTGAGGCGATTGACCACCAGCAGCAAAGCACGGTCGCTCAGCGTGCTGACATCGCGATGGCCGGGCCTGCTCAGCCGGTCGAGTGTCGCCTCGAGCCCGAGCTCGCGCCACAAGTGGCGCGCCACCAGCGTCGGTCCCCAATCCCAGGCCGCGACCGCCTGCACCTGATCGGGCCGGAGCTCGCTGGCGGGGGCGGCAGCGACCGCCTCGCCGTGCAACAGGCGCGTCAGCTTGCCGAGGTCGAGATGCGCCGCCAGCACGTCGCGGCGACCGAGATTGAGAATGGTGCGATGCCGTGTCTTGCCCTTCTCGCGAAAGGCTTCGACGACGCGCACATACTCGTGCGTCACCCCGGCGCCGCCGGCGGCGCGAACCACGCGCAGGAACATCGCTTCCCCAATATCTGGCCCTGCGGATAGCAATAAGAATCCGAGTGCTGCAAGCAGGAAAATTCGCCAATTTCAGCGAACCTCTGTCACTACGTTTTCGCGAAAAACCGGGAAAAACGACCTCCGGATCAAGCAAAATCAATGGGACCGGCTCAGCCTGCCGGACCCGAAGGGGAAACATGGGCTTCTGTAATGGGGCCGCTGGTGTCAAGACCCTCGTTAACGCATCACGCCGCAGGGCTCGGGCTTCTGTTCGTGGTCGGCGTTGTAGCCGCCACTTCATGCGATCAGACAGACCGAGCGAGCCAATCTAGGGTGCGCGTGGTCCGGTGGTTGCTCCGGCCGACGCCCATGTTTGCGGCTTCACTCGATCCGCGTCCCTGCGACGGGACCTCGTTATCGAAGAGCTGTTGCGCCCTCCGTTGTCCCTCCTCCTTTTCCGGTTGAACTTATCAAGTGGCAGCGTCGGCTGACGTCCTGCTCCAGCGGAACTCGCTGCCATCAACCCACATGCGATGCAGCACCACCGCCAGTTTGCGTGCCAGCGCCACCTTCGCCCGCTTCAACCCGCGCAGCTTCGCGATCCGCAGGGCCCACGCCTTCAACGCGGAGAACCGCGTGGTGCGAGTGAGCATAACGTTTGCCGCTTCAAACAGCGTGGTTCGTACCATCGCATCGCCAACCTTGCTGATTCGCCCCGTCCAATCCACCTCGCCAGATTGGTACTTCTTCGGTGTCAGGCCAAAATAGGGCCCGACATCCCTGGATTTGCGAAATCTCGTCGGATC
Source organism: uncultured Pseudomonadota bacterium (assembly GCA_963772445.1). Lineage (GTDB taxonomy): Bacteria > Pseudomonadota > Alphaproteobacteria > Acetobacterales > Acetobacteraceae > CAVYXK01. The sequence goes on from CAVYXK010000015.1 coordinate 132,728, forward strand.
GTCGATCGCCGTCTTGTAGGTTATCGCAACAACTGGCCCGACACCAGGCACGCTCATCAGACGTCGGCATATAGTATCGTGACGGACGATACGCAACAACATCCGATGCAGCTTCCCGCATTCGTCTCGCAGGCTCGCCCGCGCCTTCAGCATCGCGTCCGCAACCGGCTCCAGCATCGGATGCCCTGTCACCAGCGCCCGGATGCGAGCCTCATAGCCGTTCTTGCTCACCTTGCCGACTTTCAGGCCGAAGCCGCGCAGCAGGCCGCGAATACCGAGCTCGACATCGTGCAGCTTGCCCAGCAGCAGCTTCCGCCCGACCAGCAGCACCCGGATCTCTTGCGCCGGCAGCGTCTTCACGTGCACCGGTCGAAACCAGCCCAGGCGCATCAACTGCGCCATGCCGCGTGCGTCGTTGCGATCCGTCTTCACCGTCATCGCCTTCAATGCCGCCTTGACGTGCCGGGTCTCGATCAGGATCGCCGGAAGCCCTGCTTCCGTCAGCCCCGCATGCAGCCACTGCGATAACGGACCCGCTTCCAGGCCAACCCGCGTGAACGTCAGGCCGATATCGCGAAAGAACGCAACGAGCGCCTCCGGCTCGCTCACCACCTTCGCCTCGCGGATGATCTTCCCGGTCCCGTCCACCACGCACACACTGCTGAGTTCCAGCGAGACGTTGATTGCGGCATAGTATTCCACGGCTGTCCCTCTCTCGATGCTTGGGCCCGAGCCATTCGGACCCCGTTACACACCATCACTGTGAGGGACAGCCACCGCTCCTGCTAGCCCGTTCGCTGGGCGGCCCCATTACCGCATCTAGCACCGTGGTGATCGCCATCAGCTAAGGAGACCGCGATGCCATAGGCGCCGCCGAGCGCATCGGACGAACGGAAACCAAGCACTGCGGCGAGCGTGCCCAGGGCGAGCAGCCAGTTCACGATGGGCATGTAGATTTGCCCGCGCTGGTGGCTGGCGGTGTGCAGCACGCGCATGCGGGGCAGGAAACCGAGCTGAATGCACTGCTGCGTTAGTGAGTAAGCACCGGAGATGATCGACTGCGATGCGATTATGGTTGCCAGAGCTGCAAACCCGACCATCGGGTAGTGGGCCCAGCGTGGCACGGCAGGTAAAACGGGTTCGTCACCGCGTGTGGATCGACCAGTAGCAGCGCCCCCTGCCCGAAGTAGTTGAGCGCCAGCGCCGGCAGGACGACTGCGAACCAACCGAGACGAATCGGGATGGGTCCGAAATGGCCCATGTCGGCATACATTGCCTCGGCGCCGGTGAGGGTCAGGAAAGCCGCTCCAAGAACCGCGAAGGCAATCGCCGGCCCGGCGTGGAGCAGGTAGATCAGCGCGTATGACGGGCTGAGTGCGACCAGGACGCCTGGCGTGCGCAGGATCGCCGGAATGCCGAGGATGGCGATGACGATAAACCATGCCAGCATCACCGGCCCGAAAATGGCGCCCACAAAATCGGTTCCGTGCTTCTGAACGAGGAACAGCCCGATCAGGATTACCACCGTGATCGGGACGACCATCGGAGCGAGATGCGGCGCATCCACCTCGAGTCCTTCCATGGCGCTGAGCACCGAGATGGCGGGCGTTATGATGCCGTCCCCGTACAGCAATGCCGCTCCTACGAGGCCCACGACGAGCAGCGAGGCGCGCCAACTGTGCGGCGGCGCATGCCGTGCGTTCAGCAGGGCCAATAGAGCGACGATCCCGCCTTCGCCGTTGTTGTCGGCGCGCATGACCAGGATCGCGTATTTCAGCGAGACGATCAGGATCAAGGACCAGAAGATCAGAGAGACGATGCCCAGCACCGATTCTGGCGACGCTGTTCCCGCGGCCTGCGCCGCTTGCTTCAATCCGTAGAGCGCACTGGTCCCGATATCCCCGTACACTATACCGAGCGCACCCAAGGCTGCCGCGACAGGGAGGTGGCGCGCGGCAGGCGGCGTTATGCCAGCCTGAGCGATATTGGCCATCGGCGGGGCTCCGTTCCACCTCCCCGCGACTTTGAACCAAATCAGCCTGACAAGGAACGACGCAAATCAGGCCGGCCATCCGGCCAGGACATGCCTCCGATCTTTATCTCCGGACCGAACCCGGCAGATCCCGGATTTTAAGACCGCAGTCGCCGGGAAGCCGAGGAAAGTTGGTTGGAACAGCCGCAGGAGCGGGCTAGCTACCCTCGGCCAGGATCACCGTCCGGTCCTGGCGAAGCGCGATCTGGGAAAGCACGAGGAGCACCGCGCGTCGCCGGTCGTCCGGCAGCGTTGGCCAAACCGGCTGACTGCCTCGCTCATCGCCCGATCCCAGCCACCGAACCAGCGCGCGAAGCGCCTCCCGGCCGAGTTTCGGCGGTGCAGCCGAGTCGCTTAAACTATCAGCGGCATCACGTATGGGATATCGAACAGACCTTTCGCACGCTGAAGAGCGACGGTGCGCCGGCCGTCTGGCGCGAGCACCTGCCCGCCCTCGGTGCGCAACTGCCCCGACGGTAGATTCCAATGTTGGGCGGCCGCTTGCACCAGCAACGCGCGCACATCCGCGGCGGCGTCGCGGACGGCGGTCCCGCTGTCCTGCATGGAGTGGCTACCCGCCGTATAGCCCTCGTCCGGCGTGCGCGCGGTGTCCGCCGTTATCAGCAAGATCTGCGAGGGGCCGACGTCCAGTTCCTCGGCCACAACCTGGATCAGCGCGGTGCTGATCCCCTGTCCCAGCTCGGCCTTCCCGGTGAAGACGGTGATCTGCCCGTCGGGATCGACGCGGATCCAGGAGTCCAGATCGGGCGCGACTTTCAGATCGCCGCCCACCGGTTGCTCTGCGGCGCGGGCTCGCGTCAGCGCAAACCCGAGCAGCAACGAGCCGCCCGCCAGCACCGCTCTGCGGGACGCAAGCAGAGAGCTCATCGCTGGGCCATCAGCGTCGCGGCTCGGCGAACCGCACGAAGAATCCGCATATGCGTCCCGCAGCGGCGCAGATTCGACTGCAACCATGCCCGCATCTCGGCATCGCTGGGCGAGCGGTTCTGTTCCAGTCGTTCAGTGTCGCGGCGAGTGAGGGCATCCATGGCCCCCGCTGCTCCGGCGGCGGGAACTTCCCGCGCATGATGATGCCAATGGCGCCTATTGGGTTGTCGCCGGTGATGGTCCGGGTGTTCGGCAGCAAGGGCTGACCGGCGATCACGCGCGGCGACCCCGCCGCATGGCAGGTGGCGCAGGCGCCCTGAAAGATTGCTTCTGCGGTCGGGCTGTTGGCGGCTTGTGCGACTGAAGCGCCGCAGACAAGACCGACCCAGGCGGTGATCAGGATTGGTATCCGCATCGTCCCCCCCATCTTTTGGATCGCGCGCACACGAAGGCGAGCAGAATTGTCCGCCTCTCTGGCGTTTTCGCCCACTGGCCGTGGTTTGGGTACGAGCCGCCCCTCTATGCTACTGTCATGCATGCCCCCTCTTCCAACCATCTTGTCCACCTCCGGGCCCGACGTTATCGCCGCCGTGTGCCGGCGCTTCCATGTTCGAGAACTGGACCTGTTCGGTTCCGCGGCGGATGGGTGCTTCGATCCCCTGCGCAGTGATTTCGATTTCCTGGTCGCATTCGAGGAACTGCCGACCATGGCTTACGCTGACGCCTATTTTGGTCTGCGCGACGCCCTGACGGAGCTGTTGGGGCGCGAGGTGGACCTGATCACCGAGGCTGCCCTGAAGAATCCCTATCTGCGCGGACGGGTCGAGGCGCAGCGCCAGCGCTTGTTTCCGTCAGCAAGATTTCCGACCTGGCGGCCAAGTATCTCTAGGATGCTTGGCGCGCGGCCACTCGCATTGCGCGCTTCACCGCTGGGCGCAGCTACGACGACTACTTGGCCGATGAGATGCTGCGGTCGGCGGTCGAGCGGCAGTTCGAGATTATCGGTGAGGCGTTCACCGGGCTGCGTCGGATTGATCCCAATCTCGCCGCTACCATTCCCGACCTGCCGCGCATCGTGGCCTTGCGCAACGTGCTGATCCACGGCTACGCCACGGTGGATGATCGGCTGGTGTGGAGTGTCGTCGAAGGCGAGCTGGCGGAGTTACTTGCGCTGCTCACGCGCCTACTGGATGTACTGGATGAGGTGAGCGACGATGCGCTCGGCGAGGACCAGCAGCCATCGTCGTAAGCATTGACGGATAGCCTACCCCAGCCGCTCCGCCACCTGCCGCACGTATTCCGCACGCGGCATGAAGCCCGGATCAGCCCGACACGCCGTCTCCGTTTCGCGCAGGATGGTCTCGTCGGACTGGCGGAGATCTAACGGCTCGCCGTGCGGCTGCGGCACATGGAACGGCGTATCGAGATACGCCTCCAGCGTGTTGCCTTCGGGATCGCGGAAATAGATCGACCAGGCATTGCCGTGACTGACCGTGCGCATGCCTCTCGCACCATGCGCCAGTGCGCGCTCGTGCACCTCCCGCAGCTCGGCCAATGAGCCCACCGTGAACGACACTTGGTTGATCGGATTGAAGCCCGACGTGTCGGGTCGGCCGGTAACCAACACGACCTGATGATGGCAGGCGGGATCCGCGGTCATGAATACGAGCTCTGTCCCGGGCGTACGGCCCGGTCCGCGATCCGCCACGATCAGGCCCAGCACCTCCGTATAGAAGCGTACCATCTCGTCCAGGTCGCGGACATGGATGCCCATATGCGTCAGCTTCGCGCGGATCGTGCCCATTGCCGTCCCTCCTCGCTTATCCGGACATGAACATTGATCCGCCGGGCGAGCGGGGGCAAGCTTGTTGGGCGGCGCTGCGTCCCGCCGCCAGAACGGAGCAAAGGTCCCATGAACCAGATGCGCAACAGCCGGTTCCGCTACATTGAAGCGCGCCGCATCGCCGGGAGCCTCGGCGCCGAGGTGGAGGGTGTCGATCTGTCGCGCGACCTCCACGATGACGTATTGGCGGAAGTGCGTGCTGCCCTTCTCGATCATCTGGTGATCTTCTTCCGCAACCAGTCGCTCACGCCCGAGCAGCAGCTCGTCTTCGCGCGTCGCTGGGGCGAGATCCACCTGCACCCGTTCATGGAAGGGATGCCGGACCACTCGGAGATACCGGAGATCGTCAAGCGCCCGACCGACAAGCGCAATTTCGGCGGCTCCTGGCATACCGACCAGATGTTCTCCCCGCAGCCGGCGATGGGCACGATCCTGTACGCGAAGCAAGTGCCGTCGACCGGCGGCGATACGATGTTCTCCAACCAGTACCTCGCCTTCGAGTCGCTGTCGGACGGCATGAAGCGGCTCTGCAATTCGCTGCGCACCGTCTGCTACGGCGAGAGCCGCAAGAAGTATGGCGGCAAGTCACGCAAGGAGTTCTATGCCGATAAGATCGGCATGAAGGCGAAGGATCCGGACGACGACGTTCAGACCACCTCGGTACACCCGCTGGTACGCACGCATCCCGAGACTGGACGCAAGGCGCTCTATATCGGCGGCCACGTGCAGCATTTTGAGGATATGACCGAAGAGGAAAGCCGGCCGCTTATCGACTTCCTGATGAAGCACTCGCACCGGCCGGAGTTCACCTGCCGCTTCCGTTGGGAGACGGGCTCGCTGGCGTTCTGGGACAACCGCTGCACCCAGCATTTCGCCATCAACGACTACCCGGCCGAGACGCGCATCATGCACCGGATCACGGTTTGCGGGGATACGCCGTTCTGACCACTTCTCCCCTGCCCTTGCGGGAGGAGAAGTGCCACCAGGGAGACATCCAATATGAAAGTCGGCTTCATCGGCGTCGGTAACATGGGCGGGCCCATGTGCCGCAACATCATCCGCAACACCAACCATCAGGTCACCGTCTTCGATCTCAATCCCACCGCCATCGCCGCCTGCACTACGCTCGGCGCCTCCGCCGGCACGTCCACGGCGGAAGTGGCCGCCGCGTCCGACGTGATCTTCACCTCGCTGCCGATGCCGCAACACGTCGAAGACGTAGCGCTCGGGAAGCATGGCATCGCCGCCAGCGCCCGCCCTGGCAGCGTTTTCATCGTCCTCTCGACCAACTCCCCGGCAACCGCGAAGCGCGTGCACGCCGGCATGGCAGCCAAACGCATCGCTATGCTGGAAGCGCCGGTCAGCGGTGGCGTGCCGCGGGCCACCGACGGCACCATCGTCATCATGGTCGGCGGCGACCCGGCTGTGTTCGAGGCGCAGCTTCCGCTGCTGAAGTCCTTCAGCAAGGAAGTGATCCATGTCGGCGAGATCGGCATGGGCTCGGTGGCGAAGCTCTGCAACAACATGCTGGCCTTCTGCAACGCCGCCGCGGCGTCGGAGGCACTGATGCTGGGCGCGTTGGCCGGCATCGACCTGCACAAGCTGCATGACGTGATCTGCAACGCCTCCGGCAACTCCGACGCGTTCCGTGGTCTCGGCAAGAAGGCATTCGCCCGCGACTTCAACCCTGGCTTCGCGCTTGACCTCGCGCACAAGGACCTGCGGCTGGCGCTGGAAATGCAGGACGAGCTCGGCCTGCCCGGCATGATCGCCCCGCAGGTGATGAACCTGATGCGCCTGGCGCGCGCCAAAGGCTGGGGAGTCGATGATTCAAGCTCCGTGCTGCGCGTCTATGAAGCGGCGCTGGGTCGGGCGGTAGGTGGGGCCGGATAGCGATCCCAGTCTCCCGTCATCGCCAGGAACAAGTTTTGACACAGGTGGCGCGGACTCGAGGTTCGAAGGATGTTCCCGATCAACACACCAAAATCGGCCAGAATAGAGGCTGTTCCGCGCTCGGATTGGTACCGCTCCCGCAGGCCATGCCCCAAGGCGGCAAATTCACCACCAGTGTCAAAGTTGGGGCAGGCCAGCGCTCGGGAGATGGCCGGCACGAGCCCGACCCTGACGGTTGAGGGCGGGCTGTCTGCCGAGCGCCATTCTCATGGGCCTTTGTACTAACACCACGGCGTGCACGATAGCTGTGCCGCCGATCAAGGAAGAGGGGCGCCGAGCGTCCGAGCCGCGAGTGTGAGACCCTCGGTCGGTAAACGCAAAATCCGACGGACTGTTGATACAGATCAAGGGCGATCCGGTCAGACCAGATAAACATTTGGCAGTTCTTCCGATGAGCGAAAAGGAAAGGGTCAAAATGGTTGTTCGAAGTTCGATCGTTGGCACCGCCCCGGATATGAATCTGTATCCGGCCCTGGTGGGCCGCGTGAGCTGAATGGGAAGCAGAACGATGCAAATTGCCAAAAACCACGACAGAATGAAGCGGCTGTTTGTCGCTGCTGTGGCGCCAGGAATTGGTTCCGCGGTTACGACTGGGGCCGCAAGAGCTGCTGAGGGCTGGGCATGCAGTTTTCAGTCTGCAACCCATGAACCAACTCGTGTAACCTATGTGGTGGATGGAAATGAGTTAGTAGAGACATTTCAAAGCGGCAGCGTCAAACGATTTCAGCTCATGGAGCATAACCAGTATGGGTTGGTCGGCATTTCTACAATGGCGGCCATCGAAGGGGGGCAGCCCGTGGCCACGGTCGGCTTCGGCGCTATTGCCATTGACGCGCGAACGCATGAGGCATGGCATGCAACAGCAGTATCAGAGCAGCCGCCGGAGCTAAGCAGGATGGTTCACGGCATCTGCAGTAACAAATTAGACTAGCTGATCCGGACACCGTCCCGTTGATGGACCGCGTTCCTGTTCGCCCCATGCTAGCGTCGCGAGTCAGTCGAGCTTTGTCGCGCGGATAATCCCGTGGCCGTTCGGCAATGTGATCCGCTGCAACTCGCCGCAGCCGGCCGTCGATAGCCATGTCGCGTGCTCGGTCTCTGTGTACGCCGCGCCGGCGGGATATAAATTCATGAATGTCAGATTCCGGAACACGGCAGCACTCGGGGCGAGCCGATAATCGTCGAGGATCCCGCCGCCCACTATGTAAATCGCGCCGCCGCGTCGCACTGCCGCTGCAGTGTTGGCGATTGCGCGCGCGGCATCGGCGGGCGACAGCACCTGCACCAAGGCGCGCATCACCGCCCCGTCATGTCATGCGTCCCACCGGGCGGTGCCACCAGAATATCCCCCGTTTCGACAGAGACGCGCTCGCCCCCGGGTGTGGCGGCGAGAATCGACGCCGCCAACGCTGCAGTACGCGGAAGATCGAACAGCGCGGCGTGCAGCGCGGGATTCGCCTCGCACAAGGCCGCAATCAATCCGCCCGAGCCTCCACCCACGTCGATCATCGACCGACATGCCGAAAAATCGAAGCGACGCGCAAGGTCACGGCCGGAGGCGACAGCGTTCGGGTGCAGCCCCCGCAACATCGCGGCCATCTCCTCATCGGAGGAGTTGGCTCAACAATTCATGTATGCCGCCCAGATAGCCGCTTCGTCCCTTCACCAAGAATGTTGCCGCTTCCTCCGTGTTCGCAAATCCGTCCTCTCGCTTCTCCAGCAATTCGGACACCACCAGCGCATGCAGCAGTCGCGACAGCCGTTCTTCGGCAACGCCCAGCGTTTCGGCAAGTTGGCTCGCGCTGCTTGGACCATCGGCGAGCAGCGTGAAGACCTCCATTTGCATGCCGGCGAGCATGGCAAATGCCGGTTCCACGCCGGCCTGCAGTCTCAAAATCGTATCCGGGTTCGTCGTCATGGAAACCTTGCCCCTAGGTCCGCGCCCGCGCCTCGCCGAGCAGATGACCCTCATAGCGTTGGCGAAGCGCGATCTTGTTGAGCTTGCCCGTAGCGGTGTGGGGCAGTTCCTCCACCACCACGACCGCGTCGGGCAGCCACCATCTGGCGACGGCCCCTTCGTACAGGGCCAGCACGCTCCCGGTGTCGATCTGCCGCCCCGGCTTCGGTACCACCAGCAGCAGCGGCCGCTCCATCCATTTCTCGTGCCTGGCCGCGATCACCGCTGCCTCGGCGACATCCGGATGCGAGACGGCGATGTTCTCGAGCGCAATCGAGCTGATCCATTCGCCGCCGGACTTGATCAGATCCTTCGAACGGTCCACCAGCTCGATATACCCGTTCGGGTCGATCGTTGCGACATCGCCGGTAGCGAACCAGCCATCGGCATTGGCAGCGCCCTCGGCGCCGCGATGCAGGTATTCGCGCGTGATCCACGGCCCTCGCACCAGCAGATCGCCGAATGCCGTCCCGTCCCAGGGCAGGTCCTTGCCTTCGGCATCGACGATCCTGACTTCAGTGCCGAAGATTGGACGCCCCTGCTTCAATCGCAGCCGCGTCTCCGACTCGCCGGCGAGGTCGGCGGTTGCGGCAACCGGCGCGTAGCAACTCACCAACGGCCCGGTCTCAGTCATCCCCCAGCCGTGCTGCACTTCCACGCCATACTCCGCGAAGCCTTCGATCATCGCCCGCGGCACCGCCGACCCACCGCTGAAGATGCGCCTGAGATGCGTCAGCCGTTGCCCGCTCTTCCGCAGATGCGCCAGCACGCCGAGCCAGACCGTCGGCACGGCGGCGGTCACGGTCACCCGTTCCTCGTTGAGCAGACGCACGAGGCTTGCCCCGTCCAGATGCCGGCCGGGCAGGATCAGCGCCGCGCCCACCATCGGGACCGTGTATGGCATCGCCCAAGCTGCGGCGTGGTACAGCGGCGCGCCGGGCATCATGCGGTCCACTGCTCGCAGGCCGAACGCGTCGGCGCTGTTCGCGGCGTACGCATGCAGCACCGTCGAACGGTGGCTGTACAGCACGCCCTTGGGAAGGCCTGTGGTGCCTGACGTATAGCAGAGCGCATTCGCGGTATTTTCGTCGAATTGCGGCCAGATGAAATCTTCGTCGGCCTCCGCCATCAGCACCTCGTAGCAATGAAGCGCCATACCGGGCGGCAGATTGAGCTCTGGCATTTCATCGGGTGTCGCCGTGATCACGACAGCGCGTACGTTGTCGCGGATTGCTGGGGCAATGCTCTGCACCAGTGCGGCGAAGCTGCTATCAGCGAACAGCACGCTGTCGCCCCCATGGGTGATGATGTACTCGATGTCCTGCTGCGCCAGCCGCGGGTTGACGGTGTGGCAGACGGCACCGGACCCGGAGGTGGCATAGAACAGTTCCAGGTGCCGATATGTGTTCCAGGCGAGAGTGCCGACGCGGTCGCCGAAGCGCACCCCCAGACCTTGCAGCACGCGAGCCAACCGCCGCGACCGCCGCTCGATGTCAGCGTAGGTCGTGCGATGCCGGACCGTGTCGCTCATCTGCGACACAACCTCGGTCGTGCCATGATGGCGCGCGGCGTGGCGGATGATCGACGAGATCAGCAGCGGCTGAAGCTGCATCAGGCCTTGCATCGGTGCCTCCCAGACAATCCGGCGTTCTCGACCGGTTCGCTGGCAGTTTAATTAGCCTCAGTTGCCGGCAGTTGGCCAGGGGCCCAGCCGTCGCACGTGTTCAGCGGCGCACGCCAGGCCGAAGTCGGTTGGGCGCAGGGCGGGCGCACGGTCGTGGATCGCGATCCCGGCACGCAGCCCCATGACCCGCTTGCCGTAGCACAACAGCGCCTCGATCGATTGCATGGCGAAGCTGGCCGCGGGCAGCAGGCGGGCATACGCGGCCTCGGCACCATCGGTGTCACCGGTGCGAAAACGATCATAAGCGACAACCGCGTGGTCAATAATGTCTGGTGCCAGGATCAGCCCGGAGCAGCCGGCGCGAAGGTTGTCGGTCAACTCCAGCCCGCCGCGGCCGTTCAAGACTGGCACCCCGCCGCCGGTTGCGGCGATCACCCGCTCGATCTCAACTGCGGGGCCTTCCGCCTTCAGCACGCATATGTTCGGGTGTTGCGTGATCAAACGGACGATGTCCTCCGGTGCGAGGCCGCGACCAAGGAAGACGGGAGCGTTCTGGATGCCGACCGGTAGCGCGGTCTCTGCCGCGACCCGGCCGAAGAACACGATGTACTCGCCAGCCCCGAACTGGCCGACCGGCGGCGGCTGCAGGATCACCCAATCGGCGCCGGCCGCCTCGGCCCGTTTCAATTGGGCCACCTGTTCGGCGACCGACGTTCCAAAGATGGTAAAGAATAACGGGAGGCGTCCGGCATTGTCCTCTGCGACCCACTCCATGATCCGGCAGCGTTCGGCATCGGTCAGCTTGGCGACCTCGGTGGCGAGGCCAAGCGCCCCGATACCGTGCACACCGGCAGCGAGACAGGCCTCTACCTGGCGGCGCATCGCCATGCGATCCAGTTGCTCCGCCTCGTCGAACAGGGCGTAGAGGATCGCGTGAATGCCTGAGAAATCCATCAGTCGCTCTCGTACACGGCATCATCCGTTGAGCAGCGCCGCGGCAATGCGGTCGCGCGTCAGCGGCAGGTCGCGGAGGCGCGTCCCCAGCGCGTGCGCCACTGCATTGCCGATCGCCGCGGCGGTCGGTCCCATCGTACACTCACCCATGCCGAGCGAGGGCTGATCGTTCGCCTCGATCAGCTCGCACATGATCTCCGGCACCTCGGAGAAGCGCAGGATGGGATACAGGCTCCAGTCGGTTGAGCTGATCCCCTGCCCATCGAACTGCACCTGCTCCTTCAGCGTAAAGCTTGCTGATTGCAGGATGCCGCCTTCAAGCTGGTTGCGCGCGCCGTCCGGATTGATCACCAGCCCGGCGTCGGCGGCGCACCACACGCGATGCAGCCGCACCTCGCGCTCGACCTCGACCTCGGCCACCACCGCCGCATAAGCCGAGCGGTTTTTATACTGCGCGAAGCCGATCCCCAGTCCGCGCCCGCTGCCGGCGGCCCCGCGCCGATCCCATCTGGCCATGGCCGCAACCCGCTCGATTACCCGCCGGGCGCGCGGGTTGGATAGGATCGACAACCGATAGGTCACCGCATCCTCGCCCGCACGCTCAGCCAGTTCGTCCATCGCGCATTCCAGCGCGAACACGTTGGCCGGCGCACCCAGCCCACGCAGAGCCGAGGTGCGCACCGGCGCACGCAGCACAAGATGATGCAGGATGCGCTTGGTGCCGACATCGTACATCGGCACCGCGTTGCGCGTGCCGCCGCCGCCGGCGGCCTCCGCCGGATCGGTGACGCGCGGCTCAGGTGCCGGCTGTGGCAGGGCCTCGTGCGCCAGCATGTTGCCGCCCATAGCCGGGCGCTGCACATGCGTGGCGGCCCAGATCTCGGCGGTCCAGTCGCGCGGCCGACCGTTGGTGTCGAGCACGGCGCGGATCTTCACCGCCTGCGCAGTGCCGACCGGCTCGAAGGCGAATTCCTCCTCGCGTCGCCATTGGACACGGATGCAACGATCGGGGATCTCGACCGCGATCAGCGCCGCGTCCAGCGCCACGTCGTCCGCCCCGTTATGGCCGTAGCAGCCGGGCCCTTGCGCATGCCGCACTGTGATTGTCTCGGGCGCACGGCCCAGCACGTTGGCGAGTGAATTGCGCAGCGGATACACCGCCTGGGAGTGCGTCCACACCGTCAGGTGGCCGTCGCGGCATTCAGCCAGTGCGCAGGACGGGCCGATGGCGGCGTGCGCCACATAACCGCGCGAATAGCTTGCCTCGAACACCTCGCCGGCGATGTCGGCGGGCGGATCGCCATGCCGCCGGTCGTCGCTAGATTGGCCTACCAACCAGGCGGCTTCCTGCTGCGCCGGCTCCAGCCGGCGAACATTCTCCCACGTTGCATGCAGGAGCGCCGCGACGGCAGCACGCTGGGCGGTGGTTTCATCCGGACTGATCAGCGCGACGAAATCGCCGCGCCGAAGGATGCGAAGCTCCCCACCAGCCGCCCGGCGGATCGCCGCTTCGTCGAACGTAGCAAGCCGCGCGCTGCGCGACGGCTGGCGCAGCAACCGCGCGTGCAGCATATCCGGCCGCGCCATGTCGTGGATGAACGCGGCGCCGGTGAGCTTCGCCGGGAGATCGAGTCGCGCGACCGGCATGCCCACCACCTTGTAGCGCGTGACCGGCTTGCGCGGCGCCGTGCCGTCCGCCTCGCGTGCGAGGTCGGCCTCGCCGGCGAAATTCCAGTAATCGTGGCCCGTCGGCACCTCACCGCGGAAGAACGCGCCATCGACCACCGCGATGTCCTCCGTCGCGCAGTTCAGCCGCTGCGCCAGCCGGGTCAGCACCCGGCTCCGCACCTCGGCGGCGATCAGCCGCACCGATGCGCCGGATACCTCGATTGACAGGCTGCTGCTGGTCGAACCCTCGTCGGGTGCCGCACCGGTATCGCCCGAAACCATGCGGATGCGGTCCAACCCCACATCCAGCTCCTCGGCGGCGATCTGGGCCAGCGCGGTCAGCACGCCCTGGCCGATCTCCACCTTGCCGACGGAAAGCCGGACGGTGCGGTCGGGCTCGAATTGGATCCATCGGTCGGGGCGGGGGTTGTTGACGACCGAAAGCGGCAGGATGGTCGCCGGTGCTCCTTCGCGCATGGTCGCGGCGGCGTGCTGGATCGCGCGGATGATCCGCTGGTGGGTGCCGCACCGACAGAGATGCGGCTCCAGCGCCGCGACAATGTCAGCGCGCGTAGGCGTCGGATTGCGGTCCAGCAGCGCCTTGGCGCTGATCACGATCCCCGACAGGCAGTAGCCGCACTGACCCGCCTGCTCGTCGAGGAACGCCCGCACCAGTGGATGGCTGGCCAGCGCTTCTACCGTGGTAACATGCTGCCCGGCAACCGTGCCGACCTCGCGCGAGCAGGAGAACACCAACTCGCCATCCACCAGCACCATGCAGCTTCCGCACTGCTCCAGTCCGCAGCCGTACCGCGTCCCCTTCATCCCGAGCTCGTTCCGCAACACGTCAAGCAGCGGCGTCGTATGATCCGCCTGCACCGACACCATGCGGCCATTCACCTCGAATGCGATGCTCATCGCCACGGCAACTCCCACAGCTCCCGATTGCACAGTTTCGCCGCGAGCGCATCGGATATCGCTTCGAACAGGCGTTCGCCCTTTGCCGCGCTCGCCGCTTCCGGATCACCAATCACGCCCGATGCCGAGCGCGATGCGATCGTGCGCCAGCGATACGCGCCCGGTTCGACATCCGGGCTCCGGTTGACCTTGGCGAGCGGAATGCGATCCGCCGCAACAAGGTCCGGCCGCGCCGCCATCATCATCGAGGTCTCCGCCTCGCAGGCATGCATCAGCGCGGTCTGCGCCTCCAGGATTTCGGCGATAGCTAGGGCCGCCGCACGCCAGTAGGCGAACTGCACGATCGGCACTTCCAGCTTCGGCGTCAGCTCGTCGGTCAGGTTGCGCAGTGCATTCTCGTTGCCGCCATGCGCGTTCAGCAGCACGACACGGCGGAACCCGTGCCGGATCAGCGAGCGGCAGATGCCTTCAATCACCGCGCCGAACGCCGCCAGGTCGAGCGTGATCGTGCCGCCGAAGCTCATGTGGTGCTCGGAAAGGCCGGTCCAGACGACCGGCAGCACCAGCGCGTCGTCGCCGCGTGCCACCACCTTGCGCGCAGTGCGCAGCGCCACCGTCTCGCCCAGCCGGCTGTCCACCTCAACCGGCAGATGCGGCCCGTGCTGCTCCAACGAGGCGACTGGCACGATCACCATTGCCCCGGTCCGCTCGCGGAGCTGATCGGCGCGCAGATTGCGCCACTCGACCTCCATCCCGCCCTCCTTCGATTGCATCAGCACTGCGCATGCCAATGGGCCACGAAACCGCTGGCCAGGGAAGGGAGCGGGACCCCGAACGCGCTGCAACGCCATCGACGGCACCCCCGGGGCAGGAGCCGAACAATGACACGTTTCGCCGCCAATGAGGTCTCCCGCGTAAAACGGGGAGGGGTTAGCCTGCGAGCGTGGCACCTCGCTTGTTGGCGATCTCGATCGCTTCCATTGCGCTCTGAGCCACGTTCTCTGCCGCTTCCGGGCAAGCGGTTTCGGGCTGGTCGGTACCCTTGATATGAACCGTTCCAGCAATCAGTCGGAATCCAGTTGCGATCCAGCGTCGGCATTGCTCCTTACGCCGTTCAGTATGCTGGGCAACGACGAAGACGACGATCAACGTGCCCCCGACCACGAACAGCTGACGCAATGCTGAGGCGGGTCGCCAAGGCGCCAGAACGGAGAGAAACTGCGCCACCGGCAGGTGGAGCAGATATAGAGTAAACGTTGCCCCGGCGGCCCAGCGGATCGGTCCTGCTGCCGCCCGAAGCCAACCCGCGACAAGCGGCGACATCAGCCGGAAGCTGACGATATTCACCGCGAAGCAGACAGCAACGATATACCGGTCAACCGTGAGTGAGTGTAGTGACTGCACAAGATGCCGCTGAAGCAGAATGGCATAGAGCGCATACGCCACTATCGTCCCCACCCACGCCATCAGGCCGGATCGAGGCAAAACATTCGATCGTATGCGGAAATGATAACAGCCAACCCCAAGCAGCCAGATAGGAAAGAGCAGTGCGATCCTCGGTCCGGCCACCGCAAGGGCGCCCAACGCCGCGGCCCAACGCAAACGGGCAGGGGAGAACACGGCAAGCGCGAAAATCAAATAATACCAGACCTCAAACCCCAACGACCAGTATGGTAGGTCGGAACCTTGAGGCACATGGCTGAACCACAATTGATGGAGGAACAGCAGCCCAGACAGAAACTGCCATGGCCGACCGTGGCCGATATAACCCCAGGCGATGCTGTAAGCCTGCGGATCGATCGTGCGGCCGATCGAGTCAAGCAGAAACGTTATAACTAGTGCAGGCAGAGCAACCGAGTAGATTCGTGCGAGGCGACTGATCGCGTAGAGTCGGGCTGTCTTCTCTCAACTCTCTGCGACGTATGCAATGACAAACCCCGACAGCAAAAAGAATGCAATAACCGCGTTATCAGTGAATTGGCCGAGGTACCAGAGACCTCGCAATCCCCCGGTAAGCCGCTCGCCTGATACGTGGCCGAGAAAAACCACAAGCGCAGCGGTGAACCGGATCAGGTCGAGATAGATCGAAAGGGCAGGTGGCCTGGCTGGCCAGCCGAATCTCCGGAACGAGATAGGACAGAATAAAGACGCATATGCTTGCGAAAACGTGAACGACGCTCCGTGCAACGACGACAGGGCCGAGCGCGGTCGGGCGGTGACCGCGCCGATGCGAAGCGGCGCGGGGCTTTTCCGTGCGGTATCAAACCGCAGGCAAGCTCTCCATTCAGGTTCCGGGATTAAATCGCGGCCGAGGGTCGCGCCGGCTGACGCCGGAAGGATGAACCAACGCGTTAGGCGCGTCTCATCCTGGTTCAATTCGTATCACGATCGGCCGCTCCAGCACGGCATCGAGCGCACCGATCCGCCGTAGCGCCTCCGTCATCGCGCTCTCCCGGGTCTCGTGCGTTACCAAAACGACCGGCACGGCCTCGCCGGGCGCGCGGCCGCGTTGCAGCATGCTCTCCAATGACACGCCCAGGTCGCGCAGCACCGCCGTCACATCCGCAATGACCCCCGGGCGATCGACCACCATCAACCGCAGATAATAACATCCTACATGCGCATCGATCGGCACCGACGGTGCCGCCGACAAAGCCCCAGCCGCCGCTCCCCAGACCGGCGTCGTCCGCCCGCGCGCCAGATCCACAAGGTCCGCCACAACCGCGGATGCAGTCGGCCCGGCTCCCGCCCCGCGTCCCTCCAGCATCACGCGGCCGACGAAGTCGCCTTCGGTCACTACCGCGTTGTACACGCCATCGACGCGCGCCAGCGGCGCCCCTGACGGCAACAGGCAAGGATGCACCCGCGCCTCGATCCCCGCCTCGGTTGCGCTCGCGATACCCAGCAACTTGATCCGGTACCCGAGATCGGCGGCAAACCCGATATCCAGCGCGGAGACCCGGCGAATCCCCTCGACGTGCACGGCATCAAACGCAACCGGCCGACCGAACGCCAAAGCTGCGAGAATGGCCAGCTTATGCGCCGCATCCACGCCGTCGATGTCGAAGGACGGATCGGCCTCGGCATAGCCAAGCCGCTGGGCGTCAGCCAGCACCTCGGTGAATTCGCGGCCCTCGCCCTGCATCCGGGTCAGGATGTAGTTGCAAGTGCCATTGAGGATGCCCGCAATGCGCGCGATCCGGTTCCCTGCCAACCCCTCGCGCAGCGCCTTGATCACCGGGATGCCGCCCGCCACCGCAGCCTCGAATGCCAACGGGACGCCCGCCTCTTCGGCCAGGGACGCCAACTCCGCCCCGTGTACCGCGAGCATCGCCTTGTTGGCGGTCACCACCGGTTTGCGCGCGGCGATCGCCGATTCAACGACCGCGCGAGCCGGCCCGTCGGCCCCTCCGATCAATTCCGCAATCACATCGACGGCTGGATCCGCAGTCATCGCCACAGGATCCTCGTACCAACGCAGCCCGCTGAGCGACACGCCGCGGTCGCGCACTCTGTCGCGCGCCGAGACCGCCGTCACGGCGATCGGCCGACCCGCCCGCGCCGCCACCACGTCGGCGTTGTCGCGCAACAGGCGCAGCACCCCGACACCGACCGTGCCCAGTCCGGCAACCGCGACAGACAGCGGACGGGTCATGCCAACACCGCCGGCACGCGGTCGAGCCCGTGGAATTCGTCAGAATGCATGACCATCGCAAAGGGTACTTTCGGGATCAATACGTTATTCTATCAATTGCGCCATGCCGCCGGAACCGGTCGCCAGTGCCATTACCTGGATGGCTCCGCGCGGCACCCCGCTGGAGGCGAGCGCCGCTGCAATCGCCTGGGCGCGGGCGAAACCAAGCGTGACCGCCTGCTGTTGCGCCGACGGATCGGCAGAACCAGCGTCACCGCGGCCCAGCGCTTCGATCACATGATTCCCGCGCTTGGCGGCCAACGCTTTCAGGGCCGGCAAGGAAGCCGGCGGAACGGATGAAGACGCCGGGGCGAACTCGATCGTCACCGTCGTTGCCGGATTGGGCGCCGGCTCGGACGCTGTGGCCGGCGCCGGTGGGGCAGCCTTGGGGGCCGCGGCGATTGAAGATGCGGCGGGCGGCGGGGTGCTGGCCGCAGCCGGAGCCTTCGGCGGTGGGGCGGCGGACGGCGCATCGGCGCTGGTGGGTCCGGCCCCCGCGTGCGCTGGAACTCGGTGACACCCCCGCGCCGGCGAGCGCCGCTGGCGGGGGCGGAGGTACTCGGGACCGGCGGGAGTGTGCCGAGCTCGGCCTGCGGCACTTGCGTCGCTGTCGCAATGTCCGGGAGCGGCGCGCTCTGCACGGTGCCAACCGGCGCTTTCTGCGGCGGAGGCGGAGCCGTGGCAATCTTCTGCGACACCGGGGCGGAGGCGACGGGTGCCGTCGGCATCGGGGCCGCTGATGCCGCTGGCGCAGCGGGAGCAGGAGCGGGCGGCGCAGTCGCCGCCGAGAGGCTAGCCGAGGCGGCGGGAACCCCGGGTGGCGGTGGCGGGCCAGGTGGCGGAGTGGTGCCGATACCGAACAGATCCGGCGACGCGGTCGGCGAAGACGGATCCGCCAGCGGTGCCGCGGCCGCCAAATGCTGGGCGTTCGTCCGGTCGGCTATGAGGGCGTCGGAGATATGCTCGAGCGCCGCCATGTCCGGTGGGGGCGGAGTGGGAGGAACGGTCGCGAGGTTGGGATAGGGCTGGTTCTGTCCGGGTGGCGCTTGGTGCGGCTGCGCGATCGCCCCGCCTTCGGCGCTATGGAACCAGTTCACCGGATTGACCGAAGCGCAGCCGGACAGCAGCCCGAAATCCGGCCAGTGCCGCCCATGCGGTGGCAGCAGCGCGGCCTGCTTGAAGCCAGCCATGGTGCCGACTAGGTTGCGCCCCCATCTCGATTATCAACATCGAAATCAGGCCCGTCTCCGTTCTCCCGCCAAACGGCGACTGATGTAGCGGAGGGCGGGGCCTACGGAAAGGACGCCCGATATGGCCACTACGGACGAGCCCGATACCGGCGGGTTCAAGCTGCCCGACCCGGAGGTCGTGGGCCGCTCCATGGCCGATATCGCCGAGCGCTCGCAGCGAATCGTGAGCGAGTGGCTGAAGCGGCAGGACGCCAGGCAGCCTTCCGCCGACCCGCTCAATATTGGCAGTGCATTCCTCGAGATGACCGCGCGCATGATGACGAATCCGGCGCAGGTGATGCGGGCCCAACTCGGCTTCTGGCAGGACTACATGACGCTCTGGCAGAACACCGCCAAGCGCATGATGGGCATGCCGGCACAGCGGGTCATCGATGCGCCCGCCTCGGATCGCCGCTTCAAGGACGAAGCCTGGCACGAGAACGAGGTGTTCGACTTCATCAAGCAATCCTACCTGCTGTCCGCCCGCTTCGTGCAGGACGCGGTGCGCCAGGTCGATGGGATGGACCCGAAGACGGCGCAAAAAGTGGATTTCTATGCCCGCCAGTTCATCGATGCGATGAGTCCCTCTAATTTCCTGCTGACCAATCCCGAGGTGCTGCGCAAGACCGCCGAGACCGGCGGGGAGAATTTGCTGAAGGGATTGAACAACCTGCTGTCCGATCTCGAGCGCGGCAAGGGCCAGCTCCGGATCAAGATGACCGACATGGAGGCGTTCCGGCTGGGTCAGAACATCGCCGTCTCGCCCGGCAAGGTCATCTATCAGAACGATCTGATGCAGCTTATCCAGTATTCCCCGGCGACCGAGCAGGTGCTGAAGCGCCCGCTGCTGATCGGTCCACCGTGGATCAACAAGTTCTACATCCTGGACCTGCGGCCGCGGAACAGCCTCGTGCGCTGGGCCGTCAGCCAAGGCCACACCGTGTTCATGATCTCCTGGGTCAACCCGGACGAGCGGCTCGCCGAGAAGGGCTTCGACGACTACATGACCGAAGGTTATCTGGCGGCGTTGGATGCGATCGAGCAGGCGACCGGGGAACGCGAGGTCAACGCCATCGGCTATTGCCTCGGCGGCACGCTGCTCGCTGCCACGCTGGCCTGGATGGCCGCCAAGGGCGACGATCGGATCAAGTCTGCGACTTTCTTCGTCACGATGATGGACTTTGCCGAAGCGGGCGAGCTCGGCGTGTTCATCGACGAGGAGCAGCTTACGTCGCTTGAGGAAAAGATGAATCGGCGCGGCTACCTGGAGGGGTCGGAGATGGCGACCACCTTCAATATGCTGCGGGCCAACGACCTGATCTGGTCGTTTGTGGTGAACAACTATCTGCTTGGCAATGATCCGTTCCCGTTCGATCTGCTGTATTGGAATGCGGATTCCACCCGCATGCCCGCTCGGATGCACAGCTTCTATCTGCGCAAGATGTATCAGGAGAATCTGTTGAAGGACCCGGGTGGGATCGAGCTCGCGGGCGTCCCGATCGATCTGCGGAAGATCAAGACGCCGGCCTATTTCTTGTCCACCCACGAAGACCATATCGCGCCGTGGAAGAGCACCTACAGGGGAACACAGCTCCTGTCGGGGCCGAAGCGTTTTGTGCTGGCCGCCTCGGGTCACATTGCAGGCGTGGCAAACCCGCCGGAGAGCGGTAAGTACAGCCACTGGATCAATCCCGAGTTGCCGCCCGACCCGGAGGAGTGGTTTCGTGGGGCAACCGAGATTGCCGGGTCCTGGTGGCCGGACTGGCATCGCTGGGTGAGCGCGCTCGCCCCGGAGATAGTGCCGGCGCGCGCCCCGGGGGAAGGCAAGCTTGCCCCGATCGAGGATGCGCCGGGGAGCTACGTGGCGGTGCGGCTGACGTAGGCGGAGGGGCGGAAATGGTCGCGCTGCGCCGGACCCCGACAGGCCATTTGTCGGTTGCCGAATTCCTCGCGTGGGACAGCGGCGACCGCAGCGGGCGACGCTGGCAGCTTTGCGACGGCGTTCCCGGCGCGATGGCGCCGGCCACCGAGCCGCACGGCGCGATCCAGGCGGAGTTGGGCCGGCTGCTCGGCAACCATCTTGTCGAGGTTGGCAGCCGGTGTCGGGTGATCGCCGAGCCCGGCGTGGTGCCGCGGGTCCGCGCGGCGGATAACATCCGCATCCCGGACCTCGCGGTGACCTGTACACCGCCGGCAAACGAGCGGCTGCTGGCTGAGCCGGTGTTGCTGGTCGAGATCCTCTCGCCCTCCAATACCGACGAGACCTGGGCCAACGTCTGGGCCTATACCACGATACCGAGTGTGTCGGAGATCGTGGTCATCTCCAGCACGGCGGTCGCCGCTCAGTTGCTGGTGCGCGCCGCAGACGCGAGCTGGCCGGAACAGGCGACACCGATCGGGCCTGGGGACGATTTGGTACTTCCGAGCATTGGCTTTCGCAAGCCGTTGAGTGCCGCGTATCGGACCACAGTGCTCGCCGACCAACAGGGGTAAGCCGGATCTTGCGGGAACCGCCCAGCGAACTTGCTGGGTAAGAAGCCTACATTCGTATCAAAACCAAGAGGACCGGAGGTATCTATGCGCTCGATTCTGTTTGCCTTGCCTCTCCTCCTTGCTGCTGGACCAGGTTTTGCGCAATCGCTGAAAGCGGCAACCGATGCGCAGAACGCTAAATGGGTGCAGGCCTTCAGCAGCGGCAACGCTGCGGCGCTGGCGGCATGAGCCGACCGGTTGGATGCTCGACACCGACATTTGGAACATGGATAAGTAACCGCAGGCGCGGAAAAGAACGACGCCCGACCATACCAGTCGTCATCGCCGGGCGTGACCAAGCCGCTACGGCACCGTTCGCTTCGCGGGGCAGTGTTCTGTCAGATCCAGACATCACTCTGAGCCGTGCGGTCAACGCCCGCATCGCCGGCCGTTGGGTGCTGTCCTAATTAGGACGGTCGCCCAGCGAATCTAGGACGGTCGCTTTAAATGTTTAGGTTTCCAGTCTGGGTTAGTCGCAACCGTGAATTGGAAGTAGCAGGCAGGACATTGCAGCACTCCCCACCTATTAACCACAGGCGACTGTTGGAGCAGCGACTTCTTGCGTTGCTCGTAGCAGTTTGCGCAAATGAGATGCGGCGGTTCGGTGCCTTGCATTCCAGGTTTCAACGCATAAGCGAACGAATGGTCGGCAATCTCGGTAATACCAGCCGCCCGGCTCGTTGACTCGAACGTGATTTGGTGCGGCTCGGAGCGGTACGATTCGGCGTCCCCGTTGGACGGAGGGGACAGCGATGACCGTAGCGATCACCCGTTTGGAGCGATCGGCGGCTGATCTGCGAGAGGCGGCGGCGGCCACTCGAGACGCCAAAGCGGCACGTCGGATGCTGGCGATGGCGTTGCTGCTGGAAGGCTGGTCGCGGGAAGCCGCGGCGGAGGCGTGTGCGATGGACCGCCAGACGTTGCGTGACTGGGTACATCGCTACAACGAGTCCGGGCTGGATGGCCTGTCCGACCGACCGTGCCGCCGCGGTCCGCCGCCCCGCTTATCGCCCGAGCAACAGGCCAAGGTGGTGGAATGGGTGCAACAGGGGCCCGACCTTGAGCGGGACGGCGTGGTACGTTGGCGCTGCATCGACCTGCGGCAGCGGATCAAGGATGAGTTTGGCGTCGAGCTGCACGAGCGCAGTGTCGGCAAGCTGCTGCGCCGGCTGAAGTTCACCCGGCTGCAGCCGCGTCCCTATCATCCGAAGAAGGATGCCGCCGCGCAAGAGGCATTCAAGAAGGAGTTCGCCAGCCAGGTGGCCGAGGTTGTGCCAGCCGCTGCCGCCGGCAAGCCGCTGGAGATCTGGTTCGGCGACGAAGCCCGTGTCGGTCAGAAGGGCACGCTGACCTACGTCTGGGCGCGACGTGGCTCGCGCCCGGCGGCGGTTCGCGATAACCGCCATGACTCCGCCTATATCTTCGGCGCCGTTTGCCCCGAGCGCAGCATCGGCGCTGCCATCATCATGTCGGCCGCCAACAGCGAGGCGATGGCCGAACATCTGAAGGAGATCAGCCTCCAGGTTGCCCCGGGGGCTCATGCTGTGTTGCTGGTCGATGGCGCTGGTTGGCATCAGCCGGGGCGCCGCCTGCCGGTGCCTGACAACATCAGCCTGTTGCCGCTGCCAGCTTACTCGCCGGAGCTGAACCCGGTCGAGAACGTCTGGGAGTTCCTGCGCGGCAACTTTCTCAGCCACTGTGTCTGGGACAGCTATGAAGCTATCCTCAAGGCATGTCGTAATGCCTGGAACAAACTGATGGCAATGCCCGAACAAATCGCCTCCCTCACCAGGCGCTCTTGGGCCAAACCGGCCATCGCATAGTAAGGAAGAAAGCCTAACCACAGAGACACCGAGGCACGGAGCCTGACCCTTCTCGGTGTCTCTGTGCCGCTGTGGTTAAGCTTTTTCTTACCTCCGTCACGAAATCAGGGGGCCGTGTCTGAGACACCGATGAGGTCATCCTCAGGGGCATGTCATGACGCCCGAAACAAACTCGCAGAAACTTCCCGACCGCATCGTCTCCCTCGCCAGGCGCCCCTGGGTCAAACCAGTCATCGAACAGGGCGGCTGGTATAAGTTCATATTTCTCCTTTTCACTTTCCCATGCTTTCACCTCAGCAATTTCTTTTTCAAGCTCACATACACGCTCCAGCAGCGTGAACTGGTCAGACTGGGCCGCGAGTTGGTTCAATTGGACGGACAAGATCTGAGTTTGCAGTTCGACAACTCTCTGCCGAATGACCGCTGCGTCATGGACACCTATTATCGCCTTAGTCGTATCCTGCGCCGCCTTGAGGGCAGTGACGGCGCCGTGTATCATCGCATCTCGGTCCTGACGGAGTTCGCAATGTAGCAGGCCTCGTGCGAGGCGTGGTGCAGAGCCTCGACTTCGCACGCGGTCGGCCGCTTGTCACCTTCGAATACCACATGAAGCCGCAGGGTGACGTTGGCCATCCATTCCCGCCCGTCGGGCATCCTGCTCATGACGCCGGAGGCGCGGTCGTCGTAAGTGGCGACCACGAACCCGTCTCGCGCTGCGAAGGACAGGAAGAACAGCATGTGACAGCTTGCCAGCGCTGCGACGAATGCTTCCTCGGGATCGACCGTGGACGGATCGGAGAACGGCAGTCGCACCACATGGGACGATGCCGAGGCACGCACTGTTGCGCCACCATCGAACGACCATTCATGCGAACGGCTGTAGCGGTTGTCAGTGAAGCGCTCATCGGGCTGACGACGCCATTTTATGGTGGCTTCATAGGTGGCCAAAAGGGGTCATCTCCATCGCATGCGTGCGGGTGCCGTCTATATCAGATCCACACGTCGTTCTCCGCCGTGCGGTCGCCACCGACATCGCCGGTGTTCAGCACGCCGCGCGGCTCGATCAGCAGCAGCTTGACCTCGCCCTCGGCATACGGCTTATGCTCCACGCCCTTCGGCACGACGAACATCTCCCCGGCCGAGACATGCACCACGCCGTCGCGGAAATCGATCCGCAGCGTGCCCTCGAGCACTACGAACGTCTCGTCGGTATCCTTATGATCGTGCCAGATGAAATCGCCCTCCAGCCTGACAACCTTGAACTGATAGTCGTTCATTTCGGCGATCACCCGCGGCTGCCACGTCTCATTGAGCAGCGCGAACTTCTGGCCGAAATTGATCGCCTTGTAACTCACCCGCCCCTCCTCGGTGATTGCCCCCCGGGCTCAGAACGCGCTCTTCACCACCCCGCCGTCCACCCGCAGCGCGGCGCCGTGCGTCGCCGAGGCGGCCGGCGTGCACAGATAGACGATCATATTCGCCACCTCATCCGGCTGGGCGAATCGCCGGATCAATGAGCTCGGCCGGAACTTCGTGAAGAACTCCTGCGCGAACTCCTCCGCGCCGCGGCCCTCCGCGGCGAGCCGCCGCTGCAGCCCTTCCGCAAGGGTCGGGCCCGGCAGCACGGAGTTCACCGTCACACCGACGCCCACCAGCGTTTCCGCCACCGCCCGAGCCAAGGCGATCACCGCCGCCTTCGCCACCCCGTAATGCGGAAACTCCGAGGGGATCTGCAAACCAAATTCGCTGGAAACGAAAACGATACGACCCCAGTTCTTCGCCCGCATGCCCGGCAGGTAGCGCTTCGACAGCCGCACCCCGCTCATCAGATTGAGCTCGAGCACGCGGTGCCAGTCGCCATCATCCAGCTCGTCGAGCGACTTGCGGACCAGCACGCCGCCGGCGTTGTTGACCAGGATATCGACCGCCGGCACCGCCCGCACCACTGCCTCCGCGCCGTCCGGCGTAGCGACATCGGCAGCGACGCCGCGCAGCTTCGCCCCGGCGCAACTCGTGCCGATCGCGGCAATGGCGGCATCCACCCGCTGCTGCGTGCGGCCGTTCACCCACACTGTCGCGCCGCACTGCGCCAGCCCGCGCGCCGTCGCAAGCCCGATCCCTGCCGTGGAGCCGGTAACGAGCGCTGTCCGGCGGGTCAGATCGATGTCCATGCCAACCCCTCCGTCCGCGATCCGCCTTATTGCGGCGCGACCTTCTGCAACCCGTCGGGGAGAGTGAACAAACTGGCGGGTTGCGGGCCGTAAGTGACCGAGACGGCCTCCAGCGCCGCCGCCTGTCCGGGCTGCCCGCCACGCACGCGCAGCAGCAGCCCCTCACTGGTGATGCACGCCGTCCCGCCGCCTTGCGGTCCGCTCACTTGCCACTCGGTGCAGGCAACGCCGGCCACCGTATCGCTGCCGCCGCGGGTGATCGTGGAATCGGGTGGAATATTCAGCCCGGGCGCGTGATCGGCATCGAACGTCGCCTCGGCGTACGCCTTCTGCGGGAGCATCACCATCGTCATGCGCCCGGCGGTGAAATCGACCAGCGCGAAACCGGGTTGGCCCTCTGTCTCCAGCCGCATTCGGGTGCCCTGGCCAGTCCAGTACATGCGGACCGTGCGCGTCTCCGCCTCGCCGTTCGGCCCGGAGGCTTGCACGCGGTACACCACGGCAAGATCATGCGAGGGGCGCAGCAACGGGCGCTCCTGCCCCACCGCCGGCAACGCCGCCAGCATTGCCAGCCCGGCGGTCGCGAATGTCCATCGGGCCATGCCTTGCCCTCCTTTGCGATCCGTTCAGCGCCCGGCCAGCCGTCTGATCTCCGTGTCCAGTGCGGCGGGATCCGGATCGGCGACCCAACGCGCCGGCGCTTCCAGGGCGGCAGCCAGCCGTGATTTGTACTCCTCGCGCGGAATCTCAGCCGCGCCGAACTGAGCCAGATGCGCGGTGACGAACTGCGTATCGAGAAGCTGGAACCCCCCAAGCCGGAGCCGCGCCACCAAATGGACCAGCGCCACCTTGGAGGCATCCCGCACCGCACTGAACATGCTTTCGCCGAAAAAAACGGCCCCTATGGCCACGCCGTACAGGCCGCCGACCATTCGGCCATCGCGACGCGCTTCGACCGAATGGGCGAATCCCATCCGGTATAGCTCGCCGAACAGATGCTCGATCTGCGAGTTGATCCAGGTATCCTCGCGTCCCGGCGCCGCCGCCGCGCAGCCGGCGATCGTCGAAGCGAAATCGCGATCCGCCGCGATGTCGAGCACGCCCGAAAGCACGGTGCGCGACAACCGCCGCGGCACATGAAAGCGGTCGAGCGGCAGCACTCCCCGGCGCTCGGGGTCGAGCCAATACAACCGGTCGCCTCGCCGGGTCTCCGCCATTGGGAACAGCCCATGGCGATAGGCCCGCAGCATCAGCTCCGGCGTGATCTCGACGATCCGCCGCGACATGCCCCATACTGAGCCGTCGGTGCCACCGGGGGAAGCCCGGCGTAAGTGCGGTCCCGGTGGATCGTCCGGCGGGGCGGGGTACCGTGTCCATAGGGTAACGAGGGAGGAACAGGATGGAAAACGCGATATCACGGCGAGCGGTCCTGACACTGGCCAGCCTTGCCGGGACGATGGTCGTTGCAACGGCGCGGGCGGCCCCGATGTCATTCACCGTGCCGTTGACCGGCGCGCAACAGGTACCGCCGGTCCAGACCTCCGGCAGCGGCACCGCCAACCTGACTTTCGATCCGAGCACCCAGGTCCTGACCTGGAGCATCACCTATAGCGGCCTGTCGGGCCCGGCGACCATGGCGCATATCCACGGGCCGGCGCCGGACGGCAAGAACGCCGGCATCGAGATTTGGCTGAGCAGACGTGGCTCCGAGGCCACCAGCCCAATCACCGGCCAAGCCACCCTGACACCGACTCAGGCGCAGCAGTTGATGGCCGGCGACACTTACATCAACGTGCACACGCAGGCCCACCCGGCTGGCGAGATCCGTGGACAGATAATGCCGCCGAAGAGCTGAGCACTTTCGGTGGCATAAGCGCGCTGAACGCGTCGGGGCATCAGCGCGTCGTTGCAAGCCCAGCAGGGCGGAATTTATCCCCCGCCGGGTTGACGGGTTGCTGTGGCATGCCCGCACAGGTCGGCCGCAAACTGCATGCCCGCCACGCGAGTTAACACTTGCGTTTCAACTTTCCCGCGATACGTTAAAAAGAAGCCATCGTTTGAAGTCGTGGCCGTGCTGCAGACCGTCGAGCCTGCCCAGTGGACGCAGTCGATCGCCCCCCATGTGGTGCGGGCCGCGCCCTTGCTCGCCGCCATCCGTCTCGCCTCCGGCGCTTGGCTGACTGGCCTTCTCTGGCGGCCCGGCGTCGTGATCACCGCCGCTTCCGCCCTCCCGACGCAGGAGGCCTACGCGGTCGCGCTCGCCGGCGGCCAAACCCTGGCCGCCCGCTCCGTCCGACGCGACCCCGGACGGGGTATCGCGGCACTGGCCCTGATCGGGACGGGCCCGGCAACACAGATCGAACCGGCGGCGCATCCAGCCTTGGGCGCCGTGCTGCTGGTCCTCGCCGCCGGTGCCAACGCGACACCCAGCGGTCGGCTCGTCACAGTCAGCCGCCTCCGCTCCAACGGCAGTCCGTCGCAGCCGCGCATTGTCCTGGATGCCGTCCCCGGCGCCCTCGCCGAAGGTGGACCTGTCTTCGACGATACTGGGGCGCTGGTTGGTCTCTGCATCGGCGGTTACGACCAGCCGCCGTCTGTCGTCCCATATGCCGCAATTGCGGAGTTCGTGGGTGGCGAGCCCCCTGCCGCAGGCGCCCTCATGCGGCGCGGCTGGTTGGGCGCCTCACTGCAGCCGGTCAGCGTCACCGAAAACTTACGCCGTATCGCCGGCCAGGAAACCGGACGGCTGGTGATCGGGGTGGCGCCAAACGGCCCCGCTGCGCAGGCCGGCATCCTGCCCGGCGATATCCTTCTCTCGATCGACGGACAACGGATGAATGGCCCGGGCAGCCTGCGCGCGATGCTCGGACCCGAGCGTATTGGCCGGAAGGTCGATGTTCGCCTTGTCCGCCACGGCCAGATCCGTACACGCCATGTGATCGTGGCGGCGCAGCCGACACCCTGAACCCAACTCGCGCCGCATTATCCGACCCGCACTGGCCGCCCGCTCCGCGCCGACTCGGTCGCAGCATCGGCCAGCAGCAAAGCCGCGAGCCCATCCGCCCCGCTTGGTGAGGCTGCAGCCTTGCCCTCCGCGGCATTGAGGAACACGTCCAGTTCCGCGCGGTAGGCGGCAGCGTAGCGCTCCAGAAAGAACGGCAACGCCGGATCGGTCGTGAACCCGGCGGCACCCGCATGCTCCACGGTCGTTGCCGCCATGTTGTTCGCTCGCAACATCCCGCTCGCGCCATGCGCCTCGATCCGCTGATCGTATCCGTAGGCCGCGCGACGGGAATTTGATATCTGGGCCAGCGCGCCGCTCGCCGTGCGCATCACGACAACTGCGGTATCAACGTCCCCTGCCGCGCCGATCGCCGGATCCACAAGCACCGAGGCGGCCGCATAAAGCTCCATCGGGTCTTCGCCCAGTAGAAAGCGAGCCATGTCCAGGTCATGGATCATCATGTCGCGGAACAGCCCGCCGGAACTGGCGATGTAGCTTGGCGGCGGCGGCGCCGGATCGCGGCTGGTGATGCTCAGCAGCTCCAGCCGGCCGATCTCGTTGTTGCGTAGCCGCTGATGCAGCGCGCGGAAGCTTGGATCGAAGCGGCGATTGAACCCGACCATCAACGGGATGCCGGCACGCGCGACCGCGTCCAGGCAGCCGCGCACCCGCGCAGCGTCGAGGTCGATCGGTTTCTCGCAGAACGCCGGCTTGCCGGCGGCGGCAGCGCGTTCGATCAGCGTGGCGGGCGTCGGGGTCGGCGTGCAGATCATCACGGCGTCGGCCGAAAACGCGGCGTCGGGGTCGATCACCCCGGCCCCACACGCGCTGGCCAACCGCTCGGCTGACGCCCGATCCACATCGACCACCCCGGCCAAGCGTGCACGCGAACTGGCAGTGACATTGTGCGCGTGGATCTGCCCGATCCGTCCCGCGCCGAAGACGGCGACAGAGATCATGCCGCGGATCCTCTCATGCTGGTAGATGTGTCGGCCGCGACGACCATATCCCAAATCGCTCCGTCCGACGCGGTTGCCCCTTCCAATCGCGCGCGGCCTAGCGGAAGCCGCAGCGAGTACCTGGAGCTATCGTGCGGTGTTGCCTATTCCGCTACAAGGTAGCCCATCAGCGGCGACCGAGGAGCCAATGAACCAGATCCGCACCCGCCTCTGGTCCGTCCCGACCACAAAGTCACCGGGACGGCCTCCGATGAGGTGCCGCCCGACGAGCATGAGGCAATCATATCGGTGGCACAGGCGCCGCTCCATCAGCCGGCACTAAAACTCTACGGCCCATGGCGCGTCATTCCGCGACAAAGCCCGCTCCGTCCTCTATCGGCTCGCGTTAAGTACTCCGCTTTGCATCAGTCGCCAGATCCGGCGTGAATGCCTCGCCGTGGTGACGCGGCCGCAAACCTGGGGCAGCACTCTTTACACTCGCCGAGGCAACGGCGGACACAATCCTCTTCGCGTAAAGCTTTACCATTCTTGAGGAGGGCCGGTTGGTCTGGGAGCAGTTGATGGCACTCAGCCGGCGGTTCGTCTTCGCCGGCAGTCAGGTGCATGATGCCAATATCGTCGCCACTATGCTGGCGCATGGGTTGGATCGCCTGCTGACATTCAACTCCGCCGATTTTCGGCGCTTTGCCGGTGTCATCGAGCTCGTGCCCCCCCCTTCCTGCGGCATGAACAACGCGCCCCGACGCCGGAGCTTACGGAACGCTATGCGGGGTGCGATCGGCTCGTTGCCGTGCACCTCAGTCGAATTGTCGAAATCGCGACTTGCAACACGTCATGGCCGTGGCAGCACAGCAGTGCGGCCGGTTTCCAATCCAGGAGAGCCCGATGAAATATATGCTGCTGATCTACCGTGACGA
Source organism: uncultured Pseudomonadota bacterium (assembly GCA_963772445.1). Classification (GTDB taxonomy): domain Bacteria; phylum Pseudomonadota; class Alphaproteobacteria; order Acetobacterales; family Acetobacteraceae; genus CAVYXK01. The sequence goes on from CAVYXK010000015.1 coordinate 162,894, forward strand.
AGCCGCGATGCAGCGCATGAGCGAGCAGGCGATGGCCGAGACGATGGGGGCTTATCTTGCCTATACGAAGGCGTTGCGCGACAGCGGCGCGTTCATTGCAGGCGATCGCCTTGGCCCATCGGCCAGCGCGACAACGGTCCGGCTATCCGATGGGCGCACCCAGGTCCTAAACGGCCCCTACGCCGAGACAAGGGAGCAGCTCGGCGGGTACTACATCATCGAAGTCCCCGACCTCGACGCGGCGCTCGCCTGGGCCGCGCGCTGCCCGGGGGCACAGCACGGCGTACTGGAGGTGCGCCCGATCCCAGCCCAGCCCCGAGTGGAATGACCGACCTGCGCGAAACGTCGCAGCAGGAGATCGAGCGAGCAGCGCGCCATAGCTATGGCAAACTGCTCGCCTTCCTCGCGGCGCGAACAGGTGATGTGGCGGCGGCCGAGGACGCGCTGTCCGAGGCCTTCGCCGGCGCGCTGACTGCCTGGCCCCGGCAAGGCGTGCCGCGCTCACCAGAGGCGTGGCTGCTGACCGTAGCGCGGCGCAAGGCGATCGATGCCGTCCGCCGTCGCCGCACGCAACAGACCGCGGTCGAGCCGCTGCTCCTACTGGCAGAGGCGGCGCAGACCGCCGATGACGCCCCCCCGGACATCCCGGACGATCGACTGCGCCTCATGTTCGCCTGCGCCCATCCGGCAATCGATGTTGCTACCCGAGCACCGCTGATCCTGCAGACTGTGCTGGGTTTCGATGCCGGCACCATCGCCTCGGCATTCTTGCTCGCTCCGGCGACCATGGGCCAGCGGCTGGTACGGGCGAAACACAAGATTCGCGACGCCGCCATTCCGTTTCGCGTGCCCGATCCGCACGAGTTGCCCGAACGACTCAGCTCGGTTCTCGAGGCGATTTATGCGGCTTTTGCCGAGGGATGGACGGACCCCACCGGCACAGTCGAGCGCCGGCGCGGACTTGCCGAGGAGGCAATCTGGCTCGGGCGCCTCGTTGCTTCAGTGCTGCCCAATGAGCCCGAAGCGCTCGGCCTGCTCGCGTTGATGCTCCACGCGGAGGCACGACGGACCGCTCGCCGCGACGCCACCGGCGAGTACGTGCCGCTGAGCGCACAGGACCCACGGCAATGGGACGCAGGCCTGATTCAGGAAGCGGAGGCGTTGCTGTTGCGGGCGAGTGCGGTCGGCCGCATCGGGCGGTTCCAGTTGGAAGCGGCGGTGCAATCGGCGCACGCGGCGCGACGGCTGACCGGGAAGACCGACTGGACGGCAATTGTCGCGCTTTACGATTCGCTGTTGGCGCAGACCGGCTCGCCGGTTGTGGCAATCAACCGCGCCGCCGCCATCGGCGAGTTGTATGGTGCCGCTGCGGGGCTCTTGGCGCTCGATGGCCTGGCCGAAGATCGTCGGCTCATGGAGTACCAGCCGTACTGGGCGGCACGCGCCGACCTTCTGGCACGTACCGGCAAGGCTGATGGCGCCGACCAAGCCTTCGAGCGCGCGATCGGTCTCGAGCCCGACCCGGCGGTTCGCCGCTTCCTCCAACGACGACGCGCGCATTGCGGGCCACGCCCGGGGATACCAGATTAATTCCCAACACCACAGTCTTCGGGAGCAGCCAGAGTGACCGGTTACCGCATTCGCGCCCTGGCGCTTGGTATCGCGGCCATGCTGACAGTTGCTCCAGCCGTTGCCAAAACCCCTCTCTACCTGTCGGCTGATCCGCCGAAGGCGCAGATCGAACTCGGGCCCAAGTCTGTCTCTCGGCCGTGTCGGCTTGGATCCCTGCCCCGACGGCCTTTGCCGGACCGAGCCGCAAAGCAACCTGTTCTATTTTATGACAAAGGGGAATCGGCCAATCGAGCCGGTGCCGGGGATCCTGCTGACGATCCCACTTGGCGGTGGCGGGCACTAGCGAGACCAGCGCAACCCCGCGCCGATGATGCTGGCTGCACGTCTCGTCGGCTTATCGGTCCTCTCATTCGCCGTCCTTGCCCGCCCTCTGCACGCACAGAGCCCACTCCCGGATCCGAAGCTCACACCGGGAGCCGTCAATCCGGATGTGACGCAGCAGACGATCGAAACGACGATCTGTGTGCGCGGCTGGACCAGGTTGGTGCGGCCGCCCGAGAGCTACACCGAGCCGCTGAAGCGCGAGCAGATCGCTCTCTATGGCTATCGCGACCGACGCCTCCGTGATTACGAAGAGGATCACCTCATTCCGCTCGACCTTGGTGGCGCCCCGTCTGATCCGCGCAATCTGTGGCCCGAACCGCACGAGGCGCCGGGCGACTGGGGAAGCTACGCGAAGGACCGGCTGGAAAGTCGTTTGAATGATCTCGTCTGCAGCGGCGCACTGCCACTCGACACTGCGCGCTCCGCGATCGCCACCAACTGGATCGATGCCTACCGCCGATATATCGGGCCGGTTCCCGACAATCGGCCGCTGCGTTACGATCGCTATGACGGTCGATGAGGAAATATCCGCGTCGACCGTGGGTTTGCCGACCCGAATCCTGCTGGCCGCTCAGCCCTGGCGAGGAAGAGCCGTAGGCGGATCGCTATCCTGCCCCGCCGTGCCCGGCTTCAGCACTCGTTCCACCAAGTAAAGCGGGCGCTGCTTCACCTCGTTGAAGACCCGGCCAAGGTATTCGCCGATAACCCCAAGCATCACCATCTGCACGCCACCGAGGAACAGCACCACGGCCATCAGGCTGGGATAGCCGGCGACCGGGTTGCCAAAAGCCAGCGTGCGCACGATCAGTTGGATGCCGTACACCCCGGCGAATACCGCCACCAGCAACCCAAAATAGGTAGCCACCTTCAGCGGCATGACCGAGAAGCTGGTGATTCCCTCCAGAGCCAGGTTCCACAGCCGCCAATAATTCCAGCTCGTCTTGCCTGCGTGTCGCGGGGCACGGTCGTAGAGCACCGCCTTCGACGAAAAACCCACCCAGGCGAACAGGCCCTTCATGAACCGGTGCCGCTCGCGCAGAGACAGGAGAGCGTCCACCACGCGGCGGCTCATCAGGCGAAAATCACCCGCATCGCGTGGCATCCGCACGCCGCCCAGACGCTGCATCAGACGGTAGAACAGGTCCGCCGTGGCTCGCTTCAGAAAGGTCTCGCCATGGCGGACGCGACGTTGCGCATAGACCACGTCGTTGCCTTCCCGCCAGGCGGCCACTAGCTCCGGGATCACCTCCGGCGGGTCCTGCAAATCGGCGTCGATCACCACGACAGCAGCGCCGCGGGAGTGGTCGAGTCCAGCCGTCAGCGCGATCTCCTTGCCGAAGTTTCGCGTCAGGTTGACAACGACGACGTGCGGGTCCGCGTAGTGCAGGTCCTGCATCAGCCGCAGAGTCGCGTCGCGGCTGCCGTCATTGACGTAGATCACCTCCCAACTCTCGCGGAGCTGGTCCATCACACCGGCGAGACAGCGGTGGAACGCGCCGATCCCAGCTTCCTCGTTGAAGCAGGGCACGACGATAGAGAGGGTCGGGGTCGGGCAATGTCCGGTCATGGCGGGCGATTAAAATTTGCGGTGCAGGGGGGCTTTCTTGCGACCGCCTGATATAACCGGGCTTTCCTTCCAACAGGACTCCATCTTGCGCGCATGTCGCTTCCGGCCTCAGCCGGCCATCCCTGCTCATGGCTGAGGCCGCCGCGGAACGAACAGGCCGCCTGGATCGCGGCGATGGCATCGACCTCGCCTGGGCGAGGCTGCCGGGACGCAGCCCGACGGTGGTCTTCCTCCCCGGCTTTCGCAGCCACATGCAAGGAGACAAGGCTCTGCACTTGCTCCGCCTATGCACCGAAACCGGCCAGGCCATGCTCCGCTTCGACTACTCCGGCCACGGCGCGAGCGCCGGCCGCTTCGAGGACGGCACCATCGGCGCCTGGGCCGCCGAGGCGCTGACCGTGATCGACCGCCTCGCGCAGGGTCCGCTGATCCTGGTGGGGTCCTCGATGGGCGGCTGGATCGCGCTGCTGGCGGCTCGGGCGCGACCGGCCCGCGTCGCCGGTCTGGTTGGCATCGCCGCCGCACCCGATTTCACCGAAACCCTGATGTGGCAGGCGATGGCCCCGTCCGAGCGTGCGCGGCTGATGCACGACGGCATTATCCACGTCCCCAGCGAGTACAGCGATCCCCTCCCGATCACGCGTGCGCTGATCGAAGACGGCCGCAAACACCTGCTACTTCACGCACCCATCCCGCTCTGTTGTCCGGTCCGCCTGCTGCACGGCCAGCGAGACCCCGACGTGCCGTGGGAAACCAGCCTGCGCTTGGGCGAGCGCATCAGCGCCGGGGATGTCCGGATCATTCTGGTGAAGGACGGGGACCACCGATTATCCCGTCCCCAGGACCTTGCGCTGTTAGCCGGGACTGTCACTGCGCTGCACTCGCAGCCGGCGTCGTAACGCGGCTCAGACCCCACGCAGCCGTTCGAAGAAGTCCTGCACCTCGGTCGTCAGCCGCCCCGCCTCGCGCGCCAATGAGGCGGCGACCCCGAGACCTGGGTGGCCCCGGCATCCACATGCGTCGCGCCTTCGGTCAGGACGGTCACATTGCTGCTGACGCCGGTTGTGCTGGCCGCCATCTGCTGGGCCTGGTTGGCGATCTGGTCGATGACCTGCGTCTGCTCCTCGACTGCCGCGGCGATTGCCGCCGCGATGCGGGTCGAGGTGTCGATCGTGGCCGAGATCTGCCCGATCGCCGCGATTGCCTCGCGCATGGCCGATTGCATGAGGTTGACCTGGCGGCCGATGTCCTCGGTGGCGCGATTGGTCTCCGTGGCCAGCGTTTTCACCTCCCCGGCGACGACGGCGAAGCCGCGGCCGGCGTCTCCGGCGCGGGCCGCCTCGATCGTCGCGTTCAACGCCAGCAAGTTGGTCTGAGCGGCGACGGCGCTGCACCGGTGTAGTCGTCGGCGGCGTTGCGAATGCCGATGATCTGCAGGTCGATCTGTATGGCACCGAGAGAGATTTCCATGCGGATCGGCAAGCGAGCGGGGTCGGCGAGTACCTTAGTGTGCGCAGCGAGCGGCGGGAACAGCGCCGTCAGGGTGGTGGCGTCCAGCGCGGCCTGGGGGACCGCTCGGCCGAGCATCGTCTTGCCTGATTGGTTGACATAGGTGACGGCGAAGTCCCGCTTCGGGTCGCCCCAAGGCGACGCCAACCGGGACGTTGTCCACCATCACCATGGCGGATTCGAACCATTCCTTGTATTTGGCAGCCCGCCCGCGCTGCTTTTCGATTTCCTGGGCGGACGGAAGGCGGGAGCTGATCCAGCCGAGCATCGGGACCTTCTGCCCGCGAGGGGATCAAGGCGGAACGGCCCACGGACGCCGAACGATACGCAGGAAGGCTTAAGGCCGCGTTTCAGTTTTCCGATCAAGCGCGCGGGCGCAGCACGGGCGATCGTTCGTGGCGGCCGGGACGGCTTCCCCGCGCTGGATGGCGCGCACCCCATCCACGCCCTTTTGAAGTGATGTCTAGTCCACCGTGAGGGTGAACTGCGAATCCGCAGAACCGACCTCGCGACGAACAAAAATGATCTTACCTGACAGTTTATGGGTATCGATGATCGTCAAGAATTGGAATCCAGGACCGCCAGAGTCCGATAGCTGGGTTCCGCCGGTTCCCGACGCAAACTCGGCATCGGTACCTGCATACAGGCCAAGATTGGTTCCAGACGTATTATTTTCGAACGCGATTTTTAGGACAGCGTGAGCCTGCGTATCCACCGGAATCCCGGTGACGAGGTATTTACCGCTGCTTCCCACAGTGCCGGTGATGGTGATTATGGCTTCCCTCCCATTTGGCCAGCCGAGGCATGTTGCTTTTCGAGCCTGCGCCGGCACTTTATCGAGACAGGCTGCCACACTGCAAGGAAGGGTTGAATCGCGCCTACTACCACATTTCCAACCTGCGCCGCCGAAATCGATCACAAAATGAATCGAGGGAAGATCGCCGCGCGATGTAGTCAGCAGCCAGACTGCGCTAGAGGACTACGCCAGGAGGCTTAGCCGCGCCTCGATCACCCCCGGATCCACCACCGAATGCTGCAGCCGGAACCCCAGCCGCCGTGCCAGGGTCAGCATCTCGCGATTGTCCGCCAGGATCTCGCCCACCACCTCGCGCAGTCCGTGCCGTGGTGCCCATTCGAGCAGGCGCCGCATCAGATGCGTGGCCAGACCCCTGCCGCGGACGTCCGGCTGCACCACCACGGCGAACTCGCCCTCCCGCGGGTTGTCGTCCTCATGCACCAGCCGGGCCACGCCGACCGTCTCGCCGGTCGCCTCGCGGACGGCGATGAAGGCCATGTCGCGCTCGTTGTCGAGCCGCGTTAGCCGGGCGAGCTGCGCTGGCGACAACTCGCGCACCGCGACAAAGAAGCGATGCCGCACATCCTCGGGCGACAGCCGGTGAAAGAACGCGTCATGCGCCTCAACGTCCTGTGGGCGGATCGGGCGGATGGTCAGCCGTTCGCCACCGGCCTCCCAGTGCTCCTCGAGCTCGGCCGGATAATCTGCCATTTAACTCCTCATGTCTTGAGGAACGTCGCCACCCATCGTCACACTGGCAAATAAGGCGGCCACCGGAGACAGCGAGAGGACGATGGCAGATTACCGGCTGAACCCTGATATGCAGGCGCTGCTGGCGGAACAGGCCGCAGCCGCGGCCAACTATCCGCCGATCCGGCTGGAGGTGCCGCTCGATCCGCATCGGGCGTTGAACGACGCACTGTCCATGCGGCTGGCCGAGGGCGGGCCGGAGATGGCAGACAGTGCGGATCGCTGGGTCGCTGCCCGAGGACGGCGCATCTTCTGCCGGGTGCACCGGCCGCGCACCGATCGGGCGTTGCCGGTGCTCGTCTATTTCCATGGTGGCGTTTGGGTCTGGGCCTCGGTCGATACGCATGACCGGCTGGTGCGGGAATATGCCACCGGCGCTGGGGTGGCGGTGGTGAATGTCGATTACGCTCTGTCGCCGGAGGCCAAGTTTCCGCAGGCGGTGGAGGAATGCGCCGCGGTCGTTTGCCACCTTGCCGCACATGGCACCGAGTGGGGCCTGGACGGCAGCCGCATCCTGCTCGGCGGAGATTCGGCCGGCGGCAATCTGGCGCTGGCGACCGCGCTCCTGCTGCGGGACGCCGGCGGGCCGGCGCTGCGTGGCGTGCTAGCGACCTATCCAGTCTGCGACAGCCGGCTGGATACGCCGAGCTATCAGGAGTTCGGCACTGGCTTCGCACTGACCCACGAGAAGATGGCGTTCTACTGGAGCGTTTATGTCCCGCACTCGGCGGACCGGTCTCACCCCTACGCCGCCCCGCTGCGGGGCGAGCTCTCCGGCCTGCCGCCGGTGCGGGTCCAGCTCGCCGAGTTGGACGTGCTGCGCTCCGAGGGCGAGGCGCTGGTCGCGAAGCTTCGCGCCGCCGCAGTCCCGGTCGAGATCGAGGTGTTCACCGGCGTCCCGCATGGATTCATCCGCGCCACCGAATCTGTGGCGAAGGCGCGCGAGGCGATGGCCGGGGCCACTGAGTGGATGCGGCGGGTGGCCTTTTGATGCGCCGGAAGGATGCTGTTAATCTAACCCATACCCATAATGCGTAGTAGCCGGCGGGTTACATCCCGGGAAAAATCGAAGCGCGCCGGATGAGCGACATGCCCGCAGACCTACCTCAGCTCGATCTTTGCGAGCAACTCGCCCGCATCGACCACAGCATGGCTGAGACCCAGACGTTTCACGCCGAGAACCGGAAGTTGACGGAACAGGCGCTGAAGTTAACCGAGGAGGCACTGAAATTCCGCGAGGAGGCGCTGAAATTCCGGCGCGATCGTTGGCTGGCGCCGTGGCTTCTGGTGGTGAGTATCCTCAGCACGATTGGCGCGGCCGGTGGTCTCGCCACACTCATCAATCTATTCCACGGCATGCCGAAGTGATGCCGGCAAGCGTCCTCGCTCGCCCTGTCATCGTGGTGTGGTGGCCTCCCAGGGGCGGCCCCCTGCCCTTTCCCGCAAGGGGAGGGGATAGTTTTGTTATCGCACCAGCCCGCGGCCGCTGGTGATGATTGCCTCGCCGAAGCGATGGCGCAGCTTGTCCACCGCCGCCTGCGCGGCTGCACGCCGGGGCGTCTCAGTGTCGGCAAGGTCGCCGAGATCGGCGTCGGCCCCAGGTAGCAGCTGATGCGCACCGATGCCGATCAGGCGGAACGCGGTGCCGGTCGCCTCGCGCTGCAACAATGCGCGAGCAACCTCGAACAGTCGGTCCGGCAGCGCCGTCGGGCTCGCCAGCCGAGCGGCCCGCGTGCGGGTCACAAACCCGGTGGTCTTGAGCTTCAGCACCACACCGCCCGCCGCCAGCCCGTCCTCCTTCAGCCGGCGAGCGAGCTTCTCGGCCATCCGCCAGAGCGGGCGCTCCAGTTCCTCGAGGCGGGCAAGATCGGTCTCGAACGTCGTCTCGGCACTGATCGACTTCGTTTCCCGCGCGGGATCGACCGGGCGCGTGTCCTCGCCTCGGGCGCGGGCGCATAGCGCCGGACCGTCGTCGCCCAGCAGCCGGCGTGCCGCATCGTCGTCCAGCCGTTGCAGCTCCCCCAGAGTGGTAATGCCGCGCGCGGCAAGCCGCCGCGCCAGTGCCGGTCCGACGCCCGGCAGCATGCGCACAGGCGACGGCGCCAACACGGATGCCGCCTCGATGCCCAGCACCGTGAAACCGCACGGCTTATTCATCCCGGCAGCGATCTTGGCGAGCAACCGGTTGCGGGCGAGACCAATCGACACGCCGACGCCTACCTCGCGTTGCACATCTAGCGCGAAGCGGGCTAGCACCACCGCCGGCGGCGCATCATGCAGGGCCTCGGTGCCGGCAAGATCGAGCACCGCCTCGTCGATCGACAGTGGCTGCACCATTGGGGTGAGTTGCAGCATCCGCACCCGGATGGCCCGCGAGACGGCGGAATACTTGGCGAAATCCGGTCGGATCACCACCGCTTCGGGGCAAGCCTTCAACGCTTTGAACATCGGCATGGCGCTGTGCACGCCGTACCGCCGGGCGACATAGCAGGCGGCTGTAACCACCCCACGCGCGCCGCCGCCCACGATCACCGGCCGGTCTGCCAGCTCCGGACGATCGCGCTTCTCCACGCTGGCATAGAACGCGTCGCAGTCGATATGTGTGATGCTCAGGCGGAACAGCTCAGGATGCGCAAGCATCCGCGAACTGCCGCACGTCGCGCACCGGCCGGTTGGGGAAGCCGTGTCGGTGACGGTTGCACAGGCGCGGCAGAGCGCAGGCATCGCTGCGACTATAGCATGAGCCAGGCGGCACCGATCACGATGGTGACCACGGTTACCGGAGCACCGAGCCGGAAATAGTCCCAAAACCCAATCGTCACCCCGCGCCGGGCGGCTTTCTCCGCCACGATCAGATTGGCGATCGAACCCAGCAGCGTGAAATTACCGGCGAGCGTCGAGGCCATCGCCACCACCTTCCAGGCCGTTCGAGGATCGGCCAAGGCGGCGACGAACGGCCGCAGCATCAGCACTGCCGGAACGTTGCTGACCAGGTTCGACAGTACTGCCGTTACCCCGGTCAGCACCGGTATCCGGTCAAGACGCAGCCCGGCCGCGGCGCGCATCACATCCGGTGTCAGCAGTACGCGTTCGGCGCCCGCCACGATAATAAACAATCCGGTGAACATTAGTAGGAGCGACCAGTCGATCTCGGCGTAGACCCGCGCGCTCTTCACCCGCCGCGTCAGCAGCAGCAACGCCCCGATGACGATCGCAGCTTTAGCCGGGGGCTGGCCGGCGAAGAACAGCGCAACCAGCACAGCAGTGGCCCCGAGCGCGCGTGCCAACAACGCGCGGTTGGCCCGGAGCCGGGTGACGCGCGGCTCCAGCGCCTGCCCGCGGCGAAATTCGTGCCGGTGCATCGCGAATGCGAGCACCGCCAGTACCTCCAGCCCGGCCGCAGCGACTGGCGCCAGCGTCGCGGCGAAGGCAGCGTAGGACAGTCCCGAGAAACTCCCGATCAGGATGTTCTGCGGATTGCCGGTGATGGTTGCCGTCGACCCGATATTGGAGGCTGTCGCGACGCCCAGCAGATAGGGCATCGGGCTGCGCCGCAGCGCCAGCGTCAGATCGACCGCCAAGGGCGCCAGTACCAGGCAGATCGCATCGTTCACCAGGAAGGCCGAGGCGACACCGGACATCGCGATCAGCCGATCAGCAACAGGAGCGGGCGGTGCGCGCGCTGCGCAACCCATGCGGTGGCCAGGGCAAAGAACCCCGACAGCCGCAGGTTCGCCACCACGATCATCATGCCGAGCAGTAAGGTAAGCGTATCAATATCGATCGCCTTATAGGCGTTCTCCAAGGGCATCGCCCCGGACGCGACCATCAGGGCAGCCCCGACCAATGCGATTCCGGCGCGGTCGATCGAAAGCCCCGGTACCCGGCCGATGGCCAGCGCCAGATAACTGGCGATGAAGATGCCACCGGCGGCAAGTCGCCGGGCGCCGAGGTCTTCGCTCGGCATCAGCCGCGGCGCCAGGGCCGCCGCGATTGCCAAGGCGGTCAGCGCGACGATGCCGGCCAGGCTGATGAGCGGGCCGAACGAAGCGGGTCGGTCCCCGCGCCGCATTCAGGCGTTAGGCCACAGACCCGGCGTGGCGACCTCGAGCGAGTTGCCGTCCGGGTCGCGGAAATAGAGGCTGGTGCCGCCGCGTGGCCAGCGGATCCGGCTCTCGATCGCCACGCCCTCGCGTGCCAGATGCCGCTCCCATTCCGTCAGCTCGCCGAACGGAATGGCAAAGCAGACATGGAGCCTGCCTGCGCCGTAATGCGGCGGGATAAACGCGCCGCCAGGCGCGGGCGCCGGTTCATCTGTGCTGCCCCGCTTGAACAGCAGCAGCACTTGCGAGCCTGGCACGCCCAGCGCGCTCATTCGTTCGTCGTGGACGAATGTTTCGAAGCCGAACAGCCGCTGGTAGAACGCCTGCGCCCGGTCGAGGTCATCGACATAGAGCGAGGTCTCCAGGACGCCGCTCACGCGCGGCACGCCACGATCGGCCCCCATCGGACTCTCCGCAAGCAATACAGGAGCGTCAAAGCTACGCTCGGTTAGCAGCGACTACACCTTGACATCGCCGGCCTCTCTCGGACGTTACTGTTGGGGGCGCTGTAGCCAGCGGAGACGAAGACAAGGAGCGAAAGGGCCCCCCTTGGTCCCTACACATGAGCCTGGATCGGCCTATGTAATCTTATTACGGTTCGTTCACTCCGCCGCTATCGGTCCGCCGGGTCCGCCGACAGTGCGCTGAAGGCCGCCGGCTTCGTGGGATCGGCCCGGTTCGTCGCGGCGCCGCAATTGGGCTCATGCTTCCCTGCGCCGGGGGGCCAGACACGAAACACTTGAGTGGAACCTGCCCCTGCTTTCATACTCACCCCATTCGAACCGTTTGATATTGAAATCAGTCAATCGAATCGGCCAGACATCAAATTGATGCGGAGGACGTCATGCCGGGGGTTTGGCGAACGGCGGGCGGGTTGGCTGAGAGAGCACGCGGAGAGCTTCCGCCGCGAGTTCATCCGGCTCCCGTGGCTGGGCTGATATGGGCGGTCTTCACCGCCTTCATCTATTGGGACGTAGCGCTGAGCAGCTCGGCCCTGAGCGCGGTCACGACGATCGAAACGAAGCTGGCGGACCAGATGAGTGCCGAGCACAACTTCGTCCTCAGCGACGCAAACTGCGAGGCGGCGTTCGGCCCCGACTTCCGGGACAATCCACTCATCGTCCAAGTCAAGGGCACGGCTGCCGGCAAGCCGGCCTCGCAAACATCCGACAAATCGAACGGCATGTCGGACAGCTCAGGCAGGAACGACATGCTGAAAGCGTGCGGGACGTTCGGCGATCTCGAGCTGCGTCTTGCGGCAGCAAGAACCGACTTGGCCGCCGTGACCGAGACCCGCCTGTGGAAGAACGCGGTGAGCTGGTTCATGTACCTTTACACGGCCCATCACCGGCTGCGGGGCGACGTTAGCCATCCCCGCGAGGGACAACTCGCCGTGGTCATCTCGGTGTTCACCCACTACATCGTGCCGATGATGTTCGGCGTGCTGGGCACGATCGCCGGGGTGATCCGCACGATCTGGAACCGGATCGGCGCGAACACCCTCTGCCCGCTGGACCGGCGGCTCTGGGTGGCGAGCGTCCCGCTCGGCGTCGTGGCGAGCCTGTCGATTGGCCTGATCCTCACTCCCTCGACCTCACCCGTGCAGGGCGTGACGAATGTGGCGGCCTCGGTAACGCTCTCGGCGAGTGCGCTCGCGTTCCTGGCTGGCTACGGCGCCGACGCGTTCTTCGCGATGATCGACGAGCTGCTCCGGCGGGTCTTCGCGCTCTCCCGGTGAGGCGCCCGAAGCGATAGGCTTAAATGCCGAGGCGAACAAAGGGGGGGAAGGCCCAACCGTGCGAAAACGTAAGGTAAGAAACGTGAACACGGACCTAATATAACCCGGTATATATCGCCTACGGAGTAGGGGCGTAGGGTAGAAATCGTATAGCGAAGGCTGGGCCATCCAACCACACTACGAGGCGCAAAGCGCTGTCTGGCTCCGAACGGGCGGGGGCCGGGCGGGCCGTGACGGCTAGTAGGATGCTGACCCCAACCGAACACGGGTGGCCGCGAGAATTCTGCGTGAGCTCCGGAAGGAAGCGAAGCATTTGTCGGCGAGCGCTGATCGCTTGCTGCACCGCACATCCTGAACCTTGCGTCCAAGACACCCGTTAGCGAGCGCTTGGAAGCTATAAAAGCCTGAAAAGCTTGCAGCAAATCGTCGGAAAACATGACGAGGTGCTGGGCCGGATACTCGACAGGCTCGATAGCATCGATCGGCGACTTGCCGCAATAGAAAGGGCCCAGGAGTAATGGCGACGGACAGGCCCGCTGGCTGGCCCAGTGACGTTACCCCGATCTCTCTCGAGGACCTTGGACGCCTTGGCATCAATGAGCAACAAGAACTTTTCTGGGATGGCCGGCATATTGAAATTCGGCGCCGCCTCGTACTCACTCGCTTGCAGAAGGTCGGCGCGTTCATCGTAGCTGTCGGCGCCATCCTCGGCGGCATTGGAGGGTTCGTAACTGGCCTCAACAACGCTGCGGTTTTCCTGTGCGCACGACACATCACATATTTGACATGTCCAGGACCATGACGGCCCGAAGATTTATGAACGGCACCCACGGCGAATTCCAAATCTAACGTGCACGGTCAGCCCCGATAGCACGCAGTGCAGCCTCATATTCCGCCAGCACGTCAGCACTGAAACAGGCGAACAGCACGCGCTCGATCGTCTGCGCCTGTTCCAGGAACGCCGCCGTCGTGCGCACCGCGATGCGGGTCGCTTCACGCAGCGGGTAGCCGTAAATTCCGCAACTGATGGCCGGGAAGGCGATGCTGCGCAGACCGTGCTTCACCGCGAGCCGCAGGCTCGCGACGTAGCAGCGCTCCAGCAGCTCCGCCTCTCCTGCTCCGCCGCCGCGCCAGCGTGGCCCGACGGCGTGGATCACGTGCCGTGCGGGCAGTCGGTAGCCCTTGGTTATGCGCGCATCGCCGGTCGGACAGCCGCCCAGCTTGCGACATTCGGCCAACAACTCCGGCCCGGCGGCACGGTGGATCGCTCCGTCCACCCCGCCCCCGCCCAGCAATGACTGGTTGGCCGCGTTAACGATCGCATCGACTTCGAGCGTGGTGATATCGACCTGCGCCGCTTCCATTCGCGAGCGCATCGGCCGACCCCATCAGCTTTCCGGGGGCGCCGCGACGATCGGGATCTCGCGCGACTCCGGTTGCTCGCCGGTACCAGGGGCCGTTGCCGGTTCGCCTTCCTCTGGTTCAGCAACCACCGCCGGAGCGGCGTCCTCCCCGTTATAGGGGCGGCGCTGGAACTGCGGCTGGCCGTTCTGCTGGGCCGCCTGGTTCATGGCGTTGAGGATGCGGAAATAGTGCTCCGCATGTTGGAAATAGCTCTCCGCCATCACCCGGTCTCCGCCGCTCGTCGCATCGCGTCCGAGCTGCAGATATTTCTCGAAGAGCTGCTGCGCCGTGCCGCGAATCCTGAGATCCGGGCCGTTGCTGTCGAAGACGTGGTTACGGTTTAGCGGGACCCCCCCTCCGGCAAGATGCCGGAGCCCGCCGCCACCACCGCCGCCACCACCGCCGCCGCCACCGTTCCGATGACCACGGCCACGCATGCGTTTCATGTTCATTCTGTTGCCGTCGCGCCTTCTTGCTGCTGTCCGGGACGCTGCCGGGGAGCGCGCGTGCACTTGCCGATGCGCTCCGCGGTTTGATCTCCGCGGCCAGGCTCCAATCCTTCGACGTTGGTTCGGGCCGGCACCTGCCGGGCTGGTCCTAGTTCCAGCCCGATCAGGATACCTCCGGGAACGGCCGCTGTCCGGCGATCCCCTTGCCACGAGTTCGGAAGCTAGACTCCCGTTCCCGCTCTGCCAAACGGTTTTTTCATGGCGAAGTGTTGCGCAAGACAATCGCTCGGGAAGTCCCGGCCATATCCGGTACCACCGATGTGGTGAACCCGGCATCGGTTGCCAGGGCCGCCACCGCCCCGGCTTGGCCGGAGCCGATCTCAAGCACCGCCACTCCCCCGGCCGCGAGTAAAGCGGGCAGCGCGGGAACCAGCAAACGGTAGGCGTCCAACCCGTCCATCCCGCCATCCAGCGCCGTGCGTGGCTCGTGGAGCGCCACCTCGGGCATCAGATGGGGGATCTCGGCGGTTGCGACGTAAGGCGGGTTGGCGATCACCAGATCGAACCGCCCGGTCACCGGAGCCGCCCAGTCCGACACAGCGAATGCCGTCCTGTTGCCGAAGTTGAGCATGGCAGCATTGCGCCGAGCGAGGGACACCGCGGCCGGCGAAACGTCCAGGCCGACGCCGAACGAAGTCGGAAACTCGGCAAGCACGGCCAGCAGCAAGCAGCCGGTACCAGTACCGAGGTCCAGAATCCGTCGCGGGACACTGGCGCGATCCCTGAATGCCGCGCACGCCGCCTCGATCAGTGTCTCCGACTCCGGACGCGGCAGCAGAGTCGCGTCGGACACGGCGAACTCCATGCTCCAGAATTCACGGCGGCCGAGGGTCAGGGCCAGCGGCTCGCGGGCTTCCCGGCGCAGCAGGAGCTTTTCATATCGGCTGATTTCGGCGGGACAGTCGAGCTCACCTATCAGCGTTTCCGGCGTCACGCCGATTGCCTGTGCCAGGAGCAGCCGGGCTTCGAGCCGCGGCGTCTCGACCCCGGCCGCCCGCAGGCGGGTCGCGCCGTATGCGATGGCCTCGCGCCGGGTCACGTCTCCGCCGCCAGTCGCGCGGCCTGATCCTGCGCCGTCAGCGCATCGATGAATTCGTCCAGCTCGCCCGCCATCACCCGGTCGATCTTGTACAGCGTCAGATTGATACGGTGGTCGGACACGCGGCCCTGCGGGAAATTGTAGGTTCGGATGCGCTCGCTGCGGTCGCCGGTGCCGACCTGCGCCCGGCGGTCGGCGGCACGGGTGGCATGGGCTGCGGCGCGCTGCTGCTCGAACAGGCGCGCGCGCAGGATCTTCATCGCCTTGGCGCGGTTCTTGTGCTGGCTCTTCTCCTCCTGCATCGCGACCACGATGCCGGTCGGCAGATGGGTGATGCGCACCGCGCTCTCGGTCTTGTTCACGTGCTGGCCGCCAGCACCGGACGCGCGGAACACGTCGATGCGCAGATCGCTCTCATCGACCTGGACATCGACCTCTTCCGCCTCGGGCAGCACCGCGACGGTGACGGTGGAGGTGTGGATGCGCCCCTGGCTTTCGGTCGTCGGCACACGCTGCACGCGATGCACGCCGGATTCGTATTTCAGCCGGGCGAAGACGTTGCGGCCGGTGATCTCGGCGATGCCCTCCTTCAGCCCGCCCAGCTCGGTATCGCTGTAGTCCAGGATCTCGAACCGCCAGCCGCGCTGGCGTCGCGTATTTCTGGTACATCGCGAACAGCTCGGTGGCGAACAGCGCCGCCTCGTCGCCGCCGGCGGCGGGGCGTACCTCCAGGATCGCGCTGCGTTCGTCGGCCTCGTCCTTGGGCAGCAGCGCGAGGCGAATCTCGTGCGCCAGCGCCGGGATGCGATCCTTCAGCGCGTGCAGCTCGGCCTCTGCCAGCTCGCGCAGCTCGGGATCGCGGAGCAGCGCCTCGGCCTCGGTCTGCGCGCGTTCGGCGGCGCGCAGCTCGTCGATGCGCGCGACCACCGGCTCGAGCTCGGCCAGTTCGCGGGATGCATGGACATAGGCTTCGCCGGACAGGCCCTCGGTCAGAGTCGCGCGCAACTCCTCGGCCCGCGCGGCGATCCGGTCCAGCTTTGGGGACAGGCTCATGTCAGGCGGTCAGGGACCTCCTCCAGCGGCACGGCGGTCTGTTCGCCGGTCGCGAGGTCCTTCACCTGGGCAACGCCGTGCGCGAATGTCATCCTCGCCGATGATGACGGCGGCGCGGGCACCGATGCGGTTGGCGCGCTCCATGCGGCGACGGAGATTGCCGCGATAGGCCATCTCGGCGCGGATGCCGGCGTGGCGGAGCGTCTGCAGCAGGCCGAGCGCGGCGGGTTCCGCCGCCTCGCCGACCGGCACGACAGCGACAGGGGCTCGCGGCTCGGGCACCGCGTCAATTAGCATGGCCAGCCGCTCGATCCCGGCGGCCCAGCCGACTGCCGGCGTGGGCGGGCCGCCCATTTCCTCCACCAGCCCGTCGTAGCGGCCGCCGCCCATCACCGTGCCCTGCGCGCCGAGCCGGTCGGTGACGAATTCGAATGCGGTATGGCCGTAGTAGTCGAGGCCGCGCACGATGCGCGGGTTCTCCCGATAGGGCACGCCGAAGCGTGTCGAGATGGCGCTTGAGGTCCGCGTAGAACCGGGCGGCACCCTCGGTAAGGTAGGGCAGGATGGTGGGCGCGTCCGCGACGATGCGGCGGTCTTGCTCGTCCTTGCTGTCGAGGATGCGCAGCGGATTTCGCTCCAGCCGCGCAAGACTGTCAGCCGAAAGGGAATCCCGGTGCGCGGTGAAATAGGCGACCAGTGCCTGCGCGATAGGCGAGCCGGCTCTCGGTATCGCCCAGCGTGTTCACCTCCAGCACGGTGTCGCGTGGCGACTCCCAGGGCAACCAGGATGTCCCAGCCGCAGGCGATCACTTCGGCGTCGGCCAGCGGCTCGGCCGGGCCGATCAACTCGATGTCGATCTGGTGGAACTGGCGGTAACGGCCCTTCTGCGGCCGCTCGAAGCGGAACATCGGCCCGGCGACAGAACACTTTCTGGGGCAGCGACTGGGTAAGCCCGTTGCTGACCAATGCGCGGCAGACGCCGGCGGTGGCTTCGGGACGTAGTGTGATCGCCTCGCCGCCGCGGTCGGTGAAGGAATACATCTCCTTGGTGACCACGTCGGAGGTCTCGCCAAGGGTGCGGGAGAAGACGCGCGTGTCTTCGAAGATCGGCGTGACCCATTCGTCAAAGCCATAAAGGGCCGCGACACGGCGGGCGGTGTCGATGACGTGCTGGTGCCGGCGCTGTTCCTCGCCGATCAGGTCATGGGTGCCGCGGATGGGCTGGAGTGGGGTCACTGGTAAGCCTGGGTTGGAAAGGTCGGCGCATAAGGTAGTCGCACGAGGTGCTGACGGAAGGAGTAGCTCCCCAGAGGCCGGCGCCGGCGTCACTACTCCTGCCCAGGAAAGGAAAGGTCGAGAGGAACGCAATCCGCCATGATGCGAGCCCTGAAGGTCGGCTCGACGGTTTCGAGATCGACGATATCCACTTGTAGGGCAGGTCCGATCCCGAGAGTGGCCTCGGAAATCCGACCGAGGTTGTCCAGTCCATGCGGCCGGTCCCATTCAAGCGCGAGATCTACTTAGCTGCGGATGCGTTCTACGGTGGCGGTGGTGGAGTGGCCGGGGACCAGGTCGGCCAGCATGACGCGACCGCCCCAGCGGCGCACCAAGTCGGCGCCAACTACCTCGTCCATCGCGTAGTCAGCTCCCTTCACCAGCACGTCGGGACGCAGCTCGGTCAGCAGTGCCTCGGGCGTGTCCTCCTCGAAAATGCAAACGAGATCGACGCTGGCCAGGCTGGCGAGTACGGCGGCCCTGGCAGCTTCGGGCTGCACCGGGCGAGCGGGGCCTTTCAGGCGGCGGACGCTGGCATCGCTGTTCAGCCCGACCACCAGCCGATCGCAAGCGGCGCGGGCCTGTTCCAACAGGTGCACGTGACCGGGGTGCAGCAGATCGAAGCAGCCATTGGTGAAACCCGTGCGCCAGCCGCGATGGCGCCAGCGCTCGACCTGCTCGGCCGCCGCCGTGCGGGTGACGATCTTGCGCAGCGCGCCGCCGCGCGGGGAGATCGCCTCGAGCAGGTCGGCCTCGTGCGCCACCGCCGTGCCGACCTTGCCGACCACGACGCCGGCGGCGATGTTGGCGAGGCGGGCGGCGATTGGCAGCGGCAGGTGCGCGGCGAGGCCGGCGGCGAGGGTCGCCACCACGGTGTCGCCGGCCCCGGAGACGTCGTAGACTTCGGCGGCCTCGGCCGGGAAATGCTGCACCTCGGCGGCATCGACCAGGGTCATGCCGTCCTCGGCGCGGGTCACCAGCACCGCGCCGAAGCCGTGCCGCTCGCGCAGCGCCTGGGCGGCGGCGGCGATCTGGGCCTCGGTCTCGACCGGCATGTGGGCGGCTTCGGCAAGCTCGCCGCGGTTGGGGGTGATGACATCGGCGCCGGCATACGCCGTGTAGTCGATCCCTTTGGGATCAACGATTACCCAGCGTCCGGCCTGGTGCGCGGCGGCGATCAATTGGGCCGACAGGCCGCCCGACAACACGCCCTTGCGATAGTCCGACAGCACGGTAATGCCGGTCGCCGCCATGGCGTCGCGGGCAATGCGCAGTATGCGCTCGGCGAGCTTGGAGGGGATCGGGGAGACCTGCTCGCGGTCGGCGCGCAGAAGGTGCTGGCCGGCGGCGATGTAGCGGGTCTTGACCGTGGTCGTCCGGCCGCCCTCGACCAGCAGCCAGGGCTCGACATTCGGCTGCCCGCCGACCAGACCGGTGAGGTCGGAGCCGGCCTGATCATCGCCGACGACCGAGATGAAGGCCGCGGCGGCACCCAGGGCGGTGAGGTTGCGCACGACGTTGCCGGCGCCGCCGGGCATGGCGAGCTCCCGCTCCTCGGCCAGGATCGGCACCGGCGCCTCCGGACTGACGCGGCCGACTCGGCCATAGACGTAGCGGTCCAGCATGGCGTCGCCGATTACCAGCACGCTGGCGCGGGCCAGGCGGTGGATTGCGTCAGGCAGATCCGCGGCGACGGTCGGCAGGGGGGGCGGAATGCTCTGGTCCATGCGGGGTGCCGTAACAACTGGCACGCTGCGGTGCAAGAAGCAGTTATCGGGCAGGCTCGCTTTGGAGGAAAGCGACGCGATCGGCTTCCAGCGCGGCGCAGGTCAGGACGCCTCCCATCACCGCGCCGGTGTCGATGCCGATGCGGTTGCGTCTGATCTCCGGCCGTGCACGAGGCGTGTGGCCGTGCACCACCACGCTTCCGTGATCGGCGGTGGAGGAGAGGAACGGCTCGCGGATCCAGAGCTGGTCGTGGCGGGACTGCTGGGCGAGCGGTACCCCAGGCCGCAGGCCGGCATGGACGAAGAGGTAGCCGCCAATCGTGTGATGGAGAGCGAGGCCGCGCAGGAAGGCGAGATGTGCGGGCGGGAGCCGGGCCGCCCAGGTGGTCGGCTCGGTGCCGAGCGAGATGCCCCAGCTATGCAGTGAATTGGCGCCGCCGTTCATCATCCATAGCTGGACCGCTGCGTCGGTCGCTGTATCGATGGCGGCGAGCATCAGGTCCTCGTGGTTGCCGATCAGGTTGATGACGGCGCTGATCCCGGCGGGAGCTGGGGCATCGACCAGACGGGCGATGACCCCGGCGCTGTCCGGGCCACGATCGACGAAGTCGCCGAGATGGATCAGCCAGGGATCGCGTGTCGGGCGGGCGGCGAGGTCTTCGGCGATGGCGGCGTGGATGGCGGCGAGCTGGTCGAGACAGCCGTGCACGTCGCCGACGGCGTAGACACGCGTGCCAGGCGGGAGGGTCGCCGGGGCCGGAAGGAAATCGGGCATGCGGGGAGCGTAGCGGGTGCGGAGGAGTGCCGCGAGGGTGGTTGCCGGCTGGTTGTTTGGACGCGGGCCACGTGCTATCTGCGGGGCGTCCCGGTGGGGGATAGTTTAGCGGTAGAACTCCCGGCTCTGGACCGGGCAGCCTTGGTTCGAATCCAGGTCCCCCAGCCACCGCAGCGCTGAAACCCGCAGAATTCCGCGCCTTCTCAGCCCCGGCTAGCCCGCCGGAGGCCACACGTGCCCACGCCGTTCCCACATGGTTCCCACAAATGCTCCCACATCACGCGCAAGCGAGGCGTTTATTGCTATCGCAGAAGGCTTCTCGGGGTGCCTCGTGGCGAGGTATGCATCAGTCTGTCCGCGCGCTGTTTTCGGGAGGCCGAGCACCGCGCGGCAATTTTGGACGACGTATTCGATGACGCCCTGCGGCGCGCGAGAGCGAACATGACTGACGCGGTGGACCTGAACACGCTCCTACGGGCTGCTCTGCGGGAGTTCCTTGACCGTGACCTGGAGCGGCGCATGGAGCGTCCGCCCGGCACTCCGGTTTATGGCCATTGGTGGGAGCCTGGCGATCCGGGCACCGCGGCCGAGGCGGACCTGGCGGCCATTCGGAACGCGCAGGCGAGCCTGCGATGCGATCTCACCGAGAACAGCCCCAAGGAGATGCAGGAAGAAGCCGAGCGGCTGATCCGGGAATACGGGCTGCCGGACCACCTGCTCGGCCCGCTTACGTATGGTCTAATCGAGGCTGCAATCCACGGTTGGGAGATTGCGGAGCGTCGAACGCTCGGCGCGGAGCCGCTCGTCTTCAATCCCACCCCGGTGCCAGATCACCCGATCCCGCCGGCGCCGGGCGGAGGAGCCCACACACCACCTGCCAAACCTCAAGCGCCTCTGGCGGCCACCCTGATTGACCAATTCGGCGAGTGGGGGCGTAAGTCCGGTGGCTGGCGCGCCGGGGCGGAGAGCCAGGCCAAGGTGTCGGCTGCTCTGTTCATCGAGGTGTGCGGCGACAAGCCCCTGGACGGCTACAGCAGGACTGACGGCGACAAGTTCCGGACCACGCTGCGTAAGCTGCCGAGCAGCTATCGTAAGTCCGCGAAGGATCGGGCGAAGCCCCTCGCACAGATAATCGAAGAGGCAGAAGCCGCAGACGCACCGCGGATCACAGAGAAGACGCTCAAGCGCCACTTTTGGGCGGTGTCACGGTTCTTCGCGTTCCTTACCGAGACCGGGAGATTGCCAAAGGACACCGAGAACCCTGGCCGCGGGTTCACCTTCAACACAAAGGGTCCGGTCAGAAAGAAGCGCGCAATGTGGACCGGTGCTGAGTTGGTGAAGCTATTCACCTCACCGATCTGGACGGGGTGCCACCCCTACTTCCGGTCGCAGCCCGGTGACAGGATCGTCCGAGATGCGCGCTTCTGGCTTCCGCTGCTTGGTCTCTTCCACGGCAACCGGCTGGAAGAATTCGCGCAGCTTCGCCGCGAGGACATCGGCCACGCTGAAGGCATCCCCTATCTCCGTATCACCGACGAAGACGGGCGACAGCTGAAGAACGAGCAGTCCCGGCGAGACGTTCCGCTGCACCCTGAACTGATCCGCATCGGGTTTCTTGACTACGTTGCGGAGGCGACTGCACGCCCGCAGGATCAGGTATTCCCCGAATTGAAGCCAGGGGGCAAGGACCGGAAACTCGGCTACAACTTCTCCAAGCAGTTCAGCGCCTATCGGGAAGCAATTGGCGTTCGTTGCCCTGGGCTGGACTACCACTCGTTCCGGCACGGCGTCACCACGAAGCTCTACCAGGCCAACGTCTCCGAGGCGTGGATTGACCTGCTCACGGGCCACGATCAGGACGGCGGGGAAAGTCGGCGGCGCTACCTGAAGGGCATCCCTCTGCCGCAGCTTCGCGACGCCATAGAACGCGTGACGTGGCCGGAATTGGACCTGTTGCCGCTGTATCAGGGCAAATGCGAGGAGCCGCGGGCGGCTGCGTAGAGCCCCGCCGCGGCCCCGACGGACTCGCCACAAGCCCCCCCGTGGCAGTCCCCGTGGTTGAAGCCCACCCGACCGCGTGAAGCCGCTACAGCGGCCCGTAGGAGTCGCACGGCGCACGTCTGGCCCTACCGGCCACAGCGCGAAGGCGGACGAGAGTGCGGGCTACGGGGCCGGCACGGGGTCATTCGTCAAGGTGCTCGCGGAGAACATCGCGAAGGTCCGCTTCCGCTTCCGCCAGTCGTGCCCAAGGCGGCATAGAGCCGCGCCACAGGCTCTCTACACGGGCCTGGGCGCTCGCGGCGTGGATGATGGGCACGGGGATCGTTCTTGGCGCCGCCCACGAGTTTACCAGCCAGTCTACCGCCGCCGCGCAACGCCGCGAGGACGGCGCGTCGTCACCGAAAGGAGCCAACGCCGTCTCAACTCTGTGTCTCGATCCCGGATCGGCGGCCAGCCGCCTTCCGACGCCTGCGCCAAACAAGCCCGGCAACTCCCGCGATTGATGAGGCCAGCAGCGCGAGGGATGGCGGCTCGGGCGCGGGCACCGGCTGAAGCTGCACGAAGCCCGCCTGGGTATAGTTCAGTTGCCCCGGACCCGAGCCAAACAGACCACTATAGGTCCCGAGCTCCTTCAGGCCGCTGCCGATGCCGTTGTTGAAATACTCGTAAAACCCCTCCACCGTGTTACTCGAGGGGGCGGGCTTGGTCAGCTCGAGCAGGACCTGCTGATTGCTGGTATCCAGCGGAACCGAGGCGATCGTGTCGGTCGTGCCGGCGACCGCGTTGGCGTCAGCGAGCGCGATAGAGGCCTTGGACACGCCCATTGAGATCACATCACCCAGGAAGTTGTTCGAAAGCACCCGGTTGGTCAGGTCGACCTGATAGAACCCCGCCGATGCGGGCGGGTTGACGCTGAACAGGGCGCTGGTCGCGAAGGTGCCGGTCTGCGTCAAAGCAAAGGGGGATCCCGGCGGGCCAGTCAGCAGCGTGCCGGCGTTGATCCTGACCACGGGGAAGAACCCGTGGGACGACTGCTTGAATTGGGCCCCTTGCGCCGTGTTGAGCACGGTCGGTGAACTCCCGGTTTCCGTGATCGTCCCGACGACATCGTAGAACGCCGGCGTCGTGCCATCGGAATAAGTCAGTCCTGACGGCAGCACCGTGCTAGTACCGCCAGCCAGAACCTGATTGGCGCTGAACGTATCGGTGAACACTGGATTGGTGATCACCGGATTGCCGCTCAGCGCGACGTTCAAGTTGTACAGGTTGACGACATCGGCCGACGCGGCAGTTAGGAAGCCCGGCGTGAACATCGCAGCCAGTACGAGGACACCGGTAAGAAGCGGCCGGCAATTCATCATTTTACCCTCCCCCCTTGTCTGTGGCTGCCAGGATGCGGGCGCCGGCCGCTAATTCGCCAGCAGATGGCATCCTAACCGTCGCTAATTGTTGCTAATTGCAATCCGATCAGGGAGTTAAGCAACCGTCGGGAGCCGGGAGCCGCCCCCTGGGGTGTGATCTACCTCACACCGTTGCCCGTAAATCCGGGTAGGATTAGCGTGTCCACGGCCGTCTTTTGGCGGGGGAGGGGGCATGGACGCGCCCGTCCGCGGCGAGATCCTGGCCTTCGAGGGTTTCCGCTTCGATCCACGGGCACGGCAAGTGCTCCGTCGGGACCCGGCTGGTGTCTGGGTGCCGGTACCGATCCACTCCCGCGCCCTCGAAATCCTCGCCGTTCTGCTCAACAACCCCGGCACGGTCGTCAGCAAGGACGCGATCATGACCGCGGTATGGCCGGGCGTGGCCGTGGAGCCGAACAATCTCACGGTGCATATTGCCGCCCTGCGGCGCCTTCTCGACGAGGGACGCAGCGGAGAAAGCTGCATCAAGACCATCCCCGGCCGCGGCTACCAGTTGGCGCTTCACGTGACCCGGGCAGAGGAGGCACAGTCCGGCCCGGTATCCGCGCCGATAGCCGATCCGACGACCTTACCCGATGCTTCGGCGCGATCGCGGCGTCCGATCCGACACTGGCAGGCCGCGGCAGCTTCTGCTGTCGCGATCGTCGCGTTGCTAGTGGCCGCGGCCTGGCATGGCGGCTGGTTCTCCCTTACCCCGGCGCCGCCTCGCCTGTCCCTCGTCGTGCTGCCGTTCGAGAACCTGAGCGGCGATCCGAGCGAGAATTACCTGGCGGAGGGCATCACCGACGATCTCACCACCGATCTCTCCCGCATATGGGGGATGTTCGCCATCACCCGCGGGTCCGCCTACGCCTATCAGGGCAAGACGCCGGACCTGCGCAAGATCGGCGGGGAACTTCGCGTGCGCTACGCACTTCAGGGTAGCGTGCGCAAGCTCGGCGATGAGCTGTGGGTGAACGCGCAGCTCCTCTCGACCGAAAGCGGTGCTCAGCTCTGGGCGGACCGCTTCGATGAGCAGGTGAAGGATCTCAACGCCGGTCAGCAGGAGATTGTCCGGAGAATTAGCCAGACCGTGAACGTGGCGCTGACCGACATCGAGAGCGCCCGCAGCAAGCGGGAACGGCCGACCAATCCCGACGCGTTTGATCTGGTGTTGCGCGCGCGCGCGCTCGGAAACCAGACATACAGCGAGGAGCGGCTCGCCGCCGCCAGGGGGCTCTACGAGCGGGCGCTCCAGCTCGATCGGGATTCGGTCGATGCAAAGGCGGGACTGGCCGATATCCTCCTGGATAGTTTCACCAGCATCGATATGCAGCCGGACGACGGGACGCTGGATCGTGCCACTCAATTGGTCGAGGACCTAGCCGCGCTTCACCCGGATGAGCGCTATGTCCTCCATCTCCGCGCTTTCCTGTTGCGTGCGCAGGAGCGCTGGCCAGAAGCGATCGCCACCTCGCAGCGGCTTATTGAGCTCTATCCGAATTACGAGTTCGGCTACAATAATCTTGCAACGTGCAAGCTTGCCACCGGCGCGGCCGCTGAAGCGATTCCCCTACAGGAGCAATCGATCCGGCTGCGTCCGCGGTCTCCGGCGCTCGACAACCGATACGAACGCATGGCTTTCGCCACGCTTCTGCTCGGGCGTAACGAGGAGGCGATCGTCTGGGAGCAGCGCGCGCTGGCAGCCAATCCGGAGGCGCGTGCGCGCGAACGGAGCCGCAGGTATCTCATGCTTGCAGCGGCCTTCGCATTGGCCGGTCACCACGAGGACGCTTACCGGGCCATCGCCGAGGCGAATCGCCTGTGGCCATATGCCACTGTTCTGTCCACGGCTCCGACCGATCCGTCCAGCCCGGTGCTTGCAACGCAGGTCGAGAGGATCCGGGAAGGGCTCAGGCTCGCCGGGCTTCGCGATCATGCTGATGAGGATGCCGATTTCCACATTGCTTCCGACGACAAGCTGACCGATCAGTTTGCCGGCCCGACGCCGACCACGGTGCCCGGCGCATCCACGATCCGAACCACGGATCTCGCGGAGTTCGTGGCGAAGCAGCGGCCGATCGTGATTGATACAGCGCTATACTCCTGGGGACGCTCGATCCCCGGCGCGATCGGGCTGCGAGGCGCCGGCGTGGGCGGCAGCCTCTCGGGCTCGCTCCAGACCCGCTTGAGCCGCATGATGCAAGCCCTGACCCACGGCGATCGGTCGCTGCCGATCGTCGCCGTCGGCTTCAACTCCGAACGTTTCGACGGCCGCAACCTCGCGCTGCGTCTCGTGGCACTCGGCTACACGCACGTTTACTGGTACCGCGGCGGCCGCGAGGCGTGGGAGGTAAACGGACTCCCAGAGACAAATCTTGATGAGCAGAATTGGTGAACGGCCGTGCTCTGGCCCCGTTTAGCCGCCTTATTGACACCTGAGGGATCACCGTGACCCACGCCACGACGTTCGCCGCGTTCGTCAACCCGATACCGTCGAGCTGCTTCGCACTGTCCGCTGCGTGGGTAGACGCCGAGGCGGAGACTGGAACCATCATCACGCCCTCGTGCTGTGCCCGTTTTCCGAGTCGCTGACGCCGCTTGTGCGGTGGGCGCTGTGAAGGGACTCGGAAGCTGGTGAGGCCCTCCTACGGCCTCCTGGAGTTAACCACGGGGCATCCCGCTGGCCCCTGTATGGTCCACCTGACGCGCACCCGGCGGGCAAAGTAGGAATAGGCCGCATCGAGGCCACCACCGACGTGCCCGGCGCCTGACCCAGGAACAAGAAGCCCATCGTGCATCGGCAGCGCGGGCACGCCGCGAGCGTCCGCAAATATCGCATGGCGCCCGTCACTGAGGGCAGATGACCTCCACGCGCTCGCCTAGCGGGACCGCCAGCGCCACGCGCAGACATTCGACCCGCCGCGGCGCGCGACCGCCAGACCCCTCCAGAACCGCCCTGGGACTCCTGGTGTCAGGCCAGCGGTGGCCTGGTGTTTCACCGCCGTGCGGGCATGAGCGCCTCCCCTCCACAGCAACGCCGACTGCGGCCAAAGCCGCGTGCTGTCGAATGGTAACGCCCATCGGCAGTCAGGCAGGTATGGCAGCACACCAAGAGCGCGCGCGAGGTGGAAAACGCTGGTCCGCTGATAGCAGCCGCCGTGGCCAATGGCCGGTTCGGTGGTGAGCAGACAGTCTGACCACCCAGCGGCCATTCGATGCGGTGGGGTTACATGGGCGCGCAGATACTCAACTGCGAAAGCCCTCTCACTCCTTCCATTTCGATAGCTGTTTCTTCATGCTTTCACTAGGCAGGTCTCCAATAAATCGTTCAAGACGCGCCGGGTCTGGTTCATGTCGTATCGCATCCAGGACGATATCCCAGCTTTCAACGTCGTCCGGCCACTCGGCCAACACGATGCCGATCCCGTACTTCTGGCCCAATTCAGTTATCCGCTCGGCCTCAATCGCGTTATCGAAAGCTGACCGAGAGGTTGCATATATAACGTAGCAGCGGTGAGACGCCTCCCGATGTGCGATGGCCTCAAGGACCGCCATGATGCCAATTGACTCCGCCGGCTTCACCTCGAACGTGATAATTTCCAGTCGCTTAGGGAGACAAACGTATCGTCGTATACCAGCCGCCGTGATATCTGGTCTAGTAAATGTTCCACCAGTAACCTTCAATCCCCTAGAATGGGTCTCATCGACTTGGACCTCATCGAAGGCGAATCGATTAATCCACTTTCCCTCGATCGCCTTTCTTAGGGGGGCGTACAAGCTCTTTTCCTTTGCGACATCAACAGGCGCTTCAGGCAGCGATTTTGGCGTGGCGGGGGCAGACGCTGCGACCTGCGCCTCGGTGACCCGCACGGAGCCCCCCCGCCCCCGACCTGGGGAAATCCGGCCGAGTTCGATCAACCTGCCCTGCACCCGCCAGTAGAACTCCTCATCCCATCCTAAGTTCTGCCTGAGGCTACCGTTACCAGAGCTTCCGCCTGCTTTCTGCAAGGCGACAATGAATTCCTCCAACCGAGCATTAGTGAGGTTGGTTGGCATGCGATTGTTCCCTTCCCTCCTACCGGATGGATATACCGCGGCCACACGAGGCTGTCTTGACCGCCGCTCGCGCGACGCGCGCGCATGCCGCAGTTTCCCGTTCCGCCGTGATCCCGCCACGGCCAGATCGAGGTCGCGACGACCGCAGCCATATCACCGAGATCGCGCAGCGAGCCCGGAAGCGATACCGCAGCGGTTCACCCCCCGCGCCGCAATCCGTCGCCACACGGCAGCGTCCCACCACGATCTCGCGGCCAACGCCGTGCTTGCCGACGGGTGGCACATTGACAACGGGACGGTCGCCAAGCGTGGCACGGCCTGCCCGAGGCGCTCGGCAAGGTCTTCGTCGTCACGATGGGCGGACAGTCGCTGGCTTCCCCGCCCGGCCGTCGGGTGGTGTAGAATTGAGAGCGAAACCTCCTGCACGGTCCAAGGCCGAATGTCCGACGACGAACAGCCCAGCTACGCGCTGCCCATGTGGCGCCCCGGCGCCGTCCGCGAGATGGTCATTGCCGCAGCCCAAAAGCTGGCGGACTACAGAGTCGTCGCCCCGCCCCTCCCCTTCTACGAGGCACTGGCCGACCGCGCAGAAGAGATCGCAAACGAGGCCATTGCAGAGGCGTTCGACGCACAGGACGATCGCACCGTGGTCGCCAATATCCGCATCGCCCGCCGCCTCCTCCACGGCATCGGCGACAACATCTTCCTGGCGACCGAACAGGCCGCGGACGCCACCCTCGCGCGCCTCGCGGCCTATCTCCTGCTCGATGGGAACGACGGCTACAGTCGCCTCATCTACCGCCTCGCTTGGGGTGCGCACGGCGACCCGGAGTGGGGCACGATCTGGAGTATTCACCAGGATGTCCGCGACTTCACTCCCGCCTTCATCTTCAAGGTCTGCATGAGGGGCGACGTGCGCTTCCTCGGTGTCGAGTGCCACGCGCCGACCAGGCGCCTCCCTGACGAGCCGGACGCCCGCCTCCGTGCGCGAACTATGATCGTGTCGGGCATACCCGTCCTCGCGTTCTCGCCCGCCGAGGTCGCGGCCGATGCCGCGGAGTGCGCCGACGAGATATGCAGCGCGCTCGCCACTCTGGCGCAGGAGCTACTCGCGCTTCATGACATCGAGCCCCCGCCGCGGCACGACTTTCGCCCGAGGACCGAGATGTGATCGGCCCCTTTGGGCTCGTCTACTCTACGGCGGCTTCGCCGTTGCGATGATCCTTGCCATTACTGACATTTCGGTCGCCGCGATCTGGGCTCGCCAGGAGCCTGTTCGCCTGCCGAAGGAACTGCCCCAGCGTCATCCTCGGGTGCTCAGAGTGACCGTGAACGTCCCGTCTTGCGCTGAAGGATGGCCACGGCCTTGAGGATCGGTTCGTCCTCGGACAGCTCGCCCGTGCGGACCTTCTCCTCGCCCACGATGTAGCCGCCGTCCTTACGGATCGCGGGAGAACCTCGTGCGCAGCCAGGCAGACACGGTCCAGCGCCTCAAGGTGGTGGCCGGTGACAAGACTGTTGGGAACGGGTCCTGAAGGCGAGTATTTTGTGCGGGTGTGGGACGGGGAGTGAGAACGTCATGGGTGCTTTGCGTCGGGTATGGTCCCGCCTCACTGACCTGCTGCACCGCATTACCGGGGTCTCGACCCCCTTCGGCGGCGAGCAATTGCGCCCTCGGCCGGACACCTCCTTTGGTCGGGCTCAGGACGAGCGCAACCTGATGGATGAAATCTGGCTCCTGGCCGTTTCAGAAGCCTACGGTGCCAAAGATGCCACGCGTCATCTGCAAGAGATGACAGAGCAATCGCGGCTTGACGTGATCCAGGCGTATTTCGCCGCCAACCCCGAGCTGAAGCGGTGGGTGGATTAGGACATAGAGGCGGGAACCTGCGAGGCCGCCATTTCCGACCTGCACGAGAAAGAGGAACGCCTCCGACAATTGCGGCAGGAGCAGCCCGCGAGGTCGGCACGGTGAACCCCGCAGCCGCCGCTGCGCTGTTCTTCGCGCTGGTCGCGATGCCCATCACGGCTCTCCTATGTTGCTCAGGATGCGCGCCATCCTGTTGACCGTCTTGGCCTTCCCAAGGTGGGCGTAACGTTACCGTCGTGCTGATCGACGCGTGCCCCATTCCGCAAGGACCACCGCGGGCTCACCCCGGAGCATCCCGGCGCAAACCGCTGCGCCCAGCGACGGGTTCGTGAAGACAGTCATCTCGTGTCAAGCCGCACTGCCGGCCTCTTGGCGGCTTTGGCGGGCCGCTGCGTGCGCGTCGCTCGGATCGTCACCCAGGCGGCCCGCAGCGGGACGCCCCCCGATGCCCAGCGGAACATCCCGGATGCGACTTGGGGTTGGACCGCTGGGCTGTCGGGGAGACCGGCGCTACGAGGAACTGAGCGTGGTGAGACCAGCGATAGCGGGCGACCACTGACGACGGCTGGCCTAGGCCGCACTCGCAGTCCCGCTTGGTCGTCTCTCTAGGTGTCATGGTGTGGCCCAAGCCGTGCCCTGCGAAGACCGAGTTCAATGGTGTGATCGTCTGTCCGACCACCATCGTCGATGCCCCGCCTAGGCACGCTCGCAGTGCTCACGCTTGGTCCAGCCTCTACCAGCCGCCTGAGTGGTCCTCCCAAGCGTTACCCTGCGAGAGCGGGCATAGGAGATGACGCAGTGATGGGTGTCTGTCCGACCACTACCACCAAGGCCGAATCCGAAGGCCAACCTCCTGAGCCCATCGTGTCTCCCCTGGGCAACGTCGGAGTTGATCACGATGACCACGGGAGGCTGGAGCACTCAGGTGGGCCGAGCTCACGCACATGAACGGTTCACCTCGGGGTCAGCCGGTGTGGGGGGAGTCGCTGGATGTAATGGAGAGAGACATTTTGTGACCCCCCTTTCCACGATCCTCGCCGCCGTTAGGCCGCCATAGCTTCTCTCACGCGACGCAGCCCCTTGGCTCCACCTTGCCCAGTCGTCGCCTCGAAGCCGAGCGCGGTGATCTCCTGCTGCCATTCCTCAGTGGCCAACACACGCTTCCGGAAATTCGTCCTGTCTACGTCGAGGGCTTCGCAGATCGCTGAAAACGGCAGCCAGTCGGCTCCCTGAGAAGCAGCCAGCTCGACGAACTCCACAGCCCGCTTGAGGTTACCCCGAAGCGCCTTCTTGGCGGGGTTCCAGGGTAACACTCGGCAGCCTGGAAAAGTGGCCTTCAGGTCCTTCTCCAGTCCGGACTTCGCCGAGGCAATTACGTAAGCGGTCATCGGGTTGCATTTCTCGCCGTCGGACTTACGCACGCGTCCTCGGCAGATTGCTTGCAGCACGGCGTGTCGGGTCTCTCCTCGTCTCGCCTCAGTGACATCCTCGGCGGATGCGAGTCCGGGTCCGACGTTCTCGGTCCTGAGCGAGGTGGGTGAGTGCTGTGTAGAACGACTCCCGCATGAACAGCGTGCCGGCCAGGATCACGTTGGGCACGTCGGCGAACTCGTTGCTCGCCATGTGGTTGCCCCAGGTGATCACCTTCAGGTTCTGCCCGATCTGGCCTCGCAGGTAACGGCGTAGGGCGGCTGCCACGTCCTTCACCTTCGCACTGGGTTTATGCACGACGACCAGCCAGTCCTCGCTGGGCTTCCTCAGCACAGTGTCGGCGATGCCCTTCACAAGCGCGTCGCAATCGCGTTCGAAGCCGGTCTTCGACCCCGAGGTCTTCCAGAAATGGACGGTCAACGGCGAGTAGTCTTTCACGGCCGGCCTGAGCCGGACGAGGTTGCCTCGGTGCTGCTCCATCCACACGTAGGTCGTGCGAACGCGGCCGGACGCATCCAGCACCAACAGCGGCGCGAGGTCACTCGGCAACGTATCGCGATAGGTGAGCAGCGTGTTCCCCGCCCAGCCGTCTTGCCGCGCTCTCACCGTCCGCCCGTTCATGGCCGCAAGCGCCTCGAAGGTCGCCTCCTGATCGCCACGGAGCCCGGAACGCCGGCTCGTTGATCTCGCGGCGATATCCTCAAGCGACACCCCACAGCGAACCGCGAAGTTCGGCACCTCAACAGCTGCGCCGTCCTCCAGGTCGGTCAGGCTCAGCGCAAATAGCGGCAGCGCGTCTGCCAGCTCGGGAGAGTAGGGTCGGATTAGCTTCGGCAACACCAGAAGGTCATCCTTGCTCAACGTGACCGCATGGCCGGGAAGCCAGGATTCGTCCCACACCCTTACGCGCCGCGGCAGGCCGCCATAGTGGAATCCTGCGGTGCCTTCGAAGCCGCGCCCTGCGGTGGCCCGCTCGATCCGCTGCTGCGTCGTGACCAGGACCTGTGCCCCGCTCGGCGCGGTGCTGGTAATCGCGTTGAGCTCCTCGTCGCTGGTCAACACCGCCAGCCGGTCGGCGGGAATACCCAGCGTCTTGGCAATGGAGGCAGTTTCATTCAGGCGCGCGACGCCGATCATCATCCCGACTTGACGGTGGTCAGCGGACGACACCAGCGCACGGGCGAAGTGGATCATCGCCTGCGTTTTCCCAATGCCAGGATCAACGGCGCTCACGAACACCTTCGGCGGGCAGTGACCCTCTGCCATCGCCGCCATCGTGCTCACCACGTCTTCCAGGGCGGCCCAGTGGTCCGCGCTAGGGGTGTGTCTATGGTGGTCGAAGAAGTGCCTGAGGGAGGCCATCGTGCGCCCGCGGAGATCACCACGGGCTCCGGTCGAGGTTTTCAACAACGTCTCCAGCCTGTCAAAAGCTTGCGTGGTCCGCCTATGCTGCTGCCGATTGGAGGCTTTCGGATGGCCTGCGTGGTGATGACGACCTGAGAACGCCACCCATGCACCACCGAGGGAGATGCCGTCAGTTACAATCCCTATGCAGGCTCAGTCCCGGTATCGCGTTCGCTGCATCCTGGACTGCACTCTCGGCCATGGCGCGTAACTGCCCAACGCCGCCCTGCTTGCTCATCGGTAGGTTCTCGTATTGCGATTGTGGTTCACTGCGACCCGTAACTCAGTGGGTTCCCGCCTCGGGTTGCATTGCGTGCCATGACGCGGCGGCGGTGTCGTCGTACGGGCGCGGAACGCAGGGTTGCGAAAAAACCGGGTGCTGGCCGGGCAGTGGGCCATCGGGCTGATCCTGATGCTCGCCGCGTTCGCCCTGTTGGGCTGGCTTGTGTCGATCTTCGTGCCCGAGGCAGGCACGTTGTTTCTCGACTACGCACGAGCCGTTGCGGCTCTCCATCTGCCCCAGTGGGTGTGGGGGCTGGTCTCGGGTTGAGAGCAACCTCGGGCTGCTGGTGATGGCTGCGCCTATGGACACCACCGGGCGATAGGGTCAGACATGCCCCTGGGAGCCAAAATGGCGGGGTTCCAGGCGGGTCTCGGGGTGGCCCACATGATGACCGCCCCCGCTAACGGGGAGTCGCCAGCGAGTCTCTGCGTGACTCCTAGGCGTCGTGTTAGCGCCCCTGCTAACCCATTTGGTCAAGATGCCGGTCGCTGCTGCGGGTTTTACTGGGCCGCCGCCACGTCCTGCACGAGCGTTATCGGGAATTTCTCCTTCGCAAAGCGGCCCATCTGACAAGCCCGTTCAGAGTTGAATGTGCTGCTTATTGTAAGCAATGCTTAGTAATCTGCTGCTGAACGATAGTCCTGGCCGGCTGACCGCCAGAGCCCCCAAATGGAGCCGCTGGACGACAGGCCTGCCCTATGCCCCAACCAGGGGCACCCTGCCGACGCTCGACCAGGAGACCCCTATGCCACTCTATCGAGCGCCCGTGCGACCGCCATGTAGGAGACGCGGAAGATGCGCCCTATCTCGCGTAGGCTCTTGCCCTGGCCGCGTAGCTCACGGGCATGGGCGACCTGCGACGGTGTCAGGCTGGCAGGACGACCACAATGCTGACCACGAGCCTTCGCTGCCTGGACGCCAGCGTTCACCCGCTCACGGATCAGGCTGCGCTCGAATTGGGCCAGCGACGCGAAGATATGGAAGATCAGCTCACCGCTGGCCGTGCTGGTGTCGATGCTCTCGGTCAGGCTGCGGAACTGGACGCCACGAGCCTTCAGCATCTCGACGGTCTCCAGCAGATGCGGCAGAGAGCGACCCAGCCGGTCAAGCCTCCAGACACAAAAGATGTCACCCGGCCGGAGCGCTGCCAGCGCCGCGTCGAGCCCTGGACGATGAGTGACCGAGCCGCTGATGCCTTGATCGCTCTCGACGGTGTCACATCCGGCACGCAGTAGAGCGTCCCGCTGAAGATCGAGGCATTGTTCGGTGGTGCTCACGCGGGCGTAGCCAATGGTGGCGGACATGTGGGCTCCGTGGTGTCTGTGCGCCAGCATTATGTGGCAGTGTTTCGTGACACCGTGAGCGTTCATTCTGCATACCTGCCGAGTCCGTCACGCAACCATGTGGTTTCGTGTCAGCGAGCCTCGACCAGACGGTGACCAGCAGCGCCTCGAACAGCAGCCGTCTGGTGGCCGTCTGGCTGGCGTAGTGTCGCCGTCTGGGTGGCCGTCTGGACTGCCGAGCGTCGCTGTGACCCACCCGAACCCGTAGACGCCGCCCAGCGAAGGGAATGGTTGCTGAAAGCCGCACTTTACCGTGGGTAAATCGCGATGTTGGAGCGCATGGTGGGGGCGTCTGGTGGCCGTCTCTTTGGCTGCTGGGTTCACCGCTAGCGCTGCCATGTTGCCATCACCATCCGTCGTTTGCCATGGTCACTGATGGTTGGACGGCCACATAGCGTTCAGCGCAGTGCGACAACGCGCATTGCGACGTTGCATCGGATGCAAACCTTGTGGCCAACACCTGAAGCGCGACCATGAGCGAGACCACAAGCTTGTCCTTATGCTGGTCGCCGCCGACCGGTCCACCTACGCCGCCAGTCCCCAGTCCCCACCTATGCCATGGCCCACGGCTGGACGGTCACCAGTTGCACACTGCGATGCGCATTGTGCCGACGTGATGCAACGCCTAATGTGCGACAGTGACGAAGCACGCGTCCCGAGCTGTGCAATGGGTCCCATCCAGCCAATCAGACCCACCGGGTAGCTCCGGATTTCAATTCAAAAATGTCGGCTTCGCTGTTGTTGTTATTGGTTGGA
Source organism: uncultured Pseudomonadota bacterium (assembly GCA_963772445.1). Classification (GTDB taxonomy): domain Bacteria; phylum Pseudomonadota; class Alphaproteobacteria; order Acetobacterales; family Acetobacteraceae; genus CAVYXK01. The sequence continues at coordinate 197,643 of CAVYXK010000015.1, forward strand.
GGGCCAGCTTCTGCTTCGGGTCCCCGGCAGCATCAAGGGTCGGGGGGCGTCTACGCGTCTTGCCGCTGTTGGCACTCACGGATCAGCGTTCTGCCTCGCCGCCTGTTCCAGGATCAGCCCAGCGGCAATGCCTGCCTGGCTTGGCGAGATAATCTCGTCGGTGACCGTCCTGATCGTCTGACGCCCTGCGGCTCCAATAAGCTGCCCGCTGTGCGACCGCAGCGCCATCGCCTGAAGCTCCGTGAGCTTGCCGATGTAGTAGAGCCGCATGATCGCCGCGTCGATCTCTGCGACCCCGGCCATCTTGCCCCGCTTCGCCACCAGCTTCGCTATACCGAGGCGGTAGTCGGGCATACGTGCCGCCTTGCGTTCTGCTCGCCGTTGTCGCCGAGCCTCGCGGCGCCGATCTCCCCACTGCGTCAACATGGCGAACAGGAAGCAGCCGGCAGCGAACGAAAAGCCGACTATGACGGCGTGCATGATGTGTCTTCCTTTGGTTCGTGCTCAATGAGGCATTGAGCACTACACCCGGTGCGTCACCGGGCGGTCATGTCGAAATGGAATCGCTGAGAAGTGTCCGGTGTATGACTGCCGCCGCGACGCATGACCGTGCGGTGTTCCTTATCCTCGTGGCTGCGGGTGAGCGCGGTGCCGAGGCTCCTCGAAGCTCACGGTCGGCTACGCCACTTACGACATTCTCCCGATGGCTCCTGGTTTGAACGACGCCGAAAGCGCGTGGGCATTCTGCCAGCCAGACCGCAACGCATGCCGCCAGACTCGGACAACCGGACTAGTGTCCGCCTCCCCCGTTGCCTCCGCCTCCGCCTCCGCCCCCGCCTCCGCCGTGGCCGTGGCCGCCGTGGAAATGTGCTCCTTCAACGTGTCCGGCTGTCTCGGTGTGACCTGAATGGTCAGCTGCTCGCGCGTGACCCGAACGGTGCTCGGAATCGACATCCAACTCGTGGAGCGGCTTCTCCTGTGTAATGTCGTGGCCCTCGTTTGGAGTGCCCGTGCAGCGTGGCGCGAAGTCACCTGGTGGGCAGTTCGTTGCTGTCTGCGCTTTTGCTGAGAGCTGCGCATTGCCAACCACCGCGAGCAGGCCAACGATGAAAAGCCCCAGTCTCATTTGGGTAACCTCCCGTAGGCGTCGATGTTGCGCGGACGCTCTGGACGATCCGTTGTCGCCCGGTCGGCTCCACCTCGTGGTGACGAGGCGGCGGCGTCAAGAGTTGCGCCAGGTGTGCTCGAACCCGGGCCATCCCGGCGATGCCGCGCCTCGGATCCTCTAGATCGAGACGGCATTCACCAGCCTGATCCGGGATAACCCCCGGCTGCTCGGCGCGCTCCGCAAGGCGCTCGCCGGGAAGGCACCAATCATTTGAGACACAAAAAAGCCCACCCGAGGAGACCCATGAGCGGTCACCAGGGGGTGGGCCTTTTTACGTAAGCAAAGTCAATTGGCCCGACCGGGAACAGGCGTGCGATTATTGGACAGGCAGTAGCACCCGCTGCCGGAGGGAACGGCGTGGTCCATGGGGCAAACATAGGCGCCAGCGTAGCAGGACTGCCCCGAAGGGTGCGGGTCGTACGTCGTGGGCGGCGCGACGCGCCACCCGCCAGCGTATGGGGAGCCGCCGCCAGCGTACGGGGAGCCGCCGCCAGCGTACGGGGAGCCGCCGCCAGCGTATGGGGAGCCGCCGCCAGCGTATGGGGAGCCGCCGCCAGCGTATGGGGAGCCGCCGCCAGCGTATGGGGAGCCGCCGCCAGCGTATGGGGGAGGCGTGCTCCAGCCTGAGCCCCCGCCCCAGCCCGGCGAACCCCAGCCTGAGCCCCAGCCCCACCCGGGCCAACCCCAGCCACCCCAGCCCCACCAGGGCCAACCCCAGCCCCAACCCCAGCCCGGCCAACCCCAGCCTCCGAAGCCGAAGCCGCCCCGGAAGCCGCAATTGAAGCAACCGCCGCGGAATCCGCCGAAGCCGCCGCGGAACCCGCCTCCGCTGAAGCCGCCTCCGCCGTGGAACCCGCCTCCTCCGAAGCCGCCTCCGCCACGCTGTGCGAAGGCGGAAGTCACGCCCGATGCGAGACACGTCGCGACAAACGCTGCCACGACTAAGCCGCGGACAACCCTGGCTTTTGGCACACTCATGGCGCCCCCCGAAAGCTTGGCTGGCCGCGCGACCTGACGAAGCCTTGCCAACGGATTCCTGCGCCATCCGCGGCGCAATGTCGTCAATGCCGCGCGACCTTCAATCCGGGATTCCCCGGATAGCCTGTCGATTTCGCCGATGCGTAGGGCACGGTAGTCTTCGCCCAAGCCTTTCGGCAAGGATGTCTCTGTCACAGCCCCTCGACCCCACTTTTGCTGTGCGGCCGGGGGCCAAATGTCGGCGCTATGATCGCCAGCTTCGCGGCGGCATCGGGCGTGGCGGCGTTCGACGCAAATCGCACTGCCGCCCTCACCGCTTTGGATGATTCGGTGAAGCCCGAGACGACTGTGAAGCGGCCTTCCGCCACCTTCGTAACGGTGAAGGTAAGCAGGCAATCCGCATGATGTTTCCGGCGGTCGAGACAGCCTTCAAGGTTCTCTGTCCAGGTGAACTCTCTCGGCTAACGCAGAATGAAGTTGATCGGAACATCCGTCCGCGTCTTGCGCGGTCTTGATCGAGAAGCGTCCCGCTCGGCCCGGCGTGCTGGCGGGTCAACAGCGCATGACTCGATCAAGGCGCTCGAAGCAGCCAGAACTCGGCTGCTGTAAGTGGTCCTTTTGTCGACCGCAATCATGCGACATCGACTGCCGAAAAGGACCAGCCTGTGAAGAATGCTACATGCTGCTTGCTTCTCGTCTTCCCTCTTGCGCTCGGTGGATGTGGCCTTGTTCAGCAAGTGGAGTATGCCAAGGCACAAGATCGCCTCGCTGCGGCAAGAGCTGAATGCAAGGCACAGCATCCGAATAGCCTTGCGGATCAGGTCGACTGCCAGACCGCGGCAGAGGACGCCATCGAACGCCCCATCATCCAGGACGGCGATCTGCTGTCGTTGATGCAGGCGGATCGGAAGCTGCTGGCCTTGCGGGTGGACCATGGCGAGATAACCAGGAGCGAGGCCGATGTGGAACTCGCGCAGGTGCTCACTGAGATCAGAGACGAGGAGCTGGCACGCGCCAATGCAACCCGCGCGGTCGCCGCTCAACAATCCGCCGCATCCGCCCAGATGCTTGGCGTGGCAGCAAGGCTACTGCAACCGCAGCAGCCAGTGCCCTACACGCCGCCCGTGGTGAACATGAACTGCGATCGCGTAGGCGCGTTCACGAACTGCACCGCTTACTGACGCCCGCTCTGCTATTCATGCCGCGCCGCCCTCGGGGTGCTGAGATAGCTCCCGAGGGTCTCACGGGTGTGGACACGCCTAATGCGCCCTCTGGGCTGCCGTGACGGTGCGATGGGTGGCTGCCACGATAGCACCGAGCGTCGTCACCGTTCGCGCCACGCGATGCGCGACAATCCGTATGGCCCAAACGCACGATTTCGACCGCGGAAGCAGTAGGGGTGCAGCACGGCATTTCAGACGGGTTTTCGGTATAGGGGTTGCCGCTGCGGTTGCCGCTGGTAGCGCGTGGTGGACGACGACGAGAAGGGCGTAATCGAAGCTTACACCGTCGGCGCTCCCATTGCTGGCATCGTCGCATCGCGTCATCGCTGCTTGCCTGTGCTGTTCGCTGGTCATCTTGGTGTCCACGACGCGGCGACGTGCGGCGATCACGGGTCCCATCCGGCATCCAAGACCCCACCGGGGGTCGCCAAAATCCGTTTCAAAAGGTCGGGCTTCGTTAAGTTGTTATTGGTCGCTCAAGCCCCCCGCCTTCATTCGCGCGGCCTGCTGCCGAGTGAACGGTAACGGGTCGCCTTGGGCGCCATCAGGGGCCCGGGGGGTCTTCGGGCAGGGCGTCATCTCCGCTGACGTGTGGGCCAATGCCCAGCCGGAGGAGTCGCGAATCGCTTATATTCCACGATGCGTTCGCGATGTGCCGAGCCTTCGTGCCGGCGGGTGCGTTCTACAAGTGGAAGATGGTTATCCCTGCTTCGCCCGGCGCCGGACGGGACGCTGCGCACCTGGCCGGTGGGAGCGGCGGGAGAGGTCTTGCAGTGGGTGAGGCGCCGCCCACCCGCACCCTTCCCATGGAGTAGCCCTCAGCAGCAATCCTCGATATCCTCTCGATCTACTCACAACTTGATCACCTGCTCAAATCATGACCCACAAAAGCAACTTTCCGCAGCGAAAGACGGACGAAGCGCGCCGAGTGGACGAAGAGCTTCTCGATGCGCTGCGCCAGTTGTTGCAAGACGGCGAGGACGTTAGTGTCCGGGCGGCGGTGCGCCGAATGCGCACCATCAGCCAGCCATCCACAATTACCCGTGATTTGTGGAGGATGGCGCAGGTCACAGCCCATCAAACGGCTCAGGGCCACATCCGATCCCTCGGGGAAAAGTTCATCAACGATGAAACCGTGGAGATCCCGGAAAGCGGTTCGATTGCTGACTGGTCAGAATTTCGCAGGCTGCGGTGCTTTGTTGCCGCTGTGCGTACCGGCAATCTGGGTCAGGCAGCACGCGAGCTTAACATGAGTCAGCCGGGGGTCACCCGTCAAATCCGGACGATCGAGGGCGGGTTGGGAACCCAGTTGTTTGTGCGTCACAGCCGGGGAGTAACACCGACAGTCGCAGGCTCGCGTCTATTCGATCGTCTAGACACCATTATGCGCTTGCTAACTTCGCCCTTGGAGTTAGAACCCGGGCCTGTTCCGAACCCTGGCATCATCTCTATCGGGCTGCCTCCCGAGGTCGGATTGTTGATCGGTGCTGCCTTTGTCGAGCAGGCGCAGGCGACCTGGCCGAACGTGAAGATAGAAGTGCACAGCGGAGTCAGCGCGTCGCTTCAACATTGGGTCCTCAGTGGCAGGGTCGAGATCGCAATACTACCTGATCCTCCCACTCTAGATAATTTCGTTGACCAACCGGTCGTGCGGGAGAGCCTCGGCCTCGTCATTGGACCACGCTCTCGTTTAGCAGATAGCGTGGCTCCGCTGCGCTTTCGCGAATTGGCCGGCTTGCCGCTGCTTCTGACAAGTCCAGGCCATTGTTATCGTAAAGTCCTTGTCAGCGTAGGATATAAGCATGGAGTCGAGCTTGTTCCGAAGATCGAGATCGACGACATCCCCACCATCAAGGCCATGGTCAATCACGGTATTGGTCACGCGATCCTACCCGCGGCGGCAGTGCAAGACGAGATCGTCAAGGGAGCACTCTTGTACAGAAGGGTTGAGCAACCGAGCCTCTCTACCACTCTTTCCATAGTATTCCGGCAGTCAGCCGATTCATCGATTCTCTCTGAATGCGCAAACATGCTGCGAACCTCGATGATCAGTCCAAGCGTCAGAGCTAAGTGGCCTGATTCGGAGCTTGTCTAGCCGGCATGGCCCTCGCTCAGCCCAAACGAAAGCGGCGGGGTGCCCACCCCGCCGCGCTGCAGCGCAGCCGAAGTCCCGTCAGGTTACCAGCGCCACCCGAAGCCGGCGCCGAATATGTTCGAATGTACGTTGTTGAACTCACGACCGGGCGCACCCGTCGCAAAGTTGAAATCGCCCTTATAGCGCTGGCCGTAGAGATATTCGGCATAGAAGTTCAGGCCAGGAGCGATGTTATATGAGAAGCCCGTCTGAAGACCCGAATCCCTCTGCCCACCCGGCAGCGTCCAATAGCCCTGATATGTCCAAGTGTACCAGGCGGCGCCAATCTGGTACGGCCCCCAGTTGTACTCGGCGCCGGCGATATAGGCGATCGAACTCCCTGCCACCCCTGGGAAGCGCTGCCATCTGACCGTTGTACTGGCCGCCGATAACACTGCCGCCGACCGTCACGCCGGCGAATGTAATCCCGAGGCCGCCGTAACCAATCGCTATATTTTCGAACTGGTTGGTCGGATGCAGGGTAACTATGTTGCCCTGGATGTTTTCGTAGGTGGTACCACCGACACCCGCGTTGCCCGGCCCGGGGTGGAGGTGGCCGCCGTACGCGCCGATGATCGACCCATTTATGCCCCAACCGTTGAACGTGTCACCAAAGCGTATGCCAGCCTCGATCGTGTTCCGCCGACGCTGCAGGTCGTTGGCCGCGGTGGAGGTGGACTGGTTGTTGCAGTTCGTGAATCCGGTCTCGGTGAGCCCCGTTATGGGCGCGGCGGTCGGATTGTTGCATTGCTGGGTGTCGGCGGGAGTTGCTGTGCTGGGCTCGTAGCTGAACGCCCCGTCCAGCACTCCCCAGTACTTGGGCGTCAGATAGACGAACTTGTTGGTGGTGTATTCAGCCCCGACGTCGAAGAACGGCCAGTTCGGGAAGGAGCCCGACAGACCGTACGAGCCGCCGTTCTCCCAGTCGTTGATGTCGCCGTTCCACCCGCCGGTCGCGATGTCATCAAATGTGGCGGTCAGCATATTTCCCATCGGGCCGGCGCTCGAGCCGATGCGCAGAATGCCGAGCTGGGCCGTGCCGATATAACCGTATTCGTTGCGGAAGAACAGCGTGTTGTTGGTGCTGTCGCCGGAGGCCCCCGCATTGCCCGCGGTGCTGCTGGCCGCTGCGGTCCCGTTGTTGTCACGGATTTGGAAGTACGTGCCGTAGAGCAGCCCGTTGGTCGCCTGGGCGTCGAAGCCGAAGTAGAATCGCGGATACCCGAGGAGCCCGTACGGCTGCATCTTGTCGCCGGCGACGTTCTGCGTGCTGCTCCAGCCGCTGGCGAAATAGTTGTTGAACTGCAGTTCCATGCGCACAACGATCTGCCCCGGAGCCAGGGTCGACGACAACGGCGGCTTGTACCCTGAAGACAAGGCCGGCGTCGCCGGCGTCGCCGGCGGCGTGGGCTGCGTCGGCAGGCTGGGATTGACGACTGCCACTTCCGCGGCTTGTGCGATCCCCAGCGAGGCACCCACTACCACTACGGCCGCGGTGGCCATCAGGAGCTTACGCATTCATTCCTCCTCGTTACGCCAGCGCGAACCGGCGGACACTGAAGGCCCCCGCCCCGCTAGGGGCTGCCAGACCTGCGGCGCATATTGACGAGTGGCTCTCGGCTCCGCAACGGCTCGCCATAGGTCCGGGGCAATTCTGAAACACCTGTGGCCAGATAGCCACATTCCCGGCCACCCCCTGGCCAAGGTTGGGAGAGGTGCAGAGCATATGAGCCGCTTGGTCCTCGCCCAATCACTGTTGTGGACCGCAGACAACCGTCATGGCGGAGCGCGAACGATAGCCTCCCACCGATCTCATCGGGGGGGCAGCGGGGCGGAGCTGGTCGGGTTCGGCGGGATGCTGGCAGGATATAGCCGGGGGAACGGAGCAAGAACGCACGTAGAGGGCAACGGCGTTGCGGCCGGCGCTGCTGCGTCAGCCGCCGCGTCAATTCCTGCCACAGTGGATTCGCTGAATCTCCGGCAGGCGATGCTCATCGGCCGTCATGGTAGGCTTCCGCGCGTCCACTAAGGCGGACACTGGTCTTCGGCTCGCGCCTGATCCGGCGCGGCGACGGGGCGATGACGATATGCGGCTTGTCGGGTCAGCACGGCAGAGAGATGGGCGGGCGGGCGGGGGCGGGATGCGGAGGGGATCGTCCCGCTCGTCAGATTGACTGGGGGTCACAAGTGCTCCCACAAGGTTCCCACAACCAACCCGCCGGGCTCTGAAAGGCTCGTATTCTGCGAGGTGCGCGGTGGTCCGGGCCGGGTCCAGGTCCCCCAGCCACTAGGCCCAGGAAGCGGATTTTCTCTGAGAACTTAGCTACATCAACGGGTTGCCTCTCGGCTCTAGGATACAGAGAGGTGACCAGATGCCCTTCCCATGATCCGCCCGACGAAGCACCCCCGGAGCGGCACATACCGCCTCCGCCTGGCCATCCCTGTATCCCTGCGGGATACCACCCAGCGCTTATACGGCCGCCGCGCGGAGTTGATTGAGAACCTCCGGACCAAGGACCCGCGGGCAGCAAGGCAGCTTGCCCCCGCCGCCGAGGCCCGCTTGCGTGCCAAGCTGACGGCTGCGGAGACGGCGCAGCGGGGCGAGAGGGCATCCCTGACGGATCGTCAAGTCGCCGCGCTGGCTGGCGTCTGGTATCAGCGCGAGATTGCAGAGCACGGCGAGAGCCCTGGCAGCGACCCCGAAGGCTGGGAAATGGTCGCGGACTCACTGCTCGATCGCGTCGAGGAGGTGGCCGGCTATGGCGGCCCACCAGACGAATATGAGCGAGCGTTGCGGCTGTGTTCCATCGATCTCGAAGAAGCGTCGGCTCTTCTCGCCGAGCACGGTTTCCCGCCGGACGCCGACGCGGTCGAGCGTGTTGGCCGCGCGGTGTTCAACGCCAAGCTACTCGCGCCGAAGCTCTTGGAGAGCCGTGCCGGTGGGGACTGGCGCCCCGACCCCAACGCCTCGCGGTTCCCGCCGGCAGCCGATGTAGCCCCTGCCGCGTCCCCCCTGGGCGCGCCCAGGGAGGGCTTCACGCTGGACGCGCTGATTGCTGGGTGGGCGGCGGACCAGGGCTGGCAGATGGACGTGAAGCCAATGCCGCGGCCCCTCTATGACCGCGTGCGGACTATGGAGCGGCTGGCGGCATTCCTCGGTCATCGTGACGCGGATGCCGTTAGCAAGGCCGATGCGGTCCGCTGGAAAGAAGACATGCAGCGGCGCGGTCTGCATGCGTCAACCGTCCGGAACGATCTTTCCGAGATGTCCGCGGTGTGGCGATGGGGAATGCAGAACGGCAAGGTGCGGACTACCGCCAACCCGTTCCAAGGCATCTCCCCGCCGAAGGCCGCACGCCGTTCCCGCGCTGTCAGGTCTTTTACGGATGCGGAAGCCGCGGCGGTCCTTGAGGTTGCCCAACGCGAACGCGGTAGTCTGCGATGGCTTCCGTGGGTTCTGTGTCTGACCGGCGCGCGTGTGTCTGAGATTGCCCAGGCGACCCGCGCGGATGTCACCACGATCGGCGGCGTTCACCTGATCCGCATTCACGACGATGGTGGCGACGGTCGCGAAGCCCGCAGCGTGAAGAACGCCGCGAGCCGCCGGACTGTCCCGTTGCATCCCGCACTGATCGCAGAGGGTTTCCTCGATTACGTCGCGGTGTTGCCGCCGAGGTCGTCACTGTGGCCGGATATTAGACCCGACAACATCTTCGCCAGCCGCGGTGTGAACGCTAGCAAACGCATCGGGCGATGGCTACGCGGCCTTGGCGTAACCGACGCGCGGATCAGCCCGAGCCACTCTTGGCGCCACTGGTTTATCGATGCGTGCCGAGCCGTAGAGATGCACCCCGAGGTCCGCAGCTCCCTCACCGGCCACAGCGCGAAGGCTGACGAGAGCGCAGGCTACGGGGCGGGTATGGGGTCATTCATCAAGGTGCTCGCGGAGAACATCGCGAAGGTCCGCCCGCCGCTTCCGCCGGAAACGAAAGCGGCAGCGTAGAGCCCCGCTGGGGTGTGAACTGGTTCACAGCGGTAATCTGCCGGTCGGCCTATGTCCTGCCTCAACGGCATGCACTGGCGCATGCCGGGCTTCGCAACACTCACCGCTAGAGGCAAACCGCATGACCACCATGATCCGACCGGGCGCTCCGGTCCGAGCAATGATCCTGACAGCTGCCGCCGTCGCGTCGCTTGGGCTGCTATCGGTCGCCGGGTCCCTGTTCACCGCGCCACTCTCGCGCCACAGCAGCGCGGTTCCAATGGCTGTGGACCGCGCGAAGGCGGCGGCGCTGCCCGCGACGACGGAAATCGTGCCCTCACCTGTCATCGACCCCAGCGCTCCGTTCTTCAGTGGAACCGGAGATCAGAGCAACGGCGAATGGATTCGACGTTAATTGGAAATGGCCGCGGGTTCCGCTTCATGCCCGACGCGACAGCGCCCTGGGTCGCCAAGATCGCATCCCCCGCGGTGCCCCCGAACACGCCCGCAGAGCCGCCCCCACGGACGCACCACAAGCCCCCCACAGGCCGCCGACGTTCACGGGGTGCAATGACATCGGCAGCGTCCTCGGCGCCGTCCACGAGTCCGCACAGCGAGTCAGCGTGAGTGTTTCCTCCGGGCGGCTGCCGCTCTCGTGGCCGGGAATACGCGCGGCCGCTTCGCGTCTGATGCCTCGGTAGATCACGTGTAAGGGAGTCGCCCAATGAAGCGGTTGTGCTTGGCTGCGGCGTCCGTTCTCGGGTTGTCGCTTTGGCTCTGCGCGTGTGCCCCAAGCGAGTTCATGTCGGCTTCGCCGAGCACCGCGAACTATCAGTCGGACACCGCCCACGGGTCAGGCGGCGGCAATGGCGGCGGCAGTGGTGGTGGCATGGGGTATTGATCTGCGCCGTGCCGTTAGCGTTGCTCTACCATCGGCACCCTCGGCACTCTCACCGGTGGTTCTTCATCACCACGGACCCCGACAGCAGAAGGTGCTCCACCAGCCGCTCCGCCGCGAGCCGTGCCGTGAAGCTGTCCGCGTGGTGAACCCGCTGGCGGGGCTTGACTGCCGCCGGGCGCCCGCGCGACATCGGGAGCGCCGGCGGTGACAGCACCGGCAAGCTTACTGTGTGAAGAGCACTTAGCCCCGTCCCGTGCGGGGCTTTTTCTTCGGGCGGCAGCTTGACGCGACTCCGAGCGCTGCGGTGCTGTCGATTCCGCCGGCTGGGCGAGGGGCATCTCAACCCAGTCCTAGACCTACCACACTCCCCCCCGGCCGGCACCCACGCTTACGGTTCTTCGGTTGGCTCTACCCCGCGGCATGCGCGGCAGTGGTGCCGGTGACCGCTTCATCACCACGAACCCCGACAGCCGAAGGTGCTCCACCAGCCGCTCCGCTGCGACCCGCGCCATGAAGCTGTCGGCGTGGTGGACCCCGGGACCCCGCCGCTCTATGCCGGAACCCCATCTCGCTTTTCGATGGCGGCCCGCTTGGTAGATGGCAGCATGGCGTAGATCTTCTCGATCTCCTTGGGCTCGGTGATCATCTTCTCGGCGACGATGTTGACCAACCCGAACAGGGCGGCGGCCATCGCAGGATCGTCGCGCAAATCGATGGTCCCTGGGTGAACGGCCTCACTGCCGATCACCCTCACCGCGTCCAACGCCTGCTGAACTGAGCACGGCAAGCCCCTCTTGACCAACGAGGCTATGTCGTCGTCGATCTTCCTGCCTTTTTCGCCCAGATGCGCGCACAGCTTCTGGACGCAAAGTCTGAGCAATGCCGCTGCGCCGCGGGGTGATCTGCCCAGAATGGCACGCGCTTCCTCATAGTCCGCTCGGAGTTCGTCAGGCAGATCGGGGTTTGGCGGTGGAGCGAGACTGGTCTCGGGGTAAACCAGCGCGCCCGCAACCCACAACGAAGAGTCGCCGCACCTGTCGCATCGCACGATGCGCCACCCTTGCACGGGCTGGAAGGAGCTTGGCACGGTCGAGTAGGCGTCGCTCCATCGCTGATGAGCGAACGAGCCGCAGCTAGTGTGCGGACAGTGGAACGCCGCGCCATTCAGAACGGGAGGCACGTAATCCGGCGGGGACATCGGCATCTCCAACGCACAAGCCGTTACAATCGGGCAAGCACGGCCACGTGATGCCGGGAATTAGGAATACGGTGGTTGGCGCGCAAGCCAGCCGGTTGAGAACGTGTTGGTCTCCAACGCCCGCACAATAGCCAGTTGTGCCTGCCGGCCGCCGATGCGGACACCGCCCCCGCGGGCATGCCGCCCCCTTGCGGGGCGCACCAATCCCGGGATACAGAACGCGTGATGACCGAACAGACAACCCTTTGATTTAGCTCACGTTCCCGGCAGGCCGCTTCCGTCCAGGTGCCCCAGCCAACGCATCGCTGAACTCCGCAGAACATCACCCGCGAGCGAGGCGTTTATTACTATCGCAGAAGGCTTCCCGGCGGGCCCGGTGGCGAGGTGTGCATCGGTCTGCGGACGCGCTGTTTTCGGGAGGCCGAGCACTGCGCGGCACTCCCGGACGACGTTTTTGGTGCCGCCCTGCGGCGCGCGAGAGAGAACATGACTGAGGTGGTGGACCTGAACACGCTTCTGCAAGACGCCCTGCGGGAGTTCCTTGACCGAGACCTTGAGCGACGCATGGAGCGCCCGACGGGCACTCCGGTTTATGGTCATTGGTGGGAGCTTGGCGATCCGGGCGCCGCCGGCGATGCCGACTTGTGCGCAATTCGGAACGCGCAAGAGAGCCTTCGGCGCGATCTTGCAGAGAACAGCCCCAAGGAGATGGTAGAATACGCGGAGCGAGCTCGGCGCCCGCCTCGACCGGCTGCAACGCCTGAGTGTACACGCCGAGAACATGATCGCGCCCGGGCCGCCGGGCAACCATTGCCCGGGACGGTGCCAGGGATTTCGCCCTCGCTTGACGCGCAATCGCAGATCCGCGAGCAAGTCCTGCGCTTGGCCTCGCGCTTCGACGACGCCTACTGGCTGGACCGTGAGCGCACCGCGAACTTCCCCGACGCCTTCTAGCAACGGTCCTCAAGGAGGGATATCCTGTGCGCCCGATTGCGGCGGGGACTGCGATCGGCCTCTCATGGCCGGGAGGGCGTTGACCGGCTGACCCGCGGCGATCGACGTAGCCGTGTTCAGCCGATCCTGTATTGATCGATCGGCATCGGCCAAAACTTCGCTGGCTTGCAGACGAACCACCCTCGGGACCCCGAAAGACGGAGCTAACAGCGTTTATGATCCGGTTGAGAATGCTGTGCACAACGTCGACAGAGTAGCCACCAAGAAGAGCCAGCAAAGGTTGTCCGATCACACCGGGCATTGTGCCGCCACCCGTCGGTACGGACCGCGGTTCGACAAAAACGTCATAGACTAATTGGGAAAGGATAATTCCAGAAATGACGCCCATGACCCAGCGCGTCCAGTAAGTGCTCTGATACTTGGGATCGTATGTTCCATCGGAAACGAATCTGTTGACGCGCTGTAGGTTTGCAAAGCAACTGCCAAGAGAGCTAGCCGACAGGAGAAAGATCTCAACAAGCAAGAGTGGAACACCGGACAAGTCGAGCAGGGTCTTGCTCATATTAGCGTTGTTGATATCCGCTGACAAACTCACCCCGAGCAACACTATCAACGACACGAGCGCCAGTCCCAGCATTTGCCTTGCGACCGGAACGGGACCAAAGGTAGTCATCCGCGGATGCCTGATGCGTTCATCCGAAATCGCCAGAACGGCTTCCGGTGTCGCTGGGGCGATGATGACCGTTAGAGCTGTATGGGCGCAGGAAAGTGCCACAAGGGCCGGAACGTCAGGTGGCGAGGCACCGGCTTTCAACTCATCCCGATCTAGCGCGGCCGACGCGGGCAACCGCAGCGCGGCTTGTGTGTCGAGCGATGAAAACGCGTGATCGAGCAACTCTATCACCTCGATCGGTATAGTGTGGCCCATGCTGAACGCATACTGAGCCATCGCCTCGCATTCGCGCGTCAAGAGGTGCCAAAGACGCCGCCTGGCGCCTCCAAGCGCTGCCAGATCATCCACGGAAGCAAACGCCCGCTCGTCCGGAAAGGTCGCGCTCGCGTTTGGAGACAGTCATCCAGGTCTGACGCCGGAGGCCGGGCCGGCCGAGAGGGGCGAGCGGATCGGGAAGGAGGATACGAGCATGAAGACCCCGCTTCTTGCGACGGCCGCCATCCGGACGCTGGGCGTCGGCGCGGCCCGTGCCCGCAACGGTGCAGGCGGCACGGCAAGCCGCCGGTTACTTGCCACTTGCGCATGAATGCGGGGCCCGGGATCGAACGAGCGCGCCCTGGGCCAACAAGACGCACTCGCCCGTGCGCCCCGAACGCACGGCGAGGGAAGAATCCGGCTCTGGTCGGCATAACACGTATCGGTTGAGGAGAAATGAAGTAGGAAGCTGCCCCCGGTTGTGCTCGTTCCGCATGGTGCTTGTTGCTACATAACACCGGTTTCTTCCCCATCTGCAGGTCCTGGCAGTGGAATGGTGGACGATTGCCAGATTGCGCCCGAGTCGGGCAACTGCATGGACTGCTCGAGCACGGCAATCGCGTGGCGCAGCTCATCTGCCGCCATGCCAGCGAGAGGATCCGGATGCGGAAGGCGGGGCATGTCTCGCGGCGGGTCCTCTCGGGCTCCCGGCCGGGTGAACCCGCACCGCTGGGCTGCGCCAGCTTCCCCCGTCGCCAGTCCCCTACCATATGTTGCCGTCCATGTGTGGCCGTTACGCCGGTTGCCGGAATTTTCGCTAATTTGCGGTGCCAAGTTTGGCTTTCGTGATGATGCCCATGTTACCGTCGGCCCAGACCAGCTAGTTCTGCCAGAGTCGGAAACCAGGGCCGGGTGCGCGATGGGGTAGAATCGATGGTATGCGACCAAAAGCTATCTTCGGTCCACGCTATGGCTCGTGCCGCTGACAGCCCTGGCACTAGAGCAGGTGGCGATCCGGCTCGTGGTGGCGTTCGACCAATACTTCTATTGGGCCCCCGAGCTTGCCACGACGGCAGCGGCAGCGGTTGGCGAGATGGACACCATCGTCACATTGACGATGTCGTTTATCGTCTTCACGTTCGGATCGATGCTTGTGGCGCTGCAAGTTGCCAGCGGACAGCTGACCCCGAGAATTATCGCGACCACCCTGCTTCAGGATAACACCATCAGGTTTACAGTAGGGCTTTTCGTGTTTTCGCTGCTGTTCGCAGCAGGAACAAGAGCCCGAATTGAGACGGACATCCCGCACCTAGCCGTGACTCTGGCCGTTCTTCTTGGGATTGCCTCGATGATGGCATTCCTGTTTCTCATTGACTACACGGCCCGGCTGCTTCGGCCAGTATCCATCGTATGGCGAATCGGCGAGCAAGGAATTGACGTCATCGAGTCTGTCTATCCTGAGACCATCAAGGGACAGCACGTTCCCCCACCTGCCCGCCCACGGCCAGACCATGTGGAACGCACCATCGAGCACCGGGGAAAATCGGCGATCGTGCTTGCCATCAACCTGGATGCGCTTGTTACAGCAGCGCACGACACCGACGGCACGGTCGAGTTCGTTCACAGGGTCGGGGACTTCGTAACCATAGGGGACACGCTGTTCCGGCTTTATGGCGGAGCGAAAGCGATCGACGACCGCATGCTGCGGGCACAAGTGGCCTTCGGACCTGAGCGGACCATTGAGCAGGACTCAACATTTGCCTTCCGGGTCATCGTCGACGTGGCCGTCAAAGCGCTCTCGAAGGCAATCAACGATCCCACGACGGCCGTGCTTGCCATTGATCAACTTCATCGGCTGCTGCGTTTGGTTGGCCGCCGCCACTTGCCTGACGATGCCCTATTCGATGCCGACGGAAAGCTCAGGGTGATTCTTCCGACGCCAAACTGGGACGACTTTGTGCAACTGAGTTGCAGGGAAATACGCCTTTACGGTGCCGAGAACTTTCAAGTGGCGCGGCGCCTCCGCGCGATGCTCGGAAACCTCATCGTGACCTTGTCAGATGCGCGTCGCCCCGCGCTGCACTGCGAATTGACCCTGCTCGATCGCGCTCTCGAAAAGCTCCACGAGTTTCCTGAAGACCTGGCTCTGGCCCGGCAACCCGACTTACAGGGGTTGGGGGGGTCTCAGCGGATCGGCCAGGAGGCGATGGATCAGGGGCTCGCTCGGCCGGGATAGCTGCGACAGCGCACGCCAGCGGTCGCTTTCTCCCGATGGTCAACTGCCCGCGCCTGCTGATAGGATCATTCTCACTGGCGGGCTGGCAGTCCGGCACTCCTTCAAAGAAGGCTCGCCGCGCATTGGTGCGCCAGGGGGGGAACGCCGAGATCCTACCAGACGCGCGCCAATTCGGTCGATATCGTTGGTGAAGAAATCCTGACAGGGCCGCCCCAACCCCACCCAGAGCTGTTCTCAGATGGAACGGCTGATATGAGGGCGGCCGTAGCTGGTAGGGGCGTGGAAGTGGGCGCGGATGACATTATGCCCTTGCTCGATGGTTCGATGAGGTAGCGAGCTTGGCCCGCATCCTGCGATTGACGCGGGTGCCGCAGAATTCGGCGATCTTGTCAGCAACCAGTTGCCATCGACAGAGTTCGCGGCTTCGTAGAATAAAATATGGTTGGGAAAGTATCGTTAAAGATCGGCGCAGAGAGTTTCTGCGCGCAGATGAGGCCCAGTAGTCGAGGTAGTTGCGATTGTATACGGGCTCAATCGATCGGCGGCGGATCTCCGTCGGTCCAGCGCCTGTCCCATGAAGCTGTGGCCGTTCGGGTAATAACCGGCGTGGCGGAATTCGCGGGAGATAGCCGGCACGAGGCAGAAGGGCGGTCATGACAAGGACTATGCCCGCAACTCCGCCACGACCGACCGCTGCACCCCTTCGGCCGATTTTGCCAATATCCGCAGCCGCGGCGGACCCGCCGACCCGTGCTCGCGCACAAACAGCTTCAGGGCGTTGCAATAAAAGTCATTGCAGAGATCAGATCTCAGCTCGCGCGGCAGCCGGCATCCCTGCGCGCCATGAAACACGCAGGATCCGGCAAAGCTCTCTTTCGCCAGCCGCGCCCGATACAGCGCCGCAACGCCACGCGCTCCGAGTTCCGGCCAAGTGCGGGCCACTCGCCGGATCGTATCCTCGTCCAGATAGGCGTGCTCGCCGCCATGCGCGCAGCACCGGCCGCGACATGTGGCGCAGGCGGCCTCGGTTGCCGCAAGCGGCACGGTCTTCGACGAGGTGCTCCGGACCCGTGGCGCCGGCTCGGCGAACGCCTCGGCGACGATCGTGCGCAGATGCGCCGCGAAGGCGCGCCGGCGTGTTGCCGGCAACGGCTCGAGCCGCCCGCCATAGGCGGGCACTGTCAGCTCCGGCACGTCAGGCTCGCCACCCGCCATCGCCTCTGCTCCGTCTGCTCAGCACACCATAGACAAGCGCGCGCCGAAGCGCTCACCGCAGGGCAAAGACACCCACCAACAGTTGCCCAAGACGGCGCGCCGGCCGGCCATCAATCGCGGCAAGACCGAACCCGATCAACGCCATGCCGGCGAATGCCGAGGGTGCGACCGTCTCGCCCAGCACGAACCACCCCAGCAACAGCGAGCTGATCGGCAGGAGGAACGTCACGAGCAGCAGATTGGTGGCACCCGCTGCCGCCAGGAGGCGGAAATAGACGATATAGGCAAACGCCGTGCACAACAATGCGATGCCGAGCACCGACAGCCAGACGGCGATGCCCGGCGGCGGCAAGGTCCAGGGCCGATCGGCCACCGCCGCGACCGGCAACAGCACGACCGTGCTGGCGGTAATCTGGCCGGTCGCCACCTTGAGCGGCGCAAGCCCGCTGAACCGGCGGCCATAGATCCCGGCGAACGCATAGGAGATGGCGGCGAGCAGGCACGCGGCCTCGCCCACAAGGCTCCCTGAACCGAAGCCACGCATCGCCGCGGGCCCGACCAGCATCGTGGTTCCGGCAAAACCGAACAGCACGCCGGCCAGCCGGCTCGGCGTCGCCTTCTCGTTGTCCGTCAAGGCATGCGCGGCGATGACCGTGAAGATCGGGGTCGTGGCATTCAGGATGGAGGCAAGACCGCTGGCAATTCGCACCTCCCCGAACGCGATCAGCGAGAATGGGATCGCATTGTTCAGCAGCCCCATGACCAGGAACTGCGCCCAGAGCCGTCGCGAACGCGGCAGCGGATCGTGGCATGCGAGCAACCAAGCGTTCAGGATCAGGGCCGCAAGCCCGACCCGCGCAAGTACCACCGTGAACGGGGGCAGCACCGCGACCAGCACCTTGTAGAAGAAGAACGACCCGCCCCACAGCGCAGACAGCAGGATCAGCAGGGCCCATTCGGCGGTCCCCATGCGGAGCGGCGGCGGCATGTTCCCTCGAGTCGTGGCTGTCGCCGCTCATAGCGACGCGGTAAGTCCATCGGCCATCCGGTTCTTGCCGCAATCCAGCGCGGAGATCAGACGGCGGACTCTCGTCCGCCACCGGGCCGTTCACCAGGACAGCGAAACCGTCATTCGCTCCTTACGCCACCCGATTTGTCACCAACTCGTCCACGACGGCCGGGTCAGCAAGCGTCGAGACATCACCAAGGCTATCGGTTTCATTTGCAGCGATCTTGCGCAAGATCCGGCGCATGATCTTGCCGCTGCGGGTCTTGGGCAGCGCCGGCGCCCACTGGATCGCATCGGGGGCGGCGATTGATCCGATCTCCTTGCGGACCCAGGCGACCAGCTCCTTGCGCAATGGTTCGCTCGGCTCCTCGCCCAGCTTCAGCGTCACGTAAGCGTAGATGCCCTGGCCCTTGAGGTCGTGCGGGAAGCCCACCACGGCGGCTTCCGCGACCTTCGGATGTGCGACCAGCGCGCTCTCCACCTCGGCGGTGCCCATGCGGTGGCCCGAAACATTGATCACGTCATCGACGCGCCCGGTGATCCAGTAATATCCGTCGGCGTCGCGCCGCGCCCCGTCGCCGGTGAAGTAGAGTCCCTTGAAGGTCGAGAAATAAGTCTGCACGAAGCGCTGGTGATCGCCGAACACCGTGCGCATCATCCCGGGCCAAGGCTCGGTGATGCACAGGTTGCCTTCGCACGGCCCGTGCAACTCGTGGCCGTCGCCATCGACGATGATCGGGTGCACCCCCGGCAGCGGCCGGGTCGCGGAGCCCGGCTTCAGGTCGGTCGCACCCGGCAGCGGACTGATCAGGATGCCGCCGGTTTCGGTCTGCCACCAGGTATCGACGATCGGGCAGCGATGCTCGCCGACGACGCGGTGATACCAGAGCCAAGCTTCCGGATTGATCGGCTCGCCGACGGTGCCGAGGATGCGCAGTGACTTGCGCGAGGTTTTCGTCACCGGTGCCTCACCGTCGCGCATCAACGCGCGAATCGCAGTTGGCGCCGTGTAGAAGATATTGACCTGGTGCTTATCGACGACCTGCCAGAACCGGCTGCTATCCGGGTAATTCGGGATACCCTCGAACATCAGTGTGGTGGCGCCGTTCGCCAGCGGTCCGTACACGATGTAAGTATGCCCGGTCACCCAGCCGACATCGGCGGTGCACCAGTAGATCTCGCCCGGCCGATAGTCGAACACCAGCTCATGAGTGAAGGAAGCCCAGACCAGGTAACCGCCTGTCGTGTGCAGTACGCCTTTGGGCTGGCCCGTGCTGCCCGAGGTGTAGAGGATGAACAGCGGGTCCTCTGCCCCCATGGGCTCCGGCGAGCAATCCGGGGAGGCTGCGGCGCACAGTTTGGCGTAGTCATGATCGCGCCCGGCCTGCAATGGTACATCCGCGCCGGTAATCCGTACGACAACCACGTTCTTCACACCGGGGCAGCTCTTCAGTGCCTCATCGGCATTCGCTTTTAGCGGCACCTTGCGGCCACCGCGCCGCCCTTCGTCGGCGGTGATCAGCAGCTCGGAGGCGCAGTCCCGGATGCGGTTCGCCAGGCTGTCGGGGGAGAAGCCGCCGAACACCACCGAATGTATGGCGCCAATCCGGGCGCATGCGAGCATCGCCACGGCGGTCTCCGGCACCATCGGCAGGTAAATCGTGACGCGGTCGCCCTTGCGCACTCCGAGCCCGCGGAGCGCATTGGCGAAGCGGCACACCTGCTCATGCAGCTCGCGATAGGTGATCTTCTTGCTGACCGAGGGATCGTCCCCTTCCCAGATGATCGCTGTGCGGTCGGCATGTGTGGCGAGATGCCGGTCGAGGCATGACGCCGACGCGTTCAGCACTCCGTCCTCGAACCACTTGATCGAGACGTTGCCGGCAAAGCTGGCGTTCTTGATCCGGATCGGCGGCTTGATCCAGGCGATGCGGCGCGACTCATTGGCCCAGAACCCGTCCGGGTCGCGCAGAGCGCGCTCGGCCATGTCCTGGTATCGAGCGGCGCTGACATGAGCGTGAGCGGCGATTTCCGGGCGGACCGGGAAGATCTGGCCGTCATGGGGAGTCGTATCAGGCATTGGCATGTTCCCTCATTCGTTCTTGACCCGGGCCGGGAGGCTGGATTGAGACCATATGACCGGTGTGGACCCGACGGAAGCAGGGCGGGCGCGGAATGTCGCTTCGCTGTTCCGCCCTACTCCTTCCAGCCGCCCATCTGGCAGATCCGGTTCCAGTGCGGATGCGAGATCGGCATGACCGACAGCCGGGAGTAACGCACCAACGGTATGTCGGCGAGCTTCGGGTCGGCTTTGATCTCGGCGAGGCTGACCGGCCGCGGCATGGGCGCGACTGCTTTCATGTCGACGCACACCCAGTCGCCGCTGTCGGCGGTCGGGTCGGGGTAGGCCTCGCGCACCACCTCGACGACGCCAACGATCTCCTTGCCGACGTTCGAGTGGTAGAAGAACGCCCGGTCGCCGCGCTTCATCGATTTCAGGTGGTTCTTGGCGGTATGATTGCGCACGCCGGTCCAGGGCTCGACGCCGTTCACCACCTGCTGGTCCCAGGAGAACGAATCCGGCTCGGATTTCACCAGCCAATAGGCTGTCACAGCGTGTTCGCTTCCGGCTCGAAGCCGAGCCCGTCGTAAATGTCGCTCATGCGCAATGCCGGATCGATCGGCCGCAAATCCAATGTGCCGTCCGGCCCATCGAGGCCGGAGGCAACGGCGAGACGGCCGCTCGGGTCGCGCTCCCAGACCACGAGCTTTGGTTCGTCCTGCGCGATCACCACGTAGTGCCGGATCGCCGGCGTTGCGTCATAGTCGCGGAGCTTGTCGTGCAGGTCCGTCCAAGCGGTCGTGCGGGACAGGACTTCCAGGAGAACCACCGGTTCGGACGCCTCAGCGGGCCTCGCGCCGGAACGGGCCGCAATCAACAACGACGTCCGGATAGCGGACATTTCCGTTCCCCGTCACGACGCGCAGGTCGGACCCCCCCGGGCGACACGGTGAACCGCGCAGCTCAGTCCCCAGTGCGATCACGATGTTCATGACGATCCGGTCGTGACCCTGGGTCACCCCGGTCATCAGCCGCACCTCGCCATTCACGAACTCGAATTTCGCGGGCTGGCGTTCCTCCCAGGCTAAGAACTCCTCCAGCGTCCATTGGTGTAGCTTTGCCTCGCTCATGCTACGCGCTCCGGCGACCTCGGCCTGATATATCACCCGCTGTTATTCCGGGCATCCACCCTATTTACGATGACGACATGTGCTCGTGGCTTCATACCCGCGCCGGCTTGCGCTAGAGAACAGCCAGGGAGCCGCACGCGTTGGACGCCATCGTCAGCACAGCGCCGCAACGGCGCAACCTGCACCGCTTTGCCAACCCCGGGCGCTTCTTGCGCATCTCCGGGGTGGCTCTGCCATGGCTCGCCATCCCCGGACTGCTGCTGACGGCGATCGGCCTGGTCTGGGGGCTGTTTTACTCGCCCGCCGACTGGCAACAGGGCGACGCGGTGCGGATCATGTATATCCACGTGCCCGCGGCCTGGCTTGGTTCGGCCGGGTATTTCGCGTTGGCGCTGTGTTCACTTATCTCGCTGGTGTGGCGACATCCGCTCGCCGACCTGGCGGCGGTCGAGATCGGCCCGGTCGGCGCCGGCTTCACCGCGCTCTGTCTGATCACCGGCAGCCTGTGGGGCAGGCCGATGTGGGGGGCGTGGTGGGTCTGGGACGCCAGGCTGACATCAGTGCTGGTGCTGTTCTTCCTGTATCTCGGCCACATCGCGCTGGTGCGTGCCTTCGACAATCCGGAGCGCGGTTATCGCGCCGGAGCTATCCTTGCCCTGGTAGGAGCCATCGATCTGCCGATCATCAAGTTCAGCGTCGACTGGTGGAACACGCTGCACCAGCCGGACACGATCACGCTGACCGGCGCGCCGACCATGTACGTCTCGATGCTGTGGCCGCTGCTGTTCACCACGCTCGGCTACACGCTGGGCTTTGCCGCCATCACCATCACCCGCCTGCGCGCGGCGGTGATGGAGCGGCGCATTAGCGCGCTGCTGATGGCACAGGCACACGAGGCTGGCGGATGACCCATCTTCCGTTCGTGGCCGCTTCTTACGCGCTAGGGGTGCTGCTGCCGGCCGCCTATGCCATCGCCGCGTGGCGCCGGATGCAGCTTGCCAGCCGCCGACTCGCCGCCATTCCGCGGGTTGGGCGCCGAGCCACACGCCCCGGCCCGGCGCCCGCCGGCCGACGCCGGCTGGGGTCGCCCCAATGACGCGCAAGCGCCGGCGCCTGATCGTGTTGCTGGCGTGCGGGGTCGGACTCGGCTCGGCGACAGCGCTGGCGCTGACCGCTTTCCAGAGCAGCGTCGAGTTCTTCGTCTCGCCGTCGGAGATCGCGGCCGGGGCGGAGGCGCCCGGCCGTACGCTACGGCTCGGCGGCTTGGTGGAGGCCGGCAGCGTACAACACAGTGCGCCGGACGGGCATCCGCTGGTGCGCTTCCGTGTCAGCGACGGCAAGGCGGCGGTCGAGGTGACCTATACCGGTGCGTTGCCGGACCTGTTCCGCGAGGGGCAGGGCATCGTGGCGATCGGCGCCGTGCAACCCGACGGCACATTCCGCGCGGACGAGGTGCTTGCCAAGCATGACGAGAACTACATGCCGAAGGAAGTGGTCGAGGCGCTAAAGAAGAGCGGGCGCTGGAACCCGGCGGCCGGTCCGCCGCCGCCCGCTTCCACGTGGGACACGCTCAAGGTCAAGAGCGCCGGCGGATGACACCCGAGCTTGGTCACTTCGCACTTGCGCTGGCCGTTGCCATCGCCGCTGCTCAGGCCGTGTTGCCGCTGGTCGGGGCGCATAACCGCGACGCAAGGATGATGGCGGCGGCGCCAGCTTTGGCCGTCGGCCAGCTCATCGCGCTGTTGACGTCCTTCGGCTGCCTGGTCTGGAGCGCGGTGGTCGACGATTTCTCTGTCTTCAACGTCGCGGAGAACTCCAGCAGCACCGAGCCGCTGGTTTACAAGATCACCGGCACCTGGGGGAACCACGAGGGGTCCATCCTGCTGTGGTGCCTGATCCTTGCCTGCTGCGGCAGCGCGGTGGCTGCCTTTGGGCGCAACCTGCCGTCCGGCCTGCGCGCCCGGGTGATCGGGGTGCTCGGCTTCACCTCCGCGGGGTTCCTGCTCTACGCCTTGACCGTATCGAACCCTTTCCTGCGGGTCTGGCCGCCGCCGGTCGAAGGACGAAACATCAACCCGCTGCTGCAGGATCCCGGGCTGGCGATGCACCCGCCGGTGCTCTACGCGGGCTATGTCGGGTTCGCCATTCCATTCGCTTTCGCGGTCGCGGCGCTGCTGGAGGGGCGGGTGGATGCCGCCTGGGGGCGTTGGGTGCGCCCCTGGACTCTCGGTGCCTGGTGTCTGCTGACCAGCGGCATCGCGCTAGGCTCCTGGTGGGCCTATTACGAGCTGGGCTGGGGCGGGTTCTGGTTCTGGGACCCGGTGGAGAACGCGAGCCTGCTGCCCTGGCTCGCCGGTACGGCGCTGCTGCACTCGGCGATCGTGGTGGAGAAGCGGGAGGCGCTGAAGACCTGGACCATTCTGCTGGCGATCGGCGCCTTCTCGCTCAGCCTATGCGGCACCTTCATGGTGCGTTCCGGCATCCTGAACTCGGTGCACGCTTTCGCCAGCGACCCGACGCGCGGGGTCTTCATCCTGGCGCTGCTGGCGATCGTCATCGGCGGGTCGTTGCTGCTGTTCGCGTTGCGCGCGCCGGCGCTGGCGGCATCTGGCATCTTCGCGCCGGTGTCGCGCGAGGGCGCGCTGGTTCTGAACAACGTGCTGCTGTGCTCGATCGCCGCGGTGGTTCTCACCGGCACGACCTATCCGCTGATCGCAGCCTTACTGTTCAACGCTGCGCTCAGCGTTGGGCCGCCTTATTTCCACCTGACGGTGGTGCCGCTGCTGGTGCCGCTGTTCGCGGCGATGAGCGTCGGGCCGACGCTGCCCTGGAAGCGCGCCGACCTGCTGCCGGCGCTGACGCGCCTGTGGTGGGCGGCGGCCATAGCGGCGCTGGTCGGCATCGCCGCCGAGGCCGGTCTGCGCAACGCCTTCGCCGCGGGCGGGTTCACCGCGGCCGCGTGGTTGATTGCCGGGGCATTTGCTGAGGTGGTCGAGCGGGTGCGGCTGTTTCGCATTCCGCTTGCCGCCACGCGAGCACGCGCGGCGGCACAGCTGCTGTCGGTCTGGGGGGCGGCGGTGGCGCATGCCGGCATGGGGATCACGGTTGCCGGAATTGCCGGCATGTCGCTGGCCACGAGCACGATCGTTTCTGTTGGTCCAGGCTCCACCGTTCGGCTGGGTGGCTACGACTGGACTTTGCTCGCCCTGCATGATGCTCCGGGTCCGGACTATACGGCACGCGTGGCCGATATCCGGGTGACGCGAGACGGGCGGCAGGTGGTGCTGTTCCACCCCTCGCGCCGAGCTTTCACACAGCAGCAGCAGACGGTCAGCGATACGGCAATCGAGACGAACCTTGTACGCGACCTCTATGCCGTGATGGGCGACGAGCGGAACGGGCAGGTGGTGCTGCGGCTGCACGTCAACTATCTCGCCCCTTGGATCTGGCTTGGTGCGTTGGTCATGGCGGCGGGCGGAGGATTGTCGTTGGCGGATCGGAGGCTGCGAGTTGGTGCCCCGACCCGGCGCAGCGCCGCTACAGTCCCGGCCTGAGGCCCCAGTTATGGACGCCATCACGCGCCGGCGGCTGCTGATGCTGACCCCGCTTGCCTTTGCCGCGGCGGCGGGAGGCGGGTTCTGGGGCTTGCTGATGCGCATGCAGCAGGGCAGCTACGACCCGCACACCCTGCCGAGCATGCTGGTCGGCAAACACTTGCCGGCATTTGTTCTGCCCGGGCAGCCGCCGTCCCCGGGGTTCTCCAACCTCGACGTCATCGCCCAGGGCCGCCCGGCGTTGGTGAATTTTTTCGCCTCCTGGTGCATCCCCTGCATCGAAGAGGCGCCGACATTGATGCAGCTCAAGGACGACGGCGTGCCGATCTGGGGGATTGCCTATAAGGACAAGCCGGATGCGACGGCGGCTTTCCTTCAGCAACACGGCGGTCCTTATGTTCGCGTCGCCCGCGACGAGCCAGGGCGTGTGGCGATCGATTTCGGGCTGTATGGGGTGCCGGAGACCTATGTGGTCGATCCGGACGGTGTGGTGCGGTTGCGCTGGGCGGGCGGACTATCGGATGCGATCGTGCGCGACGCGATCGCACCGTTGCTGAAATCGCTGGCGCGATGATCCGGCCGCTCGCCGCAGTCGCCATGATGCTCGTGCTCGCTGGCCCGGCGTGGGCGGTCAGCGACCCGGGCGAGATGCTGGCAAATCCCGTGCTGGAGCACCGTGCCGAGGCGATCGGTGAGCAGCTCCGGTGCCTCGTTTGCCAGAACGAGAGCGTCGAGCAGTCCGACGCCGACTTGGCGCGCGATCTGCGCCGCATCATTCGCCAGCGCGTCCTTGCCGGCCAATCGAACCGGCAGGTCATCGATTGGATGACAGCGCGCTACGGCGACTTCATCCGGCTTCGCCCACCGCTTGAAGGACGGACAGTCGCGCTGTGGGGCGCTCCGGTCATCGCACTAGCGGTCGGCGCCGGGGTTGTCCTTCTTGCCCGGCGGCAGCGTCCTGGCGAACCGCCGCCGCTGTCGGCTGCCGAGAGGCAGCGGCTGATGCAGTTGCTGGACTGAGCCGGGACCCATGATCTCGCTCTGGCTTGCGATTGCCGCGCTGGCGGCGGTGGCGCTGGCGCCGCTGGCATTGTCGCTGCGCCGTCGCGTGAGCGCGCGGGGCCGGCGGGAGGCTGCGCTGGCATTGCACCGCGCGCAGCTTGCAGAGCTCGAACGCAACCTTGCCGATGCGCGGATCGGTCCGGCGGAGTACGCGGCGGCGGTGCTGGAGGTGCAGCGGCGGCTATTGGCGGCGGCGGGAACCACCGATCCGGTGGCTAACCCGTCCTCGCGCTCGGCGATCTGGACGGCCCTGGCGCTGGTGCCGCTTGCGGCGGTTTTGCTCTATCGGGTCGGGGGGTCGCCGGATCTGCCCGCACTGCCGCTGAAACAACGCTTGGCCGAGATGCAGCAGAGAGTACGCGAGGAAGAGGCGCTGGTAGCGCAGCTTCGACAGGTGCTGCGCGGTCTCGACCCGCATTCGGACAAGGCACGCGAGGGATACATCCTGCTCGGCAATGCCGAGGCGCGGCTGGGCCATATGCCGGCGGCAGCGTCCGCGTGGGAGAGCGCGCTGGCGGCGAAGTTCGATCCGACCCTGGCCGTGGAAACGGCCGAGGCAATGACGGAAGCCAATGGACGGGTCACCGATCAAGCGGCGGCCCTGTTCCGCCGCGCCTTGGCCGACGCGCCGCAGGATGCGCCATGGCGGCCGATGGCGGAGCGGCGATTAAGCGGGGATTGATCGGCGCGCGTCAACCCTCGTGCCAGTTGACGAATGCGAGCGGCCCCGAGATGCGACGAAAATGCCTGGTATTGTTTGTTACCAGCACGGCCCCGACGGCCAGTGCGTGTGCGGCGATCATCATGTCCATCTCGCCGATCGGCTTGCCGGCATTGGTCAGTTGGTATCGGATGTCGGCGTACCAGTCGGCAGCATCCGCATCCCACGCCAATACCCGAACAATTTTCAGGAACTGCACTCAAATGTGCGGCCGAGCCGCAACAGCAATGCCGAGACCTGCTGGCGCTTGGCGCGCAGTTCGCGCACGGCCGCGCCACGCGCTCGGCTGAGGTCGCGCACCGCTTCGTGGTGCGGGTCCGGCACCCAGACCGCGGTGAGATCGCCGGCACGCAACTGCCGCGCCAGCGACAGCGCGTCGCGGCGGTTGGTCTTCACCCGATCGCCCGGCCGTTGCGGGATCAGCGACGGCGCCACCACGATGCAGTCGTGACCAAGACCGGTGATCTGTCGATACAGCCCGTAACCCGTTGGGCCTGCTTCATAAGCAAATCTCAGTGTTGTGTGCTGCTTTGCCAGTTTGCGAACCAGCCGACCGGTTGCCGCCGGCGTGTTGTCGATCTCGCCGAGATAGCAGATCTCGCCGTCCCGGCCCGCTTGCGCAATCGCCACCGCGTTGCGCAGCTTCGATGTGTCCAAAGCGACCTAGGCGACGCTATGATCCTCCACGGCTCACCCTCCTTGCTTGAGGCTCGGCCCGGACCATCCCGGGCAACCCTCGTATCGCATCGAGGGTGAGTCGCCTCCCAGCAGGCAAGGGGACATACGGTCTTCGCTTTCGGCTCGCGATGACGGTGTCAACTACGACGCGAAAAACACCATCGCCGCCTCGACGCCGCCCTTGCCGTGCGGCACGCCGTTGCGGCGCAGGCTCATTTCCACCGCGGTCAGCGCGCCGAGCACCATCGCCTCGTTCAGATCCCCCATGTGGCCGATGCGGAACACCCGCCCGTGCAGCTTGCTGAGCCCACCGCCCAGCGAGACATTGTAGCGGAACCGTGCCGTCCGTCGCAGTTCCTCGGCGTCGTGCCCCTCCGGCATCAGCACGGCGGTGACGGAATCCGAATACCGCCCCGGGCTGGTGCAGAACAGTTGTGGCCCGTCATTGCCGGCCCAGACATTCACGCAACGCCGCACGCCCTCGGCCAGGTAGTGGTGGCGGGCGATGACGTTCTCCATCCCCTCCTGCTCCAGCAGCCGCAAGGCTTCGCGCAAGCCGTAGAACGCATTGACCGGCACCGTGCCGATGAAGCTCTTGCCCGGCCGCTTCAGCATGACGGACCAGTCGAAATAATAGCGGCCGAGCTTCGCCTGCTTGTTCGCGGCCATGCCCTTCTCCGAGACGCCGGTGAAGCTCAGGCCGGTCGGGCACATCAGCCCCTTCTGGCTGCCGCCGACGACGCCATCGATCTTCCATTCGTCCATGCGGAACTCCAGGCTGGCGAGCGAGGAGATCGTATCGACCAGGAACAGCGCCGGATGTCCCACGGCGTCGATCGCAGCGCGCAATTCGGGCAAAGGAATGAACATCCCGGTCGCGGTCTCGTTGTGCACCACGCAAACCGCGCGGATCACGTGCCTGGTATCGGCGGCGAGCGCCGCCTTCACCGCGGCGATCTCGACGCCGTGCCGCCAATCCGCCGGAACCGTCTGCACCTCCAGCCCGTGCGCCGCCGCCATCCGGCCCCACTCGTCGGAGAAATGCCCCGAACTCGAGCAGCAGGATCGTCTCGCCCGGTGATAGCAGGTTGGTGAGCGTCGCCTCCCAAGCCGCATGACCCGACCCGGTGTACATGAACAGGTGATGCTCGGTACCGAGCACACGCTTCAGCGCCGCGAAAGTCGCGTCGTACACCTCGACGAAGTCGGGGTCGTGGAAGTCGATGGTCGGCCGATCGATCGCCCGCAGCACCGAATCCGGGATGTTGGTCGGCCCCGGATTGGCAAAGAACTGGCGGCCGCGAAGGACCTTCGGCGTGGTGGCGCTCATGATCAGGACGTGCTCCTGTTATTATTCCGTTCGGTTTGCGATGCCTGTCTGGCGCCGGATGTGTCCTCCTGCGCGGGTTTTTTGTCGAGGGTCCCCCCTCCGACAACCGTGTGTTAACGCGGGTTCCGTTTGATGCGGCGGACACAGCGATCGGAAAACCCCGATGCCGCACGCCGAGCCACCCGCTTGGTTGGCTGACAAGGTTTGGCTGCTCGTCGGCGATCCTGCCGGCCCTCCCGAGGCGCAGCTCATTCCACTGCCGAGCGGGCGGATCGGTGCCGCCTGGGGGACCGACTTCGTCCGGTGGCAGGCGACGGACGAGCATCTCGGCCTGCTGGACGCGCTCGGCCAGGCGCGTATTGCATTCCCGCTTCCCGCAGGGCCGGCGTCCGCGTTGGATGGCTGGGCTGTCCCCGGGGGCCAGCCTTGCCGGCTGTTCTATCTGCGCGATGTCCCTGTCTGGCCGCCAACTGCCGTATCGGGGGAAGTGCCGCCGCCGAGCGGGCGACGCAACCTGGTCATCCTGCGGGCCGGCCCGGACTCACTTCATCCGGCTTGGCTGCAGGGCTGGCCCGAACGCGCCCGTACCTGGGACCTCTGCCTTTGCACCTATGACGCCGGCACGACAACAACGGCCACGGAGTATCGTGCGCATTATCCCGGCAGCAAGTTCCAAGGTCTCGCCCGTCTGCTCGCCGAGGAAAATTTCTGGCGCGGCTACGACTATGTCTGGTTCCCGGACGACGACCTGCTTGCCGACTGGCAGACGATCAACCGGATGTTCGAGCTGTGCCGGGCCTATGGCTTGGCGCTCGCGCAGCCGTCGCTCGCACCCGGCAGCTTCGTCAATCATCAGATCACGCGGCGCGCCGAAGCTGGTGCGGTGCTGCGCTTCACCTCTTTCGTGGAAATCATGGCCCCCGTCTTCTCCCAAGCGGCGCTGCGTCGGGCTGCTGCCACCTTTGCCTTGAATCCGAGCGGTTATGGGCTTGATCACCTATGGCAGGCGATCATCGACGCGCCGCCGACCGCATTCGCTATACTTGATGCCGTGTCTGTGGTGCACACCCGCCCGATCGGCGCCAGCTATGACCGAAGGCGCGCCGCACAGGACGGATGGGCGATGAGATGCTGGAAGAATTCCCGGCTGCCCTCTATCCCTGGTGCGGTCGGGGCGTGAAGTCCTGGCAATATCCGCGGCAGTTCAGCCGATATCTCCGCTTTATCGCTGACAAGCAGATACAGACCTATGTTGAGATTGGCAGCCGGCACGGCGGCGAGGTATTCGAACGGACTGGCAAGCGCTTCCTTGGGATTGGCGCGGTTGTCCTCGGCTGAACGCCGGCAGCCCGCCGCGCGAACTTGTCACGGCCGATCTAAGCGGCCTTGGCTGCCGCCGGTCCGGCGGGCGCCGTCAGCCGCCGGGATCGATGGTGTTGGCACAGACCCTGGTTGGGGTGGCAGGCGCGAGTGCATCAGCGCCAATAAGAGAAGAATGCGGCGAACCCGCCCCGGATGGCGCTCATTGACAAGGCAAATCGGAGATGCGCAACAGCAGATCTAAAATTCGGCCGATTTCGGAGCGGGGCCTCGCAACCGTTTGACGACCCGACGGCGGGTGTCGCAATCGGGCCGTAAGGATAAATCGGCAGCGTCGCACGGCCGGCCAACGTCAAGTTGAATGCCGGACGGCCGGATCGATGGCAGAACAGCGACGCTATGCCATGGCGGCGGTCCGAGTACCGCTGGCCACGGCAGCAGGGGGACAGAACCAAGGCGATGAACACAGGCAAATCGGGACCGGTGTCGGCGGGGGCACCACCATCGACCGAGGCGAGGTCGAAGCGGATCCTGCTGGTGGAGGACGACCCTCACGTCGCGGAGACCCTGGCAGAGCTGCTCGAACTCGAGGGCTATCGCGTCACGGTACGGCATGACGCCCTTGCCGCGCTGGAGCAAGTGCGACGCGACTCCGCGGACCTTGTGTTGTGCGACCTGACGTTACCCGGGGAGATGGACGGGTTCGGCTTCGCCCGCGCCTGCCGCGCTGATTCGTCACTGCGGGGTCTGCATCTGCTGGCCGTCTCGGGCTACGACCGGCCGGAGGATCGTTGCAAGGCCAAGGCCTCGGGCTTCGACGGGCTGGTCGGCAAGCCGGTGGATGTCTGCGCGATCCACGCCGCGGTCGGCGAGGGCCGGCAAGCCGCCTGACACCCGGCTTGCGACCGTCGTATCGTCGGCTCCCGTGTGGAGGCGAGCGGCGATGCGGGTCTCGACGGTGCTGCCGGTAGCGGATTGGCGGGAATGCGGCCCGGCAGCGCTGGCTGCCGAGGAGCACGGGTTCGACAGCGTCCAGGCCAACGAGCGCCAGCACGATCCCTTCGCGCCGCTGGCATTCGCGGCGCTGGCGACCCGCCGGGTGCAGCTTATCACCTCGGTCGCGATTGCCTTTCCGCGCAGCCCGATGGTGATGGCGGGGCAAGCATGGGACCTGCACCGCCATACCGGCGGGCGGTTCGTGCTGGGGCTGGGCAGCCAGGTCCGGGCACATAACGAGCGGCGCTTCAGCGTGCCCTGGGTGGCGCCCGCCGCCCGCATGGTGGAATACATCGAAGCACTGCGGGCGATCTTTCGGTGCTGGGAGTTCGGCGAGAGGCTGAGCTACCAGGGCCGGCACTACAGCTTCACGCTGATGACGCCGGATTTCGCGCCTGAGCCGGTCGGGCTGCCGCTGCCGCCGGTGGCGCTCGCGGCAGTTGGGCCGCACATGCTGAAGGCTGCGGCACGCCACGCCGACAGCGTGCGGCTGCACGGTTTCGCCACGCGCCGTTACCTGGAAGAGGTGGTGCGGCCGATTCTGGCCGCGGAACTTGCCGCCGTCGGCAAGTCCTTCGCCCGGTTCGAGGTGGCGGGCGGCGGCTTTGTCGCCACCGGCCCGGACGAGGCCGCGGTGCGGGCAGCGACGGAGAAGCTGCGTTACCGTGTAGCGTTTTACGGGTCGACGCCGGCCTATCGGGGGGTGCTGGAGCTGCACGGCCTAGGCGATCTGGGGGTGCGGCTGAACGAGCTGGCGCGGGCGGGAAAGTGGGGGCAGATGGCGCCGCTGGTGTCGGACGAGGTGCTGGACCTGTTCTGCGCCCGGGCGACCTATGAGGGGTTGGCTGAAGCGGTGGCGCGGCGGTTCGGCGGGCTGAGCGACAGTATCACGCTCGAATTCCTACCGGGCGACACGGCGAAGACGCGGCGGCGGGTGATCGAGGCAATTCAGCGGATTCCGCATAGTTTCCGGGGCTTTGCCACGGAGTCCGGCTCACGCGGCGCTCGGTAAGGAATTCGTGGTGGATCAGCTCTGCCTGTCCGGCTGTACGCTCGGCGTGCGAGCGCGCGCGGCCGCGCCGATGCCAGGAACGGCGAGATAGGCCAGCCGCTTCATCTCCCGTCTGCCGCGTGTCACCGAGTCCAGGATCAGGCCGCACGCGAAGGACAGGAACGAGAGCAGCACAAGACCCGTCGCCAGCACGGCGGTAGGAAGCCGCGGCACCAAGCCAATCCTGAGGAATTCGACCGCAACCGGCAGGCCCAGGGCCATCCCTGCCAGCAACAGAACAACGCCGGCGAGTGAGAAGAACTGCAACGGGCGCTCGTCTTTGATCAACCTGACGATCGTGCGGAGGATTCTCAGCCCGTCGGCGTAGGTGCGCAATTTAGAGGCTGAGCCGGCCGAGCGTTCCCGATAGGCAGTCCGCATTTCACCAATCGGCATGCAAAGCTCCAAGGCGTGCACGCTGAATTCGGTTTCGATCTCGAAGCCGGATGCCAGGGCCGGGAAAGATTTCACGAAACGGCGGGAGAACACGCGATAGCCAGACAGCATATCCCCAATTCGTTTGCCGAAGATACGCCGGACGACACCGGTGAGCATTGCATTGCCAAGCACGTGGCCGGGCCGATAGGCCCCGTCGCTGCAGGCCTCGCGCAGGCCGGTCACCATGTCGAGCTGCTGGTCCATCAGCAGGGCTATCATCGCGGGCGCGGCGGCGGCGTCGTAGGTGCCGTCGCCATCCACCAGGACGTAGATGTCCGCTTCGATGTCGGCGAACATGCGGCGGACGACGTGACCTTTGCCTTGCAACGTCTCCTGCCGGACGACGGCGCCTGCTGACTGTGCGGCAGCGACGGTATTGTCGGTGGAGTTGTTATCGTAAACGTGGACCGTGGCGCCCGGAAGGTAGGCCAGGAAGTCGCAGACGACGTGCGAGATGGCGGCTTCCTCATTGTAGCACGGGACAAGTACCGCCACGGATAATGGCGCCGCGGCACTTCGCGTCGTGCAGGCAAGCTGTTCCAATCGTTCAATTCCCGGACTACATCCCCGCGGTATACTGGAATTTATTGCAGTGCAACCCTGCGCTCGAACAGGGGATCCTTGAGCGGGGTCGCCGAGGCCCTTGACGAATCCCGGGAGGTCGGCGGAGGTGCAATCGAGGCGGGAGACAGTCATGGACACAAGCGAGGCGCAATCGCCGGCAATGACACCGGAAGCGTTCGTCGAGGCGATGTACCGCACTTGTCTCGGGCGTGGCGCCGATCCCGCCGGGCTTGCAATTTGGACGGAGGTCATTCGCACGACCGGCGATCCGACCTGTGCCTTCAGAGGCATTATCGAGAGCCAGGAGTACGCGTCGCGCGCTGCTCAGATACCGCCTGCCGCGTGCACGGACGAGATCAGGCAAGCTGTTGCCGCGGTCAATCGGCGGCTGCGTGTGGGCGATGTGGGGGCTCGGTCGCTTGGGGTTGATCCTTATAACGCGCTGCGCGAGATCTGCGAAGTCGAGATCATCGGCTTCGATCCGCTGGAAGAAAGGCTGCGCGAGCGCGCTGCGATGGAGGGTAGCACAGGGGTGAGCTTGCTGCCGTATGCAATAGCTGCCGGTGGCACGCATACGCTTCATATCAACAACGATGACGCCACCTCTTCGCTGTTCCCTCTCAACGCAGCCCATAACGCCTGCTTCAATCATTTGAGTGAATTGCACACAGTGCGTACGAAGGAGATAACGACACGACGTCTGGATGACGTGCTGCCGAAGGGAGCGGTGGATTTCCTGAAGCTGGACGTTCAGGAGGCCGAGCTCCTGGTGCTACAGGGCGCCGATCGTACGTTGTCTCGCACGGCTGTTGTGCATTGCGGAGTAGAATTCAGCCCGATTTATCTCGGTCAACCGCTGTTTCACGAGGTCCAGCTCCACATGATGGCACGGGGTTTCGCGCTGATAGATCTGCTGATACCGCTGCGCTATCACTATTTGACTCCGTCCCGGCGTGCCGCGGGGGACCGGCTGCTCTGGGCCGACGCGGTCTTCTTCTGTGAAACAGACGATCCCCAGACGCGGCAAGTTCAAGCGTTGGTGGCCGCAGGTGTCTACAGGAAACCGACGCTTGCCGAGCACCTGCTGACCAAGCCGAACGCGTCGTGATGCGCTCTGCGCTCGTGCCCGGCTTACTGCATCGGTGTCTGCGGTGCCGATTACCCTTTCATCCCGAGTGGACGGTTGGCGGGACAGGATATCGCATGTCAGTTTTTCGCAACTCTGCGGTGTTTCGTAACGTATATCGAGAGAGACGATAAATGAGTTGGACCACAGAGGATTTACTGCGCCGTCGCCTAAGGACCGGAGAGGATTCCTTTAGATTCATCTTGAAATACGCAAAGGGCATCGCATTCATCAGCGCGTTGGCTCTCTCGGGCCTTGTCTATTATCGGGTTCCAATCTTCAACGGTTTTACGGGCCTCTGGGGTGACCATTTCGATGGAGGAATCGAAGCAGCTATCTTCGAGCATTGGTACAACGTTATCCGCGGTTACTCCCACTGGTCAAAAGCAAACTATTTTTACCCGCAGACGGACACTATCGGCTACAATGATGGGTTCTTCCTATACGGCCTTATCTACTCGATCTTTCGACCGCTGGGATACGATATCTTTGTTTCCGCGCAACTGATGGACATGGCCGTCAGGGCGATAGGATTTATCTCGTTTTACCTGTTCGTGCGTGCTGCACTCTGCTTCTCGTTTGCGTATGCACTGCTTGGCGCAGCCATTTTCACCATAGGACATGCTGGCTTCATGCATGCCTTCCACCAACAGCTCGCGTCTGTAGCATTTGCGCCTCTGCTCGGGTATCTCGCCTTCCGCGGATATCAGGAATTAGCAAGTAACCATCCGAACCGGTTCGCGTTACTTGGTAGGAGCCCGTCCGTCAACAGCCGCGCGGATATCCTGGCTCGGATAGATGCTCCAACACCGCCACCCGCATGCAAAGCATTTTTTACTACCAAGGCGAAGGGGCAGGACGCGAGTTCCGGACTCATGACGCGCTATCCGCACAATGTAGAAGCCATGCTGATTGCGGAGCTTGTGCATCTCCCTACGATCAACGGTTATGCGACGTTCCTACCCCCCCGGCTGGAACTTTGAAGATCCCACCAAATCTGATTATATAGAGCGAGTGCGGGCCTATGCGCGGGACCACAACGTGCACGGGCTGTGCCAACTTGATCTAGAGACGTTGCACTGGAGCGGGCCCATCAGGTAGCTGATATACAATCGCCCTGGCCCGATATCAATCGTTGGGTTAGCTCGGTATCTTGACGTGCATCTGCGTGGCCTCTTTTTTGTACATGCTGGGCATCAGCAGACATCCGGTATGGGGGCTATATTCCGACTTCCGCTGAAAGGATTCGTTCACCTTCGTCAAAGGCGCGGTCCGTAGAATTCGTCGGCACGTGACCATGGCCAGAACGGGATGCCCCAGTGCACCACGGCGCGAAGGCGCACCGGTGCCATGACGTGCATCCCGTTTCCATCCACCGTGACGTGACCGACCAACGAGCGGGTCAGGGCCAGGATGCGCACGCCATTGCCTAGGGGAACGGCGCGTACCTGCTTGATGTTCTCGAGCGTCCCATCTGCCTCCATGACGCGCAGATCACCAAAGTATATTGTGTTGAAGTCGCGCGGGCCGACCGGAAGATCGAGCGCGTCCGCGCGCTGATCCGGAGCTGCCGCGACCGGATCCAAGTGGATGCACAGCAGGAGCAGAACGCCAATCAGCGCGCCGACTGCAACCGCGCGATGGCGGGGGTCGAAGAGGTTACGCAGCAACAGAAAGCCGAGCAAAGCGAAGCCGGGGAATGTAAAGGTCCAGTAGTGGACGTTCATGTAACGCCAAAAGTCGGTCGGCAGCAGGTCAACATAAGACAGATATATGATTCCGTGCACAACCAAAGCCACCGCGAGCATCGCCGGAACCGGGCGCCGAAGCGCCGGTAGCAGCCCGGCGAGTTCCAGGATGAGCCAGGGGCATCGGCGGATCAGTCCTTCGCCGCCACCGATCCAGGCACGTGGATCCACGAGGATCAGATAGACTTTGAGACCGAAATCATGAAGCGAGAATCCGATTGCGCGGGAGTTGAGCATGTACTCGCTCGGTCGTGGACCATATATGGCGACATAGAGTGCGCCATATGCGGCCACCGGCACCAGGGCGGCCGCCATGAAAGCAGCTATATCGCGCGGCCTCAGCCGGTGCTTCGCCAAGTCTGCTGCCAGGCTGGCGAGCACGGGCACCCCCGCTATCAGTATCTCGGTCGGACGCAGCATTAGCACCAGAGCAGCCAGCACGCCAAGGCAGGCAGGCCGCCGTTCTCCCTGCATGTGCGCTGCCGCCGTCGCGAACAGCAGCCACATGATTGCAGCGAGAGGCGAGGTATTC
This sequence comes from uncultured Pseudomonadota bacterium, assembly GCA_963772445.1. Classification (GTDB taxonomy): domain Bacteria; phylum Pseudomonadota; class Alphaproteobacteria; order Acetobacterales; family Acetobacteraceae; genus CAVYXK01. The sequence goes on from CAVYXK010000015.1 coordinate 233,881, forward strand.
CAGGGAATCACCCATTGCCGGAACAGCACCGGATCGCCCATCCCGGCAAGGATGAACAGTATCGCGGACCAGCGCAGCCCGATGCCGCAGCGGAGTGCGAAGTGTATGAATGCGACGTAGGCGATCAGCAGCGAAGCCAAGTCCACGAAGAAGAATGGGTGCTCCGGCATCGCTCTGGCAAAGGGTGCACCCAGAAGTGCATACCCGAGCGGGTACCAGTGCTGCGCGGGTGAGAGATCAAATCGGGCCAGCGCCTGGGTCAACTCCAGGAATTTCGATTGGTCCCACCACCCCCACCAACCCAGCGGGTACCGTGGATTGTTGCCCGGCAGCGCCGGGTATGCCAGGTAGTCCGCGACATAGAAGAGGGCCAGCACCAGGCCGCCCCATGCTGCGAAGCTCTGCTGTCGCAGCCATATCAGTTGGCTTGGCGCTGGAGGGCGAGTCAGATCTTCGCGGGCGATCTTCGTTGCGCTTGCGAACATAACAGGTGTCCTGACCCAGCACAGAACACCACCGCAAATCGCAGCGCGTCAAGGCGGACGCTTGAACGGCGTTGTCGAACGCCTCCAAGATTGCGGGTAGGCGCAACGCATATCAATCATCGGGGCACTCGCGCAGTCGTGCCTCGGTCCGCGTTTACCGATGGGGGTTTCGCCCTGACGTGGATTGACGTTTCCCGGTTCGCCTCGCATGAACAGCAGATGACCAAGGTCCTTGTGGACGGCTCGTATCTGCTGAAGCCCGATCAGACGGGCATTTCCAGCTATGCCCGCACGCTGGCGGCGACGCTGCACGAGTTGGGCGCCGAGGTATCGCTGCTGCTCGGCAGCCGGACCGCGCGGTTAAAATCGCTGCCGGCCGTCGCATTGGCGGACCAGGTGCTGGGCAACGCGCCGGAGCGCGGGCGGATCATTCGCCGGCTGCAGCTTGTGGGTCAGACGCGGTTCGGTTTGCGGCGCCGGCTGACCGCCGTCTCGGTCGTTGCCGATGCGATCGACCTCGCCTCGTTCGATCCGCCGCTGCCGCCGCACCAGGCGCTGTTCAATGCCTCGAACTTCCTCGAGCACGCGCTGGTCGCATTCGCGCTGAGCGGACGTTTCACCTCGATCGAGCTGGAGGGCCAAGCGAATGTTGCGCACTGGACTTCCCCGGCACCGTTGGCTGCCCCGCGGATGGCGAATATTTACACCCTGCACGATCTGGTCCCGCTGCGATTCCCGCATCTCACCGTCGATATCAACGGAAGAGCGGCGCGCGTGCACGCGGCAATCGCCCAGCGGGCCGATCACATCATCACGGTCTCGGAGTGTTCTGCCGAGGACATCGCGCGGGTCCTGGGGGTGAGCGCGGATCGGATCAGCGTGACCTATCAGCCGGTCATGCCGGTGACGCCGCTGCCGCGGGAGGATGCGGAGCGGCTGGTGTTCGACATTTACGGTGCGGAGCCCGGGCGTTACGTGTTCTTCTGTGGCGCCATGGAACCCAAGAAGAACCTGGGTCGGCTGATCGAAGCGTTCATTGTCGCCGGTACCGGAATGCAACTTCTGCTGGCTGGGTCGTCCGGCTGGCGCAACGGCGATGTCACCGGGCTGTTGTCGCGCTTCGAGAAGGCCGCGAGGCCGCCGGTCAGGCATCTCGGCTATCTGCCACGGCGGCATATGACCGCGCTGATGCAGGGCGCCTGCTTCTTCGCGTTTCCTTCGATCTATGAAGGCTTCGGGCTGCCTGTGGTCGAGGCCATGAGCTTGGGCGTGCCGGTGCTGACCTCGAGCGGGGGTGCGCTGCCCGAGGTGGCCGGCAACGCCGCGGAGCTGGTCGATCCGCTGGACATCGGAGCGATGGCGCAGGGGATCCGAAAGCTTGCGGCGGATTCAGGGCTTCGGGGCGAGCTGGCGCGGCGCGGGCACGAGCGGGCGGCCAGGTTCTCAAGCGAGGCGTATGCGGAGCGGCTCCGCCTGGCCTATGGCAGGTTTGGGGTCAGTCTCGGACCCGTGGCGGGCGCCGATGTCGTCATTCGCGATGCGTATCCGGTTGCAGCATCACGCTGCCGGCCTGCGGTGCCAACTCTTGCAACCCATTCCAGTATGCATTAGCCCCCAGAATGGGGTGCTCGAGAGCGGCGGACGCCGATTGACCTTACAATTTTCTGAGGGCATCTTAAGAGGCTTCGACGGATAGTTTCGATTAAGTTATCAGCACCCGATATTGGCATTTACTGCCCATGTGCGACTTCGGACCGGAGCGTGATGTTCGTCACCTATGCGCAGAATTTCGAAGACGTGATGTTGTGGCGGGCGTTGGGAAAGCTCACCGCCGGCTTCTATATCAACGTCGGAGCGTATGATCCGACAGAACACTCTGTCACTAAGGCCTTCTATGCGAGGGGTTGGCGCGGCGTGAATATCGAGCCGGTACAATCTTTGTTTGGCAAATTTGTGATCGAGCGGCCCGAAGGTATCAACCTGCATGTAGCAGTCGGGAGCAGCAAGGGCGCCATTGACTTCCATGAAGTGCTGAATTCTGGCCTCTCGACAATAAAACCAGATGTCGCGGAGGCCCATCGATCGGCGGGATTCGAAGTCCGAGTTCATCAGATTGCGACTGAAACGCTTTCATCTATCTGCGAGACCTATGCTCACAACTCTATAAACTTCCTGAAGATTGACGTTGAGGGTGCGGAAAGAGACGCTCTTCTCGGAATGGATTTCAGCCGATGGCGACCTTGGAGTTTGCTCATAGAGGCGACCAGGCCAAACTCACAGGAACTCAATTATGCCGAATGGGGAGGACCTGGTCGTGCAAAACGGCTACGTCTTTGCCTATTGGGATGGCTTGAACCGGTTCTACGTCGCAAGAGAGCACGCGGAACTCCTTCCGGCCTTTGAACGTCCGCCAAACGTATTTGATGGCTTCGCTCTGAGCTCCCAGCACTGGGCGCTCGGGCGTGGGGAAGATGCCGATGCGCGCACGACACAGGTGGAGCGCGTTTTGACCAAATTGGAAGCTCTGAAAGCCAGCCGCAGGTAGGCCAGAAACAGGCGGAAGCGCTGCTCGCAACGGTCAGCGCAAGAGAGATGGAGGTCGAAGCGAAAATCCTGCACGCCCCGCAAATGGCCGCCGCCGCGGATGCAAAAGCCGCTGCCGCCGACGCTCGGGCGACAGAGGCGGAGGCAAGAGCCGCCGCTTCGGAGCGGCGCGCAGCGGCAGAAGTAGCCCGCGCCCACCTCAGGGCCGCTACCGCCGAGGATGAGCTGTTGCAGGCGCGCGCCGATCTGCGTCTCGTCGAGCGTCGCGCACTGCAGACGCCGGCTCGCAGACCGGGAAGCACTGCTGGAAGCCACCTACCGGAGCCGCTCCTGGCGCATCACCGCGCCGTTCCGGGCTTTTGGCAACGCTATGCACGGCAACCAGACGCGCCGCTATCGGGCGCAGCCCCGCCTGCTGGCGAGACCGAATGCGCCGACCCTCTTCATCGAGTGCACCCACACCTATCACAGCGATTTGAACACCGGAATCCAGCGCGTCGTCCGCAATGTCCTCCGCAATGCTGCCGTCTCGGCTGCTCGATACGGCTATGCAGTTGTGCCGGTGGTTCTGGAGAACAACCGCTTCATTCCCGCCGATCTCGGCCGGGTTCTTGCGGACAAGTCGCGTGCGGCATCACCACCGGGTCCCGAGGTACCGGCGAATGACCCCGGCCGCGTCCATCACCTCGCGCGAGGCTCATGGCGTCTGCTTCTGCGCGCATTCTCCGTGATCCTACCCTTCGCACCGGTGCAACGTTTCCTCTTCGCCGCGCCCGACCGGTTCGGATTGGCCTGGTGCGTCCTGCTGCCGCTGCGAGCGCTGCGGCTTCGCCCCTGGCCGCAGCGAACAACGGAGCGTGCCGGCCCGATCAGCCTCGATGAGTACGCAAGTTGCGACGGCAGCATCCTTGTGCTGTTGGACTCGTCGTGGACTTTTCCGATCTGGCCAGCAGTCGAGCGCTTCAGGCGGAGCGGCGGGAAGGTCGTCGGTGTCATCTACGATCTGATCCCGCTAACACACCCCCACACCTCTGTGCTGAATCTGACGGTCGCATTCAGGGCGTGGCTGCAGGAGCATCTCCGCCACACCGAAGCTTTCATCGGCATATCGCGTTCGACCGCGGACCAGGTGGCGCAATTCATCGCCGCGTCGGCAGACAAGGGGGAGGTGCCCTGTCGCCCTGTTGCGATCGACCATTTCCATCTCGGTTCGGAGCTCGACCTTGTTGAACTCGAGAACGAGCCTCGTCCCGAGATCAAACGGATTTTCGATGTCGAGCGCCATGTGTTTCTTATGGTCGGCTCATTCGAGCCCAGGAAGAATCACAGCTACGTGCTCGACGCCTTCGATGCCCACTGGGCGCAGGGCGGGGATGCCGCACTTGTCATGGTTGGGCGGCAGGGGTGGAAGACCGAATTCTTCCTCGAACGCGTCGCCGGTCATGAGCAGCGCGACCGCCGGCTGTTCTTAGTACGCGATGCCACCAACTCCGATCTCGACTACGCTTATCGTAGCGCATCCGCGCTGATCATTGCATCAGAGATTGAAGGGTTCGGTCTCCCGATTGCCGAAGCATTCCAGCGCGGGCTGCCGGTCCTGTGCAGCGACATTCCCGTCTTTCGCGAGATTGCCGACGGCAAGGCAACATTCTTCAGCCTCGCGCAGAGCTGCCACCTGGCTGAGGCACTCATGGAGTTCTGCCGCTCGCACGATGTCGCACAGCGCAGCGCCCGGACGCCGCAGAGCTGGATCACCTGGCGTGAGAGCACCGATCAGCTCTGCGCCGCGATCGTGCGCGCGCTGGCGCGACCGACGGCGCCATCACCCGTCGGAACATGATCGTGGGTCGTCGAATCAATTCGATCGTCCGTTCGGCACTGCTCAGGCTGCGGGTGCATCGTTTGGCAAGTAAGCACGCAGCCGATCCCTATTCCGCCGAGTATCTCTACCTGGTCCAGCAGAGCAAACGTCTCTCGCTATCAACCAGCATGGCCTGGCTGCGCCCGAGGAACTTCCTCATCCTTCCCCTGGTGCTGCCGGTCATTCTTGTGAAGGCTATCGACCTTTGGATCGCCAATCAGGTCATTCGATCGCTCATCAATGATCGCGACCTGATCCGGCAAAGCTTGCGGCCGGATGGGCAGGACCGCTGATGTCGCCGACGGCTATCCTCAAACCCGACCATCTCGGCGATCTGGTGCTCGCCAGCCCCGCCATTCGGGCGATATGCCGCCGGCATCGTGACGTCACCCTGTTCGTGAGCTCCGGATCACGTGGTCTTGCTCGTTATCTGTTCGGTGATACTCTGGAAGTCCGGTGTGTCGACTTCCGCCACCTGTCGCGCCAGCCCGCTGAAACCGTTGACCCAAGCCGCTTCGCACGGGAGCTCGGTCAGTTCGACTTCATCTTCTGCCTGCGCGACGATCCTGTTTTGCGCGCGATGCTGGACGAAGTGGCTGTTCCACGCCAGGTTGTCAGTAGCAGCCACTCGATCCACGAAACCGCCAGCCATAAGCACGCCGTCGCGGAGATCGTCGGCGCCTATTCCCGGACCGAACTGTTCTCCGAATCGCCGATCCTTTGGCCGGCGGCACCTGTCAATGTAGCGCTCTGCGTCGCAGCGGGCTTTCCGACCAACCGTTGGCCGAACGCCCGCTGGATCGAGCTCGCCGATCGTTTGACCCGAGATGGTCTATCGATCGTCCTTGTCGGCGGACCCCGAGAACGCGACGATCTCGGGATGCTCTCGCGGCTATTGGCCCGGGTGCCTCATCGCGTTATCCAGGGCGGCGACGATTTCGGTGGATTTTTCGATGCACTCGATGATGTCGATCTGGTCATCGCCGGCGATGGCGGCACCGCCCATCTCTGTTCGTTGCGCAAGCCGGTCTGCTCGATCTTCGGTTCCAGCCCGTGGCGGCGCTACGCTCCGTTTGGTCGTGATAACGTGTTGCTGACCCGGGACGAATTGTGCTCTCCCTGCGTGCAGTTCACCTCTTATGAGGTGAACGGCTGTCTGACAAGGGAGTGCATGACCGCAATCCAGCCACGGCAAGTGGCTGCGGTCTTGCGATCGAATGGCCTTGATTTCTCGTTGGTGCGTGGCCTCCGCGTCGAGCGCGGAGTGAGCCATCGGCGCTTCACGACAGCATAGGAGATGCCCATGCCAACTGCGCTAATAACCGGCGTGACCGGCCAGGACGGCGCCTATCTGGCGCAGCTTCTCTTGCAAAAAGGCTATCGGGTCGTCGGTCTGCTGCGGCGCTCCGCCTCGGCCAACGTCATTGGCGAGCGATTGCGCTGGCTCGGCATCTACGACAACGTCGAGATGCGCGACGGCGATCTGATCGATCTCTCGAGCATACTGCGCATTCTGGCCGACGTTGCGCCGGACGAGGTGTACAACCTCGCAGCGCAGAGCTTCGTCGCGACATCCTGGCAGCAGCCCATCCTCACCGGCAACGTCACCGGTATGGGCGCCGTCGGCATGCTTGAGGCGCTGCGCCTGGCCCGACCCGCCGCACGCTTCTATCAGGCATCATCCTCGGAAATGTTCGGCATGGCCCAAGCGCCTCGCCAGAACGAGCGCACGCCGTTCTACCCCCGCAGCCCCTACGCCGCAGCCAAGCTGTTCGCGCACTGGATGACCGTCAACTACCGCGAGAGCTTCGGCCTGCACGCCTCTTCCGGCATCCTGTTCAACCACGAAAGCCCACTGCGCGGCATCGAGTTCGTCACGCGCCGTATCACCGACGGGGTTGCACGGATCAAGTTGGGCCTGGCGCGGGAACTGTCGCTCGGCAATCTGGAGGCGAAGCGGGACTGGGGTCACGCGCGGGATTATGTGCGTGCCATGTGGCTTATGTTGCAGCAGGACAAGCCCGGCGACTACGTCGTGGCCACCGGCCGCAACGCCAGCGTGCGACAATTCTGCGAACTCGCCTTCGGCCATGTCGGCCTTGACTACCGGGACCACGTCGTCACGCGCGAGGAGCTCAAGCGCCCGGCGGAAGTTGATGTCCTGCTTGGCGATTCGAGCAAGGCCCGCACCAGGCTCGGCTGGGAGCCAACGGTCACCCTGGAACAATTGGTGACAAAGATGGTCGAAGCCGACCTGGAACGCCATAGCGCCAAATCAAGACCCTGATCATGCCTGCCGAGGCCCCACGGCGCATCCTGTTGACCGGCGCATCAGGCTTCGTCGGTCGGCATCTGCTGCCCGCTCTCGAAGCCGTGTTCCCTGACGCTGCAATCCTCGCCGATCACTTCGACGTAACGGACAAGGCAGCGGTTCAAGCGTCCGTCCTCGGCGCGTCGCCGGACGCTTGCATCCATCTCGCCGGGATCACCAGCGTTGCGGCTGCGCGAAGCGATCCGGACCTGGCGTGGCGCGTCAACCTTCTCGGCACGCTCAACCTGGCCCGTGCCGTACTGACGTTGGCGCCTGCCTGCCGCTTTGTGTTCGCATCCAGCGCGGAAGTGTACGGCGCCTCGTTCCGATCCGGACAGCCGCTCGACGAATCCGCGCCGCTTGCCCCGATGAACAGCTACGCGGCTACCAAGGTGGCCGCCGATCTCGCCTTGGGCGCCATGTCGTACGGCGGCCTGCGGGTGATCCGGCTTCGTCTGTTCAACCACACCGGGCCCGGCCAGTCGGATGCTTTCGTCGTTCCCGCCTTCGCCCGTCAGATCGCGCGCATCGAGGCGGGCCTGCAGCAGCCGCCACTCCGGGTCGGCGGCCTCGATACCTCGCGTGACTTCCTCGACGTGCGCAACGTCTGCAACGCCTACATCGCCTGCCTGCGCCGGAGCGATGATGAGTTGCCGCCCGGCACGATCCTGAACGTAGGTTCAGGTCAGCCCAGACGGATCGGCGACATTCTGGACGAGCTGATGAATCTGGCGGGCATGCACACGGAAGTCGCGACCGATGCCGCACGGCTGCGCCCAACCGAGATCGTCACGGCGAGCGGCGACCCCGCCCAGGCGTGGCGATTGCTCGGCTGGACGCCCACTATTCCCTGGAGGCAGACACTTGCGGATGTGCTCGCTGACTGGCGCGCGCGCACGCGCGGCTCAAGAACCGACTACGACGGGCCTATGAAGCCATCCTCGCGCGCTCGACCGGAGCAAGCCCGATGACCCGCGAGCGCATCGACTTGATGGATAACGCAGCCGTCCGGCAATTCGTGGATCGCTCGGACGAATTGGGCGGCCCCGAGGCGGACGCTGCCAAAGCCTGGTGGAAGCAGATCGAGTGCGTGGCGCCGGGGTGGCTGTTGGCAACAATGGCAAATTTCGATCCGCTCTCACCAAGCTATTTCGAGCTGCAGGAGCAACTCTATACGTCTATCTCCGGCCGACCATACACCGATGCCGAATGCGAGCTGACCCCCTTCGACCAGGATCAGGCCGTCCGTGCCTTGACGGCTTATCCGAATCGTCCGCCGAAAAATCTCAACCGTTACTTCCATGCGATGGCGAAGCTTGCGGATCAATTCGACGCCGAAGGCCCGTGCGACATCCTTGAACTCGGAAGCGGCTGGGGATTCAGTGCCGAGTATATGGCCCGGCTTGGACATCGAGTTCGTCGCGGTGGACATCAATCCCGATTTCATTTCAGCCACCTCGCGCCGCAGCGCGGCGGCTAGCTTGGGCATCGACTATCGCCAAGGAACGTTCGAACACCCACCGCTTCGCCCCACCGAACGCTTCGACATCGTCTTCTGCTTCGAGGCATTTCATCATTGCCGGCACTGCCTGACAAGTCTGCAAGCGATCAGGAAGGCGCTCCGGCCGAGCGGCCAGTTGATCCTGGCAGGAGAGCCGTTCATAGACGAGGCGATGTGGCCTGCTTGGGGATTGAGAACCGACCCGCTATCTGTCTATTGTATCGCAAAATTCGGCTGGTGGGAGTCCGGTTGGACGACCCGCTTCATGGGCGACCTGTTTCGTCGCATAGGCCTGCAGATGTCGTTCGTGGATTTCCATTCCGACATGGAGCGCTACATGGTCGGCCGCATCGGCGCTCGCTTCGGCGTGGACCAGCTGGGGACGAGTCTCGACGGAAGCGGCTGGACGCCCGATAGACATAATCTGATCTCCTCCGGCCGCTCCAGGCTCGGTTTCTACCGCAGTTTGCGGGGCGTAAGCTTCACGATCCAAAACTTTGCAGGCCGCCCGCTCTCACTACTGATCGAGTCGTCTGCCCTCGCCGCCCCCGTCCATACGGAACTAGCTCCCGGCTCCAACGAAGTCACGGTCGAGGTCGATGGCAGTCGGTTGAGTAATCGTTGGGACATGTGGTTTTCCGGGGAAATCTGGAATCCAAGCCGTGAACTCGGCACCGCAGACAATCGCGATCTGTCATTCCATTTATCTGGCCTCGAAGAGCTGCCGTGACGCCGGAGACGAGATGCTGCTTTCAAGGGAAGGCCAACCCTCTTGCTCGACGAATGTAGTTGCGGCAACAGAACTACACTGAATGCTATTGATCCGTTCAGTTCAGCGCGGCCTAAAAAAGGAGGACAGCGCGCGTAGAGGTGCCGTCAATATCCAGGACGTCGAATTATGCAATGCGGAAACGTCAGCGAGCGCGGCGTTTCGTTCTGCTATGGCCTTGCGGAGCTCCGCATTAATCTCGGCGAGTTCGGCATCGCGTTCCGCGACGACCGAGCGGAGCTCCGAAGCAGCAGCATCAGCGGCCGCGGCATCACGCTCTGCCAAAGCAACGAGGAGGACATCGCGTTCCGCGACGAGCTTGTCAAATTCCGCTGGTGCGGTGCCGAAAATTGCACGCCGGCCAGCCGCTGACCCAAGATCGAAGAGTGTCACGTTATCGGCGGCTCGTCGCAAATAAAATCTCGCCGTGTCGGCTGACCGGAACGCATGATAGATACCACGAGACTCAATCTCGGGGTGGCGCTGGTAGAATACTTGTCCGAATCCGACGGTCGCGAGGAGTTCCGTCACACACTGCGGGTTAGGACCCCACCAGTTCGAGCCGTCGTTATTAAGCGTTGCACCAGGATAGAGCGCCATTGCTGGCCGATCCAATGTCGTGAGGTCCTGATGCGTCTCGATCACAAGGAGATCGTTAGCCAATGGGGCTACCTTCTGCAGCACCATGATCGGGTCGATCAAGTGGTAGAAGACGCCCAGAAATAGCACTACATCGGCTGGCGCGATATCACCCGGGAACTCCGTCGGATCAATTTCCTTGGCTTCCACTTCGATGCCGAGGCACTCCCGCGCGACTTCGAATGTTTCACGTCCTCGGAACAGGGGCGAACGCCAGACATAACTGTCCGTCGCTGTCACACGGCTGGCGCCGGCGCGCTTAGCTTCGAATGCGTAATATCCGTTCCAGGTGCCGACATCGACGACGCTGCGGTTAGCAAGACCGACCAGTCCCAGAATAGCCGCGCGCTCCGCCTCCAACATCTCCCTGGTCTTCCCGCCTTCAATAATTAGGTCCGGAAGCAGGTGGAGCGTATGATGCCAGTAAACCTGCATCAGTTCCTTGACCCGTTCTCGTACCCCTTGGGCAGGCATCGCTCTCTCCTCTCTCAATGACAGATAGCAGAAGTGCCGCGTTCCGAATTCATGAACGTCACCCTGTAACAAACTCCTGCTCAATCGAGTTCTGGTGTCCCATCGATAGACGATCGGCTAGTTTATTGTGTTGTACACTTATTAAGGAGCGGTGGAGTTTTCCCACCGGGGTCACCCTGGCGCAACAGTGCGCGCAAACTCCGCAGTCGAATCGAGATCTCAACATCTCTGTCGAGCCACATGGCCGGTGCTGTCCGGCGGAGCCGATGCGCTGGCCCCGGGGCAAGGGCGGCACGCAAAGTCTGCTCGGCAAGCGGAAGACACTATGACACCCTTCGGAATACTTCCCGGATGCCACGGAGCGGCGCCGTGATCCGCCAGGAGGTCGAGGCGTGCACTGCTGCTAGCTCAGCTCTGAGGCGTCGGCAACCCGGTGCCTCCGTCATCGTCGCCAAGTCTGGCATGGCGCCACGGGGCCGGAGTAGCAGATCAGATACCAGATGGTGCTCCGTCATATTCATATGCAGGAAATCTGCGCCCGTTTGCGGCACCGGGTAGCTGACATCAATTCGACAGACGGCAGCCACGTTCGCATGCGACCAGAGCGTCTCAGCGAAGGTCAGTGCATCATAATGATGCAGCAGCAGTGTGAAGCTATTGAACTCCATGTAAAGCAGCGGACGATTGTTGCTCAGCAGTTGCGTAGCGCCGGCTAGGACATTGGGCTCATACCCTTCCACGTCGATTTTGACAAAGCGCACTGCCGGTGCAAAATAATCATCCAACGTGACAGTGCGGCTCCGCACCTCGCCCCCTGCCGACGCAAATGACCATGGCCCATTATTGGTCATCATTGTGATGCCGGGCGCATCACCGACTGCGACCTCCACTACGTCGACATTCCCTATTCCACTGGTCTGGATATTGCGCCGCAGACAATCGGCATTGGCTGGAACCGGTTCGAATGCCACAACTCGGCAATCTGGTCGCTGAACAGCCATGGGTAACGCGGTGAAGCCGACATTCGCCCCGACATCCAGCAGGATGCTGTTCGGCGCCAGATCGGCAATTGCGGCGGCCACCATTCCTTTGTCGGCGTCAGTGCCGTCCATCGCCTGCAAATACGCGGGGTGCAACCCCGCCAGCTTAAGATTCCGGCCGCAGGCCTTAATCGTCGCGTACTCCATCGTGTAATGATGGTGGACAATTCATGCTTATGTCAAGATAACGGGACGTCACCGCCGCTGCCGCTCCCTCCCGCATCGCAGCGGACCGATCAGAGTGATGCATGTCCCCTGCGGCCGAGACGACTGCTCGGCGCTCGGCACAAACAGGCGTACGGAGATTTCTCGCAACAACGGCCGGAGCCAGGGCGTGGTTTGGCGGACAGCCGCGCGAAATCTTCTCGGTCACCAGCCTCATGATCGTTCGCCGACGAGGACGGCGTCATTCGATGGGCTGCAGCGCATCCAGCACCTCATCGACCGGTCCATCCGCCACGATACTGCCACTGCTCAGACGGATGGCACGCGTGCACCATGTCCTGACGGTCGCCATGCTGTGGGTGGCGATAACAAGGATCTCTGCGTCCGCAACCAGGCGCTCCAGACGCTTCTGCGCCTGCGCCATGAATTCCGCATCACCGGCCGCAAACCATTCGTCCATCAGAAGGATTTCCGGCTCGATCATCGTCGCCATGGCGAATGCCAGCCGCACCAACATTCCGGCGGAATAGGTACGCACCGGCACGTCCATGAACGGTCCCAGCCCGCTGAACGCGGCGACATGTTCGACGATATCCGCCGTGTCGATGTCCTGCAGGCCCTGAAACAGGCACCGGAGTTGCACGTTCTCGCGGCCGGTCGATTCCGGATCCATGCCAGCGGCAGGATCGATCAGCGAACCTATCTCGCCTTCTACGATCAATTTGCCCGCCACAGGCTGATAGATCCCGGCGATCGTGCGTAACAGCGTCGTCTTACCGGCGCCGTTGTGGCCGATGAGCGCCACGCGCTCACCGGGGCCGATCTCGAAGGATAGATCGCGCAGTGCCGCCACGACGACCCGATTGGCCTCATCGGTGCGCAAGCGGAGAGGCGAGCGTGCCAGCAGCCGCTTCTTCAAGGACCGGGCACCGAAGTGGTACAGCGGAAACTCGATATCGAGCCGCTCCGCGAAAATATAAGGCATCACTCAGACCCAGAAGGCGATACGGCTTCGGAAGCGCACAAAGAACAGGAAGCTCAGTCCAAAGCAGATCACAGTGTAAGCGACCGCAGAAGCCCATAGCAGCGGTGCCGTCGCGGTGCCAAGCAGTGGCGCACGAATGACCTCTATGATGACGTAAAATGGGTCGAGAGGCAACCACGCGGCACCCTTACCGAGCGAGTCGGGTTTCCAGAGAATTGGCGTCATGAAGAACGCCAGTTGCATCACGCTTGCAACGATCTGACCGATATCACGAAATCGCGCGCACAGCATGCCCAGGAACAGCGCTGCTGCAAAGGCATTGATGGCCAGTATGGCCAGGCCCGCGATCGACAGCAGGGATCCCGGCCCGGGAAAAACGCCCCAAACGAGCACCACTGCCACAATGAGCGGCAGATTGTGGGCGGCAATAACCGCGTTCCGGAAAACACAGCGCAGGGCATGTGTCGAATAGGGAAGCGGCATCTGTCGAATGATGCCCTCGACGGAGGTAAGGCTTGTGCAAGAATCGTTGACGACCTGCGAGATCAGGTTCCAGACTACTATGCTGACAGAGAGGAATGGCAGGTATTCCTTTATCGTCATGTGGAACAGGGCAGAATAGAGAAGTCCAAGCCCCGCCAGCATCAATGCGGTTGATAATGTCAGCCAGAGAGGACCGAGCACAGACCCGCGATACCGATTCCGAATGTCCAGCCGGGCCAGGGCGACGGCAAGCCGCCACTGTCGTGCAGCGTCAGTTAGATCCTGCACAGCTCGCTCAAGACGCCGCGGGTCAGCGGCATCCTGAACCACCCGCCTCATTGCCGGCCGGCCTACATCCTGAACGGCCGCAATTCCGCTAAGCTCAGCGCGTCGAAGCATCATGGCGGGACGTATAGCTAGTTCGTCCACCGCACACCAGTCTCGCAGGCGACGGAGCATGAGCCCGCTTGTCTGCATCTAATGCCGGGCAGCTAACACCGAGCCGTCGTGGCCGGGTTGATCTGGCCCATCCACGTACCGATCGGCGGCGCAGCGGCAAAACGCGGATGGCCGGGTCAAGCTCAGCCATGACGATGGGGGGCCGGCTGTGACAATGGGGGTAGCCGCGGGCGCGTCGGATTACCGCAACTCCTGGTGAGACTGGGGCTCGACCTCCCACCGGCAGACCGGACGGCCGGCGGCTGCGTCGATCTCCCAGCGACAGACCAGGTTCGGCCGAGGCGATCGAGATTGCGGCTCCCCGATCTCGGTAGCCATTTCTTGCAGGCGGGACTGGGATAGCAGCTCGGTCATTGCGTGTCCTCCTGCGTCGGTGGACGGCATCGAACGCGAGCATCGTTTTGGGGCGCTGTGAGGAGAAGTCACAGCTCTGTGGGGTTCGTTAGCGGACCGCGTCGGCGGCGCGCAGTGCGGCGATCCGGTCCTGCGGGTAGCCAAGCCCAGCCAGGATCGCATCGGTGTGTTCACCGGCCTCCGGCGGTTGGAGACGAAGCGGCGGCGGGCCGTCGTCGAAGGCGATAGGTAGCGGCGGCAGGCCGGCGGTGGTGCCAGTGGGCATGCGGATAGGCAGCGCATGCGCCTGCGCTTGCGGATCGTCGAACAGATCCGACGGCCGGTTGACCGGCGAGAACGGGATGCCGGCCTGCTCCATCGTCCGCGCCAGCGCCGCGATGTCACGCTCGGCGGCGATTGCGGCGACGATCTCGCGCAGCGCCGGCCGGTTCTCCACCCGCGCGGCGTTGCTGGCGAAACGCGGATCGGCCAGCAGGTCTGGCCGGCTGAACGCGGTGCAGAAGCCGCGCCAGTGGTTGTCGGAGGTGATGCCGATGAACAGCTTCTCGCCCGATTTCGTGGCGAAGGTCTCGTAAATTCCCCAGGCACTGCTGCGCGCCGGCATCGGCGGCGAGGGCACGCCGGACGCTGCCTCGCCGGCCATGTGCTGGCCGACCAGGAAGGCCGAGGACTCGAACAGCGCGCTGGTCACCCGACGCCCCTGCCCGTCCCTCTCGCGCTGGCGCAGCGCGGCCAGGATCGCCACGTCGCCCATCACGCCGCCCATGATGTCGATCACCGACGAGCCGGCGCGCAACGGCTGGCCGGGTGGACCGGTCATATATGCCAGCCCGGTCATGAACTGCACTACTTCATCGAGCGCTGGCCGGTGCTCGTAGGGCCCTGGCAGGAAGCCCTTCAGCGCGCAATAGATCAGCCGAAAATTGATCGCGTGCGCCTGCTCCCAGCCCAGGCCGAGCCGCTCCATAGTGCCGGGTGCGAAATTCTCGATCAGCACGTCGGCGCGGCCCAGCAGATCGCGCGCAACCTCGTGCCCGGCCGGCGACTTCAGGTCGATGCAGATGCACCTTTTGTTACGATTGAAATAGGCGAAGAACCCGGTGGCGAAGCCGTGCAGCCGGCGCGTGCGGTCGCCGTCGGGAGCGGGTTCGACGCGGATCACGTCGGCGCCGAGATCCGCCAGCACCACGCCGCAGGTGGGCCCCATGACGGTATGCGAGAATTCGAGAACCATCAGTCCTTCAAGCGGCAGGACCGCCACGGGTGATCTCCTTTCAGGCGCGCACCAGGTATTTCTCGATGATCTCCGGGTTCGGTTCGACGCCGAGCCCGGGATCCTGCGGCAGATGCGCTACCCCGTCGCGGATGGTGACCGGACGCTTCGCTAGGTGCTGCGAGATCTCGCTGGGCTCGACGCAGTATTCCATGACCAGTGGATTGTCGATGGCGCAGAGGAAGTGCAGTGAGGCGGCGGTGTTGATGTCGGTGGTGAAATTGTGGTTGCAGACCTTGCGCCCACGCCTGTGGGCATGGGCGGCGATGCGCATGGCCTGGGTGAAGCCGCAGCGCGTCAGGTCGATCTGCACGATGTCGATGCCGCCTTCGTCGATCAAGCGCTCGAAGCCAACCACACTGCATTCCTGCTCGCCGGCGGCGATGTGCTGGAGGCAGCCGCGCGAGACCTTGGCGTAACCGGTATAGTCGTCGGGGGGGAGTGGTTCCTCGATCCAGAACAACCGATAGGGCTCGAACAGGCGGGCGCGCTGCAGCGTGGTCTTTGCGTCCCACGCGAGTTCCACGTCCAGCATGAAATCGTTAGTGTCGCCGATCGCGCGGCGGATTGCCTCGACATAACGGAGGTCGGTCGCGGCGTCGCGGCCGAACGGCTCCCAGCCGAACTTGACCGCGGTATGGCCCGTGTCGATCGCGCGTTTCGCCCGCTCGACCGTCGCCTCGACGGTGAACTGGAACATGTTGGAGGAATAGACGCGCATCGTGTTCCGCTGCGCACCGCCGAGCAAGGTCGCGATCGGCTGGCCGAGCGCCTTGCCTTTGATGTCCCACAACGCGATATCGACCCCGGCCATCGCCTGGAGGGTGGCGCCGCTGCGGCCGAAATACAGGGTCGATTGGTACATCTTGTTCCATAGGCGGGTGGTGTCGAGCGGGTCCTCGCCCAGCAGGATGGCGCGCAGGCCATTGACCTGGGTGTGCGAGTAGCCGGCTTCGATCACCGCTTTGGCGACCAGGGGGCAGCCGTCCACCTCGCCCCAGCCGACTAGGCCGGAATCCGTGGTGACCTTGACAAGGAGCGCATCCTGCGAGCTGTCGGTGCGCTGCTGGATTTCCGGCAGCCGCAGATAGATGGCCTGCACGTCGGTGATCTTCATCGCCGCTTCCTCCCGCTGCTTCGGCCGGGGCAGGGTACCGCGGGCGTCGGCCGCAGACCAGGGGACAGCGCTACGAGGCCTTGCAACAATCCGCAGGGATGGTACCGTGCCCCGGCTATCAATCAACAACGGGGGGTATCATCATGGGCTTGTCGCGTCGCCTGGCGCTCGCCTTCGGGATGGCCTGTGCGCTGGCGGGCTTTTCCGCGTTGGCAGCAGAGCCGGCGTTCTTCTTCGAAGCCAAGCCGCTGTTCGACAATTGCGGCGACGGATCGCTGGCCAAGGCGCAAAAGGACGGGATCACGCTGGGCTTCTCGCAGGCTCCGCCCGAAGCCTGGCTCGACGAAACGACCAAGCAGCCCACCGGCGTCGACTGGGACATCAACAAGGCCGTGCTGGATTGGCTGGGCGTGAAGAACATCCAGATCGTGTGGATGCCGTGGGAGTCGCAAATCCCGGCGCTGCTGTCGAAGCGCACCGACGTGATCGCTGGCAACATCCATCACACCCCGGAACGCGACAAGGTGATCAGCTTCTCCGGGCCGGCTTGGTGGTACGGCCCGGTCATCATCGTCGCAAAAGGCAACCCGCTGGGCGTGAAAACCTATGATGACCTGAAAGGTAAGCGGGTCGGCTCCATTTCAGGTTCCGCGGCCGACTACTACCTGCGACACATCGGCGTCAACACCACTCCCTTCAAGGTCACGGTCGATGAACTGCAAAGCCTCAACCAGGGCCGTCTGGACGGCGTTCTCGAAGACGATGTCGCCTATCTCGATTTCGCCGCGCACGTTCCCAACGCCAATCTTGACCCGCTCTGGAGTATTCCCGTGCCGGACTCGATCATCGACGGAGGCGGCTATGGCATGGCGCGCTATGCCATGCGCAAGGAAGACTGCACGCTGCGGGCTGGCTACACCCAGGGCCTGGCCGAAATCCGCGCCAACGGCCAGGTTAGCGATATTCTCAAGAAGTACGGCCTGAGCGACCGCAACCTGGTCTTCTTCAAGCTCAATCCCTGAACCCGTGTGCCGGCCCGGGCCAGCGACAACGCGAGCCCGGGCCGGATCTCATCGACGTGTTGGATTGAGCTGACGTGATCGAACTTTTCAACCCCGAGATCGCAGTCGCGAATCTCGGTCCGTTGCTTGCTGGTCTCCTCATGACCATCGCGCTCACGTTCGTCGTCATCATCCTCAGCCTCGTCTGTGCCTTATTCGTCGCACTCGCCGGCATGTCACGGATCACGCTGCTCCGCTGGGTGATCAAGGCCTATATCGAAGTCATCCGGGGCACGCCGCTGCTGCTGCAACTTATTTACATTTATTACGTGCTGCCGGAGATCGGCATCAGGCTGGCTCCCTTCACCGCTGGCTCGATCGCGCTCACGCTCAACTATTCAGCCTATATCTCGGAGGTCTACCGCGGGGGCATCCAGGCCATCCCCGCCGGCCAGCACGACGCCGCCGCTGCGCTCGGTATGACCCGGGGTCTGGCGATGCGCCGCATCGTCCTGCCACAAGCCATCCGCATCATCATTCCAACGCTCGGCAACTACTTCATCGGACTATTCAAGGACACTGCGCTCTGTTCCGTCATAAGCATCCAGGAGGTGGTGTTCACCGCACAGATCATCGCCGCCAATAACTTCCAGTATTTCACGCTGTACACCGTGGTCGGGGTGATGTATTTCGCGGTCAGCTTCCCCGCCGCGCGCCTGGTCGGCCACCTCGAGCGCGTCACCCGCGGCGGCTACCGGCGCAGGCACCCATGACCGACCATCAACGCCGGCCAATGATCGAGGTCGAAGGCCTGCACAAGTATTTTGGTCCGCTGCATGTGCTGCGTGGCATCGACCTCTCGGTTGCCGCCGGCGAAGTCGTCTGCATCATCGGCCCCTCCGGCAGCGGCAAATCCACGCTGCTGCGCTGCATCAATCACCTTGAGGTCGCCCAGCAGGGGCGCATCCGCATCGACGGCGAGATCGCGTACCGCGACGAAGAAGGGGGTGTGTTCAAGGCGCATTCCAACCGCGCGGTTGCGGCGGTGCGGGCGCAGGTCGGGATGGTGTTCCAGCACTTCAATCTGTTCCCGCATCTGACCGTCATGGGGAACCTGATCGAGGCCCCGGTCCATGTGTTACGCCAGCCGCGAGCGGCGGCCCGGCAGCGCGCCATCGAACTGCTCGAGATGGTCGGCCTGGGCGACAAAGCGGATGCCTATCCCGAGGAGCTGTCCGGCGGGCAGCAGCAGCGCGCCGCCATCGCCCGTGCGCTGGCCATGGATCCGAAGGCGATGCTGTTCGATGAGGTGACCAGCGCGCTCGACCCCGAGCTGGTCGCCGAGGTGCTTGCCGTGATGCGGCGTCTCGCCAGCCAGGGGATGACGATGCTGGTCGTCACGCATGAAATGAATTTCGCCCGGCAGGTGGCATCGCGGGTGATTTTCATGGACGATGGGCGGATTGTCGAGGAGGCGAGCCCCGAGCAGATATTCGGCGCCCCCCGCGAACCCCGCACGCGCGATTTCCTGCGCACGGTGCTGGATCGGTAGGAAGACCAAGGGGCTCCGCCCCCTGCACCCCCGCCAGGGGACAAGTCCCCTGGACCCCTCGGACTTGAGTCCGGACCGCGCCAGCCCCAGTTGCCGCCTACCGGGGCGTGAACAGACCCCGAAGCGGAGGATACGTCCATGCCGACCTATGTGATGCTGGCGAATTGGACCGACCAGGGCATCCGCACGATCAGCGAATGCCCGAAGCGCATCGACACCGCCAAGCGGCAGCTTTTGGAGATGGGCGGGCAGGTGAAGACCATCCTGATGACCATGGGCACCTATGACGTGGTAGCCATCTATGAAGCGCCTGATGACGCTGTCTCGGCCCGGTTCACCTTGATGCTGGGCAAGCTCGGTAATGTGCGCACCACCTCGATGAAGGCGTTCCCCGAAGAGGCGCTGCGCCACATCGTCGAATCGATCGACTGACGCGACCCGGCAAGTCGGCGCAATCGGCGGATGGCGAACGCCACAGCCAGGGGCCAGATTGCGCCCATGACATACGAACGCCCCACCGATCTGCAGCCGCCCGAACTGATGTGGGACAAGGTCCTGCGCCGGGAGCCGGGAGATTTCCTGTACGCCGTAGCCACCATGGGCGTGTTCTGCCGCCCGGGCTGCCCCTCGCCGCGACCGCTGCGGCGCAATGTGCAGTTCTTCCGCACCGTCGGGCAGGCGGAGGCGGCGGGCTTCCGCGCCTGTCGCCGCTGCGATCCCAAAGGCGAGCGCGCCCGCCTGGCGCAGGAGGTGGTGCGCGACGCCTGCGCCTTCATCGAGGCGGAGGAGAACATGCCCTCCTTGGAGCGGCTGGCGGCACGGGCAGGCTATTCCAAGTTTCACTTCCTTCGGATGTTCCAGGCGCATACTGGGCTGACGCCGCGCGGATATGCCGAAGGAGTGCGAGCGCGGCGCCTGCACGCCGCGCTCGCCGCTGGGCAGCGTGTGGCCGACGCGGTGGCCGGCGCCGGCTTCGGCTCCGAAAGTCGGGTGTACGAGCGTACCGGCGAACTGCTGGGGATGACGCCCGGCGCGGCCCGGCGTGGCGGCGCAGGCGAGGTAATCCGCACCGCCTTCGCCGACTGCCCCTTCGGCCGGCTGCTGGTCGGCGCGACCGAGAAGGGTGTGTGCTTCATCGGCTTTGCCGAGCCCGACGATGCGCTGCTCGGCGAACTCTCCCACCGCTTCCCGCGGGCGCAAATCATCGTCGATGATACCGGCTTGGCCCAGACCGCTGCTGCGATACTCGAGTTCATCGAGGAGCCGCGCGAGGCCCTGGCGCTGCCGCTCGACCTGCGGGGTACAGCGTTCCAGCAGCGGGTCTGGGCGGCGTTGTGCCGTATTCCCGCAGGCGAGACGCGCACCTATGGCGAGGTGGCGGCGATGCTGGGGAGCCCGCGGGCGGTTCGCGCCGTGGCGCGGTCCTGCGCTACCAACCCGGTCGCGCTCGCGGTGCCGTGTCACCGGGTCGTGGGCAAGGATGGCAATCTGACCGGGTATCGCTGGGGTGTGCCGCGCAAACGGGCGATGCTGGAGCGCGAACGCGCGGTGCACGAGGCATAGTGTTGCTGCGGCGCACCCTCGCCCGCCGCGCTTAAGCGCGTCCGCCTCTCCCGCAGAAGCGGGAGAGGTGGGCGGCCGCCTCAGCCCGCCGAGCGACCCATCAGGCTTTGATAGATCTGGTTCACCTCGTCGTCGGCCGACCGCTGCGCCTGGGCGGTCGCGGCGTCGGCGGGCTTGCGGCTGCGCACTTCGGCCTCGGTCGGCTGATGCGCGCGCCAACCCCATATGTTGTCGATCCGCGACGGGGTGGCCGGTGGAGCGTGCTGGGCCACGGCCGGCGAGAGGCCGACCGCGAGCACCACTGCACAGATCGCAACTGCCTGGATGGCAGACGCAACAATCTGGCGCATATCACTATCTCCTGTTCAGATTCGGATTGCACGAGAGCCGTCATCCGCGGCCGTGGCCACCACCACCATGGAACCCACCGCCATGGAAGCCACCGCCAAAGCCGCCGGCGTGCAGGCCGGCGACCCGCATCCCGCCAGGCATCGGGTGGCCAAAGGCCGGACCCGCATGCGGCGCGAAATGCCCGTCGTGCCAGTCATCCCACTGGTGGTGATACCCGCCGTCATAGAAGCCGGGACCCCAGTAGCCATAGGAGCCGTCCCACGGACCGTAGTCATAGTCGTAAGCCAGGCTGCCGCCTTCCGGGTATGAGCCGTCAACAGCGCAACCGACCAGAGTCAGCGCTAGCGCGGCGCTGGCGACGGCGCGCAACAATGTTTTTGTCATGATCGTAGCCTTTCCACTCTCCGGCGCACCGTGAGAGCACGACGCGGCGCGTCACCCGCGAGCGGGCCCGGCGATGTGGAACGTTGTGCCTGCCCGGACACAACTCGTTACAAGCGACAAGGTGGGCACTGCCGCCCGTTGCGCAAAGTCATTCGCTGCATAGCGACATGTCACGGCCGCACACGAGAAGTCGCGGCGCCGCGATTTTGCCGAATGCGATGATGCTTTGTTGGTCGGTCGGAGGGAGTCGATGGATTGCACAGCGGCATCTCTGTGCTGCAACATGGCGATAAGCCGGGCTTTGCCGCAACTTCACTACGAAGGATCACAGGGAGGAGCAATCAATGCCACACGACCCGGCCGCGCCCACAATCGGCCGTCGGGACGCACTGCGCCTCGCTGCGGGCGGAGCGGCGGCTGCGCTCACATCGCCCGGCGCCAGCGCCGTGCCAGCCATGCATGAGGCGCCGGGCCTGGCGTTACTGGCGCAGCAAGGGAAGCTGCCGCCGGTGGCACAGCGCCTGCCGAACAACCCTGAAATCGTACAGCCAAGCGGCAAGGTCGGACACTACGGCGGGACAATGCGATCGGCGGTCCGCGGCGATGCCGACCACAACGCCATTCTCCGCCTGGTCGGCAACATGGGGCTGACGCGCTGGACGCCCGACTTCGCCAAGGCGATCCCCAATGTGGCGGAAAGCTGGACCACCAACACGGATGCCTCGGTCTATACATTCAAGCTGCGGCAGGGCGCGCGCTGGTCAGACGGGCATCCGTTTACCGCCGACGACATCATCTTCTTCACCGACGACCTGTTGCCTGACACCGCATTCTATGCCGCGCCACCGCCGCAATACGTGATCAACGGCAAGCTGATGCGCGGCGAGAAGGTGGATGACTACACCGTCCGGCTGATCTTTGCCGGACCCTATCTGACCTTTCCCGAACGCCTGGCTGGCCCGCTCGGCCAGCATCCTGTGCTGTATGCGAAGCACTATTGCAGCCAGTTCATGCCGAAGTACAACCCGGACATCAGCAAACGGTTGGCCGAGACGCATCAGCCGGACTGGGCCACGCTGTTCCGCCAGCACTGCGGCGATATCGAAACTCCGGCGCGCTGGGCCAACCCGGCACGCCCGGTGCTCGATCCATGGGTCGTCTTGACGCCCTATACCGGCGGGGCCACCGAGGTCGTACTGACGCGCAACCCGTATTTCTGGCAGGTCGATACTGCGGGGAACCAGCTTCCCTATCTCGATGCGATCAACTTCAAGGTGATTTCCGACATCCAGTCGATCGTGCTGGCCGCAGTGGGCGGGCAGATGGATCTGGAGCTGCGGCATGTTGCGTTGATCAACAACAAGCCAGTCCTGGCGCAGCACGAGTTGTCCGGCGGCTACAGGCTGATCGAACTCGACACGACTGACGTTTCTGCAGCTGCGTTGTTCCTCAATCAGACCGACAAGAACCCGGCGCTGCGCTCGCTGCTGACCAACCATGAATTCCGTCGTGCCCTGTCGCATGGGATCGATCGCGACGAGATCAACGAAATTGTCTTTCTGGGCCAGAGCGCGCCCTGGCAAACCAGCCCGCTCGAGCAGGACCCGTTCTACAACAAGCAGCTTGCGACCCAGTATCTGGACTACGACGAGGACAAGGCGAACGGCATCCTCGACAAGCTGGACCTTACCAAGCGCGATAGCAACGGGATCCGCATGATGCCGGAAGGCGGGCGGGTCTTTCTAACGGCCGATGCCGATGTCGAGAATCCGCAGCTCATCGACGTGCTGCAGCTTGTGAAACAGCACTGGGCAAAAATCGGCGTCGATCTGGCGATTAAGCCGATGGAGCGCTCGCTGTTCTATGAGCGTGGCCAGAACAACGACTACGACATCGACATTATGGGTCTGCCCGGCGGGCTGCATCCCTATACCGACCCGCGCGCGTGGCTATCGGTGCAGCCGCTCGATTCTCGGCAAAGCCTGCCATGGGTGCATTGGTATCAGAGCGGCGGGAAGATGGGCGAGAAGCCGTCGGCCCGCATGATCCAGCGGCTGGTGCTCTGGGACCAGTGGAAGCAGGCGCCGAACCGGCAGCAGGCCGACGCCCTGCTGCGCCAGATCCTTCAGCTCGCCGCCGATGCGTTCGAGGTAATCGGCATCTCGCGCGGCACCACGGTATTCGGCGTGTGCAGCGATCGGCTGAAGAACGTGCCGGCCAAGATACCGATGGGCTGGGAGTATCCAACGCCGGCACCAACTCTGCCGCAGCAATACTGGATGGTGGAGACCTGATGGCGCGCTTCATCATCCGCCGCCTGCTGGGGATGATCCCGTTCATCCTGCTGGTGTCGTTCACCGTATTCGTGCTGATCAAGCTTCCGCCTGGCGACTTCGTCTCGAACTATGCCGCCAACCTGTCTGCGTCGGGAGAAACGGTGAATGAGGCGACACTGATCCAGATGCGCCAGGAATTCGGGCTCAACGCGCCGTTCCTGGTGCAGTACTGGCATTGGATCTGGGGCGTGGTGCACGGCAATTTCGGCTACTCGTTCAAATGGCAGCAGCCGGTCAGTGCGCTGATCGGCGAGCGGCTAGGCCTGACCCTGATCCTGTCGGTCGCGGCGCTGCTGTTCACCTGGGCGGTGGCGCTGCCGGTCGGCGTGCTGAGCGCGGTGAGGCGCCATTCGTTGGCTGATTATCTGTTTACGTTCGTAAGCTTCCTGGGTTTGTCGGTACCAGGGTTTCTGCTCGGCCTCGTGCTGATGTATATCGGTGTTAGTGTTTTCGGTGAGAATCTCGGAGGGCTGTTCTCGCCGAAATACCTGAATGCGCCGTGGTCGCCGGGGCGGGTACTGGATTTGCTGCGCCATCTTTGGGTTCCGATGGTGATCCTGGGCATTCAGGGCTCGGCCAGCCTGATTCGCATCATGCGGGCCAACCTGATCGATCAGCTTCATCAGCCCTATGTCGATACAGCACGGGCGAAGGGGCTGCGCGAGATAACCCTGCTGGTGCGGTACCCGATCCGGGTCGCGCTCAATCCCTTTGTCAGCACGCTCGGGTGGGTGCTGCCGAATTTGATCTCCGGCTCGGTGATTCTGTCGATCGTGCTGAACTTACCCACGGCCGGCCCGATGCTGTTCGACGCGCTGCTCGCGCAGGATCAGTTCCTTGCCGGAGCGTTCCTACTGCTGCTGTGCGCGCTGACCGTGATCGGCACGTTGCTGTCCGACATTCTTCTGGCATTGCTCGATCCCAGGATCCGGGTGCAATGAGCAGCAGCGTCGCCGACGTTGAGGAGGGGCCGGTCGCAGCGCTTCCGATCGCGACTGCGTCGGAGGGGCGGCTGTTCTGGATCCGCTTCCGGCGTCACCGGCTCGCGGTAGTGGGGTTGGCGGTCACGCTGCTGCTCTATCTGATCGCGGTGTTCGCCGAACCGATCGCGCCGTTCGATCCGAACCACAGCAGCGCGCGGCTGGTCTATCATCCGCCGCAGGCTATCCACTGGCTCGATGACGGCGCGCTACGCCCGTACGTGCTGGCGTTCCGGCTGCAGCGCGATCCGGTCACGTTGGCGGCGACGTATGTTCCTGACCCGCACAGGAAGGTCCATCTCGGCTTGTGGGTGAAGGGCGACAGCTACAACCTGTGGGGCCTGTTTCCCGGTGATCGCCGCCTGTTCGGGCCGATCGATCCGCACCAGCCCGTCTTCCTGTTCGGGGCCGATCGGCTGGGACGCGATATGCTGAGCCGCATTGTCTATGGCGCACGGGCGTCGCTTTCGATCGGCATCGTCGGGGTGACGTTCAGTCTGCTGCTCGGGATCATATTCGGTGGTATCTCCGGGTATTATGGAGGGCGTATCGACTGGGCGGTGCAGCGTGTCATCGAGTTCATCATCTCGCTGCCCACCATCCCGATCTGGCTCGCGCTCGCGGCGGCGCTGCCGAAGCGGTGGTCGCCGCTTACTACCTATTTCTGCATTACGCTGATCATTTCGCTGATCGGGTGGACCGAGCTTGCGCGCGTGGTGCGCGGACGGTTCCTGGCGATCCGATCGGAAACCTATGTCACGGCCGCCTGGCTGGATGGTTGCAGCCAGCCACGTATCATTTTCCGCCACATGCTGCCGTCGCTCACCAGCCACATCATCGCGTCGGTGACGCTCGCCATCCCGCTGATGATCCTGGCGGAGACGGCGTTGAGTTTCCTGGGCATTGGTCTGCAACCGCCGGCGATTTCCTGGGGTGCGCTGCTGAAAGAGGCGCAGGACGTCAATTCGCTGGCCGAAGCGCCCTGGCTGCTGCTGCCCGGCGTCGCGGTGGCGATCACCGGTACTGGCACTGAACTTCCTCGGCGATGGGCTGCGCGATGCGGCAGACCCGCATGCCCACTAGCCCGAGCGACGACACCACCCCCCTATTGGAGTTGCGCAATCTTCGCACCGTGTTCCCGCTTGGCGGCGGGCGGGTGCTGAACGCAGTCAATGGTGTCAGCTTTACCTTGCAGGCCGGGCGCACGCTCTGCATCGTCGGCGAGAGCGGCAGCGGTAAGAGCATCACCGCGCGCTCCATCATGCAGATCGTCGGTCCGCCTGGGCGGATTGCCGGCGGCGAAATCATCTACCGACCGCGTGCTGGTGAGGCCACTGTGGACATCGCTCGCCTGCATCCGCGTGGTGGGGCCATGCGAGCGATACGCGGGCGCGATATCGCCATGATCTTTCAGGAGCCGATGACCTCGCTGTCACCGATCCATCGCATCGGCTGGCAGATCGGTGAGCCGCTGCTCGCGCACGGGTTGGCCGACCGGAAGTCGGCGCATCAGCGGGCGATCGAGTTGCTGCGCCAGGTGGAGATCCCGCACCCGGAAACGGCCGTCGATCGCTATCCGTTCGAGTTTAGCGGCGGCATGCGCCAGCGCGCGATGATCGCCATGGCGCTCGCCTGCGGGCCAAAAATCCTGATTGCCGACGAGCCGACCACGGCGCTGGACGTCACAACTCAGGCCGAGGTACTGCGGCTGCTCACGCGGCTGCAGCACGAGGATGGGCTGGCGCTGCTGTTCATTACTCACGACATGGGGGTCGTGGCCCAAATCGCGGACGACGTGCTGGTGATGTACCAGGGCCAAGTCGCCGAGCATGGGCCAGTAGAACGCATCTTCCACGACCCGCAGCATCCCTATACCCAGCGCCTGCTCGATGCGTCGAAGAAGCTCGGCATGGCGGCGCCACAGGCGCGGCCCGCTGTTGCCGCGCAACAACCGCTGTTGCAGGTGCGCGGCGTCACGTTGACTTATCCGGTCCAGGTGTCGCTGTTCCGCAAGCCTCCGGTGCCGCCGCCCGCGGTACGCGACGTGACCTTCGATCTGTATGAGGGAGAGAATCTCGGGATTGTCGGAGAAAGCGGGTCCGGTAAGACGAGCTTAGGCAACTGCCTTATTCGCGTGCTGCGACCGGGCACCGGGGAGATCGTGTACCGGCGTCGCGATGGGACAGACGTGGACCTTGTCTCGCTTGATCGGCAAGCGTTGCGGCAGGTGCATCGCGAGATACGGATGGTGTTCCAGGATCCGTTCGCGTCGCTGAATCCGCGCATGACAGTGGCGCAGGTGGTCGGCGAGCCGCGGCTGGTGAATGGCGTTCTGTCCGGCCGCGCCTTATCGCAGCGGGTGACAGAATTGCTGGCGCAGGTGGGGCTACCGGGCGATGCCGCGCAGCGCTATCCGCACGCCTTCAGCGGTGGACAGAGGCAGCGCATCGTGATCGCCCGCGCGCTGGCGCTCAATCCGCGGCTGATCATTGCTGATGAGGCGACTTCGGCGCTCGACGTGACATTGCGCGGGCAGATCCTCGATCTGCTGCTGGAGCTGCAGCGATCGCTTGGGTTGAGCTTCGTGCTGATCAGTCACGATTTGGGCGTGATCCGATATTTCTGCAACCGGATCGCCGTGATGTATCGCGGCGAGATCGTGGAGATTGGCGCTGCCGACGAGATCTGCTTCAGGCCGCGCCAAGCCTATACGCAGGCGCTGCTGGCAGCGGTGCCGGAGGCCGATCCTCGCCGGCGAAATCTGCTTCATGCGGCTTGATGAGCGAAGAGGACACTGATCATGAAGATCGCGGCCCTGAAGACGTTCATGCAACGTGTCGGAGACCGGCCTCGTCTGCTGGTTAAGATCGAAACCGACGCGGGAATCGCCGGGTGGGGCGAGGCGTACAATCACGGTCCGGATTATGCGCTGCGCCCGTTGCTCGATTACCTGTTCGAGCAGATCAACGGCATTGATCCGCGGCGCATCGAGTTCATCGTGCTGAAACTGCTGCAATCGTCACGCTTCCCGCCGGGGGCGCTCGGACTCGCGGCGATTTCCGCGATCGACCACGCGCTGTGGGATATTTCGGGGAAGGCGGCCGCCCTGCCGGTCTATATGCTGCTCGGCGGCAATGTACGTGATCGGGTGCGCGTCTATTGCGGTGTTTATACCGCGCCCGATCCGCTCGAATGCCGTGATCTGACTGTGGCGCTGAACGAGAAATACGGATTTACGGCGTTCAAGCTTAGCCCGTACCGTGGCGACTTGCATGCCGGGCGTTGGGGTCAGCTCTGCGATGCGGCGGGGACGTATTTCGGGCAGTTACGCGCGGTCTGTCCGCCGCATTTCGAGTTCGCCTTCGATGCGCATGCGAAGATTTTCGAGCCGTATCAGGCGATCCAGCTCGGCAATGCGCTGGCCCCGTTCGATCCGTTGTTCTTCGAGGAGCCGATCCGGCCCGAGCACATCCCCGCCTGGGGCCGTCTGCGATCGCAGCTCCGCGCGCCGTTGGCGACGGGGGAGTGCCTGTATTCGCGGTTCGAATTCCTGGCGCTGATGGCGGCCGGTGGAGCCGATATCATTCAGCCGGACATCTGCGCGGTCGGAGGTATCACCGAGATGCGGCGGATCGCCGCGCTGGCCGAGGCACATTACGTGACGGTCGCGCCGCACAACCCGATGGGGCCGCTTGCTACCGCGGTGAACGTGCATTTCGCCGCAGCGCAGCCGAACTTCAAAATTCTCGAATACAAGCTGCCGGAGAAGGTATCGTGGGCGATCGATCCCTATCTGCCGAGGGACGGTTATCTGGAGCTGCGCGATCGCCCCGGTTGGGGGATCGAGATCGACGAGCGCGTGCTCGACCGGGATGACTATGTCCACTGGGAGCGCAAGCTGCCAATCCGGCCTGATGGTTCGACGGGATACACATAATTTCGTAGCGGGTTGGCACGTTCGTAGAGGAAAGTTGCCTGATGGAACAGACTTGGCGTTGGTTCGGTCCCGATGATACGATTCGCCTGCCCGAGATTCGTCAGACGGGCGCCAGCGGGATCGTCACCGCGCTGCACCACATTCCCTATGGGGTGGTCTGGACCGAAGACGAGATCGGCCGGCGCAAGGCGATGATCGAGTCCGACCCGGCGCTCGGCCTGCGCTGGAGCGTGGTGGAAAGCCTTCCCGTCGCGGAACCGATCAAGCAGGCGCAAGGCGATCTCGCGCCGCTGTTCGACAATTACCGGCAGTCGCTGCGCAACCTCGCGGCATGCGGTGTCAAGACGGTCTGCTACAATTTCATGCCGGTGCTCGACTGGACGCGCACCCAGCTTTCCGCTCCGTTTCCCGGCGGCGGCACAGCGCTGCGCTTCAACGCCGACGAATATGCGGCGTTCGACTGCTTCATTCTCGCCCGCCCCGGCGCCGAGGCAGACCATCCGCCGGCGCTGCTCTCGCGCGCCCGCGCCTGGTTCGACCGGGCGTCCGAAAGCGACAAGGACCGACTGCTCGCCAACATCATGGCCGGTCTGCCGGGTGCCTACGATCGGTACGACGTGCCCGGTCTGCGCCGCATGCTTGGCCGCTACGCCGACATCACGCGGGAAGGGCTACGCGAGAATCTGGCGCGTTTCCTGCGCGAGGTCGTTCCCGCTGCCGAGGAAGCAGGCGTCCGTCTCGCCATCCATCCGGACGATCCGCCGCGTCCGCTCTTCGGCTTGCCGCGGATCGTCTCGGATGCCGACGATCTCGATTTCATCACCCAGGCAGTGGACAGCACGGCCAACGGCATCACCCTCTGCACCGGCTCGCTCGGCGCCGGCCCGTCGAACGACTTGCCGGCAATTGCCGCGCGGTTTGCCGACCGCATCTTTTTCGTCCATCTTCGCAACGTCATCAAGGAGCCGGATGGGTCTTTCATGGAAGCGGATCATCTGGACGGCGATGTCGACATGGTCGCAGTGATCGCTACGCTATTGCGCGAACAAGCACGTCGGCGCGATGCCGGCGAGCCCAATTGGCGCCTGCCCTTCCGCCCCGACCACGGCCATGAACTGCTGGACGACGCCAATCGCAAAACCCATCCTGGTTACCCGCTGATCGGCCGGATGCGCGGCCTGGCTGAACTGCGCGGCATCATGACAGCGCTCGCCGCGGTTCACCACCTGCCACTCTGAGTAGTGTCCTGGCTTCATTAGCTACCGTGTTGCGCGCTACACCTCTCGGAAATGCCGACAGCCATGCCGGTTGCGCTAGCCAGGGGAGCGTCATCAAGGCTTAACAAACAGCGGCGGGCATCTCTGCCAAACGTCCCGGCTCAAAAGGGAGGAGTACCCGAGGGGAACAGCATGCTGGTGCTGGAGGGGCTGACGAAGGCGTTTGGCGAGACACGCGCCGTGCAAGGGGTGGATCTGACCATCCCCCCGGGCCAGCTCGTGGGAATTATCGGCCGGTCGGGAGCCGGTAAATCGACCCTGGTACGGATGATCAACCGGCTGGCCGAGCCGACCGAAGGCCGGAGCGTCTGGCGCGAGACAGATGTGACCGCGCTGTCCGGGCGGAAGCTGCGGGAATGGCGGCGGCGCTGCGCGATGATCTTCCAGCAGTTCAACTTGGTCGAGCGGATTGATGTGCTGAACAATGTCCTGCTCGGTCGGCTGGGATACGCACCGCTCTGGCGCGCGGCGATCAAGGCTTGGTCGCGTGACGATCGCAGCTTAGCGCTTGCGGCATTGGATCAGTTCGACATGGCTGCACTGGCATCGCGCCGAGCCGACCATCTGTCCGGCGGCCAACAGCAGCGCGTGGCGATCTGTCGGGCGTTGGTGCAAGAGCCGGAGATCGTGCTGGCGGACGAGCCTGTGGCGTCGCTGGATCCGCGCAACGCGCGGATCGTCATGGATGCGCTACTCCGAATTAACCGGCATTTCGGCCTGACCGTGCTGGTGAACCTGCACTCGCTGGATCTCGCACGCTCCTATTGCGAACGCCTGGTCGGGATGGCGACCGGTCGCGTGGTCTTCGACGACGTGCCGGCGGGGCTAACCGATGCGGCGGCGCGCGAGCTCTACGGCATGGAGGCCAATGAGGTGGTTGGGGGCGAAACGGCCCCACCACCGGAAGGCGCGGCGGTACCTGTCGGCGCCTGAATCTCGTTCAGCAATAACGTTGGGGGTAGTTACATGGTCAATCGTCGTACGATCCTGGCGGGACTCGCCGGCAGCGCGCTGGCGCCTGCAGCGTTCGCGCAGTCCTGGAAGGCGAGCTATCCGGAGCTCGTCTACGCGGTGGTGCCGGCCGAGAATGCGTCCGGCGTGGTCAACCGGTTCACCCCGTTTACCGCTTACCTGACCAAGGCGATCGGCACCAAGGTCACGCTGCGCGTAGCGAACGACTATGCAGCAGTGATCGAGGGTCAGCGCGCAGGCAACATCCACATCGCTTACTATGGGCCGGCGTCGTTCTCCCGGGCGCTCATGACTGGCGTGAAAACCGAGGCATTCGTGATCGATGTGAACAGCGACGGCACCAAGGGCTATTATTCGATATTCTACGTCCTGGCGAAAAGCCCGTACAAGGCGATCGACGATCTGAAGGGCAAAAATCTCGGGCTGGTCGACCCGAATTCCACGTCCGGTTACAACATGCCGCTGTATACGCTGGATCAGCGCTACCACATCGAGGACGCCAGCAAGTATTTCAACAAGGTGCTGATCACCGGCAGCCCTGAGAATGCGGTGATCGCAGTAGCAGACGGCACGGTCGATGTCTGCGCGAACTGGTGGAATGCGGATAACGATTCCAATCTGACGCGCATGCTCACCAAGCGCATGCTGAAGAACAAGGACGGCAGCCCGATGAAGAAGGATGATTTCCGGATCGTTCTGAAGTCATCGTTGATCATCAACTCGCCCACCGCCGTGCTGGCGAGCCTGCCGCCGGATCTGAAGCAGACGATCCGTGAAGCATTTCTGAATGCCGCGACAGCGGACAAGGCGGCGTTCGATCAGCTATCGGATGGCAAGAACCTGCCGTGGCAGCCGATCGACAACGCAGCCTACGACGACACCATCAAAATGGTTGCGTTCGTCGACCGCCTGCGCCGCAAGCAGACCTGACGCGATACCGCCTTGAAACAACTCGTCGCGGTTCTGCCCGAGCCGCAACGCGCCGCGCTGGTTGCCGCCTATGACAAGGCGGTAGCCGCGCGGCGGCAGCAGCTCGCCTTGGGCGTTGTGGTGTTCCTGCTGCTGCTGCTGATTTGCGGCTTCGGTGCGGAAGTCACGCCGGCAAAATTCTGGAACAACCTAGGTAATTTCACCAGTTATTTTGACCGGTTGATGAAGCTGGACACCGGCGCGCGAGTTTGGACCGATCCGTCCGACTGGTTCTGGGGGATAAAGCGCTGGCTGCGCCTTCTTGGCGAGACAATCATGATCGCCTATGCGGGGACGCTCAGCGGCGCCGCGATCGCCTTCGCCGCCTGCTTTGTGGCTAGCCGCACGATGGTGCAGTCGGGGATAGTCACGGTAACTGTGCGAAGGGTGTTAGAACTGCTGCGCACGGTTCCCGACTTGGTGTTCGCGATGCTGTTCGTCGTGGCATTCGGGCTGGGGCCCTTGCCGGGCGTGCTGGCAATCATGCTGCATTCCGCGGGCACGCTCGGGAAGCTGTTTACCGAGATCGTGGAAAGCATCGATCTTCGTCCGGTCGAAGGAGTGACAGCGGCCGGCGGAGGCTGGCTGGCCCGGGTTCGCTTCGGCGCGGTGCCGCAGGTACTGTCCAATTTCGCGAGCTACACGCTATTGCGCCTGGAAATCAACGTGCGAGGCGCGGCAGTGATCGGGTTCGTAGGCGCGGGTGGAATTGGCCAGGACCTGCTGGTTGCGATCCGCAAGTTCTACTACTCCGATGTCAGCGCGATGCTGCTGCTGATCGTGGCGTGTGTCATGCTGCTGGACATGCTGTCGGAGCGGCTGCGGCACGCACTGTTGGCGCTGGAGACCACAAAATGAGCGGGCTGCGGGACAGTTTGCTGGGGCGTGCCGCGGCGCTGCCTCCGCCGCCGCGGACGTTTAACGCGATGGGCCTCGTCCTGACCGGATTGGTTGCCGCCAGCTACTTTTTCGTCATGGGGTGGCTGGGCGTGACCCCAGGACACATCCTGGCGGGACTGGGCAAGTTCTGGGGCATCGTGCTGCTGATGCTGCCGCCGTCGCCGGGCAACGCCGATCATTTCTGGACGTATCTCTATTCGCTCTGGCAGACGATCGCGATCGCCTTCGTGGGCACTACGGCGGCAGCGGTATTTGCTCTGCCGCTTGGGTTCGTCGCGGCCCGGAACGTGGTGGCGGGACGGATCGTGCATTTCTTCGCGCGCCGCGCGCTGGATTGCGTGCGCAGCATCGATACGCTCGTTTGGGCGCTGATCTGGGTGAACGTGGTGGGGTTGGGGCCGTTTGCGGGCGCACTCGCGATCGCGTCGACCAACGTCGCGGCATTGGCGAAGCTGATGTCGGAGGCGATCGAGACAGCCTCTAGCGGGCCAGGCGAGGGGGTGCGCGCCTCGGGCGGCAGCCGCCTGGCCGAGATCCGCTTCGGACTACTGCCGCAAGTGCTGCCGGTGTTCGCCAGTCAGTGCCTCTATTTCTTCGAATCGAACACACGCTCAGCGACGATTATCGGGATCGTCGGCGCCGGCGGGATTGGGCTTTATCTGTCGGAGATGATCCGCGTGCTTGAGTGGCAGCAGGTGGCCTTCCTGATCCTGCTTGTGCTGATCGCGGTAGCGGTCATCGACGTGATCTCACGCCGGCTGCGGGCGGCGATCATGGGTGCGCCCGGGTCCTGATCCAGCCTGACCATATCGTGGTGTCCGAACGCGGTGCGATCATCGAGCAGTGGCGCTCCCCGTCACGCTGTCCGAGGTTTCGTGAAGCCTGTGAACGCGATCACCGCACGGATAGCTGGTGATGCTCCACCGGTGCCGCATAGCGCGTGGGGCAGACGGTGATTCTTCGGACGGCGAGGAATTCTTTCACGAGGCGCTCGTGCTCCCCGGGCTGGAGCGGCGGCAGGGCCTTGCATCGGCGCCGATGAGCGAAGGCTTCCTCGGACTGCTTGCTGAACGTGATCGGCTTTCCCTGCATATCGCCGTCCCCGCTGATGGATCACAGAGTCGTGATTTACCTTAAAATCCGTAAATATGCAACTAGAAATTGCACCTGCCTTAATTCCCGATGTTCGCTTTTTGTTTCCAAGCCCCCCTTTTCCACCGGGCATGTCCGGCGCAACGGCGCGTTGGCCGTCGCCGGAATACGAATGCGGTGAGGTCAGATGGCCCGAGGCTAGGGTCTTTTTATTGGAGACTGGGAACGCGCGAGGGACAGGGGTGGGCCACGGAGGCACCGACGAACGAACAGGACCGCACGCGGGCGGAGCTGGCAACTGGCTTCAAGACAGCCGAATTGCTGCCGCAAGGGGACGGCGCGACGCAGGGCCTCGAGCGTCAGAGCGAGCTCGGGGCGCGGATGCTGGACCGATGCTGGACCCTCACCGTCGGCGTCACTACGGGGCCTACCTGCGCCCCCGCATCGGCGCGTGCGTCTGGCCCTCGGCATAGCGCGTCGCGGAAAATCCGGCCATAACGCCTCCTGGGACGCGCCCGACGCAGCCCAGGAGTGAGATCATGCCCCCCACCGCCGCCCCCTGGACCCCCAACTCGTGGCGCGACCGCCCAATCCGTCAGACACCCGCATACCCGAATGCCAGCGGGCTCGCCGCCGTGGAACGCAAGCTTGGCAAATATCCGCCGCTGGTCTTCGCCGGCGAGGCGCGGCGGCTGAAGGCCGGCTTGGCAACCGCTGCCGATGGCAAGGCATTCGTCCTGCTCGGCGGTGACTGCGCCGAGAATTTCGAGGAATTCACCGCCAACATCCTGCGCGACACGTTCCGCGTGCTGCTGCAGATGGCTGTCGTGCTGACCTTCGGCGCATCCCTGCCGGTGGTGAAGATGGGCCGCATGGCCGGCCAGTTCGCCAAGCCGCGCTCGTCCGACACTGAAACCCAAGATGGCGTCAGCCTGCCCAGCTACCGCGGCGACATCATCAACGGCCCCGACTTCACGCTGGACGCCCGCGTGCCCGATCCGGCACGGATGGAGGTCGCGTATTTCCAGTCGGCCAGCAAGCTGAACCTGCTGCGCGCCTTCGCCTCCGGTGGCTACGCCGACCTGCACGAGGTGCACCGCTGGAACCTCGGCTTCGTGGAGCGCTCGCCACTGGCCGAGCGCTATAGCGACCTGGCGCATCGCATCGACGAGACACTCTCCTTCATGGCGGCCTGCGGCATGACCGGCGCGACCACGCGCGACATGCGCGAGACCGATTTCTACGTGGCACACGAGGCGCTGCTGCTGCCGTACGAGCAGGCGCTGACCCGCATCGACTCAACCACCGGCGACTGGTACGGCTGCTCGGCGCATTTCCTCTGGATCGGCGACCGCACCCGCCAAGCCGACGGCGCCCATGTCGAGTTCCTGCGCGGCGTGAAGAACCCGATCGGCATGAAAGCGGGCCCCACGCTCGAGCCGGACGATCTGCTGCGCATCCTGGATACGATCAACCCCGCCAACGAGCCCGGGCGCGTCACCCTGATCAGCCGCATGGGCGCCGACAAGATCGCCGCCCGGCTGCCGCCGCTGGTTCGCGCGGTGGAGCGGGCCCGGCGCAAGGTCGTGTGGATCTGCGATCCGATGCACGGCAACACAGTCTCCACTGCCGCCAACCTCAAGACCCGCAGCTTCGATGCGATCCTGTCGGAAGCGCGCAGCTTCTTCGACATCCACGCCGCCGAGGGAAGCTGGGCCGGCGGCGTGCATGTGGAGATGACCGGCCAGGACGTCACCGAATGCACCGGCGGCGCCCACCGCCTGACCGAGGCGGACCTCTCCGCGCGCTACGAGACCACCTGCGATCCGCGGCTGAATGCCGAGCAGTCACTGGAGCTGGCGTTCCTGGTGGCGGAGGAGCTGAAGCGACGGCGCGAGACGCCCGGGATTCAGGTTGCCGCCCAATAGGGGCAGGATGACCGACGGCGCAGTCACCGCGTCCGGGCTGGCGGCCGACATCGCCGCCCGGACCGACGTGTATTTCGACCGCACGCGGCAGATCGTCGCCCGGTTCGGCGACAAGCGCGTGACCTATGCGGTGTTCCTCCGCCGTCCGGTGATCTCGGCCCCGCGGCTGATGATCGAATGGCTGGAACAGGTTGCCGCCTTCCGCCGCACGCGCTTCGAGATCGATGTGGTCTATCCCGAAGGCACCTGGGTCGGGGCC
The DNA here is from genome assembly GCA_963772445.1 of uncultured Pseudomonadota bacterium. Classification (GTDB taxonomy): domain Bacteria; phylum Pseudomonadota; class Alphaproteobacteria; order Acetobacterales; family Acetobacteraceae; genus CAVYXK01. Next base: position 269,842 of record CAVYXK010000015.1, read on the forward strand.
GGCGAGCCGGTCATCTATCTAACCGGCAGCTTCGAGCAGCTCTCCGACCTGGAAACGATCTTCCTGCAAAAGCTCGGCCCGTCCTCGGTCGCGGCGCACAACGCGTATCAGATGTGCCTGGCGCTGCCCGAAGCGGCGTTCCTGGCCATGGAGGCGCGCCACTGCGCCGGCGCCGAGATGCAGGAGATGATGGCCTACGCCGCCTCGGTCGGCAGCGCGGCGGCGCAGCGCGAAGGCGCGCGCGGTTTCATCGGTAACGCCAATGACGGCACCGCGCACTGGTTCGGCGCGGCGCGCGGCGCCGGCACCATGCCGCACTCGCTGATCGGCTACGCCGGATCGACGGTCTGCGCCGCGGAGATGTTCCACGAGACTTTTCCCGACACGCCGCTGACGGTCCTGGTCGATTATTTCGGGCGCGAGATCACTGATTCGCTGGCGGTGGCCGCGCGTTTCCCTGATCTCGCTGCAAGCGGGAACCTTTCGGTCCGGCTCGATACCCATGGCGGACGCTTCCTGGAAGGCCTTGATCCGGCCGAAAGCTATGCGGTGCTGGAGCGATACGTGCCCGGGGCGATCCGCCGCTACCGCAGCGATCTGGAGCTGCGCTTCCTGGTCGGCACCGGCGTCTCCGCCGCGGCCATCTGGCGGACGCGCGAGGCGCTGGACGGGGCCGGATATCCGAAGGTGCGGATCGTCGTCTCATCCGGCTTCTCGGTCGAGAAGTGCCGCGTGATGGCCGATGCCAAGGCGCCGATCGACGTGGTCGGCACCGGCAGCTTCATCCCCGACGCCTGGCACGAGACCTATGCGACCGCGGATATCGTCGAATACGACGGCGTGCCGATGGTGAAGGTCGGGCGCGAGTTCCTGCTGCGGAAGAATGGCGAGAGGCGGAAGGGAGCGTGACGAGGCCCGCTACCGTGGGCGGTTACCAGATTTCGCGCAGGTTCATCGTAACTGGAAACGGCGAGCGAACGCCCCACCCACCTCTCCCGCTCTGAGGCTGTGAAGCAATCGACTTGCCGGTGACCGAAGCGCGGGCCGACACGGCGGGCGCAGGGCGGAGGTGAGCCGGCACAGCGGTTGAAACGCGGCCAGAAGGACCGCTCCACCCGTCTGCCGAGTACCTCCCGCGCCGGCCGCCCGCCCAGGTTGTACTTCGCCGTGCCGCGGACGCATTTCACCCCGCGGGCGCCGCGATCGGCTGCGCCGCGGCGTCGCGCAGCACCAAGGCGCGCAGCAGATTGTGCGCGACAGCGAACCACAACAAGACGGCTCGGACCTTCTGGCAGCCACGCACCAGCAAACGCCCGACCCCACAATTGCGCAGATGGGCATTGATGCACTCGTGCTTGGCGCGCTCGCGGTATACCGTCTTGCCCGCCTCGCTCGCCATCCGCTCGCGCCATTTCGCCGTCCCCGGACCATCGCTCTTGCGCGGCGCCGTGGGATCGGTCTTGTGCTTGTTGTCCGACGGCGGGGCGAACACTTCGATGCCGGCGGCATGGGCGCGTTCGATATCGTCCAGCTTGCTGAAGCCGCCATCCACCAGATACTGCTGCGGCGTCTGCCCATAGGTCTCGACGATGCGCTGCTGCATCGGCGCCATCAGCCCGCCGTCCGAGCCGGTGGTGTCGAGATCGACCGCGACGATCAGCTGGGTCTGCGGGTCGCTGACGAACTGCCCATTATAGGCCGGCCGATAGCCGCCATCGGCCATTTTCATGACTCTCGCCTCGGCATCGGTGGTCGAGGCCCGTGGCGGCTTCTGCTTCGCGGTGTCTTTCCGATGGGTCTTCTCGCGGCGCGCCCGTTCCGCTTCCAGTTGTTGCATCCGTTCCAGCGCTGCCTTGGTCCGCTCGACCTGTTCCCGCGCCGCCCGTTCGCGCGCCGCGCGCTGTCGCGCCGTGCTCGCCGCCGGGTCCGCCTCCAGTTCCGTCTTCAACTGCTCCACCCGCTTCTCGGCCTCCGCCAGCAGCTCTTCCAACCGGGAACGCCGCCGATATGAGCTCGATCCCGCCGAGGCACGGATGCGGACTCCGTCCTGCGCCAGCCGTTGCAGGTTCACCAGTCCTTCCGAAACCAGCGCCGTCACGCCCTGCGCCAGCAAGCGGTCGAGCAGCGCCACTTGACTGACCCGGAAATCCGCCAGCGTATGGTAGTTCATCGACACCCCGCCGCAGATCCAGCGATAGGCAACATGGGCCTCGCATAGGCGCGCCAGCTCGCGGGCGCTGCCGACCCCCTCGATCGTGGCGTAAAGCCACAGCGCCATCAGGATCTTCGGGTCCGCCGGCGGACGGCCTGGCTCGCCGATCCGGGCCTTGATGCCCGCCAGCAGATCGCTCAGCTCCAGCGTCTCGACGAAGGCCCAGACCGCTCGTGCCGGATGCTCCGTCGGCAACAGGCTGTCCAGGTCAACCACTTGGAACTCGGGCTGGTCACGCTGGGCCAGCCGCAACCGAACCGGTGCCTCGCTCGCCGGCGCAGATGCCTTGCTCGGCTCCGCCACGTCCTCGAACAGACCCTCAGTCGCCGACATTGCCGATCTCCGAATCGTGCGAGATCGCAGCGAATCGCAACGAGTCCTGTCGCGCAACCCCCGATCGTCAGAGATCCGGGCGGGAGGATGAAAAATTCACAGCCTCTCTGCGGGAGAGGTCGCCGCGCGTAGCGCTGCGGGTGAGGGTGCCGGCAATTCCAGCAGCCTAAACGTGCTTTAAAATTCAGACCGACATTCTCCGCTTGCTCGCGGAACACCGTAACCCCGAAACCTACGTTGCCGCCGCCTCACCGCTCATCCGGAACGCCCCGCGCATCTCCGGCGACATCTGCCACTTGTCACCCATCACGGCTGCCTTCCCCATTGGCCGCTTCTGCCGTTAGCCCGGCGCCGACTTCGCGGAGGGTGGCGGCGGCTGTAGAAGCCTCGGCTCCGGCATCCTTTGCAAGCGACGGCAGGCAGGAGGGATCGCGTGGAACAGGACCAGCTCTTTGAGCGGCTTTGGAGCGGCACCGCGCCAATGGAAGAGTGGACGCAAGCCGTGTCGAATGGCGCCATCACGGCGGTCGCCGACAACATCGTCACCGTCCACTCGACGTATTTCTGCGGCAGCGTCATCGCCATCCGCACCTCGGCGGGGCTGGTGCTGATCGACACGGCCAATGCCGCGCTGGCGGCCAAGACCTTCGCCGCGGTCCGGCGCTGGGACGACAGCCTGGTTCATACAGTGATCTATACGCACGGCCATATCGACCACACCGGCGGCATCCAGGTCATCGACGAAGAGGCCGACGCGCAAGTCATGGCCCGGCCGCGCATCGTCGCCCATCGCGACGTTCGGCGACGGCTGCAGCGCTACCAGACGACGCAGGGCTTCAACAGCATCGTGCAGGGTCAGCAGTTCAACGACCCAAACTACACCTACCCCGTCGGCCAGCGGCAGCCGGACGAGGTGTATGACGACATGCTGTCGCTGACGATCGGCGACGAGCGATTGGAACTGTTCCATGGGCGGGGGGAAACGGACGACGCGACAGTCGTCTGGCTGCCGCGGCGGCGCGTGCTGGTGAGCGGGGATTTCGTCATCTGGATGTTTCCGAATGCGGGCAATCCGCGGAAGGTGCAGCGCTACGCGGCGGAATGGGCGGCGACGTTGCGGCGGATGCAGGCGTTCAAGCCCGAGGTCCTGATTCCCGGCCATGGGCCTGTGATCTTCGGCGCGGCTCGCGCCGAGCAGGTGCTGGATGATGGAGCGACGCTGCTGGAAAGCCTGGTGGCGCAGACGGTGGCGCTGATGAACCGGGGATGCACGCTGGACCAGGTGCTGCACAGCGTGTCGGCTCCGGCGGAGTTGCTGGCGAAGCCCTATCTGCGCCCGAAATACGACGATCCGGAGTTTGTCGTGCGTGCCATTTGGCATCTGTACGGCGGCTGGTTCGACGGCAATCCGGCGAATCTGAAGCCGGCGGCGGCGGCGGAACTGGCGGCCGAGCTGGCAGCGTTGGCCGGCGGCGCGGAGCGCTTGGCCGAGCGGGCGACGGCCCTGGCGCTGGGCGGTCGGACGCGACTCGCGGCACATCTGGCAGAGTTCGCCGCCGGTGCGGCGCCGGACGACAAAGCAATCCAAGCGACACGGGCGATGGCGCTGGAGCGGTGCATCGAGCGGGAGACGTCGCTGATGGGCAGGGCGTTCCTGGCCGTCTACCAGCGCGACGCGAAGGCGCGATCGGAAGACTGAGTGCCTGGTTGCAGAAATCAAGACATACGAAACGAGCGGCACCTATGGTTAAGGCCGATTTAGCCGCTCCGTGCGTGGGTTTCTGTGTCATGGGTCTGTGCTATAATGCTGGCATGGAACCCATTCACAGCGATCATAGCCGCCTCGATGAGCGCAGCCTCGCCCTGCATCGGCTTGTTGCCGAGAAGGTGCTGGCCGACCCCGCGTTACTGGATAGGGCGCGCGCGAATGTGCATCGTTGGCAGGAGAAGCGCGATAGCCCGTCCTTCGCGCTTGCGGAGTGGGAGCAGATTTTGAGCCGCCCCGTCGATCAGGTGGCTCAGTTTTTGGTGGAACGCTCCGAACGGGCGACCCGCCTACGCCAATCAAGCCCGTTTACTGGCATACTCACAGAAGCCGAACGGCTGGCCGTCTATGAATCGCACTCAACTCGAACATATCATCCGAGCCGCGAGCCAAATCTCGGGTGATACCGAGATCGTGGTAATTGGTAGTCAGGCCATCCACGCGCAGCGCATGAAGCTGCCGCCGATTGCTTTTCGGTCGGAAGAAGCGGACGTGTATCCGCGCAACCATCCCGAGCGAGCCGACCAGATCGACGCCGCCATTGGCGAGCTTTCGCCGTTCCACGATACGCACGGCTATTACGGACATGGCGTTTCACCCAACACCGCCATTCTTCCCACAGGCTGGGAGCAGCGCGTTGTCCGTCTGTCCAACCCGAACACGGGCGGCGCGACCGGGCTTTGCATCGGCGTGCACGACCTCGCGCTATCGAAATACGCGGCGGGACGCGAGCAGGATATCGAGTTCAACCGCGAGCTTGCGCGAAATGGCATCGTGAGCAAGCGGAAGCTCACCCGGCTAGTGCCATCAATGCCGATCGACGACGCGCGCAAGCGCCTCATTCTCGACCGCATCAAGCGGGACTTTGCAGTCACCAACCCGCACACCGGCCCGAAGCCGTCCCGCTCATAAATCATACCTTTCGGGCTTCCCGAAAGGTATGACCGTAACGGAGCCGCGGCGACTGAACCGTCCGAGCGGTTAGGTGGCGAACAGAGCACTCTGGCGCAGTTTGAAGGAGTTTCTTCTGCGTGGAGGGTGCTACCGTGCCGCTCAAACTACCGTCTGAGGAGCATACAATGAAGAACCATGCTTTCGCTGTAGGTCTGCTCGGTGCCGCTTTGGTCTGCTGCGGCGAGGCCAGAGCACAACAATCAATGGTGCCCAGCGGCACCGCTCTGGGCTACATCCACCCTCAAGGCCAGCGTAGACCACCTTTGGGCGCGCTCGGGCGCATTATCCTGCGCGACATGCCCGACGGCCGTCACGTTCATGTCTCCTGCGAGGTGGCCAAGGTTGCCGACGACCCGGACGGCCCGACAACCATGCGACGTCGTGCCATATTTTGAACCGCTTGGGCTGGAAATCACGCGGCAGATGGAGCACGCCTTGGGGGTCGTCGCCGCCTTACGCCGCACAACGCTTTCGTGCATGAAGCGAAATACCGATGCTGACTCAATCGCTTGCTCTCCAAATGGCCCCCGGTGACAAAACTGTTGGGCCTAGGCCTCATTGGAGGAATGCCAAATGCTCTCGCGAGTCCAGAGTTCCGGAGGAATTTCGGCTCAGGAGGCTAGGCGGAAGGCCTCCATTTTAGGCTCGTCAGCGGAAACTGTGGGTGCTTCGGGGGTATACCGAGGGCTAGTTTTATCACTCAGCCGGCCGGCTGGTGGATTTGTGGACAACACAAGCGCGTTGCCCACAACCCCACAGCCGCCACATCGGCAGAAGCGGAGATATCATCCGCCACCACGGCAGGCATCTTTACGCCTCATCGCGGCTGATCTCAGGGTCTGTCAGGAAGCGGAACAACTTGCGGCAGGTCGTGTCGAAGGAGCGCTGCGCGGTGTCGGACTGACCATGGGAGAGCAGCGGCCCGCCATCGTCGCCGATGAGGGTGAGGACGACCTGCTTGATTGGCCGCCTCCGGAGGTCGCTGTCCATCTGCAATCGGCTGATGACCTCACCGCCGAGAGCCCAGACGTTGTCGCGGTGTCGGCGCAAGGTTTGGCGTGATAGCTGCAAGGCCAGCAGGTCGCGCAGGAACGGCTTGAAGCATTCCACCATCCGCCGGCCAGGCGGAATATCGCGCGCCTCATACGCCCAGCTGCGAGGCCACTGATCGAGGTCCGGACAACAGGTCTGCAAGGGATCGGCAGCAGCCCGTTGCGCCGGTACGCTGTCACGTCTGCCGGCAACTCCTTTGGGTCCCGCTGCCATGCGGCTGATCTCCCTGCTGAACCACTACCAGCACTTTCCTGGGTTCGTTTACGAGAAGGCGCGACATTGCGCCGAAAGCCGAACCATCGAGATCAGCGTGCGGCCCCGCCGCGGCTCGAGACCGGTGTGCTCGGGCTGTCGCAAGCCGGCGCCGGCCTATGATCACCTGAGCCTGCGCCGGTTCGAATTCGTGCCCCTCTGGGGCTGCATGGTGGTGTTCCTCTATTGCATGCGACGGGTCGATTGCCGGGCCTGCGGCGTGCGGGTCGAAGCGGTCCCCTGGGGTGTCGGCAAGCACCAGCTGACCAAGGCCTACATGCTGTTCCTGGCGCACTGGGCGAGGAAGCTGTCCTGGCAGGAGACCGCCGGGTCGTTTCGCAGCACCTGGGACAAGGTCTGCCAGTCGGTCGAGTATGTCGTGCAGTGGGGGATCGAGCACCGGCAACTGGGGCCGATCGTGGCGATCGGCGTCGATGAGATCCAGTATGCCAGGGGACACAAATACCTGACGCTGGTCTATCAGATCGAGCAGCAGTGCACGCGCCTGCTATGGATCGGTCGCGAACGGACGGTGGAGAGCTTCGAGCAGTTCTTCACCCTGATCGGCGAACCATTGGCTGGGCAGATCGAGTTTGTGTGCTCGGACATGTGGCAGCCTTATCTGAAGGTGATTCGTGAGCGGTGCAGCCAGGCCATCCACATCCTCGATCGCTTCCATATTGTCGCCAAGATGAATGCCGCGCTGGACCAGGTGCGTGCCGCCGAGGCTCGCCGGCTGGCCCGGGACGGCTATGAGCCAGTCTTGAAGAAGACCCGCTGGTGTGTGCTCAAGCGCAAGGCCAACCTGACCGAGCATCAACGCTTCCGCCTGCGCGATCTGCTGCGCTACAACCTGCGGACCGTACGGGCCTATCTGCTGAAGGAGGACTTCCAGCAGTTCTGGGACTATGCTTCGCCGAGTTGGGCCGGCAAGTTCCTGGATGAATGGTGCGGTCAGGTCATGCGCTCCCGCATCGAGCCGATGAAGAAGATCGCCAGGACGCTACGCTCGCACCGCGCGCTGATCCTGAACTACTTCCGCGCCAGGAAGCAGCTCTCCAGCGGTGTGGTCGAGGGTCTGAACAACAAGGCCAAACTGACCATGCGAAAATCCTACGGGTTCCGTACCTTCCACGTCACCGAAATCGCCTTGTATCATGCACTTGGTAAGCTGCCGGAACCCGACGTTGCCCACAGATTCTTCTGACGAGGCCCATTTTATTGGTGTCCTGTCGTTCGATGACGAATTTCGCGAAGGTGTTGCTCGGGGTGGCATTCAAGAGAAATTCCGGCAGGCTCTGGCGCAGGGCATTGGCCACGACCAGCTCCGAGGGCGGGATGCCGGGCCGAATGGTTCGCAGCCAGGAGCCGAAGGAATTCCAGACGGCCTGAGGGAAGGCGACGGCCAGATACTGAAGCAGTCCCTGGCAGACGACACCCGCCTGGATGAAGACGTGGTAGGCGTGGAGCTTGCGTTTGACGGCGTTGCGGTATTCCAGCGACTCACGATGGAGATGTTGATTGCCACTGCGGCGGCGCAGCGGCTTCATGTCGGACATCCAGAAATGGTAGGTAAACGAACCGATCAGCCGCACCGCCTGCTTGAACGTGTGCTCGATCTTGAAGCGCAGACCGTACAGGCGAATGATCTCGATAGCCTCCAAAGAGGTGTCGGTGCACATCAGGAGGCACGAGCCTCTTACTGGATGAATCACCGCCACGAAGCGCACGAGTTGACCGGCCGGGCGCCACAGCAGGTCGCGGACCCGATACTGGATGGTCACCTGGTGCTCGCCGTAGACGGGACTTTCGGCCTGTTGGAAGCCCTTGGGGTCTTCCAGCAGGGATCTGAGCTTGACCTTGCTGCCATAGACTCTGGGCCGGCCTCTCTTCCGCGGGCCACGCTGCTGGTGGGCGGTGTAGGCGACGGCGTTGGACTTCACCCGCGTGACCAGGTGGTTGTTCTCCTCGAGCAGGCCGGTGACGATCTTGCGCGCGGCATAGTAGGCGTCGGCGACGAAGTAGAAGGGTTCTGCGATGGCGACGATCCCGAGGAGCGCAAGCATCTTGTCGAGCAGGGTGCGGCGATCGCGATTGGACCACACCAACCCTTCGTGGATTCGCATGGCGAGCGGCACGGCGAAGACGCTGGCTGCGGCCTGAACGAGCACGCTCACAGCCTGGAGGGAATGTCCCATGATGAATTCGGGCTTGGTGTTCGACTCGGACTGCTGATGCAGGAGTTTGACCGCCGGCATCTTGCGCCCGCGCTTTGGGATCTTGATGCCGTCGCCGACCACGATACACCTTCCGTTGATGCGCAGCGGCTGCGGGAATAGCCGCAGCACCACCTGGGTCCACAGCGCCGCGAGCCGATCGAGCTTCACGGCGGGGCTGTGAAAGTGATCGACGAGCTTGTTGTAGAAGCGAGCCTCGAGCTTCAGCGCCCGCACGAGGCTGGTTACGCCCAGCAGTTCCGTCCGCACCGTGAAGCCTGCCACGGCGGTGGCGAACCACAGGAAGGTGCGCAGACGCGAGAACGCCGGACGCAGCAGCCAAATCGCATTCCACCAGGGCATCCACAGCGGCATCGGGCCCTCTCGATTCTGTTGCCAGCATAGTATAGCACTGGTATGCTAAACCTATGACAAACAAACGCCTGGCAGTGATCAGAAAGCGCATTGGAAGCATCAAGGCGCAGCTGGCCGGCATTGAAGACATGCGGCCCGGATCGCTCACCCGCCAGTACAAGGATCCAGAGAACCGGAGGGGACCCTACTACCAGCTCAGCTACACGCGGCAGATGAGGAGCCGGACCGAATATGTTCCGCGCGACTATCTGCCCGAGGTGCGGCGTGAGATCCGCAACTATAAGCGCTTCAAGGCGCTCACCGCCCAGTGGATCGCCTTGAGCATCGAGCAGAGCCGCTTGATGATGAAGCGAGCCTTGCGACGGCAATGACCCGCGGTGCTATCCTCATCCGATGGGCAAGCGACGCGCAAAACACCCCTTCGAGAACAACCCGTTCACTGACGCCTTCCTCGAATGGATGGGCTCGTCCGAGGGGGAACGCTCGGTCTACGCGCTCGATCTGGTCTTCGCCGCACTGGATAATGCCGACGTTGACCCCAAACGGCGCAAGATCGTCTGGGACGACGGGAAACGGCTGTCGATCGAGCAGTCGGCAGAACGCATCCATGCCGAGCATCCGGACGTGCCGCGCGACTTGATCGAAACTCACGTGCTCGGGTGGCTCGAGGGCTTTGCGCCGGAATCCTACTCCGAACGCCAGCTCGAGGAGCTCGACCGGCTCACTGAGCAGTGGCTTGACGACTACGAGCGAAAGTCACAGGCCGCCAGGAAGTAACCCAGAACTCGGCACTCTCGAGGGATGAACCAACCCCTGTTGAAAAGCATCCGCATCGTCGGCGTGCGTGCGATCGAGCACCTTGTCCGCAAGCCGGAAGAAGGTGCCGCCTATCAACGACAGATGCTCGAATGGGCGGCGCAGGGACAACTGCGCCCCAACATCTCCCATCGCTTTCCGCTCGGGCGCATTCGCGAAGCCATGGCGATGCTCCAATCGCGCCGGGCGATCGGACGCGTCGTGCTGACTGTGGACTGAACCCGTTCCGGCAGAAGAGATCCCTCATGAGCACTGCTTACGACCGTTATACCCGACTTCGCTTCGATCGGCCGCATCCCAAAGTGCTGCGTATCACCATGGACAACGGCCGGATGAACACCGCGGACGATGCCATGCACGGCGAGCTTGCCGATATCTGGCGAGACGTCGACCGCGACCCGACGGTCAATGCCGTGGTGATCACCGGTGCAGGGAAGGTGTTCTCGGCCGGTGGCGATTTCAGCATGATCCAGCAGAACATCGACGATTTCGATGCGCGCGCCCGTCAGTGGCGAGAAGCGCGCGACATCGTGCAGAACATTATCAACTGTTCGAAGCCGGTGGTCAGCGCGATGCGCGGCGTCGCGGTCGGGGCTGGGCTTGTGTGTGGCATGCTGGCGGATGTGTCTATCGCGACCAAGGACTGCCGCATCATCGACGGTCACACGCGCCTGGGCGTAGCAGCCGGAGATCATGCCGCCATCATCTGGCCGCTGCTGTGCGGGCTGGCCAAGGCGAAATATTATCTTCTGCTGTGCGAGCAGGTCTTGGGCGCTGAAGCCGAGCGGATCGGCTTGATCAGCCTGGCGGTGGACGATGCCGAACTCGATGCCAAGGCGGTGGAGATCGCCACGCGTCTGGCCGAGGGTGCGCAAAGCGCGATCCGGTGGACCAAGTACGCGCTCAACAACTGGCTACGCTCCGCCGGTCCTACCTTCGATGCCTCGCTGGCCCTGGAATTCCTGGGCTTCACCGGACCTGAGGTGAAGGAAGGCCTGGCCTCGCATCTGGAGAAGCGCAAGCCAGCGTTTCCTCCCGGCTCGGTCGTCTGAGCGATGAGCGATGACACACCACCAGTCGCCGCTTTCGCCGAGGGGCGGCCCGTCGGGGTCATCGAGTTGGCACGCCCTCGAATCTACAACTGTTTGTCAGTGCGCTGCTTCGACCTGATCCTGGCAGCGCTTCGCGCTTCGAGGCCGACGCCGCTGTGCGCGCCGTGCTGGTCCGCGCGCAGGGCAAGAACTTCTGTACCGGCGCGGAACTTGGTGAGGTCAAATCGCTGCGTTCGCACCACGCCGGCCTGACGCATTCCATCGATCACGGTCATGCCGTGCTGTGTGCACTGGAGGAGAGCCGCCTGCCCGTCGTGGCCGCCGTGCAGGGGCTGTGCCTAACCGGTGGCTTGGAACTGATTCTGGCCTGCGATCTGGTCTTTGCGGCGCAGACGGCACGATTCGGTGATCAGCACGGTCAGTTCGGCTTGGTTCCCGGCTGGGGCGGGACGCCGTACTCGCCGGTCAGACCAAGCCGCGCGAAGGCCGTCGTGAAGACGCTGCCTCCGATGCGAACCGGACATCGCAGAACAGCGCATAAAGCAGCCCGAGCCTGCCGCTGCGCCGTTCTTCTGCTCTCTGGCCGGCGGGTGAGTGCCGCGGAAGCCCTGCGGATAGGCCTCGTCAACCGCGTCTGTTCGGCGGAAACTCTGGCAGCCGAGACGCTTGCCTATGCAACCGACGTGGCCATGAACTGCTCCCCACGCTCGATGCGCGTGCTGAAGCAGCAGGCGTACGAAGCGCCGTTCCAGACATTGGCGGAAGCTGTGATGATGGCCAATGAGGATATGCTGGTGACGAATGCCTCTTCCGACTTCAAGGAGGGCTATCGCGCGTTCCTGGAGAAGCGGCGTCCGAATTTTGTCGAGCGGTGAGCGGGACAGTGTCCTGTCAGTTTGCGGCAAATCCTACACCATCGTCAGCCCGCCGGAGACGCTGATCGTCTGCCCGGTGATGAAGCACGCATCGTCGCTGAGCAGGAACGCGATCAGGCCAGGGTAATCGTCCGGCGTACCGAGGCGACGCAACGGGATGGCGCCTTTCAGGGCGTCTTTAAGTTTCTCGCCACCCGCCAGATCGTCGGCGAAACCCTGGAACAGCGGCGTGTCGGTCGGCCCGGGGCAGAGGCAGTTCAGCGTAATCCCCTTGCGCGCCATCTCGCGTGCCATGGTTTTGGTGAAGGCGATGACGCCGCCTTTGCAGGCGGAATAGACGGCCTCCCCCGATGATCCGACGCGGCCGGCATCGGATGCGACATTCACCACGCGGCCGGCGCCACGAGCCACCATGCGGGGCAGCACAGCCTTGTGCATGAACAGCGGGCCGTAAAGATTGATCTGGATGATACGATCCCACAACGCACGGTCGGTATCCAGGAATGCCGCGCCCTTATCCCAGCCGGCAACGTTCGCCAAGCTGTCGATGGGACCGATATCGGTTTCGAATGCAGCCACGGCTGCTTCGACCTCGGTTTCGTCGGTGATATCCACTGTAAAGGCTCGTGCGCTGCCGTCAGCACACTCATCGGCGGTTCGGTTCGCGCCGGCTTCGTCACGGTCAAACAGGCCGAGAACGCGGCCTTCCTCGGCCAGACGCAGCGCGGTCGCCTTTCCGATCCCGCTCGCGGCACCAGTTATGATCCCCCGTTTGCCGTTCAATCCTCGCATCGTCTCTCTTCCATCGTTACTGTTGTCAGATACGTGCCGTGACGCGTCGGTTGTTGATGTCAGCCGGGGCGCTATAGCCAAGGGCAGCGGACATACGCTCGCTGATGTCGCGGACGAGCGTGGACAGGGCATCTTTGTTGCGCTCGATCCGCTCGGCGGGCCCGGCCAGAAGCAGCGCTTCGTTGACGGCTCCGTCGGCCTGGATGATCGGCGCCGCAATGCCGGCCGCGCCCTGCACCGCCTCCCCGATGCTGACGCCGATGCCGCTCCGTCTGATCTCGGCCAGGCGCCGGCGCAACGCGACGCGGTCGGTGATGGTCTCGGCGGTCATTCGCTGCAGCTTCGCCGTGCGCAGATAGGCTTCCTGCCATGCTTCCGGTTGGAACGCGAGCAGCGTCTGACCGGCCGCCGAGACATAGAGCGGCCGCACGGCACCGACCAAGACCACGTAACGGATGAGCTGTGGGCTGTCCAGGCATTCTACATACGCAACAACTCGCCCGTTGCGGTCGATAGCGGTCAGCAGAACGGTTTCACGCGTTTCTGTCCAAAGCTCCTGCATGAAGGCCCGCAGCAGTGCCGATGGCTGGCGTGCGCGAAGAATTGTCTCTGCCATCTGGAACATGGCGGGCCCGGGGCGATAGCGCTGCTCGGCGTGAACCAGATGTCCGGCGGAAACCAGTGGCTTCAGCAGGGCGAGCAGGCTGCTCTTCGGGGTTTCCAGCGCCATGCTAAGCTCGGCGAGCGACAGGCCCTCCGGGGCTCTGGCAATGGCTTCGAACAGCCCGAGCAAGCGAAGCACCGACCGGGGTGAGTCCGAGGTCGGCTTATCTGGCTGGTTGCTAGCAGAGGGCATGGGTTCGGGTGTCGTTCGGGCCTGGGTATGTTCGCTTGTAATTGGCTACGGGTATCGCCACCAGCCGGTGGTGAGCGGCCGCGGGAATATCACACTCTCGAAGTTTCGGGCCTTCTCCTCGACGCCCATGCATGGCATGCGATGACGTCGCAGGGAGCACGGAGATATGTCGGGACCGCTGGCAGGCATTCGGGTGATCGATCTTACCTCGGCGGTGCTGGGGCCGGTCGCAACGCAGAGACTGGGTGATCTGGGCGCCGATGTGATCAAGGTGGAGCCGCCGCATGGCGATTTCATGCGCGAGCTTGGGCCCCAGCGGAATCCCGGGATGGCGGCGTATTTTCTTAATATCAATCGCAATAAACGCAGCATTGCGCTCGATCTGAAGACGGCTCAGGGAATCGACACGCTGATGGACCTGATCGCAGTGGCGGACGTGTTCGTGCACAATATGCGGCTGTCGGCGGTGGATCGCCTCGGGTTGGATTATCCGTCCGTGGCCGCGCACAATCTGCGCATCGTGTATGAGATTGGCTGTGAATTGGCACCCAAACGGGACCCCCTACCGCCGCTTCCGCAAAGAACTGATATCATTAGATGAATTCGTCCGGGGTGGGGCCCCGATCGGCGCCGAGCGGGACCCCGGCAGATCGCAATATTCTCCTGCTATTTCAATGGTTTGGTTCCAATATCGGTAAGAGGGGCAAAACCGCGGGCAGCGCCAGCTACGCTGGCTGGCCGTGGCAGCGGATAAGGTCCGGCAGGAGCGGCACCTCGGAGGCGCCGGCGGTGCCAATCCGGCGGTAGGCCACCGGGCGGGAATTGACGACACGCCCTAGCGGCACGGCAACGGACTCGGGGCGCGCGAGGTGCCGCTGAACGCGACCGCGCGGCGAGCCCTCAAGCAGTACCCCGCCGAACGCGCGCACGCAGGCGATCAGCCGCTGTTCCTTCGTTGGCGCTGCGCCAGCCCGCTTCGCCGGCATCAACGATTTCCGCGTCCTCGCCGTACGCGAACCATGCTTCCAGCACCTGCTTCGGCGTCGCGTCCGCGACGCGGCAGACCTCGACCGAACCGCGCACGTAGCGACGGGCAAACGCATTGGCCTGCATAAACCTGGAAAATCCGCCGATTTCCTCGACGGTGTTATCCTCGGTCTCGGCCGAATGGTCGCGGATGCGCACGCGCCATCCGCCCTCGGGGGAAAACAGATCGTGTGCCAGCGGCGACATGGAAGGCAGGTCAGGCGCCCGGTGCGGGCGGATCAACCTGGGGGCAGCAGCAGGGTCCGAAACACCGTCGATCGATCATGCGGGGTGGTGAGCGTAACCTTTTCATTCGCGGGGACGGTGAAAAACGAGCCGCCCGGCTCGGTTCGTTCGTGTCCGCCGAAGCTCGCGATCAGCACGCCGCTTTGCACCGCCACAACCAGATTGCCCCGGCCGTCACGCACATCGTCAATCCGGGCGCCGGGCGCCATCGCCCAGGTCCGCGCGGTCACGGGCACCGGCCGTGGCTTGCCGTTCACCGAGACGGTCACGGTACCGGCGAAGCGGGTTTGCGAGCGCACGCCGCGCGCCAGGGACTGCGACCAGGCGGGTGACGCAGCGGCGAACACGCCGACAAGAGCCGCAACGCCGATCGTTCGGTACATTCCTCGCCTCCCGCTCACGGATGCAGCATGACCACCTGGCCGCCGTCGGTCGCGACGAACACCTGACCGCCCGCGAGCGCGGGTTCGGTCTGGATCGCGCCGTCGCCGAGGGCGACATCGTCCAGCTGGATCGGCTGTTGCACGATCGCATAGCCCGCCATCGCGCAATCCGCAACGCTCACCTCGGGGTTGCTGCACACCACCTGCCCGCTCGCGTAGACCGACGGGTCGGCGAGCACGATCAGATGGCCCGTCGCCGTGCCGACAAAGATGATACCACCGGTAACCGTCGGCGGTCCCAACTGGTATTCCAGGTTTTGCGGCGGGACGCCGGCTACGGTGTAGGCGGTGGTGTCCGGAATGGCGGCGATCCAGCGCACCGGCTGTGCCGACGGCGCGCACGCATCAAGCGCGTGCAGTTGGGTGAAACCGAACCCGAACAGGCTCGTTTCAACGTCGTAGCCACCATCCATCGTGATATACGTATCGTTCCAGCCGGCGCCCGATTTGATGTAGCGGGTGTCGTCATGGCGCATGTCGCCGGGTGGGAACGGAATTCCCGTGGGCGGGAACTGCCAAGCGACCGGCGGCATTCCGCCGCCGGATGCGCTGGATTGCGCCGCGTAGCTCCAGCCGTCCTTCTCGGTCGATGCCGCGAAATGGCCGCAGCTCGCATCGATCAGCGTCGCCCCCGCTGCCCAGTCGGGGTCGTTGTCATCGTCAAACGGCACCGTACGCAAATCCCAGTTGATCGCGCCGGTGGTTGCGTTCAGCCCCAACATGCTGAGCGCGTGATCGGGGCTGGGCTCGGGCATTCCCGTAATGGACGAGTTTCCGGTCGTGACCGTCACCTGATCCTTGTCCAGCCCGCCGGACGGCGAGGACCAGATGTCGCCGCCGAGGGAGCCGGTGGAGCTGAAGCTGAAGCCCCCATCGATGTTGCCCGAATTGACGTCGACCGCAACCAGCCTGCCGGCCTGTATGGGGTTATCGCCGTGATCGGCGATGCCGACGTAGATTAGGTTGCCCAGCGCGAGCGGCGCCGAGTAGCCGAGATTTTCGTGCTTCTGATTGAAGCTTCCAAGTGTAAGCCCGTTGAGGATGGCGATCGCCGGCGATTTCCAGATCGGCGTGCCGCTGGTCGGATCGAGCGCGAACAGCCGCCCGCTGCCGAGGTTCGGCGTGAGCGATTGATCCGGCGCGGCGAAGACGACCGCGGCGCGCTTCTGATCGAGGAAGGCGATAGTCGCGCTGGAGGCAACGCCGTACGCGGACGGGTTTCCTCCGATCGGGGCGAATTGCGACGTGAGCGCGGCGGCCGGCGGTTTCGGATATTCCCACAGCATCGCCCCGGTTGCGGCGTTGAGCGCATAGAAACGCCCATTGCCGTTGCCGATGAATACGCTCCCTTTATAGACGATGGGCGAGGCCTTGAACGCGATCGGCCCATCCGCCGCCGGCGGCGTGAAGGTCCAGCCGACTTTCAGGTTCCGCACCTTCTCGGGGTCGGAAAGCGCCGAAGCGATGGTCTGCTGACCGTCCCGCCAGCCGCTATGGCGGAACGTCGGCCAGTCGCTCGAACAGACATTCGGATCGACGGCGTTGCAGCCGACCGTGACCTCGTAGACAAGCTGCGCCTGGCAGCCATCGAGGGACTGCACCACGGTGATCGTATCGCCGGTCGTCACCGCCTGGGTCAGCCCGACAACCGAGCCACCGCCGGCGCCGATCTGCTTGGTACTGCCGCCGCTGGTGACATAGACGCGGATCGTCGAGCCGGGAACGAACTCGGTCACATAAACGACGGTATCGCCTGGCAGCGGCGGGCGGATTTGCGCCGCCGGCAGCGCGTTGCACAGCTGTTCCGTGGTCGTCGGGCCGCGCGTGCCGTGCGCGCAGAGCGCCTGGATGGCGGAAAACGTGTGGCTGCCCGAGGACGGCGCGACCGGATTGATCAGCACCTGCTGATAGCCGCCCGGCGAGGGCTGCCCGCCCACTTGATGCGACGGCGGCGCGCCGTAGTCGGCGAACACGCTGAGCGTCGCGCCATCGAGCACGCCGGCGCCGGCCGGACCCTCGACGACGACACGGTCGGTGCCGGGATAGACCGGATTGACCACCGGCCCTGGGATGTGCGCCGGGTCCGCCTGCACGATCTGCGGCGGGGACGCCGGGCTGACATCGCTGCACAGCGACTGGCTGGCGGTAATCCGCTGCTTGGTCTTGAACTTCGGCGAGACATATGTGTAGGGAAAATCCTGGTTGCCGCCGACCTTCATCTTCGGGCCGTAGCCGCCGCCCATCGGGGTTTCGGCGAACACCGTGTAGGTCGCGCCGGGCACCACGCCGCCGACCCCAACCGCCGCGCCGCAGTTCAGGCACAGCGCCGGATCGATCACCGGTGCCGGCAACCCGGCCGGATAATCCTGCTGAAACGTCGTCACCGTCACCTGATTGGACGGGCCGCCCTTCACGCCGCTCACGATCTGCCGGGCAGTGACCTTCTGGCCCGCGGTGAACGGCATCGACACCTTCACCGGCTGCCCGCTTGGGTCGATGCCGTTCGGGTCCGTACTGATCGGATTGGGGTTGCCGGCGACGAAGACCTCGATCGCGGCGTGCGGCTCGAACCCCTTCACCACGACGGTATCGGCGCATTGATAGATCGGATTTTGCAAAATCAGTCCCGAGACGACCTCCGGATTGGGTTTGAAGCGGTCGCCGCCCTGTACGACGTGGCCGTCATCGGACAGAGCGGCCCGGGGCGTGGCGAGGGTGAGCAGCAAGAGTGGCGGACGCAGGAAGCGAGCGAAGCCGTGGATCATGGCTTGTTCTCGGCGGAACCAAGCTCGGTCAGCCGGGCGAGGAATGGTCGCGACCCGCGCCGATTATCGAACTCGATCGCCTGGCCCTGGTCGACGCCGATCGCGTGATTGCGCTCGGCGGCGACAGGTTTGCCACCAAGCGATACAATGGCGTCGCCGGCCTCGACGTTGATCAGCGCCGCGAAGCCCGCGGCCCGGAGCTGCGCCCGCTGGCCCGGCCCGACCAACAAGTCGACAATCACGACGCCGACCGGGCCGGCCTTGTCGGTTGCAAACAGCGTCCGCGCAAGCAGGCCGGGGGCGATCAACTGGTACGAATTGCTCGACGCCGGTAGGCGGGTCACGGCGGTGCTCGCATTGGCGGACGCCTCCGCCGGTGGCGCCGCGGCGGCGGCGGCACCGGTCGCGTTCCCGACGATAAAAACGAGCGCGAGAACGGCACCCCGCGCCAGCGGCGTTATTCGCTGTCGCATGACAAAGCCTCCGCGATCGGAGCGTGTCAGATTGGGGCCACGCGACCGGTGATTGTCAACAGGATTTCTGCGTCGCCGTCTAAACCGAACTTTGCGGACTTTTGGCTAAGAGGGGAAAAACGGTGGGCAGCGGCTGCTATGGTGGCTGGCCTCCGAGGGCGTATTATGACCGCCGAGGCCCCACGGAATGCCGACGACCTGGCGCGCCGATCCTGGCCGAGTTAAGCCGATGGCGGAGTGGGAATATTTTGAGGGGCCCGGTTGACCTCAAGAAGTCAGGACCCATTCGTCAACAGGGTGCCAAAGCCAGAACACTCTATGGGGCCCGGTAGCGGTAAGAAATTTGGGTCAAGGATTGATAGTAGCCACGGATATAATATCGGATCGGCTCCAACGTTTGCACGCACGAGCCCGAATTATTCCGCCGATCGATGACTTGTGATCGTCGGTGCGTCTAAAACCCACAGGACAGGCGTTGCCATCCCGCTGATGAGGTCACATTCTGGAAACACCGACGACGGTTTCCTGGCTCACTTGGCCGCTGCACTTGGCGTCTGTTGCTCTGCGCGGCAGAGAGCGCCGTGGACGCCGCGCCGGCAACATAATTGTGCCCTTTTCGTCAGTGGCCTCTTACCGGGCGGCGGCTCACCGCCCCCGCCGGGTCCCACCGGAGCGCAGTTTGAGGGAAACAAGCCCGCCATCGCGGCCGGTGAAGAGCTATTCGGCGAAATGAACTGTACAGGCTGCCATTTCAACGGCGGAGGCGGCATGGGGCCAGCACTGATGTCCGGGCATTGGCGCTACGGTGGACGGATAGACCAAATCTACGAGTCCATCGCGCAAGGCCGTCCGAACGGCATGCTGCTGGTCCAATGGGCCCCGATCGGCGCCATCATCGCCGGCGGCACCGAGGCGCAGCGACGGCGATATCTGCCAGGACTGGCCGAGGGCGGGTTGCGTGCGGCGTTTTCGCTGACTGAACCGCAGAGCGGGTCGGATGTGAGCGGCATCCGCACGCGTGCGCGACGCCATGGCGACGATTACCGTCTGAATGGTTCCAAGATCTGGCGCACCAATTCAGCGCGTGCCGATTTCATCCTGGTCGCCGCGCGGGTTGGTGACGCGGAGCGTGGCGCGATCAATTTCTTTATTGTCGAACGCGGCACGAAAGGGCTGGAGATCGGCCGCAAGGAAGACAAGATGGGCGCCCGCGGCATCCCGTCCTGCGCCCTGTTTTTTGACAATGCTGTGGTTTCGGCAGAAAGCATGCTGGGCGAGGAAGGCAGGGGCTTCGCCCTGGTGATGGAGGCGTTGAACGCATCGCGCCCGTTGATCGCAGCGCGCGGGGTCGGGCTCGCGCAGGGGGCGATGGATCTCGCGGCAGAATATGTGCGCAACCGCCGCGCCTTCGGCCAGACGGTGGCGGACTTCCAGGGCGTGCGTTGGGTGCTGGCGGATATGGCGATCGGCGTGGAGGCGGCGCGGCTGCTGACCTATCGTGCGGCCGCGATGGTTGATGCCGGGGCGCGCGGGCCCGAACTCGCGCGTGCGGCGGCGATCGCTAAGTGCTTCGTATCCGACACCGCCATGAAGGTGGCGACCGATGCGGTGCAGTTGTTCGGGGCGGCGGGGATCTCCAACGAATATCCGATCAACCGCTACTTCAGGGACGCGAAAGTGCTGCAGATCATCGAGGGCACCAATCAGATCCAGCGCAACATCATCGCTCGCACTATGCTGGGCGCGCCAGGGAGAGCATCGTGATGGCGGAGATCGGCGGCTATGAGGTCCTGGGGCTGGGGCTTTATTTCGAGGACCTGCCGGTCGGACGGCGGTTCCGCACGATCGGGCGCACGTTGACCGAGGCAGACCTGGTCAACTTCATCGGTGTGACGGGCATCACCGAGGTGCTGTTCTCCAACCTCGAGTTCCTGAAACAGGAGAGCGACATCAAGCAGCGGGTTGTGCCGGCCTCGATGGTGTATTCGTTTGCCGAAGGGCTGCTGGTGCATTGCTCCATGCAGCACACTGGATTTGCCTTCCTGCACATGGAGCTGAACGTCGAAGGCCCAACCTTCGCCGGCGATACGATCCATGTGGAGTGCGAGGTGATCGAAAGCCGCCGCAGTGCGAGCCGACCCAATCGCGGCCTGGTGCGGACCCGTAATCGCGTGGTGAAACAGGACGGCAAGGTGGCGCTGACATACACGCCGCTGCGGATGGTCAAGGCCCGCACCGACGGGAAGGGCGGTCAGGGGGGCTGAATTGCGACTCGCGATTAGCCAGCCTGCCGGCGAAGCAGCCGATATCGATCGGCTGCGAGCACGTCTTGTTACCAATCCGTTCAATCAGTGGCTGGGCAATGAGCTGGTGGGGTTCTGTCAGCGATCACGCCGGCAGGGTTGATGCTCTCCCCGGTATCTTGGCTACAATCCACCCCTATGAGGGGAGATTGCGGGATGCATTGCCCGAAATGCCTGTCGGCGCGCGTCAAGGAACGGCCTGATCGAACGGCACGGGAGTATCGCCGGTTTCGCTGCCTGGATTGCGCGAAGCAATTCAACGAGCGAAGCGGCGGGCTATTGAATCGAACGCAATGAGGTAGCCCCCATTCATTGGACAGAAATCGGGCCGAGTTAAGAGAGACTCTCGCCGGTTGCAAATCCCCCTGCCCGTGCGACGGGGACAGCAAAGCTACATAGCACATTCTGCTTATCGATTGAATCCCGTGTGGCGTTTGATGGCTTGCGGACACTAAGCTGAGACGAGTGCGAAGAACATGACCGCGGTGCGCCGGCAGCTTCGACAACCGGCGAAGTCGCGGGCAATACCCTGCCAGTCATCGTGCGAGTCGCGCATTATTCGCCATAGTGATAGCGGCAGGCGACGATCTCGATGCACTGATCGGCACCCGGCTTGCCGGCAATGCGGTACGCCAGCCGGTGCTCGCCGGTGATACGTCGCGACCACCAGCCGGCGAGATCGCCCTTCAGCGGTTCAGGCTTGCCGAGGCCGGAGAACTTATTCCGACGCACATCCTCGATCAGCGCATTGAGCCGCGCGAGTGTGCGCGGGTCGCTGTCGGTCCAACTGCGATAGTCCTCCCACGCGTCTTCGGTGAAGAGGACCTTCACACCTCAGACGGCAGCTTGGGATCGACCAGCTCATGCGCGCGGGCCTTACCGGCTTCGGCCGAGCGGATCGAACGCAGCAGCCGCCGCGCATTGGCGGGATCGCTGAGCAGATGGACAGTCTCCTGCCAGCCGTCGAACTCGGCTTCCGAGATCATCACGACATTGCCCTTTCGGCCCTGTCGGGTCACGGTTAATGGCACGCAACTGGCCACCACTTCATCGAGATAACGCGCCAAGTTCTGCCGCAGATCGGTGTACGAAACGTTAGCCATCGGCCAATTCCATGTTCGTACAGAAATCTGTACGACATCGCCCGGCTTGTCAATCGAAGATTACCGGTAGAACCCTCCCCAGCAGGGAGGCGGGACGATGACCCAGGTTGCTGTTGTAGGCGCAGGACTGATCGGCCGGGCATGGTCGATCGTGTTCGCCCGTGCCGAGTTCGACGTAGCGCTTTGGGATCCAGTCGTACCGGCGATCGAGTCGGCGCTTGGCTTCATTCGCGAGCGCCTGCCCGAATTGCGCGAGGCCGGGCTGGTCGCCGACGAGCCCGGCGCCATCCTGGCGCGCATCCATCCCGCGGCAACGATGGAAGCCGCAGTGCAAGACGCCGAGCACGTGCAGGAGAACGGCCCGGAGAAGCTTGCCGACAAGAAGAAGCTGTTCGCTGCGCTCGACCAGGCAGCGCGGCCCGATGCGGTGCTGGCCAGCTCGACCAGCGGGATTCCGGCGAGCAAGTTCACCAAGGGCCTCGCCGGCCGGGCGCGGTGCCTGGTGGCGCACCCGGTAAACCCGCCCTATCTCGTGCCCCTGGTCGAGCTCTGCCCGGCCCCCTGGACGGATCCGGCGACAGTCGATCGCACGCGCGCCCTGATGAGTTCGCGCCGGCCAGGCGCCGGTGACGGTGAACAAGGAGCTGGCGGGCTTCGCGCTCAATCGCCTGCAAGGCGCGCTGCTGGCCGAGGCGTTCCGGCTGCTCGCGGACGGCGTCATCTCGCCGGCGGATCTCGACGCAACCGTGAAGCACGGACTCGGGCTGCGCTGGTCGTTCATGGGTCCGCTCGAAACGATCGACCTGAACGCGCCCGGCGGGTTGGCCGATTACTGCACCCGCTATGGCGGGCTCTATGCCGAGCTGCAACGACAGATGACCCCGCACGAGTGGGACGCGGAACTCGTGGCGAAGCTGCATGCCGCGCGCCGCTCGGAGCTGCCCGCCAATATGCTGACGGCACGGCAGGAGTGGCGCGACCGGCGGCTGATGGCGCTGCTGTCGCACAAGGCCTCCCAGCCCGAATGAGCGGCTGCTAGGCTGAGGCTCGTTTGGGAGACCCAACAGGGAGACGGTAACCGATGACCAGTCGAGTAAGCCGGCGCGGACTCGCCGCCGGTACCGCGATGCTGCCCGCGGCGGCGCTGCTGTCGAGCGCGCATGCCCAGGGGACCGGCCAGGCGGCCAACGAAAGCACTTTTGACCGCATTCCGCGCACCAAGGTCCTGCGCATCGCCGCCTTGCCAGGAGAGCTCCCCTATTTTCAGAAGGACATTACCAGCGGCGCATGGAGCGGCGCGTGCATCGAGATGGCGACCAGCATCGCCAAGGTATTCGACGCCAAGCTGGAATACGTGGAGGCGACATACGGCACCTCGGTGCTCGACCTGCAGAGCGGGAAGGTCGATCTGGCTTTCGCGCTGAACCCCACGCCCCAGCGGGCGCTGTCGATTGGCTTCACCCATCCGATGATCGTCCATCCCTTCGGTTGCCTGGCCAAGCAAAGCTTCGACCCGAAGACGTGGGACGACCTGAACAAGCCTGAGATCCGCGTCGCCTTCGATATCGGCTCGGTGCATGAGGTTGTGGCGAAGCGCTTCGCTCCGAAGGCGCAGCTTATGGGGTTCGCGACGCGCGACCAGTGCATCCTGGCGCTGCAATCGGGCCGCGTCGATGCCGATATCCTGGCCGCCCTGCTCGGCTTGTCGGCGGTGGGCAAGAATCCGTCGCTCGGTCCCTATCATCTGCTGACCGATCCCTTGGTGGCATTGCCGACCTGTCTTGGCATCCCACAGGAGCCGGACACGCGCTTCGAAGTCGTGCTGAACGCCTGGCTCGACTTCAATCGCGGCATCGGCCAGTTGCGCGAATGGCTGATCGACGGGCTGGCGAAGATGGGCGTAAAGCGCGAGCAGATCCCATCCGCACTGACGTTCTGACCAGCGTGGCCTAACGGTGCACTACCAGTGGAGCTTCGGCTTCCTGCGGCAGTACATCCCGCTGCTGGAGTGGGGCACGTTGGTCACCCTGGCTTTCACCATCGGGACCATCTTCCTGGGGCTGGTGATCGGGCTGCTAGTTGGACTCGGGCGATTGACCCGTTCGAAACTGTTGAATGTACCGCTGGTTGCCCTAATCGAGGCGTTCCGTTGCACGCCGCTACTGGTCCAAATCGTCTGGTTCTACTACGCATTGCCAGTCTTGCTGCACATCCAGATCCCGGCGATCGCGGCGGCTGTCGCGGTGCTGTCGCTTTACACCGGAGTCTTTTACGCCGAGATCTTCCGTGGTGGCATCGTGTCGATCGAAGCGGGACAATGGGACGCGGCACGCGCGTTGGGACTGTCGCCGTGGCGAATGATGCGGCTCGTGATCCTGCCGCAGGCGATCCGGCGAATGGTGCCGCCCTTCGTCAACCAGTCGATCACGCAGTTGAAGAACACGTCGTTGGTTTCGACAATCGCCGTGCCTGACCTGCTATATCAGGGCACGATCATCACCGAGACGACGTACCGGCCGCTGGAGGTGTACACGGTGGTGGCGCTGATCTATTTCGTGCTGCTGTTCCCCAGCACGATGCTGGCACAGTGGTATGAACGGAAACTGGCGAAGGGGAAGACATGATGCAGTTCGGCGTCCATCTGCCGCATGTCGGCCGCAAGGCAGGGCCGGAGTCGATCCGCGAGGCCGCGGTGCAAGCCGAGCAACTCGGCTTCGACGATGTCTGGGTAAGCGAGCACATCATCGTGCCTCGCGGCGCGAGCTATCCACCCTCGCCGTCGTTCTATGACCCAGTGCTGACGTTGACCTGGGCGGCAGCTTTCACAACGCGCGTGCGGCTCGGCACTTCGGTGCTGGTGCTGCCGATGCGCCATCCGCTGCCGCTGGCGAAGGAACTCGCGACATTGCAGAACCTGTCGCGCGGACGGCTAATCCTCGGCGCCGGCGTTGGCTGGCTGGAGGCGGAGTTCGCTGCGCTGGGTGCCCCGTTTCAAAGAACGCGGAAGGCGCCTGGACGAGGGATTGGCGATGATGCGCGCTGTCTGGACCGAAGACCCAGTAACCTTCCAGACGCGCTGGATCCCGGCGGAGATCAGCGATATGCGCATGCAGCCGAGGCCCGCCGTGCCGATCCCGGTCTGGATCGGGGGATCATCGGAGGCAGCACTGACCCGCGCCGTGCGACACGACGGCTGGCACGGCAGCCGCGTGTCACCGGAGCAGGCGGGTGCGATCGTGGCGCGCCTGCGCCGGGAGCGGCAGGAGTCGGAGTTCGTGATATCGGTACGGTGCCGATGGAACGGGCGTGATGAAGACGAGTCGAAGGAGCGGTTCGCCGCCTACGCCGCGGCCGGCGTGCAGCATCTGCTGGTCGAACCGGAGGATCGGGAGAAAGACGGCTGGCTGCGCTCGGTGGAGCGGATAGCGGCCGTGAGGTGAAGGGGCCAAAGTCCGCCGCTGAAGCTCGCGCTATCAGGCAGACTGCGTCACCGGCGGCAAATCCAGATGCTGCTCGACCCGACGAAGACGGGTGTCCAGCTCGCTGATCAGCACGCCATGACCGACGACCGAGCCATGATAGATGACGACCTGGCTGGCGAGCTCGTCCATCCTGGACTCAAGCTGGTCCATCCGGCGCTCGAGCCCCCTCTGGCCCACCAGCAGATCGCCCAGCATAGCCAAAACCTGGCCGAGATCCGCTCCGTTGCTGCCACTCATGGTGGTTCCCGTCCGATGCACGCCGAGCGGATCAAGCTGCATGGGCGCGGTGAATAAGCGGTCAACAGGCGACATATCGACCTCGATACGGCCCCAATGCTACGGTGTCACTGCGCAGCCGATCCAGCGCATCGTGTCGCTCTCACGTGGACGACGGTGCCAGGGGAAAACATGCGGTCTTGACAAGATTAGCTCTGAGCGGGCGGCGCCACGTCGGGATGCTGCTCGTCCAGCTCGCTGATCAACACGCCGTGCGAGACGACAGCAGCGTGATAGAACTCAAGTTCCTCGCGCAAGGACGCTGCTTGACGTGCCAAGTCGTCCAGACGCTGCCCAAGTTCGTCCCGCAGCGTCTGCAAGTCCATCTTCAATTGCAGCCCCAACTCGGTCAGCTCGTGTCGGATTTTACGCTGCGTCGCCAACACGTCGTTCAGCAAGGCCAGGACCTGCCCAAGATCCGGTCCGTTGCTGCCGGCACCGGCTGACTTCCGCTGAACGCCTAGCGGGTCACGCGGCACGGGCGCAGTGAACAAGCGGTCCGCGGATGCGATCACGGCAACCTCCCTAGGATCATCTTACTCTACCGCATCGCTGCGTAGCCGGTCCAGTGGCACCAGGGCGCCGCCCCGCTCGATGTGCCAGAACAACCAGCCGTTGCATGACGGGGCGTTCTGCACCGCGGCGCCGACCTGGTGGATCGATCCGCGCGCCTTGCCGGCAGCGATCGTGCCGTCGGCAGCGACAGTGGCGACCACACGGCGCAGCCGGTCCATCAGCCGCGTGCCCGGCGGCACCACCCCGCGCTCCACCAGGTTGCCGAACGGCACGCGCGGCGCGTCGCGCTTCGATGTCGCGGTCGCCAACCCCTCCGGTGGCGCCGGCCGCGTGTGTCGGATGCGACCCAGCGCGGCCTCGACATAGGCCGGGTGCCGCTCCATCCCAATGAAATGCCGGTGCAGCCGCTTCGCAACGACCGCCGTCGTCCCGGTGCCAAGGAACGGGTCCAGCACGATCTCTTCCGGCGCCGTAGCGGCCAGCAGCACCCGATGCAAGAGCGCCTCGGGCTTCTGTGTCGGGTGCAGCTTCAACCCGTGCTGGTTGCGCAGCCGTTCGGCGCCGGTGCACAGCGGGATCCACCAGTCGCTGCGCATCTGCACATCATCGTTCAACGCCTTCATCGCCTGGTAGTTGAAACGATGCCGCAAATCCCGCTGCCGCGCCGCCCAGATCAGCGTCTCATGCGCGTTGGTGAAGCGCCGTCCACGGAAATTCGGCATCGGGTTGGCCTTGCGCCAGATCACGTCATTCAGCAGCCAGAAGTCCAAGTCTTGCAGGATCGTTCCGATGCGAAAGATATTGTGATAGGCGCCGATCACCCAGAGCGTGCCGTCCTTGCGCAACAGTCGCCGGCACTCGCTCAACCATTCGCGGGTGAACGCGTCATAAGTCGCGAAGTCGGTGAACCGGTCCCACTCCTCATCGACCGCATCGACCAGGCTGTCGTCGGGCCGGCGCAGCTCCCCGCGGAGCTGCAAATTGTACGGCGGGTCGGCAAAGACGCAGTGCACCGAGGCCGGCGGCAGCGTGCGCATCAAGGTGATGCAATCGCCCAGCAGGACCTGGTTCAGGGGCAGTTCACGGACGACTTCCAATGCCTCTCCCGCCGGGGCAGCAACATCCCGCATCGTGGCCGGCGCCTCGAAGTCGCGTCAATCGGCCTGCTGGAGCAGCAGCGAAAGCTGGCGGACGGAGCGGAACTCGGGCCGGTGGTGGATGGTGGGGCCGAGTGTCGCCAGTGCCGCCCGATGCGCCGGGGTGGAATACCCCGCGTTCTCGTGCCAGCCATAGCCTGGGAAACGCACAGAAAGCCGCGCCATAGCACGATCGCGCAGCACCTTGGCGATGATCGAGGCAGCGGCGATCGAGAGCGAAAGACCATCCCCGCCCACCACGCAGCGCACCGGGCAGGCAAGCGCGGGTGGCTGGTTGCCATCGACCAGCACAAGGTCCGGGACCACCGGCAGGCGCGCCACCGCCCGGCGCATCGCCAGCAACGCGGCATGCAGGATATTCAGCCGCCCGATCTCGGTCACCGAGGCGGCGCCGACCGCAATTTCGGCCCGACCGGAGGCGCGGATCGCATCGAACGCGACCAGCCGTTCCTCAGCGGTGAGTTTCTTCAAATCGTCGATCAGCGCCGCGAGCCGGCGCGGCACGCCGGTGGGGAATACCACGGCCGCAGCAAGTACCGGCCCGGCCAACGGCCCGCGCCCCACTTCATCGACGCCGGCGACACGCCCGCCAGCCTGCTTTTCCAACCGGAACGTCGGCACCGCACCGAGATAGCAGAGAGCCTCCCGAGTCCACCAGGACTGCCGATCGAGCGCCAGCTCGCTCCACGCCGATCTGGCCATTCTGCCTGAGCCCCTGTTAGGCTGCCGTCAATTCGCCAATGGGGGAAACGGGAATGGCCAAACGCTGCGTATCACGTCGCACGGTGCTGACCGGCGCTGTCGCCGGCGCCGCCACTGCACCGGAGCTGTTGCGCGCGGCGATCGCCCAAGCGGCGACGAGCCTCGAGCAATCCGGCCTAGTCGGCGAGATCCAGGGGCCGACAATGATCCTCGATCCCGCGCAGTGGCCGAAGAAATTCGGCGAGGCGCCGATGCTCGCCGACCAGGTGAAGGCCGGCAAGCTGCCGCCGGTCGAACAGCGCATCCCCGCCGAGCCGCTGGTGTGGAAGCCGCTCGACCAGATCGGCACCTATGGCGGCACGTGGCGCCGCGCTTTCACCGGCCCCGCCGACGTGGAGAACGCCAACCGCATCAACGCGTCCGACAAGCCGTTCTTCTGGAGTGCCGACGGCAGCAAGATCGTACCTTGCGTCGGGAAGGCCTACGAGCTCAGCGATGACGGTAAGACCTACGCCATGCACCTGCGCAAGGGCATGAAATGGTCCGACGGCGCGCCTTTCACCGCCGACGATTTCGTTTTCTGGTTCGAGGACCTCTACGGCAACAAGGACATCGTTCCGACACCAACCGCCGATATGCAGCCTCAGGGCAAGCCAGGGCGCATCGTCAAAGTCGATGAGACCACCGTCCGCTTCGAATTCGACGTGCCGTATTTCCTGTTCGAGGAAATGATGGCCGGCGATACCCAGATCGGCGGCGGGCAATCGGTGCGCCAGTCGCAGAAATTGAGCTTCGGCGCGTACTCGCCCGGCCATTACCTGAAGCAGTTTCTGCCGAAATATTCCTCGGTGGAGGCGTGCAACGCGAAAGCCAAAGCCGCCGGTTTCGACAGTTGGCTCGAGCTCCTGCACTTCAAGAAGGACTGGTCGTTGAACCCTGAACTGCCGACGCTGGGTCCCTGGAAGACCGTGCGGCCGATCAACGAGCCGGTCTGGCTGCTGGAGCGCAATCCCTATTACTACGCGATCAATTCCGCCGGCAACCAGCTTCCCTACATCGACCGGGTACAGCTTACGCTGGTGCAGGACCTGGAGGTGATCAATCTCCGCGCCATGGCCGGCGAGTACGACATGCAGGAACGGCACATCGATCTCGCCAAGCTGCCGGTGCTCCTGGATAACCAGAAGCGCGGCAACTACACGGTGCATCTTGATCTCGGATTCGCCGGCGCCGATTTCTTGCTGGAAGTAAACCAGAGCTACAAGGCCGATCCGGAAATCCGCAAATGGCTCACCAATGCGGATTTCCGGCGCGCCCTCTCGCTCGGGATCGACCGCGACCAACTGAACGAGACGTTCTGGCTTGGCATCGGCACCCCAGGCTCGCCGGCGCCGGCGGAAAGCATGCCGCAGAGCCCGGGCCTGGAATGGCGCAAGAAATGGTCGGTGCATGATGTTGCCCAAGCCAACGCGCTGTTGGACAAGATCGGCCTGACCAAGAAAGATTCTGACGGCTTCCGGGTGCGTACCGACAATGGCGAGCGACTGCGCATCCAGATCATCGCGATCTCCGCGTTCATGCCCTATCCCAAGATGTCGGAGATGGTCGCCGATCAGTGGCGGGCGATCGGCATCCAGGCCGACGTGCGTGAGCTGGAACGCAACCTTGCGCTGACCACGGCTCGCAACAACCAGCATCATATCTACATCTGGAACAACGGTGGCACCGAGCTGTTCTACTTGTTCCCACGCCACGCCATCCCGGTCGATCCGACCGAGGCCTATATGGGTCCTGACTACGCACTGTGGTACTCCTCCGGCGGCACTCAGGGCACCAAACCGGACGATCCGCACATCCTGCAGATGTGGAAGCTGTTCAGCGAGGCGGCCAGCCTGAAGGTCGAAGGCCGCAACAAGAACGCCCAGGAGATCTGGAAAATCCTGGTCGATCAGCAGATCGGCATCGGCACCGTCGGCCAGTCGCCGGCCGGCATGGGCGTGCGTGTGGTCAGCAATAAGCTCGGCAACATCGCCGCGCGGGTGTGCCTGGCGCAGCACTGCCGAACCCCCGGCAATTCGCATCCGGAGACCTGGTACTGCAAGGCCTGATGCTCACCTATCTCGCCCGGCGGCTGGGTCTGGCGATGATCACCGTGTGGGCGATCACCGTGGTGACCTTCATCATCATGCAGCTTCCGCCGGGCGATTTCGTCGATGCCTACATGGCGCAGAGCGCCGCCATGGGCAGCGCATTCTCCGCGGCCGAGGCGGCGGCGATGCGCCATGCCTACGGCCTCGACCAGTCGGTCTGGGTGCAATACGCGAAATGGCTCAACCTCGTCATGCACGGCCACTTTGGCCTGTCGTTCGAGTTCGGACGACCGGTCACGGAAGTGATCGGCGACCGACTGTGGCTGACCGTCGCACTGTCGCTGCTGGCGATCGTGGTGACCTGGGGGCTCGCTCTGCCGATCGGCATCTATTCAGCCGTGCGGCAATACTCGATCGGCGACTACGTGTTTACGCTGATCGGATTTCATCGGCCTGGCGGTGCCGAATTTCCTGCTGGCGCTGATCGTCATGTATATCGGTTTCCGCAGCTT
This sequence comes from uncultured Pseudomonadota bacterium, assembly GCA_963772445.1. Classification (GTDB taxonomy): domain Bacteria; phylum Pseudomonadota; class Alphaproteobacteria; order Acetobacterales; family Acetobacteraceae; genus CAVYXK01. The sequence goes on from CAVYXK010000015.1 coordinate 300,487, forward strand.
CGGCCTGAATGTCGGCGGCCTGTTCTCCGCTGGTCAGGAGCTGGCGCCCTGGTCCTGGACGAAATTCTGGGACCTGCTGCACCACCTGCCCGCGCCGGTGCTGATCCTGGCGCTGGCCGGCACCGCACAGCTCGTGCGCATCATGCGCGCCAACCTGCTGGATGAGCTGCGCAAGCCCTATGTCATGACCGCCCGCGCGCGAGGCCTGGCTGAGCATCGGGTGATCCTGAAATATCCCGGTACGCGCCGCGCTCAACCCGTTCGCTAGCACGATCGGCTATCTGCTGCCGCTGACTATCTCGGGCAGCGTGATCATCTCCGTGGTGCTCAGCCTCGATACGGTCGGTCCGCTGCTGCTGCATTCTCTGCTCTCGCAGGACATGCTGCTGGCCTCCACAATCATTCTTCTGCTCGGCGTGCTGACGGTGGTGGGAACACTGCTGTCCGACCTGCTGCTGATGTGGATCGACCCACGCATCCGTCTCGGCGGACGCTGATGAGCCTGACCCTACCAGCCGACGAAACGCCGATCGTCACCGAGGCGGAAGAGCGCATTGCCGTCGCCAGCCAGCGCCAGCTTATCTGGTGGCGGTTCAGGCGGCACCGGGTGGCGGTGGTCAGCGGCGTGATCGTGCTGCTGTTCTACCTGGTGGCGATCTTTGCCGACACGCTCGCCATCACGCCACCCTGGGACACCAATGCGAGCCGCAGCTACATCCCGCCCCAGGCGATCCACTGGTTCGACAACGGCCGGTTCCGCCCGCATGTCTATGGGCTGAAGGGCAAGCGCGACCTGCGCACCTTCAAGCTGAGCTACGCGCCCGATCCGTCGGAGAAGCGTGACCTTGTGTTGTTCGCCCGTGGCTATCCCTATCGGCTGTTCGGCCTGATCCCGACCGACTTTCATCTGTTCGGCGTCGCCGATGGCCATCCGGAGAATGCGCTATTCCTGCTCGGGACGGACCAGTTGGGGCGCGACCTCTATTCGCGGCTGGTGCTCGCCACACGCACCTCGCTCACCATCGGACTTGTCGGCGTCGCGTTGAGCCTGGTCCTGGGGGTGCTTCTCGGTGGCCTGTCCGGCCTCTATGGCGGCTGGGTCGATACGCTGATTCAGCGCATCATTGAGATCCTGCGCTCGATCCCCACCATCCCGCTGTGGATGGGGCTGGCCGCCGCGATCCCCGACAAGCTGGCCGCCGACGCGCGTCTATTTCGCCATCACCCTGATCATCTCGCTGATCGGCTGGACCGAGCTCGGCCGCGTCGTGCGCGGCCGGTTCCTCGCGCTGCGGGAAGAGGATTTCATCACCGCCGCGGAACTCGCCGGCGCCGGTCGGATGCGCATCATCTTTCGCCACATGGTACCGTCGTTCCTGTCGCACATCATCGCCGCGATCAGCCTCGCATTGCCGGCGATGATCATCAGCGAGACGACACTGTCGTTCCTCGGCCTCGGCCTGCGACCCCCGGCAATCTCCTGGGGCGTGCTGCTGCAGGACGCGCAGAACTTACAGACGCTGGGGCTGGCGCCATGGCTGCTGATCGCTGCTGTGCCGGTAATCGTGGTGATCCTGGCGTTCAACTTCCTCGGCGACGGATTGCGCGACGCAGCGGATCCGTATGGATGAGAGGACCAAAACTCCCCCTCCCCTTGCGGGAGGGGGCTGGGGGGAGGGGGCGGCGCAAGGTTTAGGCCATGCCCCACGGCCCCCTTCCCACGGCCCCCTCCCGCAAGGGGAGGGGGAGTTCTCGCCTCGCACCACCCATCCTTTCCGTCCGCGATCTTCGGACGCATTTCTTCCAGAACGAAGGCGTGGTGCGCGCAGTCGATGGCGCGTCATTCGCGCTGCATCGCGGCCGCACGCTCGGGATCGTCGGCGAATTCGGGCTGCGGCAAGAGCGTCACTGCACGCTCCATCCTGCGCATCGTCGAACGGCCTGGTCGCATCGTGGGCGGCGAGATCCTGCTGCGCCGCCACGACGGTACTGTGATCGACCTGGCGCGCCTCAAGCCCGATAGCGCCACTATGCGATCGATCCGCGGCGGCGAGATCGGGCTCGTGTTCCAGGAACCGATGAGTTCCCTCTCCGCCTATCATACCATCGGTAACCAACTTATCGAAGCGATCCGCCTGCATTCGCGACTGTCCAAGCGCGCGGCGCGCGAACGGGCGATCGAACTGCTGGCCATGGTGGGTATCCCGCGACCAGCACAGCGCGTCGATGCCTATTCCTTCCAACTATCGGGCGGCCTGCGCCAGCGCGTCATGATAGCGCTGGCGCTCGCCGCCGAGCCACGCATCCTGATCGCCGACGAGCCTACCACCGCGCTCGACGTCACCACGCAAGCCCAGATCCTGGAACTGCTGCGCCGGCTGCAAGATGAACGCGGCCTGGCCGTCATGCTGATCACGCACGACATGGGCGTGATCGCGGAGATGGCCGACGATGTGGTGGTGATGTATCTCGGACGCGAGGTCGAGAAGGGACCGGTGGATCGGATCTTCCACGCCCCCTGCCATCCTTACACCAGAGCCTTGCTGCGTTCGATCCCGAGCGTGCTGGCGGAGCCTCGGTCGAAATTGGCCACCCTCGCCGGCTCGATTCCACACCCGTACGCACGTCCGGGCGGCTGTCCGTTCCATCCGCGCTGCGGCGACGCGATGCGGGGGATCTGCGACCGGCGCGCCCCGGCGGAGACCGCCACCGCCGAAGATCACGTGACCGCTTGCTTCCTGTACGAACAGCCGCGAGAGATGGCAGAGCCATGACGTCCGTGCTGGAGGTACGCGGGCTGAAGAAATTCTACCCGATCCATCGCGGCCTGCTCGGCCGTAACGCCGGCCAGGTGCGCGCGGTCGATGATGTGAGCTTCCACATCGATCGGGGCGAGACCTTGTCGCTGGTCGGCGAATTGGGCTGCGGCAAGACCACGACCGCGCGCTGCATCCTGCGCGCCGTTTCGCCGACCGCGGGCGAGATCCGCTTCCTGACCGCGACCGGCGAGACGATCGATGTCGCCCCCCTGCCCCGCTCTGCCCTGCGTCCGCTTCGGCGGCAAATGCAACTTATTTTCCAGGACCCGTTCGCCTCGCTGAACCCGCGCATGACGATTGCCGAGATCATCGGCGAGCCGCTGCTGGTCAACGGCATGCGCGACCGGCGCGCACGGTATGATCGGGTCAGCGAACTGCTGGAGCTTGTGCAGCTTCCCCGTGCCTACCTGAATCGCTTCCCGCATGCTTTCTCCGGCGGCCAGCGCCAGCGCATTGGGATCGCGCGGGCGCTGGCGTTGTCGCCCGCGTTGGTGGTGGCGGACGAGCCGGTCTCCGCGCTGGACGTTTCAGTCCAGGCACAGATCGTCAACCTGCTGCTGGAGCTGCAGGAACGGCTTGGCATCGCCTGCCTGTTCGTCGCGCACGACCTGTCGGTGGTGAAGCACATGAGCCACCGCGTCGCAGTGATGTATGTCGGCCGGATCGTCGAGGTAGCGCCCACCTCTGCCCTGTTCACTACGCCGCGTCACCCTTACACCGAGGCGCTGTTGTCGGCGGTGCCCGTCCCCGACCCCCGCGCGCGCTCGCGTCGGATCGTGCTGGAGGGCGAGGTCGCCGATCCGTCCGATCCGCCGCCCGGCTGCCACTTCCATCCGCGCTGCCGCTATGCGACGGAGCGGTGCAGGCAGGCGGTGCCGGCGCTGGAGGAGATCGCGCCCGGCCATGCGGTGCGGTGCCTGCGCGCGCACGAACTCAGCTTGGTCGGGGTCGGGCAGTGAGCGCTATCCGCGCGAAGCGCCGACGGGATGTAATCGCAGCAGCTTGGGTCGGTTTCTTCTGCTTCGTCTGCGAGCCGACCGGGTATGGCGACGCGCCGGGACAGGCTTGTCACTAAAGACCCTCCGCCCGATAATGAGGTATCGAGTAATCTCGGTCCGATCCCATGCTCCCTGCCCTTGCGGGGAAGCCGGTATCGCAGCCTCAGGCATCGAGGGACTTATGGCACGAGACGACATCGAGATCGCTTACGGCCGCGAGACCCTGCATCTGGCGTTGCCCGTCACGGCCGAGCCGACCGTCATTCGAAAGGTCGTGCTGCCCAAGCTGGCAGACAATGCGGCGGCGATCCGCGACGCCTTCGAGCATCCCATCGGCGCCAAGCCGCTGCGGGAGCTCGTGCGCGGACGCAAAAGCGCCTGCATCCTGATTTGCGACATCACCCGGCCAGTGCCGAACGGCCTGTTTCTTCGCCCGATGATCGAGACGATGGTAACAGGCGGCATTCCACTGAGCCACATCACCATCCTGGTCGCTACTGGCCTACACCGTCCCAACGAAGGCGAAGAGCTGGCCGAGGTGGTTGGCGACCCGTGGGTGATGAAAAGCGTTCGGGTCGTAAATCACTTCGCCCGCGACAGCCACAACCTTGTCGATCTCGGCAGAACCAAGACGCGCGGCACACCGGTCAGTCTCAACAGGATCCTGGTCGATGCCGACCTGCGTATCGCCACTGGTCTGGTCGAGCCGCATTTCATGGCCGGTTGGTCTGGCGGTCGCAAGGTCGTGGCGCCCGGTGTCGCCGGTCATGCGACTATCCGCACCTTCCATTCTGCGCGGTTTATGGAAGATCCACTGGCCGTGCAATGCAACCTGGTCGGCAACCCGCTTCACGAGGAGCAGCTCGAGATCGTGCGCATGGTGGGGGAGCTCTATGCGCTCAATACAGTGATCGACGAAGATCGCGATCTCGTCCATGTCACGTTCGGTGAAATCATCGCGAGCCATTTGGCGGCCGTCTCTTTTGTCGAGGAAGCCATACGCATCAAGGTCGGTCGGCGCTTCAAGACCGTCGTCACTTCCTCGGCGGGCTATCCGCTCGACAAGACGTACTACCAGACGGTCAAGGGCATGGTGACTCCAATCGACATTCTGGAGCCGGGCGGCACGCTGATCATCGCCTCGCGCTGCTCCGAAGGTTTCGGTTCGCCAGAATTTCGCGAAGCTCAGGCAAGGCTGGTCGAGTTCGGCGCGGAACGCTTCCTTGCAACCCTCACAGCGAAGTCGCTGGCCGAGATCGACGAGTGGCAGACCGAGATGCAGCTCAAGCCGATGCGCGTGGGCCGCATTCAGCTCTACACTGAAGGGTTGAATACAGAAGAGCTGCGCCTCACTGGAGTTGAGATTATTTCTTCAGTCAATGCCGCGATCGCCGAAAGCATCGCACGCCATGGCGACGGTGCGATCGCGATCGTCCCAGAAGGCCCTTACGTCGTGCCGGTTCACGAGGCCGCGTGATAGAATGCCGAACGTCCATCTCGATGCCGTCGGGGGTATCGCCGGCGATATGTTCGTGGCGGCGCTGCTCGACGCCTTCCCGAAGCTGCAGGAGCGCGTACTGGCGGACGCGCGGGCCGTGTTGCCGGATGACTACGTCGCGCGTCTGATCGAGACCAGCAACGGCTCTTTGCGTGGCCTGAGCTTCAGGCTGGACGGGCTACATCATGACCGCGACCATGAACATGGTCATCACCGTCATGATCACGGCACGGCCGATGCGGGCAGCTTTCTTGACATGGTGGGGCGCATTCGCACGGCAAATCTAAGCGATGGCACGGCCGAGCAGGCGGTCGCTATTCTGAGGCTCATTGCCGAGGTCGAGGCAGCAATTCATCGAGTACCCTATCGAGGCTGTGCATTTTCACGAGATCGCAGACTGGGATTCGTTGCTCGATGTCGTTGCGGCCGGCAGCATCGCGACGGCGCTATCCGGTGCGCGCTGGACAGTTTCGCCGCTGCCGCGCGGCGGCGGCATGGTCAATACGCGGCATGGTCTACTCCCGGTCCCGGCGCCGGCGACCATCTCTTTGCTGATCGGTTTCATGTGGCGGACAGATGGAGTTGACGGCGAGCGGGTGACGCCGACCGGTGCAGCGATCCTGCGGCACCTGATTGGACCAGGCGGCAGCGGCGACGCCCTCTCGGGCCGACTCACCTCAGTCGGCATCGGCGCCGGCACGCGGACGCTACCGGGCATCCCCAACGTGTTGCGCGCGCTGGTGTTCGACGACGCACCGGCTCTGGCGCCGCGAGAGCAGGTCGCGATCGTCACTTTCGAAATCGACGACATGACCGGCGAGGAGGTAGCGGTCGCAGCCGATCGACTGCGCGCGGTCGAGGGTGTGCTCGATCTCACAATCAGCCAGGTGCAGGGCAAAAAAGGTCGCGGTATGCAGTCGTTCCGGCTTCTGGTTCGGCCGGATCGGACGAGTGAGGTCGTCGAACGCTGCTTTCTCGAAACCTCGACGATCGGGCTGCGTATCCGCGAAGAACAACGTGCCTGCCTGCCCCGCCACCTTGCGACGATCGAGTCCAACGGCACCCTCGTCGGCGTCAAGACCGTTGAGCGCGCCGGCACCCGGATTGACCAAGGCAGAAAATGACGATCTCATGGGCGACAGTCTGGAGGAGCGCCGCCGGCTAAAGCGGCGGGCGGAAGAGGGTGGCGGCCCGTGAGTGCGACCGATCTCATGGCGCGGCTCGCCCGCCATCCGCTGCTTGCTATCGCGGTGAGCGGCGGCGTCGACAGCATGACGCTGGCGGCCTTCGCGTATCGGCTTCACGCGCAAAACGGCATGGGGCCCGTGGAGATGATCCATGCCGTCTCACCTGCCGTCCCGCCAGCCGCGACCGAACGCGTACGGGCGCGCGCCGCGCTTGAAGGCTGGCGCCTCATCGTCACCGGCACGGGCGAGTTCGAAGACCGGCGCTACCGTGAGAACCCGGTCAATCGCTGCTATTTCTGCAAGACCAGACTCTATGACCGCATCCGTGGGATCACCTCTGCGACCATCGCGTCGGGCGCTAATCTCGACGATCTTGGCGACTACCGGCCGGGGCTGCTGGCGGCATCGGAGCACGAGGTGGTGCATCCCTATATCGAGGCCAGCATGGACAAGGCGGAGGTCCGCGAGCTTGCCCGCCGACTCGGACTCGACGAAGTCGCGGAGCTGCCGGCGCAGCCCTGCCTGGCAAGTCGGGTCGAAACTGGCATCGCCATCGATCCCACCGATCTCGCATTCGTCGATCTCGTAGAGACCCGGCTCGCCCGGCTGGTTTCCGCGGGGGCGGCGCTGCGGTGTCGCGTCACGCGCGCCGGCATCGCAATCGAAGTCAGCGACGACGACGCGGACAAGAACGCGCTGGTCGAGTTGGCCGGAGCGCTGTGCAGAGACCACGGCCGCCGCCTCGTTGGGGTAAGACCCTACCGGCGTGGCTCTATGTTCGTGCAGGGCTGATCTTGGAATTTGCAGAGTTCCAGATTGACTGGGACCGTGAGAGACGGACGGGTGTGCCCGAAGCGGGGCTCTGCCTAGGCAAGACGCCAGACCAGGTTGGCAGGATCGTCGCGGCGGCCGGTTCTGAGGGCCGGCGCCTGCTGTTGACGCGTCTCTGCGTCGCTACTCACGCTGCGTTGGCACCCGAGGTGCGGGATGCGCTCGACTACGATCCGCTCTCGGCGACGGCGGTTTTCGGCGGCGAGATCCCAGTCGAGGAGACTGGGATAGGGATCGTCGCTGCCGGTACCTCGGATCTTTCGGTCGCACGCGAGGCCGCACGGACTCTCGCGTTTATGGGACACCGCGCTGATATCATCGCCGATGTCGGAGTTGCAGGCCTTTGGCGGCTGACGGCGCGGCTCGAACAGCTCCGCAGCTTCCGAATCCTGATTGCGGTGGCGGGGATGGAGGGGGCGCTGTTCAGCGTGCTCGCGGGTTTAGTTGAGGCGCCTGTTGTGGCGGTGCCGACCTCTGTTGGCTACGGGGTCGCTGAGGGCGGCAAAGTCGCGCTACTCTCAGCGCTGGCGAGCTGCGCGCCGGGGTTGGTCGTCGTGAATATCGATAACGGCTTCGGCGCGGCGACGGCGGCGCTCAAGATGCTGCGGATCATTCGGTAGTGTTGGAAGTCCGAGACTGGGATCGAGGGGCCGTGACCGACAAATCGGGGAGATGATCATGATCAATTGGGACAAGCGGCGCGTCGGCCGCACCTCACTGGAAGTGACGGTGCTGGGCTTCGGGACTGCCACGATGGGCGGCAGCCGCATCCAGGTCTCGCGCGAGGAAAGCGAGGCGATGATTCGCGCCGCCTGGGACGCAGGCATACGCTATGTCGATACCGCCCCGTTCTACGGCGTCGGCTCTGCCGAGCGCCGCGTCGGCGAAGCACTGCGTGACAAGCCGCGCGACGAATGGGTGCTCTCGACCAAGGTGGGCCGCCTGCTGAAGCCGCGCCGCGAGCAGCAGCCCGTCACCGACGGCCGGTTGGCACCGATGCCGTTCACTGTGGTGTACGACTATGGCTACGACGCGATCATGCGCTCGGTCGAGGATAGCTATCAGCGCCTTGGCCTCGACAAGATCGACATTCTGTTCGTGCACGATATCGGGGCCTATCAGCACAAGGACGCAGCGCCCGGGCACATGAAGGTGTTGCGCGAGAGCGGCTACAAGGCGCTGACCGAGCTGAAGCGCTCCGGCGTCATCAGCGCCTTCGGGATCGGCGTGAACGAGAAGGAAGTGCTTCTCGAAGCGATGGGCTGGGGCGAGTGGGACGTCTTCCTGCTCGCCGGCCGCTACACGCTGCTGGAGCAGGCGCCGCTCGATGACCTGCTGCCGCTGTGCGAGCAGCGCGGCACCTCGATCGTGATCGGAGGGCCGCTGAATTCCGGCGTCCTGGCTGGTCGTGACACATGGAACTATGCACCCGCGCCCCCCGAGGTGGTGGAGCGCGTGAAGCGCATTCAGGCAGTCTGTGACCGGCATAACGTGCCGCTGCCGGCCGCGGCGCTGCAGTTTCCACTGGCCCACAACGTCGTCTGCGCAACGATCCCCGGCCCACGCACGGTCGAGGAGTTCAAGACCAACGTCGAGCTGATCCGCCGAAAGATCCCCGCCGATCTCTGGGCGGAGCTGAAGCGCGAGAACCTGCTGCATCCGGATGCGCCGGTGCCCGCATGAAGATGGCCACCTGACGAGACATCGATGCGCATCTTCACAAGGCTGCCGCCACACGACTGGCGCAAGGTGGGAGCGTTCGCGCGTGCCGCCGAAGCGGCGGGCTTCGATGTGCTGACCACGGTCGAGCTGGGACATGACTGCTTCGCTCCGCTCGGCTTCGCCGCGTTGGCGACCGAGCGGGTGGAGTTGACGCCCTCGATCGCCGTCGCCTTTCCGCGCAGCCCGACTGTGCTCGCGAGCCAGGCCTGGGACCTTCAGGCCAATTCCAATGGCCGCTTCGTGCTGGGTCTCGGCAGCCAGGTGAAGGGGCACAACGAACGCCGGTTCGGCATTCCGTGGTCGCCGCCGGCGCCGCGGCTGCGCGATTACGTGCGCGCGCTGCGGGCGATCTGGCGCTGCTGGGAGACACGCGGGCCGCTCGATTATCGAGGCCCGCACTATCAGCTCACGCTGATGACGCCGGATTTCTCGCCCGAGCCCACCGGCCTGCCGATGATCCCGGTCGCGATCGCCGCTGTCGGCGAGGCGATGCTGCGGGTCGCCGGCCAAGTCGCGGACGGGGTCCGCCTGCATCCGCTCTGCTCGCGCGACTATCTGGAGCAGGTCTGTCTGCCGCGGCTCGCCGAGGGGATGCAGTCCGCCGGCCGGCGGGAGAATTTCGACATCCACGGCGGCGGGTTCGTCGTCACCGGCCCTGACGAGGCGACCGTGGCCGCTGCGATGGAAACGGTGCGCGCACGGATTGCGTTCTATGGCTCGACCCGCACCTATCTGCCGATCCTGACGCTGCACGGGCTGGAGGAGTTGGGGCAGCGCCTGCATCGTCTATCAGTCGAGGGACGCTGGCAGGAGATGCCGGCGCTCGTGTCCGACGACGTGGTGCGGATTTTTGCCGCTTACGGGACCTATGATGCGATCGCCGGTGAGATCGCGCAGCGTTTCGGCGGGGTGGCGGATTCGATTGATCTCGACTTCCCACCTGACACGCCGATCGAGGTGCAGCGGAAGGTGTTGAGCGAGATCCACCGTATCCCGCACACGTTCACCGGCTTCGATACCGCTTGGGGCGACTGAAGGCACCCCCTCGACGCACTGGTCTTGATGCGCCATGTCACGCTCACAAGCTTCGAGGGCCACCCTCCCCCATCCCCTCCCGCAAGGGGAGGGGTGCTGATTGGAGTCCGCCAGGAGTGCCTGATGTCCGCTACACTGCTCCGCCGTCCCGCCCCCGTTCAGTTCATCCCAGAGAAGCAGCCGGCCAAGCCGATCAGCCGCCCGCTGCGGGTGGTGTCGGATTACCAGCCCTCCGGCGACCAGCCCTCGGCAATCGCGGAGTTGGTCCGCGGGGTGCGGCAGAACGAGCGTGACCAGGTGCTGCTCGGCGTCACGGGCTCGGGCAAAACCTTCACCATGGCCAAGGTGATCGAGGCGGTGCAGAAGCCGGCCCTGATCCTGGCCCCCAACAAGACCCTCGCGGCACAGCTATACGGCGAGATGAAGAGTTTCTTCCCCGACAACGCGGTCGAGTATTTCGTTTCCTACTACGACTACTACCAGCCGGAGGCGTACGTCCCGCGCACCGACACCTATATCGAGAAAGACGCCCAGATCAACGAGCAGATCGACCGCATGCGCCATTCGGCAACGCAGGCGCTGCTGGAACGTGGCGACGTGATCATCGTCGCATCGGTGTCCTGCATCTACGGTATCGGCTCGGTCGAGACCTACGCGCGCATGGTGGTGAAGCTGGAAACCGGCGGCCGGATCGATCGCGACAAGCTGGCCAAGGCGCTGGTGGAGCTGCAATACCGCCGCAACGACCAGGCGTTCCAGCGCGGCGCCTTCCGGCTACGCGGGGAGATCGTCGATATCTTCCCCAGCCACTACGAAGACCGCGCCTGGCGCATTAGCCTGTTCGGCGACGAGATCGAAGCCATCCACGAATTCGACCCGCTGACCGGCGAGCGGACGGTAGCGCTGGATGCGGTCACCGTCTATGCCAACAGCCACTACGTCACGCCGCGCCCAACATTGGCTCAGGCGATCGTGGATATCCGGAAGGAGCTGAAGGAACGGCTCGACGAGCTGGTGGCCGAGGGAAAGCTGCTGGAGGCTGAGCGGCTGCAGCAGCGCACCACCTTCGACATCGAGATGATGGAAACAACCGGCTCCTGCAAAGGCATCGAGAACTACTCGCGCTACCTCACCGGTCGCCGGCCGGGCGATCCCCCGCCGACGCTGTTCGAATACTTACCGGAGAACGCACTGCTGATCGTCGATGAGAGCCACGTCACCGTGCCGCAGCTCGGCGGCATGTTCCGCGGCGACTTCAACCGCAAGTCCATCCTCGCCGAGTTCGGCTTCCGCCTGCCATCCTGCGTCGACAACCGGCCGCTCAAATTCGAGGAGTGGGAGACCTATCGGCCGCCGACCATGTTCGTGTCCGCCACGCCCGGCCCGTGGGAGATGGAGCGCACTGGCGGCGTGTTCGTCGAACAGGTGATCCGCCCCACCGGGTTGATCGATCCGATGACGGATGTGCGACCCGTGGAGCGACAGGTCGATGACCTGCTGGCCGAATGTCGCGCGGTCGCGGGCCGCGGCGGGCGCGTGCTGGTCACGACGCTGACCAAGCGCATGGCCGAAGACCTGACTGACTACCTGACAGAGCACGGCGTGAAGGTGCGCTACCTGCACTCCGATATCGACACGCTGGAGCGGATCGAGATCGTGCGCGATCTGCGCCTGGGCGTGTTCGACGTGCTGGTGGGGATCAACCTGCTGCGCGAGGGCCTGGATATTCCCGAATGCATGCTGGTGGCCATCCTGGATGCCGATAAGGAAGGGTTCCTCCGCTCCACTACCTCGCTGGTGCAGACCATCGGTCGGGCGGCACGCAACATCGACGGGCGGGTGATCCTGTACGCCGACACGATGACCGACAGTCTGCGCCGCGCGATCGAGGAGACCGAGAGGCGCCGGAACAAGCAGCGCGACTGGAACGAAGATCATGGCATTACGGCGCAATCGGTCAGGAAGCAGATCGGTAATGTGCTGGCCTCGGTGTTCGAGCAGGACTACGTCACCGTCGCACCCGTCGCCGATGCCGGGCCGGCGGAGTTCGTCGGCAAGGACTTGAAGGCGGCAATCGCCGACCTGGAGAAGCGCATGCGCGCGGCGGCAGCCGACCTGGAATTCGAAGAGGCGGCGCGGCTGCGCGACGAGATTCGGCGACTGGAGGCGCTGGAGCTCGGCCTGGAGCCGCCGCCGGTCGCCAGCGCCACTCTGCGCGCGCGTCGGGATCGCACGCCGGAACCACTGGGACCGGGCGGCGGAGGTTATGATCCGTCGAAGCGTCGCGGCGGTCCACGTCGCCGGCGGGGGCCGTAAGCGGCTGCTATTTGAGCTGAGCGCGGATTTTGTCGAGGCCGGCGCGAGCGCAGGCCTCGTCGAGATTGCCGCCGGGTGCACCGGCGGCCCCGATTGCACCGACCACTTCGTCACCAACCTTGATAACCACGCCGCCGCCGAACAGGAGCAGGTGCGGCAGTTGGGTAAACAAGGCGGAGAAGCCGGGGACTGTCTTCGCCCGCTCGACCAGCACGCTGGTATCGGTCTTGAACGAAGCGGCGGTGTACGCCTTGGCGTACGCGCTATCGAGCGTATGGCTGCCGGTGCGGTCGCCGCGCAACACTGCCTGGCGTACGCCATCGGCATCGACGATAACTGCGGTTTCGGCGTATCCCTGTTTGGCGCAGCTCGCGACGACTTCGCCGGCGGCCTGGTTGGCGAGCTCGGCCGACAGGCGATGGGTCATGAGCAGTCCTTCGGCCAGCGCCGGTGCGACAAGCAGGGTGCTGGTCAGAAGCAGGAGAGACGCCACTGCAAGCCAGGGCGCGTTCACCCGGACTTGGCACGGCCGCGGACGGCGGCCTCCTTCACCACTCTCTCGCAAGTGCGCGGCATGTGGAAGAGGTGCATGGGGGGTGGGGTTTCCCGTTGTCGTGGGGATGCGGTCTGTTCTCATCACCGTCTCATTTCGCCGTGTGCGAGACAGTTGGAGCGTGGATATGCTGCCTCGCTCGAGAGGTTCTCTCCCCCTAACCCCGTCCCGCAAGGGGGGCCCACAAGGGGGAGGGGAACCGGGACGAGAAGGCGCAGCGCATTGGAGGGTTGGCGGCCCTTCCGGGGAGAGGGCCGACGCCCCCGCGGGCTTCACGGTTGCTGTCGAGTGGCCTGGACGCGGAGCAGCATTCTGAGCGCACCTTGCGCCTGGCGCATCATGGCGTTGGCCTGGGCGCGGCATATCATGGCCCCGGATGGCGATGTCTCCGGTTCCTGTGCGATGCGCAGTAATTCTTTCACCTGGTCGGAGGCAGCGACGAAGCGGGCGGCGAGATCGGCCTCGGCTGCGTTGGCCGGAGAGAGCGCGGCGATCCGGGCGATGGTGAATTGGTTCCGCAGGGCGATGTCTTCGGGGCTGTCGGTGCGCGGCGGGGGCAGCGAGAGGCAGGGCGTGCGGATGAGCTGGTAGCCCGCGTCGGCCGGGAGCTGGCCGGCGAGGGTGCGGCGGTTTGGGCGGGTGCTGGGTGACATGATGGAATTATAGCGTTAATATTGCTGCATGTCAAGCGTTACTTAGGCTTTTGTCGGTAGCACACGATATGTCCGGTTTAGGTAGCACACGATCTGTCCGGTGATGATGGGCTCCTTTGGAGGAGCCCTGAATGCGCCGGTCGGAAGCCCTTCAGGGTGTGCGAGTGATCAAGTTCCGGAGCGTGCTGGACGGGTATGAATTGAGCGAACTCAACCAGTGCGAAGCGGCGGAGCTGCTTGGGATCAGCGAGCGGACATTCCGTCGTTGGCAACAGCGCTACGAAGAGGCCGGCGAGGCCGGTCTGCTGGACCGGCGGCTTGGCCGGGCGTCCGGGAAGCGGGTTCCGGTCGATCGGGAGGAGGAGGTCGAGCGGCTGTATCGTACGCGTTACAGCGGGTTCACGGCGAAGCACTTTCACGAGCACCTGGTGCGCCGCCACGGTTTCCGCTGGGGCTACACGTGGACGAAGGTGTACCTGCAATCGAAGGGGCTTCTGGAGCGCGCCCCGCGGCGCGGCGCACACCGGCGCAAGCGGCCGCGACGGCCGTTGCCTGGGATGATGCTTCATCAGGACGGGTCGCGCCATGAATGGCTGGCGGGGCGGGAGGCGCTGGACCTGATCGTGACGATGGACGACGCGACGAACGTGATCTACTCGGCGTTTTTGGTAGCGGAGGAAGGCACGGAATTGACGTTCCAGGCTCTGCTGGAGGTGTTTGGCGCGCATGGCCTGGCACTGAGCCTGTATACGGATCGGGGCAGCCACTACTTCGTGACGCCCGAGGCTGGCGGCCCGGTTGACCGGAAGCGGCTGACGCAGGTTGGGCGGGCGCTGGCGCATTTGGGCGTGGAGCACATTGCGGCCTACTCACCGCAGGCCCGTGGTCGTTCGGAGCGGCTGTTTCAGACGTTACAGGACCGCCTGATCAAGGAGCTGGCGCTGGCTGGGATCACGACGGTTGCGGAGGCCAACCGGTTCATTCGGGATTGCTACCTGCCGGCGCATCACGCCCAGTTTGCGGTGAAGGCGGAGCAGGAGGGATCGGCTTTCGTCGCAGTTGCTGGTGTCGATCTGCGGGAAATTCTGTGTATCCAGGAGGAGCGCCAGGTGGACCGCGACAACACGGTTTCGTGGCGACGGATGAAGCTGCAAATTCCACCCTCGCCGCTGCGTGCTCATTTCGTGAAGGCACGGGTGAAGGTGCGGCAATATCACGACGGGAGCCACGCGGTGTTCCACGGCCCGCGCTGCCTGGGACGCTATGACGCGCAGGGGGCGCTGCGGATGGCGGCGTTGGACGCGGCGGCATGATCTCGCTTGGGTCCGGCTCGCCTGTGGATTTGTGGACAACGGAAGAGCGTTGCCCACAACTCCACAGGCGCATCAGCAAAAGAAGGAAATTGATTCATGGTTTGAAGAAGACAGTGGGGGCGTACCGTGCCCCGTCGCCAGCCGTTCTGTCCCTGCTCTTGCGAACAGACCGGAAACAAGCGGACAACTGATGTGCTACATAAACCGGACAACATAATTAGCTATCGACAGCGTTACTTAGGCTTTATCTGGAAGGCCCGCGCAGGACGACTGGGCCAACCGTGGGTCGGAGCCCAGCGCGGCACCCTCACCCGCCGTGCCGCGTGCGGCGACAGGTGGGTTGAAGCCCGAAGGGCAGGCCTTGTTCTGCTTAACTGCCCCAAACTTCTGCTTCCGTCCATCCAAGTTCCTTGATCTCGGCTGCGCGCAACGGTGCCTCGGCGATCGAGAAGAATTCGTCGAGCTGCGGTGGCCGGACCGACGTACCGCTGAGCAGGGCATGCGCCTGGCCACGATGATGGATCTGGTGCTGGAAGAGGTGCAACAATAGCCGGTCGGCGCGCTCGCTCTGCACGCGTGTAATGCGATTCACGTGGATGATCTGGTCGGGTCCGGTTTCATCCAGCGACTCGCACCAGGCGATCAGCCGGCGATCAACCGCAGCTTGCTCGGTGTACAGCTCCGACACTGTCGGACACGGGATCGGATTCTTCCAAGCAGCCGGCCCGAGTGTGCCGCCTTCGAGCGCATCCACATAGAACCAGTCGATGACGAGAATGTGGTTGAGAGTCGCCTGAATCGAAGGGAAGAAGCTTGTTCGCGGCGCCTCGAATTCTGTCTGGGTCAGCCTGGCGCAGGCGGACAACAGGCGATGATTAGCCCAGGCATTGTTGTATGCCATGGCACGCAGGGCGAGCGGAAGCGACGCGGGCATGCTTGTCTCCTATGCGCTCGTGATAGCGAAAGATGAAGGTCTGCCGTGGAACGTGCCGCTCGAATCGTCATTCTGAACGGGGTGGGTAGCTCGGGCAAAAGCTCGATTGCCCGAGCCCTGCAGGCGATTACAGCCGAGCCCTTCCTGCATGTCCAGATGGATACGTTCCTGGAGATGCTTCCAGAGCGCTACCAGGACCATCCGGATGGGCTGACCTTCACGACAATCGAGGAAGGCGGGAAGCCCTCGGTAGTGATCAGGACGGGGCCGGTGGCGGAGCGGGCGTTTTGCGGCATGCGGCACGCCGTCGCGGCGATGGCGGCTCAGGGGAACAATCTGATCGTCGATGACGTGTTGATGGCTGCGTGAATCCGCGTAAATCTGGCGACGTTTCTGTTCCGACTTCGACGGTGAGGTCGGCGGAAGCCTCGGCAACTTTCGTGCCAAGTTTTCGAACGTCGCCAGATTTGCGCGGATTCCCACCGCCATCGACAATGACGTTCTGGTGGGGCCGAAGAACGCGGAATATGCGGAGCTTCTCTCTGCATTCAAGGTCTTTCTGGTCGGCGTCTTCGCCCCGCTGGCGGTTCTGGAAGCGCGAGAGCGCGCGCGTGGCGATCGACTGATCGGCCTGGCCCGGTGGCAATACGACCGGGTACATCAGAATACGAGTTATGACGTTGAAGTTGACACGAGCCGTGCTTCCCCGATGGAGTGCGCGGAGCTGATCAAGAGTACATTTCGATTGTAAACGGCTTGTCTGCTGTCATTGCGTGGATGGACTGACGAGGCGAACCCCTCCCGCGGCCGTGTCGTCACGGGATCTGGAGATCGGCGAAGTGTCGAAGCCGGTCACCAGACCGGCCGCCCAGCTCACGGCGTGCGCTTCTCGAGAAAGCCAGCGACCCGGCGTCGCTGCTCGTCCAGATGCGCTGGGCCCTTCCAGTCGCGCAGCATCTCGGCCTTGGGCAGAAGATCGGCTAGTTCCAGCCCGATCGCCGCGGGATGCGGCGTATCGTTGCCGGGCAGCACCAAGGCGGGAACGGGGCAGGTCCGGGCGAAGTCGCGGCTCACGCTAAAGACGAACTCGCCGTCCCACATGTGCTGCCCAAAGGAACGCATCGCTGCCTCGTCCAGCTCAGGACGCGCTGCGCTCTGCTCTTTCGTCCAGTCGGCGAAGCTATCCGGGAAATAAGCTGGGAACTGCGGGTGCAGGCCGATCGGGTTCTGCAGCACCGCCGCACTGATCCGCTCGGGTGCGACCTCGCAGAGCTTGAGGCAGAAGCTTGAACCGATGCAGCCTCCGAGCGTGTGGCAGCGCTCGATGCCGAGATGACCCATCAGCGCGAGCTGGTCGGCGGCATAGGTGTGCCAGCCATGGTCGGCCGCGATCGCTCCGCGCGAGCGGCCGGCATTGCGCTGATCCATCGCCACCACGCGATAGTTTGCGGCGAGCGCCTGCGTCCAGTCGTTCCAGGCTCGGGGCGGGCCGCCCGGTGGGGCGTGCCACATCTCGATGCGCGAGCGCATGCCACCGGGGGAGAAGAGCAGCACCGGATAGCCTGAGCCGGATTCCTCGAAATAGATCTCGGCGTCGTCGCGCTTCAGGACAGGCATGGCGGGCTCGCTTTTGGCGGCACGAGCGGCAGGGGCGACTGCTTCAGGATTCTGGTTCGCTACTGGTTCCTTGCCTCGCTCCCGGCGCCCCCTCCCCCTGCCCCCTCCCGCAAGGGGAGCGGGAAAGCGCGGCGACGCCGGGCAGGGTTTTGCCCTCCAGCCATTCCAGGAATGCGCCGCCGGCGGTGGAGACATAGCTCAGCCGATCGAGCACCCCCGCATGGCGCAGAGCGGCAACGGTGTCGCCGCCGCCTGCCACGCTGCGCAGTCCGCCGCCCTCCGTCGCCGCCGCGACCGCTCGCGCGAACGCCGTCGTGGCGGCATCGAAAGGCGGAGTCTCGAAGGCGCCGAGCGGGCCGTTCCAGACCAGCGTCTTCAGCGCCTGCAATCGGCGACCCAGCGCCGACACGGTCTTTGGCCCGACATCCAGGATCATGCTGTCGGCCGGAACGGCGGTGACCGGCACGGTGCGCGTCGGCACGTCGGGCTGCAAAGCAGTGGCGACCACCGCATCTTCCGGCAACATCATCTCGCAGCCGGCAGTCTTGGCGCGCTCAAGTATCTCCAGAGCGGTGGCATGCATGTCGGCTTCCTGCAAGGACCGGCCCACGGCGTGCCCCTGTGCCGCCATGAAGGTGTTGGCCATCGCGCCGGCGATCATAAGTACATCGACCCGCCCAACCAGGTTGCCGAGCAGTTCGAGCTTGGTGGAGACCTTCGCACCGCCTACCACCGCGGCCACCGGGCGCGCCGGATGCCCGAGCGCGGAATCCAATGCTTCGAGCTCTGCCTGCATCAGCCGGCCGGCATAGGCGGGAAGCAGATGCGCCACGCCTTCCGTGCTCGCATGCGCACGATGGGCAGCCGAGAACGCGTCGTTGACGTAGATTTCGGCGAGCTTCGCCAGCTCGGCGGCGAAGGCCGGATCATTCGCCTCCTCGCCCGGGTGGAAGCGGGTGTTCTCCAGCACCGCCACGGCGCCGCTGCTTAGCACCGAAACTGCCTGCTGCGCCGGAATGCCGATGCAGTCCTCGGCAAAGCGCACACGCATGCCCAGCACTCCACCCAGCGCCCTCGCGACGGGGGCAAGCGACAGGGAAAGCACGCGCGTGCCCTTCGGGCGGCCAAAATGACTGCATATGATCAGCTTCGCGCCTTTGCCCGAGAGCTCGCGGATCGTCGGCGTAAGGCGCTCGAGCCGCGAGAAATCGCTGATCTTACCGTCATGCACCGGCACGTTCAGGTCGGCGCGCATCAGCACGCGCCGGCCGGCGACCTCCACGCCATCAAGCGTCCGGTACGCCATGCGGGCGCTACAGGCTGCCAAACAGTGCCGCGGTATCCGCCATCCGGTTCGAGAAGCCCCACTCGTTGTCGTACCACCCCATCACGCGGACCATCTCGCCATCGACCACCGCTGTCTGGGTGGCATCGAAGGTGCAGGACGCCGGGCAGTGGTTGAAGTCGATACTGACCAGCGGGGCAGTGTTGTAGTCCAGAATGCCCTTCAGCTCGGTCTCCGAAGCGCGCTTCATCGCCGCGTTGACCTGCTCCTTGGTCGCCTGGCTCCTCAGGTTCACGTCGAGCGAGACCAATGAGACATTGGGCGTGGGGATGCGGATCGCAGTGCCGTCGAGCTTGCCCTTGAGCTCGGGCAGCACCAGCCCGACCGCGCGCGCCGCCCCGGTGGAGGTGGGTATCGCGGAAACGGCCGCGGCACGGGCGCGGTGTAGGTCGCGATGTAGCGTATCCTGCAGGCGCTGATCGCCGGTGTAGGCGTGGATGGTCACCATGTAGCCGCGCAGGATGCCGAAGCTGTCATGCAGCACCTTGGCCATGGGGGCGAGGCAGTTGGTCGTGCAGGAGGCATTGGAGATCACCGTCATATCGCGCGTGATCGTCTTGTGGTTGACGCCATAGACAATCGTGGCATCGACCCCGTCCGCCGGAGCCGAGACCAGTACCTTGCGCGCACCCGCCTTGAGAAGTTGGGACGCTGCCTCCTTGCTGGTGAAGAGACCGGTGCATTCCATCGCGACATCGACGCCCTGGTAGGGCACCTTGGCCGGATCGCGCTCGGCGGCGACTTTGATCGGTCCCCAGACCCGCCCGCCATAACGCACCGTCATGGTATCACCAGAGACTTCGAGCTGGCCGGGGAAGCGGCCATGCACGCTATCGTACTGGAAGAGATGCGCGTTGGCCTCGGCGCTACCGAGGTCGTTGATCGCCACCGGCACGACATCGTCGCGCCCGCTCTCGATCAGCGCCCGCAGCACAAGCCGGCCGATGCGTCCGAACCCGTTGATGGCAACCTTGACCGACATTTCCTGGTGGTTCCTCTGCATTTCAAAAGACCTCTCCCGCACAGCGTGAGAGGTGGTTCGTTGTTATCTAAGCCGTTTCTTGACGGCCGCGGCAACTGCTTCCGATGTGATGCCGAACTCTTTGTACACATCCTGCCACGGCGCGGAGGTACCGAACGTGGTCATCCCGATGAAGCATGCCGTCGGGTCCCAGCCAGTGCTCCCACCCGAACGGCGAGGCGGCCTCGATACCGATCCGTGGCGCGTTGCCCAACACCTGGGCCCGATATGCCTCGTCCTGGGCATCGAACAGCTCCCAGCAGGGCAGCGATACCACGGCGACCGCGATCCCCTCCTGCGCCAGGGCGGCGCGCGCGTCCATGGCGATAGACACCTCAGTGCCGGTGCCGATCACTGTCGCCTGGCGAGGCCCATCCGCCTCGGCAATCACGTAGCCTCCGCGGGCGCAGCGGTTCTCGCCGGCATCGGTGCGCAGCGCCGGCACCGCCTGGCGGCTGAGCACCAGCAGGCTTGGCCCGTCGGTGCGGCGGATCGCCAGCTCCCAGCACTCGGCCGTCTCCATCGCATCGGCCGGGCGGAATACGTGGATGTTCGGCATCGCCCGCAGGCTGGCGAGATGCTCGACAGGCTGATGCGTCGTGCCGTCCTCGCCGAGGCCGATCGAGTCGTGGGTGAGCACGTGGATCACCCGCTGGCGCATGATGGTGCCGATGCGGATCGCCGGACGCATGTAGTCGGTGAAGACGAAGAACGTGCCGGTGTAGGGGATCAGTCCGCCATGCACCGCCATGCCGTTGGCGGCGGCGCACATGCCATGTTCGCGGATGCCGAAATGGATGTAGCGGCCACTATAGCTGCCGGGGCCGACGACTCCCATCGACTTCACGAAGGTCAGGTTCGAGCCGGTGAGGTCGGCCGAGCCGCCGACCAGTTCGGGCGTGGCCGGTACGAGTGCCTCCAGCGCCTTCTGGCTCGCCGCGCGGGTAGCCAGCTTCGGCTTCTGCTCCGCAATCTGCTGCTTCAGCGCCGCGACTACCTCGTGCCAGTTTTCCGGCAGTTTTCCGGCGATCGCCCGCTCGAACTCCGCGCGCATGTTGTGCCGCGCGAGGCGCTTGAGCCAGGCGCGGCGTCGCCGCAGCGCCGCGCGTGCCGGCTGCCCGCCAGCGCTCCATCAACTCGTCGGGAATAGTGAAGGGCGGCTCGTGCCAGCCGAGTGCCTGCTTGGCGGCCGCCGCTTCCTTTGCCCCCAGCGCCGCGCCATGCACTGCGGCGGTGCCCGCCTTGGTCGGCGCGCCCAGGCCAATAATCGTGCGGCAGACGATCAGGGTCGGCTTCTTGGAGCGCACGGCGAACGAGAGCGCCGCGGCCGCTTGCACCGGGTCGTGCCCATCCACCGCCTTCGTGGCCCAGCCCGACGCGGCGAAGCGTTTCATCGTGTCTTCCGAACGCGCCAGGGCGGTGTCGCCGTCGATCGAGATGTGGTTGTCGTCGTAAAGGAAGGTCAGCTTCTCCAGGCGCAGATGACCGGCCAGCCCGATCGCCTCGTGGCTGATCCCCTCCATCAGGTCGCCGTCCGAGCAGAGCGCCCAGGTGCGATGATCGACCAGCGACTTGCCGAATCGCGCGGCCAGCATGCGCTCGGCGAGCGCCATCCCGACGGCGGTGCCGATGCCCTGGCCGAGGGGGCCGGTGGTGGTTTCGATCCCCGGCGCATCGCCGTATTCGGGATGGCCGGCGGCGGGGGAGTGAAGCTGGCGGAAGCGCTTGATGTCCTCCAGCGTCATGCCCGGGACGCCGGTGAGGTAGAGCAGCGCATACAGCAGCATCGAGCCGTGCCCGGCCGACAGCACGAAGCGATCACGGTCCGGCCAGTGCGGGTCGGCAGCATCGAATTTCAGGAAACGCGTCCAGAGCGCGGTGGCGACGTCGGCCATGCCCATCGGCATGCCGGGATGGCCGGAGTTGGCCGCCTCCACCGCGTCGATCGCCAGCGCGCGAGCGGCATCGGCAAGGCGGCGGGCGCTCGTCATCGGGCGCGCCAGTATCTCGGCCTGCCTGGCGAGCGCCGGGGTTTCGGCGTGAAGCTCCGCGATGTCGGCCATGCAAACCCCCTGGGGACCTGCCTGCGAAGGCGGGCGTGATAGGCACAGGCTTCCGCCGCGGGCAAGCCTGGGCGGGGCGGCGGGTTGGTCAGGAGGCAGTGTGCTGGGATATTCCCCAATTAGAGCACGTTCAACTAGACGGGAAATGGACCCGACCGCTGCCCCGTCCATCTCTCCGGCTTGCGGGACAGGTCGGTTCGCGAAATGAACCGCGTGGCCGTCGCCCACGCAGGAACCCTCACCCGCCGCGCTACGCACGGCGACCCCTGGGTTGAGGCCCGGGGCAGCCTTTCCCTGCTTCGCAACCCAGACCCGCAAGCGGCAGAGGTGCAGTTGGCCCGGCGTTTCCAGTTAGGGTGAACTCGCGTGCAGCGTCATACACCAGTGAAGATCGATGCCGGTCGGTCTGACGGTATCGGCAGCGAATGACGAAGCAGCTTGCGCAGATACCGTCACGTCGATCGGAGCACTTCGCGCAAAGGCTTCGGTGAACCTCGCCGGCGAGGGCCGCTTCGACTACTTGCTCGTGGAGTCGACGGGGATCTCGGAGCCGCTGCCCGCCGCGGAGCCTCGCCTGGGTCGGCGGACGGTTCTCACCTTCCCGCTGCTTCCTCCTCCGCAGAAGAACTGATCGCCGCCATCGGACTCGAGCCCCGACACGCCCACTCCGGGCGGCATGTCGAGCCTCTCCAGGACCTCTCCCGTTCCAGGATCGACTCGCCGCACATCGCTCTCGTCACCTTCCCAGGTGCCGTGCCAGAGCTCTCCGTCGATCCAGGTGACCCCGGTGACGAAGCGGTTGGACTCGATGGTGCGAAGGATCGTCCCTGTTCGGGGATCGACTTGATGGATCTTCCGGTCCCGATACTGCCCCACCCAGAGCGACCCTTCGGCCCAGGCGAGCCCCGAGTCACCGCCGCCGCCGGGCGCCGGGATCGTGGCGAGCACACGGCCGGTCTTCGGATCGATCTTCTGGATGCGATCCTCCGCGATCTGAAACAGGTGCTGGCCGTCGAAGGCCGTTCCTGCATGCGCGGCGACATCGATCGAGCGCAGCGTCTTCCCGCTCGCCGGATCGAAGGCGTGCAGCTTGTCTCCGGATGCAAACCAGACGCGCTGACCGTCATAGGTGACGCCATTCACGCGGTCGGCGCCCGGAAAGGGTCCATACTCGCGGAGGATTTCGGCCGCTGATCGATGCGGCGCCCGCTGCCGCCGCTCAGTCGGCATAGAACTCCTCGACAGTCATCACGATCCCCGGAGGACCGAGGCTGATTTCGCCGGATACGAAAGTCTGTGTAGCAACCTCGTCATTCGACATTCGCAAGTGGCGAACGATACGCTGCTCGTCAGGCCAGACAATCAGGTAATGCTGCACCGACGGCAGCTTGAAGTATGCACGCAGCTTGGTGGCCCGATCCCTGGTGCCACTGTCCGGGGACAGCACTTCGACAAGCACCACGGGGTCGGGCACAGTGGTGGAGTTACCCGGCAGAAGCGGGCCGCAACGCAGGAGAGCATCGGGCTGGAAGTCGCTGTTCTCGACCTGAATCGTCATGCCGTCGCCGAAGACCTGGCAGGACGTCAGTCCCGCCTCTCTTACGGCGCGCCGCAAGGCATCGCGCGCTGAGCCCTTGCGCAGGTTGTGCGAGGCCCGCTCGGGTACCGTCGCGACCACGACGCCATCGATACGCTCGAACCGGCCGGAAGGCTGCTGGTCTACCCAGGCCAGGAACTCCTCTCGGGTCATGGGGGTCTCGGGTTCGTGGGTCTGGACGCGTACCATAGCGAGCCTGCAAGTCGCTCGTTCTAGAGGTAACACGTGCGGACGGAGGGTCAACGGCGCGGACCGTGCCGCCGCGCACCCAATGGACGCTGGGGCCGGCATATCCTTCACGACCAACCGTGCCGAGGCGGGACCTTTTGCCATGCTTCCATCCTAGTCACTCGGCAGTGGACCAGGGAGTAACAAGCTTGTCGGGAATCCCGGCACGGACGGGGTCATCCAACGACGCGCTCGCCCGCGACCAAACGATTGCACCTTGCCTGCTGCCGCAAGCAAATCGAGCGCCCGCTGCACGGTGCGCGGGCTAGCGCCGAGCGCAATCGATAGAGCCGAGCTCGACCACAACTCACCGTCGGCAAGGAAGGCGAGCACTGCCGCATGCTGCTCTTCGACGGGCGGCGCCAGCACGACGACTTCGTCGGCGCGGCTCGGCGCCAGCGCAAAGCCTTGTTTCGTCGCGCTCACGTCTGCCAGCGCCCGAAGCTCCACGCGAAGCCGCCCGACTTCGACCCGCAACCGGGCGCGATGCAATTCATCGGCGTGCTTCGCCCGGAAGGCGCGTGCGATGAGCGTGCTCCTTGGCACGTCTCCAGGCCACGCTTCACCCAGCGCGCGTGCAAGCGCGAACAATACCGGGCGCGTCGCGAGCGAGACCACCATGCCTGCGTTCCGCACGACATGGCGGCAGGCGTCCACGACGAACGCCCCTGACGCCAGCAGCGCTTCAACCTCCTCGAGCAGGAGAGGGCGTTCCTCGCCACGCGTGATCAGGCGTGCCGCGGGCGTGTTCATCACGAGTGATGCGCTTTCGACCTCCGCCGTCAGCGCGGGGATGTCCGCCTCGCGCGCGGCGTGCTCGGCCCGAGTGAGCGCAGCGCGCGCTGTCTTCGTCTGCAAGCGCCGAATCGCGAGTCCCGCAACCACCAGCTCGTGGGCGACCCTCGACGCGGGCGGGAAGGGCGCGGGGTCGAGCTCGGCAAGCGCATGCCCGGCCTCGTCGAGGCGGCCGATCAGGAGCAGGCGCCGGATCTCGAGATTCCGCGCATGCGCGGCATTTACGCGGTCGCCGTGCGCTTCGAGCGTTGCCCGCGCTGCGTCGAGCGCCTTTGCCGGCCAGCCCAGGTCGCGCGAGACGAGCGCGATCTCGGCCTCGGCGACGACACACCTCGCGCGGGCCACCGCCTCTTTCGGACCGAAGGCGCGCGCCACACTTCGCAGGAGAGCCTTCGCACGAACGAGATCGCCGAGCCGCGCCATCGCGATGCCACGAAGCGCGAGCGCCGGCGGGTCGTCGCGCAACGCGACCCGGTTCAGTGCCCCGAGGGCATCACCCGCCGCGAGCGCACGCGCCGCGGCCGTGATCAGCGAGTCCATCGGAATCCCGCCACACTTGTCACTCTCACCGTTGGATGCCCGGCGCTAAATATATCTCATGACTACCAACCACCAAGTCATATCAAGACGGCCCGCGCGGGCTAATAAGGTCCTAGGTACACACATGTTCCTAATTGCGTTTTGGCGCGCAAGGACAGGCACGGTGGGACGGCGCCGAGCTTGAGAGAAAGGCGTGAGAGGCGAATTCGAAAGGTTGTCTCACCGAGAAGCACTACACTATGACAGAGGCACGACACTATGAAGAGGATGCAAGAATCGAGAATGGTTCCCTCGATCTTCATCGGTAGGTGGACACTCAGGGTTTTGTTTCGTTAAAGGAAAAGCCTTGCCGGCACGGGCAGTTGCGTCGCCATATCGGAAGCGTCTCCCAGCGTATGCTTACCAGAACTCTCCGCAATCTTAAATCCACGGGATTACATCATAAGGCGCGTGACGGGATCGACGGTCATTGCTGTCGAGTATTCCTTGACCCAACTGGGAAGGACGCTCATCGCTCCACTCCGAGGGATGTGCCCTGGGCGAAACGACACGGCAGGCACGTCAATGCTGGCGTGCGCCTTCCGTAAACGCACCAGACGCGATGAGCGAACGAAAAGGAAAATTGTTCAGACGCATGGGGCTTTTATATAAACGACAGTTTGCGGAGTTTGATCACGACCGTCAAGGCATGGGAGAACGTTTCTCCGTGATCAAGAGCTCGGGTAATGAACGATGAAGGACACGCAAAGAAAGGAGACAAGAGCGATGACTAAGGACTCGCGGCGAAATAAACGAATTGAGGAGCCGCAAACAAAGCACGAATAGAATCTGAGAATTTGCTAGGTGCGACGCGAGATGCGTCGGCTAGCGTCGCGGTGTGATCGACATCGCCGACATCCGTGCGCGTTGGCGGAAAGCAGCAGCCTTCCTCGATGAACGTGCCCGGCGACTGTTCGCCGCCAACGAAGCGCTGGCGCAGGGCCCTGGCGGCGTCACCGCGACCGCGAGCGCAACCGGGCTGGCGCGCAGCACCATCCAGCGAGGCATTGCGGAACTGCGGTGCGGTCGCAATGAACTGGGCGCCCGGCTGCGCCGGCCCGGCGCTGGCCGCAAGAGCGCGGTGACCCGGCAACCCGGGTTGCCGGCGGCGCTGGAGAAACTGATCGAGGACGCCATTCGCGGCGATCCCGGCTCGCCGCTGCGCTGGGTCAGCCGCAGTCAGCGTCACCTCGTCAAGGAGCTGACCGCGCTTGGCTTCAAGGTCTCAGCCAGCGCGTGCTCGGCAAGCTGCTGCGGCAACTGAACTACAGTTGCCAGGCCAACCGCAAGACGCGGGAGGGGAGCAACCATCCGGATCGCAACGCCCAGTTCGAGCACGTCAATGCGACGGTGCAAGCGGCGATCGCCGCGGGCGAGCCGGCGATCTCAGTGGACACCAAGAAGAAGGAGCTGGTTGGGGATTTCAAGAACAACGGCCGTGAGCTGCGTCGCAAGGGGGATCCCGAACCGGTGCGGGTGCACGACTTCAAGATCCCGGAACTTGGCAAGGTCGCTCCCTATGGCGTGTACGACATTGCTGCCAACCACGGCTGGATCAGCGTCGGCATCAGCGCTGATACCGGCGCCTTTGCGGTCGAGAGCATCCGGCATTGGTGGCATAGGCTCGGCAAGCAGCGTTATCCCAATGCGACGTGCCTGACGATCACCGCCGACTGCGGCGGCAGCAACGGGCCGCAGGTGAAGCTATGGAAACGCGAACTCCAGCGTCTTGCCAACGAGACCGGCCTGAAGATCACGGTTACCCACCTGCCACCCGGCACCAGCAAATGGAACCGCATCGAACACCGGCTGTTCGCCTTCATCACCATGAACTGGCGCGGCAAGCCACTGGTGAGCCATCAGGTGATCGTGCAACTGATCAGCTCTACAACCACCGAGACTGGTCTCAGGGTCTGCTGCGAGCTCGACGGCAACCTCTATCCCAAGGGGGTGAAGGTGTCCGATGACGAGATGCAGGCGATCAACATCACGCGCCACGCATTCCATGGCGAGTGGAACTACACCATTGAGCCAAATCAACAACCGCCTTGAAGCACTTATTCCGCCGCGGGCCCTAAGCACATGACCGGGACACGGGAAGAGTGGCTCGCGGCACGGCTCGAGCTGCTCAAGGCGGAGAAGGAGCTCACGCGGCGCAGCGACGAGTTGGCACGGCGGCGGCAGGAGCTACCGTGGGTTCGGATTGATAAGGAGTACCGATTCGAGACCGACGAGGAGAGTGCCTCGCTGGCAGACCTTTTCAGAGGGCGCTCGCAGCTCCTCGTCTACCACTTCATGTTCGGGCCCGACTGGACGGCGGGCTGTCCCTCCTGCTCGATGATAGCGGACGGCTTCAACGGGTTCGTGGTTCACCTGGCCAATCATGCTGTGGGCGGTCTCGCGGGCGCCGCTCGCGAAGTTGCAGGCGTACAAGCGGCGAATGGGCTGGACGTTTCCCTGGGCATCCTCGCTCGGCGGTGACTTCAACTTCGACTTCAATGTCTCGTTTACCGAGAAGCAACAGCGTGATGGGGTCGTCGAATACAACTACCGGCAGGGCGGCCACGCGATGGACGCGACACCGGTCCCGGAGCCGGTCGCCCAATTCGCGGCCACATGCGGAACCGACGCGCCTACGTACTCGCGCGATAGGCCGGGCATCAGCGCGTTCGTGCTCGAGGACGGCGTCGTCCACCACACCTATTCCACCTATGCGCGCGGAGTGGACGGCCTCTGGGGCGCGTACCAGTGGCTCGACCGCGCCCCAAAGGGACGCAACGAGACGGGTGTCTGGTGGCACCGCCACGACGAGTACGACAAGCGCTGAACCAAGTCGTGGGCTTCGTTGGCGTAAGCGGGGGACGAGAGAGCTCGCGATGCATGGTTTCCGAGCAAGCTTCCCAGAGAGCCTTCTTCGGCGTCCCGGCGCTGCTCCTCGCTGCCAGCGCGGCGCCCGGACAGACGTGGCCCGGCGCCGCGTCGTTGCTCGGCATGTGGGTGTGGACCGTGTTCGAAACGGCCGCCTTCACGTCGCGCGGGCGGCCGGCGGGCACCGCAGGGTCGCCGGCGCGTTTTTGTGGGCAGCCAGGGGGAGCGGGATGCCGCAGAAGGAAATCGTTGCAGCACTCGGAGTCACGCGCGCGACGGTTTCCGGGCTGATCGCGGTTCTCGAGCGTGAAGGCCTGGTGAAATCCTCCATGGTCGCGAGGATCGCCGGAACCTGCTTGCAACCCTGACTTCGAGGGGCGAGGCGGTGATCGGAAAAGCCATCGAGGCCAACACGAACTCGGTTGCGTACGGTGTTCGCGTCGCTGTCGTCCGATGAACTGACGACCTTCACGGCGCTGTTGCTGCGCGTCCGGCAAGGCTTTGCCGCCGGCACAAATTCAACCAAAAGGTGAGAAGCGGCGATCCACGATGAGACCTTCCGAATGCGGGGCAACGTCCGGAAGCAGACGCTTTGATCAACACTCAGCCACGAGCTCTGCCCGGCAGCCTGAACGAAGAGATCGGTTAGGCCCTGGAGCGCGGCGAGCTGGAAATCGGGCTATGCCAGGATGCTGATCTCTGTTAGAGCGTCGCTGGTCACCATTGTCAGTATCGCCCGAAGAGTGTCGGTTTTGCTCGCCGACCCGCATCGTGGGCCAGGCGGGTATATTTCCCATGTCAGAGGCGTTCGGCTTCCAATCAGTGAAAAGGATCACGGACATGCCTACGATCACCACCAAGGACGGCACCGAAATTTTCTACAAGGACTGGGGCACGGGTCAGCCCATCGTGTTCAGCCATGGGTGGCCGCTCTCGGCGGACGATTGGGACGCACAGATGTTCTTCTTCCTTGGCAAGGGCTTCCGTGTGATCGCACATGACCGGCGCGGCCATGGCCGCTCCACCCAGACTGGCGGCGGCCATGACATGGATCATTATGCCGACGACCTCGCGGCATTGACTGCGCATCTTGATCTGAAGGATGCGGTGCATGTCGGCCACTCCACCGGTGGCGGTGAAGTGGTGCACTACCTGGCGCGCCACGGCGAAAGCCGGGTGGCAAAAGCGGCGATCATCAGCGCGGTGCCGCCGCTGATGGTGAAGACGGCGGCCAATCCGGGCGGGCTGCCGAAGGAGGTTTTTGACGGATTGCAGGCGCAGCTCGCTGCCAACCGTGCTCAGTTCTATTACGATGTGCCGGCTGGGCCGTTCTATGGCTATAACCGGCCCGGCGCGAAGCCCTCACAGGGCGTGATCTGGAACTGGTGGCGCCAGGGTATGATGGGCGGTGCCAAGGCGCATTATGACGGCATCGTCGCCTTCTCCCAGACCGACTTCACCGAGGACCTGAAGAAGATCACGGTGCCGGTGCTGGTGATGCACGGCGATGACGACCAGATCGTGCCTTATGCCGATGCGGCGCCGCTGTCGGCAAAGCTGCTGAGAAATGGCACCTTGAAAACCGTTACTGCCCAGGTAGCGCGGTCGGATCACCCGGATCGGAGTTGTGAAAGCAGACGGTCTGGATCGCCGGTCAAGGTGGCGAGGATATCCCATCCCTGCTTCCTGGCGGTCGAGAGGACCGAACGGATCACCGCGAAGTGCTTGGCGCCATCGTCGGAGCGGAAGCCGCCGGAGATCTTCTGCCGCAGCTTCATCATCCGTCCATCCCGCTCCGCCAGGTTGTTGGTGAAGGGTACCCGCGGATCGGTGAGGAAGCGGAGCACGTCCTGCTTGTGCGTGCTGAGGCGCAGCAACAGATTGTGGCCGACGCGTCGTGGCGGCCGACCTCGCGGTCTGGTCTTGGTCAGCGCGGGCTGCGCTTCATGGAATGCCAGGCCGTCGGCGACAATGGCGTCGTACCGCCGTTCGATCAGGGCAATCAGTCCCGGCTTCAGCGGCGCATCCTGTTCGCGGGCGAGGTTCACGGCATGGCAGGCACGCCGCAGCAGCCGTTGCATCCGGCGCGCCCAGTCCTCCTTCTCGATCTCGACCAGCGCCTTCAGTTCGCGCAAGTGGTGGGCATTGCACGGCGCATGCAGCACGCCTTTCAGGGTGTAGTAGGGCTTCCAGTGGTCGTGCACGACCACGCCCGTGAGGTTTGCCAGCAGGCTGCCGCGCTTCGCCGCGACCCGATAGAAGGTCAGCAGCATGGTCGAGGCGATGTGCAGCCACTGCGTCTTGCCGCCAATCCGGAACCCGGTCTCGTCCAGGTGCTTGACCGGTGCCGCGGCCACGCGATCGCGCACCGCCTCGGCAAAGCCCAGGAAGCGTTCGGCACAATCCTGGCTGATCCGGGCGATGGTGGCCGTGACCAGATGCACACCGAACAGATCGGCCATCAGCGCAGCCAGACGCTTCTCCGGCAGTAACTGAGAGTGCAGCAGATAGAGCACGAAGGCGCCGATCCGTTTGCCGTATTGCACCGGCGCGGCCAGCCAATCGGGGAACGCCGCACGCGTCTGACTACCGCAAGCCGCACAGCGGCAGCCATGGGCGCGATGCTCGGTGACGACCAGCGGCTGCGGTTCGGGCAGATCGAACACCTGCCGGGCGACAAAGTCGGTTGCCATCGCCTCGGTCAGCAGCGCGCCGCACGCGGCACAGCTCGGCGGATAGTGGTCGATGACCGCATCAGGCGTCTCGCTCCGGCGCAGCGTCTCGCCCGGATGGCCCTGCTGCCCACCGGGCTTCTTGCCGGACGGTTGCCGCAGGCCACTGGTCCGCGGCGTCTTCTTCAGTCCGTCGCTGGATGGCGGCTTGCCGCTGTTGCTGCTGTTCAGTCCGAGACGGCGCTCCAACTCGGTAATGCGCGCCTCTTGCGCCAACAGCAGCGCGATGAGGTCGTCCTTCGAAAGCTGGTTGAGCGCGGCGCGATCCACCAACTCCTTGGAATCGGGCCGCCGAAGTCACATCAACCAAAATCTTCATCCGGCTCCAGCTCCGGCGCCACACCCCCCCAAACCGCCAGCCTGCTTGTTCGGGACGGCCTGGTTGAGGACCTGGGCAGTTACGGAAAACCTATAAAGGCTTTCCACACGGCATGCCCACCACCGAGGCCGATACCATTAACGCCGACCTGTTGACTTTCATTCAACGCTAGAAATTGCGCGGTGCCGGGACGTCAATCGCGGGTTGTGGGTTTGCCGCGCTTTCCTGGCTGACCTTACGGCTGGAACCGCCTTGGCGCGTTCCGGTGCCAATGCGGCGGCTCTCAGCGCCTTTGCGTAGGTTGTCGCCGACAGACACGCCTCGATGCCACGCAGGCTCTCACGATAGGTGATCTGGGCAAATGCCATCACCTGATACTGAGCGGCGCAGGGCAGCGTCCGCACGGCTCGGTTGCCGTGATAGCCTGCAACAATCCGATCGAACGTGCTCCACGGCAGAAAATCCATCAGCTGCGCGAAAAGCGTCTTGCCGGTGTTCATGGCCTGGGCCCCCCGCGTATCGTCGGGGAGGGCCGTCACGGGATCAAATCCGCTCCGGCAACGAACTGCCAAAATCCCTTATGCCACCGCGACTTTTGGGAAATCCTGGCTCAGCGAACCGGACAGCAGTGAAGGCACAACACTTTGGGCGTATGCATGTGCCGCGAGGTCGGTGGGCGCGTTGACACCTTTCGGGCATTATCAGTTAGCACATATCCCTAACTCGAAGCTTATGCGATCGCCTGCCGGCTATGTCCGTTAGTCCCGGGCAGAAACGGCCACATGACCAACCGGATTGGAACCAGGCCGATCCCGTAGAGTGGAGGCATTCGATGAGGGCCACTGACAGATCGATTAACGATGGTGGCTGCGGGAGTTGCGCCGGCGTACGGCACCGAGACGGCGCTGCGGGTTGTACGGGCTCGACGGGTTGACGCCGAAATCAACGATCTCAACGCAGTGCTGCGGCCAGTTGTGACTGGAACCTGCGTGCCACGGGCCCTGGCGGAGCCGAGCATCGGTGATTTTGGCGCGCGGCGACCTCTCCCGCGAGAGCGGGAGAGGTGAGATGGCACCACTCGGCCCATGCGTGGCGAACCGCTGTCCCTAGATTGCGGCCGAATTGTGCCGCATCGCAGAGCGGACTCGCCTTCGCCCGAGCGCGCAGGCCGACGCGCAGGTTCGCCAGACCATCAAGATCGCTCGCCTTGGCGACCGCTAGTGCCACATAATCCTCCAGGTCGCGCGCGACCCAGTCTGCCAGGCCCACGTTGCTCAAGTGACTCGTCGAATGCCGGGACGCGAAGGTCTCGCCGGGCAGTGTTACGGTGGGGACGCCCATCCATAGCGCCTCGCAGGTGGTGAGCCCGCCCGAATAGGGGAACGGATCCAGCACAAGATCGATCTGGTTGTATTCCGCCATGAACTCCCGATGCGGCGAGCTGCCGCGGAGCTCCACCTGCTCTGGGACGATGCCGAGTTGAGCGAACTCCAGGCGCACCCTGGCGACGCTCTCCGGCTCGGAGAACTGGTAGGTCTTCAGCACGAGTTTCGCGGACGGGACCAGTCCCAGGATTCGGGCCCATGTGCCGATGACCTCCGGTGTCACTTTCGCCAGGTTGTTGAAGCAGCCGAAGGTCACGAAGCCGTTCGTTGCGGCGGGCAACGGGCCGACATCCGGCGCATAGGCTGGCGGGCTGTAGCACACGTAACCATCGGGGAGGCGAAGGATCCGTTCGCTGTAATATTGCTCCAGCTCCGGCGGTGTTCCCATCGGTCGGATATGAACCAGTCGATCTCGGCAAGGCCCGTGGAGTGGGTCTGCATCCCCACCCACTTCACCTGCACCGGCGCCGGCCGATAGGCGCAGGCTGTCATCCGCCCGGAATCTCCGTAGCCGCCGAGATCGATCCGCACGTCGATCTGCTGCTCCCGTGCCAGCCGCGTAAGCGCGGGATCGTCGAGCAGGTCGATCTCGTGCCAGCCGGCGGCAATTGCCCGGAACCGGCGCGCGATCGTATCGGATGCGGCGTTCTGCGCCAGGCAGACGATCTCGAACTGCGCCGGGTCCAGCGCTTCAAACCCGGCGATGGTCAGCCATCCGACCGGGTGTGCCCTCAGCGAGCCGGACAGCAGTCCGAGCCGCACCTTCCGTGCCGGATCGGGCGCGTTGGCGAACTCCGGCATCGGCGCGCGCGGCAGGCGGGCGCCGAAGTCTTGAAGTGCGGCGAGGAGATTCGCGCCGCTCGTTCCGGCTCGATACGCCAGGGCGTTCGCCAGCGTACGCCGGGCGAGCGGCATCGCCGGATCGAGTGCAATCGCCTGGCGGGCTGCGGCTTCTCCTTCGGCCTGGCGGCCCAAGGAGACCAACACGACGGCGAGATTGCACAGCACGCTTGGATCGGGGCCATGATCCTGTAGGATCGTTTCCAATTTGCTCCGCGCCGCGGCATGGCGCTGCAACCGCATCAGGACGGCGGCGTGGTCGTTGCGCAGCGCGTGGTCGCCGGGTTCGAGCTCGGCGGCGCGGCGCAACATCGCCTCGGCTTCGCGCAGCCGGTTGGCGCGGGCGAGCAGGCGGCCGGCGAGCATCGCCGGGCCGGGTGCATCGGGTGCGAGGGCGCATGCGGTTTCCAATGCATCGATCGCTTCGCTGCGCCGCCCGAGCCGTTCCAGCGCCAGTCCTCTGGCGGCGAGGACGGCGGGGTTGAGCGGATCGGCCTCGGCGCTTCGGTCGAGACGCGCCAGCTCGGCCTCTAGGGTGCCGGCGGCCTGTGCCGCTTCGACCAGGTGCAGTGCGTAGCTCAGCATCGCGGGGGCAAGGTGGTGGGCTTCGCCGAATGCGGCTTCCGCTGCCTCCCATTCTCTGGTCAGCATCAGCGCGAGGCCCAGTGCGTCCCATGCTTCAGCGCGGTCCGGATTGATAGTGACGCAACGCCATAACAACGGCTGCGCCGCGGCCCCGTCGCCGCGTTGGATCATCAGCGCGGCCGATCCGACCAGGGCCTCTTCGCGACGTGGGTTGATCTCCAGCACGGCCGTGTAGGCGTGCTCGGCGGCCGATGCGTCGCCTGCGCGACGGAGGCTTTCGGCGAGGCGCAGCTTTGGTTCGTCCCAGTCGGGCAGCAGCGTTGCCAATTCGCGCATGAGGCGGCGCGCTTGTTCGCCGTCGCCCGCCCGATTCTCGGCAATCGCCAGGTTCAGCATCGTCACCGGCGAGCGGTCGCCACGGGCGCAGGCGGCGCGAAGGCAGGCAAGCGCCTCGGCGTGGCCGAGGCGGTCCAGGTCAGGGAGCATCGGTCCGGCGCTGCAGAACGGCGAGCAGCCCCGCAACGTGCTTGTCGGCTTCGTTGCGCACGATTTGGTTCTCGAGCGCCAGGATGGAGAGGCCGGCTGCTTCGGAGGCTGCTAGCAGATACGCGGCGCGGTGGGCGTAGCGTCCCTGCGGGCCGAGCTCCCAGTTGCGCTCGTCTGTCGACGCGGAAGCAGCGAACTCCTCCGCCGAGGCCACGAACAGCCCGCCGGGTTGCAGCCGTCGTGCCGCCGCCGACATCAGCTCGTCGAGCGCGCCGAAGTAGCACAACACGTCGGCTGCCAGGATCAGTGCGAACGGCGGGCCGTCCTGCGCCAGGAAAGCCATGATGTCCGCTTCGTGCAATGCAGCGTACAGGCCTTTCGACGCAGCCTTGGCCAGCATGTTGGCGGAGATGTCCGCCCCGATCAGCGGGCCGAGGGGCAGATCCGAGAGAGCGACGGCCACCAGTCCTGTGCCGCAGCCGAGATCTAGCACTGGGCCGAGCGGGCCGTCGGTAGGGAACGTCACATGGCGCAGCAGAGCGGCGCGGATCGCACCGGGAATGCGGTAGCCCAACGAGATGAGATGCGCTTCGAACCGATCAGCATAGCCGTCGAATACAGCCTTTAGATACTCGACGGATGCGCGCGCGGGCTGGGGCAGCGACCCAGATGCGGCCCCGAGATGGCGCAGATAAGGATCGTCCGGTCCGAGCTTCACCGCTTCCGCGTACGCCTCCGCTGCCTCGTCACAACGTCCGAGCTTCGACAGCGCGTGCGCCTTCAGTCCGAACAGACAGGCATCCGCAATCCCGTTGCGACGCGCCGCTTCCGCGAGGGTCACCGCGTCCTCGAACTGCCGTCGCCGGACGGCGAGCAGTACCGCGTCGTGGCGCAACTCCGCCGAGCCGGGTGTGGCGGTGATGCCGGCGTCCAGAGCGGCCGCGGCTGCGTCCGGATCGCCCGCCGCCGCCTGTGCGGCAGCGAGCGCACGGCAAAACACGGGATCGGCGGGCGAGGCCGCTACTGCCTCCTGCAGGCAGCGCACCGCTTCGGCCGGGCGACCCAGATCGGTCAGCAGTGCGCCGAGCATCGCTTTGCCGGCCGGATCAGCCGGATCCAGCACGACTGCTTCGGCGGCATCGTGGACGGCGCCGGTCGGATCGCCCAATTGGTGCCTGAGTTGCGCGCGCCGTCGGTACAGCGTGGCCTCAGAAGGGGTGGTGGCAAGCCCGGCATTGAGCTCGGCCATTGCGGAATTGAGCCGGCCTTCGCGCATGGCCAACAGCGCCGCCAATTCGAACAACTGAGGGGACGGCGGGGCAAGACGGCGCAGGGCGGCCAGCATGGGGCGGGCAGCGCCGGTCCGTCCGGCGGCGATCAGCTCTGATAGTTGCCGGGTGAGGGCAACCGGGTCGGGCGAAGCGAGCAGGACTTCCATTGAGGCTCCTTTTGAGCCGGTGATCGATCGCGCCTCAGACGACCAGCCCTTGCGCCTGGACGGCGAGGGCTTCGAGGTTTGGCGTGGAGTGGTGGTCTTAGAGCTGCTGGATTCGGCGATCAGATATTGCTGCGCGATTTGCTGGGCGTAGTTCGGGTCCTTCAGCTTGCTGATGTCGACCTTCGAGATAATCGCGTTCTCCTGCGCCTTCTTGAGCAATTGCTGGGGGCTGGTCGCGGTCTGCACTGCTTTGGTGAAGGCCGCGATTTCGCGCTGAACGGCCGACTCTTGCGATGTCGCCTTGATCTCCTGCGTCTCGTCCTTCTGGGCCTGCGTTAGCGCGTTGACTGGGTTCTGCGTCGATGCACTGGTGGCCTGCGCGCTGGTTCCATCCAGGATCGAAAGCAGGCTGCCCGTCGCGTTCGACGTGGAATCCGAGACAATCCCGGCGAACAGCGACGGCAGATAGCCGCTGATCGTGCCGCTCATGTCAGGCGTCGCCGGACAGGCCGGCGGCGATGCTCTCGTTGATCGAGATCAGAAAATCGAGGTCGGGTTTGTCCCGATCCATCACGCGCTGCACCGCCATCGCGACGGAAATGATCGAGCCGCGCAGCGGGGCGGGCAGGGGGTTGGCCGGATCGGACAGCAGACCGACTACGGTGGTCCAGAGCCGGCAGTTATCGGCGAGTGCACGGGCACGAGGGATCGCGCCGGCCGCGCGGGCCGCGCGCAAGGCGCCGTTCACGTACCGGAACACGTCCGCCTGCTGATCGCGAAGGCTGCGATGGGATGCTTGCCGCCTGGTAGGCGCGGGCAGCCTGCATCATGGTCTGCATGTCATGCCATCCTTTTTGGATGCTGCGCTCATCGTGCGCGTGCTCGCTGCGCCGCCCATCACAGCGTCCTCATGCCGGATGATTCGGCGCACCAGCTTGAGAGCCCGGTAGCACTCATCCGCCTCGGCCGCCGCAAGGGCGTCGTCGAGGATCTCGCGTGCGAGCCGGGAGGTGGTGGCCTGCTTGAACTCACTGATCAAGTCACGAGCGGAGATCAGGCTGCGCGCCCGTTCCTCCTGGGTGCCGATATAGGCGGTCTGCAGGGCGAAGTAGATGCGTCGCGCAGGGGTGTGCGCCTGATCAGGGGGCATGATCTGCTTGCCGAACAGGAACCGCGCCCGGGCCGTGAGCTCGATGCGCGATTTGGTGCGGAAGCGGATCGGAGCCCCATTGACGATCATCAGGTCGCCCGGACGCAGCTCCAGAACAAGGTTCGACATCCTA
The DNA here is from genome assembly GCA_963772445.1 of uncultured Pseudomonadota bacterium. Lineage (GTDB taxonomy): Bacteria > Pseudomonadota > Alphaproteobacteria > Acetobacterales > Acetobacteraceae > CAVYXK01. Next base: position 337,527 of record CAVYXK010000015.1, read on the forward strand.
CCCCTGTCTATGCGAGGCGACGCAGGCGGAGGGCGGGGCCGACGCCGGGGCGTTTGCTCATCATCCGCCCCGGCGCGACCGCGTCAGGCGTTTTTTACGAGCGTCAGCAGCGTGCTCGGCGATTGGTCAGCCAGCGTGAGCGCCTGGGTCGCCAATTGTTGTCGGATCTGCAACGACTGGAGCATCGCCAATTCCTGGGGCAGATCGGCGTCAATGAGAGCGCCCAGGCCGCTGTTCAGCGCATCGATCTTGTCGGTGTTGTAGTTGATCTGGTTGGTGACGTAGTTGGTCGCGGCTCCGTAGCTGTTCAGCTCCGTGCCGACGCTGTTGAATTGGTTGATAAACGTTCCCGTGGCGGTGATCAGCGCCGCGACCGTAGCCGCCCCCCCGAGCTGGGTGGTGGTGAAGGCCAAAGAATTATACAGTCCCGACCCGCTGAACGTCGCGATGCTGTAGGTCGAGCCGACCTCGTTGCGAATCACCGAAACCGTGGAGATGCTGTTGCCCCCGATGTCGTCGATCAGCGACGTGCCGTTGTACGATGAATCCTCGATGTAGCTCTTCAGGTTCGCCAGGTACGAGTTGTATTGCTGTGCATACTGCGTGCGCTGGTTGCCCGTGGTGTTGCCATTCGATAGCGCAACGAGCACGTCGCGCATGCTGCTCATGAGATTGGAGATGTCGTTAAGGCTGGATGTCGTGGTAGACAGCAAGCCCTGCGCGCCGCCAAGCTGCTGGTTGGCCGCAGTCAGCGCACTGACATCAGAACGTACCGACTGCGCCACGGCATAGGCGGCGCCGTCAGACGTTGCGCTAGACACGCGATAGCCGGTCGAGATCTCGTTCTGCGCAGCATTCAACTGCGTGTCGGTCTGGTCGAGAGACTCAAGCGCGACCATCGCGCCTACGTTGGTGTTAATGGAGTTCAGTGTTCCGGACATGGTATCTTCCTTGCCCACAGAGGTTAGGGATAGCCCCGCCTTTTGCGGGCACGGTTGCATTCTGCGGGCGCTGGAGTTAACGCCCCGTGAAACGTCGGCGAAGTTATCAGGTCGCCGGCAAGAATTTCGCCAGCGACAACTGGCTGACCGTGGCGATGATCTGGTACGAGGCCTGAAGTTGGGTCTCCACCAACGATACGTTCGACAGCGTGCTGGCCATGTTCGCGTCCTGCACCGAAGAGACCTGCGAGGTCTGCGTGTCTGCGAGTGCGGTCTGGGTGGTGGTCAACGCGGCCTGGGCGTTGCCCAGCACACCGGCGTCCTCGGCCATCGCGCTGATGGCGCCGTTCAGGCTGGTCATGGTGTCCTGGACCAGAGCCAGGAACCCGGGCGCGCTCTGGTCCGTGCTGGTCAGCGATCCCACCGTCGCCAGTGCGCGCATCAGGTCGCGCATGTATGAACCGGTGGTGGAGCTGCCGGTCGAGGCCACCGAGGTGTTGGCGCTGGCCAGCAACCCCACCGCGACCGTCTGTGCTTGCCCGATCTGCACCTGGGGCATCTGGGCCTGCAGGGTCATCGCCGGCTGCGACATAGAAGTGGAGAAGGGCGAGGTACCGGCCGCGTTCGAGCTAGCGATCGCCAGCGTGGTTGCGGCCGTGGCACTGGCGCCCGCGGTGGCCAGGTTACCCACTGCGGCGGCGATCTGGGTGTAGAAGCCGGACGACAGGATATTGTCCGGGTCCGGCACCGGCGGATTGCTCGAATTCGCCCCGCTGAAGACGTATGTATCTCCGTTCGTCGTATCGAGCAGGTTGGCGACCTCCGTCAGCGCGTTCTGAGCCGAGGCGGCGATCGTCGAGACTTCGGAGCCGTTGGTTCCCTCCAGCCCGTAGAGCTGGGAATAGAGGTTGGACGCGATCTCTTGGATCTGTATGGTCGTCTGCGTCACCTGCAGATTGCCGGTGGCGCTATTGATATTGTTCTGCCAGGTCTGCAGGCTGGCGATCTCGGGGTTGAGGTCGAGCGACAGCGATGCGCCCGAGCCGAGGCCGGCGTAGGTGTCGGCGACCAGCCCGTCGCCCGCCTGCGCGGTGAGCGTGTCGAGCTTCTGCCGGATCGTCGCTCCATCGCTGACCAAGGAGCTTAGCAGCCCGTAATCGGTCGGGCTCGCGGCATTGATCGAACCGCTCATCAGGCGGTCACCGCGCCCAGAAGCTGGTCGAACATCGCCTGCACGGCGCTCATCACCTTTGCATTGGCGCCATAGGCATTTTGCAGCGCGATCATGTCCGACATCTCGGTGTCCATGTTGACGCCGGTTTCATTAGAAAGCTTGCTTTGCAGCGTGCTCTGCAAGGTCTGCGCGGTGTCGAGCTGGCTCGTTTCTGTAGCGCTGTCTGAGGATTCCGCGCCGACAAGGGCGGTTGCGGTGCCCGCGAGGGTCGGTTGCGATTGATACGGTGCGTTCAGGTTGCCCGCCGGTCCCAGCCCCGTGGTGTTGAACGCCGGCTGCGCCCAGCCTTCCCGGCCTGCATCATTGGGTCGCGGGTGGGTGCAAGCGAGCGCGACTTGCTTGCGGGCCGCCAGAGTCATTGGCGGTTGCTTGGCCCCTTTCGGCACTGTTTTCGTGGGCTACGGCGCAGGAGTGATCTTGCAACTCCTCCGCCTCGCCACGGTTGCTGCTCGCGAGATCGGCGTGGCCGGCTAGAAGGTAGAAGCCTGGTTCGCCATCAGCGAACGTCGCGCCGCTGGCGAGCAGGGTCTCGGCTTCCATGTCAGACCGTGCGCCGGGAAGCTGATCCACCAGGAGTTGGAATGGGGTGGCGCCAGGCCGGTCCAGAGTTTCGACGCGCATCGCCTGATAGGGGTGGCCCGCGAGGGGGACCGGGAACGGTGCCCAGGCATCGCCAATCTCCGCGGCATGCTGGCGCAGCGTGTCGCGGACATCCATTCGGATGCAGTCGATGTGAATATGAAGCTGGTTCTGCGAGCGTCCGTGGATTGAATTGATCGCCAGCGACAGATCGTCGCGCGGCAAGGCACGGTTCGCCGCAGCTTCCACCAGGTTGGTGGCGTCCCATGCCGCCTGCCAGTAATTGGGAGCGTTGGGCGCCAGGATGGCCGGATCCTCGATGCCGGTGACGCGGGCGGCCGGGATCAGCAGGAACTGCGTGGCGCCCTCGATGTCCTTCAGGATGGCGTAACCGCCCCTCCGGTTGACGGCGGTGCAGGGAAGCGGGACGCCGAATTGTGTCTGGTGCGGGACGCACTGGTCGTGGACGATCCGCCAGAGCACATTTGGGTCCGCCGCTTGTAGTCTCACCGAACCAGAGGCAAGGCATGCGACGGCTGCCGTCGCGGCAAGCCAATGGCGGCGTGTGAACATAGGGCGGGATTCCTCAAGATCGGCGGTGTTCGCGCAGTGTGATAAACTCGTCAAGGCGACGAGACGGAGCAATAGTCGTGCGGAACTTCGACGTGGTGGTGGTCGGCGGCGGACATGCTGGTTGCGAGGCGGCGGCCGCCGCAGCCCGAGTGGGAGCGCGCACGCTGCTGCTGACCCACCGGCTGGACACGATCGGGGAGATGTCGTGCAACCCGTCGATCGGCGGCATTGGCAAGGGCCACCTTGTCCGCGAGATCGACGCGCTCGACGGACTGATGGGTCGGGCGGCCGATAGGGCAGGCATTCATTTCAAGCTGCTCAACCGCAGCCGCGGCCCGGCCGTGCGTGGCCCGCGCGCGCAGGCCGACCGCCGGCTTTACCGGCAGGCGATCCGGCAGCTCCTGGCCGAGACTGCAGGGCTGGAGCTGCGCGCCGCCGCCGTGGAGGACCTCGAGGTCGGTTCCGACGGGCGGCTTAAGGCCATCATCTGCGCCGACGGGCGCCGCATCCCCTGCGGTGCGGCCGTGCTGACCACCGGCACCTTCCTGCGCGGGATGATCCATATCGGCGAGCGCCAGACTCCCGCGGGCCGTGTCGGCGAGGCACCCGCGGTCGGGCTGGCGCACACGCTAGGCCGGCTTAATCTACCCTTGGGTCGGTTGAAGACCGGCACTCCTCCTCGGCTGGACCGTGGCACGATCGACTGGGACGGCCTCGCCCCCGATCCGGGCGATGCCGAGCCCGAGCCGTTCAGCTCCATGACCGAGCGGATTGAGAACCCGCAGATCGCCTGCCGCGTCACCGCGACCACGGCGGCCACACACGCGGTCATCCGGGCGAATCTTCATCGCTCGGCCGTCTATGGCGGACAGATTGCCGGGCGCGGCCCGAGATATTGCCCCTCGATCGAGGACAAGGTGGTACGGTTCGCCACGCGCGAGCGGCACACGATCTTCCTGGAGCCGGAGGGGCTGGAGGACGACACCATCTACCCCAACGGCATTTCGACAAGCCTGCCGGAGGAAGTCCAACGCGAGCTGCTGTGCACGATCCCGGGGCTCGAGCGGGCCCGGATGATCCGACCCGGCTACGCGGTGGAATATGACTACGTTGACCCGCTGGCGCTGCGGCCCTCGCTTGAGGTCCGGGCCTTGCCGGGCCTGTTCCTGGCGGGGCAGATTAACGGGACCACTGGCTATGAGGAAGCTGCTGCCCAGGGATTGATCGCTGGGGTCAACGCGGCCCGGCTGGCCGGGGGTGACACCCCGGTGGGGCTTGGTCGCTCCGAGGCTTACATTGGCGTGCTGATTGATGACCTGACCACGACAGGTGTAAGCGAGCCGTATCGGATGTTCACCTCGCGCGCCGAGTTCCGGCTGACGTTGCGGGCCGACAACGCGGACCTGCGGTTGACCCGGACGGGGATCTCCTGGGACTGCGTGCGATCGGAGCGGGCAGCGTCGTTCGCGCAATACGAAACCGAGGTGACAGCAGCCTTGGTGCGTGCTCGGTATGACGCCATGACAACGCGTAGCCCGACGGACGGACGGCGCCGCACGGTAATGGAGCTATTGGCGCAGGACCACATAACGCAGCTCAGTGCAGCGTCGGTGTTCCCCTGGCTTAGCGAGCTTTCACCGCGGGTCTTTAGCCAAGTCCAGACGCCGGCTCGGTACGCCGGGTATTTGCGCCGGCAAGACGCGGACATCCGCGGCTTTCGTCGACAGGAGTCGGTATCGCTCGACGAGGTGGCGTTCGAGGCGATCGGTGGCCTGTCCGCGGAGGCGCGAGAGACGCTGATTCGGCATCGGCCGGCCTCCCTGGGCGCGGCCGCGCGCCTGCAAGGGATGACGCCAGCTGCGCTGGCGGCGGTTGCGGCCCATGTCCGCCGGCAGGGGCGGGCCCGGGAGCCTGCGTGAGCGATGGTTCGACATCGAACTACGTTTCACGTGAAACGCAGTTCGATCCCTTCGTCGACCTGCTTCTGCGGTGGAACCGGCGGATTAACCTGATCTCGCGGGCGGATGAGGCGTTCATTCACCAGCGGCACATCAACAACTCGGTCCAGCTTGCGCCGCTGATTCCGCCGGGCGTCGAACGGGCCATCGATCTTGGCTCCGGTGCGGGATTCCCAGGGCTGATCCTGGCGGCCATAACCGGCATTCCGTTCGACCTGATCGAGGCCGATCGGCGCAAAGCCGCGTTCCTGGGTGAGGCTGGCCGCCTTCTCAAGGCGCCGGTCCGCGTCCATTGCACCCGCATCGAGGCAGCGCGTCTCCCCCCTGCTCGCCTCATCACCGCCCGAGCCGTCGCCCCATTGCCGCGCCTGCTCGCGCTGGCAGCGCCCCTTCTCGTGCAAGGCGGATTGTGCCTGTTTCCAAAGGGCGCCGGCGTCGATGCCGAGTTGGCGCTCGCCGAAGCGCAGGGGCAGATGCGGGTGGACCGCGTCCCGAGTCGCACCGGCCCGAGGGCTGTGATCCTCCGCATCACCGAGCTCCAGCGCGCCGCACACCCCACCTGACGGCTCCGCTCCGATAGGCCGGACTGGAACGCAGGCCAGCAAGAAAGTGAAAGCGCAGATGCACGCGGATCGATACAGATGAACGCGGATAGAACAGGCGGCTCCCGAAATCCGTAGGACGACTTGGCAGATTTCGGCCCGCGGCTTGCCAGGGCGCGCGCCGCGAGCAGGATAATGCCATCCGGTTCCCCGCGCCCGCCCCAGACTCGAATCCGAATTGACGCTCGCCGCCGCGCAATGGCACATGCAGTGTGGATCGTGTCCCGAGTTCGCACCAGCCCGGAGGCTGTGATCCTCCGCATCACCGAGCTCCAGCGTGCCACACACCCCGCCTGACGCCCCTCCCCCGCCCGTCAGGCCGCCGCGCATCCTCGCGGTCGCCAACCAGAAAGGCGGCGTCGGCAAGACGACGACCGCGGTTAATCTGGCCACCGCACTCGCCGCCACCGGCGAATTTGTGTTGCTGATCGATCTCGACCCGCAGGGGAATGCCTCTACCGGGCTCGGCATTGCACGCGAGGACCGCACGCTAGGCGCCTATTGTGTGCTGGTCCTGCACACGCCACCCGTCGACGCGGAACGGCCGAGCGGCATTCCTAATCTCGCCGTGATCCCGGCGGAGCCCGACCTTGTCGGCGCCGAGATCGAGTTGGTCGCGCTCGACCGCCGTGAATACCGCCTGCGAGATGCCCTCACGGCGTACCGGAACGGCGAGGCACGACACAGCTTTGTGCTGATCGACTGCCCACCCAGCCTTGGCCTACTTACGGTCAACGCCTTGGTCGCCGCCGACGCCGTCCTGGTGCCGCTGCAATGCGAGTTCTACGCGCTGGAGGGGATCAGCGGGCTGATCCGCACCATCGATGGTGTCCGCCGCGGCCTCAATCCGGCCCTCCGCCTGCAAGGAATCGTGCTGACCATGTTCGACAAGCGGAACAGCCTGTCCGATCTCGTGGCCACTGACGCCCGCAGCTTCTTTGGTCACGCGGTCTATGAGACCGTCATCCCTCGCAACATCCGTGTCACCGAGGCGCCCAGCCACGGCAAGCCGGTGCTGCTTTACGATTTCCGCTCCCCTGGCGCGCAGGCCTATGTCCGGCTCGCCGGCGAGTTACTGCGTCGTGAGCGCCCCTTCCCGCCCGGGTGCACGCCATGAGCCTCCAGACCAGTCCTCGCCTAGGTCGCGGCCTTGCCGCGCTACTCGGCGACGCGGCCCTCCCCGCCGAACTTGGTAGCGCCGGCATCCGCCAGATCCCGCTCGACCTGCTGGACCCGGGGCCGTTCCAACCGCGCGGGGCCATGGACCAGACGGCGCTCGCCGAGCTGGCGGATTCCATCCGCGCCCGCGGTATCCTCCAGCCGCTGCTTGTGCGACCGCATCCCGCCGCGGAGGGCCGGTTTCAGATCATCGCCGGCGAGCGGCGATGGCGGGCGGCCGCGCAGGCCGGCCTACACGAAGCGCCGGCGCTGGTGCGCCCGCTTGCCGACAATGAGGCGATGGCGGCGGCGCTGGTGGAAAACCTCCAGCGACAGGACCTGAACCAGATCGAGGAGGCGGAAGGGTACAACCGCCTGCTTGAAGAATTCGGCATGACACTGGCCAGCTTGTCGGAGGCCGTCGGGAAGTCTCGCCCGCACGTCAGCAATGTGCTGCGGCTACTGAACCTGCCGCGGTCAGTGCAGGACGCGGTGCGATCCGGGGCCATCTCGGCCGGACATGCGCGCGCCTTGCTTGCTCATCCGGACCCGGAGGCCGCGCTGGCGGTGGTGCTGTTGCGCCGCCTGTCGGTGCGCCAGGCCGAAGCGCTGGCGGCGGCCAAACCGCGCCCCGAACCTACGCCGAAGGCGAGGGACCCGAATCTCAAGGCTTTGGAAGACGAGCTCACATCAAGACTGGGACTGCGAGTGGAGATCTCACAGGATGAGATAGCCGGCACTGTGCGCATCCACTATCGGGATCTGGACCAGCTCGAATTTCTTGTCGCGCAGTTGCGGGCGGTCCGCTGATGATCAGGGTAGGTGTGGCGGCAGGTTTCCTTTCCAACCATAGCTTAGCTGCCCAATGCGGAAAGCTGCCCGCCGGCAAGGAGCCCGATTATTCTCCAAGCCACACGTTCGAGATGTGGGGAATACGGCTACGAAGCGTAATCCGGCTCCTCTTTGTCGAGTACCCGGCGCCAGGCATCGAGGAACATGCGCGAATTATTGCGAGCCCCGCGCGGGCCGGTGTAGCGCTGCCGGTACTGGTCCGGAATTTGGCGTAGCTTCTTCCCGGTCATCTGCGCCGTCATCTGGTACATGCAGGTCCGCTCGGCGCTGTAAAGCTCGTCGAAGGCTTCCTCGACGGTGGGGCCCACCACGGTCACGCCATGCCCGCCCATGACCATGATGGTCTTGTCGCCTAGCAGTGACGCAATTCTGCCGCCTTCCTCATTGTCGTGGACGGGCTGGCCGCCCCAGTTGTCCGCCACCACCCGATCATTGAGGAAAAGGTTGTTGCCGTGGGCGAGCTCGAGTTGCGGGTCCTCGAGCATCGAAAGGGCCGTCAGGTATTGCGGATGGACGTGCAGCACGCAGGTGGCACCTGGGTTCTTCAGGTGGATGCGCGTGTGGATGTGGAAGGCTACCTTGCGCAACTCGCCCTTGCCCCGCACCACGCGGCCGTCGAGATCGCACACGATCAAGGAGCTCGCGGTCAGTTCCTGGAACATGTAGCCACGCGGGTTGATCAGGAATAGCTGCGTCTCGCCGGGCCGCCCCGGTGGCAGCATCAACGAGTTGTGGTTGCCGATCTGCTCGTTCCAGCCAAGCCTGGCGGAGGCGCGAAACACGGCCGCCATGTCGCAGCGCAGACGCCATTCCTCTTGCTCGGCTTCCGTGTTGGTCAGGGCTTGAACGATCGCGGCCATCTGTCTGTTCCAGTTCTGTGATGCGCAACACCGGTTACGGCGGTAGAATCCACGTTCCGGCAGTTGGATTTATACGATTGCGCAGGACGCCCGCCAAGGCCCCGCCCGCTCCGCCGCCGTATTCACATCTGGCGACGATCAGGTGCGTAACATCGTCTCGCCTTCGACATGGCGGCCTCCTCGAACGCAAATGCTCGGGTGTCCACCAAACCGGGTCAACTCCACGTGACGCGCTCGCCGCCGAATACGCACGTGCCCGCAAGCTAACGTCTCGCCGCGCAGCATCGTGAGGCCACGCCGATGACCGACCAACTCCCCACCGCCATCCCGTGGCGTGCAGGATGAGGCCGGTGTATCCCGGCTGTCCCCCGCCATCCTCACAACGGAGCTTTCCCTTGCGTGTCGAAGACAGGCTTGCGATCCAAGAGGTGATCGCGGAATATTCATATACATATGATAGCAACGACCCTGATGGTTTTGCTCAGCTGTTTGTCGAAGACGGCGTCTTCGAGGTGTTTGTTCCGGGCAAGACCGCTGCCGCGTTCGTGCTTCAGTCGCGAGCAGCAATTTATGCGTGGGCAAAGCAGAGATTGGAAAATCGCCGCGGTGCAGTCATCAGCCGACATCACCAAACGGGAATACTTTTCGAGGAATCAACCCCTGATGCCGCCAGGACGCGCACAATGGTCCTAGTAACCCATCAATTGCCGGGCGAAGCGTCACCCCGCCCAACGCTTACCGGCTCGTACCGAGATATTTGGCGCCGAACTGATACTGGATGGCAAATTGTTCGACGTTCTGCGCACGTCGATCGCGAGGTTGACTTATCGAAATAACGCTCGGGGCCGGGTGTCACTTTGAGAATTATCTGGTCGGATTTTTTGAGCGGTAATTGATCGCCTGGGGCTGGTCCGGGCGGTGGTGTCGGCGTCAGACTGGGGCGCCTAGGAAGTACGTCGCCCAACGCGCCGGAGCTGCCGCCCAGTCGGATCACCCGCCCAGTCCGCTGGCAGGAGGGTCACACAGCCAGTCACGCAATCAAAGTCAGCCGAACCCCAATTCGCCGTGATTATGTGATGGGTGTCGCTGGGCGGAGGGCCGAGACGGTGTTGATCGCGGCGGCCGGATCGGGATGAAAATCAAGCCGCCTGCCCGCCCCAATCGAGATGCGGTCACGTCCGCTGAAGGACGAGGAAGTCGACTGGTTCGATGACAGGCTGATCGGACGTTTGTGCTCCAGCATAGTCCCGAAGCACTGCCAGCCCCTCTTCGAATTCTTGGTCGGTCAGCCGCGCCAGTATCGAGTCGGCGCGGGGCTCGATCTTTTTGGCGTAGGCGAGCCAATTCGCGGCCACCTCGCTCATGACCACTTCGTGGTGGATCAGTTGAACCCCCCGGCCGAGAACACGTCTTCGATGTACGCTAGACCCCGAAGGTGCGCGGCAAGGAGCGACGATGTTCGCGGGAAAAAAGGGACGTATGGATATGCGTTGATCCGATCCGTGACGGCAGCGCGGAGGCAAACGACGCCCTCCGCGCGCAGGACCCGATGACACTCCTCGACAGCCTTGTGAGGGGTTTCGAAGTGATGGAAGACCATGGAGATGAAGACCATGTCCACGCTGGCGTCGGTCAAAGGCAGTGCCTCGCCCCAATCCCCGGATGAAGCGGACGCCGGCCGCTTTTTTCTTCCGCGCTTCCACGAGCATTTTTTCGGAAGGATCGCCGTCGGCATCATCGTTTGGTCGTAGTCCATCGCGAGGTGCCCCCTTCGCTGGGAATTACCCAGATAGGTTCGACAGGCACGATCTCAGCCCGCAAGGAAGTGGGCAACCCCGGCAAGACAGGCAGCTAGAATAGAATGCCCTTTCATGCTCCCGCCAGGAAGCAGCGTGATAGGTGTCCTGTGGGCATACCGTGGGGCAAGCTCCCAGACGCGCTGACGCCGCGACAACGACTGGCCTATCTAATCCTCAAAGTGACGCATCTCCCTTCGCTGCAAGCCACGGACACCTCTGGCCGCTGGTACACTACGAGTAATAGTGTAGCAGGCCAACCGGCGTAGGCCGGCGCCGACGGGTTTCGCTGGGGGTATTTCCGCCGCCGGCGTGATACAGTTCTCGCGAAATCACGCCCAAAACACCCCTATGGCCAGCCGCTCAGACTTTCCCGCCGCGCAGCCCGCGTCGACAGAAGCTGATCGTTCTCGGGCCCCTACCTGCTGCTATGAGTGGCGGTCTTGTTCGTGATCTTCCAAACTCCATTGATCCTAAGCAGATTGTGGAAGTCGATCCATCCACTGGAATTGTCTGAGGCATAGTCAAAGCTGAGTTGGACCGAGGCGGCATCTCCCACTTGAGTTACCGAAATGAAGCGACCCACGATACCCGAACTAGGCGGCGAAGCCCATCGCTCAAAGCTTTTGGAAATTAGATCCTTATAAAGGGACCCGTCGGCGTCAATATAGTACATCCATGCATCTTCGTCAAAAGCCTCCTTGAACTTGTTGATATCATTGTCGTTGAACGCATCAATATAGAGCTGCACAACTCGGACGATCTCGTCGTAATCATCTGTCCTCACAGTCATGGTGACCTCCCTCGTGTATTTCGGTTTGACGCCCATCCGATCGGGCACGCTAACAGTCCGCCGAGGCGTCGCTCAACAGTGTTGCCGCTCTGACGACGCCGACCGGAAACCAGGGTTGCCTCTTCCAGGTATACGCCGGAAGACGTTCCCGGTGAGGCATTTTCTGCGCCTCATTCGGGTCGCTTTTCGGGGCCTGAGACGGATCGGGAGCGAGGTCTAGGGGCCAGCGAGACAGATTCGCCCCCTGCCCACTCTCAACCCCGCCAAAGTCCCTCTCTCGACGCATGCCTGAGCGCCTGCAATATTACCAAGGCTTGGCGCGCGACGCCCGACAGTGAAAACCCTGAAGCGGTCGAGGTAAATCATGGAACTACCGCCCCCAACGCCCCGCCTGCGCGTCATTCAGCGTAGCGCCCTCGCCCTGCTCGTCTTTGCGGGCGTGGTGAACTACATTGACCGCGGAACGCTCTCCATCGCCAACCCGCTGATTCGGAAGGAACTCGGCTTGTCGCTGGGCGACATGGGCCTGCTGCTCTCCGCCTTTCTCTGGGCTTACGCCTTCTCTCAGCTTCCGGCCGGGGGCTTGGTCGATCGGCTCGGTCCGCGCCGCCTAATGGCAGCGGGCATGGCGCTGTGGTCGCTCGCGCAGGCGGCGGGCGGGCTAGCGCAGGGCTTCACCAGCTTGTTCGTCGCGCGCTTTGCGCTCGGCATCGGTGAGTCACCAATGTATCCCACCTGTGGGCGCGTGGTGCGCGACTGGTTCGCGGTGCGCCACCGTGGGCGCGCCACCGGCATCTTTAATTGTTCCTCCACGCTCGGCACAGCGATCTCGGCCCCACTCGCCACCGTGCTGATGCTCGGCCTCGGCTGGCGCGCCATGTTTATCGTGCTTGGTCTCGCCGGTCTTGTTGTTACTGTCGCGTGGTTTGCGATCTACCGCAACGTCGGAGAGCGCGAACTTTCCCCTGCTGAACATGCCTACCGCGAAGTCGAAGACGCAACGGGCGTGGCCCGCAAAGTCACGTTCGGGGAATGGCGGCTACTGTTCGCGTCCCGCACGACATGGGGCATGATCATGGGCTTCTTCGGCACCGTCTATCTCACGTGGATCTACACAGCTTGGCTGCCGAACTATCTTGAGATGCAGCGTCATATGAGCATCCGGAACTCGGGGTTCGCTGCTGCGGTTCCCTACCTGGCAGGTGTAATCGGTGCGCTGTGGGGCGGCTGGCTGGTCGATTGGCTGATGCGGCGCGGTGTCTCAGCGGTGAACAGCCGCAAATACCCGATGACCGCCTCGCTGCTGGGGATGGCGGTCTGCACCGTCATCGCCGCCTACGTGCCGAGCAACGCCGCCGCTATCGGGTTCATCTCGGTTGCTTTGTTCCTGGGTTACGTTTCGAGCTCTACTGCCTGGGCGATGGCGTCGATTGCGGCTCCCGCCAACTACACCGGCTCTTTAGGCGCGATCCAGAACTTCGGCGGCTACATAGGCGGCGCGTTGGCCCCCACGGTCACCGGCTTCATTGTGCAGGGGACAGGCAGCTTCGTGCCGGCGCTGCTTGTGGGGGCCGCGGTCGGCGTGATCGGCGCGATCGGCTACTCAGCAGTGATCCAGCGCCCGATTACGGCGGCCGATTTGGGCGAGGTGCCCGCTGCGCTCGTGCACTGATGGCGACTGCGCCGCTGTGATGGGAAGCGAGCAGGCTACGCAATCTGCATCTGACGGCCCGCAATCTGTGAACCATCAAGGTCCCGTTCAGTTTACGGAGTGACGGCTGCGGCTCGTGCTGCGCGGAACTTCGTGTACTCCTGAACAGCCTGCTGTGCCGCGTCGCGCAGCAGCGCGACATCGTGCGGACCCACTACCATGCGGTAGCCGCGATCGAAAAGCTGCTGCCATGATGCCCCCGCACTCGGCACGGTGCCCATCGGCTTGCCCGATTTCAGAATGACCTCCTCTACCTGCTCGACCAGACGGCGGACCTCCGGATGGTCAAGCTGCTCAAGCCGACCGATCGAGCCCGCCAGGTCATTGACGCCAACGAACACGACATCGACACCCTCCACCGCGCAAATCTCGGCGGCGTGGTCCACGGCCGTGGCCGACTCAATCTGCAGAACGATCAGCAGATTTTCGTTTGCCTTGGCGAGGTAACCCGGCTCAAGCCCGTACGTCGAGGCACGGATTACAGTGGCGGCGTAGCCGCGGGTGCCTTGCGGTGGATAGCGGCAGGATCGCACGGCGGCGGTCGCTTCAGTCGCAGTCTCCACTGAGGGGATCATCACCGCCTCGGCCCCCGCATCCAGGATGCGCTTCAACCAGACCGGATCGTTCCATGGCGCGCGGACAATGCAAGGGGTGCCAGAGGACTCAGCGGCGCGCAACGCCGCTGCGGCGTCTCCGATCGAAGCGAGGCCGTGTTCCTGATCGACCACCAGGAAGTCGAAGCCGATATGCCCAAGGATTTCCGCGTTGGTCGGCGATCCACTTCCGACCCAGGCGCCTTAAACGGCGTCCCCGGCAGCGAGTTCGGGCCTTCAAGGCATTCGGCGGAACATAGCCGTAGCCTCCCCAAAGCTGATACAATATAAACCAGTGGCGAAAGGAGTCAAAGCGTCAAAGCCTACCCCGCACCGGACACGCTCTCGCGGCGCGCGGTGCCCAGTTCATGACGGCCGAAGAGCTCGCTGCGATGCTCGGCAGGAGGCCAACCGGTGGGGGGGCGAAGTTCGCACATTCGCGCGACATTTTCTCAGCGGGAAGAAAGGAAGATTCACCACAGAGGCGTAGGGAGCGCAGAGCAAGACGGTAGCGTCCGTGCTTTAGCGGCGGACCGATCACCCGCGTTGCGATGCATATAAAGCTCTGCGGTCTCTGCGCCTCTGCGGTGAAACTTACTTCCTTTTCTTTACGTCCGCAGCCCGTACCCGTCAGGTATTCATCGCGTCGAAAAAGTCGTTGTTGGTCTTGCTGTACTTCAGCTTGTCCAGCAGGAACTCCATCGCGTCCACCGTGCCCATCGGGTTCAGGATGCGGCGCAACACCCACATCTTCGACAGCGTTCCCTTCTCGACCAGCAGCTCTTCCTTGCGCGTCCCCGACTTGGTGATGTCGATTGCCGGGAAGGTGCGCTTGTCGGACAGCTTGCGGTCCAGGATGATCTCCGAATTACCAGTGCCCTTGAACTCCTCGAAGATCACCTCGTCCATCCGGCTGCCGGTATCGATCAGCGCGGTGGCGATAATGGTCAGCGACCCGCCTTCCTCGATGTTGCGCGCGGCACCGAAGAAGCGCTTCGGCCGCTGCAGCGCGTTGGCATCGACACCGCCGGTCAGCACCTTCCCGGACGACGGCACCACGGTGTTATAGGCACGCGCCAGCCGTGTGATGCTGTCGAGCAGGATCACCACGTCGCGTTTGTGCTCGACCAGGCGCTTGGCTTTCTCGAGCACCATCTCGGTGACCTGCACATGGCGGGTGGCCGGCTCGTCGAAGGTGGAGCTGATCACCTCGCCCTTCACCGTGCGCGCCATGTCGGTGACTTCTTCCGGGCGCTCGTCGATCAGCAGCACGATCAGGAATACTTCCGGATGATTGGCAGAGATCGCGGTGGCGATGTTCTGCAGCATGACCGTCTTGCCGGTTCGCGGCGGCGAGACGATCAACGCGCGCTGGCCCTTGCCGATCGGGCTGATCAGGTCAATCACCCGCGGGGTGAAGTCCTTGCCCGGGCCCTTCGCCACCGACTGGAAGTTCTCTACCTCCATCTTCAGCCGCTCGTCCGGATAAAGCGGGGTGAGGTTGTCAAAGTTGATACGGTGGCGGACCGCTTCGGGCGGCTCGAAATTGATCGTGTTGACCTTGAGCAGCGCGAAATACCGCTCCCCGTCCTTCGGGGCGCGAATCTGGCCCTCGATCAAATCGCCGGTACGCAGTGCGAAGCGGCGCACCTGGTTTGGGCTTACGTAGATATCGTCGGGACCGGGAAGGTAGTTGGCCTCCGGGCTGCGCAGGAATCCGAACCCGTCGGGCAGGATTTCCAGCGTGCCTTCGCCACTGATCGCCTGGTCGTTCTCGGCCAGGTTCTTCAGGATCGCGAACATCATGTCCTGCTTGCGCAGCGACGACGCGTTCTCGATCTGCAGCGATTCGGCATAGCTCAGCAGGTCGGCGGGGGACTTTGCCTTGAGTTCGGCGAGATGCATGGGGACGCCTCAGCGTTCTTCGTTGGGTGGCGACGAAGCAGCAGCAAGCTGAACCCGGTGGGGCGGATCCGCTAATCGGATATGCGCCGGGGACCGCCGGGGCGGTCTGTTCCGTCTGGTGGTGGATCGGGGCGGCAGCGGTTGATCGCGGCCGGAGGAGAGGACAGCAGGCTACGGGAGCCACAGGCTACGGGAGCCACCGGACTCCGTCAACCGGGAAGTGGCCCGCGACGCCCCCAAAGTCAAGGGAAGGGTCGGCACAGGCATCCGATAAAGTGATCAAATCAGAACGGTCGGACGATCACCATGACGACGATCAAGGCCAGCAGCACGGTCGGGATCTCATTGGCAATCCGATAGAACCGCGCCGGGCGGCGATTGCGGTCGTACAGGAAGTCCTTCCGCCAGAGGGCGTATCCCCCGTGTAGGCCCGACATGGCCAGGACCGCGGCTAGCTTCACGTGCCACCAGCCGGCTGCCCAGTCGAGCACCCCAGGGGTCAGCACCAGCAGAATCCCGAAGACCCAGGTAGCGATCATCGCCGGGTTGGTGATTTGCTTCAGCAGACGGCGCTCCATTACCTTGAACCGCTCGCTTGCCGCCGAGCCTGGCCGGGTCTCGCAATGGTACACGTAGAGTCGCGGCAGGTAGAATATGCCGGCCATCCAGGCGACCATGGCAATGATGTGAAATGCCTTGGTCCACGAATAGATCAGCGTCAGTACGCCGATCGTCATGCCGGCCTTCCCAGGGTGGCACGTAACAACTCCGGCAACTCGAACAAGCTATGGATGAGAGTGGCGCCCGCGGCAGCCAACGTCGCGCCATCACCGTGTCGGGCAAGGCCGAGGCAGGCCATTCCGGCGGTCACGGCGCCGGTGACACCAGGCACCGAGTCCTCGATCACCAGGCAGTCGCCCCGCAGCACCCCCTCCGCCGCCGCGGCCGCCAGGAACAAATCCGGCGCTGGCTTACCTCGTGGCACGTCGGTGAAGCTGTGCAACCGGCCTGCGACCGTCTCGCACAGTCCGTTGCGGCCGAACTTCGCCAGCATCTCCTGATGTGAGGAGTTGGACGCGACGCGCCACGGCAGCCCGAGCGTCGTCACGGCTTCCAGCGCCTCACGCGCACCGGGGACCATCGGGGCGTCGACCTGCAATGCAGAGACGATCCGGGCCTGCATGGCCGATTGCCAGGTCATCGGGAGTGGCCGGCCCAGTACCGACCCGATGAGCGCTACCATGGCAGTCAGGTCGAGGCCGAGGAACCGGGCGCAGGCTTCCTCGGGCGTCATCGGCCAGCCGAGGCGGGTCAGTTCCTCGGCTACCACCTGGTTCACGACCGGCTCGCTATCGATCAGCACACCGTCGCAATCAAAGATGACGAGACGCAACGGGATCGCCCGACCATCAGCCATGGACGAGTGGACAGCCACCGAAGCCGGCGGGACAGATTCGGGTGCCGGCATGGCTGAGCAGGCCAGGACCAGCCGCTCGACTCGCTCGAACCAGGCTGGCCAGCGCGCCGATGAAGCCGGGATCAGCGTTCTGCGCTGGTACCCGCGCGTAGAAGGGTACCCCGAGCCGTTCGGCGAGGTCGCGGTAGTCCATGTCAAGTTCGACCAGCGTTTCTGAGTGCTCGGAGACAAAAGCGATCGGTACCACAACCAGAGCAGTACCTGTCGCGGGCAGCTCGCTCGATCTCCTGTTCCGTGGTGGGGTCCAGCCATTTTTGCGGCGTGGCGCGCGACTGATAGCAAATCGCCCAATCGATCCGTTCATCGCCCCAGGCGCGGAGTACCGCTTGGACCGTACGCTCTATCTGCCACTGATAGGGATCGCCGGCCTTAACGATCGCCTCCGGCAAACCATGCGCGGAGAACAGGACGCGTGGCGGGTGATTCGGGACACGCTGCCGCACTTCTGTCCACACTGCTCGCACCGAGGCTGCCAGTGCTCCGGCAAAAAGCAGCATGTCCGGATAACAACAGATCGTCGTCACCGGCACTGCCAGGCCTACCCGCGCGGCAGCCTCTCGCCACACTGTCAGAGAACTACCAGTCGTGGTGGTGGAGAACTGTGGGTAGAGCGGCAGCAGCACAATCTCATTCGGTCTCCACGCTTTCACCTCACGCGCCGTCTCCAGGCTGAATGGATGCCAGTAGCGCATGGCAATAAAGCAACGAGCATCCAGCTCGGGCAAAGCTGCTTCCAGGCCCTCAGCCTGTGCACGAGTCAGTTCTAGCAGCGGTGACCGGCCGCCGAGCTTCGCATAACTTTCAGTCGCGGGAGCCAGCCGTGCGCGAACGAGCGTCCGTGCCAGAAAAGGACGGATGAAGAACGGGACACGCAAGATGGCCGGATCACTGAACAGGTTCAGCAGAAACGGCCTGATCAACTCCGGCCGATCCGGGCCGCCTAGATTGAACAGCACGATCGCGACACGCGGCTTCTCGTTATGCGGCACGCACCAGCCTCACCAGCTCGGCAACATGCTGCGGCGGCGTTTGCGGCACGATGCCATGGCCAAGATTGAAGACGAACGGGGTGCCCCGCATCGCGGATAACAAGCTGCGGACCTCCTCGGCCAGCGCGGCGCCGCCGGCGACAAGCGCCATCGGATCGAGATTGCCTTGCAGTGCCACTGACCGCGGCACTGCGGCGCGAACCACCGCCGGATCCATCGCGGTATCCATGGCGACTGCACCGACTTCCGTAACGGCCGCGTACTCACCGATCAGGTGACCTGCCAGCCGGGGAAAACCGATCACCGGAATGCCTGGGTAACGCTGCTTCAGTCGCCGCACGATCGCCTGCATCGGCCGTATCACGTGCCGGTGGAACTGCAAGGGCGAAAGCAGGCCTGCCCAGGTATCGAACAACATGATGACTTCTGCACCGGCCTCGATCTGGGCCTCAAGGTAGCTCGCTGTCGCGTCCGCGAGCCGGTCTATCAATTGCGCGAAGAGATCTGGATCGCGATGGGCCATCGTCCGCGTGGCGGCGAAATCCTTCGACCCGCCGCCTTCCACCATGTAGCATGCGACAGTGAATGGCCCGCCGGCGAACCCGATCAGCGCGGTTTCCGGCCACTCGGCGGCAAGGCGTTCCGCGACGCGCCGGACCGTTTCCAGGATCGGCGCGATCGCCGCTGGAAGACGGGTTCGATCGAGCGCCTCCACCGCCGCCCCTTCCCGCAGGGGGGGCAGAGTTGGCCCTTCTTTCTCCCTGAAGGCGACCTGGTATCCGAGCGCCCAGGGCACCATGAGGATGTCGCTGAACAGAATCGCCCCATCGAGGCCAAAGCGACGCACCGGCTGCAAGGTCACCTCGGCAGCCAAGGAAGGTGTCGTGCAGAGCGCGATAAAGTCAGGCGTCTGCGCGCGGATGGAACGGTATTCCGGCAGGTAGCGTCCGGCTTGGCGCATCAGCCAGATTGGTGGTGGCCATACCGCTTCGCCGCGCAGTACGCGCAGCAGAGCCTTGTGGGTTTCCATAGGTCCCCGCTTAACAGATCAAGGAATAAAGGAAAGATAGGGGGTAGGAGTTGATGGACCTGTGGATTTTGGGGTACCCGGCTGCGCCGAGACACTCCATCCAGTAGTCCACAGCAGGTATGCGAAGCAAGTCGCTGGAGTTGGCTGATCCTTCCGGGTTGTCCGCACTAGCCCGTCGAGGTGCCGCTATTCGCCCCCAGGAGGTGCACATCTTCGACATTGTCCACCCTCTTCCAACAGAGCCTCAGAGGGCTGTAACCGCTCGACGGATTATCCCCATAATCCTCGGCGGACGCGTATTATGGGCCGTCCTCATGCAGGAAATCGTGCACAATCAACGCCAGCTCATCGGTCGAGGTCAGCACACCTAAATGCCCATCCTCGAAGATGTGTAGTCGCGCGTTTGGAATGAGGCGCGACATCAGCCATCCGTTCGCTACCGGGACGATCGGGTCGTCCGCTCCCGACAGAACCAATGTCTCTTGGCGGATGCACCATAGCCCGTGGATACTCGTCCAGCCCATGAGGCCGAGCAGTTGCCCGTAATAGCCACGCGTGCCGCCAGGTTTCAGGGTCCGGTGGAGTTGTACGACAAGATCCGGATTGCTGCGCGGCCTCCCGCCGTACAGATAATGCCCGCGAGGGCACCCGCCAGGCGGCCGATGCGCTGGTGCAAGGTCAGGTAGTCGTAGCGCAGGCGATCGGCATAGACGATCTCTTGATCCGGCGCATTCCGAAGCGTCGCGTGCAGGAGCGTCTTGATCAGCAGCGGATAAGCGTAGGCGGAGTGTGTTGTCTCGGTCGTGTCGTTCGACATGGTTGCCTCCCGGTTCATTGCCTTTACGGCGTTCAGAGAAGGTCTGGATCGAATGAGGTGACCGACGCGCCGTTGACGGTGGCGGCCAGCAGTCCTGCCGCCTGCGGCAGTACCTGCTCGGCGTAGAAGCGTGCCGAAAGCTGCTTGGCTTCGAGGAACGGCCGTTCGTCGTTCCCAAGCCGAAGCCGGCGGGCGGCGGCCAGCGCGGCCTTTGCCATCAGCCAGCCACCGGTTACGGTCGCGAACAGCGTGAGGTAGGGCGTGGCCCCGGCCATCGCCCGTGCGGGGTCGCCGGGCCAGGTCTCCAACAGCCACCCCGTTGCCCGTTCCACCGCATCAATCCCGCTCGCCAGAGGCGCGCGGATGGCGGGGAAACTGGCGAGCTCGGCATGCAACCCGCGCATCTCGGCGATCAAAGCGCGTGCCGCGTCTCCCTCGTCGCGTACCAGCTTGCGGCCGAGCAGATCGAGCGCCTGGATGCCGTTGGTGCCCTCGTAGATCGGCGCGACCCGTGCGTCGCGATAGTGCTGGGCGACACCGGTTTCCTCGATGAAGCCCATCCCACCATGCACCTGCACGGCAAGCGACGCGTTCTCGACGCCGAGATCGGTCGACCACGCCTTCACCATCGGCACCAGTAGCTCGGCGCGGGCTTGTGCCCGCGACCGTTCGGCCGGGTCGGCTGCGCGCGCTGCGACGTCGAGCGACGCGGCCGTGACATAGGCTAAGGCACGGGCCGCTTCGATCCGGGCGCGCATCAGCAGCAGCATGCGGCGGACGTCGGGATGCCAAGCGATTGGCGCCGCACCGTCACGTCCCACCGGAAGGCCCTGGACGCGGCTGCGCGCGAAGTCACGCGCCTGCTGATAGGCGCGCTCGGAGATCGCAACGCCCTGCAGCCCGACATTGAGGCGGGCGTTGTTCATCATGGTGAACATGCACGCCATGCCGCGATGTTCCTCGCCGACCAGGAAGCCGATCGCACCAGCCTCGTCGCCGAAGGCGAGCACGGCGGTCGGGCTGGCGTGAATGCCGAGCTTGTGCTCCAGGCTGACGCAGCGCACCTCGTTGCGCCGGCCGGGTGCACCGTTGGCGTCGGGGAGGAACTTCGGCACCAGGAAGAGCGAAATCCCCTTGGTGCCCGGCGGCGAGTCCGGCGTACGCGCAAGCACGAGATGGATGATGTTGTCCGCCAGATCGTGCTCACCGTAGCTGATGAAGATCTTCTGGCCGGTGATCCGATAGTGATCGCCGTTCTTCACCGCGCGTGTCTTGAGGGCACCGACATCCGAGCCGGCCTGCGGCTCCGTGAGATTCATGGTTCCGGTCCATTCGCCGGAAACGAGCTTGGGGAGGTAGAGCGCCTTCAGCTCCTCGCTGCCGTGATGCTCCAGGGCCTCGGCGGCACCGGCGGTGAGCAGCGGACAGAGCGCAAAGCTGAGATTCGCCGCACTCCACATTTCTGAAACCGCGGTCGCGACGACACGAGGCAGACCATGGCCGCCGTGCTGCTCGGGAAACGGCAGGCCGGACCAGCCGCCTGCAACGAAGGCTTTGTACGCATCGCGGAATCCGGCGGGCAGCCGCGCCGCGCCATTCTCCAGGCGCGCGCCTTCGCGGTCGCCGCTGTCATTGATCGGCGCCAGCACGTCGCGCGCAAGGTCGGCGGCCTCGTCGAGCACCGCCGCGACAGTGTCCGGCGTGGCAGTGTCATAGCCAGGAAGGGATGCGATCGCGCCAAGGCCGGCGACCTCTTCCAGCACGAAGCGCATGTCGGCGAGCGGCGGAGTGTAGGGAATCATTGGATGTCCTCACCTGCGTTCATCGGGCTTCCGGACGCCGGCCTCGTCCAGTGGCTAGCTCATCGCCGCCGGCGTCCGGAACCCTTCACCAAACCTGTCACTCTGAATCGAATCATCGCGACCCGGAAGCGGACATACGTAAGCTGTTGCGCTTTACGATTGGCATAGCTGCAACCCCGGCGCCCGCCGTATCCGAAAGGGAACGAACGGCTTGTGAATCAGCTCCGAAGCCGCAGACCCTCACATCGGCTCGCCGCGATCGCAGTGAGCAACCGAGATCCCTCATACCTGACGTTCATCCGACTCGGAAGGGCGGAGCCAATCTTTATGGCGGCATCCCGAAGCCAGCCGCAGGGCGTCGATCGCCTCGCGCCCGGCCTTGAGGATCCGGTCGATACGCCGCACCCTTCTCTCCGCGGCCGCGGGGAAGGTAAAGGCAATTCACCTGGAACAATGGGTTTGAAACCGCACCGGCGACGCGCCTAAAGTTCGCGCGCCCAGAGGGGAGCGACGGCGGCAATGTCCGATATGATGGACGACTGGGTCATGCGCGTGTTGGGTGTGGATGTGCGCGCCGCGCGTGGCGGAGGCTTCACCCCCGAGATTATCGCCTCGTTGACCAAGCGTCTCACCGCGCTCGGGGCGGACCTCCAGCGTCTCGGCATGCTGGCCGACCTGGGTGCCGATCTGAAGCGTGCTGCGGAAGCGGTGAAGGCGCGGAACCCCGCCGCGTTTGGACTGATCGACGTGCTGGAAACCCGGGTCGCCGAGACCGCTGCGCAGCGCCGCCGCGAGCAGGCGGAAGCCGAAATCAAGCGGGCCGCCGCTGGTAAGTCCGGTGTGGTCGGCTTCGCCAAGGTGCGGTTGAAATGGGACGCCGCGCGCAACGCGTTTTACATCGCCGGCGCCAACCTCGAGAGCGCGGCGCGGACGCTGCTGACCACGGCGGCCTTCGTCGCCGATCCGCGCAGCCGATCGCCAAAACTGGAACCGAAGCTGAAGGCCATCGCCGAGAAGCTGCCGAACATCGAGAAGCTGAGCGATGCGCTGGACTTGGCGCTGGATCAGATCGGCACCGCTGAGAATAGCCTGAAGCCAGACGGCCAGAGCCGGGAGGGCCGGACCGCTGCGGCGGTGAAGGCGATCGACGACTACCTGGCCGAGCTGGCCAAGGAGCCGATGTTGAAGGCGCTGCAATCAGGCGAGGCGGGTGGACTGCCGATCGTCGATGCGATCGAGGCGGCGCTAACCGCGCTGCGCGCCGACCTGACCGGATGAACGGCGCGCGATTGCGCCAGGAGAGACTGCTATGAGCGGGTTCCTGTTCCCAGACGTGTTCTTCCCCTGGCTGGACGTGCCGCTGCAGCTGCCGGAGCCACGTCAGTTGACGGCGGAAGAATTAGCGGCGCACCGCCGGGACGAGGCGCGCGACAGGGCGGCCAAGGCGGCGAAGCAGGACGAGGGGCTGCACAAGCAGAAACTGGTCCAGGTCAAGGCGCAGGTTGAATACGAGGCGCGGCGAGACCGGCTGGACGACGCGGTTCGCGAATTGTGGCAGGCCAAACCGCTTACCGACAAGCTGGTCGAGAGCCTGAAGACGGCCAGGGGCAATGCCGTGCGCATCCTGGCCAGTGCGGACCCGATGAAGGGCCCCGATTACGCCGCGGCACTCGCGGCGCTGGAGAAGGTCAAGATCGCCGACACTCTCGAGGCAGGGCGGAAACTGATCGCAGAGACCGACGGCAAGGCGGCCACCACCTACCCGGCATGCAGCCGCGAAGCGAAACTCGTCACGGATCGGCTCGATGCGTCCGACAGCCTGCTGGCGCAGGAAGCGGCCGACGCATTTCGGGCCAGGTTGGCGGAGCAGACCAATCGACTACGCACGCCGCGGTTCGACCGCACCGTCGACGCCGAGGTGCAGGACAAGCTGGATGAGCTACTGTCCGAGGTGACCGGCACCGAGCAGGTCGCCGCCGTCAACAAGATCAACGTGGATCAGGAGAAGGCCGCCGCAACTCAGCGGTTGGCCCGCCTGCAGCCGATGCTGACCGACACGCAACACGCCCTGCTGGCGCGCCAGCTCGGAGGACTGGATGCGCTGCAGGCCGACCGGGATTTCGTTGCGGCGCTAGAACTCCTCGGCGCATTCGATGCCTCCGCCAACAAGGCCGAGGCCGACGCCTCGCCGGGCAAGGACCAGTGGGACCGGACCAAGACGAATATCCCGACGCTGTTGCAGACCGCGCGCCAGCAACTCGCGAGCCCTTCGCCGGCGGTGAAGCAGCAGGCGCAAGCTGCCATCGATGCGCTGCAGGCGATGGCGGCGGAAACGCCGGGCAAGACAATCACCTACGCAGTCGCGGTGGCACGGCTGGAAGAAAGCCGGCGCCTGGTCGGCGGCCTGGACGCCGAGAGCAAGAAATTCAACCAATTCATTGGCGAACGCGACAAGGCGGCGGTCGCCGTAGCAGAGGCGGCAAACTCAGTGACATCGTCGCTGGAGGCGCTCGATCGCATCGTCGAGGTGATCGATCCTGCCGACAATAAGGGCGCAGCCTCGGCCGATTTCCGTTTGCAGTTCGACGCGCAGACGAGTGAGTTCGAGGCGCGATCCAAGACTGCCTTCGACACGGCAGGCCTGGATGCCGAGGCCACCGTCGCGAAACTGACGTCGCTGGCCTCGACGATCCTGGAGACCTCGCGCAACTCCCAGGCCGTCAGCAAGCTGATAGGCGACCAGAAGCTGGCAGAGGCCCGAGCCCGCTACGAGGCGGCGCGCACCCCGGCCGCGGCCGGGGTCGAGCACGTCCGCGGCATGAGCACCGCGACCGCCGTCGAGCTGGCCGTCGAACTGGCGAGCATCGACGACAACGTGAGGGCGGCGACGCTGCCCGGCCAAATCGATAAGCCGATCGCCGATGTGCGGGCGCTCGCGAAACGCGCCGAAGAGCGCGCCGACGCGTCGGCCAACGAGCTCGGCCAGAAGCAGACCAATCTGACGAAACAGGCCGACGAGATCACCACCAAGCTGGGCACGCTGGATGAGGCGGTGAAGGCGATCGGCAACGACAAGCGCCGGGCGGATTACGAGAAGTTGCACGCGGCGCTGACTGCGGCACTCGAGCAGCAGCGCGCGGTGATCGCGCTACTGCAACTCTCCCTGCTGGACGCCGCCGTGCCCGAGTTGGCGAAGCTGGACCGCGATGTCGACGAGGCGATCGCGGCGACAAAGGGCGCTGAGAGCTGGTTCGGTGGAGACACCGTCAATTTCAGCGACATCAAGGGCTATTTCGCCGACATGAAGAAGCGCCTCAATGAAACCGAGTTGCGCCGCTTCATGGGCACCAGCGTGTTCCAGAAGACGCAGGAGCTGGCCGAATTGGAGAAATCGCTCGGCTCCGATCCGATCATGGATCTGCGGCGCAAGATCAGCGCACTGGGGCGCAGCATTACCGCTCTGGAAGATCAGGCGGCGGACGCTAGCAAGAACTATGACGCCTTCGTCAAGGAGGTCGATGCCATCAAGGCCAAGCTGAAGGGCGACATCTTCCAACAGACCCCGAAATACACCGAGTACCTGAAGGGCGAGCTGGACGGCACCCTGCCGCAGGCGGCGAGCGAGGGGGGCCTGGCGAATGCCCGGCAGGAAGCTCAGCGTCTGGACAAGCTGATCGACGACTACCTGAAGGACAAGGTGAAGGACCAGCGCGGCGTGCCGGTGGCACTGGCCGACCGTGAAAAGGAAGCGGTTGCCGCCGACAGCGCCGAACAGGAAAGCGCTGCCAGGTGGGAAGGCAGCTACAACGTGCTGAACGGCGAGCTGGGCCGCCTCACCGGCATCGACAAGGCCGAGTTGGGCAACCTGAAGAAGATGCTCAACGACGCCAACGCAGCGTTCCGCAAGGATGGCGTTTACGACGTGGCGATGGCGAAGCTGCGGGCGGTACGGGAGCGCATGGCCCTGCTGGTGGCCAATCCCCAGGGGCTGCAACTATCGGCGCGCAACCGGCTGCCCGAGGTAAATCAGAAATGGAAGGACAGCGTCACCGGCTTCAAGGAGGAGCTGAAGACACTCGGGGATAAGGTATCAGTACCTGGTCGGCACCAATGATCTAAATGCGGCGGGCGGCAAGGCGGTGTCGGATACGCTCGCCTCGGTGCGTGCGCTGTTCAGCGCAGCGGCCTTCGACAAGCCGATTGCGGGCATGACCAGCGCCAACGGCACCAAGGAAAACCGTGCCGCGGCGCGCGAATTGGCACTGCGCGACCTGCGCCGCTTCCGCGCTTACCTCAACGAGGATTATCGGCTTCTAGAACTTGGCCGCAATCCGTGGGTGAAGAGCGCGAACGGCACGATCGCCGCGCTGAACGCGGCACTTGCCGACCTTGAGAACAACATGATGGTGAGCCTGTAGCAGGACACCGGCCCACGGGACCGCAACCGGAGACGACGCAATGGCACTGGAAGTCACGGAAGCAAAATGGCTCAACCGCTTTACCGGCGGCGCCATCCCGCTGCCTCCGAGCAATCAGGCGCCGAGCGAGGCGGATACCCTAGAAGCGGATCTGCGCGCCCGCCAGGGCCGCGAGCGGATCGAGGAGCGCGCGCGCAAGGAGGTGATGCTCGCCGACGCCTTCAAAGCGGTCGAGGCCAAGAAGGACAAGATGCGCGACTACATGGACTTCGAGGTCGATCTGAAGCCCGAGGAGGGCACCAAGAAGTCCGGCTCCGTCAAGATGCCGACGCGCGACAAAGAGGGCAGGTCGGAGCGGGCGCTGGACACCCAGGCCGAGGGACCCCGACTGGAAAAGATGCCCGATCAGCTCGGCCTGGCCATGGACGCGATGTCGTGGCTGGTGGAACAGAGCGACAAGCTGGCCTCGCCGATGGTGGAACGCAGCTACATCGACGAGAAGAGCCGGACAATCAAGACACGCAAGGAACGCCTGTTCACCGACGACGAGATCATGCGCGAGCTCCACACGCCATTGGTGCGCGAGCTGGTGGTGCCGGAAAACTTCGTGCCAAAGAAATACAGTGCCACGCAGAAGATGATCGACCAGACCAACGATCCCTACATCGCCGAATGCAAGGCGAAGGGCAAGGATCCGGATACCGGCGCTGTGGCAGTGGCGAAGGGCGTCGTCACCCTCGCCTCCTCGGTCGCCACCACGGCGCTCAGTGCGCTCGGCCCGGTGAAGAGCGGCCAGCAGGCGATCGAGGGCAGCAACACGATTACCGACAAGGACAAGCTGGCCCAATATTCCAGTATCGTCGGTGGCGTTTCGGCGCTGCTGACCGCCGGCATCGACATTGTCGACCAGAGCGTGGACTACAGCCGTACCGGCGATTTCTCGGTCAGTGGCTTCCAAACGGTGTGCAACGGCCTTGCCACGGGGATCGGCAAAGTCGTCTCCGGCGCCACGGCGGACCTGCAACTGGGCATGGCGGTCACCGCGGTGTTGCAGAGCGGCGTCTCCTCGGTAAGCATCGTCCCGCGGGTCACCAAATGGGCCAAGGAAGGTGGCGATTTCCCGCTCGATGAGCTGATCGTCGATATCGGCGGTGTGCTGGAGAAGGGCCTCTCCGCCGAGAGCTCCACCACCGAAGGCGATGTCAGCAAATGGCTGTCGAAAAGCGCGTCGCTGGTCTCCGCCACGTTCAAGAGCGCGGCATCGGCGCAGAAGAAGCACCTGCTCGACAGTATCCGTGGTGGCGATTGGAAGAGCGTCTGGGCGGTGCTTTCCGATGCCAGTGCCCAAGCGGCCCAGGCGGCGGTAGGCATCGTCTACACCGACACCGCGGCGGAGGCCTCCGGCTACGCGGCGCAATCGGGTGTCTATGCCAATCAGCAGGCCAAGAGCGATGCGATCGACAAGTCATCACCGACCGTCGGGAAGCTGCCCGAACTGGTCGAGGGCGGCCGCGACGGGCTGGGCAAGCTGCTGGGCCAGGATCTGCGCGTGCTGCCCGACCTGCCGCCGACCGAGCTGGAGAAGCGCAAGGCGGCGATCGAGAAGGCGTTCAAGGCCAAGGAGAAGGAGCTGGCGGACAAGGTCGCTGACGACGAGCTGAAGGCGATCGAGAAGAAGCTGGCGGCCGAGCGCGAGGAATTTCAGACATCGCTGGACTGCCTCGGCTCGAAAAGCCCGAGCGACGCCGAGTTCAAGTCGATCGCCAAGTTGATCGCACAGATCGAGAAGGACCGCGCCATCTGGACGGCGGTGACCACATTGGGGGGTGCGCCGTTCAACGTCGCCGCGGAGTTCCTCGCGCCACTGAAGGCGGGCGGCGAGATCATGAAGTTCATCGGCAATCTGAAAGAGGCGATCGACCGCGGCATCGCACTGCGCAACTGGATGGACGCGCGCAAGGACGCGGCCAGCGCGGTGAGCCACTACGCCACTTCGATCGAGAACATGATCCAGAATCAGCGCGAGCAGATTTCCCACTACTCGATCCAGGCCGGACTCAACCTGCTCAAGACCGCGACCACCATCGCCCAGGTCAGTCCGCTGGCGCCGGCGTTCAAGGTTGCCACCTCGGCGCTGGACATGGCGGCCTCGACCGCGGACCTGGTATTCAAGTTTTATAAGCAGCAGGCGTTGCGCGCGGCGTGGGAGCAGACCAAGAAGGCGCTCGCCGACCCGAACAACCGCAAGCTGAATCTGATCGTGCGCGAGATGAACCCGACGCTGGCGAAATACAGCCTCGCGTATGGCGCGCTGATTGAGCGCGACACCACCGCCATCGGCGCGATGGACCGCGTCGGGCTGGATCGCGAGTCGCTGGCGCGCGCCAACCAGAAGGTCGCCAACGTCAAGAACTATCTCGAAAAGCTCTACAAGGATGACAATGTCGTCCTTGGCAAGCTGGATGCCGATCCAAGCAAGCCCAAGCTGCCGAAGCCGGCCCTGGAGGTGAAGCCCTGGGCGTTGTCGCACCGGATGTGGACGCAGGACACCAAGCTTACCACGCCCAACCCGCCGGCGATCGTCGCCGCGCTGACCGATGTCGAGGCCTATGCGGCCAAGGATCGCGACAAGCTCTCGACCGAGGATCTCGAGGCGTATGCCGACGCGCTCGACGATCTCGCCAGGGGCTTCACCGCCTTCATCGCGGTTGGCGAGTTCGGGCAGAAGTTGCCGGACGTGCAGAAGGTGGTGCAGGAGTACCCGTGAGAAGGCGGAGGCGCGCCGAACCAGCGTCAGGCTGGATCTCCAGGCAAAGAGCGGCGCCGTTCAGTAGCAACCAACCGGTGTCAACTAGCTCAACTAGTCGCGCTGAGGTCCGCTCTTATACCAACGGCCCTGGATGCTGACCCATAGCGTCATTCCCTATCGCGAGGGTGGACCACCGATCTGGGTCGGCGGGAACTTGCACTCAAGCCGAGTTCAAGCCGGGCGGCTGTTTGATGGCTGGTTGCCGATCACATCTGAACCGGCTGCGTGGGCCGATCAATGGGCGGAAGTGATAGACATCGCGCGCGCGGCGGGGCGCAACCCCGCGGCCATTACAGGCTCGATGTACTTGACACTCTCGCTGGACGACAACATTGACCGCGCAAATCAGCGACTGAACGCGTTTCTTGAACGGCATTATGGTTAACCGGCCGCCAACCTCCGCACTTGGCAGGCCAAATTATGCCGGCCTCGCTGCCGGTGCGGTCGAGTGGCTGGCAAGTTACGAGCGCGCCGGAGCACATCATCTCGTCTTGCGCTTTGTCGGTGATCATGAGCGCCACTTGGAGGCGCTAGCCCATGTTTCCCTTGCGCGCTCATAAGTCGTTGATTTTGCTTGGCCTGGCGAGACGGTTTGGCACTACATCACGGTTTGGGCCGATTTTGGCGGGACTGGCGGATCAAGCTCGGTGATGCCGAGGGCGCTGAGCACCGCGGCGGCGCGCTGTGTGCCCCGTGTGACCGACCGTTTTGTGGTGCCGTTGCCGAGATCGATATCGACCACTCGGACAGATTTGAGAGCCGTCAATGCCTCGGTTGCGGAGAGGTCGAGATGTGCAGCCTTGAGCTTCTTTTCGATGGCCCGGTGCAGCAAGTGAGCTAATGCGGCGACGAAGATGTGGGCCTGCACACGGGCGTCAGTCTGATGATAGATCGGCCGCATGTCGATGACGTCTTTGAGATTGGCAAAAGAGCGTTCAACGTCGGCGAGTTCTTTGTAGAGGCGCACCGCCTCGACCGCGGACAGATTGGGTTCTTCGGTCTGGATGACGTATTTGCCTTCGTACGCCTTCTCCCTGGCGAAGTGGAGGGGATGCTCGAAGAAGCGAAAAACCCCGTCCTCATAGCGCCAGTCGTAGTAGCGGTGACCGTGATGGCGGGTCAGGATGGCGGCGGCAGCGGCGCCGACCTTCTCGGGGGCTTTCAGCTTTCCGCTGGCAACGCGACGCGCCAGCTTGTCGAGCTTGCTCCGCACGCGATCCATGGCCTTGAGGCGTTGCGCCTGCTCGAACGCCAGGCGCTCCTCGGAATGAACGACAAACACGCGGACACCGGGTCTGTTCGAGGTGACTTCCTGAACCAGTGTCTTTGGAGGTGTCGGCTTCTCGCCGGCAGTGATGCCGCACGGGCATTCGATCCACGCTCCGGTGGCGCTTTGGATATAGTCGAAGATCTCGCCGCTGCGACGGCGATTGCGACCGACGATATAGCCATGACCGCTGCTGCGCAGCTCATCGAGGTTCTGGCTGGTAACCATGCCGCGGTCGCCCACCAACACGATGCGCTTGATGCCGAAGCGTTGCTCCAGATCATGCACCACATCGGAGACGGTCATGGCATCGCGCCGATTGCCGGCGAACACGTGGTGCGCGATCGGCCAGCCGTCGACCAAGACCAGGCCGACCAACACCTGCGGGTTGCGCGGCTTGCCATCGCGGCTGTGGCCATGCGCGCCGAGCTCCGCTGGTCCCTTGCCTTCGAAATAGGTCGAGGTGAGGTCGTAGAACACCACGTCGATCTGCAGCGAGAACAGATCACGCAGCCTGAGATAGAGCGCATGCTCGATCGCCGCCTTGCGTTTGAGCAATTGGTCAAGCGTTCGGTACCACTGTTTGAGCTGGCGCAGCTCGACCTGCACCCGCGGCGTCCGGCTGGCTTTGCGCCTGGTCTCGTCGCGCCATTGCGCCAGCCAACGCCGACCGTCGCGATCGCAGACGAAGTCGGTCTCCAGCCAACGCGCCAGCCCATGCTCGCTGCCGGGTGCGGTGAGGCGATTGACCACCAGCAGCAAAGCACGGTCGCTCAGCGTGCTGACATCGCGATGGCCGGGCCTGCTCAGCCGGTCGAGTGTCGCCTCGAGCCCGAGCTCGCGCCACAAGTGGCGCGCCACCAGCGTCGGTCCCCAATCCCAGGCCGCGACCGCCTGCACCTGATCGGGCCGGAGGTCGCTGGCGGGGGCGGCAGCGACCGCCTCGCCGTGCAACAGGCGCGTCAGCTTGCCGAGGTCGAGATGCGCCGCCAGCACGTCGCGGCGACCGAGATTGAGAATGGTGCGATGCCGTGTCTTGCCCTTCTCGCGAAAGGCTTCGACGACGCGCACATACTCGTGCGTCACCCCGGCGCCGCCGGCGGCGCGAACCACGCGCAGGAACATCGCTTCCCCAATATCTGGCCCTGCGGATAGCAATAAGAATCCGAGTGTTGCAAGCAGGAAAATTCGCCAATTTCAGCGAACCTCTGTCACTACGTTTTCGCGAAAAACCGGGAAAAACGACCTCCGGATCAAGCAAAATCAATGGGACCGGCTCAGCCTGCCGGACCCGAAGGGGAAACATGGGCTTCTGTAATGGGGCCGCTGGTGTCAAGACCCTCGTTAACGCATCACGCCGCAGGGCTCGGGCTTCTGTTCGTGGTCGGCGTTGGAGCCGCCACTTCATGCGATCAGACAGACCGAGCGAGCCAATCTAGGGTGCGCGTGGTCCGGTGGTTGCTCCGGCCGACGCCCATGTTTGCGGCTTCACTCGATCCGCGTCCCTGCGACGGGACCTCGTTATCGAAGAGCTGTTGCGCCCTCCGTTGTCCCCCTCCTTTTCCGGTTGAACTTATCAAGTGGCAGCGTCGGCTGACGTCCTGCTCCAGCGGAACTCGCTGCCATCAACCCACATGCGATGCAGCACCACCGCCAGTTTGCGTGCCAGCGCCACCTTCGCCCGCTTCAACCCGCGCAGCTTCGCGATCCGCAGGGCCCACGCCTTCAACGCGGAGAACCGCGTGGTGCGAGTGAGCATAACGTTTGCCGCTTCAAACAGCGTGGTTCGTACCATCGCATCGCCAACCTTGCTGATTCGCCCCGTCCAATCCACCTCGCCAGATTGGTACTTCTTCGGTGTCAGGCCAAAATAGGGCCCGACATCCCTGGATTTGCGAAATCTCGTCGGATCGTCGATCGCCGTCTTGTAGGTTATCGCAACAACTGGCCCGACACCAGGCACGCTCATCAGACGTCGGCATATAGTATCGTGACGGACGATACGCAACAACATCCGATGCAGTTTCCCGCATTCGTCTCGCAGGCTCGCCCGCGCCTTCAGCATCGCGTCCGCAACCGGCTCCAGCATCGGATGCCCTGTCACCAGCGCCCGGATGCGAGCCTCATAGCCGTTCTTGCTCACCTTGCCGACTTTCAGGCCGAAGCCGCGCAGCAGGCCGCGAATGCCGAGCTCGACATCGTGCAGCTTGCCCAGCAGCAGCTTCCGCCCGACCAGCAGCACCCGGATCTCTTGCGCCGGCAGCGTCTTCACGTGCACCGGTCGAAACCAGCCCAGGCGCATCAACTGCGCCATGCCGCGTGCGTCGTTGCGATCCGTCTTCACCGTCATCGCCTTCAATGCCGCCTTGACGTGCCGGGTCTCGATCAGGATCGCCGGAAGCCCTGCTTCCGTCAGCCCCGCATGCAGCCACTGCGATAACGGACCCGCTTCCAGGCCAACCCGCGTGAACGTCAGGCCGATATCGCGAAAGAACGCAACGAGCGCCTCCGGCTCGCTCACCACCTTCGCCTCGCGGATGATCTTCCCGGTCCCGTCCACCACGCACACACTGCTGAGTTCCAGCGAGACGTCGATTGCGGCATAGTATTCCACGGCTGTCCCTCTCTCGATGCTTGGGCCCGAGCCATTCGGACCCCGTTACACAACCATCACTGTGAGGGACAGCCACCGCTCCCGCTAGCCCGTTCGCTGGGCGGCCCCATTACCGCATCTAGCGGCCAGGCGCTGAAGGCGAGGCGATCAGATCAGGGTGGCGCCAAAGGCCGCTGTGGAACCGGCTGTTCCGCGCCGAACCCCTGCCCCCGCGCAGGGGAGTCCGGGGTAGCTCGTCGTCCAACCGGTCAAAACCCCTGTGCAGAGACACTGTAGTGCCCTGAGTCGTTCATACTGCGGGGTACAATCTCTCTCCGTCGCGCTCGCTGGCCTGTGTGTCGGTCCCCAAACCGATGCCGCCGAGGTCCGGCTCCGCCGCTGCCACCTCAAATGCTGCGATCCACCCCACGCAGGCACGCCCCTAAAAATTGCCTCCCAGGAAATCTTTCCTTGACATCGCCCGCGTTTGTGTTCTTGTTATGTTCGTGTTCGACGCCGCCACCGCACCGGCCGAAGCCCTCCAACCCGATCCCGATCGGGCCGTGCCCCCTCGCATCGGCCAGGCCCTCGGCCTCCTCCGCACTCTCATCGCCTACGGCAGGAATCTCGCCGACACGCTGCGCCAGCACAGCGCCGCCCCGCATCTCCTCCCCTGCTTCGCCTTCGTCGCCAGGACCTTTGCCACCACCGATCTCGCGCTGATCCTCGCCCGCATCACGCGTGGCCTGCTCCGCGCCGCCGCGCTCGAAGACAGGCTCCGCCAGCGCGCCGCCCGCGGCCGGGACCTGCAGCAGCCTGCGCGCAGCCGCCCGCCGTCCGCGCGCAAGCCGCGCGCCGCCACACCGGCCACAAGGCAGCACGATCCGGCCGGCGATCCGTGCCTCGCCAGCCCGCCCACGCTCGAGCAAATCGCCGCCGAGGACCGCCGCCGCCCGATCGGCGCCGTCCTCGTCGATATCTGCCTCGATCTCGGCATCGCACCTGGGCAGATGAATCGTGCGACGTGGGACGAACTGTCCCTCGCTGTCATCGAGTACGGCGGCAGTCTCGTCACTCTCATCTTCAGCCGCTTCAGCCGCAAGCTAAGCCAGCTCTCCGGCGATCCCGCCGCCGGCGCCGACTTCGGTCCCATTCCCCTAACCGGCCCGCCCATCTTTCCCCCCTGGCCCATAGCGCGTGCCGCCTCCCCTTGCGGGAGGATCGAGCCGCGAAGCGGATCGATGGGGGAGGAGGCCGTGCCAGTTGCGGCACCACGGGACCGGCCCACGCCAGCCCCGCCGTCCTGATTCGGCACTGCTCCAGCTAGTGGCGCGCGCCCCCCTGCGGGACGGCGGCCCCAGCCATGACCCCAGGCCTGAGTGACTGCCACTCGAGCAGTGGATCAAGGGTGACTGGTGTCAGTCGGCTCTACAGGTGATACGCCGCAGTTTGAGCGACACGGGGCACTAGGTGAGCGACGACGCGGCATGTCAGCGACTTTACGGCTGTCTTGACGCTCTTGGTATCGCACCCTCGCCGGCGGTCCCGTACCGGGCCCACCGCACCGTCGAGGAGGGCAAGGCGCTACGCGGCGCCATGACCGGAACGTTCACCAAGAACCTGCTGCTGAAGGACAAGAGGGGCCGGCTGTTCCTGCTGGTGGCGCACGAAGACCGCGACATCGACCTGCGCACCCTGCACCCCCGCCTGGGTGCGAACGGCCGAGTCGGCTTTGCCTCGCCCGACCAGATGCGGGCCATCCTTGGCATCGAGCCAGGGGCTCTGACGCCACTCGCCATCATCAACGACAGCAACAGATTGGTAACGGTCGCGATCGACGCCACTCTGATGACCGCCGAGCAGCTCAATTTCCATCCGCTGGTACAGACCATGAGCATCGGCCTGCGGCCGGCCGACCTCGCCGCCTTCGTCGCGTCCTGCGGCCGTCAGGCGCTGATCGTCGATCTCTCGACCAGCGCCGGCGATCCGTAGATACGGGCATAGGCCGCCGCGTCGAACCGGTCGGCAACAAGATCGAGGATCACGCGGCCATGCGAAAGGCCGACGATCCGGTCGGCATAGTCGCGCGCGAACGACACCTGGTGCAGGCTGCACACCACCGCCAGCCCGTCGGCCTGGGCGATGCCACGCAACAGCTCCATGATCCCGGCGCTTGATCCGGGGTCGAGGCTCGACACCGGCTCATCGGCCACGATCAACTGCGGCTGCTGGGCCAGCGCCCGCGCGATCGCGACGCGTTGCTGCTGCCCGCCCGAGAGCGTATCGGCGCGCTGCCCGGCGTGGGCGGACAGCCCCACCCGGTCCAGGCAGTCGAGTGCGAGTTTGTGGTCGGCACGCTCGAAGCAGCGCAGCCAGCCGCGCCAGGCCGCCACATGCCCCAGCCGGCCGGCGAGCACGTTCTCGAGCGCGGTCAGACGGCTCACGAGGTTGAATTGCTGGAACACCACGGCCACCCGGCGCCGGCGGCGGCCCTTCAAGGACGCGATGTCCATGCCATCAACCGTGACGGACCCGCTATCGGGCGCGAGCAGCCCGGTGAGGCAGCGGAACAGCGTAGTCTTGCCGGCGCCGCTTGGTCCCAGCACAGCGACCAACTCGTGCTCCGAGGCACTGAGACTCACGTCTTCCAGCACGGCGCGCCCGCCAAACCGCTTAACCAGATGCTGCGCGGCGAGGCGCGCGGGTGTGGTCATACCAAGCGGCGGCGCAACCAGCCGGACAACTGGTCGAGCGCCGTCACGACGATCAGGATGACAAAGATGATGGTGAACAGCCGCGGGAAATCGAGCAGGTCCATGCTGTTCTTCAGCTCCTGCCCGATGCCACCGGCGCCGACCACGCCCAGCACAGTCGAGGCACGCACGTTGAACTCCCACCAGAACAGCACACAGGACAGCATCACCGGCAGCAGATCGGGGACCAGCGCATAGCGGATGGCGGTGATAAGCCCCGCCCCGGTGGTGCGCACCGCTTCGAGCGGACCGAGATTCGCGTTCTCGATGTGGTCGGCGAAGTTCTTCGCGGCACTCCCCCAGGTGTGCAAGGCGATGCCGAGCGTACCCGCGAAAGGCCCCAGCCCGACCGCGGCCACGAACAGCAGGGCGAAGACCATCGAATCGATGCCGCGCAGCACGTTGAGCACCATCCGCGCCGGCGCGTAGAGCGCCGGCCACGGGGTGATGTTGCGGCTGGCGAACACCGCCATCGGCAGCGCCAGCAGTGTCGCGAAGGTGGTGCCCAGTGCGGCCATGGCGATGGTCTGGCCGGTGCGGGCCACGAACAGCGGCAGCTCCGCAATGTCGGGCGGCCAGGCCTGCGCTATCCAGTGCGCAAGCTTCGGCAACCCTACCACGAGACGGCCGGGATCGATCTCGGCCATCCGCCAGCAGACGACATAGAAGGCGACGATCGCGGCGGCGACGAGCCACGGCTTGAGCACGATCGCCAGTGGGCCGTGCCGCGTGCCGACCGATGGCCCGGCGCCGTGGCTCATGCGCGGGGCTTGATCTTCCCGACGGCGAGCCCCGCCTTCTCGATCGATATGTAGGTCGCGTGTGTCGCCGGGACGAAGCCGCTGTAGTGGTGGGGCAGCAGCGTGGTCGCCTGGTCGGGCGTGATCGCGGTCAGGATCGCCTGCACGTGGGCTTTCATGTCGCCTGATGCGTTCGCCGGTACCGCGATTGCGTCATTGGGCAGCGGTTCCGATGTCCAGATGATCTTGGCAGCGTCGCGCTTGATCATCCCGGCCTCGATCATGGCGTTGCGGTTGCGGTCGAAGTCAGTAGCCATATCCACCTGCCCGCTCGCCACGGCGATTTCGTTAGCGGCGTGCGTGGCGCCCTCGTGGTACTGCCAGAAGGTCGCCGGATTGATCTTCCAGATCTCGCGTGCGTAGTAGGTGGGGATCAGCCAGCCGGAGGTGGACCCGACATCCGCGAACGACATCGAGCGGCCCTTCGTGTCGTCGGGGAAGGTCTTCACCGGCAAGTCCGGCCGGGCGACGATGATCGCGTAATAGATCGGCTGTCCGTCATACTTGGCGGTGGCGACGGCCTGGCAGCCGCTGGCGTTGTTGGCGATAATGTAACCCCAGGGTCCCATCCACGCGACGTCGAGCTGGCCCGAGCCCATCGCCACTGCCATGCCGGCCCAGTCGGTGGTCGCCTTCAGCTCGAAATCGACGCCGAGTTGCTTGGCGAGATAGGCAAAGATGGGTGTGTAGGCCTTCACCGTGTCGCGCGGATTGGGCAGCAGCGGCCCCACACCGAACCGTAAGGTCGTCCCCTGCGCGCGCAACGGCCGGACGCGATAACCCGCGGCGGCACCGGCGGCCAATGCCAGCAGACTGCGCCTGTTGGTGTTCATCTGTGTGATCTCCATTCCCTGGTTGAAGCGTGCAGGCAGAGGAAAGCGCGCATTTCGGCGCGAGTAGCGGCTCCGGGCTGCGTATCAGGCTAAGCCGATGGCCGAAGGCCCGGCAAGGAGGGGACAGACCCGCATACCGGCGTTCGATGGCATATCCCAATCGAACTGATGCGGCCCAGCGGAGTGTAGCCCATTGCGGGCCCAGGTCCCTCGCACTCGATCGGCTGGTCTGGCATTCATGCATTCCACCGAGGATTTCTCGCCGGCAGAACGATGGGGCGAGGTGACTCGGAAGGAATCTCGCGAGCCGCCAAGTGGGAACGACCATGACCGAACCATGCGACCTTGACGCTGTCTCCGCCCGTCGACTGATCGGGCAGAAGAAGCTCGCGCCGACCGAGCTGCTGGCAAGCTGCATCGCCCGGATCGAGGCGGTGGATCACGCAGTGAACGCGATGGTCGCACGCGATTTCGAACGCGCCCGCCTCGCCGCCAAGGCTGCCGATGCGGCCGTGGCGCGGGGCGACGATCTGCCGCCGTTGCACGGCCTGCCACTCGGTGTGAAAGATCTGGAGGACACGGCCGGGCTGCGCACCACCTCTGGCAGCCCGATCTTCCGCGACAACATCCCCGCGACCGACCAACGCAGCGTCGCTGCCGTGCGTGCGGCAGGCGCGATCGTCATCGGCAAGACCAACACGCCGGAGTTCGGCGCCGGCGCCAACACCCGCAACGCAGTTTATGGCGCCACCGGCAACCCGTTCGACCCGTCCCGCTCGGCGGCCGGATCCTCGGGTGGCTCGGCGGTGGCGCTGGCGACCGGAATGGTACCGATCGCAACCGGTTCGGACACTGGCGGATCGTTGCGCAACCCCGCGGCATTCTGCGGCATCGTCGGGTTCCGTCCGACGCCCGGCCTGGTGCCGAGCGAGAACCGACCGCTCGGCTGGCTCTCGCTACCGGTGCTCGGGCCGATGGCCCGTACCGTGCCGGATGCCTGTCTGCTGCTCTCCGCCATGGTCAGCGACGATTCCCGCGACCCGCTGGCGACCACAGTGCTCGGTCGCACGGTTCGCCGGCCGGAAGACTTTGCCGCGCCGGCGCGGATCGATCTTTCGCGCCTTCGCGTCGCACTGACGCCGGATTTCGGGTTCGCCCCGACCGAGCGGCATATCGCCGGCGTCTTTGCCGAAAAGACGGGCCTGTTCCGACACGTGTTCGCCCGCGCCGAGGATGCCACGCCCGACTGCACCGACGCTGACGAAACGTTCGAGATCCTGCGCTCGCTCGGATTTCTGGCCACGCATTTGCCGAAGATCGAGGCTGGACAGCCGGTCGGCCCGAATGTGCGGGCCAACGTCGAGGAGGGACTGCGCTACTCGGCGCGCGACGTGGCGCGGGCGATGGCGATGCAGACGGCCTATTACAGGCGCTGGCAGGCCTTCTTCGCCGAGTACGACGTGATCCTGACTCCGGCGATCACCGTCAGCCCACGGCCATGGCGCGAGCTCTATCCGGCTGAGATCGACGGCAAACGGACACGAACCTACTTCCATTGGCTGGCGATGGCCTACGCGGTGACCTTGGCCGGACATCCGGCGCTGTCGCTGCCGGTCGGGCTCGATCACAACGGGATGCCATTTGGGCTGCAAATTGTCGGTCCGCGTGGCGGCGATGCGCTGGTGCTGTCGGTCGCGGCCGAGTTGGAGCGGTTGCTGGCGAACGATCCCAGGACGGCACGCCCGATTCCAGATCTGGTACGGCTGCGGGACGCGCCACCGATCAGCGAGAGCCCGGGGTTCCTGGGGTTCGAGTGATCCCAAACAGGCCGGGTAGGTGGGTCTGGCCGGCTCTGTCAGGAAGGTCGAGACCGAAACAAAAAAGGACGGTTGCTCCGTGCGATCCTCCGTGGCGCTCCGTGTGACCCTTTTCACGAGACCCCATTCGTTCCGCGGATATGTGAAATCCTTAGCCCATTGCTGGAGGGGGGGAGGGGACCGCGCCAGGAGGCAGCATGCCGCCAAGCCCGACGACTTTGCGGGACGAGGTTGGAATTATCGCGAGCACCCGATCGTCTGGATCACCTCGAAGCCCTCGAATTCCGGATGGCCGAGATAGAGCGGCCGGTTCTCTCCGGCACGGCTGTGCGCCTGGCGGAATGCCTCGGAGCGCGTCCAGGCTTCGAAATCGCTGCGGCTACGCCAGACGGTGTGCGACGAATACAGCACATGGTCCTCGCCAGCCGGCCCGCGCAGCAGGTGGAACTCCACGAAGCCGGGCACGTTGTGCAGATACGTGTCGCGGCCGGTCCAGACCTGCTCGAACGCCGCCTCGGACCCCGGCCGCACTTTGAACCGGTTCATCGCGATATACATCCGCTTTTCCCTCTGCCGTCCCCCGGGACTAAACTGACCGCTGACCCTTGACAACTGACCACTAACTCATGGCCGGACATTCGCAGTTCAAGAATATCATGCACCGCAAGGGCGCGCAGGACGCCCGGCGCGCCCGCCAGTTCGCCCGCCTGATCCGGGAGATCACGGTGGCCGCCCGCCAGGGCCTGCCCGACCCGGCGTTCAATCCGCGGCTGCGGGCGGCCGTCATCGCAGCCCGGCAGGCGAACATGCCGAAGGACACGGTGGATCGCGCAATCAAGAAGGCGACCGGGGCCGGCGCAGGCGAGGACTATGCCGAGGTCCGCTATGAGGGATACGGCCCCGCCGGTGTCGCCATTATCGTCGAGGCGCTGACCGACAACCGCAACCGTACCGCTTCCGACATCCGCTCGGCCTTCGCGAAACATGGCGGTGCACTGGGTGAGACCAATTCGGTGAGCTTCCTGTTCAACCGGCTCGGTGTGATCCGCTATCCCATCGCGGCCGCCGATGCCGACACGATGCTGGAAGCAGCGATCGAGGCTGGGGCCGAGAACGTCGAGAGCGATGCAGAGGGGCACGAGGTCACCGCCGCGGCAGATGATTTC
This sequence comes from uncultured Pseudomonadota bacterium, assembly GCA_963772445.1. Lineage (GTDB taxonomy): Bacteria > Pseudomonadota > Alphaproteobacteria > Acetobacterales > Acetobacteraceae > CAVYXK01. Next base: position 377,653 of record CAVYXK010000015.1, read on the forward strand.
TTCGCCGTGCGCGACGCGCTGGAAGCGCGCTTCGGCGAACCCGAGAGTGCCAGGTTGGAATGGCGCCCGACAACCTCGGTGGCGCTGGACGAGGAGCGCGCCGCGGCGGTGATCAAGCTGATCGACGCGCTGGACGATAGCGACGACGTGCAGAACGTCTATGCTAATTTCGACATTCCAGAAGCGGTGATGCAGAAGCTATCGGCTTAGGACCACAGCTCTCGGTTTGTGCTCGGAATTAACCGTGCAGATCCGCTGCCGCATGGCCGAGCCGGTGGTAGCGCTGATCTCAACCCGCTCGCACCTCGGATCGAGGGCGCCGCCCTGCGAGGCAAGCTGGTCGGCGGAGCGGCCGCGCTTGGTGTACGACGATGCACTCCATCTGGTTGCTCCAGCGGGACTGGCGCCATGCGCCGGCTGCGACCGCGCCTACTGCCGTGCATGCCACCCCACGACACCGTCCGAAGTGCAGACATGCCTGCACGATTTCAGCGTTCCGCAATCTCGCGATGCGGCCGCCAACGGTGCCGCATCCCCACCCTGCTCACAAGTTGCCGCCCGCCAAAGAGACGGACCGTCCTCCGGCTTTCCGGCGCGGAACGGTAGACGTTGCGCTCTCCGGCGGTTGCTAATCAGATAGGGTCAGACCCGAATCAGCCCGCGGCCCAGCAGTAGTATGTACACTTTGCCATGCGCATTCTGGTAATCGAGGACGATCCTGAGACGCTGAACTATGTCGGCGATCGGCTGAGCGAGGTCGGCCACGAGGTGGCGCGTGCCGCAAACGGGCGCGACGGGCTGTTCCTCGCTGGCGGGGGGTCGTTCGATCTGCTGGTGGTGGATCGGATGCTCCCCGCCATGGACGGCATCGGCGTGGTCGCCGCGCTGCGGGCTGCCGGTGTCGAGACACCGGTGCTGTTCCTCACGACCCTCGGCGAAGTCGGTCATCGCGTCGCCGGACTGACGGCTGGCGGCGACGACTACCTGGCCAAGCCCTTCGCCTTCGCCGAGCTAGCGGCGCGGGTCGAGGCGCTGGGCCGGCGATCGCGCAGCCTCACCGATACGATGGTGCTGCGGGTGGGTGATCTGGAGCTCGACCGCGGCGCGCGCAGCGTGCGCCGGGCCGGCCAGCCGATCGAACTGCACACGCGCGAGTTCCAGGTCCTCGAGTTCCTGATGCGTCATGCCGGTCAGGTGGTGACCCGGACGATGCTGCTGGAGAGCGTCTGGGATCTGCATTTCGACCCGCGGACCAACGTCGTCGACAACTATATCGCGCGGCTGCGGGCGAAGATCGACAAGGGGCACTCAACCGAGCTGATCCATACCGTCCGCGGCGTCGGCTTCATGATCCGTGCGCCGGAATAGGCTGTTCCGCACGTCGGTCTTCCGGCTGACGGTGCTGTTCGCGCTGCTGTTCGTCGGTTGCGTGGTCCTTCTGTTCGTCGCCATCGAGCTTTACGCGTCGCGCACACTCGAAGCCGGTGTCCAGGGCACCGTGTCGGCGCGCCTCTCGGGGCTGATCGGGGCGGAACCGGTCACCACGCCCCACCTCCTGGGCGCCGCGGACGTATCCGCGCAGCAGGGCCAAGGTGCGTACATCCTGCTGGAGGACTGGATGGGCAGGCGCCTTGCCGGAAACCTGCCCGCAGTACCGCCCGTCACTGGGTGGTTGCGGCTGACGGTCACGGACAACGGCGCCCCGATTCCAGTCCTCGCGCGCGGCGTGCGCCTGCTGGACGGCGGCTATCTGCTTGTTGGCCAAGACGCGTCGCGCATCGATGAGGTGCGGGCGGTGATAGCGCGCGCGTTCGCCCTGGGCGGCGTTGTCACCCTGGTGTTCGCCATCGCCGCCGGGTTCCTCTTCAGCCGGCGCATACTCAGGCGCCTCGCCGCGGTGGGCCGCGCGAGCCAGGAGATCATGCAGGGCGACCTCTCGCGCCGCCTGCCCACGCGTGGCACTGGCGACGAGTTCGATCAACTGCTCGATGGGTTCAATGCTTTGCTCGACCGCATCTCCGTGCTGTTGGAGAGCGTGCGCCAGGTCTCCAACGACATCGCCCACGACTTGCGCACGCCACTCGCCCGGCTGCTGCACCGGCTCGAGGATGTTCGCCGCCGCCTGCGCACGCCCGCCGAGTATGAGGAGGCGATCGACCGCTCGATCAGCGATGCCAGCTCGATCCTCGACACCTTCGCCGCTCTGCTTCGCATCGCGCAGATCGAGTCCGCCACGGGACGCGACCGCTTCGAGGAGATGGACACGGCCGAACTGGTGGCGATCGTCGCCGAGCTCTATGGGCCGCTCGCGGAGGAGCACGGCCAGACGATGACGACGGAAGCGACTTCGGCACGGCTGCTTGGCGACCGCGAACTGCTGATCCAGATGCTCGGCAATCTGGTCGAGAACGCCTGTCGCCATTCGCCGCCGGGTGCGCATATCCGGATCGGCTCGGCCGCACGGGATGGCGGCAGGCTGTTCTGGGTGCAGGATACCGGCCCCGGCATACCCGAGGCCGAACGCGAGAAGGTATTCCGCCGCTTCTACCGCCTGGAGGCCAGCCGCACGACGCCGGGCAGCGGTATCGGCCTTAGCCTTGCCGCCGCGGTTGCCGCGCGGCATGGCGGGCGGATCACGTTGCTCGATGCCTCCCCCGGACTGCGGGCGGAGGTGTGGCTGCCTGAGACGAAAACGCAGGACACGCTGGCGGCTGGGAGCTGAGCAATCCGGGCGATTCCGGTGTGGCACGACCAATGTTCAGGAAGGAGATGATGCCCATGCCATTCTACGAAAAGGGCAATGTTCGGATCCGCCATGAGGAAGTTGGCAACGGCTTCCCGCTGCTGGTCACACCCGGAGGAGGCTTGAACTCGCGCGTGAGCAATTGGCCCAACGCGGTCTTCAACGCCATGGAGGCCTTCAAAAATGACTTCCGCTGCATCACGATGGATCAACGCAACGCCAATGGCGGGGAGTCCAGCGGTCCGATCGCGGTCGATGACCCGTGGGGCGCGTTCGCCGACGATCAGTTGGGTCTGATGGACCACCTCGGCATCCGGGAGTTCTTCTTCATGGGCTACTGCATCGGCGGATGCTTTGCCCTCAAGCTTATGGAGCGGGCTCCTGATCGCGTCGTGGCGGGCGTGCTGTGCCAAACTGTCGGGCATCGGCCGGAGAACCCGGACGTCATGTACAATTCCGGGCGGGACGTTCTGGGCTCCTGAACTGCTTGCGCTACGCCCTGATGTGACCATGGCGCAGGTAGAGGCTTATCTCCACAACCTCTACCGCGCCCGGCCTGACTTCGTTTACAGTGTGTCGCGCGATTTCGTGCGGTCCTGTCAGACGCCGATGCTGGTGATGCCGGACGACACACCATCGCACCCTTACCAGACTTCAGTGGACGTCGCGGCGCTGGCGCCGAAAGCCGAGTCGACCGTCTTTCCCTGGCGGGATCCGCCGGAGCTCAAGGTCGAGACGATCAACCAGGTCCGTGAGTTTCTCCGGGCGCATCAGCCTGCAATGGCCGCTCAGTAATGCAGGGCTCCCGTCAGCGGGTCTGGAACAAGGCAGAGAGCCGCAAACCTACAAGCGGATTCTCTCGACCTCGTCCTGCGTGAGTCGTTCACTCATGCGCGGCGACTCGTGCGCGGCCATCTCCTGATCTCGCGGCAATCACGGACTCGTTGCCGGCGGTCGATGGCGGCGAACACCTGCGCGAGTGAAGGGGAATCGACGAGGGTGCGCTATGGACAATAGCACGAGCGACCTGATGGGCGCTTTCGGGCCGGCACATGTGCCTGTCAGCCGGCTTGGTTTCGGCGGAGCGCCGGCCGGGGGCGAACCGCCGGGGCTTCTCGGCGGCCAGTGCCAACGTCGCACTGCGAATCCCCCGCGCAATCGGGCCAGTGCTGGCCGGATTTTGGTACGAGGCGGGGCTATTGGCGGAGCCATTCCTGGTCGCAGCAGTGTTTCAGGCCGCCTATGTCTGGATCTACGACCGGAGCTTTCGCGACGTGACGCTTCGCTGACCCCTTAAATCTGCGAGTATCCCGATCCCGGCGTATCCACGCCGCGGCCGGATGCGTCCTGGATGATCCCGTACTCCTTCAGGATCTGCTGGCTGTATGTCACGCGCCCGTTGACCCGTTCGGCGGGCTCGGTCGCCAGCAGCAGTACGGCGCGCGCCATCATCGACGGAGGCTCGCCGCGCGGATCGTCCATCCCGCTCACCAGCTTGTGGAATACCGTCCCCGGCGTCGGCACCACGCGTGAAGGCGACACCGCGGCCACGGTGATGCCACCGTATTGCGCCACCTCCTGCGCCAGCCCCTGAGTGAACCGCTCCAGCGCCGCTTTCACCGCGCCATACATGGTGCCACCGCGCACCGTCTTGTCGGCATACGGCCCTCTGCCCGGTCCGATCGCGGCGCCGGAGCTGACGTTCACGATTGCGCCCGTTTGGCGCGCGATCATGTCCTTCAGCACTTCTTTCGACAGCATGAACGGGCCATGCACATCGACGGCGAAGGCGCGCATCCAGCGATTGGCAGGAAATTCGGCTACCGGGATGAAATAGGACAACGCCGCATTGTTCACCAGCACATCGATCGGCCCGTAGGCGGCGCGTGCTTGCTCCACCAGCGCCAGGCAGGCGGGTTCGGTGGAAACATCGGCGGTCACCGCCGTCGCCTGCCCGCCTGCCTCGCGGATCCGCGCTACAGTGCGGGCGAGGGAGCCTTCCAGCAGCGCATGATCGCCCTCGTCCAATGTCCGGGCGGCGCAGACCACTTTCGCCCCTTCAGCGGCGAACAGCTCGGCAATCGCCTGGCCGATGCCACGCGAGGCGCCAGTGACAATCGCAACTTTCCCGTCCAGCTTGCCCACGGTCATGTCCCCTTGAACTCGGGCAGCCGGCGTTCGGCCATGGCGCGTACGCCTTCGCGGAAATCCTCGGTTTGGCGCAGCCAGTTCTGTTCCTGGTACTCGCGCTCGGTCGCCGCCTGGACAGCGGCGGCCAAGCCGCGGCGCAGCGTCTCGCGCGTGGCGACGATCGCCAGCGGCGCCGATTGCGCGATCTCGGTGGCCAGCGCCACCGCCGCCTCGCGCACCTGCTGCTGGGGTACGAGTTGATCGATCAGTCCGATCGCCTTCGCTTCTTCGCCGCCGATCCGCTGGCCGGTGTAGATCATCAGCGCGGCGTGCTGCGGCCCGATCAGCCGCGGCAAAGTGGCGGTGAGGCCGAATCCTGGATGGAAGCCGAGCCGGGTGAAATTGGCGGAGAACCGTGCCTCGGCGCAGCCGACGCGGAAATCAGCCATGACCGCGAGGCCGAGTCCGGCGCCCACTGCCGCGCCCTGCACCGCCGCCACGATGGGCTTGGCGGTGCGCCAGAGGCGGATCGCTTCTTTGTAGAGATGGCGGCCGCGCTCCACTGTCTCGCGGCCGTCCGGCCCGCGGCTGGCCAGGTCGGCGCCGGCGGAGAAGTGCTTGCCTTCGGAGCAGAGCACGATGGCGCGGCACTGCGACTCGGTATCGAGCCGCTCCAGCGCATCGGCCAGTTCCGCGATCATCGGCACGTTGACGTGATTATTGGGCGGTCTGCGGAGTTCGATCGTCGCGATGAAGCCGGCCAGGCTGACGCTGGTGTAGGGATCGGCCATTGGAGTGCACCCTGGTTTGCAGCTCGGGCGAGCTTATGGCCGCCTGCCGGCGGTCGCCATCCCCACGCCGCCCCTTGCGGGAGAGGCCGGTTCGGGCAGCGAGCGGGGTAAGGGCCGGCTGGCCGGAGTGCCGCGTGTTGGTCTCATCGGCGTCTCGTTTCGATGTTGGCGAGATGGTGCGTCGCCGGGTGAGATGGTCCCGGCGCGGGTGCTGGCGATCCGGGCGGATCGCAGGCAGGGGGCGTGGGGCGCCGGTCTCATCTCCGTCTCATTTCGATGTGCATGAGATGAAGTCTCGGATAGCGAGATTTTCATGCGGCGGACCTGTCCGGCGACTTGGGCTGGGGGCGCGGGAGCGGTGCCGGACGAGTTATTCTCATCATCGTCTCATTTCGCTATCTGCGAGACGGCGAGTCGTGCCGTGAGACTGCCGGTGCTTGGTGACCCGTGCAATGGTCGGACAGCAAGGGTCGTCTCGGGGCGCTATTCTCATCGCTGTCTCATTTCGCTATCCGCGAGACGGTGCATCAGGCACTGAGATAATCCGGCCTTTCCAGTACGCGCGGTAGCGGAGCGCTTCCGACTGGCAGCCGTCGGCCGGCCGGGCCGACGGCCAGATATCGAGACCGGATTGCCGGATGTTATTCTCATCGCTGTCTCGTTTCGCTGTGCGCGAGATAGTGCGTCACGCAATGAGATGCCGGGGGCCGGGGAGTTGGTAAGGCGAACCGGCGCTGTCGGGATAGCGTCATGGCGTGATTGGTGAGTGACGCGGATGCCGTTCGCGCGGAGGAATTTTGTGTTCATCTCGATCTACGTTAGCAATTCTGACGATCTTAACCCGCGGACCAAGCCCCAACGGCGGGCCAGGCCGCGCGGGCTTCGTTGCCGACGAAGGTGGTGGGCGCGTATATAAAGAGCAAGCCTGCCCGCCGGCGGTTCGAGGGATGAAGGCGCCGGTCTCTCTGCTCAGCCGACGGCCCATTCGGGAGACAGCAGCGCCGCCCGCTTCAGCACCGTTTGCGTCGCCTTTTCCTGCTTGCCGAGCGGATAGCCGAACCCGCACGGGATATGCTTCCCCGAAGTCGCAGCCGGTCATGCGGTCGAGAAGAACTCGAAACTCGGGTCTGGTCGGATGCCATAGGAAAATCAATGAGATATGACGGTGTAATTTGAGAACTGACTCCCAAATCGAATCCCAAAGCGACTCTCGGCTGACGTTAGAGTTCTTGCTTTGTTCGGTTCTTGGCTATGTTTCTCCGATGCCTGACCCCGACGCAGACCACCTCCGCCCCGCCGCGACCGATGAGATGGTCGAGACCCTCGCCTTCGCGCTCCGCTATGATGGTCGCCCGCGCGGTCCACCACGCCGACAGCTTCATGGCGCAGGTCGCGGCGGAGCCGTAGGTCGAGCACCTTGAGGAGTCGGGGTTCGTGGTGATGAAGAGGCCGGCGCTAAAGCCGCACGGGATGCGGCACAAGTCGGTTGACGGTTACACCACCCGCTTTTGCCGATGTTGCAGGCAGGAAATCAGCGCACCAAACTCATGCCTGACAACACGCTGCGCGGCTACGTGCGGCGGGCCGACAGCTTCAAGGATGACGCCGGGGGCGGCGTTCCTGTGATGCTCCACACCTCCGGCTCGCCTCGAAAACGGACCTGTTCCTGTTCCAAAAAGAGGATAATATGAGACCGGAATCAACTGTGAGGCTCGGAGGGGGCTGGTCAACCCGGACGCGCCGACCGCCAGAAAACGAGTAAGTAAGATGAAACGGATACTTTTTGCAAGCGTGCTTGCCATGCTGCCAATAAGGGCGATGGCGGCGGCAGATGGTCCAATGACGGACGCCAGCCCGTGCCCGACCTCCGACGAGTATCTTAGTGATAATTTTGATGAGAGAGTCGCGCCGCTGCTTCGTGCCGAGCACGTCACATCGGACATCGATCAAGTTCTCGGTAGCGCGGAAGCCTATTGCCTGAATAAGCATATGCGAACGTTCCGTTCGGCCTTGCATGCAGCGTTGCATGATCCAGATTATTACCTGCCGCCGCTTCCAGAGCCGAAGAAAAAGCCTGACCCGCGGTCCGACATGCTGATGGCCAGCAATAAGCAGCTCGCCTATGGCATCTGGTTCGCGGAGGCGGCACAAACCTGCGGGCTTAGGCCCGACATCCGTGCGCGTTGGCGGAAAGCAGCAGCCTTCCTCGATGAACGTGCCCGGCGACTGTTCGCCGCCAACGAAGCGCTGGCGCAGGGCCCTGGCGGCGTCACCGCGACCGCGAGCGCAACCGGGCTGGCGCGCAGCACCATCCAGCGAGGCATTGCGGAACTGCGGTGCGGTCGCAATGAACTGGGCGCCCGGCTGCGCCGGCCCGGCGCTGGCCGCAAGAGCGCGGTGACCCGGCAACCCGGGTTGCCGGCGGCGCTGGAGAAACTGATCGAGGACGCCATTCGCGGCGATCCCGGCTCGCCGCTGCGCTGGGTCAGCCGCAGTCAGCGTCACCTCGTCAAGGAGCTGACCGCGCTTGGCTTCAAGGTCTCAGCCAGCGCGTGCTCGGCAAGCTGCTGCGGCAACTGAACTACAGTTGCCAGGCCAACCGCAAGACGCGGGAGGGGAGCAACCATCCGGATCGCAACGCCCAGTTCGAGCACGTCAATGCGACGGTGCAAGCGGCGATCGCCGCGGGCGAGCCGGCGATCTCAGTGGACACCAAGAAGAAGGAGCTGGTTGGGGATTTCAAGAACAACGGCCGTGAGCTGCGTCGCAAGGGGGATCCCGAACCGGTGCGGGTGCACGACTTCAAGATCCCGGAACTTGGCAAGGTCGCTCCCTATGGCGTGTACGACATTGCTGCCAACCACGGCTGGATCAGCGTCGGCATCAGCGCTGATACCGGCGCCTTTGCGGTCGAGAGCATCCGGCATTGGTGGCATAGGCTCGGCAAGCAGCGTTATCCCAATGCGACGTGCCTGACGATCACCGCCGACTGCGGCGGCAGCAACGGGCCGCAGGTGAAGCTATGGAAACGCGAACTCCAGCGTCTTGCCAACGAGACCGGCCTGAAGATCACGGTTACCCACCTGCCACCCGGCACCAGCAAATGGAACCGCATCGAACACCGGCTGTTCGCCTTCATCACCATGAACTGGCGCGGCAAGCCACTGGTGAGCCATCAGGTGATCGTGCAACTGATCAGCTCTACAACCACCGAGACTGGTCTCAGGGTCTGCTGCGAGCTCGACGGCAACCTCTATCCCAAGGGGGTGAAGGTGTCCGATGACGAGATGCAGGCGATCAACATCACGCGCCACGCATTCCATGGCGGGTGGAACTACACCATTGAGCCAAATCAACAACCGCCTTGAAGCACTTATTCCGCCGCGGGCCCTTAGGTCCCCTGAATGGGCAAAACAGGTCAAGCTGGCGATGTTGCTTCAGCTTGGCGTTATAGCCGATCGCCTTTACCCAAAGATGCACGATAGCGATACGGAGTTCACACTTCACGCCAATGCATTACAACGGGCGTGGGACGCACAGGACGCCATGGAAGCCAAGGGCGAGCGCGCCACCCCGGCGGATTGCAGGCTCGTGGTGGATAGCCCGGGCGCGTTCGATATTCTGGATAAACTTGGCAACGCGAAGTGACCACCTAGGCTCTAGCCCCTTGACGGACAGGAAGCCAACTTATCGATGGGAAAACCGATATGGTTGTGGCGGCTTGTCGGGGCAGCGATCCGGCCCGTCGTTCCGCGGGCTGCTGACGCGGCGATCGCTGGCGAGCGTGGGTTCAGGGTGGCGCTGGCGCCGGACCCGGCTGTCACGGCACGGGATGGAGGCTGATCCGCTCCGCGGCCTGGCAGGTCAACGCTACCAGTTTTCGGTAGCTTCTGTTGGCTCACACGCGGGTGGCAACGGTGCCGTTTGTTTCCTGGAAAGTCTCATGCTCCATCGCCTCGCGCAGCTCATCTCTGAGCATCCCTCTTTCAAACACCTTGGTTGCTCTGGACCTGAGAACGTCTTGTTCTTTGGTGCTGGGGCGAGCTACGGGTCTGAGAAGCCCCGAAGCGACTCCCTCCACTAATGGCTGATCTGTATCGGGAGTTAGCTGCAAATTTCCCCGATAATTGGGGACGTTTGCCCCCGAGCATTGCGCTAGATTTCGCAAGAGATTTTGAAAGCATAATGGGCATGCTGATCAAGACGTGCCCGCTATCACTGCTGTCCGGTCAGAAAGTGAATAATTCCAATTGGTTGCTGACTTCGGCGTCGCCGAACTGGTCGGGTGTGGCCAAAATCGCAGATCGGATCGGCATTTTCTCAAATACTGTGACCGAAAGGACCTGTAGCAATGTGTAGAGCGACACGTCCAGACCGAGCCGCTTCCTGACGATGGCGACCAGCACGTAGACTGACACCGCGATCCAGATTTGGGTCTTCACCGCGTTCTCCGAAATGCCGTAGAATTGCTTGATGCGCAGATGCTGCTTGATCCACTTGAAGAAGAGTTCCACCTGCCAGCGGCTCTTGTAGAGGGCGCAAATCGTCAAAGCCGGCAACGTCACCTGATTGGTAAGGAAGATCAGCGTTTTGCCGGTCTCTGGGTCCTTGAAGCGGATGCGCCGCAGGTGTGCAGGATAATGTCGCCGTGTGAGGTAGCCATCCATCGCGATGGTCTGATCGCAAATCACGCCTGCCTTTCGATCTGCCGGCGCCGAATACACCCGGTGGGCATCCAAATTCGACTTCGCCCGGGTCACGAAGAAGGCACCGGCCTCGTGCAGTACATGCAAACGGGCGAAATCCACGTAGCCCCGATCCATGACGTAGATGGCTCCAGCTTCGGGAAGCAGCATATCAAGCGCATGAACATCGTGCAGCTTACCGTCTGATATGTGGATGAAGCTTGGAATGTTGCCGCGCAGATCAAGCAGCGTATGCATCTTCACCGCTGCCTTGATAGAACGAAAATGCGCCCACGGAAACACCGACAAACACAGATCGATGGTCGTCGAGTTCGAGAGCATACACGGTGCTGGGCAGATCCACGTCGGGATCGTCGTCGGCATACAGCCGCCTGGCCTGCGCGATTAGCCGCCGGGCAAACTCGGCATAGATCCGCCAATCGCGGCTTTCGTTGGCGTCGGCCAGCGTGGAACGGCAAATCGGCCCTCGGAGACCCATGTGATAGAGCTTGGTCGATTGCGCCGACAGACACGCCTCGATGTCACGCAGGCTCTCCCGATAGGTAATCTGGGCAAATGCCATCACCTGATACTGTGCGGCGCAGGGCAGCGTCCGTACCGCGCGGTTGCCGTGATAGCGCGCAACAATCCGGTCGAACGTGCTCCACGGCAGAAAATCCATCAGCTGCGCGAAAAGCGTCTTGCCGGTGTTCATGGCCTGGCCCTCCGCCCGTATCGTCGGGGAGGGCCGTCACGGGATCAAATCCGCCCCAGCAACGAACCGCCAAAATCCCTGATGTCGCCGCGACTTTTGGGAAATCCGGGCTCAGCGAACCGGACAGCAGTGGCCCGCTATATTTATCCGGCCAATGCATTCTCGGGTTACAGAGAGATATGGCTAAGTATTTTGCAGAGTTCGAGCCAAGCCCAGATAGCCTATATGTTCGATTGGCACGGGACATATACAACAGTAATTGGAACGGTAGCTTCGTCACGTTAAATTATGAGCTTTTGTTAAGCAGAGCATTACGGCACTGCGGACATCAACTCCGATATTCTGGCTTGACTTTTGGTAATAGACCAGGACTAGAGGTTTGCTGCCTCCACGGAGGCTGTAATTTCTGGCTCGTCAGCGGAAACTGTGGGTGCTTCGGGGGTATACCGAGGGCTAGTTTTATCACTCAGCCGGCCGGCTGGTGGATTTGTGGACAACACAAGCGCGTTGCCCACAACCCCACAGCCGCCACATCGGCAGAAGCGGAGATATCATCCGCCACCACGGCAGGCATCTTTACGCCTCATCGCGGCTGATCTCAGGGTCTGTCAGGAAGCGGAACAACTTGCGGCAGGTCGTGTCGAAGGAGCGCTGCGCGGTGTCGGACTGACCATGGGAGAGCAGCGGCCCGCCATCGTCGCCGATGAGGGTGAGGACGACCTGCTTGATTGGCCGCCTCCGGAGGTCGCTGTCCATCTGCAATCGGCTGATGACCTCACCGCCGAGAGCCCAGACGTTGTCGCGGTGTCGGCGCAAGGTTTGGCGTGATAGCTGCAAGGCCAGCAGGTCGCGCAGGAACGGCTTGAAGCATTCCACCATCCGCCGGCCAGGCGGAATATCGCGCGCCTCATACGCCCAGCTGCGAGGCCACTGATCGAGGTCCGGACAACAGGTCTGCAAGGGATCGGCAGCAGCCCGTTGCGCCGGTACGCTGTCACGTCTGCCGGCAACTCCTTTGGGTCCCGCTGCCATGCGGCTGATCTCCCTGCTGAACCACTACCAGCACTTTCCTGGGTTCGTTTACGAGAAGGCGCGACATTGCGCCGAAAGCCGAACCATCGAGATCAGCGTGCGGCCCCGCCGCGGCTCGAGACCGGTGTGCTCGGGCTGTCGCAAGCCGGCGCCGGCCTATGATCACCTGAGCCTGCGCCGGTTCGAATTCGTGCCCCTCTGGGGCTGCATGGTGGTGTTCCTCTATTGCATGCGACGGGTCGATTGCCGGGCCTGCGGCGTGCGGGTCGAAGCGGTCCCCTGGGGTGTCGGCAAGCACCAGCTGACCAAGGCCTACATGCTGTTCCTGGCGCACTGGGCGAGGAAGCTGTCCTGGCAGGAGACCGCCGGGTCGTTTCGCAGCACCTGGGACAAGGTCTGCCAGTCGGTCGAGTATGTCGTGCAGTGGGGGATCGAGCACCGGCAACTGGGGCCGATCGTGGCGATCGGCGTCGATGAGATCCAGTATGCCAGGGGACACAAATACCTGACGCTGGTCTATCAGATCGAGCAGCAGTGCACGCGCCTGCTATGGATCGGTCGCGAACGGACGGTGGAGAGCTTCGAGCAGTTCTTCACCCTGATCGGCGAACCATTGGCTGGGCAGATCGAGTTTGTGTGCTCGGACATGTGGCAGCCTTATCTGAAGGTGATTCGTGAGCGGTGCAGCCAGGCCATCCACATCCTCGATCGCTTCCATATTGTCGCCAAGATGAATGCCGCGCTGGACCAGGTGCGTGCCGCCGAGGCTCGCCGGCTGGCCCGGGACGGCTATGAGCCAGTCTTGAAGAAGACCCGCTGGTGTGTGCTCAAGCGCAAGGCCAACCTGACCGAGCATCAACGCTTCCGCCTGCGCGATCTGCTGCGCTACAACCTGCGGACCGTACGGGCCTATCTGCTGAAGGAGGACTTCCAGCAGTTCTGGGACTATGCTTCGCCGAGTTGGGCCGGCAAGTTCCTGGATGAATGGTGCGGTCAGGTCATGCGCTCCCGCATCGAGCCGATGAAGAAGATCGCCAGGACGCTACGCTCGCACCGCGCGCTGATCCTGAACTACTTCCGCGCCAGGAAGCAGCTCTCCAGCGGTGTGGTCGAGGGTCTGAACAACAAGGCCAAACTGACCATGCGAAAATCCTACGGGTTCCGTACCTTCCACGTCACCGAAATCGCCTTGTATCATGCACTTGGTAAGCTGCCGGAACCCAACGTCGCCCACAGATTCTTCTGACGAGGCTAATTTCTAAGGGTCTTCAGGAAATCGAGTGGGCGGTTTTGGGGGATCATAGCGGCGGAAGCATGATGGAGAGGACTTTGAGGCGGAGATATTCCTCGTCCTTCAATCCGTAGGCTCGTCGCTGGCAGACCCGGACCTTGTTGTTGAGGCCTTCGACGAAGCCGAGTGAGACTTTGTTCTGCGGCTGGCAGTAGGCGGTGATGCCGTGCCAGTGGCGATCGATCATGTCGGCGAAACGCTCGTATGGCTTGAGCCGCTGCCATTTGAGGCTGGCCCGCCAGTTGTCGAAGAAGCGCCGCGCCCAGCCCTCCCGCCGGTAGTCCCAGAGCTGGCCGAACGCTTCCTTCAGCAGATAGGCGGTGTTGAGGCGCTTATTGGCGGCCAACAGTAACGCGAGCGAGCGTTTGCCGCCGAGCGTGAGATTGTCGCGGTGTGACAGCAGGGTGTACTTCTGCCCCTTGATGAAGCGCCGGTCGCTGCCTCGCAGGCGGGCATATTCGGCCTTGCGTACCCCGTCGAGCGCCTCGCCGAGGTGGCGCATGATATGGAACTTGTCGAATAGGATCGCCGCCTGCGGCGCCGTCTCCCGCGCCACGTTGCCGAACGGCTTCCACATGTCCATCACGATGAGCCTGATCTTGCTGGTCTTCTTGGGTCCTAGCCAGGCGTAGAACTGAGCCATGCTGGCCTCTGAGCGGTCGTCTCCGCCGAACCAGATCGGCCGCTTGGGAACCAAGTCGCTGACCACGATGCGATAGGTATGGCCCTTGCGGATCGAGATCTCATCAATGCCTATCACCTCGGGTGTCGGTGCGCCGGCACGCTCGATCTGGGCGCGCATGTACTGCATCTCTAGCGTCTTGACCGTGTCCCAGTCGAGCTTCAGCTCCTTGGCCACGTCGCGGATCGAAGCCTGCCTGCAGCGACGGCCGACGTAGAACGCAAAGCGCTTGGTGAAGTGCGGGTTGTCTGACAGGAAATCCAGCCGTTCTAGCTTCACGCTGTCGCAAATACCGCACGCCACGCGCCGCATCTCGAGCTCCAGAACGATGCGAAAGCCGGCGCTCGGAAGATCCCGGACCCACCGCTTCCGCCGGTCGTACCAGCCCGACTGGACCCGCCCGCAGCAACCGCAAACGGTTTTTTGAGCGCCGATCGAGCCTGACGATCCGTACATCCCGATCACCGAATACACCGCGTACCGTCGCTTGCGCACGAAACCCCGCGAACGAATACCCATCCGACAGCCGCCGCCGTCGCTTGTCCGATCGTGCCATGCCTCATCATGCCGGAATCCGAGGCAGCACCAAACTCCAAAAAGCCAGTCTCCATCATGCTTCCGCCGCTATGATCCCTCAAAACCACCCACTCGATTTCCTGAAGACCCATTTCTTTGTCAAAGGGCTATCGGTTAGCACCATGGACGTGGCGAACGGACTCGGGTGGGGTGGACGAGCGGACGGCTCTCTCAGCTCGATAACCGATCCAGACGAAATTAAAGCCGAATTAGGCAAGGGCAACTTGCCGAGCATAAGTTTTATTGATCCCGACAAACTTACTTTTGTTGGCACCACTTTCATTTTTAATCGGCAGTGGAGATATAAGCAGCTCGTATGCTCCGCGAAGAGTATAGCCATTATTGGGGTGCACGGTGCCACGCCAGATTATCTTGATCGCCACATATGGCAGCCGCTAGCGGAAACCAAGGCAAAACTAATCTATTGCTCGCTCGACACCGATGGTTTTGAGGCATGGCGTGCCGTAAATCGGCCGCTAGGCAACGACGATGTGAGTTTAAGAGGGTCATTCGAAACTAAGTATGAAGAGATTATGCGGCTCGTGAACGTGATGGCCTAAGCCCTTGTTCCTGGCATGACCGCACCGGCCCCATCGGTTCCGCCGGCTGCCCACCCGCCGATCCATCGGCTAGGCGCGCGGCGGTCGGTTGGGCGCCGGGAGGCTAGTTCAAGAGCTGGGGGCGAGCTACTGCGGAGCGGGTCGTTGTTGACGGTCCCACGATCGGGCGAGCATAAAGTCGCAACACGCACCCCTGGGTCTCTGTCGCAATGGCTAAGCGTCCCCCTCGCACACGCTCGCAGCCCTCGACGGCTGCGAAGCGCCGCCGGACGCGCACGCCTCCCCAAGCGGATGAAGCCGCTCGGCGTCCCGCTGGTGGTGCTGGGATCGGAGCGTTCGGAAGCCTGACCGCGGCTCAAGATCGCGCTGGTGTCGCGGGGGTCGGAGTGCTGGGGGCCTTACCGGGACCGTGGCGCTCGACGTAGCCGCCCCCGCGGCGGCGGCGACGGCCATTGGCACTGCCCGCGCCGAAGCGACGGTCGTTCGGTTTTCCTTCCCGCCTGAATTGGAAGCTGATCGGCAAGAGGCCATTCGCCTGCTGCAAGGTCTCCCGCAGAACATGCAGGACTTCGAACGGGCGCTCAGGCTGATAGACGAACTGCGGCGGGACCCGCCAGTCCGGAGAGGTCACAATGGCCCACCGGAAGAAATCGACGCGCTGCCACCCGCGGAGGAAATTGTTACAGAGGCGACCGTAGCGGCGGATGCGCTGTTGACGGAACTGACTGCGGATCAGCCACATCTGTCATCGATCAAGTTAGGGGAACGGGCACTCCGGCGCGTTGCGGGTTGGCTCGGCACCGCGATTGCGTGGGTTGCCGGGAAGGCTGATCTCTTCTCATGCGAGTTTGTGAAGGCGTTGGGGAAGACAACGGCAGTGGGCGTGGGCGTAGAGGTCGCCACGCACTTGGACAAGGTCAAGGCTACGATCGATACCATTCTACCCTATTTAGATCATCTTCTTGCGCGGTTACCATGATCCGCCGCCTCGGAAGAACCCTGAACGCCCGCGTGGGCGGCGAAATTCCGTCACTGCGGCGCCGTTGGGTTCGCGCTGGCCGCCCGACCCATTCAAGGAGGGTAGTCCGACCGCTCCAGGATCGCTGGCATAGTTACCGCGCTGCCTCGTGGCTGTCGCTATGAACGTGCGACGTGATTGCCCTTCTCTACGCATGCCGGGGCGCTTTAGTCGTCTCGGAATCTCTCGAACGCTTCTGGCGACAGGACTACTTGCCACTCTTCCTCTGCGAGCGGGTCGGTGCATGGTTCTAAGGTGTCTGGTTCTCCCCACTTTCCATTGATCATGTTACGACATGCTGCCTCGAACGCTTTGCGATCTCGACGGGTTGCACGGCGCAAGTCATCCTGCGTTGCGTCGGGATTGTTCAATCTCTCTCGCAACAGTGCAAAGGTGATCTTGCAGCGAACCGGAGTCCCGTCTGGTGCTTCGATGCGCATGATGAAAGCTTGAAGTGGAACGGACAAGTAGCCGGGAGTGAATTCGACTTCGTCCATAGCGTGTGTCCTCAATTGGTTTGCCACAGAGTGGCAGGTGGGACGTTTCGCCTTTGTTGACGGGGGACGGCCTGGGTCCGTTCGCGAAGTAGAGTTGAATATCTGCATCGGCGTGTCCGCGGTGAAATGCCGAATGTTCGCAGGAAGTATGTTGCGCGAAGCGCCTGTATAATGGAGATGAGGTCTGCGAATGGCGCCTCGCCGAACTCGGCCAGCAGTGTCGCCACCTGGGCGCAAGGGCCAGAGCCAGGCCCGCGGATCATGCTCCATAGGGTGCCTGCCTCGATCGCTCGACGCCGGCGCGGACAAACGGATCCTCGACGGCGTTGGCCATGACGAGATCGACCGGGTGGCCCAGCCGCTGCGCACGAGCATTCATATCAGCGCGCATATCGGCGCCCGCATCGCCTGCTGTCGCCTCAGGCACCATGTCATCGATGTGCGTGCTCATAGCGCGAAGACATCATAAGCCAGGCCGGCAGAGCAAGTTGGGGTCGGTGCTACGCTTACTAAAGACCTGTTGAACTGGCTGTAATAATGCCCTTGTGACTTGGGGAAATCATGCTAATCTCCCACACTGAAGGGGGGAGCCGGGCAGGGATGGCGGGAACCGGAGGGCAGAATGCCGCCGCAATTTACCATAGGTTGAGAAGCACGACACAGACTGTGCAGGTGGACCAGCTTATGATCTCATCCGGTGAGGCATGCGGCAGGTCGGCGTGGGGATCGCAGTTCCCCACCGTCCAAGCATACTGGGGACCGCTTAGCTCAAAAGATAGCGGTATAGAATTTGGGCTCGTCAGCGGAAACTGTGGGTGCTTCGGGGGTATACCGAGGGCTAGTTTTATCACTCAGCCGGCCGGCTGGTGGATTTGTGGACAACACAAGCGCGTTGCCCACAACCCCACAGCCGCCACATCGGCAGAAGCGGAGATATCATCCGCCACCACGGCAGGCATCTTTACGCCTCATCGCGGCTGATCTCAGGGTCTGTCAGGAAGCGGAACAACTTGCGGCAGGTCGTGTCGAAGGAGCGCTGCGCGGTGTCGGACTGACCATGGGAGAGCAGCGGCCCGCCATCGTCGCCGATGAGGGTGAGGACGACCTGCTTGATTGGCCGCCTCCGGAGGTCGCTGTCCATCTGCAATCGGCTGATGACCTCACCGCCGAGAGCCCAGACGTTGTCGCGGTGTCGGCGCAAGGTTTGGCGTGATAGCTGCAAGGCCAGCAGGTCGCGCAGGAACGGCTTGAAGCATTCCACCATCCGCCGGCCAGGCGGAATATCGCGCGCCTCATACGCCCAGCTGCGAGGCCACTGATCGAGGTCCGGACAACAGGTCTGCAAGGGATCGGCAGCAGCCCGTTGCGCCGGTACACTGTCACGTCTGCCGGCAACTCCTTTGGGTCCCGCTGCCATGCGGCTGATCTCCCTGCTGAACCACTACCAGCACTTTCCTGGGTTCGTTTACGAGAAGGCGCGACATTGCGCCGAAAGCCGAACCATCGAGATCAGCGTGCGGCCCCGCCGCGGCTCGAGACCGGTGTGCTCGGGCTGTCGCAAGCCGGCGCCGGCCTAGATCGAGTTTGTGTGCTCGGACATGTGGCAGCCTTATCTGAAGGTGATTCGTGAGCGGTGCAGCCAGGCCATCCACATCCTCGATCGCTTCCATATTGTCGCCAAGATGAATGCCGCGCTGGACCAGGTGCGTGCCGCCGAGGCTCGCCGGCTGGCCCGGGACGGCTATGAGCCAGTCTTGAAGAAGACCCGCTGGTGTGTGCTCAAGCGCAAGGCCAACCTGACCGAGCATCAACGCTTCCGCCTGCGCGATCTGCTGCGCTACAACCTGCGGACCGTACGGGCCTATCTGCTGAAGGAGGACTTCCAGCAGTTCTGGGACTATGCTTCGCCGAGTTGGGCCGGCAAGTTCCTGGATGAATGGTGCGGTCAGGTCATGCGCTCCCGCATCGAGCCGATGAAGAAGATCGCCAGGACGCTACGCTCGCACCGCGCGCTGATCCTGAACTACTTCCGCGCCAGGAAGCAGCTCTCCAGCGGTGTGGTCGAGGGTCTGAACAACAAGGCCAAACTGACCATGCGAAAATCCTACGGGTTCCGTACCTTCCACGTCACCGAAATCGCCTTGTATCATGCACTTGGTAAGCTGCCGGAACCCAACGTCGCCCACAAATTCTTCTGACGAGGCAGAATTTGAGGCGCAGATCCCGCCACAAGCTGGAGCTTGCACGCCATCCGTGGCGTATTGGTATGCTCACACACCTGGGGCGATAATCAAGGTAAACGGATTGGTATGCATCCCGATCACGGTTAGGAGGACAGTTCCGTGAACCTTCGCCCGATGACGCGGCAAGAGGCGGCTACATATCACTTTGTGCCTCAGGCTGTACTAAAGCGGCCGCCTTCTTTTTTCATGTCTCATGGCGTGTCCTTTCACAAAGGACGTGATGACTTAGACGAGTTTGAGGTTGCGGAGCTATCTCTTGATGATAAGATTCCTTTCGCCCTTTTGAGATATCGCGGAACCCCAGCAGATGAGACGACCGTTTTCCTACCGAGCGGATTTCCTTTGAGCGAGGTCCCTAGACTCGTCAATTACATAATCACTGCCTTCAATCTCTCTGTATCGTCAGTGACTTGGCAGAGGACGACGGCGGATAGACCATATTAATCACACCCAACACTGTCTGCCGGCCGCGCGGCAGACGAAGTGAGTCGATACATCTGAAACCGACCTTTCCGCACGGTCCGCCGATGCGAGCGAAGCCAAACAGCCGCTTCCTTGGTTTCGATCCCTTCCCCATCGATCCGCCTCGCGGCTCGATCCTCCCGCAAGGGAGCCCTACCCCGCCGAGAGGTGCCGGATTCGCTCCTGGGGGCCGCGCGCGGTATTCGCTGGGTGACCGATCCATCGTCCGGACCCGCCCGCTTGGACCAGCCGCTCGCCCGCACTACGCCGACCGCTCGTGCCGATGCTTCCCGCTCGTTCGTCTTTGCCGCCTGCATGATGGCGACGTTCATGACGGCGGTGGAAAGTACCATCGTCGCTACCGCCATGCCCAGCATCGTCGCCCATCTGGGCGGCTTCGAACTGCTGGCCTGGGTGTTCTCCGCCTATCTCCTGGCGCAGGCGGTCACCATCCCGATCTATGGCCGGCTCGCCGATCTCTACGGCCGCAAGCGCATCTTCTTTGCCGGCGCGGGGCTGTTCCTGGTGGGCTCGGCCCTGTCCGGCCTGGCTCCCTCGATGGCGATACTGGTGGGCTGCCGCGTCGTGCAGGGCTTCGGTGCCGGGGCGGTGCTGCCGATCGCCTATACGATCGTCGGTGATATCTACACGCCGGTGGAGCGCGCCCGCGTCCAGGGCGTGCTCTCCGCGGTGTGGGGCGTGGCGGCCGTGGTCGGGCCGCCGCTCGGTGCCTTGCTGGTCGAGCTCGATTGGCGGCTGGTGTTCTGGATCAATCTGCCGATCGGCGGCGCGGCGATCGCCATGATCGCTGCCTTCCTGCGTGAGCAGCCGCACAAGCAATCGCAGCGCATCGACTTAGTCGGCGCGGCACTGCTGGCGATGGGCCTTGGCGCGGTGGTGCTGGCAGCGGGTCAGAGCGAGCGCATCGGCGGCGGCGCGGTAGCAGCATTGCTCGGGCTCGGCATCGCCGTGCTCATAGCGTTCGTCGCCTGGGAGCGTCGCACGGCGGCGCCGATGCTGCCACTGCAACTGTTCACCGAGCGCGTGATCGTCGTCGGCTGCCTGGCCGGGTTCACCATCGGCGCAGTAATGATGAGCGTCACCGCCTTCCTGCCCACGTACATCCAGGCAGGAATGGGACGCAGCGCCATGGTCGCCGGCCTCGTGCTGGGCGCGATGTCGGTCATTTGGTCGCTGGCCAGCGTGGCCGCCGGGCGATTGATGCTGTGGTCCACCTATCGCGCCGCGGGGATCGTCGGAGCGGTGGCACTGCTCGCCGGCTGTGCGGTCCTGATCGCGATGACGCCGCAGGCGGGGCCAGTCTGGGCTGCGCTCGGCGCGTCCGCCGTTGGCATCGGCATGGGGTTCTGCAACACGACATTCCTTGTGTCGGTGCAGGCCCATGTGCGCTGGCGGCAGCGCGGCGTGACCACCTCCGCGGCCATGTCGATGCGAATGCTGGGCCAGTCGCTCGGCGCCGCGGTCTCCGGAGCTGTGCTCGATGCCGGTCTGCGTCGCCTCTCAGCGACCGCGTCCGATCCGGTCGACCGGTTGCTGAACCCGGCGAGCCGCGCAGCCATGCCGGCGGCGGAGCTGGAGCGCTTGGTGCACGGCGTCGCCGCCTCGTTGCAGAACGTGTATCTGCTGTCCGCTGCGCTCGCGTTGGCGACGCTGGTGCTCGCCCTTGGTCTGCCGGCGGCGCTCAGTCCGCGGCACCAGGCAACGCGGGAGTGAGGCTCGGCTGGTGCTTGCGTGTCGGGCGCGACACGAAATTGCAATATCCCGTGGGGTGACATCGGACGCGAGGGCAGGATACACCCCGCCGGCGTGCCGGCGCGGATTGCTCCGGCACCGAGCTGATCTCACCCCAACCGCAGCGGCGCCGCAATGACGAGCATCACCTTCCCTGCCGCTGCCTTCGGGCGGCGCCTTCCGAACCTGTGGGACCTCGTCGCCATCCTGGTCGTCTTCGGCGCGCTGGTCGGGATCGCGCATGTGGCCAGCGGGACGTTGCTGAAGCTGAGTGCGCCGCAGGCGGTCGCCGTCAGCCTCGATCCCGCGCGCCTGCCGGGCTACGCGGTGCGCACGACACTGCGCATGTTCGCCGCCCTGCTCGCCTCGTTGTTGTTCACCTTCACGTATGGCGCCGCGGCGGCGAAGAGCCGGCGCGCATCGGTAGTGTTGATCCCCGTGCTCGACATCCTTCAGTCGGTGCCGATCCTGGGCTTCCTGACCTTCACCGTCGTCTTCTTCATGAACCTGTTCCCGGGCCGTGTCATGGGCCTGGAGCTCGCGGCGATCTTCGCGATTTTCACCAGCCAGGCCTGGAACATGGCGTTCAGCATGTACCAGTCGCTGAAGACGGTACCAGGCGACCTGACCGAGGCCGCGCTCAGCTTCCGCATGACCGGCTGGCAGCGGTTCTGGCGGCTCGAAGTGCCGTTCGCGGTCCCGGGCCTAGTGTGGAACACGATGATGTCGATGTCGGGCGGCTGGTTCTTCGTCGTAGCGTCGGAGGCCATCAGCGTCGGCGATAACACGTGGAAGCTGCCGGGCATCGGCTCCTACGTGGCGCTCGCGCTGGAAAAAAGCGACATCCGTGCGGTCGGCTACGCGATCGGCGCGATGCTGGTGGTGATCCTGCTGTATGACCAGCTCCTGTTCCGTCCACTGGTCGCCTGGTCGGCCAAGTTTCGTTTCGAAACGACGGCCGGGGCTACCGCCGAGGACCCGTGGCTACTCAAGCTGCTGCGCCGCACACGGCTGCTGAGCGTGACCGGCGGGGCGATTGGGGATGCGTTGGGCCGGATCGGCGGGCTGCGACTGACCCTCCTCCCGCAGGGGCCCGTCGAGCGGCGCCCGCCATCGCGGTTGGTCGATGTTTTGCTGCTGGCCGTGCTGTTGGTGGTCGTCGCCTTCGCCGCGCGGCGCATCGTCGAGTTCCTATCGGGCCAGCTCACCTGGGCCGAGCTGGGGCATGTGGTAGTGCTCGGCTGCTACACGCTGATCCGGGTGATGGTGCTGATGGCGATCGCCAGTCTGATCTGGGTGCCTATTGGCGTCTGGCTGGGGCTGCGGCCGCTATGGGCGCGCCGCGCTCAGCCGATCGCCCAATTCCTGGCCGCGTTCCCCGCCAACCTGTTGTTCCCGCCCTTCGTCCTGTTTATCGTACGCTTCCAGTTGAACCCCGATATCTGGCTGACGCCGCTGATGGTGCTGGGCACCCAGTGGTACATCCTGTTCAATGTGGTCGCCGGCGCAGCGGCGTTCCCCGGCGACCTGCAGGAGGCGGCGAACGATTTTCACGTGCGCGGCTGGCTATGGTGGCGCAAGGTGATTCTGCCTGGAATATTCGCCTATTACGTCACCGGCGCGATCACCGCATCGGGCGGCTCGTGGAACGCCGCTATCGTCGCCGAGGTTGCGTCGTGGGGCAATACCAAGCTCACTGCGCACGGACTTGGCGCCTACATCGCCGGCGCGACCGACAAGGGCGACATGGCGCAGGTGGTGCTGGGCGTGGTCGTGATGTCGGCTTTCGTGCTGCTGTTCAACCGGCTGCTCTGGCGCCCGATGTATGATTATGCCAGCCGTCACCTGACTCTTGGCTGAATTGGAGTTGTGCCATGGACGTCACTGCAGAGATGCAAGCTGTCAAGCCCACGTTGCTGGAGGTCCGTGGCTGCCGCCAATCGTATCATAAAGAAGCCAGCACCGACCTGGTGGTGCTGGACGATGTCAATGTTTCCCTGCGCGAGGGTGAAATCGTCGCCCTGCTAGGCCGCTCCGGCTCGGGCAAATCGACCTTGCTCCGCATCGTCGCCGGACTTCTGCATCCAACCTCTGGAGACGTGTTGTGGCACGGCAGAGAGGTCAGCGGGCCGCCCGAGGGGGTGGCGATGGTGTTTCAGAGCTTCGCGCTGTTCCCCTGGCTCACTGTGCAGGAGAATGTCGAGCTCGGGCTCGAGGCACGGGGCGTCCATAAGGCCGAGCGGGAGCGTCGCGCCGAGGAGGCGATCGACCTGATCGGCCTCGGCGGCTTCGAAAGCGCCTATCCCAAGGAGCTGTCGGGCGGCATGCGCCAGCGCGTGGGCCTCGCGCGGGCGCTGGTCGTGCATCCGGACCTCTTGCTGATGGACGAGCCATTCAGCGCGCTGGATGTGCTGACCGCCGAGACGCTGCGCACCGACCTGATCGACTTGTGGTCGGAAGGCCGACTGCCGCTCAAATCCGTGCTGATGGTCACGCACAACATCGAGGAAGCGGTGCTGATGGCCGATCGCATTCTGGTGTTCTCGGCCAATCCCGGCCGGGTGGCGAGCGAGCTGCCGGTGCGTTTCCCGCATCCGCGCAATCGCATCGATCCGGCGTTCCGGCAAATGGTCGATGACATCTATGCGCTGATGACGCGCCGTCCGGCCCCGGGACCGCGCGTCCCGGCGGCGACCACGGCCAGCGTGACGACGCCGCTGCACCGGGTCGGCACCAACATCATGGCCGGCTTGATGGAGACGCTGGCCGGGCCGCCCTATGACGGCCGCGCCGATCTCCCGGCGCTCGCGGCGTCGTTGCAGCTTGAGCTCGACGATCTGTTCCCCCTCGGCGAGACGTTGCAGTTGCTGCATTTCGCCGAGCTGGCCGAGGGCGACATCGTGCTGACCGAGGCCGGCCGCCGGTTCGTTGCAGCGGATACCGATACGCGCAAGCAGCTCTTTGCCGAGGCGCTGCTGGCGTACGTTCCGCTGGTGAAGACCATCCGCCAGGTGCTCGACGAGCGGTGGAACCACCGCGCATCGGCGGTGCGTTTCCGCGACGAGCTTGAGGATCATATGTCGCCCGATTATGCCGAAGACACGCTGCGTGCTGCGATCGCCTGGGGGCGCTACGCCGAGCTGTTTAGCTACGACGAGGAAGCGGAGCAGTTCAGCCTGGAAGACGTCAACTAATTCCCCCTCCCCTTGCAGGGGGGAGGGAGCCGTCGGCAGGGGAGGGGCCCGGGCGAAGGGGGCCCGCGAGCACTCCCGTAATCCGCCGACACGCCGCAAACACCACCGCCGGTTCGATCTGCCGGATGCAGGCCAGCCCGCGCACGCAATCCGTGAGCCGGTTCAGGTAGCAGGGGCCGCACGACATCTGCCGGGCGACGGCGACGGCCTGCGGCCCCATCGGTCCCCACTCGGTCGGATCGACCGTGCCGGAGTGGATACCAACAGTCGGAATTCCGACTGCGGCGGCGATGTGCTTGGGGCCGCTATCGTTGCCAACGTACAGTGCACAGCGCGACAACAGCCCCGTCAGCGCCGCAAGCGAAAGCTCGCCGATCACCGAACGGATCACCGCCGGGCGACGCACGGCGGACAGGATACGCCCGCCGCTCTCGACCTCGTCCGGGCCGCCGACCAGCACGACATTCATCCCGCCTTCCGTCACCAAAAGCTCGATAAGGGCGATGAAGTGCTGCTCCGGCCATTGCTTCATCTCGTTGCCGGCGCCGGGATGGACGCAGGCCACGGGCCGCTCGAACAGGGGTGTCAGCGCCTTGGGCAATGGTTCGGCCTCGCGCAACGCTGCAAGTGTGGGCGCTGCTAGCGCGCCACGCCCGGTGGCAGCGCTGGTGCCGACGGCGTCGACCAGATGCAGCAGATCGTCAGTGATATGATACCGCTTCGGCTGCAGGCCCCGGTCGCCCTCCCATTCCAGCGCCACGTCGAGCCAGGCAAACTGTCCGGCGTAGTCGAAACCCGCCAGATAGCGAGCACCGGAGACACGCAGCAGCGGTCGCGTCTCCGGGTGCTTGCGCAGGTCTATGGCAAGATCATAACGACATGGCGCCAGTTGCTTCCGCAAATCCTCGAGCTCCTCTTCGCCCACGGTCTTTAGCCCCAGCGACGACCGCGCATGGAAGAACTCGAACGGGATCATACTGTCGATGGTGGGCTCCACCCTGCCCAGCGAAGCAGTCGTCGGGCTCGACAATACGTCGATGCGCGCTGCCGGGAAGAGCTCCTTCAGCCGCCGAATTGCCGGCAAGGCAAGGATGAAGTCGCCGATGTGATCGACCTTGACGACGAGGATGCGCAGGATCTCGTCAGCCGCGAACAGGGGATGCCCGCCATAGGTGATCCGCACCGGCTCTTCGTTCAACCGGAAATCGTCGTGCTGCTTCGACAGGTTCGGGTTGTGGAAGGGATCGCCCAGAGCAAAGCGCTTCCGCCACCGCTCGGCGAAGCGCGAGCGATCGAACACCTCCTGCATCCCACCGCGGCTGGCCTGCTCGTGATGCAGCAGCGTGGCATGAGGCGTGAATACCACGCGCCGGCCGGCTTCGAGCGTACGCAGGCAGAAATCGACGTCATTGTTGACGATCAGATGGGCTTCATCGAAGCCACCGAGGGCGGCGAAATGCTCCCGCCGCATCAGCATGCAGGCGCCGGTCACCGCAGTGACGTTGCGGGGCGTGAGAGCGAGCCCGAAATAGCCCGGATCGTCCTCGGCGGCCAGACGGAAGGCATGCCGCCCGACACCGAACTCGGCCAGAAACATTCCCGCGTGCTGTACCGTGCGGTCCGGATAGAGCAATCGCGCGCCGACCACCCCGATCTTCGGCTGGACCGCATATTCCAACATGGCGTCCAGCCAGTCCGGCTGCTCGATCTCGATGTCGTCGTTCAGGAAAAGCAGGTATTCCCCGCGCGCCTCGGTCGCGGCTAAGTTGTTGAAGCGCGACCAGTTGAATGCCTCATTGGTCGGCAGGATCTTGTCGGCGACCTCGCTCAGCCAGGCGCGACGCTCCACAAGGTGCTCCGGAATATTCTCGATGCAAATGATCTCGAAGTCCCGATAGTCGGTGCGCTCGCGCAGCGTGTTGATGCAAGTCTCGATGTAACCGCCGGCCCCGCAGGTGGGAATGATGATCGACACGGTCCCACGGGCAGGCAGGCTCCGCCGCAGCCGCCAACTTTCCGATGCGGCGCCCGGCAGTACCTCGGCAGCGAAGCCACGTCGGGCGGCGGTGCTGGCGAGCGCGCGCCGCTCGGCGTCGGGAGTGTCCAGCCTGTCCGCGGCGCGGTCGCACAACAGCATCGGTACATGGGTGACGGCGCCGGCCCGCTCGGTGCAGCGCAGGATCAGATCATATTCGCCTCCGCCGACCAGCGACGCCGGCGTTGCACCGACCTTCTCGAGCAGCGAGGCCGTTGCGAACCAGGGGCGGCCTATATAGTTCGTGGCCAGCAGCAGGTCGGGCGAGAAGTCCGGCTTGTAGAACCGCTCCCGCTCGCCGGTCGCCGGACTGAGGCGAAACTCGTCTGCATAGACCAGCTCCGCTCCCGGATCGCGTCCATACGCCAGCGCAATTTCGGCCAGAGCGTCACATCCGAGCACGTCGCCCGGCAACAGAAAACCGAACAGCGACACAGCCGCACCGTCGGATGCCGGCCATGCGACCGCGGTTTTGCCGATCACGTCGATGCGGCCGTTCAGGTCAGGGGCGAGATCGACGAGCAGATTCTTCGCTGCTTTTGCCGCGCCGGCATCCGCGGTGAGTACCAGCAACCGCCAGTCCTGATAGATCTGCTCGCGCAGCAATTCCAATGTTGCCGTGAAAGTCGCGCCATCGATCGGGCCGACCTGCCGCAGCATCAGATGGAACTCGGGTCGCATGCCGGATTGTGCAAGCGCCGCAGCATAGGCATTCGTCTCGACGCGAGGCAGTCGGCGACGAATGGGCGACCGCTCGGCATCGTCATCCGATTTGTGGACATCAAAATGGAAGGAGCGCGACAGCCGCTCCGCGCCGGCACCGATCACGACCACTTCCGCAACATGCGCACCATTGCGCAGCAGGCGCGGCGGGCAGTGGAAGGCGAAGCCGCTACGCACCGAGTTCGGCCAGTCAGGGAAGGCCTGACCCACATCCTGGCGCGTCAGGCCGTGATGCGCATTGCCCAGCCGGCGGCCATCGAGATGCATCTCGAGCCGCTCCACACCGGAGCGGCACAGCGCCCAGCCGTCGATGGTGAGGCATCCGCTGATCGGTTCGCTGACGATCCCCTCGACGATCACCGGACTATCGATCTGCAAACGGATCGCCTCGGCCCGATCGCCGTCAGGCCGGGGCGCGGGCTGCGGCGGACGCGCTTCCGACCGCAGCACCGGCACCGCCAGCTCGACCGTGTCGCCCAGTCCGTTGCGCGCGACCAGCCGCAGCGTACGCTCGTCCGCGCCGGCGATCGGGACCTTCCCGGCAAAGCGAAACCCCGAGTGTCGCGCCATCGGGATCATGACGTATTGATCGCCGACATCGTGGCGCACGAACCCGAGCTTTGCCTCGCCCAGCTCGTCGCCGTCGAGACTGACATTCACGCTTGAGATACCGGTTGCCGAGATCGCCCACCCGACAACGGCGAGCTGGCCGTCAGCCGACAGTTCCGCCTCGTCGCAAAAGACCCGGATATCCCGTCGCTTGTTGACACTCGGCGCAAGGGCGCTCGCCAGCGGCGCAGCCGGAACCCGAGCGATGTGCTCCAACGCGACGACGGTTTCATGCACCTGTCCGCCGGCCGCGACAACCTGCACACAGAGCGCCGGTTGAAGCTCGGTCTCGGCCAGCCCCAGTGACAGTTCAAAGCCGGACGTGGCGGCGTTGGGATACTCCGGCCGCCACGCCGCGATGTCCTCTCGCGACAGGCCGAGCGTCGCTTCCCCGAGCAGGTCGGCGCCGCTGAACACGTAAACGCCGGCGATCGGGTCGAGCGCGATCACCCAGCCATGGACCCGGAGCCGTCCGGCAGGTTCGATCGTCGCGCGATCGACACGCACAATGGCCGGGGGCAACGGGTCATCGAGGGCGATCCCCGCTGCCGTTGGACCCGAGCGGACTTCGGCCTCCGCTGCGCCGGTGGCATGCGCGACGACGAAGCTGGCCTGTTCCATCGTGCCGTCGTGCTGCTGCGCGATGATGTCGAACGACCAGGTGTCGTCCGCGTCGGTGGCGGGTCGGGTGAGGGTGTAGCAAAAGCCGTAGCGAAGGTTCCGATCGGCCGCCGCCGGGTAATGAGTGCGGAAGACGACCTCTCCCCGCTCGCGGAGTACGACGTGATCGAGCGGCGCTGTTGCGAGTACGCGACCGCTGACCTGTAGTTCTCGTCGCCCTTCGATCGCGACCACGCGCAGGCGGCTCGGGATCGCAATACGGCAACGGCCCTTCGGTGCCCTGGCCGGTGGAGTCGCCGCTCTCCGCGTCGTCTTCAGCGCCGAATCGGATCGTCGCGGTCTGCTGCTTACCCTGGGCATCTTCTCACTGGGCTCGCCCGCCACTCATCGACCGCCCAGCTCCACCGCCTACGGGGGAAACGGTAGCCGTCCCTCGCGATACCCGTTTTGATAGAAGTGCTCCTGCGCAGAGACGACCTCCCCTCGACGGATGCTGTCGGCGACATCGGGGTTGTGCTGAAGATACCAACTTTCATCAACCGGGATCGGAAATGGCATCCGACCCTCAAGATACCCGTTACTGGCGAAATGCGCGCTCGGCGAGGAAAACACGCCGTCCCGGATCGCCAGCGCGACATCCTCATACTCGCGCAGGTACCACTCCTCGTCCACCTGCACGTGTGAAACCAGGAGCTTGATAATGCGAGTAAATTCGTCATAGCTCACGCCGACGCGAAGCTGGCCGCGCACCGTCGAGACCTCCACCGAACGGCGGATCGCCTCGAAGGGCAAAATATACTTCGCCATCAGTCCTTCCCACCCAAGTGCCGCCTGTTGCGACGGCTATCGTATCGATAACGGAAACTGCGCGATAATGGAACACCTGATCCGCGGCGGGGACCACAAAATCTGCGCGACGCAGGCGTACGGTCATCGATACACCACGAAGTCGGCGATCGCGTCGAACATCGCCTCGGGCTCGTCGGCTCGGATCGAATGGCTGCTGCGCTCGAAGATGCGCGGGTCTGAGCCTGGGATCAGCCGGTGGATCTCTTCGGAGAATTCGGGGGGACAAATCCAGTCATGCCGTCCGGCCAGGATCAGGGTGGGTGCAGTGATGCGCGCCAGTTCCCCGCGCACGTCGTACCGGCGGAGGAACCCTTGCGGACCGAACGCGCGGTTCAGCGGCTCGGGCGCGTAGATCGCGCGCGCGTGTGCCGCCGCTGCGGCGGCTTCATCGTGTCTGAGCGAATAGAGCGGTCCCATGACCTCATAGTAGTGCCGCATTTCCTCTGCCGAGCGAAATGCACCGGCCCAGAGCGTCTCGCAAACGCGTTGCTGCTCTTTCGTGCCGCGCTCGGCGAGCAGCGCCTGTGCTCGCGGAATGAACCCGCCATGTGCCGCGGTGACAATCAGGATCAGGTGGGAGACGCTTGCCGGGTAGCGCGCCGCATGCGCCATCGCCACCATGCCGCCGTAGGAAGTGCCAATGCTGACCACCGGGCCGAGCCCGAGATGCCGACGCAGCGCCTCCATATCCTCCACATTTTCGTCCAGCACATAGGTTGCGGGGTCTGCCGGGTCGGACCGCCCTTGGCCGCGATGGTCGAAATAAATGAGCTGCATGCGCTCGGCGAGCTTGCTCATTGCGGGCTTGAAGCCGCTGTGGTCGCCGCCCGGCCCACCATGGACGAGCATCGCAACCGGGCGGGCGCGGATGGCCTGCCCGTCTGGCACCAGCCCGGCTCCGTCGATATCGAAATAGAGCCGTGTCCCGCGGACCGATGCGTGCATGAGATCCTCCGCCTGTCGCCGCAGTCTCCACGATGCGGCATCGCTTTGACAGGGGGGCGGCGGGTTCGCACAGTCGATGGCGCGCGCAGGGGGCGAAACCGATGCAGAGCGAGCTGCGACCGATCGCCACGATCGGCTTTATTGGTCTCGGCGTCATGGGCGAGCCGATGTGCGGGCATCTCGCGCGCCGTGCCGGCCGGCCGGTGCTGGGATACGACCTTCGGCGCGAACCGCTGGAGCGCCTCGCGGCCGAGGGCGTAGCGGAGGCGGTGCCGGGCGAGATAGCGCGGCGCTGCGATCTCATCCTGCTGTCGCTGCCGGACGCACGCGCTGTACAGTCGGTGCTGGCCGAACTGGAGCCGACGCTGCAGGCCGGGCAATGCGTGGTCGATACCAGCACCTCGCCGGTGGCGCTGACGCGGGAGATCGGGGGGCGGCTGGCGGGCCGGCAGATCGCCTATGCCGATGCGCCGGTGGCGCGCACGCGCGAAGCGGCCGCGCGCGGTGAGCTTTCGATCATGGTCGGCGCCACGGAGACGGTGTTCGCCCACATTCGTCCGGTACTGGAGACGATGGGCACCGACGTGACCCATTGCGGTCCTGTCGGATGCGGGCAGGTGGTAAAACTGCTCAACAACATGTTGGTATTTCAGAACACCGCTGCGCTGGCCGAAGCGATCGCACTCGGCCGCCGCCACGGCGTGGAGCCGCAAACCCTGCTGCCGGCAATCGCCAAGGGGTCGGGCGACAGTTTCGTCCTGCGCAGCCACGGCATGAAGGCGATGCTGCCCGGGGTGTTCCCGGAGCGCGCCTTCTCGACCCGCTACGCGCTGAAGGACCTCTCTTATGCGCTGGAACTGGCGGATGCCGCCGGGATCGACGTACCCGGCGCGAAGCTGGCGATGCAGCGGCTGGAAGAGGCGGACCGGCGAGGCTACGGCGAGCAATATCATCCGGTGGTGCTGAGGGTGATCGATCCACCATGACGTCCACCTCTCCCGCAGAACGGGCTACGGATTTCACATATCCATGGAACGAATGGGGCCTTGCGGAGACGGGTTCACACGGAGGGCCGCGGAGGATCACACGGAGGGCCACGGGAGCGCGACGCGCCACAGTCCCGCCTTCGGCCGAAGGACTATCACCCGCTCGGCGAAAGCATCCAGCAACATAGGCGACCTCCGTGGCCCCCCGTGGGTCCTTCGTGGCGCTCCGTGTGAACCTTTCCCCGACCATGAGCACAGCCCCGGGGATCGTTTCGGACACCTGCGACCGCGATAGCGCGCAGAACGGGAGAGGTGAGGTCGGTCACACGTTCCGGGTGGCGAAGATCATAGTTCCGGTGTGAAGCATCTCGCTGAAATCACTGATCTTTTTTCGCACCATCTGCGCGCCGGAAAGGAGCCGCTGAGACGGTCGTAAAGGCGAGGCTGCGGTCGGCCGCCGATGCACGACACATGATATTTCCTCATGTGATACCTGATAAACAATCCTTTGTGCTTCGTTGCCATATTGCCCAAATGGTGCGCGTAGATTGGATGTGGTGGAGACCCTCAATGGTCGCCGTGTCACTGACAAAATATCAGCTATTTCCGTCGCCTCGCCGCACTTTGTTGGCCATGATCGGGGCGCTGGGCATCGCGTTGGCTGTTGCGCCCTTTCCGGCCGCGACCCGCGTTGTCGGGACTGCTCCGAGCGCAAGTTCCGTCGGCATCGATACGGCCGGCTATAGCCATGCGCGCGTCCTCGAACCTGGTTCGCGCGGCAGCGTGGTCGAGATCTGAGAGCCACGACGGGAGAGCTAGCTAGGGGGGAAGATTCCCATGATCGCGATCATGCTGATCGGTGGGGGTGGCGATGCTTCTCGCTATCGGACTCAGCGCCCTCATCGCGCCTACGGCGTGTGGGGAGACGGCCAGTCCGTGCGGTGGGCAATGGCGGTGCCTGTCAACCTATCCCCTATCCGAGATTCCGTAAGGCGAAGACGGTGGCGGCAACGGCGGACAGGCAGCCCTGCGCGGTTCGATCTTTGCCGATCCCACCACCGGTGGGCGAGCCGGCCGGTCTGAGCGCCCCCTACGGCTGGTTGCCGCCCTGACCCGAACCGCCAGGACGGCCTGGAAAACGCACCCCATTTACCGTCGTCCTCCCGGACCGATCGGTGGCGATCGTCCACACAAGCCGATCGCCATCCGGTTTGGCCAGCCCGCGCGCCAGGATCAGCAGTGGCAGTGCGGCAGCAAGCCGCGGATTGGTCCGCCCCTGGTCGACCAGCGCGTCGAAGCCGGTTGCAGTGATGCGCGCCTGGCCCTCCCGCTCGGTGGGTGAAAGCAGAAGCAGGCTGCCGGCGCCGGTGAACTCCGCCGGGCCAATGGCGACAGCCAGCGCCTCGATGCCGAGCGTCAGACTACCTTCTGCGAACAGCGCCGCGATTTCAGGATCGAGCCGCGTCGAGGCGGAGCGGTCCGGCTCGGTCAATATCGCCAGCAGCCGGTTCAGAGCCTTGACCGGCACGCCGGACAGGCTCGGGCGGAACGACACCATGCGCGGAACCAGCGCTGCCTGTTCGGCCGGTAAGCCGCGGATCGACAGCCCATCAAGGGCAAGGTCAAACCAGGCGCGAAGCAGCCCCGCCGGCGCTTCTCCGCCGAAGCCGAGACGGACCCGATCGATGGCTGCCCCACCGATTCCGGCAACCTCGAACTGCACACCCTCCAGGGTTTCGTCGATCCTGAGCGCTGTCGCGATGCCCGGCAGTACGGCGACCAGCCGATGCAGCGCGGCCAGCCCCGCCGGGGTCAATTCCGGCAGGCCGACGCCGCTGCCGGTTTCGTTTCGCGTGCGTGGAGCGGGCAACGCCAGACCCAGGCTGACCAACGCGGCGACCGCTGGGCCGACCTGCGACGGCGCGAGTCCGTCGATCCGGGCAGTCGCCTCCGCGGATCGTAGGCCGGAGCCGGCCGCAAGGCCGTTGGGTGCCATCGCACCCGAGCGCCAGCCGTCCACGTGGGTCGATGTGCTGACGTCCACTAGCCCGCCGTCTCGCGGCGTCACGGTGCCTGTGGCGGTGTAGCGGTCAATCCGTTGCTCCTGCGTCTGATGCGATCCGGAGGTCGTAATGATGATGCCGGCTTCATCGAGATCGAAACTGGACGGAAGGTGCAGAGCGGGGTCGATCGTCGCGCGAGCATGCTGATCCCCGATCACCACCGTCCTGGTTCCCGGGCCGGTGCCGGGCGGCATGGGCCGTGTGGTGAATGCGAACTTGTCCGGGAAGCGGACATCGTCGATTGCCCAACGCCCGTCCGGCAGTTGGCGTGTCGCGGCAGTGACCGCCGGCTCGACGCCTTGCGTGCGCATTCCGAGCAGCGGAACGACCACTCGATAATGGTCGCCTTCGACCTCCGCTCGCACTGGCAGTTCCGGCGCGTCCGGTCCCAGTATGAAGCTGAGCCAGACCCGGAGCTGAGCGGCAAGTGCGTGCGCTCCATCGGGCCCCATCTCGGCTGCGGCGCTGCCGGCGAGCACGAGCAAGAGGCAAACCCCGACCCGGATCAGAACGCGCATGGCTCAGCCTCCTGCCAGCGCATCACGGTATCAGGCAGACGGGTCCTGCCGCCACGGTCCGTATCGAACGCGACGGCCGTCAGTCCAGGTCGTAGTCGCGCACGAGCGAGCGCAGCGCCTGCACGTCCGTCAGGATGATGCTGCGGTCCGACAGCCGCAACCAGCCGGCATCGCGCCAGTTGCCGAGATGGCGGTTGATGATCTCGCGGATCGAGCCGGTTATGCCGCCCAGCTCGCGCTGCGACAGCGCCAGCTCGATCTGCAAGCCGCCGGCGACCGGCCTGGAGTGCAGCGCGGCAAGCTGAAGCAGCGCCTTGGCGATCCGCACCGGGGCCGGCATGTCGATCACGTCGGTCATTTGCTCGGTGGTCTTGCGCAGCCGTCGGCTGAGCAGGCGGACCAGCTCCAGCATCGCGGTCGGCGCTCGGCTGAGTGCGCGAGAGAAGGCGGCTCCGTCGATCGACAGGAGCATACAGTTAGCGAGCGCCGTTGCCGCGGCGGCGCGCGGCCAGCCGTTCAACACGGCCAGTTCGCCGAACACGCTGCCCGGACCGGCAAGGTCGAGTACCACCTCCCGCCCGTTCAGCGTCATAGCCGAGAGTTTCACAAACCCCTCTGTGACGGCCATCACGCTGCGGCTGTCGTCGCCCTGCGCGAAGATTTGCGTGCGTTCGGGAAAGCGCAGCACCGTGGCCTGCTGCACCAGCGTCGCAAGCCCGTCGGCGCCCAGATGCTGGAGCACCGGGTGCTGGCGGAGACGCGAGACGATCGCGAGCGTATCGGTCGGGTTCGGCATTCGGGGATGCGGCTTCCTGGCAGGCCGGGAAACATTGTGGCAGACTCGCGTAGGTACTTTGAGCCAGGGGGCGGGACAGGGCAACCGATGCGCGAGGGCTTGCGCGCGCCATTCCGGATCCCGGCCCTTCGGACCGTGCGGCTCACCAGCGGGCTCGTGCTGTTCACCTATGTCGGCCTGCATCTGCTGAATCATTCACTCGGCAACATCTCGCTCGCCTGGATGGAGGGCGGGCTCCTGTACAGCGCGCTGGCGACGCATTTCGTGCTCGGCCTGTCTGCCTTTTACGAGCGCCGACGGATGCACTGGACGCCGCGTGAGCTGGCACAGTTGCTGCTTGGATTGGCGGTGCCCCCGCTGCTCGCCAATCATCTCGCTGTCACGCGCATCGCCTTTGCCAGCTTCGGGCTGAATAAGGGCTACGCGCAGGAGCTCTATTCATTCTGGATCGCCTCTCCGCCACTGGGCGCGGTGCAGCTCACGCTGCTGGTGGTTGCCTGGACGCACGGATGCCTGGGCTTCGCCTTTTGGCTGCGGCTCAAGCCGTGGTTCGAGCACGCTCGCGCGCCCTTGTTGAGCGTCGCCGTTCTGCTGCCGGTACTGGCGCTGCTCGGTTATCTGCAAGGCGGCCGCGAAGTGGTCGCGCTGGCACACGACCCGGCTTGGCTGGCCGCTGCGACGGCAGCGCAACAATTCGGCACGGCAGCGCAGAAGGCGTGGCTGGCCGACTTGCGCAATGGGTTTCTCGTGTTCGACGCCGCAGCGATTGCGCTGGTGCTGCTGGCCCGCGGCCTGCGAAGCCTGCGCGAGCGTCACTCCGGCCGGGTCTGCGTGTCCTATCCGAACGGGCGGCGACAATGGATCCCGCTCGGTTTCAGTGTTCTGGAAGCGAGTTTGTTGGCTGGAGAGCCGCACGCGAGCATGTGCGGTGGGCGAGCGCGGTGCTCGCTCTGTCGCGTGCGGGTGCTGAGCGAGGTCGATTTGCCGGCGCCGCAGCAGGCCGAGCGGCTTGTACTTTCCCGAACTCGGCGCCGATCCGACGCGGGTTCGGCTTGCCTGCCAGCTCCGTCCGCGAAGCGACGTCGCGGTGCTCCCGCTGGTGCCGCGAGACGCGCAGACCGCGTTCCTGCATCGTCGGCAACTTCGGGTCATAGCCGAGGAACGGTTCCTGGCGCCGATGTTCGTCGATATGCGCGGCTCGACGGAGCTGGCCGCGGCACGGTTGCCGTACGATCACGTGTTCATCCTGGGTCGCTTCGTCGCCGCTGTCTCGGCCGCGGTCCTGGAAGCGGGCGGCATGCCGAACCAGTTCCTGGGGGATGGCGTGCTGGCGCTGTTCGGGCTGCGAACGGATGAAACCACCGCATGCCGCCAGGCGATTGAGGCGCTGGGTGCGGTCGCTGAGAACATCCGTGCACTCAATGAGATGCTGGCGCCGGAGCTGGCAGCGCCGATCCGGTTCGGGATAGGGTTGCATTGCGGGCGAACCGTGCTGGGCGAGATCGGCTTTCGCGACCATGTCACGTTCACTGCGCTGGGCGACGCACCGAATGTCGCCTCGCGACTGGAAGGGCTATGCAAGGAACTGGATTGCGAGGCCGTCGTGTCGGAGGAGGTGCTGCGACGCGCAGGCTGTGGCGTTGATGCGCTGCCGCCATATGAGGCGCAGTTGCGCGGACGGGCCGAGGCGGTGGCGACGCGGCTGTTCCACAGCATCCATCCGAAGCTCGATAGTATCCAAATGCAGCCGGCGCGGCGCGTTGCGAGTGTCCCGGATTAGCAGTTCGCTGACGTCGCGCGACGGCTGTCACCGCGAGCGAAGGCGGCGCTCGCCGCCGATACCAGGCACGCGATCCGCGCGGTTTGCGTGGTGCGCAACGAGACCGCGACCGGCATATTCATTCAACGATAGGACCCGCGCGCCGCGATCGACGCCGTGGGCCATCCAGCGCTGTTCCTGGTCGATACGATCTCCTCGCTCGCCAAGCGGTCGCCGCAGGTCGAGACACTCGCCGGAGCAGCGCGCCAAATCAAGGCGGCGGGGCTGGCCGTTGGCCGGCCCCGTGCGTGGCTCGTTGATGGTCCGGACGGCCCGTTCAGGGTGGGCCGGTGCAGGCGGGAGTTGGGGATTGCGGCGACGGCGCCGGCCATGCGGGAAACGTGATGATGGGCTGGCCGGCGATGGGAATGGGAATGAAGGTCGGGCTGCCGCTGGGGCTGCCAGCGGGATCGGCAGAGCGCCGCTTGCGCTGGTTCGGGAGCGCGAGAGTGGCGAGATTGCCGCCGTAGTCGATGAGAGCGAGGCACAGTTCGTCCCATGTCGCACGATTCATCTGGCCAGGCACGATGCCGAGATCGAGGCAGATATCGACAAGGACGGCGCCGATCGGGCGGCGGCGGTCCTTGGCGAGGATTTCCTCGGGCGTGGGCAGGCGGGCGAGGCACGGATCCTCGGCCGGGCCGCCCGGCGGGGCGGCCGGCTTGGCGGCGTGCGGCTTGCGTGGGGAGGGCAGGCGGATGGCCGTCGGCTTCAGGTCCCGGCCACGGGCAGCGCGCTGGCTGAGCCTGGCTTCGAGCGCGGCGGCGCGGAGCAGACCGCGGGTGATGCGGGCGAGGATCAGCGCGAGATCGCCGGTACCGAAGATTGTGGCGAGGAAGGGGAAGCAGGGGAGGACATGCGGGTCGGCGGTGTGCTGGCGCAGCGTCTCGGCGAGATTCTTGCCGTAGGCGATGAACGTGCGGACGAGGCCGAGGACCTGGCCGATGCGCGCCGGCACAGCCCGATGGGGATCGGGTTGGGCGGCGGTGACCGGGGCGGCGGCGGCGTCGAACATGAACGGAACAAGAACACAGAACGCGGGCGATGTCAAGGAATATTTTCAGGAGGCGTGCCGGCGTGTGGTGGATCGCGGTGCGCGGGGCTGGCGGCAGATAGCGACAAGCTGAACGATCTGTCGGGGCGTGCGATCGATCCCAGGCGCAAGAGGTGGTCCGTATAGGGTCATTCGGCCGGCGTGAACCGCACCGAACTGACCTTCGGGTATCGCGTGCCAGCCGACTTCAACTTTGTGCATCTGTGGTTCCAGTCTGCTGCTTCCCGGAGGCAGCACCAGCGCTGATCGACATCGCCGGAAAGGAATGGAGCCACGGATGCACCGCTTGCTGGTGCGCGCCGGCAATCTGGACGGAGCGAGCGTCAATCTGGATGAGTTGCCGCTGGGGTCAGCCTACGGGTGGGCGTAGCCCACCCGTAGGCTGACCCCGGCGGCGGCGCGGTCCCGCGATGGTGCCCGCCTGCAACTCCGTGACATGTGCCGGAATGGAACGGTTCTCAACCACCAAGAGGAGACCCTTCCGTGCCGGGCCAACACATCACAGACCAGCAGGCGAGACTGTACATGAACCTCCGACAAACCCGCAGCCGACAGACCGCCGCCGCCATGGCGGGGTTCAGCACCAGCACGGGCGCCCGGCTCGACGCCGATCGCCGGTTGTGCGAAGGAGGCGGGGGACGGCGGAAGCAGCGGCCCGCTTGACCTAGATATTGTGCCGCCAGTCAGCGAGTAGAAAATTCCCACGGCAAATATTCACCGGGACCTGGCGCGCCTCTGAAACCCCGTTGTAACCATCATCCTCCGCTGATATTACTTAGATGCTGCCATGAGGACTTACTGAGTACTCAAAACGAGTTTACATAATGCAGCTTATACGGCACAGATGACCGTGTAGTTGTCGGTCAACACAGGCGCTAGCTTGTGCCAGGTCACGTGCGTCTCCGGATGTCCATGCAGCAGCAGGAGAGGCGGCCCGGAGCCCTTGCTCAAGACGTGGATCGTCGCGCCGCTCGTCTGGACGTTCTGCGCCAGGAAACCGGGAAACAGCTGCTCGCTGACGCCCGCAGGCTGCGGCGGCGGGAGTTCTGGAAGCTTCGCGCCGACCGCCGGGGCCTTCCGCGGGCTGGGAAGCTCGCGCTCGAGGTCGTCCGGCGTGGGCGGCATCTCCTGGGCTCCGGCGGGTGCGGCAAGGCTGAACATGAGCGTCGCGATCCCCGCCGTGGCGATGGTCCTACGATTGATACCTTCCGTTTCAGGCGGCGCACTCCATTGCTCCGCGTTCGCCTCACGAGGCAAGGTAGGCTGCCTGTTTCCAACACTGCTCCGCGACATGGGGTCATCTCCCAGCTGGTGGTGTAGGAGCGACGGCCGTTGTCATGCTGCCCGCGCCGGCAAAAGCCGTGTCGCTACTGCTGCACACCGTTGACTGCAACGGCGGTGAACTTGGCGTATTTCTCGCCGACCTTATGTGCTGATTTATACTCCGGCGATTTTAGTAAGCCCTTTAGCTGCTCCAGGCTTTCCCATCGTATAATGGCAAAGCCCGTTCCGGGCGGCGATCCCTCAAGCACCGTACCCGGCCCTACTGCCTCAAATACTCCGCCATGCGCTTTGATCAACGCCGTGACGGTCGGCGCATACTCTTTGGCGTAAGCATCGGCGTTGGTAAATTTAACCATTGTGATCTGGTATACGGGCGGTTTAGGCTGAGCCCTAAGGCCGTACATGCCCCCTGCCCCAAGTCCGAGCCCTGCAAGGGTTGCTAGTGCGACGGCGCTACTTGTCCTCATGACCACCCTTCCAATAGTTCGAAACTGTTTGCCCGCTTGAGAGGTTACCACAACGCCCCCTTACCGTAAATCTTCGCACGGATGCTGCCGCTGGCCCTACTTGCTGGGTTTGGCCCGGGCCGTCTGCCCCGCCGTTCCAGACGCTTACTCGTGACTGCTACGGTGGCGGTCCGTTCGAGTGGCTCGATCCTGCCGCTCTGAGGATCGACATTATCGCTCACTTTCATTGGCCGCTTTTGTTTCTGTCCAACTCATCTCGTCGGCACTTCTCAACCCGTAGGGTCAGGAATGTCTATGTTCTCGTTCGCTCTGTGCGCGGCCATCAACGATCCGACTACCGTGGTGTTGGCAATTGATCGGCTTCACCGACTATTGCGCCAGGTTGGGAGTCGATGTTTGCATGATAACGCACTGTTCGCTTCCCGCGGTACACTTAGGCTGATTTTCCCTACTCCGAATTGGGAGGATTTTGTGGAGCTGACATTTAGCGAGATACGCCTTTACGGTGCTATAAACTTTCAGATCGCACGACGCCTCCGAGCTATGATCGAGAACCTTATGCAAAGCCTCCCCGAAGCTCGCAGACCCGCCTTGGAGCGCGAGTTGGACCTGCTCGACCGGACGCTTGAAAAGCTGCATCAGCTCCCCCAGGACTTAGCGCTGGCCCGCCAGCCAGATTTGCAAGGGCTGGGAGGGACGCAAATGCACTAGCGGGCAGGCCATCTTCTCTGCCGGCTCTCAAGCGGCACCATCATCTATTCCATCGCGCCTCTCGGGGCCGCAGTGTTGGCATACGGAGATTCTTGGCGCGTCCTGCCCATTGCCCAGCCTGCTCGGAGGAAGAACTAATACGAATTGCTTTACCGATAGTGCCAATCTCCTTGGACGAGCGTCTGCTTGTCGCCGTTGGACACTCTAAAGCAGCCGTTCCGGTTTCGGCCACGCCAAGCCACCAGACGAATGGCCGATTTTCGGATCAGTTCCCCAGAAGCCGACCGACCGGAGTCCACCCAAAGCGGCTGTCGGCTGAGCTACTCCGTTCCGGCTTCGCTCAGAAAAAGGAGCCTAGTCGCCCGCAATGCGGATCGGCCCGACCTCCACCCGAGTATCGTTGAAGCAGGCGCCCTCGGCCAGATCGGCGCGCATCCGCGCCGACACCAAGGCCGAAATCGTCTGTCCGGTGCGGCTGGTGGCCAGCCATGCGCCTTTCTCGCAAGCGACCACGCCCGGGCGCACCGCATCGGTGACGGCAAGCGGCAGGATGACCTCGCCGAGCTGGTTCCAAATGCGCACCTCAATGCCGGAGCGCAGCCCCCTGCGCGCCGCATCGTGGGGGTGCATCCGTAGCACCGGCGGCGCGGCTGACGGCGCGAGGCCGCCGAGCGTCGAGGAAATGCGCTTATCCGACGCCGGCGAGATCAACATCAGCGGAAGCTCCGACGGACCGTTCCGCCATGACGGCAATAGGGCCGCCTCGCCCCAACGAGCCGCGAGTGACTCGGATTTTAGCTCGATCCGGCCGGAGGGGGTCGCGGGAAACACGTTCTCGAACAGCACCAGGTCCCTCCCGTCCGGTCCTTTCATCTGCAACGCCTGAGTCGTCGGAACGCGGCTTGGCTGGATGCCACCCAGGCGCGGATCGGCAGCATCGATGGCATCGTCCATCAGCTCGGCATCGGTCGCCGCGAAGCAGGGGTCGTCGAAGCCGAACCGGGCGGCGAGGCGGCGGAAGATTTCGGTGTTCGGCAGCGACTCGCCGACCGGGGGGATGACCGGCTCGGCGCGCTGCAGCCAGTGATGACCATAGGACGGATACAGGTCGTCGCACTCGAAATGGCTCGCCGCCGGCAGCACCACGTCGCAGTGCGCCATGCTCTCGGTCATCGCCAGCTCGATGCCGACGGCAAACACGTCCTCGCGCGCCAGCCCGCGCCGCATCAAGTTCTGGTCGGGGTGCACGACGATCGGGTTGTGGTTGTAGATGAACACCGCACGCAGCGGCGGGTCCATGTCGTCGAGCGCGAGATGCCGGCCGACATCGATCAGGTTGATGGTGCGTGTGCCCTCCGGTATCAGGTCCGGCCGCTGCAGCCGCGCGACGGTCTTGGGGAACGCATTGCTGGCGCCGAGCACGATGCCACTGCCCCGCCCGAGCTTGCCGAGCAGCGCCGGCAACGCGATCGAGGCGCGGATGCCGCTGCCGCCGTTGCGCCCGCGCTCCAGCCCGTTGCCAGGTGTCAGCACCAGCCTCTCGGCCTCCGCCAGCCAGCGCGCGAAAGTCAGGATCTGCTCCTCCGCCAGCCCGCACGCCTCGGCCGCCCGGGCTGCCGGCCAGGCGCGTGCCAGCGCCATGAAGTCGTCGGCGCCGAGTACGTGGCGCGCGATGAAGCCGTGATCGAACGCACCCGCCCGCTCGAGTTCGGTGGCCAGCGCGAAGGCCAGCAGCACATCGGTGCCCGGCCGCAGCGCGAGATGCAGGTCCGCCTGCTCGGCGATCTTGGTGCGCAGCGGATCGACAACCACCAGCCGGCCGCCCTTGCGCATCGCCCGGCGCGCGCCGCTCACCACGTGCAGGTTGGTGACCGTTGCGTTGTTGCCCCAGATGACGTTCAGGTCCGCCTGCTCGGCAAACTCGGGCGGGCAGCCCGGCACCGCGCCATAGGTGCCGGCCCAGGCCTCGGTGCGCACGCCGCCGCACAGGCCGCGCCGATAGAGCTGGGTGGCGCCCAGCCGATTGAAGAACCGCATCGACATGCTGTCGCCGGCGAGGAAGCCGTGCGGGCCGGCGTAGTTGAGCGGCATCACCGCTTGCGCACCGAAGTCGCGGATCGTCTGCGAGACGCGCCGGTGCACCTCGTCCAGCGCCGCGTCCCATGAGATGCGCTCGAACTGCCCGGAGCCCTTCGGACCGGTGCGGCGCAGCGGATGCAGCAACCGTTGCGGCCCGTGCACGAAGCCAGTCATCTCCTGCGCTACTTTGTTGCAGATGACGCCATCGGTGTACGGCGCCGCGCTCGAGCCGCGGACCTTGACGATGCGCTGATCCTCCACCGTGAC
This sequence comes from uncultured Pseudomonadota bacterium, assembly GCA_963772445.1. GTDB lineage: Bacteria > Pseudomonadota > Alphaproteobacteria > Acetobacterales > Acetobacteraceae > CAVYXK01. Next base: position 419,850 of record CAVYXK010000015.1, read on the forward strand.
GCTGAGGCTGCAGGTATCGGGACAATCGAAGGTGCAGACGCTGGGGCGTTCGTCGAGTGACACGATCATCCTCCTGGCCCCTGCCGAGAGGGGGCCGTTGCGGTCACCCGCACCTTATCGCAGGCCGGGGTTTGCCGCCAGAGTCGGGCTCATGCTTCGGTCCCGACCGAAGCATTCCTGTGCATCATCCCACCGCGACGGGCATTAGTTCGCTAGGCACTCACCAGTCCCGAAAGGCTGTCCGCATGTCGATGCGCCTTCAGCGCGTGCAAGCCAGCCGCCGGTCATCAGCGTACCGGCTGCTGGGCTATGCGGTACTGATGCTGTTCGTCGGCACTACCATCCCCACGCCGCTCTATCGCGTCTATCAGACGGACCTGCACTTCTCCTCCGGCGTCCTGACGCTGCTTTTCTCGGTCTATGTGTTCACGCTGCTGCCGCTGCTGTTGGTGCTGGGGCGCATCTCCGACCGTATTGGCCGGCGTCCGCCACTGCTGGCCGGGTTTACCGCTGCTGCCGGCGCATCCGCATTGTTCGCGATGGGCGGTGGGCTGGCGTCGCTGTTCGTCGCGCGCATTTTGCAGGGTGTTGCCACTGGCCTGATCGCCGGTACCGCCACCGCCACACTGGCCGAGTTGCAACCGGTGGGCGACATCGGCAAAGCCGCTTATCTGGCGTCGTTTGCGAATGTCGGCGGGGCGGCGATTGGCCCGGCGTTCGCCGGGGTGCTCGCGCAGTACGCGCCGTGGCCGCTCGTGCTTCCCTACCTCGCCCATTTGCTGCTCATGCTCCCGATCATCGGGCTCGCGGCGATGCCGGAGACCGTTACCGCGCGTCGGCCATTCATGCTCGAGCTCCGCCACCCGGAGGTGCCTCGTGCGATCCGACCGGAGTTCTGGTTGGCGGCCGCAGTGTCGTTCACCGTCTGGGCGGCGACGGCGCTCTATCTGACGTTGGCGCCGAGTTATGTCGCCAGCCTGCTCGGCGTGACCAACCTGGCGACCGGCGGCGGAGTCGTCTGTCTGATGCTCGGCGCCTCTGCCTTGGCGCAGACCGTGCTGCGCCGGCTGTCGGCGCGCGCCGGCATGGCAGCGGGGCTTGGCGCACTGATACCGGGGCTTGGCGGTGTCGTGCTGGCGGCGCCATTGCACTCGGTCCTGCTGCTGTTTGCCGCGACCCTGGTCGTCGGCCTCGGGCAGGGACTGGCGTTCGTGGGCAGCCTCACTCTGCTCAACCGGATCGCGCCGAGGCAGCAGCGCGGCGATGTTACGGCTGCCTTCTACGTCGTCACTTATGTCGGCGTGGCGTTGCCGGTGATCGGGGTTGGGTTCGGCGCGCAGGTGGTCGGCTTGTTCCTGGCGGTAGCGGTGTTCGCTGCGTTGGTCGGGGCCTGCGCATTCGGTCTGGCTTTGGTGACGGTGCGCGAGATGGTGCGGGGCAATGGGCGTCGCGGTGAAAAATGATGGCCGACACGCGATGCTCTCCGACGCACTCGCAGGCCGGGCAGTCGGCGCGTCGGCATGCCTTGTGCAACGCCGGTGGCAGCATACTAACCTTGGGGTCCGTCAGCGAGGGCGACAGTGCGGCTGATTGGGGTTGACTTCGGCACCAGCAACAGTGTGGTCACCGTGCTCAATGAGGGTGGGACTACGCTGTCGCGCACGGTACTCTGCTTCTGGCTGGAGCCATTCGGCGCCAGCCAGCGGTTTCGCTATGCGGCGGGCTCAGAGGCGATCCAAGCCTATCTCGAGGATCCTCTCGCCAGTCGGCTGATTCTCTCGATGAAGACGTTCCTGGCGCAACGAAGCTTTGAAAGCACACGCATCTTCGGACGCATCCATACCCTTGAGCAATTGGTGGCGATGTTCCTGCGCAAACTCCTGCCGGAGGTCGGCGACGGAGCCGCTATCGTGGCTGGACGTCCAGTGCGGTTCGCCGGCGAGAGCGCGGATGATGCGCTCGGCGAGAAGCGGTTGCGAGCCGCCTATGCCGCGGCGTCGCTCCCTGTCCTCAACGTCGTGCTCGAGCCCGAAGCGGCCGGATGGCGCTTCGTGCGCGGGCTTTCTGAACCCGCGACGGTGCTGATCGGCGATTTTGGCGGTGGCACGAGTGACTTCTCGGTGTTGCGCTTTACGCCCGATCGGGGCATCGCGGCGCTGGGGCACGCCGGGGTTGGAATCGCCGGCGATGTGTTCGATTATCGCATCATCGATCACGTGATCTCGCCGCGGCTTGGCAAGGGCGACATGTACACGATAATGGGCAAGGAGCTTCCGGTCCCGCCCGAATATTTCTCGAGCTTCGCGCGCTGGCATCGGCTCTCCATGATGCGTACGCCACGCATGCTGCGCGACATCAGTTCGGTGGCGCGCACAGCCGCGCATCCCGAACGGCTTCAGGCGCTGGTCCGGTTGATAGAGGGCGAGCACGGCTACCGGCTCTACGAAGCCGTGGCAGCGGCAAAGATGGCGCTCTCACATGAAGAACGAACCGTCTTGCGCTTCCGCGAGGCAGGTTTCGTGATCGAGACGCCGATCAGCCGCATCGAATTCGAGAATTGGATCGCCGAGGATCTGAGTCAGCTCGCAGGAGCAGTCGATGCGGCGCTCAAAGCCGCCGGAGTTACCGCCAATGATATTGATCGTGTGTTTCTTACGGGGGGCACTTCCTTCGTACCGGCGGTTCGGGCGCTCTTTTTGCGCCGCTTCGGACCGGAGCGCATCTCCGCGGGGGGCGAGTTCGTGTCCGTCTCGGAGGGACTTGCGTTGATCGGGCGCGACCGGATTAGGGCGGGCTGAGGTGCCTCGCCTCTCGGCGATCTTTCGGGCGCGGATCAGCGTACCATTGCCGGAATGGGAATGTCTTATCCGGGATTGTCGGCGCTTCAAACTGATTGTGTTGCATTCTTAAAGGCGAATACGCCGCGGAAACGCAGCTTGATGGCGTGCTGGCCTCGATCCACAAATCGCTTCAACTCGTATGTCCCCGAGTTCCAGGCTGCCGGGCTGGCGATGGTCCGCGCCCAGGGTAGCATTTTCGGTTGGGTCGCACCGTCGGCCGCGCTGATCGGCGCGTTGGCCGCCGCCGGCCTCGTCACCCAAACAGAGCTGAATCCAAATTCCCGCTGAACAAAGCCTCAGCGGTTCTTGTGAATGTAATCTTCGAGCGCGGCCCACTCTTTCGGAGTGACGACCTGGCACTCGATCAGATGCGGCCCCTTGGCGCCGAGCGCAGCCTCGAACTGTCGATGAAACTCCTCGGCCGTTCCCGCCCGCGTCGCCGGCACGCCGAGGCCCGTCGAGATACTCACCCAGTTGAGCGTCGGATTGTTGAGATGGAGCATCGCATTCATCCCGGCGTTGAGCTCCTTTTCGCGAACCCGCGCCATCTCGAGGCCTAGAATGGCGTAAGCGTCATTCTTGAGAATGACGATGACGATGTCGGTCTTCTCTCGCGCCATCGACCACAATGCCTGGACGGTGTACATGCCACTGCCGTCCGCCTGGAGATGAACAACCTTGCGGTCGGGGCAGGCGATCGCCGCGCCGAGAGCCAGGGGCAGACCGCCCCCGATAGCCCCCCCGTTGACGGGGGCGAGATAGTCATGCGCGCGAGCGCCCTTCGTCGCCGCGAAGATCGGCGGGCCATTGGTCGCCCCTTCGTCGACGAGAATGGCGTTGTCGGGCATCAACATGCAGAGCGATTGCCCGATGGCTTCGGCTGTCAGGTCTCCGCTTGGCGCCGCGGCCTCGGTGCGAGGCTGACCGGGCGCCGCCGCGTCGGCCGCGCCTGACGCTTCGGCAAGCGACCTTAGTGCCTCCGACAAATCCTGCTCGACCGAAGCCATCACGAAGAGGTCGCACCCCGGCGGGCTCTTCATGGTTGGCTTGTTCTTATATGCAAATGTCGCGACCGGTAACAGAGCGCCGACAAAAATCAGCTGCTCAAAGGGTAGCAGAAACTTGAGGCAGATTTCGAATTCGTAGGGGATCGGGTCCACGGGCGGATGCCCTTCGCCGCGCGAAAGGTGATACGAAGGAAATATTTCCGATAGGAGCGCAGCGCCGGTTTTGGCGGCGATGCGTCCGGCGATGTTCAGCGCCTCTCCGTGCAGGGCGAGGTTACCCAGCACCAGACCGGTTTTCTTGCCGTTCTTCAGCATCGTCGCGGCTCGCGCGATCGCCTCCGCGGCGGGCATCGGCCGCGGCGGCGAAGCGGGAACGATCGGCGGCGGATTGGCATCTTCCCAGTGCCAGTTGGTCGGCGCCACGATGGTGCAGATCTTGCCCGTTTTCGCGAGCGCCGCCGCCTCCGCGCCCAGCTCGCCAAGGTTCGAGGCGCTGCGCGCCTCCTGCACCCAGTGCGACACCACGCGGGCGAGATCCGTTATGTGGCCATTGATCAGCTCGTGCTCCGGATTATTGGGCTGATGATAGGAAGCATTCGCGCCGACGACATTGACGATCGGCGTATTGGCCCGGCCCGCGTTGTGGAGCATCGCGATGCCATTGCCGAAGCCGCTGCCAACATGCAGGAGCGTGAAGGCCGGCGCGCCAGTCATGCGCGCATAGCCGTCCGCGGCGCCTGTGACGACATCCTCCTGAAGGCAGAGGACGGGACGCACCTTGTCGGTCATCCCGATTTCATAGACGAGCTGCATCTCCGACGTGCCGGGATTGGCAAAGCATGTCGTGATGCCCGCATCCGCCAGCGCCTTAAATAAAGATTGCGCCCCGTTCATTGATTTCTCCCTCGACTGACGTTTGAGTTAGGTGACACACAGGCCGTCGACCGCCAGCTTGCGAAACAGATGCGGGGAGCCCGTTGCGCCATCTGGGGCCGAATCCCCTCGAGGGTCGCCAGCCATGCGGCGAGCCCGATGTTGAAGGCAGGAAAGATGATGTGGAAACTGATGACGAAGGTGCATGCGGGAGAGCAGTACCAGGTCGAGGTCCATCTCCGTCTCCAGTCACGGTCGGAACGACAGCCTGAATTATCGTTCGGAGTTCGCTTACCTAAGGCATCAGTTTGCCTTCGATTTTGCGCTCGAACATGTGCTTCGAATAGGGAGGATAACGCACGCCGGGGTCGATGCTCGCGCTGTGATAGAGTACGCCGCGGGCGTTGGTGAACGCCTCGAAGCCCCACTTGCCGTGATACTTGCCCATCCCCGAATTGCCGACGCCGCCAAAGGGAAGTTCCTGGATCAGGGGGTGGAGCGCGCAATCGTTAACCACTGCGTCGCCCGATCGGGTCGCCTCGAGGATGCGTTCAGCGACGCCGGCGTCCTCGGCGAAGACATAAAGTCCGAGCGGACTGGGCCGGCTGTTGACCCACTGTATGACTGCTCCGACCGAGGAAATCTCGAGCACCGGCAGAATGGGGCCGAACACTTCCTCCCGCATGATCGGCGAATCCACCGAGACGTCCACCAGCACGGTCGGCGCGATATAGCGCTCCGCCGCGTCGCTCTGTCCGCCGATGATCGCCTTGCCGCTCTTCATCAGTCCCACGAGCCGCTCGAAGTTCCTAGCGTTGATCACCCGCCCATAGTCTGGACTGGATTTCGGGTCGTCGCCAAAGAACTCGCGGATCGTTTCTCCGAGTTGTCGCAGGAACGCATCCTTCACCTCGGGCCAAACGAGCACATGGTCGGGAGTGGTGCAGATGTGCCCCGAGTTGAGGTAGCGCCCATAGGCGATGCGGTTCGCCGCCGACTTCAGGTTCGCCGAAGAATGCACGATCGTGGGGTTTTTGCCGCCCAACTCTAACACGCAAGGCGTCAGATTTTTGGCCGCGGCCTGATGGACGATCTTGCCGATTGGGGGGCTGCCGGTGAAGAAGATGAAATCCCACTTTTCCTCGAGAAGGGCGGTGGTTTCAGGCACGGCGCCTTCTACGACCGCTACGGTGCGCGGATCGAAGTACTTGGGCGTCAATTTGGCCGCCGCCGCCGAGCAGGCTGCCGCAATCTCGGAAGGCTTCAGCACAGCGGTGTTGCCGGCGGCCAACGCCGCAGCAAGCGGATGAAACAACAGCATGAACGGCTCGTTCCAGGCCCCGATGATCAGCGCGACGCCGAATGGATCGCGCCGCACCCGAACATGGCCGGGTTGGAGCACAAGGGGTGTATGAACGCGTTCGGGCGTCAACCACGCCTCCAGATGCCTTAACGCGTGGTCCGCTTCCTTTTCGCTTGACGCCACGTCCATGAGGTCGGCGTCGAAGACATTGCGGCGCAGGTCTTTCCAGAGCGCATCACACAACTCGTCGTGATTCTCGGTGAACATCGCCTTGAGCGCTTCGAGCTGCGACTTGCGCCACGAAACCGGACGAGTAGCGCCGGATAGGAAGTACTCGCGCTGCCCGGCGACGAGAGCGGAGTAATCGGGGTTGGGCATCGTCATGTCCTTTCGTCTAGGATTCCCCGGATAGGCGTTGATTTCGCACCTTCGTAACTGACCGTAGTCCCCGCACAAGCCTCTTCACAATGATTTTGTCGGTCACGGCCCGGCGACCTCTCTGCTGCGGTGGGGCGATGGCGCAAATGGCGGGGCTTCCGATCCACAGCCCCGGATTTGGGCGCGCGTCTCCAACCAATGGACGCGCCGGCCAGCCGAGACGATGATCCTCAACATCGGGCCGGTGACGATGGACGGAGCGCGGCGATCGCACGCAGAATGTCCCGGAACAGAGCGCGCGGCACCGCCACCTCCGCCATCTGGAAACCACCGAGCGGCCGTGGCAGAGAATCTTGGCGCCGATCTTCACCAACCTGTCGCGCAGCGTCGTCAGCGACCACTGCTTCACCGCCTCGGGCAGCGTCAGCGTGCGTAGGAAGTTGGCCAGGTTGTAGGCCAATGCGTGCAATTGCTGCCGCACGGCATTCGCCTTGAAGCTGTGGCAGGATAGCCTGGTCCAGGTGACGGCGTTCTTGCCCTCCTTGATGTGCTGCTCCGCCGTGCCGCGATGGTTGTAGAACATCACCACCCTCTCGGCCGGGCGTGTCATGTTGGTCACGACGAAGCCGACGCGCGGATAAAGCTCGCCGGGATGCCATTCGACCTTCGCCACGACGCGGCGCGGCTTGTTCCATGATCCGGCTTGGTAGCGGAAGCTGGCGCAATAGCGGCGCACTTCATGCGGTGGGCGGCCCGCCGGACGCTTCAGCAGCCAGCCGATGCGCTCCTGCAACACCGAATTGGCGGGCAGCCGAATGGTGTATTTGTAGCCTTCCACCTCCACGATCCACGCACCGGACAGATCGGTCAATGCCGCGAGGTTAGCTTCGCCGGTCAGCCATTCGGTCTCGAAGCGACCCATCTGGCTGGTCGAGGCGGCGGCTCGGTCGAGGCCCTGCCGATCAACCACGGCGCGCATCGCCGGATCGTGCGCCGGACGATCGGCGTCGTTGACATCCTCGTAGCCAGCTAACCGACCGAACACCGACTGGCGAAACAATCCGGTCAACAGGTGACGGGTGTTCTTGCCGCGCCGGCACTCCGACAACGCCGCGCCAGCCAGATCGGTCAACCCGAGCGCGTCGTCCAGTTCCCGGAAGGCGAGCAGGCCAGCATCGGAGGTGATGCGGCTGCCATGGAATTCCAGCTTCAAGCGGCGGTCGAAATCGACCCGCAGAGTGCCGTCATTCGATTCACCCGCTCGGTGTTCCACGAACCTACCGCCATGCCAATCTCAATGCATTGATATTCATGGCAGATTCGGCCGTACAAACAGAATGTCGTTCATCCGGGAAATCCGGGCTTATACCGTCGGCCTAAGCGATTGGCTCGGTGTCGTGATGGCGGCGCCGCTGCACTCGGTCCTGCTGCTGTTCGCCGCCACGCTCGTCGTCGGCCTCGGACAGGGACTGGCATTTGTGGGCAGCCTCACTCTCCTCAACGGCATTGCGCCGGAACAGCAGCGGGGCGATGTCACTGCGGTCTTCTACGTCGTTACCCATGTCGACGTGGCGTTGCCGGCGATCGGCGTGGGGTTCGGCGCGCAGGTGGTCGGGTTGTTCGTGGCAGTGGCGGTGTTTGCGGCGCTGGTCGGGGCCGGCGCCGTCGGGCTGGCCATCGCGACGATACGTCAGATGGTGCGGGGCAGTGACGCGCGATGAGCTCACGCAGGCGCAAGCCCAGGTCGGTGCGCGGTCTGGAGACACTCGGTCGGATCCGGCTGTCGCAGTCGTTCTTCATGCGGGATTTTCTCTACAGCGAGATCGCCAACCTGCATGGCATTCCCAACGTGCCGGATGATCCTGACCTTGCCATCGCCGCGGGCCGCCGGCTCTGCGGGGAATTGCTGGAGCCGCTGGTCGGTGCGTTCGGCGGGCTGGCGATCCGCTCCGCCTACCGCGCGCCAGCGGTGAACGAGTTCGGCAACGCGCATGGGCTGAGCTGCGCTTCGAACAAGCGCAATGCAGCGCGCCACATCTGGGACCGTCGCGACGCCGAGGGCTGCATGGGTGCCGTCGCCTGCGTTGTCGTGCCGTGGTTCGCCGACCGCTACGCCGAGGGGGCTGACTGGCGGGCGATGGCGTGGTGGATCCACGATCATCTGCCATATAGCCACCTGGAGTTCTTCCCTAAACTCGCCGCCTTCAATATCGGTTGGCATGAGCGCCCCCGACGGCGGATCGACAGTTTCATTGCGCCACGCGGCTGCCTCACCCGTCCGGGGATGGCGAACCACACCGGCGATCATTCCGCCTTCTATCCCGGATTTCCCGATAGGAGCGGCGATGCCGCAGTCGACCCGAACGGATTGGGCACGGATCGGCGCGCCCGACTGTAGGAACAGGTGTTTTGTTATCTTGACTGTCCGCTTGCGGCCCTTCTTCCAACGCGATCACGCAACCCGGTCCAACTTGTGTACCAGTGTTCCCTGTGCATGAGTTTTGCCCAAGCAAAATAGGGTGTCGACGTGTCAGTTGAGAAAGTCGAGACGCTGATCGTCGGCGGCGGCCAGGCCGGATTGGCGATGAGCGAGCAACTCAGCAAGCGCAGCCTGTCCCACCTCGTCGTGGAACGGCATCGGATTGCCGAACGCTGGCGCTCGGAAAGGTGGGACGGTTTGCACGCCAACGGTCCCGCCTGGCATGACAGATTGCCGGGTTTACCGATCGCCGGCGTTGATCCCGACGGGTTCGCGACGCGCGACCAGATGGTGGACTATTTTGTCTACTACGCCGAACGGATCGGCGCACCCGTTCGCTGCGGCGTCGCGGTAACGGCGCTGCACGAGAAGGCCGGGGGGACCGGCTTTCGCGCCGAAACGTCGGAGGGCGTGATCGAAGCCGCCAACGTGGTCGCGGCCACCGGACCGTTTCAACGCTCGATCATCCCGGCCTTCGTGCCGCCAGAAGCCGGGATCGTGCAGATGCATTCCAACGCATACCGCAATCCCGGCCAGTTGCCAGAGGGCGCGGTGCTAGTGGTCGGAGCCGGTTCTTCGGGTGCTCAGATCGCCGACGAACTTTCGCGCGCGGGCCAGCGCGTCTATCTGTCCGTCGGCCGGCATGAGCGGCCTCCCAGACAATATCGCAGGCGTGACTTCTGCTGGTGGCTGGGTGTCCTCGGCCTGTGGGACGCCACGCCCCCCGATCCGTCAGTCAAGCACGTCACGATCGCGGTCAGCGGCGCCTATGGCGGCTACACCATCGACTTTCGCCGCCTTGCAGCGCGCGGGGTGATGCTGTTGGGCAGGGCGGAAGCCTTCGGAGATGGTGTGATGCGCTTCTCCCCCGACCTGGCGAGCAATCTCGCGAGAGGCGATGCGTCCTACCTGTCCTTGCTCGACGCGGCCGATGCCTATGCTGTTCGGGAAGGCCTTGACCTGCCCGAGGAGCCAGCGGCACGAACGATCGAACCGGATCCACCCTGCGTCACCGACCCCATCCTACAGCTAAACCTCCAAGACGCCGGAATAGCCGCTATCATCTGGGCGACGGGATACGCGCTCGATTTTGGCTGGCTGAAGGTCGACGCTTTTGACGAACGCGGTGCGCCGGTGCATCGGCGCGGCATAACTTTTGTGCCCGGTCTGTACTTCCTTGGGCTGAGCTGGCTGTCCCGAAGGGCGTCGAGCTTCATCTTTGGTGTCGAACACGACGCGGCGCGTCTCGCGGAGCATATCGCCCCGCGCGCGTACCGGCCGCGATCCATCGGGTCTATACTGCTATAATAGGTCATGTGGATGGACCGCATGGCCCGGCTGCTCGCTGCGGCGGACGCGCGGGTGAAGGAAAGTAACCGAATACACCCGGAAAGGGCAGGGGAACGCGGGATGTTGCAAACAACGATCGCCGGCAGCCTTCCGAAGCCGGAATGGCTGGCCGAGCCAAACAAGCTCTGGGCGTCATGGAAGTCCGATGGTGCCGCCCTGGAAGCGGCCAAACGCGACGCCACGCTGCTGTGGTTGAAGCTGCAAGAAGACGCTGACATCGACATCGTCACTGATGGTGAACAGTCGCGCCAGCACTTTGTCCACGGCTTCCTGGAACGGATCGAGGGTATCGATTTCGCCCAAAAAGTCGAAATGGGCATCCGCAACAATCGCTACAAGGCGATGGTGCCGACGGTCACCGGCACGCTGCGGCTCAATGGACGCGTGCACGCCGCCGAGGCACGCTTGGCCCGCGCCCACACCATGCGCAAGCTGAAATTCACCCTGCCAGGCCCGATGACCATCGTCGATACGATCGCCGATAGGCACTATGGCGACAAGGTTGCGCTGGCGAGCGACTTCGCCGACTTGCTGAACCAGGAAGCGCGCGCCCTCGAAGCAGACGGCGTCGACGTCATCCAGTTCGATGAGCCGGCCTTCAACGTCTACATGGACGAGGTCGCAACCTGGGGCATCCGCGCGCTGGAACGTGCCGCGGCAGGCCTGCGGTGCACCACCGCGGTGCATATCTGTTACGGCTACGGCATTCAGGCCAACATCGACTGGAAGGGCTCACTCGGCACCGAGTGGCGGCAGTACGAGCAAACGTTTCCGGTGCTCGCCGCCAGCCGGATCGACCAGGTATCGCTGGAATGCCGCAACGCCCGGGTCCCATTGCGACTGCTGACGCTGCTGGCTGGCAAGGACGTGCTGGTCGGCACGATCGACGTCGCGACGGACGCAGTAGAAACCCCCGAACAGGTCGCCGCGGTAATCGAGGACGCGCTGGAGTTCGTCCCTCCCGAGCGTCTGTTCCCCTGCACCAACTGCGGCATGGCGCCGATGTCGCGTGATATAGCGGCGGCGAAGCTGGTGGCTTTAGGGCGGGGCGCGGCGCTGGCGCGGCGCCGTCTTGGTGCATAGCCGGCACCAACTATATGGGGGTGGGCATCTCCCGGGGCAGGAGGGCTCATATCGGCGCACCGGCGGAACCGAGGCCGTGGATAGAGGCATACATCGCGACCAGTGAACCCGGTCACGGTGACAACGCTGTAGGTCTTCATGGCACGCGCCGTCTGTTTCATGATGGCGAACTTGCTCGGATTGTACACTGCATCAGTCAGCAGCAGCGCCTTCGCGCGCACAGGGGTCCAGCCTATGTTGCCCAGCATTACGTCGGCGCGGGCCGCTCAGCCCGGAAGAGGCGATGCATTCGTTCACCCGCAAAGAAAGCACCGAGTAGCGGATGGCCGCAGGCACAGCTACACAATCAACCCGTTCGCCAGCTTCCACCGGTGGACGCGTCCTGGTTGGTGATCATGTTCGACGGCAAGACGCACTTTGCTGATCAAGAATCTGCTCGACCGCTACCTCATGACACGCCGATGCCGCCGGGTATGAGGAAGAACGCAGACGGCTCGTTGACCCTCTACATCCAGAACAAGACCCTCGATCCTAACCGCGAGGCCAACTGACTGCCCCCCTGTCGGTCCGATCTATCTGGTGATGCGCCTATACTGGCCGAAAAATCGTCGCCCTCCATCCTGCCACCCGGCGAGGGCACCTGGAGCCGCTCAGGGTTGTCCTCGCCGCGCACTGACGACCGGCTGCGTCGGCCGAACGCTGTTAACCTGCTCTGGAATGACGGCCTGCTCCGACGAGATCGCGAGCAGCCATGAAGGTCCGGAATCCACCCCTTCCGGCCATTCGCCCCTCCCGAATTCCGAACGGCCGACTGTGGATGGTATGTGCATGCCGTCGTCAAGCTCGGCCGCTTCTTCGGTGGCTCGCCTTACCCAGCCGTTCGGGCCCAGAACCGGCGAACAGCCGCACCTGACCCCGAGCGGTGGAACCGCCGCAGTCGACCCAAAGCCGACCTTTGTCATGTTGGGCCACGGACCCTTCCATGTGTGGTTAGGCTCCCTCGCGATCACACGAGGTAGTCGGGCCTTCTCCGATGGACCGCGGCTGAACGTGCAGACGTTTCGACCACAGGCGCCCTCATTGCGCCAAGTCGTCGAGCAAGGCCTTGGCCTGCTTCAAGTCGAGCGTGTCGAAGCCTTCGGTGAAGCAGCCGTAGATCGGCGCGAGAAGATCGCGGGCCTGCTGCCGTTTGTCCGGGCCGCGCCACAGTCGAGCCATGCTGGTCGCCGCACGCAGCTCCCACGACTTTGCCTGCTGCTTGCGGGCAATGGCGATGGCACGCTCGAAATGCGCCTGCGCTTTCGCTGCGTCGGGCTCGGGCAACATCAGCGCGATTTCCCCTGCCGTTCGGTGGATGTCCGCCTCGCTCCACTTTTCCTTGGTTGTTTCCACCGCGGTCATCGCTTCGCCGATGCAGCGCCAAGCCTCCTCGAATTGCCCCAGCTCCGCATGGGCGTGGGCCAAGTACTGCAATCGAAATGGCATCCAAAGTGTCCCTCCCGTTGACCGAAATGCAGTAATCCCGGAGATCGACATTTCGATCGCGTCCGAAGCCCTGCCGGCCAGGGCCAATAGGATACCTTGTGTCCCCATTCCCTCGGCCTTCCAAAACAGGGGACCTTTTTCTTCGGCCAGACTGACAAGCTCCTGGGCGTGCGCGGCTGCCACGGCGTAATTGCCGCAGAGCGTATATGGTATCGTGGCATGTCTTAAAGCCATCATCAGCGTGCCGGCTTGACCCATCTCCCGCGCATTCTTGAGCGCGTCGTCAGCGTCTCTGAGCGAGGCCTCGGGATAGCCAAGCAACCAGAGCGCCAACGACCGATAGGATAGAGTTGCCACCTCGGTGTCTTGGGCGAACCGCGTCGCCAGTGAACGATGCTCGGCAGGTTCGTAAAGCGCGATCGCCTGATCCAAGTGCCCCCGGCCTTCCGCGATGTCGCCCGTCAACAATAAGGAAATTCCCATGATGCGATGCCCAATCATGAGCGGGACTGTCGCCCTTTGCTTCTCCGCGAGCGCCAGGAACTGCGCCGCGAGATCGCGACAGACATCGCCATTGAACGCCACCTGATTCGCGACCCAGAAGGCGAAAAGGACCTGGAACAACAGCAACGGGTCTTCGGGAGGCTCTCCCAGCGCCTCAGCTTGCTCGATCAGCAAACGAGCTCGTTCCGCTGCGGCCTTGGTTTCGGCCGCGGCATGGCCTTTGGTGTGGATGAGCGGGGTTATGAGCGCGACCTGTAGCTCGATCTGCTCGCGACGCTGCGCCGGCGTGCCGGGCAAGGTCGAAATCTGATCGAGGGCCCGGCTGAACTGGGCTACGGCTTCGGCCAGCGCCGAACGCATCAACGACTGCTGTCCCGCCTTGCGCCATAGATAGGCGGCCTTCTCGATAAACCCGGCTTCGGTGCAGTGATGCGCCAGGATCTCCGGCCGGCTCTCGGCGGTCTCGGCGAATTGGCTTTCAAGGGTTTCGGCGATACGGGCATGCAGCGCCCGTCTCGGCTCGCGCAGCAGCGTGCCATAGGCCGCGTCCTGCACCAGGGCATGCTTGAACAGGTAGCTCGCCTGCGGCGGCACGCCGTGGCGGAACAGCAAGCCAGCCTGAACGAGACGGTCGAGCGCCGATCCCAGCTCCGCCTCCGGCTTGCGCGCCACCGACGCCAGCAGCGCATGCGAGAACTCCCGCCCGGTCGCCGAGGCGATCTGCGCCACCTCCTTGGCGGGACCGAGCCGGTCAAGCCGCGCCATCAGCGACGCGTGCAGGCTTGCAGGGACCGCCAGGGCCGAAGACGGAACCGCCGCAACCGTGCGTCGGGCGGCATCGTGGCCCTCCGCCTCCAGCACCGCCTTCGTCATCTCCTCCACAAACAGGGGTATGCCGTCGGTGCGCTCGACGATCTCCGCCATCATATCCGCCGGCAGCTCCCTCTTCCCGACCAGGTGCGCGATGATGGCGACCGCTTCACGCTGCCCAAGCCGGTTGAGCGTCAGGCTCGTCACATGCGACTGTCCCACCCACGGTGCGTTGAATTCCGGGCGGAAGGTGACGACGAACAGCACCGGAAAAGTCTTGAATTCGGTCCACCGCCCGGCCAAACGCTTCCAGGCTTGTTGGATCGGCCCAGTGCGCATCCTCCAGGATCATCAGGACTGGTTGCTGGCGTGCCAAACCAGCGAGTTGCGACATCAGCGCTTCGAGCGTTCTTTGCCTGCGCTGTTCCGGGGCCAACGCGAGCGCGGGATAGCGTCCGTCGTTCGGGAGCGACAGCATCTCGGCGAAGAGAGCGGCATCCTCAGGCGAGGTGGAGGTCTGTGAGAGCACCGCATCGAGCTTGTCGAGCTGCACTTGCGGTTTGTCGTCGTACGCCAGTCCGGCGGCGCGTTCCATCTGGCCGATAATCGGGTGAAGCGCGCTGTCCGCGCGCTGCGGCGAGCAGAAGTAGCGCAGGCGCGTGTGCGGCTCTACGGCGAGGCATTCCGAAAGCGCCGCCGTGAGCCGCGATTTCCCGATACCCGCCTCGCCGGACAGCAGCACGACCTGGCCTTCACCCGTCTTTGCCCTGGACCAGCGCCGAAGCAGCAATTCGGTTTCTTCTTCCCGGCCGACGAGGGCGGTCAGGCTGGTCGTGTGCAGGGCGTCAAAGCGGCTCCCCAAGCGACGCGCCCGTAGCGCGGCCCAGACCGGTGTAGGGTCGGCGATGCCCTTGAGGTCCCTCGGTCCGAGGTCCTTCAGCTCGAAGAGATTGCCGAGCAGCCGTCGCGTGCTGTCGGCGATCACGACGGCGTTCGGCTCGGCGAGAGCTTGCAGGCGCGCCGCGAGGTTCGGCGTCTCGCCGACGATGCCGCGTTCCTGGGCTTCACCCGAGCCAATGAGATCGCCGACCACAACGAGGCCGGTCGCGATCCCGACGCGCACCTGCAAGCGAGCGCCGGCCGTGGTCGTGAGCTTCGGCACCGCCTCGACGACGGCAAGCCCGGCTTGCACAGCGCGCTCGGCATCATGTTCGTGGGCCTGGGGATAGCCGAAATAGGCGAGTACCCCGTCGCCCATGTATCTGGCGACGAAGCCGCCGGCCGTCGTGATGAGGCCGGCACAGCAGCCGCAGTATGCACCGACGATCTCACGCATGTCCTCGGGGTCGAGACGAGCCGAAAGAGGGGTCGAGCCGACGAGATCGCAGAACATGACGGTGACCTGGCGACGCTCGCCCCCCGAGGGTGCCGCAACGGCCGGAGTGACTTTCGGCGGCGGGCTTGTTGCCTCGACCGCCGACGGGGCTGGCGCCGGTGCGTGCACCCCGAGCGCGGCGATGGCGTCGAGAAGCTTGCGGCGGTGGCCCACCTGCGCGACGCCGATATCCTTGAGATCATCGCTCGTCAGCCGCGGCAGCACGGCTCCGTCGATCGCGTTGTCGCGAAAGGCCGGCTCGTATTGCTCCAACCCCAGGCCACGCAGCCAAGCCGCGATATCCATGCGGCGCCTCTGTCCCTTTTGGATGCACGATCGTAGGCGCGGCGGAGATTTATACGGCGCAAGAAGGCCGTCCTCAATGTTGGGATAGGATCAGCCGACCATCGGCTCGGCGGGTCCGGTTTCCACCCGAAACGGCTGTCGGCCGAGCTACTCCGTTTCGGCAGCGTTCAGACACAGGCCATCCGCGTCGGTTCCTATCCGCAGCAACCGAGTTGGCGACGAGTTGGCACTCCTGGTGAGAGCCCACTTATTGACTGACCCGGCCGGGAGGCTCCCTGATCTGGCGCAATCCCTCAGGGGCGGGCGATGCTACTGGCGAGTAGCTCCTGTCTCCATTACGCTCTACCAACCCCTCTGACCGCCAGGTACCCGCATGAACGACGCCACTGCTCTGACCCGCGCCGCCTCAGTCACAACCGAGCATTTCAACGTCCTGATCGTCGGCGCCGGCATTTCCGGCGTCGGCGCCGCCTATCACCTCACCACCCAATGCCCTGCCACCCGCTTCGTCGTGCTGGAGTCGAGAGAAACCTTCGGCGGCACCTGGATCACGCACAAATATCCTGGCATCCGTTCCGACAGTGACCTGCACACCTTCGGCTACCGCTTCAAGCCATGGACAGGCGTCCCGATCGCCACCGCCGAAGAAATCCTGCACTACATGGCCGAAGTGATCGAGGAGAATGGCCTCCCCCCGCATATCCGCTACCGCCACAAAATCACTCACGCGACCTGGTCCAGCCGCGACAATCGCTGGACGATCGAGGGCACCTGCATCGACACTGGCGCACCATTCCATTTCACTGCCAACTTTCTCTACATGTGCCAGGGCTACTACCGGCACGACCGGGGCTACACCCCACACTGGGACGGCGTGGAGTCATACAAAGGCCAGATCGTGCATCCGCAGACCTGGCCCGAGAATCTGGACTACAAGGACAAGAACGTCCTGGTGATCGGTTCCGGTGCCACCGCCGCAACGCTGATCCCTGCTATGGCGCCCGACTGCGGCCACATCACCATGCTGCAGCGTTCGCCCACCTGGTTCCGCTCCGGCCGCAACGCCATCCCGCTCGCCGAGGAACTCCGCGAATTGCAGATCGACGAGGCCTGGATCCACGAAATCGTCCGCCGCCGGATCCTGCTCGACCAGGCGCTGTTTACCAAGCGCACGTTCGAGGAACCGGAGAAAGTTCGCCAGGAGCTCCTCGCCGCGGCACGTGCGCAGCTCGGCCCCGACTACGACATCGCCACACACTTCACGCCACACTACCGTCCCTGGCAGCAGCGCATCGCCTTCATCCCCGATGGCGACTTGTTCCAGGCGATCCGGTCGGACAAGGCCTCGGTCGTCACTGATGAAATCGAGCGCTTCACCGAGAAGGGTGTGCTACTGCGATCAGGCAGGGAACTCCAGGCCGACATCATCATTACCGCCACGGGGTTCGATCTCTGCGTGCTCGGAGACATCGACTTCGTCGTCGATGGCAAGCCCCTGAACTTCGGCGACACCATCACTTATCGCGGCATGATGTTCACCGGAGTGCCCAATATGGTCTGGGTCTTCGGCTATTTCCGCGCGAGCTGGACTCTGCGCGCCGACCTTGTCGCCGATTTCGTCTGCCGGTTATTGAAATACATGAAACAACGCGGTGCGAAGAAGGTTGAGGTCGCCCTGCGGCCCGAGGACAAGGACATGCAGATCCTGCCCTGGATCGGCGAGGAGAACTTCAACCCCGGCTACATGCTGCGCGGCATGCACCTTCTGCCCAAACGTGGCGACAAACCTGAATGGGCGCACACTCAGGACTACTGGGCTGAGAAGGACGCAATCCCTGCCACCAACCTCGACGCCGCCGCTTTTGTTTACTCGTGAAGCCGCTCCCCGCGTTCCGTCAACCAGGAAGCCGCGTAGTAGAGAGCGGACCACCTACCCTCGATGGGTGGCCGGTGAGCGTGTGCCAGGCCGTCCCGCCTCTTTCCACGTTGGCCTGTAGCGTCCCGCCGATACCGCACCGACGCGGATCGAGTCGATCGAGGATCACAAGGCGGAGAGGAAGAGCGCTTATCAGACGTACCATCGGCGCCGGCGCAGGTCACCGGGCACGACTGAGCAGGTTCAGAGCCTCGGCTTCTGCGGAAGGCAAGCAAGACAAAATAGTTCCTTTCGGGTCGATCAGCGGCGATCCGGACAGGCTGTTCGCCACGTGGCTCCAGAGCCATCAGGCCGGCCAGCATTGCGTGCCGCCATCGATCCGCAGCACCTGCCCGGTGATGAAATCGCCCATCGGCCCGGCAAACAGCTCGATTGCGCGGGCCACCTCATCGACCAGGGCGATGCGCTCCAGGGTGCCGGACTCGACCAGCCGGGCCGGATCGACCGCTCGGGTGTTGAGAAAGCGCCCCGTCCTCGTATCGCCCGGCGCGATGCTGTTCACCGTCACGTTGAACGGCCGGAGCTGTGCCGCCAGGCACCGCGTGTACTGCACCACGGCCGCCTTTGCGGTGGCGTAGATCGCTCCACTCGCTCGCCCGCCATAGGCGGCGATCGAGCTGATCGTGACTATCCGTCCCTGGCGCCGCTCGGCCATCGAGCGGCCAACAACCTGACAGATGAAGATCGTGCTCATCAGATTGCGTTCGATCACCGCGCGGATGTCGGGCTCTTGAACCATCAACGCATCGTTCGGATCCGGCTTGCCTCCGGCATCGCCGATGTCGCCGCCGGCGTTGTGGACCAACACGTGGATCGGCCCGAGCGTAGTGGTTGCCTGTTCCACAACGCGCTCTACATGATCCATCCGGGTGAGGTCGCCGAGCAGCGGCAGCGTTCTGACGCCAAACTGCCGGCCGATCTCTTGTGCCGTCTCGGTCAGCGTGGTGCCTTCGCCGTACTCGGCGGGTCCGTGCTCGCGCATCCCATGCACAGCCACCGCGCAGCCGAGCCGGGCAAGGTGCTCGGCGAAGGCGCGGCCAAGGCCCCGTCCGGCGCCCGTCACGAGCGCCGTCTTGCCGGCAAGTTGGCGATCCGATGACATCCCTTGCGTCTCCCCAGCCATGTTCAGAGATTATTAGTCGAAACATATGATGCTGCCGTGATGATCTCGCCTGTCTCGGCTCCCACTGTCGCCACCACTACGGGCGTAGGCAATATCCGTCCGGCAGAGATGCTGCGGCCATTCGGGCGGTCGCAGCAGACGCCGACTTCCTCGGCGCTGCCAACGTCGCGCACCCCGCCTGCTTCAGGGGACAGCGCCACCCCGCCATCGCGAACGCTGCCTCGCGGCTCGCGGCTCGACCTCACCGTATAGCTGGCATCGGTCCGTAACCGCGGCAGCAATCAGGCCGCTCGCGGCCGCACTTCGTCGGCGATCCGCTCCCCGTGCTCGACAATTGCTGCGGACAGATCGTGGGCGGCTTGCAGGTTCAGCCAAAATTCCGGTGTGGTGCCGAAATAACGCGCCAGTCGGAGCGCTGTATCCGGGGTAACGGCGCGCGGTGCCTCCGAGGCGATAATGGCGGTGATCCGATTTGGCGGTACGTGCAGGTCGCGAGCCAACGCATTCGCGCTCAGGCGGAGGGGAGCCATGAACTCCTCCCGCAGTACCTCACCGGGATGGGTATGAATACGAGGCATGAGTCCTCTCCTCAGTGGTAATCCACAATCTCGACGTTGGCCGGACCGACAATCGTCCAGAGGAAGCAGAGCCGCCACTGGTCGTTGATGCGGATACTGTGCTGGCCGGCGCGATTTCCGGCCAAAGCCTCCAGCCGGTTGCCGGGCGGGGCACGGAGATCGCTCAGAGCCTTTGCAGCATGCAGCATGTCCAGTTTGCGCAAAGCCACACTCGCGATACCCTGGAAACGCCGGCTCCTGCCGCTTTCGTAAAGGACCTGGGTGTCCCGACAAGCAAACGATTGAATTGCCATTGGTTTATTCTATTATGTCCGGCGTAATACGACAAGCGCCTCAACGCCCGCACCCGCTCGCCGGGGGATTGATTCGAATCAGTTAACGCGGCATTCTGCCACGCATGCCGGAGTTCGTTCGCCGCATCCCAGACGGCGACAACCGGGAGCGGCTGGTCTGCCCCGAATGCGGCCATATTGCCTACGAGAACCCCAAAATCGTCGTCGGCTCGGTGGTGGCCGAGGACGGCGCGGTGCTGATGTGCCGCCGAGCGATCGAACCCAGACTCGGCTTCTGGACCCTGCCCGCCGGCTATCTGGAACTCGGCGAAACGCCGGAGGAGGGTGCTAGCCGCGAAGCCTGGGAAGAGGCGCGGGCTGAAATCGCCATCGATGGCATCCTGGGCGTGTTCAGCATCAGCCGCATCGGTCAGGTGCAGATCATGTTTCGCGCGCGGTTTGCCGACCCGGCGGCGGCGCCGCGTTTCGCGGCCGGACCGGAAAGCCTGGAGGTGGCGCTGTTCCCCTGGGACCATGTTCCCTGGGACGAGGTGGCGTTCCCGTCCGTTCGCTGGGCGCTGCACGCATGGCATGGTGCCGGGCCCGGCCCACTCGGACCGCCTGCCGCAAACCCGAGGGAAGATCCACGCGGCACCGGCCGCATCGGCGGAGGTTTCCGGGCATGAGAGAGTATCCCGCCCTGCTCGCGGCGTTTCTGGCGACGAGTGCCACCATCGTACTTCCGGTGCCGCCTCCCGGCGGGCCGCCCGATCGCGCGGCACCGGTCCCCAGCCAGACCCTTGAAGCGCCGGGGCAAGATCAGCCGGACAGCGTCCGGCTCGCGCCCAGTTTCTTCACGCTCGACCAGTACAACCAGAGCGAGGGCTATACGCCGGGCTCGCGGATCGACGAGCTCCCCGGCCGGCATCCGCCGGTGCGCGCGGGCTTCAGTTTGAGCGTCCCGCTGCCGTAATCGCCCGGCCTTGGCGATCTTGCCACTCAACGGCTGACATCAGCAGACGCAGGTCCCCCGGGACTCTCATCGTTTCCGGCGGCGCATTGTTTCGAGGAAATCCGTCATCCGCCGGGTCGGCTCGTCAGTGTCCCAGGCCCCCGCGAAGCTGTCGATACCGTGCTCGATGGCATCAGCCAACGTGCATTCCTCCCAGGTGCGGATCAGCTCCTTCTGCAGCCGCACGGCATGCGGGCCGCTGGCAAGGATCGACACGAGCACCCGCTCGACCGCTGCGTCTAGCTCATCGGACGGCACTACCTCTTCGACCAGTCCCCAGGCGAGCGCCTGCGCGGCGTCGATCGTCTCGCCGGTGAGCAGCAGCAGCCGGGCACGGCCCCAACCGATCAGCCTCGGCAGCAACGCCGCCTCGACGACCGAGGGGATACCAATCCTGACCTCTGGCATGCCGAAGCGCGCATCGCTGGCGGCAAGGCGGAGGTCGCAGGAGGCGGCAATCTCCAGCCCCGCGCCGAGCGCATAGCCGCTGATCCGTGCCAGCACCGGCACCGGCATGCGGCGGAGCGCCTCGCAGCTTTGGTGCACCAGGGTGATGAACCCGCGGGCCGTGGCTGCGTCGAGCGCCGCCATCTCGGTGATGTCGGCACCGCCGATGAAGGCACGCTCGCCGGTACCGCGCAGCACGACGGCGCGAAGGTCGGAGCGCTGGGCGAGGGCGTCCGCTTCGGCGACCAGGCTGATCATGAGGCGGCTGTGCAGTGTGTTCAGCTTGGCGGCGTTGTCGATCGTCAAGGTCGCGACACCGCGCGGGTCGATGTTGGCCGTGACGCCCATGGGTTCCTCCTGTCGGGGCGATCCGGCGCGATCGCCGGTACCCGTCCTGTGCGGCTTGCCGTGCCACTGTCGCATGCCATATCGCTTGCTGCACCGCAGCAGGAGACGCGTCGCATGCCGCTGAGCCCGCCCGTTCTACGCGAAGAGCTGCACACGCGCGCCATCGCGCTGCATGGATATCGCCGCGAGGACGGGTTGTTCGACATCGAGGCCCGGCTGACCGACACCAAGCCCTTCGCGCTGCCCAGCCAGGACCGCGGCCATATCGCCGCAGGCGAGCCGTTGCACGAGATGTGGATGCGCCTGACGGTGGACGAGACGATGCGGATCGTCGGTTGCGAGGCGGCCACCGACCATGGCCCCTATGCCGTCTGCCCTCAGGCGGCACCCAATTTTGCCCGGCTGGTCGGGCTGCAGATCCGCAACGGCTTCCTGAAGGAGGCGGCGCAGCGGGTTGGCGGTGCCGCCGGATGCACCCATCTGCGAGAGCTGTTGCAGCAGATGGCAACCACCGCGTTCCAGACCGTCGGTCCGGCGCGAGCGCGCAAGGAGCTGGCGCATGCGACCGGCGACGCCTTGGACACACGGATCAGCGAGCACATGGGCGGGGCGGAGCGGATGCTGAACACCTGTCTCGCCTATGCCGCTGACAGCCCGGTCGTGAAGCGCCGCTGGCCGCATCTTTCCGCCGGTCGCGACGGCGCGGCCTGAGCGGGGTCGAGGAATTTTGCTGCGGGCGCGAAGGTTGCACAGGGCGAACCTCGGTCATATTTTTGGGGCAACGGGCTTGAGGCGGCCTGGTGCCGCCCCCCGGCAACAAGGACAACGAACATGAGCGGCTCGGCAAAACGGTCGGTCACCATCACGCTCGACGGCTCCAACCGGTCTACAACCCTGCCGCTGATCGAGGGTACCCTCGGCCCGCCAGTGGCCGATATCCGCAAGCTCTATCCCGGGCTCGGCATATTTACCTACGACCCCGGCTACGGCGCGACCGCGGCCTGCGAGAGCCGGATCACCTACATCGACGGCGATGAGGGCGTGCTGCTGTATCGCGGCTACCCGATCGAGCAGCTCGCCGAGCGCTCACACTTCCTGGAAGTCGCCTACCTGATCATGTACGGCGAGCTGCCGACGCCGGCACAGCTCCAGGAATTCGAGCTCGGCGTCATGCGGCACACCATGCTGCACGAGCAAATCCGGCAATTCTACAACGGCTTCCGCCGCGACGCGCATCCGATGGCGGTGATGTGCGGCGTGGTTGGCGCGCTGTCTGCGTTCTATCACGACAGTCTCGATATCAACAATCCGGACCACCGGCACATCAGCGCCTTCCGCCTGATCGCCAAGATGCCGACGATCGCTGCCTGGGCGCATAAATACAATATCGGCCAGCCGTTCATGTACCCGCGCAACGACCTTGGTTACGCGGAGAATTTCATTCACATGTTCCATGCGGTGCCGGCCGAGGAATACAAGGTCAACCCGGTGCTGGCCCGCGCGATGGACCTGATCATGATCCTGCACGCCGATCATGAGCAGAACGCCTCGACCAGCACGGTGCGGCTGGCGGGCTCGACCGGGGCCAACCCGTTCGCCTGCATCGCCGCCGGCATCGCCAGCCTTTGGGGGCCGGCGCATGGCGGCGCCAATGAGGCGGTGCTGAAGATGCTGGCCGAGATCGGCCATGTCCGCAACATCCCGGAGTTCCTGTCAGAGGTGAAGGAGAAGGGCAGCCACACCAAGCTGATGGGCTTCGGCCACCGGGTGTACAAGAACTACGACCCCCGGGCGAAGATTATCCAGCGCGCCTGCCACGAGGTGCTGGGTGAGCTTGGCATCAAGGATGATCCGCTGCTCGACCTGGCGATCGAGCTTGAGAAGATCGCGCTGAACGATAAGTATTTCGTCGATCGCAAGTTGTATCCGAACGTCGATTTCTATTCCGGGATCATCCTGAAAGCGATGGGTTTCCCGACCAGCATGTTCACGGCGCTGTTCGCGGTTTCCCGCACGGTGGGCTGGATCAGCCAGTGGCAAGAGATGATCGAGGACCCCGAGCAGCGCATCGGCCGGCCACGGCAGATCTATACCGGAGCGGGGCGACGCGACTACGTGCCGATGGACCGCCGGGGGTGATTTGTTCTGCAGCAATTATGGCAGTAATCAACCGTATCGACCGAGCAGACTTGATCGATGTCCTGAGAACATACCAGGTGCGCTTTGCGCGAGAACGGCGCGACTGGTCCAATCTTCTGGTTCCCGGGCTGCGGCATGCAGTGCCCGAAAGTGATGATTTCGACCCTCTTCATCGGCTGCGATCCAGCGGCGAAAACCCCTGCGGCCCGCGTTACGTGCAGATCGGCGGCCATACCCGCAGTGAGGGATTGATCCTCGTCACCAACAACTTGCGTGAGTTCGCCCGGATGCCTGGCGTAAGCGCGGAGAGTTGGGTCTGAGGCAAGGGGTTCGGTCGTACTTCAAGGGTTGCACGTGGCGTTAGGGCCTGGCGCCCCCGAGCCCCGGCTGTGCTCGGCCGGATCATATTTGATCGCAATTTCGAGAACCGTTGCGCCGGACGGTGAGAAGCTGGATGCCGGCCGCCCTATGGCAAGATAAAAGCCGCGAGGTGCCGGGCTAGAAGTAGCAAGGGAAATCGTTCAGTGTCCACCGGTTCGCACTGGCTCAACGAGGGGGAATGAGTGCGCAAGCTCCTTATAATTATCGCGGTCCTGATGGGCGTATCGCCGGGAATGGGCCAAGCGGCGGAAGTGTCGGTCGTCAATCCCAGCTTGACGCCACAGCCGCCGCCCCTCTTGAGGCCCGCGACGCCGGCCCTGTCGTCAGCCTTCAAGCAGCAGCCGTTCCCGTTGGCGATGCCTTCCACCGCACCCGCAACAACGGCGCCGGCGACTTCGTCGCCGAACAATAAGCACACCGCTCCGGGCGCTCCCCCGCGACCTGCGCCATAAGGTCCTGAACGGCAGAGCCAGCGTTATGGGCTGCAGTTGTCCGGCATGCTTGCCGCCGGCACGCCGAGCGCAGCGCCGAGCGAGGGACAGGTCGCGCTCTCGCCGGTGGCGACGCTGGTCCCGGCTCGCGCCGAGATCTGTGCGGGTGTCGCGGCCCCGCCGGCCAATGCTCCCGGCATCAAGCCGCTTGTCGAATTCGTCGTGCCTACCCCTGAGGGCGCGCCCGACATGCTCCCGCCCACTGCTGTAGTGGCGCCGGCGGCCATCCTTGGCACGGGATAGGGCGTGCTGCCTGGCACTGTCGTCAGGGCGCCAGGCAAGCTGCTCGCGCTATACGGGGTTTGAATCCCCCCTGTCGATTGCAAGCCAGTTCCAGAGCCAGGTACCTGCGCCCAAGCTGACGCTCCCGCATCTCGCCCATTGGCTCGGACACCCCCGGGAACGCGGCACACGTCCGGCCGCGCCATCAGATTGGCCAGCAACCGGAAAGCGCCGGGAACCAGCGCCTCGAACTGGTGGTGCAGCGCCAGCGCGACATGCACATGCCACCCGCGCCCAATCCTTCCTTCCAGCAATCCGCCCCATAACGGCGGCATGCCCGGATCGGCCATCTCCAGCAGCGGCCGGTATGCCGGATCCCAGTCCGAAGCAAAATACAACCCGCGCTCGCGCACCCACCCCTCCCAGTCCCCCGGCCCGATCGCGTTCTGCATGCGCAGCACCTGCGCCTCCGATGCAAGCACCCGGACCCGGGCCGCAGGATCGGTTACTCGCCAGCGATAGGACGGTGTCCCGATCGCGATCCGCCTGGGCGGCGTAGTGTCGGGGTCCCAGTCGTCCACTGGACGGTGATACAGCGTCACCAGCTTGCCGCCCGCATGCACCCACGCGTGCAGCGCTGCCCGCGCAGCGGCTAGCGCGGGCCGCTGGCGGAACGCAAACATGCCCACCAGCACGGTGGTGAGCCCGCCTAACGCACCTGCCGCCAGCGCCGCGTCGCTGAGCGCAACCGCGTCGATGCCGAGTTGCTCCAGCCAGTGCAGGGTTCGATCCGTTTCTCCCGCAACGAGTCCCACGCGCGCCCCGCGATCCACCGCAAGATCGGCACCCAGCAGCATCGCCCCGGCCGGAACCACCCGTGCAACTCGTCCTGCATGCGGCCAATCATTCAACACGAGCCGTGCGCCGATCGGCCGCAGCTCGGTCCGCCCCGGCGGCACCGGCACCCGCCAGCTTCCGTCGCCCTTCCGCTCCGCCTGCCACGCGGCCGGCGGCGTCGCCGCACAAACCTGCAGCACGACAGGGCGCGGATCATCCAGCCGGCGCACTACCCGGTCCGGCGCCACCGTCACCTCTTCATGCGGCGCGATCACCGCCGGGGCCGCCGGATCGACCTCAATCTCCGCCTCCTCCCACGACAAGGTGGCCGAAACGATATCGTTCCCCCCGATCGGGTCCCACCCGTCCCGCAACGATCCCAACGGCGCGACATCAGCGGGAACGCGGATGCGGCCTGCGGCGTCGTGCCATCCCTCCGGCACGTGCAACGCCACAACCGCGCCCTCCGCCCCCGCCGCGGTCACTCGCACCTCCATCCCCGGTCGCAGCGGATCGGGTGCAATCGACAGCACCGGCGCAACACGGCGCGCAATCGCCGCCGCCCGCGCCGCCTCCCGCCGCTTGCGCCCGAGCAGCCGCACAACCTCGCCATCTCCGAGCGCCTCGGACGCCCTGTCCAGCGCCCGCACCGCGCGATGCAGCTCGGCCGCCACCGCGGAACGCTTCGGCCAGGCAGCGGCCGCCACGCCGATCGCGTCGGCTGCATCCTCGATCCATCCCGCCGCCCGCCGCGCCGACGGGTGCCGTGCCAGCGCCCCTACATCCCGCGATACATCGTCCAGCAGCAGCACGCGGTCCGCCGGCCCGCGCCATTTGTGCAACGCCAGGGGCCGAGGACCGTCCTCGATCCACCGCCCCATCCCCTGGCTCGCATGGAACCGCCGCGACCACTCCCCGATCTGCACCCAGCTCGCCCCGAGTACCTCGCAGCACGCTCCCAAATCCACCGAGACAGTCGCCGGCGGCGGCGGGATTTCGTCATCATAGGTCCCGCCGCCGCCGGAGAACGCCGGCAGATATTCATGTTCCACCCGCCACGGCGGCAGCCGGCTGGGCCACTCCGGATCAGCCGCCAGAGCCAGCGCAGGCGCCAGCGACTGAGTCACCGCCCGATGGTGTCCATGCTGCCCCGGCACATCCAGGAATGTCGGGCTGACCGCCTCCGGCCTGATCTCCCGGATCGCCCGCGCCATGCGTTCGACTAAACGTCGCTCACCCCACCGTGCCAGCGTGTCGGCCCCCGACCGCGAGAACCCGAAATCAAAAATCGGATCGTCGCCACCGGGCGTCAGCCAGCGCACACCGAACCCGATCTCCCGCGCCGCGCATTCCATCTCGCGCGACCGCAGTACCGCCAGGTCAGCCCCGCGCTGTGGTCCGATCGCATTCTGCCCGCCGTCGCCGCGTGTCGCGCAGGCGAACACCGCCCGCATGCCGCGTTCCAGCACCAGCCACGCCAGAAACGCGTTCCACTCGTCGTCCGGATGCGCCCCGAACATCAGCCACGTGCCGGTTGACCGCAGAGGCTGCAGTGCCCGCCACAGCGCATCCCCACCCGCGTTTTCCGCCTGCCGCCTGACCCGTTCGTCCATCCGCAGTTCCTGCCCAATTCCGCTCGATTCAGCAACGCTGCACATTGACAGGCTGCAACCGCTGGGAGACCTTTCGCCGCAGCGGGAGGCAATCGGAGAAACGCAAAATGGTGAAGCGCATGCACGCGGTTTTTGCCGTAGCCGTCCTTTGCCTCGCGCTGTTCAATACCTCAGCGCACGCGGCAACCGTGCAGATCGAATATTGGCAATACACCTTCGCACAGCGCGTCGACGCGATGAACGAGCTGATCCGTCGCTTCGAGGCCGCCAACCCGGATATCGCCGTCAAGCAGGTAACCGTTCCGTACGCAAACTTCCGAACCCGTGTCGCTGCGGCGGTCACCGCGGGGGAAGGACCGGACGTCGTGCAGCTCTATTACGGCTGGCTGGACGACTACCTGAACGGCCATCTACTCCAGAAACTGCCCGCCGACACGTTCGACCCGGCGAGCATCGACCACGACTTCTTCCCCTTTGTGCAACTGATGAAGCGCAATGGCGCCTACTACGCCCTGCCCACTGCCGTGCGCGCACTCGGCCTGATCTGGAACAAGAAGATCTTCCAAGCAGCCGGGCTTGATCCCAATAAGCCGCCGCAGACACTGCAGGAACTCGTCGCCGACGCGATCCGTACCACCAAGCGCGACTCCGCCGGCAACCTGCTGGTCGAGGGTTTCGCGCCGGATCCCGCGGCGCAGGATCACCAATGGCTGCGCGAGGTGCTGATCCGCCAATTCGAGGGAGCGCCCTACTCACCCGATGGCAAGAAGGTGACCTACGACACCCCTGCCGGCATCGCGGCGGTCACGTGGTACACCGACCTCATCACCAAGGAACGCGTCGGCGATATCGGCTTCCTGTCTGATCAAGCCACTGCGTTCAAGGCGCAGCGGGCGGCAATGACCGTTGATGGCTCCTTTCGTCTCTCCGACTTCAACGCGCAACACGGACTCGACTTCGGCGTGACGGAACTGCCGACGCTCGACGGGCGGCACGCCAACTTTGCCTCTTATTGGGTGAACGGCATCACCCCGAAAGCCACCGGTCCGAAATTCCAGGCGGCCGTAAAGTTCCTCACCTTTATTACCACCCCGGACGCGATGAAACTATGGCTCGAAAGAGTGGGCGAGCTACCTGCCCGCGAGGCAGTTGCCGAAACCCCGGCCATAGCAGACAACCCGCAATACGGCCCGTTCGTGCGCGGCCTCGCTTACGCGACCACCACCCACTTCGTGGACGAGACACAACAACGCACGATCTTCATCAATATGATCGATCGCATCGTCCTGCAGCACCAGCCCGTCGCTCAATCGGTCGGCGAGGCTGCAGCGCAGGAACAGAAGCTGCTCGACACCAGGCACTGAAGCGTCCCGGCTTGACCGAAAACGCCCGCCCTGTGCCCGTCCGACTCGCTGTCTCCTGGAAGCGACAGCATACTCACTCCCGCACGCTCCGCTTCGCCAGCATGCCCGTGAAGCTGCGCCAACGGCAGGCGTTGACCGGCTGGGCTTTCCTCTCGGTGCCGCTGTTCTTCTATGCCTCGGTCCGGTTCTGGCCGGCGATCGACGCGTTTCGGCTCTCACTCAGCCGCTGGAACCTCGCCGGTCCGCGCGTCTTCGTAGGCCTCGACAACTACATCCACCTGTTCCACGATCTGGCGTTCCTGCAAGTGCTTGGCAACACCTTTGCGTACCTCGTCCTCGGCCTGCCGATCAGCCTCACGCTCGCGTTCGTTGTCGCGTATCATCTCGACCGGGTGCGCACCGGCCACGCCGCCCTGCGGGCGCTCTACTTCCTGCCCCACCTGACCACCGCCGCCGCGATGGCGTTCGTCTGGCGCTGGCTCTACCAGCCGCCGCCCATCGGTCTGTTCAACAACATCCTCGCCATTCTCGGCATTCCTGCGCAACCGTTTCTTCGCTCCACCACCCAGGCGCTGCCGGCCATCTTGGTGCCCGCCATCTGGGCAGCCCTCGGCTTCCAGATCGTCATCCTGCTTGCCGGCCTCCGCGCGATCCCGCGAGTTTATCTCGAAGCAGCCGCGATCGACGGCGCGTCCGCGGTCCAGGTGCTGCGTCACGTCACGTTGCCGCTGCTCCGCCCCACGCTCGTGTTCCTCATTGTCACGACATCGATCGGTTTCCTGCGCATCTTCGACTACGTTTACAACATGACGGACGGCGCCGAGGGCGGCCCGCTCAACAGCACCAAGCCTCTCGTGCTCAGCATCTACCAGAGCGCGTTCGCCCGCATGGAAATGGGCCCTGCTGCCGCCCAGACGTTCATCCTGTTCGTCATCCTGCTGCTGCTCTCTCTGCTGCAGCTTCGGCTGCTCGGTTCGAAAAGCTCATGATCGGCCGGCATCCCATCGCCTTCGCGCTTCTCCTTCTCGGCGGGGTCGCGATGGTGCTGCCGCTCGGCTTCATGTTCGCAACATCGCTGAAAGATCCATCCGAGATCTACGACATGCGGCTGCTGCCAATCGCGCCGACGCTGGAGAACTACGCCACCCTGCTCGCCCACCCGAGCTTCCTCCGCTGGTTCCTCAATTCTTTCGTGGTCGCCGCCGGAACCACCATCTCAGTCCTGTTCTTTGACAGCCTCGTCGGATATACGCTCGCGAAGTTCCGCTTCGCCGGCCGAGACATCGTGTTCATCGCCATTCTCTCGACGCTGATGATCCCGACAGAGATGCTGGTCATTCCCTGGTACGTGATGGCCCGCGCGCTCGGCTGGATCGATACGCTCTGGGGCATCGCCTTCCCTGGCCTTATGACTGGCTTCGGCACCTTCCTGATGCGCCAGTTCTTCTTCGATGTGCCCGACGATCTGCTCGACGCCGCCCGTATCGACGGCCTGGGCGAGTTCGCCATCTTCCGCCGCGTCGCCCTCCCGCTCGTTCGTCCCGCTCTCTCCGCCCTCGGCATTCTCGTCTTCCTCGGCAGTTGGACCGCGTTTCTCTGGCCGCTGATCGCCACAACGGACCCCAGCCTCTACACTGTCCCCGTTGGACTCGCCTCGCTGCAAGGCGAATTCCAGACCAACTGGGCGATGATCATGACTGGGTCCAGCCTCGCCACGCTGCCGACACTGATCATCTTCCTCCTGTTGCAACGCCATATCGTGAACGGGATTGCGCTCACGGGACTTAAGGCATGAAGGACGCCGCGAAATTTCCGGCCCCTGCTTACGCGCGCACCGTCCTCGCGCCACTCTTCCACGGTTACCAGAAATACTTCCGCGGACACCTGATCGCCGTCCACCACGCCCACGGCATCATGCTGCGCGAACGCGGCTGGCTCACCCGCGAGCAGGCCGATGCCATTTTCGCCGCGCTGGCCGACGTTGTCGCGCAGACCGCCGATAAAACCCTCGACTATACCGGCGAGCATGAGGACTATTTCTTCTGGCTCGAAGCACAGCTTGCCCTCCGGCTCGGCGCCGATCTCGCCGGCCGCCTGCACACCGGCCGCAGCCGCAACGACATCGACCATACCATCCTGCGCATGGTCCTGCGCGAGCGCCTGCTCGGCACCCTCGCGCAGCTCCATCGGCTGATCGCCACCCTGATCCGCCGTGCGGAGGACAACACCGACACAATCGTCATGGCCTATACCCACGGCCAGCCCGCCCAGCCGACGACCTTCGCGCACTATCTCGGCGCGCTGATCGAAACTCTCCTGCGCGACTGCACCCGCCTGCTACATGCTTACGCCACCGTCGATCGCTGCCCACTCGGCGCGGCCGCGATCACCACCTCCGGCTTCAGGCTGGACCGCGCCCGCACCGCCGAACTGCTCGGCTTTGGTGCGGTGCTGGAAAATTCCTATGGCTGCATCGCCGGCATCGATCACCTCGCCGAAACTTATGCAACGCTGAAGATCCTGCTGCTCGGCCTCGGCCGCTTCGTGCAGGACCTCAACACCTGGACCAGCTTCGAGGTAGGCCACCTGCATGTCCCCGACGCCTTCGTGCAGATCAGCTCGATTATGCCGCAGAAGCGCAACCCCGTGCCGATCGAGCACCTGCGTTTGCTCTGCTCCCTCGCCGGCGGCCGCGCCGACGCGGTACTGCTTACTCTGCACAACACCCCGTTCACCGATATGAACGACAGTGAGGGGCCGGTCCACGAAGCTGGCTACGAAGCATTCGACACCGCCGCGCGCGTCCTTGACCTGCTCAACTCTTTGATCGCCAATGTCACCATCGACCAGCAGCACGTCCGCGCCCACATCGATCAAGCCTGCGTCACAATCACCGAACTCGCGGACAGTCTCGTGCGCCGCGAGGGCATCTCTTTCCGGCAAGCCCACGAAATCGCTACCCAGCTCGCGCACTACACGATCGCCGAGCGCACCACGCTTGCCGCCCTGCCGATGGTGACCTTCGCCGAAGCATTCACGACCGCCATCGGGCGCGCGCCGGGAATCATCGAGGAGGAGCTACGCGCAATCTGCACCCCGGAACACTTCGTCGCCGTGCGCGACATGTTCGGCGGCCCCGCTAAGATGGGGGAAAGCCTGGAAAGCTATAAGGTGGAACTATCGGCGCATGAACAGCTCGCTGTCGCACATCGGGCCCGCATCGATCAGGCTGCCAAGCTGCGGGATGCAGAAATCCACCCTTCCCAAATCCGGGTGAAATGAGATCGGCTGCCTTCTCGCGTCTGCTTGCCTGGGCAGTGATTACTCACGTGCTGGTCGAGGCTGCCGCAAGGGCCCGAGCAAGAAGAGGCGCCACAACGGACACATTTGGGATCTGGAACATGCTACGATGGGCGCCCGACGGGGCAGCGTTAGTCAGGTTGACAACGGTTGAAACTATCCCCGAGATCGCAAAACCCCAATCCATCAACCGGCTCGCCATACCTCAGGCGAACCGCGCCAGCGTGTAGTGCGGATCGGTCGCCTCGCCATGCCACACGGCGTCTGCCGTCAGCCGCCCGATGATCGGCCCCAGTGTGTAACCGTTGGCGCTGACGGCGTTGAAGAAACCCGGCACACCCGGCGCCTCACCCAGGATCGGCGCGCGATCGATCGCCGCGTTGACGCCGGTCCAGCTCCGCACCCAATGCAGGCCGGCCAGCGCCGGCAGTACGCGGCCACAGACGAACAGGTTGCCCTCGATGCTGCGCCGCAGGTTGCGGCTGCGACCGCTCTCCGGATCGAAGTCACCGAACCAGCCGCCGCCGATCAGGAACCCGCCGCTCGCCTGCTGCTTCAACGACAAATGACGATGGGCAAGCGCAATCAGATGACGTGTCAGCGCCGGGGCTGGCTCGGTTACAATCACCTGTTGGACCGTGCCGCTCACCGGCAGGTCCAGACCGACCATGCGGCCGATCTGGCCTGCTGCCGGGCCGGCAGCGTTCACTATGCGGCCAGCCAGCACCGGTCCTTTCGTCGTTTCCACGCGCCAGCGCGCACCCTCGCGGGCCAGGCCGGTCACCTCCGCGCCGCGCAGCACTCGGGCCCCGGCCCG
Source organism: uncultured Pseudomonadota bacterium (assembly GCA_963772445.1). GTDB lineage: Bacteria > Pseudomonadota > Alphaproteobacteria > Acetobacterales > Acetobacteraceae > CAVYXK01. The sequence goes on from CAVYXK010000015.1 coordinate 452,523, forward strand.
CTGCGCCAACCGCAGGACCACCATCGTACCCCGAAGCGGGTCGCCATAACCTTCGGCAGGAACGAAATCGGCGCCGAGCATGCGCTCTGACAGTGCTGGCGCGAGCGAGCGCAGCTCATTGGCACCCAACACATGGCTCTCGATTCCCCAGCGCCGCTCCATCGTGGATTTGCGGCGCAACCAGTCGAGATCTTCGGCGGTCTCGGCCAGCATCAGACCGCCTTCGGTGCGAATGCCGAGATCTTCGCCCGCCGCCGTGGCGATCTCTTTCCACAACGCGATGCTGCGCGGGCCGAGCGGAAGCGTGTGCGCCGCGGGGCCGCCATCCTCGGGCATGTCGTCATCGAAATCGTAGGACAGAAGCTGCACGTGCAGGCTGCCGGCATTGGCGGTGCTCGCGGCCATGCCGGCCTCGTCGCACTCGGCCAGGACCACGTCGGCGCCGGCTTGCGCCAGAAACAACGCCGAGCACAGTCCGGCGAGGCCAGCGCCGATGACCAGCACATCGCAATGCCTGGTCTCGGCTGGCAGAGATGCAACCCGATGCAGCCGGGACGGCGGGGGCGGGTCGATCAGTAGCGGCGCTTCGAACTCCGGGGCCTCGAACATCAGAGGCGCGACCGGGGTGGGACGCACCGGGGCGCGCGGTGCGGCAAAGGCGAAATCGTCAGGCGTCTCGGGACACAGGCGGGCGACGGTGGCAGCGCAGAACCTGCCCTGGCACCGGCCCATGCCGGCTCGCGTCGCCTTCTTCACCGCCGGCAATGAAGCCAGGCCGGCGGCCAACTCACCGCGGATGCGACCAGCCGTCGCCTCCTCGCAGCGGCAGACGATGGTATCATCGGAAATGGAACGGAGGTCGAAGGGCGGCGGGCGGAAGAGCGTCCACAGCGCGTTCTGAAAGGTCAGGGCTCGGCTCAGCGCGACTCGTGTGGCGGGCTCGTCCGGGGCGGCGAAGCCGAGATCCCGCGCCGCCGCCAGGCCGGCGAGCCGCCCGCGCGCCATCGCGACACGAGCGCCCCCAAGGCTTGCACCGTCGCCGACCGCGAAGATCTCGTGCAATGCGGTCCGTCCCTCCGCGTCCGTCTCGGTCGCCAGATGACCGGCGCCAATGTCGACGAAACGGTGCGGCAGGCCGAGCGCGCGCGCCAGCCCGACCTCCGGCTGGAAGCCGAGATTGAGGGCGACGACATCCACCCCGATCACGCGTTCGCCGACATGGGCACGCTGAACACGCCCCTCGCCCTCCAGTGCAACGATCTGCGACGACCACAGGATCGGCACGCCAGCGCGCCACAGCCGGGCTGTCATCCCGATCCCTTCACGCAACAAGTCAGGCGCAGAGCGCAACATCCTCCAAAGAGGCCGCCAGGCCACCGGGCCGGGCCGGGCCGCGGCCTCGATGATAGCGGTGGGCTTTACCCCGGCGACCAGCAGCTCGCATGCAAGTTGCAGATTCAGCGGGCCGGTACCGGCGATCAGCACGCGCTCGCCGGGACAGACGCGCTGGGTGCGGACCAGCGTTTGCAACGCGCCCGTGGTCATCACGCCAGGCAGCGTCCAGCCGGGGAGCGGCGCCGGGCGCTCATGCGCTCCGGTGGCCAGGATCATCCGGCGCGGACGGAAGGTGACCGCGCGACCGCCGTGCAGCGCAGCGATTTCGGCGGGGCCGAAGCCGCCCCAGACCACGGCATCGGTTTCGATTTGCACGCCTGCTGCCTCGGCACGGCGCCGCAGTTCTATCCCAAGGCGGAACTGCGGATCGGGGTGCGTGTCCTCATGGGTCGCGGCAAGGGGCTTGGCGTATTGGCCGCCGGGGGCCGACCGCTCGTCCAACGCCACGACCTCCGCGCCCGCCCCGGCGGCCGCTATGGCGGCGGACAAGCCCGCCGGGCCTGCACCGACCACGAGGATGTCGCATACACGGTCCGCGGCCTGTGTGGAGTCGGGTGGCGGGGCGAGCGGAGCAGGCTGCGGCGGCGGCGCGCCCGTCACCACCATGCCGTCGGCGACTTTGGTCATGCAGGCGCGCTGGCCGATGCACCCGTCCACCGTAACCACGCAGTCGTAGCAGGCGCCCATCCCGCAATGCAGGCCACGTGGTGCACCTGTGCCGGTCCGTCGGTAGGCCAGGATGCCAGCCGCGGAGAGCGCCGCGGCGATTGTCTCGCCGGCCAGCGCTGGTATGGCAGCTCCATCGAAATGAAAGACGAGGCGATCGCCCGAAGGTCGGATCGTCGGGTGGCGAAGTCGCATGTCCGCATGCTGCCCGCGAGGTGATAATCGGACAAGCGCCAGCCGCCGTTGTCGGCCGGCAGCTACTTACAGGGCAGAGCCGGCTCGGGTGCCTGCTCGGACCCCAGGTCGGAGCGGGCCACCGCCAGGTCAGACGGGGAGGGCTCCTCGTTCGTTGGGGCGTCGGTCCGCGGTAGGCAGAGGCGCACCGTCGTGGCGCCCGGTCGACTGTCGATCGTCACCGTACCGCCGAGCTGTCGAGCGAAGCCATACACCATGGACAAGCCGAGCCCAGTCCCCTTGCCAGGTCGCTTGGTGGTGAAGAAAGGCTCGAAGGCGCTGTTGCGCTCCTTTTCGGACATGCCGTTGCCAGTGTCTCTGACCTCCAGGATCACATGGTCCCGTTCGGGAAGCCGGGCCGATCGGGCCTCCGGGGCGGACAGGTTGCGCGTGCACACGGTGATATCGCCGCCCTTCGGCATGGCGTCGCGTGCATTGGCGATCAGGTTCAACAGGCTGAGCTCGAGCTGCACCGGGTCCGCCAGCGCCCACCACAGCCCCGGCTGCAGGTCATGTTGCACGCGTGCAATTGGCCCGCCTGTGCGGCGCACTAGATCCGCGGCGTCGCGCACCAGGGCGTTGACGTTGACGGCAACCGGCGTCACCGGGCTGTTGCGGGCAAAAGCCAGCATTTGCGCGATCAGCTTGGCGCCGCGCTGTGCCGCGCGCTCGGCAATTGCGAGTTGCTGCCAGTTGAGTGGGTCGCTCGTGCGGCGCCGCAACACCTCAAGGGAGCCGAGGATAGCGGCGAGCAAGTTGTTGAAGTCATGCGCGACGCCGCCGGTCAGCCGGCCCAGCGCCTCCATCTTTCCGGCCTGCAGCAACGCCGTCTCGGCGCGGCGGCGGCGTTCCTCGGCCTGGACTGCGCGCCATGTGGTGAACAGCAGCACCAGAGCGCTGGCCGCGGCGATAGCGGCAAAGAACGAGATGTCCTCGTGCCACTGGCCGAGCATCTGCTGCTTGTCCAGCCCGTAGGTCAGGGTTAGGTCCCAGCCGGGGATCGCCTCGGCGGCGCCGATCTTCTCGTGCCCGTCGCTCTCCGGGAGAACGAATATCTGCGCCCCCGGCCTGATTGCTGCCCGCCTCAGGGCTGCCCTGTCAGCGCCGGTCCGGTCGCCGGGGAGGAGCAGATAGGGGTGGCGAAACAACTCGGTTCCGTCGGCGCGAAGTAGCATCGCCGTCGCAGACCGCTGTGTATCCACGATCGGCTCGAAGAGGTTACTGAAATAGGCAGACCAAACGGTGACCACCGCTACACCATCGAACCGGCCATTGGTCACGCGGGCGCGGCTGATGACGAAGATCGCACCCTGCTCTTGGCCGGAAGCCGGCGTGGTCAGTGCACTGATAACGATCGCGCCGGGGTCTGCACGCGCCTGCCGGAAAAAGTCACGGTCGCGCACATCCGCCCCGATTGGCTCGTCGCTGCCGCTGGCTGCGGCGACGATCCCGTCAGGACCGACCAGGAATGCATCGGCCAGCTCGGGCAAACTATCCGAGAGCCGGCGCAGAAGCGCTTGCAGCTCCTCCGACTGCCGGATCGCCGGCCACTCTGTTCCCTTCGTCTCGTTCAGCTCCAGGTCGAGCGCCAGAGCGGCATTCTGCAGCATCGACTGAACGTGTTGGGCAAGCACATCGAGGGTCGCGGCAATCTGCGTCCGCTCTTCGTCGAGCACTACACCGCGGTCGTACCAACAGGCCCCGGCGAACGCCAGAAGAGGTACCAGTACCGGACGCCACAGCCCAGGGGGGCGGGCGAGGAATGCGCCATCGTCCACCGGAGAACAGCCCCATCCTAGTATCTTCGCTGGTCCTTATTCCCACCCCGACGCGTGCCTCACAGCCGCGTGAGCTACGCTTGTCTATTAGATTAGTCCTGCTCCGGAAATCAAGCGGCCGTCGCCGGCACGGGCCGGCCTGTCAGGCCGCGTGGCGCCGGCGCGCCAGTCCGACGCCGAAGAGCCCGGCCCAGAGCAACAGCAACGAGGTCGGCTCCGGGATGACGTTGGGAGGTGCCAGGCTGCCCCCGATCGAGAAGCTGGTGACGCCGCCCGCGATCGCCGCGTTCAAGGCGGCAATGCCCGCCACGTTCAGCGCGAACGTGTCGCTGCCGAACCCAAATCCGGTGACCGGGACCGGGTAGCTGCCGTAGATCGTGCCGCTGCCGAGTGCATCGTAAATCGTGGTGCTGGTTCCGTTGGTGTTGTCCGAGACCGCGGCAGGTATGGATACCCCGTCGAGCGTGTATTGCTGATTCGTGCGCCCGGAATCCGAGCCGCTTTCGAAGGCGCTGACGGTAAGCGTCGCCGCGCTCACAGTTTCGCCGGCAAGGCCGGTGAGGGAAAAGCTGAAAAAGTCGCGCAGATAGGCCGTGGCGCTGCCGCTCGTCAGGCTGCCGACGAAATAGTTCGTATTCCCTGGACTATTGGGGTACGTCGCGCTCCACCAGCCCTGATCGCCGTCGGTGTTCAGCACAACAGGCGCTCCGCCGCTCGCCAGATCGAGCGTCAGCGTTTCGTCACCATCATAACCGCTGAAACCGAACAGATACTCGGACGCGGACACCCGGCCGGCCGGCAGCAACCCCAGGCACGCGGCAAGCACCACCACCGGGACAGCGCGGTTTCTTTGAGAATATCCGGCCATAAGCGTGCGCCGTCCGACTCGAATATGTTTCCGGCCCCGAAGGGCTTGGCAGTGGCGACGTTAATCTCTATTAACCTGCCGATGAAGGTTTTTGGACAATTTACGCTAAATAATACAACCGTATGTTACGTCCCCGGCGGCAAGCGCGCCTACAGTTCCAGGCGGCGGAGCCGCAGCGCATTCGTCACGACGGAGACCGAGCTGAGCGACATCGCCAATGCGGCGATCATCGGGCTCAGGAGGATGCCAAATGCCGGATAGAGGACACCGGCAGCGATCGGCACGCCAAGTGCGTTGTAAACGAACGCAAAGAACAGGTTTTGGCGGATATTGCGCATGGTGGCACGGCTGAGATGCCGGGCGCGTGCGATCCCCGCCAGATCGCCTTTCACCAGGGTGATGCCGGCGCTCTGGATGGCCACCTCGGTGCCTGTCCCCATGGCGATGCCGATATCGGCCGCGGCCAATGCCGGCGCATCGTTCACGCCGTCGCCGGCCATTGCTACGACCCGGCCCTGTGACCGCAGTCGGCGTACGACGCGGTGCTTGTCTTCCGGCAGAACCTCTGCCTCGATATCGGCGATCTTCAATTGACTCGCCACCGCCAGGGCGGTCCGGCGATTATCGCCGGTGAGCATGATGATGCGCACGCCGTCGGCATGGAGCGCATCCAGAGCCGCCGGCGTTGTTTCCTTGATCGGATCGGCCACCGCGATCACGCCGGCCGCGCGGCCATCCACGGCGACGAACAGCGCCGTTGCCCCGGTTGCGCGCAGCCCCTCCGCCGCCGCGTTCATCGCGCGAATATCGATCTGTCCGGCCTGCATCAGCCTGGCGTTGCCCAGCGCAACTTTCCGATCACCGACGCGCCCCTGCACGCCTTGGCCGGTGATCGACTGGAAATCCGCTGGCTCTTCCACAGGTAGTCCGCGCTCCCGTGCCGAGGCGACGATGGCGGCTGCGAGTGGATGCTCGCTCGATCGTTCGAGAGAGGCCGCAAGGCGCACCACGTCCTGCTCGGTGAAATCGTCCGCCGGCACGACGCGTGTGACACGCGGCTTTCCCATGGTCAGCGTGCCGGTCTTGTCCACCACCAGCGTGTCCACCCGCTCCATCCGTTCCAGCGCTTCGGCGGAGCGGATCAGCACACCGACACTCGCGCCCTTGCCGACACCGACCTGGATCGACATCGGCGTCGCCAAGCCGAGGGCACAGGGGCAGGCGATAATCAACACCGATACGGCCGCCAGCAGTCCGTGGGCGAGCGCGGGCGTCGGCCCCCAGACTGCCCAGCCGATGAAAGCCGCGCCGGCAATTCCGATGACCGCCGGCACGAAATAACCGGCGACCATATCAGCGAGTCGCTGAACAGGCGCACGCGAACGCTGCGCTTCGGCGACCATGCCGACGATGCGGGCGAGCATGGTGTCCGCGCCGACCTTCTCGGCGCGCATGATCAACGCACCGGTCCCGTTCACCGTGCCGCCGATCAGCTTCGAGCCGGGCTTCTTGGCCACGGGCAACGACTCGCCGGTGACGAGAGATTCATCCACGCAACTCCTCCCTTCCAGTACGGCGCCGTCCACGGGGATGCCGTCACCGGGGCGAATGCGAAGACGATCGCCGACCAGGACACGATCGAGCGCGATCTCCTCGTCCGGCCCGTCGGGACGGATGCGATGCGTGGTTCTTGGTGCAAGGTCGAGCAGAGCGCGGATTGCGCCGCCGGTCTGCTCGCGCGCTCTCAGTTCCAGCACCTGGCCCAGGAGGACGAGCACCGTGATCACGGACGCGGCTTCGAAATAAGTGGCCACGGTGCCGTCGGGGCCACGAAATCCTGCCGGGAAGCTGCCCGGCGCGAGCGCGGCGATCACGCTGTAGATGTACGCCGTGCCGACGCCAAGCGCGATCAGGCTGAACATATTGAGGTGGCGACGCAGCACGGATTGAGCGCCGCGCACGAAAAACGGCAAGCCCGACCAGAGCACCACCGGCGTTGCCATGGCGAATTGCAGCCAGATCAGCCAGTGTGGTGAGTGCACGCCCGGGATGGCGTCCGCCATCGCCAGCGCAAACACTGGCACGGTCAGCGCCAAGCCGATCCAGAACCGACGCGACATGTCGGCCAGCTCCGGGTTCGGACCCGCCTCGAGGCGGGACACCGCGGGCTCGAGCGCCATCCCGCAGATGGGGCAGCTCCCTGGCTGATGCTGGCGGATCTGCGGATGCATCGGGCAGGTCCAGACGGCATCGGGTGGGACGGCGGGTGCCCGAGCAGAGCCCGATCCCGCCGCTCTATTGCTATGACATTCGTGATGGGGATGGCGATGATCGCGCACGGCGTGATGCACGTCGGGCGGCTGCGCTTCGTTCATGACGGGGTATTGGCTCCAATCCGGTCTTGCCCTGTATACCCCTCAAGGGTATGGTAGCAATCCATGCACGTGGCAACAAAACAGAACGTATCGGCGCGGCTCAGGCGGATCGAAGGCCAGGTCGGGGGGCTGCTCCGCATGGTCGAAGACGACCGTTATTGCGTGGACATCCTGACCCAGATCAATGCGGTCCGATCGGCGCTGCATCGGGTGGAGGAACAGATTCTGCGAGATCACGTGTCGCACTGCGTGGCGAACGCCTTCGCGTCAGGCGATCCGGTCGAGCAGCGACACAAGGTCGAGGAACTGGTCGAGACGATCGAGCGGATGACGAGGTGACTAGCCGGTACTGAACAGGCGCGGTTCGCGGGTGAAACCGACAATTAGGAGGCTCGGCTAGCAGGGCCAATTCGCCCGATCGCTTGCGGCGCGGGTTCGCGTAACGTCATCTGCCGCCCGCCCGCTGAGCAGATGCGATCGCATCGTCAAACGTCTGCAAGATGCGTTCCCACCCAGCCGCGTCGAAGTGAAGCGGCGCCTCGAGATGTGTGAGGCGTGGCAGCGTCGCGCCCCAGCACTGCCAGTCCAGAGACTCAAATTTCGCTTCATTCTGTGCAACGAGCAGGACGGGCCCGGAGCCGATATCGCAGATGGCGGCCAGCAGCGAGTATCCCTCTGTTGGCTGACTCCAATCGGCGGAGCTGTACACCAGCGCCTTCTCGCACGCTATGATGTCTTCGATGAGCCTGCCGGCCAGCCGCGGCACCCGTCGCGCTTCCTGGCGGCGAACTTCGGCTTCGGTCTGATCTGACTTGAGGTTGGAGTGGAAGATCAGCCCCGTCGCGCGATCAGAGACAAGCTACTCGCCGGTCGCATCAGCGTGCAGGGCGACGTCCTGGCCAATGCCGACAAAGCGGGTACGCAAGCCGCGTATGACAGCCTCCACAGGCGACGATGCCCCGCGCAGGAGGCCGATCGGCTCACAACCGTAGAAGCGCTGGAGCAGACCAAACTCGCAGTTGCGACCGAGCGATTCGCAGCGGGCCGCGATGGCAGCGAGGGCGGACCCTGGCTGGGAATCGGTCACAACCATAGTTCCGGCAAACGGGGATGGTCGTTCTAGGGATTATTTCGGCATCACTATCCGGCAGATTTCGTTCTCCTGCAAGGAAGACAAGTCTGCTAACTGCACAACCATGGCGGAGACCGAACGAATCCCTGACACCTGCCGCCAGCGCTTGAATCGCAAGGAACGGCGGGATAGTTCCCCGGGACTGCGCCACTGGCGCGACCTGATCGGTTCACCAGGAATTCACCGAAGCAGTCCCAAAGAGATGGGAAAAGCGCAGGAGAAGCCTTCGTGTCCCCGTATCTTCCAGATGTGTCGTTCCGGCGAGTTGGGATTGTCGTTCCCGCCTTCAATGCGGCCGACTGGATCGAAACCAGTCTCCGCTCTCTGCTTGCCCAGACGCATCGGCAGTGGGTCGCGGTCGTGGTCGATGACGGATCAACCGACGACACCGTGGTGATCGTGGCGCGCCTGGCCGAACCGCGCATCGTGCTGGTGCCGCAGGCGCATGCTGGCGTTTCGGCCGCGCGCAACCGCGGCATCGCCGCGCTTCCCGACTGCGACGAGGTGCTGTTTCTCGACGCCGATGACTGGCTTGCGCCCGACGCCCTGCAGCGGCTTCTCGCGCCGTTGGAGACATTCCCTTCCGCCGTAGCTGCTGCGGGCGCATGTGGCTTCGTGCCGGAGCACGCGCAGCCTGGGGTTCGTGCGCGCAAGGTGAAGCGGCCGCCGACGGGCGAGCTGCTGGCGCTGCTGCTGGAGCGGAACCTGTTTGCCAATGGCGGCCACCTGCTGATCCGGCGCGCCGCCATCGGGCGGGTCGGATTGTTCCGCGCCGATCTCGACTTCGGAGAAGACTGGGAATACTGGACCCGCCTTGCCGCGCTCGGGCCGATCGCCTCGGCGCCCGGGCGGCCGGTGCTGTTCGTGCGAGAACGGGCCGACGGGGCCTATCTGCGACGGGCCAGCGACCCCATCGCATTCGTCCCCTGCGTCAAGGCAATCTTCGAGAATCCGGCGCTGGCCGTGCGTCTGGGCCGGCGCGGGGCGCTGCGGATGCACATGCGGGCAATGGCAGAGACGCTCTGGGTGATCGGGCGCGAGTTGCTTCGCGAGGGCAGGCCCGAGTTCAGGCCTCTCGGCAATGCGCCGCTCGGTGGCGGTGAAGCCGTCGCTCAAGCGTCTGGGGCTGCTGGTCGCCGCGCATGTGCGACCGCTGCTGCGAGCTTCGGGCCGATAATGCCCGACGTGCCGATTGAACCGCCCGCGCCGGCGCCCTACCCTCCTTCCATGGAGGCCCGGGTCGCCACCCTCGGACAGATCGCTCGCGCCAATACCGCCGCGTTCGAGCGGTTGGAGCGGCGGATCGATGTGCTCGACCGGCGCATCGATTCGCTCGCCACCGAGCAGCGAGCCGATTTCCGCTGGTTGATCGTGATCATGGTGGGCGGATTTGGCGCCATGCTGGGTATCATGGCGCACGGGTTCCACTGGTTCTGAGGTCCGCAGGAGCCAACTCACACGTCAGGAATGCGGCTCGTCGTCGAAGTAGCTCGACCCAGGCTTCAGATGCGCGCGGGCGACGTTTTCGTTCAGCGCCAGTTCATGCCCCGGACGATCGTCGAGATGGATGTAGCCATCGACAATCACCGGTCCTCCTTGCACCAGGCTTCCCCACCACGGCACGTCGTGAGCGTGGAATTCCATGAGACCAGGAAATTGTTCAAGGCAGCGCAGACATGGGCGCCGGCGACAGTGCCGATAGGGCTTGCGCATTGTGCGGAGCGATCCGGATGTAATAGAGGTCGGCATGGTCAGCGACTTTCTTCGCCTCCGCCAGACCGCCCATCTTCGGGATATCGGGCGCAATAATGCGCGCCGCCTGCTTCTCGATCAGCTCGCGATATCCGTACTTGCGATAGAGATTTTCGCCAGTAGAGATCGGCGTGCGCGTGCTGTGCGTGACATGCCGCTGCGCTTCGATATTCTCCGGCGGAACCGGATCTTCGAGCCATAGCAGATCGAACGGCTCCAGCGCCTGGGCGAGCTTGATCGCATCATTCACTCCGAACTTCCAGTGTGCGTCCATTGCCACCATGATCTCCGGGCCTACTGCTTCACGGACGGCACGGACGACATCGACCATCCATGCCATCTCCCGCGAGCCAATTGTGCGGTTGAACGGTTCAAATCACTGGCGACGTGGATGCGGGTCATCCGAGATATCGATTGTGTACGGGTTTCTGGTGTCCAGATCGAACTTGATGGCAGTGAATCCGGACCCAACGACCTGGCGTGCGCGTTTGGCATAATCCGCCGGATCCGGCGTATCCCCGGCGTGGCAGTCTGCATAGATCCGGATCTTGTCGCGGAAGCGCCCGCCGAAGAAGGTCGAGATCGGTGTCTTCAACTCGGCCGAGCAGATCCCAAAGCGCGATCTCGATCCCGCTGATCGCCGTGACCGTCGCACCGGCTTGCGAACCTTCGCCGGACAGGCAGCGGATCGTTATCTCCACCAGCTTCGCGATATCGACCGGATCCTGTCCGATCAGCAGCGGCTTCGCCTTGTGGACGAGCTGGCCAACACCGGCACCCCAATACGCTTCACCAAGCCCGGTGACGCCGGCATCTGTCTCCACCTTCACCAGTACCCAGGGGAAATTTCCCTGAATGACGGCTGCCGAATATTCGTGATCTTTACGGCTGCAGCTTCATGCACTCGTCGCCCGATTTCGCAGCCATTCCTCATATTCGGGCCGCGCTTCGTCGGACAAGGGATAATAGCGCTGCAAATCGCCGCCCTCAGACAGCCTGAGGCGCGAAAATTCCTCCCACTCGTGGTGCTTGCTCGCCTGCTCGATGACCTCGGGCGCCAGTTTGATCGGCACAACCACGGCGCCGTCGTCGTCCGCCACCACGATATCGCCGGGAATCACCAGGACACCGCCGCAGGCGATCGAGACATTCACCCCGAACGGCATGATGCCGGTCTGGGTATGGAAGTTGGGGGTCAGCCCGCGGATCCAAAGCCCGAGGTCGAGACCCTTCACGTTCGGATAATCACGCAGGCATCCATCGACGACCACTCCGATGCCACCCTTTCCTTTGAAATAAGTCAGCATCATCTCCCCGAAGACGCCGCTCCGCATATCTCCGCGCGCGTCCACCACAACGATGTCGCCGGGTCGCGTGTGATAGAGGACATGCCGGTGTAGCTGCTTTTCGGGCTGCTCATACTCATCCGCACCATATAGATCTTCGCGCATCGGCATGAACTGAAGCGTCAACGCTGGTCCGGCGACTGTCCTGCCCGGTGTGTGCGATGTGGGGCCGCAGATATGCGAATTGCGGATGCCCATCTTGTGAAGCGTGCTGGTCGTGGTTGCGGTCCCGATAAGCCGAAGCGCCTCGACCCATTCGCTCGGGGGGCGGGTGATGTCGCTCGTTTGTATCATTTCATGGGCTCCATCGGATCACGTACTGGTCGTAAGACAGGTGCGCCATTTCCGCTCTTGCTTAAAACCTCCCGCCACTACGTCAAGCGGGAACCCCGACGTTCGGTTGGTCGCCGGCCTCGCGTGGTCGATCGCATGCCTCCGGGAGCTTGGCTTAACCATGTAACGCCATCGTTACCTGCAATACTCGGCGTCCACGAGGATGACGCTTTCCTCGTCACTTCTGCGCAAGCAAGACCCAAACGACGGCAGGGAATTCGGAGCGGTCCAGGCTACAATTGTGCCCGGTTAAGCTCCGCGAAAGCCAGTTCCGCGATCGTGAAACCGGACTCAGCCGGCAATCCTTCGTCGAGCAGCCACGCCGGCGAAAGCCCTGCCCAGGCCAGTATCCATAGCAGCATACGTGTGCGGTCCAGCCGTGCCGCCTCAGCGACAACCTCGACTTGCCGTGCAAGGCGCCCCGGCGCGGTCGCCGTTTGAGGGTCCGGATTGCAGAACAGGTTGGCGTAGTCGAAGGCCCGTTCTCCGGTCAGGCCCTTAGGGTCAATCGCCAGCCAGCCGCGCCCTCCGAACCACAGGACGTTGCCGTGGTGGATGTCTCCGTGCAGTACCCCAATGTCGCGGGGTTTCGCGAGCAGATCACGTGCTGTAGCGGCGGCAACGGATAGAATGCCGCCGTGAGTTGCAGTAGCGGGCTCCAAGGCCTCGAACCACCGATCAAGAGGAACGAGGTCTGGAAGCAATTTGTCTCTCGGTTCATGAAGCGTCGCGACCACTGCGCAGATGATGCGTGTCGCCTCATCGTCGCGCCCCACTCGAGCAAGCTCGGCCAACCCGGTCGTGCTCTCTGCCCACTCAAGAAGGACCGCATCCTGCGACTGGGCGAGAACCTGTGCCACACCGTTGCCATCCCACCATGTCATCAAGCAGTTGCCAACCTTCTCCTCGGCTTCCACCGCGATTTTGAGCATGGCCGGCACACCCTGGCAGCGCACCGGCAAAAGACGGCTGTTTCGCGTTACGATCGGATCGCCGTCAGGCGTCAGTGCCCAACGAGCGAGATACTCACCGAACATCCTCACGTCACGGAGCAGCCCCCGCCCGTCACTGCCCCAATGCCTGGCGCGCCACGGCGGCGAGATAGGTCGCCGCGGCGGGAAGCACCGCGTCATTGTAGTCATAGCCGGAACTATGTAGCTCGGCGCTGGCTCCATTGCCGATCCATACGAAGGCGCCGGGTTTCTCGACCAGTACCAGGAGAAATCCTCGCCGGTCATCGCGGGCGGCAGGTCGCGCCGCACCGCCAACCCGGCACCCGCCGCCGCGGCAGCAGCCAGATCGGCCTCCGCCTTGTGGTTCGCGGTGACGACGTTGCTATGGCGGATCGTGACATCGATCTCTACGTCGAAGGCCTGCGCTACACCGGCCGCAATACGGCGCATGCCCACATCCATCGCTGCGCGGACTTCCGGACGCAAACTGCGCATTGTCCCGCGCATCACCGCTTCATCGGGAATTTGGTTCGCGGCCCGCCCTGTTTCCATCGTGCAGATCGAGATCACCGCGGAATCAAGCGGACTGGTTTCTCGCGATACCAGCGATTGCAGCGCGATCAACAGATGTGCCGCCGCCACCATCGGGTCGCGCGCGTGGTGGGGGATGGCAGCATGGCCGGAACGGCCCTTCACCCGGAACTCCAGCCTGCCGCCAGCCGCCATAACCGGCCCGTCATGCACGGCGACGGTCCCAACCGGAAGTCCCGGCCAGTTGTGATAGCCGAAGATCCGTTCCATCGGAAACCGGTTGAACAGTCCGTCAGCGATCATGTTCTTCGCCCCACCGCCACCCTCCTCGGCTGGCTGGAACACAAGGTGGACGGTGCCCGTCCAGGACGGGTCGCCCGCCAGCAGCGCGGCGGCGCCAAGCAGTGAGGTCGTGTGCCCATCGTGACCGCAGGCATGCATCACGCCGAGATTGTGCGAGGCATAGGGCAGCCCCGTCGTCTCGGTGATCGGCAACGCGTCCATGTCGGCTCGCAACCCGACGCTGCGGTTCGATCGGCCGCGGCTGATCGTGGCCACAACGCCGTGCCCGCCGACGCCGGCAACAAAAGGCACGCCGAGCTCGGTGAGCCGCTCGCACACGAAGGACGCGGTTTCCGATTCCTGATTGGAGAGCTCCGGATGCGCATGCAGATGTCGGCGCCACTCCGTCAGCTTCCCGGCAAGAGTATCGTCCACTGCCATTTTCCTCAAACCGGACGCAATCTATACCGGGTCCGGTCCGACACGCACCAGTAACTTTCCGAAATTTCGGCCACCTAGAATACCGCTCAGCGCGGCTGGGGCGTTCTCCAGCCCGTCAATCTCATCCTCGCGGTACCGGAGCGTCCCGTCCGCCACCCAGGGAGCTGCCAGCGCACGCCATTCGGCGAAGCGCTCCGGCTTGTCGGAGACGATCATGCCCTGGATCAGTACCCGCTTGCCGACCACGAAGCCGAGATTGGGCCCAGGCGGCAGCGTGGCCTCGTTGTACTGCGACACCATCCCGCACATGACCACGCGGGCAAAGGGATTGAGCAGCTCGAAGGCGGCCTGCTGCACGCGGCCGCCGACATTCTCCCAATAAACGTCGATACCTTGCGGGCAGGCCGCGGCCAACTCCGCCTGCAGGTCGAGCGCACGATGATCGACGCAATCGTCGAAGCCCAGCTCGTCCTGCACGAACAGGCATTTCTCTGCCCCGCCGGCGATGCCGACGACCCGCGCACCGGCCCGCTTGGCCAACTGGCCGGCGACCGATCCGACCGCTCCGGAGGCTGCGGAGATGACCACGGTTTCGCCCTTCTTCGGCCGGCCGATATCGGTGATCCCGGAATACGCGGTGGTGCCGGGCATACCGAGCACGCCGAGATAGGCCGAAATGGGCGGCCCATGGCGGTCGATGCGGGTCAGCCGGACAGCCGACGTCAGCGAATGGGTCTTCCAGCCGCGCGCGCCGACCACGACATCGCCGGGCGAGAAGGCGGGATCGGCGGAGGCGATCACCTCGCCCACGGTTTCGCCAGTCATTACCTCGCCGATCTGCACCTGGGGTGCGTAGGATTTGCGGTCGGATACCCGCCCGCGCATGTAGGGATCGATCGACAGCCAAATGGTACGGGTGAGCACCTCGCCAGGGCCGGGCGCAGGTATGGCGTCTTCCCGGATGTCGAAATCCTCGGGCCGCGGGCTGCCGACCGGCCGGCGCTTCAGCACAACCGAGCGACGTATCGCGGACTCGCTCATCTCACGCCGCCTCGGCCCGCAGCACGAGCCGGCCTGTCACTTTGCCGTCCCGCAGCCGCATGAGCGCGTCGTTGGCCTGCGACTGCGGCACCGTGGCGACCGGCAGGGGCGGCAGCGTGCCTTCGTGGGCCAGCTTCACCAGCTCGCGCAGCTCCTTGGGGTTGCCGACATAGCTGCCTTGGACGGTCAGGGCGCGGATCGCCATCAGCGGTAGCGGCAAGGTCAGCTCGCCGCCGAACAGCCCGACCTGGATCAGCTTGCCGCCCTTACGCAGGGCATCGAATGCGAAGCGCGCGGTAGCGGTACCGTTGACCAGATCGACAATCCCCAGGACCGGGCCGCCCGCCGCTTCCATGATGCGCTTCGCCACGTTCGCGCCGCTGCCGTCCACAACCTTCGTGGCGCCAGCTTCCAGCGCGGCGCGCCGCTTCTCTTCGCTGATATCGACAACGATGATGCTGCGGTGCTTGAGCGCACGCAGCACGGCGAGGGCGTTCAGCCCCAGCCCGCCGGCCCCGATCACCACGATCGGTTCGTCGGCGACGATCGGCATCAGCTTGCGGATCGCGGAATAAACCGTGATGCCGGAGCAGGCATAGGTGGCGGCGACCGCCGGGTCGAGGGTGCCGGGATCGACCAGATGGCGCGGATGCGGCGCGATCACGTGCGTGCCATAGCCGCCATTCTGATAGACACCGATGCTGCGCGGCGTGAGGCACATATTATCCTCCTCCGCCCGGCAGGCGGCGCAGGTGCCGCAGCCGACCCACGGAAAGACGATGCGGAGGTCGCCGGGTTTCACTCCGGTAGCGTCAGGGCCGAGCTTGGTGACGCGGCCCACGATCTCGTGACCCATGGCAAGCGGCAGCACGACGCCACGATCCTTGAGCGACATCTTCTTGCCGCCTCCGATGTCGTAATAGCCTTCCCAGATATGCAGATCGGAGTGGCAGACGCCGCAATGCGTCACTTCGATCAGCACCTCGGTGCCTTTAGGCTCCGGGGTGGGGAGTTCGATCTGCTGCAGCGGCGCTCCGTTCTCGACGACGGCCCAGGCGCGCATGGGGTGGTCCTTTGCTTTGGGTGTGATGAGGATGGATAGCGCCGGCGGGGGCTGGGTCAAGCCGAGCGGCTGGCAGCCGCGTGCTCGCTAGGCGTTCGGTGCTTCCCTTCGTGCCTGTTCCCGATTGCCAGCGCTATCAAGTTTTCAACACAGAGCGCGCTGAGGTCACGGGGGCCACAAAGGTTCGAACACGTGCCTTGCGGCAAACCTTGCGAGACCTGCTGATCATGGGGGCGATTCATGGTCGGCATGGATCCCGTGGTCGTTCGTGGTCTTGGAGTGTCCTCCGCGCCATAATTAACTTTTAGAACGATTTGACAAGCCCGCAACGGGGGGCAATCGTGCAGTCAGGCCGCTTCGTCAGGCCATGCATCACGTAAAGATATTGCCTCGAGGCGGCTAAGGGGAACTATGCTCGTGGCCAACTGGTACGTCTCCTTTACTTCGCCTTCACCTCCGGATTGACCACCCGCATCGGCTTGCCGTCCAGAAAAGCCAGCGCGTTCTCTACCATCTGCGGATAGAAAGTCTCCCACGTCTCGCGCACGCCATAACCGAGATGCGGCGTCAGCACCGTGTTGGGCGCGCGGCGCAGTCTGTGATCCGGCGGCAGTGGCTCGCGCTCGAACACATCGAGGGCGGCGACAATGCGCCCCGATTTCGACCGCCTCGATCAGTGACGCCTCATCGACGATCGGGCCGCGTGAGGTATTCACCAGAATGGCGCCCGGTTTCATGCGGGCAAGGTCCGCCGCACCAATTAATCCACGTGTGCGCGGCGACAGCACGAGATGGATGCTGACCGCATCCGATCGGGACAGCAGATGTTCTTTCGACACCAGCTCGGCACCGGTGGCCCGCGCCGTCTCTGCGGTGAGGTTCTGGCTCCAGGCCAGCACGGTCATGTTCAACGCACGGCCATATCGGGCCATGTGGCTCCCGAGCCGCCCCAGCCCGATCACCCCCAGCGTCTTGCCCGCCAACCCGATGCCGATCGGCAGCCCCTCCTGGAAGCGCCCGGCGCGGATGCCGGCATCGCCGGCCGTTATCCCACGCGCCGCGGCGATCAGCAGGCCCAGCGCCAGTTCGGCGGTTGCCGCCTCGGCACCGCCACCCACCGTGTTGCAGATAACGATCCCGCGCGCAGTGCAGTCGGCGATGTCGAGCGATGCCACGCGTCTCCCGGTAATTCCCAGCATGCGCAACTTGGGCAGGCGGTTGATTAGAGAAGGGGCCACGGGCATCCGCTCGCGCATGGTCAGCACGATATCGAAATCGGCGAGTTGGGCAGCGGCATCGTCCTCGTTCGCGAAAGCTTTGGCGAAGAATACGACTTCGGCACGCGCCTCGAGCTTCGACCAATCGGCGAAGCTGCGTGCCACGCCCTGCCAGTCGTCCAGCACTGCCACTTTGGTCATGCGCGCCTCCCTCGGTTCCAGGCGATGCTGGGACGCGAACTCGATGGGCGCAAGCGCGGGGTTAGCCGTAGTGGTAGCGGCAGGCGACGATTTCGAGGCGCTGATCCACGCCGGGTTTGGCGACGATGCGGTAGATCAGGCGGTGTTCGCCCGTGATGCGGCGCGACCACCAGCCGCGCTCGACCTACCCGCCGTCTATCCCGAGTTCGAGCCGCTGCCCGCCTACGAGCCGCTGGACAATTCCGGCGTATCGGTCCGGTTTCGTTGGTTGGAGAAGTCGTTCGGCCAACGCCAGGTGCTGGGCGGGATCGACCTGGCAGTCGCGGCCGGCGAGTTCGTCGCCGTCGTCGACCGCAGCGGCTGCGGCAAAGCACACGGCTGCGTCTGCTGGCGGGACTCGACACGCCCACCGGCGGGACGATTGAGTTGGGTGGTGGCGCCATCCCCGCGCGCGACGTGCGGCTGATGTTTCAGGAGCCGCGCCCGCTGCCCTGGGCGCGCGAGCTGCGCAATGTGGAGGTCGGAGTTGCCGGTACGCGGGATGCGCATCGTCATCGCCGGCTTGCGCGCGAGGCACTGGCGTGCGTCGGCTTGGGCGACCGTGCCGACGACTGGCCCGCGGCGCTGTCCGGCGGCCGGAAGCAGCGCGTTGCCCTGGCGCGCGCTTTGTTCAGCCACCCGGCCGTGTTGGCGCTGGACGAACCGCTCGGCGCCTCGATGCGCTGACCCGCATCCAGATGCAGGCGCTGATCGAGGAAAGCTGGCTGCGGCAGGGCTTCACCGCGCTGCTGGTCACCCATGATGTGGCCGAGGCGGTCACGTTGGCAGACCGCGTGCCGGTGTTGGAGAACGGGCGGATCAGTCGTGACGTGCCGATCGAGTTGCCGCGTCCGCGCCGGCGCGGCGACTCCAGCTTCGCCGCGATCGAGGGGCGTATTCTCGATTGTCTGCTGGACCAATAAGCCAGCCGGTAGCAACCGTTATTGCAAGCCGAAGGCGAAGCAATCTCCCACCCACGGTCGACTCTCAATCGCGGTGAAACACCAGCGTGCGGAGTTCGATGCTCTCGCGCGGTAGTTTGTCCGCCGGCGCGGTCGGGTCCTCGAACGCCGAGTGCGGCGCAAAGCGCGCCCTGCCGTCGCGCGCGGAATCGAAGCATTTCAGCAGCAGCGCCTCGTCCGGCATCATGTCGGGAACATAGAACCAGCGATGCGCCGGGTTGTAGCGCACGGCGTAGGTCTCGCCCTTCCGGTCGCGGTAGATCAGGGCAGACGGGACCCAATCGTCCGGAGCGACGCTCCGCGCATCGCACACCGCCAGCGGCGCGTCGCGCAGCGGGCCGGTGATCGGACGCCACACATTGACGATCTCGTAGCGGTGCTGCAGCAGCAATTCGGCCTCTGCCCCCATCAGGTCGCGTACGCGCTGCGGCGCCGAGGTCTCCGTGTAGTCGTTATGCACCCGAGCCACCGGTTGGCGCGGCGTGCCGGCGGTGCGATCCTCCGCGTCCCAGATCCGGCGGCGCAGCGTGTGATCGAACACAATCACGTGTGCTGCGCCGGTTGCCTCTGCAACCAGGTGCTCGGCTTCAGGGTAGTAGGTGCGGCGCAGTTCGTCTTCGTCGTAGAAGTCGCGCACCGCGCTGTGCTGGCGCACCAGGGCGAAGCCCTCGCGATCCAGCGACGCCTCTGCGGCGATCGGGCGGGCGTCGCGCACCGACATGCGGTGGGGCTCGTACGTGGCGTTGGTGCGCGGCACACCGGGTGGCGGATCGTACGTGTAATTGTGCGGCGGTTCCGCCATCGGGGCAAGGTAGTAGAAATCTGCCTCGACCTTGCGCAGCGCCGCAGGGGAGTCGATCCAGGTGTCCATCAGATCCTCCTTTCGTTCACGCCCCAGCACGCGAAAGCCGAGCAGCATTTTGGCGCGATCATCGGTAAATCAAGGCGACCCAGGGGGCCGCTTTCAGTGCGCGACTTGCGCCGAGCCTGCCGTCTCGGGTGGCGATCCGGTCCTTCACGGGACACGCGGGCCAGGATTCTGCGCAGACAGCGACCACTGCTGGAACAGCTAAGCACCAGCCTGCAGCCGGCTCTACCGTAGTCCGCAGAGCCGCGATGCGCCGGCTCGTCTATCCGGGCATTTTTGCGAAGCGCTGCATCTCACCGCCGAGTTGTACCCAGAGCTGCGCGCTGTCGCAGTAAATCTCCATCGCCGGCTTCACCCAGCTTGGATCGTCCAATGTCCCCACCTGCACCATGACGACGCCGGGCAGCGCCTCTGCCTCATCCATTATGGTCGAGCCGCAGACGGGGCAGAACCGGCGGAACATTGTCTTGCCGCTGTCGCCCTTGTCTTCGAATGTTGTCAAATTGCCTTGCACGGACAACGCGGTTTGCGGGATGCCGACCACGATGCCGAAAGCGCTTCCGGTTGCTTTCTGGCAATTGTGGCAATGGCAAACGCCGACGAATGCAGGTTCCGTCCGCGCTATAGCGCACTTTGCCGCACAGGCAGCCGCCAACGATCTGAGTGTCCGTCCGGAAGGTTTGCGAGTTCTTTGAGTCGGTTAGCCTGTGGCCGAGAAACGCTCTTGAACCCGCTGGATTCGTTGTGACTGTATAGCTGGCACCGATTCGTGAGGTGCCAAATGTGGACCGATGAGACGCGGGCTCGATATGACCGAAGCGGGCTGCGCTATCCGAGCGATTTGACGGATGATGAGTGGGCTCTGGTCAAGCCATTGATCCCGCCGGCGAAGCCCGGCGGGCGCAAACGCAAAGTCGATGAACGGGAAGTTGTGAACGGCATCATGTATGTGCTGAGCACGGGCTGCCAGTGGCGCTATATTCCGAAAGACCTGCCGCCAAGGAGCACGTTGCACGACTACTTTGACCGCTGGAACTACGACGGCACGCTGGAGAAAATCCACCACACGCTCTATGTGAAATGTCGCGAAGAGATGCGGCGAGAGCCGAGTCCCACAGCTTGCGTGATCGACAGCCAAAGCGTGAAAAGCGCCGAAAAAGGCGGGGCCTGTATTGATCCGCATGGATACGATGCGGGCAAGAGTGCGCCTCGACGGCGCGCATCATCTATGGAGGAAGGTTCCATCCGGAGAGTTGTCGATTGATCCGGAAGCTGACGAGCGGCTTGGCTGGGCAACCGGCTGGGTCGAAGCCTCGTGACAAAGACCGCCTTGGGCGGCCGAGCGATCCAATGGGCCGTAACGTGAGTGAAGTTCGAGCAGGCCTCGAAAGAGTCGATGCAGATGCCGACCCGTCTCTTGCTCGGGGAAGGCCGCGCGGGCAGGGAAGAAATCGACAAGCGCACCTGCCTGGTCTGCCGGGGTATTGGGCACGGCACGTTGGAAAGGTGATGCGGGTAATCGAGGGAGACCCATCTGAGTCGGAGGTCGCGGCTCCAACACCGCGTATTGGCGGTGGACTCGGGCGGGTGTCGGACAGGGTCATAGTACCTGTTGAGACCGGGTAACGCCGGCGGAGGGAAGGGCCCTGACTTCTGGTGCGCTTTCGACGATGGCGAGGTGGGGGTGATTGGCGATGAGCCTTGAAACACCCGACAAGATCAGGAACCTTCAGAGAAAGCTCTACCGCAAGGCGAAGGCGGAGCCTGCCTTCCGCTTCTACATTCTGTACGACAAAATCTGCCGCGAAGACGTGCTCCTACACGCCTATGCGCTTGCCCGCGCCAATGCGGGTGCCCCAGGTGTGGACGGCGTGACGTTCGAGCAGATCGAGGCGTCGGGTGTAGAGGTCTGGCTGGCGGGCTTGCGCGAGGAACTCGTCTCAAGGACCTACCGGCCTGATCCGGTGCGGCGGGTGATGATCCCGAAGCCAGGCGGCGGCGAACGTCCGCTCGGCATCCCAACGATCCGGGACAGGGTGATCCAGACCGCTGCCAAGATCGTGCTGGAACCGGTCTTCGAGGCGGACTTTGAGGACAATGCCTACGGGTATCGACCGCGCCGAAGCGCGATCGATGCGGTCAAGGAAGCGCACCGGCTGCTATGCCGGGGCTACACCGATGTCGTCGATGCCGATTTGTCGAAATACTTCGACACGATCCCGCATGCGGACCTCCTGAAATCAGTGGCCCGCCGGATCGTCGACCGCCACGTGCTGTGGCTGATCAAGCTGTGGTTACGAGCGCCGGTCGAGGAGCGGGATAGCGACGGGAAACGGCGGGTGAGCAGGGGCAAGGACCACAAGCGCGGCACACCACAAGGTGGGGTCGTAAGTCCGCTACTCTCCGTCATCTACATGAACCGATTCCTGAAGCATTGGCGTCTGACGGGACGCGGCGAGGCTTTCCATGCGCACGTCGTTTCCTATGCCGACGACTTCGTCATCCTCAGCCGCGGCCACGCAGCGGAGGCTCTGACCTGGACGAAGGGGGTGATGACGAAGCTCGGGCTGACGATCAACGAGGCAAAGACCTCGGTGAAAAGTGCCCGGCGCGAAGGCTTCGACTTCCTTGGCTACACGCTGGGACCGCGCCACCTGCCGAACGGTGGTCGCTGGTATCTGGGGGCATGCCCGTCCAAGAAGAGCGTGCAGCGGGTCAAGACCAAGATCGGCGACTTGCTGGTGCCGGGCAACAAGGGTGCCTGGGATGAAGTGCGAGCGCAGCTGAACCGTGTCCTACGCGGTTGGTCCGCTTACTTCTCCTATGGCGCTCTCGCCTCGGCCTATGAAGCCGTCGATCAACATGTCTACGACCGTGTGCTGCACTTCCTCCGCCAACGGCACGACGTGCAGGGGCGCGGTACAGGCCAGTTCTCCCGCGAGCATGTCTACGGGGAGTTGGGCGTACTGTGCCTTCGACGCGAGCGCGGGCGGTCGTCGCCGTGGGCCATGCGGTGAAGCCAGTCGGAAAGCCGGATGCGGGAAACCCGCACGTCCGGTTTGATGAGCGGGGACGGGAAACGGGGCACAGCTACCGCGCCCGTCCTCGACTCTACAGATCAAGGGAAAGAAGCGCCACATTCTGGTCGATACACTAGGGCTGTTGCTGCATGCCGTGGTTCACCCGGCTGACATTCAGGACCGTGATGGTGGCGTGCTGGTGCTAGCGACCTTGTTCGGCATGTTTCCCTTCCTGCAGAAGCTGTTCGCCGATGCCGGATATCAGGGGCCGCAATTTCATGCTGCGGCGGCCACGGTCCTGCCGAAACTATCGATCGAGATCGTGAAACGCTCGGATCAGGCGAAAGGCTTCGAGGTGCTCCCAAAACGCTGGGTCGTCGAGCGTACCTTTGCCTGGTTAGGGCGCTGTCGTCGGCTGGCAAAAGATTTCGAGAACCTCACCCGAACTGCGGTTGCCTTCATCCGCCTTGCCTCGATCCGGCTCATGCTGAGAAGGCTCTGCAATCCCTGCTAAACTTTCCGGACAGACTTTGAGTCATGTTCTCGTTCCCTTGCCAACCCAGTTTCGCCGGACGCTGCCATAAGACAGTCCCAAAAGCAACCAGCCAATTATCCCCCTCCCCTTGCGGGAGGGGGAAGGGGGAGGGGGCCAGGAAGCCGACCGCCCCGCTGGTATCAGTCCCCGTTTCTGCTACCAACGGGACCGAGAGGCCCCACTCAGGTAACCACGCACATGACAACAACCGACAGCCATCGCAGCCGCATCGTGGACCAGTTCACCCGCCAGGCGGTGCCCTTCAACACCGCCTCACCCATCACCGACGAGAACGCGCTCCGCATGATCGTCGATGCGGCCCGGCCGCAGCCGAGCAACACAATGCTGGACGTGGCCTGCGGCGGCGGCATCGTTGTCTGCGCCTTTGCCCCGTATGTGCAGCACGCCACCGGCATCGACATGACCCCGGCGATGCTCGAGCGCGCACGGCGGCTGGCGGGCGACAGAAACATCGCCAATGTTACCTTCGACCAGGCCGACGCGCAGGCGCTGCCCTATCCCGACGCGGCCTTCGATATCGTGGTCACCCGCTTCTCCTTCCACCATTTCCTCGACCCGCTGGCGGTACTGCGCGAGATGCGGCGCGTCACCGCGCCTGGCGGCCGCATCGTCGTCGTCGATATGTACGCATCGGAGGACGGCGCGAAAGCGGCCGAATGGAACCGGCTCGAGAAGCTGCGCGATCCATCGCATGTCCGCTGCCTCAGTCTGACGGAGCTGCGTGGCCTGTTTGCTGCCGCCGCTCTTTCTGAACCGGCGGCCGCGTTCTATGAGCTCGGCGACGACGTGAACAACCTGCTGGCGCGCTCGTTCCCCAACCCCGGCGACGACGCAAAGATCATCGCGATGTTCGCCGCCTCGGCCGAGGGCGGCCTGCTCGGCATTCCTGTCCGGCGCGATGGCGACCGTCTGCGCTACGCCTATCCCGTGGCAATCCTGGCCGCTGTGCGACAGAGCTTATAGCTGAGCCCTGCGCTCGCTGAGGAGCCGTTCGGCTGGGCAAGGCCATTGCGAACTTCCGTTTGCAACTGCTGGTGTGAAGCCTGTTCCGCCACTTCCGAGGCCGCGCGATAGGCGGCGACCGCCTCCTTCAGCCGCGCCGTCCCGCTCTCGCGTTCCCCAAGCGTCCGAAGCGCGGCGCCGAGGTTGTTCTGCGTCGTCGCCCAGTCGAGCGGCACGCGCTCGCGCGTCCGTTCCTCCAGCGCCGCGCGATAGGCGGCGACCGCCTCATCCAGCCGCGCCGTCCCGTTCTCGCGTTCCCCAAGCCTCGCAAGCGCGCTGCCGAGGTTGTTCTACGTCATCGCCCAGTCGAGCGGCACACGCTCGCGCGTCCCTTCCTCCAGCGCCGCGCGATAGGCGGCGATCGCCTCCTCCAGCCGCGCCGTCCCGCTCTCGCGTTCCCCAAGCCTCTGAAGCGCGGCGCTGAGGTTGTTCTGCGTCATCGCCCAGTCGAGCGGCACACGCTCCCGCGTCCTTTCCTCCAGCGCCGCGCGATAGGCGGCGACCGCCTCCTCCAGCCGCGCCGTCCCGCTCTCGCGTTCCCCAAGCGTCGCAAGCGCGGCGCCGAGGTTGTTTTGCGTCATCGCCCAGTCGAGCGGCACACGCTCGCGCGTCCTTTCCTCCAGCGCTGCGCGATAGACGGCGGCCGCCTCCTCCAGCCGTGCCTGCCCCGAGCGTCGAGAGCGCGTTGCCGAGCAGAATTGCGGCCGTTCCGCGTTCCCTGCTGTCCCGGGCGGTGACAGCCATCCGTCGGGTCATCTCTGCGGCAATCGCGAGGGACAGGTTCAGCCCCCGAGTTTCCCCTTCCTCGTGGTAGTCGTCGTACCGATGACGGAACTGCGACGCCCATGCCGGGCGGTCGGTGGTTTCCTCCGCAACGACGATCGCCTCGACACGGCGCGCGACGGCGGCTGGGTCCCGTCGCAGGATGTCCTGCTCCACGCCGGCTTCCAGGAGAGCAACGCGAGAACGCCGGAACGAATTGCGTTGCTCCGCTTCCCTTCGGTCGAGGTCGATCAGCGCATCATCGACAGTCTGCGCCGCGCCGTCAAAATCGCCGACCCTGGTCTCCTCAGCGACACGCGCGAGCACATGATCGACAAACTCATCCAGGCTGGTTCCCCGTTCGCCCCTTGCGATCACGTCGAGCGCGACGCTGACGGCCTTTTCCAGCTCGATGATCGCCTGATCGAAGTCGAGCGCCTCGTTCGGTGTCAGACGCTGGGCGAGCCTGATGATAGCCTGCCGTTCAAGACCGGCTTGCTCAGCCCTTTTGGTTTCTCCGCGCGCATCGAGAACCGCGACCAGCCGGGACACGATTTCATCCGGAAGTTCTCGGCTACGACGCAGCAGCTCGCGCAGGCCGGATAGTTGCAGCAGACTGCGAAATTCCGGATCCTCTTCCAGCGCGGCCACGCTGTGCGTCAGCAGGCAGGCCAGCGCGATATATCCGATC
This sequence comes from uncultured Pseudomonadota bacterium, assembly GCA_963772445.1. Taxonomy (GTDB): domain Bacteria; phylum Pseudomonadota; class Alphaproteobacteria; order Acetobacterales; family Acetobacteraceae; genus CAVYXK01. The sequence continues at coordinate 478,031 of CAVYXK010000015.1, forward strand.
CTGCCGGACGCGAAGGTCTCGTCCTTCCGATCCAGTGCCGCCGCGCGTGCCAGCGCCGCCTGCACGATGCGGTGGGGGCTCAGATCCTGCTGCGCAAATCCGTCCGCTCCCGGCATGCACGCTGGTAGCACGTGCTCCAGCGCCGCCAGGGCTGCCTCGGCGTCCGGATCCCTGATCCGCCATTCCGTTCCCGTCGGCATGAATTACGAAACCACAACGGCGGGGACGTTCAAGCGAACAAGCGCGAATCGGCTGGCGCGCTCGTTTCCCAGTCCCGGCGACGACGCAAAGATCATTGCGATGTTTGCCGCCTCTGCCTACGACGATCGGTTGGTATTCCCGTCCGCCGCGGCGGCACTCGACTTCGCTACGCCTATCCGGTGGCGATCCTGGCCACGCACCTAGCCCGCATTTCTCACAGACTCCAGGCAAAATCGAACTGGTACCGTAACGTAATCGTGCTCCCGGCCAATTTGCCCGCTGCCGATCGTGTAGCCGCGTAGCGACTGATTTTGCGCGCGCGCCGCGTCGCGCCGCACCAGGCAGCGTTGCACGGGAGAGCGTATCGGACTATGCGCTGTCTGCTTCGTATCAGGCGGCAGCAGCCGCCGCGGTAAGCGCGGCGTGAGCGGCAGCGAACTCGCCCTGGTAGGGACAGGCCGAAGCCATCGCTACCTTGACCCGCCGCACGCTGATCCGCACCAACGCCCCCAATTTGAGCAGTTTAAGTCGTATCGTCCCGCAGGTGGCAGCAGCAAACTGTGTGTCCGCCAGCCCGATCCGGCGCAGCGCGCACAGCAGTACATAGGCCAGCGAGGCGAACCACAGGCGCAACTGATTGGCTCGCATGGTCGCCGTGGACGTGCGATCGGCGAACAGGTCGAGCTGGCACTCCTTGATCCGGTTCTCCATCTCACCGCGCGCACAATAGATCGTCTCGTAGAGATACCGCGCCGCCGCCTCGCCGCGCTTAAGCGAGGTCACCACGAAGCGGGGATTGGCCTCGTCCTGGGTCCATTCGGCCTTCGCCACCACTCGCCGCCGGCGGCTCCAGCTCTTCAGCGTGGACCAGCGGAAATCCTTGAAGCGACGCGCCGGTTTGCCGGTCTGCTTGGCCTCGGCCTGCGCCGCCGTCAACTCGGCTTTGATCTGCGCCACCAGCCGCTCGTTGCGCGCCAGGCCGAACAGGTAGTCCGCCCGATTGGCCTCGCACCACGCCATCAGTTCTTCGCGGGCGAAACCAGAGTCCGCCCGCAGCAGGATTCGTGTCTTCGGCCAGCGCGCCCGGATCTGGGCAACGATCCGTGATACCTCCTCAACCGCCCCGGCCGAGCCGTCGATGTCGGACTGCCGCAGCTTCGCCGCCAGCAGGTGTCGGCCGCAGAACACGTAAAGCGGCAGATAGCAGTAGCAGTCGTAATAGCCGTGGAAGAACCGACCTTCCTGATGTCCGTGCAGCGGATCATCGGTGGCGTCGAGATCGAGGATGATCTGCTTCGGCGGTTCGGCATGCGCGTCTAGGAACATATCGACGAACAGCCGCTCGATCGACGCCGTATCGGCGCTGATCTTGGCATAGCGGGAGGGCTCCGGCTGGCCCAGCTCCAGCCGGTTCAGCGTCGATTTGCCGGCCAGCGGCGCGCAGTCCGACCGGCGCGCCTCCAGCTTGCCGGCCAGCACCGCCAGCACCGGATCGTGGCGGAGCTGGTCGTGGTCGATCAGGTCTTCGTAGCCGAGCGCGATGCCGATGATCCGCTGGCTGACCAGGGTCGCCACATCGTGCTCGACGAAGGCTGGGTTGCGGGCGTCCTGGAAACACGCGGCAAACCGCCGGGTCAGGCCAATCACCTGGTCGGTCGCGCCGAGCAGCAGCGCCCCGGCATCCGAGGTCAGCGTTCCGCCGTCGAAGCCGGCCACCACTGCGCGGCCTTCTACAGGTGCAAAGGCGAACAGCTCTGCGCTACACTCTGTCTGCATCGGGGAAATCCTCCGTTCCACGAAAAACTTTGTTGGCACGATGATTTTCGCTGATTCGGAGCCCCGATGCACCTGATTCGGTGAGAAATGCGGGCTAGAGGTCCTGCAGGTGGCCGACACGCCGACTCACGCAATTCCCAAGAGGCCGAAAATTGCTGTCTTCAGCGCGGCAACGCCGAGGGCGAGATTGCCGGCCGATTTGGTACCGGCCGCGAGGCGGTCCAGCAACGTCTCAATCCGCCCGGGTTCGGGCGTTGGCTTTGCCACCTCGTCTGCCAGCTCGCGCGCATGGTCGGCCAACAGCGAGGGATTCTGCACGTCGCGGCGTCCGCTTATCTCGCCCGCCAGTGATTGCAATGCCGCCCGGACCTCGTTCAGTCCCGCATCAAGTGCGACGCTGCCGTGCACCCGCTGGCTGATGCGCACGCCGGCGCCGACGCCGAGCTGGTTCGCATGGATGCTGCCTCCGCCCGACAGGATAATGCCCTCGTTCTTCTGAACCATTGCTTCGCTCGTCTTGTTCACGATGCGGGCGCCGCGGCGTGCGACGTGCCGGCGGCTTGGCCTGGAGCTTTGGACCGGAGCCGCGAAAGCATTGCGCGTGCGCCCGATCCCACAGCGAGGCTTTCCGCGTTGATGTTTCCGCCGGAAACAATGACGCCATTGTTCAGGATCGTGGACCGCCGGTCACGAATGTCCGACGTATCGACGTTGTGCGCTGTCAGGAACTCAACGATCGCATCGATGACGCATTGCTCGATCGTTTTGCCATGCCGTTCCTTATCGAGCTGCTGGAAGTAGACGCGGAAATAGTTCTCCATCCCGAGTTCCCGAATGCTGGTGACGGCGCCCACATTGAATCGCCGGTTGCGGCGCATGGTCCGGCGGATGCGCCGCCGCTCCAGCCAGTAAACGAGTGGAGACAGCACCCAGGCCGCGGTGTTGAGCGCGGCACCGGCCAGCATGATCGGGGCGGTGACAGTGGCGCGGGACAGCAGCCTGGCGACGACCCCGATTCTGAGCCTCGGATCCGCTTCGTCTACGGTCAGGAACGAACGCTTTGGCGGGGTCAGAAGGTAATATGCGGCCTCGGCAAACAGATTCGACTCGCCCTGTCGGAAACGCAGGTATATCGACAGCACGATCTCGCCGCTCCAGTCGGCGACGCTGATACACAGATAGGTTCGGGTGCCAGGATCCGGCCAGTCTTCGCGTTGCATGAACAGGCCTGGGTCGAACTGTGAGGCAACGCGGTTATTCGTGAACAGCTCCGCGCTGTCGCGTACCCGCCTTCCGTCGGCAAACAGCACAGCCCGATGCGACAGGCCGGGGATATGCAACCGATCCAGCCGGCTGCAGACGAAGCCCTGCAGATCCCAGGTGGTGAACGGGATCAGCGGATGCGTCTCGCCCAGCTCTTCCCGGGTGCGTTCCAGATTGACCGAGAACGACCATCCGCCGATCCCGTAGCCCGATCCGACAAAAGGCGAGTAGCCGCCATAAACGACCACGTTCTGCGGACTGGTCGCGCCGCCCGCACCATTTGCCGAAAACGCCGCCTGATTGAAGCTGCGCGCCACGATGAAATGCTCGGTCAGCAACCGCTCTGCGAACAGCACCAGGACTACAGCCGTCGCGGCGAGCAGGAAGGTGGAGCTATAGGAACTCAGGATCTCGACAAGCGCGTCCGGTCGATCGTAGACCCACAGCAGCGGCTCGTGCGAGATCGCCACAAATGCGGCGATCATCAGCAGGTCGCGCACGCGTTGCTGGTGCTCCGCGCGGCGACAATGACGCGCGATAAAGTTGTCGTCGATGCCGAACTCGGGGGCTCGAGCGCGATACCAGCCGTGCCGCAGCAGATCCAGCACCTTTCGCCGGAAACCAGTATCCCGATAGGCCGCGGCCGCGAGGTAGCGGGTGGCGTCCGAGGTGGACGGGCCTTCGCTATATTCTGCCTGGCCGGTGGTCAGGCGGGCAGACATCTCGTTCATTGCTGCTGTTCCTCCGCGGGGCTGGCGCCCTGGTTCTCGCGCCGGCGGCCCAGCCCCAGCGGCAGGATAGGCGTGCCGGCAGCGGGCGCGGTGAACCAGATCACACCTGCTCGCGATCGGACGACGGGGGGTCGTGCCGACAAACCGCCCCCTCCGAAGCCCCGAAGGCTACGGTCCGCTGGACCGTGCGCCCGATCTCCGGCAAGCATGCGACAGTTGGAGCAGACGAATGGCAGGGCCGATCTCGCTCGGCATCGACATCGGCGGCACCTTCACCGACCTTGTGGCGCTCGACCACCGCACCGGCCGTGCCGCGATCTGGAAGGAAGCGACGACACCGGATGATCCCGCGCGCGGCGCCCTGATGGGGCTGCGACACCTGTTCGCCAGATCAGGCATCGATCCCGCGGCAATCGGGCGCGTCGTGCACGCCACCACGCTATTCACCAACGCGCTGATCGAGCGCAAGGGCGCGCCAACCGGCCTGATCACCACAGCGGGTTTTGCCGACATTCTGGAAATTGGATACGAACGCAAGTACGAACTCTACGACCTCGGCATCGAGATGCCCCGCCCGCTCGTGCCGCGGCCCTGGCGCCGCGAGGCGACCGAGCGCCTGGCGCCCGACGGCAGTATCGAAACGCCGCTCGACATTGTCGGCGTGCTGAGAGAGACCGCGAGCCTCATCGAAGCCGGCGTGCAGAGCCTCGCCATCGTCTTCCTGCACGCTTACGCCAACCCCGCCCATGAACGCGCTGCGGCGGCCGCGATCGCCGAACAGTTTCCGCTTCTCCCGGTGTCGCTCTCCTGTGACGTAGCGCCGGAGATCCGCGAATATCCACGCACCAGCACAACGGTGGCCAACGCGTACGTGCGCCCGTTGGCAGAGGCCTATCTCGACCGGCTGGACTCGGCGCTGCACGCGCTCCGCATTCCTGGCAAGCTGTCGCTGATGCTGTCCAGCGGAGGGCTCACGCCGCTCGCGGAAGCCAAACGCACGCCGGTGCATCTGTTGGAGAGCGGACCGGCCGCCGGTGCACTGGCCGGCGCGGTGTTCGGCCGCAGCGCCGGACTCGACCGCGTGCTCGCCTTCGATATGGGCGGCACCACCGCCAAGCTCGCTATCATCGAAGATGGAGAACCACTGGTCGGCTGGGGTTTCGAAGCAGCGCGCCAGAAACGTTTCCTGCGCGGCAGCGGCCTGCCGATCCGCATTGCCGCCGTCGAGCTGATCGAGATTGGCGCCGGTGGCGGCTCCATCGCCCGACGCAGCGAGCTTGGCACCCTGCAAGTCGGTCCCGACAGCGCCGGCGCGGTGCCCGGGCCGGCCTGCTACGGCAAAGGCGGGACGGAGCCCACGGTGACCGATGCCGACCTTGTGCTGGGCTGCCTAGATGCGGGAGCTTTCCTCGGCGGCGCGATGCGCATCGACTCGGCCGCGGCGGATGCTGCCCTGGACCGGCTGGCCAAGTCGACCGGACTCGCGCCGGCCCGTCTCGCCGCCGGCATCCACGATGTCGTCAACGAGACGATGGCCGGCGCGGCTCGCGTCGCGATCGCCGAGCGAGGCGGCGTCCCACGGGACTACGCCCTGCTCGCCACCGGCGGCGCCGGGCCGGTCCATGCCTGGGACGTGGCGCGCAAGCTCGGCGTGCGGCAGATCGTCTGCCCGCCCGCGGCCGGCGTGGGCAGCGCGCTCGGCATGTTGATGGCCCCGGCTCGCGTCGATCGCGTCGCCGCACTCAACCAAGCGCTGGACCGCGTGCACTGGGACACGGTCGCGACCACCTTCGCGCATCTCCACGGCCAAGCGCTGCCCATCCTCACCGAAGCCGGCGCCGATATAAGCCGCTTGACAGCGAGCCGGATGGCCGACCTGCGTTACATCGGGCAAGGCTCGGAGATTACCGTGGTGCTGCCCGAAATCTTATCGGCCGACACGGTCCGCCAGACATTCGAGACGCGCTACCGCGCCCTGTTCACCCGCACCCCGCCCGGTACCGCAGTGGAGATCATCGCTTTGCGCCTGTCGCTGACAGCGCCCATGCCCGCAACCGACCACCAGATCGAGTTACAACGCACCATCGCTGACACCACCCCGCGACGAAGATGCGTGCGCTTCCCCGAAGGCGAGTGCGACGCAGCCGTGTTTGCCCGCTCTACGCTGCGGCCCGGTACACGCCTGGACGGTCCTGCTGTCGTCGAAGAGAATGAGAGCACATTCCTCATCGGACCCGGCGGCACCGCCCGCGTCCTGTCGGATGGCGCGATCCTGGTGGAGGTCCACCTCTCCCGCTCTTGCGGGAGAGAGCCTGCCCCGGGGCTCCGGCCCTGGGGTCGGCGCGCGCAAGTGCACCGGGTGAGGGCACGCCGGCATGACCCACTTCGATCCCGTGGAACTGGAACTCCTCTGGCGACGCCTGATCTCGATCGTCGATGAAGCCGCCGCCGCCCTGGTGCGCACCAGCTTCTCCACCCTGGTGCGCGAAAGCTACGACTTCAGTTGTGTGATCACGGACGCCGCCGGTCAGTCGCTGGTGCAGGCGACCGACAGCATTCCGAGCTTCATCGGCACGCTGCCGGCCACGGTGAAGCATTTCCTCCGCCTGTTCCCGCCCGACCGCCTCGCGCCAGGCGACGTCCTGATCACCAACGACCTCTGGCTCGGCACCGGCCACCTGAACGACATCACCGTGGCGCGGCCGATCTTCCGCCGCGGCCGGCTGGTTGCCTTCAGCGCATCGACCACGCACGCCCCCGACATAGGCGGCAAGATCCGCAGCCCCGAGCCGCGCGAAGTGTTCGAGGAAGGCCTGCAGATACCGCCCATGAGGCTGATGCGCGGCGGCGAAATGGACGAGACCCTGCTCGCAATCCTCCGCCAGAACGTGCGCACACCGGAACAGACCGTGGGCGATCTGCGTGCCCAGGTGGTTGCGCTCGACCTGATGGAAGATCGGCTGGCGGCACTGATGCAGGCAGCCGACCTGGATGATCTGTCCGACCTCGCTGGCGAGATCCAGGGCCGCTGCGAGGCGGCGATGCGAGCCGCCATCGGCCGCCTCCCGGACGGTACATATAAGAGTGACTTGCAGACCGATGGCCTGGCAGACCGGCCGATCACCTTGCGCATGGCGCTCCGCGTCGCCGGCGACGCGATCGCCGTCGATTACGCCGGCACCGATCCGCAGGTCGATCGGGCAATCAACTGCGCGCTTTGCTACACCTTCGCGATGACGATGTACGGGGTGAAGGTCTGCCTCAGCCCCGCCCTGCCGAACAACGAGGGAGCGTGGCGCCCGATCAGCCTGTCCGCCCCCTCTGGCTGCATCGTCAATCCGCAATTCCCCGCCGCAGGCGGGTCGCGCATGCTGATCGGCCATTACCTGCCGATGCTGGTGTTCGGCTGCCTCGGCCAGGTGGTGCCGGAGCGGGTGATTGCCGCCTGCGGCTCGCCGATGTGGGGGATGAACCAGTCGGGTGTGGCGCTCGACGGCAAGCCGTACGCCAACATGTTCTTCTTCAACGGCGGCATGGGCGCGAGCACCACCCGCGACGGCCAGAGCTGCCTGTCCTGGCCATCCAATCTGGCCTCGACCAGCATCGAGATCAGCGAGCACGCTGCCCCGCTGCGCTTCCACCACAAGCGGCTGCGCCCCGACAGCGGCGGGCCGGGCCGGCACCGCGGCGGGTTAGGCCAGGAGATAATGATCCAGAGCCGCTCACCCAGTCCCATCGCCGTGTCGTTCCTCGCCGAGCGCACCGTCGTACCAGCCTTCGGGATTGCCGGCGGCGAAGCGGGTGCCACCGGCGAGCTCCGCATCAACGGAGCGCGCGTCGATCCGAAGCGGCAACACATCCTTCAGACCGGCGACACGGTGCTGCTGGCGACGCCCGGCGGTGGTGGGCATGGTGACGCACGCCACCGCAACCCAGCCGTAGCGGCGGACGATCTGGCCCAAGGCTACCTCTCCTGCTCCCCAGGAGAGCGCTTGGCCCGGACTTGATCCGGGGTCCGCGCGTGCAGCGCAGTGGGTGGGACCCCCACCTAGCCTTAGCCTAGTCACGACCAAATCTCCCCGATACGGTGGGAGCGCACCCCCAGCATCACCAGGCGCCGCCGCGGCAGCGGTCTGGCGCACCGACACCTCCGCTACCCCTCCATGAGCAGGCTCCCGCGAAATACCGTCAGCATCACCGATGTAGCCGAGGAGGTAGCCACCGTCGAAACCTGCCTCCCCATTGGCGCGCGTTTCGCCGGCGACCCCGGCGGCATCCCGCGGGACCGACCGATGAATCCATTCCTCGGCTGGCAGACAACGCCCGCCACGCTGCGCATGTACCGTCTCCGCGACGTCGTGCTCGACCGCTCGCTGATGATCCTGCTGCAGGACGGACGCGTCATCGCGGAGACGAATTATCTGCAACTCGAAGTCGCCATCGCCGCCGCGCGGGTTCATCCGGATCGCCTGGTCCGGCTCGATCGCGGCTACACCGCCGCGATCTGTTTCGACCACTGGGATACCAACTACTACCATTGGATGGCGCATACGGTGCCGACCGTGCACGCCGTCTTACAGCGCCACCCCACCGGCGGCATCCGGCTGGTTCTGCCCAGGTTGCACCCGTGGCAGCGGAAGTCGCTTGAACTGCTCGGGGCGTCCGACTTGCCCTCTGTCGTTACCGCACCCGGAGCCCAATACCTGATCCCCTGCGCGGAATATTACGATTTCGTGGCTGGGCGGGCGGATTTCGCCGCATCCCCAGTGTCGCAGGCCGCCTACGCCCGTATGAGTGCCGGCGTGAAGACCGCGGGACCTCGGTGCCGCCGCATCTACATCGACCGCAGCAGCCAGACCAACCGCCACATACCGAACGAGCCAGCCCTGCTTGCCCGGCTCCGCCAGCGGGGCTTCCAGGCCGTTCGCCCGGAGCAGCTCGGTCTGGAAGAACAGATCGCGCTATTCAAAGGCGCCCGCATAGTGATCGGGCAACTCGGCGCCGGGCTCGCGAACATCGCCTTCTGCCAGCCCGGCACCGTCGTCTATGAGCTGGTCCCAGACCACCATCGGAATCCGTGCTTTCTCGCCATGGCGTTGCAGGGCAGCCTGGAATATTGGGCCGATGTCTTCCCGACAGGGGTCATCGGCGGCGATCATACGAGCGCCTGGACCGCCGATATCAACATCGACCACGTAATGGCACGGATCGATGAGCTGGACGCCCTTATCCCCGCCGGCCAGCACTGCTAACTAGCCAGCAAAAACGCGGTGGGCAGACCCTTCGGGTGCGATCAGACTGAGAAGATCTTGATCGAGCTCGGTGTCGAGACGTTCTCGAACGTGATCTTCGTGTTGTCCGACAGCGAGACGGTGGTAGCACCCCCCGCCTCGGTCGCGGCCGTCAGCGCCGCCGAACCCGCCGCACCGCCGTAACCGAACAGCTCCACCGTGTCGTTCGCACTGTAATCGGTGATGAAGTCGTTGCCACCCGCTGCTCCGTTAATGAAGACGAAAGCATTTTCGCCCGCACCCCCGGTCATCGTATCGCTGCCGCTGCCGGCAATCAGCGCATCGTTGCCCGCCCCACCGACCAACGAATTGCCCGCCGTCGGATCCCGACCGCCGAAAACCGTCATGTTGGCCGTCGAGCTCGCAGCATTCAGCGTCTCGTTCCCGGCAGCAGCCGCGTAGATCGCACCACCGGCGGTCGAGTAATACCAGCCGCCCGGCTCGTTGACTCGAACGTGATTTGGTGCGGCTCGGAGCGGTACGATTCGGCGTCCCCGTTGGACGGAGGGGACAGCGATGACCGTAGCGATCACCCGTTTGGAGCGATCGGCGGCTGATCTGCGAGAGGCGGCGGCGGCCACTCGAGACGCCAAAGCGGCACGTCGGATGCTGGCGATGGCGTTGCTGCTGGAAGGCTGGTCGCGGGAAGCCGCGGCGGAGGCGTGTGCGATGGACCGCCAGACGTTGCGTGACTGGGTACATCGCTACAACGAGTCCGGGCTGGATGGCCTGTCCGACCGACCGTGCCGCCGCGGTCCGCCGCCCCGCTTATCGCCCGAGCAACAGGCCAAGGTGGTGGAATGGGTGCAACAGGGGCCCGACCTTGAGCGGGACGGCGTGGTACGTTGGCGCTGCATCGACCTGCGGCAGCGGATCAAGGATGAGTTTGGCGTCGAGCTGCACGAGCGCAGTGTCGGCAAGCTGCTGCGCCGGCTGAAGTTCACCCGGCTGCAGCCGCGTCCCTATCATCCGAAGAAGGATGCCGCCGCGCAAGAGGCATTCAAGAAGGAGTTCGCCAGCCAGGTGGCCGAGGTTGTGCCAGCCGCTGCCGCCGGCAAGCCGCTGGAGATCTGGTTCGGCGACGAAGCCCGTGTCGGTCAGAAGGGCACGCTGACCTACGTCTGGGCGCGACGTGGCTCGCGCCCGGCGGCGGTTCGCGATAACCGCCATGACTCCGCCTATATCTTCGGCGCCGTTTGCCCCGAGCGCAGCATCGGCGCTGCCATCATCATGTCGGCCGCCAACAGCGAGGCGATGGCCGAACATCTGAAGGAGATCAGCCTCCAGGTTGCCCCGGGGGCTCATGCTGTGTTGCTGGTCGATGGCGCTGGTTGGCATCAGCCGGGGCGCCGCCTGCCGGTGCCTGACAACATCAGCCTGTTGCCGCTGCCAGCTTACTCGCCGGAGCTGAACCCGGTCGAGAACGTCTGGGAGTTCCTGCGCGGCAACTTTCTCAGCCACTGTGTCTGGGACAGCTATGAAGCTATCCTCAAGGCATGTCGTAATGCCTGGAACAAACTGATGGCAATGCCCGAACAAATCGCCTCCCTCACCAGGCGCTCTTGGGCCAAACCGGCCATCGCATAGTAAGGAAGAAAGCCTAACCACAGAGACACCGAGGCACGGAGCCTGACCCTTCTCGGTGTCTCTGTGCCGCTGTGGTTAAGCTTTTTCTTACCTCCGTCACGAAATCAGGGGGCCGTGTCTGAGACACCGATGAGGTCATCCTCAGGGGCATGTCATGACGCCCGAAACAAACTCGCAGAACTTCCCGACCGCATCGTCTCCCTCGCCAGGCGCCCCTGGGTCAAACCAGTCATCGAACAGGGCGGCTGGTATAATAGTTGATTGAAGACCCGGCTGCCCCAAACAGAGTGCTTGGGGTCGCCCCGCCGATGATCGTGGTGGAATCGTTCGAGCCGCTGCCGAACACCAAAGCGGAGTTGTTATTGAAGATCAGCTCGTGCGACGATGCCCCGCCGAACACCGTCTCTGACCCGGTCGTCCCGATAATCGTGCTGTCGCTGGAGGGATTGCCAACAAAAAGCGAAGAGGACGACCCAAGGAAATAGACTCCCGAGGCAGCGCCAAACACCGTCTCCGAACCTGAACCGCCCGCCACTGTCTCGTTGGTCGCGGTATTGCCGAAAACTTCAAGGCTGCCGCTGCCGCCGAAGATAAGCGGATCGCTTCCGTACGTCGCGACCGTATTGGCCCCCGCGCCCGCGACGATGGTGTCGGTTCCGTAGGACCACACCATGTTGGTCCCGGTGGCTGAACCGACGAATATCACGTTGTGGCCATCGCCATCGGAAATCGCCCCGCTGCCATTGGCAAAGAACGTGTCATTGCCGTTACCGGCCGCCACCGAATAAGTCGAACCAGGAATTAGGCCGAACAGGTCGTTGCCGTTACCGGCCGCGATCGTATCGATGCCGCCCCCGACAGACGACGCGCCGACGGTATCGTAAACGGTTAGATTACCGTCACCGCCCATAAAGTTCTGCGCACCGCCGACCGTGAAGCTCCCGCCCCCCGTGTTATCCACCACGAACGAATACCCGGCCGGCGTGATAACTGTCCCATTGTCCGAGGCAGCGGTGACGACCAGCTCGTTCACATCACTGGGGACAGCCGGCGAAGTCGTCCCCGCCGTATACGATTGAACATTTAGCGGGTCGCCGTTCAAAGCGGCGAGAAGGGCGTCCGCGATTGCCTGCTCCGCCCTAGGATCGCCTGTTCGATTGAGACAAAATTCGGCGGGGGAATAAGGGGAACGGGGGGGAACGTGAATTCGATTGCCGACCCGCCCACGCCGGGGACTGACACCGCTGCCATGTCGATCTCCTTGCTTTTTCGCAGCGTGTGCTGCCCGACGCGGCAGGAACAAAACCATAAGAGTCTTTCCGGAAAGTTTATGAGGCATCGCAAAGCCTTCTCGCCGTGAGCCGGATCGAGGCGAGGCGGATGAAGGCGACCGCAGCGCGGGTAAGGTTCTCGAAATCTCTTGCCAGCCGACGACAGGGCCCCAATCAGGCAAAGGCTTGTTCAACAGCTTAGCGCCTCGGAGAAATTCGAATCCTTCACCGGATCCGAGTGCCTGAAATTGCGGCTCCTGCTATCCGGCAAACAACTTCTGCAGAAAGGGAACATGCCGAGCAAGGTGGACAGCACCAACACGCCGCCGTCGGGTGTTTGCTGCTTTGGCTGACGCCATCGGCATCAATTATGTGATCGTGCGGATTAGTGAGCTGGATAGCCTTGTCCCCGAGGCGGGCAGCACCCTGGTCACGATCAGGCCGAGAAGATCCTGGTCGAGCTCGGCGTCGTGATGTTCTCGAAGGTGCGTTAGCGTCCTAGCCAGGGATGAAGCCGTTGCCGCCCGCGTGTCCGATGCCGAAGGAGAACACTTGTGCCCACGCCGGTCATCGTGTCGCTGCCGGCTCCGGCAATCAGCGCGTCGTTTCCCCCAAACCAACGGATTGCCCGCCGTCGTAAGGCGGACACAAAACCATGAGGTTTCGCCGCATTCTGATGCAAGCTTATCGGGCTGCGGCCGACACCGACCATGTGATGTCGCGGACTGACGAACTGGACGCCAGCACCCAGACTGGCCAGCACCGCTAGCCAACAAGACTGAGGTGGGCAGGCCCCCTCCGAGGCGATCAGCCCGAGACTATCTTGATCGAACTCGGTGTCGTGATGTCCTCGAATGTGATCTTGGTGTTGTCCGACAAAGCGATAGTGGTCGCGCCCCCGGCGACTGTGGCCGTCAACAAAGCGGCCGCCCCCGCACCGCCGCCATAACCGAATAGTCCCACGGTGTCGTTCGCGTTGTAGTCGGTGATGAAATCGTTGCCGCCTGCTGCCCCCTTGTTGAAGACAAATGTGTTGTCCCCGGCGCCACCGGTCATCGTGTCGCTGCCGCTCCCGGAGATCAGCGCGTCGCTGCCGGCCCCGCCAACCAGCGAATTGCCCGACGTCGTGTCCTGACCGCCAAAGAGCGTCACGTTCGTGGTCGCGCTGGCGGCGTTCAGTGTCTCGTTCCCTGCTCCAGCGAAATACTGAGCACCACTTGTGGTTGAGTAATAGGTGAGCGAGGATCCTGCCGCGCCAAACAGGGTGCTGGGGGTCGAGCCACCGGCGATGGTGGTAGACTCGTTCGTCCCGGCGATGAACACCAGCGAAGAGCTGTTGTTGAAGACTTCGCCCGACGATGTTCCACCGAACACCGTCTCGCTGCTCCCCACGGAAGCGCTGCCGACGAAGAGCGTATTGGCGGGCCCGAGTAAATACTCGCCGGATTGGGCGCCGAAGATCGTCTCCGGGCCCGTTCCGCCCAATACTGTCGCGTTGGTTGCGCCGTTGCCGAACACTTCCAGGCTTCCGGACCCACCCCAGACGAGCGGATCGGTTCCGTTCGTGGAGACGGTGTTGGCCCCGGCGCCGGCGATAACAGTGTCGGACGTTCCGAAGGACAGCACCAAGTTGCTCGTGCCGTCCGCGAAGATCAGGTTGCTGCCGGTGCCGTCGGCGACCGCGCCGGTGCCGTTGGCAAAATACGTGTCATTGCCGTTGCCGCCGGCCACCGTATAAGTCGAACCAGGGATCAGGCCGAACAGATCGTTGCCGTCCCCGGCCGTGATCGTGTCGATGCCGCCCCCGACCGAGGAGGCGCCGACAGTGTCGTAAACCGTCAGATTGCCGCTGCCGCCGATGAAATTCTTCAGACGTGCAGCGGAACGTTCCGATACAACCGAGGCGCGAAATGCCGTGCGGGTTACGCCAATTTCGCGTGACACCAGGTCGTCGGCGAAGTGAACTCACTCGGGATCCGGGATCGACAGCCAGGGATGGCGTTGCTCGAGTTGCCGGATCACCATCGGTTTGGTGCTCGACAGATCCGTCGAGGTCCGCAGCATCGACGCCTCATGAACCCGGTATTCGGCCAGCACCTCCTCCGCCGGAGCGCCCCAGAATCCGCGCTCGGCACAGCGGCACCAGAAATCATAATCCTCCCAGCCGTGCTCGATATGCTCGTAGCCGCCTACCGCCGCCCAGGCCGATTTCGCCACCAGCGCCATGGCATCGATGTAATTGCCGCCGGCCAGCCGCATCGGCTCGAACGGTGCAGCCTCGATCACTCGCTCCTCGCCGCCGAAGCAGCGGATCGACGGATAAGCGAAAGCCGCGCCCGACTGCCGCACCACATCCAGGCACCCCTCCACACAGCGCGGCAGCAGCCGGTTGTCGGCGTCCAGCGGCAGCACATAAGGGGTCTCAGCCGCGTCGAACCCGGCGTTACGGGTCAAGGCGAGGCCCGCATTCGACCGGTTGCGCAGCACCACCACGCGGTTGAATCGTTCGGCCTGGGCCCGCGCCCACTCCGCCGCCGCTTCCAGCGATCCGTCGGTCGAGGCGTCGTCGATGACCACCAGATCGAGCGCAGTCACGGTCTGCTCAAGCACCGAATCGAGTGCGTCGATCACGTAGTGTTTATAGTTGTAAAGGGGAATCACCACCGTCGCATCCGCCTGTCCCAGCCGGTCCGCCAGGAACACAACTTCGCTCTCCGGCAGCCTCACCCCCGCACCATCGGCGCCGCCCCGCCGCAGCTCCAGCTCGAACGCCCGCGCCGCTCCGACGCCGCCGGTCACCTGCGCCAGCAGCCCGCGCATCAACTCGGCGCGCCGGCCGGCGGAATACGACCACAGCACGTCGAGATACGCCGCATGCCCGATGCGTCGTCGCAGCACCGGCTCGTCCACCAGCCTAATCAGCGCCCGGTACCACTCCCCCTCTGTACTGGCGAGCAGGCCGGTCTCTCCATCCCGGATCGCCCGCCGCATTGGCCCGGTCGGTGAGGCTACCGTGCACACCTCCACCAGCGCCGCTTCGAAATATTTGAGCTCGCTCTTTGCCTCGCAGAACGGATTGCCGAGCTCGAGCGGCGCCGTGTTGATATCGAACCGCGCCAGCTCGTCCGGCAGAGCCTCGAGCGGCACCATCTCGCGCCACTCGATCTGCCCGCCCAGGGCATCGAAGGCGGGAAACTCGTCGATATGGAGCACCGGCTCCAAGCTGTCCGACGCGCGGTACAGCACCAGCCGACAATCCGGCCGTTCCTGCAGAACCCGGGCGATCGCCCCGGCGGCCTCCGCGAAGTCCCGCTGATGGGTGCGCGTGCCCGAGGCGTAGCCGATCCGCACCAGCCCATCCCCAGCCTGCATCCGGCGGACTCGCACTGCCAGCCGTGATGCCCGATGGAAGGCTTCGTCGAAGCCGTTGGGGAGCACGTAGGCCGCCTTCTGGAACGTCCGGACGCGTTGCGCCAACTCGGTTGTCGTGCAGGTGCAGATATCCGCCATCGCCAGCACCCGGCGCAGGTCGTCGAAATGCGCCGCGACGTCCTCGGGCAAGAAGCGTTGTGAGCGGATGCCGTCGATGAATTCCGTGGTCGCCAGCTCCGGCTGGAACATCAGATCGTCGATGTCGAATACGATCTGCGCCCCATGGGCGCGCGCTGCCCCGATCAGCCGTTCGATCTCCGGACTGTAACGGGCGCGCCAGAGCACCACCACGTCCGTACCGGCGATCTCGTCGATCCACGGCGCGAGGTCTTCCACCCGCAACCACCTAGCCTTGGCTCCCGCCGCCGCGGCCGCTTCCGTGTAGCGGACCACGCGGTATCGGTGGCCGGGCGTGTGAGCCTCCCCGGAAACATACACCACACGGAGAGCCGTGCCACGCGGCGGCGGAAGGCCCACAGCTCCCGCGCCCCGGCCGCCCGGCTGCGGCCTCCGAAACGACCGGCGCAGACTCGATGCGGTATCCACCGCCCGACGCCCAACCAGCCGAATCGGGGCCGGGATCGCCCGCCCCAGCCGCCGCAGCGGCGAGGTCAGGCGCCAGATTGTCGAACCGAGGATGACGCTCTGTTCCTCTCTCAGCGCCGCGATCACGGCCTGCGCCTGCCGGTGCGCCACGGTCAACGCATCCCGCGCCTGCGCGGCTGTCCTGAGGTCGGTCTGGGCTCGTCTCAGCCGGGCCGAAAGCTCCTTCCGCTCACGCTCGGCCTCGAACCTCGCCAGGAGCAGTTGCTCCGAAAGTTCCGCCCGCTCTTTCTCCGCCGCGTGCAGCCTGCCGGTGAACTCCGCGTCACGTCTCGTCTCCTCTTCCTTCAGCAAAGCGATCTCCCGGGTCCGCCGGGCCAACTCGTCAACAGCCTGACGCCCGCGCGCCTCCGCCTCGACCGCCGCGCCCAGCAGGGCGAAGCGGTCACGGATCGCGACCGCGGCCGCATCGTCCGCCCCGAACAGCGCCGAGAGCGGCGCCGGAACCCCGGTCCCGGCCGCCAGCACCCCGAGACCGTGGCCGTGGAAGAACTCGAATCCCGGATGCTGCTGGCGCAGCTCGTGCCACAACCGCCACATCCCGAAGTCGCGTTCGCGCACGTTGGTGTCGTGCAACAGTACCACGGCGCGGTCCGACAGCTTGGGTCGCCAGGCTTCGAAATCGTGCCGCGCCGCCTCGTAGGTGTGGTCGCCATCGATATGCAGCAGATCGACCGTACCGTCGGCGAACTGCTTCCGGGCGGCGTCGAACGTCATCCGCAACAGCGTCGAGAAAGCGCGATACCGCTGATCGTGGAACTCCTGGAACTCCGCGAAGACATCTTCGCCATAGTGGCCGGTGTGTTGGTCGCCGGCCCAGGTGTCCACCGCGAAGCATCGGGTTGCCAACCCGCCGTGGATCACGGCGTCGCAGAACGCGGCATAGGACGAGCCCCACATGGTGCCCAACTCGACCAGTATTGTCGGACGGAGCCGCGCCATCAGCCAGAAGGCGAACGGTATATGCCCGAACCACGCGCTCGGCCGATCAAGCCGCTCCGCCCTCCAGAACAGCGGAGCCGCCTCTGCGTCGCAAAGTATCGGGGGAAGCTCCATGGCGGCTCGGACGGTCTCGACGCTGTGGCGGATGGCTGCAACACCGACGTGCGGGTGCATTCACCTCGGCTTGCCGGGTCAAGGCAAGTCCGCGGTGCACCCCTGCGTTGAAGGCCGCGCGGGGAGGACCTGTTACCAAACGGGGTCTCGACGCCACCGCGACGCGGCGATAGGAATGCGCAGAGGCAACGAGAATGGCCGCCCGGACGCGTCCGGCGCCCCGGGCTTGAATTGGGAGACGACTATGGAAAGCAGGACCAGTGCCGGGGTTGGCCGGCGTACGCTTATCATGGCGGGTGCGGCAGCGCTGGCCGCCCCGCCCATCATCCGCGCCCGCGGCGAGGAGCCGGTGAAGATCGGCTTCATCGATCCGCTGACCGGCAGCCTGTCTGCGCTCGCGCAGACCGAGGTGCAGGGCGCGAAATACGGCGTTGAAGACGTCAACAAGATGGGTGGCATACTAGGGCGCCAGGTGCAACTGTTGGTCGAGGACAGCGCCAACGACGTCGGTACCGGCGTCGAGAAGGCGCTCAAGCTGATCAATCGCGACCACGTCGATATCCTATGTGGCGACGTCAACTCGGCAATCGCCTACGCGATCTCGCAGGTGACCGCGGAGCACAAGATCTATCATCTGGTGCCGGGCGGCCACACCGATCCGATCACCGGCACCGCCTGCAAGTGGAATGTGTTCCGCATCTGCAACACCACCACCATGGATGCCAACGCCATCTCCGGCGAGCTGATCAAGCGCTTCGGCAAGCGCTGGTACTTCATCACCCCCGACTACGCCTATGGCCACACTTTGCAGGACGCCTTCGTCAAGAACCTGAAGAAGGTCGGCGGCGAATATCAGGGCGATATGCTGCCGATCGCCAGCACCGATTTCTCCGCCAGCCTGATCAAGGCGAAGGCTTACAAGCCGAACGTGCTGCTGAATAACATGGGCAGCCTGGCGCAGATCGACTGCATGAAGCAGTTCGTGCAGTTCGGCATGGACAAGGAGATGCCGCTGGGCGGCGCGTTGTTCGAGGTCGAGTCAGTGCTTTCAGTCCCGCCGCAGGCACAGACCGGCTGGTGGGACATGGAATGGTGGTGGGACCAGCCCGGCGTGCCGCACGTCGCCGAATTCAACGCCGGCATTCAGAAGATGTTCAACGTGCCCTGCGCCTCGGCGCGCCACTGGTTCGGCTTTGTCTCGATCCATACGGCGAGGCTCGCGGCGGCCGATGCCAAGGACCTCTCGGCAATCAAGCTGGCCAAGGCCACCGCCGGCATGACGTTGCCGCCGGAAGTCGCGCTGCAGAACGGCAAGGTGTTCTACCGCGAGGGCGACCACGAGCTGATGCCCGGCATCTTCGTCGGTCAGATGCATCCGCCGCAGGGCGGCCCGACCAAGGTGTTCACGGTCGAGACCGTGGTTCCGGGCGAGGAGGCGGCCGGATCGGTCGCCGACACCGGCTGCAAGATGACCTGGCCGACCGCCTAGGCTGGTTCTTGCCTTGTCTCCCGCCCTTCGCGCGGGCGAGCGGGCGGGAGAATGGCGGCGGAGGAAACGATGCTGACGCTTGTACTCTTCAATGTCCTCAACGGGATCATCCTCGGCCTGTTTTACGTGCTGATGGCGCTCGGGGTGGCGCTGATCCTCAATCTCTCCAACGTCATCAATTTTGCACACGGCAATTTCCTGGCGCTCGGTGGTTACTTCGCGTTCGTGCTCGGGCCGATCATCGGCTACTGGCCGGCCCTGCTGGTCGCACCGTTCGCCGTCGCGATCATCGGGCTGATCATCGAACGCACGATGGTCCGCCGGGTCTATGCGCGCGATCCCGTCTATAGCTTGTTGCTGACTTTCGGTCTGGCGTTCATCATCCAGGACATCTGCCGGACCATTTGGGGCTCAAACGGGCTCCCGCTGAGCGTGCCGCCGGCGCTCGGCCAGCCGCTCAGCAACGAGTTCTTCTTCTTCACCGGCTACCGGCTGTTCCTGATCACCGTCGTGATTGTGGCGGTCGCCGCGCTGTTCCTGTTCCTGCGCTTCTCGCGCATGGGGACGCGCATCCGTGCCGGGACGCTCGATATGGAGACAGTGGCGGCGCTCGGGATCAATGTGCGCTGGCTGCGCTCGTTCAACTTCGCCCTTGGCATCTTCCTGGCCGGGCTTGCCGGCGTGCTGGCCGGAGGGCAGATCGGGCTCAACCCGAACATGGGCGATGATCTGCTGATGCCGAGCTTCATCGCCATCATCGTCGGTGGCGTCGGCAGTCTGACCGGGACGCTGATCGGCGGCGTGCTGATCGGTGTGGCTGCTGCCGTGACCACGGTGTTCTTTCCCTCTGGAAACGAAGTGGTAATCTACGTGATCATGGCCCTGGTGCTGCTCATCAGGCCGCGTGGATTGCTCGGCGAAGAGGGCATGCTGACATGAGCACCACCACGATCGGGACGGTGTTCGATCGCCCGGCGCGCAATAACTGGGTCTCGCTGGCGCTGATCTGGTTGGCTTTGCTCTCTATGCCGCTATGGATCGGGGCCGTGGGCGGGTACACCGCCCTGGCGTCGCGGGTGCTGATCTTCGGCCTGGCCGCAATGGGGCTTAATTTCCTGCTCGGCTTCACCGGCGTGATGAGTTTTGGCCACGCCGCCTATTTCGGCCTGGGGTGCTACGGCACCGGCCTGATGCTGCGCTATGTCACCAATAATACGTTGCTGGCCGTGGTAGCCGGTATGCTGCTGGGCACCGTGGCCGGCGCGCTGTTCGGCTCGCTGATCGTCCGCCGCCGAGGCGTGTATTTTGCCATGCTGACGATCGCCTTTGGGCAGATCTGCTACTACATCGCCTATAGCTGGAACGACTTCACCGGCGGCTATGACGGGCTGCGCGGCTTCCAGCGCCAGCCGATCGGGCCGATCGATATCCAGAACAGCGGCGTGCTGTTCTACTATTTTGTGCTCGTCGTGTTCGCGCTGTGCATCGCGCTGATGGGCGTGTTGCTGCGTTCTCCGTTCGGCCGCACCCTGATCGCCATTCGCGAGAACCAGCGCCGCGCCCGTTTCCTGGGCATCCCGATAGAAGGGCATATCTGGCTCTCGTTCACCGTCTCCACCTTCTTCACGTCCACCGCGGGCGCGCTTTACGCGCTGCTCAACAATTTCGCCGACCCCAGCACGCTCTATTACGTGATTTCCGGCGATATCGTGATCATGGCGGTGATGGGCGGGATGCGCAGCTTCTGGGGCCCGCTGATCGGCGCGGCGGTATTCGTGGTGCTGCAGGACTACATCTCGTCCATGACCGTGAATTGGATGAGCTGGATCGGCCTCGTGTTCGTGGTCGTGGTGCTGTTCTTCCCGCGCGGCATCCTGGGCTTCATCCGTCGCCGGGCCGCCGCATGAGCCTTCTGGAAGTCCGCAACGCGAGCAAGTCGTTCGGCAGCCTGGTCGCGGTCAACAACGTGTCGCTCTCCGTCGCGCCCGGCGAGCTGCGCGCCATCATCGGCCCCAACGGTGCCGGCAAGACGACGTTCTTCAACCTGATCACGGGCTTCTTCCCGCCGACCTCCGGGCAGATCCTGCTGGAGGGTCGGGACATCACGCGCGCCTCGGCTGTTGAGCGCGTGGCGATGGGAATGGCGCGCACCTTCCAGGTGACCGAGATCTTCCCGGAGCTCTCCATCCGCGAGAATATCCGGATCGCTGTGGAGTCCTCCTCGGGCTTCCGCCTGCGCCCTTGGTTGGGCCGCCATCAGGCGTCCCAGGTGCGTGATCGCATCGACGAAATGCTGATCGCCACGCGGCTCACCGAGCACGCGGACCGGCTGGTGGGCGAGTTGGCGCACGGCGATCAGCGCTCCGCCGAGATCGCCATGGCGCTGGCGCTGAAGCCGCGCATTCTGCTGTTGGATGAGCCAACCGCCGGCATGGGCGAGCAGGAGACCTATCAGGTCGCCGGCCTGATTCGCCGGTTGCACCGGCATACCGGCTATACCATCGTGCTGATCGAGCATGACATGCGGGTGGTGTTCAATCTTGCCGACCGCATCACCGTGCTCGACCAGGGAAACCTGCTGGCCGACGGCACGCCGCAGGAAATCTCCGAGGATCCCGCGGTGCGGGCGGCCTATCTGGGAACCGTGGAATGAGCGCGCTGACTGCCGAGGGACTGAACACTTTCTACGGCAAGAGCCACATCTTATACAACGTCGGCCTGGAGGTGCCGGAGGGGAAGATCACGACGTTGCTTGGCCGCAACGGCGCCGGCAAGACCACCACGCTGCGCAGCCTCGTCGGCCTGACGCCGCCGCGCAGCGGGCGTATTACGATCTTTGGCCGCGATACCACGCGCCTGCCGTCGTTCCGCATCGCCCAGCTCGGGGTCGGCTATGTGCCGGAAGGTCGCAAGATCTTCCCCAACCTGACCGTGGAAGACAATCTGCGCGTGCCGTTCGAGCGTCCGGGTCCGTGGACCATCGAGCGGGTGTACCGCACCTTCCCCCGCCTCGCCGAACGCAAGCAGAACCGCGGTCGCCAGTTGTCCGGTGGCGAACAGGAGATGCTGTCGGTGGGCCGTGCGCTGCTGCTCAATCCGGAATTGCTGATCCTTGACGAGCCGTCGCAGGGACTGGCGCCGCTGATCGTGCGCGAGGTGTTCCACATCGTCGCCGGCATGCGCGCGGAGGGTATGTCGGTGCTGCTGGTCGAGCAGAATGTGCGCGCCAGCCTGGAGATTGCCGATCAGGCCTATGTGCTGGACCATGGCGTGATGGCTTGGTCCGGCACCGCGGCCGAACTCGCGTCGGACGAGGAGCGGATCCAATCGCTGGCCGGTGCGTCTGCTGAGGAGTGGTCGTTCGACGATGACCTGACCCCGACGGAGGCGGTCGCGCTCAGCCACCAGGCCTCCGAGGTCGGCTGACCGGTCAGATCGGTCACATCGAGCGTCAGCGGTTCGGCGCTGCCGTCGGCCAGAGGGTACGGGCGGTGAGGAGCGCTTAAAGCAAATCGTCGTCGGGAGGGCCGAAGGAGGCGTCGTCGGGCACCCGCCCTTTCCGGCGAATCGGCGCGGCCCTGTGCGGGTAGGTGGCTGCGTATTGCTCGGCGGCGGCGACCGGGATTCAGCGGCACGCGACGGGGCTTGGCATCAAGGTCAGGATCGGCTGTCATACATTTCGGGCGACCGGCATCACGGCTGACCTCGAAACCGCCGGCACGCCGGAAAACACCCAGGCGATGGCTGCGCACGAAAGCCCGCGCACCACCAAGCCCTACGACCGCACGGGCGATACGATCACGCTCGACAAGGGGGAAAGAATTACGATTTGATCTCCCACATGGGAGATGCCCGCTCGAGCCGTTCACTAGAGCCAAACTGATCGGAGCTGAAGTCATGAACGAAATCAGCCATCGGACGATCGAAACGAACGGCATTCGCATGCACGTGGCCGAAAAGGGGGCTGGCCCTCTGGTGATTTTGTGTCACGGTTTCCCCGAATCCTGGTACTCGTGGCGGCATCAGATTGGGGCGCTTTCCGCAGCCGGCTTCCATGCCGTCGCGCCCGATATGCGTGGCTATGGTCAAACAGAATGTCCGCAGGCCGTCGACCAGTTCACGCTGCTTCATCTGGTGGGTGACGTCATAGGATTATTGGACGCCCTTGGCGCCGAAACGGCCGTGATCGTCGGCCACGACTGGGGTGCGCCAGTGGCGTGGCACGCCGCGTTGCTGCGTCCGGATCGATTCCGTGCCGTAATCGGGCTGAGCGTCCCGTTCCGGCCACGCGGCCTCGTGCGGCCATCCAGCGTCATGCCAAAGGCGGATGACGCGGTCTTTTATCAGCAATACTTTCAGTCCCCGGGCGTCGCGGAAGAGGAACTCGAACACGATGTCCGAGCGTCGATACGCAGCGTGCTGCTGTCACTGGCCGGGGAGGCTCCGGCCCGCCCGGATGGCGCCCTGGTCGCCGACGATTTCAGCATGGTTCCCCGCGACGGCGGGCTGCTCGGTCGTATTACTCGGGACGCGCGCAATCCCGCTGCCCTGCCCGGCTGGATCACTGACGCCGACATTGATTTCTACGCCGGCGAATACCTTCGGACCGGTTTTCGGGGCGGACTGAACTGGTATCGCAACATCGATCGCAACTGGGAGTTGCTTTCACCCTTCGCCGGTGCGCGGGTGAACATTCCGGCGTTATATGTTGCTGGTGAGCGTGATCTGGTGCTCGGCTTTCCCGGCGCCCGAGATTTTCTTGCCAATCTGCCCAAATTCGTGCCGCAGCTGCGCAAGACGTTGATTTTGCCAGGGTGCGGCCATTGGACCCAACAAGAGCGGCCACGCGAAGTCAACGAGGAAATGATTGCCTTTCTCTCTTCATTGTGAGGATCGCCGTTCATTCGCAACGACGACCGGGGCGGATACTCGGATAGCGCCACCTAACCGCTACGCTTGGCAAACCGCGCCCCGCTCTGTGGGTCATCCAACGGGCGAATGTTGAGCCAGATATCGAGAAGATCACGGCGCGCGCGGGCGGTATGGCGAACCTGCGGCAACTCTATCCTTTCCGCGTGACAAGCTCGCGCCGTGCGGCCGCGCGCGACTCGGCAAAGTCCAGCGGGCCGGCATCACCACTGTCGACGCCTTCTTGCCAAGCCCGCCGCAGTCTCTGGAGGTGCTCTGACTCCAGCCGATCTACGCGCTCCAGCAGCCGCAGCGCCTCGCGCACCACCTCGCTGGTCGAGGTGTACCGCCCCGACTTCACCTTCTCCTTGATCAGGCCGATCAGCTCGGGCGTCAGCGAGATCGAAATATTCATTGAGTGCCTGCGGACGACCTGGATATGAAAAACTAGCACTTCCTCATATTGCGGCGGCGGCCGAATGTCCAGGACGGTCGCGCTGTGTCAGCCTCGAACTCGCCGCGGTCGCCCCGCCGGTGGCACACTCCGTCGCAATGACGCTGCCTCGCACCCCCTCCTTCCGGCTCGATGGACGCCGTGCGCTGGTGACCGGCGCGGGGCGCGGCATCGGGCTCGCGGCCGCGGCGGCGCTCGCCGATGCCGGCGCGCATGTCGTGCTGGCGGCGCGCACGGAAGCTGAAATCGAGTTTGGCGCCGCCGAGATCCGCTCAGCCGGTGGCAGCGCCGAACCCCTCGTGCTCAACGTCACCGATCTCGCGGCTGTGGGCCGCGCCATTGCTGCCCTGCCGCCGCTCGACATCCTGGTGAACAACGCCGGCACTAAGGGCCCGCGGCGGAATAAGTGCTTCAAGGCGGTTGTTGATTTGGCTCAATGGTGTAGTTCCACTCGCCATGGAATGCGTGGCGCGTGATGTTGATCGCCTGCATCTCGTCATCGGACACCTTCACCCCCTTGGGATAGAGGTTGCCGTCGAGCTCGCAGCAGACCCTGAGACCAGTCTCGGTGGTTGTAGAGCTGATCAGTTGCACGATCACCTGATGGCTCACCAGTGGCTTGCCGCGCCAGTTCATGGTGATGAAGGCGAACAGCCGGTGTTCGATGCGGTTCCATTTGCTGGTGCCGGGTGGCAGGTGGGTAACCGTGATCTTCAGGCCGGTCTCGTTGGCAAGACGCTGGAGTTCGCGTTTCCATAGCTTCACCTGCGGCCCGTTGCTGCCGCCGCAGTCGGCGGTGATCGTCAGGCACGTCGCATTGGGATAACGCTGCTTGCCGAGCCTATGCCACCAATGCCGGATGCTCTCGACCGCAAAGGCGCCGGTATCAGCGCTGATGCCGACGCTGATCCAGCCGTGGTTGGCAGCAATGTCGTACACGCCATAGGGAGCGACCTTGCCAAGTTCCGGGATCTTGAAGTCGTGCACCCGCACCGGTTCGGGATCCCCCTTGCGACGCAGCTCACGGCCGTTGTTCTTGAAATCCCCAACCAGCTCCTTCTTCTTGGTGTCCACTGAGATCGCCGGCTCGCCCGCGGCGATCGCCGCTTGCACCGTCGCATTGACGTGCTCGAACTGGGCGTTGCGATCCGGATGGTTGCTCCCCTCCCGCGTCTTGCGGTTGGCCTGGCAACTGTAGTTCAGTTGCCGCAGCAGCTTGCCGAGCACGCGCTGGCTGACCTTGAAGCCAAGCGCGGTCAGCTCCTTGACGAGGTGACGCTGACTGCGGCTGACCCAGCGCAGCGGCGAGCCGGGATCGCCGCGAATGGCGTCCTCGATCAGTTTCTCCAGCGCCGCCGGCAACCCGGGTTGCCGGGTCACCGCGCTCTTGCGGCCAGCGCCGGGCCGGCGCAGCCGGGCGCCCAGTTCATTGCGACCGCACCGCAGTTCCGCAATGCCTCGCTGGATGGTGCTGCGCGCCAGCCCGGTTGCGCTCGCGGTCGCGGTGACGCCGCCAAGGGCCCTACGCCAGCGCTTCGTTGGCGGCGAACAGTCGCCGGGCACGTTCATCGAGGAAGGCTGCTGCTTTCCGCCAACGCGCGCGGATGTCGGCGATGTCGATCACACCGCGACGCTAGCCGACGCATCTCGCGTCGCACCTAGCAAATTCTCAATTCTATTCGTGCTTTGTTTGCGGCTCCTCAATTCGTTTATTTCGCCGCGAGTCCTAACCGCCCACGTCCCTTCCTCGACGTCACGACCGACGACTTCGACACGATCATGACCCTCAACGTCCGCGCCGCGTTCTTCGTCGCTCAGGCCGTTGCCCGCCGCATGGTGCAAGCCAGCAAGCACGGCGCAATCATCCACATGTCCTCGCAGATGGGCCATGTCGGCGCCGCGCTCCGCACCGTCTATTGCAGCTCCAAGCACGCGATCGAGGGCCTCACCAAGTCGATGGCGATCGAACTCGCCCCGCATGGCATCCGGGTGAACGCCATCTGCCCCACCTATATCGAGACACCGCTCACCCGCCCGTTTTGGAACGACGGCGACTTCCACCGCGAGACGCTGCGCAAGATCAAACTCGGCCGCCTCGGCACGGTGGAGGATCTGATGGGCGCGGTGTTATTCTTTGCCTCGGATGCCTCGGCGCTGGTCACCGGCGCATCGCTGCGCGTGGATGGCGGCTGGACCGCGGAGTAGCCGAACCATGATCCGACATCTCAAGCAGGGCCTCGCTGAATCCGAGAAGTTCGAAGCCGACCGCAAGGTGCGCGCCACCGTCGAATCGATCCTCGACGACGTCGCCGCCCGCGGCGACGCGGCGATCCGCGAGCTGTCGGCGCGCCTAGACAAATGGGACCCGCCGGACTTTCGCCTGTCGTCCGAACAGATCGATGCCCTGATTGCCTCGCTCCCCACCCAGGTGATCGAGGACATCAAATTCGCCCAGGCCCAGGTTCGTCGCTTCGCCGAAGCGCAACGCGCCGCGCTGCGCGACATCGAGGTGGAAACCCTCCCCGGCGTTCGGCTCGGCCACAAGAACATCCCGGTCGGCAGCGTCGGCTGCTACGTGCCGGGCGGGCGCTACCCGATGGTCGCCTCGGCGCATATGAGCGTGGTGACCGCGAAAGTGGCCGGTGTCGCGCGCATCATTGCCTGCACCCCGCCGCTGGCTGGCGAGCCGCCGGCGGCGACCGTCGCCGCCATGGCGCTCGGCGGCGCCGACGAGATCTACGTGCTCGGCGGCGTGCAGGCCGTCGCCGCGATGGCGCTCGGCACCTCCCGCATTGCGCCGGTGGATATGTTGGTCGGTCCCGGCAACGCCTATGTCGCCGAGGCGAAGCGCCAGCTCTTCGGCCGTGTCGGCATCGATCTGCTGGCCGGCCCCACCGAGACGCTGATCATTGCCGATGAATCCGCGGACGTGGAGATGTGCGCCACCGACCTGCTCGGCCAAGCCGAGCACGGCCCGACATCGCCGGCGATTCTGCTGACCACCGCGCCACGCCTCGCCGAGGGGATCGAGGCGGAGATCGTCCGTCAGCTCGCGCGGCTGCCCACCGCGGATATCGCCGGGGTGGCATGGCGCGATTACGGCCAGGTGATCCTGTGCGACGCCGACCAGGAGATGGTGGAGGAAGCCGACCGCATCGCGTCCGAGCACGTCCAAGTGCTGACGCGCGAGCCACGCTGGTTCCTCGACCGCATGCGCAACTACGGCGCGCTGTTCCTGGGCAAGGAGACCAACGTTGCATATGGCGACAAGGTGATCGGCACCAACCACACGCTCCCGACGAAACGTGCCGCGCGCTACACTGGCGGGCTCTGGGTCGGCAAGTTCCTCAAGACGGTCACCTACCAGGAGGTGAGCCCCGAAGCGACCGCGATGATCGGCGAGTACTGCGCGCGGCTTTGCGAGATCGAGAATTTCGCCGCGCACAAGGAGCAGGCGGAGCTGCGCGTGCGCCGCTACGGCGGGCGCAACGCCGCGTGACCTGTCCCGATCCATTCGGCAAGCCGCGCTGTGATCACCGTGGCGTCACCCGCAAGATGGAGCACCTTGAAGCGCGCGGTTGCGCCGGAGCGGATGCTGATATCGGCTTTGCGCAAGCCGAGTGACTCGGCCAGAAATTCTATCAGCGCCCGGTTGGCGGCACCCTCGACCGGCGGGGCGGTCAAACGCACCTGCAGTGCCGAGCGACCACCGGCGTCTCGGATCACGCCGCTCAATGTGTTCCGGTCGGCCCTCGTCGTCAGTCGCACAGCAAGGCGCACACCATTCTTTTCCGCCGTAAAGGGTGCTTCGTCGGCGTAGCTTGGGGCCTGTCGCACGAACGTTGGAGCCTCCCTCTGCGCCGCCGGTACCCGTGCGGCCCCCTTAACGAGCCGCGTGCCCCTTCCACATAGAGGGAGCGTCGGCCACGATAGGATCGCAGCATCGAGCTGCAAGGAGACAGTGATGAAGGCAACCCTGAACGGCAACGTGATCGCCGAGAGCGATCAGGTCATCGAAGTCCGGCGGCTATCAGTATTTCCCGCCCTCGACCGTCCGAATGGAATGGCTCGAAAAGGCCGAGAAGACCGAATCAGACCACGCCTGTCCGCACGGCGTGCAGTTCTACGACGTCGTGATCGATGGCGAGCGCTACAAGCGCGCCGCCTGGTCCTATGAGTCTCCGCGGCCCAGTATGCAGCGCGTGGGCGGCCGCTTCGGATTCTGGGAGGATGTCGAGGTGGTCGCGACATAGCGCCGGACTCGCGGCAAGGGGGGCGATCCCACAGCCACTCGCCCTCGACCACCCATGCGCCAGCTTCTGATCACCTGCGGTCTCATCGTGCTCGGCCTGGGCCTCGCCTGGCCCTGGCTCGGTCGGATCGGCCTCGGCCACCTGCCCGGCGATGTCAGCCTGCGCCGGCCGGGCTTCACCTTCTGCTTCCCCCTCGGCTCCAGCATCCTCGTCTCGATCGTCCTCTCGCTCGCGCTGACGCTGATCTTCTGGCTCTTCCGCCGCTGACCCGCCCGCCGATATGATGCGCGCCAACGGAAGGGAGCGACACACATGAACGAAGAACTGGCGACACTCGGGGGCGGTTGTTTCTGGTGCCTGGAGGCCGTCTTCAAGGACCTGCGCGGGGTGCAAAGCGTCACCTCCGGCTATGCCGGCGGCCATGTGCCGAACCCCAGCTACAAGCAAGTCTGCACCGGCACGACCGGTCACGCCGAAGTAGTTCAGGTCAAGTTCGATCCGAACGAGCTCTCCTACGGCGACCTGTTGCGCGTGTTCTTCGCCATCCACGATCCTACCACGAAGGATCGGCAGGGAAACGACATCGGACCGCAATACCGCTCCATCATCCTGACCCACTCGGATGCTCAACGGCAGACGGCCGAGGCGGTGATGCGTGAGATAACGCAAGCCGCCATATGGCCCGCCCCGCTCACCACCGAGATCAAGCCGCTTGATGCGTTCTATCCGGCCGAGCCCGAGCATCACGATTACTTCGCGCGCAATCCGTGGAGCGGGTATTGCCAGGTCGTGGTTGCGCCGAAGGTCGCGAAATTCCGTAAACAGTTTGCCGATCGGCTGAAGCGGGCGGCAGCGGAGTAGTCGCCCAGGTTTGCACCGCCTCCCCCGACAGATCAGACTGCACCTCAAGCTATGGCGGAACGGAGCCGGTCGATGGACCTGACCTTCACCCAGGAAGAACTCGCCTTCCGCGACGAAGCGCGCCACTTCTTCCGCACCGCGGTTCCCGAGCGTATCCGCGATAAGGTCGCCCAAGGCGAGCACTTGTCGAAAGACGACATCGTCGCCTCCCAACGCATCCTGAACGCGCGCGGCTGGGCCACCCCCAACTGGCCGGTGGAGTGGGGCGGTCAGCCATGGTCTCCCGTCCAAGTCTATATGTACCAGGACGAGATGCAGCAGGCGAACGTACCGCCGCCGATCGGCTTCAACGTCACCATGGTCGGCCCGGTGATCGCCGAGTTCGGCAGCGAGGAGCAGAAACGCGCTTCCTCCCCCGCGCCGCCAACGCCGATGATTTCTGGTGCCAGGGCTTCTCCGAGCCCGGCGCCGGCTCCGACCTCGCCAGCCTGCGCACCCGCGCCGAACGGCGGGGTGATACCTACGTGGTCAACGGCCAGAAGATCTGGACCACGCTCGCGCAATACGCCGACTGGATCTTCTGCCTGGTGCGCACCGACCCCGCTGCCAAGAAGCAGGAGGGTATTTCCTTCCTGTTGATGGACATGAAGACGCCTGGCATCACCGTCCGCCCGATCGTCACCATCGACGGCGGCCGCGAGGTGAACGAGGTCTTCTTCGACGATGTGCGGGTTCCCGCCGACAACCTTGTCGGCCAGGAGAACAAGGGCTGGGACTACGCCAAGTTCCTGCTTGGCAACGAGCGCACCGGCATCGCCCGCGTCGGGGCATCGAAGGCGCGCGTCGCTCGTATCAAGCAGATCGCCGCGCTCGAGCGCATCGGCGATCGTCCGCTGATCGAACAGCCACGCTTCCGGGAAAAGCTCGCCGAGGTGGAAGTCGAGCTGAAGGCGCTCGAGATGACCCAGCTCCGCGTCGTTGCTGATGAAAGGAAGCGTGTCAGGGGAAAGCCCAACCCCGCCTCCTCGATCCTCAAGCTCAAGGGCACCGTCATTCAGCAGCGCCTGACCGAGCTGATGATGGAAGTGGCCGGCCCGTATGTGATGCCCTACCAGCGCCCGGACGAAGGCCAGAACGAGCCGTCGATCGGCCCCGACTACGCTGCAGCCGCCGGCCCGACCTATTTCAACTACCGCAAGGTCTCGATCTACGGCGGCTCCAACGAGATCCAGCGCAACATCATCGCCAAGGCGATCCTCGGCCTTTAGACGGTCCCGCAACGTCATGGCCGGCGGAATGACGCTGCATGTCGGCCCCACAGCTCATCGCGGTGAAGTTGCTGGCCGGCTATTCCTCGACGGGTTGCTCCCCAGCAGAGCCCGCCTCCGCTTCACCAGTTGCCGGCACAGTACGCGTCGATCGCGGCGCAGGTAAATTCACCTCGTCTTGACCCGATCCGAGGTGTCAGCCATGTCTCCGAACAGGTGTCCACCATGTCTCCGGAACAAACAGAAGGCCGGCCATCCACGCCCTTCGGGAGGAAAATGAAAGGACTTCGACCTCACCGAAGAACAGCGCCTGCTCAAAGACAGCGTCGATCGCCTGATCGCCGACCGCTACACCTTCGAGCAGCGCCGGAAATATCAAACCGAACCCGGCGGCTGGAGCCACGACGCCTGGACGCAATACACCGAGCTCGGCCTGCCGTTTGCCGAACAACATGGCGGCTTCGGCGGCGGCGCCGTCGAAACCATGATCGTCATGGAAGCGTTCGGCCGCGGCCTGATCCTGGAACCTTATTTCGCCACCGTCGTGCTCAGCGGCGGGCTGATTCGCCGCGCTGCCACTCGCACCCAACAGGCCGAGCTGCTTCCCCGCGTCGCCAGCGGCGAGCTCAAGCTTGCCTTCGCCCATCTTGACGGCAGTCGCGCTGGAACCTGACGGATGTCGCCACCACGGCACGGAAAGACGGCGCGTCCTGGGTACTGGACGGCGCCAAGGGCGTGGTGCTGCACGGCGACTGCGCCGATCGGCTACTGGTCACCGCCCGCATGTCCGGTGCCCGCCAGGATCGCGACGGCATCGGCCTGTTCCTGATCGACGCCGCTGCCCCGGGCATCACCCGACGCGGCTACCCCACCCAGGACGGTCTCCGCGCCGCCGAGATCGACTTCGCCGCCGCCGGCCCCGCCACACCCCTCGGCGAGCCCGGCCAGGCGCTCGGCGCGATCGAGCAAGTCGTGGACGAAGCCATCGCCGCGTTATGCGCCGAATCCGTCGGCGTAATGGCCGCGATGCACGAGATCACCCTCGACTACCTCAAGACCCGCCAGCAGTTCGGCCGCCCGATCGGCCAGTTCCAGGCCCTGCAGCACCGCGCCGTCGATCTGCTCACCGCCGTCGAGCAAGCCCGCAGCATGGCGCTCTTCGCCACCATGATGGCCACCGACCCGAACCCGGTCGAACGTCGCCGTGCCATCTCCGCCGCCAAGGTGCAGATCGGCCGCTCCGGCCGACAGGTCGGCCAGGAAGCGATCCAGCTTCATGGCGGTATCGGCATGACCATGGAGTACAAGGTCGGCCACTATTTCAAGCGCATAACCATGATCGATCAGATGTTCGGCGACGCCGACCACCACCTCGCGACGTTGGCGCAACTAGGCGGCTTGTTTTGATTCTGCTCCCTCAGTCGGCGAAGCCGAGATAAACCGCCAAAGCGCTCCCGATCGCCGCCATCTCGGCCGATGTCACACGCCCGATGACCCGATCGACCTGCGCGGTGAGCACGCTCTGCACCGAGTGGAACGCAGGCTTCTACCTTCTCCCCTTCAAAAGCCAAAGGATCGACCACGAGCCGCCCGGGCGCTACCATGCGGGCCGATCGCCGATGCTTCAGCAGAAGGGAACTCAAGACATGAACGCCACGGCCGCCAAGCCGACCTACGATCGCACCGTCGACGACCTGGGCAACATCGTCGAATTGGGCCATGTCAACGTGACGGTGCCGGATCAGAAGCTGGCGACGCTGTTTTACATCTCCGGCCTTGGTCTGACGCGCGACCCTTATTTGATGACCGGCCTTTCAAACATGTGGGTGAATGTCGGCCGCGCGCAGTTCCATCTGCCGGCACGCCCGCCCCAGGTGGTGCGCGGCACCACCTGCCTGGTGCTTCCTGATCTCGGCGCGCTGCTGCACCGGCTGCACGCCGTGCGGAACGACCTGGAAGGCACCAAGTTCAGCTTCCGCGAGACTAATGATGGAGTAGAGGCTACATGTCCCTGGGGCAACCACATCCGCTGCCACGCGCCGGACGCTGCCCGCTTCGGACGCATTACCGTGGGGATGCCGTACGTGGAGTTCGACGTACCCGAAGGCACCTCGCTGCCCGCCATAGCTCGGTTCTATCGGGAGATCATGGGCGCCGTTGCCGGCGTAGCCGAGGATGCACGCGGCGTCTTCGCCTGGGCGGTGCTGGGGGACGGCAACAAGGCGATCTATCGCCAGGTTACCGGGCCGATCCTGGCCTATGACGGGCACCACATCCAGATCACGCTGGCCAATTTCTCCGGCCCGCACAAAAAGCTGCTGGAGCGCGGACTGATCACCGAGGAGAGCGACCAGCACCAGTATCGCTTCACCGACATTGTGGATGTGGACACCAACAAGCTCTTGTTCCAAGTCGAGCACGAGGTGCGCAGCATGCGTCATCCGCTGTTCGGCCGGCCTTTGGTGAACCGGAACACGGAGATCACGAACCAGAAATACGCCCCTGGGTGGGATGCGGGGCGGTGGGCGATGGCTGCAGGGTAGGGCGGGAACGACCAGCCTTCTCTTTCCCCGCGGGAGCGAGCCTGCCCCGGACTTGATTCGGACCGCTACGCTTGGCCCTCCAGCGGCATTGCAAGCTTGCTTCCGTCCCTGACACAGTGTGCAATCACGGGTTGGGGGGGAGGTATGCCCGATAGTTGGATTTGGTCACCGGCTCCGGGCGCCCCGCAAGCGTCGCAGCAACAGACGCGTGCGCCCTTGCTGGGTAATCTCGACGGCGCGCACGGCCGCTGCGTTGAAGGCTGGGTGTTCGATCCCGCCGCACCTTCACGGGAGATAACGGTAGAGATATTCGATGACGAGCGGCTCCTCGGTACGGCGGTGGCACGCCTCTTCAGAGGGGATCTGGCAAGTGCCGGGATCGGTGATCACGCTTTCCGCTTCCTGCTCCCGCTTGAGCTGTTCGACGGCCGCGATCACGACATCTGGGTAAAGGCGCTCGATGCGCCTCACGCGCTCCCCAACAGTCCTTTCCGCCTGAGTACCGAACCGCTGTCAGCCGCTTCTGCCCTTGCTGCAAGCTCGGAGATTATTGCAGCGACCCCACCGCTATCGGACCTGCAGTTCACTATGCTGCGTTCGCTGAACGCACTGACCGAGGCGCTTCTAATACAAAGCCGCACCCTCGGCGCCTTACTGGAACGATTGACTGCCAACGACGCCTCGGTCTCGGCGCACGGGGCCACGCCAAAGCCTCCGCCCGAACCGCCAAGCGGCTGCACCGTGCCGCCCGGGCGCATCCCGCCGGAGCGCACGACTACATCTTCTTCTCGATCATCGATTGGTCGTTCCGCATCCAGCGGCCGCAGCACCTCGCGACGCGCCTTGCCGCGATGGGCAATCGCGTCTTCTATCTCAGCATCACCTTCGAGCCGGTGCAGCCCGGCGCCCGGCGCTTCGCCATCCGTTCCAACCCGGTGCCGGGCGTGTTCGAGGTCACGCTGCGTTGCCAGCCGCCGTCGCCCAGCATCTATGCCGGCTTCGACGACCCGCAGCAGGCGGCGCAGCTCACCGCGGCGGTCGCCGATCTGGCTGCCGACCTCAAGCTCACCAGCCCGGTCGGCGTGATGCAGTTCCCAAGCTGGCTCCCGATTGCCGCGGCAGTCCCCGGCATGACTCTGGCATTCGACTGCCTCGACCACCTGGCGGGCTTCAACGGCGTGGCGCCGCGCGTGGTCGAGCTCGAGAAGGCCCTGATCCAAGAGGCCGACTGCGTCACCGTCACCTCCGAGTTCCTGAACCGTCTGGTGAGTCGCGAACGCCGCTGCGAGATCGTGCGCAACGGCGCCGAGGTCGCGTATTTCTCGCGCCCGCCGGAAGCGGTGTATGAGCCCGCCAGCCGCCCGGTGATCGGCTATTACGGCGCCATCGCCGACTGGTTCGACATCGACTTAGTGGTCACCTGTGCCCGGCGCAACCCGAAGTGGCGCTTCGTGCTGATCGGCGAGGTGAACGGCTGCGACATCAGCCCCGCGAAGCAACTGCCGAATATCGAATTCTTGGGTGAGCAGCCGTACGATAAGCTGACTTTCTACCTCTACGCCTTCAACGTCTGCATCATCCCCTTCAAGCTTGTCGATCTCATCAAGGCGACCAACCCTGTCAAGGCCTATGAATTTCTCTGCGCCGGCAAGCCGGTGGTGGCGACCGACATGCCGGAGCTGCGGCTAGTGCCGCCCGGTATGATCGAGCTCGCTCACACAGCGCGAGAGTTCGAGGCGAAGATCGCCGCCTGCCTCAAGCAACCGAGCCCCGCAGTGGCCCGTCGCCGACAGATCTGGGCGGCGCGACATTCCTGGGACGCCCGGGCACGCAAGCTTGCCAATTTCGTCGCCCGGCAGTTCCCGCGGGTCAGCGTCGTCGTGCTGTGTCACAACAGCCTGCAATTCACCCAGGCCTGCCTGGCCAGCCTGATCGAGCATAGCGACTACCCGGACCTGGAGCTGGTCTGCGTGGACAACGCCTCCACTGACGGCACGCCCGCCTACCTGGCCGACTTCGCCGCTCGCCACGCCTTCGTCAAGCACGTCCACAGCGCGGACAACCTGGGCTTTGCCGGCGGCAACAACCTGGGCATCCGCGCCGCCAGCGGGGAGATCGTCATCCTGCTCAACAACGACACTTACGTGACCCGCGGCTGGGTCCGCGACCTGATCCGCCCGCTGCTGCGCGACGAGACAATCGGCATGACCGGTTCGGTGACGAACAACATCGGCAACGAGCAGAAGATCGCCATCGCCTATTCCAATATGGAGGAGATGGCGGCGGCGAGCGCGGCGTTCACCGCGGAGCACCGGCGCCAGACCTACGAGGTGGAGGCGCTGGCCTTCTTCTGCGTCGCTATCCGCCGCGACGTGATCGCCAAGGTCGGACTGCTCGACGAGGAGTACCAGCTCGGCTTCTTCGAGGACGACGACTACTGTGCCCGCGCGCGGAAGGCGGGGTATCGCCTGGTGGTGTGCGACGACGTGTTCGTCCACCACCACCTGTCGGCGTCATTCGGCCAGCTCAGCACGCCGGAGCGGCGGGCGCTGATGCAGCGCAACCGGCAGTTGTTCGAATCGAGATGGGGACCATGGGAGCCGCATCGCTACCGCGATGCCACGGGATTCGGGGACAAATAGGGTGGCGGTTCAGGCTGGCGCCGGCGTCTTCGTCTGCGGCTCGCCCTACACCGAGGTAAGCAGCGTCGCCTGGGCGCTGTCGTCCCATCCCCGCTTCATGGCCGCGCCGGAGAGCCAATTCCTGTTCCATCTGTTCGGCAACCGGCCGGGGATGGACCGGCCATATCTGTACGACGCTTACTGCCGCTGTCGCGAGGGCGGCACGTGGCTCGATGTCAATGGCTGCCCCTATGACGAGTTCGTCGCCGCCTTGGGGGAGGGGATTGCACGGCTGTTCCAGTCGCGTACCGGCGACCGTCGCTGGGTGGATAGCTCGCCGGAGAACGCGCTGCTCGGCGACGATCTGCTGCGACTGTTTCCACACGCATTTGTGATCGGGCTGCAGCAGCCCGTCCGTACCGCCGCGTTCATCGAGGGGCAAGGTCGGCTGCCGGATGCGGCACGTCTCCACGCTCTTGAGGAGATGAACACCCACTACAACAAGCATCTTTCCAGACTCGCGGATTACGCACCCGACCACGTCTTTCTGCTTGAGGAAACCGAGCTGTTCGGCGATCCTGATCAGGCGTTCAGGGAATTATTCGACTTTGTCGGGGAACCGGACGATCCCGCCGTGCCTTCTGTCTTCGCCTCGCATCTCTATCGTGTGAATATGCCGCTGGCCCAGGCGAAGGTCTCGCTCGCAGAATTTTCCGAGGCCTGGCAAGCCAGCGGGGTGGTCTCCGATTGACTGCTATGCAAGAGCCGGAATTCCGTAAATTATGCAGCTCACTTCATGAAGTTCATAGCGACGGGCTTCTGATTGGCAATTCGCGTCACCTGCCGCTCTATGTGAAGCGCGGATTCGTTGGTCTCCTGGCAGATACGTTTCGTGCTGAAAGCGTGCTTCCGTTGCCGCCCAGTGCCCCGCTGAACCAGCCCGGCATCATCTTCGAAGCGGATCCCGCGGACTTCGCCTATTCCGACCACTCCGCAGAGACAATCAGTTTTTTCCGATCCCACTATCCGGCCATCCTGACGCGCCTGTTCGACACCTCGGCAAGGGTCGCCTCAAACGAGGAGATTGATCTGAGCCAGGGATTGGTACTTTTCCATTCACCGAGGACGGGAAGCCACTATTTGCAGAGCATGATTTCCGCCGTCGACGGCTTCGCGGCGACCGAGGAGTGGATCAGGCCGCCGATCATATTCGCTTGCCGGTTCGGCATCACCGACCTTTATTCGCATCTGCGGAGCTGCATCGCACGCCAGCTTCCCTACGCCAGGCACTGGTCGTTCACCGTCGACTGTCGCTCCTTGCAGAGGCAGTGGATGTCCCTCTCGCCTCGGGATCAACGCCGCATATTAGCTTTGATGAGCTGCGCTCATCGGTTTGTCCTCACGCGTCGTGATCGAGTGGCACAGGCTTGGTCCGATATAAAGGCGATCTCGACCGGCGTGTTCTTCCACTCGTCGCAAGATCAGAGCACACCAGTCCAGATGGCTCCCACTCACCCGGAGCGGTATTGGTTCTGGGCGCGTTTGTTGATCCGCCAGAATTCCGAATCGGAGCAGTGGCTTCATTCTCTGCTTACCGCCAATCATTTGGAGGCGCCGATTGTCACCTACGAAGAGATTCTGTCGGACGAGGGGCTGAGGGAGAATGCGTCCGCCATCTTAGGCCCCTATGTCGGCGAGGTAGCGGAGAAGCTGAGGGTCAGCGCGAGCCAATTCAAAAGACAATCCACCGAACAGGACCGCCGCTTCATCCACGAGCTGCACGTGTTCGTCGCTGACGAGCAAGTGTTTTATCCTGCTGAATACCCCGATCTCAGCCTGTTGGGCGATGCATCCTTCGAACCGCATCACATCGCCATTCGTGGTCCACTCGGCGGCATCGCAGTTCACGCGAAACCTCGAACCGAGGGAACCCTTCACGTGGATTTCGCTCTCCCAGATCCGAAAGGGTGCGCGCTTGCCATGAGTGTCAGAGCAAATGGTAGGCATCTGTTGGACACCACGCTAGCTCACGCGAAGCCGTATGCCCTGTTCGTGCGCACGTCAGAACCCGGCCCTATACACGTGACAATCATATTCAGGTCCGACCTGGCTGAGGGCGAATTCGGGTGTGCCGTTCACAGGGTCTCGTTCGTACCTGGAGCGTTTGCACAAAGCCAAGCCTATCCCTGGGCAGACGAACTTGTCGTCACTGAAGGAGTACACCTCATAGCATACACGGTATAGCGGGATCGCCAGGATCGAACCGGCGCTGAGCCGCGCCGACCCTCCGACTATTCCTTCGGCGGATTCCCCGGTAGGGACCACCATCCTCACAACTTGACGAGGTAACGAAATGCATCGCTTTCCCGCAGCAATGGCTCTCTGGTCGCAAGTCCTGTTTCATGCTGGGTTGCAGACCTCTGTGGTGAACTGCCAGTCGTTTGCGAGCTTGCAAGCATGTAGTGATGCCCTGCCTAAAAGCGGCGGCGAGATGGTGCTACCACCGAACACCACATTCGTGTTGAATGAGACCCTCAGAATAAGCAAGCCAAATGTGACGATTCAGGGTGGCGGCTGGTCAACCGTGATCCGACGCGGGGGCTCGTTCAACGGAATCCTCATAAGCCTGGCGGGAGCGGGCGATAATATACGCGACCTGACAGTAGACGGGAACGGCAACGTTGCCGTCGAGAACAAGTTCGCCGAGCTCTCACTGAGCGGCGCGAGTGCTGTTGCCAACCACATCCAAGTGATTAATGCCCACGCAATCGCCGTGTCGCTCACAGGGACAAACAGCCGCCTCACATCCTCGACCATAGTAGGAATCGGAAGTAAGACTTCTCCAAACCTACGGAGTTTGGTCCATCGGCCATGCAGCCGGGATCACGATAGATAATAATGCGATTACGGGGTCCGGCATCGATGCCATTGGCGCGGGCGGGCCGAAGCTGTCGATCTTAAACAATCACATCGCGAACAACCACTGCTTTGTCGGAATCGGCGGCGGCCAGATCGCCATCTACAACGCTGAAGGATTGACCGATGGGGTGGTCATCCAAGGTAATACTATCGATGCAGGTTGTGGTCCCACATCGAGCGGTATGGAGCTAAATGGCAGGAACATAACAATATCTGGCAACGTGATACGTAATCAAAGGTACCACGGCATCGTGCTGGAGTCCGGAAGCAGCTTCTCACTTGTGGGCAACGCGATCAGCAACGTTGGCACCGCAAGTCGCGGGCGTGCTGTTATGTCGACTGCCAAAGTAAGCCAAGTTGTTATGGGTAGGAACGATATCGTCAACGGTCCTGCTCACTGAGATTATTACAACAACCGCCGTTGATCTTGAGTTCCGGCAGACGTTGCTCTGATTTTGGCTTGCCTTCGTCTCCGGTCCAGATATACTCTGACACAGGCTAACGGACGATTGCGGGACAGCTTTTGAAATTCAACTGATGGAGGTGATCGGGGGGGGAATGCGGCTAGTCTTACGACGCGATCGGATATGTGGATCACTGGTCGCCCGGGGGCCAGGGTTCCTGAGGATCTCGACCACAGCCGGTTCGGAGGACCCGGGCCCTGCGCGCAATAACCGACAGGCGCGTTGCACCGCCACGAACAGGCAGCCGCCCAGACCCGTAGGCAGAGCTTAAGATAGGAACTAGAGGTGCCAGACCTCGCTTTTGAGCAAGTCACGGCGTTGCTGGCTTCGGCACAGCGGAGTTTCGACGCCAAGGATTACGAGACGGCAGCCGCGACGCTCAGCGCGATTCTTGCGCATAACCCCGAGCATTATTGGACGTTGCTGCTTCTCGCGCGCATACGGCGGGAACAGGGCGATGTCGCGGCGGCAACTCAGTGCCTGCAAACTGCCATAGCACTTTCCATTCCGGAGCGAATTGGCGCCTATTTTGACCTGGCATTAGATGCGGTTGCCGCCCAGCGAGTGCGCGAGGCGGAGCCCCTTGTTGAAGATGCATTGCGGCTGCCGGAGAGCGGCCAGACGCGTTGGTACAAAGGACGGCTATTGTTCCTGCGCGCCCTGATCGAACTAGGCAAGGGTCGGCTTGAACGCGCTGACAGATCTCTGGCCGACGCCTACCAGTTCAGCAGAAGCATTGACGAAATGCCGCTGTTGTTTGGCTGGGTGCGCGATGCTCTCGTCCGTGCTTCCAATCCATGCTTGCCGTACATCAGCTATCTCGCCAGCCGGATTGGGGTGGTGGATCAGCCGATTGTCTATCGGCGCGAGCTTGACAAATTCGGCGCAGGTACACTGGTCGTCGCTATCGGTGCCATGGACGGGGTCCGCTTCGATCCACTCTGGGAGTTTATCCGCAGCCGTCAGTGGCGAGCGGTCCTGGTCGAGCCAACGACAGCGATGTTCCAGGAGCTGCTTAGGAATTATGCAGACTGTCCGTTTGTGCGCTGCGCGCAGATGGCGATAACTGATCACAACGGGCCTGTCACTATGCACCGTATTCGGCCAGACGCTGTGCAGACGGGTGCAGTTGGTGAATGGGCCTTAGGTCTATCTTCTCTTTCTCTCGATTCGACGCTTAAGTTTTACGATGGTCTACTGGAGACCGAGACGGTGGAGGGTCGTACGTTCCCTGCATTCGCCGAGCAATATGGAATCGACCATATCGACATTCTACAAGTCGATACCGAGGGCCACGACTATATCGTACTCAGGCAGGTTCCCCTGCGGCAATTTCGAGTCAAGCTCCTCCACGTTGAGTTGATCAACGTGGACCCAGTTTGCGTCAGGAAAGTCCTGGAAAGGAGGACGGATGTAGCCTGAAACCTTTCGGAGCGGTCCAGAGGGTTCAACTCCCTCCCGGTAGAGGCGCAGCCCGCCGGCCGGAAGCGAGCCTTGCACGGGTGACGGCGACGCCGCTCGTGAAGCGTAGGCAGCAGGTACCGAAGCCCGGGGTTGAGCCCCGACATCATGTTCGTGCTGGAGCCTTCGGCGTGTTGGGTCCGGGGGCAGCATCGACAGGACTGCAAATGGCGAGGTCCTGCCGATCCGGCCGGGGTCTGAGAGCCGGGCAGAGGTACGGGATGGAACGCGGCCTTATCGCGCATTGCTATCACCGGTTCCACTACCAATATTTCCACTGGTTGATTGACGTCATGCCCCGCATCTGGCTGCTTCGGGAGCATTCCCCGTATGCTCAGCCCGACAGGTGGTTTGTCGGACCACTGAACCACGCTTTTCAGCAGCCGATGTTGGCGCTGTACGGGATTACCCCAAGCATGTGCTGGAATACTGGTTCTGAGATCGTGGCGTTCGAGGAGACGGTGTGCACCGGATTCCGCTTCGCGGAGTCGCTCGGAACTCGTCCAGCGTACAGTAGCGGCGTTCACTATAAGGGCTGGTCGACTGCTTTCCTGAGCGATATCCGGTCGCGCGCACGGCAACGCTATACGACTGGAGAACCAGACGGCGGTCCGGAGCGGCTTTATGTCAGCCGCGCTGATGCTTTACACCGGCACGTGCGGAACGAACGGGAGGTGAGAGCGGTCACTGAGACGTTTGGCTTCAAGGTTATCGAGCCCGGGCGCATGACATTCGACGAACAGGTCCGCAGCTTCTCGCGGGCCCGGATCATTGTAGGAGCGCACGGCGCTGGACTGACCAACATCGTTTGGGCTCGCCCGGGAGCGGAGTTGCTCGAGTTTATGCCAGAGCAGCTGGAAGATGTCGGATACCGATTCCTATCGATTCTGGCAGGCCATCGCCATAATTGCATCACATGCCGGCAGTTCGAGCACCAGCATGGTCCAGCGTTCGCAGACATCGAGGTTGAGATTCCTGTTCTTCGCGCAGCACTATCCAACCTTGTGCGTCAGATCCCTGAGTGATTATGTTACTGCTCCCGATCCACGTCTGCTGATATAGTTGGCATGTCCGTCTCGTTTTCGAGAGTGAGGCCGCTAGTAGGGCATCTTTTCATATCTTCGGCAAGTAAACGGCCGGCTAATTTCCGCCCCTATTCGAATGCCATTCTCAAGCACGTCCTCATGCATAATTCGAATGTCAGAAAAGCCCGTTGCGACGAACTGGTAAAGCAGATCGAAGATCCCAAAAATTCGCATTTCGAGAGTGAAGCCCACCCCGCCGTGGAAGCGTAAGTTGCGAAAGATCTGCGTGCGCCCATCAGAACGTCCTGTTGACCAGGATTTTTCCCGATTCCTCCTGCTCGATGTGCCAGTCATCGAGTTCGGGAAAGTGCTCGACGGTATCTGCCCTTGTCCACGGCACGCTGAACACCAGCAGCCCCCCTGGTCTCAATATCGAGAATAGGCCACGAAACGCCGGCGCAATGGGAGGCGCAACATGCTCCAGGACCTCGCTGCACACCACGATGTCGGCGGTGCGCAGGTACTGTGCCTGTGGCGACTTGATATCAAAGGAGGGAGCGACGTGGAAGCTTGTGTTCTCGTAATTAAGCTTCTTCGCCAGCATAGCCGCCAGCCCACCGCCGTCGCTAATGCCCAGAACTTTGGCTCGTCAGCGGAAACTGTGGGTGCTTCGGGGGTATACCGAGGGCTAGTTTTATCACTCAGCCGGCCGGCTGGTGGATTTGTGGACAACACAAGCGCGTTGCCCACAACCCCACAGCCGCCACATCGGCAGAAGCGGAGATATCATCCGCCACCACGGCAGGCATCTTTACGCCTCATCGCGGCTGATCTCAGGGTCTGTCAGGAAGCGGAACAACTTGCGGCAGGTCGTGTCGAAGGAGCGCTGCGCGGTGTCGGACTGACCATGGGAGAGCAGCGGCCCGCCATCGTCGCCGATGAGGGTGAGGACGACCTGCTTGATTGGCCGCCTCCGGAGGTCGCTGTCCATCTGCAATCGGCTGATGACCTCACCGCCGAGAGCCCAGACGTTGTCGCGGTGTCGGCGCAAGGTTTGGCGTGATAGCTGCAAGGCCAGCAGGTCGCGCAGGAACGGCTTGAAGCATTCCACCATCCGCCGGCCAGGCGGAATATCGCGCGCCTCATACGCCCAGCTGCGAGGCCACTGATCGAGGTCCGGACAACAGGTCTGCAAGGGATCGGCAGCAGCCCGTTGCGCCGGTACGCTGTCACGTCTGCCGGCAACTCCTTTGGGTCCCGCTGCCATGCGGCTGATCTCCCTGCTGAACCACTACCAGCACTTTCCTGGGTTCGTTTACGAGAAGGCGCGACATTGCGCCGAAAGCCGAACCATCGAGATCAGCGTGCGGCCCCGCCGCGGCTCGAGACCGGTGTGCTCGGGCTGTCGCAAGCCGGCGCCGGCCTATGATCACCTGAGCCTGCGCCGGTTCGAATTCGTGCCCCTCTGGGGCTGCATGGTGGTGTTCCTCTATTGCATGCGACGGGTCGATTGCCGGGCCTGCGGCGTGCGGGTCGAAGCGGTCCCCTGGGGTGTCGGCAAGCACCAGCTGACCAAGGCCTACATGCTGTTCCTGGCGCACTGGGCGAGGAAGCTGTCCTGGCAGGAGACCGCCGGGTCGTTTCGCAGCACCTGGGACAAGGTCTGCCAGTCGGTCGAGTATGTCGTGCAGTGGGGGATCGAGCACCGGCAACTGGGGCCGATCGTGGCGATCGGCGTCGATGAGATCCAGTATGCCAGGGGACACAAATACCTGACGCTGGTCTATCAGATCGAGCAGCAGTGCACGCGCCTGCTATGGATCGGTCGCGAACGGACGGTGGAGAGCTTCGAGCAGTTCTTCACCCTGATCGGCGAACCATTGGCTGGGCAGATCGAGTTTGTGTGCTCGGACATGTGGCAGCCTTATCTGAAGGTGATTCGTGAGCGGTGCAGCCAGGCCATCCACATCCTCGATCGCTTCCATATTGTCGCCAAGATGAATGCCGCGCTGGACCAGGTGCGTGCCGCCGAGGCTCGCCGGCTGGCCCGGGACGGCTATGAGCCCGTCTTGAAGAAGACCCGCTGGTGTGTGCTCAAGCGCAAGGCCAACCTGACCGAGCATCAACGCTTCCGCCTGCGCGATCTGCTGCGCTACAACCTGCGGACCGTACGGGCCTATCTGCTGAAGGAGGACTTCCAGCAGTTCTGGGACTATGCTTCGCCGAGTTGGGCCGGCAAGTTCCTGGATGAATGGTGCGGTCAGGTCATGCGCTCCCGCATCGAGCCGATGAAGAAGATCGCCAGGACGCTACGCTCGCACCGCGCGCTGATCCTGAACTACTTCCGCGCCAGGAAGCAGCTCTCCAGCGGTGTGGTCGAGGGTCTGAACAACAAGGCCAAACTGACCATGCGAAAATCCTACGGGTTCCGTACCTTCCACGTCACCGAAATCGCCTTGTATCATGCACTTGGTAAGCTGCCGGAACCCAACGTCGCCCACAGATTCTTCTGACGAGGCAGAACTTTCACCTCCGGCCGGGCGGGCCATTGTGGCAGGGGAATCGAGCAACCGAATAAGTGCCGACTGATAAGGTACAGAAGTGCACGCTCACGCACATTACGGTGGCAATTGCTGCATGGCGCCGCTTCACGGGTTAGCTGGCGCTCGGCGTATCCTGTCTCCGTCGCCCCGCATGCGTTGCATTGGAATGGTAGAACAAACTCGGTCAATGTGTTTGCCTCACCCCAACCGCATTAATTGTGGTGGCTCAGTCTTCGATCACAACGGGTCTCGTCGCGCCGATCGCTAGTGCGCGCCAACATCAACAGCTCAGTAGCGCCGATTGGCTTTGAAGACGCTCGGCGAGAAGAACGAAGCGGTACAAATCCATCCCGGCTGCTGGGCCCGTGGAGCCTAACGGAGAGTAAGCGCCGGATGTACGTCCTGGGCAACCCGTTGCCGCCCGATCCACATCGCGCTCAGCCCCCCACACCCGCCACCCAATCCGCCAGCACCCGCCACAACACCGCCTCCGCCCCCGACCCGGCCGCCATTCCGATATGCCCGGCACGCGGCTCGTGCAGCACGGCCCCCTCGATCAACCCCGCCAACACTCGCGCCGATTCTGACGGCACGATCCGGTCCCGCCCCGGCGCCACCACCAGCGTCGGTACCCGAAGCCG
Source organism: uncultured Pseudomonadota bacterium (assembly GCA_963772445.1). Taxonomy (GTDB): domain Bacteria; phylum Pseudomonadota; class Alphaproteobacteria; order Acetobacterales; family Acetobacteraceae; genus CAVYXK01. The sequence goes on from CAVYXK010000015.1 coordinate 522,692, forward strand.
CCGCGGATCCGCCGCCAGCCCGGCGACCATCCATGTCCCCAGCGCCGGCCGGTTCTCCCCATACCACCCCTTCAGGCACTCCCTGGCCACCGGGGCAGCCAGCGGAATCCCGTCGTTCAACCAATCCTCCAGCGCCACGAACAACCGCGCCCGGTCGCCGGCCGGGTCCAACCGAGCGAAGGCGCGGTACTTCTCCGCCACTCCGAACGGATCCAGCAGCGCGAACAACACCTGCAGCCAATCCACCGGCAACGCGCCGCCCAGTGCCATCGCTGGCTCCAGCACCGGCAAGCACCTCGCGGCAAGCACCGCCCGCCCCGGATCGCGGGCGTGGAAATCCCAGGGCGCGGCCAGCAGCGCCAACGCCCGTACAAGATCCGGCCGCCGCTCCGCCGCCGCCACCGCGAGCGTGCCGCCCATGCAATACCCGGCCAGCACCACCGTTCCGCCCGCCAGCGCTGCTGCCGCGACCAGAGCCCGCTCCAGCCGCCCGGCGATGTAGTCAGTCAGCGTGAACCGCCGCTCCGTCTCGCCCGGCCAGCCCCAGTCCAGCAGCAGCGGGCGCACGCCGTGCCCGGCAAGCCATCGCAGCATCGAGTGCCCAGGTGCCAGGTCCAGGACGTAAGCGCGGTTCACCAGGCTTGGCACGAACAGCGCCGGCACCCCGTCGCCGCCATAGTCCAGCAACCGGCTACCGCCCTCCTGCCACACCGAAGGCGGGTCGGGCAGGTCGCGGCGCCACGGGTGCCGCCGATACGCCGCAATCCCGGTTACCAGCGCCGCATCCAGCCACGCCGGTGCACCTGGCGGCCCCGCGTCAGCCGCCGGGCCGTGCAGCCTTGCGGCGAGTCCTGCCGCCGCCTCGATCCATCCGCTCAAGCTCCCCAAGTCGCCGCTCGAGCTCGGCCACGCGGCCGGAAAGCCGCTCGATTTCAGCATCCCGAGGGTCAGGTGCAGCAGCAGCGGCCGTGGTCCTCGCCGCATCAGCGGCCCCGGTGCGTCGGCCCGATCGGTCATGCGCCGCATGCGGCGTCGCGGCCAGCACCGCCTCGGCCGCGCCCGCCCACAGCGCCAACAACGCCTGCCATGTCTCCTGCACCTCCCGATCCGCCGCCAGGGCCGCGAGCTCGCTCCGGCAGATCGTGATCCAGTCGCGCGCAAGCTGCCCCAGGTCCACGCCCGTGCCGTCTCGCCGCTCTGGACCCGTGGCATCGTTCATGCGTCATCCGCCCTCCTTGCGGCGGCGGACCATAGATGCGCCGCCGCCGTCCCGGAAACACGGATTTCGCACCTGCGCGGATCGCCTGTATGGTGCGCCGCACCGCAAACCGAGAGCAGGCATGGCCGAGGACGTCCGCACTGAACCTGGGAACAAGCCGGCCGCCACGCCGCCCGTGGTGGTGAAGAAATACGCCAACCGGCGGCTCTATAACACCGAGAGCTCCAGCTACATCACCCTCGACAGCTTGGCGCAGATGGTCCGCCAGGGACGCGATTTCGTCGTCTACGACGCCAAGTCCGGCGAGGACATCACACGCGGCGTGCTCACCCAGATCATCGTCGAGGAAGAGGGCAAGGGCCACAACCTGCTGCCGACCGCCTTCCTCCGCCAGCTCATCGGGTTCTACGGCGATCAGATGCAGGCACTGGTGCCGCGCTATCTGGAGCAGTCGATGGCCGTCTTCGCCCAGCAGCAGGAACAGATGCGCACCGCCTTGCAGCGCACCATGGGCAACCTGTTCCCGTTCGGCAACATCGAAGAAGTCGGCCGTCAGAACATGGCGATGATCGAGCGCGCGCTCAGCCTGTTCACCCCGTTCTACCGCCCGCCCGAATCGCCCGACCGGTCAGGCGACGCTGAAGAAGTCGCCGCCCTCCGCGCCGAGGTCGAAGCGCTCAAGCAACAACTCGCCGTCCGCAAAATCCCCGCTCCCCTTGCGGGAGGGGGCAAGGGGGCGGGGGCCGCGGGACCGGAAAGGGCCGCCGGAGCAGTCAAGAGCGAAACAGCGGCCAGCGGCCACAAGCCAGACCGCCTCACAACCCCCGAGCAGCCGCCACAAAAGCGCAAATCAACCTCGGATCCTTGACCCCGGGCCGCCGCTCGACCCCCGAAGATACATCCACCGCCGCCGCCCCCGTCGCACAGATCGCCGCCGCCACGTTCTCCGCGGTCAGTCCCCCCGCAAATCCAAGGCGCCGGCGCCCGCCATCCTTGCAGCACCAACCAATCGAATCGAGCGGCATTCCCCCCGGGCCGCGTCGCCTTCGGCGGCGGCTTCGCCTCCAGCACCAGCCGCTCGGCACTGCCGGCCTCCACCGGCAGATCAGCCTCGGTCTCGATCCCCAGCGCGTGCCAGACCGGCAGCCCGAACCGCGCCTGCAATTCCGCAACCCGCTCAGGCCCGGCATAAACCTGCAGGGCGTCGAGCCGCACTACTCGCAGCACGGCCTCCACCAACGCATCCGCCGGATCGACGAACAGCCCGACCCGACCCGGCCCGCCCGCGACCCGCGCCGACAAGGCCGCGGCAGCCTCCGGCGCGACGTATCGCGGCGAGGACGGGTAGAAGACGAATCCTACCCAGTCGGCCCCCGCCTCCACGGCGGAATCGAATGCCACCGGATCGTTGATCCCGCAGATCTTGACCCGCACGCTCATACCAGACCTCGGGAGATCACCGCCGCCGCTGCCGCCGGATCGACTGCCTCGGTGATCGGGCGGCCCACCACGATCCAGTCCGCTCCCGCAGCGACCGCCTCTTCGGAGGTCATCGTGCGGGCCTGATCACCCACTTCGGTTCCCGGCGGACGAATACCGGGGACCACCAGTTTCACCCCCTCGCCGAGCTCGGCGCGCAATGCCGCGACCTCATGTGCGCTGCACACCAACCCGTCCGCGCCGGCGGATACCGCCAACCGCCCGAGCCGCAACGCCTGTTCCACTGTGCCTCCGGCCACGCCGATCGCTGCCAGGTCCGCCTCGCTCAGACTGGTCAGCACCGTGACCCCCAGCAGCAGCGGCCGCTCCGCCCCGGCCCGCTCAGCCGCCCGGCGAGCGGCCGCCACCATCGCCGGCCCACCGGCGGCATGGATCGTGAGCATGCGCGGCCACAGCGGCAATACGGCCTCCACCGCACCCTCCACAGTGGTCGGAATGTCATGCAGCTTCAGATCGAGGAACACCGGCCGGCCCCTGACCGCGCGCACCCCTGCCGGCCCGTTTGCCCCGAAAAACGCCAGCCCGAGCTTCACCATCCCGCACCAAGGCGCCACCGCCTCGGCCCAGGCACACGCCCGCGCCGGGTCGGTGGTGTCCAGCGCAACGATCAGCCGCTCCGACATTCAACCCACCGGCGGTGGCATGGCCGGCGGGCGCAGCCGGGCCTTCAACTCCTGCACCTGCTCCTCCAGCAATCGCACGGCCGCCTCGGCCCGGCGCGCGCGCCGGCGCTGGCCAAGCTCGGACATCCACACCATCGCCGCCCCGAACAGCAAGGCAACCGCGGCGGCGATCAGAATGGCGAGCGACAATGGCACGTCCCACCGCACGTCCGTCGGCCAGAAGCCGATTGCCACCGGCTCGCGGTTGGACAGGACGAACACCACCAGCAGCAACAGAAACGGCACCACGATCAGCAGCCGCAACAGCCGCGAAGCTCGGTTGCGTGACGCTCGTCGGGACTGCCCGGACACGACTATCGCACCACCCCGTGCTGGCGGAGGAAACCGAGCAATGGCAGCAGCGGCAGGCCCAGGATCGCCGTGTGATCGCCCTCCACGCGATCGAACAAGTGAATACCCAGCCCTTCCAACCGATAGGCACCGACGCTGCTCAGCACCCGATCCCCCTCCGCCGCCAGGTAATCATCCAGGAATTCGTCCGAAAAGACCCGCATCGTCAGCCGCGGCCGGGCGACGTGATGCCACAGAAGCCGCTCCTCGCGCTGGCAAACGACCGCGGTGGCGAGCACATGTGTCCGGCCCCGCAACGCCAGAAGCTGCCGGCGCGCCGCCTCTCGGTCGCCGGGCTTGTCGAACCAATCGCCATCACACACCAGGATCTGGTCCGCCCCGATCACCAGCGCCTCGGGTGATCGCAATGCGGCGCGCTGCGCCTTCAGACCCGCCAGCGCGAACGCAGCCTGCTCAGCACTGTCTCCGCTGGCCCTGGCAGCGCGTTTGAGCTCTGCCTCATCGATCGCCGCCGCTGCCACATCGAAGCTCAACCCGGCATTGGCTAGCAACGTCTGCCGGACGACAGACGCGCTGGCGAGAATCAGCCTTGGTTCGGGGCCCTGCAGCATCCCGAGGCACATACAAGACCCCATCCCCTTGCGGGAGGGGGCAGGGGCGAGGGGCCGGACGAGCGAGAGCGGGTCCTACACCATCGCGGCAGCCGCAGCCTCTATGCACAGATCAAGCTCGCCGCGGAAGGCGATAGCCTCGTCCACTGTCATCTCGACGAACATGCGCCGGAACGAACCGTCCTCTCGTTCTCGGCGCAATCTCAGGAATACGGCGCCGGGAACCGCCTGAATGGCGAGCTGATCAGCTTCGGCGTCAACGTCGATAACGGGGCCCGGGTCAGGCATCACCGCCTCCCTCTCGATTTCGTGAGCATGGCACGAAAGCGCGGCCGGGACAACACGAAACGGTGAGGTTGGTTCTCGGCAAATCTCCGCCGGTCCGATTCCTTCTGAACAGCTCAGTGGGACCTGGCCGTATCTGTCCCCTTGCCCCGGCGCGCGTGCCACGCATCCATAAGCTGCAGCACGGTCGCTGCTGTCTCCTCGATCGAGCGGCGGGTGACATCGATCACCGGCCATCCACGGCGATTACAGAGCCGGCGTGCCCACAGGAGCTCGGCCTTGACCGACTCCTCATCCACGTAGTCGCCGTTGTTCTGCCGCATCATCGCGGCACTATCCTGCGACGCGATCAGCCGCAGCCGGTGCCGGCGGATATCGATCAGGGCGCGCGCCTCCAGGGTAAGCCCGATCACCGGCACATTGAGCTGGTGCAGGTGTTCCGGCTCGGGCAGTTCCGGAACCAGAGGAACATTGGCTGCCTTAATCCCCCGATTGGCGAGATAGAAGCAGGTCGGTGTCTTGGAGCTGCGGGACACACCCACCAGCACGACATCGGATTCGGCCAACCCGGCCTGCGACTGGCCGTCATCATGAGCCAGCACGTAGTGCATCGCATCGATCCGCTGGAAATAGTCGGCGTTGAGCACGTATTGCCGCCCCGGCCGCGCGCCGGCCGGCTGACCAATCGCTTCCTGCAAGAGATTCATCACCGGATCGAGCACGTGGACTACGGGAACCCCCAGCCGCAGGCAGGCGGCGTCAAGGTCCATACGCAATGCCTTATCCACCAGCGTCGAGAGCACCGGCCCCGGATCCGCTTCGACCCCCTCCAAAACACGATGAAGCTGGAAGCGGGTCCGGATCAGACTCCACCGGTGGTAGAGGATCTGAACATGCTCGAACTGCACCGTCGTCGCGCGAGCGATCGTATTAAGTGTCTCGCCGGTCGCATCCGAGACGAGATGCAGGTTCACCCGGTCCAGTGCCATGAGATCGAGATTAGCAGGGTCCGACACGGACTGGCATGGGGAAGGCAGGCGGGCGGGTGGACGGTGAGGTTGGGACCCTGATGGCCGGCAAACCTCGGTCCGACGGCAAACCGCGGGATGATCTCCTCGCAGCTAGTGCCCCGTGTCGCTCAAACTGCGGCGTATCACCTGTAGAGCCGACTGACACCAGTCACCCTTGATCCACTGCTCGAGTGGCAGTCACTCATGCCGGAGCTCATGGCTGGGGCCGCCGTCCCACGGGGGGCGCGCGCCACTAGCTGGAGCGGGGCCGAATCAGGACGGCGGGACTGGCGTGGGCCGGTCCCGTGGTGCTGTGTGGGTCCGTGGTATCGCAACTGGCACGGCCCCCTCCCCCATCGATCCGCTTCGCGGCTTGATCCTCCCGCAAGGGGAGGCGGCACGCGCTATGGGCCAGGGGGGAAAGATGGGCGGGCCGGTTAGGGGAATGGGACCGAAGTCGGCTCTGGCGGCGGGATCGCCGGAGAGCTGGCCTAGCTTGCGGCTGAACATGAGAGTGACGAGACTGCCGCCGTACTCGATGACAGCGCCGGACAGTTCGTCCCACGTCGCACGATCCATCTGCCCAGGCGCGATGCCGAGATCGAGGCAGATATCGACGAGGACGGCGCCGATCGGGCGGCGGCGGTCCTCGGCGGCGATTTGCTCGAGTGTGGGCGGGCTGGCGAGGCACGGATCGCCGGCCGGGTCGTGCTGCCTTGTGGCCGGTGTGGCGGCGCGCGGCTTGCGCGCGGACGACGGACGGCTGCGCGCAGGCTGCTGCAGGTCCCGGCCGCGGGCGGCGCGCTGGCCGAGCCTGTCTTCGAGCGCGGCGGCGCGGAGCAGGCCGCGTGTGATGCGGGCGAGGATCAGCGCGAAATCGGTGGTGGCGAAGGTGGTGGCGACGAAGGCGAAGCAGGGGAGGAGATGCGGGGCGGCGCTGTGCTGGCGCAGCGTGTCGGCGAGATTCCTGCCGTAGGTGATGAGGGTGCGGAGGAGGCCAAGGACCTTGCCGATGCGAGGGGGCATGGCCCGATCGGGATCCGGTTGGAGGGCTTCGGCTGGTGCGGTGGCGGCGTCGAACACGAACATAACAAGAACACAAAACGCGAGCGATGTCAAGGAAAGAATTTCCTGGGAGGCAATTTTCAGGGGCGTGCCGGCGTGGGGTGGATCGCAGCATTTGAGGTGGCAGCGGCGGAGCCGGACCTCGGCGGCATCGGTTTGGGGACCGACACTCAGGCCACCGAGCGCGACGGAGAGAGATTGTACCCCGCAGTATGAACGACCCAGGGCACTAGTGGCCTGGGTCATCCCGAAGTTTTCTCTTGGCCACTCTCCGACAAGGCTAGCGGCTGGGACGTACAAGCATCACCGGAGCTCGCGGTTCAGGAAGTCGTGCGTCCGACCGTTGGCGAGGGCTGCCGCCGCGGCATTGTAGTGGGCCCCATTATGCCGAGCGAAAGCGTGGTGCTGACCCGGATAGCTGTAGACTGTCGCGTTTGGCTTGCCAGCAAGTGCCGTCTTGATCTCAGCTTGCGCAGACTTGGAAATGAACTCGTCCTCCTCGGCCAGATGCATCAGCATCGGCGCATCAAGGCCATCGATCTCGCACAGATACTTCTCAGTGTCACCGCCGTGATAGACGACCGCCGCGTCGACGCCGTAGCGCACGGCCGTCAGGAAGGTCATCAGCCCGCCGAGGCAATAGCCGAGGACGGCAACCTTGCCGATGCACTCGGGCAGCTTGGCCACGACGTCTGCGGTGTCCTTGACGTCCCTGGCGCCGGCGCCGCGGTCATAGGCCTGATAGAGTCGAAGGCCGTGTTGCCAGTCGGGCTCGGAGGTAACGCTGAGGTCGACGCCCGGCTCCTGACGCCAGAACAAGTCGGGCGCGACCGCAAGGAAGTCTTGTTCGGCCAGTTCGTCACAGGTCTTGCGGATGTCGGCGTTCACCCCGAACACCTCGTGCAGAACGACGACGGCGGGAGCCGGCGAGGCGTTTGGCCGCGCGATATAGGCGTCAAACGTGCCGTCCCTGCCTTCTATTGTGATCCGATCCTTCATTGTGTTCTCCTCAGAGGATCACGTTCACCCGGGCCTCCGCCGATGTCGTCACGATCGGCGGAGGCCTTCTCTCGAGCGAGCCGGGTTCAGCCGGCGCGCCTGCGCTGGGGGCGTCACCAGCCGGGCAGATTGTTCGCTTCAGGCCGCTTTCCCTTGCTTTGTGGCGACCGCGGCAGAAGCGCTGCGGATCACGTCGAGCACGGCGCGCGGTTGGGAGAGCATCGGCACGTGGCTGCTCTTCAACTCGACGGTCGTGGCGCCCATGCGCTTCGCGGCGAAGCGTTGCAGGTCAGGATGGACTGCGCGATCCTCGGTGGCCACGATGTACCAGCTCGGTTTTGACCGCCAGGCGATACCGTCCAGCTTCTGGGTGAACAGATCGAGGGCTGGCGCGAAGTGGGTCGCATAGACGACGCCCTGCTCTTCGGCAGACAAATCGCCGGCGAAGCACGGGACGCCGCTGCCCGGCTTCAGCCAAACGCGGCCGTCGGCGACATCAATGTTTTTGAAGACGTCCGTCGTGGGGAACTTTTCCTGCTCGCTCTGCAACGTCTCGGTCTCATCAGGACCCAAGGCCGCGATGTAGACCAAGGCGGCAACGCGGGGGTCCATCCCGGCGTGCGTGATGACGGTTCCGCCGTAGGAGTGGCCGACGAGAACGACCGGACCGCTGACTCGCCCGAATGTGCGGATGGTCGCGTCGACATCGCCTTTCAGCGTGTCCAGGCCGTACTGCGCAGCCATCACTTCGTGACCCTCCGCCCGCAGCGTCGGGATCAGCTTTTGGAAACATGAGCCATCGGCCCAGATTCCATGGGCGAAGACGATACTCGGCTTAGTCATGGTATTCTCCTTTCTTGGGTGTTTGTGGCGGCAATCGTTGCCATCGGGACTTCTCTCGGCGCGTCAGCCGCCGCCAGGATCGAGGGCGGCGAGAAGCGCCTTGGCGGCGAGGGGCGGCGACCGAGCCTGGTCGCCGATGATCAGAAGCCCTTCGAGCGGCCCCTGAGGCGCGAGGAGGTCACTGGGAACAACCGCCACCGGCTTGCCGGCGGCGAGCAGAGCGGTGACCAAGTTCAGCGCGGCTGCCGCGTCATCTGACGCCGCCTGCTCTTCAAGAGCGCCGATGCAAATTCCACCGTCGAAGTCCTCCGGGTGGATTTGGGCGAACATTAGGGTGTCGCTGATTGCGTCGCGGGCCCGACGGTCGTCGTGGAACCGCTGAAGCGCCGCGATTGCATGCGCCGATTGCGTGCGCGCGCCGCGGAATCGCGGGTCACCACCCAGGATGGAAACAACCACGACTTCGGCTCCGGCGTCTTGCAGGAGGTAGTAGGGCTCGACAACGTGGTCGAGGCCTAAAGGCCGGTTCGGGCGATCTCCGAGTCCTGCCGTCAACGTCATCAGGATCCGCATCCCGGTTCTCCCGTCACGTCGGGCTCTGACCCGTAGGTTCGTTCGAGTACGCGCGACCAGCCAGTGAATGGATGTGATTGTTTGTAATGCGACCTGCCTCAGCCCTTTGCGCCAAGACTTAGGCAAACGACTCTTGTTCGCCGAAAGATCGGGGTATGGATTGGGCGAGGTTGGAACTTGTCAGGGCGGCCATGACACTCGCATCGAGCGCGGCGGTAGGAGAGCACCTCGCTTTCGGCGAGTTCGAACTCGCACCGGCGGCACGGGCCCTCTGGCGCTCCGGCGCTCCCGTGAAGCTCGGCAGCCGTGCGCTCGACATCTTGATCGCCCTGGCCTCTCGTCCCGGCGAAATCCTCTCGAAGGATGAGCTCACACAGCTCGTCTGGCGCGGAGCCTTCGTCGATGAGACGGCGGTGCGGGTCGGTATCTCAGCCGCGCGGAAGGCTCTGGGCGAGGACGGGGAACGATACATCACGACGGTCCCGGGGCGCGGTTATTGCTTTGTTCTGGACGTATCGGCGACGGCCAAGCTCTCGCCCGAAGCGACGGATAGGCAGCCACTCAAACCCCAACGGCTCCCCCCTCAGATCGCCCGTGTCGTGGGTCGGGAGGCGGTGATCGACGCCCTGGTCCAGGAGGTGGCGCGCCGCCGCTTGTTGTCACTGGTGGGCCCGGGTGGGATCGGCAAGACGACGGTAGCCCTTGCCGTCGCGGCACGCCTGCGCGGTGCGTTCGATGCCATCGCCTTCGTCGATCTGGCGCCGATCGAGGACGGTAGCCAGATGTCGGCCGGTGTGGCCGCGGCGCTAGGACTCAATCTCCGCCTGCAGCAAGATCCAATCGAGGAGATAGCCGCCGCCGTCGAGGGACGGCGGGTCCTGCTCCTCTTCGACAACTGCGAACATTTGGTGGATCTGGCCGCGGCCTTCGTGGAGGATCTGCTTGGGCGGGCCCTCGGCGTGACCATCCTGGCGACCACACGCGAGTTGCTCCGCGCGGCCGGAGAGTGGGTCCATCAGCTCTCCCCGCTGGAAGCTCCCCCGAACTCGTCCACCCTCTCCGCGCAGGACGCGCGCGCCTATCCGGCCGGGGAGATGTTCGAAGATCGCGCCGCCTTTGCCCTGGGGGGTTATCAGCTTGACGACGCAGACGCTCCATATGTCGCCGACATCTGCCGACGGCTAGACGGCATCGCATTGGCCATCGAACTCGCCGCCGGCCGCTTGGCCGGCCTGGGCGTTCAGGGGCTCGCCAGTTCCCTAGAAGACTGTTTCCGGGTCCTCACACACGGACGTCGCACGGCGCTTCCTCGGCACCAAACCCTGCGCGCCACTTTCGACTGGAGTTATCAGCTCCTGTCTCCTGAGGACCAGGCGGCGCTGAGACGGCTCTCAGTGTTCAGCGGAAAGTTCACCCTTGATGACGCCGGCGCCGTTATCGGACGTGACCAGCGCCTCACGGATGTGGGCGACTGGCTGGCGAGCCTCCTCGACAAGTCTCTAGTGGTCGCGAACCCTGCGGGACGCACGCTCCGATACAGCTTGCTCGAAACAACTCGGGCCTACGGTCAGGAAAAGCTGACCGAGGCTGGCGAGGCGGACCTGTACCGCCAGCGCCACGCCGAACATACTAGAGCCGCCTTCGACAAGGCTCAGGCGGAGTGGGACAGACGGCCGGTGGCGGACTGGCTGCAAGCCTATTCCGATCAACTCGGCATCCTCCGAGCAGCGTTGGACTGGGCCTTTTCTCCAAGCGGCGACGCGGCGATCGGCGTGGTACTGACGATCGCTTCGGAACCACTGTGGTTCGGGCTGTCGCTGATGGACGAATGGCGCAGGCGTGTCGAACGCGCACTCTCCAGCGTCCAAGGCGGCGTGCGGCGAGATACGCGCCGAGAGATGCAACTGCACGCGACACTTGCCGCGGCGCTGTATCACACGAATGGTCCCTGTCCCGCGGTTTGTGCGGCCTGGACAGACGTTCTTGCGATTGCCGAGCGGCTTGACGACACCGAGTATCGCCTGCGCGCGCTCTACGGCCTGTGGCTCTATCGCATCCGCAACTCGGAGTGCCTGGTCGCGGTGGCTCTCGCGCAAAGGATCGCCAACCTTCCCTCGAACCAATCCGACCCGACCGATCGGCTCGTCGGGGAGCGCATGCTCGGCAGCTCGCTGCATTTCCTGGGTGATCTGGCCAATTCGCGGCGTCATCTCGAGCACGTGCTCAGTCGGTATGCGACACCCACCTCGCAGCCGCACATCAATATCATCCGATTTCACTATGACCAGACCGTGGCAGCACGCGGCACTCTCGCGCGGGTCCTCTGGCTTCAGGGATTCCCGGATCAGGCCATGTGCATGGTCCAGGGCAATGTTGAGTACGCTCGCGCACTCGATCATCTGGCTTCGCTGTGTATTGCACTGGATAACGGCTGGATGGTCTTGCTCGAAGTTGGGGATTTGGCGACGACAGAGCGTTACGTGGCGATGCTGCTCGAACGTTCGGCAAAGCATACGGCGGACTTCTGGCATGGGTGGGGCGATAGCCTGGACGCGCAGCTATTGATCAAGCGCGGCGATGTCGTCGCCGGGATACGAGGTCTGCGCTCCGCTCTCGACACACTTCCCGAGACGGGGTCGGTCTGGAAACGCCCGTCGCTTCTCAGCGTGCTGGCCGAAAGCCTGGCAGGTATCGGGCAGGTGGCGGAGGGACTTCTGGCGATTGACGAGGCGCTCACTCAGTGCGAGCGCACCGGTGAGCGTTGGAACATTGCCGAGTTGCTGCGCATCAAGGGTGAGCTTCTCCTGCGGGAAGGGACGCCGGAGACTGCGGCAGCCGCCGAGGATCATTACCTGCAAGCTCTCGACTGGGCGCGCCGGCAGGGTGCCCTGTCGTGGGAACTGCGTTGCGCCGCCAGCCTCGCCCGACTGTGGCGCGGACGGGCTCGCGGCGACGAGGCGCGTGAGCTGCTGGCACAGATGTACGATCGGTTTACCGAGGGCTTCGCGACGGCCGATCTCAAAGCGGCAAAGGCACTGCTCGACGATCTCTCATAACTCGCAGAATCCAGCTCGAAGGTGGGGCCGCTCGTTATGGATCCCGTGTCCGAGTGGCTGCAGGGCTACGCCGACCAGGCGTTGGCCCTGGTCGAAGAGATGATCGCGGAAGCCCAGACGCTCGACCACACCCTTAACTCTTGCGCACGTCCTCTCCGACGCCGCTTGCTTCATCGCCCTTTGGGCCGGCGACATAGCCCTCGCCGCTCGCTATACGGACATGCTTCGGGCGCACACCGCGCTGCACGCGCTCGACGTGTGGCGCGCCTATGCGGGCGCCTTCGAAGGCGAAATCCTCATCCGGCAAGGACACGTTCCAGAAGGGATCGGGCCCATAAAGCATGCGATCCGATCGCTCAAGGCGGCGGGGTTCGTCATGACGCTTCGCCTATCGTCCCGCTCGCGCTGGTGGTAACAACACCCCAAAACAAAACCCCCTCGCCGCTGGGATCGCGTGCCCCGGGGAACCGAAGCGACCGGAAACAGATTGAGGCCACGTAATGCGTCTTATGGCGAGGCTCCGTAACGGTGATCGTCCGTCGCGGCGGACGAGCCGCCTCGCGGTGTTGCAGCTGACCCTAGTTGCAGCCTGTTTGATGCCGCTGCCGGTCTGCGCCGCAGACACAACCGCGGCGTCCGATGCGGTCACCGGCCCCATCGCCGAGCTCAACGCCGGTCTTCTGGCCCAGATGAAGGCCGGGCGCGCCGTGCCCTTCGCCACGCGCTATGCCCGACTCGCCCCCGTGATCGAACGCGTGTTCGATCTGCCTTCCATCCTGAGGGCCTGCGTCGGGCTGCGCTGGGCGGAGTTGGCACAAGACGATCAAACCCAGCTTCTGGATGCCTTCCGGAGCTACACCGTTTCCTCATATGTGGCGAATTTCGACAACTATGGCGGTCAGCGCTTCGTCATTCTGCCGGACAAGCTGAGCGTCGGCGAGCAGGTGGTGGTGGCGACGCAGATCGTGCCGTTGTCCGGGACGCCGGCGCGGATTGATTATGTCCTGCGCCCAGAGGCGGGCGGGGGCGGTGTCATCTGGAAGGCTATTGATATCATGCTGGACGGTTACATCAGCCAGGTTGCGGTGCGGCGCTCCGAGTTTTACGGCTTGCTCCGCGATGGCGGCGTCGCGAAGCTGATCGCCACCCTCCATCGCAAGACCGCTGATCTCTCCGGTGGTGCGCTGATCCCCCCGGCCGGGAATGCCGCCTCGGGGACCCCGGGATGAGTTTGCTGGCGATGGCGTTGGCGCTCGTCGCCGGGCTGGGGCTCGTCCTGTGTTTTGCCGGCTGGGCGGCGGTCGTACGCTTTGTGGCAGCGCCGGCGCCGGCGCCGCGGCAGCTTCCGCCGGTGACGATCTTGAAGCCGCTTTGCGGTGACGAACTCCTTCTGGCGGACGCACTCCTATCGTGCTGCCGCCAGGATTACCCCGTCTTCCAGATCGTCTTCGGCGTGCAGGACGCGGCTGATCCGGCACTCGCCGTGGTACGGGACTTGAAGGAGAACTTTCCCGAGCGCGACATCACCGTCGTTGTCGATTCGACCGTACACGGCCGCAACCGGAAGGTCGCGAATCTGATCAACATGCTGCCTTCGGCGCGTTACGACGTTCTGGTGTTCTCCGACAGCGACCTGCATCTCGCGCCCGATTATCTGGTGCGGCTGGTCGCGGCCTTGGAGAAGCCCAATACCGGCCTTGTTTCGACCCTCTATGTCGGTAGGCCGGCGCGCCGCCGGTGGCCGTCACGCCTCGGCGCCGCCCAAATCAATTACAGCTTTCTGCCGGGCGCATTGCTGGCAAGGGCGCTGGGGCGGGAGGACTGTCTTGGGAGCACGATGGCGCTGCATCGTCGCACCCTCGAACGCAGCGGCGGCCTCCATGTGCTGGTGGACCACATTGCCGACGACAATGTCCTGGGACAGCGCGTGGCGGCACTGGGGCTCGCGGTCGATATCGCCGATACGGTCTCGGCTGCCACCGTGCCCGAGTTGTCGCTGAACGCATTGTGGCACCATGAGATGCGCTGGGCGCGGACGATTCGAGCGCTGGTCCCGGTCTCGTTCGGGGTCTCGGCGATACAGTATCCCTTCTGCTGGGCGTTGCTGGCCTGCATCCTGTCGCGCGGCGCCTTGCCCTATGTTGCACTGCTGGGACTTGCATGGGCGGTCCGCGCCGCCGCTGCCCGGGGGATCGACCATGCGCTGAAGCCCAAGCTTGCGCCGCTCGGCCTCGCGCCTGTGGCGCCTGTCTGGCTGCTGCCCTTCCGGGATATCCTCTCGATCGTCGAGGTCATCACCAGCTATTCCAGCGACCAGGTCGTCTGGCGAGGCGTTATGATGGAAGCCGATGACGGTGTCGCCCCAGCTCCAGCGCGGGCTCACCCAAAGCATTCGAGCAAAGCGGGCGCTCAGCCATGACGCGTCTCAAGGCGCCGAAGTCGCGTTGGTGCACCGACCGCTGCGAGCAGAGCCGCGACCGGACGCGGCTTGTCCCAGGACTGGAAGAGATGGTCGCCGGTGACGCCGAGCACATAGCCCTTGCCCGCCCGCCTACCGCAGGATGCGTAGCGCAGGGACAACGTGCTTGCGTTCCGCCGATATGTCTCTCAAAGAGACGGGGATGATGCAATTCTATATCATCCTCGCACTGATGGTTGCGGCTCCTGTCGGCGGTCTCGCCGCGACTCCGGAAGCGATGCCGATCGAAAACCTGAATGCCGCGCTGATCGCCACCATGAAAGCAGGCAGCGCAAAGATCGGCTTCAAGCCGCGCTATGACGCCCTGGCGCCGGTGGTCAGGGCGACGTTGAACCTGCCGCTCATCCTGCGGAATTCGGTCGGGTTCCGCTGGCCCTCCCTCTCGTCCGACCAGCAGCAGGAACTCGCGGCGGCATTCGAGCGCTATACCGTATCGAGCTATGTCGACGGGTTCTCCCACTATTCCGGCCAGACGATCAAGGTCCTGGCCGCCGAGAAGGCGCTAGGTCCCATGAAAATCGTGGAATTTGAAATCATTTCGTCGAACGGTTCGGCGCCGGTCCGGCTCGATTATGTGATGGCGGACGGCGACACAGGCTGGCAGGTGGCTGACGTGCTGTTGGACGGCACGATCAGCAAGGTCGCCGTGCAAACGTCGGATTTCAGCGCACTGGTCAAGCGGGGCGATGCGTCAGCGCTGATCGCCGCGCTGAGAGCCAAGATCGCGAATTTGTCCGGCGGCGTACTGAAGGACTGATACGGCGATTACGGACGGCGTCCCTCAAGCAGCAACGCCGGCAGGTAGACAAAGGTCGAGATCAGCACCGACGCCAAACTCAACAGCAGCACAATGCCCAGACTCGACATCCCGGGGTCGTGGGAGGCGGCGAGTGAGCCGAATGCGGTACCGGTTGTCAGGGCCGAGAACAGGATGGCCCGCGCAGTGGCCGAGCCCAGGAACGACCGCATGCCGGACCGCCAGTTCATGACGAAATAGACGTTGAACGACACGCCGACGCCCAGCAGCAAAGGCAGCGCAATGATGTTGGCAAAATTAAGCTGCACGCCAAGCAGCTTGCCGAATAGCGCAGTAAGCAGTGCGGACAATATCAGGGCCGAAATCACCAGGGCGACGTCGCGCAGAGTCCGGAACACCAGGAACAGGATCGCCGAAATCGCCAATGCCGCCAGAATCGAGGCGGTACGGAACGCCCCCAGGATGGTGGCCGCCGAGGCGAGCGTCGTGACCGCCGGGCCGCCAGCCTTCGGGGCCACCGCCTGCACCTCCCGAACAAACCGCAAGAGTTCGACGGTGTCCCCGGTGGCCTGCACCGGCACGACCTTCACCATCACCTCGCCGCGCGACGTGAACCAGTCGTTCCGGATTTCGGGCGGCAGTCTCGCTTGGGTGATCTCGCTGGGGTTCAGAGCGTCGGTCAGCGCAGCAAGTTGCGCCGGCAGAAACCGGGCGACCGCGACATTTGCGGCCTCCACCACCGAATCCGGTGCGGCCTGCAGCCTTTCCAGGGCGGTGCCGATGCCGAGCAACGGCGAATCCTTGGGAAGCTTCGGCGCCGCCTTGCCGATCGCTTCCGCGGCCTGCTTCATGGCGGCGCGCAGATCCGCAACCCCGGGCTGGGCCTGATCCGGCACGGCCAACAGGGTCGACGCCAGGATCGTTCGCGTTTGCGCGATCATCCCAAGCTTGGCGGCCTGGTCCTCGGGCACGAAGGTCGCACCCGACAACACCATGCCGACACCGGGCAAGCCGGAAAGCCGCGCGGCCAACGTGCGTGCCGCCTTGAGGTCCGGCGCCATGGCCGTGGCGAAGAACGGGTTCGCCGCCGGGTTCGACACCAGCGCTGCCAAGGTGCGCATCGCCGGGCTGTCCGGATCCATTGTATCGAGCGGGTTGGCATCGAACCGTGTCGCCGCCGCAGCCCAGCCCCCGAGCAGCGCCGACAAGGCGCATAGGGCGAGAACCGGCCGCCTGTGGCGCATCAGGGCGCCGTCCACCGCCGCACCGCCGGCAAGCGCCACTTCCACGGCGGCCGACCGGATGGCGAACAGTGCGATCGCCGCCGGCAGGATGGTAACGGTGCAGACGAACGCGATGATCATCCCCGTGCCGGCAATGATCCCGAGTTCGGCGACGCCCAGGAACGAGGTCGGCGCGAATGCGAGAAACCCGCAGGCCGTCGCCGCCGCGGCCAAGGCGATCTGCCCGCCCGCCTCATCCGCGGTCAGGCGGAGCGCCTCCTCCGTTCCTCCGTGCCTGAACGCGACGTTGCGGAATTGTACCGAGAACTGGATCGCGAAATCGACGGCCAGCCCGACGAACAGGATCGCAAACGCGACCGAAATCAGATTGAGCGTGCCGATCGCGACCGTGGCGAAAAACAGCGTGAAGATCAGCCCCAGAACCAACGTGCCCAGCACCGCGAGGATCAGCCGGACCGATCTCAAGGCCAGGAACAGCCACAGCGTGATCAGCAGGAGCATGATCGTGGTGCCGATCGCGAGGCCATCGGTCAGCGAGGCGAATTGTTGGTCGGTGAGCGGGACCTCTCCGGTGATCCCCAACTTGGCCCGCCCAGCCATCACGTCCGGCAGTTTCGCCGCGATCGCCTCCAGCGCGGCGGTCGCCGCCTTGCCCTGCTGCATCGAGCCGTGGTCGAGCACCGGGTGGAGCACCACGAATACGGTCGAATTGGCAAGCCCGCCGCCGATCAGCGAGCTCCAGGACAAGGGCGTGGGATGGCCGGCGGCGGCATCGTTCAGCGTGTCGCGGACGATACTCAGCGGCATGCCGTAGGCAGCAAGGTCGACCTGGTCCGACTGGGCGCCTTGCGCCAGCAGCGCGATGGCGTTGAACAGCCCTCGCGCCGACGGATCCGCGGCCAGTTGTCCGAGGAAGGGCTGCGTCTCGATGATCTTGGTCAGCAGCGCCTCCAGGCGGTCCTCCGGCAGGAGCAGCAGGCCGTTATGGGCGAAGAAGGCACCCCTTCCTTCCGCTGTCGCGTCGTGAAAATGCAGCTTGTCCGCGTCGGCGGCAGCGGCCAGCGCGTTCGCGGTTTCCTCAGCCTCTTCCGGCGTGGCGCCTTTCACCACCGTCAGCGTGATGTTGTCGAACTGGGGGAAATCCCTGGACTGGGCCATGGCCACCTGCCGCCATGGCAGGGCGGGATCGAACAGGTGGCTGTTATCGGTGTCGATCTTCAAGTGACTGACGGAGAAATCGAGGCTCAATCCTGCCAGGATCACCGTACCCAGAAGAGTTGCGGCTGCATGTCGGGCGCAAACCGCGACCAGGCGGCCAATCAGAGAATTCATCCTGCCGGTCTCTTTCGTTTCCGCCGACTTGTCCGATCAGACACGGAACCGATATTCCCTCCCCTCCTCGCGCTCTATGTCCGGCGGGTAGCTGGCTCGCTTGTCGCGATGATACCGATCCCGCACGTCGCCGTATTCGGCGAGGTTATACGTGATGAACAACATCCGGCGGCGTTCGCCGGTCAGATTGTCTTTCGACGCGTGCGGGAAGTAGCTGTCGAAGAAGACAACGTCACCGGGCTGCGTCGGCACGGCACGCAACGAGATCCCACCCATTTCCGGCGCCTCGATCGGCCGCCATTCCTCGGCGATCAGCCGATCGAGGCGTTTGCAGCCGTCGGCGACCTCCAGGCAGCCGTTTTCGATGGTGGCGGGGTCGATGCAGACCATCGCCGTCGCATAGAGCGGCGCGTAGCGCGACCATCCGGCCTGCTGGTCCTGATGCAGTTCGAATCCGGCTCCGCCCGGCTCCTTGAGTTGATCTTTTCCTTGAACAGCAGGGCGGGACCGCCGAGGAGCTGTTCGATCGCCCGGGTCAGGCTCGAGCGACGGACCAGGTCGTCGAAGCCGGCATGATGGGGACAGAAATTTTCGATCCGCTGCACCACCTTCGACGTCGGATCGAGCAGGCTCGGCTGACGATAGACCCAGTGCCCTCCCGGTCGTTCGGGGCGTTCCAGCAGGTCGTCGATCCAGGCGGACATCCTGGCGACGTTTTCGATCACGAAGAAACCCGGCGCCACGGCGCAACCCGTGGCATCGAACACATCCACGAGACCGGCCGGCAAAGGCCCATCCGGCCGGTCGGGCAGGTGCTGCTCGGCAAGACTCCCGGTCACGGTGATGCTCACGGACAAGGCTCCAATCGCGGCATGATTGTTTCGCGGGCGCGGGTCACGTCGTCGCCGAAATCGATCTCGATCCACGGAATGTCGCCGATATCGGCCACCGCGAAGCGCTCGGGCTCGGCCAGGATCAGGTCGCGGATCGCCTCTTCATATTCGAGGTCGCTTCGCCCCTCCGCCACGTGCTGCCCGCAGCGCTCGGCCAAGGCCGCGGCGGTGGCGGCGGAAAAACGGAAGAATCCGACTCGATTTGCCGTGCCCTTCATGGGCATGTTCGGGCTTCTTGCGGAAATCGACGATCCGCTCGCCCGACAGGCAGATCTTCACCGGCTCGTCGCCGGGCTCTATGTCGCGATCCATCAACAGGATGTTTTCCCCCGGCGCCGCGAGCAGCCGGCCGATCATCGCCGGATCGTAGAGAACGTCGCCATCCATCAGCATGATCGGACGGCCACCGCGCAAGCGGTCGCCCTGCACCGAGAGCGAAACCAGACTGCCTTTGCGGAAGTCTGGATTGGGGATCAGCCGCACCCGGTCCTCCAGGCCCAATCGCGCCACCTCCTGCCCGATGGCGTCGCTCTGGTAGCCGACGGTCAGACCGATATCCTCGATCCCATAGGACATGAAGGTACGCAGATGGCGCTCGAGCAGGGTCTGGCCGCTGAATTCCAGCAGGACCTTGGGGCCCGGCGTCGCGTCTCCCAATCGCCTTCCGACCCCTGCGGCCAGCAAGACGACCGCGATATCGCCGGCGGGGACCGCCGTCATGGCGAAGATCCGGCTGGTTCCTGCGGCGGCAGGCGCTTCATCTCGTCGACCACCTCCCGGATTGTCGATCAGCAGCCGCCGGAAATCGGCCGGCTCGATCGCGCCGATGCACCCGATGCGGAAACCTTCGGCATGGCTGAGCTTGCCGGGATATATCAGGAACCCCCGTTCGGCCAGACCCCGGTAGAAGCGTTCGAACCGGAGCCAGTTTTCGGCCGGGCAATGGAAGGTCGCGATGATCGGCGCCTGCACCGCCGGGTCGAGGAACAGCTTGAAACCCAAGGCTGCCATGCCGGGCCGACAGCGTGTCGAAATTCTCACCATAGCGCCGCAAACGAGCGGCAGGGCCGCCCTCCGTCTCCAGTTGGCGCAAGGCCGATACCAGCGCCGCCACGACCTGGATCGGCGGGGTGAAGCGACATTGCCCGTTGGCCTCGAAGCCGCACCACTGGTCGTGGAGATCGAGGCGACGGCGATTTCCCGCGGGAGCCTGCCAGGGCTGCCTGCTCCACCAGCGCGAAACCCAGCCCCGGGACGCCCTCCAGGCATTTGTTGCTGGAGGCCATGAGGGCGGTTATCGGGATGCGCCGCAGGTCGATCGGCAAGGCGCCGAAGCTGCTCATCGCGTCCACCAGCAAGACCCTGCCGCTTCTCGCGACGATTGCGGCCGTCTCCGCCAGCGGATTGAGCAGTCCCGTCGTGGTTTCGCAATGGACCAGTGGCACATGGGTGATGCCCCGATCGGCGTCGAGTGTCCGTTCGACGACGGCGGGGGCGACCGGTCGATCCTCCGGCCAGGACAGGATTTCCACCGGCCGATTCAGGCGGCGGGCGATGGCCGCCATCCGCTCGCCATGGGCGCCGTTGACGAGCACCAGGAGCTTGTCGCCCGGGCCGGTCAGCGTCGCGATCGCCGCCTCGACGATGAAGGTGCCGCTGCCCGGCGAACGCACCGCGACATGGCTCGAGACTGTTGGCCACACTCAGCAGGCGCCGGCGCATCTCCTGGGTGAGATCGATGAAGACCCCGTCCCGCGACCCGAAATCGCGCAGCATCGTTTCGCGGGTCGCCAGGCTGGTGGTCAGCGGCCCCGGCGTCAGCAAGACCGTCTCGAACATCTCCCCGGGACTGGAGGCCACGATGCGATCCCCTCGGCCGCCCTTTTCTGGCGGACCACCAGGCGGTAGAGCCGACAGGCGGTCAGCAGCGCCATCAGCGTACCGCCGATCGCGGCGCCCACCAGGATCGGCGCCAGCCAGCCCAGCCAGGCCAGCGGCGCGAACAGGTACAGGAGATCGTCGAGATCGAACCCGAACGCGCCGGAATAGGCCTTGACGGCCAGTCCTTGCCGACGCTCGAGGGCTTTCCCCCAATAGGCGACCAAGAAGACCAAGCCCCCCGCGACCAGGCCGAGCGGGATGGCGGCGACGCCGAGCACGGAGTGGCGAAGACCGATGCCGATCGCCGCGAAAAGGGCCGGGTTGACGATCAAATCGACCTGATAGTCCCAGGCTTGGCCCTCCGGCGACGCCATGTTGCCGACCCGCGCCAGTTCGCCGTCCGCGCGGTCGAGGAACGCCGAAAGCAGCCACATCCACCCGGCCCACCAGGTCCAGATCGGATCGCCCAGCACCAAGGCGCAACAGGCCATCAGTCCGGTCACCAGCCGGGCGGTGGTGATGTGGTTGGGCGTAACCCCGGTTCCCACCAGGGGACGGACAAGCGGCCGCGCTAGCCGATGCGTCCAGGAATCACCGATCACGACGTCGTCTCCCGACAAGGTTCGTCTTCATGGGGCGAAGCGAGCGCACCCGCATAAGGGCGTTCGATCCAGTACCACGCCGTCAGCGCCGGAACGCCCAGCGCCAATTCGCGGATGCGCCTCAGCAGCGACAGCTCGATAGCGGTTTGCGGCCCGATGCCCAATAAGGTGCAGATCAGCAACACGCCGCCTTCCTGGACACCCAGCCCGCCCGGCACCGCGAAGCCGACCGCACGGAATGCCTGGCCTAGGCTTTCGATGATCGTCGCGTCGCGGAAGCCGACCGGAACGCCGAGCACATGCAGACCGACCATGACCTCGAACCCGCCCAGCAGCCAGGCGGCAAAGTGGCAGGTTCCGCCGACGATCAGCCGGCGCGGGGATCCGTAGATCGCGGCAATGGCCAAATGCAGCCCGGTCAGACCCGTGAGCCCCTTCCAGTTCTGCCGCTTCGCCAACCGCAAGAGGCCGCCTTCCAGAACACGAAACAGGCCGAAGCGCTGGGCGACCACGAAGACGGCGGTCAGAATGGCGATGGCGGCAAGGACGCCGCCGGCCATATGACCGGAAAGTCCTGCCGTCTGCGAACCCGCCGCCAGCAAACCGACGCCCAGCACGGTAAAGACCACCTGGCTCAGCATCTCCAGCGTGAGGTCGGCGGCGACGCCGGCCCCGGCGACGCTGAGCGGCACGCCGGCTTGGGCGAGGAGCCGCGCGCCTACGAGATGACCGCCGATCTGCGCTACCGGCAGCAGGGCGTTCACCCCTTCCCGGATCAGACGCAGGCCGAAAAACGCCCGCCAGGACGGCGTCCGGGAACCGGATGCCAGGGCGCGCCAGCCGAGCGCGGAACAGAAGACCTGCGGCAGATGGATGGCGATGACCGCGACGATGCCCCAGCCCGTCGCTGCAATACCCGCTCCAATCCCGGCAACACCGTTCGCCATCACGAGACCGATGACGATGGCAAGTCCGGCCAGGACCGAAAGGACGGCCGAGACCCTCACCGGGCACGGTGCTCGCGGAGGAAGCTCCGGAAGCGCCGCGCGACGACTTCCGGACCGACCGTGGGCCTCCCGAGTTCAGCCAGCGACCCCGGCGCTATGCGGATGTGGATCAATGCCGGACCCGATCGTCCCTCTTGCCGTGCCGCCTGGCTGAGCGCCGTCTCGAAATCCCGCCAGGCTCCGGCACGACGCGGCATAGCGGTAGCCGCACGCGAGCGCGATTGCGGCGAAATCCACCGACGCGGAGACCGTCGCCTGTCCTCCGGTGGAGTCATGCACGCCATTATCCAGCACGATATGCAGCAGGTTCCCGAGATGATAGGCGCCGATTGTGGCCAGGTTGCCGAGCTTCATCAGCGCGGCACCGTCGCCATCGAGGACCGCCACCGGGTTGGGCACGTTGAGCGCCACGCCGAGCCCCATGGCGCTGGCGCCGCCCATCGAGCCGACCTGATAGAGATGCTGGCGCCGGTCAGCAAGGGTGAAGAGCTCACGCCCGCATTTGCCGGTCGTGGCGATCACAGCCGTGTCCTCGTCCGCGGCGGCCAGGAACCGCTCAAGGACGGCGATGCGGGTGGGCAACGCGCCGGCGGCGGCATCGTCGTATCGGCGAGCGATGACTGGCGCCATGGAAGCCGTGGGTTCCAGCGCCTCGTCAGCGACGCTGCCTTGCGCCATCACCAGAGCGTAGGGCAAGTTCCGGGCGTTCAGCCGGTCGGACGCCTTCGCCATCGTCGTGGCCAGATCGGCGGCGGAGGCCGCAAAGGGCGCATACTCCACGCCGATCAAGGTCAGCAGATCCTGAGTGATGACGCCCATCACCGCATGCTGCGGCTCGTCCGGCTTGCCCGGCTCGCCCCGCCATGTGGTGATGAGCAGGGTCGGGATGCGGAACGGCGCGTTCAGCGAGGTCAGCGGATTGACCGCATTGCCAAGGCCGGAATTCTGGCACATGACGACGGTCTGCCGTCCAGCCAGCCAGGCGCCGGCGGCAATCGCCACCGCCTCGCCTTTGCTGGCGGCCCCGACATACCGCGGATCCCGATCATTCAGGACCCCGTTGTTCAGCGGTGTCAGGAAGCTGCACGGCACGCCTGCATCCGACCGTTCCCCGCAATCGCCTGCAGATGACGATCCCTCTGCGTTGGTGCGCTTTGTGATACGGAACTCAGCACAGCCGTCGCACGCAGCGGAACAACGACGCGGGCCTCAGGGTGGCGTACGGTGACATCGGTGTAGACTGCTTCCTGGTCATACGCACCGTCCCCGACGAACGACGCGATGGAACTGTCGATCTGATCGAGCAATGCGCTAACCTGCGAGGGAGTCGCGGGCTTCGGCACCACCTGGGGGCGGGCGCGTCCGTCCGGCAGCAGCCAGTCGCGCGTGATCTCCGGCGGCAGGCTTTCCGCCGTCACCGGCTGCGCGGTCAGCGCCACGCGCAGCTGCCCTTCCGGGATATCCTCTCGATCGTCGAGGTCATCACCAGCTATTCCGGCAACCAGGTCGTCTGGCGGGGCATTATGATGGAAGCCGATGACGGTGTCGCCCCAGCTCCAGCGCGGGCTCACCCAAAGCATTCGAGCAAAGCGGGCGCTCAGCCATGACGCGTCTCAAGGCGCCGAAGTCGCGTTGGCGCACCGACTGCTGCGAGCAGAGCCGGCACGAACGCAAGGCTTGAGATCAGCGTGCAGCCCAGGCTAATCAGCAGAAGCCACCCCATGCTGGCGGTTCCCGGATGCGCCGACAGCGCCAATGCGCCGAAGGCGCTGGCTGTGGTGAGCGCTGAATAGAGGATCGCCCTGGCCGTGGCGGAGCCCAGGACCGAAGTCTGTCCCATCCGCCAGTTCATGATGAAATAGACATTGAAGGAGACGCCGACCCCCTGCAGCAACGGGAGGGCGATGATATTGGCGTAGTTGAGCGTCAAGCGCAGCGCCACGATGACGACCACCGTGGCGAGCGCCGACAGCAGCAACGGCGCCATCACCAGTGCTGCGTCCACAATCCGCCGCAGCGCGATCAGAAGAATGAGCGTTATCGTCCCAATGGCGGTAAGCGCTGCGGTGCGAAAGGCGTGGACGATGGTCACGCCGGTCAACTCGAAAATGACGGCAGCGCCGCCGGCATCGGGCGCCACGGCCTTCACTTGGTCGACGAAGCGCCGCAGCAGCACGACGCTGTCCTGAGTCGCGGGCTTCGGCACCACCTGGAGGCGGGCGCGTCCGTCCGGCAGCAGCCAGTCGCGCGTGATCTCCGGCGGCAAGCTTTCCGCCGTCACCGGCTGCGCGGTCAGCGCCACGCGCAGCTGCTCGATCTGCATCGGCAGGAATCGCGTCAAGCTCTCATCCGCGGCGCGCACGACTGGGTCGGAGGCAACCGATAGCTGGCGCAGATCGCCGGCGACCTGCGCCAGGGGATGATCAGCGGGAAGTTTCGCGAGGCTCGGCTCGATCACAGCGAGGGCGTCCTTCGCAGCCTGCCGGATCTCGTTCGGCGAGGGCGGCGTCGCGGGGGGGCGCGGTGCCAGTGTTACGTCGAGCAGCGTTCGGGCGTCATGGATCAGAGCGAGCTTCGCCGTCTGATCAGCTGGCACGAAGCTGTTGATCGACAACACATGGGCCACCAGCGGCAGCGTGGCGAGCTGCTGAGCCTTCGCAGCGGCATCGGCAACGCTCGGTGCCATGATGTCGATGGTGAAGGGGTTGGTGATCGGCGATGCCATGAGGTCATAGAGAGTCTGCATCGCCTCGGTGGTGGGATCCTTGGTGTGGAGTGGGTCAGCATCGAAGCGCAACTGCGGCAGTAGGGCGAGGCCGGTGGCGCCGAGCAGGGCAAAGATTAGCAACAGCGGGCGACGATAGCACCGTACCGCCTCATCAAGTCGGGCCGCCCAGCGAAAGCCGATCTCGGCAGGCTCGCCAGGTGGATGAAACAGCCGGATGGCGGCGGGCAGAAAGAACAAAGTGCAGCAGAAGGCGATCAACATGCCGATGCCGGCAATCAGCCCGAGTTCGGCGACGCCGCGAAAATCGGTCGGAACGAAGGCGAGGAATCCCGCTGCGGTGGCCGCTGACGCCACCAGAATTTGGCCACCAGCGCGGCGTGCCGTTGCGGTCAGAGCGGTGGCGATATCCGGCAGATCGTGGCGTATCTCGCGATAGCGCACGGCGAATTGAATGGCGAAATCGACGGCGATGCCGACGAACAAGATGCCGAAGCCGACTGAAACCAAGTTGAGCGTCCCGACCGCTAGCGTGGCAAACAGCAGGGTGAGCAGCAGCCCCAGGCCGAGGGTGAAGAGGATCGGCACGATCAGGCGCCAGCTGCGCACCGCCAGGAACAGCCAAAGGGTAATCAGCACGATGCTGCCAATGAGCCCCGCGACAATCCCCCGGGCGACGGTGGCAAATTCATCGTCGGCAAGCGCCACGACGCCGGTGATCCGCACCCGCGCGTCGCCGGATTTGACAAGCGGCAGTTGCTGGATGATCTGGCGCATCCTTTGGGCGGCGACGCCACCCGGCTCCAGGGCGCTGAAATCGAGCATTGGCTTCACCAAAACGAACTTGTATTGGCCCGCCAATTCGGCGAGTTGGCCACCCAGCAGCTGCGACCAGGAGAGGGCTAGGCTCTGTCCGTCGATCGCCTCGGCCATCGTGTGGTGGAACGCGGTCAACGCCGGCAGAAACGAATCGAGATCGGCTTGGCCTTTGGTCGCGCCGCGGCCCAGCAGCGACAACGCGGCAAAAAGCCCGCGGGCGCTCTGGTCGGCGGCCAGCGCGCCCAGAAAGGGCTGGGCCTCGATGATCCGCTCGAGCACCGCCTCAAGCCGGGGCGTATCGAGGAAGAGCAATCCTTCCTGCGACAAGAAGGGCGAGCTGTCGGGGCGGCGCACCGTCTTGAAATCAGTGTGGTCCAGCGCCAGCGCCGCTGCCAGATCGGCGGCCGTCGATTCGGTTGCCTCAGGGATACGGCCGTCCACCACCGCCACCAGCAGATCGCTGAATTGCGGAAAGTCGCGCGCGAAGGCGATGGCGTTGTGGCGCCAGGGCAGGCTTTCCGGAAACATCAAATTGGTGTTGGTGTTGATGCCCAGATCGTGCGCCGTCGTGATCGCGCTGACACCCGCCAGCACGCCACCGGCCAGCATGACGATCAGCGCATGGCGTTGGCTGCGCCCGACAAGCCAGGCGAGCGAATCAAGAAAGGTCATCTCTCAACCAATGCGCGCCACGCCCACGATGATTGTCCCTCTCGCTGTTTGCAGGCCGGCCGCATGGGTGTTGCCGTGGGCTGGCCGGCGCCTTTCGGCGCACCTTACCGCTCAGCCAACCGGGCTCCCTCAACGTCGCCTTTGTTCTTCCGGCACGCCTCCAGCGGGCGGCGAGCTGTGCGTTGTCGAGCTCTGGTCAGGCCAGTGTTGCCGGATCATAGAGTTCGTGCGTTTCCAGGAACTGCCGGCAGAACTGTTCCTTATCGGCCTCGGACCCAACCTTCACCTTCATCAGCCAACTCCCACGCTAGTGCGGCGTCGGTTCCGCGTGAACCGACAGAACAGGCGGGCAATCGCCGGCGTTGTGGTGGGGCGCAGCAGTCGACCGTCGTAGCCGGCGAAGCGTCGATCATTCTCCGCCAGACAGACCACCATGAGCGCCGCGGGACTGATGTCGACTTCGCTCACTGACTTGCTGCCGGTCAGTGTGAAGTTGTGATCTGCCGGCTTGCCATTCCCGGCATCCATTCCACGCGCGATGCCGATGCGTTCCCAGGCAAGAAAGACCCAGACTGCGACGACTCGCAGTTCAAACCAAACCCGCCGCCAGATCGGAAGGCGACGACGGTGCCAGGCCAGCCAGTTGGCGAACAACAGGATATGGCGCGCCTCTTCCTGGATGACTGGCTCGAACGTGTCTACCAGCTGCGGCGGGAAAAAGCCCGATCGCTTCGCCACCTCGAACAGGCCGAATGCGAAAAAGCTATCCACGCATTCAGAGAAACCGGTGACCATATAGGCCCATTCTGGATCACGTGGTTCGCGGTAGACAGGCTCCGGTGCGAGCCGGATGCCATAAGCGGCAACAAGATTAGACAACACGTCTTTATGTCGGCCCTCCTCCCAGGCATTGCGCTCGATGGCCTCCCGCCAGGCAGGATCAGCTTGGCTTTTTCCATAGGCGAACATGCGCAGTCGCGCCTTGCCCTCTGTCTGCACCGCGATGTCCCAGATCGGTAGGCCGGTCAGCCGTGCCAGTGCATCAGGCGACAGCTCGGGCCAATCGATGATCGACGGCCGATACGGGTTGAAGGTGTCACGAAACATGCGACAGACCGCGTCCCGGTGAGCATCGCTGCCGATCGGCAACATTCCAGGGGCCGGCCACGTCCAATGGCGCGCGGCATAATCCGCGGCAACGAGGTTGGGCGCAAGTGGCGCCGCGGACCGTTCCGCTGTTTGCATCATGGCTTGTGGTCCATCTGACCGTACCTGATAACACTCTCCACGCCGACATGTCCCGTTTGAGCGATGGAAGCGATCGCCTCGACCATCGCGTTAGCCGCCGAGCTGGGGTCGAGCAATGATCGGCACATGATCGCTTTTGGTCAACCGGGGAAGAAGAGCCAACGATGAAGGTGGCGCTCGACTTGACTGCTGATCGTGCTTTGCAGCCGTTCGGGTTGGGCCGGCTGAATGTCTGCAATGGGTCGAGACTGTCATTGGATAGGCCGGCTGGTAAAATACCAGGTATTTGAGGTGCAAAATTGCAATCCGTTTCAGCGCGATCCTTTCCAAAGAGCCGAAGGCTTCGGAGGAAAAGCGCGCGTCCATTGTAGGCAGCCCGAGACGGGTTTCATGACGAACGGCTCATGCGGGACGCGCCACCTTCCCACAATCGCTTTGGCTCATCCTGCCGCAACCCAGCGCAGAACCGCCTCGGCCGTGTCTGTTGGGTTCGTGTTGAAGCAGAGCTTCGCCTGCGGCGCATGTTCATGCACGACGTTGATCAGCTTCTCGAACAACGGGGTGTTCTGGGCGATCAGCCGCACACCAGCGCCGATCAGGACACAGTCGAAGCGCTTCCGTTCCAGCCTCTCCCGAACGACGATCTCAGCGGTTTCGCCAAAATCCGTGAGGCACAGCTCTGCTTCATAGCCGAGCGCATGCAGATGCTTTTCGTCAGCCGCGAGACCGGCCATCACTTTGCCCGCGGTTAGGCCTGTGGCCGCATAGGCGGGCTCTTCGAAATCGATTAACGACGGCTCAAGGCCGATCACCAGCACCCTTGTCTTGCTCATCACGTAACCTCTGGCGTTGGCGCATTCAGACACGGTCGAGGCGGCCCACCAGCCGGCTGCTCCGATGTCGGCCGCGCACTCGATACGTGCGGTTATCGCAATGCTCCGCTGAGTCACGCCGATCCCGGCGCGCCCCTCGCCTCAATACCCCAAAGCCAGTCCGTCCTTGCGCGGCTCGGACCCGGCGATCAGGCAACCGCGCGCACGATCGATCCAGATCGCCTGACCGCCGCCATGCGGTCGTTCGACCAGCTCCAGCTCGTGGCCCAGCCGAGCCAGCCGGTCGCAGACCTCGGGCGGGATGCCGCGCTCGATTTGCACCTTGCCACCCAGCGGCAACAGCCGCGGGAGGTCGATCGCCTCCTGAATGTCGAGCCCGAACTCCAGCAGGTTGGTCAGGAACAGCGAGTGGCCCATCGGCTGGAAATGCCCGCCCATCACCCCGTACGGCATCACCGCCTGCCCGCCCTGCATCACCATGCCTGGGATGATCGTGTGCATTGGCCGCTTGCGCGGAGCGATGCAGTTCGGATGCCCGCGCTCCAGGCGGAAGCCGAAGCCGCGGTTCTGCAGCATCACCCCCGATTTCTCGGCCAGGATCGCCGATCCGAATCCCTGGAACAGCGAGTTGATGAAGCTGCACGCATTGCCGTCCCGATCGACCACGCAGAGATATGTCGTGTCCTTGTGCGGCGGCAGCAGCGCCTCGCCGGCCGCCGGCAGGGCGCGCATCGCGCGCGCATCGTCGATCAGCGCGCGTAACCCGCCGAGATAGGCGGGGTCGAGCAGCTTCTTCACCGGCACGTCCGCCTGCGACGGGTCGGCGATGAACGCGTCGCGGTCGCGGTAAGCAAGCCGTGCCGCCTCGATATGCCGGTGATAGCGCTGGGCACTTAGCGGACCGTCGGGTGCCGTCTCGATCCCGCCGAGGATGCCGAGGATCATCAGCGCGACCAGCCCCTGCCCGTTCGGCGGACACTGGTACACGTCATAGCCGCGCCAACTCAGGCTAATCGGCTCGACGAACTCCGCGTTGGCCAGGCCGGCGGCGAAATCGGCCTCGGTATGCAGGCCGCCGCGGGCGCGCAGCGTGGCGACAATGTCGGCTGCGACGGGCCCTTCGTAAAAGGCGCGCGCACCGTGCCGCGCAATCCCCCGCAGCGTTTCGGCCAGCGTCGGGTTCCGGAACAAATCGCCGGGGCGCGGCGCGGCGCCACCCGGCAGGAAGGCATGGGTCCCGTTCTTGCGCAGTTTGTCTTCCAGGCGCGCCCAGTCCCAGGCCACCTTGTCGTGCACCGGCCAGCCCTCGGCGGCGAAGCTCATCGCCGGGGCCAACAGCTCGTCGAGCCCCTTGCGCCCATGCGCGGCCAGCAGCGTCTCCCACGCGTTTACCGCACCGGGCACAGTGACGCTGTGCGCTGAGGTGTTCTCGATCGCGGCGATGCCATGCTGCTCGTACCAGTCGATCGTGGCCGCCGCGGGCGCGCGGCCCGATCCGTTCAGCGCGACCACCTTTCCAGTGCCCGCCGGCGCATAGAGGCAGAAGCAGTCGCCGCCAATTCCGGTGGACGCCGGCTCGATCACGCACAGCACCGCACAGGCTGCGACCGCAGCGTCGAGCGCATTGCCGCCGGCGCGCAGCACGTCGAGCGCGGTCAGCGTGGCGGCCGGCACAGAGGTGGCGGCCATGCCATGCGTGGCATACACCCGGCTGCGACCGGGAAAGTGGAAATCGCGCATCGACGCTCCGGAATTGCTATTCTCCGGCCAGTATGGCCCGGACCCCGGCGACTTGACTACCGGCCCCCGCCCACTGACCACTGATGATGAGGCCGCCATGCCCGAGACCATCGCCTTCGCCGATTTCGAGCGTGTCGACATCCGGGTGGGCACAATCGTCGATGCGCAGCCCTTCCGCGAGGCACGCAAACCGGCGCTCAAGCTCGTCATCGATTTCGGGCCGGAGATCGGCACGAAACGGTCGTCGGCGCAGATCACCGTGCACTACCGCCCGGACCAGCTCATCGGCCGCCAAGTGTGCGCTGTGGTGAACTTCCCGCCGCGCCAGATCGGCCCCTCGGTCAGCGAGGTGCTGACGCTTGGTATGCCCGACGAGGATGGCGCGGTGGTGCTGGTCAAGCCCGACTTCAAAGTTCCGAACGGCGGCAAGCTCTTCTGATGCCGACGCATTACTATACGGTGACCTGGGACCAGCTACACCGAGACGCCCGCGCGCTGGCTTGGCGGTTGATCGGCAAAGGTCCCCAGGGCGGCAGCTTTGCGGGTGTGGTGGCGGTGGCGCGCGGTGGGCTGATCCCGGCCGCGATCGTCGCGCGCGAGCTGGAGTGTCGGTTCGTCGAGAGCATCTCGATCGCGAGCTACGGCGGCGAAGCGCCGGAGTCGCGCGGGACGCCGATGATCCTCAAGCCGCCGACCGCAGCCGGCGACGGCAGCGGTTTCCTGATCATTGATGACCTTGTGGACACTGGGGCCACTGCGCGCGTTGTGCGCGCGCTATTGCCGCGCGCGCACTTCGCCTGCGTCTATGCCAAGCCGGCAGCGCGTGACGTGGTGGACAGCTTCATCACCGAGGTGTCGCAGGACACCTGGATTCTCTTCCCCTGGGACACCGAGCCGCAATTCGTCGCACCGCTGGCTCAGCGCGGGGAGCGCTGAGCCGTCAGTGAGGATACATAGCCGCGACCGGCGCCGCTGAGTGGCCGTCGGCGGGGGGGAAGTTCCGTGCATGCGGCTGCAGCACTGCCAAGGCCAGCATGCCGAGCACGCATATCACTGCCACGACCGAGCCCCGCATCCGGCTGTCGGCGCCATCAAAGTCCACCTGATCGGTCGGGGCAGGATCCTGGTCGGGGTCCAGCACATCGCTCGGGCGCACGAAATCTGATGTTCGAAGCATTTTTGGCTCCTTCATCGTCCCGCCTGGGGGCGGGATGTCGAGGGGCAATTTGGGCCGGCAAGACGCGGGAAGCTGTGAACGAGGTCACTGGTGGGCGAGATTTTTTTCGCCGGATCAGGCCGTGGCCGGTTCGTGGCTGACGCGGACCTTGTCCACCCGTCGTTGGTCCATCGCCAGCACCTCGAAGCGCCAGCCGCCGAACACGATACGGTCACCCTCGCGCGGGACTCGCCGCAGCAGCGCCAGCAGCAGCCCCGCCAACGTGTGATACGTTCCCTCGGCGGGCAGGTCCGGAAGCTCGAGCCGCGATTTCAGCTCATCCACCGGCATCATGCCGTCCATCACCAGCACCGCCTCGCCTTCGGCGGAACCCGGCGAGCTGGGCTGCGCCTCCGCATCGCTGGGATCGCCGACAATCGCCTCCAGCACGTCCGCCGTGGTCACCACCCCCTCAAAGCTGCCGTACTCGTCCATCACCAGCGCCATCCCTACCGGGTCGGCCCTCAGCCGCTCCAGCGCATCCAACGCCGAGACCGTGTCCGGCACCACGATCGGCTGGCGGAGCGCGGCACCAACCGACAGGTCGCCGCCGCTCAGGATTCGGTCGAGCAGGTCTTTCGCCTGCACGACACCGACGACGTTATCGACCGAGCCGTCGCAAACCACGAAACGCGAGTGCGGTGCCGCCTTCAGAGTCGCGGCAATATCCTTTCGCGTGTCAGTGCGGTCGATCCATGCCAGTTCCGTGCGCGGAGTCATGATCGCCCGCACCGGCTTGTCGGCCAGCCGCAGGACTCGCTCGATCATGTCGCGCTCCTCGGTCTCGAGCACCCCCGTCTGAGCGCCTTCGGCAAGCAGGGCACGCAGTTCTTCCTCGGTGACCGTCTGGCGAGTAGCACGGGAGAAGCCGAACAGCCGCAGGACCAGCGCCGATGAATGGCTGAGCAGCCAGACCGCCGGCGCTGCAAGGCGCGCGGTCCAGGCGATCGGCCCCGCGACACGGGCGGCCGTGTATTCTGGGTGTCGCAGCGCGAGCTGCTTCGGCACCAGCTCGCCCAGCACCAGCATGAGGTACGTGCTGACGACCACGACGATCGCCAGCGACAGGGTTGCCGCGGCGGCGGGCGCCAGCGACAGCGCCTGCAGCCCTGCCTGAATGTGCGCAGCGATGCTGGCGCCGCCGAACACGCCGACGAAGACGCTGACCAGCGTAACCCCGACCTGCACCGTGGGCAGGAAGCGCTGCGGGTCATCGACAAGCGTGCGCGCCAGGGTGGCGCCCGGCACCCCCTTGCGCTCCAGCACCGCCAGCCGCGCCCGGCGAGCCGAGACCAGCGCCAACTCGCTCATCGAGAATAGCCCGTTGACGCCGATCAGCACCAGTAAGACAAAGATCTCGAGACCGACGCCCATCGCCATCCGCTAGCATAAGCGGGTCGGTCGATTAAGCTGAGGGGGGGAGGCGAGGTCCGTAATCGCCGTCAGTGCTTCGGTCGGCCACTGTGTGAGCCAGACGCGCCAGCAGATCCAGCCACGCGTTCGACCGGTGCGATCAAATCGTCCATGTCGACTTGAAGTATTGCCGCCAAATCGCGGATTGCCGACGGGCGGCCTTCGCTCTTCCCGGTTTCCATGTCGCTCAGAAGCGACGGGGATATGCCGGCGCGCTTCGCCAGGGTGCGCAGCGACAGGCCACGATGCTCGCGCCAGACGCGAACCGGGTTTTCGCCGGCGAGCAGCCGCTCGACGACAGCGTCGGGCACAACTTCAACATTTCGCGTGCGGTGATAGGCCAAGGTGGCTTCGAGATCTTCGACCATGTCGCGCAGCAGATCGAATTCTCTGATGTGCTGCTCAATGCGATCCCTGACGACGGGCGGCAACGGGTCCGGCAGATAGTTCGCGCCGAGCCAGGCCAAGGTTGCGGCAAGCTGGCTCTGCATGGCTGTGATCTCGGTCAAGACCGGATCTGAGAGGTTTTTGTCCGCAAACCTAGTCGTTACCATCGATATGCACTCCCGCGTGGGGCGACTTCGAACACCTCCACGGTGTCGGTATCTTGGTCGATCCTGAAACTTCCCCGCCAGTCGCCGAACCGCACGCGATAGCCATGCAGCACACCGACCAGGGGGCGCAGATTAGCGTGCTGTCCGCCTGGCGGCGGATCGGCGGCAATGGCGCTGCAGGTGGCTCTGATCTGGGCAGCGCGTCGTGGCTGCATGCGCCGCAGCACCTTGACCGCTTCGCGACTCCAAACCAGGGCTGCCATCGCGTCGAATGTCGGCAATTGCGGACATACTGTCAAGCATCTTGTCGGGAAATGCGGACAGTCAGGTCACTGTGACCCATGGCCGTCGCCGCCCGCTAGCACAACCGCGCGAGGCGATTAAGCTGTGGCGCCGGGAACCAAGGGGAATCGATGCCGTTACTTGCCATCCTGTTGGGGATCGCCGGGCTCGTGCCGTTTATCGGTTGCGGGCTGGGGGCGATGGCACGAGACGGCGAGGCCGACCGGATGCTGTCCGCGCTGATCGCCTATGGCGCCGTGACGCTGGCGTTCCTGGGCGGCATGCAGTGGGGATTTGCGCTTCCCGCCGGCACCGACGCGCGGCGGCAGCGCTGGCGTCTGGTGCTGGGCGTACTCCCGGCTCTGGTCGGCTGGCTGGCGTTGCTGGTTTATTTGCTTGCACCTGGTTGGGTCGCGCTGGCGGTGCTGACCGCGGGCTTCATCGGCACGGCGCTCGGTGAGCACCGCTCGGCGGGGCAGGAAGCAGCGGTGCCACCTGGCTATCTATGGCTCCGCTGGGCGCTGACGGTCGTTGCGGCGGCGATGCTGATCACGGTGCTGATGGTCCGCGTGCTGGGGGTGGCAATTTCCATCTAAGCATACCGTTGTCTGTGCGATATTTTCTGGTGTCGGGTGCGTTTTCATGCTTTGTTAATCTCCGTCAAACCGAAGGAGCCGGTCATGGCGGAGCAACGCAGTGCGGAGATCATTCCATTCCCGGTTCGCCGGCCCGTCAACGACCCGCAGCGGCTGCACCGCGCGTTGTCGGTGCTGAACGGCGCTCTGGCCGACCAGCGTCAGGCGGTCACGCAATGGCGCGGCGCGGTCGGCGATCTGCAGGGCAGCGTACGGCGTCTCGGCGGCTCGGTTCAGCTCTACCAGGCGCGACTGTTCGCGCTTCGCGAGAAGATCGGAGCGTTGCACGACGAGGCGACCCGGCAGGCCGCTCACTTCGAGGACGGCACCGACACCCTGCCGCCGGGGTGATCCGCCCCCCGGCGACTTAGCCCGGCCGGTCGGCCGTGAAGAATTTCTGCCCCTCGGCGAAATGGTTCGGCTTCATGAACACGCCGAGGATCAGCGCGCCGTTCGGGGCGTGCGCCACGTGCGTATTACCGGCCGGGCGCCAAACGAAATTGCCCGCCGTGCAGACCCCCTCGTCGTCCTCCAGGCTGCCTTCCAGCACATAGGTCATCTCCACCCCGGTGTGCTCGTGCAGCGGCACCACTGCCCCCGGCGCGAGGCGGAACAACAGGGTGGAAAGCCCGGTCGCCGGGTCGGAATACAGGATCTTGTGCTCAATTCCGGGGAATTTTGACGTTTGCCAGGGTGCGTTCACGACGTCCACATAGTGCGACGGTGGCGAAGGCGCGTCCGCCAGCAGGCGGCGGCGCGGAGCTGTCGCGGTTTTCGATGCGAGATCGTCGGGCATGGATCGGTTCCTCTTGCATTGGGCCAGTCGCCGAAACCCGATGATCGCTCCGGCACGGTGAATTCTGTCAAGCGGCGCGGCGGTTCGTAGTACTTCATTCGGAAGTTGCGTCCATGATTGTCCTTGGCGAAGAAGCAGGCGCCGGGTGGCTCGAAGCTTGACTCTCCGGCGAGTGCGCCGCCACCATCGTGGCCGACCTTGTGCCGGTCATCTCCGTCCCGTTACGTCCGCGGCAAACTCGCAATCTGCTGACTTATGCAACCATTTGCGTCTGAGAATTCCCATGCTGGAGCTTCGTCCGAATTGTGAATGCTGCGGCCGCGACCTGCCGGCTGACAGTCTCGATGCGCGGATTTGTAGCTTCGAATGCACGTTCTGCGCGGCATGCGCCGATGGCGTGCTGGCCGGACGCTGCCCCAATTGCGGCGGCGAACTCGTGCGGCGGCCGATCCGTCCGGCCGAGCGGTTGGCACGCTTCCCCGCCTCCGCCGTGCGCAAGGTGAAGCCGGAGGGTTGCCTGGCCGAGTGAAGGTTGCCCGAATCGCCGTCCCTTCTGCATGACGGCGGCGCTTTCCGTACCACCGCCACGAAAGGAGCCCTGATGCTGAATGTCCGAACTGCCCTTGTCCTGGCAGCCTGCGGCAGCGTGGCTGCCTGCGCCACCAAGCCGCCCGCACCTGCTGCCCCAACGGAAGCCTCTGTCGCGGCGCCGCGGATTACCACCGATGGCACATATCGCGGCACCACCACGCGGTTCCAGGCCGATCGGCGTGACTGTCCACATCCCGGCCTGGTCACGCTCTATGTCCAGGACCACCAGTTCGAATATCGCTGGAGCCCTGACCTCTATGTCGATGCCGTAGTCGATCCAGATGGCACGGTGCACGGCGCGGGCCCGGATGTGACGCTGAACGGCCGTCGCGACGGCGCCACAATCGCCGGCGATGTGACCAACGGCGCCTGCGGCCTGCATTTTACGGCCCGGAAGACGTTCTGAGGGCGCCGGCCGGGGCACCCCCTACGACCGGCGCTGGGTTCGGTCTTACAATCCGCCCATGCATTATGTCTCCACCCGCGGCCAGGCCCCTGTGCGTGATTTTGCCGGCGTGCTGCTGGCCGGATTGGCCGAGGACGGCGGGCTCTATGTGCCGGAGTCCTGGCCGCATCTTGGCCCGGCGGACTGGCGGGCGCTACGCGGGCTTCCGTATCCCGAGCTGGCAGCGCGGATCATGCAGCCTTTCGTCGGCGAGGCGATCGCGTTCGAGACGCTGGCGGCGGTTTGTCGCGCGGCCTATGCCGGGTTTCGCCATCCGGCAGTGGTGCCGCTGGTTCAGCTCGACACCACGCTGTTCGTGCAGGAGTTGTTCCACGGCCCGACGCTGGCCTTCAAGGATATGGCGCTGCAGGTGCTCGGGCGGCTGTTCGAGCATGTGCTGGCGGCACGTGACGAACGGGTGACGATTGTCGGTGCCACTTCGGGCGACACCGGCTCGGCGGCAATTGAGGCGTTTGCTGGGCGAGATCGTGCTGACATCGTCATTCTGCATCCGCTGGGCCGTACCAGCGAGGTGCAGCGGCGGCAGATGACTACGGTGCAGGCGTCAAACGTCTGCAACCTCGCTGTCGAAGGCACGTTCGACGACTGTCAGGACCTTGTGAAGGCAATGTTCGCCGATGCACCGTTCCGTACGGAGCTGCACCTGTCGGCGGTGAACTCGATCAACTGGGCGCGTATCGCCGCGCAGATGCCGTACTACGTCGCGGCGGCGCTGACGCTGGGCGCGCCGGAGCGGGAGGTGGCGTTCAGTGTGCCGACCGGCAATTTCGGCAACGTGCTCGCGGCCTGGGCGACGCGGCGGATGGGACTGCCGGTGGCGCGGCTGGTTGTCGCATCCAATCGCAACGACATCCTGGCGCGCTTCCTGACGGCCAACGACATGTCGGTGCGCACCGTGGAGCCGAGTCTGTCGCCCAGCATGGACATCCAGGTCAGCTCGAATTTCGAGCGCCTGCTGTTCGAGTTGCTGGACCGCGATGCGCGTGCCACGACCGCCGCGACGCGGGGTTTCCGGCAGAGCGGACGGATGGCGGTGCCGGAGACGGCGTGGCTGCGGGCACGCGCGGTGTTGCACGGGTTCCGGCTTGATGATGCGGGGACCGAGGCGGAGATCAGGCGGCTTCATGAGGCGACGGGCTACATCGCCGATCCACATAGTGCGGTCGGGCTGGCTGCGGCGCGTGCACTATGCCCTGGACATGGAGTCCCGATCGTCGCGGTAGCAACGGCACATCCGGCAAAATTCCCCGAGGCTGTGGAGCGCGCCACCGGGGTGCGCCCCGCATTGCCGCTGCGGCTCGCGGACCTGATGGAGCGCGAGGAGCACTATGTGGTGACGAAGAACGATCTTGGTGCGGTGAAGGCGCAGGTGCGCGCCTTCGCCCGCCGCAACGTTTCGGCGTAATGGGGCTCACCTCACCTCGCCGCACGAGGCGAGGCGGGTGACAACCTCGCCTCCCGCACCCTCACCCGGTTCGCTTCGCGAACCGACCTCTCCCGCAGAGCGGGAGAGGTAATTATCTCCTTACGTCTTCCGGGTCTTGCCGTAGCGGATGAAGTCCGACTGCGCGCCGAGCTGGAAACCGGTGACATTCTTGCGCAGCACCGCAACCGCGTTCTGCTGCAGCATGAATGCGATCGGCGACTGATCCCAGGATTGCTGCTGCATCGTGTGGTAGAGCTCGATACGTTTCTCGGTGTCCAGCTCCTGTGCCGCTTGCGCGACCTCCTCGGTTAGCTGCGGGTCGTGGAAGTGATTGCGCCACGCGATGATCTTCATGGGACTGTTGTCGCCATCGTCTGGGTCGGCGCAGAACGCCTGCGCGTTGGAGTTTGGATCGAAATAGTCCGGGTACCATTCGTTCATGATCAACTGGTGCTGGCGGGCGCGCATCTTGGTGAGGACCTGTTTGCGTGTCCCCGCCAACAGCGAAACCTTGATTCCGATCGCCCCCAGATCCGCCTGAAGTGCCGCGGCGATGTCCGTATACGGGTGCTCGGAGAAATGATCGAGTGTCGCGGTGAAACCCTGCGCATATCCCGCTTGTGCAAGCAATGCCTTCGCCTTATCCGGGTCCTTGGTAAACGGATTGGTCGTCACGGCGCCGAGCATCATGCTGGGTTGGAGGCCTTGGTTCACGATGTAGGTAGTTGGCGTGATGTTCTTTTGAATCCCCTCGTAGTCGATCGCCCATTTGATGGCCTGGCGCACTTCCGCCTTGGCGAACGGCGCATAGGCTTCGTTCCCGGCGATGTACATTTGATTGGTCGTCGGAGTGGAGATCTGGTACAGATTCGGATCGCTGGATGCAGCCTTCAACAGATCACTGGTTAGATCCCGGGCGATATCGATGTCGCCACGTCTAAGCAGCAGCAATTGCTCTGCCGGTTCCTTCACGTGACGGATGAAGATGCGTTTGGTGGCGACTGGAGTCCCGGAGTGGGGATTGGCATCGATGATCACGTGATCATCTGCCTGCCAGGACGTGAGCTGGTAAGGGCCGTTACCGGCAGAATGATTGGTGAGCCAGTGGTTGCCGAGATCGTCCTTCTCCTGGTGCGCGAGCGCGGTTTCTTTCTCGACGATGCCGCCGACATTGGCCGACAGGCAGTAGAGCACGAAGCTTGTCGCTGCCGGCTTCGGCAGCTCCATGACCAGCGTATGCGGGTCGGTGGCGCGGATCAGTTGCGCAACATTGTCCTTGGTAAAGCCGAACTGGGTCATGATGAAGCCGGGCGTCAGATTCAGGGTCACGACCCGACGCAACGAGAATTCCGCATCCGCCGAGGTCATCGGCTTGCCCGAGCTGAAACGCGCGTTCTGCGTCAGGTGGAAGGTGAATGTCTTGCCGTCCGATGAAACCTCCCAGTGCTCCGCGAGATCGGGACCCATCTTACTGAGATTGCGGAGATCGGGTGACACGAGCTTGCGATAGACGTTGGCATCGACCTCGGTATCGCTGAATTCGTAACATTGCGCCGGGTCGAAGGAGATGATGTCGTCGATGTGCCTTGCCATGACGATCATATCTCGTGGCGTAGCAGCATGGGTCCGGTTGGCGGCGAGTGGGCTAGCGGCGGCGGCCGCTCCTGTGGCCAGGAGCGCGCGACGTGTTAGCATTTTTTCTCTCCCTGTAAGGTGAGGCGGAGATTAGTCCTGATGTGAACGGACCGGAAGGGCCGGGAGGTCCCTGGTCGCCCGGAACGCTGCCGGGCGGCAGCGGCGCGTCCGGCCAGAGCCAGGAGAGACCGATGACCGAGTGCGTCGATGACCTGACGAGTTGGCCGCGATGACCAGGCGGCGGAAAATGCACTTCGTGGCCTTCCTGCTGGCAGGCCCGACCGCGCATCACCACGGCGCCTGGCGCCATCCGGAAGCGGACCTCGGGGTCTTCACCCCGCAATGGCACGAGCACATCGCGCGCGTCCTTGAACAAGGCAAGTTCGACAGCCTGTTCTTTGCCGACATACTGGGACTGTACGATCTCTATGGCAGCAGCTTCGCCACAATTTTGCGGTACGGCGGGCAGATGGGACTGCTCGATCCGATCCCGCTGCTGGCGATCATGGCACGTGCGACCAGCCGCATCGGGCTCGGTGCCACGCTGTCAACCACGTTCAATGCGCCGTACCATCTCGCACGGTCGCTCGGGACGCTCGACCTGTTGAGCGGGGGGCGGGTCGCGTGGAACGTGGTCGCCTCGCACGGCCATCTCGAGGCGCAGAACTTCGGCCTCGACGAACTACCGGCGCGCGGCGTGCGCTATGACTTTGCCGACGAGGTGACAGAGGCGGTGTGCCGGCTGTGGGAAAGCTGGGACGCCGATGCGCTGGTGCTAGAGAAGCGGCGCGGCGTCTATGCCGATCCCGACAAGGTGCACTACGTCAACTACCAGGGGCGGTGGATCAAGACGCGCGGCCCGCTGACCGTGCCGCGCTCGCCGCAAGGCCGGCCGGTGATCATGCAAGCCGGCTCCTCGCCGCGTGGGCGCGACTTTGCCGCCCGCTGGGGCGAGCTGGTGTTCACGCTGCAGCACAGCAAGGCGGACATGCTGGCCTTCTATCAGGACCTGAAGGCGCGCGTGATCGCAC
Organism: uncultured Pseudomonadota bacterium; assembly: GCA_963772445.1. GTDB lineage: Bacteria > Pseudomonadota > Alphaproteobacteria > Acetobacterales > Acetobacteraceae > CAVYXK01. The sequence continues at coordinate 563,104 of CAVYXK010000015.1, forward strand.
AAGGCCGTACGGCCGAAGATTGCCTGATCTTGCCGTCGATCGACGTGATCGTCGGCGAGACGGATGCGATCGCGCGCGAGCGGCAGGCCTTTGTCAACGAGCTGGTGCAGACCGAGGTCGGGCTGGCGCAGATGTCGGGCCATATCGGCGTCGATCTGTCGCACTATCCCGCCGACCAGAAGCTGACCGACATGCAGATGGAGGCCGGATCGCGCGGGTCGCTCGACGTGATTTTGCAGGGGACCGAGGCGCAGGGCCTGACGCTGGGCGAAGCAGCCCGCCGTTTCGCCACCAGCGAGCTATGTCCGCAGATCGTGGGCTCGCCGGAAACCATTGCCGACCAGTTGCAGGATTTGTTCGAGGCGCAGGCCTGCGATGGTTTCATCCTGACTCCCACGCTGATGCCCGGGATGTTCGAACAGTTCGTCCGGGCGGTGGTGCCGGTTTTGCAGGAGCGGGGGCTGTTTCGCCGTGATTATGCCGGCAAGACGCTGCGCGAACATCTGCGCGATTGAGGCGGTTGTATCTGCTGGAGCGTGGGTCTCTCGGACGGCCGACATCAATTGGCGCTGGCAAGCGTACCGGCGAATAGCACCGGACCGGTCGGCAGGCCGGTGGGCGATCCACCCGTCGGCTCAAGACTCACCAGCAGCTGCATCCGGCCCTCCGGCAGCTTCGGCGGCACGACACTGCGGCCGGCCGGTGGCAGCAGACCAAGCGGGATCGGCCGCGAGGCACCGGCAGGGAGCGCCCATAACTCGAGATCCTTTCCCGCAGCGACGCTGACCGGTCGCAATGCGATGAGGCGCAACGTTCCATTTGGCTGCAGCTCGGCCACGAAGGTAGCCGCAGCACTTCCCGCCGGGACCAAGGCTGCGACAGGGCTAGCGGGGGGCGTGCGTAGCCACATGACGGCCGCCAAAGCCGCGGCGATCGCGAAGCCGGAAGCAGCGGCACAACGCCAGAGAGCGACGCTGCGCCACGCCCTGACCAGCGGTTTCGCCGGCGATGTTGCCGTCTCCACGCCGGTGGACGCGGCCAGCCGGTGCCACAATGAGGGCGGGGGCGTTACCGGCATGGTGAGCGAGGCGAGTGGCGCCAAACGCTCCTCCCACGCCGCGATTGCGGCCTGCAGTGCGGGATCCGCCTGAGCCCGCGCCGCGACCTCGCGCGCGGTCGCCGCGTCCAGCGTGCCCAGCACGTATTCCGCCGCCAGCAAGTCCAGTTCCTCGGCAGCGTCGCTCATGGCTCGAGACACGCCTTCAGGGCCAGCAAGCCGCGCCGGATCCACGATTTTACCGTGCCCAGCGGTGCGCCCAATCGTTCCGCGAGCTCGGCGTGCGACAATCCGTCCGTGAATGCCAACAGAATGACTCGCCGTTGCGGCTCATCGAGCAGAGACAAGCAATGATGCAACGCTTGCCCGGCCGCCGAGCTCATCAGACGCTCGAGCGGGCCGGGCGCCGTGTCCGCCTCGTCCGGCATTTCGAGGCCAGTCGTCTCGCGCGCCCGCCGGCGTACGAGATCGATGGCGCGATACCGCACAAGCCCCGTCAGCCACGCCTCCGCCGATCCGCGTTGCGGATCGAAGCGGGCGGCGCGCTGCCACACTTGCAACAGCGCATCATGCACGGCATCGGCCGCCAATGACGGTTGCCGGGTGATGCGCAGCGCCAACCCATGGAGGCGTGCTGCCTCGGCTTCGTACAGAAGGCGAAACGCCATGCGATCGCCGCTACCGCAGCGTTCCAGGAGCTGCGAAAGCCGGGTGCCGTCCCCGGTCGCTCGCCGATCGATGGCCGCCAGATCGTTGTCTGCCAAAGAAGATCGTCCCGTCCTGGGGAGGCCAACGACACCGTAGAACGCCGAACTTATCGAAACAGTCGTGGCAAGCATAGAGGTTGAACCCGCGCCATAACTTCAACTTCGAGCAGATCGCCAGTGCGGATGGGTCGCTCGAACCATACGGCGGGATTGCCCTCTCGGATGCGGGTCCCACGCCAACCTGTCCAGCACCATCCGAAATTCGCTGTCGCGGCGCATCCAACCAGGGAGCTGAGCCGTAGGGCACATGGCGCCTCCTGAACGGCGCATGCTTGGAAAGGAAAAATCAGATGCGAGTGACTCCGTTTCTGCTGTCCGCCGGCGTGGCGATATTGGCCGCATCGACTGCTGTGCCGTCGGCCTTCGCGCAGATGTCCGGCTCGTCTTCCATGAGCTCGGAACAAACGGTGATGGTCGGTGGCGCGGCGATGTACCCGTCGAAGAACATCATCGACAACGCCGTGAACTCCAAGGACCACACCACTTTGGTTGCGGCCGTCAAAGCCGCCGGGCTGGTGGACACGTTGGAAGGCCCCGGTCCGTTCACCGTGCTGGCACCGACCAACGCGGCGTTCGACAAGCTGCCGCCCGGGACCGTCGCCGAGCTCGTGAAACCCGAGAACAAGGCAACGTTGGCCAAGATCCTGACATATCACGTCATTGCCGGCCGCTACACGACCGCGGACCTGATGAAGCTGGTCCAGCAGAACGAGGGTCAGGCCAAGCTGAATTCCGTCGAAGGAGAGCCTCTGACGGTCACCCTCAACAACGGCCATCTGTACGTGGAAGGTGCCAAGAGCGGTGTCGCCGAGATCACGGTCCCGGATGTACTGCAGTCCAATGGTGTGATCCAGGTGGTCGAACTCGGTGCTGTTGCCGAGCTGATCGCCGGTACCGGGCCGGCACGCCCGGCCCGGACACCGTCTGCGGGGTTCGAGGCATGCCTGACTCTGGACTAAGGTGGCATGCCGGTCTTCGAGCAGGCGATGAGGCCGGGCCGCAGCGTCACACTCGAAGGCAGTTGATCCTACTCCGCGGCCACTGAAAGCGTTCGGGGCGCGGTGCGAAGCGCCGTCAGAAGCGTCTCGCGCCGGGCCATCGCTTTGGTGCGGTTCGCCTCCTTCACCGGGCCAAAGCCGCGAATCATGTCGGGCAGCGCTGCGATGGCCACCGCGCGATCGAGATTGTCCGGCCGCAGCTCCGCCGCAACCAGGCGCAGATCAGCCTCGTACTGCGCGATCAGCGCCCGTTCCCACCGCCGCTCCTGCTGCCGGCCGAACAGGTCGAGCGGCGTCCCGCGCAGCCGTTTGCCATGGCGCAGCAGACGGAACAGCGGCAGTGCTGCCCAGCCGGGGATTGCAATTTTCCGCCGGCGCCCGGTCGTCTTGTCGGTGCGGGTGATCAGCGGTGGCGACATGTGGAACACTGGACGGGCCGCGTAGGAAGCGGCCGCATGCATCCGCGCCACCTCGTATTCGTCCTTGTAGGCCATCGCCCGGAACAGTCCGTCAGCCGCTGTGCGCGATAGCCGGCCAAGTTGGCCGAACACTTTCGTCTCGGCCGCAACCACGTCGTCCAGCACCGCGCGGTAGCGCGCCGCATAGGCGGCGTCCTGGTATTCGACCAGCCGGGAGGCGCGGTCCGCGATCAGGGCGTCCAGGGTCGCCGGCGGGTGCTCCAGCGTGTGCAGCAGGATCTCGTCGGCAAGTTCCGGCCGCTCGGCGAGGATGCGGCCCCATAGGAAGGCGCGCCGGTTCAGCGCTACCGCCGCCCCGTTCAGCTCGATGGCGCGCAGGATCGCCGCTTCACCCACCGGGATCAGACCGCGCTGCCAGGCCAGGCCCAGCAGCAGCGTGTTCATCGCTTGCGAGTTGCCGAACAGCTTCTCAGCCAGGCGCACGGCGTGCAGCCAGATGCTGGCGTCGGCGTCGGTCGCCCGCTCGATCGTGGTCCGATGCAACAAAGCATCGATCGACAGCAGCGGGTCGAATTTGAATTCCGCCGTCGCGGCAAGGTCCAGGTTGCCGATAACAGCAGCCTTGGGCGAGCACCGCTCGAGCACGCCGGGACCGGCACCCACCGCGAGGTCCGCCGCAAGCATCACATCGGCCTCGCCGAGCGGGATGCGCACCACGTCCAGGCTGTCGGGCTCGCCGATCTGCACATGCGCGACGACGGTGCCGTTCTTTTGCGCCAGCCCGGTGAAATCGAGCGTGTGAACCTGCCGCCCCTCCAGATGCGCCGCCATCGCCAGCACGGCGCCGGAGGTGACAATGCCGCCGCCGCCGATCCCGGCGAACAGCGCCCGCCACGGCAGGCGCGTGGGCAACACTGGCTCCGGCAACGCGGCCGCCAACTCAGCCTCGCGCTCGGCCCAATGCGGGTCGGCATCGGGCGCGCGCGGCGGCCCGGCAACAGTGACGAAGCTGGGGCAGAAGCCTTTCAGGCACGACAGATCGACATTGCATGCTGTCGGGTTGATCCGCCGCTTGCGACCGAGGCTGGTTTCAACCGGCTCGATCGCGATGCAGCTCGACTGCACGGAACAATCGCCGCAGTTCTCGCAGACTTCGGAGTTGATCACGACACTCCGCGTCGCTTCCGCCAGCTTGCCCCGCTTGCGGCGGCGGCGCTTCTCGGTGGCGCACACTTGGTCGTAGATCAGGGCGGAGACGCCGTCGTAGTCGCGCAGCTCGCGTTGCACCGCGTCGAGTTCGTCGCGCACGTGGCGTGTGGTGCCAGGGGGAAGGGCCGAGACGGGCGGCAGACGTTCGGCTTCGTCTGCGACAATAGCGACGCGGCGCACTCCTTCGGCGTGCACTTGCGCAGCGATTTCGGGGACGGTGAAGCTGCCTTCGGCGGGCTGGCCGCCGGTCATCGCGACCGCGTCGTTGTACAGGATTTTGTATGTGATCCGCGCTTTGGCGGCGACCGCCTGGCGGATCGCAAGTATGCCGGAATGCGTGTAGGTGCCGTCGCCGATATTGGCGAAGACGTGCGGGGTGTCGGTAAACGGCGCCAACCCGACCCAGGTGACGCCCTCACCGCCCATGTGGGTGAAGGTGCGCGTGGCGTCGCCATGATCGAGCGCCATGAAATGGCACCCGATCCCGGCCGTAGCCAGGCTGCCGTCCGGCAAGCGGGTCGAGGTTCCATGCGGGCAGCCAGCGCAGAACGCGGGAATGCGGCGCAGCAGGCCGGCAGGTCGCTCAGGATGTGGGTACTCGGGGGGAGTGGGGACGTTCAGCCCGGCAGCGCTGAGGAAGCGCGCCAGGGCGTCAGCCACCGATTCCGGCGACAGTTCCAGGAGCGGGGACAGCAAGGGCGCGCCGGCGGCATCAGTCTTTCCGGTAACCTCCGGGCGTTCCCCGGCGGGCAGGTTGTAGAGCGTGTCGCGGATCTGCGCCTCGACGAAGCTGCGCTTTTCCTCGATCACCAGCAGTGCGCGCTTGCCGCGGGCGAAGGCGCGCAGCCCCTCCGTTTCCAGCGGCCACGACAGGCCGATCTTGTAGAGGGCAAGCTGCGGATGCCGCTCCAACCCAAGACGGCGCAGCGCGTGCAGCGTGTCCATATGCGCGCGGCCCACGGTCACTAGCCCAATGGGCGCATCGGGGGCGCCGAACACCAGGCGGTCCAGCCGGTTGGTGCGCACCCAGGCCGCGACCGCGGGTAGTCGCTCCATCAGCACGCGGCGTTCCAGGGTGAAGCGATCCGCGGGGAAAGAGAGCGCCGGGTCGTAGCCGATCGGATGATCGGCCGGGCGTTCGTGGTCCGGCATCGCGAAGCCGCGCTGCGAGGGAACGATGAAGGTGCCGGCCTGCTCGGCCGTCTCCGAGGTGGTCTTCAGCGCAACCCACAGGCCGGCGTAGCGGGACAACGCGATGCCGGCCAGGCCGAAATCCACGATGTCCTCCACCGAGGCCGGGTTCAGGACCGGAATCATCCAGCCCTGGAAGAGCTGCTCGGTCTGGTGCGGATAGGTGGAGGACTGCGCGCCGTGGTCGTCACCGGCCACCGCCAGCACGCCGCCGAGCGCCGAGGTGCCAAGCATATTGGCGCAACGCAGCGCATCGCCGGAACGATCGACGCCTGGGCCTTTGCCGTACCACAGGCCGAACACGCCCTCGACCTTCTTGCCGGGGAAGGCGTCGATCTGCTGGGCACCCCACAGCATGGTCGCCGCCAGGTCCTCGTTGAGGCCGGGCTGGAAGCGAATGTCGTGCGCGGTCAGCAGCTTCTGTCGACGCCACAGCTCCTGGTCCAGGCCGCCGAGCGGAGAGCCGCGATAGCCAGAGACGAGGCCCGCCGTATGATGGCCGGCGGCGCGGTCGAGCCGCGCCTGTTCCAGCAGAACTCGGACCAGGGCCTGCACGCCGGTTAACAGGACCCGGGGACTCGAGATCGACGAAGCGGCTTTCCAGAGTGATAGCGGCGTGCGCGAGGCCGACATCCATTGCAGACATTCCTCCGGCCGGCGGGCGGGGCCGGCCCGCAGCCCGTTGGCACATGGTATCGGCGGGCGGCGGCTGACAATGGGTTCAGCCGGTGTCCCGACAAATTGCAACACAGCCCGTGATGCTGCGCTGCACACCGCTCTATTTGGTCCCGTCGGCGGCATCGTGGCACAATATTATTGTGCGGCCCAGGCAGACGCGCCGGGACATCCAGCGCATGACAGCGCCGGCAGACGTTCCGGACCAATTTCCAAGCCCGAGTCGCCCGCGCCAATTCCGGCTGGGGGCACATGGCGCTGATCGCCGCGATCGGGTTTACGGCGGTCTAGCTCCAACTCCGCGCCCGGCGTGCGGCGGGTGTGCATGCTCGCGCCGCGGCCAGGCCGGCGATACCGCTAGGCGAAGAGTGGAGCTGCCGGGATCGCCACGCCCGGCAGGGCTTCAACGTCCAGAACGCCTGAAGGTTCAACTCTCATCACGAGGTCGTATTTGTCGCCGCGCAGCTTTCGGTGAACAAGCACACCGTCCGTCGTCAGATCGATGATCCAGAACTCTTTGATCCCAGCCCTGGCATAGAGTTCGAGCTTGGCCCCGCGGTCAATCTCCAAGCTTATGTCGGCGACCTCGATCAACAGGAAGATATCGTCAGGCTGGGGGTGCGTGGCCGGGTAACCGCGCCAGGGCCGTTTGACCAGGGCGATGTCCGGGTGTGGTTCCGTCCTGGCATCCAGTTCGATTGGGTTCTGCACGCGCACGCCAGCGCGCCCCCCAACTGCCATCAGCAGCAACTCATTCAGCGCATCCACGGCGAGCGCGTGTCTCGGCCCGATCGGAGACATGTCAACCAGTTGCCCATCGAGAAGTTCGACGCGATCCGCTTCATCGAGAATGCCGACCTCGCCCAGGCGATGATACTCGTCCCGCGTCAAGCGATGCCGGGGTACTGGATGACGGCTGAGAAGGTCAGTGTCCATGGTCCAAGCTTCCGTATCGTAAGCCGCGCCCTATCCGCAAGCCACCGTGCCTATGGGGCCAACACGGAAGCTGCGTCGGGCGAAGCAACGGCTGAAGCTCCACGTTGGGTCGAACTATCCCCGTGCGACCCGATACTCCCTTCGCACGATCTCCATCAGTTCCTCGACCGATAACTACGTTGAAGAACGCCCGGAGCCGGGGTTAACCTGTTTCGCGGCCGTAGGAGTGGCCGTTCATCCGGGGAAGCTCGGCTTAAGTTGGGTAACGGCCGTGCCATCGATGTGCCGTCAATGGGGGGGATGCACTAATGGCAGATGACGCACACGCCGCGGGCGTGGTTCTCGCAAAGGAAGCCGATGCGCGGCGTGCAGAGCTTGAACGGGAGCGACAGGTGCCGCGAGACCTGTTCCGGCGGGCGGCCGATGCGGGTCTGTTTCGGCAGTTGATTTGCACAGAACTTGGCGGGCTCGGCAGGAGCGCGGTCGAGTGGTTCCGCACCGGCGTCGAGATGGCGCGCTGGGAACCTTCATTTTCCTGGGTCGTCACCCAAGGCGCTGGTGACCACGCGACTTATACCGCATCCGGAGATCCAGCTTTCACTTCAGTTTTTTTGGCCGACCCGAATGCCTATTCGTCATCGTCTGACAATGGGAAGGGCACGCTGGTGCCGGAGGGTGACGGATATCGCCTGGACGGTCGATGGGGTTTTTGCAGCGGCTGCCAGGGTGCGACTTGGGTCGGCGGGGTAGCGATGCTTCCTCTCGCGCAGGGCCAGGAGGTGCCCGACGGGCTCTGGGCGCTGGTGCCGATCGAGCGCGCCCGGATCGAGGAGACGTGGGACGTTATCGGGATGATCGGGACCGGGAGCCATACGGTCGTTATTGAGCGGCAGCATGTACCGGTAGCCTGGACGTTCCGGCACACCCGATTGGGTCCCCGGGATTACGGGCCAATGTCCGTTGCGGCCGGCAACAGCGCTTGGCCGATTGCGACAGCAGTGGCCGCGGTGGTACTTGGAACATCACGGAGAGCGCTCGACGCCGCTACGGATCTCGTGAAAGCCAAGCGCGAACGAGCGGGCAACTTGCTGCTGATCGAGAACGCGCATGTGCAGCGCCAACTCATGCGCGCCGAGGGCGCCTGGGCGGCGGCCTACGCCGGTGTCGAACAGGCGCTGATCCAGATGTGGCAGGATGCGGAGCAGAGCCGACAGTTGCCCATTGTTACCCGGGTCGCGCTGCTGACCGCCAATGTCCACGCCTCGACAACGGCGATCGAGATCATCGGGTCCATCTGCGACATCGTCGGCACGTCCATCGCACCCGCCGGAGGAATTTTTGGTGCCTGTCTGAGGGATGCTCGCACTCTCGGCAGCCATACTGCCCTCAGCGGGAGAAAGCTCGAACTGGCCGCGCAGATGCGGTTCGGCCTGCTGGAAAACAGCTTCTTGGTCTAATCTGATAAAGTCATCATCGACCCGACGGCGACGACGCCGGCATCCGGCTTCGGCCCTTTTTTCTCGGCGCTTGACGTCGTTTAACAAAATGCCATGCTCGTTAAGCGCAGCATTTTCGGGGACGCTATGGCCAAGGTCGAGGACGCGGTTACCGTCGAACGTCTCAAGCGGCGGGCGGCCGCCATCCAGGTTGCCCAGGAGCGCGGCCTGCTGGGTTCCAAGGATCGCCAGTTGGGCGGACGCTTCTCCGAGGCCCTGGTTGAGGAAGCCAAACGCGTCAGCAGGATAACCGAGAATACAGACCTACTGACCTACGCCTTGATCAAGGTCGCCCTCGAGGATGATTTCGGCGACCGATTGCTCGCACGGAAGGGCGGGGTCCCGAAGGGAATGTTCTTTGCGGGCTGAGCTCACGCGCTCGCTGCGTCGCATCAAGCCGGAACGGTACAGCGTGCCGCTACGACGCCGGGGCGATGCCGATCTGGACTTCGTGGAGGCTGCCGGCGCGTTCGGACCTCCGCTCCTGCTCGACACCTGCGTCTATATCGACGGTCTGGAAGGGGTCTGCCGTCGCGGGTGGAGACCCTCCTGCGGACACGGACTTTGATGCACCTGTCCGTAGCCCTGGGCGAACTGTCACACAATTTCGGCCGCCTCGATCCCAGGCACCCGAACACGCGAGAGCACCTCCATGAACTCGCCGGGGTCATCGACGACATCCCTCGCCATCGCCTCGACGAGGCCATTACCGCCGGTGTGCTGCTGGAAGCGGGCATACTTTCGGGGCTATCTTCCGGCTCGGCGGTTTCCAGCCGGGACACGAGGTTGCAGGTCTGAACGACGCGACGATCTACCTGCACGCCCTGGAGCGCGGATACACGGTGGTGACCCGGCGGGCCGGGTGTTATTCTACAGGACCGTCTGATTCGGCCACCACGGACGCGGCTCGCAACGGTGGGAGCAACCGATGTTATCCGCGCGCGACCCGGTACTCCCTCCGCACGATCTCCATTAATTCTTCGACCGACGTATCCCTGGCGTCCTTCTCATATGTAATCCGCCCTCGCTGCATCAGGATGATCCGATCAGCGATCTCCAGCGTCTGCGCGTAGTTGTGCATGATCATCGCGATCGACAGCCCGCCCTTCGCCTTCAGCCGCAGGATCAGATCGATGATCAGCCCCGATTCGCGCGCGCCCATCGCCGCCAGCGGCTCGTCCAGCAGCAGGATACGCGCATCCGAGTTTATTGCTCGGGCTACCGCGATCGCCTGGCGCTGCCCACCTGACAGCCGCTCCACCGGTTGATCTACCGAGGGAATGTCGATGCCGATCTCGTCCAGCAGCTCTTGCGCGCGCCGGCGCATCGCACGGTGATTCAAGAGGCGGATTGGGCCGGGATAGGTAATCTCCCGGTTCAGGAACAGGTTGTGATAGATACTCAGCGAGTTGGCCAGCGCCAGGTCCTGATAGACGCACTCGATGCCGAGCGAGCGGGCATGGTCCACTGAACGCAGTGCTGTCTCCCGCCCGTCGATGATCAGCCGCCCGCCGGTCGGCGCCTGATAGCCGGTGAAGATCTTCACCAGCGTCGATTTGCCGGCACCGTTATCGCCGAGGATGCCAAGGATCTGGTCGCGCCGCAGCTCGACCGTCACGCCGTCAAGCGCGGTAACCGCCCCGAACCGCTTGACGATGTTCTCGGCGCGCAGCGAAACCGCGGCCTCGCTCAACGTGCACCTCCGGTGCGCGCCAGACGGACCATGTGGATATTGAAGATCATCGCTACCAGGATTGCGATTCCGAGGATGATGTTGAACGTGAACGCGTTCACGCCCACCAGTGTGAACCCGTCGCTCAGGATGCCCAGCACGGCGGCGCCGACCAGTCCGCCGACGATGGTGCCGGAACCCCCGGCCAGCGAGGTGCCGCCGATCACGCCGGCGGCAACCGCAAGGAACATGATCTGATTGCCGCCCGCCTGCGGATCGATGGATGAAATCCGGAACGCCTCCAGAATCCCGGTAAAACCGGCCAGCGCGCCCACCAGGATGAAATTGCCGATCTTCAGCCGGTTGACGTTGATACCGGCCTCGCTCGCGCCGGTCGGGTTCGCCCCAGAAGCGGTGGTGTGCAACCCCCAGCGTGTGTGACGCAGCACGACATGCATAACCGCGACGACCGCGACGGCCCAGAGGATCTCGCTGTAGCCCCAGGCGCCCATCACCTGCGCGAGCAGCGTTCCCCCCGGCGGACTGGCCGGCGTGCCGGACGAGATCGTCAGCGTGAAGCCGTTGACCAGGAACAGAGTGCCGAGCGTGGTGACGAAGGACGGCACCGACAACACGACGGTGACAAGCCCGTTGATCAGCCCGACCACGCCCGCCGCGACCCCCCCGAGGATCAGCGCGAGCGGCGCTGGCACGCCGGCCTCGGCCGCGAAGTACATCACGAACGGCGCCAGTGCGAACACCATGCCGGCCGAGAGGTCGATCTCTCCCATGATCATCAGCATGATCTCGCCGCAGGCGATGATCGCGACCGGCGCGATGTACTGCGACAGGTTCTGCAGGCTGGCAGAGGTCAGCAGGAATTCGCGGTTGGCGCTTTCGAAATAGCCGATCAGGATCAGCGCCACGACGAAGATGCTGGTCTCCTGCCAGCGCAGAAGCAGGTCCAGCAGCCGGACGCGGCCGGGCCGGGCGGCGGGCATGGCGAGTGCGGCGAACTTAGCCGCTGATCGGGCCGGAGCGCTTGACGATCTCAGCCTGCGACGACGAACCCTCGTAGCGCGTCTTGCTGCTCAGGTACGGGCCGACCGACCCCTTGGTGACGAACTTGAGACCCGTGTTGATGTCCGACGGCCCGGTCAGCCCGCCCGACGCCAGGAACATGAACATCTCCATCACCGTGTAGAAGCCTTGCAGATACGCCTGCTGGTCGATGGTGAAGTCAAGGAAGCCCTGGTTGATCAGCTCGAGCGTCTTGGGCAGCAGGTCATAGCCGCCGGCATGCACGCCCTTCTGCGGCAGGTTGGACTGCTGCATCACCTCACCCACGCCCTGGGTGCTGCCGGCATCGACGGCAAACATGCCCTTGAGGTCCTGGTGGCCGAGATAGAAGGAGCGGATGCGCGACAGCTCTTCATTCACCGTCGGGCCGCTGGCGATCGACTGCACGTCGATCTGCTTGCCGGATTTCTTGATCGCGGCGATCGCGCCGTCCATGCGCGGCTGGATGTTGAGCTGGCCTGGCGTAGCGATGAAGATCGCAACGAGGCCGGAATCGACCATCGAGGCGATGCGCTCGCCCATGCTGTAGCCGGACTGGTAGAGGTCCTGGCCGATATACGCCAACCGCTTGTTGCCGCTGCCGGGCGGGGCGTCGGCATTGTAGGAGAAAACCGGGATGCCGGCGGCGAGCGCCCGGTCGGTCGGCTCGTTGAAGGCTTTCGGATCGACGATCGGCACCGCGATCGCATCAGCCTTAGCCGCGATGGCAGCATTCATCGCGTTGACCATCTCGGCCACGTCGGCATTGGCCGAGCCGGTCCACTGCGAGGTGCAGCCGAGCAGATCGCAGGCGTCGCGAAGCCCGTACTGCGTCGGCACGAAGAACGGGTTGGTGGTCACGTGGTTGACGAACACGAGCCGCCATTTCGGATGCGACGGGAACGGACCGGCTTCGGCCGCCCGCGCCGCGCCCGCCCCGCCCAGCAGGGCCAAGGCGCCGCCCAGTCCGGCGCCGTGCAGAAGCGCCCGCCGCGCCGCGCCGGCAGGCATCGCGGTGTCGGATGTCCGATCGTCAGCCATGCGTTCCTCCCCTGGTGGGTTTATTGCACATAAGCATGGCGCCGCAGCCGGGCGGAAGCCCCGGCGCGGCCATGTCACGAGGTTGGGAACCTCGGCGTGAGCCCAGGCTCAGAACATCCCGCCGAAGCGTGCCATTCAGCCGGGCTGCGATCGGGCCAGCAGGCGTTCGAGATCATCCGCGATACCCGCCAAATCGGGCGCGTCGTCGCCGGCGATGGTACCAGCAGCCTGGGACTGCCGTCGCGATCGAACACATAAACGGCCGAAGAATGCGTCACCTCGTACGGATGGGCCTTGCTTGCCGGCGAGACCGAATAGGCGAGGCGATAGCGTCGTGCCAGTCGGGCGAGCTGATCCATACTGCCCCGCAGGCCGACGATCTGCGGAGCAAACTGGGAGATGCACTGCCTGAACACCGGCAGAGTGTCGCGATTGGGATCAACCGTAACAAACAGCACGCGGACATCATCCACCGCGGACCCGAGCCTGTGCAGAATGGCTCCGATATTCTGTCGCGTCAGCGGAGAGACGTCGGCACATCGTGTAGCCGAGATACGGCACAACGAGCTTACCGTGGAAATCCGCCGCCGTGACGGTTTTGCCAGTGGTCGCGTCCATCATCGTGAAGGAGAGCGGCGCAGATAGCCGGCCACGTCGATGTTGTGCCAGATGGCCGTCAGTGCCGAACGGCGAACAATACAGGCGCATCGGCAGCGAATGAGACAATCGGGCGCCGGCGGCTGATTTCGACAAACCGACCGTGGCTGCCCGCCGCGAGGCACTTCAAGCTGCGCCTATCGCAAGCTTCCCGCCGATCTCAATCTCTGCACCGAAGCTTCATTCGGCCCAGATAGTTCAGCCACGGTGATGACGGCGAGGACTGCGCCAGCGGTCACATGTCGATAGCTAATTATGTTGTCCGGTTTATGTAGCACATCAGTTGTCCGCTTGTTTCCGGTCTGTTCGCAAGAGCAGGGACAGAACGGCTGGCGACGGGGCACGGTACGCCCCCACTGTCTTCTTCAAACCATGAATCAATTTCCTTCTTTTGCTGATGCGCCTGTGGAGTTGTGGGCAACGCTCTTCCGTTGTCCACAAATCCACAGGCGAGCCGGACCCAAGCGAGATCATGCCGCCGCGTCCAACGCCGCCATCCGCAGCGCCCCCTGCGCGTCATAGCGTCCCAGGCAGCGCGGGCCGTGGAACACCGCGTGGCTCCCGTCGTGATATTGCCGCACCTTCACCCGTGCCTTCACGAAATGAGCACGCAGCGGCGAGGGTGGAATTTGCAGCTTCATCCGTCGCCACGAAACCGTGTTGTCGCGGTCCACCTGGCGCTCCTCCTGGATACACAGAATTTCCCGCAGATCGACACCAGCAACTGCGACGAAAGCCGATCCCTCCTGCTCCGCCTTCACCGCAAACTGGGCGTGATGCGCCGGCAGGTAGCAATCCCGAATGAACCGGTTGGCCTCCGCAACCGTCGTGATCCCAGCCAGCGCCAGCTCCTTGATCAGGCGGTCCTGTAACGTCTGAAACAGCCGCTCCGAACGACCACGGGCCTGCGGTGAGTAGGCCGCAATGTGCTCCACGCCCAAATGCGCCAGCGCCCGCCCAACCTGCGTCAGCCGCTTCCGGTCAACCGGGCCGCCAGCCTCGGGCGTCACGAAGTAGTGGCTGCCCCGATCCGTATACAGGCTCAGTGCCAGGCCATGCGCGCCAAACACCTCCAGCAGAGCCTGGAACGTCGATTCCGTGCCTTCCTCCGCTACCAAAAACGCCGAGTAGATCACGTTCGTCGCGTCGTCCATCGTCACGATCAGGTCCAGCGCCTCCCGCCCCGCCAGCCATTCATGGCGCGACCCGTCCTGATGAAGCATCATCCCAGGCAACGGCCGTCGCGGCCGCTTGCGCCGGTGTGCGCCGCGCCGCGGGGCGCGCTCCAGAAGCCCCTTCGATTGCAGGTACGCCTTCGTCCACGTGTAGCCCCAGCGGAAACCGTGGCGGCGCACCAGGTGCTCGTGAAAGTGCTTCGCCGTGAACCCGCTGTAACGCGTACGATACAGCCGCTCGACCTCCTCCTCCCGATCGACCGGAACCCGCTTCCCGGACGCCCGGCCAAGCCGCCGGTCCAGCAGACCGGCCTCGCCGGCCTCTTCGTAGCGCTGTTGCCAACGACGGAATGTCCGCTCGCTGATCCCAAGCAGCTCCGCCGCTTCGCACTGGTTGAGTTCGCTCAATTCATACCCGTCCAGCACGCTCCGGAACTTGATCACTCGCACACCCTGAAGGGCTTCCGACCGGCGCATTCAGGGCTCCTCCAAAGGAGCCCATCATCACCGGACAGATCGTGTGCTACCTAAACCGGACATATCGTGTGCTACCGACACTGCGCCAGCGGTCACATTGACAAACCGGTTCAGCCTCGGTACTTTGCCGTCGCGAATAAATCGGAGAAGCGCCGGCAATGTCCGCGCAGACCGTCACGCAGACCCAGACATTGGCGGATGCGAAGACTGATTGGACCGACACGGTCGGATTCCAGCAGTTCAATCCCAACCACACTGCTGTCCGGTCAGAAAGTGAATAATTCCAATTGGTTGCTGACTGCGGCGTCGCTGAACTGGTCGGGTGTGGCCAAAATCGCAGATCGGATCGGCATTTTCTCAAATACTGTGACCGAAAGGACCTGTAGCAATGTGTAGAGCGACACGTCCAGACCGAGCCGCTTCCTGACGATGGCGACCAGCACGTAGACTGACACCGCGATCCAGATTTGGGTCTTCACCGCGTTCTCCGAAATGCCGTAGAATTGCTTGATGCGCAGATGCTGCTTGATCCACTTGAAGAAGAGTTCCACCTGCCAGCGGCTCTTGTAGAGGGCGCAAATCGTCAAAGCCGGCAACGTCACCTGATTGGTAAGGAAGATCAGCGTTTTGCCGGTCTCTGGGTCCTTGAAGCGGATGCGCCGCAGGTGTGCAGGATAATGTCGCTGTGTGAGGTAGCCATCCATCGCGATGGTCTGATCGCAAATCACGCCTGCCTTTCGATCTGCCGGCGCCGAATACACCCGGTGGGCATCCAAATTCGACTTCGCCCGGGTCACGAAGAAGGCACCGGCCTCGTGCAGTACATGCAAACGGGCGAAATCCACGTAGCCCCGATCCATGACGTAGATGGCTCCAGCTTCGGGAAGCAGCATATCAAGCGCATGAACATCGTGCAGCTTACCGTCTGATATGTGGATGAAGCTTGGAATGTTGCCGCGCAGATCAAGCAGCGTATGCATCTTCACCGCTGCCTTGGTCGAACGAAAATGCGCCCACGGAAACACCGACAAACACAGATCGATGGTCGTCGAGTTGAGAGCATACACGGTGCTGGGCAGATCCACGTCGGGATCGTCGTCGGCATACAGCCGCCTGGCCTGCGCGATTAGCCGCCGGGCAAACTCGGCATAGATCCGCCAATCGCGGCTTTCGTTGGCGTCGGCCAGCGTGGAACGGCGAATCGGCCCTCGGAGACCCATGTGATAGAGCTTGGTCGATTGCGCCGACAGACACGCCTCGATGTCACGTAGGCTCTCCCGATAGGTAATTTGGGCAAATGCCATCACCTGATACTGTGCGGCGCAGGGCAGCGTCCGCACCGCGCGGTTGCCGTGATAGCGCGCAACAATCCGGTCGAACGTGCTCCACGGCAGAAAATCCATCAGCTGCGCGAAAAGCGTCTTGCCGGTGTTCATGGCCTGGCCCTCCGCCCGTATCGTCGGGGAGGGCCGTCACGGGATCAAATCCGCCCCAGCAACGAACCGCCAAAATCCCTGATGTCGCCGCGACTTTTGGGAAATCCGGGCTCAGCGAACCGGACAGCAGTGTCCCAACCAAGATTCTCTGCAGGCCGTTGGCGTCGGGGTCACCGGCGACGTCAGCGGCAGCGTTTCGATTGAAAATCTCGGGCAGGCCACCGTCACCAGCGACATATCTCTGCTGGGCACCGTGAGTGTTACTGGGCCAGACGACACGTTCGTCGCTGCCGATCCGGCAGTCTTTACTGGGGTCACGCTGGCACCGTATGACGGAACGGTGAATTTCGCTGCCCCCTCCGGCGCCGTGCTAGCCGGACTGCAGAACGCCGCGACGAACTTTTCAAACTACGCGATTTTGCCTGACCCCGGTCCGCTCACCGGGACAGGCACGGTGCCGCTCACCGTTGAGGCGCAGGCTTCGGTCACCGAGAGCGGACCAACCAATCTGGAGATGTTGGCGAACACCTCCGCCGGCGCAGTGGTGACGTTGCAATACGAGTATGACACCGGCGCCTCGAGCGGATCGGGCGGGGGAGGTGGGAGTGTATTTACCCTGGGCGAACCTCCATACGACGTTTTCATCCCCGATCAGGCCGTTGCCTCGGCGATCCAGACATTCGTCGTGCCGGACACCATCACCGACTGGGCCGGAACGATCGCGGCAGACCAGTTCGATCCGGCGCTCGGTACGTTGGAGGCGGTTTCGCTCCAGCTCATCGGCGATCTGAACAGCAGCGTCGCGATCGAAAACCTGGGGAGCGTGGAAAGCGGATTCAGCGTGGACCAGGCGGCTTCGATCACGCTCGATCTGCCTGGCACGACCGAGGTTGTAACCCCCAGTCCGAACCCGGACTCGGGAACTTTGGGCGGGTTTGATGGTAGCATCGATTTCTCAGGTGCGTCCGGTCAGACGTTGTCGGGCATAGTCTCGACCAGTACGCTGATCGACAATCTGACGGACGCCACGACCTCGGGGCATTCGCCGGTACCAGTACGATCGATTTAGGCGTGGCAGCGTATGGCACGGCGGATGCCACGGTGCCGGGAAATTCCCTGCTCGAGCTTGGCGGGCTCGCCGGCGCCACCATCGAGATCAGCTATCTCTACTTAGCGACAACGGTCACTGATGACCAGAATAGCGTTGGCTTCTCTGACTTCGGCCCGAACGTGTTTCCGGTCGTCGGCACGCCCACCCAGCAGACGGTCGGCGTCGATCCGGTGGCCGATCTCGCTTTCGCTCTGCCCTGTTTCGCTTGCGGCACGCGGATCGCGACGGAGCATGGCGAGCGCACGATCGAGAATTCTCGCGGTGGGTGATCGTGTTCTTCTTACCGGCGGTGGGTACGCTTCTATCGTTTGGCTCGGCCGCCGCCGCGTGGATTGCCGCCGACATCCCGAGCCGAAGAAAGTGTGGCCCGTGCGAATCAAGGCGCATGCTTTTGGCAGGGGACTGCCGCGGCGTGACCTGCTGCTGTCGCCGGATCACGCGATCTATGCGGAAGACGTGCTGATCCCGATCAAGTACCTGGTGAACGGCACAACCGTGATGCAGGAACGGTTCGACAGCATCGAATACTGGCATCTGGAGCTGCCGCGCCATGATGTCGTGCTGGCTGAGGGATTGGCGGCAGAGAGCCTGCTGGACAGCGTCAGTAAAGAGGCATTCGAGAACGGCGGCAAAGCAGTTCAGCTCTATCCCGACTTCGCAGTGCTGCGATGGGAAGCAGCGGGATGTGCGCCGCTGAAAGTAGTTGGACCGGAGGTGGATCGGGTACGAGCGCGGCTGGCATCGACCAAGGGTGCAACAGGACCGCGCTCGGTGGCTCGGCGAAGGAGTCCTGGCGTTCGGCGCCGCTGAACGGCGCGTAGGCGGATTACCGATGGCGGCGTGCCGGCGTGGGGCGGAAAAGCGCAGCGAATTCCGCCATCGTCGGTTCAGTCGCAGTTGCAGCCGCGGGTCGGGCCGCGATCCTGCCGCACGACGTGATGGTCGATCCATTCCGCCACCAGGCGCCGCGCCTCATTCACGGACGCCTCCGGATGATGGATCCGGTAAAGAACCGTGCAGGCCCGGAATGCGGCGAGGTCGTCCGAGCCGAGCTGGCGCAGGTCGCGATAGGCAGTCACCACCGCGCGCTCGCAGCGACGGGCGATCTGGCTGAACTCATTGCCCATCGGGCGAAGACTCCTAATTGCGAACCGCTCGCAAGAACACGCGCAATCTAAGAGGTTAACGACCGGCCCGCAAGCCGCTCAGCCCGCGGCGACAATCTCCGCCAGCGCCGAGCCCACCTCGGCGGTGCCCGCCTGTCCGCCCATGTCGCGGGTCCGTGGCCCGCCGCCGGCCAGAAGCGCCTCGACCGCCGCCTCGATCGCGCGGCCAGCCTCCGCCTCTCCCAGATGCTCCAGCATCATCGCCGCCGACCAGATCTGGCCGATCGGGTTGCAGATCCCCCGCCCGGCAATGTCCGGCGCCGAGCCGTGCACCGGTTCGAACATCGACGGGTGGGCCCGCTCGGGGTTGATGTTGGCGGACGGCGCGATCCCGATGGATCCGGCGACCGCCGGGCCGAGATCGCTCAATATGTCGCCAAACAGGTTCGACCCCACCACCACGTCGAACCAGTCCGGGTGCTGCACGAAATGCGCGCACAGGATGTCGATATGATACTGGTCGGTGCGCACCTCCGGATACGATCGCCCCATCGCCGCGAAGCGTTCGTCCCAAAATGGCATGGTGATGGTGATGCCGTTCGATTTGGTGGCCGAGGTCAGGTGCCGTTTCGGGCGGCTTTGCGCCAGCTCGAAGGCGTAGCGCAGCACACGATCGACGCCGTGGCGGGTGAACACGCTCTGCTGCGAGACAAACTCCCGCTCGGTGCCCTGGAACATCCGCCCGCCCACCGAGGAATACTCGCCCTCGGTGTTCTCGCGCACCACGTAGAAGTCGATATCCGCCTCGGTGCGCCCGGCAAGCGGGGTGCGCACCCCGGACATCAGCTTGCAAGGGCGCAGGTTCACATATTGGTCGAAGCCGCGGCGGATCGGGATCAGCAGACCCCAGAGCGAGATATGGTCCGGCACGTCCGGCCAGCCGATTGCGCCCAGCACGATGGAATCTGCCTCGGCAAGCCTCTCCATGCCATCCGCCGGCATCATCGCCCCGGTCTTCTTGTATCGGTCGCAGGACCAGTCGTAGTGGGCAAACTCCAGGTGAAAGCCGAATCGTCGTGTGGCTACGTCGAGCACCTTGAGCGACTCCGGCACCGTCTCCTTGCCGATGCCATCGCCGGGAATGACCGCGATCCGATAGGTGCGTGCCATGTCAGGTACCTCCTGCTGCGAGCCGCGCTCAGATAGCACCGCGGACGGCACCTCAGTAGAAGGGGCTTGGTCCTGGTCATCGTGCCATCCGGGCCGAAGCCCCGCAGACGGCATGTAGGCACGCTGGTGCTCAGGAAGAGGCCAGAATCGGTCAGTCAACCCCAGCACGGTCTCCGCACCGCCTAGATAGAGCACCCCGTCCGGTGACATCTGCCGCGTAATCGCCTCCAGCACGCGGGTCTTCGTCGGCTGATCGAAATAAAGCAGAACGTTGCGGCAGAACACCACGTCGAACATGCCGAGCGGGCGCAAATCGGCGAGCAGGTTCCATTCGCGGAACTCCGCCGCGGCCCGCAGCTCCGCATTGAGTCGCCAGCCATCGGTCTCCTTGCGGAAATGCTTCATCAGCATATGCACCGGCAGGCCGCGCTGCACCTCGAACTGCGAATAAAGGCCCTCGCGTGCTCGCGCCAGCGGCTCGCAGGCTATGTCGGTGCCGAGAATCTCCACCTTTCGCTGGCCGATCACGGCTTGGCTGTCAGCCATGATCAGGGCCAATAGAGTACGCCTCCTGCCCGGTTGAGGCGGCAGCCGACCACAGCCGCAGCGGTGCATTGAACGGGCGTGTTTCGACCAGCCGCGGCAGCACGCAAGGTACGAAAATGCTCGAACGGCTTGGTGTCGCGGAAGAACAGACTCTCATTGGTGGTCATCGCCTCGACCACCTCGCGTGCCAATGCCTCCGCCCTGATCGGCGTGAAGGCCGGCGGCATATGCTGCGTTACCACGACCGGGACCGTCAGCCGCGCCCCAAGCCCGCGAGCCAAGGTGAACAGAGCCTGCGGCCCCCGGTCGAGCTGCCCACCGCCAGGATCCGAAGCTGCCGCGACGGGCGCGGTCGGTTGGCCAGCGCAGCCGGTGGCGCAGCGCGGCGCGGCGCCACCAGTCCCTTGATCTTTTGCACCAGTTCCCGGCGGAACGAATCCTCCCCGAGCGCTGCGACCGCGCTCGGCTTCGCAACGTAATCGGCGGCGCCAAGCGACAGCGCCCGCAGGGTCACCTCTGCACCACGCGTGTCAGCGTCGAGGCCATCACCACCCTGAGCCCAGGATGCTCGCGCAGCAGCAGAGGCAGAGTCGTCAGACCGTCCATCACCGGCATCTCGATGTCGAGTACCACGACATCGATGGCTGTCCGACGCGCTTCCTCGAGTGCCTCGCGGCCGTTGCCGGCACGGGCGACGACGCGGATGGCAGGATCGGATTCAAGTACGCGCGCGATAGCCGAGCGGATCACCGCCGAATCGTCGCACACCATCGCCCGCGCGAGCGGCGCTCCAGCCGCAGCTGGATTTAGGGCAGGGTTCAACCCAGTCCGACTCGGGCGAACTTGCCGAGCAGGATGTCGGCATCGAACGGCTTCATGATGTATTCCTGTGCGCCGCTTTCGATCGCCTGCTCGATCGCCGCCATCTCGGTCTCGGTGGTGCAGAACACCACGACCGGCCTGTCCGGCCCGAACTCACCGCGCAGCGCGCGCAGGAACTCGAGGCCGTTCATGACCGGCATGTTCCAGTCGAGCAACACGCAATCAGGCAGCGCCCGCCGGCAGTCCTCCAGCGCAAGGCGGCCGTTCTCGGCCTCGGTCACGGCGTAGCCGTTGGCCTCGAGGATGCGTCGGGCGAGCTTGCGCACCACCCGGCTGTCATCGACAACGAGACAGGTGCAACTCATGTCGTTAGCGTCCACCCGGATCACTCACTGCCAGCAGCCGCTCGACGTCCAGCACCACCAGGAGCTTGCCTTCCAGCCGGTAGATGCCACCGCTGTACTCGGCCCATGGTGACGGAAGTGTTGGCGGGTTTTGCTCCAAATCGCCCGCCCTCAGGCTCATCACCTCGGCCACCTGATCAACCAGAAGCGCGTAGAGCTCGCCTGCTTCTTCGGCGACCACTGACATGCGCGGGGTGCCGGCGGCGGCCGGCGGCAACCCAAGTCGTATCCTGAGGTCGATCGCAGTGACGATACGGCCGCGCAGATTGAGGCTTCCGGCCACTTCGAGGGGCGCCAGCGGAACGCGCGTGATCGCCTGCTCTCCGAGCACGTCGCGAACCGCCAGCACGGAAATGCCGCAGAGCTGGTCCCCGAGCATGAGGGTGACGAATTGCCGTTCGTCGGTGTCGGCGCCTACGCCGACACCAGGCCGTTCGAGCAGATTGGTCTCCATAGCGCCGTCCCCGCTACCGGGCCACCGGCTCGGCGAAGCAGTGCTGCAGGCTGGCGAGCAACGCCTCGCGGTCGAATTTGGCCACGTGATCGATAAAGCCTGCGGCGCGGGTTGCTTCCATATCTCCGGTCTCAGCACGTGCAGACAATGCCAGCATCGGCAACGCTGCCCAGGGACCGCCGGCGCGCACCGCGCGAGCAAATTCCAGCCCGTTCATCTCGGGCATCTCGATATCGGAAATGATCGCGTCGAACATCTCGCCTGCATCGCGCAGCCGCAGTGCCTCGGTGGCGCCGGATGCCGCCATCACGCGATAACCGGCGGCGGTCAACGTCGGCACCAGCAACTGACGAAAGAACTCGCTGTCCTCGACAGCAAGGACGCGCCGTTCAAGTGCGCACTCTGCCGGCGCCGCGGAACCAGTTCTGCCAGGCGCGGGTTAA
Organism: uncultured Pseudomonadota bacterium; assembly: GCA_963772445.1. Classification (GTDB taxonomy): domain Bacteria; phylum Pseudomonadota; class Alphaproteobacteria; order Acetobacterales; family Acetobacteraceae; genus CAVYXK01. The sequence goes on from CAVYXK010000015.1 coordinate 585,425, forward strand.
CCAATAGCCGGTGTCGATGACGTCGGTGGCCCGCCCGCCTATGACGGCGGTGCCGAGCAGTCCGGGGCGATTGCTGATCAGCTCAATCTCCAGCCGATCCTCGATCACGTCGACGATCTCGTCGACCATCAGCCCCATGCTGCGATCGTGCTCGGCAAACACCAACGCAGCCTGCCGCGGCTTATCGTGTGCGAGCCCCTCGGCCAGCGCCACCAGCGGCATCAGTCGGCCACGATATTGCGTCACCAGCGCACCGCCCGAGGACTCGATCGCCGTTTGCTCGATCTCTTCGATGCGCGATACCAGCCCGAGCGGCACCGCCAAAAGCTGCGCGCCGCCGGCGCGGAACAGCAGCATCGCGGTGCGGTCCCCGGAGCGCATGGCACTCGCGCGGACGTCTAACCGCGACCGCTCGGCTCCGCCCGTAACGATGCCGCTCGCGCGCGCGATTCCATTCGGATCGAGGATCATAATCACCGATCCGTCGCCAAGGATCGTGTTGCCGTCGAACATCGTGATGTAGCGCAGGATCGGCGCCACCGGCTTGACCACGATCTCTTCAGTGTCGAACACCCGATCGACGATGATGCCCAGCATGCCGGTGCCGACCTGAATAACGATGATGGTCGGCGCCTGGGCATCCTCGACCCCGGCATCGAGCCGCAAGAGCTCGCGCAAGCTGACCAGCGGCAACAGCCGGTCGCGCAACCGCAGCACGGGCGTATCATTGATCCGCTCGATCACGCTATCGCTGTTGCCGCCGCGGTGCGACGCCTGCACCAGCTCGACGACATTGATCTGCGGGATCGCGAACCGTTCGCCGCCCGCCTGTAGCACCAGCGCCGAGACGATCGCCAAAGTCAGAGGGATCTTGATGGTGAAGGTGGTGCCGGAACCGGGCGTACTCTTCAGGTCGATCGTGCCTCCGATCCGCTCGATATTGGTCTTCACCACGTCCATGCCGACGCCCCGACCGGAGACCGCGGTGACCGTCGCGGCGGTGGAGAAGCCGGGACGGAAGATGAAGCCCTGGATCTGCGCATCGGTCATCGCCACCAGCTCGGCCTCGCTCGCCAGGCCCACGGCGACGGCCTTGGCGCGGATGCGTTCGGCCGACAAGCCGGCACCGTCGTCGCTCGCCTCGATGATGATGTGACTGCCTTCGTGGAATGCGTTCAGCGAAATGCGTCCAGTCTCGGGCTTTCCCGCCGCGCGCCGCTCGGCCGGCGATTCCAGCCCGTGATCGGCCGAGTTGCGCACCATGTGCGTGAGCGGGTCTTTGATCAGCTCCAGCACCTGGCGGTCCAGCTCGGTATCCGCACCGCGCAACGTCACGTCGATCTTCTTGTCGAGCTCGCGAGCCAGGTCGTGCACCAGCCGCGGCAGCTTGTTCCAGACATTGCCGATCGGCTGCATGCGCGTCTTCATCACCCCTTCCTGCAACTCGGTGGTGATGTGAGACAGCCGCTGCAGCGGCCCGGCAAAGGCGGCGTTGTCTTGGGCGCGGGCGAGCTGAAGAAGCTGGTTGCGCGCCAGCACCAGTTCGCTCACCATCGTCATCAGGTCCTCGAGCACATCGACCGCGACCCGGATCGTCTGGGCAGCGGCAGCCGGTTCGGCCGTGCCCACGGGCGCCGTACCCGGATCATAGGCCTCGCCGCCGCCCGGCGCATCCGTTGCCGGACCATCTGCCACCCCACCTTCGGCGGCATGCGCAAGCGCTGTGGTGAGCGCCGTGTCGTCGCCGGCCGGCTCGGCGCCCGACGCGGCGAGCCCGGCAACGATCGCCTTCACCCGGTCAAGCGACGCCAGCACCAGGCTGACGATGTCCGGGGTAGCCGCCAGCACGCCTTCGCGCACCCGTCCAAGGACGTTCTCGGCCGCGTGTGCCACCAGCTCCAGCCGCGGCAGTCCGAGAAATCCGCACGTGCCCTTGATGGTGTGGACGAGGCGGAAAATCTGCGACAGCGTCTCTTTGTCGTCCGGGGCCCGTTCAAGGCGGACCAAAGCAACGTCCAGCTCGGCGAGGCTTTCATTCGTTTCAGTCAGGAACTCAGCCAGTAATTCGTCCATCGCCGCCCTCGACGCATCGGGGGTGCCGATCCTGCGTCAGGAAGCCCGAAGGAATGGTAAAGTGTTAACCGACTTCGTCCGGACTCAGTAGCAACGGCGGGGCGATGATGCGCCGACCTCGCCTCGCCGGCAGAACGCCGGAGGGAAGCAGCAGCGACACTCTGATCGCGAGCCGTCGGGCCAACAGCGCCACCAGCGGTGCAAGCAGGGCGCGCGGCCCGTTCAGTGCCGTCCAGGCGGTCTCTTCATCGGTGAGACACACCGCGAGACCCGCAGGCCAAGCCGCACGCAGGCCGGTAATCGTCACCAGGATGTCGGTGCCGCCGGCCGCCGCCAGGGCGATGACACCCCCGCGCGGAAGGCTCTCGGTGGCAAGCAGCAGCACGTTGAGAACGACGCATGCCATCCGCGGTTGCAAGACCGTGCCCGAGGGTAGGGCCGAGAGATCGACATCCAGCCGGTGGGCTCCCGGCAACCCGCGTGTCAGAGCATCCAACCGCAAGAGGTCGAGTCTGTTGCCGACGCCGGCCCAGGCTTCGCGCAAAAGTTGTAGCCGCAAGTTCAACTCGGCGCCGGCCTCGACGGCGGCGGCTAGCGCCTCAGATGGGACGCTGTTCGCTTCAACCGCCAGTTCCAGCGCGCCGATCAGAGTTCCGAAGAGGCCACTGAGATCATGGCTGAAGCGCGAGATGAGAAGTTGGCTGAGCCGCAGGGGATCGTCCATGCCGTATTCGATGTCCAGTAACCTCGCTCGGAACGCACGTGCTCTCGGTAACGTCTCATTAATGGTTAATTTCGCCGAAAAAGTCGATAACTTTTTCTTACGGCTCAGGAACATACCGCCATGTGCGCGGAGGCGGCCATGAAGCCCGAATCGCTCCCTGCCGTCGAACCGGGGCAATGGGTCCGTCATCCCGGCCGTCCGGATTGGGGTGTCGGCCAGGTGCAATCGGCGATCGGCGATCGTGTCACCGTGAATTTCGAGCATGCTGGCAAAGTTCTGGTGAACGTCCGGGTGGTGCCGCTGGAGCCGTGCGACCCGGACATGGCCGGCTGAAGCGCGTCGCCACGCCTTGAACTGTGGCGCGATACGGCGCAAGTACTCGTCATGCGCCGACTGGACTGCCTTGAATGATCGACCCATTCGGCCGGTCGATCACCTACCTTCGCGTGTCGGTCACTGACCGGTGCGACCTCCGCTGTGTCTATTGCATGGCGGAGGACATGACGTTCCTGCCCAAGCGCGAGGTCCTGACGCTGGAGGAGCTGGATCGCATCTCCGGCGCCTTCATCCGGCTCGGCACGCGCAAGATCCGCCTGACGGGCGGTGAGCCGCTGGTCCGGCGCGACGTGATGCGGCTTTTCGAGAGCCTTGGCGCCCGGCTTGGCCATGGGCTGGACGAGTTGACCGTCACCACCAACGGCACCCAGCTCGCGCGTTATGCCGAAGCCCTGCGCGCGGTGGGGGTGCGGCGGGTGAATGTGTCACTCGACACGCTCGACCCGGAACGGTTCGCAGCGATGACCCGGCGCGGTCGCATTCAGCCGACGCTAGACGGGATCTTCGCCGCCAAGGCAGCGGGCCTGGCGGTGAAGATCAACGCGGTGGCGATGAAGGGCGTGAACGAGGACGAGTTCGGCGACCTGATCGCCTGGTGCGGCGAGCACGCCTTCGATCTCTGCCTGATCGAGACCATGCCGATGGGTGAGATCACGGGCGACCGGACCGAACAGTACCTGCCGCTATCGGTCGTGCGGGCGAGGCTGAGGCTGCGTTGGACTCTGCAGGAGACCGACTACCGCACCGGCGGACCGGCGCGCTATTTCACGGTCGCCGAGACCGGGCGGCGGATCGGGTTCATCACGCCGATGACCCACAATTTCTGCGAGAGCTGCAACCGGGTACGGCTGACCTGCACCGGCACGCTCTACATGTGCCTCGGGCAGGACGACCAGGCGGATCTCCGCAGCGTGCTGCGCGCCGGCGCATCTGACGACGAGCTCGATGCCGCCATCCTGGAGGCGATCAGTCGTAAGCCGAAAGGGCACGATTTCATCATCGACCGCCGCCACGACCGCCCTGCCGTCGCCCGCCACATGAGCGTGACCGGCGGCTGATCTCAGCCTAAGCGCGGCAGATCAGTTCCACTCCCGCAGCGGCAGTTGCCTCCAGCGTCGCCTTCGGGTCGCCGGCACGCGAGCGGAGCGCCAGCGTATGGAGGATAGCGGACGCAAGCCTGGCCAGAGCGACCGGGTTGGCCTTCCGGGATAACTCGCCCTGTTCGCACGCGAGGCGAAACCGCCTCTCGAACGTGGTGTCGAGCTCCCGCAATGCATCGCGCAGGGCGGCCCGCACATCAGGGTTCTCGACCGCCTCGCTCGTCGCGGTGCCAATCAGGAAGCAACCGCGCGCCGCGCCTTTACCGGAGAAGTAGATGGCCAAGGCTTTGTCATAGAGACAGCGCAGCTCTTGGCGTAATGGCCGGGTACCGGCGAGAGCCTCGGCCATCGCCGCCCGACCGCCGGCGCGATAGTGATCGAGTGCTTTGAGATACAGGGCCTTCTTATCGCCGAACGCGCCGTAGAGGCTCGGCCGGTTCATGCCGGTCGCGGCGGCCAGCTCGTCGAGCGACGTGGCCGAATAGCCGCCTGACCAGAACGTCTCCAGCGCCTGGCGCAGCGCCGTCCCTGGGTCGTAGGCGCGCGGCCGGCCACGAGGCCTCGCGGATTTTTGTACCATCTCGCAGGAAAATCCTTGACCGGAGGAGTTTTGTCCGATATGGTACAAAAATCAATCACGAAGGAGGGGATCGTGGATCTCTATTTCTCGCCGCTTGCCTGTTCGATGGCGACGCGCATTACGCTGCACGAAGCTCGAGGCGATGCCCGGTTCATTGAGGTCGATACCAAAACCAAGCGTACGCAGGATGGGGTGGATTTCTACACCATCAACCCGCTGGGCCAGGTGCCGGTACTCCGGACGGATACGGGCGAGCTGCTGAGTGAGAACCAAGTGGTCTTGCAGTATGTCGCGGACCGCTTTCCGCAAGCCTCTCTGTGCCCACGGACGGATTGCCCCGCTACCGTCTGCAACAATGGCTGTCGTTCATCGGCACCGAGCTGCACAAGGCAGTGTTCATGGCTTTGCTTACGCCCGGCAGCCCGGACGGCGCCAAGGAGTTCGCGCGTCAGAAGATGCCGTCGCGTTTCGGCTATCTCAGCGCCAGGCTCGAGGGTCGGCAGTATTTGCTGGACGGTTTCAGCGTCGCCGACGCCTATCTGACCACGGTGCTGAACAATTGGTCGACGCCGGCCGGGATCGACCTTGGGGAATGGCCGGTGTTGCAGTCGTACGTCGGGCGCATGCGTGAGCGCCCGTCTGTTGCCAGGGCATTCGAGGAGGAATGGGCGCTTTATCAAGCCGAGCGGGCCCGTCGTGCTTGACCGAGCAGGCCGATTTTGAACTGGCGATCGCGATTGCCGGTGGCGACGTGCCGGATTCGGCAATTTGCCGGGGTGCGGCGCGGAACTGATCGCAGGTCGTTGGTTTTGCGGTGATCACGAGCACCGGCCCTACAACGGAGTCCTCCACCGCGTCCTGTACCTGGGTCACTCACGACCATCCCAGAACCGAGTTCGCTTGCCTGCTCGCCTCGGCGGCGGTTGTTCAGTTCCATCGACAACGTCGCGGGGCGATGGCCGATTAGCCCGTTATAGACGGCGTAGCGAGCGCCCGCACCGAGCCGAGCTATAAAGATAGCGTTATATCCGCTACGCCTGCTTCAGCTCGATCAAGCTCCGCCGGATCTTTCTCCCGCGCTGCACCTTGTCCTCGATATACCCCGCATCCCCCCAACGCACGGCGCGAGCCATCGCCTGCGCATCCTCCAGGAACCGCGACAGCATCTCCAGCAGCGCCTCGCGGTTGTTCAGGAACACGTCGCGCCACATCGTGGGATCGGACGCTGCAATCCGCGTAAAGTCGCGAAAACCGGAAGCGGCGAACCGCAACACCTCCGACCGGCTCTCATCCGCCAGGTCATCCGCCGTCCCGCAGATCGTGAACGCAATCAGGTGCGGCAGGTGCGACACGATCGCCAGCACCTTGTCGTGGTGCCCCGGCTCCATCCGTTCCACCATGGAACCGCAGCGCCGCCACAGCTCCCCGATCTTCTCCACCGCCACCTCGTCCGTCCCCGGAGGCGGCACCAGCAGCGTCCAGCGCCCCTCGAACAGCGTCACGAACCCCGCATCCGGCCCGGAATACTCCGTCCCCGCCAGAGGGTGCGCCGGCACGAAATGCACCCCCGCCGGCACCAGCGGCCCCACATCCCGAATGACCGACTGTTTCGTCGACCCAACATCCGTCAGGATACACCCCGGCGACAGATGCGGCCCGATCACCGCCGCCAGCTCCGCGAACGCGCCGACCGGCGCGCATAGCATGACGCAATCGGCCCCCTCGACGGCGCGTCCCGCATCGCGCTCCACCCGATCGACGATCCCCAGCTCCGTTACCCGCTCCAGCGTCGCCTCAGTGCGCGCAGTGGCCACGACCTCGCCAGCCAGATCGCCCCGCTCGCGGGCAATGCGCGCCACCGAGCTGCCGATCAGCCCGATCCCTATCAGCGCTAGGCGATTGAACAGCGGCGACTCACGCATCGCCGCGCGCCATGAACTCCGCAAGCGTCTCGACCACCCGCTCGACCTCCTCCGCAAGCCCCACGGTGATGCGCAGGCAGTGCGGCAACCCATAGGCCCCAACCGGGCGCACAATGATCCCCTTGGAGCGCAGGAACCCGTCCGCCGCCTGTGCCCGCACGGCAGTGCCGAAATCGGCCAGCACGAAATTACCCTCGCTCGGCCAGACCTTGATCCCCGCCGCCTCCAGCCCGTGCGTCAGACGCGCACGGTATTCGCGGTTATGGATACGGCCCTTCTCCACCCAGCCCGGCTCGGCCAGTGCTGCGACCGCCGCCGCCTGCGAAGCCAGAGTTACATTGAACGGCGCCCGCACCCGGTTCAGCACGTCGATCACCGCCGGCGGTGCATAGGCCCAACCGATGCGCATCCCGCCCAGCCCGAAAATCTTGCTGAAGGTGCGCGTCATCACCGTGTTGTCGCCCGCCCTCACCAGCCGGATCCCCGGATCGTAGTCGGGCCGCTCCACATACTCGGCATAGGCCGCGTCCAGCACCAGCAGCACGTCCTCCGGCAGCCTGGCCAGCAGCCGCGCCACCTCCTCGAACGGCACCATGCTGCCTGTCGGATTATTAGGATTGGCTAAAAACACCAGCCGCGTCGCCGCGGAGACCACCGCCAGCATCGCGTCCACATCCGCCGTCAGCGCCCGTTCCGGCGTCTTGATCACCCGGCTCCCGGCATAAGTCCCGGCGATTTGGTAAATAGCGAAACCATGCTCCGACATGATGATGTCCCGCCCCGGCCCGCCATAGGCAAGGCAGAGCTGGTAGATCAGATCGTCCGACCCCGCCCCGCAGACGATGCGCTCCGGCTCCAGCCCGAACCGATCGCCGATCGCCTGCCGCAGCTCCTTCGCATCACCGTCGGGATAGCGGAACAGCTCGCCCGCCACCGCCGCATACGCGGCCTGCGCGCCGGGCGGCACGCCGAACGCCCCCTCGTTCGAGGACAGCTTGCAGGCGCGGTTGATTCCGGGAAGGCTCGATTCGCCCCCGACATAAGGCGAGATCTCCAGGACCTCCGGACGCGGCCGAGGCCCACTCATGCCTCCCCTCCTACCGCCACGGCATAGGCGCCGAGCACCACCGGTGGCTGCAGCACGGAGCCCAAACGCGCCAGCCGCGGGTCGTCGTCAGCAACGTAGCCCTGCACCTCGACCAGCGCATGCGCAGCCGGCACGCCGGGATCGCGGCGCAGAATGATCTGCCCAGGACTGAGTTCCGCGCTCCCGAGCGCCGCTGTCAGCCGCGCCCGACTGTACGCTGGGATCGAGCTCCAGCCCGAGCAGCGAACAGTCCGCGCCGCTCGGATCAGGCGCAATGGCCGCCACCACCAATGCCTGCGCCGACGGTGCGCCCTCGGGGCGACGCGTCCAGAACGGCAGGCGCGCCACCACGTGGATGCGCGGCTCGTCTTTCTGCAACAGCGCCATCCACCAGGCGTCGCGCGGCGCCTCGGTCTCCGAGGGCAACGCCAGCACAGCCACCGTCGCGCGCCCCGCACTGACGTCGGCGATCGCCTGGGCGGCGCTGCCATGCACCCGCAGCGGAGTCAGCGCACCGAACTGCTCGCGCGCGGCCTGGATGAACCCGGACCCCGGATCGGAATTGCACACGGCAATCACGAACGGGCCTTGCATGGCCGTGGTGCCGGCCAGCAGCTCCCGCCAGATCCGGACCACCGTCTGCGGTGGCAGCGCGCCCGCATGGCGCGCCAGCAGCCGCCGCAGGATCGCGGCTTCGCGGCCCGGCCGCAACGGCACCCCGTTCTTCGCCCCCGAGACAGCGAGCTGTCCCACCACCTCGGCCCGGCGCATCAGAAGATCGTGCAGCCCGTCGTCGATGCGATCGAGCTCGGCGCGCAGCGCACCGAGATCCCGAGGCCAGTGCGGCTCCGCCGATTCGGCCGCGGGCGGGTCTTTCTCGGCGGTCGGGACGTGCTGGGGCATGGACCCGGACGAGCGCTTTCTGGCCGGTGGAAGGCCGGAACAGATAGCCGAAGCAGGCGGGCATGCAAACCCGCCGGTTGCGGCAATCGCCCGGCTCGGCCTAACTGCGCGGGCAATGGACCAGACAGCCCTGCTCACCGGCATCCCGCACCAGCACGTCGTCTTCGACGAGGGCATGGTGCTCGACTGCGGCGTACGGCTGCCGCGAATGACCGTCGCCTACCGCACCTACGGCGAGTTGAACGCCGCGCGCTCCAACGCCGTCCTCGTCTGCCACGCCCTCACCGGCGATCAGTACGTAGCCGAACAGCACCCGATCACCGGCAAGGAAGGCTGGTGGGAGATGATGGTCGGTCCCGGCCGGCCGGTGGACACGAACCGGTTCTTCGTCGTCTGCGCCAATGTGCTCGGCGGCTGCATGGGCTCGACCGGGCCGCGCAGCGCCCGTGACGACAGCATCGTATGGGGCACCGATTTTCCCCCCGTTACCATCCGCGACATGGTCCGCGCCCAGAAGCTCCTGGTCGATCACCTCGGGATCGAGCGGCTGTTCGCGGTGCTCGGCGGCTCCATGGGCGGCATGCAGGTGCTGCAATGGGCCGCCGACTATCCGGATTCGGTGTTCGCCGCCCTGCCCATCGCCTGCGCGTCGTATCATTCCGCCCAGAACATCGCGTTCCACGAGGTCGGGCGGCAGGCGATCTTTGCCGATCCGGACTGGGAGCGCGGCCGCTACTGGCAGAGCGGCAAGGTCCCCGCCCGCGGGCTCGCCGTGGCGCGCATGTGCGCGCATATCACTTATCTATCGGAGCAGGCGCTGACCCGGAAGTTCGGCCGGCGCTTGCAGTCCGCGCCGAAGAACTCAGGCGAGGCCATCAGCCTTCTCGGCGAGATGTTCGAGGTGGAGAGCTACCTGCACCACCAGGGCAGCACCTTCGTCCGCCGGTTCGATGCCAACGCCTATCTCACGATCACCCGGGCAATGGATTATTTCGATCTTGCCGCAGACTACGATGGTGATCTTGCCAACGCCTTTCGCGGCACCCGGACACGGTTCCTGCTCGTTTCCTTCACCTCCGACTGGCTGTTCCCCACGGCGGAAAGCCGGGCGATTGCCCGCGCGCTGAACCGCGCGGGCGCCAATGTCAGCTTCGTGGAAATCGAGTCCGACAAGGGCCACGACGCCTTCCTGCTGGAGGAGCCTGACTTTCACCGCACGGTAGCCGGCTTCCTGGCTGGCTGCGCAGCGCACGCCAGGCTGTGAGGGTGGTGGCGAGAAAGGCCAGGGGGCTCTGCCCCCTGGACCCCCGCCAAGGGCATCGCCCTTGGGACCCAATCGTTTTGGATTGGTGTGAAGGGGGCCGGCCAAGAGTTCGCCCGCCGCTCTGTCGTGGCCGGGGGGCAGCGCCCCCCTGGCCTTTCTCACCATGACCACCCACGACCCCGTCCGCTTCGTAGCCAAGAACATGCGGGTCGATCTGCGGCTGATCGCCGACATGATCGAGCCGCGCACGCGCGTGCTAGACATTGGTTGCGGCGACGGCATGTTGATCGACCATTTGTTCCAGACCAAGGGCTGCGACGCACGCGGCATTGAGATCGACATGGCGCTCGTGACCCGTGCCGTCGCGCACGGGCTGCCGGTGATGCACGGCGACGCCGACGTGGACCTCGCCCACTATCCGGACAATCTCTTCGACTACGTGGTATTGTCGCGCACCTTGCAAGCAGTTGAGCGGCCGCTCTTCGTGTTGCGGCAGATGCTGCGCATCAGCACGCGCGCGATCGTCAGCTTCCCCAATTTTGGCCATTGGCTGGTGCGCTGGCAGTTGTTTCGGTTCGGGCGGATGCCGATGACGGCGACCTGGGACCGACCCTGGTACGAGACGCCGAACATCCATCCCTGCACGATCCGCGACTTCTTTGATCTGTCCGCGGCCGAGGGCTACGCCGTGGAGCGGTGGCTGGCGGCGGATGAGGGTGGCCGGCGCGCGCCATGGCGCCGGTTCCCCACCCTCGCCAACCTGTTCGGGGAACAGGCCCTGTTCCTGCTGCGCCGCGGCGGGTCAATTCAGGGATGATGACAGACGCAGTACGCCGCTGCACACTCCGCACGTGACTGATCGGCTAACCCTGGCACACGCCATCGAGGATGCCGGCATTGAGCGCACCAAGGCCGAAGCGCTCGCCGGCGCCATTTTCGACGCCGTCCACGACAACGTGGCCACAAAGGGCAACATCCAGGAATTGCGGAGCGAGGTGAAAAGCGACATCCGGGAATTGCGCAGCGAGCCGAAGAGCGACATCCAGGAATTGCGCAGCGAGATGGCGCAGATAAGCACGAGCCTGCGCGCGGACATGACGCTGCTCGAGCACCGCTTGCTGACCCGGCCGGGCGGCTTGATCGTTGTACTCCTGGGCCTGCTATTGGCCGCGTTGCACACTTGGCCGCCGGGGCACGGGTAGGACTGAGGGCCGCGCGGCACTTGCGGGAACAACGTCTCGTAACGGCGGGTTTCCGATCGCGTCCCAGGCTGTGCGGGCAGCCTGGGAGCCAATAGGTCGGAGTGACGAAGCCTGGATGATGCGTGTCAGGCCGGGGTCAGCGACACCTCCGCCAGCCCCTGCCGCACGATCCCCAGAAGCCGGGCCGCGGCCACCGATAGATCGATTGCCCGCCGCCGCGACGGTAGCCGGTCGGTGATGGTAACCACCACGGAACGGCCGGTTGCGACCGCCGTGACCCGCACCTTCGTGCCGAACGGCAGCCACGGATGCGCCGCCGTCAACGCTTTCTGGTCGAACCGTTCCCCGCAGGCCGTCCGCCGGCCCTGGTGGCGCGATCCGTAATAAGAGGCGAGGCCGGTCTCGCCGGGCCAGATCGCGCCTTGCTGGGAAGCGGGGTGAGCCGCCCGGGCACCATGCTCCCCGGCAAGGCAGGCGCCTGCCAGCAGCAGGCCAGACATCACGAACCGGAACAGTCCTGCTGTAGAACGAGATAAAGGCCAGTCAAGTATTCGAGTTTTTGCTTCCGGGATGGTGTCATCATCGGACATCATATCGCGCAGTCCGACACGGGAACCGTCGCCATCCCCCAATCCTCGTGCCCTGAAGAAGTCGAAACGATCCTCCTGATCTATGCGAACGGCACGGCTACGCTGGATATTCAGCATTTGTTCATCTCCCCATTATCGTGGGCCACCCGGCGCTGGGGATGTTGCTAAGTCTGAACTGGGAATGCAACCCCTGGGTCGGAGCTGGTCCGGCTCAGGCCGGGCCCTCCGCCGCTCGCCGTCTCAGCTCGAATTTCTGGATCTTGCCGGTCAAGGTCTTCGGCAGCGGCCCGAACGTGACGTGCCGCGGGCATTTGAAATGCGCGAGATGCGTACGGCACCAGGCAATAACGTCCGCTGGCGAGATCTCGGGCGCGCCCGGCTTCAGCGTAACGAACGCATGCGGCGTCTCGCCCCAATACTCATCGGGATGAGCAACAACCGCAGCCTCCATAATCTCGGGATGGCGGTAAAGAACTTCCTCTACTTCCAGCGAGCCGATGTTCTCGCCGCCTGAAATAATGATGTCCTTGGCCCGGTCCTTGATCTCCACGTAATTGTCCGGATGCATCACCCCAAGATCGCCGGTACGAAACCACCCGCCGGCAAAGGCGCGGGCGGTCGCCGATGGGTTCTTCAGATATCCCATCATGATGGTGTTGGAGCGCAACATCACCTCGCCCACGGTCGTCCCGTCGGCAGGTACCGGCGATAGTGTCTCGGGATTGAGCACCGCCGCCTCCTCCAGCAGCGGGTGGCCGACGCCCTGGCGGGCCATGAAGGCCGCCTTCCGCTCGGAGGGCAGTTCGTCTAGCCCCGGTTGCCACTGGCAGATCGCAGCCGGGCCGTAGCTTTCGGTCAGTCCATACAGATGCGTCACCGCGAAGCCCATCGCCTCCATCCCGGCAATCACTGCCGAAGGCGGTGCGGCGCCGCCGGTCGCCACCTGCACGGTTTGGGGGAAACGGCGCTTAGCGCTCTCCGGCGCATGGATCAGCATCGTCAGCACCACCGGCGCGGCGCACATGTGTGTCACGCCATGCTCGGCGATTGCAGTGAAGACCGCGGCAGGTTCGACCCGGCGCAGGCAGACATGCGTCCCGCCCGCTAAAGTCACCGCCCAGGTATAGGTCCAGCCGTTGCAGTGGAACATCGGCAGCGTCCACAGATAGACGCTGCGCGGCGACAGCTCGAAAGCCAGGGCGTTGGCAGCGGCGTTGAGGTGTGCGCCGCGATGATGCAGCACCACGCCCTTCGGATCGCCCGTGGTGCCCGAGGTGTAGTTAAGTGATATCGCCTGCCACTCGTCGTCCGGCAGCCGCACGGGATGCGCCGGATCGCCGGAGGCCAGGAACGCTTCGTACTCGATTTCGCTCACCCGCTCTTCGCCGGCAGCCGCCGGATCGTCGATCTCAATCACCGGGGGGCGGCTCGGCAGCACGGCCAACGCCCGAGCCACCACCGGGCTTGATTCTCGATCGACCAGCAGCACCTTCGCCTCGCCGTGTTGCAGGATGAAGGCGATCGCCGCCGCATCGAGCCGCGTATTGATCGGGCAGAGCACGGCGCCCAGCATCGGCACCGCGTAATGCGCCTCGAGCAGCGCGGGGATATTGGGCGCGATGATGGCGACCGTATCGCCCTTACCAACCCCAAGTCCGGCCAGCGCGCTGGCCAGCCGGAGGGCACGCTCGAGGAACGCCGCATACGTAATGCGCCGCTCGCCATGCACGACCGCCACCCGGTTCGGATAGACACGAGCCGTGCGCACCAGGAACGAGACCGGCGAGAGCGGCACGAAATTCGCCGGCGTGCGGTCGAGATCATGCTCGAAGATCGACATGGTTGTGTTCCTTGTACCCAGCCGCACAGCAGGGCGGAAGCGCACTTCCCCCTCCCCTTGCGGGTCCCGCAAGGGGAGGGCGAAGATTGGGTCAGTCCCGTTTCGTCCGTGCCTCGGCGACGGCGGTTTGCAGTTCGGCGAAGTCGGCTGCGCCGGGGATGAAGCGTTTGCCGATGACGAGCGCCGGCGTGCCTTCGAGGCCGATCTCGCGCGCAAGCTGAAGATTGGCGTTGAGCCGTTGGCCGATCGCAGCGTCGTCCATATCGCGACGGAGCCGCGGCCAATCGAGCCCGGCGGTGATCGCGGCAATGCGGATGCTCGCTTCGGTGATGTCGGGCGGCGCCTGCATCAGCAGGGTTCGGAGTTTCTCATAGCCGCCCTGCTTCTGTGCGGCGAGCAACGCCCGCGAGGCCAGGATGCTTGCCGGGCCGAGGATCGGCAGGTCCTTATAGACCACCCGCACCGAGTGGTCCGTCGCCAGCAGCCTCGTCATGTCCGGCTCCATGTGTCGGCAATACGGACAGCGTACGTCGAAGAACTCGATGATGGTGACGTTGCCGGCGGGGTTGCCTCCCACCGGATCGGCTGGATCGATCAGCTTGTCCTGATGGGCGAGCACTTCCTGTGCCTGCCGCTTGGCGTCGTCATCCTGCAATGCGGCTAGCGCATCGCGCAGGATCGACGGATCCCGGATCAGCGCATCGCGAAGGATCTGCACGATCTGATTGCGCTGGTCTTGGGTGAATGGATCGGCATTGGCCGGACGAAGAAGAACAGAGAAGGCGAGGATCAGGCCCACGACCAGGGCGGCCAAACGAAGCGGAAGGCGAAGATGGAGCCGCATGGTCGATCCTGTCCCCGGACGCTGCCGATGCGGCATGGCGGAATGCGGGCGTGGCAGCAAGCCCGATTCCTTCGGGGGCCGCCAAGGGCGTTGCCGGTATGGGGGAACGCGTCTATGGCACCGGCGGGACGACGCAGGGAAACGCCTCGTTGCGCAAGACGGTTTCGGTTTCGGCTGCCCGGCGCGCTCGTGTGGCCGGTGTCGTCGCGCTCTGCCTGATTACCACCGCCTGCGGATCGCTGTTCGGGAACGCGCCGCCGCCGGAGGGTACGCCCGGGCACATCACCGGCTTCCTGGGGGCGGTGGTGGCCGACGAGCCGCGTGCGGCGCTGATCGGCCGCGAGATGCTGTCGGAAGGCCACAATGCGGCTGACACCGCTGTGGCGGTGGGGATGGCATTGGCGGTAACGCTGCCATCCCGGGCAGGGCTGGGCGGCGGCGGAGCGTGCCTGGCCTTCGCCGCCGGGCGTGACTCGGTCAACAAGGGCCTCCCCGAGGCGGTGCTATTCGTGCCAGAGGCGCCTTCGGGGGCTGCCGGCGCGGCCGACCGGCCTGCTGCCGTGCCGATGCTGGCGCGCGGAATGTATCTGTTGCACGCGCGTTACGGCAGGGGTGATTTCGGGGCGCTGGTGGCTCCGGCGGAACAGCTCGCCAGACTGGGCACGCCGGCCTCGCGGGCGCTGGTGGAGGACCTTCGGCTGGTCTCGGGCCCGCTGTTTGCCGACCCGCAGGCGCGGGCAGTGTTCAGCGTGGACGGCGCGCCGTTGCAGGTCGGCCAGTCCCTGCAGCAACCGGTGTTGGCGGCCACGTTGGCAGCGATCCGGGTCCAGGGCGTGGGAGATTTCTACCAGGGCGGGCTGGCCCAGCAGATCGTGCAGGGCTCCGCGCTGGCCGGCGGCGCGCTGAGCCTGGCGGCACTGCGCGCGGGGCTGCCGCGTCTGGCTGCGCCGATCGATGTCGATTTTCGCTACGATCGGGTCTCTTTCCTGCCCCCGCCGGCTGATGGAGGGCTGGCGGCGGCGGCGGCGTTCGCGACGCTGGTGCAGAACCCAGAGGCGGTGGAGCAGGCGGACGCACGGGCGCTGGCAGTGGCGGCGCGCTGGCGGGCGGGAGGTGGCGATCCGCAGACGCTGCTGTCGGCGCCACTGCCGGCGGGCAGCCTGCCGCCGCTGCCGGCTTCGACGACGTTCCTGGTGCTGGATCACGACGGTAATGCCGTGGCCTGCGCCCTGACCATGGACAATCTGTTCGGGACCGGGCGGATCGTGCCGGCAATGGGGTTCCTGCTGGCGGCGTCGCCGGCCAGCGTGCCGCCTCCACTGCTGGCTGCGGCAATTGCCTGGAACCGGCCGACGCATGCATTCCATGCTGCGGTGGGCGGATCGGGGCAGGAGGGCGCTCCGCTGGCCGCGGCGCTGGCGATGATGAACACGCTGCGGAGCAGCCAGGCGATGGGAGCGTTGGTGCCGGAGCCGGGGCGGGCGAACGTGATTGCCTGCAGCCGTTATCTGCCGGATCAGAGCGGCACCTGCGCCTGGGCGACGGACCCGCGCGGGTTCGGAGTGGCGACCGGGGGAACGTGAGGGCCTCGCCTCCCCTGCGTGGAAGCTTCACTGGCCGACAATCGCCGCTTCGTGAGCGTTCGATTTCCCCCTGACGAGGGATATGATCCCGCTATAGGGGCAAGGCGGGGGCATCGATGAGCGAGATTGACCGGATAATGCGCGATGCTGCGCAGGCGGGCACCGTGCCCGGCGTGGTGGCGATGGCCGCCACCAGGGATGGGAGCGTCTATCAGGGGGCGTTCGGCCGTCGCGATGTTCCGGATGGCCCGCCGATGACCTTTGATACGGTGTTCCGCATTGCCTCGATGACCAAGGCGGTCACCGCCACGGCAGCCATGCAGCTTGTCGAGCAAGGGCGTCTGTCGCTCGACGCACCGGCCGGCGAAATTGTGCCAGGGCTTGCCGCACCGAAGGTGCTGGAAGGCTTCGATGCTGGTGGCAAGCCGATGCTCCGACCGGCGCGCGGCACCATCACGCTGCGCCAGCTGCTCACCCACACCGCTGGCTTCGGCTATGACACCTGGAACGCCGATCTGCTGCGCTACCACCGCGAGACGGGGCTGCCAGCGGCGCGCACCGGCAAGCTGGCCAGCCTGGGTGCGCCGCTAACTTTCGACCCGGGCACGCGTTGGCAATACGGCATCAACATCGACTGGGCCGGACGCATGGTCGAGGCGGTGAGCGGGATGGACCTCGAGACCTATTACCGCACCCACATCTTCGCTCCACTCGGCATGGCCGATACCAGCTATCTGATGAGCCCGCACATGCAGCCGCGCCTTGCCACAGTGTACGCCCGCACAGCGGACGGCCTACAGGCGCTCCAACTTGATCCCAATCCGCCGCGCGAGTTCTTCCCCGGCGGCGGCGGGCTGCACGCCACCGCCGGCGATTACCTGACCTTTTTGCGCATGCTGCTGGCCGGAGGGACCCTGAACGGGGCCACAATCCTGCGTCGCGAGACAGTGGCAGAGATAGCGCAAAACCACATCGGGCCGCTGGTGGTCGAACCGTTGCGCTCGGTGATCGCGGCTTCCTCGAACGATGTCGAGCTGTTCGCCGGCTCGCCCAAGAAATGGGGCCTCAGCTTCCTGATTAACACCGAGCCGGTGCCGGGTGGTCGCGCCGCCGGCAGCCTCGCCTGGGCCGGCCTGTACAATACCTATTTCTGGCTGGATCCGACGGCCGGCGTCGCCGCCCTTATTCTCACGCAGATCCTGCCGTTCGGCGATGCGGCCGTGCTCCACCTGCTCGATCGGTTCGAGACGCATCTGTACGCCGGCTTAACTGCACGCCACATTTGACCGGGATGGCGTCCGATCCGGTAAGTTCCACGGACGACAAGACGAGGGCAGGCATGGGCGGGGTACCGGACCCCGACTTTCGTGCGGTCTTCCGCGCGACGCCGGGTCTGTATCTGTTGCTGACGACGGAGTTCACGATCGTCGAGGCGACCGATACCTGGCTGCGGCACACCAGCACGCGGCGCGCCGAAGTGTTGGGGCGCACCCTGTTCGGCGTGCTGGCGGAGGGCCCCGACGAGCGGGCGGCCAGCGGACCGCGCGAACTGCGCGAGTCATTGGAGCGGGTGCTCCGGTTCGGCCGGGCCGACGCCATGCCCGTCCGCCGCTACGACATTCGGCGTGCGGACGGCGGCTTCGCCGAACGCTACTGGACGCTGCTGAACGCGCCGCTGCGCGACGAAGCTGGGCGACTTTTCGGCATCATCCATCGCGTGCGCGATGTGACCGAACTCGTGCGGCTGCGCCAGGAAGGGGCCGAGCGCGACGAGCTGGCGCGCGACCAGCAGCTTCTGATTGATCGCCTGCGGGCGGCCAACGAAGAACTGGCCCAGCGCGACCGCTCGCTGTCCGAGAGCGAACGCCGGTACCTGATCGCGCTTGAGGCCGGCCGGCTTGGTTCCTGGGAGATGAATTTGCCGGGACGGCGGATGATTTCCTCGCCGCTGCACAAGGCCTGCTATGGCCGCGCCCCGGACGATCCGTTTACCCATGACGAACTGCGCGCTGCCGTCCATCCCGATGACGGTGCGTTGCGGCAGGCGGCGCTCGACCGTGCCTTGCTCGGCGGGGCCGATTACGACGTGGAATACCGGGTAGTTTGGCCTGACGGCAGCACGCACTGGGTGCAGGTCCGTGGCCAGGTGATCCGCGCTCCCGACGGCACTCCTGAGCGCATGGCGGGGGTCACGCTCGACGTCACCGAGCGCAAGCGGGCCGAGGAGATGCTGGAGGCCCGCGTCGCCGCCCGTACCGCGGAGCTCGCCCAGGCGAATGCCCGGCTCACCGCCGCAATTGCCGAGCGTGAAAGGGCGGAACGGGCACTGATGGAGGCCAGACGGTTGGAGGCGATCGGGCGGCTCACCGGCGGCGTCGCACATGATTTCAACAACCTGCTGGCTGCGGTGATCGGCAACCTGGAGCTGCTATCGGCTACCCTCCACGAAGCACCGTCGCGCCGCTATGCCGAGGCCGCCTTGTCCGCCGCCTGGCGCGGCGGGCGGCTGACCCAGCAGCTACTCGCCTTCGCCCGCCAGCAGCGGCTCGAGTCCGCCTCGGTCGATGTGAATGGCCTGATCGCCGGGATGGACGCGCTGCTGCATCACACGCTGAGCGGGCTGGTGCAGGCGGAGACGGACCTGGCCGCGGACCTGTGGCCCGCCTCCACCGATGCGACGCAGCTCGAGCTCGTGCTGCTCAACCTCGCCATTAATGCCCGAGACGCCATGCCCGACGGTGGCCTCCTGCGGCTGGCGACGCGCAACGTCGAGCGGGGCGATGCGACGCTCCCCGAAGAGCTGGAGCCGGGCGAGTACGTGCTGATCAGCGTGAGCGACACCGGGATCGGGATGTCGCCCGAAGTGATAGAGCGAGCCTTCGAACCGTTCTTCACCACGAAAGAGGTCGGCAAGGGCAGCGGGCTCGGCCTGGCGCAGGCCTACGGGATCGCTCGCCAGTCTGGCGGCACCGCGCGGCTGCGGAGCCACCTGGGTCACGGCACGGTGGTCGAGCTGTTCCTGCCGCGCGCCCCCGCCTCTGCGCGGGCCGAAGCGAGCCGGCCCCGAGCGTCGGACCGCCTGGCCACCCGCGGACCCGCGGTGCTGGTCCTGAACGACGAGCCTGTCCTGCGCGGCGTTGCCGGCGAGTTGCTCGCCGAGGCCGGATATCAGGTGCAGGAGGCGGCGAGCGCTCACGAGGCCCTGGCGGTTCTGCGCGAGCGGCGCTTCTCCGCCGCGGTGGTGGACTCCGCGCTGCCGGGCATGACTGGCACCGAATTCGCGAGGCTCGCCCGCCAGCTCCAGCCGGAGTTGCAGGTGCTGTTCGTCACCGGCGACGCGGACACGCTGGACCAGGACCGGCTTGGCCCGGAGGAGAAAGTTCTCACCAAGCCGTACGGCCGAGCTGAGCTGTTACGCGCGCTCGGCCGCCTGGCGACCGCCTGGTCAGAGTGACGGCGCATGCTCCCCCTTCCCTTGCGGGCCCGCAAGGGAAGGGGAATTGAGCAGCACTACACCACCGCAGCGACCCGCAGCGTGTTGGTCGTGCCGGATTGGCCGAACGGCACGCCGGCTGCGACCACGATCTCGTCGCCCTGTTGTGCAAATCCCTCGGCCTGGGCCGCGCGCACCGCGCGCGTGATCGCTTCCGACAGTGAATGCACGTCGGGTGTCATCACCGCGTGAACGCCCCACACCACCGCAAGTCGCCGCGCCGTTTCCAGGTTTGGTGTAAAGCCGATCACCGCGGCCTCCGGTCGCTCGCGCGCCACCCGCACGGCGGTGCCGCCTGAGGCGGTGAATGCCACAATTACCGCAGCACCGATCGTATGGCAGACTTGGCGGACCGCAGCCGCGATCGCGTCTGCCGCGGAATGCTCGGGATCGGGGCGGCTCGCCTCGATAATGGCGCGCCAGTCAGGGTCCTGCTCCACCCGAGCGACGATGCGGTCCATGATGTTCACCGCTTCGAACGGATATTGGCCGGCGGCGGTTTCGGCTGACAGCATCACCGCATCCGCGCCGTCGAATACCGCGGTTGCAACGTCCGATGCTTCGGCACGCGTCGGCGCCGGGGCGTTGATCATGCTCTCCAGCATCTGTGTAGCAACCACCACCGGACGGCCGAGGTGGCGAGCTGCGCGCACGATGCGCTTCTGCACCAGCGGCACTTCTTCCGGCGGCAGTTCGACGCCGAGATCGCCGCGCGCCACCATCACCGCATCCGACAGGCGTACGATTTCATCCAGGTTCTCGACCGCCTGTGGCTTCTCCATCTTTGTCATGATCCAGGCCTGGCCGCCGGCAATTTGTTTGGCCTCAGCGACATCTTCGGGCCGCTGCACGAACGAAAGTCCGATGTAGTTCGCGCCGTGCTGCAACGCGAACGCAAGATCGGCGCGGTCCTTCTCGGTAAGCGCAGGGATCGGCAGCACCACGTCGGGTACGTTGACGCCTTTGCGGTCGGAGAGCGGTCCCCCGACTACCACCTCGGTCTCCAGCGCATCCTCCCGCTTGTGAGCAACGCGCAGCCGCAGCTTGCCGTCGTCCAGCAGCAGCATGGCGCCGATCGAGGCTGCCTCGATGATCTCTGGATGCGGGAGGTTGACGCGGCTGGCGTCGCCGGGCGTCGGATTGAGGTCGAGCCGGAACTGCTGGCCGCTCTGCAGATGCACACGTCCCCCGCCGAACCGACCGACCCGCAATTTGGGTCCCTGCACGTCGGCGAGGATGCCGATGGGACGATCGAACCGCTCCTCCAGCTCGCGGATCATCGCGAAGCGGGCGGCATGGTCTTCGTGGGTGCCGTGGCTGAAATTCAGTCGGAAGACATCGGCACCGGCCTGGAACAGGCGTGCCAGCACCTCAGGCGAGGAACTGGCCGGGCCGAGCGTCGCGATGATCTTGGTGCGGCGGCGGCGGCGAATCTTCGGTCGCGTGGCCATTTTGCTCCCTCGGACCGGGACGCCGGTCCAGCCCCAACCGTCAGAACAGTCGTGGATAGCCGGCCTTTGCCGGCCACGGCGGGGCGGTACAACACCGCCTCTCCTCGTCCAACCTCCTTACCATTGCTGTGCGCTTGACCGATAGGCGCCGGACGGATGACGGATGCGCGCTAAGCGGGCGCGCTCACGTGGTCGTGATCGGCACATCGATGTCGAGCAGCGGAGCATATTGCTGCGCCCCGAAAATGTCCGGATCGCCGGGGCTGCGGGAGTCAGGAATGTAATAGAGCGCGGCGATGGTTTCGCGCGTTAATACGTGGGCGCGGCGCACGGCGTCGTAGGTGTCGCGGTCGCGGAAGATCACATCGAAAGTGATCTTATCCACCCCGGCGTTCTTGCTGCGAATCGTCTTCGCCAGTTCGTGCAGCTTCCTGATTGGCACGGCACTCACTCCCCGGCTTCCGTCATATGCAGCGAGAACAGCTCCAGCGGGTCGTCGACCGCGACGGTGTGATTTAGGCTCCAGCGATATGCCGCTGAGGCCGGCATTACCTCGCCGAGCGGAAAAGCGACCGATCCGGTAGTGCCGTTCACCTCGGGCAGCCGCGCGTAAAATAGCTGGCGCGAGCCGGCCATGCACACCTCTTCGGCCATTTTGCGCGTTGGTGCGACGCCCTGCACGACGTGGGGTTCATGGGGTTGTTGACGGAGTGGGCTGATGCATCGGATGTCCCACATGGGCACCGCCACCTCCCCCCGGCCCCCTCCCCTTGCGGGCCAGGCCGATCGCATTTGGGACGATCGTCGCGGGCCAAGACGAAGGTCGGCGTGCCCAGCTTCCGCCGATCGCCGGTCTCATGCAGTCTGTCGTGACCGCGAGAAGCCGGGTTATGCATATGAGCGCGTCGAAACCCCTGTCCGGACTGCTGGTCCTGACGCTGGAGCAGGCGGTCGCCGCGCCCTATGCCAGCTCGCGCCTAGCCGATGCCGGCGCCCGGGTGATCAAGATCGAGCGCCCCGAAGGCGACTTCGCTCGCCTCTACGACACGGCAGCGAACGGCCTTTCCAGCTATTTCGTCTGGCTCAACCGCGGCAAGCAGAGCTTGGTCGCCGATATCAAGGACCCGAGCGATGCCGCCCTGCTGCGACGTATCCTCGCCCGCGCCGATGTGTTCATCCAGAATTTGGCCCCTGGCGCGGCTGCCCGTGCCGGCTTCGGCGCGGAGGCGTTGCGCCGGCAACACCCACGGCTGATCACGGTCGATATCTCCGGCTATGGCGACAGCGGCGACTACGCCACAATGAAGGCTTACGATCTGCTGGTGCAGGCGGAATCCGGGCTCACCATGATCACTGGACATCCGGCGGGTCCCGGGCGCGTCGGCGTGTCGGCCTGCGACATCGCCTGCGGGATGGCGGCGCATGCCGGCATCCTGGAAGCGTTGATCGCTCGCGGCATCACCGGCAACGGCAAGTCGCTCAAGGTCAGTCTGTTCGACGGCATGGCTGATTGGATGAACGTGCCGCTGCTCTACTATGAGGGCACCGGCCGAGCGCCGCAGCGGATGGGCCTCGCGCATCCATCGATCTGCCCCTATGGCGCCTTCGCGCTCGCTGACGGTTCGCTGGTCCTGATCGCCATCCAGAACGAGCGTGAATGGGCCGAATTCTGTGCGGAATTCCTGCACGAACCAGACCTGCCTGCTCACCCAGGCTTCCAGACGAATGTAGCCCGCGTCAGTAACCGCGCGGCGGTCGATGCGCATATCGCCGCTGCCTTCGCCCGTCTCTCGCGCGATGACGCCGCCGCCCGGCTGCGGGCGGCCAACACGGCGTATGGTTTCGTCAACGACCTCGCCGCTCTTGCGCTCCATCCGGCACTGCGGCGGATCAGCGTGGAGACCCCGAACGGCGTTATCTCGCTCGCCGCCCCGCCGGTAGTGGACGATGACGGGGCACGGGGGCTCGGCCCGGTGCCCGCTATCGGAGAGCACTCCGCCGCTATCCGGGCGGAGTTCGGCCTGTGACGCCGCCGGCCGGAACCGCCAGAGCCCTGGGCCGCTTGTATGGGGACTGGGCCCGGCGTATGCGTCCGCGGCTTTTCAAACGGGGTATCTAGGAATGTCGGTGGCCGCCGCAGCGGCCGGCGAGCGCGTTCGAGCGCCGGAGTTTAATGTGCTGCTCGCGGTCCTCGGCGTGGTGTACGGCGATATCGGCACCAGCCCGCTCTACGCGTTCAAGGCCAGCCTCGACCTGTTCCGGCACATCGCGATCACCGACGTGGAAGTGCTGGGCATTCTCTCGCTGATCTTCTGGTCGCTGGTGCTGATCGTCACTGTCAAATATGTGATGCTGGTGATGCGCGCCGATAACCATGGTGAAGGCGGGGTGCTCGCTTTGATGGCGCTGGCGCAGCGCGTCTGCGTCAGCCCGAGCATGCGCGCTTTCATCGTGCTGGTGGGAATTGCCGGAGCCTGCCTGTTCTTCGGCGACGGGGTGATCACCCCGGCAATTTCTGTTCTGTCCGCGATCGAAGGGCTGGAGGTCTCCTCTCCTGCGCTGCAAGCCTACGTGCTGCCGATCAGCACCGTGGTGATACTGACATTGTTCGCCGTTCAGTACCACGGCACCGGCAGGGTGGGGAGGCTGTTCGGCCCGGTGATGGCGATCTGGTTCGTCTCCATTGCGCTGCTCGGCATCAACCAGATCCGCCTGCATCCTCATGTCCTGCTGGCGCTGTCGCCGAGCTATGCGATCGAGCTCTGCGTCGTCTACAAGGCAATGGCGTTCATCGTGCTGGGCGCCGTTGTCCTCTGCGTGACCGGGGCCGAGGCGCTGTACGCCGACATGGGCCATTTCGGCGCTCATCCCATCCGCGTGAGCTGGACCTTCTTTGTGCTGCCGGCTCTGGTGCTGAACTATTTCGGCCAAGGCGCTTTGGTGCTCGGTGACCCCGCCGCGATCGACAACCCGTTCTTCCTGACAGGCCCCATCTGGACTCGGCTGGGGCTGGTCGTGCTCGCCGCCGCGGCCACCGTTATCGCCAGCCAGGCGGTGATCTCGGGCGCCTATTCGATGACCCGACAGTGCATGCAGCTCGGCTTCCTGCCGCGCATGACCGTGCGCCACACCAGCTCCCGCGAGGCCGGGCAGATTTATGTCCCGCAGGTCAATTTCGCGCTGGCGGTCGGTGTGTTGGCATTGGTGCTCGGCTTCAAGACCAGCGACAGTCTCGCTTCGGCCTATGGTATCGCGGTCACCGGCACGTTTACTTGCACCGCTGTGCTCGCCGCGGTGGTGTTCCGCCGCCAGTTCCACTGGCCACGCAGTGCGGCTCTCGCCGTATTCGGCGGCTTCTTCCTGATCGACATCACCTTCTTCTCGGCCAACACGATGAAGGTGATCGAGGGCGGCTGGGTGCCGCTGGTCTTCGCGGTGGCGCTGATGGCGCTGATGACCTCATGGAAGCGCGGACGCGACCTGCTGCTTGAGCGCTGGAGACAGGACAGCCTGCCGCTCGCCTCCTTTCTGGCGCGCCTGCCGCAGTCGCGGATCTTGCGCGTGCCCGGGTTGGCGGTGTTCCTGACCGGCAACCCCGATTACGTGCCGGGGGCACTGCTGCATAACCTGAAGCACAACAAGGTGCTGCACGAACGCGTGCTGTTCGTGACCGTGCAGAATCTGGATGTGCCGGAAGTCGAACCGGAGCAGCGGATGGAAGCCGAGGAGCTGGCGCCGGGGATCCACCGGGTGATCCTGTGCTACGGCTTCATGGAAAGCCCCGACATCCCGCGCGCGCTGGAGCGCCTGCCGGAGCGCGGGATTGGCTTCGATCCCATGCAGGCCAGCTATTTCCTTGGCCGCGAGGTCATGGTGCCTTCGATGGCGCCGAAGATGCCGCTATGGCGGCGCTGGCTGTTCGTGTTGCAGGCGCGCAACGCGGTGCCGGTAACCGAGTTCTTCAGGATCCCGTCGGATCGCGTGGTGGAACTCGGGGTCCGCGTGGCAATTTAGCCGGCTGGGCCCTGTGTTCGCAGCCTCTCGCGGCGAACTGCCCGATCAGCAGCCGATCGAGGACGAACAGCGAGTGTCCCGATACCGGTGCTGGGCGGCGACCGGGTCGTTCGAAACCGGGACCTGAACCGCCATGTCGAGCTCCCGCCTCTGCCGTGTGACCTTGCTGCTGGCCAGCAGCGCGCGACAACCGCAGGGGGACACACGGTGCGGGATGGAAATCGTGCTCTGCCTGACCGCGGACAGCCAACCAGACCCGCTGGCCTGCGGCACGGGCGAACCGTGGCGCGTACGGCGGTTCTGGAGCAATCGGCCAGACTGGCACGGGTTACTTGTCTCTCACGATCACGACCGTTGGGCGATGCGCGGCGCAGACGATCCTGACGAGCCGCTGTGGGACTTGCAGGGAGGGACGTTCCGGCCCGGCGAGTACCTGACGCTATGCCGCCCCGACGGCAGCGAGCTGTCATTTCGCATCGTCAGCGTCGAAGCACTCTGAACCATGACGGGGCAGTAATTTGCCGGCATTCATGGTGTGAGGCTCATGAAACCAAAATGCCGTTTCGCCGTTGGCAGATGCGGGGTGCCAAAGGGCTTTCGGCCTGCCCCGCGGAGTTGACGGCGGCGTGAGCAAGCCTGCGGGTCAATGCCACTGTGCAGAGCGACGAGATTGCGAGGTGGGATGGACGATTGAACGGAACGCGCGTATCTACCAGCGCGGTTAGCCCGCGTTGCGACGGAATGAGCCACTTGCGACAACCGATGGCCTGGAGACCTCGCTCCCGTCCCTAAAGCTCGGGCCGGCGCCCGTACATGAAAGGTACGACATGAGCAGCAGCAATAATGATGCGAACGACGGTCTCACGGGTGTTCTCCGCACCACGATCGTAGAGCTGGTTCGTCGGGATGGCCCTGACCTCTCGGCGCGACAGTTGGGTGTCTTCCTGACCTGCTATCTGGAAACCGAAGCTCAGACGGTGCGCGGCTTGGCCGCGCGACTCAGCGTATCCAAGCCGGCAATCACCCGCGCGCTCGACCGTCTGACCGAGTTCGACCTGGTGAAACGCAAGACCGATCCATTGGACCGGCGCAGCGTGCTGGTGCAGCGCACCCCGGCAGGGATGGCATTCCTGCGCGACTTGCGGACTATTCTCCGTGACGCAGCCGCCGGGATGAAGCTGGGCGCCGACCTCGGATTGGCCGGCCGCGCCCGTGCGGCCGAGATGCGCGCGGCGCACTGAGGGCCGGCCTGCCGGGCCGTGCATGACGTTCTCGGCCAGTGCCCTGGAGCAGCAGGGCCAGGCCGGAGCCGCACTATACGGAGTTGGCAGCGGAATTGGACGCCCTTCTAGAGGGGGAGGCCGATCCGATCGCCAATGCCGCCAACGCGACAGCGGCGATTTTCTACAGCTTGCCCGATCTGAACTGGGCGGGCGTGTACTTCTTGCGCAGGACCGAACTCGTGGTCGGCCCGTTTCAAGGCCGTCCCGCCTGCACGCGCATCCCGCTGGGTCGCGGCGTGTGCGGGACAGCCGCCGCCGAGCGACGGTCGGTGCTGGTGCCCGATGTCACCGCGTTCCCGGAGCATATCGCCTGTGACTCAGCGTCGCGCTCTGAACTGGTGGTGCCGCTGATAAGCGCCGAGCGGCCGTGGGGGTGCTCGATCTCGACAGTCCTCTGCTCGCGCGCTTCGACGCTGTGGACCAGGCCGGTTGTGAGAAGTTGGCAGCCGTGCTCGCCCGCCATCTTATCGCCCCGTCGTGAGCCTGAGCTCTTTTCCCTTCGCCAGCCTGGGCTATGACGCAGGCCAAGGCGGGTAGTCACCGCTTCGACTCGCTGATATCAATTCGGCATCACAAGAGCGAGAGAAGGCATCCAATGAGCGACGTTCCGATGCAAACAGGACAGCCGACCCGGCCGCGGACCGGCTGGGGATGGTTCGTGGCGCTCGGCATCCTCATGATGCTGCTCGGCGTGTTCGCATGGTTCGACGTGGTGGCGGTCACGCTGGCTGGCACGATCTTCATCGGCGCCGCTCTGCTGGTGGGCGGGGTATTTCAGGTCGTGCATGCGTTCATGGACCGTCAGTGGGGCAGCTTCCTGTTGCAAGTCCTGGCTGGAATTCTCTATGCGATTGCCGGACTGCTGATCATGGCAGAGCCGATCCGTGGCGCCCTGGTCGTTACCATCGTGCTGGCCGTGGTGATGGTCGTGGCCGGCATCGCCCGGATCGTGATTGCAGTGCGCAATTGGCACATGGGCGGCGCCAGCCTGCTGCTGCTAGGCGGAGTGATCAGCGCGATCGTCGGTATCGTCCTTTACCTGACTTTACCGTGGTCTGGCCTCTGGGTGCTCGGCACTCTGATTGCGATCGAGCTGATCTTCCACGGCGCCGCGTGGTTCGAGTTCGGCTTGGCGCTGCGCCGAGCTCAGTAGCTGAGGGGATTGGTCGGGTTACGGCTCACGAAGAGGACATAAAAGCGGATCGCGCCTCGCGGAACGGCGTGTTCGTCTCCGCCAACTCGCGCAGCAAAGGTGCCGGCGCCCAGCGAGTGCCGTATTGCTGATGCCAAGCCTCGATCTGCTCGTACGCGGCGCGCGCACCGATATCGTCGGCCCAGAACATCAGCCCGCCGCGATAGCGCGGGAAGCCAAAACCATGCAGCCACATCACGTCGATGTCGCTGGCCCGGTAGGCTTTGCCTTCGCTCAGGATGCGGCATGCCTCGTTCACCGAGGCAAACAGCAGCCGGTGGAGGATTTCCTGATCGGTGAAGCTGCGTTGCGCGACGCCGAGTTCGCCGGCGACTTGGCGGATGATCTGCGCGACCTCGGGGTCCGGATGCGGCGTGCGGTCGCCTTTTTCGTAGCGGTACCAACCAGCGCCCGTCTTCTGGCCGTAGCGGCCGAGCTCGACGATGCGATCGGCGATCCGCAGCTTGCGATAATTCGGGTCAGCGGCGGCGCGGCGGCGACGACCGGCGGCGCCCACGTCCAGCCCGGCAAGGTCGCCGACTGCGAACGGACCCATCGGATAGCCGAAATCCACCATAACCTTATCAACCTGCTCGGGCAGGCAGCCCTCCTCCAGCAGGATCACCATCTCGGTGTTGAACGGGGCGCGCGAGCGGTTGGCGACGAAACCATCTGTGTTGCCCGCCAGGGCGGAGATCTTGCCTATCCGCCGGCCCATCTGCATGGCGGTGACCAGCGTCTGCGGTGACGATTGCGCGCCGCGCACTACTTCCAGCAGCTTCATGACGTTTGCCGGACTGAAAAAATGCGTCCCGGCCACATCCTGCGGGCGCTTGGTCGCCGCCGCGAGCCGGTCGATGTCGAGCGCCGAAGTATTGGAGAACAGCAGCGCGTCCGGCTTCATCACTTGATCCAGCCTGGCGAAAACCGGCAGTTTGACGTCCAACTCCTCGAACACGGCTTCGATGACGATGTCGCAGTCGCCGATTTCGTCGTAGCCGCCGACCGGCTGGATGCGGGCCAAGCGGCGCTGGGCCTCGTCCTCGGTCAGGCTGCCGCGGCGGACCGAGGTGGCGTAGTTGGCGCGGACGCGTTCCAGCCCGCGATCGAGCGCTTCCTTCGTGGCGTCCATGATGCGGACGGGAAGCCCCGCGTCCGCGAAGCTCATGGCGATCCCGCTGCCCATCGTGCCGGCGCCGATCACCGCAACCGTGCTGAAGTCACGCGGTTTGATATCGCTTGGGATGTCGGGGAGCTTGGCAACTTCGCGTTCGGCGAAGAAGGCGTAACGCAGTGCACGCGCTTCGTCTGAGTTCTCCAGCTCGGCGAACAGTTCCTGCTCGCGTTTCAGCCCCTCATCGATCGGTAGCGAACAGGCTGCTTCGACTGCGGCGATGCAGTTATAGGGCGCTTTCTGGTTGCGCGCGCGCCGGGCGATCGACTGGCGCATCGCATCGAACATACCGGGATCGTCCTTTGCCTCGCGCAGTTTCTCGTTGTGGTCACGCACGCGCGGCAGCGGCCGGCGCGCAGCGACGCGCGTCGCCATGGCGATCGCCGCAGTGCGCAGATCGGCCCCCTCGGGCAACAGGTCGTCGATCAGGCCGAGCTGCTTTGCTTCCGGCGCCGGGACGTGGCGGCCGGACACGATCATATCGAGCGCAACCTTCGGTCCCACTAGCCGCGGCAGCCGCTGCGTTCCGCCGCCGCCGGGCAGGATGCCGATCAGCACTTCCGGCAGTCCGACCCTGGCCGACGGCAGGGCCATGCGGTAGTGGCAGGCCATGGCGATCTCCAGGCCGCCGCCGAGTGCATAGCCGTGGATAGCCGCGACCACCGGTTTCTCGCTGGCATCCAGGATGTCATAGACGCGTTGGCCGAGCGGCAGTCGTGCACGAGGCTTGCCGAACTGGCGGATGTCGGCGCCGGCGATGAAGCTGCGGCCGGCGCCGATCAGCACCATAGCACGAATCGCCGGATCCGCGTTGCCTTGCTTGATGGCATCGATAATGCCTTCCGGCACACCGGGACTGAGAGCATTCACAGGTGGGTTGTTCACGGTGATGACGCCGATCTCACCATCGCGGCTCAGGCTGACGAGTGCTGCATCGCTCATGGCGCCTCTTCCCCCTGTGGAGCGGAGCAGGATACGAAGCCACCTGGCTGTCGTCCACGCGGCGAGGCGAGCGAGGCTTTAGGACCAGGCGATCTCGATGCCCAACGCAGTGCGGTTGGCCTCCCACGCGCGATCATATTCGATGACCCGCGCCACTTCGTCGCGCGCCTCCTCGCCGTAGGTCCGGCCGGTCAGATACAATGTGAGGTCGATGGCGAGCGAGACTCCGCCGCCGGTTGCTACGCCAGCATCGACCACCAACGCCAACCGCGCCGTGATTCCGCGGCCCAGTTCCGGCAGACGCGCGAGCGGTGGCCAGTATGAGCGCACCCGCGCAGACCGAGGCGATGGACCCGGACGGCGGCGAAGAAAGCTGCACAGGGCAGTGTCTTCGGCCGCCGCTGGCCAACCGGCCCTCGGCGATCTCTGTGTTTAATCCGACCGCCACGCCGCACCACCGCCGATGACGGCCAGTCCGGTCTCCCAGGCGCCCAAAGCGGCCCACGACCCACCGGCGCCTGGGTTTAATTCGGTAATTCGTGAAGCTCTCCTATGTAACGGTCTCCGCCACCACCCGCATCACGTCGATGCTGGCCCCCTTCAGCACCACGGTGCGGATATGCCCAGCCTTAGCCGCATCCGTCCACGCCGCTAGCCGGTCCCTGATCCGTTCCGCCGGGCCCACTAGCGAGATCTCATCGATCAGCCGATCCGGTACAAAAGCGGCGGCTTCGTTCTTCTTCCCGTCCAGATAGAGGTCCTGGATCTTCTTTGCCGCGTCCTCATAGCCAAGCTTACGCGCCACGTCGTTGTAGAAATTCTTCGACCGCGCTCCCATGCCGCCGATGTACAGCGCCAGTTCCGGGCGGATCGCATCGCGGCACGCCGTCACGTCGGGTCCTATCTTCGCCCGCACATATGGCGCGACATCAAAATCATCCAGGCTTGGAGTGCGGCCGGCTTTGCGCATCCCCTCCAGCAGCGGCTCCGTCACGATCCCCGGTTGCTCCGGCGAATAGAAGATCGGCAACACCCCGTCCGCGGCTTCACCCGCCGTGCGCAGTCCGGCCGGCGTGATCGATGCGGTGTAGAATTTCAGTGCCGGGTTGCCGTGCGCAATGCTGCGCAGCGGCTTGCCGAGGCCGGTCGCATCCGCCCCTCGATACGGAATGTCGTAGTGCTCGCCATGGAACTCGAGCGGCGCACTGCGCTCGAGGATGCGGCGCATGATGGCGATATATTCCTTCGTGCGCATCATCGGCTTGCCGTAGGGCACCCCGTGCCAACCCTCCACCACCTGCGGTCCGGACACGCCGACCCCACACAGGAAGCGGTCGCCCGACAACTGCTGCAAGGAGATCGCAGTCATCGCCGCCATTGCCGGCGTGCGCGCAGGGATCTGCATGATGCCGGTGCCTGCCTTGATCCGCGTCGTGCGCGCCAGAATCCACGCCACCGGCGTCACCGCATCCGTGCCGTAGGCTTCGCCGGCCCACGCTTCGGCGAAGCCGAGCCGTTCCGCTTCCAGCACGCGTTCCATGTCGAGCTTCGGGTGCGCCCCCGACATATCGACGGTGATTTCGAGCTGCATGGATCCGCCTCCTATCGCGCGTTGCCGATGACCTGGTCGCGGAAACGCGCCATGTTGTCGAGCGTCGCCTGCAGCGTCGGGCCGAACAGCCCGAAATCGAATGCGCGCACGCCGGCTTCGGCCAGCGCGCGGATGTCACCAACGTAGTCCGCCAGCCCGCCGGTGAACAGCTTGCGCTGACCATCGACCGTGCCCTTCGGCTGGGCCTCGGGGTTGCTGGAGACGCGATAAGCCAGCGTAATCAGCCCCGGATTGCGCGCGGCTTTCTCGGTCAATTCGCGCAGCTTCGCGACGGCGGCCTTGAACCGCGCCAGCGTGTCCATTGGGAATTGCGGGTTGGTACCGATTGGATACCAGCCATCCGCGTATTTGGCGGTTCGCCGTAGCGCCGGTCCGCTCTCGCCGCCTACCCAGATCGGGATCGGCTTCTGCACCGGTTTCGGCTGAAACACCACATTGGCGAACTTCACGTATTTGCCGTCGAAGCGTGGATCGTCCTTCTCCCACAGTTCCTTGCAGGCCATCATGTACTCGTCGGTTACTGCGCCGCGCTCGGCGAAGGGCGGCGTGCCGACGGCTTCGAATTCCTCCTGCATCCAACCAGCGCCGATCCCCAGCGTGAGCCGGCCCTTCGACAGCACGTCTATTGTCGCCAGCATCTTCGCCGTCAGCACCGCCGGCCGGTGCGGCACGACCATCACCGACGTAACGATCCGCAGCTTGGAGGTCTTCGCGGCGATCCACGTCGCTGTGCTGAGCTGCTCGTGCCGATCGACGCGAGCGCCGGAGGGGAATTCGCCGCTCTCGGAATAGGGATAGCGCGAGGCGATGTCGGTGGGGATCAGCAGGTGATCGCTGACGGTGACATAGTCGAAGCCGAGCATCTCGGCTTCGGTGGCGATGCGGGTCAAGGTATCGACGCCCGTCAACGGACCGCTGGTGGGCACGCTGCATCCGATCTGCATTTGTTCCTCCACTCGGATTCCGCCGGTAATGACGCTACGACAGGGGCCGGCGGATTTGCCTCGGGCAGGACGGTAGCACAGGATGCGCCGCCTCAGACCCCAAGGGGCAACATGGGGACAACAAGGAGGAAAGCCGGGGATGGATGTCGGGATCCATATCCGTCCGCAGGGCTGGCTGGCCGAGCGCGCCCATCTGATCGCGCTCGCCCGGCGCGCGGAGGCGCTCGACTACCGGTTGATCGGTGTGGTGGACCATCTTGTCCTGCCGCGCGATGTCGCAACGCGCTACCCGTACACGGAAGACGGCATCTGGCCTGGCACGCCGACCGGTGAGTGTTTCGACGTGCTCGGCACCCTCTGTTTTCTGGCCGGCTGCACTGAGCGGATCGGATTGCTGAGTTCGGTGATGGTGGTACCGTACCGGCCGGCGGTCACCGCGGCCAAGATGCTGGCAACCGCCGACGTGCTGTCCGATGGGCGCGTCATAGCGGGGGTTGGCGCCGGCTGGATGCGCGAGGAGTTCGAAGCACTCGGCGCTCCGTCATTCGACCATCGCGGGGCCGCGACTGACGAGTTCCTGACTGCTTTCCGCAGGCTATGGGCGGACGATGCGCCCGCGTTCTCCGGCGATCACGTCAAGTTCAACGATGTGATCTTCCGCCCCAAGCCGGTCCAAACGCGCATTCCCATCTGGGTTGGCGGCGAGAGCGCGCCGGCGCTGCGACGGACCGTGCGTTTTGGCGATGCCTGGTACCCGGTATCGAACAATCAGCAAATTCCGCTGGATACGCCGGCACGTCTGACGAAAGGGATCGAGCGGCTGCACCGCGCGGCGGAGGCGGCGCGGCGCGACCCGGCGTCGATTGACATCGCCTATCTCTGGTTCAAGCCGGTGAGTTGGTCGGAGCAAGCCACGCCGGATAGTGGGCGCCTGCCGTTCACCGGCAGCTCAGCGCAGATGATCGAGGATGCATCGGCGCTCGCCCGCATCGGCGTGCGCCATCTTGTCGTCCTGCTCGCCGCCCCAACCTTCGCGGAAACGCTGGAACGCCTGCAACGCTTCGCCGAAGACGTAATGCCTGCCGTGCATTGAAGAAGAAGCAGCAAGCCGATGACCGATAGCGAACTGACGGAACAGATTCTTGGCGCCCCACTCGCCGAGCTGACGGCGGAAGCGCGCGCGATCCGCGATGAGACCTATGGGCGCATCGTGTCCTATTCGCGCAAAGTGTTCATTCCGCTGACCAAGCTCTGTCGCGACGTATGCCACTACTGCACGTTCGCGGAGCGGCCCCACGCCGGCCACGCGGCGTATCTGTCGCCCGATGAGGTGCTGGCGATCGCGCGCGCGGGCGCGGCTGCCGGCTGCACCGAGGCGCTGTTCACGCTGGGCGACAAGCCGGAGCTACGCTACCGCGCCGCACGCGAGGCACTGGCTGCCCTCGGTCACGCCAGCACGATCAGCTATCTGCGCGAAATGTGCGCGCTTGTGTTGCGCGAAACCGGGCTGATGCCGCATGTGAACCCGGGCGTGATGACGCGCGACGAGATCGCCATGCTGCGCGAGGTGTCGGCCAGCCAGGGGTTGATGCTGGAATCCATCAGCGCTCGACTGTGCGAGCCCGGCGGTGTGCATTATGGCTCGCCCGACAAGCTGCCGGAACGACGGTTGGAAACGATCCGCCTTGCCGGGGAGCTGGCGGTACCATTCACCACCGGCATCCTGATCGGCATCGGCGAGACCCGGACGGAACGGCTCGCGTCGCTGATCGCGATCCGCGACCAGCATCGCTCTGGCGGGCATATCCAGGAAGTCATCGTGCAGAATTTCCGCGCCAAGCCTGGCACCAAACTGGCGGGCGCGGCGGAGCCCGATCTTGATGACCTGCTGTGGAGCATCGCCGCGGCGCGGTTGATCCTGCCGCCCGAGGTGCACGTGCAGGCGCCCCCCAATCTCTCGCCCGGCGTCTATCAACGTCTGATCGAGGCCGGCATTGACGATTGGGGGGGCGTTTCTCCTGTCACGCCCGACCACGTCAACCCCGAAGCGCCGTGGCCGGAGATTGAAGCACTGGCTGCGCGCACCGCAGCGGCGGGCAAGGTCCTGGTGCCGCGACTGCCGGTCTATCCCGCCTACGCTTTCGCGGCAGATACCTGGCTCGCGCCGGCGCTCGCCACTGCCGTGCGTCGCGCGATGGACGCGGATGGTTGGGCGCGCGACGACGCCTGGGCGCCCGGCCTGACGACGATCCCACGCCGACGGCGCAGTCTGCTCGATCGTCCGGATCCGGAAATTGTCGATGCGGTTGCGAAAGCAGCCGGCAGGCATCGCCTGAGTGAAACCGAAATCGTGCGCCTGTTCGCTGCACGCGACGCCGATTACGATTACGTTACCACTGCCGCGGACGCATTACGCCGGCGCGTGTCCGGCGATGTCGTCCGCTACGTTGTCAACCGCAACATCAATTACACCAATATCTGCGCCTATCACTGTAAATTCTGCGCCTTCTCGAAAGGCAAGACGCACGAGGCGCTGCGCGGCCGGGCTTACGACCTTGATCTCGATGAGATCGTTCGCCGCGCTGTCGAGGCGTGGGAGCGGGGTGCCACCGAGGTCTGCCTGCAAGGCGGCATCCATCCCGATTATACCGGACGCACCTATCTCGGCATCTGCCGCGCGATCAAGGACGCGGTGCCTGAGATGCACGTGCACGCTTTCTCGCCGCTGGAGGTCACGCAGGGCGCGGCGACACTTGGCCTGCCAGTGCCCACCTATCTTGCCGAGCTCAAGGCGGCCGGTCTCGGCACGCTGCCCGGTACCGCAGCCGAGATCCTGGACGACGAAATCCGCGCGGTGATTGCGCCGGACAAGGTGAACACCGGCCAGTGGCTCGACGTGGTGCGTGCCGCGCACGGGCTCGGTTTGCACACCACTTCGACCATCATGTACGGCCATATTGAGCGGCCGCTCTCCTGGGCGCGGCACCTATTGGCGTTGCGCGACCTCCAGCTCGAAACCGGCGGACTGACGGAATTTGTCCCGCTGCCCTTCGTGCATATGGAAGCGCCGATGTATCTGCGCGGGATGGCGCGCAAAGGCCCGACCTTCCGCGAAGCGGTGCTGATGCACGCGATCGGGCGGCTCGCGCTGCATCCGCTGGTCACCAACATCCAGACGTCATGGGTGAAGATGGGGCCGGAAGGCGCCGCGATTTGCCTGAATGCCGGCGCCAACGATATGGGCGGCACGCTGATGAACGAAAGCATCTCACGCGCCGCCGGCACCCAGCACGGACAGGAATTCCCGCCCGAGGCGATGGACCGGCTGATCCGTTCCATCGATCGCATCCCGATGCAGCGGGATACGCTGTACCGGCCGGTGGGTGCGGGCCGCCGGGCGGCGTCCTACAACGCGCCAGCACTTGCGCCGGTCGTGCAGACCCCACCTCGGAAGCTGGTGGCTGCGGAATGACAGCCGCCGGCCGCGAGAGCAGCAACAGCGCGAAAACCCGCGTAGCCGTGGAACGCTCTTGTAGAAGGCAAGAAAGCATAACCACAGAGGCGCAGGGATGACGCTGGCTGCATCACGGTACCGCGTGCAAGTGCGTGATGCGTTGACCCGTCTCGGCCGCGATCATCTCCGCCACAATCCGGCGATGACAGTGCATCGGGTCATGCTCGAAGCACAGCAGGCAGGCCCGCTCGGTGCGGGCGAGGCCGGTCGCGTCCGCCAGTTCGGCCTGCGGACGGTCGCCTTCCATGTGCGAGCGGAAGATCACTTCCATCCGTTCCGGATGGCCGGCGCGCACCGCGTCCCGCCCCGGCTTTGGCGTGCCGAGCGCCTGCAGATGGACGTAGCGGACGCCTTGCTCGTCCAGGGCCGCCGCGAGCTGGCGCTTGGAAAAACCAGGCTTGCGTGACTGCGGCACGGCCCGGACGTCGATCAACAGCCCGATCTGCGCCTGTCGCAGCGCGCCCAGCACATCCGCGATGGTGCAGCCTTCATAGCCGATCGTGAATAGCTCACGCATGGTGCGACCATAGCAGCAGACCCGAGCTTGCAGGAGCCGCCAGCCGCCCGCAACAATGCCCCGATGAGAGATGCCCGCATCATCGTGAGGACGGTGCGGAGGCGCGACGTCGCACGCCTTCTACGCGAGGCTCGGATACGAACGTGTCGCGACCTCGTACATATTCCGGAGGGAAGTCGCCGATGTGCAACCGATCGGGTACGGCACCGATGGCGTTGCACCCGGGCACGAACATCAGCACTGTGGATGAGCCATCGCACCCATCGCCGGAGGAAGCCTATGGCGTTCGACTTCGACGGAAAGCGCGTCATCGTCTGCGGCGGCAGCCGTGGCATCGGTCGCTCCATCGCGCTCGGCTTTGCCGAAGCCGGTGCGTCGGTGTCGATCTGCGCGCGCGGGGCAGAGACGCTGGAGGCCACCCGTGCGGAGATCGCCCGCTTCGGCCATCGCGCGCATGCCGGCGTCTGCGATCTTGGCGATGCCGAGGCAATCCGACGCTATATCGCCGATGTCGAACAGGCGCTGGGCGGCATCGACGTGCTGGTGAACAACGCCTCCGGCTTCGGCAATTCGGATGACCAGACCGGATGGGACGTGAGCTTCGCGATTGACATGATGGCGATCGTGCATGCCAGCCACGCGGCGCTGCCATCGCTCAAAGCGTCGAGGGGCGCGATCGTCAACACCAGCTCGATCTCGGCCGTCCGTGCGGCGGCACGGCAGCCGCCCTACGGCGCCATCAAGGCCGCGGTGATCCACTACACCAACACTCAGGCGGCAATGTATGCGCGTGACGGCATACGCGTGAATGGCGTCGCGCCGGGATCGATCGAGTTTCCGGGTGGCGTTTGGGCCCGGCGAAAGCTGGAGGATCCCGACCTCTACAACCGCATCCTCCGCTCGATCCCGTTCGGCCGGCTGGGCTATCCGGAAGAAGTGGCGAACGTCGTGCTGTTCCTCGCCTCGCCGCTGGCCTCATGGGTGACCGGCCAGACGGTTGTCGTGGACGGCGGACAATTGCTGTGACCGGGCAGCGCCGTTTCTGAGCCGCGCCGCCAGTCTTCACAATCCCATTCGCGGAAACCTGGTTGGTCGTCGGCGGGACGGCCTCGGCGGATGGGCGCGGTGCCGCGGAGCGAACCTGATCGGACAGCCGCATAGAACTCGGTGAGCAGAAGCTCGGCGAACGCAATCAGAATGAGCAGCGTCCCGGCTCCTGCCAGGATAGCGCCGCGATTACCAACGGCCTCGCCCAGGGCTTGGGGGTGGCCGAGGATCTGGGCGAATGGCGCATATGCGACAAGCAGGAAGCCGCCCAGCAGCAAGAGACCCCGGAGGCGTTCGCGCAGCGTTGCGCCTGATGGGCGCCGGCGTGAACGGCCATTGATGCCGAATGTGGCCGCGCGGCTTGCGACCGGCGGAGGCTGCAGTGTGTATCGGCTGCCGCTTGTCGCCTGCTGGCAGTTCCGCGATGCGGACCGACAGTTTGTCCATCGGCTGGCCTTGCCCCCGGCAGGATGGTCCGCGATGAGCTTGACGCGGCGTGTGACGCACTTGTCATCTGTCCAACCGGCCGCGGAAGCGAGCCGCGGACCGAGAGGGATGATCGAGGCCGCATGCGCATCGTGCTGATCGGCGTGTCGCACTGGCACACGCCGTTCTACCTGGACCCGACATTGGCACTCCCGCACGTTGCTGTGGCCGGCGTCAGCGATCCGGACCTGGGCCGGGCGCAGCAGGTCGCGGTTCGCTCGGGCTCTAGTGCCTGGCGGGACTATCGCGCCATGTGCGCGGAGGCGGCGCCGGATTTTGCGTTCGTGCTCGGCAGACACTGCGACATGGCCGAGACCGGGCGGTTCCTGATCGATGCGCGGATCCCCTTCGTCATCGAGAAACCATGTGGGATCACCGCGGCGGAGGTATGGGATCTGGCCGAACGCGCCGCAGCCGCCGGGATCTTCGTTGCCGTGCCGCTGGTGTTCCGTCAGTCTCCGCTCCTGGACGCAATCCGCGACGCCGCGGCGGGCGAAGCCGTGCGGGTCGCCTCATTCAAGTTCATCGGGGGCATGGTGGACCGCTATCGCGAGGCACGCTGTGATTGGATGCTCAGCCGCGCGACCGCCGGCGGTGGGGCGCTGATCAATCTCGGCGTGCACTTCCTCGATCTCTGCCGCGTGCTGCTTCCCGATGCGCGCCTGGCAGTGAGCGGCGCGTCGCTGTCCAGCGCCGCCGGTCTCGACATAGATGATCATGCGATGGTGTTGCTGCGCGGCGGCAGCGCCGCCTGCATGGTGGAGACCGGCTATCTCTATCCGGCGCCGAACTCGGTCTTCGACCTGCATTACAGCATCCGCACCGAGCGGCATTATATAGCTGTGCGCGATCCCGGCTCGGTGGAGATCGTGGATATGAGGCGGCGCCGGCGCGTACTGGCCATGCCGACCATCAATGCGCCCCTCTATCCGGGCTTCGTTGCCGATGTGCTGCGCCGCGTCGAACGGGGCGAGCCGCCGGTCGCCGGACTCGCCGAGATGGCGGCGGCGATGGAATTGGTAGAAGCTGCTGATCGCGCCTCGCCGCTGCCTTCGGGCGAGCCCGGCCATGGTGGACCGGCGGGATCTGATGCATTCTGACGGTCAGAGAAGGGCCGGATCATGGACGAAGATCGTCGGACACGGATGCAGATCGATGTCGTCTCCGATGCGATCTGCCCCTGGTGCTATATCGGCAAGCGCCAGCTCGAGCGCGCCCTGGTGATATTGGCGACGGCCGGATTGCACTTCGCCGTACGCTGGAACCCGTTCCAGCTCAACCCCGATATGCCGAAGGAAGGTGTCGAGCGCGCCGCCTACCGCGTGGCCAAGTTCGGCAGCGCCGAACGGGCCCGCGAGCTCGATGCCCGCGTGACCGAGGCGGCCGCTGCGGTCGGGCTCGACTTCCACCTCGACCGCATCTGCCGCACGCCGAACACACTGGACGCGCATCGGCTTGTCTGGCTGGCTGGTCGCCATGGCACCCAGGACTCGGCGGTTGAGGCCCTGTTCACCGCCTACTTTACCGATGGTCGCGACATCGGGGACGCCGCCGTTCTCGTCGAGTGCGGGGCCGCCGCTGGGCTCGATCGCACCCTCGTGGCCGCGTTTCTTGCGGGATCGGAAGCAGCGACGGAGATGCTCGCGGCCGACCGTGCCGCGCGCGAGGCCGGGGTCAATGGCGTGCCGTCATTCTTCCTGGACGGGTATGGCTTGCTCTCAGGCGCCTTGCCAGCGGGCGAAATGGCGGAGGCGTTACGCCGCGGCCATCACATACTCGCGAACCTGGCCGCTTGATTATATGTCAAAAATATGACCCCTGCTCTCAATATTCAGCGCCGCCGCGCGGCTAGCCACGGCTTCCCCGATAGTCGCGACCCAGAAACCGAACGGGAGTAGAGCACCGATGCCGACGAACCAGACCCGGCACCCGGAAACCCTGGCACTGCACGCCGGCTGGCGCCGCGACGAGGCGACCACGGCAGTCGCCGTGCCGATTTACCAGACGACATCGTATCAGTTCGACAGCTCCAAGCACGCGGCCAACCTGTTCGCCCTGCAGGAGCTGGGCAATATCTATACGCGCATTATGAACCCGACCTGCGATGTGTTCGAGAAACGCATCGCCGCGATCGAGGGTGGGGCGGCGGCACTAGCCGTCGCCTCCGGCCAAGCGGCATCGGCGTTTGCGGTGCTGAACCTTGCCCGCGCCGGGGACAACATCGTGTCCTCGACCGACCTCTATGGCGGGACCTGGAACCTGTTCGGCAACACGCTGAAGGATCTTGGCGTCGAGACGCGCTTCGTCGATCCGACCGATCCGGAGGCATTCGCCCGCGCCACCGACGATCGTACCCGTGCCTATTATGCCGAAACGCTACCCAATCCGAAACTGATCCCGTTCCCCATTGCCGAGGTCGCGGCGATCGGCCGGCGTTTCGGCGTCCCGCTGATCATGGACAACACCGCCTCGCCGATCCTGATCCGGCCGTTCGACCACGGCGCCGCCGTGGTGGTGCACTCAGCCACGAAGTACATCGGCGGCCACGGCACCTCGATCGGCGGCGTGGTCATCGACGGCGGCAATTTCGACTGGGAGGCGCACGCGGTCCGCCAGCCGGCCCTCAACACGCCCGATCCGAGCTATCATGGCGCGGTCTGGTCGCAGGCGGCCAAGCCGCTCGGGCCGATCGCCTACATCCTGAAGATGCGCGTGACGATGCTGCGCGATCTCGGCGCGGCTCTAAGCCCGTTCAACGCCTTCCTGTTCCTTCAGGGTATCGAGACCCTCCCGCTGCGTATTCGCGAGCACAGTCGCAATGCACGCGCAGTGGCCGATTTCCTGGCAACCCGCGCGGACGTCACGCGGGTGATCCACCCCGCGTACCATGCCGGGTTGGGTGCCGAGCGGACAGCGAAATATCTGCCGCACGGCCAGGGCGGGCTGGTCGGCTTCGAGCTCGCCGGCGGCGCCGAAGCCGGAAGTCGATTCATCGATGCGCTACAGCTCTTTTATCACGTGGCGAACATTGGCGACGCCCGCAGTCTGGCGATCCATCCCGCCAGCACGACCCACTCTCAGCTATCCGAGGAGGAACAGTTCGCCACAGGGGTCACCCCGGGCTACGTCCGTCTGTCGGTCGGCCTGGAGCATATCGACGACATCATCGCAGACCTCGCGCAAGCACTGGACGCCGCCGCGGGCTGAGCGAAGTCCGGCGTCGCGCCACAACCAGTAAGGGTTGCAAAAGCACGAGGATCGGCTGGGGAAGCCGTCCCAACAACCATCGGTTGCGCCGCATCCGGCGATGAAGGGTTAACGCGCGCCTTCACGGAACAGGATCACCCGGATCGTCGCCACCAAGATCAACAGGTCGAGGAATGTGCTGCGGTTTTTCACGTAATAGAGGTCGTAAGACAGCTTCTCCCTGGCGTCTTCGATCGAGGCGCCATAGGGAAAATTCACCTGCGCCCAGCCGGTGATCCCCGGTTTCACGTAATTCCGTTCGTTATAGAAAGGGATGACCTGGGCAAGCTGGGCGACGAAGTGCGGTCGCTCGGGGCGGGGCCCAATCAGGCTCATCTCGCCGTGCAAAACATTCAGAAGCTGGGGCAGTTCGTCGATACGGGTGGAGCGGATCAAGAGGCCGACGCGGGTGATGCGTGGGTCTCGTTTGGCCGCCCAGCGGGGCGCTCCCTCGGGCTCGGCATCCACGCGCATGCTGCGGAATTTCAGCAGG
Source organism: uncultured Pseudomonadota bacterium (assembly GCA_963772445.1). Taxonomy (GTDB): domain Bacteria; phylum Pseudomonadota; class Alphaproteobacteria; order Acetobacterales; family Acetobacteraceae; genus CAVYXK01. Next base: position 626,881 of record CAVYXK010000015.1, read on the forward strand.
GTGAAATGTTGGCCGTAGCGGCCGACCCGCTGCTGGCGGTAGAGCACCGGGCCACGGCTGTCGAGCTTGATCAGGATGCCGACGCCCAGCATTAGCGGCAGCGTAAGGGCCAGCAGCAGCAGGCTGACCGTAATATCGAGCGCCCGCTTGATAGCACGGGAGAGCAGGCCGTTGCTGAAGCCCTCGGCGTGCAGGAACCAGCCTGCATCGATGCGATCGAGGTTGACCCGGCCCAGATGCTGTTCCCAAAACGTGATATCGTCATAGACCCGGACGCCACGTAATCGCAGGTCGATCAGGCGCTCCCGCAAGGCGTCATCTGTCGGGTCACCCCCATTGATTGTGTCTGGCGCTACAACGACCCCCCAGATGTGCCGCTCACGAAGGACATCGGTTGTCATCCGAGCCGGATCCGCGGGGCCGAAATTCATCCCGGCGAGCTCGAATAGCTTGCCGCCGGTGCGGATCGCCTCTGCCGTCCGCACAGCGGAGGTACCGCGGCCGAGCACGAGCAAGCGGCGCACGAACAGCTTCTGGCGCAGCGCGACACTGAACATCGATCGGCTGACCACGGCGACGGCGAGCCAGATCGCCAGTACCTTGACCAGCCAGATTGCGTAGGTCCGGCTCAGTCCTGCACTGAAATGGCCGCTCACGATGAGGGCCGCCGGGAAAGCGAGGATGGCGGCAACGGCGGCGTTCAAGACCAGGCGACGGCGGTCGAAAAAGACTTCCGGCCGATAGAGCCCGATCGTCACCGCGCACAGCCCGATCGTCACGGCCAGTTGAGCGGCGTGATTGACGGCGCCCCAAGCGGCCAAGATAGGCGGGAGCTCGCCCGGGCCCAGCACGCCGCGGGCAGCCAGCATCGCGTAGATCACGGCGAACGAGAGCAGCAGTTCGAGGAGCCAGAAGATCGCCATCTCGACCGGCACGTAGCGGCCGATAATCCGCGTCATCTCAACCACTCCCGGGTACCCGGGCAATCGGGCCCCACGACCGCCGCCCTCTGTGCGGACGGATCGCCTGCACAGGTGTCCTCATCCGCCCCTATCATCGAGAGGGGCGCTGTTCCGATCCGTTCTCAGACATAGAAGCTTCGTGCAAAATTCTACAATCCGATCCAACCGTCAAGAACTTCTTTGTGCTTGATTCGGCGGCGGCTTTCGATGAAGCATGCACAGAGGGAGCGATTGTCGCATCCCGTGGGACGATCGACCGGATGGTGGGGCAGCCGTCATCCGGCCCGCCCGGCCAGTTGAGCGATGGGAACCGTTGTGGTAACAAGACGGCTGCGGCACGGGAACAGGATTTGCCGGCCCCGGCAGCCGACAGCCTTGTGGGAGGCGCGTAGCTCAGTGGCAGAGCGCTGCCCGTACACGGCAGAGGCTGGGGTTCAACTCCTTCCGCGCCTATTGGCTTGGTCGTGCCCGTCCGTCGGTCCGCGCCGGTTCGACCCGACCAAATTGAGGACATTGCCGCCGTGCTGAAACTGACCGCCCTCGTCCTGGTAGCACTAACCGGTTGCGGCGTCCTCGCCGCCTGTACCACTCCTCAGCACGGTACGACGGTGGCGGCAGTGCCCGCGGTGCCACAGCGGACCGATACCGGTGAATACGTCATCGGCGCGGGAGACAGTTTGAGCATCTTCGTCTATCAGTCGCCTGAGCTGAGCGATCAAAGCATCACCGTCCGGCCCGACGGTAAAATTTCCATGCCGCTGGTGCAGGACCTCAACGCTTCTGGCCTTACTCCTCCCGAACTGGCGAACAACATCACCCAGCGGCTGCGGCAATACGTCAAGAATCCCATCGTGACGGTGATCGTGCGCGGTTTCGTCGGACCGACTGACCGGCAGGTCAGAGTGATCGGCGAGGCCACCGAGCCGCAGGCGATACCGTATCGGAACGGCATGAGCCTGCTCGACGTCATGATCGATACCAAAGGGCTGACGAAATACGCCGCCGGTAACCGGGCGATCATCGTTCGCCGCGACAGTGCCGGCAAGGAACAGGAGATCCACGCGCGTCTCAGCGATCTGGTCAAAGACGGAGATCTCAGTGCGAACGTGCGAATGCAGCCGGGGGACACGCTGATCATTCCGCAGACCTGGTTCTAAGGGACCGTAGCCATGGGCGCAATTTTCACACTTCTCCGGCGCTCGTTGAAGGCGGCATGGCGACGCCGCTGGCTCGGGGTTGCCATTGCCTGGGTCGTCTGCCTCGCGGGCTGGATCGGGATCAGCGTGATCCCGAATCAGTACCTCGCCGGCGCGCGGCTCTACGTGAACACGGACGCGGTGCTTACGCCGCTCCTGAAGGACCTGGCGGTCAATTCCTCGCCCGACTCGGAACTCAGGCTTCTGCAAGCCACCTTGTTGAGCCGACCGAACGTCGAGACGCTGATCTCGAAGACTGACCTTGATCTGACAGTCTCCAGCCCAGAGCAACGCGATGCCCTGGTAAACAGTTTGATGCGCACTATCACGGTTACTCCGGATCCGAAACTGAACGTATTCAGCATCCAGTACAGCGATGCGAACCCGAAACTGGCGCGCGACGTGGTGCAGACGCTGCTGACTATCTTCGTCGACAACGCCACCGGTGGCAACCGGCGCGAGATGGAGAACGCGCGGATCTTCCTCGAGCACCAGATCTCGTCGTACGAGCAGCAACTCCGCGGCTCCGAGGCTCGTCGCGCGGAGTTCCGGGCTAAATATCCCGGCGTCTCTGTGGTTGACACCGACGCTGGCGCCGGTGCCGCGGACGCCGGTAACCCGTTGACGGCGTTGCAGTCGAAAATCCTGGACACCCAGAACTCGCTACAGGACAAGACGGCGCTCGCCGCCGCCCTGCAAAAAGAGCTGGACAACACACCGCCGACGCTGCCGGAAGCCGCCGCGATCGGCGGGCCAGGAGCGCCTACGACTCTCGCCGGCGCCGAGGAGCGGCTGGCAATGCTGCGGTTGCGCTACACCGACCAGTTCCCCGACGTAATCATGGCGCAGCAGGAGGTGGACGCATTCAAGGCCTCACCTACCCACGGCGCCGCCGCGGGACGATCACTGCCGAACCCCGCCTATGGGGCCCTGAAGCTTAAGATCATCGACCTCAATGCCGATATTTCCTCGCTCCAGCGGCAGTTGACCGGATTGCAGGACCAGCAAACCAAATTCCAGCAGCTTCAGCGCGAGCGACCAAGCCTGGTCGCGGAGTACCAGAATCTGGATCGCGGCTATGCCGTCCTGCGGAAGAACTATGATGAGCTGCTCGCCCGCCTGCAGTCGGCGAATATCGGCGAGGCCGCCGACACCCAGGCCGACCAGGTGCAGATACGGATTATCGACCCGCCGGAAATACCGCGTGTCCCGTCTGCGCCCAACCGGCTGTTGCTGGTGAGCGCGGTGCTGGGCGTCGGCGTCATTGCCGGGGTGGCGGTGCCGATGCTTCTTTCGCAGCTCGATCGTTCGTTCTGGGTGGTGGAGGATCTGCGCAGTCTCGGCCTGCCTGTGCTCGGCGGCATTTCGATGCTCACCTCCATCTCGTGGCGCCGTCGTCTCCTGGCGGTCACCAGCTTCGCGATCGCGGTGATCGTTCTGGTCGGCCTTTACGGTGGCTTAATGCTTCGCCTGCTTCATTCCTCGACAGTGGTCTGAATGACGACGATCAACAAGCTGCATCTGGTCGAGCGGGCGGCTGAACGGCTGCTTCGATCCGGCTCTGCGCCCAATTTGAGTGGCAGCGCGCCGCCAATCGAGACGGAGCCAATGTCACCCGCGGGCAAGCCGCCGGTATCGTCGCTCGTGGACGAGGCCTCGGCGTCTACCAGCCATGCGCTGATTGCCTCGTCCGCTCTCGTGCGGACCGGGCTCATCGAGGGCAAGACCGCGCGCAACCGGGTGAGCGAGGAATTCCGGCTGGTCCAGAGTCAGGTGCTCCGAGCCGCCTTCGCTCAGCCTGGGGGCGAGGCAGGGTTCACCAACCTGCTTATGGTGACCAGCGCCCGCCCGAAAGAAGGCAAAACGTTCACAGCGCTCAACCTCGCGGCGAGCATCGCCCGCCAGGGCGATCGCCAGGTGCTGCTCGTCGACGCCGACGCTAAGAACGGCTCGCTGTGCGACGCGCTCGGCCTCACGCAGGCACCTGGACTGCTCGACCTTGCGCTCGCGCCAGTACTCGACCCGCTGCCGTTCCTGCGGCCTACCGAGATCGGCATGCTCTCGTTTCTTCCCGTCGGGCAGCATCGTGGCGAGCGGCCGGAGCTCTTTGCCAGCGACCAGATGGTCCGCGCCATGCAGAGCCTGGGCCGCCGCTTTGCCGACCGGCTCGTCATCCTCGATGTCTCACCTTGCCTCTCGACCAGCGACCCTGCCACCCTGGCGCCGGTGGTCGGCCAGATCCTGTTTGTCATCGAGGCAGAGCGTACCCAGCGCGACGAGGTCGAGGCGTCGCTCGACCTGATCCAGACCTGCCCGACCATCACGCTGCTGCTGAACAAGGTAAGAATGTCGACACCACGCAGCTTTGGCGTGTATTCTTATTCTTATACATCATGAGCGGGAATCGGCGGGGCAGAGCAGATGGGAGGAGCCGGAACCACGCCGCAGCGCGGCGCGTGGCGTCTGCCCGGAGCAGCGCTGCTTGGCGTGCTAGCCGCGACTTCGGGCAGTCGCGCGCAAAACGCGCCTGAGAGTCCTACCAAACTCGCGCAAAACGCACCTGAGAACCCAGCTGCCGTTGGAATTCCAGGCGCAGCACCGCTCGCCAACCCTTTCCCGCCCACGCTCGGCACTCCCGAAGTGCCGAATTTCCAGTACCAGACCAATCTCGAGCCTGCCATCGGCGCCTTGCCCACTATCGGCTGGACCTTCGTGCCAAGGATCAGCGCGTTTGAGGAATATAACGACAACATCTTCGAGAGCCAGAACGACCGGCGCTATGACTTTATTACCCTGATTTCACCGGGGATCGCCGTCACCGGCGATACGCCGCGGGTCACCCTCAGACTGAACTACAACCCCATCTTCCGTATTTACGCCCGAACACACTCTGAGGACTCCGTCGGCCAGCAGGCCCTCGGCGTCGCCAACGTCATCGTCATCCCGGATGAGTTCTATGTTAATGCCCACCTGTTCGCGGATCAGGTGCCGACCAATGGCGGCTTTGGTACGGTTAATTTCGGTGTGCCGTCAGTTGGGAACACGGGGCTCGGTGCCTTCGGCGGGGGCGGCGCGGCCACTCTGTCCCGAAGCAATCTCACCCAGGTAGAAAGTGCCGGGATCTTTCCCTATGTGGTGCATCGCTTCGGCGACGCCGGAACCGGACGCGCCGGCATCAATCTCACCCAGACCTATTCAAGCAGCAGCAACGGCGCAACGCTGAATTCGCCGGCCGGCCCGTCCCTGCATTCGGAGACCGGCGAGGCAATCGCGCAGTTCCAGACCGGCGAGAACTTGGGACGCTTCGTCTACATCGCCACGATCGACGCTGCCGCGAGCAGCGGGAATGGCGTGGACTCAAACGCCACCAGGGCCATCGCCGACAATCGATTGGGCTATGCAATCAGCCACGCCATCCTGGTGTTCGGCGATCTCGGCGTAGAAACCCTCCAGTTTCCGAACGCCGCCCCGCCGGTTCACATCACCGACGGCGTATGGGGCGTCGGCACAACCCTGCGGCCGAACGTGGATAGCGAGATCACGATGGAGTACGGCCATTTCCAGGGCACCACGTCGTTCCGCGCTCTCGCGCGCTATTCCATCACCCCGCGAACCATAGTCACCGCGAGTTACACCGCCGGCGTTCTCAGCGACCTGCAGCAGATCGCGACCCAGCTCTCGAACGTCACGGTCAATCCGCAGGGTAACCCGATCAACCTCGATACCGGTGCCCCCGCCTCCATCATCAACTACATCAACGGCGTCACCAACGGCGTGAACACTAACCGAACCCTGACCGTCACTTCACTGACGCTGCTGGACCGCGACACGATCTCGTTCAATTTCGAACGCACGTCTTTGAGTCCGTTGGCTTCCGCCCGTGGCGTGACGCCCAATGTACCGAACACGGCGATGGCTGTGACCGCGAGCGATCGCCATGAGATCAGCGAACGGTTGAGCGTGACGGGATCCGTGCAAGGTGGCACGCGCTCACTGCAGACCGCTCCGACGACCCAGAGCGAACAGTTCTACGGCGCCACCCTCTCGCTCCGCTACCTCTTCTCGGACAAGCTTACCGGCTACGCCACGTACAGCTACTTCAATCGACAATCCGCCGTCGCCGGCGTGCCATACTATAACAACATCGTCCTAGTCGGCCTCACCCGGACGTTCTGAGCCTCGATCGTGTACGAGAAATTCTACCGGCTGACCGGCATCCCGTTCCAACTCACGCCTGACAGCCGCTTCTTCTTCGGCAGCTCGGGCCACAACAGGGCGATCTCGCACCTTGTCTATGGTCTCGCCCAGGAGGAGGGGTTCATCGTCATCACCGGCGAGGTCGGCGCCGGCAAAACGACGCTGGTCGAGCAACTCTGGTCGCAACTCGACCGTCGCACCTACATCCTGGGCCGGGTCGTCACCACCCAGGTCTCCGGCGATGACTTACTGAGGCTGATTGTCACCAGCTATGGCATCGACGATCGCGGGGCCGACAAGGCCACCCTGCTGCGCCGGTTCGAGAAGATGGTGCGCGAGCATCGCGGCATCGGGCGACGCTGCCTGCTGGTGGTTGATGAGGTGCAAAATCTGTCGGTCGCCGCCCTCGAGGAGCTGCGGATGTTGTCCAACATCACCGTCGATTCGCGCGCCTCGGTGCAGACCATCCTCCTCGGCCAGCCGCAATTCCGGCCGATGCTGGCCGGCTCGGAGCTGGAGCAGCTCCGTCAACGCGTGCTCGCCTCGTACCATCTGGGCCCGCTCAGCGAAACCGAGACGAAAGGCTATGTAGAGCACCGGCTACGAACCGTCGGCTGGGCCGACGACCCGCGCTGGGACGAGTCTGCGTTTTCTCTTGTTCATCGCTTTACCGGCGGAATCCCGCGCCGGATCAATACGCTCTGCACACGCATCCTGCTCTATGGCGCTCTGGAAGAGGCCCACGAGGTCGGCGGCGACATGGTGCGGACGATCGCCGGCGAGTTGGAGCAGGACTTGGGCGCCGGGAGCATCGCGCCGCGTCCGCCGGTGATGACGAACGGCAGCGGTCAGGATGGGTTGTTGAGCCGCGTGTCCGCGTTGGAGCACGGCGTGGCACGCCAGGATCGGATCTTCCGGCGGTTGATCGACCTGCTCGGCGGCTACCACTCGCCGTAGCGATGAACGCCGAGGGGTCAATGCCGCACGCCACTCCACCCGGACCGATCCGCAACGCTTTGACCGTGGACGTGGAGGACTATTTCCAGGTCCAGGCCTTCGCCGACTGCATTCCCCGCGCCGACTGGGATGCCATCGATCCCCGGGTCGAGGTCAACGTCGACGGAATCCTTGAACAGTTCGCCAGAGCCGGCACGCGAGCAACGTTCTTCACCCTCGGCTGGATAGCGAAGCGCCATCCGGGCATGGTGCGGCGCATCGTCGCCGCCGGCCACGAACTGGCCAGTCACGGCTGGGACCATACGCGGGCGGATGCCCAGGACGCGGCTTCCTTCCGCGCTGATGTCGGGCGCACCCGCCGAGCTCTCGAGGATATCGGCGGTGTACCGGTGGCCGGCTATCGAGCTGCCACGTTCTCGATCGGGGCGCGCAACCTCGGGGCTTTCTCCGTTCTCGAGGCCGAGGGCTACCGCTACAGTTCCAGCATCAATCCCATCCGCCACGATCTGTATGGCATGCCGGACGCGCCGCGCCGTCCATTCCGTCCGGGCGGCGGCGCGCTGTGGGAGATCCCGATGACGACGGTTCGCCTCGCCGGACACAACCTGCCCTGCGCCGGCGGCGGCTATTTCCGGCTGGTCCCCTACCACCTGTTCCGCGCCGGACTACGTCGGGTCAACCGCGCCGAGGGCTGTCCGGGTGTCTTCTACTTCCATCCCTGGGAAGTCGATCCGACCCAGCCACGTGTGGCCGGCGCCGGCTGGAAGTCGCGGGTGCGCCATTATACCAACCTTGATCGCATGAGCGGCCGGCTCGACCGGTTGCTGCACGATTTCGCCTGGGGACGCATGGACCAAGTGTTCGCCGATCTGCTGAGCGACGCTGCGCCGGTCAAGCACGATCCGATCGCTGCGCTTTAGGCGAAACAATAGCATGGGCTTGGTGCTGAGACCGCTCGAACCCGCCGGCGCCCGTGCATGGGACGAATTTGTCCATTCTCGGCCGGACGGCACCTTCTTTCATCTCAGCGCCTGGCGCGCGGTCATCGAGCGCGCCTTCGGCCACCCCACCCACTACACGGTGGCCGAACAGGACGGTGCTGTCGTTGGAATCCTGCCGCTGGCGCACGTCAAGACATTGCTATTCGGCAATACGTTGGTCTCTCTGCCGTTCTGCGTCTATGGTGGCCCGCTGGCGGTCGATGCCGAGACCGCGGCGGCGCTGGAAGCGAACGCCGATGCGCTCATGCAAAGCACCGGGGCGCACGCCATCGAACTCCGCCACCGCGATCAGGCCGACAGCGGCTGGATCGAACGGCCGGAGCTCTACGTTACCTTCCGCAGACCGATCGAGGCCGACGCCGAGAAGAACCTGAAGGCCATCCCCCGCAAGCAGCGTGCCATGGTACGGAAGGGCATGCAGAACGGGCTGGTCTCCATGGTCACCGGGGAGACAGATGTACTGTACCGCGTCTATGCCGAGAGCGTCCGCAATCTCGGGACGCCGGTATTCGCCCGGCGCTATTTGCGCTTGCTTGCGGAAGCTTTCGGTAGGTGTTGCGACGTCGTGATCGTGCTCGACCGCGATCGGCCGATCGCCGCAGTGATGAATTTCTACTATCGCGACGAGGTGTTGCCCTATTACGGTGGGGGCACGAAGGAGGCTCGCCAGCGTGCCGGCAACGATTTCATGTATTGGGAAGTGATGCGCCGCGCCGCCGCGCGCGGCTGCCGGCTATTCGACTTCGGCCGCAGCAAGCTCGGCACCGGGGCGTATGCCTTCAAGCGCAATTGGGGCTTCCAGCCGGTGCCGCTGCATTATCGATATAAGCTCGGGCCAGGTCGGGCCATTCCGGACCACAACCCGCTCAATCCTAAATATCGGCTGTTCATCGCGGTATGGAAACGCCTGCCGCTGCCGCTCGCCAATACAATCGGGCCCCATGTCGTGCGTGGGCTCGGCTGAGCCGTGAGCACGCACATCATTGCCAAGCCGAGTGCGCGGGCATCCTGGCACGAGCTCCGGGCTGCGGTTCCGCCGCTGGCGGTCGGTCTGGTAGTACTTGCTCTCGTTTTTCACGCGGAAGTTGTGGCGGCGATCGCCGTGTGGGTCGAGTCCACCGCCTACAACCACTGCTTCCTGGTGCTTCCGATCGTCGCTTATCTGATCTGGGACCGTCGCGCCGTGCTCGCCGGCGTGGCGCCGCGAGCGTGGCCGGCGGCGTCGATCTTCGCCCTGCCGGTCGGCGGCGTCTGGTTCCTCGCAGACCGAGTAGGCATCATGGAGGGTCGTCAGCTCGCCGCGATGTGCCTGGTTGAGCTGCTGCTTCTCGCCGTGCTCGGCTGGCGCCTCTATCGTGCGCTGCTCGGACCGTTGCTCTATCTCTTTTTCCTGGTCCCGTTCGGCGCCTTCATCACCCCGCAGCTCCAGGACATCACCGCCGCGTTCACCACGCACGGACTCGACCTGCTTGGCATCCCGAACTACTCGGACGGCTATACGATCGAGATCCCCGAGGGTTCGTTCGTCATCGCCGCGGCGTGCGCCGGGCTGCGCTTTCTGATCGCTGCGATCGCGTTCGGCTGTCTCTATGCCCTGCTGATGTATCGCTCACCGCTGCGGCGCAGCCTGTTCATCCTGGTGTCTATCGTAGTCCCGGTAATTGCCAACGGATTTCGCGCGCTCGGCATCGTCGTGCTCGGCCACATCCTGGGTAGCGCGGAGGCAGCGGCAACTGATCACGTCCTCTATGGCTGGATGTTCTTCTCGATCGTGATTCTGCTACTCGTGGTTCTTGGGCTGCCATTCCGGGAGGATGGCCGACCGCGCATTCCGCTGGAACCCGATCCGACCACGCCGCCGGCAAATGGATTGGCGGGGTTCCGGAGCGTGGCCGGGGTCGTGGCAGTTGCCGTGATCGCGCCGCTGATCTCCTTTTGGTTCAATCAGGCCAGCGCCGCCTCGTTGCCAAACGAGTGGCCCCCCGTGCTGGCGGATGGCTGCAAGGAAACGGCGCCCGCTGAGCGGTTTCTTTCCGATGCACCCGGCCACGTTCTTATTTTGCGCCTCTCCTGCGGCGATCACGGCGTGGCTGTAAGGACAGAGCTGTTCTCGCCACGCACCGATCCCGGCACGATCGTCGCTGAGCAACGGCGGCTGCTCGATCTGCCCGGGGAAGGCAGCGAGATGGCCCGCTTGGTCGTGCATAGCGTGAGGTGGCGCGTGATTGCCACCAGCGAGCCCGTCCGGACCGCGGCGCACGCCCTTTGGATGGGCGGCACACCGGCAACGCTCGGACTGCGGCTACGGATTGCGCAGGGTTGGAGGAGCATCATCGGCGGACGCGCCGCACCGGTGTTGATGGTCGTGGCTCCCGATCCCAATCTCCCGGCGGTCGACGAACGGGGCTCGAAGGAGGCGCAGGACGCGATCCGCGCCTATCTGCAACGTCAACCTGGGCTGGCGGAGGCGGTAGCGCGCATATCCGGAGCGACGGGAACGCCAGCGCAAGGAACCGGGACGGAGTAGAGGTCGGTGAGACGTGTCGGCTTGGTTGGGGCGGGGTTCATCTCGCGCGTCCACGCCGAAGCGTTGCTCATCGTTCCCGGTGTGCGGATCACGGCTGTGGTCGATCCCGCTGCGGCCAATGCGGAGAGCCTCGCGCGCGCGTGGTCGATCCCACACGTATTTGCCTCGCTCGAAGATGCTCTGGCTGCCGACGTGCTCGACTGCGCCCACGTGCTGGTCCCGCCCGAACGCCACGCTGGTGTCGCCGAGGCGCTGATCGCTGCTGGCAAACCGGTGCTAGTGGAGAAGCCGCTCGCCGATACGGCGGAAGCCTGCTCGGCGCTGGTCGGGAAGGCTGAGGCGGCCGGCGTTGCCCTCGGCGTGAACCAGAATTTCGTGCATCATCCCACCTTCGTGCGCCTGCGCCAGGTGGTGCAAGGATGCGAACTGGGGCGGCCCACCCACGTCGCCTGCATCTATAACGTGCCGCTGCGCCAGATCGACGCGCGACAGTTTGGGCATTGGATGTTCGCCGCGCCCGGCAATCTGTTGCTCGAACAGGCGGTGCATCCGCTGTCGCAGATCACGGCGCTGGCAGGACCGATCCGGGAGATGCGCGTGCTGGCCGGGGCGCCGCTGCCGATCGCGCCGGGGCAGGCGATTACGCCGACGTTGGACGCGATCTTCGCGTGCGCTGATCTGCCGGCAAGTTTGCGCTTCGCGGTGGGGAAGTCGTTTCCGTTTTGGCAGATCAGCGTGATCTGCGACGATGGCGTGGCGGTGGCCGACATCCTGGCGAATCGTTTCTACGCGCAGCGCCGGACGCGCTGGCTGGATACGCTGGACGGCGTTGCCTCAGCCACGCGAACGGGTGTCGCGATGGCCTCGGCCAGCGCCCGCAACGCGGGCGAATACGGCTTGTCGCTGCTGCGGTTGCGGCCACGCAGCGACGCGTTTTTCGCCAGCATGCGCGCGAGCATCTCCGCGTTCCATGAGGCATTGGATAATGGTCGGGCGCTAGAGCTCGACGGACGTTTCGGCACCATGCTGGTGGCCGCGTGCGAGCAAATGGGGGAGCTTGCCTTCCCGGTGCCGCCTGCAGCAGCGCCTGCTCCCGCCGCGCCGGTAGAGAGCGATGCCGCGCCCGACATCGCCATTCTCGGGGGAACTGGTTTCATCGGCACGCATTTGGTGCGACGGTGCCTCCACGAGGGGTTGACCGTCTCGGTGATGGCGCGCTCCGTACACGGGCTGCCTGAGCTCTTTCACTATCCGCGTGTGCACCTGAAACGCGGCGACATCCGCGATCCGGCAGCCGTCGAAGCAGCGATAGGGGACGCCAGATCAGTCGTGAACCTGGCGCATGGCGGAGGCGGCGGTACATGGGCCGAGCTGCACGCTGCGATGGTGGGCGGGGCCGAGATTGTCGCGCGCGTTTGCCTTGCGCGCGGTGTTCACCGGCTCGTGCACGTCGGCTCGATCGCCGCGCTCTATCTCGGTCCGGGCTCGGCGCCTGTCACCGGCGCTACGCCGCCGGACCCGCAAGCCCGACGACGGGCCGACTATGCACGCGCCAAGGCGGCCTGCGACCTCGCCCTGCTCGATCTTCACGCGCGCGACGGGCTGCCCGTGGTAATTTTGCGTCCTGGCGTCGTAGTGGGCGAGGGCGGGCCACCCCTGCACGGCGGTCTCGGTTTCTTCAACAACGATCAGCACTGCATCGGTTGGAATGACGGGCGCAACCCCCTGCCGTTCGTGCTGGTTGAAGACGTGGCCGAAGCAATCCTGCTCGCTGCCCGGGCCGACGGACTCGAGGGACGCTGTTACAACCTTGTCGGCGACGTGCGGCCCAGCGCGCGCGAGTACATCGCGGCACTCGGCGCCGCCCTGCATCGGCCGCTGCGCTTTCATCCGCAATCGCCGCTGACGTTCTGGGCGGCGGAACTCGGCAAATGGGGGATCAAGCGAGTGGGGGGGCGGCGCCCGCCGGTGCCCTCACTGCGCGACCTGCTGTCGCGCGGGATGAAAGCCCCATTCGACTGCACGGATGCCAAGCGCGACTTCGGTTGGCAACCCGTTGCCGATCCGGCGACGTTCAACGCGCGCGCGATCGCCGTTCACGCCGCCTGATGGCGGATGCCCCGAGCACACTGCTCACCGTATTCGCCACCTTTGGCGTTGGCGGACCACAGGTGCGTTTCGCCGCCATCGCCAACCGCTTCCCCGACCGCTACCGGCACCTGATCGTGGCGATGGACGGGGTAACGACAGCGCGCGAGCGATTGGCGCCCGAACTCGACGTCACATTCCCTTCGATCGAGATCCGCAAGGGAGCCACGCTGGCCAATCGCCACACGTTCCGCGCGGCGCTGCGAGAATGGCGCCCGGGCCTGCTGGTGACCTGCAACTGGGGCTCGATCGAGTGGGCCATGGCGAATTTGCCGCCGCTCTGCCGCCACGTGCACATCGAAGACGGCTTCGGGCCCGAGGAGCAGCAAATCCAGCTCCGCCGCCGCGTCCTGACCCGCCGTCTGGTCTTGGCCCGCAGCATCGTCGTGGTGCCGTCGCGCAACCTGGAGCGGATCGCCACCGGCATCTGGCGGCTCTCGGCACGACGGGTGCGGTATATTCCAAACGGCATCGACCTAGCCCGCTTCGCCGCTCCCCCGGACGCATCGTTGCGGGCAAGGATGCCGGGGGGCGGCCCGATCGTCGGCGCCGTCTCGGCGCTGCGGCCGGAGAAGAATTTCGCGCGCCTGTTGCGTGCGTTCCGGATCGCGATCCGGCACGTGCCGGCGCGGCTTGCACTAGTCGGCGATGGCCCCGAACGGCCGGCGCTGGAACGGCAGGCGCTCGAGCTGGGCATTTCCGGGCGTGTGCATTTTGCCGGGCATGTCGCCGCGCCGGCGCCGTTCTATGGCGCCTTCGATCTGTTCGCGGTGTCCTCGGACACCGAGCAGATGCCGATTGCGGTGATCGAGGCGATGGCGGCCGGCCTCGCCGTCGCTGGTACCGACGTAGGTGACGTGCGCACGATGCTGGCACCGGAGAACGCACCGTTGATCGGTCCACTGGACGATGACGCGCTGGCCGGCTCGCTGCTGGCGTTGCTGCGCGATCCCGAGCTGCGGCGGAGCATCGGCGCCGCGAACCGCGCCAAAGCAACGCGCGAATACGACCAGGAGATGATGTTCCAGGCCTATGCGGCCCTGTTCGATCGCCAGAGATGATCCGCCAGCCAGTACCACGCCAACCCGATCCATTCGTGCAGCGCGAAATAACTATGCATCGAGCCGTTCACGCTCGGCAGCGCCCCGGCTGATATATCATCCATTTGTACAGGCGCCGCAGTCGCCTTCAAATCGGTCCGTCGAAAGGCGATCATCGCCCGGCGCTCGTGCCAGCCATGCGTGACGACGTACACCGAGCGGATGCCGAGCGGTTCCAGGATCGCCGCACTGTGGGCGGCATTCTCCCAGGTGTTGCGAGATCGGCCTTCGATCCATTGCACCGGGACGCCGAAATCGTTCCGCAGGCTGTCCGCCATCAGCTCGGCAATTGGCGGTTCATCTGTCTCCAGTTCGCCGCCCGAGACGAGGACCGGTAGATGCGTGCGCCGCTGCAGCGCAGCTCCCGCACGCAGGCGCTGCAAGGTCAACGGACCAACCTGCACGTCGTCTGGGGCGGTGCCAAGCGCGCGTTCCATCTCTGCGCCGAGGATGACGATCGCCTGGGGTGGGTCGTTCCGGGGCGGCTCAAGCGGGAAGCCTTGCTCAAGCGACACGAGCAGCGCCTGGCCCACGACCGGCGAGGAGAGGATGAGCAGCAATGCCAGCGACGCCGCGACCATAATCGTCCCGGCTCGACGGCGACGGCGCATCAGCAGCAGCCCCGCGATGGCGACGAGCACAAGGTTCGGCGGCGGCACCACCAGGAAAGTCAGGAATCCCCTTAGAAAAGGCGGCAGGGCTTCTCAACCCGACCGATCGAGCCAGCGCAGCACCCGCCCAAGGCCGTCACTGAGCGCCAGGCAAGGCCTCAGCCCGAGCGCAGCCCGGGCCGCCGCCGGCGAACCGAGCGAGGCGCGGATATCTCCAGGACGCGGCGGCCGGTAGCGAATCTCCGGCTCCTGACCGACCAAGCGCGTAATCGTGCGTGCCAGTTCCTGCACTTCCGTCGCCACGCCCGTGCACACGTTAAACACAGAGGCTGCGTCCGTCGTGCGCCGCATTGCTGCAAGCAGCGCCGCTACCACGTCCGCAACATAAATGAAGTCCCGAGTTTGCCGCCCGTCGCCGTATACGTCGAGCGCCGCGCCGCTACTGGCACGATCGCAGAAAATCGAAATCACGCCCGAGTACGGAGATTCCGGATCCTGCCTTGGCCCATAGACGTTGAAGAAGCGCAGGCCGACGGTGGGAATGCCGTGCACGTGTGCCGCCACGCGCGCATGCAACTCGCACCCCAGCTTGTCGGCGCCATAGGCAGAGAGCGGCCTTGTCGGGGCCGTTTCGGTGACCGGCTGAGTTCGAGCAGTCGCCGTATACGGCCGCCGTTGAGGCATACACCACCTTCGCCTGCCGCCGGCGTAGCGCATCGAAGATTGCAATGATGCCGGTGAGATTTGTGCGGTGTGTGCCGAGCCAGTCATCCACTCCGCGGGCGACCGAAGCGATGGCGGCAAGATGAAAGCATCCGTCGATCCCTGCCACGGCGTCACGGACCACGGCGGGATCTGCAACGTCGCCCACGATCAGCTCGGCCCCTTGCGGGAGGTTGCTGCGCCTGCCGGTGGACAGATCGTCCAGCACGCGAACCCGGTCGCCGCGTCCGATCAGCGCATCGCAGAGATGCGAACCGATGAAGCCCGCCCCACCGGTCACGAGATACGTCGCCATTCAAAGACCCGTGCTGGAGATGAAGCGGACGCCAAGTGCCGCGAGCCGGTCGCGTGCCTCGTCGAGCGTGGTACGCCCGTCGGCGACGGGGAGGCCAATGCCGCGGCAGGCATCTTCGATGACGACGACTTCGAAGCCCAGGCGTACGGCATCCTCGGCCGACCAGGCGACGCAGAAATCGGTTGCCAGGCCGGCGAGAAAAATGCGCGTCATGCCCCGGCTGCGCAGCCAGCCGTCGAGCCCGGTCGGGGTTCGATGGTCGTTCTCGAAAAACGCCGAGTAGCTGTCGAGGTTGCGGTCGTAGCCCTTGCGGATGATCACCTCGATCCGCGACGTGTCCAACCCGGCATGCAGCGCGGCATTGGCGGTGCTCTGCACGGCGTGGTCCGGCCATAGGATTTGGGGACCATAAGGCAGCTCGATCGACTCGTAAGGCTGCCGGCCGGGATGCGCGGTAGCGAACGACAGGTGGCCAGGCGGATGCCAGTCCTGGGTTGCGAAAGCATGGGCAAACGGCCCGGCAAGCAGACGGTTAATCACCGGAAGAACGGATGCGCCGTCGGCTACCGCCAGCTCGCCACCCGGCATGAAGGTGGGCTGGACATCCACCACCCCGAGAATATCCGTTCGCGCGTTCGGCACCACTGCCCCAGATTTTGAGACTCGGGAAACTCCCCCAATTCTCTGGGCCGTTCAAGCTAACAGTCGGTAACAAGAGCAGTAGGGCGGGATTCCGAGACCTTCCGCCGGCAGCCTCGCAGCCTCAGGCGCCCGCCTGATCCAACTGCACCTCCCACCCTGCCGCGGTTAGCGGGAAGGTCTTGATCACGTTGCGCACGGCGAACTGATAGATCGGCTGGAACAGCACGATCAGGTTCGCCTGGTCGATCATAAATTTCGAATATTTAACGTAAAGCTCGGAGCGTTTCTCCGGGTCGGTCTCCTGCGCGGCCGCCAGCACCAGCTTCACAAGGTCATCCGGCGGGGTCCAGTGGATGCGCTTGGCGACCCGTTGCACGGTGGCCGAGGACCAGCCGTCCTCCTCCACCCCTGACGGGTTCCAGAAGGTCAGCACCGCGGTCGATTTGCCGGTGGTGTACTGCGTGCGAAGGTTCACCTGATCCATCGGGTCGAGCACCACCTTGATCCCCACCCGCGCCAGGTCCGATTGCAGCTTTTGCCCCAGCACCGCGTACGACAGTCCCGACACCGCGGCGTCGCCGTAGCTCAGCTTGTACTCGAAACCATCGGGGAATCCGGCCTGCTGCAATAGCTGCTTCGACTTCTCGAGGTCCTGGTGGTAGCCGATCTCCTTGGTGATCTCGCGCGTCGAGCCATACAGTCCGATCGGGATGAAGCTGGCGCAGCGGATCGCGTGACCGCCGAGCAGGTCGTTGATGATACCATCGTAGTCTATGGCGTACCAGACCGCCTGGCGCGCTGCCTTCACTGCCAGCGCCTTGTTGAATGCCGGCTCGCAGGTCAGCGCCATGTAAACGAAATCGAGGCTCTCCAAGCCTTCGACCTGCACGTCGGGATTGCCCTTCAACGTGGCGATCTGCTCGGGGATCAGGTTGAACGCCGCGTCGATATCACCGCGCTTGATCGCCAGAAGCTGCGTGGCGCTGTCGCTCATGTGGCGAATCACGACGTGCTCGAAATGGGCTGGGCCGCGCCAATAGTGCGGGTTGCGCGTCAGCAGGATCTGCGCGTTGCGGGTCCAGCCAACCAGCGTGAACGGGCCGGCGCCGGCCGAGTTCTGGTTCAGCCACTGCGTCGCCTTGTCGGTGGAATTCGCATCGGGGGCGCTGGTGCCGCCGTGCGCCTCCACGACCTTCCGTTCCAGGACGCCGAAATTCGGTCCGCAGATTACAGTCAGGAGCGGCTGCGTCGGATCGGTCAGGATGACATCGACGTGCCCGGGATCCGGGATCTCCACCCGCGCCACGTTGGCGACGTATTGCGACGGCTGGTCCTTGAGGTTGATGAGCCGGTCCATCGACCATTTCACGTCGTCGGCTGTAACCGGATTGCCGCTGTTGAACTGCGCTCCCTGGCGGAGAGTAAACCGCCAGCCTTTCCCGTCCGGCGTGCGTGCCCATTCGGTGGCGAGCGCCGGCTTGACGTTGAGGTAGTCGCCGGGGCTCATCGTCATGAGCGCGTCGTAGGCGGCGTTCAGCGTCATTGGCGCTGTGTACTGCGCCTCGCGCGCCGGATCGAACGTGATCGAGTCGCTGATGTCGATGCCGAGGACCAGCGTGGTCTTGCTCGCCGCGGCGTGCACCCGCTCGGGCAGTCCCGCTGCCAGGGCTGCGCCGCCCGCACCGAGTAGCCGCAATACCTGCCGCCGGCCGATCCAGCCGATCTCGCGCCAATCCGCTCCCGTCACGACGACCTCCCGTGTGTTCTTGTAGGTGCCATCATCATAGCCGGTGGTCTTGGGCCGACAAGTTGGCGGCCGCCGCCTGATCGGCGATAGTCGAGCGAGGGAGAGCGGACGGAAGGGAAACAGGCTACGCATGCTGCGCTATATCGCCTCCCGCCTGCTGATCGCGGCCGTAATGGTCGTGCTTGCCACGCTGGTCATCTTCCTGATCGCCAATATCGTGCCGGGCGATCCGGTCCTGACGCAGTTGGGCGACATCGCCGCGAACAACCCGGTGATTGTCGCCGCGTACCGGCACAAATGGGGGCTCGATCTGCCGATGTGGGATCGGTACTGGATCTTCCTCGTCGGGTTGTTCCATGGCGATCTGGGCATATCGATCTCCTCGCAGCGGCCGGTGCTCGATGACATCGCGCAATACGCGCCGGCAACGGTCGAGCTTTCGACAGTGGCGTTCCTGCTGTCGCTGGTGGTTGGCCTGCCGCTTGGCGTGATCGCAGCGATCGAGCGGGATTCGTGGATCGACCACCTGGCACGTGCGGTGTCACTGATCGGCGTTTCGTCGCCGACGTTCTGGCTGGCTTTCATCATGCTGGCGGTGTTCTACGGGTGGCTCGGCTGGGCGCCGGGGCCGGGGCAGATCGGCGCCGATCAGTTCCCACCCCCGGTGGTCACGGGCTTCATGCTGATCGACGCGCCGCTCGCCGGGCAGTGGGATACGTTCTGGGACGCGGTGGCACATCTGGTGTTGCCGTCGATCGTGCTGGCGTCCGCGACGCTTGGGCTGATCACGCGGACCACTCGCGCTGCGATGCTGGAGGCGCTGTCGCAGGACTATATCCGCGTCGCCCGTGCCAAGGGGCTGGTCCGCCGGGCGGTCATGCTGGGTCATGCGCTGCCCAATGCGATGCTGCCGGTGGTCACGCTCGGCGGGCTTGCGTATGCGCAGTTGCTGACCGGGACAGTATTGACTGAAACCATTTTCTCCTGGCCGGGGCTTGGCCGCTATACGTTCCAGAGCGCGGTGTTCCTCGACTTCCCGGCAATCATGGGGGTCACCATCATGGTCGCGGTGGTCTATGTGGTGGTGAACCTGCTCGTCGATTTGTCGTATGCGCTGCTCGACCCGCGCGTGATGCGACGATGACCTCACGAGTTCCCGCCGGTGCGACGGCTGGCATCGACCTCGCGCTGCTGGCTGGCGAGGCGGAAAGCTCCGTCGCCGGACGCCGGCGACGGTGGCTGCGCCGGTATGGCCTGGCGGCTGCGGGCGGTGCGCTGATCCTTTTGTGGATGATGGCGGCTGTGTTCGCGCCCAGTATCGCACCGTATCCGCCCGACGTGGTGCATGTTGCCGGACGGCTTGCGGCCCCCTCGGCGGAACATTGGTTGGGTACCGACGAGCTGGGACGCGATGTGTTTACGCGCGTGCTGTACGGCGCGCGTACCTCGCTGACGGTCGGGTTTGTGGTGGTTCTGGTCGGGGGGGCCTTCGGCTCGCTGCTCGGTGCCGTCGCCGCGTATGTCCGTGGCTGGGCCGAGGAAGGGCTGATGCGCGCCACCGACCTGATGTTCTGTTTCCCGCCGATCATCCTGGCGATGGCGATCGCTGCGGCGCTGGGGATCGGCACGCGCAATACGGTGATTGCCATGTTGGTGGTGTGGTGGCCGAAATTCGCCCGGCTCGCCCGCAGCGTGGTCATCGGGCAGCGAGCGCAGGAATATGTCGCGGCGGCGCAGACCGTCGGCTTTGGTCCCACGCATATCCTGATGCGCCAGATCGTGCCGAACGCGGTGGGGCCGCTGATCGTGTTGGTCACGCTTGATCTCGGCAATGCGATCCTGGTGTTTGCGGGGTTGTCGTTCCTGGGGCTCGGGGTCGTGCCGCCGACGCCCGAATGGGGCTCGATGGTTTCCGAAGGGCGCGAGCTCGTATCGCAATGGTGGGTTGCCACGTTCCCCGGCCTGGCGATCCTGTCTGTTGTGATGGGCTTCAACTTCGTGGGCGATGGCCTGCGCGATTGGCTCGATCCGCATGCCCGGCGTCGTTGATCCTTCTGCTGTGCAGGCCGTGGAGTCGCGCGTATCGCGTGCGGGGAGCGATGCGCCGCTGCTGGAAGTGAAAGACCTGCACACCTGGTTCTTCACCGATGCAGGCGTGGTGCGCGCGGTGGACGGAGTGAGCTTCGACCTGCATCGCGGCGAGGCGTTGGGCATCGTCGGTGAATCCGGGTCAGGCAAGAGCGTCACCGCCAAGTCGATCATGCGTCTGCTGGAGGAGCCGGCCCGCATCGTCGCCGGTACGATCCGGTTTCGCGGACGCGAGCTGACGGCGCTCTCTGAAGGCGAAATGCGCGAGATCCGCGGCGCCGAGATCGCGATGGTCTTCCAGGACCCGATGACCTCGCTGAACCCGGTGCTGCGCATCGCCCGGCAGTTGATCGAGACGATGACCGCGCACCGGCGCTTTGGACGCGCTGCGGCGCGCCGCCGCGCGGCGTCGCTGCTGGGTCGGATGGGCATCGCCGGACCGGAGCGGGCGCTGCGGTGGATGGCCGCACCAGTTCTCGGGCGGCATGCGCCAGCGCGTCATGCTGGCAATGGGTTTTTCCAACGAGCCGGCGCTGATCCTTGCCGATGAGCCGACTACCGCGCTGGATGTTACTATTCAGGCGCAGATCCTCGATCTGCTGCGCGGGCTGAACGATGATCTGGGTACCGCGGTGGTCCTGATCAGCCATGATCTGGGGGTGATCGCGAATCTCTGCTCGCGCGTGCTGGTCATGTATGCGGGCGAAGTCGTGGAAGAGGGCGCGCCCGAGGACCTGCTGTCGGACCCGCGCCATCCTTACACCTGGGCGCTGCTGCATGCCGCGCCGCGGCTCGATCAGGCGATGGCGGGCGAGCGTCGGCTTGCCACCATCGAAGGGCAGCCACCCGATGCGCGCGCCTGGCCCGAGGGATGCCGCTTCCGGGCGCGCTGTCCGTTCGCGGTTGAGGCGTGTGGCCAACACCCGTCCCTTTTGGCGGTGGAGCCGGATCGGAGCGCACGCTGCTGGGTGACGCAGGGCGGGGCTCGGCTGGCGCCACCGCATACGGCAGCAGGCACGTCGGCGGTCCGGGTGGCTGCGAATGAAACGCGGCCGATGCTGGAGGTGCGCGGGCTGCGCAAGCATTTCGTGCTGGCGCGCGACAGTTTTCTGGAGCCTCGGCGGGTGCTGCGCGCGGTTGATGGAGTCGATCTGACGGTGTTTCCGGGTGAAACCGTCGGTTTGGTGGGTGAGTCCGGGTGCGGCAAATCGACGCTGGCGCGCGTGGTGATGCGGCTGGACGAGCCGACCGAGGGGACCGTCGTGTTCGATGGAACCGACATCTCGCATCAATCGCAAGCGCGGATCCGGCCGCTGCGCCGGCGGATGCAGATGATCTTTCAGGACCCGTATGGCTCGCTCAACCCGCGCATGACGGTGGGTCAGATCCTTGCTGGACCGCTGCGGTTGCATGGGTTGGCTGACGGGGCTTCGGCAACGCGGGCGCGCGTGGGGGAATTGCTGGACCTCGTGGGTCTGCCGCCGGCCGCCGCGGCGCGCTTCCCGCATGAGTTCTCCGGCGGGCAGCGCCAGCGAATCTCGATTGCCCGGGCGCTTGCCGTCGAGCCGGTGTTCGTGCTGGCTGACGAGCCGATCTCGGCGCTGGATGTGAACATCCAGGCGCAGATCATCAACCTGATGATCGGGCTGCAGGAGCGGCTGGGGCTGACCTATCTGTTCATTGCACACGATCTTGCGGTGGTGCGGCATATCTCCGACCGGATCGTGGTGCTGTATCTGGGGCAGGTGGTGGAGACGGCGCCGGCGGCGCTGTTGTTCGCCCGCAAGCTGCATCCTTATACCGCGACACTGATCTCCGCCGTCCCGGTGCCCGACGCCGCAGTGGAACGAACGCGCCAGCGGATCATTCTGCAGGGCGAGTTGCCGAGCGCGATCGATCCGCCGAGCGGTTGCCGTTTCCGCACCCGTTGTCCGGCCGCTGCGGCGCGATGTGCGGCCGAGGCGCCGGTGCTGGCGGAAGCGGAGCCGGGGCATTTCGTGTCGTGCCATTTCCCCGGCGCGGTGCGGTGATGCGAATTCAGCCGGACCGGACAGGGCCACCGGCTGCGGGCCCTCGTCCATCTTTGCCGCGAGCGGGGAGAGGCGTAGGGGATCGGCCTTCCGGTCATTATGAGTCGTGGTCTATTCTCATCGTCGTCTCATTTTGCTGTTCGCGAGACAGTTGGTCACGTGGTGAGATAAATTCGGGGGAAATCCCAGATGCGCGCTGGGACCTCGTGCAAAGGGTTCACAGTAGAGTTGAGGAGGGGCGCGGTGCCACATCAAGTGGTCCGTCTCCCCTCCCCGCTCATCAAACCGGACGTGCGGATTTCCCGCATCCGGCTTACCGACTGGTTTCACGGCAGGCTCACGAGGTGGCGTCTGGGTTCCGGCACATGCGCAGACGCGGCAGGCCAAGCGTGCCGAACACCGCTTCCTTGGTGATGTGCCGCGTGCCGCGCGTCGGCAGTTTGCAGCGCCTGGCGAGAAAGTTGCGTACGCGGTCATACCGATGAGCCTCGACGACCCGGTCCGTGACGTAGTGAGAGCCTGGGTTGAAGTAGTTGCACCATCCCCGCGGCAAGCGGTTCAGCGTGTCGCGCACTTCTGCCCAGGTCCCCTTGTTGCCCGGTACCAGGACCGCCCCCACTTTGTCCTTCAGACGCTGCACGCTCTTCTTCGACGGGCTGGCGCCGATGAACCTTCGGCCGGTCTGCCGGAAGCAGTGCGGACCAAAGCTGTAGCCCAGGAAGTCGAACCGCTCCTGCCGTGCGTCGCGCAGGCAGGTCTTGTCGCGGCGCGCCGATACGACCGCCATTCGCTCGCCGACACATAGCGCTGCACCGTCGTGCGACTGCAGCCAAGCTCAGACGCGATCCGCCGCGTCCCCCACCCCAGCCCGTGCAGTCGAAGCATCGCCTCGACCTCGTCCGGCGTTTGCATCGCTTCTCCCCGCGGCTGTTCCAGCCGCGGGGAGCCGCCTGACTTCGAGTCGCTCTCCATCCTCCCCTCCTCTCAGCCTCAGGCTCGGAGGGGACCAGTTTTCAATGTCGCCACCGGACCAGTTTTGCCTGTCGCTCGACACATACGGCTCCCACCTCGGGTGGATGACGGCAGAAAACGGCCTGCCGTATGCGGCCCAGACCCTGTGGCACGCCTGTCCGGTTCTGCGCCCGGAGCGTGCTTCGCTGGTCCGCATTCCCCTTGGCCCCTGCCCTTGGCTCCGCCAACTCCGAGGCCGGCAGGCCGGCCCCGTTCGCCGGTTTCATCGCTACTACGGCAAGGCCCGACTTCTCACGTCCGTGCATCGTCGGCTACGGCTCCTCGCCTTCCCGACGCGGGCCAGCGGCGGTTGTCCGCCACTGGTCAGACGTGAGATCTCCCAGGTTCCGACGCGATCCGTTCGTGCGTGATGGGGTCTTTGACCACGGCAGAGCGACGGCGCCTCGCATCGCGGCGCCGCACATGTTGCCTTCGACTTCTCCGACCGTCTCGGCCTCTGCGGGCTTGTGTCTTTCGCGGCTCAATAGCCCACCCCACACGATTGTTGTGTACGCTTCGCCGGGGCGTCGCCGCCACGGCGACGCAACACTCACTACCAGGCGGGCGCTACCCCTTACCTGGGCCGGACTTGCACCGGCTGGATCGCGCCAGCTTCCTGGCGCACCGGAGCACCACGGAGGACCGCGCGGAGAGCCACGGAGGGGTATACCCTCCGGCAACGTGACCGCCTTCATGGCGCTCCGTAAGTCCTCCTGTGGTTCTCCGGTGCGCCAGGAAGCTGGCTCGATCCAGCCGGTGCGAGACCGGCCCAGGTAAGGGGTAGCGCCCGCCTGGTAGTAAGTGTTGCGCGAGACCGTCGGCGACGACGGCCGCGAAGCGTACACAACGATCGTGTGGGGTGGGCTATTGAGCCACGAAATGCAGAAGATCGCAGAGGCCGAGACCGTCAGTGAGGTCGAAGGCAACATGTGCGGCGCCGTTATGCGAGGCGCTGACGCTCTGCCGTGGTCAAAGACCCCATCACGCACGAAAGGATCGCGTCGGAACCTGGGAGGTCTCACGTCCGGCCGGCGGTGGCGCGCCACGCCGGTCCGCATCGGGAAGGCGAGGAGCCGAAGCCGATGATGCACGGATGTGAGACGTCGGGCCTTGCCGTAGTAGCGATGAAACCGGCGAACGGGGCCGGCCTGCCGGCCTCGGAGTTGGCGGAGCCAAGGGCAGGGGCCAAGGGGAATGCGGACCAGCGAAGCACGCTCCGGGCGCAGAACCGGACAGGCGTGCCACAGGGTCTGGGCCGCATACGGCAGGCCGTTTTCTGCCGTCATCCACCCGAGGTGGGAGCCGTATGTGTCGAGCGACAGGCAAAACTGGTCCGGTGGCGACATTGAAAACTCGTGCCCCTCCGAGCCTGAGGCTGAGAGGAGGGGAGGATCGAGGAGCAACTCGAAGTCAGGCGGCTCCCCGCGGCTGGAACGGCCCGCGGGGAGAAGCGATGCAAACGCCGGACGAGGTCAAGGCGATGCTTCGACTGCACGGGCTGGGGTGGGGGACGCGGCGGATCGCGTCTGAGCTTGGCTACGGTCGGACGACGGTGCAGCGCTATGTGTCGGCGAGCGAATGGCGGTCGTATCGGCGCGCCGCGACAAGACCTGCCTGCGCGACGCACGGCAGGAGCAGTTCGACTTCCTGGGCTACAGCTTTGGTCCGCAATGATTCCGGCGACCGGCCGAAGGTTCATCGGCGCCAGACCGTCGAAGATGAGCGTGCCGCGTCTGAAGGACAAAAGTGGGGGCGGTCGTGGTACCGGGCAACAAGGGGACCTGAGCAGAAGTGCGCGACACGCTGAACCGCTTGCCGCGGGGGATGATGCGAAGTACCTCAACCCAGGCTCTGGCTACTTCACGCACGGATCCTCAAAGCTCATCTCTTGACGCGTACTCGACTTCTCGTCGGGCGCTCGCCTCGCGCGCGGCACGCGGCCCATCACCCCGGAAGCGGTGTCGGCACGTTACCCCTGCAGCGTCTGCGCATGTGCCCCGAACCCGACGCCGCCTCGTGAGCCCCGTGCACCCAGTCGGTAAGCCGGATGCGGAAACCGACGTCCGTTTGAGAGGGGGAGACGCGACACTTGATGTGGCAGCGCGCGCCTCTCGAACTCTACTGTGAACCCTCTGCACACGAGGTCCCAGCGCGCCGTCTGGGATTTCCCCCGAATTTATCTCACCACGTGACCAACTGCTCTCACGAACAGCAAAATGAGACGACGATGAGAATAGACCACAAAGCAAATGACCGGAAGGCCGATCCCCTACACCCTCTCCCCGCTCGCGGCAAAGATGGACGAGGGCCCGCAGAGGGTGGCCCTGTCCGGTCCGGCTGAATTCGCATCACCGACCGCGCCGGGGAAATGGCACGCCACGAAATGCCCCGGATCCGCCTCCCCCAGCGCCGGTGCCTCGGCCGCACAGCGCGCCGCCGCGGCCGGACAACGGGTCCGGAAACAACAGCCACTGGGCGGGTCGATCGCGCTCGGCACCCGCCCTGCAGCATGATCCGCTCGCGCGCTCCGTTCCACTGCGGCGTCGGCACCGGGAGGCGGAGATCAGGCTCGCGGTGTAAGGATGCAGCTGGCCGGCGAACAGCGCCGCCGGCGCCGTCTCCACCACCCGCCCCAGATACAGCACCACGATGCGGTCGGAGATATGCCGCACCACCGCGAGATCGTGCGCGATGAACAGATAGGTCAGGCCCAGCCGCTCCTGCAACCCGACATCAGGTTGATGATCTGCGCCTGGATGTTCACATCCAGCGCCGAGATCGGCTCGTCCGCCAGCACGAACACCGGCTCAACCGCAAGCGCCCGGGCAATCGAGATGCGCTGGCGCTGCCCGCCGGAGAAATCGTGCGGAAACCGCGCGCGGCGGCCGGCGGCAGACCAACGAGGTCGAGCAATGCCGCCACGCGCGCCCGCTTGCCGAAGCCGCGTCAGCCAACCCATGCAGCCGCAGCGGTCCCGCAAGGATCTCGCCCACCGTCATGCGCGGGTTGAGCGAGCCATAGGGGTCCTGGAAGATCATCTGCATGCGCCGCCGCAGCGGCCGGATCGCGATTGCGATGGCATGCGAGATGTCGGTGCCGTCGAACACGACGGGCCCGTCGGTCGGCTCGTGCAGCCGCATCACCAGCCGCGCCAGCGTCGATTTGCCGCAGCCAAATTCACCCACCAGACCGACGGTTTCGCCGCGAAACACCGTCAGATCCACGCCATCCACCGCACGCAGCATCCGGCGAGGCTCCAGAAGACTCCTCGCGCGGCAGCGCGAAATGCTTGCTACCCGCCAGCACCAGCATCGGCCGCGTTTCATTCGCAGCCACCCGGACCGCCCGAACGTGCCTGCTGCCGTATGCGGTGGCGCTGGCCGAGCCCCACCCTGCGTGACCCAACAGCGTGCACTCCGATCCAGCTCCGCCGCCAAAAGGGACGGGTGTTGGCCACACGCCTCAACCGCGAACGGACAGCGCGCCCGGAAGCGGCATCCCTCCGGCCAGGCGCGCGCATCGGGTGGCTGCCCTTCAGATGGTGGCAAGCCGACGCTCGCCCGCCATCGCCTGATCGAGCCGCGGCGCG
>CAVYXK010000016.1:0-1047215 GCA_963772445.1 uncultured Pseudomonadota bacterium
ATGTTGTCACAGAGACGGGGAAACGCGAATGGCGCAAGAAACCTTGGCATGGTTTGCCGGCGTCAATTGGGGTTCGGAAAAGCACCAGGCGTGCCTTCTGGACGGCCACGGCAGCATCGCCGGCGAACGTGAGTTTCCGCATAGTGGTGCGGGTCTGGCGGAACTGGGCGATTGGCTGATCTCGATTGCCGGGGTGGCCAGGTACTGTTGCGGTGGCGATCGAGGTACCGCACGGCCCGGTTGTCGATTTGTTGGTTGATCGCGGTTTCATTGTCCATGCGATCAATCCCAAGCAGCTCGACCGCTTGCGCGACCGGTTCAGCGTCGCCGGGGCGAAGGACGATCGCCGCGACGCCTACGTCCTGGCTGACGGGGTGCGGACCGATCGGCGGCTGTTCCGCCGCCTCCATGTCGCTGATCCGCGCCTCGTCGAACTACGTGCGTGGTCGCGTCTGGCCGAAGAACTGAAGGAGGAACGGCGTCGGCTGAGCAACCGAGTGGGTCAGCAACTCTGGCGCTACTATCCGCAGATGCAGAAGCTGACCGACGACCTCGCCGCTGCGTGGTTTGTCGAACTCTGGACCATCGCCCCCACACCGGCCAAGGCACGCCAGCTCCGCAAGGCGACGGTCGAGCGGTTACTCAAGCAGCATCGTATCCGTCGTCTGGACGCCGACACCGTGCTCGGCACATTGCGGGAACCTGCCATCAAGGTAGCAGACGGCGTTGCCGAAGCGGCCAGCATCCACCTGCGCTCGCTGTTTGCTCGCCTGCGGGTTGTCAATCACGAGCTGCGGGAGGCCGAGGGCCAACTCGAGAAGCTCTGCACGAGCGTTGGCGAGACCGAAGCCGCATCGGGAGACTGTCTTCGACGGCAGGACGTGCTGATCCTCAGGTCGATGCCCGGTATCGGCCCGATCAACCTCGCGGCACTGCTCTGCGAAGCCTCCGGGCCTCTCGGCAGCCGGGACTATCAGGCACTGCGGGCGTTGTGTGGTGCCGCGCCGGTCACCCGACGCAGCGGCAAGTCATGCATTGTCGTCATGCGCTATGCGGCGCACGTGCGCTTGCGCAATACGGTCTATCACTGGGCCCGGGTTGCCGCCCAGCGCGATCCCAAGTGTCGGGCCAGGTATGCTGCGCTCCGCCAACGCGGCCACTCGCATGGCCGTGCCCTGCGCGGCGTCGCCGACAGACTGCTTGGCCTGGCTTGCGTGCTTCTGCAGCGACAGACGCTGTTTGATCCGCACTTCGGTCAGCTGGCCTGAGGTAAAAGTCCCCGGGCGAGAGACAGGGCGAGCCATTCACGGCATCAATGCCCGCTTCGTGGCGGTGCGGCGCGGTCAAGCCCCGAAGCCCGCGCCAGCGGGTGCGCCGAGGCGCAGGGCTTGACGGCGCCGCACCCGCCACGGAACAATCGATGATGCCGTCAATCGCGAGCCCAATTGGTTGCAAATGATAACTGAACCGGCCCGCATGCCGACCGGTTCAGCAGCCGGATTTTTATTGCTCCAGTCCCGGGCCCCCCTGCGGATCGGGTAGCGCGCCGCGCACAGCCGGCCAGCCAAGACTTGCCGAATGCCGCCGCGAAGCCGGTCTGCGGGCAAAGTTCACCATCCCCCAAACCAAGCATTTTCTTCTTGACTACGGGTAGGAAGTCCAGCCGCCCGGCTCGTTGACTCGAACGTGATTTGGTGCGGCTCGGAGCGGTACGATTCGGCGTCCCCGTTGGACGGAGGGGACAGCGATGACCGTAGCGATCACCCGTTTGGAGCGATCGGCGGCTGATCTGCGAGAGGCGGCGGCGGCCACTCGAGACGCCAAAGCGGCACGTCGGATGCTGGCGATGGCGTTGCTGCTGGAAGGCTGGTCGCGGGAAGCCGCGGCGGAGGCGTGTGCGATGGACCGCCAGACGTTGCGTGACTGGGTACATCGCTACAACGAGTCCGGGCTGGATGGCCTGTCCGACCGACCGTGCCGCCGCGGTCCGCCGCCCCGCTTATCGCCCGAGCAACAGGCCAAGGTGGTGGAATGGGTGCAACAGGGGCCCGACCTTGAGCGGGACGGCGTAGTACGTTGGCGCTGCATCGACCTGCGGCAGCGGATCAAGGATGAGTTTGGCGTCGAGCTGCACGAGCGCAGTGTCGGCAAGCTGCTGCGCCGGCTGAAGTTCACCCGGCTGCAGCCGCGTCCCTATCATCCGAAGAAGGATGCCGCCGCGCAAGAGGCATTCAAGAAGGAGTTCGCCAGCCAGGTGGCCGAGGTTGTGCCAGCCGCTGCCGCCGGCAAGCCGCTGGAGATCTGGTTCGGCGACGAAGCCCGTGTCGGTCAGAAGGGCACGCTGACCTACGTCTGGGCGCGACGTGGCTCGCGCCCGGCGGCGGTTCGCGATAACCGCCATGACTCCGCCTATATCTTCGGCGCCGTTTGCCCCGAGCGCAGCATCGGCGCTGCCATCATCATGTCGGCCGCCAACAGCGAGGCGATGGCCGAACATCTGAAGGAGATCAGCCTCCAGGTTGCCCCGGGGGCTCATGCTGTGTTGCTGGTCGATGGCGCTGGTTGGCATCAGCCGGGGCGCCGCCTGCCGGTGCCTGACAACATCAGCCTGTTGCCGCTGCCAGCTTACTCGCCGGAGCTGAACCCGGTCGAGAACGTCTGGGAGTTCCTGCGCGGCAACTTTCTCAGCCACTGTGTCTGGGACAGCTATGAAGCCATCCTCAAGGCATGTCGTAATGCCTGGAACAAACTGATGGCAATGCCCGAACAAATCGCCTCCCTCACCAGGCGCTCTTGGGCCAAACCGGCCATCGCATAGTAAGGAAGAAAGCCTAACCACAGAGACACCGAGGCACGGAGCCTGACCCTTCTCGGTGTCTCTGTGCCGCTGTGGTTAAGCTTTTTCTTACCTCCGTCACGAAATCAGGGGGCCGTGTCTGAGACACCGATGAGGTCATCCTCAGGGGCATGTCATGACGCCTGAAACAAACTCGCAGAACTTCCCGACCGCATCGTCTCCCTCGCCAGGCGCCCCTGGGTCAAACCAGTCATCGAACAGGGCGGCTGGTATAAGGGCAAGAAGCTCGAAAAGTGTCGGTGGAAAACCCTGTCCGACATTCGGTGGCACCAACTAGCAATCGAGACGATGGCGCAGCGCGCCCGGGTAGTTGGAGATGCCCCTGACGACACATTCGTAAGCACCGTGCGCCAACGTCTAGAAGAAATCGTCCATAGAGCGAATGCAGAAACAAACATCGATGAGCTTCACGAGTTGGTAGAAGACGCGGAGCAACAAGGACAACTAAGGGCATATATATGCCCATGCGCCGAGGTATCGATTGAAGGTAGTTTGTCCATAGACCTGATGGAGGAGTAGAACGTCCCCAAGCCCGTAATCGCTAAGTTGCACGATTTATTTCGTGAGAATCTGGAGAGGACCGGCACAACGCCAGAGCTTGCTCGCGGTGCGCTGCGAGCGATCTATGAGGAGCGCGACTCTTGGTCGCGCTACACAGAAGATCACGAAGACACAATGCGAAAATTCGCTTACGTCCTTTTCACGGCGACAGCTATCTTGCCGTTGTTGGCAGTCGGCGTTTTTCGATTTCCGTCGTTCTTTCTCGAGAGTGCCGAGTTCTGGGTTACTTCCTGGCGGCCTGTGACTTTCGCTCGTAGTCGTCAAGCCACTGCTCAGTGAGCCGGTCGAGCTCCTCGAGCTGGCGTTCGGAGTAGGATTCCGGCGCAAAGCCCTCGAGCCACCCGAGCACGTGAGTTTCGATCAAGTCGCGCGGCACGTCCGGATGCTCGGCATGGATGCGTTCTGCCGACTGCTCGATCGACAGCCGTTTCCCGTCGTCCCAGACGATCTTGCGCCGTTTGGGGTCAACGTCGGCATTATCCAGTGCGGCGAAGACCAGATCGAGCGCGTAGACCGAGCGTTCCCCCTCGGACGAGCCCATCCATTCGAGGAAGGCGTCAGTGAACGGGTTGTTCTCGAAGGGGTGTTTTGCGCGTCGCTTGCCCATCGGATGAGGATAGCACCGCGGGTCATTGCCGTCGCAAGGCGGTACGTGTCAACGACTTTGATACAGCCGGGATCGGAGTTTAAGCTCGGATTCTCGGGTTCTCCGAGCGTCGCAGATGGAAGTTGTTGCGGTAGCGAGGAGATTCGCTGTGGATTTGTGGACAACTCAAGTGCGTTGACCACAACTCCACAGGCACCGCAGCCATAAAGAGGAAGGTACCATTGGTTAATCAAAGAAGATTCCTTCCTGCGCGACTGTGACCCCAGCGTCGACACTCCGATTTGGTTTCGCGGGTGGTGGGTTGATCCAAGTTGCGGTTGGTTTGGCGGGTGGTGTTGGGGGCTTGTTGACGAAGCGCTCCGGGTGTTGGCGGCAGGCGCGATTGAGCGTGCGCTGGCGAGCGGCGTAGACGGCATCGACCTGGCCATAATGAACCTGGTTTGGGGTCATCAGGCCGATCCCGACGTGGTGATGGTTCTGATTGTACCAGTCGAAATAAACGCGGAGGAAACCTCGAGCATCCTCAATGCAGCCGAAGCGCCGAGGGAATTGCGGTTGATACTTCAGGTTTTTGAATTGGCTTTCGGAGAACGGGTTGTCATTGGACGTATGCGGCCGGCTGTGCGAGCGGGTGACGCCAAGATCTGCGAGCAGCAGCGCGGTGGTTTTGGCCTTCATCGGGCCGCCTCGATCTGCGTGCAGCGTGAGCTGACCGTGTGGCACTTGATGCTTGGCGATCGCATTGTCCAGCAGTGGCTTGAACAGCGCAGCACTTTCCGCGTCGGCCACACACCAGCCGACCACGCGCCGGCTAAAGATGTCGAGGATGACGTAGAGATAGAAATACGTCCATTTCGCCGGCCCCATCAGCTTGGTTATGTCCCAACACCAGACTTGATTGGGGCCTTCCGCCAGCAATTCGGGTTTCTGATAGGCGGGGTGGCGCAGCTGAGCGCGGCGTTCGCGGACTTCGGCATGCTGCGCGAGGATGCGATACATGGTGCGGATCGAGCAGTGGTAGATGTCCTGATCGAGCAGAGTGGCGTAAACTTCCGCCGGCGCCTGGTCGACGAAATCTGGCGCGTGCAACACGTCCAGAACCACCTGTTGTTGCGGGGCGGACAGTGCCCTGGCGGGCCGAGCCCGCGGACGGAGGACCGCCGCTGGTGCGGCAAGATTGGCGCGTCGGCGCTGCACGGTGGCGCGCGAGACCCCCAGCGCGGCACAGGCCAACACCGTCATGCGGCTGCTCGGTGCGAGCGCGACGACAGCCTGCGTCAAGGCTCGCCGTCGCTGGGCGCCAGCGGGATGCCCAGCAGCTCCGCAACTTTTTTTTGGACTTCGATAATGGCTTCGGCGCGTGCCAACCGCCGCGCCAGACGATTATTCTCCCGCTGAACAGCGGCAAGTTCGGCTGCCAGCGGGTTGGGCGCGGCAGTTTTCGGGCCGCGTTTGAGGGGAACCAGCGCGCCGAAGGCTCCGGCGTCACGAAGCCTGCGCCAGTTGCTGAGGGTCGAGGAGTAGATGCTCTCGCGACGCAGGATGGCGCCCACCCCGCCGGTATCGGCGGCGCGATCGGTCTCGGCCAGGATGCGCAGCTTCTCCTGGGCGGTGAAAGTCCGCCGCCGCGGGCGATCGGACAGCTCGGGTGACGCCGCCGATGGCGCCGGTACAACCGTCGGCCTTCGGGACGCGACCGTGACGGCGTCAGAGGTTGCATTAATCGGCTTGGCCAGCATGGGCATGAGCGTGATTATCCTTCGGCGCCCTCAAGTTTAAATTCCCGGGGGCAAGATGTCTCACCTTCATTGGCACGGAGGGAGGCTCGCTTCATCATCAAGCGGCTCTGCTCGATGCTCAAGGCGATCCACTGGGCGGTGAGCGCCTTGAAGCGCTTATAGTTGCGGATCTCACGCCGCACCTCGGGCAGATAGTCGCGCGGAACATATTCGGTCCGGCTCCTCATCTGCCGCGTGTAGCTGAGCTGGTAGTAGGGTCCCCTCCGGTTCTCTGGATCCTTGTACTGGCGGGTGAGCGATCCGGGCCGCATGTCTTCAATGCCGGCCAGCTGCGCCTTGATGCTTCCAATGCGCTTTCTGATCACTGCCAGGCGTTTGTTTGTCATAGGTTTAGCATACCAGTGCTATACTATGCTGGCAACAGAATCGAGAGGGCCCGATGCCGCTGTGGATGCCCTGGTGGAATGCGATTTGGCTGCTGCGTCCGGCGTTCTCGCGTCTGCGCACCTTCCTGTGGTTCGCCACCGCCGTGCAGGCTTCACGGTGCGGACGGAACTGCTGGGCGTAACCAGCCTCGTGCGGGCGCTGAAGCTCGAGGCTCGCTTCTACAACAAGCTCGTCGATCACTTTCACAGCCCCGCCGTGAAGCTCGATCGGCTCGCGGCGCTGTGGACCCAGGTGGTGCTCCGGCTATTCCCGCAGCCGCTGCGCATCAACGGAAGGTGTATCGTGGTCGGCGACGGCATCAAGATCCCAAAGCGCGGGCGCAAGATGCCGGCGGTCAAACTCCTGCATCAGCAGTCCGAGTCGAACACCAAGCCCGAATTCATCATGGGACATTCCCTCCAGGCTGTGAGCGTGCTCGTTCAGGCCGCAGCCAGCGTCTTCGCCGTGCCGCTCGCCATGCGAATCCACGAAGGGTTGGTGTGGTCCAATCGCGATCGCCGCACCCTGCTCGACAAGATGCTTGCGCTCCTCGGGATCGTCGCCATCGCAGAACCCTTCTACTTCGTCGCCGACGCCTACTATGCCGCGCGCAAGATCGTCACCGGCCTGCTCGAGGAGAACAACCACCTGGTCACGCGGGTGAAGTCCAACGCCGTCGCCTACACCGCCCACCAGCAGCGTGGCCCGCGGAAGAGAGGCCGGCCCAGAGTCTATGGCAGCAAGGTCAAGCTCAGATCCCTGCTGGAAGACCCCAAGGGCTTCCAACAGGCCGAAAGTCCCGTCTACGGCGAGCACCAGGTGACCATCCAGTATCGGGTCCGCGACCTGCTGTGGCGCCCGGCCGGTCAACTCGTGCGCTTCGTGGCGGTGATTCATCCAGTAAGAGGCTCGTGCCTCCTGATGTGCACCGACACCTCTTTGGAGGCTATCGAGATCATTCGCCTGTACGGTCTGCGCTTCAAGATCGAGCACACGTTCAAGCAGGCGGTGCGGCTGATCGGTTCGTTTACCTACCATTTCTGGATGTCCGACATGAAGCCGCTGCGCCGCCGCAGTGGCAATCAACATCTCCATCGTGAGTCGCTGGAATACCGCAACGCCGTCAAACGCAAGCTCCACGCCTACCACGTCTTCATCCAGGCGGGTGTCGTCTGCCAGGGATTACTTCAGTATCTGGCCGTCGCCTTCCCTCAGCTCGTCTGGAATTCCTTCGGCTCCTGGCTGCGCACCATTCGGCCCGGCATCCCGCCCTCGGAGCTGGTCGTGGCCAATGCCCTGCGCCAGAGCCTGCCGGAATTTCTCTTGAATGCCACCCCGAGCAACACCTTCGCGAAATTCGTCATCGAACGACAGGACACCAATAAAATGGAGGCCTTCCGCCTAGCCTCCTGAGCCGAAATTCCTCCGGAACTCTGGACTCGCGAGGTTCTTTATCGCCGGTTTATTACTTGCGGGTTCGGCGGGCAGTTGTGTCAGCGTCCTGATAAAAATGCCGGTATTGGACGTGCGCCCTTCGGGAGAACTCGAATCTTACCAGCGCCGGATTTTGAGTCGCATCGGTGTCGGTGTGAGCGCAAGCCTGATAGGTTGCGCTCTGCTTGGATGGGGCCTTTTGCCTATCTCCATTCAGGGTCAAGCATTCGCCGACGTATTAAGCGCTTGCACCGTATCCCCCGTCACGTCTTGCACCGTTGTAAAGACCTTGATTCTTATTGGCGTTCCCATGTTGTTTGGGCTCAGTGAGCGTGCACTGACGTCGTTCAACATACGAATCTTCGGTAACAACTAGCACGCCTAGTGAGGCTGGTCGCTGCTGCACTGCTAGAGTTTCTATATCGTGAATTCTGCAGCGTGTCCCCGCGCGCTGACGCCGTGAGCAAGGAGGTCACCGTTTTGACGCGCGGTGCCGGCCACTCCACGTCCGAATGTCTGACACTTGACAGGGGTCTCCGTGTGCACACATATAAACACGTGTTCATGGGTTGACTGATGCTCAACACGGATCAGACCACTGAGCTAGCGGAGCTGTTTCGCCTGCTGGGCGAACCCAACCGGCTTCGGATCGTGGCCAACTGCCTCGGCGGGCCGCTGAGCGTGGGAGAAATCACGTCGCGACTGGATCTCAGCCAATCGCTCGTCTCCCATCATCTTCGCCTGCTCCGTGCCGCGCGTCTGCTGAAGGCGGGCAGGCGTGGCAAGCAGGTTTTCTACAGCCTGCCCGAATGCCACGTGCGGGAGATGCTGACGAACATGATCGAGCATCTCACCGAGCCACATGAACAGGAAGACGAGATCAACATCGAGCAAGGAGCAAAAGCATGAGTGTCACAGTCGAACGCGTCAAATGCGCCTGCAGCGATTGCGTGTGCGTGGTTGACATAGACAAAGGGGTGAAGCGGGACGGGCGTGTTTATTGCGGTGATGCCTGCGCGGACCATCATAAGAGTGGCGCGGGGTGCCAGCACGCCGGCTGCACTTGCCACGGCTGAGCTGTACAGGTCGCATTGAAGGGACCGCCTGCACCGCCTCTCATGGCCAAGTCAGGCGCGGCATAGTCCCGTCAACTCGACGGTACGATAATCGCGCGAAGCTCTGCCGGTTGTCGCTGCATGCGGTCGGCCGAGGCCCGAGGGGGTCTCGGTCGCCGGTGAATCGTCAGCAACGGTGAGGGCCCTCGCCTCCCCGACCGAGAACTACCAGCCGACCGAAAGATCAACTCTGGGTGAACGCAGGATCTCCTGCCAGTTCGTGCCGAAGTGCCACATGGGCACGAGATGGCCGGCAAAGCTGTCGTAATGGCAGTCACCCGTGGCTTTCCCGCTACGACAAGGGCACGGCGTATCCAATCGGAGCATGACCTTTTTATGCGGCCTTTGTCGCCCCTGATCGGCCATTTTCGCCCCCTCACGCGCGTGCCGCGCCTTGCACGAAAGTCGCGGGGGGCACGATAGGAATGCCGCGAAAGGGATTCAGTGCGAGCAGATCGGCGTCACCGGACACGATCACATCGGCCTTTCCGTTCACCGCCAGTTCAAGAAACTTGTCATCAGTCGCATCACGACACGCGGCGATGCGCTCGGCGATCACGACGGCTTCCGCCGCCGCCATGACCGTTCGCATCCAAGCGACCGCCGCCGGATCAATCAGCGCCGCGAGTTGCGGCCGCGCCAGCACTTCGAACAGTTGGCGTTCGGTTTCTGTGGACTTCAGAAGCGTGCCGCGCTGCGCCACCACATGCAGCGCGAGTGCCGGAGATGACTTGTCCTTGAGGGCGGCGCTAACAAAGACATTCGTATCAACGACGACCCTCATCCAAGCAGCGGTTCAACGTCCTTCTGCGCCTGCTTGATGAGCCGGTCGATATCGTCGTCGCCGAGGCCTGCCGCCACGACGCGTGCGCGTGAAGCACGTCGGCCGGGAATAATCTCCCGCTCCGCCTCGATGGTGAGCGTGACCTTCTCGTCGGAGCCGATGCCCCGCCGCTTCAGCTCGGCCGTCACCTCACCGGCCGTCACTTCGATTGTCTCCCGCGTCGCGGTCATTCGGCAGCTTACCCTTTCCTCGCGCCAGCCAAGCGCACACCAAGCCAATTCATCCGTCAGATTACTGCAAGTCGCCCTTCCGGGCCTAGTGCCCTGAGTTGTTCATACTGCGGGGTACAATCTCTCTCCGTCGCGCTCGCTGGCCTGTCGGTCCCCAAACCGATGCCGCCGAGGTCCGGCTCCGCCGCTGCCACCTGAAGCGCTGCGATCCACCCTACGCCGGCACGCCCCTGAAAATTGCCTCCTAGGGAATTTTTCCTTGACATCGCCCGCGTTTTGTGTTCTTGTTCCGTTCGTGTTCGACGCCGCCTCCACACCAGCCGAAGCCCTCCAACCCGATCCCGATCGGGCCGTGCCCCCTCGCATCGGCAAGGTCCTCGGCCTCCTCCGCACCCTCATCGCCTACAGCAGGAATCTCGGCGACACGCTGTGCCAGCACGCCGCCGCCCCGCATCTCCTCCCCTGCTTCGCCTTCGT
Source organism: uncultured Pseudomonadota bacterium (assembly GCA_963772445.1). Classification (GTDB taxonomy): domain Bacteria; phylum Pseudomonadota; class Alphaproteobacteria; order Acetobacterales; family Acetobacteraceae; genus CAVYXK01. The sequence goes on from CAVYXK010000016.1 coordinate 10,231, forward strand.
CGCCACCACCTTCGCCACCACCGATCTCGCGCTGATCCTCGCCCGCATCACCCGCGGCCTGCTCCGCGCCGCCGCGCTCGAAGCCAGGCTCCGCCAGCGTGCCGCCCGCGGCCAGGACCTGCAGCAGCCTGCGCGCAGCCGCCTGCCTTCCACGCACAAGCCGCGCGCCGCAACACCGGCCACAAGGCAGCACGATCCAGCCCGCGATCCGTGCCCCGCCAGCCCGCCCACGCTCGAGCAAATCGCCGCCGAGGACCGCCGCCGCCCGATCGGCGCCGTCCTCGTCGATATCTGCCTCGATCTCGGCATCGCACCTGGGCAGATGGATCGTGCGACGTGGGACGAACTGTCCGGCGCTGTCATCGAGTACGGCGGCAATCTCGTCACTCTCATCTTCAGCCGCTTCAGCCGCAAGCTAAGCCAGCTCTCCGCCGATCCCGCCGGCGCCGACTTCGGTCCCATTCCCATCACCGGCCCGCCCATCTTTCCCCCCTGGCCCACAGCGCGTGCCGCCTCCCCTTGCGGGAGGATCGAGCCGCGAAGCGGATCGATGCCGGAGGGGGCCGTGCCAGTTGCGGCATCATCGAACCCACACAGCACCACGGGACCGCCACCCATAGCGCCTGCCCCGCCGTCTTGATTCGGCGCTGCTCCAGCTAGTGCCAGTGGCGCGTGCCCGCTTGCGGACGGCGCCCCCAGCCATGAGCCCCGACCTGAGTGGGTGCCACCCGAGCGGTGGATCAAGGATGACTGGTGTCAGTTGGCTCTACAGGTGATACGCCGCAGTTTGAGCGACACGGGCACTAGCCTGGATTTCCACGGAGCCGAGCCCGCCTAACGGTGGGCAAGTCAAGCGATTCTAAAAACTCGCTTTTTTGCGTGATTTGTTATGCATGATGGTGCGCTGATAGCCCATTTGTAAGTTGTCTTCTCCTTGCCAAAGGAAGACTGCCAGGATTCCGCCTCGCCATCGGTTGATGCAAAAATGCAGCACCATAGCCCTTCTCTGGCAGGCGCAGGGGTTGTCACGTCTTTCTCGCTTGACACTATATATGGGGTTAGACACCGTGCACAAGTGGCTATCAGAGCACCATATGACCTAACAAAGTGCCGCCGCTTCTTCGTCCGGCCGGCGACCCCACGGCAGCGCCAATACGAGGCATTGCGCGCCTATTTCTTCGAAGGCATTGGCTCTGACGCGGCGGCGCGACGGTTCGGCTACTCACCGGGCGCATTCCGGGTGCTCTGCCACGCCTTTCGTCGCGGCGAACTGCCAGACTTCTTCGCCGTCGTCCGACCGGGTCGGCGTGAGCAGCCCAGAAAGGGCCGTGCCCATGACCAGATCGTGGCGCTGCGCAAACGCAATTACTCAGTCTACGAGATCAGTCAGGCGCTTTCCGAACGGGGAATGCCACTCAGTGCGACTGCGGTACGCGAGGTCCTCGCCGCGGAAGGGTTCGCACCGCTGCCGCGGCGGCTCGACGAGGAGCGTCCGGCCGTAGCCGGGCCCAGCACCGAGGCAGTCGCCAACATCCGCAGCTTCACGCTCACGCCGCGCGAGTTCACGACACGGGTCGGGGGGCTGTTCCTGTTCATCGCCGAACTGGTGCGTTTGAACACCGACACCCTGGCGCTCGGCGCCAAACTCCCCGGCTCGCGCATGATCCCGGCCGCGCATGCTTTGCGCGCCTCGCTGGCTCTGAAGCTATGGGCCATTGAGCGGAAGAGCCATATCATGGCGCTGGTTGCCGACGAAGGCCTGGCGCTGTTCTGCGGGCTCAACGTCATGCCGAAGAGGAGCTTCCTGTCGGAGTATTCCTCACGGATCACCCCGCAGAACGTCTCGCGGTTGCTCGCTCTGTGGCACGAACGGTTGGCCGGAGAGGCGCTCTTCAGCGGGGAGTCGATCAACCTCGATTTCCACTCCGTGCCCTATTTCGGCGAACACCCGGTGGTCGAAACCCACTATCTGCCGAGGCGCAGTCGCCGTCAGCCCAGCATCCTCACGTTCCTCGCCCAGGACGCCGACAGTCAGGTGTTCTGCTACTCGAACGCCGACATTCGCAAGGGTGAGGAGGCCGAGGAAATCTTCCGTTTCATCGAGTTCTGGAAGCGTCAGCATGGCAAAGTGCCGCAGCACCTCGTATTCGATTCCAAACTCACGACTTACGAAGGGCTCGACCGGCTGGATGCCGCCGGGATCACCTTTATGACGCTGCGCCGGCGCTCCAAAGGCCTGCTGGCCGAAGTCTATGAGCTGGCAGCATCGGCGTGGCGCACCATCACGCTCAACCTGCCCAGTCGCAAATATCGCACACCCCAAGTCTTCGAGCAGAAGGTCTGCCTTCGCGAACGCACCTACCGACAACTGTTCATCAAGGATCTCGGCCACGATGAACCCACTATCCTTGTCACCAACGACAGGCATGCCAGCGCCCGCAACCTCATCACTCGCTATGCCAAGCGCATGCTGATCGAAAATGCGCTCGCCGATGCCGTACGCTTCTTCCACATCGACGCGCTCTCCTCTTCAGTCGGCTTCAAGGTTGATTTCGACATGGCGCTCCTCGTCCTCGCCAGCGCCCTCTACCGGTTGATGGCCCGACGCATGCGAGGCTACGATGATGCCCAAGCCCGCCGTATCTTCCGCGATTTGATCGACATGCCGGCAAACGTCGCCATCGCCACTGACGAGGTCACCGTGCGCTTCCACCGTCGCGCCCATCTTCCAATGGTCCTCGCCTCCGAACTCATCGACCAACCCGTCCTGGTGCCATGGTGGCAAGGCCGTTCGCTCCGCCTGATCCACTAGCATGTGAAACCTGTCGTGTTAGGCGATTTCCGGTCCGTGGAAATCCAGGCTAGCCTGGCAGCCACATTCTTTTCGTCGCTTGTACCAGCGGTTTTGCGGATGACACCCGGATCGCTGCCGGTTATCGCTGCATGCGGGCGGCCGAGGCCCCAGGGTCTCGGTCGCCCGTGAATCGTCAGCAACACCGGGGGCCCTCGCCTTCTCGACCGAGAGGTCCGGCAAAGCCATCCGCGGCGCGGTGGCCGCTGGCGGCAGAAAGATCGTCGTGGTTTTGTGTCGCGCCTGAGCGGACCATGATTGACCGTTGTCATCTCGGCCCCCTCCCCCATCCCCTCCCGCAAGGGGAGGGGGGTTCTACAGCGCAAGTCGCGGTAACTCCTCAATCAAAAGCATCAACAACGAATATGCGACGCCGCACTGGAGCAATGCGCTGATAGCCGCGGGGATGTCGCAGTGCGCCAGCGCCTGCATCAAATCGGTTGCCGCGATGGCCCCATGCATCAGGACTCTGGCAGTGCGATAACACGCCATCATGCAGTCGTTGAACGGTTCACGCTGATCGGGGTGCAGGATTGGCAGGGCACGCGCGAATGCGGCAGGGCGAGATAGCGGCTTGGGCCGACCAGCTTCTTGTCGCGAGAGAAGCCGCGGAAATCGCATGCGGCATTGGACACGTTCGTTACCGATATGTCGCAGACTGCCGGCAATATATTCCGCGCCGCGCTCACGCCGCGCTTGGCGCACCGAAGACCGCGCCGTGCGACGCTGCGTTCGCTTGTATCCGTAGAGGGCCCTCAGCCTTGTAGCAACGTGTCCAGGCCTTGGAGCATAGCGACATGCCGCACTGCTTGAACTTGACGAGATCGTCAGCGCCGACGGTCGAGAGCGAGGCCTTGCAGAAAATGACGTGTTCGGTTTCAACCCCTCACATGGCAGGCGACCCAGTGACCCGTCTTGCCTTGCCTCAGTTCGGGCACCTCGCTGGCGCAGCGCGGCTCGGCGAGCGGGCAGCGGGTGCGGAAGCGGCACCCTGATGGCGGACGGATCGGATTGGGCACGTCGCCTTGCAGCACGATGCGTTTGCGCTTCACCTTCGGGTCCGGAATCGGCACCGCCGACAGCAGCGCCTCGGTATAGGGATGACGCGGATTGTCGTAGAGCTCCCGCGCCGGCGCGATCTCTACCACGCGACCGAGATACATCACGGCCACGCGATCGCTGATGTGCTCGACGACCGAGAGATCATGCGCAATGAAAAGATAGGTCAGGCTGAGCTTCTCCTGCAGATCCTCGAGCAGATTGATCACCTGCGCCTGGATCGAGACATCGAGCGCGGAGACCGGCTCGTCGCAGACGATCAGCTTGGGCTCGACCGCCAGCGCGCGAGCGATGCCGATGCGCTGGCGCTGGCCGCCGGAGAATTCGTGCGGGAAACGTTGCATATGGTCGGCCTGCAGACCCACCGTCGCCAGCAGGTGCACTACGCGCTCATCCAGCTCCCGACGGCTTTTGGCCAGGCCGTGAATGACCAACGCTTCGCCGATGATGCCACGAACCGTATGGCGCGGGTTGAGCGAGGCGAACGGGTCCTGGAAAATGATTTGCATGTCGCGGCGCAGGCTACGCAGCGCTTCGCCGTGCAGGCCGGTCACGTCGCGACCCTGGAACCAGATCTCTCCCGAACTCGGCTCGATCAGCCGCAGGATGCATCGTCCGGTGGTCGATTTGCCGCAGCCGGATTCCCCCACCAAAGCGAGCGTCTCGCCGGCAGCGATGTCCAGGCTCACGCCGTCCACCGCGTGCACGCGATCCACTTCGCGCGCCAGCAGTCCGCCCTTGACCGCGAAATACTTCTTGAGATCGCGGACGGAGAGCAGAGGCGAACGGTCGATCACAGGATGCAGGCCACCTTGTGCTCGGGCCCCACCCGGCGCAGCGGCGGCTCCGCGCTGCAACAGGCAGCAGTCACGAACCGGCAACGAGGGGCGAAGCGGCAACCCGGCGGCGGATCGAGCAGGCTCGGCACGGTACCGGGAATCTGCTCCAGTCGCGTCCGGCCACGCATCCGCGCATCGACGCGCGGGATGGAGCGGATCAGCCCCTGGGTGTAGGGGTGGCGCGGATTGGCGAACAGCTCGTCAACCGGCGCGTCCTCCACCACTTTGCCGGCGTACATCACGACGACCCGCTGTGCGTTCTCGGCGACCACGCCCATCGCGTGAGTGATCAGCATGATCGCCATCCCCAAACGCGATTTCATATCATTGAGAAGGTCCAGAATCTGCGCCTGGATGGTGACATCCAGCGCGGTGGTCGGCTCGTCGGCGATCAGGAGCTGCGGCTTGCAGGCGAGCGCCATGGCGATGACGACGCGCTGGCGCATGCCGCCCGAGAACTGGTGCGGATAGTCGCCGACGCGACGTTCCGCATTGGGAATCTGCACCAGCCTCAGCATCTCGGCCGCGCGCTTCAGCGCCGCCTTGTGCGACAGGTGCTCATGCGCGCGGAGTGCCTCGGCAATCTGCTCGCCCACGGTATGCACGGGGTTGAGCGAGGTCATCGGTTCCTGAAACACCATGCCGATCTCGCGCGTGCGAACCTTATCCATCTCGCCCGCCGACAATGGGATCAGGTCGCGGCCACGCCAGAGGATTTCGCCGCCGACGAAGCGGCCTGGCGGCATATCGATCAGCTTCAGCACGCTGCGCGCCATTACCGTCTTGCCGCAGCCCGAACTCGCCGACTACTGCCAGCGTCTCGCCCCGGTTGACCGATAAATTCACGCCATCGACCGCCCGCAGCATGCCGTCATCGGTCCGGAACCAGGTCTTCAGATCGCGGATCTCAAGCAGTGCCTCCGTCATCCGTTACACCACGCGGCGCGCATCCAGCGCGTCTCGCAATCCGTCACCGATGAAATTGATGGACAGCACGGCCAGAAAGATCGCGGCCCCGGGGAACAACGCCCAGTGCGGTGCAATATCCAGATAATCCTTGGCATCGAACAGCACGCGCCCCCAGGTCGGGATGTCGGGTGGAAAGCCGAGGCCGAGGAAGGACAGCGTCAATTCGGCAATGATGGCGTTGGCCACCTCGATGGTGCTGGCCACGATCACCGGCCCAAGCGCGTTGGGCAGGATGTGCCGCACCACCAGGCGCAGCCGCGACGCCCCGAGAGCGCGCGCCGCCTCCACGAACTCCTTCTCGCGCAGCGACAGGAACTGGGCACGTACCAGCCGCGCCAGCGGCATCCAGCGCAACCCGCCGATCACCACGACGATCAGGACAAACACGCCGCCCTCGGGCCCGAGCGCGCTCCGGAGCACGTCGCGAAACAGGTAGATCACCAACAGCAGCAGCGGCAGTTGCGGCAGCGACAGAAAGAGATCGGTGAGCCACATCAGCGCGGCATCGAGCCGTCCGCTCGCCGTGCCGGACACCGCGCCGATCACCACCCCCACACACACCGCCACCAGCATTGCGGCGAGTCCGACCGCCATCGAGATCCGCCCGCCATAAATCAGCCGCGCCAGCAGGTCTTGGCCCAGATCGTCGGTGCCGAACGGATGCGCCCAGGACGGTCCTTGCAGTTTGGCGCCGAAGTCGATGTCGTTGATCGGCACCTGCCAGAACAAGGGGCCGGCAACAACGCCAACGACAATCAGCGCGAGCAGCACGACGCTGACCACGGCAAGTCGATGCTTGCGGAAGCGCCGCCAGGCCTCGCGGCCCGGTGACAGCGGCGGCGCCACGCGCGGCAGCACCGCGCCGGCGGGCGCAGCTATCTCAGCGGAAAGCGATTCGGGGATCGAGCCAGACATACAGCAGATCTGCGATCAGGTTGAACAGCACGACCAGGCAGGCGAACACGAAGGTGACGCCCATCACCACCGGCGTATCGTTGGCAAGGATCGATGAAATCAGCAAGGAGCCGATGCCGGGAACACGGAAGATCTGCTCGGTGATGATGGCGCCGCCGAACACGATCGGCATCTGCACGGCGACCAGCGTCACCACCGGGATCAGCGCATTGCGCACCACGTGGCGCACCAGGACCCGGCGTTCGCCGATGCCTTTCGACCGCGCGGTGGTCACGTAGTCGAGCTTGATCACGTCCAGCACCGCGGAGCGCACGTAGCGCACCAGAGAAGCGCCCTGGAACAGGCCAAGCACCATCACCGGCATGATCGACTGGAGCACGTTCTCCCACCACCACTCGAGGCCGGTGGCCGAGAGGTCGGAGCGAAACACGAAGGGCAGCCAGTGAAGCTGGATGCTGAACAGCAGGATAAACAGGATGCCGGTAAAGAAGGTGGGCAGCGAGAAGCCGACGAAGGCCAGCGTGTTGGCGACTTGGTCGAACAGGGAATACGGCCGCGCAGCAGCCAGTACCCCCACGGGAACCGCAACCAGGATCGCCAGAATCTGCGCCGCGCCAAGCACCGCGATCGTCACCGGCAGCCGCTGCAGGATCAGCGTATCGACATTCATCCGGCTGACGAAGGAGAAGCCCCAATCGCCGTGCAGCATGGCCGCGAGCCAGTGCAGGTAACGCAGCCAGATAGGGTCATCGAGGCCAAACTTGGCGCGCAGCGCAGCCGCAACCGCGGGTGGTACGTTTGGGTTGGTGACCAGCTCGCCGAACGGGTCTCCCGGAGCCAGCGCGAGGATGGAGAACAGCACGACGCTGATGCCCAGCAGGCTGGGGATGACCAGCAGGATGCGGCGCAGTGCATAGGCGTGCGACATCTACACCTCTCCCGCTCTGCGGGAGAGAGCCTGCCCCCGGGCTTCGACCCGGGGGTCGGTTCGCAAAGCGAACCGGGTGAGGGTCTCGCCCACCGCGCCCTCACCCGCCGCACTACGCGCGGCGACCTCTCCCGCAGAGCGGGAGAGGTGTAGGTGGGGCACGCAGGGCCGGCGATCGGTCAGCCAGGCAGCGTCATTGTGCAGAGCTACTAGGTCTCCTTGTACCAGTCGGGGAGATTCCAGGTGTCATTGTCCCAGCCGCTGATCGGCGCTTGCAGCCCGTTGACCGCCGCCGAAACGCTCAGACGGTAGATCACCGGGATGACAATTATGTTGTCAATCACAAGGTCATTGCACTTGATCAGCAAGGCGGCACGCTTCACCGGATCGAGCTCGAACGTCCGATGCGCCCCAGGTTTTGTCGTATTCCGGGTTCTGCCAGCGCGTGATGTCGCGCCCTTGCCACTTGTTCGCCTTGCTTGCCACTTCCGACGACAGGAAGGATCGCATCCAGCTACCCGGATCCGGTCGACCCGGATCGGTGGTGTACATCTGCAGATCGGTGTAGAACTTCGTATAAGTATCGGGATTCGCGAGGTCGGACGAGAAATAGACCGAGGCGACGACCTCCTTCAGGTCGACCTCGATGCCAGCCTTCTGGCAGGCCTGTTTGACGATCTGCTGCGTCTCCTGGCGTGACTGATTGATCGACGTCTGGAACACGTATTTGAGCTTCTTGCCGTCTTTGGTACGGACGCCGTCCGGCCCAGGCTTCCAGCCGGCTTTCTCCAGGATGTCGATGGCTTTGGCGACATTGAATTCCCATGTAGTGTCCTTAGAAACGAACCTCGCCGGGCCACCGATGTAGTTTGGCGTGGTGCTGCCTGTGCGACCGTAGATGTACTTCTGCACCCCGCCACGATCGACCAGCAGGTTCAGCGCCTGGCGGACGGCCGGGTCGCTCAGCGTCGGATGTTTCGTCTTGATGCTGGACCGCTCGCCGTCAACCTCGGTCCAGGGATCGGTGTTGTTCAGTTGGATGTGCTCGATGCTGCCGCTCTCGGCGAATAGCACCCGCCCCTTGTGATTGGCCTCCATCCGTTTCAGCACATCGTCTTCCACCTGCAGATTCCAGGCGTAGTCGTACTCGGCCGCCTCCAGCACGGCACGCGCGGCCGACACCGCATCGCCGCCGCCCTTCATCTCGACGGCGTCGAAATAGGGGCGATTGGGCTTGTGATAATTCGTGTTAATCTCGCCAGAAACCATATCGCCAGGACGAAACTCCTTGAATTTGTAAGGACCGGTGCCGACCGGCTTGAGGTTATTCGGCGCATCGCGTGATTTGGATCCGATATATGGCTCGAACAGGTGCTTCGGGATGAGCATGCCGAACTGGCCGACGAACGGGTCAGCCCAGAACGGTGTCGGCACAGGGAACTGCACCCGCACGGTGTATTGGTCGATCTTTTCGGCCGTGTTGTTGATGTAGCTGCCGGATGTGACTGCGGCGGTCGCCGGATCTCGCGCATAGGCCCAGTTGAACACCACGTCGTCGGCGGTGAATGGCTCGCCGTCGTGCCACTGCACGCCCTGCTTGAGCTTCCACACCACCGACTTGCCGTCCTCGGCCAGCCCTCCGTTCTCGATGCTGGGAATCTCGGCCGCCAGCGTCGGTATGAGGTTGCCCTCCCGGTCCCAGCCGGCCAGCGGCTCGTAGAACAGCCGCGAGCCGTCCTGATCCTTGGTGCCCACCGCGAAATGCGGGTTGAGCAGGGTCGGCGCCTGCCACCACAGTAATTTCAGCGTACCGCCGCCGCCGCGCTTGGTCGGCTTGTAGCTGGATGCCGGTTGCGCCATCGCCACGCCGCCGATCGCCAGAAGCTGCGTCGCCATCGGCGCGGTCAGGCCCACCGCCGCCATGCGCCGGATAAAGCCGCGGCGAGACAAGCGCCCGTGCTTCACCCGGCCGATCAGGTGCCGAAGATCATGTTCCTCCATTATTTGCCCCCTGTGACAGGATATGGTTGCGCCCGCCTTCGTGCCGGGCGGTGCATGAAAGCCCCTGCCAAACAAGAAACTAGCCAGTCCCTCGCTCTATGGTCAATGCTGACGAGCGCCACAAGCGGGGCCAGGCTCCGCTTGCGGGGTGCCAGGAGGTGGCTGTCGGCCGGAGCCGATCGGGCGACCGGTCGGTCGGCACCGGCACCGAACAACGCCCGCGCTATGTGTGGTCCGAGACGCGTCTTCGATATCGCGTTTTAGCCGGCGTATTATGGCGCCACGCCCAGAACACCGTCGAACATGACGGGTGACAGCGTAACCGTCGGCGCCGATCCATTGCGCGGGCGGGGGTACCCCCTGACGCCCGGCCGTGTTAGCCTGGTCGGCAACGATGGGACGGGAGGACGCCCATGTCACCGGATGATACAGACCGCCCTGCTCTCGCGATCGGCCCCCTTTCGGATACGTCACCGGCGGAGTTCGTGGAGACGCTTTTCCGCCGCTCAGCCCGCGAAGACTTGGCGCGTTATAGGCCGGCCGATCTCGAGCGGCTGGCGGCGGCCACCCTGGACCATGTTGCCAAGCCGCGACCTGCGGGCCCCGACATTTGCCTCTCCGACTACGAATTGCTGACCGACGGCCGCATGGGCGAGGTCACGGTGCTCGAGGTGGTGAACGACAACATGCCGTTCCTGCTCAACTCCACGCTGGCGGCGCTGGGCGAACAGGGGTGGGAGCCGCAACTGGTGGCGCATCCGATCCTGGCAGTGGAGCGCGACCGCAAGGGGAAGCTGCTGCGCCTGGAAGGTGACGCCGGCGCCGCCGTCCAACCGGGCCTGCAGCGAGAGAGTCTGATCCACGTGCATCTCAACCGCATCGACGATCCGACCGCGCGGGCCCATCTGGTCGAGGGGCTGACCAAGACCTACGCGGAAGTCGTGGTCGCGGTCGAGGACTGGGCGGGAATGTGGGCGCGGATCGACGAGGTGATCCGCGCCTATCGTATCAGTCCGCCACCGCTTGCCGAGGACGAGGTCGCGGAAGCAGTGGCTTTCTTGCGCTGGGTGCGCAACGACAACTTCGTATTCCTTGGGGTGCGCGAGTACCGCTTCCCGGATGGCGACACGGCCGCCGATCCCGTCCCCGGAACGGGACTCGGCTTGCTGCGCGATCCGTCGGTGCGGGTGCTGGGGCGCGGGCGCGATCTGGTGGTGATGACGCCAGAGGTCCGTGCCTTCCTCGCCCGCCCACACTCTCTGATCATTACGAAGGCAAACGTGAAGTCGCGCGTGCATCGACGCGCCTATCTCGACTATGTGGGCATCAAGCTGTTCTCGCCCGCCGGGGAGCTGGAAGGGGAGCTCAGGCTGGTCGGGCTGTTCACCGCCAGCGCTTATACCAGCACGACCGGGGCGGTGCCCTATCTACGCCATAAGGTCGCCAAGGTGATTGCCCGCGCGAACTTCGATCCGGCGGGCTACGCCGGCCGCGCGCTGCTCGCGGTGATGGAGAACTATCCGCGCGACGAGCTGTTCCAGATCGACGAGGACACGCTCTATCGCTTCGCCATGGCGATCATGAACCTGTCAGAGCGCCCACGAATCCGAGCCCTGGTTCGTCCGGACGAGTTCGACCGCTTCATCTCGATCCTCGTGTTCCTGCCGAAGGAGCGCTACGACACACAGGTCCGGCTGCGCGTCGGCGCCTATCTTGCCGACATCTATCGGGGACGCGTTTCGGCCGCCTATCCTGCCTATCCAGAAGGCCCGCTCGCGCGCACACATTTCATCATCGGTCGTGACGAAGGTGCCACGCCGCGAGTTGAGCAAGCGACGCTGGAAGTCGGCATCGCGGCGATTGCGCGCACCTGGCGGGACGGGCTGCGCGAGACTCTGGCGGTCAAGATCGGCGGAACGCGCGCACGCGAGCTTGCCGCCCGTTACGGAGATGCCTTTTCGGCTGCCTATCGCGAGGCTTTCACGGCGGAACAGGCGGTCGCCGACATCGACATCCTGGAGCGGTTGTCACCCGATCGACCGCGCGCCGTCCGGCTGCATCGCCAGACCGGCGAGACCGAGGCGTGCGTCGGCCTCGGCCTGTTCTCGCTCGGCACCGCACTACCGCTGTCGGAGCGTGTGCCGATCCTGGAAAATCTCGGATTCCGTGTGCTGGACGAGCGCACATATCGGATCGATGTCGCGGATCGTGGCGACGCAGTGCCGATCTGGCTGCACGATATGGAGATCGAACGCACCTCTGGTGCTCCGATCGACGTACCGGCGATCGAGTCATCGGTCGAGGCGGCCCTGCTGGCGATGTTGCGTGGCATCGCCGAATCCGACGGATTCAATCGGCTCGTGCTGGAAGCCGGTCTCGAATGGCGCGATGCATCGCTGCTGCGCAGCTTCGGGCGATACATGCAGCAAATTCGGGTGCCGTACGGCCAGGACTACCTGGCCGCCGCGCTGACTCGCTACAGCACAATTGCCGCCCGCATCGTCGCACTGTTCCATGCCCGCTTCGATCCGCGCCTCGCCGACGCCGAGCGCGCTTCCGGTGAGAATGCGATCAGGGTCGAGATCGAGGCCGCGCTCGCCGATGTCGCCAGTCTCGATGACGACCGGATCCTGCGCCGCTTCGTCAATCTTGTTGAGGCAGCGGTTCGGACCAACTACTTCCAGACCAGCCCGGACGGCCTGCCGGGCACCACGATAGCTTGCAAGTTCGACTGCCGCCGCATCGAGGACCTGCCGCTGCCGTCCCCGTTATTCGAGATATCCGTCTACAGCCCGCGCGTCGAGGGTCTGCATCTGCGCTTCGGCCGCGTGGCGCGCGGCGGGATACGCTGGTCCGATCGGCCACAGGATTTCCGGACCGAGGTGCTAGGCCTCGCGAAGGCGCAGCAGGTGAAGAATGCCGTCATCGTGCCGGTGGGCGCCAAGGGCGGTTTTGTGCCGAAGAAGTTGCCGCCGCCTGCCAACCGCCAGGCCTGGTTAGCCGAGGGCACCGAAAGCTACCGCATATTCATCGACGCTTTGCTGCAGCTCGCCGACAACATCGGCCCCGACGGCATCGTGCCGCCACCCGACACAGTGCGTCGTGACCCGGACGATCCCTACTTTGTGGTGGCGGCGGACAAAGGCACGGCGACGTTCTCCGACACGGCTAATGCGATCGCCATTGCGCGGGGCTACTGGCTCGGCGATGCGTTCGCCTCGGGCGGCAGCAACGGCTACGACCACAAGGGCATAGCCATCACCGCGCGCGGCGCATGGGAGGCGGTGAAGCGACACTTCCGTGAGAAGATGGACATTGACATCCGGAGCGAACCCATCCGCGTGGTCGGTATTGGCGACATGTCGGGCGACGTGTTCGGCAACGGCATGTTGCTCTCGCGCACGCTGAAATTGATCGCTGCTTTCGATCATCGTGACATTTTCCTCGATCCCAATCCGGACCCGGAGGTCGCGTGGACCGAGCGCAAGCGGCTGTTCGACCTGCCGCGTTCCAGTTGGGCCGACTATGACCGCGCTCTGCTCTCGAAGGGCGGCGGCGTATTCCCACGTAGCGCCAAGTCCATTGCTCTCTCGCCCGAGACGCAGGCGGCTCTGGGCTTGTTCAGCGACGTCGCCACGCCGGCCGAGGTGATGCGGGCCGTTCTTAAGGCCGAGGTCCACCTGCTGTGGTTCGGTGGCATAGGGACTTATGTGCGCGCCTCTACAGAGACAGATGCTGAAGTGAGTGACCGGGCTAATGACGCGATCCGGATCACGGGCACGGAGGTGCGCGCGAAGGTCATCGGCGAGGGTGCCAATCTTGGCCTTACCCAGCGTGGCAGAATCGAAGCCGCGCGGCGCGGCGTTCGCCTCAACACGGATGCAATCGACAACTCCGCCGGCGTCAACACCTCGGACCTGGAGGTGAACATCAAGATCGCACTCGCTACGCCGCAGCGTGACGGCAGGCTCGACGAGACGGCGCGCAATGCGCTGCTCGCCGAGATGACGGATGAAGTAGCGGTGCTGGTGCTGCGCAACAACCACCTTCAATCCCTGGCGCTCTCGCTCGCCGAGCGTCGTGCAGTGACCGACGTCGGTTTGGCTGAGCGGCTGATGCAGAGGCTTGAGCAGGAAGCTCGGCTTGACAGGGCGGTCGAGTTCTTGCCCGACACGGCCGCGCTCACCGAGCGCGGCCTGCGAGGGGAAGGGCTGACGCGGCCGGAACTGGCCGTGCTGCTTGCTTACGCAAAGCTTGCATTGCACGACGGTGTGCTGGACAGCCGCGTGCCGGACGATCCATATCTTGGGCGCGAGCTCGAACGTTACTTCCCCGCCCTTCTGCGCGAGCGCTTCCCTGACGCGATCGCCACGCACCGCCTGCGCCGCGAAATCATCGCCACACAGCTAGCGAATGCAATCCTCAATCATGGCGGGCCGGCGATCGTTCCACGACTTGTCGATGAGACCGGGGCGGACACACCGACAATTGCCGCCGCTTACGCGGCAACCCAGGACTCGTTCGGCCTGCCTGAGTTGAATGCGGCGATCGACGCGCTCGACAATCGTGTGCCCGGGGACCTGCAGCTCGCCTTGTATGCCGCGCTGCAGGACCTGATGCTGGACCGGATGGTCTGGTTCATCCGTAATGTCGAGCTCACCGGCGGCACGCTCGATTCGATTGTGGCGCGCTACCGAGGCGGCATCGCCGAGGTCGAGCAAGCACTCGATCAGGCACAGCCAGGCTCGGCCGCGGCGGCGCGGATGGCACGCGAGGCAGAGCTGACGACGCGGGGCGTGCCGCAGGATCTGGCACGCCGACTATCAGCGCTGGAGGATCTCGCGGCGGCCCCTGACATCGTGCTGGCGGCTAGCCGCGTTGGGCGACCCGCACCCGAGGTCGCCGCCATCCATTTCGCAGGTGCAGAAACGTTCCGGCTGCGGGCAATCCTCGATGCGGGACGCGGCATCGCTGCCGCCGACCACTTCGACCGGCTGGCGCTGCATCGCGCAATGGACGCCATCGCCGACGCTCACCGACGGCTGACAGCACAGGCGGCCGCGACAGGAGGGACCGGATCGGCGGCGGTAATGGCCTGGTGTGAAAGCCGTGCCGGCGCCGTCGAGCGCATCCGTGAGACGGTGGAGAGTCTTATCGGATCCGGGCTCACGCTCTCCAAACTAATAGTGGCTGCGGGCTTACTCGCGGACCTCGCACAGGAGTGAGGATCGTGACAGGATGAGGCTGCGCCAGCCTTCGTGCCGAGCGGCGCTTGAAAACCCCTGCCAAGCAGGAAGCTAGCCAGTCCACAGGTCCACAGCGCTATGATCAATTATTGCTTGCGCAAGGGGCAGAGTTGGACTTGCGAGCCGATGCCAGGCCCTGTTTACAAGGTTGCATAGCGTAGGCATCTGCGGATAGCAGCGATATGAAGCGCGTCACCACGTCGCCACGATCATGTATGATGCATAACCAACGGGATATGGTAAATTCGTATCTGCTACGAGAACCCCACGGCTTGACGCGGGATCAATCCGACCAGTTTCGGGCCCGCTGAGGCATCCAGAACTCACGGATTGCTGACACCATCACGGGAATGTCGGCATCCTCAGGTGGTTCTGGAAGCCGGAAGGCTTGGTTGACCGGGCGCTACATGAAATCAGCGTAAGCGTCCGGCGTGGGACGCTGGAACGTTGTTGATTGACGGATGTTCAGGCTGCGCTGAGCGCGCTGATCTGGATGTTCCGGGGCAGCGACTCTGCCACGTGGTTGACTGGGTGATCTGCGATTTCACACACGAGCGAAAACGACACCGCGCCCAACCTCCGTTGCATAAATCGAGGCGATACGCACCTTCGGGAAGTCAGGGCAAGGAACGGATGGCCGACGCGACGCGGGTCGGTCGATGCTCCCCACCTCACGCAAGCAGCGCCGTGGCTTGCGCGCTTCGGTGACAGCTTGCAGGGTATCGGTGTGTTCTGCAGCCGACAGATGGTGCTGACTTGTAGTTCGATCCGGAGGCAAGGGGGACAGCCATGATCACGCCCGCGTATGTGCAAACGATGGCAGCGTATAATGCTGAGATGAACCGCCGCATCTACGCCGCGGCGGGCAAAATGACCGACGCCGAACGGCGTGAGGACCGGCGCCTGTTCTGGGGTTCGCTGCAAGGCACGCTCAACCACCTGGTGTGGGGTGACCGCGTCTGGATGTTCCGCTTCGCCGGCTGGCCGGAACCGGAGCAACGTATAAAGCAGAGCACTCAGCTCTATGCAGATTTCGCCGAACTCAGTACCCGAACGCGTGCGCACCGATGCCGATATTTCCGCTTGGGCCGCCGGCGTGGAGCAGGCTTGGCTGGACCAGGACCTTGTGTGGATTGTCAGCGGCACGCAACGCGAAATCCGCCGGCCGCGGAAGCTGGCCATGACGCACTTTTTCAATCACCAAACTCATCATCGCGGCCAAGTGCACGCAGTACTGACGTATTTCGGTCATGATCCCGGCGACACCGACCTGCCGCTGGTGCTGCCGCAAATGTGAACTGGTCGGAACGACCCGGAAAGTCAGTCTGCAAGGCGGTAGCGGGGTAACTACGGGCACGTACACCACGGCATCAACTCATTGATGCGGTTGATTGGGTGAGCGTCAGCGATCCTGGCAATGGTGTCTTTGAGATAGGCTTCCGGATTAAGGTCGTTGAGCTTTGCCGTCGTAAATTCAAGAGTGCCTATTTAGGAGCGGTGCCGCTCACGGAACGGCGAGCCGGCTATGCAATCCGCCGGACTCCCGGACGTTGCTCGAAGAAGGAAATGCTCTCCGACCTCATGAGATCAATCGAGCGCGTCCATTGCTCGACTAGGAAGTCATGCAGCCGAATCTCGTACCTCGACTCGGCCATCAGCCGCTTGACTGTCGCTATCGCCGCCTTTGTGCTGACGGGCACCTGTCCCGCGAGATCGTCGAGTGCACGTACACGCTCCGCAAGCTGCGGCAAGAACTGCTCAGCACTGTCGATTGGCACGACAATCGCGCGTCGCTTGTCGATGATTTCCTGCGAACTGGCGCTCATCTCGCCTCTCACGAGTCAATGGTCCGGATAAGGTGAGAACCGTGCCCTGAGGATTGCCTCTCGCAGCGCTGTATCGTAGTCGCCCGACCAGCCGCACACGAGCAAGCCATAATCCTCGAATACCCAGTCCAGCAGTCGGTTCATCTCCGCACTGTAGGATGCCAGCTCCTCCGGACTGTTCTTGATTCGGAGGTCGAGGTAGTCGCCATGCACCTTGATGATGGTGCAAGGTGCATGAGATAGTGGGGTCGCGCCGGACCGGCTGTCGTCATTGGTAACGACAGTTGGGATGATATCTAGATCCTCGATAGCGCGCTCAACCAGTCGGTCGAAGTTGGTGGTTATGATGACGCGTACGGCGCCCGCCTGTACGAGGTCGGCAACGGCACGATGCGCGGCTGAAGGGAGCTTAACACCTTGTTGCCGCTCGTCCTCTGTCGGCTCGAAAAATTCACGCAACAACGCCTGACGGGCAGCACTATTCGGTACGAGCATTTGCAACAGGTCAGAATACCTCGGAGCCTCGCTATATTTAGCCCTGAACCAAGCCGCTGGATCAGGTTCGGGACTCTCCCCTCGGCCGCAGCCACGCGTCGGACCAGCTCTAGCGTTACCTCCCATCCGGTCGGAATACTGGACGCCCGCGACACCCCTGATCCCAGGAGCAGCGCAGTGCAGCCCTTTGCGGACTGCATGGTTACGGCTAGAGAGATCAGATGCCCGAATATGCCCGACCGATGCCAAAGACCCAAAATAGGCTCAAGTGGTCGGCAAAGAGTCGTAATCTCTGTGCAGAGGTACTCTGATGTTCGTTGTCAACCCTCTTGAGCATGACAATGTATTCTCCATCATAGTTGCGGAGTGATACGATATATGGCTGTTGCGCAGCGCAGGGGGCAGAGTCGCTGAGACGACGGTTTGCAGACTCTGATGCGCGGGTTGGATACCGCATTTCCGTGTGTTCGTCCGGGGCTTTCTCGATCTAGTTGCGGGCATCGACGATGTCGGCCACATAGTACCTCGCGAGAATTCCCCACCGGGACCCTGCCCCCGGCGATGCGCAACAGGGATGTCGGTCGGACGTGCTCGTGTTCCTTTGTTGTGAAAATGCGCTGTCAGAGCCTGGTATTGATACCTCGATCAGTCCGCCAAACGCGGCTTGACCTGCTGCCCGATCGCCCAAAGAAAGGCTGACATCTCGCGGGCGATTGCCGCCACGACGACGGTCCGACGCTTGCCGTTCGCCATGAGCTTGCGATAGCGACCGCACAGCCGGACCGGCGCTTTCCAGGCAATCTCCCGCACGCCCTTCGGCAGGCCGTTCAGCCGCTGCTCGAGAGTGGGACTGATGCGTGCGGGGAAGCGATACGTCCACCCTTCCTCGATCAGCGCGCGACGCGCTCGCCGGTTGCCGGATTTAGTGATACCGCCGCGCCGGACGCGCTCGCCGGTCGAATTCTCCGACGGCACCAGGTCCAGATAGGCCATCAGCTGACGAGGATTATCGAAGCGGCTGACATCGCCGATTTCAGCTGCGAAGGTGACCGCGGTGATGAACGCCACACCCCGCACCGCCTGATACGCCGCGATCACCGGTGCCATTGACCACGTGGCCACGATCTCTGTGACTTGCTGGGTCAACCGTTCGAGCCGGGCTTCGGCGTCCTCGATTGCCTGCCGATACTCCGTCAGCACAAGATGTTGGGCCGGATGATCGAACCTCTGCTCGCACAACCAGCGTGTATGCGCTTTGCTCCAGGCTGTACGGCCGGTGTAGATCCGGCCGTGACGAAGGAGAAAGGACTGCAGGTGCTGACGCGCACGACGCAGTCCTTCCACCGCCGTCTCTCGCGCCCGCACCAGCTCACGCACCGCCTCATGAGCTGGATCTGGCACCCAAACCGGCGTCAGCTCGCCAGCGCGGTGCAATTTGGCAAGGCTCACCGCATCCCGCCGGTTGGTCTTGACGCGTTCGCCTGGCCGCGTCGGGATCAGCGACGGGGCCACTACCACGCACTCGTGGCCGAGCGCCGTGATCTGCCTGTGCAGCCCGTACCCGGTCGGCCCTGCTTCATAGCAAAACCTAAGCTTCTGGTGGCGTTTCCCCAGCTTGTTTACCATGTGCTCAACCATTGCCGGCGCACTGTCGATGTCACCGAAGAAGCGCACCTCGCCAGTACGCCCCGTGTCGGCAACGGCGACAGAAATCTTCTGCTTAGATGTATCCAGACCGACGAAAGCTTCGCTATTCTCCTGCACGGCTCGTCCTCGCTATGTGTTGAGGCCCTACGCTGGCCACTCCAGCGCAACCCTCGCTCGTCACATACCGCAGGGACGAGCCACCCGTCTGGCCACGAACATACGGTCTAGCATAGAGGGTACGATGCCCTCTCTGGGGCGAGACAGTGGCCACTCTGTAAGCTGATCCGACTTCCGGCACCATTCGCCCGATCCATGCAACACAGCATCAGAGGCTGAAGGTAACCTCGAAACCCTCCGCCAGCGCCTTGACTCGGAAAAAGCGCGGCTCGAGCACAATTTCGGGCAGATTGCCATACTTGGCGCTGTCATAGACGGCACCCCGCAGATACACCGTGCACAGGACGGTGTCGGGCGCGGCGGTCGGATACTGCGCTGCCATGGAAGGAACAATCTCCGGGCGCACGTTCGCGTCGTTGTAGCGGTTCACCACGAATGCCAGGACATCGCTGTTCGTGCAAACCCGTGCGGAAGTCTCGCTGAACGTGCAGGCGCACGACGCCAGCAGGATGTCCACGGCCAGAGCCGCAAGCACTCCGAGCCCCGCACCCAGCTGGTCGCGCGGCCGTCTCATCGTGCTGCCGGCGCGCCGATATGCCAGAACAACCGTGCCGCCGCTTCCATGACTAGCTCGCTATACTGCAGGTGCAGGGCAGGGGTGTGTGAATGGTAGTTGCCGATAGCGAGCATCAGCCGGCCTTGCGTCTCGTTGAGGTCGATCCGCAGAATTGCGCCGGCGGCAGCAATATTGAAGCAAGGCTGTGCGATCAGGCGTGCGCGCATTACGTCGTGAGGCAGGCCGGTATAGCTTGAAAGCGCCGGAATCCACCGCGTATTGATCTGCATCACACCGAGATCCTCTGATCCGTCGGCGTTGCGGTGCACGGTTCCCGGCTTGCCGCCTTCAACGGCCTGGATCGCGGGCAGTACGCGTGGCGGCAGACTATAAAGGGAGGCGACAAGCGCCCTCGAGAGTGCCGAGTTCTGGGTTACTTCCTGGCGGCCTGTGACTTGCGCTCGTAGTCGTCAAGCCACTGCTCAGTGAGCCGGTCGAGCTCCTCGAGCTGGCGTTCGGAGTAGGATTCCGGCGCAAAGCCCTCGAGCCACCCGACCACGTGAGTTTCGATCAAGTCGCGCGGCACGTCCGGATGCTCGGCATGGATGCATTCTGCCGACTGCTCGATCGACAGCCGTTTCCCGTCGTCCCAGACGATCTTGCGCCGTTTGGGGTCAACGTCGGCATTATCCAGTGCGGCGAAGACCAGATCGAGCGCGTAGACCGAGCGTTCCCCCTCGGACGAGCCCATCCATTCGAGGAAGGCGTCAGTGAACGGGTTGTTCTCGAAGGGGTGTTTTGCGCGTCGCTTGCCCATCGGATGAGGATAGCACCGCGGGTCATTGCCGTCGCAAGGCTCGCTTCATCATCAAGCGGCTCTGCTCGATGCTCAAGGCGATCCACTGGGCGGTGAGCGCCTTGAAGCGCTTATAGTTGCGGATCTCACGCCGCACCTCGGGCAGATAGTCGCGCGGAACATATTCGGTCCGGCTCCTCATCTGCCGCGTGTAGCTGAGCTGGTAGTAGGGTCCCCTCCGGTTCTCTGGATCCTTGTACTGGCGGGTGAGCGATCCGGGCCGCATGTCTTCAATGCCGGCCAGCTGCGCCTTGATGCTTCCAACGCGCTTTCTGATCACTGCCAGGCGTTTGTTTGTCATAGGTTTAGCATACCAGTGCTATACTATGCTGGCAACAGAATCGAGAGGGTCCGATGCCGCTGTGGATGCCCTGGTGGAACGCGATTTGGCTGCTGCGTCCGGCGTTCTCGCGTCTGCGCACCTTCCTGTGGTTCGCCACCGCCGTGGCAGGCTTCACGGTGCGGACGGAACTGCTGGGCGTAACCAGCCTCGTGCGGGCGCTGAAGCTCGAGGCTCGCTTCTACAACAAGCTCGTCGATCACTTTCACAGCCCCGCCGTGAAGCTCGATCGGCTCGCGGCGCTGTGGACCCAGGTGGTGCTCCGGCTATTCCCGCAGCCGCTGCGCATCAAGGGAAGGTGTGTCGTGGTCGGCGACGGCATCAAGATCCCCAAGCGCGGGCGCAAGATGCCGGCGGTCAAACTCCTGCATCAGCAGTCCGAGTCGAACACCAAGCCCGAATTCATCATGGGACATTCCCTCCAGGCTGTGAGCGTGCTCGTTCAGGCCGCAGCCAGCGTCTTCGCCGTGCCGCTCGCCATACGAATCCACGAAGGGTTGGTGTGGTCCAATCGCGATCGCCGCACCCTGCTCGACAAGATGCTTGCGCTCCTCGGGATCGTCGCCATCCCAGAACCCTTCTACTTCGTCGCCGACGCCTACTATGCCGCGCGCAAGATCGTCACCGGCCTGCTCGAGGAGAACAACCACCTGGTCACGCGGGTGAAGTCCAACGCCGTCGCCTACACTGCTCACCAGCAGTGCGGCCCGCGGAAGAGAGGTCGGCCCAGGGTCTATGGCAGGAAGGTCAAGCTCAAATCCCTGCTGGAGGACCCCAAGGGCTTCCAACAGGCCGAAAGTCCCGTCTACGGCGAGCACCAGGTGATCATCCAGTATCGGGTCCGCGACCTGCTATGGCGCCCGGCCGGTCAACTCGTGCGCTTCGTGGCGGTGATTTATCCAGTAAGAGGCTCGTGCCTCCTGATGTGCACCGACACCTCTTTGGAGGCTATCGAGATCATTCGCCTGTACGGTCTGCGCTTCAAGATCGAGCACACGTTCAAGCAGGCGGTGCGGCTGATCGGTTCGTTTACCTACCATTTCTGGATGTCCGACATGAAGCCGCTCCGCCGCCGCAGTGGCAATCAACATCTCCATCGTGAGTCGCCGGAATACCGCAACGCCGTCAAACGCAAGCTCCACGCCTACCACGTCTTCATCCAGGCGGGTGTCGTCTGCCAGGGACTACTTCAGTATCTGGCCGTCGCCTTCCCTCAGCTCGTCTGGAATTCCTTCGGCTCCTGGCTGCGAACCATTCGGCCCGGCATCCCGCCCTCGGAGCTGGTCGTGGCCAATGCCCTGCGCCAGAGCCTGCCGGAATTTCTCTTGAATGCCACCCCGAGCAACACCTTCGCGAAATTCGTCATCGAACGACAGGACACCAATAAAATGGAGGCCTTCCGCCTAGCCTCCTGAGCCGAAATTCCTCCGGAACTCTGGACTCGCGAGAAGCGCCATGCAGGCGATATATGGAATGGCCATGGATCCGTTTCCCTCCCGCAGTCCGCGCAGCGCGATCAATGCTGCAATGACGCGCGCCCTATCGAAGACGCGATCCCGCTCGCCAGGACCTGCGGACCCGGTGGCCACGGACTCGAACGGCGCGAGCGGGGCAGCAGGTTTCACCCTGCTCGAGCTCCTCGTCGTCATCGTGATCCTCGGCCTGCTCATCGGCTTGGTGGCCCCGGCAGCGTTGCGCCAGCTTGCCGGGGCCAAGAACTCGATCGCGCGTCAGTCGATCGAACAACTGTCCTCCGTGTTGGATCTCTACCGTCTCGACACAGGCAACTATCCGTCGACCAAACGGGGTCTCCAAGCGCTCGTCGAACAGCCGAGTGGCGTGGCGAACTGGAACGGACCGTACGTGAAGGGCGGCAAGGTTCCGCTCGATCCTTGGAACGACCCTTATGTTTACCGCATGCCATCCACCCGCGGCGGCCACGAGTACGATCTTTGCTCAGGCGGTCCCAGTCGGCAGGGTGACACCAGCGGGCAGGCGGGGATGATCTGCACCCCATAGCGTGACGCGCGCACAAGCTCATGCTCCGCCTCCGTCCCAGGTCAGAATACGATATGGACGGTCCGTGTCATGGCCGCCGATATGCGCGATCGCCCGGCGCACGAAACGCGATCCGTTCTCGCCATGCGCTGCCGCCGTAATCGACACGACGCTGTCGTCGCGCGGCCCATCCCCAGCCAGCGGCATCGTGCCGGTCGACTCGCGGATAGCTTCGAGTACGATGGCATCGGGGAGCGCCGGATCCGGATCGCCGTCATGCTGAAGCGTGAGATGCGGCGCGAGGCGCGCTAGCCTGGATTTCCACGGAGCCGAGCCCGCCTAACGGTGGGCGAGTCAAGCGATTCTAAAGACTCGCTTTTTTGCGTGATTTGTTATGCATGATGGTGCGCTGATAGCCCATTTGTACGTTGTCTTCTCCTTGCCAAAGGAAGACTGCCAGGATTCCGCCTCGCCATCGGTTGATGCAAAAATGCAGCACCATAGCCCTTCTCTGGCAGGCGTAGGGGTTGTCACGTCTTTCTCGCTTGACACTATATATGGGGTTAGACACCGTGCACAAGTGGCTATCAGAGCACCATATGACCTAACAAAGTGCCGCCGCTTCTTCGTCCGGCCGGCGACCCCACGGCAGCGCCAATACGAGGCATTGCGCGCCTATTTCTTCGAAGGCATTGGCTCTGACGCGGCGGCGCGACGGTTCGGCTACTCACCGGGCGCATTCCGGGTGCTCTGCCACGCCTTTCGTCGCGGCGAACTGCCAGACTTCTTCGCCGTCGTCCGACCGGGTCGGCGTGAGCAGCCCAGAAAGGGCCGTGCCCATGACCAGATCGTGGCGCTGCGCAAACGCAATTACTCAGTCTACGAGATCAGTCAGGCGCTTTCCGAACGGGGAATGCCACTCAGTGCGACTGCGGTACGCGAGGTCCTCGCCGCGGAAGGGTTCGCACCGCTGCCGCGGCGGCTCGACGAGGAGCGTCCGGCCGTAGCCGGGCCCAGCACCGAGGCAGTCGCCAACATCCGCAGCTTCACGCTCACGCCGCGCGAGTTCACGACACGGGTCGGGGGGCTGTTCCTGTTCATCGCCGAACTGGTGCGTTTGAACACCGACACCCTGGCGCTCGGCGCCAAACTCCCCGGCTCGCGCATGATCCCGGCCGCGCATGCTTTGCGCGCCTCGCTGGCTCTGAAGCTATGGGCCATTGAGCGGAAGAGCCATATCATGGCGCTGGTTGCCGACGAAGGCCTGGCGCTGTTCTGCGGGCTCAACGTCATGCCGAAGAGGAGCTTCCTGTCGGAGTATTCCTCACGGATCACCCCGCAGAACGTCTCGCGGTTGCTCGCTCTGTGGCACGAACGGTTGGCCGGAGAGGCGCTCTTCAGCGGGGAGTCGATCAACCTCGATTTCCACTCCGTGCCCTATTTCGGCGAACACCCGGTGGTCGAAACCCACTATCTGCCGAGGCGCAGTCGCCGTCAGCCCAGCATCCTCACGTTCCTCGCCCAGGACGCCGACAGTCAGGTGTTCTGCTACTCGAACGCCGACATTCGCAAGGGTGAGGAGGCCGAGGAAATCTTCCGTTTCATCGAGTTCTGGAAGCGTCAGCATGGCAAAGTGCCGCAGCACCTCGTATTCGATTCCAAACTCACGACTTACGAAGGGCTCGACCGGCTGGATGCCGCCGGGATCACCTTTATGACGCTGCGCCGGCGCTCCAAAGGCCTGCTGGCCGAAGTCTATGAGCTGGCAGCATCGGCGTGGCGCACCATCACGCTCAACCTGCCCAGTCGCAAATATCGCACACCCCAAGTCTTCGAGCAGAAGGTCTGCCTTCGCGAACGCACCTACCGACAACTGTTCATCAAGGATCTCGGCCACGATGAACCCACTATCCTTGTCACCAACGACAGGCATGCCAGCGCCCGCAACCTCATCACTCGCTATGCCAAGCGCATGCTGATCGAAAATGCGCTCGCCGATGCCGTACGCTTCTTCCACATCGACGCGCTCTCCTCTTCAGTCGGCTTCAAGGTTGATTTCGACATGGCGCTCCTCGTCCTCGCCAGCGCCCTCTACCGGTTGATGGCCCGACGCATGCGAGGCTACGATGATGCCCAAGCCCGCCGTATCTTCCGCGATTTGATCGACATGCCGGCAAACGTCGCCATCGCCACTGACGAGGTCACAGTGCGCTTCCACCGTCGCGCCCATCTTCCAATGGTCCTCGCCTCCGAACTCATCGACCAACCCGTCCTGGTGCCATGGTGGCAAGGCCGTTCGCTCCGCCTGATCCACTAGCATGTGAAACCTGTCGTGTTAGGCGATTTCCGGTCCGTGGAAATCCAGGCTAGCAGATCGGGCGTCATGCCCAACACGAGGCCAAGCTCGTCGATCGTCTCGAATGGCGCGTTGGGCGGTCCATACGCTCGCCCGGCCGCACGATACTGGGGCGCCTTCGCTTCCAGGGGGTGGTCCTGGGCGTCGGGAAAACGCCAGTCGGAGATGGCAACCGCGACGGCGGCGGCCGTGCGCTCGTCGGCCCCGACCGCGTGCAGCAACGCGGCAAGCAGGTCCGGCGTCGCGAAATTCGGATTGACCTTCCCGGCCTCGGATTGCACGCGAAGCTCCACGCTCGCACCTGGCAGCCGAATAATGTGCATCCTGCCATCCGCCGGCCAGTGCCGGCTCGAGCTGTCCAGCAAGTGAAACAGGGCTTCATGGATCGCCCCATCCGCAGCGGCCTGCACCACCGCGGCGTCGCGCAGGTTGGCGGAAAGCCGAGCTGCCGCGCGCCCTGTCGCGGCAAGTTGCGAGCCCATCAGGGCGAACAGCACAAGGGACCACAACACAATGAGCAGCGCGAACCCCTGCTCGCGTCGGCGCGAAGCACCCGCCGGTATCATTGCTGAAGCCCGAGCGCACGCCGCAATCGCTGATTGGGATCGTTCGAGCCATTGGGCTTCAGGTATTTCAGCTCGTCGGGCACTGCCGCCGCGTTGATCAGCTGATGACGCAAATCCTCCGTAAGCTCCCGCGCGCGACGTTGGTCCTGCACCACATGGGGCGTGATCAGCACCAGCAGTTCCGTGCGCGTGCGTTGGTTGTTCTGGGTTCCGGCCAGCAGACCCAGTAACGGAAGGTCTTTCAGCCAGGGAATACCCGAGTTGCCGCGCGAGACGCTGTCAAGAATCAGACCGGCAAGGCCGATCGTCTGCCCGTCCAGCGGAACAACGACGCTGCCGGACACCGCATCGCCGCCAGCTAGCCCGGCAGCGATTGCCGGTGCAGCGCCAGCGGACGTAGCGCTCAGCATGACGCGATAGATCCCGTTCGCCTGCACGAGGGTCGCGTTGTTTTGCGCGAGCAGCACCTGCAGCGCCAGAAGTAGCTGGCTCGACGCGATAGGTTTGGGGGTATGCAACGTCGCGGTGCCGTGCACGGCCGGATCGATCGTGTAGTTTACGTGCAGCAGGCTGCCGAGGATTTGGGCGGTAACCTCGCGGATATCGGTATCAGCGAAATCGAGCGAGATGTCGCCGCCGGCACTCGCACGCACCGCCGGCAAATTCAGGGATTGTTCCTGTCCAAGACTGAACTGCGGTGCCGGCCCTGTATCGCTCGCGCCGACCCGCCCGCTAATTCGCGGAGCGGCGCGACCCTCAGCGGTGGCGGGAAGCGGCGGGAATGATTGCACAACGGGCTCCACCGGCCGCTCGCATCCGGCAAGGGCAAGCAGCACAAGCGGGCGCGGAGGGAGACGCCAGCCGGTCATTGGGCACCCTGGACGACCGGAGGCCCGCTCTGAACCAGTCCGATCAGCGAGGGCTGGCCCATCGCGGCCGAAGTCGGCGTCAGCAAGCCCGCAGGCGCCGTTGCAGCGGGAGCGAAGCTCGGCCGCAGCACCCGATCGCCGCCGGGGCCGACCAGCGTCACCTGCCCCGCGCTGATCGACTGCAGGACGTAAGCGCCTATCCGCGCGCCCTCGCCTGCGATGATCGGCTTGCCGCCGCCCGTTGCAGCGAAGATCGCGGTCCGCTCCGAGGGGCTGACCAAAATGCCCGAGAGGCGCGGAAGGCCTGGGCCGCTCGTTCCCTCGCCCGGCGGTGGGCGGCGCGTTTGGCTAAACAGCGGCCGCTGCAAAATCGTCGCGACCCATTCCTTTGCGTGTTCCGCGGCCGGAGCCGGATGCTCGTGCGTCGCCTGCGGGCGGCGTGGCGTGGGCCGCCATGTTGCATCGTCGGACCGTAGTGCGCACGCCTCCATGAACGTCACCCCTGCGAGCGCGATGGCCAGTGCGAGGAGAATTCCGAGAGCGATTCGGTTCATCGGGTCTGGTCCGGCGGCGCCAGGTGGTCGGCACGGAAGGCGAGCACGGTGAACCCGGCGTCCAGCAGCGGCTCCGCCGGCTGCACAAGCATGACCCGTCCGTGCATCTGCAGATCGTCGATAAGCATCCGCGGGCTGGCCTGCTCGACCGCCTCGAACAAGCCGACCAGCACCGGCCACGGCGCGGTCAGCGAAACCCGCAGTCCGATGCGGCGGTAGCCTTTCATGGGCGTTGCCGGCAGCGTCTCGGTACTGGAAAGAACGGCACCAACGCCGGCAGCCATCTCTTGGAGACGCTGCTGCAAGCTCGCCCCGGCCATCGCGTCGGTTTCGTTCGAAAGTACCGCGGAGGCCGGGCTGCCGGCGGGACTGCCGGCCGCGGCCTCGGCTTGCAGTGCCGGCAACGAAGCCACGCGATCCGCCATACGGTGATACAGGATCCGGCGCTGCGCCAGCGCCTCGGCGCGTGCAGCGAACAGGTCGGTCAGCGGGGCGATCGCCACGAACCACACCAACACAGGCACCGCCAGCGTCAATCCAACCGCTAGCCTGGATTTCCACGGACCGGAAATCGCCTAACACGACAGGTTTCACATGCTAGTGGATCAGGCGGAGCGAACGGCCTTGCCACCATGGCACCAGGACGGGTTGGTCGATAAGTCCGGAGGCGAGTACGATTGGAAGATGGGCGCGACGGTGGAAGCGCACTGTGACCTCGTCAGTGGCGATGGCGACGTTTGCCGGCATGTCGATCAAATCGCGGAAGATACGGCGGGCTTGGGCATCATCGTAGCCTCGCATGCGTCGGGCCATCAACCGGTAGAGGGCGCTGGCGAGGACGAGGAGCGCCATGTCGAAATCAACCTTGAAGCCGACTGAAGAGGAGAGCGCGTCGATGTGGAAGAAGCGTACGGCATCGGCGAGCGCATTTTCGATCAGCATGCGCTTGGCATAGCGAGTGATGAGGTTGCGGGCGCTGGCATGCCTGTCGTTGGTGACAAGGATAGTGGGTTCATCGTGGCCGAGATCCTTGATGAACAGTTGTCGGTAGGTGCGTTCGCGAAGGCAGACCTTCTGCTCGAAGACTTGGGGTGTGCGATATTTGCGACTGGGCAGGTTGAGCGTGATGGTGCGCCACGCCGATGCTGCCAGCTCATAGACTTCGGCCAGCAGGCCTTTGGAGCGCCGGCGCAGCGTCATAAAGGTGATCCCGGCGGCATCCAGCCGGTCGAGCCCTTCGTAAGTCGTGAGTTTGGAATCGAATACGAGGTGCTGCGGCACTTTGCCATGCTGACGCTTCCAGAACTCGATGAAACGGAAGATTTCCTCGGCCTCCTCACCCTTGCGAATGTCGGCGTTCGAGTAGCAGAACACCTGACTGTCGGCGTCCTGGGCGAGGAACGTGAGGATGCTGGGCTGACGGCGACTGCGCCTCGGCAGATAGTGGGTTTCGACCACCGGGTGTTCGCCGAAATAGGGCACGGAGTGGAAATCGAGGTTGATCGACTCCCCGCTGAAGAGCGCCTCTCCGGCCAACCGTTCGTGCCACAGAGCGAGCAACCGCGAGACGTTCTGCGGGGTGATCCGTGAGGAATACTCCGACAGGAAGCTCCTCTTCGGCATGACGTTGAGCCCGCAGAACAGCGCCAGGCCTTCGTCGGCAACCAGCGCCATGATATGGCTCTTCCGCTCAATGGCCCATAGCTTCAGAGCCAGCGAGGCGCGCAAAGCATGCGCGGCCGGGATCATGCGCGAGCCGGGGAGTTTGGCGCCGAGCGCCAGGGTGTCGGTGTTCAAACGCACCAGTTCGGCGATGAACAGGAACAGCCCCCCGACCCGTGTCGTGAACTCGCGCGGCGTGAGCGTGAAGCTGCGGATGTTGGCGACTGCCTCGGTGCTGGGCCCGGCTACGGCCGGACGCTCCTCGTCGAGCCGCCGCGGCAGCGGTGCGAACCCTTCCGCGGCGAGGACCTCGCGTACCGCAGTCGCACTGAGTGGCATTCCCCGTTCGGAAAGCGCCTGACTGATCTCGTAGACTGAGTAATTGCGTTTGCGCAGCGCCACGATCTGGTCATGGGCACGGCCCTTTCTGGGCTGCTCACGCCGACCCGGTCGGACGACGGCGAAGAAGTCTGGCAGTTCGCCGCGACGAAAGGCGTGGCAGAGCACCCGGAATGCGCCCGGTGAGTAGCCGAACCGTCGCGCCGCCGCGTCAGAGCCAATGCCTTCGAAGAAATAGGCGCGCAATGCCTCGTATTGGCGCTGCCGTGGGGTCGCCGGCCGGACGAAGAAGCGGCGGCACTTTGTTAGGTCATATGGTGCTCTGATAGCCACTTGTGCACGGTGTCTAACCCCATATATAGTGTCAAGCGAGAAAGACGTGACAACCCCTACGCCTGCCAGAGAAGGGCTATGGTGCTGCATTTTTGCATCAACCGATGGCGAGGCGGAATCCTGGCAGTCTTCCTTTGGCAAGGAGAAGACAACGTACAAATGGGCTATCAGCGCACCATCATGCATAACAAATCACGCAAAAAAGCGAGTCTTTAGAATCGCTTGACTCGCCCACCGTTAGGCGGGCTCGGCTCCGTGGAAATCCAGGCTAGCAGCTTGCCGGGCCGGCCAGTTGGCAAAGAAATCATGGACATCAGGGTGCGACCTCAGCGCGGATCGAGAACTCGTCTGTCCCATTGGCCTGACGCGTCACCGCCGCCGCGAACGCCGGATTGCGGATGACCGGATCGGCGGAAAGCGCCGTGATGAGCCGGGCGGCGGCGCCGGACTGACCATCCATCTCGAGCTTGCCGCCGTGCAGCGTCAGTTGCGCCAGGAAGGTGTCGTCGGGCAGCAGCTCGGTGACCGCCGCCAGCACTTCCAGCGTGTTGCCCACCCGCGCCCGCTCTGCTGCGAAGACGTCGGTGCCGGCGGCCGTCGCCGCGATGTCGCGGCGGAGCGCCTCGACCTGGGCGATCCGTGGCCCGATCTGCGCCAGCCGCTGCTCGATCGCGCTGCGCTCGGCGGATTGCAGAACAAAGGGCAGTACCGACGCGGTGACCGCGAGTAGGCTACAAGCGATGCCAGCGGCCGTCACACCACGCCATAGCCAGCGCTCACGCGCAGGCGTCGCATGGCGCAGGTCGATCAGGCGCGGCGCCCCGAACCGCAACGTCGCCTCCAACAGGGTGGCGGCCACGCCCGCCCGCTCCAGCCCGGCCAGCACCGGCTGCAATCCGGACTTCGGCACCACGAACAGGCGCACGTGCAGGCGCCCGCGCGACAGGTCGCGACGCTCGTTCACCCAGGTCCAGAACACCTCGCTGCTGGCGAATGGCGTGTTGCGGTCCATCGCGTAGTCGAGCACCTGCTGGAGATCGCGTTCCGCCGCGAGCGGCAGCACAACCTCGCGTTCCAGCATCACGTCGGGGCAAAGGCGAAGCACCACCACACGCGGCGGTGTCCGCCGGCTCAGCAGCGCCTGGATAGCCGGGATACCGGTGGCGTCGAGTGTGAAGCTGCCGAGGTCGCTGTTGCGACGGCGGCGCCGAAGGATAAGCTGAACGATCGCCGGCGCTTCTGGACTGAACGAATGGGTCACGGCGATCAGCGCGCTGGCCATCTGGCCGCGACGGCGGAGACGATCAGGCACCAGATCGAGCATCTGCTGCGACCACCAGGTCAGGAACTCGTTCAGGGTTCCGGTGAGGTCCATGATGGCAACAACTCAGCCGTCGCCTGTCGCGTCGGCAGCATGCATGCAGCGCGTTCGCCACTGCCAATCGAAAGCACAGCCGATCTGCAATTTCAGTCGTATCAAGCGTCAATCTCCCTGCCGGTCGAGCACCGGTGCTGCGACGATGTCCGGCCATCGGCGCCAATCTCCCGCGCGGAACACGATGCGGAAGCGGACCAGACCGGGCAAATCGCGCCCGGTCCATGTCTTGCGCCATCCACCGCTGTTGATTTTCCAGTACAACACCTCAATTCGATCGACATTTTGCAGCAGCTCGGCCTGCTGCGGCGGCGGAGCCGGACCGAACCGCTTGGCGTGAAGATGCGGTGTCCAGAGCAGTACCAGGGAATGCGCGGCATCCACCGTCAGCAGCATGTCGGCGCGGCGAGACGGGAGTCCGGCAGCCGCCATCGGCAGATCGGAGGTGAACGCCACGCGGGACGCACTCCCTTGGAGGGTGGACGCGCGGGTCGCGCTGCCCGGATCCATATGCGTGACCAGATCGCAAATCGTGCGATCGACCGCGTCGAGGCCGCCGCGTTCGTCTGCTAGTTGCGTCTGCATCTTCCAGGCCCGCAATCCGAATCGCGTGCCCTCACTCAGCCCAACCATCAGGAATCCAAGCACGACGAGTGCCACCAGGATCTCGAGCAGGGTAAACCCGGCCGGATGACGCGCGCTCATGGCGGGGCCGGCGGCGCGGTGCCCACCCGCTCCGAGGTCAACCGCACTTCTCTCGCGGCGCCGTCATCGTGCCAGGACAGCAGGACGGTGACCGTGTACAGCACGACACGCGGCCCGTGAGCCTGGGCCGCATCGCCGCTCGCAATCGGTGCGCTCGCTGCGGGCATGACCCGCACAATCCAGTGGAAACCCCGCCCGTCGTCGCCCTGGCGCTCACCCGGAGCGAGGGCGCCCCCAGCATCAAGGGCGGCGAGATGGGAGCGCGCCCGAGACAAGGCTTCTTCATAATCACCGGAGATCCGGACGGAACGAAGGTTGCCCCATGCACCCTCGACGAGGACGCCAAGCGCGAGCGCCGCGAGCGCGGTGGCGACGAGCACCTCTAACAGCGTGAACCCGCGCTCGCGCGGTCGGCATGCTACCAATCTGTCGCGTCGGGTCATGGCGGGGTGATCTGAACCCGGCCGGTCAGCCAGTCGACACCGATCTGTTCGCGGCGTTCCCCCTCTGCAAGATCGATGTGCCCGCCTGACGAACTGCCGTCCGGTGCGAACCTGATGCTGACCTGCCGCGCGCCCGCCGCGGCACCGCCAATGACGGACAACCCGAGTGCGGCGGGCAACGCGCGCGGCGCACTGCCGCCCACGGCAAACTCCCGCCGGGACATGTCGAAAACTACGACGACAGGGCGGTTGGACATGATCGCCTGACTGCGGGCAAGGCGCAGTATCCGCGCCACGTCGCCGCCGGCCGCACGCAGATCGAGCAGCGGGCTGCGCGGCGGTCCCCGATAAACGATCAGCCCGGCGATCAGCCCGAGCACGGCCAGCACAATGACGATCTCGATCAGCGTGAATCCGACCTGCGCGTAGGGCCAGGTGTCGGCACGCCCGCGGTCAGCTGGCCAGATCATTCAGGCTGAGCATGGCAAGCAGGAGAGACGACACGATGCCGGCGATCGCCAAGCCCATCAGAATCGTGATAGCGGGTACCAGCAGGGAGACAAGCCGTTGCACGCCGATGCGCGTCGCCTGCTCGTGGATCTCAGCGGCGCGCAGCGCCATGGCACCGAGTTGCGCCGTTTCCTCGCCTAGACGAAGCAGATAGACGGTGCGCAGCGGGAAGATGGCGGATTCGCCGAGTGGCCGCGACAGTCCGGAGCCGCTCCTGGCGCTGACCGTCGCCTGATCGATCGCCACGATTGCCGCGAGATTGCCGACGACCTCGCGCACGATGCCAAGCGCTGCGATCAGCGACACCCCGTTCAGAACCAGCGTGCCGAGAGTCCGGCTGAACCGCGCGGCAAGAACCTCGCGGGCGAGGTTGCCGACGATCGGCAGGTGCAGGATCAGGCGATCGACCACGAGCCGTGGTCCGGGCCGGCGCAGTGCCTGACGCGCAGCGAGCAACAATGTGGCCAGAATCAGCAAGCCGTAAGGACCGTAGGACGAGACCAGGGCGCCGACCGTGATCAGGATCTGCGTCGGTCGGGGGAGCGCGGCCCCGTTCTGTTCGAACAGCGGGACGAACTGCGGCAGCACGTCGGTAAGCAGCAATGTGATCGAGCCGATTGACGCCGCCATCAGCAGGCCCGGATAGATCATCGCCGAGGCAACAGTGGCCGACAGGTTGCGCTGCCGTTCGAGCAGCGTCGCCAGCCGGTCCAGCGTCGGCGCGAGCGTACCGCCGGCTTCGCCGGCACGGATCAGCCCGATATAGAGGCGTGAGAAACTGTTCGGGTACTGCCCCAGCGCCGCAGCGAGTGAGCTGCCGTCACGCACCGACGCACGCAACTGCTCAATCGCGCCCCGCGCCCGCGCCCTATGCGCTGTCTCGATCAGAAAGCGCAGCGCGCGGTCTAGATCCTGCCCGGCGGCCAGCATGATTGCGAGCTCGCGAGTCATGTCGGCGACCTCCTGCTTGCGAAGGCCGGTTTGGCCGATCCGCCAGCTCGGCAGCGACGCAAGGAAGGAAGCCCTTGCAGCCGGCTCGGCACGCACCGGCAAGTTACCCTGGCGCTGCAGGTGGTCAACGACATCCGCCTCGCTGAGCAACTCCATCACCCCGCGGACGATGTGCCCCGCCGGATCGATCGCGACGTAGCGGAAAGCGGGCATGCTGATCAGCTCTCGGACCGGACGCTGCGCACAACTTCCTCGACTGTGGTCGTTCCGGCGAGCGCCGCCTGCAACCCTGCATCGAAAATGGTAATCATACCGCCGGTGACGGCAGCGCGCTCGATCTCCATATGGTCGCGTGTGAGAACACCAGCCGCTCGATCGATGCATCTGGCGTCAGGAACTCGGCGATCGCCTGGCGGCCACTATAGCCCGTGTTGCGGCAATGCTCGCAGCCGACGGGATGCCAGATCATCACCCGATCTCCGTCGCACCGCCGGTCGAGGTCGAAGCGTCGGACCAGCTCGGCGGGCGCCTCTGCTGCGCGGCGGCAACGCAGGCAGAGCCGGCGCACGAGCCGCTGGGCGAGGATGCCGCGCAGCACGGCGGTCAGCAGGTAATCCTCGACCCCCATATCACGCAGCCGCGTGATCGTTGCGGCCGCGGAGTTGGTGTGCACGGTCGACAGCACGAGATGACCGGTCAGCGCTGCCTGCACGGCGACCTGCGCCGTCTCCAGGTCGCGGATCTCCCCCACCATGATCACGTCCGGATTCTGCCGCAGGATCGACCGCAGCAGGCTGGCGAAGCTAAGTCCTATCTGCGGTTTCACCTGGATCTGATTGATCCCGCCGAGCTGGTACTCGATCGGGTCTTCGACCGTGACGGTCTTGCGCTCGATCGAGTTGAGCGAGAGCAGCCCGGTGTACAGCGTGGTCGTTTTGCCGCTGCCGGTGGGTCCGGTCACGAGCACGATGCCGTTCGGCAAGCCGAGCGCCGCGTTCCAGCGTCCGACTAACGCCGGCGGCAAGCCAAGCTTTGCGTAATCGAAGCTGACGGTACCTCGATCGAGCACGCGCAGCACGAGCGTCTCGCCATGCAACGATGGGACGGTGGAGACGCGGAAGTCGATCTCGGTTCCACGCACCGCCAGTTTGATGCGCCCGTCCTGCGGCAGTCGCCGTTCGGCGATATCCAGGCGCGACATGATCTTGACGCGCGAGGTGATTGCCGCAGCCAGCCGCGAGGGCGGCAATTCGGCCTCATGCAGCACACCGTCATAGCGGTAGCGTACGCGCAACCGATCCTCGAAGGGTTCGAGATGGATGTCGGAGGCCTGGGTCTCGACGGCGCGGGCGATGATCTGATTGACCAGCTTGATGATGGGCGCCTCGCTCGCAAGGTCCTTGAGCCGCTCGGCATCTTCCTCGAGCGGCTCGAACTGCCCGGGCTCGGGCTGATCGAGTTCCGGGGGCATTTCCGCCTTGTCCGGGTAGAGTCGGTCGAACGCTGCATCCAACTCGATCGGCACTGCCACTTCCAGAACGACGCGCCGGCCAGTCGCCGCGGAGATGGCGGCAGACACGAAACGATCGAGCGGATCCGCAGTCGCGACCACCAGCACATCACCATCCAGCGCGACCGGCAGAGCGCGCGCAGGGCGCAAGAATTTCGCGGCCAGCCGCTCTGGCAGCAGCGGCGCGTCGGCGGGAAAGCGCGCGGGATCGTCGACCGGAAGACCGAGCAACGCCGCATAGGCATCAGCAAGCCCGCGTTCGGTCACTAAGCCCAACTGGATGAGCACCGCATCCAGCCGCTGCCCGGTGTCCAGCGCCACCCGCCGGCCACGCTCGATCGCACGCGCGTCGCATTGCACCTGGCTGACCAAAAGATCGGCCAGCCGGTCCTGCTCTGCGTCCGGCATGACTTGAGGCGCGCGCCCCGGCGACATGGCAGTGGACATGGCGCTGGACATGCCACCGGCAGTCGGTACAGGTGCTTCGACCATGTACCCGCGGCCGCCCGAGAGGACGTGTCCGGCATCAACCCGCCGGTTTGGAGGATTCCGTGTCAGGGTCGCTGTCACTGCTGCTCGTCTCGCCATTCATCGGCAGTTTTCTGGGCGTACTGATCTGCCGGCTGCCGCTGGCCAGACCGGTGGTCATGGCACGCTGCAAATGCGATATATGCGGTCACTCGCTCGCGGCGTGGGAGCTGATACCGCTCGCCAGTTACGCCGCGCTGCGCGGGCGTTGCCGCGCCTGTCACAAGTCGATTGCGCGATTCCATGTAGCGATCGGCCCGCGCCGTCGTTCAGCCCGTCACGCTCGTCATAGGCCGCTGCTCGCCCGGCGCTCCGCGCTTCGAGCGACGTCGTCGGACCGAAGCAACGCCGATGAGGCTAGTGCCGAGCAAAAGGAGCGCCCCAGGTTCCGGTATCGATGTCCGGATGCCAACCCCGGGGACGGTTTGGTAGGCGTAGCTGATGAGCGTGGTCCCCGCGACCCGGGCGTAGCCGAAGTGCAGGCCGTCCGATTGCGAAAAGGCCAAGCCGATGAAGTCGTCGGCCGCCGAGTTCGGAATCACGGTGGCTGTCGGGAAGCTGGCAAATGTGTAGAGCTCGCCCGTCTCATTAATGGTCGATCCGGGTCCGGAAATCAGCGACGCCGCTGCCGAAGCTCGAGACCAGGGCACTGCCAATCGTTGCGACCGCCGCCGGGGGGTTGCCGATCGGGACGCCGGGGATGTCGCTGAACACGTAAGTCCCGGTGCCGAGGTTGATCGATGCCGGCATCGTCGAAAAGTTGGTGTCCGGAGCGATCGTCACGATTGCCGCGCCGGCTGTACTTATAGCGGCCGCGATGGCGACCCCAGCCGCCAGCGCAGCAACCGCGCGAATGCGCCATGTCGAGCCGCGGATCATCGGATCACCCCGTTCATCCCGTTGGGGAAAAACAGGCCCTTGGTTGCATTCACCCCACCATAGACGATGTTCAGAACCTGCCGCGTCGTGCGGGCGAACACGAGAGCGTTAGCATCGGTGGGCACGATATTGGCGACGCCATTCAACACCACACCCTGATCGTCGGCGGCCTGGGACAGTTGAGCGCGGAGGTTCGAGATCGCCTGGGTTATCGAACCTTGATTCATTTGGAACAACAGAAGACGCACCTCGGAGGCATGGTAGGCCTCGGTGCCCAGGATGCCGGCGGCAGCGGTCAGGATTTGCTTGTTCTGTATCAGCGAGGCCGCGCCGTGATAGGCGGTCACGCCGACATCCTCGAAAATGTACGAGCCGATCAAAAAGTTCAGGTCGCTGGCGAATGGATCGAAGGTCGATCCGATGCCGGCAGCCTGTGCGAGGGTATTGAAGCTGTTCACCAAATCGATTGCCGGTTCGGACACGGCGGCGGAGCCCAGAACGCTGCGCAAGAAGAGCACATGGTGCTCTTCGTCCTGGGCGATCTCATTGGCGTATTGCTGAATGGCGGGAATCGAGAACGGTACCTTCGTGCCGCCCGTCACGCCGCCAGATGGTCCGGTCGATCCGGTTGTGTCTGACGCGGGCAGCCCCGCGCCGGTGGTTGCCCGCAGATAATACTCGGCTTCCAGGTACCTCTAGGTTGAGCGCAAAATTCAAGATAACCGAGTCGTTGACGACCTGAGCCTGGACGGGCCTCGCACCGGATAGCATGGCGCCAGCCCCTGTCAGCGCCCCAAAGGCAAGAGCGCCCATCCCGGAGCTGCGCAACAGATTACGCCGATCGAGCCCGCCGCCGTGGTCGTTTTGAGTGGATGACATTCGAGAAAATCCTTTTGATGGGTTTTGCCACTGCTGTCCGGTCAGAAAGTGAATAATTCCAATTGGTTGCTGACTTCGGCGTCGCCGAACTGGTCGGGTGTGGCCAAAATCGCAGATCGGATCGGCATTTTCTCAAATACTGTGACCGAAAGGACCTGTAGCAATGTGTAGAGCGACACGTCCAGACCGAGCCGCTTCCTGACGATGGCGACCAGCACGTAGACTGACACCGCGATCCAGATTTGGGTCTTCACCGCGTTCTCCGAAATGCCGTAGAATTGCTTGATGCGCAGATGCTGCTTGATCCACTTGAAGAAGAGTTCCACCTGCCAGCGGCTCTTGTAGAGGGCGCAAATCGTCAAAGCCGGCAACGTCACCTGATTGGTAAGGAAGATCAGCGTTTTGCCGGTCTCTGGGTCCTTGAAGCGGATGCGCCGCAGGTGTGCAGGATAATGTCGCCGTGTGAGGTAGCCATCCATCGCGATGGTCTGATCGCAAATCACGCCTGCCTTTCGATCTGCCGGCGCCGAATACACCCGGTGGGCATCCAAATTCGACTTCGCCCGGGTCACGAAGAAGGCACCGGCCTCGTGCAGTACATGCAAACGGGCGAAATCCACGTAGCCCCGATCCATGACGTAGATGGCTCCAGCTTCGGGAAGCAGCATATCAAGCGCATGAACATCGTGCAGCTTACCGTCTGATATGTGGATGAAGCTTGGAATGTTGCCGCGCAGATCAAGCAGCGTATGCATCTTCACCGCTGCCTTGGTAGAACGAAAATGCGCCCACGGAAACACCGACAAACACAGATCGACGGTCGTCGAGTCGAGAGCATACACGGTGCTGGGCAGATCCACGTCGGGATCGTCGTCGGCATACAGCCGCCTGGCCTGCGCGATTAGCCGCCGGGCAAACTCGGCATAGATCCGCCAATCGCGGCTTTCGTTGGCGTCGGCCAGCGTGGAACGGCGAATCGGCCCTCGGAGACCCATGTGATAGAGCTTGGTCGATTGCGCCGACAGACACGCCTCGATGTCACGCAGGCTCTCCCGATAGGTAATCTGGGCAAATGCCATCACCTGATACTGTGCGGCGCAGGGCAGCGTCCGCACCGCGCGGTTGCCGTGATAGCGCGCAACAATCCGGTCGAACGTGCTCCACGGCAGAAAATCCATCAGCTGCGCGAAAAGCGTCTTGCCGGTGTTCATGGCCTGGCCCTCCGCCCGTATCGTCGGGGAGGGCCGTCACGGGATCAAATCCGCCCCAGCAACGAACCGCCAAAATCCCTGATGTCGCCGCGACTTTTGGGAAATCCGGGCTCAGCGAACCGGACAGCAGTGGGGTTTTGCCGCAACTCAGAAGTCACCAGACGGGGTTGCAGCGGTACCGTCCTACTTGCCTCCTTCCCCGCTACGGCGTTGCTTTGCCGATGGATGCAGGGGCCTTAGTAACGGTTTCGTGATTGCTGAGGAATTTCCTGCATCGACAAAGAGATCGCGCAATGCACCGTGGCACCGGCTGGAGGCGGTGCGTCGCCTGCTGCGTTGGGCCGAAGGCACCGGCGCTGTGTCACGCAATGTCGCGCTTCACGTGAAGTCGGTCTGCATCGTCCGCGAACGCTAGCCGCACGGTTTGACTGCCGCGGAGGTGCATGGGCTGCTGCGTGCCGCCGGCGAGAGTTCCCATGGGCTCGCCCGACGCAATTATGCTCTCGTCCAGCTTATGCTCCAGACCGGTTTGCGGGTCGGTGAGGCGGCAGCCTTACAGCGCGGTGACATCGTTCTTCGCGACCGCGCCAGTATGATGCGCGTGCGGAACGGCAAGGGTCTCGAGGAACGCGAGGTGCCGCTGAACGCCACGGCGCGCCGCGCCTTACGAACCCGCGGCCTCGTCCATGCGTCGGAATTGCGCATTCAGCTTCTGCAGCAAGGCATGGCCAAGTCGGCCAACAAGATCAGCGCGCTGCGGGCGGCGCTGTCTGCGGCGGTGGTTGCCGGCGCCGGCGACGACCAGGGCATTTACGGTGGACGGAAAGGCCAACATCGTGCCGACGGACGGCAACTCGCTGGCGTTTGCGCGCACGCCGGCGCAGGTGCTGAACATCGTATATGGCGGCGGGACGTGCAGCAGCTTCCTGTTCTTCCCCGACAAGCTGAACGGCGCAATCAACTAGCGCGATCACGGCCCGGCGCGGCCACCGCCGCATGGATGCGGTCCTCGCCGCAACGGAGAGGAGCGCATTCAGTGCCGCGATCGCCTCACGGTCGGGCGGAAACGGGGCCGATGCGCAGGATCGGCGAACAGACGGACATGTTGTGGCGCTGCCCAACCGTTGCAGACCGGAGATGCCGTCGGCTATCCTGCCGCCTCGATCGATGGATAGGCCGTTCCCCGCAAAATGCCGGTTGACCCGACGCCAATGCAATCGCCTGAGGAAACGGCGCTGTCGCCCCGGGACCGGTTGCTGGCCGACCTGCTCGCCGCCGCCGCGCAGCGCGGCGAGGTGGCGTTCGCCGAACTGTATCGTCTCACCAGCGGCAAACTCTATGCGCTCGCGCGGCGGATAGTCGGCACGTCGCGTGCCAGCGATGCGCTGCAGGAAGCCTATGTCCGCATCTGGACCAATGCGGGGCGCTACGACCCGGCCCGCGGTCGCCCGCAGCACTGGATGGCCGCGGTCACCCGTAACTACTGCCTGAGCATGCTGCGCATTGATCCGCTGTCCGCTACCACCTTCCAAGGCGACGAAATTCCCGTGCTTGTCGCACTCAATTCAGCCTACGATCTGCAACGCTGCCTGGAAGCCCTGGGCGCGCGCGAACGGAACTGCGTGGAGCTTGCATTCTTGTACGGCTACAGCCACAGTGAACTCGAAGACCAGCTGGGGATGAAGCTCGGCACGCTCAAATCGACCATCCGCCGGGCGTTGCTGCAGTTGCGCGCCTGTCTGGAGTCCGAACCGTCGCCGGTGCAACAGGATGCTTGACAACGACGTGGTTGCTGGCTTTGCCGTTCTCCGGTTGCTCGATGCCGCCGAGCAACAGGTCGTGCGTGCGCGCATCCGGACCGACCCGCGTTTTGCCGCCGCGCTGCGCGCCTGGGAGGCGCGATTGATCCCGCTGGTCGATGCGCTGCCGGATGAGGCCCCTCCGCCGGCAGTCTGGCAGGCGATCCAAGCGCGCATCGGCGGCAGCCGAGCCGGCCACAGCCGGCCGCGTGAACGCGGCACATGGCTCGATTTCGAGCCGGGTTCCCAGATCCGCTGGCTGCACGTCGATCCGATCACCGGCGAACGCACCGCGATGCTTCGAATGGCGCCGGGCAGCGCCTGCAGCGAGCATCCGCACGACCACGGCGAGGAGTGCTTCGTCGTTGAGGGCAGCGTTGAGATCGACGGCGAGTCGCTGGGCGCAGGCGACTACGTGCGTGCGGGCGCCGGCACCGTGCATCAGCGCATCTTCTCTGGGCCGGGCGCGCTGCTGCTGCTTCACTGGGAGGCGTTAGTCGCCTAGTACCTCGATCCAGCACCGGCACCGTCATCTCGCGCGCCGCATAATGGGCGTCCTCGTATTGGTCGCGCGTGTTGAATACCCGCGCGCAGCCAATCTTCGCCGCATTCAACTCGGTTTCGACCTCAAGCCCCGTGTGCGCGGCGCAATACTCGCGCAGGCGCCGGTCGAGATCCCGGCCCTTCTCGGAATTGACCGCCGCCGCGTCTTTCGAGCAGGCGTCATAGCTGTATTCGACCGGATCGAGTCCAAGGAACCCGGGCACCCGGTCATAAATCGGCCCGCCAA
The DNA here is from genome assembly GCA_963772445.1 of uncultured Pseudomonadota bacterium. Lineage (GTDB taxonomy): Bacteria > Pseudomonadota > Alphaproteobacteria > Acetobacterales > Acetobacteraceae > CAVYXK01. The sequence goes on from CAVYXK010000016.1 coordinate 51,133, forward strand.
GCGCGCCGATATAGACCCACCCGTCGCTGCATTTGAACGTGTCGTAAGGCTGGAACCCCGGCGGACGGTTTCCGGTATGTCCGTAGACCGCACCTTCGCCGGTGTAGAGTGGCAGGGTATTGCCATTGGTCTGTGCCACCGCTTCGTATTGCGCGAGGTCGATCACCTGACCGCGCCCGCTCTTCTTCACCTCCCACAGCGCCATCATCGTCGCCGCCCATCCGGTCAGCGCGGTGAGGTAATCGCCGGTGTAGGTCTTGGCCCGCTGCGGTGGCCCGCTGGGGTCGCCAGTGAGGTTGATCATGCCGCCATAGGCCTGCGCGATCGCGTCGTAGCCAGGACGGCCGAGATAGTCCTCCTTGCCGTATTGCCCGTAGGTGCTGACCCGCACGATGACGAGGCTTGGGTTGAGCGCCAGCGCCAGCTCGTTGGTGATCCCGTTGCGTTCAAGCGTGCCAGGCGCCGACGATTCCATCCAAACGTCCGAAATCTTCCACAGCGCCATCAAGAGCTCGATGCCGCGGGCGTGCTTGAGATCGAGGCCCATCGATAGCTTGTTTTTGGTGACCTCGGCCTCGTCGCAGCCGTGGGGACGCGGACCGCGGGTCAATTGCGGCGCGGTAAAGCGGAAGACATCGCCGCCGGGACGTTCGGTATGGATCACCTCCGCGCCGAATTCGGCCAGCTTCGTACCGATATACGGCTGCGCGATCAGCACGCCGGTGCCGACTGCGCGAATCCCTTCGAGCGGCCCGAATGCGGGAACCATCTGTGGACGCCCCCTTCGTGGCAAGAGAAAACTTCGGGATTGTGGTGGCGCGTAGTCGGATGCTGCCATCTGTCCGGCCTGTGATGCAGCGATGGTTTGCTGCTGGCCTGTATGGGAGTTCGCGGGCCGGGTCCAAATCACCCAAAGCGTGCTCGAAGCACTGTGGAAAGCCCTGGTTTTCCAGACCCCGTCTCGCCGACTGTTGCGCCATACTCTCCTTCCGCTCGCCCTACGCCCTCGCGGTCGCGACCAGCTTACGCCGCCACGGCCGGAGCCTTGTAAACGCCGCCTTTGACCAAGAGAGCCCAGACCACGCGCGCCATCTTGTTGGCCAGCGCCACAGTGACCAGCATCTTCGGCTTGCGTGGCAGCATCTGTGCCAGCCATGACCCGGCTGGTGCGCCACGGAGACAGGCCTGTCGGATCACCGCGCTGGCCCCGAGGATGAGCAGGCGGCGGATGGTTCGCTCTCCGCGCTTCGACACGGCACCGAGCTTCTGCTTGCCACCGGTTGATTTCTGTAGCGGTGTCAGCCCCAGCCAGGCCGCGAAGTCGCGCCCGGCGCGGAAGCCCTCCGCGGCCGGCACAAGCGCGGTGATCGCCGTGGCGGTGATTGGTCCGACGCCCGGGATTGTCATCAGCCGTCGCGCGACCGCGTCTTCCTTCGAGCGCCGATTGATTTCGGCATCCAGCTCCTTGATCTGTGACTTCAGCGCGGTGAAGGTGCCGATCAGTATTTTCAGATTGGCTCGTCAGCGGAAACTGTGGGTGCTTCGGGGGTATACCGAGGGCTAGTTTTATCACTCAGCCGGCCGGCTGGTGGATTTGTGGACAACACAAGCGCGTTGCCCACAACCCCACAGCCGCCACATCGGCAGAAGCGGAGATATCATCCGCCACCACGGCAGGCATCTTTACGCCTCATCGCGGCTGATCTCAGGGTCTGTCAGGAAGCGGAACAACTTGCGGCAGGTCGTGTCGAAGGAGCGCTGCGCGGTGTCGGACTGACCATGGGAGAGCAGCGGCCCGCCATCGTCGCCGATGAGGGTGAGGACGACCTGCTTGATTGGCCGCCTCCGGAGGTCGCTGTCCATCTGCAATCGGCTGATGACCTCACCGCCGAGAGCCCAGACGTTGTCGCGGTGTCGGCGCAAGGTTTGGCGTGATAGCTGCAAGGCCAGCAGGTCGCGCAGGAACGGCTTGAAGCATTCCACCATCCGCCGGCCAGGCGGAATATCGCGCGCCTCATACGCCCAGCTGCGAGGCCACTGATCGAGGTCCGGACAACAGGTCTGCAAGGGATCGGCAGCAGCCCGTTGCGCCGGTACGCTGTCACGTCTGCCGGCAACTCCTTTGGGTCCCGCTGCCATGCGGCTGATCTCCCTGCTGAACCACTACCAGCACTTTCCTGGGTTCGTTTACGAGAAGGCGCGACATTGCGCCGAAAGCCGAACCATCGAGATCAGCGTGCGGCCCCGCCGCGGCTCGAGACCGGTGTGCTCGGGCTGTCGCAAGCCGGCGCCGGCCTATGATCACCTGAGCCTGCGCCGGTTCGAATTCGTGCCCCTCTGGGGCTGCATGGTGGTGTTCCTCTATTGCATGCGACGGGTCGATTGCCGGGCCTGCGGCGTGCGGGTCGAAGCGGTCCCCTGGGGTGTCGGCAAGCACCAGCTGACCAAGGCCTACATGCTGTTCCTGGCGCACTGGGCGAGGAAGCTGTCCTGGCAGGAGACCGCCGGGTCGTTTCGCAGCACCTGGGACAAGGTCTGCCAGTCGGTCGAGTATGTCGTGCAGTGGGGGATCGAGCACCGGCAACTGGGGCCGATCGTGGCGATCGGCGTCGATGAGATCCAGTATGCCAGGGGACACAAATACCTGACGCTGGTCTATCAGATCGAGCAGCAGTGCACGCGCCTGCTATGGATCGGTCGCGAACGGACGGTGGAGAGCTTCGAGCAGTTCTTCACCCTGATCGGCGAACCATTGGCTGGGCAGATCGAGTTTGTGTGCTCGGACATGTGGCAGCCTTATCTGAAGGTGATTCGTGAGCGGTGCAGCCAGGCCATCCACATCCTCGATCGCTTCCATATTGTCGCCAAGATGAATGCCGCGCTGGACCAGGTGCGTGCCGCCGAGGCTCGCCGGCTGGCCCGGGACGGCTATGAGCCAGTCTTGAAGAAGACCCGCTGGTGTGTGCTCAAGCGCAAGGCCAACCTGACCGAGCATCAACGCTTCCGCCTGCGCGATCTGCTGCGCTACAACCTGCGGACCGTACGGGCCTATCTGCTGAAGGAGGACTTCCAGCAGTTCTGGGACTATGCTTCGCCGAGTTGGGCCGGCAAGTTCCTGGATGAATGGTGCGGTCAGGTCATGCGCTCCCGCATCGAGCCGATGAAGAAGATCGCCAGGACGCTACGCTCGCACCGCGCGCTGATCCTGAACTACTTCCGCGCCAGGAAGCAGCTCTCCAGCGGTGTGGTCGAGGGTCTGAACAACAAGGCCAAACTGACCATGCGAAAATCCTACGGGTTCCGTACCTTCCACGTCACCGAAATCGCCTTGTATACCCCGATTCGCCGAGAACCCGAAAAATCCCCTTGCCAAGCGTCGCGGCTCGGATTCTACCGTCGGCATGATCCGAAGCGGCTATCTGGACAGCGAATCGCGCAAGGACCTGACCGAGTTGGCTCGGGATGGGTCGGTGCCGCATCGCCTGGCCCGGCGGGCCAACGCGCTGGTGCTGCTGGACGACGGCATGAGCTGCGAAGCAGTCGCGAGCGTCCTGCTGCTGGACGACGACACAGTGCGAATCTGGTACCGCCTGTATGAAGAAGAAGGCATCGAGGGCCTGGCGAGCTTCGGCTATGAGGGGAGCACCTGCCGGCTGAGCGAAGCGCAGCAGGACAAGCTGAAAGTCTGGATCACCGAGACGCTGCCGCGGACGACGCGTGAGGTCGGCGCCTGGATCGAGACGGAGTACGGCATCGAGTACCAGGGCCGGTCTGGCCTGATCGCGCTGCTGCACCGCCTCGGCATGGAGCATCGCAAGCCAAAGACGGTGTCGCGCAAGCTCGATCCGGAGAAGCAGGCGGCGTTCATCAAGGCCTACGAAGACCTGCTGAACCAGCTTGAGGCCGACCAAGTGGTGCTGTTCGCCGACGCGGTGCATCCGACGCATGCGGTACGGCCGGTGGGCTGCTGGGCACCGAAGGACACGCCGATTGCGGTGGCGCAGACCAGCGGGCGGCAGCGCCTGAACATCCATGGTGCGATCAACCTGGAGACCGGCCACACCCGGATGCTGGAGGTGGAGACGGTCGATGCCGGCAGCACAATCAAGCTGATGATCGCGCTGCTGGCGCTGTATCCGCGCAAGCGGGTGATCCACCTGTTCCTGGACAATGCCCGCTACCATCACGCGAAGTTGGTGCAGGCCTGGCTGGCGCGGCCAGGCTGCCGAGATCAAGCTCCACTTCATCCCGACCTACTGCCCGCACCTGGACCCGATCGAGCGGCTTTGGGGGCTGATGCACAAGCACATCACCCACAACAAGAGCCACGAGACCTTCCGCGACTTCAGCGACGCGATCCTGACCTTCCTGCGCGAGGAGGTGCCCAGGAACTGGCGGATCTACTGCGATGAAGTGACGGACAACTTCCGTATCATCTCGCCCAAGGATTTTCGGATTCTGGCGTGAGCGGAGTATATCATGCACTTGGTAAGCTGCCGGAACCCGACGTCGCCCACAGATTCTTCTGACGAGGCTTCAGAATAGTCCGCGCATTGTCGGGTAGAGTGGTGTTGCGATCCTCGACGTGAGCGATCAGGATTGCAGCGTGCGTGATGCCCTTGGGAAAGACGTAGCCGTATTCGGAAAGGTGCCCACGCAACGCGTTGACGCACTGCGTGCGCTGATGCACCAGAAGGTCCCGGGCCCGGAACACGACGCCGTTCGCCTGTTGCGCCTCGTCCTTGACCGGAACAAAGCGCATGCTTGGCCGCTGTGCCGCCTCACAGATGGCCTCGGCATCCGCCGCGTCGTTCTTCTGTCGTTTCACGAACGGCTTGACGTAGGCGGGCGGGATCAGACGCACCGTGTGCCCCAGTTTGCTGATCTCACGCGCCCAGTAGTGCGAACCGGCGCAGGCTTCCATCGCGACGACACAGGGCGTTTGCGTCGCGAGGAACCCAAGTAGTTTCGCTCGTGTCAGACGCTTGCGGAACACCATTCGGCCGGCGGCGTCTGTGCCATGCGCTTGGAAGACGTGCTTCGCGATATCCAGTCCGATCGTGGTAGCCTGCTCCATGGACGCCTCCTTCAGGTGACAGTTCGACACCGTCACCTTGGCACACAATGCCGTCGGGGGGCGTCCACCCCATTACCCATTGCGGCGGTAGCCAGGCTCCCCACCCGAACCGCCGGAGTTGACCCAGATCCGCCACATGCGGGCCTGCCAGGCGATCCAGAAACCGGACATTCAGCAGCTGCGCGCCGACGACTCTGCGCCCATCCAAGACATCAGAGCCAAGGATGGGGCAGCCAAAACCGGACACTCTGCTAATGCCTGACAATCCTCACGAGCGATGCCAGCAGGTGAGAGCGGGCCCCACACACTGGTGACACGCGCCTTGCGACGGCGATCTGTGCCGCCAGCGGCGTGTATATGTCCCGGTGGATGCCGGGCACTCGGATCGTTACGATCGGCGCACAGCGGGTGGCGACGCGGCTGCTCACGTTCCCGGTGAAACCACGCGGCTGTGCACTTCCCGCGTCAGCTTTTCCACCCGTTCGGTCAGTGCCATAATCGACTGCGTGAGTTGTGTGTTCTGCTCAAGCATCTGCGACAGCATCGCTGTCTGGCTCGCGATTGCTTCCTGGCGCTCCTCACTCAGACGATGCAGTAACTCGCGATGCTGTGCATCGGCGATCGAGCTGACCTTGTCGCGATCCGCCTGGCGGGTCTGCGCCAGCAGAATCAATGGCGCCGCATAGGCTGCCTGCAAGCTGAACGCCAAGTTGAGCAAGATGAACGGGTATACGTCGAACACCCAAATGCCGACGATGTTGACCAGGATCCAGACCGCCACGATGACGGTTTGCGCGATCAGAAACCGCGGTGTGCCGAAAAAGCGGGCGAATGCCTCCGCTTTCAGTGCGAACCAGTCGTCACCGAATACTGACTGCAAATGCGCATACGGCACATGGAAGCGGAAATGGGTGGCGCTCATGCTGTCCTGGACACTCGCGGCCGTCGCGCCAGCGGAGGTCTCTTCGATCATCTTCATGCTCCAGTTCGGCGCGTCGGCATCGCCCGTTGCGACGCGCATATCGCACGGTCCGGCCCCAGGGAAGTCCCGCGATCGTCCGTTTCGTAACACCAGCACCCATAGGGCCAAGCCCAGCAAGCGCCCAGCGGGAGGGCGAAGCGCGTTCCCCCGGGTGCGTCTGCATGCCATTTTGCCGGTTCGTTCCGTGCCTGCCAAGACTTGCACTTGGACCGCTGCAGCCCGCCGGTTCTGTCGGGTTCGCGCCAGATGCAGCCGGATTGACTTTAGCTTCAAACCGGCTCGGTCGAAAGATCGGAAGGTGAGCAGCTTGCCAACGGTGGTAGGAACGAGCTTGCTGCTATAGGTGGCAGCGAGTGCTTCGAGGGCGCGCCAGCCGGTGCAATGGCCGGCGGCAATAAGCTCTTTTCGGAAAGGTCTGGGACAACGTGCGCTCCCAGCGGGTTGAACGTTGCGACAGCGGCAGCGAACGTCCCTGTCGGGCGAACATCGCTGGGGCCAATCTCACCGGACGAATGAAGAGCGTTTTTCGCTTGGCGGCGCGGCGCACGAGCGTTCCCGCGAAGGCTCCGCAGTCGAGGACCGCGCCGGTGAGCGAAAAACGTATTGGGCTAACCCGCCGCCACCTCAACCGGGGCCATCTCCAGGCGATGCAGAGACGGACGCGGCCCGTGGGCGTCCCGTCGCGAGGTGCACTACCAATGCGGGTGTGGCACGGACCTTGCTATGATGGGCTTTGTTTGTTTGAGATCGACAGCCGAATCAAAGAGTTGCAGACAACGTTGCGCACGTGCCGCAACCGACGGTTGAATGAACCGACCAACCAGGATTGTCGACGGCGACTGGCGCACGAGCCGGGTTCCTTGCGTGATGACGACTGCGCTCTTCAATTGTGCCGCCCTTTCTGCCACGGGACCAGCGCTGCCGGTGCAGCACCGCTCCCGCGAAGCGGGTTAGTCGCGTGCCTAGCATGTTCGATAGCTCGGGGGTGAAAGTCCCCTAGCCAACCTGATGGAGGTGAAGGCTTAGCGAAGCGCAAGGGCATCACCGCGAGGCGGTGTCTGAAGGAAGTGCGGAGCAAAACCGCGACCTGACGAACAGAAACTGGATACGAGGCATCCCTGGCCGGACGAGCGGGCGACTAATCGCGAAGTCCACATCCATCAAGGGCCAGGGCTGTAGATCCGGCAGGGGTGCGGGGAAGGCGATCGAACTTACCTAGGGAGGCCTGCGTCACGTTCCGATCTTGGAACTGAGGAAGCCGAAAGGCGACCTGACCGGGGCGCAGGAGTTCAGCAGAGGGCATAATAAGCCATGACGTCGGCGAGGCTAATTGAGGCACTCCAAGGCCGAAAGGCGGAGAAACAGATAGGCCGAACCGGGAACGAGGGCTGAAGGCCCGAACGATTGGGAGAGGCAAGTAGGACCGGCAACTCATGAGTGGAAAGCGGCAGAAAAACCAGTACTCACTGGCCTCGGAACCGGAGGGCCAGGGTGAAGCCCTGGTCAGCGGATTCCAAAGGGCCGAACCACTCGCGGCGGAGCCGACACCCGAAAGCCCGGCTGGAATGGAACAGCTAATGGAGGAGGTGTGCGACCGAGAGAATCTCCGAAGTGCGTGGAAGCGCGTTCGAAGGAACCAGGGTAGTCCTGGCGTGGATGGGATGACCATCGACGACGCCAAGATCTACCTGCGTGAGCACTGGCCAAGCATACGGTCTCAGCTGCTCGACGGAACCTACCAGCCGCAGCCGGTTAAGCGGGTCGAAATACCCAAGCCGGGAGGTGGGGTCAGGAAGCTCGGCGTGCCTTGTGTCGTCGACCGACTGGTCCGGCAGGCCCTACTGCAGGTTCTACAAGAGCGATGGGACCCGACGTTCTCCGAGCACAGTTACGGATTCCGGCCGGGGCGCTCAGCCCATCAGGCGGTGGCCCAAGCGCAACGCTACATTGCTGAGGGCTACAACGTCGTTGTTGACCTCGACCTCGAAAAGTTTTTCGATCGAGTCAACCATGACATCCTGATGGCTCGCGTCGCAGCACGGATAACCGATAAGCGCGTGCTCAAACTCATCCGGGCGTTTCTCAACGCCGGGGTGATGGAGGACGGCTTGGTCCGTCCAGTGGATGAGGGTACCCCGCAAGGGGGTCCGCTCTCGCCCCTCCTAAGCAACCTCATACTCGACGATCTCGACAGGGAACTGACCCGCCGTGGTCACCACTTTTGCCGATACGCGGATGACTGCAACATTTATGTCCGCAGCCATCGCGCCGGTGAACGTGTCATGGCGTCGGTGAGCCGGTTCCTGACCACCAAGCTGCGGCTGAAGGTCAACGAGGCGAAGAGTGCGGTGGCGCGGCCGGAGGAGCGGAAGTTCCTCGGGTTTAGCATCTCGAATGACGGGAGCGAGAGGCGCATCGCGCCGAAGGCACTCGACACATTCAAGGCGCGAATCCGGGAACAGACCCGCCGGACACGCGGGATCAGTCTGTCGCGGATTATCGAAGAGCTGGCGCCGTACCTCATCGGATGGCGTGGCTACTTCGGGTTCTGCCAGACCCCGCGAGGTACTCACGAACCTGGAAGCGTGGGTCCGCCGAAGATTGCCTGCTGCGCGGCTTCGGCCTGAAAGTCGGCAAGGTGAGCAAGAACGGCTATGAGGCTCGCATCCGGGCGCTGGTGACAGGGCATCCGATGCTGGAGCCGGTTGCGGACGCGATGCTGAAGGCGCGGGCGAGCCTGCGAGACGAATGCGGGAAGCTGCATCGGATGTTGTTGCGTATCGTCCGTCACGATACTATATGCCGACGTCTGATGAGCGTGCCTGGTGTCGGGCCAGTTGTTGCGATAACCTACAAGACGGCGATCGACGATCCGACGAGATTTCGCAAATCCAGGGATGTCGGGCCCTATTTTGGCCTGACACCGAAGAAGTACCAATCTGGCGAGGTGGATTGGACGGGGCGAATCAGCAAGGTTGGCGATGCGATGGTACGAACCACGCTGTTTGAAGCGGCAAACGTTATGCTCACTCGCACCACGCGGTTCTCCGCGTTGAAGGCGTGGGCCCTGCGGATCGCGAAGCTGCGCGGGTTGAAGCGGGCGAAGGTGGCGCTGGCACGCAAACTGGCGGTGGTGCTGCATCGCATGTGGGTTGATGGCAGCGAGTTCCGCTGGAGCAGGACGTTAGCCGACGCTGCCACTTGATAAGTTCAACCGGAAAAGGAGGAGGGACAACGGAGGGCGCAACAGCTCTTCGATAACGAGGTCCCGTCGCAGGGACGCGGATCGAGTGAAGCCGCAAACATGGGCGTCGGCCGGAGCAACCACCGGACCACGCGCACCCTAGATTGGCTCGCTCGGTCTGTCTGATCGCATGAAGTGGCGGCTCCAACGCCGACCACGAACAGAAGCCCGAGCCCTGCGGCGTGATGCGTTAACGAGGGTCTTGACACCAGCGGCCCCATTACAGAAGCCCATGTTTCCCTTGCGCGCTCATAAGTCGTTGATTTTGCTTGGCCTGGCGAGACGGTTTGGCACTACATCACGGTTTGGGCCGATTTTGGCGGGACTGGCGGATCAAGCTCGGTGATGCCGAGGGCGCTGAGCACCGCGGCGGCGCGCTGTGTGCCCCGTGTGACCGACCGTTTTGTGGTGCCGTTGCCGAGATCGATATCGACCACTCGGACAGATTTGAGAGCCGTCAATGCCTCGGTTGCGGAGAGGTCGAGATGTGCAGCCTTGAGCTTCTTTTCGATGGCCCGGTGCAGCAAGTGAGCTAATGCGGCGACGAAGATGTGGGCCTGCACACGGGCGTCAGTCTGATGATAGATCGGCCGCATGTCGATGACGTTTTTGAGATTGGCAAAAGAGCGTTCAACGTCGGCGAGTTCTTTGTAGAGGCGCACCGCCTCGACCGCGGACAGATTGGGTTCTTCGGTCTGGATGACGTATTTGCCTTCGTACGCCTTCTCCCTGGCGAAGTGGAGGGGATGCTCGAAGAAGCGAAAAACCCCGTCCTCATAGCGCCAGTCGTAGTAGCGGTGACCGTGATGGCGGGTCAGGATGGCGGCGGCAGCGGCGCCGACCTTCTCGGGGGCTTTCAGCTTTCCGCTGGCAACGCGACGCGCCAGCTTGTCGAGCTTGCTCCGCACGCGATCCATGGCCTTGACGCGTTGCGCCTGCTCGAACGCCAGGCGCTCCTCGGAATGAACGACAAACACGCGGACACCGGGTCTGTTCGAGGTGACTTCCTGAACCAGTGTCTTTGGAGGTGTCGGCTTCTCGCCGGCAGTGATGCCGCACGGGCATTCGATCCACGCTCCGGTGGCGCTTTGGATATAGTCGAAGATCTCGCCGCTGCGACGGCGATTGCGACCGACGATATAGCCATGACCGCCGCTGCGCAGCTCATCGAGGTTCTGGCTGGTAACCATGCCGCGGTCGCCCACCAACACGATGCGCTTGATGCCGAAGCGTTGCTCCAGATCATGCACCACATCGGAGACGGTCATGGCATCGCGCCGATTGCCGGCGAACACGTGGTGCGCGATCGGCCAGCCGTCGACCAAGACCAGGCCGACCAACACCTGCGGGTTGCGCGGCTTGCCATCGCGGCTGTGGCCATGCGCGCCGAGCTCCGCTGGTCCCTTGCCTTCGAAATAGGTCGAGGTGAGGTCGTAGAACACCACGTCGATCTGCAGCGAGAGCTCTCCACCCCAAGCGGCTGTAGGGCGGAGTTCGACAAGTCCCATGGCCGAGGGCCTGCGCCACCCTGTAGCCCTGCCAGCTCGGGCCGCCGGAGGGCCTGAGCCGCCTCTGGGGCCTGCAGCGTCTCAGCATAAGACGCGAAGGCTTGGCGGGCCGGCAGGTCATGCTTGCTCGAATGATAGACCAGCGGCAGCTTCTCGCGGATATGGACCCTGCCGTCCGTCTCCTCCACTAGTCCAAAGTGCTTGGCGCCGCTCTCCAGCACCTGGCGGAGGCGTTTCTCCACCGAGGCGCGCACCTTAGTCTGGTCGATGTCGGCGATGGCCCGTGCAAGATCGACGTGCCGGTTCCACGCCTCGACCGGCGGTAGCCGAGCCAACTCTGCCATGTGCTCGCGGTAGGATCGGGCGCTGGTGTGTGCGAGCCCGCGTGCGGCCTTCTCGGAATACTGGGCGACGCGACCCGTGACGACGAGGCTGGTGGCCAGCCGCTTGAGGTCCCACTCGAACGGTGCCGGCAACGTCTCGTCGAAGTCGTTGGATGTCGAAGACCGGCAATCCCTCAAGGCGTAGCGTAGGAGCCGAAATTGGCGAGGTGCGCGTCGCCGCAGGCCTGCACGCGAATGCCGGTCGCCGGCGTGCGGGTCAGATCCGCGGCCATCACGGCGGCTGCGCCGCGCAGGGAGGCAAAGGGATCGGTGCGCATCCGCCCATAGCGGATCGGCAGCAGTTCCTGCCCTGTTCGATCAGAATTCCGACCGGGTCGGCCCGGTCGGCAGGCGGGGACCACCACCCTGCGCACTGCGCGGCACTTCGCGGCGGAGAGGTTCTTCATTCGTATGTTTATGAGCCTTCCTTGGCTCACGAGTATCACGCGAGTCGGAATGATCTCAGGATGCCTGCGGCGTTAAGGCGAGGTGGTTGGCTTCGAACTCTTTTCAGCCGCGCTCTTCAGCGTATCGAACCACCCCTCCCCGAAGCGATGGGTGACTGTGTCTCTGGCGGCGAGGAGCAAGGCGGCGCCCGACGCAAGGCTGGGGGGATCGGCGCTGTTGATCGCAGCCTCGATAGCGGGAACGGCTCTGCCGGGATTCTTCAGAAGAAAGCGCTGATGCTCAAGGACGGACGCCCAACCGGTTGTGATTATCTTGGCCACGCCGAGCTCAAGCTCGGCACGGGCCAGAGAGTATATCACGTGCATGATCAGCATCATGTCGCGATGATAGCGCCGGGATGGCTCCCCTTCGACGGCGCTGGAGGCGATAGCAATTCCGTTTGCGAGCATCACCGCACGCGCGGCATCGGGGCCGACGGCGTAGAGTTGCGAGGTCGAGTTGAATATCCGATCCAGTTGCGGTTGGGTCCCGAACACGGCGAGTGTCTGGACGCGCAGTGCCTCTAGGGTGCGAGCATCGAGGGGTGCTGCCAGCACCTGTGCGATAAGCGCATCAAGGATCAGCGACTGAATGGCATCACCGAGACTCGCATCTGCGAGCAGCTCAGAGGGGGCGGCGACTTCCAACGCCTCGGGAGCGACGCGCTGGTTGCCTTCCGCGTCGGGCGATACGCTTGCAGCGAGCCTCCTAGTCGCCACCAACTTGGCTCCCGCCCGAAGCGCCTCGCCCATCGCGCCGGACTTCACCTCTTCGCCAACGCTGAGGGATCTGAAGCGATAGATCCGCACGCTAATCGCGCCGCCGTCCACGCCATGCCAGCGCCGCCTGCGTCACCCCAAGGACTTGGCCGTCAGCCACGCCACCACCTCGCTCGCGTCCCGATCCGGCGGGAAAACTGGATAGAAGACGTGCTCGATCGTCCCGTCGCTGATCACAAGCGTTAGACGTTTCAGCAGCGTCATCCCGCTCGTCTCGAAGGTCGGCAAGCGCATGGCTCCGGCCAGTCTGAGGTATTCGTCTGAGAGAATCGGAAAGGGTAGGTGCAGACGCTCTACAGCCTCCCGTTGATAGATCGTGTCCTGCGTTGAAAGACCGAACAGGCGATTGACCCCCAGAGCTTTCAGCTCCGCAAAGTGGTCTCGGAACGAGCAAGACTGCGGTGTGCATCCGCGTGCGCCGGGGATCAGGTCCCATCCGTCCGGGTTTTCAACCCCGGGTTTGCCCGTCCGGGGATACGCATAGACCACAACCCGACCGGGCAGCGAGGACAGGTCAACCGCCGTCCCATCGGTGGCGGGGAGAGGGACGGATGCTATTCGTGTGCCTACCAGATGCCGAGCAGCCCCATCATCTGTCGGCGCCGGGATCGTTGACCAGTCGGGGGCTTCGACGCTGCTGTTCATCATAGTCTTTCCTTCGTGAGGCGGGGAAATTCAGACTGAGACACTACCGAGGTTTGCACCCCCCTGCTCGCCGGCCAAACGCTATGCCAGAGTACTCACCGAAATCTGGTGCGAATCTCCGCTTTGGGTCAACTCCGGCGGTTCGGGTGGGCAGCCCGGCTACTGCCGCTCGGGGTGGACAGCGTGCATTCATCAGCGCCGTACATTGACCTCGGCCTCGACGCGGCCCGTCTCAAGTGCGCTGCGCCGGATGCGGGTTGTCGAGGAAGAAACGAAGCATTTCGCGCGATGCGTCGGGCCCACGCGGGTCCGTGTAGGACCCGTTCGAGCTGCCGCCCGACCAGGCGTGGCCGCCGCCGTGAATGACCCATTGCTCCAGCACCGGCCTGCCGGTGGCGTCAGCCCAAACGGTCCGGCTGTAGCCATGCCCGCCGGGTACCTGGCCGCGTTCGATGGTCGATCGCAGTCCGCCTCCAGCAGACGCGGCCGCTTGCGCCATCACATGGTCGCCGTTGGTCGGATGCACTGTGGTGTCGCGGTCCGCGTGGAATACGATTGTTGGGACGATCCGATCCGGCATCCCGGTAGCTGACCGGCCGCCGGATCGGTGTGGCGCTGAAGCCCCGCCCTCGCGCATAGCGGCGAAGGCGGAGGGGATGTCGCGGGCCACCCCGCAGGCGAGGCCGGAATGAACGCCGACCGCGGCGTACAGGTCAGGATAGGCCGCTCCCATGATGGCAGCCGCCGCGCCGCCCGCCGATAGCCCAGCGATATAGACGCGGGCTGGATCGACCGCGTGGTCGCGCATGATCTGGCGGGTGATGCCGGCGATCAATGCCGGCTCTCCCCGGCCGCGACCCTGGTCGCCCGGATTGAACCAGTTCCAGCATTTCTGGGCATTGGCGAAAGCCGGCTGCTCCGGGTAGGCGACAAGGAAGACATGCTCCTCGGCGAGCTCGTTCATCCGGGTTCCGGCGGCGAAGTCGTCAGGCGACTGGGTACAGCCATGCAGCATGACGACCAGCGGCACCGGCTCGCCACGGTAACGGCTCGGGATGTAGAGCTTGTAGGGGCGGCTTCCGTCCTCACTGCTGAATGTCGCTGCCACAAACTGCGCCTCATTCGGCACCGAGGCAGGCGCATGGGCCGGAGACCGGCCGGCCAGGCCACCTTGCTTCAGCTTTCCGAGCAGACCGTGCAATGCCTGGGGCATCCGCAGTTGGGCCATCCCGCCGGGTTGGTCGGCAGGCCAGGCGTCGGTGCCGGACCTGGGCGCCCGCGACGCGGGGGAGGCGGGATTGGCCTCGTCCAGTCTCAAAAGACGCGGCAACGGCCGGCTGGTGGCTGCACCCGATGTATCGCGCAATGCGCGGCCCGCCGTGCTCGCCGCTGGCTTGCCGCGGAACAGGCCTTGCAGCAGTGCGGTCGCCTCGCCTAGCCGTCCTTCACGGGTGAGGCGCGTCGCCTCGATCATGTCGGCCGAGGTCATGTCGGTGATGCGGCGCATTGTGTGGGTCCTTCGGCATGTGTCCATCGGCGAGGCTCATGCGAAGAGCCCCGTCCATGTCCCGGTTGGGTTCTGCGGATCAGCGGTGGAGGGTGGCGGTCGTCAGCGCATCCGGTCAGTTAATGCCGACTTCACCGCCGGACTGGCTTGCAGAGCGCCGAGGACGGAAACCGAGGCGATTGCGGCACGGGCCAGTTCAGGTGTGACGTCCGATGCGATGCTGACAAGGCCGAGCACCCGAATGGTGAGCGGCCGTCCGCGCGCGCGTGCTGCTTCGAGCTCCTCACGGCTGTACTGGCGCAGGCCGAGGTCGAGGCTCCTGCGCGCGACGGATTTTTTGGCAGCATCGGCGTGTCGCTCGATCTGATTGCGGATGGCGGTACGGATGAAGTCGGTGCGGTTTGAATAGAAACCTTCCTGCACCAGCAGGTCGATATGGCCGAGATCGACGTAGCCAAGGTTGACGGTGATCTTCTCAGTGTCGCTGCCGGCCTTGAGCCGCAGTTCCTGCACGTTGCCGGCCATCTAAGACCATCCTCCTACCATCCCGATGGATGGTAAATGGTGCCTTGCATACCCGTTGCAAGATGACAGGACGTTCCGGGTCACCGAGACGAATAGGCTGCAGTCCACAGGGGCAAGTCCTGTGTGGGCCGACTCCGGCGGTTCGGGTGGACAGCCCAGCTACCGCCGCTAGGGGTGGAGAGCAGCCCGGCTGCTTTCGAGTGCTGACGGAAGGAAACAGCCGTCAAGCTCTTAGTTCCGCAGACCCCTCTGACCCGTCTTGGAGGAAATGAGCGAGCAACTCCGCCGTGAGACGGGGATGCTCCTCGGGGAAGAAATGCCCACCCGCAATCGGTTGACCGCTGACGTTTCCTGCCCATCGCCGCCAGATCGCAAGCGGCCCGCCCGCATCTTCGTACCAAGATGCCAAAGCGCCTGCCGCGCTCCAGAGCGCCAGGACCGGACACTCGATGCGCCGGCCCGCGTCGAGATCAATTTCATCGTGGGAGCGATCAATGCTTGCCGCAGCGCGATACTCCTCGCAGATCGCATGAGCGCGAGCGGGGTCTCGCAGCGCGTCGATGTAGGCTTCCCTGATATCTGGCGAAAACGCGTGAGCCGGGCTGCCCCAATGGGCCAAGGCATCGTCGACCACCGCATCCGGCGCCGCCGAAAGAAGGCGCTCCCCTAGCGGTGCGGGTTGCGCAAGAAGCGAGAACGGCCAGAACGCGAGGGTAAGCCTCACATCTGCACGAGCCCAAACCTCATAAGTCGGGATGACGTCCAAAACCGCCAGCCGCGTCACGCTGCCCGGATGGTCCAGTGCCGCACGATAGCCAACACGACCGCCTCGATCGTGCCCCATGATCGCGAATTGCTCGCAGTCCAACTGCTGCATCGCCGCGACTAGCAACGTCGCCATTTCACGCTTCGACATCGCCGAATGATCGTCGCTGTCCGGAGGAGGGTCGCTTCTTCCGTAGCCGGGAAGATCGGCCGCGACGACGGTAAATTCGGCGGCCAGAAGCGGAGCTACATCGCGCCACATTAGACTCGTTTCAGGAAAGCCGTGGAGTAGGAGCACAACCGGGCCGGTTCCGCCCTTTTGAACGAAGACCGCTCCGCGATCGGTTTCGACACGTCCAGCATCGAAGCCGTCTATGTTCATGTCACGAACCACCATCTGAGAAGCCTCGGCGTGACGAAATTCACGTCCGACGAATGTCTGCTGTCAGCGCGCGGAGTGCAACGTCCCGTCGACCGGCTTGGGTCGAAAGCAGCTGTTGCGGCAGGTGTTATCGCGTGCATGGTGCGGCTCGTGAGGGCATGATGCCATCATGGATACCAACCTTGTCCGTGGACACACGTCCATGGCGACCCGCAGTCCGGACGACCGTCGGCAGGCCGGGGCAGCGCTCCGCCGCGAAGTGCCGCGCAGTGCGCAGGGTGAGTGGTCCCCGCATGCCGACTGCCAAAGCGGACGTATGGGGTGTTGTTGTGAAGTCGTTTTTTGACCCTGACCAGACCCTCGACAACGCTCGGATCCCGCTTGCCGGCCATCGTCGCACGCGGCTTAGTCTATCGGGCATCCCCTGGACGCAAATATCGGGGGCAGTCGCCGAAGGGGGTGGTCGGCGGCGCCGAGACCGGCTCCTCCTGAGAGCATCGGTCCTGAACTTGGTCTGGCCCTGTCAGCTATCGTGAGGGCGTTGTCTGCGCCATATATTCAAAACGCAGAGCCCGGTTGCTTGAGAAACTCTTGTTCCTCAGCGGTGGTAGCTCGGGCGAGAATACGATTTCGATGTGGAAAGCGGCCGAAGCGGGCAATGATCGCGTAGTGCCGGCGCGCCGCCTCAACAAAGGGCGCCTTGTCGGGGTGTTCCGGTAGAGCGGCATAGAGGCGCATTCCCGTCTCCTGATCGGCAAGGCTCTCGCTATGCTGGAACGGCAGGTAAAAGAAGCAGCGCCGAACTGGCACAACGGCACGATCATAGCCGCGGGCCACGGCTTCACTGCCGATTTCGAGCGCTGCTGCGTCCGTGGCGTAGGCCCGCGGCGAATTGCGGAACAGATTGCGCGGAAGCTGGCCCAGCAGCAGAATCAGAGCCAGGCAGGTCTGCGGTGCGGTCCGCCACCGTCCGTAAACCCCTGCCGCTGCGCGATCGTAATCGGCGCGGAAGTGCGCGGCGAGTGCAGCGTCGAATTCTGGCGTCGCTTGGAACCAGATGTCGCGAAGGCGATCGTGATCGGATGCTCTCTCCGGTGCGAACCAGAAGTCCAGGAGCATCTCGGCGCGGTGGCTCAGATCGGGCTGCATTTCGGGCATGATCGATCCCTGTGCGCGCCTCGCTTGATGAGTATTCGCCCATACGGCCATGGGCCGCCGAAGCAGGCCGACGCATCACTTACTTGCCGTACGCCTGCGCGATTTGCCCTACGAGCTTGGCCCAGGGCATGTCCATCGCGCCGTAAACGGCCGCAGCCTCGGGCCGCGCGTTGTCCTTGAGGATTTCCACCATCAGCGTGGCGTAGTCGGAGAGGATCACGCCGGCCTGCAGCATACGTAGAAGACCGACCTGTCGTTTGGTCTCGCTGAAAGTTCCGGAGGCGTCGACGGCCACATAGGCGTCGAGACCTTTGCCAATCGCGGTGATGGCGGGAAAGGCCGCGCAGACTTCGAGGGAGATGCCCGCGAAAATCAGCTTAGTGCGGCCGGTGGCGCTAATAGCCCGGGCGACCTCGGGATCGTCAAAGGCGTTGACCGAGGAGCGATCGATGATCGGAATACCGGGCAGCGCCTCCACGAGTTCCGGAAACGTCGGACCCCACATGGTGTCGCGTGAGGTGGTGGTGACGATGATCGGCAACTGTAAGGCCTTGGCGGCTTTGGCCAGTGCCACGACGTTGTGCTTCAGCTCTCCTGTCGAATAGTCGCGAACGCCGGTCATAAGGCCGACCTGGTGGTCGACGAGGACGAGCGCGGCGTTTTCAGCTGTGAGCGGCTGGTAGGGGCGGATCGGGTCGGACATGACGTTCTCTCCCGCAGAGGCGAAGGTCGGTTTCGGCCAATCGCGATTGTCGATCGCGACAGGCCGGGAAGGTAGCCGCTGGACTATCCGCCGAAAAGCCGGCGATAATGAAACTCAGCGTCCAATGCAATGGACGATGAGGCGGCGCGTGCTTGACCTGAACGACTTCTTCTACTTTGTGCAGGTGGTTGACCGCGGTGGCTTCACGGCCGCCGGACGCATGTTGCGTATTCCCAAATCGACACTGAGCCATCGCATCCAGCGGCTCGAGACGGAGCTCGGGGTGAGGTTGCTCAACCGGACCTCGCGGCGGTTCGCGATGACCGACGCCGGTGAGGAATTCTATCGCTACGCGGTGGTGATGTTGCGTGACGCCGAACTCGCCGAGAACGCCATTCGCCATCGGCTCACTGAACCGACCGGTACGGTGCGCTGCACGGCGGCCATGGCCACGATGCAGTTCGCGATGCGCGATATCCTAGCGGACTTCCTCGTCCTTCATCCGAAGGTCAACGTCGTCGCACATGCAACCGACCGGAACGTCGATATCGTCGGCGAGAATTACGACGTTGCGATCAGAGCCCATTCGGAGCCGCTCCCCGATTCGACTCTGGTGCAGCGGGCGCTGACGCCCGCGCCATGGCTCTTGTTCGCGGGCTCGGCATATCTCGATGCCAATGAAGCGCCGCAAACCCCCGAAGATCTCCGGAACTACCCTTCGCTCTTCATGATGCGCACCGGAGTTGCTCCCGTTTGGCGGCTTCGTCGCTCGAGCGAGGCGAAGGACGAGTTGATCATGCCACTGACGCCGCGACTCTTGTGTGACGACATGATCGCCTTGAAGCGGGCAGCGATCGCCGGGCTCGGCGTCGTCGCACTGCCCGGCTATGTCTGTCGCGAAGACGTTCGAGCGGGATCGTTACGCCGGGTGTTGCCAGCCTGGCATGCCGGCGATTCCACAATCACGGCTCTTATTCCTTACCGGCGGGGCCTTCTCCCCTCCGTTCGCGTCTTCGTCGATCATCTGTCAGCAGAGTTGCCGAAAATGGTGCTGCTGTAGATTCGTTGTGGTGACCTATGCGCCTGGAGGCGAGTTGCCCAGGCACCACCATGCGGGCAGCGTCCTCGCTTATGTGTTGTCGGGAGCGATCCGTTCACAGAATTCAGCCACCGGGCCGGCGCGCATCTATAAGACGGGTGAAAGCTTTTTCGAATCGCCGGGCAGCGAACATCTCATCAGCGAGAACGCCAGCGACACCGAGCCCGCAAGCCTGCTCGCGATCTTCGTTGCCGATACCGGCGCGAAGCTGACGACGTTCGACAAATGAATCGCGGTTCAGACGACATCGACGACCATCTGACAGACCGGCATTGTGCCGCCTGAAGAGGTTGCCGGCTGAATCAGTCGCCGGAGTATTGCCTCCTCATGCAGGAAGGATGCATATCGGCCAACGCATGGGCGGCAGGGTAGGGCCGGTGGGGCGAGACTCTGGCTAGAACGGCGCTCCTGCGGCGAGCGCAGCCGCGGCTACACATGCAAATCAGCGACACGAGCAGCGGGAACTTAGCGGAATCACCAAATATACAAATCCAGATCGAGACGGACCCGCACGGCGCGATCGCTGCGGAGATAGAGGGCCGGCTAGTCGAAGCGCTACGCCGAAACGTGCCCCCGAATGACAGCGAGCCGCTCATTCTGGTTGCACGTTATGGAACGGACATTGTTGGCGGGCTCATTGGCTCCACATCGTATGGCTGGCTGCTGGTGAAGATCTTGTGGGTGGCAGATGAGATGCGCCGCCGTGGGCTGGGAGGCCGCCTCTTGACTCAGGCCGAAGCTTTGGCTCAGGCGCGTGAGTGCCATGGTGCGTGGCTGGACACATCGAGTGCCGACGCCGAGCGGTTTTACGCTCGGCTCGGCTACAAGCCGTTTGGGGTTCTAGAAAACGCCAGCAATGAATTTCCACACGAACACCGCCGCACTTTTCTCGCCAAGCGGTTCGCCTGAGTACCCGCATGTCTCTCAAGTCACCGCGTCGCAAACAAAAGGGGCCGCCCCAGCGGAGCGGCCCTGAGCAGAGTAACAGGTGCCGCGTTATAACCCGCTGGCGACGATCCGGTTGCGGGGTGGCCATGCCAATCAAACTCCACGTCGGGACTCGGTGCTTGATCCACCGTGAGGTCTTCGCTTGGTGCTTTCCGCGCGCCGAAATTCTTCCCGACCACCAAAGCTGCCGTTCGCGCCGGAGAGGTGATCTTCGAGCTCAGCAGGGAAGACCTGGTGTGCACGCGGAAGGCTCATTGAACGGTCGACAAACCCGCATCCCAATTTCCAACACGTTACGGACATCCAAAGCGCCTTGGACCCGCTATTCACTCCTATCCGCCGGCGAGGCGCGGGAGCAGGAAGATCTCGGCGCCCTTGGGCAATTCCTTGGACCAGGTGTCGCGATAAATCACCCCATCGATAGAGACGGCGATACCCCTCTCGATGAAGGGCCCGAGCCCGGGATACTGCTCCGCCAGCTTGTGGAACAGCTCCCGGACGTCTTTTGCCTCGACTTCGAGCTTCTGCTTGCCTCCGGTGGCGGCGCCGAGCGAGCCCCACAGCGTCACCTCGACCATCAGCTCGCCCGTTCTGCCTCCACTGCCGCCAGAATGCGCGGTGGCGACATGGGAATATGCGTCATGCGAACGCCGACCGCATTCGACACCGCATTCGCGATTGCCGCCAGAGGCGGCACGATCGATGTCTCGCCCACGCCACGCACCCCATAGGGATGATTCGGATTAGGGATCTCGAGAATCTGCGTGTCGATCATCGGCAGGTCCGAGCAAACCGGGATGCGGTAGTCGAGGAAGCCGGGGTTCTGAAGGCGTCCATCCTCTCCGTAGACATACTCCTCGTTGAGGGCCCACCCGATGCCCTGCGCGGCTCCACCCTGGTACTGCCCCTCCACATAGGTCGGATGCACTGCCTTTCCCGCGTCCTGCACGACAGTATAGCGCAGCACCTTGGTGGCGCCGGTCTCCGGATCGACTTCAACATCGCAGATATGGGTGGCAAACGAGACGCCCGCGCCATCAGCGACGAGCTCGCTGTGGCCGGCGATCGGCCCGCCCGTTTTGGCCGCCGCCGCCGCGATGTCCTTGACCGACAACGGGGCGAGATTGCCGTGCTTCTCCCCCTTGGCCCTGGCCTGGCCGTCCTCCCAGGCGACATCGTCGACCGGGATATCCCACATCCTGGCCGCCCGTTCCCGCATGACCTCAATGGCGTTGCGGGCGGCGGAGATCGTCGCCATGGACGAGGAGAAGGTGCCGCGGCTGCCGTCGGTCATGTCGTTGTAACCGAGGGTTCCAGTATCGGCGACCACCGTCTGGACCTGCGCATAGGGAATGCCGAGCTCCTCTGCCGCCACCAGCGACAGCGAGGCGCGTGAACCGCCCACGTCGACCGTGCCGACTGTCAGCGTCACGGTACCGTCGACGCCGATGTTGAGGTCGGTGCAGGTCTGGCCGCCGAAGTTGAACCAGAAGCCACAGGCTATGCCACGTCCCTGGTTCTTGCCAAGTGGCGCCTTCATGTGCGGATGCTTCTGCGCCGCCTCCAGCGTGGGCCCGATGCCGATCGGACCATAGACCGGACCGTAGGACGATTTGGAGCCTTCCCTGGCAGCGTTCTTGATTCGGAGTTCGAGCGGGTTCATGCCGATCTTCTGCGCCAGCTCATCGATGACGCTTTCCACCGCGAAGGCGGCCATCGGCGCCGATGGCGCCCGATAGGCCGCTGTCTTGGGCCGATTGACCAGCACCTCATAGCCGACCGTTTTGACGTTCTTGAGGCTGTAGCAGGCAAACGAGGTCATGGCGCCGAGCTCGGCCCACATGCCGGTGTAGGGGCCGCAGGAATAGCGCAGCGTCGCCGAAGCCGCCGTGATGGTGCCGTCCTTCCTGGCGCCGATCTTCACATCGATCGATGTGGCACTTGTCGGGCCCGAGGCACGGAAGACTTCCTCGCGTGACATGACGAGCTTGACTGGCCGGCCCGCCTTGCGCGACAGCGCCAGCGCAACTGGCTCGGCCCAAATATGCGTCTTGCCGCCGAAACCGCCGCCAATCTCTGACGAGGTGACCCGCAGCTTCGAGACATCCAGGCCGAGCAACTCGGCACACTGCTGGCGATAGACGAAATGGCCCTGGGTGCAGACCCACAGGTCACAAGTCCCGTCGGGATTGACGCTGGCAACGCAGGCGTGGGGTTCGATATAGCCCTGGTGCGTCTGCTCGGTTTTGAATGAGCGTTCAACGACGGCGTCGGCATCCTTGAAGCCCGCTTCGACGTCACCGTGGCCGTACTGGCTCCGATTGGCGATGTTGGAGGGCTTGGTGGGTTTGGGGTCGACACCGCCGGTGAACATCGTCTCGTGCAGCAGCGGCGCCGAGGCCTTCATCGCTTCGTCGACATCCGTGACATGCGGCAGCACCTCATAGTCGACCTCGATGAGCTCCAAGGCTTCCCGAGCCGTGCGGGCATCGACTGCAGCCACCGCCGCCACCGCATGGCCATCGTAGAGTGCTTTCTTGCGCGCCATGCAGTTGTCGAGGATGTCATACATGGCGGTATTGCCGTTCGTAAGATCGGGCAGATCCGCCACGGTGATCACCGCCTTAACGCCCTTCAGCGTCTCCGCCTTCGAAGTGTCGATCCGCCTGATCCTGGCGTGAGCGTGGGGGCTTCTGAGAATGCGCCCCACCAACTGCCCGGGCATATTGAAATCTGCGCCGTAGCGAGCGCGTCCGGTTACCTTGTCGACCCCGTCGGGACGAATGGGGCGGGTGCCAACGGATTTGAACTTCCGGACTGAGTAGCTCGGATCGAAACCCATGGTCATGCTCCCTTCATTACGCTGGCGGCGTCGCGAACGGCGCGCACGATCTTGTCGTAGCCTGTGCAGCGGCAGAGGTTTCCGGCGAGCCCGAAGCGAATTTCTTCCTCCGTTGGATCGGGGTTCCTGGCCAGCAGATTTTTCGCCGCCATAAGGAAACCCGGTGTGCAGAAGCCGCACTGCAAGGCGGCGTGTTCGAGAAACTTCTCCTGCAGGGGGTGCAGCTTGTCGCCGATCGCCATACCCTCGACGGTCTCTATGCGGCGGCCCTCGGCCTCCGCGCCCAGTACGAGGCACGCGCACACTAACCGGCCGTCAACAATGACGCTGCATGCGCCGCAGTCACCGGTGCCGCAGCCTTCCTTGGCTCCAATGAGCCCCAGGTGGTCCCGAAGCACGTCGAGCAGCGTCTCCTCAGACTGGCACAGGAACTCGACATCATCGCCATTGATCGTGGTTGAAACAGCTATGCCCGACATCACTTTCCTCCTGCCCGCTCGTAGGCGATGCTGGCAGCGCGCTTCGCCATCACGCCTGCGACCCTCTTCTTGAATTCCACGGTACCACGTTTGTTGTTGATCTGTGAAGACGGCGAGGCGTTCCGAGCGAGAAAAGCGTTGAGATTTCATGCGAGGCTGAGCGCAAGGCCCGCACAGTCACAAGCAGCCGACCCTAACGAGGCGAGATCACTTTAGGCTAGCGAGGTCGCGCGGAGGATGCATGTCCGTTTCGACCCGTTGACCTCCTGAAACGGACCACCTCCTTGCGGTCAAAGTCGGCCCTTCAGCCGAATGTCCGGTTCTGGGCATGCCTGGCCGGAAGCGGACAGGCAGAAAGCCACCCAAGTCCGCTGTGAGCCTCTCTTCCCCGCATGTCCGCTTCGAAGGTACCGACCGGGTCGGCTGAATGACCGCCATGGGCGCATTCCGGGTTGGCGCGGATGACACATCTGCCGCTCGCGGAGAGGACTGCCCAGGCGAAGCGCCGCGTAAGGCTGAAACGAAAGGCGCGGAGCCCTCACCCGTTGATCCGCTTCGTGGCTCAACCGCTCCGCTCGCCGAGCCCGGCCTTCGCAGGGGCATGCCTCTCCTGTTTCGCGGGGAAGGTATTGTTCACCTCCGGACCGCCTGCCAGGGACACGAAACAATTCCACCACGCGGCGCCGGCCCGAAGCGTCGCGGATGATCGCGAACCGACGGTTCCGGCAACCCCTGCGCTATGCGCCGGCAGTAACCCAGATCCCCGGCCCTGGTACTTCCCCGCGCGCCAGGTACCGCCCCCGTCGGGCAGGAGCTGGCCGGGAGCGGCTGGACAGCTCTCAGTGGTCAAACACTGGAAGCGGACATTCATCTCTAGTCAGGTGTCGTCTCAGCCTGCCTCATTTGGGACCTTCGCCGATGGGCCGCAAATTGGCAGGGTTTGGGGGAAAGGGGTCCAGGAACACGTGGGTCCCCTGACGGTCGCGGCGGGCGAAGCCATGATCACCTTCTCGTCGCTGACGATTCCTTCGAGTTAAGTGGGTCCATCCAGCGCTGCTGCTCAACGAACCGCTCAATCGACATATCGATAAACGTGCGGACCGTTGCCGCCAGGTAGCGCCGGTGCGGGTAGATTGCGTTGATTGCGAACTCAACTGGCCGGTATTCGGGTAACAGCGAGACCAATGTGCCGGCTCTAAGCTCCTCCTCCGCAACAAAGGGGGCGGCGAGGGCAAGACCGCCACCGCTGAGAAGGACCGTGCGAAGTACTTCGGCGCTGCTGGTTACGAGATTGCCGGAAACACGCACGCCAGCCGGCTTTCCGTCTCGGTCGGTGAAGCGCCATTCATCGCCAAATGGGTAATACGCATATCGCAGGCAATTATGTGTGGCGAGATCAGCGAGGCGCGCGGGCGCCGGATGGTTTTCGAGGTAGCGCGGCGCGCAGCACAGGGTAGGGCGCCACTCGGCCAGCCGCCGCACGATCAGACTCGAATCCGGCGGCACGACCGCGCGGATGGCAAGATCGAACCTTTCTTCGATAAGATCGGTCATCTGGTTGCCTGTCCGCAGATCGATTGCCGCTTCGGGAAAATCCTCCAGAAAGCGCGCCACGATTGGCGCGATGAAGCGGACGATATTCGTTTCGCAATAGACCCGCAGCCGGCCGCGCGGCGTCAGTTGCAATGCGCTCGCGATCCGATCGGCCTCGTCGAGCTCGGCCAGGATCTGCGTGCAGCGCTCGTAATATTCGCGCCCGATCTCGGTCAGGCCCACTTTGCGCGTGGTGCGGTTGAGAAGACGCACGCCAAGGCTCTCCTCCAGGTCCTTCACATGCTGGCTGACCATGCTCGGCGAAATATCGAGCCGCGCCGCGGCGCCGGCGAAGCTGCCGATTTCCGCGACCTTGGCGAAGACCCGCATGTTGCCGAAGCGATCCATGTCATCCCCGACTGTGAAGCAATAACGGATAGTCTATGCGGTGATATCCGTATTATCAAATAATAGGGCAGCTTCCATGTCCTGGACCGAACCCAGGGTTTATCGCGCGCCGGGCGGTTTCCGGCACCCTCGGGTGGTTGGAGATGCGATATGGACGTTAGCGAATCCACTGTTCAGGAGAGGGTGGTCCCTGAGGGGAGAGCGCCTGGCACAAAGGCCGACTTCGAACCTCACGCGACGCCAGCCCCTCGGCTCACGCCCGACACCGGGCACCGCCGTTGGTCGCTGAAGCAGCGGCTGATCGCAGCCGCGGCACTGCCGTTCCTTGCGATGGCGGCAGGTTACGGCGACTACTACTGGACGACAGGCCGGTTTCTGGTCTCGACCGATGACGCTTATGTGCAGGCGCATTCGGTCGTGATCAGCCCCAAGGTGTCGGGCTATATTTCCGAAGTGCCGGTCGACGACAACCAGGTGGTCACAGCCGGCCAGGTGCTCGCGCGCATCGATCCGCGCGATTATCGGACCGCGCTCGACCATGCGCGCGCCAATGTCGCGGCAGCGCGGGCGAGCATCGACACGTTGAACCAGCAGATTGCCGAGCAAAAGCTCGTGATCGAACAGGACCGCCAGCAGGTCGCTTCGGATCTGGCGGCGCTCGTCTATTCCCAGCAGGATTTCCAACGCTACACCGAACTGGCGAAGGACGGCTGGGGCACCGTGCAGCGGGCCCAGCAAGCGCAGGCCGACATTCGCGAGAAGAGCGCCACGGCCCAACACGACGCCGCGGTTATTTCAGCCGCCGAGACGCAGATCGACGTCCTCGAGGCGCAGCTCGCCCAGGCCGACGCGATGCTCGCTCAGCAACAGGCGAGCGAGCACCAGGCCGAACTCAACCTGAGCTACACGACGATCACTGCGCCGGTCGATGGCACCGTCGGAGTCCGGTCACTTTGCCGGGGACCCAACTGATGGCGGTGGTGCCGCTACAGGCGGTCTACATCACCGCAAATTACAAGGAGACCCAGTTGACCGATGTGCGTCCCGGCCAGCCGGTCACAATCGACATTGACACCTTCCCGGGTACCACGGTGCACGGCCACGTCGACAGCCTCGCGCCGGCGAGCGGCCTGGAATTTGCGCTGCTGCCGCCCGACAATGCGACCGGCAATTTTACCAAGATCGTCCAGCGCATCCCAGTCAAGATCGTCCTCAATGCCAATGACCCGCTGGCCGACCTGTTGCGCCCAGGCATGTCGGTCGAGCCGACGATCGACACGAGGCCGGCCGCCCGGCCGGGCCGGTCCGTAGCGAGGGCGTCATGACCGGGACCGATGAGCGTGCTGGCGAGCCGGCAATCACGCTCAAGACCTGGATCGCGGTCAGCGGCGCGCTGGTCGGCGCCTTCATGGCGGTGCTCAACATCCAGATCACGAACGCCTCGCTGCCCTATATCGAAGGCGGCATCGGCACCGGCGGTGTGTACGGCACCTGGATATCGACCGCCTATCTGATCGGCGAGATCATCGTCATCCCGCTCACTGACTTCCTCAGTCGGGTGTTTTCCCTGCGGCGATACCTGCTCGTCAACGTGGCGCTGTTCCTGTTGTTCTCGGCGCTGTGCGGCCAGGCCAGCAGCCTCAGCGAGATGATCGTGCTGCGGGCCCTGCAGGGTTTCTCCGGCGGCGTCATGATCCCGCTCGCCTTCACCATCATCATGACCATGCTGCCGCCCTCGAAGCACGCAATCGGGCTGGCCGGCTTCGCGGTGACTGCGACCTTCGCGCCGGCGATCGGTCCGACCATCGGCGGCTATTTCACGGACAATTACGGCTGGCCCTGGATTTTCTACATCAACCTGGTCCCTGGCGCGGTCATGCTCGCCGCACTCTGGTACGGCCTGCCGAAGTCGGCGATGCAGTTCGGCTTGTTGCGCCGGGCCGATTGGCGGGGTATCGCGCTGATGGCTGTTGGCCTCGCCGCCTTCCAGACCGTGCTCGACGACGGCAATGTCGACGATTGGTTCGGCTCGCCGTTCATTGTCAAATTGAGCCTCGTGGCGGCGGCGGCGCTCGGCGCTTTTGTGGTGCTCGAATTCATCACGCCTCAGCCGCTGGTCAATCTGCGGCTGCTCGGCCGGCGTAACTTTGGCTTTGGGACGTTGGGCAACTTCCTGCTTGGCTTTGCGCTCTACGCTTCCGCGTATCTGCTGCCCCAATACCTCGCCGTCACGCAAGGCTTCGAACTCGGAGCAGGCCGGCGAGGTGATGGCCTGGACCGGGCTGCCACAGTTGCTGTTGATCCCGCTGGTGCCGCTCTTGATGAAGCGGCTCGATGCGCGCTTGCTGGTCGGCACCGGCCTTCTGATCTTTGGCGTGAGCTGTTTTATGAACATGGCGCTCGACCAGAACTACGCCGGGCCGCAGCTCTTTTGGCCGAACATCGTTCGCGCGATCGGTCAGGCGATCGTGATGACCCCGCTTTCGGCGATCGCGATGCTTGGGATCACGCCCCAAGAGGCAGGCGATGCGTCGGGTCTCTTCAACATGATGCGCAATCTCGGCGGCGCGATCGGCACCGCGGCGATCGAGACGTTCTTCACCAAGCGCGAGCAGTTCCACTCGGCCATCATCACCCCGGCTGTCTCGCTGCTCGAACCGGTGACGCGCAGCCGGCTGACCGACTTGCAGCAGTACTTTATGTCCCACGGCTTCCCCGATCCCGCGAGCGCGATGCACCGCGCCATCATCGCCGTCGGTGACACGATCCGCGCCCAGGCGACGATCATGGGCTACGCCGATTGCTTCGCATTGCTCGGCGTCGTGCTGCTCGTCGCCGTTGTATTGGTTCTGTTGCTGAAAAAGGGCGCCGCGTCCGGCGTCGGCGCACATTAATCTGTGGCGCATGGCGGTCCGAACCGGCGCCGCGATGTCGCAAAACCGTCTTTAGGGAGGATGCAGTTTGGACCTGCCCCGGTTTGGTGGACAGGTGAGTGTTTGGGTTTATGACACCTGATGGGACGGCATTTTGTCCTCCTGTTTGCAACCATTCTTTAGTTTCCGGGGGCCCCTGGCGGAGCCATTCCCTGCCTCCCGGCTGGTACCGGGTGGGGATGGCCGCGCGCAACGGCGGTCAATCGGGATAGGGGGGCATCTCGCGATGCCGCCCCTCCCACACCACCGGGCATACGGGTCCGTACCACGGCGGTTCGGCGGATTAGGTCCGGCCAGCGCTCTCCATGGAGGCCAGTCCGAGACCGCGGAAGCGCGCCTTCGAGAAGCCGAGATGTAGCGCCTCGCTCGTGCTGACGCGCCACGGCCCCCGCGGGCTCATGACGGCCGCGAAGGCCGTCCGCCGGGAGACGCCGAGGCGGCGCAGTTCATCGAGGCGCCGTGGTCTGGTCTTCCATTGAATCCAGGCGGCGCAACGGAGGCGCCGCCGGACCCAACCGTCCAGTGAGGACAATTCACGTCCTTGGCTGAAGCCGAAATAGCCGGCCCATCCCCGCAGCAGCGGGTTCAGGTCGGCGATCATCCGCGACAGGCTCACCCCGCGGTTGCGTCCCGTCAAATTCCGCACCCGGTCTTTGAACCGGACGACGGCCTTGTCGGCGATGCGTCGGCGTGGCGTGCTCTCCTCCGTCAGCGTAAAGCCGAGGAAGGAGCGTTGCCATGGATGAGCCACGGCACTCTTCTCCGCATTGACCTGAAGCTTGAGACGCCGTTCGATGAAGCGGGTGATGCTCGCCATCACTCGCCGGCCAGCCGTCTCGCTGCGCACGTAGATATTGCAGTCATCTGCGTAGCGCACGAAGCGATGGCCGCGGCGCTCGAGTTCGCGATCCAGTTCATCCAGCACGAGATTCGAGAGCAAGGGCGAGAGCGGGCCACCTTGCGGGGTGCCCTCGTGACTCGCTTCGAATAGCCCGCCATGAAGCACACCGGCGGTCAGAAAGCTCCGGATGAGCCGAAGCACCCGCCGGTCGGACACGCGCGCGGCCACCGCAGCCATTAGCCGGTCGTGATTGACTCGGTCGAAGAACTTCGCCAGGTCAAGATCAACGACAAACTGATAGCCTTCGCTGACATAGGCTTGCGCCTGTGTCACCGCTTGGTGGGCCGAGCGGCCCGGCCGGAAGCCGTAGCTATGCTCGCTGAATGTCGGGTCCCACAGCGGCTGCAGCCGCTGCAGCACCGCCTGCTGGATCACGCGGTCAATCGCGGTTGGAATGCCGAGGTCGCGCGTCCCTCCGGCCGGCTTCGGGATTTGCACCCGACGTACCGGTTGCGGCTGGTAGCGCCCCTGAAGCAGTTGATTTTCGATCTCCGGCCAGTGCGCTTCCAGGACGCCCGGCAGGTGTCGGACGGTGATCCCGTCGACGCCGGGCACGCCCTTGTTGCGCATCACCGCACGCACGGCTGACGCTATGTTGTCCGGGTCACAGATTGCCTCCATCAGGGTACTGGTCATGACCGGACTTTCGGGTTCGGACGCCGCCGTGGTCGCTTCGGCCAGCTTGCCCTCGGCCGCCCTGAGGCTTCACCTCGACCGGCAGAAGGAAGCGCCACTCGCCGTGGCTTCGCGGCCGCTACTGGGACCATGAGACGCCCAAGCTACTCGCCCTCTCCTTCAACCCCTTGCGGGGACCGTTCGGGCCTTCGGCCGATGGTCTGGCCTACTACGCCCTCTGCTGACTTCTGCCGCGCGCTCGGGTGATCTTGCGACCACCCCAGTCCCGGACGGGACACGCGACAGATCTCCCGGGGTAAGTCCGACAGCCTTCCTCGCACTCCCGCCAGATTTACAGCCGTGATCCTTGATGGATATGGACTTCGCTCTGTCCTGCTTGCTCGTCCGATCATGGCTGCCTCATATCTGGTTTCTGTTCGTCGGGACGCGATTTCGCTCGACGCTTCCTTCAGACGGTCCCTCGCGGTTCCGCCCTTGCGCTTCGCTCGTGCTTCACCTCCATCAGGTTGCACAGGGGACTTTCACCCCCAGGCTGCCGGGCATGCCCGGCACACAGGATGGCCCGCAGGCCACCGCCGAAGGCGGCGCGAAGCGTCCTTGACGGCCGCGAGCACGGCGGCAGGCTGGTCATCGTCGGGAACGACGATCATTGCATAATGCCGTCGTTCGTAGTCGATCGGTGAGAGATACTCGATCGAGGAGTGACGACGACGCGGATTGTAGAAGCCTTCGATGAAGGCGAACACCGCGCGGCGAGCTTCGGCCTGAGTCTTGAAGCGATAGCGGGCGAGAAGCTCGCATTCGAGGGTGGCGAAGAAGCTCTCGCACATGGCGTTGTCGTAGGCGTCTCCAACCGAGCCCATCGAGGGACGCACGCCGGCCTCGCGGCAACGATGGCCGAACTCGATCGAGGTGTATTGCGAACCCTGATCGGAGTGATAAATCACGCCTCTGGGTCGTCGCGTCACCAGCGCCATGTTCAGAGCATCAAGCACCAATTGCCTGGCGAGCGTGGTGGCCATCGACCAGCCGACTACGCGGCGGCTGAAGGCGTCGAGCACCACGGCGAGATAGAGAAAGCCCGCCCAGGTCGGGATGTAGGGGTGAGTAGGCCGGAGGAATCTCACCTCCGGCCCCTCGCAGGTAGGGTCAAGGACTGGCGCGCCGGTTTGGCCCACGTATTTCGACCGTGCCACGTCTCCAGCCCCCTCCACGTCGCACGCAGCGTGCAGATTTCCCGCACTGCGCGCCCCCATTTGCTTCATGCCAAGGCTTATGGGACCTATCCTGCTGGGGCGACTTTCGGCCTGCCGTGTTTCACCCGATAGCCGTTAACCAGCCCCGAGTGAGCCTACTCCGCCGCTCCCAACCGAAGCCCTTTCGTTTCTGAGCATGCGCCAGATGGCGCCTTCTCCCGAAACGCCAGGACGGTTCAGCCTTCACCTTGACGTATATTCTCCGCCTCAGGTCCTGCACATCGATGGACGCCTTTATCATCTCGTCCTTGCCTTCCTTACGTCGGAGACTTTGCAAATGGCAGGGCCCCTTTGCTCCACGGACATTACTCCGTTTCATCGCTACTACGGACCCAGCCGCCACCCTCTCGTCTTCGGCCGATTTCCCGGTTTCGCCGGTTATACGACCTACCTTGCTCCGGCGATTTCTCGCTGGGACGAGGAGGGTTTCTCCAGTTGCTTGGCACGCCCTTGTCACCGTGCTGTCGCTTCCACCCCGCCGAGGTGACCAGTCGTGTCGGTCAGTATTCGGCTGGTCATGCTGCCTTCGCCCTACGGTTGCGGGCTCGGCCCTCGGGGCTATTCACTTTCGAGGCCACAATGCGTTCACTTTTGTTACGGCCCGGTGACTCGTGACCTCCCCATGGGAGATCTTGTCGATAGGCTTCGAAGGTTCGGTTTCCCTCCCCTCCGCTATCCAAACTACGGGGCTCTGACTTCTACCCCGGCAGGTCTGTCTCCTGCTGAACATGCCAGCCTTTTCTGGACACACAACCGGACGTGAACCTCTCGGCTCATCCGGCTCCCATCATCCAGCCTACGACAGATAACCCATCGACCAGTGAATGAAAGCACCCGGCCGACCTTGCGCAAATCGCTTGAGTATCTCGGCAGCCCTTGTTTTAGGCTCGTCAGCGGAAACTGTGGGTGCTTCGGGGGTATACCGAGGGCTAGTTTTATCACTCAGCCGGCCGGCTGGTGGATTTGTGGACAACACAAGCGCGTTGCCCACAACCCCACAGCCGCCACATCGGCAGAAGCGGAGATATCATCCGCCACCACGGCAGGCATCTTTACGCCTCATCGCGGCTGATCTCAGGGTCTGTCAGGAAGCGGAACAACTTGCGGCAGGTCGTGTCGAAGGAGCGCTGCGCGGTGTCGGACTGACCATGGGAGAGCAGCGGCCCGCCATCGTCGCCGATGAGGGTGAGGACGACCTGCTTGATTGGCCGCCTCCGGAGGTCGCTGTCCATCTGCAATCGGCTGATGACCTCACCGCCGAGAGCCCAGACGTTGTCGCGGTGTCGGCGCAAGGTTTGGCGTGATAGCTGCAAGGCCAGCAGGTCGCGCAGGAACGGCTTGAAGCATTCCACCATCCGCCGGCCAGGCGGAATATCGCGCGCCTCATACGCCCAGCTGCGAGGCCACTGATCGAGGTCCGGACAACAGGTCTGCAAGGGATCGGCAGCAGCCCGTTGCGCCGGTACGCTGTCACGTCTGCCGGCAACTCCTTTGGGTCCCGCTGCCATGCGGCTGATCTCCCTGCTGAACCACTACCAGCACTTTCCTGGGTTCGTTTACGAGAAGGCGCGACATTGCGCCGAAAGCCGAACCATCGAGATCAGCGTGCGGCCCCGCCGCGGCTCGAGACCGGTGTGCTCGGGCTGTCGCAAGCCGGCGCCGGCCTATGATCACCTGAGCCTGCGCCGGTTCGAATTCGTGCCCCTCTGGGGCTGCATGGTGGTGTTCCTCTATTGCATGCGACGGGTCGATTGCCGGGCCTGCGGCGTGCGGGTCGAAGCGGTCCCCTGGGGTGTCGGCAAGCACCAGCTGACCAAGGCCTACATGCTGTTCCTGGCGCACTGGGCGAGGAAGCTGTCCTGGCAGGAGACCGCCGGGTCGTTTCGCAGCACCTGGGACAAGGTCTGCCAGTCGGTCGAGTATGTCGTGCAGTGGGGGATCGAGCACCGGCAACTGGGGCCGATCGTGGCGATCGGCGTCGATGAGATCCAGTATGCCAGGGGACACAAATACCTGACGCTGGTCTATCAGATCGAGCAGCAGTGCACGCGCCTGCTATGGATCGGTCGCGAACGGACGGTGGAGAGCTTCGAGCAGTTCTTCACCCTGATCGGCGAACCATTGGCTGGGCAGATCGAGTTTGTGTGCTCGGACATGTGGCAGCCTTATCTGAAGGTGATTCGTGAGCGGTGCAGCCAGGCCATCCACATCCTCGATCGCTTCCATATTGTCGCCAAGATGAATGCCGCGCTGGACCAGGTGCGTGCCGCCGAGGCTCGCCGGCTGGCCCGGGACGGCTATGAGCCAGTCTTGAAGAAGACCCGCTGGTGTGTGCTTAAGCGCAAGGCCAACCTGACCGAGCATCAACGCTTCCGCCTGCGCGATCTGCTGCGCTACAACCTGCGGACCGTACGGGCCTATCTGCTGAAGGAGGACTTCCAGCAGTTCTGGGACTATGCTTCGCCGAGTTGGGCCGGCAAGTTCCTGGATGAATGGTGCGGTCAGGTCATGCGCTCCCGCATCGAGCCGATGAAGAAGATCGCCAGGACGCTACGCTCGCACCGCGCGCTGATCCTGAACTACTTCCGCGCCAGGAAGCAGCTCTCCAGCGGTGTGGTCGAGGGTCTGAACAACAAGGCCAAACTGACCATGCGAAAATCCTACAGGTTCCGTACCTTCCACGTCACCGAAATCGCCTTGTATCATGCACTTGGTAAGCTGCCGGAACCCAACGTCGCCCACAAATTCTTCTGACGAGGCGCGGCCGGGCGCGGGCGGGGCGCGGCTAGCCTGGATTTCCACGGAGCCGAGCCCGCCTAACGGTGGGCGAGTCAAGCGATTCTAAAGACTCGCTTTTTTGCGTGATTTGTTATGCATGATGGTGCGCTGATAGCCCATTTGTACGTTGTCTTCTCCTTGCCAAAGGAAGACTGCCAGGATTCCGCCTCGCCATCGGTTGATGCAAAAATGCAGCACCATAGCCCTTCTCTGGCAGGCGCAGGGGTTGTCACGTCTTTCTCGCTTGACACTATATATGGGGTTAGACACCGTGCACAAGTGGCTATCAGAGCACCATATGACCTAACAAAGTGCCGCCGCTTCTTCGTCCGGCCGGCGACCCCACGGCAGCGCCAATACGAGGCATTGCGCGCCTATTTCTTCGAAGGCATTGGCTCTGACGCGGCGGCGCGACGGTTCGGCTACTCACCGGGCGCATTCCGGGTGCTCTGCCACGCCTTTCGTCGCGGCGAACTGCCAGACTTCTTCGCCGTCGTCCGACCGGGTCGGCGTGAGCAGCCCAGAAAGGGCCGTGCCCATGACCAGATCGTGGCGCTGCGCAAACGCAATTACTCAGTCTACGAGATCAGTCAGGCGCTTTCCGAACGGGGAATGCCACTCAGTGCGACTGCGGTACGCGAGGTCCTCGCCGCGGAAGGGTTCGCACCGCTGCCGCGGCGGCTCGACGAGGAGCGTCCGGCCGTAGCCGGGCCCAGCACCGAGGCAGTCGCCAACATCCGCAGCTTCACGCTCACGCCGCGCGAGTTCACGACACGGGTCGGGGGGCTGTTCCTGTTCATCGCCGAACTGGTGCGTTTGAACACCGACACCCTGGCGCTCGGCGCCAAACTCCCCGGCTCGCGCATGATCCCGGCCGCGCATGCTTTGCGCGCCTCGCTGGCTCTGAAGCTATGGGCCATTGAGCGGAAGAGCCATATCATGGCGCTGGTTGCCGACGAAGGCCTGGCGCTGTTCTGCGGGCTCAACGTCATGCCGAAGAGGAGCTTCCTGTCGGAGTATTCCTCACGGATCACCCCGCAGAACGTCTCGCGGTTGCTCGCTCTGTGGCACGAACGGTTGGCCGGAGAGGCGCTCTTCAGCGGGGAGTTGATCAACCTCGATTTCCACTCCGTGCCCTATTTCGGCGAACACCCGGTGGTCGAAACACACTATCTGCCGAGGCGCAGTCGCCGTCAGCCCAGCATCCTCACGTTCCTCGCCCAGGACGCCGACAGTCAGGTGTTCTGCTACTCGAACGCCGACATTCGCAAGGGTGAGGAGGCCGAGGAAATCTTCCGTTTCATCGAGTTCTGGAAGCGTCAGCATGGCAAAGTGCCGCAGCACCTCGTATTCGATTCCAAACTCACGACTTACGAAGGGCTCGACCGGCTGGATGCCGCCGGGATCACCTTTATGACGCTGCGCCGGCGCTCCAAAGGCCTGCTGGCCGAAGTCTATGAGCTGGCAGCATCGGCGTGGCGCACCATCACGCTCAACCTGCCCAGTCGCAAATATCGCACACCCCAAGTCTTCGAGCAGAAGGTCTGCCTTCGCGAACGCACCTACCGACAACTGTTCATCAAGGATCTCGGCCACGATGAACCCACTATCCTTGTCACCAACGACAGGCATGCCAGCGCCCGCAACCTCATCACTCGCTATGCCAAGCGCATGCTGATCGAAAATGCGCTCGCCGATGCCGTACGCTTCTTCCACATCGACGCGCTCTCCTCTTCAGTCGGCTTCAAGGTTGATTTCGACATGGCGCTCCTCGTCCTCGCCAGCGCCCTCTACCGGTTGATGGCCCGACGCATGCGAGGCTACGATGATGCCCAAGCCCGCCGTATCTTCCGCGATTTGATCGACATGCCGGCAAACGTCGCCATCGCCACTGACGAGGTCACAGTGCGCTTCCACCGTCGCGCCCATCTTCCAATCGTACTCGCCTCCGGACTCATCGACCAACCCGTCCTGGTGCCATGGTGGCAAGGCCGTTCGCTCCGCCTGATCCACTAGCATGTGAAACCTGTCGTGTTAGGCGATTTCCGGTCCGTGGAAATCCAGGCTAGACGGATCGCCGCGCTCTTGTTTTATGGCCTGCCAGCCTCTTGTGCTTGCGCATCAGCCACCGGATCAGGAACAGGTTCATGTGCCGCCACACCGGCTTGAGCGCCGATCCGTGGAACCGGCCGTAGTATTGCTGCCAGCCTTTCAGGACCGGAGTGAACATGGCCGATAGATCGTCCAAGCTCTTGTCGCTCTTCAGTTGCAGGTGCCATCCCCTGATAGTCTGCCGCATGGCCTTGAGGGCGTCGCGGCTGACCGCCGGGGAAAAGTTCACGTAAACCCGGCCATACTTATCCAGCGCCTTGCGGGGCCGGAACGTATAGCCGAGAAACGTGAACTGGACGACGGGGTGATCCCCGGTCCGATTGATGTCCTTGCAATACACGATCCGTGTCTTGCCCGGATGCAGTTCGAGCTTGCAGGCCTGGAACCGTTCCCGGATGCGATCAAGCACATACTCCGCCTGCCATTTGCTCTTGCAGTGAAGCACCGCATCGTCAGCATACCGGGCAAACCGGACGCCGGGCAGATGTCGTGTCACCCACAGATCAAACGCATAGTGCAGGAACAGATTGGCCAGGATCGGTGACACGACACCCAGCGTTCCACATAGAGCAGGATCCAGGGCTCCTGACAGTGCTTGCGCAGAGCCCTCATCAAGAGGTCATGGTCGAGATTGTCGAAAGAAGCGGCCACAGATTACCCATCACCACCAAATCCCGCCGAGGGTGACAATCATCCGGAAGGGTCACGCTTTCGACGGTCAGAGCTTAGCGGCGATTAGCAGTCTTTTTCGCCGTGGCATTTTGTTCGTGCTGGTAAGCTTACCTGACGGCAGCCGCTCGCTCATTCCGGCAAGATGGACTGATTGGGACGGGGACGGCTGCGCGGATCCCTTGTCCTCTGACCACGACTTGGCGGCGGATTACCTCGCTCGGCTCCACGATTTGCTCCACCTGCGCAAGGTCCTCGACGCTCTGCAAAGCCAACTCGACCAACGGGTTTTGCCAATGGAGCGCCACGATGCAACTGACACTTGGGCTTTTCAATCCTCCCAATCAGCCGCCGGAGATCTCAACGCCAGATCGCCCATCAACCGCTTGGGACGACATCGACGAGACATCGCGCCTGACAGCGCTGGCGGTTCTCGCGCGCCTCATCGCCGAGATGCTGGCCGCCGAGCAGGAGAAGGAGGCGAGCAATGACTGAGCACGCCAAGATCGCCGCAAGTCACCTCGCCCGTCAGGCGATCGTCTATCTGCGCCAGTCCAGCCCAAGTCAGGTCGAGCACAATCGTGAATCAACGGACCGACAGTATGCCTTGGCAATCAAGGCCCGCGAACTTGGCTGGTCCGATGACCGGATCGTTATCATCGACGAGGATCTTGGTCTTTCTGGTTCGGGCGCGGTTGTCCGCTCAGGGTTTGCTCGCCTGACCGCTGAGGTGGCGCTCGGCCATGTCGGCATCGTGCTCGGTCTTGAAGTATCTCGCCTCGCGCGCAACAACGCCGACTGGTATCGCCTCATCGATCTTGCCGGCATTAGCGATACGTTGATCGGCGACGCGGATGGCATCTACCATCCGGGGCTTTTCAACGATAGACTCTTGCTCGGTTTGAAGGGGACTGTCGATGGCGGTGGGAATCCGCGCAAATCTGGCGACGTTCGAAAACTTGGCACGAAAGTTGCCGAGGCTTCCGCCGACCTCACCGTCGAACGCGATCACAGCTAGACGGCTGGGTGGCCAGCCTCTGTCAAGGCCGAAAGCCGCCAGAGGCGGGGGCCGAAGGCCAGCCTTGATAGGGGCTGGCCACCCAGCCACACTCGTTTTCGCTGGTGGCGGTAGGCTCGAAGTCGGAACAGAAACGTCGCCAGATTTACGCGGATTCACGCAGCCATCAACAGGGGACAATGAGCGAAGCCGAATTGTACGTGCTGCGCGCACGTTTGAATGGCGGTATTCGCAACAAGGCCGCACGCGGCGAACTCCGGCGCGGCTTGCCGGTCGGCTTTGTTTGGGGCGACGCCGACGGCGAAGTCCGTTTCCACCCAGACGAAGCTGTCGTGACGGCCATTCGCAGCGTCTTCGCCAAATTTGCCGAGACCGGTTCGGCCCGCCGCGTCTGGCTCTGGTTCCGTTCTGAAGGTCTGCCGTTTCCGCTGCAGATGCACCAGGGCCACGACATCCGCTGGGTCGACGCGAGCTACACGGCCATTCACCATGTGCTGACCAATCCCGTCTATGCCGGTGCCTACGCCTACGGAAAGACCCGCACCGAGACGGTGTTGGATGCTGCGGGCAGGCGGCATAAGCGCATCCGGCATCTTCCCCGTTCCGACTGGCAGGTGCTCATCCCGGACCATCATCCTGGGTTCATAGAATGGCAGACCTACGAGGCCAATCAGGCGCGCATCGCGCGGAATACCCGACCAGGCCCCCACAAGGAGGATGGCGCTGTGAGAGAAGGCAGTGCCCTGCTGCAGGGTCTCGCCCGTTGCGGTCATTGCGGGCGTCGGCTTCGAACACACTACCACGGTCGGCTGTCGTCGCCTGGCTACCACTGCCCCGGCAAGATCATTGTCGAAGGCCGCGGGGTCTATTGCCTCAATGTTGGTGGCGTTCAGATCGATGACGCCGTTGCACAGAGATTTCTTGCGATCCTCGAGCCAGCGAAGCTGGCTGCCAGTATCGCGGCCGCGGAACGGCTTGAAGCAGATCGCGAGGCTGTGCTCAAGCAGTGGCGCCTTGGTGTCGAGCGAGCAAGTTATGAAGCAAGCCGTGCCGAGCGACGATATCGTGCTGTTGACCCGGACAATCGCCTTGTAGCTCGTGGACTGGAGCGCGAGTGGGAGGAAAAGCTAAGCGCTCTTGAAGCCGCAAAGGCTGAACTTGCGCGTCGCGAGCAAGAGCGCCCGCGTGTACTCACTCAGGCGGAGCGCGATCATTTGCTTTCGATCGGGCCCGATCTCGCCAGAGTTTGGCACGCCCCAAGCACCACATCACGCGATCGGAAAGAACTGCTACGAGCGCTGGTTGAAGAGATCACCATCAAAGTTGAGCGCGACAAAGCCGCTGCGCATCTTGTGATCCGCTGGAAGGGTGGCGCACTCGATGAAATAAACTTAACACTGCCACGTTCGCGGCCGGCGACCATCCGCACCGACGAGGACGCGATCGCGCTCATTCGCCGGTTGGCCCGCTATTACCCCGACAGCGTCATTGCAGGCATCCTTAATCGGCAGGGGCGTAGCACGGCCTATGGTCATCGATTCGAGACGAACCACGTCGGTAGCCTGCGCAACCATTGGAATATTCCGTGCTTCGAGCGCGGAACTGAAGAGCCCGACGGCGAATTGCTGACCATCAGGAAGGCTGCCGCAGCGCTTGGCATTGCCCCGTCGACGCTTCACCGCTTACTCAATGACGGGATCATTGCCGGTGAGCAACCGACGCCTGGCGCGCCATGGCGTATCCGTTTAACCGATGCCCTCGTCGCTCGGTTCAAGGGCGAAGCGGGCGACGACTTCCTGCCAATGCGGGAAGCAATGCGCGCGCTCAGGGTCTCCCGCCAGACCGTGTTGCAGCGTGTCAAGCGCGGCGAGCTCGAGGCAGTGCATATCGTGCGAGGCAAACAAAAGGGACTGCGGATCAAGGTGATAGACCACCAACCCCAGCTGTTCAACCCAACCTCATGACCGTGGGGGTAGTATGAAGCGGTATCCAACAGCCCCCGGATGTCAAACTCTACAACCCAGTCGTAGTCCCAGCAGCGGCGTCTGGTGACAGCGATTGCCTCCAGCGCCGACTTTCCCGGACGATACCCGTAGGAATCCTCGCAGAAGATCGGATCGAGCCGCGGCTCCAGCCGCATCTTCACCGCCGTCGCGCGATCCTGTCGGCCACCGTCGGGATGCCCAGAATCCGGACGCCTCCTGACTTCTTCGGGATCGGCACGGCCTTCACCGGCGGCGGAAAGTAGCTGCCGGCGTTCATCCGATTCCAAAGTTTGTATAGGTTGTCGCCCAGCCTCTCCTCAAACTGCTCGATCGTCTCGGCGTCGATCCCCGCAGCACCTTGGTTGGCTTTTACATGTAACCATGCCTCCCATATCAAGGTCTTGGGAATGTCATAGGGTTTGCAGGTCATGCGGGACTCCTCCCGGTCGCCCGGTTGATCCCCCATGCCTGCCGGATGACGCCGCCCCTTCGCTCCCCCGCCATTACGGCGGTCTCAACGCTACTACGAGCGGCTCCGTCCCTTGGCGGCGCGTCACTATTATCGGCCTCGCCTTTCGGGCTTGCGCCTTTCGCTTGGCATCGCCGCCGAAGGTTCCCGCAGTTCAACGTGAGAGCCTGAAACAGGATCGCGCTGCCTCTATGCCGGACGCCGTCCGGCCCGTCAGCAGGCACCGTCCGGACTGATCCCGGCGCAACATCACTCGCCGGTTTCGACGTCATTTGAGTACTTTCGACACTTGAACGGCAGTTCACTGGTGTTCGCCTTCCTGTCTCCCACCTGACGCCTCGCGGCGCCTTTTCCGTGACGCTCACGACCCGGGCTTTTGACCCGCGCCGCTCACGGCGGTTTGCAACCTGCTCCTGCAAGCCGGTTGCGGGGGGCCGCCCCCCATCTCTCACGCCGCTTGCTGCGGCACACTGATGTCAGCGACCCACAGCCGATCCGGCGCTTCCGCCGTGAAGTTGCGCTCGACCAGGTCGGGTGCCTCCCGGCCATCGCCCTTGACCGTGGTGGTGACGAACTTGCGTCGGCTCACACCGGCGAGACCTGCCTTCGACATCAGCCGGGCGACACGCTTGCGGCCGATGCGGATGCCCTTGGCAGCCAGCTCGGCATGAACCCGCGGCGCCCCATAAATGCCGCACGAACCCGCATGCGCGCTACGGATCTCCGCCATCAGCGCCGCGTCGGACCGGGCCCGCTGCGACGGCTGGCGTTTCGCCCATGCGTAGTAGCCGCCGGAGGAGACACCCAGCAGCCGGCACATGGTGGCGATCGGGTAGTTCGCGGATGCCGCTTCGCGGCATTTCCCTCCGGGGGATCGCTTCGCGATGGTGATCGCTCACGAACCGGAACCCTTCGCGGGGATCGCGTTCGTCTCCCGAGCAAACCAGGCCGCCGCCTTTGAGAGGATTTCCCGCTCAAGCCTAAGCCGGCGGTTCTCACGTCGCAGGCGGTTGAGCTCTTCGCGCTCCGCCGTCGTCAGGCCCCCATCGCCGCGGCCGGCATCGCGCTTCGCCTGCGCCGCCCAGTTCCGCATCGACTGCGCGGTTGGCTCAAACTCGCGCGCCAGCTCCTCCGGCGAGCGTCCAGCTTGCACCAACTCAACCATCTGACGCCGAAATTCAGGTGCGTAACATCGTCTCGTCTTCGACATGGTGGACTCCTCGAACGCAAATGCTCAGGTGTCCACGAAACCGGGTCAACTCCAAATGCTTGAGCGTCGTTCTTACCCGACTGTTCCTGCAGAACCGTCAACTCCTGCTTTTCATTCAGTGCGCGCCGCGCTCGCTGAAACGCGGAGTCCCTCGCAAGTTCTACTGCAAGGTTAAATGCCTTTTGCGCATTTGCGGATGATGGTAATGCCAACTTATGCCCCAGGAGTACTGTGAGGCGGGCGCGCCGACGCTCGCGCTCTTCCGGGGTGATAGCAAACGAGCGTTCGGCCTGCAGCGCCGCTAGTGAACCATAGCGCGGCAAAAGCCAGCAGTCGTTGCCGAATTGATATTTGATCCTGTCGCCAATCGTGTCTCGCGTAGCCTGCTTTGCGATTTCCCAGCAACTGCGCCCCGCCTTTTCTTCAGACTCTGCGAAGAAATGCGTGTTGGAAACCTCAAGTTGTTCCATATTCCGCGCCGCAGCAAGCCCCGTGCGGTACCAAGCGCGTTCGGGCTCACCCCATTCAAACGGAGTCGCAAGGTCGCCCAGTTGGGTCAGCCGGAGATCAAGTAGCCGGGGTTGCCACCCTTCCTGCTCCCAAAAGTCCCATTCCTTGTCATCGCGCGGATAGGGAAAAATCAGCCTATCGAAGCTCAAGATGTCTGGGACTAGACCGGTGATATCCTTATGATCTCGAGAGTGCCGAGTTCTGGGTTACTTCCTGGCGGCCTGTGACTTGCGCTCGTAGTCGTCAAGCCACTGCTCAGTGAGCCGGTCGAGCTCCTCGAGCTGGCGTTCGGAGTAGGATTCCGGCGCAAAGCCCTCGAGCCACCCGACCACGTGAGTTTCGATCAAGTCGCGCGGCACGTCCGGATGCTCGGCATGGATGCATTCTGCCGACTGCTCGATCGACAGCCGTTTCCCGTCGTCCCAGACGATCTTGCGCCGTTTGGGGTCGACGTCGGCATTATCCAGTGCGGCGAAGACCAGATCGAGCGCGTAGACCGAGCGTTCCCCCTCGGACGAGCCCATCCATTCGAGGAAGGCGTCAGTGAACGGGTTGTTCTCGAAGGGGTGTTTTGCGCGTCGCTTGCCCATCGGATGAGGATAGCACCGCGGGTCATTGCCGTCGCAAGGCTCGCTTCATCATCAAGCGGCTCTGCTCGATGCTCAAGGCGATCCACTGGGCGGTGAGCGCCTTGAAGCGCTTATAGTTGCGGATCTCACGCCGCACCTCGGGCAGATAGTCGCGCGGAACATATTCGGTCCGGCTCCTCATCTGCCGCGTGTAGCTGAGCTGGTAGTAGGGTCCCCTCCGGTTCTCTGGATCCTTGTACTGGCGGGTGAGCGATCCGGGCCGCATGTCTTCAATGCCGGCCAGCTGCGCCTTGATGCTTCCAACGCGCTTTCTGATCACTGCCAGGCGTTTGTTTGTCATAGGTTTAGCATACCAGTGCTATACTATGCTGGCAACAGAATTGAGAGGGTCCGATGCCGCTGTGGATGCCCTGGTGGAACGCGATTTGGCTGCTGCGTCCGGCGTTCTCGC
This sequence comes from uncultured Pseudomonadota bacterium, assembly GCA_963772445.1. Classification (GTDB taxonomy): domain Bacteria; phylum Pseudomonadota; class Alphaproteobacteria; order Acetobacterales; family Acetobacteraceae; genus CAVYXK01. Next base: position 94,065 of record CAVYXK010000016.1, read on the forward strand.
GTCTGCGCACCTTCCTGTGGTTCGCCACCGCCGTGGCAGGCTTCACGGTGCGGACGGAACTGCTGGGCGTAACCAGCCTCGTGCGGGCGCTGAAGCTCGAGGCTCGCTTCTACAACAAGCTCGTCGATCACTTTCACAGCCCCGCCGTGAAGCTCGATCGGCTCGCGGCGCTGTGGACCCAGGTGGTGCTCCGGCTATTCCCGCAGCCGCTGCGCATCAAGGGAAGGTGTGTCGTGGTCGGCGACGGCATCAAGATCCCCAAGCGCGGGCGCAAGATGCCGGCGGTCAAACTCCTGCATCAGCAGTCCGAGTCGAACACCAAGCCCGAATTCATCATGGGACATTCCCTCCAGGCTGTGAGCGTGCTCGTTCAGGCCGCAGCCAGCGTCTTCGCCGTGCCGCTCGCCATACGAATCCACGAAGGGTTGGTGTGGTCCAATCGCGATCGCCGCACCCTGCTCGACAAGATGCTTGCGCTCCTCGGGATCGTCGCCATCCCAGAACCCTTCTACTTCGTCGCCGACGCCTACTATGCCGCGCGCAAGATCGTCACCGGCCTGCTCGAGGAGAACAACCACCTGGTCACGCGGGTGAAGTCCAACGCCGTCGCCTACACTGCTCACCAGCAGTGCGGCCCGCGGAAGAGAGGTCGGCCCAGGGTCTATGGCAGGAAGGTCAAGCTCAAATCCCTGCTGGAGGACCCCAAGGGCTTCCAACAGGCCGAAAGTCCCGTCTACGGCGAGCACCAGGTGATCATCCAGTATCGGGTCCGCGACCTGCTATGGCGCCCGGCCGGTCGACTCGTGCGCTTCGTGGCGGTGATTCATCCAGTAAGAGGCTCGTGCCTCCTGATGTGCACCGACACCTCTTTGGAGGCTATCGAGATCATTCGCCTGTACGGTCTGCGCTTCAAGATCGAGCACACGTTCAAGCAGGCGGTGCGGCTGATCGGTTCGTTTACCTACCATTTCTGGATGTCCGACATGAAGCCGCTCCGCCGCCGCAGTGGCAATCAACATCTCCATCGTGAGTTGCCGGAATACCGCAACGCCGTCAAACGCAAGCTCCACGCCTACCACGTCTTCATCCAGGCGGGTGTCGTCTGCCAGGGACTACTTCAGTATCTGGCCGTCGCCTTCCCTCAGCTCGTCTGGAATTCCTTCGGCTCCTGGCTGCGAACCATTCGGCCCGGCATCCCGCCCTCGGAGCTGGTCGTGGCCAATGCCCTGCGCCAGAGCCTGCCGGAATTTCTCTTGAATGCCACCCCGAGCAACACCTTCGCGAAATTCGTCATCGAACGACAGGACACCAATAAAATGGAGGCCTTCCGCCTAGCCTCCTGAGCCGAAATTCCTCCGGAACTCTGGACTCGCGAGCTTATGATCTTCAACGGAAAATGTTGCCCAACGCTGTTTCGCCATAATAACCTCCATCCCCACGTATGTTATACCAGCCGCCCGGCTCGTTGACTCGAACGTGATTTGGTGCGGCTCGGAGCGGTACGATTCGGCGTCCCCGTTGGACGGAGGGGACAGCGATGACCGTAGCGATCACCCGTTTGGAGCGATCGGCGGCTGATCTGCGAGAGGCGGCGGCGGCCACTCGAGACGCCAAAGCGGCACGTCGGATGCTGGCGATGGCGTTGCTGCTGGAAGGCTGGTCGCGGGAAGCCGCGGCGGAGGCGTGTGCGATGGACCGCCAGACGTTGCGTGACTGGGTACATCGCTACAACAAGTCCGGGCTGGATGGCCTGTCCGACCGACCGTGCCGCCGCGGTCCGCCGCCCCGCTTATCGCCCGAGCAACAGGCCAAGGTGGTGGAATGGGTGCAACAGGGGCCCGACCTTGAGCGGGACGGCGTGGTACGTTGGCGCTGCATCGACCTGCGGCAGCGGATCAAGGATGAGTTTGGCGTCGAGCTGCACGAGCGCAGTGTCGGCAAGCTGCTGCGCCGGCTGAAGTTCACCCGGCTGCAGCCGCGTCCCTATCATCCGAAGAAGGATGCCGCCGCGCAAGAGGCATTCAAGAAGGAGTTCGCCAGCCAGGTGGCCGAGGTTGTGCCAGCCGCTGCCGCCGGCAAGCCGCTGGAGATCTGGTTCGGCGACGAAGCCCGTGTCGGTCAGAAGGGCACGCTGACCTACGTCTGGGCGCGACGTGGCTCGCGCCCGGCGGCGGTTCGCGATAACCGCCATGACTCCGCCTATATCTTCGGCGCCGTTTGCCCCGAGCGCAGCATCGGCGCTGCCATCATCATGTCGGCCGCCAACAGCGAGGCGATGGCCGAACATCTGAAGGAGATCAGCCTCCAGGTTGCCCCGGGGGCTCATGCTGTGTTGCTGGTCGATGGCGCTGGTTGGCATCAGCCGGGGCGCCGCCTGCCGGTGCCTGACAACATCAGCCTGTTGCCGCTGCCAGCTTACTCGCCGGAGCTGAACCCGGTCGAGAACGTCTGGGAGTTCCTGCGCGGCAACTTTCTCAGCCACTGTGTCTAGCCTGGATTTCCACGGAGCCGAGCCCGCCTAACGGTGGGCGAGTTCAAGCGATTCTAAAAACTCGCTTTTTTGCGTGATTTGTTATGCATGATGGTGCGCTGATAGCCCATTTGTACGTTGTCTTCTCCTTGCCAAAGGAAGACTGCCAGGATTCCGCCTCGCCATCGGTTGATGCAAAAATGCAGCACCATAGCCCTTCTCTGGCAGGCGCAGGGGTTGTCACGTCTTTCTCGCTTGACACTATATATGGGGTTAGACACCGTGCACAAGTGGCTATCAGAGCACCATATGACCTAACAAAGTGCCGCCGCTTCTTCGTCCGGCCGGCGACCCCACGGCAGCGCCAATACGAGGCATTGCGCGCCTATTTCTTCGAAGGCATTGGCTCTGACGCGGCGGCGCGACGGTTCGGCTACTCACCGGGCGCATTCCGGGTGCTCTGCCACGCCTTTCGTCGCGGCGAACTGCCAGACTTCTTCGCCGTCGTCCGACCGGGTCGGCGTGAGCAGCCCAGAAAGGGCCGTGCCCATGACCAGATCGTGGCGCTGCGCAAACGCAATTACTCAGTCTACGAGATCAGTCAGGCGCTTTCCGAACGGGGAATGCCACTCAGTGCGACTGCGGTACGCGAGGTCCTCGCCGCGGAAGGGTTCGCACCGCTGCCGCGGCGGCTCGACGAGGAGCGTCCGGCCGTAGCCGGGCCCAGCACCGAGGCAGTCGCCAACATCCGCAGCTTCACGCTCACGCCGCGCGAGTTCACGACACGGGTCGGGGGGCTGTTCCTGTTCATCGCCGAACTGGTGCGTTTGAACACCGACACCCTGGCGCTCGGCGCCAAACTCCCCGGCTCGCGCATGATCCCGGCCGCGCATGCTTTGCGCGCCTCGCTGGCTCTGAAGCTATGGGCCATTGAGCGGAAGAGCCATATCATGGCGCTGGTTGCCGACGAAGGCCTGGCGCTGTTCTGCGGGCTCAACGTCATGCCGAAGAGGAGCTTCCTGTCGGAGTATTCCTCACGGATCACCCCGCAGAACGTCTCGCGGTTGCTCGCTCTGTGGCACGAACGGTTGGCCGGAGAGGCGCTCTTCAGCGGGGAGTTGATCAACCTCGATTTCCACTCCGTGCCCTATTTCGGCGAACACCCGGTGGTCGAAACACACTATCTGCCGAGGCGCAGTCGCCGTCAGCCCAGCATCCTCACGTTCCTCGCCCAGGACGCCGACAGTCAGGTGTTCTGCTACTCGAACGCCGACATTCGCAAGGGTGAGGAGGCCGAGGAAATCTTCCGTTTCATCGAGTTCTGGAAGCGTCAGCATGGCAAAGTGCCGCAGCACCTCGTATTCGATTCCAAACTCACGACTTACGAAGGGCTCGACCGGCTGGATGCCGCCGGGATCACCTTTATGACGCTGCGCCGGCGCTCCAAAGGCCTGCTGGCCGAAGTCTATGAGCTGGCAGCATCGGCGTGGCGCACCATCACGCTCAACCTGCCCAGTCGCAAATATCGCACACCCCAAGTCTTCGAGCAGAAGGTCTGCCTTCGCGAACGCACCTACCGACAACTGTTCATCAAGGATCTCGGCCACGATGAACCCACTATCCTTGTCACCAACGACAGGCATGCCAGCGCCCGCAACCTCATCACTCGCTATGCCAAGCGCATGCTGATCGAAAGTGCGCTCGCCGATGCCGTACGCTTCTTCCACATCGACGCGCTCTCCTCTTCAGTCGGCTTCAAGGTTGATTTCGACATGGCGCTCCTCGTCCTCGCCAGCGCCCTCTACCGGTTGATGGCCCGACGCATGCGAGGCTACGATGATGCCCAAGCCCGCCGTATCTTCCGCGATTTGATCGACATGCCGGCAAACGTCGCCATCGCCACTGACGAGGTCACAGTGCGCTTCCACCGTCGCGCCCATCTTCCAATCGGTACTCGCCTCCGGACTTATCGACCAACCCGTCCTGGTGCCATGGTGGCAAGGCCGTTCGCTCCGCCTGATCCACTAGCATGTGAAACCTGTCGTGTTAGGCGATTTCCGGTCCGTGGAAATCCAGGCTAGGACAGCTATGAAGCTATCCTCAAGGCATGTCGTAATGCCTGGAACAAACTGATGGCAATGCCCGAACAAATCGCCTCCCTCACCAGGCGCTCTTGGGCCAAACCGGCCATCGCATAGTAAGGAAGAAAGCCTAACCACAGAGACACCGAGGCACGGAGCCTGACCCTTCTCGGTGTCTCTGTGCCGCTGTGGTTAAGCTTTTTCTTACCTCCGTCACGAAATCAGGGGGCCGTGTCTGAGACACCGATGAGGTCATCCTCAGGGGCATGTCATGACGCCTGAAACAAACTCGCAGAACTTCCCGACCGCATCGTCTCCCTCGCCAGGCGCCCCTGGGTCAAACCAGTCATCGAACAGGGCGGCTGGTATTACATTACATCGCGCTGGCGTTCGGGACAATGATCAGTCAAGACCTGCTTGTTTCCGCCGGCTTCGAACCTGCGAGTAAACGCACCGCCATGTTTTTTCGACCGCGACCCTGACGCCCTTTCTTGGTCGCCCGCCGTATGGCTGGGCGTGGCGCAGCGGTAGCGTGCCTGCCTTGGAAGCAGGAAGTCGTTGGTTCGATCCCAACCGCCCAGACCATCCCTAGTCCTTCCACGGATCAAACTCGCCCTCGCCGGCCATCGCCACAGCGAACGGCCGCAGACGGTGCAGCACCTTCACGCTGCCAGCGTGGTGCGACAGAACGTCAGGCAGGCGCCGGTAGGCCATCGGGCTCTCATCCAGATCGGCGCCGGCCAGGAGCACGCCGCGCTCGCGCAACCATGCATCCATCTGCTCCCTGGTGAACCGGCGCTTCGCCTCCTTGCGGCCGAACACACGGCCGGCACCATGGATGGTGGAGTAGAGCGAAGCGTGCGCCAGCGGACTGTCCACGCCCTCCAGGATCAGCGCGTCATCGCCCATACTGCCGCCGACGAAACCACGCTGGCCTGGGAAGGCGGGCGTCGCACCCTTGCGGACAACCCATAGGTCGCGCGGGATGCCGTCGATTACGTGAGGCTCCCGCCAGGCGTAGTTGTGGTGGTTGTGCACCATGTCGGTGACCGTGCCGCCGATGATCTGGCGCACACGCTCCACGACCCATTCGCGGCCGGCGTACGAGTAGCGGCCGGCGAGCTGCATGGCGGCGATGTAGCGGCGGCCGAGTTCACTGTCCTCGTCCACGATAGCCGGCGGGACGTTCAGGCCGTCCTTGCCGCCCGCGGCCTTCATGTAGCGGGTGGCGCTGGTGTGGCCGAGCCCGCGACTGCCGAAGTGCACGCCGATCCAGACGAAGCCTTCCTCGTCGCGCAGCAGGTCCACATAGTGGTTCCCGCTGCCGACCGTGCCGAGCTGTGCGACGGCCTTCTGTCGGTAGCTCTCCATGTCCGCTTCGATCCACGAGTAGGTGTCATCGAAGAGGTCGCCGGCCGACCGCTCGACGGGCTCATTGTTCGTGCGTCCGACACCGAAGGAGATGACCTTGCGGATATCACCGAGGATGAGCGGAACCGTGTCCGCGATTGCCTCGTATCGAGTATCGAGGCGGACTGCCATGTTGCCGCATCCGATATCGAAGCCCACGCCGGAGATGCTGATTTGCTTCTCGTAGGCGATGACCCCGCCAACCGGCTGCGCGTAGCCGAGGTGGCCATCCGCACAGATCACGCCGGCGACCGCATTGCCCACCGACATGCAGTTCCGCATCTGGTCGATCGTGGCCTGGTCGTGCTCCCCGATCACCAACATGGGGCTGTTCTGGTAGCGCGGTTCCTGCGGACGCAGGTTCGCGATCTGCGCTGCTGTCTCCGCGGCCTCACGCGCGTTCTGTTCGGCCCGTGCGGCGTCCCGGAACGTGCACCAGGCTGGCATGCCGCGCTCGCTGCCTGGCTTGGGAACACGACTGTCGGGATCGATACCCGCGGCAATGGCAAGCTCGCGGGCTCGCTGTTCCATGGGATCGACACGGCGGGTACTCGGGTTCATTTACGCCAGAAACGCCGAGAGCGGCCAGCACACCGTGCCGGCGAAGCCGCCGAATATGATAATGCGCGGTTGGCACATATAGACATCGAGGCCGACGCCCCTCGATTGGTCGTCAGATCGGCGATCACTGGAGGGGAGGGAGCAGCTAGCCGCGGCGCTTGTTTCATTGTGGCGGGCAGTGTCCTCGGTCGCCGAATTTGGCATCGATCTCTTGCGCTACAGAAACGTAACCGGCATCAGGCTGGAGACGGGCACCGATCATTATATGCTCGCATGCTTCCGTCAGGATCTCAACAACCTGTTTCTGCGGTGTCGCGGGTCCGACCTGGTCAGCCAGCGCGAGGCCGAGACCAACGTGGGCGCCCCCAGCCTCCGGGTCGAGTTGGATCTCAGTCCGGAATTCGCTGATCGCTTCGTCGAGCTTGCCCTGGTTGCGAAGGGCGTCACCAAGACGGCCGCGGGCATCAGCATTTTTCGGGTCGAGTTGGATGCCTGCGCGGAATTCACTGATCGCCTCGTCAGGCTTGCCCTGGAAGCCGAGGGTGGTGCCGAGATTGAGGTGGGCGTAAACGCTTTTCGGGTCGAGTTGGATGGCCGTGCGATATTCGCTGATCGCCGCGTCGGATTCGCCCAGATTTTGAGCAAGCAATTCGTGGGCGCCGGCGTTTTTCGGGTCGAGTTGGATAACTGTGCGGAATTCGCTGATCGCCTCGTCAGACTTGCCCTGGTTGCCAAGGACGTAGCCGAGCCGGAGGTGAGCTTCGACGTTTTTCGGATCGAGTTGGATAGCAGTGCGGAATTCGCTGATCGCCTCGTCGAGGTTACCCTTACTGAAGTTGGAACTCCAAAGGGCTTCACCGAGACCGGCGTGCAAATCCGCGTCTTTCGGATTGAGTTGCACGGCGGCACGGAATTCGCTGATCGCCTCGTCGAGCTTGCCCTGGCTGCGGAGGGCGGCACCGAGGTTGTAATGCGCTATCGCGTCCTTAGGGTCGAGTTGGATGGCGGTTCGGTATTCGATGTTCGCCTCATCGGTCTTGCGCTGATCGCGAAGGATATTGGCGAGGTTGTTGCGGGCGATCGGGTCGTTCGGGTCGAGTTGGATGGCGGCTCTGTATTCGCTAATCGCCTCGACGAACTTGCCCTGGTCGCTAAGGACGTTGCCGAGCCCGACGTGGGGGATCGCGAATTTCGGGTCGAGCGTGATGGCGGCGTGGTATTCGCTGATCGCTTCCTCTCGCTCACCTTGTTCGTTACGGACGTTGGCTAGGTTATAGTGCGGGTCGCACTTTTAGGGTCGAGTTGGATCGCAACTCCATATTCGCTGATCGCCTGGTTGGGCATGTTTTCGCGATGCCTGTCATTTCCATTGTTGTTGTGCACCTTAGCTCCTAGCGTCGGGAGGAGTTTATCGACCAGATCTCTTGCGGCCTGATCAAGCAGTGCCTTAGGATGATCGGGATCACCGACCACCTCTTTTACAGAAATTCTGTGGCGATTGCTCCGAAGCACCAGCGAGATATGACCATCGAAAATGGTGAACTCGCCCGAGATGGTCAGGCGCCGCTCAAGACCCAAGAAGCCTTGGATCGTCGTTGCGAACGAATCGAGTGAGGTTCCGACACCAGGGATGACGATGGATGGAAGGTCCGATTGCTGGAGAAAATTCGCGTGTTCTCCTGGGTTTCTAAAGACGGCGACATCACGGGCCTTTAGACTCGATGGTTGAATTGGCCGGATCTGCGGGGCTACGGTGGGAGAATCGTTTTGGGTGATGTGCGTAAGGATCGTCTCGATGGCGTCCTGCAATCGCCGGGACGCCACATCCGACCCGAAGCCTTTCTCGTCGGCAAAGCTTTTAGGCACCGAGATCGGCTCGATCGTGATCGTCTCTCGTAGGGTGTCCCACCCAAGCAGGACAAGAATCGCGAGGATCGATATTAATGCGCCCAGGCTAAATAGAAAACTCAGCAGATCTTGCCAAGTTGGATTGACTAGCACACGAAACTGATGACCCGTGTTCACGCTTGTTGGGTTCGTTTCATCGCGTTCTTTGGCGTCTGCGACGCGCGCTCCTTCCACCGCCGTTGTCGCCACAATATCCGCCTCAGCCTCGGAGTGGGTGACGCTCGCGCCAGGGCATTTGTTGTCCTGCATAGCTTCCTCCTAGCGCAACATGGCTGTCCAGGCTGCTGGCGAGGATGATCTTACGTTGGAAGTACCTCTATCGCGCAATAGCAGCGTGACGGCGCCCTGGTTGACCTCGCCGCCACCAAGGCTTTCTTTCGATTGACAAAGACGGTGACGGGCGTCATGCCGGACCGGGTCACGACTGACGGCCACGACGCGTATCCCCGGGCGATCCGCACGGTGCTCGGCGAGCGCGTGCGGCATCGGACGACAACTACTCAACTCGGATTTCCCAGATAGCCCTCGACTTCGTCCATTCGTAGCTGACCGTAGTCTTCGCCCAATCCTCTTGCCAGCAATTTCACCGATCACGGCCCGTGGCTTCCTATGCTGCAGTGCAACGATAACCAAAATTGGCGGGCCTTCCGATCCCAAGCGTCGGATTTGGGCGCAACTCCCACCGATAGACGAGCCCGCCCGCTGAGTGCTCATGTTGAAATCCCCAAAGGCATGCCGCCACCCACGATTATGGCGTGCCCGCCGTACGGGCTATACCCAACATCTGCGCCCCAGTGATGTATGCACTTTTTTCGGTCGCCTGCGATCCCTCAGTTTCACATACAGAGGGTCATGCAGGCGTATCCTGACCCGCTGCCTCTTCGATCTTTGGTCCGCATACGACAACATGTACCAGCCGGCGAAACTCCGGGATATCACCAGCCTGTCGTAGAACCGGGTCAACCATGGCTGATCCAGGTCAAGCCCCACAGGGGCCATGAGACGTGGCCCCGTCATCTTGGGTTCCGTCGGCAGAAGCTCACTCGCGGTCGCCATTGCCCACTCTTCAGGCGTGTGCGGGCGCGACTTCATGATCGCGACGAAGGATTTGGTTGTTATGACCCGCCCCATATCGCACCATCGGGCGTATTATCAATCGTGGCGCTTGTTACCAGGCCACCAGTAGCCACGCTATTCAGCGTCCATGATGGGGTAACAGCTTGTAGGCTATTATGACCTGTCGGCGTAATCGACACAGCCGTCACAAGAATAGTCGTTCTCATTATAATTTCTTCCTTGCCGCTGCCTTATTACCACGCCAGGAACATTGGTCCAGAGACTTTCATGAGCGCCGTTTCCAACAGAGCGTCTCCGACGTGTCCGAGGACTCTGAAAACCCGCTACGCACGCCGACCGCCGTATTTATGCGTGACTTCTACGATGTCAGTTGCAGCGATCTGGTCATCACCAATCTTCTCGACTCCATTAGCCTTTATGGATTGACGCCGAGATGAGTATCGGCGCGGAATGCGCGGCTTTCTGAGTTCCCTTTTTGGCGACTCCGCCGGTGCCATTGTGCCGGGGACTGTTTTCTGTCGGCACCTGGTTTGTCAGCCAGTTCTTCCCGCTCCCGTTTGATGCAGGGTCACGCTGCGAGCTGTGGCAGAACTCGCACTCGTTTTCGTCTGCGCGGGATACATGATGCCGATCGCTGGTATCACATTTGCCAGACCCGAAGAGACGGAGAAGGAGGGCGATGCCAAGAACGCGAACGGGCGCAACTCCGTTTGAGGTCTTGGGTAAAGCGCAGGCGATGCACTTCCTTCAAATGCGCGACTTGGGATGCGGAACCGGCCGCTGCACGTCGCGGGCCGGCTTGTCCTCGCGCAGTCCTGCATACACGACTTGCCGTAGTAGATTATCGAGGGTCCACGTGAGGTACTCGAGAGTGCCGAGTTCTGGGTTACTTCCTGGCGGCCTGTGACTTTCGCTCGTAGTCGTCAAGCCACTGCTCAGTGAGCCGGTCGAGCTCCTCGAGCTGGCGTTCGGAGTAGGATTCCGGCGCAAAGCCCTCGAGCCACCCGAGCACGTGAGTTTCGATCAAGTCGCGCGGCACGTCCGGATGCTCGGCATGGATGCGTTCTGCCGACTGCTCGATCGACAGCCGTTTCCCGTCGTCCCAGACGATCTTGCGCCGTTTGGGGTCGACGTCGGCATTATCCAGTGCGGCGAAGACCAGATCGAGCGCGTAGACCGAGCGTTCCCCCTCGGACGAGCCCATCCATTCGAGGAAGGCGTCAGTGAACGGGTTGTTCTCGAAGGGGTGTTTTGCGCGTCGCTTGCCCATCGGATGAGGATAGCACCGCGGGTCATTGCCGTCGCAAGGCTCGCTTCATCATCAAGCGGCTCTGCTCGATGCTCAAGGCGATCCACTGGGCGGTGAGCGCCTTGAAGCGCTTATAGTTGCGGATCTCACGCCGCACCTCGGGCAGATAGTCGCGCGGAACATATTCGGTCCGGCTCCTCATCTGCCGCGTGTAGCTGAGCTGGTAGTAGGGTCCCCTCCGGTTCTCTGGATCCTTGTACTGGCGGGTGAGCGATCCGGGCCGCATGTCTTCAATGCCGGCCAGCTGCGCCTTGATGCTTCCAATGCGCTTTCTGATCACTGCCAGGCGTTTGTTTGTCATAGGTTTAGCATACCAGTGCTATACTATGCTGGCAACAGAATTGAGAGGGCCCGATGCCGCTGTGGATGCCCTGGTGGAATGCGATTTGGCTGCTGCGTCCGGCGTTCTCGCGTCTGCGCACCTTCCTGTGGTTCGCCACCGCCGTGGCAGGCTTCACGGTGCGGACGGAACTGCTGGGCGTAACCAGCCTCGTGCGGGCGCTGAAGCTCGAGGCTCGCTTCTACAACAAGCTCGTCGATCACTTTCACAGCCCCGCCGTGAAGCTCGATCGGCTCGCGGCGCTGTGGACCCAAGTGGTGCTCCGGCTATTCCCGCAGCCGCTGCGCATCAAGGGAAGGTGTGTCGTGGTCGGCGACGGCATCAAGATCCCAAAGCGCGGGCGCAAGATGCCGGCGGTCAAACTCCTGCATCAGCAGTCCGAGTCGAACACCAAGCCCGAATTCATCATGGGACATTCCCTCCAGGCTGTGAGCGTGCTCGTTCAGGCCGCAGCCAGCGTCTTCGCCGTGCCGCTCGCCATGCGAATCCACGAAGGGTTGGTGTGGTCCAATCGCGATCGCCGCACCCTGCTCGACAAGATGCTTGCGCTCCTCGGGATCGTCGCCATCGCAGAACCCTTCTACTTCGTCGCCGACGCCTACTATGCCGCGCGCAAGATCGTCACCGGCCTGCTCGAGGAGAACAACCACCTGGTCACGCGGGTGAAGTCCAACGCCGTCGCCTACACCGCCCACCAGCAGCGTGGCCCGCGGAAGAGAGGCCGGCCCAGAGTTTATGGCAGCAAGGTCAAGCTCAGATCCCTGCTGGAAGACCCCAAGGGCTTCCAACAGGCCGAAAGTCCCGTCTACGGCGAGCACCAGGTGACCATCCAGTATCGGGTCCGCGACCTGCTGTGGCGCCCGGCCGGTCGACTCGTGCGCTTCGTGGCGGTGATTTATCCAGTAAGAGGCTCGTGCCTCCTGATGTGCACCGACACCTCTTTGGAGGCTATCGAGATCATTCGCCTGTACGGTCTGCGCTTCAAGATCGAGCACACGTTCAAGCAGGCGGTGCGGCTGATCGGTTCGTTTACCTACCATTTCTGGATGTCCGACATGAAGCCGCTGCGCCGCCGCAGTGGCAATCAACATCTCCATCGTGAGTCGCTGGAATACCGCAACGCCGTCAAACGCAAGCTCCACGCCTACCACGTCTTCATCCAGGCGGGTGTCGTCTGCCAGGGACTGCTTCAGTATCTGGCCGTCGCCTTCCCTCAGGCCGTCTGGAATTCCTTCGGCTCCTGGCTGCGAACCATTCGGCCCGGCATCCCGCCCTCGGAGCTGGTCGTGGCCAATGCCCTGCGCCAGAGCCTGCCGGAATTTCTCTTGAATGCCACCCCGAGCAACACCTTCGCGAAATTCGTCATCGAACGACAGGACACCAATAAAATGGAGGCCTTCCGCCTAGCCTCCTGAGCCGAAATTCCTCCGGAACTCTGGACTCTGCGAGTGAGGTAATTCACCTCGACAACCAGTTCCGGCCGCACCCAATGCACGCGCGACAGCTCAAGCGGGGAGCCAAAACGGCTTGTACGCGGCGGCGTAACGTCAAGCGGCATCGTGCGGCTGACGAGCGGCTGCAATCTGCGCCATACCCGCTCAAGCTCTTCCTCGCCCATGCCCGTTCCGGCTCGCCCTGCATACGTCAGCCGCCCATCGGGATCGTAGTAGGCGAGCAAGAGTGCACCGAGGCGTGTTCGGCTGCCTTCCGGGTCGGTCCACCCCACCACAACGAATTCCTCGCGGTTCAGACACTTCGTCTTCAGCCACAGACCGCGATTGTCTGGCACATAGGGAGCATCTAACCGCTTCGAGACCACACCTTCCAGGCCGAGCTTGCAGGCGCCTTGGTAGAACTGCGGACCGAGCCCCACCTGGTGGTCACAATAGCGGATCGGCCCTTCATATTTTTCGAGCAGTTGCTGCAGCCGTTCCTTCCGATCGGCGAGCGGGACAGACATCAGGTTCGCGCCATCGAGGTAGAGCAGGTCGAAAGCGAAGAAGATCAGCGATGAGGTGAGTCGGTTGTCTGTGGCGGCTTGAATGAGGCTGAAGGACGTGACGCCATTGTCGGCGACAGCGCACAGCTCGCCATCGATGTACGCTTGTTGGGTGCTGATTGCCTTCAGCGCCTTGGCCGTGGTCGGGTACTTCTCCGTCCAATCCAAACCGGTGCGCGTCAGCAGCTTAACCTGTCCGCGATCCAGGCGGCCGTGCATGCGATATCCGTCCAGTTTGATCTCATGCGCCCACCGATCACCCGCTGGTACGGTCTCCGTTAGCTTCGTGAGCTGTGGCGCAATCCAGGTGGGCAACCCGGTGATTGGGCCAGTGTGGCGCACTGAACGGCGCCGGCGCGGAGCTGCTGGCATGGAGGGCATATCTAGTCAGTCTACGCGCCAGCGCGCCGGGGAATTTATCGCCGCGGACCGTTCTCCGTCGTCTCCGACCAGCGTCACCGCCCACCCGGTCGCCCCCATCCGGCCAGGTGCCCTTGCCGCGCCGTCCTCAAGGAGCGCCACGCTGACCGGACGCTGGCCGCAGTGCTGGCACCGGAGCTGCACCACCAAGTCCGCAATCGTCAGGCCTGCCAGTCCGCGGTTTGCTGCCAGCATTCGCAAGGGGATGTGCACCGAGCGTCCGCAGGCGCACTGCGCGTCCAGGCAATACCGCCGCAGGCTGCGCACCGAGCAGGCGAGTATGACGGTGCGATCTCCGGGCGGCTGGTCGGGCATGGCCGGCAGCGAATTGGAAGAACGAGCAGAGAACAAGAGTGCGGTATGGGCGCCGGAGCATCCGCCCGGATCAGGGTCCCGGTCGCCCGTATTCGACCCGCACCAAGGCAGCCAGCGTGAGGGGCCGGTTGCCTACCGGCGACTATATCCGGGGTCCGAGTTCCTTGGTGGGTTTGGGCAGAGGATAGGGCGGACTTGTCCCGCAGTGTTCCGGGGTGTTGCGCCAAGGCCGAAGCCCCAATGAAGCCCCAGCTATCTCAAGGACACGCCGCCTATCGCGTATCAGCCAATAAGATCTTGATTTTATTGGTGGAGCCAAGGGGAGTCGAACCCCTGACCTCCTGAATGCCATTCAGGCGCTCTCCCAACTGAGCTATGGCCCCGGCTGATTTGGGAGGCGGCATATAGCCGCCGCTGGGCTCCCCGATCAAGGGCGCGCCGTCGCCGGCCTCGCCGGCTTGGGCACCAGTTGCGAATTCGGCGGGGTGGCGCCTGTCGCCTCTCCTGGCGACGACCGCAGGCCGCCCGCGGGCCACGGATCCGGGGGATGCGGCCAACAGCCCTCACCCGGTTCGCTTTGCGAACCGACCTCTCCCGCGAAGCGGGAGAGGTGGATTTAGTCTCCAGCCTCTGCGGTGGTCGCCCGCTTGCTCTCCCGGATCCTCGCCAGCGACTGCTCCACGTGCCGGCTGAACACGTATTCCGCCGGTCGTTGCCGTTCCAACGAGATTTCCGGCGCCATGGGCCCCTCCGTCCGGATGCCCCGGATCGCCTGCGCGGCGGCCTTCCAGGGACGGCGCATGGTCTCGGCCACAGCGGTTGCCTCATAGCCGGAATGCACCATGCAGTCGGCGCATTTCTCGTAGTTGCCGGTGCCGTACTTATCCCAGTCCGTCTCTTCCATCAGCTCGCGGAACGTCTTTGCGTAGCCCTCACCCAGCAGGTAGCAGGGCCGCTGCCAGCCGAAATAGTTTCGCGTGGGATTGCCCCACGGCGTGCAATGGAAGGTCTGGTTGCCCGCCAGGAAGTCCAGGAACATGGACGACTGATTGAACGCCCATTTCCGCTTCCCTGCGCCATTCCCCTGGCGGGCGAAAATGCTTCGGAACAATTCCTTGGTCTTGCGCCGGTTCAGGAAATGTTGCTGGTCCGGCGCGCGCTCATACGCATAGCCGGGAGAGACGCTGATGCCGTCAATCCCCATCGCCATCGCGTCGTCGAAGAACCCCGCCACGCGCGCCGGCTCGGCACCGTCGAACAGCGTAGCGTTGATGATCACCCGGAAGCCCGCTCGCTTGGCCGCACCGATGGCAGCAACGGCACGGTCGTACACGCCGTCCTGGCACACCGAGCGGTCGTGGTCCTGGCGATCGCCGTCCAGATGCACCGACCAGGTGAAGTATGGCCCGGGCTTGAACAGATGCATCTTCTTCTCGAGCAGCAGGGCATTCGTGCAGACGATCACGAACTTTCGCCGGGCGATAACGCCGGCAACGATCTGCTCGATCTCCCGGTGCAGCAGCGGCTCGCCGCCGGCCAGCACCACCACCGGGGCGCCGCATTCATCGACCGATTCCAGGCATTCGGCGACCGACAGGCGCTGGTTCAGAATCTCGGCCGGGTAGTCGATCTTGCCGCAACCGGCGCAGGCCAAGTTGCAGCGGAACAGCGGCTCCAGCATCAGCACCAGCGGGTAGCGCTTGCGCCCGGTCAGGTGCTGGCGAAGCACGTAGGCTCCGACACGCAGCGCCTGGTTCAGTGGAACGGCCATGGCGGTTCTTCCGTCAGTCTGCGGCGTCGGCGAGCTGGGCGGGGAAGCGGAAGCGCACGTCCTCGGCCACGCCGGCCATAGTGGAGATGTCGATTTCGCCGAACCGGTGCAACCCCTCCAGCACCCCCTGCACCAGCATCTCAGGGGCCGAGGCGCCGGCGGTCACCCCCACGGACTCCACGCCGGCGAACCACTCAACCCGCAGAGCGGCGGCATCGTCGATCAGGTAGGACGGCTTACCCAATTCCTCACCAATCTCGCGCAAGCGATTGGAATTGGAGGAATTCTTTGATCCGACGACAAGGATGATATCGACCGCCTTGGCCAGCTCCCTCACCGCCTGCTGGCGGTTCTGCGTGGCGTAGCAGATATCACGGACATCGGGGCCGGCGATTGCCGGGAAGCGCGCCTTCAACGCGGCGATGATCCCTCTCGTGTCATCGACGGACAGCGTGGTCTGGGTGATGTAGGCCAGCTTCTCGGGATCGCGGACCACCAGCTTCGCCACGTCCGCGGTGGTCTGCACCAGGTGCACCGTGCCTTCGATCTGCCCTATCGTGCCCTCGACCTCGGCGTGCCCGGCATGGCCCACCAGCACGATCTCGCGTCCTTGCGCGGCGTAGCGCCGGCCCTCGTTGTGGACCTTGGCGACCAGCGGACACGTGGCGTTGATCACCGGCAGTCCGCGCTCGCGTGCCAAGTCCTCGACGCGGCGGGGGACTCCGTGGGCGGAGAACACCGTCATGGCGCCCGGGGGGATTTCCGTCAGTTCATCTACAAACACGGCGCCGCGCGTTCGCAGGTCCTCCACCACATGGCGATTGTGCACAATTTCGTGACGTACGTAGATCGGCGGGCCGTATTTCCGCAACGCCCGTTCGACGATCTCGATCGCCCGCTCCACCCCGGCGCAGAAGCCGCGAGGCTGGGCCAGGACAACGCGCAGCATGCCTATCTCCAGCCCCGATTACCCAAGCTTTGTCGTCGGATATGGCACGCACCCGGCACTGCGGCAATCCTCTGCTGCTGACCCCTGGGCACCGATTGGCAACCGGCTGGTCGGTCAGGTAAAGCGGCGGACCGGCCGTTGCCAGCGGGGCGCATCGTACCCGGCAGGTTGTGGCAGGCGTGCCACAGTGTATGCGCTGCGTATCCGGCTAGCAGGCTGCCTGGGCTTTGCAACCCGATATGATTCTGCCAGTGGGGCGAGAACGGGTTGAGCAAGGGATGGTCCGACGCGCATGAGTGCGGCCTTGGCTGGCATCGATCTGACCGCTGCGCTGGCGCGTTCGGTTGGGACCGTCGAGGCTGCGCTCGACACGCTGCTGCCCGAACCCGAGGGCCCAGAGGCACGGCTTGTAGAGGCGATGCGCTACGCCGCGCTGGGCGCCGGCAAGCGGTTGCGCGCCTTCCTGGTGATGGAGACTGCCGCCCTGTTTTCGGTTTCGGAGACCTCTGCTGCCCGGGTCGCTGCCGCGATCGAGATGCTGCACGCCTATTCGCTGGTGCATGACGATCTGCCGTCGATGGACGACGACGATCTGCGCCGCGGCCGGCCTTCGACTCACCGCGCCTTCGACGAGGCGACCGCGATTCTCGCCGGCGATGCTTTGCAGGCGCGCGCTTTCGAGGTGCTGGCCGAAGCCGACACGCATTCCGATCCGCAGGCGCGCTGTGAGCTGATCACCGCGTTCGGTGCGGCGGTCGGCGCACGCGGCATGGTTGGCGGGCAGATGATTGACATATTGACCGAGGGCGAAGACCTCGATGCCGCCCAGGTGACGCGTCTGCAGGCGCTCAAGACCGGGCGGCTGATCCAGTTCAGTGCCGAGGCTGGCGCCATCCTTGGCCGCGCGCCGTTTCCCCAGCGCCATCACCTGGCGGCCTATGGGCGCGATCTCGGGGCGGCGTTTCAGATCGCCGACGATCTGCTTGATGCGGAAGGCACCACAGAAGAGACCGGCAAGACCGCCGGCAAGGATGCCGCGGCCGGAAAGGCCACCATGGTCGCAGTGCTGGGGCCCGAGCGCGCGCGGGCGCAGGCCGACATGCTGTCCCGGCAGGCAGCCCGGCACCTGGAAAGCTTTGGTGAGCGGGCGCTTCTGTTGCGTGCCCTCGCCGCCCATGTCGTGTCGCGTCGAAGCTGAGGTCCCCATGACAGTGACGAAATCATGAGCGCGGGGAAATCATGAGCACAGTGAACACGTCGCTGCTCGACCGCGTACGCACGCCGGGCGATCTGCGCAATTTCTCCGCCGAGCAGTTACGCCAGCTTGCCGACGACTTACGTGCGGAGACCATCGACGTGGTCTCGGTCACCGGCGGCCATCTCGGCTCGGCGCTTGGCGTGGTCGAGCTGACGGTGGCGCTGCATGCGGTGTTCGACACGCCGCGCGACCGGCTGCTGTGGGATGTCGGGCACCAAGCCTATCCGCACAAGATCCTGACCGGACGGCGCGACCGCATCCGAACCTTGCGCCAGGGCGGCGGGCTCTCCGGCTTCACTCGCCGCGTGGAAAGCGAATACGACCCGTTCGGCGCCGCGCATTCGTCGACATCCATCTCAGCCGGGCTCGGGATGGCGGTGGCGCGCGACCTGCGGAATGCGCGTTACGCGGCGGCGGACGAGAACGAGCGGGAGCGGTTGGGATTGGCCCGCGACGACCGCAACGTTGTCTGCGTCATCGGCGACGGGGCGATGAGCGCCGGCATGGCGTACGAGGCCATGAACAATGCCGGCGACCGGCACACGCGCCTGATCGTCGGTACTGAACGACAACGACATGTCGATCGCTCCGCCGGTCGGCGCGATGAGCGCTTATCTGTCGCGGCTGATGTCCTCGCAGAGCTTCCTTGGCCTGCGCGACCTCGGCATCAAGATGGCGCGGCGCTTCCCGCGCGGCATCGAGCGTACCGCGCGCCGGGCGGAGGAATATGCGCGCGGCATGCTGACCGGTGGCACGCTGTTCGAGGAGCTGGGATTCTATTACCTGGGCCCCATCGACGGGCACAATCTGGACCACCTGTTGCCGGTGCTGCGCAACGTGCGGGAGGCGGACGAGCAGGGGCCGATTCTGCTGCATGTCATCACCAAGAAGGGCAAGGGCTACCCGTTGGCCGAGGCCTCGGCCGACAAGCTACACAGCGTTTCCAAGTTCAATGTCATCACCGGCGAGCAGGCCAAGACGCCGCCGGGTCCGCCGGCCTACACCAAAGTCTTCGCCGAGGCGCTGATTGCCGAAGCCGAACGCGACCCGGATATCGTCGCGATCACGGCGGCGATGCCTTCCGGCACCGGGCTCGATCGTTTCGGCAAGCGCTTCCCGGATCGGTGCTTCGACGTAGGCATTGCCGAGCAGCATGCGGTCACCTTCGCCGCTGGCCTGGCCTGCGAAGGGATGAAGCCATTCTGCGCGATCTACTCGACGTTCCTGCAACGCGCCTACGACCAGGTTGTGCACGATGTCGCCATCCAGGGCCTGCCGGTGCGCTTTGCGATGGACCGCGCCGGGCCGGTCGGCGCGGACGGGGCGACGCATGCGGGCAGTTTCGATGTGACCTATCTCGGCTGCTTGCCCGGGTTCGTGCTGATGGCCCCAGCGGATGAGGGCGAACTGGTGCACGCCGTCGCCACCGCGGTCAGCATCAACGACCGGCCTAGTGCCTTTCGCTATCCCCGCGGCGAGGGTCTGGGGGTAAAGCTGCCGGACGCCCCGCAGGTGTGGCCGATCGGCAAAGGCCGGCTGATCCATGAAGGCAACAACATTGCGATCATCTCGTACGGCACCCGGCTCGCCGATTCGCTGAAGGCGGCCGACGAATTGGCGGCGCGGGGGTTGCCGGCCACCGTGGTCGATGCGCGGTTCGCCAAACCGCTGGACGCCGCCCTGATCGAGCAGGTCGCCAGGCATCATGAAGTGCTGATTACGATCGAGGAAGCATCGATCGGCGGGTTTGGCTCGGCCGTGCTGCATCACCTCGCCTGGAAGGGGCTGTTGGACCATGGGCTGAAGGTCCGGCCGATGGTACTGCCGGACAAGTTCATCGACCACGACTCGCAAGCAAAGCAGCTTGCCGAAGCCGGGCTGACCGCCAAGGACATCGTCGCCACGGCGCTTTGTGCGCTGGGAGCGGAGAGCAGGCTCGAACAGGCCGCTCGCGTAGGATGAGCCCGCCATGGCTACCCTGGCCGCCTTCGCCATGGGGCTCGCCGTCGTCGCCATGATGCAATGTCTGGCCGGATGGGTGGCTGTCGTCCGGTTCGCGGCACGGCCACGCCGGCCGGGACGCCTGCACCCGCCGATCACGATCCTGAAGCCGCTGCATGGCGACGAGCCGCTGCTGGAGGAGGGGCTGGAGACGCTCTGTCGGCAGCACTATCCCGTCTATCAGGTGGTGTTCGGCGTGCAGCAGGCGGCCGATCCGGCGGCCGGCGTCGTGCGGCGGCTGCAATCGCGCTTTCCCGGCCGCGACCTGAAGCTGGTGGTCGATCCGACGCAGCACGGGCGCAACCAAAAGGTTAGCAACCTGATCAATATGCTGCCCCTCGCCCGACACGAGGTGATCGTGATCGCGGATTCCGACCTGCACGTGGCTTCGGATTACCTCGAGCGGCTCTCGGCGGCACTAGAGCCGCCAGCAACCGGCGTGGTCACCACGCTCTATGTCGGGCTGCCGGCAACACGGTGTTTTCCCGCCCTGCTCGGCGCCACCTGGATCACGCATTGCTTCCTGCCTGGGGCGCTGCTGTCGCGCCAGCTCGGACGGCGGGACTGTCTCGGCGCGACCATGGCGCTGCGGCGCGACACGCTGCGGCGCATCGGCGGGCTGGACGCATTGGTCGATCACCTGGCGGACGATAATGCGCTCGGGCGTCTGGTCGAGGGGATCGGACTTGCGGTGGGGTTGGCCGATACGGTGCCGCTGACGACGGTCGGCGAGACGAACATCGCCGCGCTGTTTCGCCATGAATTGCGCTGGGCGCGCACGATTCGCGCGTTGGCACCGCTGCCGTTCGCGGCGTCGGTCCTGCAATACCCGATCTTCTGGGCGTTGCTCGCCGCGGTGCTGACACCGTTGGCAGGGTGGGGCTGGGTCGGCGTGTGCGTCGCCTGGGGGGTCCGCTTGGTGGCGGCGCGTGGGGTCGATCGGACGCTGGGTCGGGTGGTGGCGACCCCCCTGCCCTCCCCCCACTCTGGCTTCTGCCGCTACGGGAGCTTATGTCGGTCGTGGTGATGATCGCGAGTTACGGCGGGACGTGGGTGGAGTGGCGCGGCACCACCCTGGAGGCCGACGGCCCAGCCAGGGTGCCGGCCGGGTTCGAGAGGGACGGATATTCGAGATGATGAGGACGCTGTTTCTACACCCGCCTTCCTTCGACGGGTTCGATGGCGGCGCCGGCTCGCGATATCAGGCGCGGAGGGAGATCCGCTCGTTCTGGTATCCGACATGGCTGGCGCAGCCGGCGGCTCTGGTCAAGGGCAGCCGGCTGATCGACGCGCCGCCGGCGCGGCTCGGGCTAGATGCGGTGCTGCGGCAGGTGGCGGGGTACGAGCTGTGCGTGATCCATACGTCTACGCCGTCCTTTGCTTCGGACGTGCGGGTGGCGGCGGCGCTGAAAGACGCCAATCCGGGGCTGAAGATCGGCTTTGTCGGCGCCAAGGTGGCGGTGCAGCCGGAGGAGAGCCTGCGGCAAGGGGCGCCCATCGATTTTGTCGCACGCAACGAGTTCGATTTTACGATCAAGGAGATTGCCGAGGGGCGCGATTGGGACGCGGTGGATGGCATTTCGTATCGCGGCCGCGACGGGGCGATCGTGCACAACAAGGATCGCGCCATCCTGGAGGACATGGACCAGTTGCCGTTCGTCACCGAGGTGTATCGCCGCGATCTGCGCATCGAGGATTATTTCATTGGGTATTTGTTGCATCCCTACGTGTCGTTGTACACGGGGCGTGGGTGCAAATCGCGTTGCACGTTCTGCCTGTGGCCACAAACCGTTGGGGGACACCGGTACCGGGTGCGGTCGCCGGGACATGTCGCGGAGGAGATCCGGCTGGCGCGGTCGTATTTCCCGCAGGTGAAGGAGTTCTTCTTCGACGACGATACGTTCACCGATAACCTGCCGCGCGCCGAGGCGATCGCGCGGGAGCTGGGGCGGATGAGGGTGGTGTGGTCGTGCAACGCCAAGGCGAACGTGCCGCGCGAGACGCTGAAGGTGCTGAAGGATAACGGGCTGCGGCTGCTGCTGGTGGGGTATGAAAGCGGCAACCAGCAGATCCTGCACAATATCAAGAAGGGTATGCGGATCGAGGTGGCTCGGCGGTTCACCAAGGACTGCCATGAGCTGGGGATCACGATCCACGGGACGTTCATCCTGGGCCTGCCGGGCGAGACCAAGGAGACGATCGAGGAGACGATCCGGTTTGCGACGGAGATCAATCCGCATACGATCCAGGTGTCGCTGGCGGCGCCGTATCCGGGGACGTTTTTGTACGACCAGGCGGTGCAGAACGGGTGGCTGGATGCGGCGCATGCCGAGCTGGTGGATGAACACGGCATCCAGATCGCGCCGCTGCATTATCCGCACCTGACGCATACGGAGATATTTGAGAACGTCGAGACGTTCTACCGGCGGTTCTATTTTCGGGCGCCGAAGATCGCGGCAATCGTGGGGGAGATGGTGCGCAGCCCGCAGATGATGAAGCGCCGGCTGCGCGAGGGGGTGGAGTTCTTCCGCTTCCTGCGGGAGCGGCATGAGGCGGCTTGAGGATTGCAGAGACTCTGCGGGCGGTGTACCGGACGGCGAGAATCAATTAGATTTCAACACGGAGGAAGCGCGAGGAACACGGTGGGCCACGGAGGGCGTCTCAAACCACGAAGCGCCGGAGCCCGTCGATCAGGTGGGGCGCATTGAAGTTGAGGATCAGGCCAATCGGAATGCCGCTCATTCGCAAGTAAGTCAGTAACTGGGCTTCGTGCGCGGGCAGAATGGTTGCGACCGCCTTGATCTCTAAAATAAGCTGGCGCTCCACAACGATATCCGCCCGAAAGCCCTCGCCGATTTGTTCACCTTTGTACGTCACTGGGATAGCAACCTGCTGCTCAACTGTAAGACCCGCCTTACGGAGCTCGTAACAGAGGCATTGCTGATAGACCGACTCCAGCAGCCCTTGACCAGTATGGCGGTGGACCTCGATCGCAAGAGCGATTATCCGTTCGGTCAGACTTGCAGCGAGAAGCATTGCTTGGACCTCCGTGGCCCACCGTGACCTCGCCCTTTCTCCGTGTTTAAAAGCTTATGAAACGTAAGCGCACCGAGGCTCGGCAGCATGAGGCGACTTGGGTCTTGCGGGCTGCCGGGAGAGCGAGCACTTTTCGCGGCATGGCTACCGCGCTGAAGATGCCGTCACGTCATATGACGGTCGCCGGGTTCCTGGACTGTGACTCGGGCGATCGGACAGGCGCGCGATGGCAGCTCCGGGACGGAGAGCCGGAGAGAGTGGCACACGCTTCGGACGCGCATGGGTCGATTCTGGCGGAGTTGGTTTATCTGCTGAGCGCGCATCTCGACGCACAGGGCCGCCGGTATCGCATCGTTGTTACATCCGGCGTGATCCGGCGCGTGCGCTCAGCGGAGAACTGCCGGATTCCTGATATTGGTATCACCTGCGCACCGCCCTCGGGTGCGAAGACCCTGGCTGACCCGGTTGTGCTGATCGAGATCCTCTCTCCATCCAACGAGGCGGAGACGCGGGCGAACGTTTGGGCCTACACGACGATTCCGACGGTTGCCGAGATTGTTGTGCTGCGCTCGACATCCGTGCAGGCGGAAGTGCTTCGGCGACAACCGGGCGGCTCATGGCCTGAGCAGCCGGAGATCGTTCGCGACGCCGTCGAGCTTCGACTTGAAAGCATCGGGTTTGCCGAGCCGCTGCGGTTGGCGTACCGGACGTCGGGGGTCAATTAAACTCAACATGAAGGACGTGCAACGGACCCGGCGTGGCAGGTCGCGGAGCGCCATGAGCCAATCGAGCTTGCAGCAGGAATGGCCGCTGATTTCAACCGGCGCCTTAAGGAACTGTTGACGGCAACTGGCTGCCATTACGTTCGGCACGGGCGGCATCCGTCTGGTATAGCCCGATTACCAAGCGCCACTTCCCGGTGCCCACCGGGATCAAGTGCCGCCATACAGCCAACTCCAGTCAGACAGGCATAACCGGTGGCTTGTTGTGCGGCCACTGGGCGATCACCGCCGGGTCGATATTGAAATGCTGGGCCACAAGTTCAGGTGGCGTGTGTGCAAGCCAGTCGGACAGCGACACCTCGGCGTAATAGGAGCTGCGGAACACCTCCAGGTACACAAGATCGGTGTTCCCTGTATTGCGGATATAGTGGCCGAAGTTCCTCTTGACGTAACCGATATCACCGGCGTGGAAGTTGTTTGACGCGACGTTGGGGCCAGTGTTGAACACCGTCAACTCGCCCGTACCGGCGATGTAGTACTGCCATTCGTCCGCATTCGGATGCCAGTGCATCGACCGCATCCCTCCGGGATGAATAGTGGCGAGCCCCGCCGCGATCGTCTTCGATGCCTTGAAGGTGCTGCTGTCGGCAACCTTCACCCAGCCGCCCTTGGTGGGTTGGGTCGGGGCGACCTCATTGAGCGCAAAGCTGGAAGGAAGTGACATCGGCCCGGCATCTCCCTGCGCTTGCTTCACATCGGTCCCAAGCGGGCCGGGCATCTGTCCCTGAAAGATGTAGAGATCATGCAGGGGAATTTTGCTGAACGTTTCCGCCGGGACGCCAAAATTGAGTGCCAGGTCATCGGGTCGAGTATGCGCCACCCAGTCGGTGACCAGCAGCGTGTTGTACTCCGACTGCCTGCCATTATCGAAACAAAGGATGAACTCGCAGCCATCTGGGCCAATACCTTGCAAGGAGTGCGGCAGGCCGGCCGGGAAATACCAGAGCCCGCCTTCGTGCACATCCTCCACACTGGCGCGGCCGGACACGTCGATCGTGGTTATGCGGCAGGTGCCATACGTGACGTAGGCCCATTCGGCTGCCTGATGCCAATGCAGCTCGCGGATCCCGCCGTGCGTGAGCCGCATGTTCACTCCCGAAATTTCCTCGGAAATCTGGAAGTCCGCCTGTGTGACCTGGCGTGCCCAGCCGCCGTTCTGGATGCGCCGCGGCGCATTGTTGAATGAGGCCCAGAACAGCGGCAGGTCGCCGACATCGGTTGCAGGTGGCGAAAAGGCACCGGGAAACTCGTTCGTAAGCGTTGGATCGTGGGGACCGGGATCGCTGACGCTTGCGGAATTGCCTTGGGTGTTGATCGCGCCCTCCGGGGGTTCATCCGGATTTCCGAAGGAAGCCGCGCGTGCAGTTGCCGCTACCGCGGCCGAGCCGCTGGCAGCCGTCGCGGCAAGGATGTTGCGGCGGGATGGAACGAAACTCTTGGTCATGACTGTGCCCTCCTGCGGTGCAAGTGGCTCGTAACCTCAGCGACGATCGTCGAGGCCCGCATCGACGGAAGCGAGCAGACCGAGGGCCGACCAGTCGAGATCGGCCCAGCCGCGCGCCGCCATTGCTACAAGCCGGTCGTGAACCAGGCTTGCAGCGGGCATCGGGACGGCAACTCGCTCGGCTTCGGCCAACGCGAGGCGTAGATCCTTGATGGCGAGCGGTACAGCCATTCCCGGCGGGCTGTAGCGCGCCTCGACTATCTTCGCGCCATAGTTCTTATGGACGCGCGAGTCGAACAGCGAGTTCGTCAGGACCTCGAACCCAAGCTGGCTATCGATCCCACCCTTGCAATAAAGCCAAAACTTCGCCCATGCACTCCAGCGTCGTCGCGGTCAGAACATTGGCAGCAAGCTTGAACAGGTTGGCTGAAGCGGCGTCTTTGCCGATTACGAACAGTCGCTGGCCGAGGCGCTCGAGTAACGAATGAACCTTCGCGAGCGCAGAGGGCGTGCCTGCGGCAAGCACAAAGAGCTTGCGTGTCCTGGCGAAGTCCGGATTGCCAAGTACAGGGGCGGCGACGTAATCCTGACCGCCACTGGCATGCTCTTCGGCAATCCGGCCGGACAAAGCCGGGCTGACAGTGCTGGTTGAAATGTGCACCGCATTGACCGCGAGAAAGCTCGCCAAACCGTTAGGTGGGAGCGCAACCGCAGCCAACGCATCGTCGTCTGGCAGAGAGGTCAGGACCACATCGCAGTTGGCAAGATCGCTGAGCTGCGCCGCGCCGCGCGCGCCGGCCGCCACCAAATCCGCTACCCGCTTCGAGTCCCGATCATGGACCGACACCTGGTATCCGTCCTCAATAAGATTGATCGCAAAAGCGCCGCCCATATGGCCCAAACCGACGACACCGATACTCCTGATGACAAACGCAGCCGGTTTATGCTGCTCAACAGCGGGTTTCGCCGGTTCGGTGGGGGCACTCCTCGAAGCTGGCACGGAACTAACTCCTTTGCTTTGGGATGAACCGGACGCTGGACGGTTCTAATAATGCACCTCTGAAGTCCTGACCTTGCCGCGGAAGACGGTCAGGCTGATCGCGGTGTAGATGAGCATCAGCGGGAAGACGATGATGCCCGCAAACCAGAACATGAAGGCCAGACTGGAATGGGGCGCCGCGGCTTCTTCGATCGTGATCGAGAATGGGATCATGTACGGCCAAAACGAGAGTGCCAGCGTCGCGAAGGCCGCAGCGAAAATCAGCGCGACCATGATGAACGGGATCCCGTCCCGACGGAGACGAACGCTTCGGACGGCCACAAGCGCGGCAACGACGCCGATCGCGGGGAATACGAAAAGAGACGGTCGCTCAAGCCATCTTGCAATGACGCGCAGGTTTTCCGCGAGGGCGTAGGCGAACACGACGATCAGAAAAACGAGCAACCCAATCGCCAGGGTCGGGATCAGACGATAAGCAGCGTCGCGGACTTCACCCTCACATTTGTTGACAAGCCAACAGGTGCCGAGCAGTGAGTAACCAAGACACAGGCCAATACCGCACAGGACGGCAAAGGGGCTGAACCAACCGAATTCGCCGCCGGTATATTGGCCGTTCGTGATCGGCAGCCCCTCGACCAAGGCTCCCACCATCAGCCCCTGGATGAAAGTGGCGACCAGCGATCCTCCGGCAAACGCGGCATCCCACACCCACCGCATCCGCTCCGTCTTGTGGCGATATTCGAAGGCAACGCCGCGCAGGATCAGTCCCGCCAGCATCAGTAGCAGCGGCAGATAGAGCGCAGAGAACAGCGTCGCATAAACGATCGGAAACGCGCCCCACAGCACCACCCCGGCGACCACCAGCCAGGTCTCGTTGCCGTCCCAGATCGGGGAGACCGCGCTCATCATGGCGGCCCGTCTGGTTTCGTGGCGTGTCAGGCCGAACAGAATGCCGACGCCGAGATCGAATCCGTCGAGCAGCACGTAAAGCAGCGTGCTGATGATCAGGACGGCTATCCAGAACATGATCATTGCTATTCTCCGGCGGGGAGCTGACGAGGACCGGTCAGATCGCTATGGACAACCGACATCGGACGGTTCGGAACAGCGCCGGCGGGCGGGAGCACCAGGTGCCCCTCGGGGCCGGCACGCAGAAGTTTGTAAATATAGAAGATCCCAAAGATGAAGACGAAGCTGTAGACGGCGCAAAAGACGATCAGCGAAACCAGGGCGGCCTGCGCCGTCAAAAATGGAGTCATTGCGTCGGCCGTCCTGAGAACTCCGTAAACGGTCCAGGGCTGGCGCCCGACCTCGGCAGTGAACCACCCGGTCCATATTGCAATGTAGGGCAGTGGGAAGCTGAGAAACGTGGCCCACAGCAGCAGCCGGTTCTGTTCGAGGCGCCCTTTGTGGTTCAGATAAGAACCAATCCAGGCAACCAGCAGCATGACCAGCCCGCAACCGACCATGATGCGGAAGGTGAAGAATGGGATCAGCACCGGGGGCCAATTTTGCGGCGGGATGCTATCCAGCCCCACCTCTGCCGCCGACAGGCTGTCTGAGTCGATCAGGCTCCCAAATGGCGGAGGCAGCGTGATCGCGAAGAGGTTTCGCCGATTCTCGACATCCGGCCAGGCGAGCAGCACCTCAGAAGCCGGCTTCTCGTTGTGCCATCTTGCCTCTATCGCTGCCATCTTCGACGGCTGGTGGTGAACGACATATTCACCGTTCAGGTGTCCGAAGACGAGCTGGAGAGGCACCAACACGGCCGCGAGACCAAGGCCCATGCGCAGCATGATGCGCGCCTCAGCGGTGAACACCTGGCGCAGCAGGTACCAGGCCCCGGTCGCAGCAACACAGAAAGCGCCGACAAGATATGACGCAAGCAGCATGTGCGGGAAGCGCACCCACAGCACCGGACTGAAGATGATCTTGGTCCAGTCATCCGGAACGAACCGACCATTCTCGATGACATAGCCGACCGGCACCT
This sequence comes from uncultured Pseudomonadota bacterium, assembly GCA_963772445.1. GTDB lineage: Bacteria > Pseudomonadota > Alphaproteobacteria > Acetobacterales > Acetobacteraceae > CAVYXK01. The sequence continues at coordinate 122,186 of CAVYXK010000016.1, forward strand.
GCATCCAACTGTTGTTGACCAGGATCCAGAAGGCCGACAGCGTTGTGCCAAGCGCTACCATCGCGGTCGAAAACAGATAGAACCACGGCGGGACACGCGAGCGGCCGAATAGCAGGACGCCAAAAAAGCTGGCTTCCAAGGCGAAGGCGGTGAAAGTCTCATACGCGAGCAGCGGCCCTTGGATTGGCCCCGACATACGCGCCAACACGCTCCAGTTTGAGCCGAACTGGAACGCCATGACGATGCCGGAGACAACGCCGAGCCCAAATGCGATGCCGAAAATCTTCAGCCAGAACTCGAAGACCAGACGGTACGCCGGACGCCTGGTCCAGAGATGCAGCGCCTCCAGCACCGTCAGCCATGCCGCCAGGCCGATCGTAAAGGAAGGGAATATGATGTGAAACGAGACCGTGAACGCGAATTGCAGTCGCGACAGGAGAAGCGCCGTGGTGTCCATTTTGCGAGATCCGCCTTATCGCCAGAGATTCGTCTTTGCAAGATCAACGATCTCGTCGGTCCGCCCGTTGATGATCGCTTTCACCATGTAAAGCGTGAAGCCCTTCGCCATCTCGACGGTGATCGAGGGGGCATCGCAAGTTCCGTCCGGTTGACGACCGCATCGATCAGGACCGGCGACGGCCCCCGCCGCGCTGAACGCGAGCATGTTGCGTCGCGAAACCGGGTCCATCACTTTCCCCGCTAGCTCGGGTGGCGGCGGACGAGAACCGGTATCGACTTCGCGGCCGGCGTGCCGCTTCTGGGATCATGGTAAGCGAGCGGTAGCAGAGGATTCGTTTCTGGATAATAAGCACCGATCGAGCCTGCCGCGATGCTGTGAGGCTTGGCCCAGAATCCGCCTACGATCCGTCGCTTACCGTCGTCCGCCAGCAACTCGATTTCAACCTGGTCCCCCTCTACGAGTTCCCGCGCCTTCATGTCGTCTTCGTTCATGAAGACCACCATGCGCCCACCGAAAACGCCGCGATACCTGTCGTCGAGACTATAGATCGTCGTGTTGTACTGATCGTGGCTTCTGAGCGTCGCCAGTCGAAGCATGGCGCGATCGGCGACGGGGGAGTCCTCATCCACCCCTGGAAAGACCAGAAAATTGGCGCGGCCGGTTTCGGTGTTCCAGACACGCTGACGCGGGGGAGTCGAGAGATGAAAGCCGCCCGGCTGACGGATCCGTTCGTTGAAATTGGCGAACAGGTGCGGAAACACAGCGGCAATCTTCTCGCGGATCCGGCTGTAATCCCCGACGTAGAAGTCCCAGTCGATGCCGCAATCGGGCAGTGTGGCCTTTGCCATGCCACAGACGATGTCAACCTCTGATTTCAGCTTCTCGCTTGGTGGTTCCACAAGGCCGGACGAGGCATGCACCATCGACATGCTGTCCTCGACCGTGACCGACTGCCGTTCGCTTTGCTGCATGTCGATGTCGCTGCGCGCCAGGCAAGGGAGCATCAGCGCCTGCTTGCCATGCACCAAGTGGCCGCGATTGAGCTTAGTGCTTATCCCGACAGTCAGCCGCAGTTGGCGCATTGCCGCTTCGGCTATCGTCCAATCCGGCACGGCCCTGACGAAATTGCCCCCGAGCCCGACGAATACCTTGGCTCGTCCTTCGATCATCGCCTGAACAGCGGCGACAACGTTGTGACCACGCGCGCGCGGCGGGTCGAACCCGAACACTGCCTTGAGCTGGTCGAGGAATTCCGGTTTCGGCTTCTCGTCGATGCCGACCGTGCGGTCGCCCTGCACGTTGGAATGGCCGCGGACCGGGCAGATTCCAGCCCCGGGCTTGCCGAAATTACCCCGCATGAGAAGCAGGTTCACAGTTTGCTGCACGTTCGCCGTGCCGCATCGGTGCTGGGTGAGCCCCATGCCGTAGCAGACGATGACGGTGCGCGCCCGCGTGTAGATAGAAGCAACCCGTTCGAGCTGTTCGCGCGGCAGACCGCAGGCCCGTAGGATATCGTCCCAAGCGGTGCGGCGGAGATCATCCGCGAACGCGTCGAAGCCGTGTGTGTGCTGTTCGATGAAGGCAAGGTCGAGCACCGGTTCCGCACCGCTGCGCAGCGCCTCGTCGTGCGCCTCCAGCACCAGCTTCATGACCCCTTTCAGGGCCGCGACATCGCCGCCGCCACGCACCTGGCAATACTCGCTGGCGATCCTCGTCTCGCCGAACGTTGCCATCTCGACCGGGTCTTGCGGGGCGGCAAAACGCTCGAGGGCGCGTTCGCGCAAGGGATTGAACACCACGATTGGGACGCCGCGACGCGAGGCCCGATGCAGCTCGGTCATCATCCGGGGGCTGTTGGTGCCGGGATTTTGCCCGAGGATGAAAATCGCCTCGGTCTCGGCGAAATCGTCGAGCAGCACGGTTCCCTTGCCGATGCCGATGCTCTCGGGCAGGCCGACGCTGGTCGGCTCGTGGCACATATTGGAACAATCGGGGAAATTGTTCGTGCCGAAGCGCCGGACGAAGAGTTGGTACATGAACGCGGCTTCGTTCGAGGTGCGCCCCGATGTGTAGAACTCGGCCTCGTTCGGATCATCCAGCGCATTGAGTTCGCGGGCAATCAGGGCGAACGCGTCCGCCCAATCGATTGGCACATAATGATCGGTTGCGCTATCGTAGCGCATCGGCTCGGTCAGCCGCCCCTGCTCCTCCAGCCAGTAATCGCTCTGCTGTTCCAGTTCGCGCACGGTGTGCGCCGCGAAGAACTCGCGCGTCACGCGGCGCTTGGTGAGCTCGAACGCCACCGCCTTGGCACCGTTCTCGCAGAATTCGAACGAGCTCGTATGGCGCGGGTCGGGCCAGGCGCAGCCGGGGCAATCGAACCCGTCCGGCTGGTTCATGGACAGCAGCGCCTTCGACCCCTTCAGCGCGATGCTCTGCTCGCGCAGCGCCTTCGCGGTGGCTCGCAAGGCACCCCAGCCACCAGCAGGCGGGCTGTACGGTGCGAAGTGCGGTGCGCCGTCCGGCGCATCATCGTCGCTGTCGGCGTGATCTGACGGCAAGGGGAATTGGTCGCTCATCTGGTTTCCTTCACATGAAGGGAACACCGGCCCGGAGCTGGCGAACTTCCAACTGTGTCCGGGTGGGGCGATTGCAACGGACTATCGAAGATGTGGCCCCGATATGCCGAATGGCCATGTCGATATGTTCAATCTGAATGGTGCTGGAGAAGCCTCGCATGCCTCGTCAGCCCACTTGCTTCAACTCGCGCTCAGCAGGAATTCCCAGCAGCTCCCGGGCGGTGCGCAAGTGCGTCGTGTGGAACCCTTCCGAGAAGCGGGAATAGAGGTCGTCCAGCAGCCCCAATCCACGCGAGGGATGGCCTCGGCGCGCCTCCAGCCGCGCCAGGCCCGTCGCGGCACGTAATTCCATCAGCAAAGCGGGCTGGCGGCGCGCGTGCTGGAGCGCCTGCACAAAATCTGCCTCGGCGCTGGTTTCCGAACCAGGGACGCCAGACGCCAACATGAGGTCGCCACGTACCACCAGAAACTCGGGCGCGTACCATCGTTGCATCGTTGCGCTGCGTCCCAGCGCCTGGTTTATCAGCGCCAGCGCCTGGGCGGGCCGGCCGGCGGCAGCCAGACCTTCAGCCAGCACCCCGGTGAGTGACGGATAGAGCAGATCGAAGCGGCGTATTCCGACTTCATCAATCGTCGCATCGAACAACGAGCAGGCCTGTTCCTCCGCGCCGTCATTGGCAGCGAGCACACCTTGCGCCACCAGCGTGTGCGCCCGCCAGAACCATAGGCCATAGCGCGTCATCTGGTGCATCAGCAGAGCGGCGGCGTCCGCCAGACCTTCGGCATTGCCAATCCACAGCGCGAGGACGCAGCGTTCACCGAGCGCGTGGCAGAACGAAGCGGTGCGATCCAACCTGCGCGCGGCGTCCACGGCTTCCTCCGCCAGGTACATCGCCCGATCAAGCTCTCCCTGCAGGGCAAGCACCCGGGCCATGATGCTCAAGGTCGCCACTTCCTGATCCAGCCCGAAACGTGATTCGCGCAGTCGTTGGGTCGCGGACGGAAGAGTATGCAGAAGGCCCTCCAGAACTCGATCGCGCTGCATCCTGGCGGGCCAGATAAAACTGCGATGTGCCGACCAAACGATCGCCGATCCACGCATCTGCGGCGTCTCCGCCCTGCGTCGCCGCCGCGCGGAACCGCTCTGCATAGGCAAGGGCGGCTGTGTAGTCGTTCTCGTGCAGGAAGTGCACCCACAGGCTGTACAGGGCGCGCAGGGCATACTCGTGATCGCCAAGCGCATCCGCTGCCGCCAGACCGCTCTGCAGCGCCGCTTCCGCCTGCTCGCTATCGCCACCAGTGCTCAGCAGGACACCGCCGCGTGCCACCTGCAACACCATGTCCTGCCGAGCATCGTGCGAGCCGGCAGCCGCGAGTGCGCGCTCAGCCCATTGCCGGCATTCGGTATGGAGCGACAACTCGAGCCAAAGCGGCATCGAAGCCGCGGCGAGCGTAACGCCGAGGGTGATGTCGTCCGCGGCCGCGTCACCGGATGCGAGGCTCCATTGCAATGCCGCCCGAACGTTGTCGATGTCGCTCCGATAGGTGGTCAGCCAATCGGAGTTTTTCGCCGTTTGCCACTCGATCTCGGCACGCCGCATGCGCTCGGTATAGAATCGCAGGTGTCGGCGCCGCACATCCTGCGTCTCGTCTGGTGCCAGTCGTTCCAGCGCGTAGAGGCGCATGGTTTCCAGCAGACGGTAGCGCGTAGTACGCTCGATGCTTTCGATGCTGACGAGCGAACGGTCGACCAGACTGGCGATGCAGTCTGCGATATCCGGCAGGCGCGTCGAGCCGGGCATGATCGCTTGAGCTGCTTCCAGCGTGAAGTTCCCGGCGAATACACCGAGCCGGCACAGCATTGCGCGCTCAGCCTCGCTCAGCAGATCGAAGCTCCAGTCGAGCGTCGCCCGGAGTGCCTGGTGACGCTTCATGGCGGTCCGTCGTCCGCCGGTCAGCAATCGAAAGCGATCGTCCAGGCCGGCGGCAACGCCATGCACCCCCAGTAGCGCGGCACGCGCAGCCGCCAGCTCGATCGCCAGGGGAATGCCGTCGAGCCGCCGGCAGATGCCGCTAACTATCGTGGCAAGCGCGTCATCAATTTGCATCCTAACGTCAGCCAGACGGGCACGTGCAATAAACAGGCGCACCGCACCTTGGCGCAGTTGAATATCGGCATCGACGATCTCCTCGCCCGGCACGGCGAGGGGCGGCACGCGATAGATGCACTCGCCATCGGCACGCAGAGGTTCCTGGCTGGTCGCAAGGAGCCGAACGTGTGGTGCGGCGTGCAGGATGGCCTCGGCGATACGCGCGACCTGCTCGATGACGTGTTCGCAGTTGTCGAGCACGAGCAGAAGCTGGCGTGATGCCAACGCTGCGGCAACCTGGTCGGGCAGCAGCGGCAACGACAATCGCCGGAGGTCGAGCACCGCGGCGATCGCCGGCAATACCAGGTCGGGATCAGTCAATGTGGCCAGATCAACCAGCCGGACGCCATCCGGGTAGCGGTCAAGGAGACGATGCGTCGCCGCCAGCGCGAGGCTGGTCTTGCCGATTCCTCCAGGCCCGGTGAGTGTCAGCAAACGGTGCGTGGTCTGGAGTTCGATCACCTGCAAAAGATCGACTTCGCGCCCGATCAGCTCACCAACGGGTATCGGCAGATTGCTGCCGGCCGACACGATCCGATCAAGATCGGCATCCCTCGTACCAGGCGGCGGACTTCGTCCAGTGATACGCCCGGTAAACCGATACCCGTGGCGGGGCACTGTCCCGATCAGCTCACGGTCGGCGCCGAGCGCGCGACGCAAGGCAAAGATCTGCACGTGTAGGTTGTTTTCATCGACGGCGGCGTCGGGCCAGACCCGGGTCAGCAGCCTATCCTTGCTCACCAACGTGCCGCCGGCGTCGATCAACGCCAGAAGGACGTCGATGGCGCGGGCTCCTAGATCCAGCTTCAGGCCACCGGCCAGCAACTCCCGGTTGCGTCGGTTCAGTCGGAAGCGGCCGAACTCGATGATGTCTGCGTCCAGAGACACCGGGAGCCATCCCCGATTAAGCTTTTTCAGGATTTTACGATCGCTCATGAAGACGCCGTTGGCTGGCCGGCACCACAACGATGGCAAACACGATTTCGCGAGTGCCGGCCGATCGGAGCCCCGCATCCCAATGACGGGGAGCAGCAAATCGGCCATTCCTGATGGCCGGCCCGATCCTGAAAGCAGGAAGCCCCGCAGTCGCCCGCAGAATTCAGCAAAACTCAGGTCTTGCTAATTTCTTTCAGGCGGAATTGTGCGATCACCGAGCACTGACCCAGTGCAAGAGGAAATCTCACCATGATCTCGACTGTTGTTGAAAGGACCGAGCAGAAAGAGCGCTCTTATCAGCAGCGCGTGCATCAGTTCCCGATGCTGTCGGCCGAAGAAGAGCGTGCGCTGTGGCGACGCTGGCACGACAATCAAGACGTCGCGGCGGCGCATCGCCTGGTTACCTCCCATATGCGGCTGGTCACCAAATTGGCGCGCGGTTTTAGCGGCTATGGCCTGCCCGCCGAGGAGCTGGTCAGCGAGGGTAATGTCGGCTTGATGCAAGCCCTGAAGCGGTTCGATCCGGAGCGAGGGTTCCGCTTCGCGACGTATGCGCTATGGTGGATCCGTGCTGCGATGCACGAGCATGTGCTGCACAATTGGTCGCTGGTGAAAATGGGTACCACGGGCTCGCAGAAGCGGCTCTTCTTCAACCTGCGCCGCCTGAAGGCGCAGATGGACAGTACCGGCGGCGACAGCGAGCCAACCGCCGAGCAGATTCGCCAGATCGCCGATACGCTGAGCGTCCCCGAGCAGGATGTGATCAGTATGAGTCAGCGGCTCGCCGGCCGGGATTACAGTCTGAATGTACCTGCCGGGATCCGATGCTGAAGGTGACTGGCAGGATTGGCTGGTCGATCCCGCTGACAGCCAGGAGACCACGATCGCTGCCGCCGAAGAACTGAGCCAGCGGCGGGCGCTGCTTCCCGCAACGCTGCAGACACTGAGGCCGCGCGAGCGCCATATCATCGCCGAGCGGCGGTTGAAGGAGCGGCCTACCACGCTCGAGGAGCTGGCACAGCATTACGGGGTCTCCCGCGAGCGGGTAAGGCAGATCGAGGTGCGGGCGATGGAGAAGTTGCGCAAAGCAATGAAGGCCGCGACAGCCACGACGCAGTCTGCCATGCGGAAAGCAGCCTAGTACCCCAGTCAGTCATACTGCAGGGTAGAGCCGGTGGAGTCTAATGCGTGCCTCGTTTGTGGTGAACCGCCAATTCGCTTTGACGTGAGCCTCGTCACGGCTCGTCTGCCAAGCGGCGATTTCGTCAACCAGGGTTTGCTTGTCGGGGATGCGCTCGTCGAGGCACTGAGTTGACACCACACTGAGTTCAGATTCTGCCAAATTCAGCCAGCTGCCGTGTTTGGGGGTGTAATGCCACTCAAATCTTTCGACCAGGCGGCGTGCCTCGGGAGCGGGGAAGGCCTCGTAGAGTGACGCAGGCTTATGGGTGTTGAGATTGTCCTGCACGAGCACGATCTTCTTGGCCTCAGGAAAGTGCGTGTCTGATAGCTCCTTGAGCACCTGGGCATAATCCACGGCAGTATGCTGATCGGTCACCTTGACCTCCCGCCAGCCTTCCAGGGGAGCGAACATCATGAATAAGTTGGCCGTCCCGTTGCGCTCATACTCATAGTCGTGCCGTGCGGGGCTTCCTGGCTTTGCGGGGATCGGTTGGCGTGTCTCGGCGACCAGTTGCTTCGAGGAACTCGTCGAGGCACACCACCGGGCATGTCGGGTCATGCGGCCGATGGTAAACCTCCAGCACATCCTCCATGCCGGCTACGAAGGCGGCGTTGGCATCCGGCGGGATGACCCATTGCTTTTGCAGATGGGGCTTGAGGATGTTTTTTTTAGCGTACGCCCGATGGTGTTATCGCTCGCACGGTCGACGATGTTGAGCTCCACCACCGCCCCCTCCAGCAGTTTGAGCGTCCAGCGTTTGCGGCCCTTCGGTGGTTCGGAACAGGCCAAGGCAATCAGCTTGGCCTCCGAGGCTCCATCGAAGATGCGAGGCCTGGCCGAGGCCGGCGAGTGCTTGCGCTTTAGCACTGCCTCGAACCCTTCCTCCACCAGCTGCTGGCGGGTCCGGGCGACCGTCGCAGCGCTGATATCCAGAGCCGTGGCGATCTGGCTGTCACTCCACCCGTCGCCGCCTTCGGCGGCATCTGCCTTCAACAAGATACGCGCCCTGGTCAACCGCCATGCCGGGTGCTTGCCGGCACGGATCATCGTATGCAGCTGCCCACGTTCGTCATCGCTGAGCCTTACCACGTACTTCTTTACGGCAATTTGTTTCGCGGTCACGATGCATCTCCGTCGTTACGAAGTCATCAATTCAGAGCTTCCCCACAAAATCAAGGACGTGGGGTACTAGGATCAACGACCGGCCAGCGCTCCAGTGAAGGTGCGCTGGTTCTCGCCGATCAGCCGAATGCGGCAAGGCGCCTGGCCGTCTCCGGGTCAAGAAAGCCGCGGACCGTGGCTTCGGTTTCGGCGGCCAACGCCGCCTCAAGTCCCGCACCGACAGGGCGGGCAAGAATGCGCCGGAGATCGCGCACCCGGCCGTTCGGCAGCGCGGCGATGCGGCGGGCCAGTGCGAGTGAGTCGCGCATCAGGGCGTCATCGCAAACCACTTTCCAGACCAGTCCCCAGGCATGAGCCTGCGCGGCATCGAAGCGTTCGCCCAGCATGATCAGCTCGCGCGCGCGTTGCAGGCCCACGAGACGCGGCAGCAACTCGGTCACGCCGCCGGTGACGAACATCCCCAAGTTCAGTTCGGGGAAAAAGAAGCGCGTGCCTTCCGCGGCGATCGCGAAATCGCAGTTGGTCATCCATTCCAATCCGCCGCCGACGGCCCAGCCGCGAATGGCACCGACAACTGGTGTGTCACCCAACGCGATGGTGCGCGTCACGTCCTGAATGCGATTGATGTAGGCTCGCACCGATCCTTCGTCCTTCGCTTGGGACTTGAATTCCTTCAGATCATCGCCGGAGCAGAATGCGCGACCGGCACCAGTCAGTATGATCGCCCGCACGCCGGGATCGCGATCCGCCGCGTGGATGGCCGCAATCAGTTCTTCCAGCAACTCAGGGACGATGGCGTTGAGCCGATGCGGCCGGTTCAACGTGATGATGCGCACGCCATCGCCGGCGTCTTCCGCCAACACCACCGCGGTCATTGAGCAGCCCTCCGGATGACGCGACGTGTCTTGCCCTCGGTTCGCGGAAGTGAGCCGAATGGCAGCAGGGTGATGCGCGCGGTCACACCCAGCTCGTGTTTGAATGCGGCAGCGAGCCTGTCGGACAACTGATCCGGCGATTTATTTGGCGGATGTTCGGCCAGCTCGGCTTCCACTGGCAAGGCGTCGTAAGGTCCCGGGCCGTCGAGCACGATCCGATACTCGCCGGACAATGCAGCATGGCGGAACAAGACCGCGGCGGCTTGCGAGGGGAAAACGTTGATGCCTCGCACCGCCACCATGTCGTCGGTGCGACCGACGACGCGGAAGCGCGGCGCGGTTCTGCCGCATCGCGCGCGGCCTGTGCCGGTCAGCAGGATGATGTCGCCGGTACGGAAGCGCACCAGCGGCTGACACTGGCGACTGACATGGGTCAGCACCAGCTCGCCGCGCTCGCCTTCCCGCCACGGCAGCACGGCGCCGGTTTCCGGTTCGATCAACTCTGGATGCAGCACGTCCAGCGCGATGAGATGCAGATCGTTGTCGAGCTCGGTCTGGGCGGCAAAATTGCTGAACACGTCGGACAGGCCGTAATTGGCGTTGCGCGCCTTCATCCCCCACGTGTCCTCCAGTCGCCGGCGAAATTCCGGCTCGTCCAAACCAGCCTCGCCGCCGAACAGGCCGAGCTGCAGTCCCAGATCGCGCGGATGCAGGCCGGGGAAGTGGGCGGTAAGCACACGTTCCATCGCCGCCGGGTAGGATGGCGTGCAGGAGATCGCGGTGATTCGCAGCTCGCGGATGGTGCGGATCAAGAGCTGCGTTTCGCCGACGCCGAACGGCACCACGGTCGCTCCGGTCGCCTCCAGCGTGGTGTGATCGGTGAGGCCACCCATCCATAACCGGTAGTTCAGGCAGTGCACCACGCGATGGCCGGGACCGAGGCCCGCAGCCGACTGAGCGCGCCCGCCGACGATCGCCGTTTCCTGTGCATCCTGTGCCGAGAGAGCGAGATTTATTGCCGTGCCGGTGGTGCCCGAGGTGCGGTGGACGCGCGCCACCGCGGTCGCCGAAGTGGCCAGGTAGTCACCGAATGGCGGGTTCGCACGCTGGCTGGCGCGCAGCATTTCCTTGTCGATCAGCGGCAGCTCGGCGAGCACCTCGAGTTGCCGCGGAGGTTCCACGCCGGCCCAGGCCCGACGATGCAGAGGCGAGGCGGCCAGGACATAGTCGCGTTGCCGTTCCCAACAGCGCTGGCGATGCGCTGCCAGTACGCCAAGGTCGGCGAAGTCTGCCTGCTCGATCAGCATGGTGGGAGGATTCTTGCGGACACCAGAAACGCGGGCAAGGTCGGCTAGGCACCTGGCCCCGAAGAGCGGCAGGGTCGGGCCGATGTAGGGGAAATCGAACCAGAATCCAGTGCCCAGCGGTATCGTCAGGAGATAGCGCACATTGCATCTGCGGTTCCAATTACCTGCAACGGGTCGGCCGCCGTGGCTTCCTTCCTTCTTGACAGAGTTTCGCCCATCGTCACGAGCTGCCACGGTCCGAAAGCGGCGCAGGAGGGGAAAATGGCCCGGTTCGACGGCAAGGTCATTCTGATCAGCGGCGGAGCGCGTGGCCAGGGGGCGGCGGAGGCCAGGATGCTGGTCGCCGAAGGCGGACGCGTCGTCATCGGCGATATACTGGAAAGGGAAGGCCGCCGGCTTGCCGCCGAGCTTGCCGATGCCGCGGTGTTCCTGCATCACGACGTGACGGAAGAGGCCGATTGGACAGAAGCGGTCGAGACCGCCGAACGCCTCGGCGGACTGCACGGCATGGTCAACAACGCCGGCATCTTCATCCCCCGCCCGCTCATGGAAACCGACGCGGCGCTGTTCGAGCGGCACATGCGGGTCAATCAGCTCGGCTGCTTTCTCGGCATGAAAGCGGTCGTCGGCGCAATGGAGCGTGCCGGTGGTGGTTCCATCGTCAACATCTCCTCGGTCGCCGGCTTGCGGGGCTCACCCGGCGCAGTCGCATACAGCGCCACCAAATGGGCGCTGCGTGGCATGACGAAGGCCGCCGCGATCGATCTCGCGCCGCGCAACATCCGGGTAAACTCGGTGCATCCCGGGCCGATCGACACCGAGATGCTGAAGGTACGCAGCCCCGAAGAGAACCGCCGTCGCATCGAGATGGTGCCGATGCGCCGCATGGGCACTGCCGAGGAAGTAGCCAAGCTGGTGCTGTTCCTGCTGTCCGACGACAGCGCGTATATCACGGGTGCCGAGATGACTATCGACGGAGGCGTCTCGCTGTAAGATGCACGCCGAGTACGACTACATCATCGTCGGCGGCGGCTCGGCAGGCGCGGTGCTGGCGGCACGATTGAGTGAAGATCCCGCCCTCCGCGTGTTGCTGTTGGAAGCCGGCCGCGACTTCCGCTCCGCCGAAACGCCGGAGCAAATCCGCATCCCTAATCCAATGCGGGTCATCGCTGACGACGCCTATCGCTGGCCCAAGCTGCTCGCCCGACGCACCGATCGGCAGCAGCCTCGACTGTTATGGCGCGGGCGAGCGATCGGCGGCAGCTCCACCATCAACGGACAGATCGCGATCCGCGGCGTGCCCGACGATTTCGATCGATGGGCGGCGCAAGGCTGCGCCGGATGGAGCTGGCGCGCTGTGTTACCGTATTTCCGCGAGCTCGAGGACGATACAAACTTCGGCGACGCTCCCTATCACGGACGTGGCGGCCCGATCCCGATCCACCGGGCAGCGCTGCACGACTGGGGAGCGGTCGATCTCGCGCTGAAGTCATCCGCCGATGCACTCGGCTACGGATGGTGCGAGGACCATAACGCACCCACCGGCACCGGCGCTTCGCCCTATGCGATCAACAGCCGCAACGGGGTCCGCGTCTCGGTCAATGACGGCTATCTCGAGCCGGCCCGATCTCGTGCCAACCTGACAATCCGCGGCGACGCGCTGGTCGAGACCCTGACCTTCGAGGGCAACCGCCCGAGCGTGAACGGCGTGCGGGTCCGGGTCGGCGGCGAAACCCGCATTGTGCGCACCCTGCACGACGTGATCCTGTCCGCTGGCGCGATCCACTCGCCGGCGATTTTGCAGCGTTCCGGCATCGGGCCGGCGGCGCTGCTGGCGCGCATCGGCGTGCCCGTCGTGGCCGATCTGCCGGTCGGCGAGAACTCGCTGGACCATCCGATCCTCGGCATCAAGTTGCATCTGAAGCCACCAGCGCGCGTGCCAACGCCTTCGCACCGGCACACCAATTGCTGCCTGCGCTACACCTCCGGCCTGGCCGGCGCGGGCGAGAACGACATGATCATGATCGCCCTGAACCTGCGGCCGGAGGCCGAGGGCGGCGTCGCCCGCGGCATGATCGCCGTCTCGGTCTATCAGGCATTCAGCCAAGGCAGCGTATGCATCACCACCACCGACCCGGCGACCGATCCGCTGGTGGACGAGCAGATGCTGTCGCATGAAAGCGACCTCATCAGAATGCGCGATGGCATCCGCCGGCTGCGGCAGATTGGACTACACCCGGCGATCGCCTGCATCGCCGACCGCGTCGAATACGGCTCGACTGGACTCTCGATCACCGAGCCGCTGGGCAACGACGCACTCGACGACTGGATGCTGGCCGAATGTTCCGACGCCCAGCATGCCAACGGCACCTGCCGCATGGGCGACTCAACAGACCAGCGCTCCGTAGTCGATCCAGCATGCCGCGTGCTGGGCGTGAGCGGGCTCCGGGTGATCGACGCCTCGATTATGCCAGAGGTGGTGCGCGCCAATACCCACCTGACCACAGTAATGATCGCGGAAAAGATGGCCGACGCCATCCGCGCAACCCGCTAGCCAGGTCGCAGCACAGCCACAAACCCCACCTCTCCCGCTCTCTGCGGGAGAGGTCGGTTCGCGAAGCGAACCGCGTGAGGGTGCCTCCCGGAAGCCGCTGCACCTATCCCGAGATTTCCGCTACCATCCGCCCGCTCGAACGAGGAATCCGCCTCGATGCGCCTGGCTTGGCTCGCTCTCGCGGCACTGCTGACGCCGGCTGTCGCCACAGCAGCCGATGCGCGACTCTCCTGCGCGGCTGATGCCCCCAAGATCGTCGCCCCGCTGCTAGCCGCCACCGTCGCCGTCTCCACCATCCACATCACCCAGGGCAAGGACGGCCCGCACCGCGAGACATTTACCGGCTCCGGCTTCATCATCGATCCGGCCGGCCTCATCGTCACCAACAATCACGTCGCCGACGGAGCCGCCGAAATCTCAGTCACGCTGCACGACAAAAGCGTGCTGCCGGCGACCGTGATCGGCGAGGACGATCTGACCGATCTCGCCGTCCTCAAAGTCCGCGCCGAGACGGCACTGCCGGCAGTCAAATGGGGAAACAGCGACAAGCTGCAGGTCGGCCAGCCCGTCATCGTCATCGGCGATCCCTATTCGATGGGGATCTCGGTTAGCACCGGTGTCGTCAGTGCGCTTGGGCGCGATATGCGGGAAGGCCCATACGACGACTACATCCAGACCGACGCGGCGATCAATCACGGCAACTCAGGCGGCCCGATGTTCGACCGCCAGGGCGAGGTGGTCGGCATCAACTCCGTGGTGTTTTCGCCATCGCCGAACGGCGGATCGGTCGGCATCGGCTTCGCGATCCCGTCCAACGTGGCGCAATTCGTCGTCTCTCAGTTGATACGGCAAGGCTATGTGCGGCGCGGCTGGCTGGGCGCGTTCATCCAGGACTTGACGCCGGCGATGGCCGACGGCCTTGGCCTTCCCCATGCCGAAGGCGCGATCATCGCCGAGCCGGTCCCTGGAGGGCCTGCCGCCAAGGCAGGCCTCGAGAGTGGTGATGTCGTGCTACGCTTCGGCGATCGACCGGTGCCAGACTTCCGCAGCCTCTCGCGCGCAGTAGCGACGCAGGAGGTCGGCACCTCAGTGCCGCTGACCGTTTGGCGTAACGGCTCGGAGCGAACGCTGACGGTGACCATCTCGGAGCGCCCGGGTCAGCCGGAACATGCGACTCTCGCGCGGGCGGACATGCCGGTCGTGGCTCCGTCTGATCTCGGGCTCGCCCTTACGCCGTTGGATGCCGCAGCGCGCACCCGATATCGCCTAGACCCCGATCAGACTGGTCTCCTGGTGACCGGCGTCACGTCGGGCAGCACAGCGGCCGACCAGGACTTGCACGCCGGAGACGTTATTCTGCGTGTGCAGGACGTGACTGCTACCTCAGCCGAGATCATTCAGCAGGAAGTGGCTCGCCAGCGGTCGGAGCACCGTGACCACCTGCTGCTATTGGTGCAAAGCCCCGACGGAACCCGCTGGGTGGCGCTGCGGCTCACCTGAACAAATTCCCCCTCCCCTTGCGGGCTACGCAAGTCGCACATGCGCGGAACGATCGCCAGACCTTGATGAGGTCACAGTCTGGCAAGGGTTCACAGTCGCGGTAGCGAGGCGCATTACTGCGCGCCCCCCGCACGGAACCGTACGTGCGGCTTTCCCGCATACGGCTCCCACCTCGGGTGTGTGACGGCAAAGCGCTGCTCGGACCAAGGATGGAGGACGCGAGGTCGCGGCAGATAGTCATCGGCGAGCTCCACGATCCGTTTCCACGTCGTGCGATCCCGGTTCCCGCGCCGTTGCATGGCCCGCTGCCAGAGCCGGACGACATGGTACCAGAACGCTCCGATCGCGGCACTGTTGGTCGGCACCGCGTGGTAGTTGAAGAAGCCTCTGACCACCTGCCCCAGCCACCTCCCCACAAGGGGGGTGGGCTGGCGCACGCGTCGGCGCAGCTCGTCCTTGATCTCCAGGAGCTTCGTCTGCATGCGGTCGCGGCGCGACTTCCGCTTGATCAGGAAGCCACCCCGCCGCGACTTGCCGCAGATGAAGGTGAAGCCCAGGAAATTGAACGTCTCCGGCTTGCCAAGGCCACGCTTCTCGCGGTTCGCCGCCGCATGGCGGCTGAACTCGATGATGCGGGTCTTGTCCGGATGCAGCGACAACGCGTTCGCCGCGAGCCGCGCGCGCATCTCTTCGAGGAAACGCCGGGCATCGGCCTCGTGCTCGAAGCCGGCGACCAGATCATCGGCATAACGCACGATGATCATTCCGCCGGTCGCTTCGTGCCGTCGCCAGTGCGCCGCCCACAGGTCGATGGCGTAGCGCAGGTAAACGTTCGCGAGCAGCGGCGATATCACCGAGCCCTGGCCCGTTCCCATTTCACTGCTCGTCAGCACCCCGTCCTCCAGGACGCCCGCCTTCAACCATTTCTGGATCAGGCGGATGATGCGCACGTCGCCGATCCGATGTTCCAGGAACTCGATGAGCCGCTCGTGGCTTACCATGTCGAAGCATGCCCTCGGGCTTGACCCGAGGGAACGAGCGGATATCGGCATCGACAATCCAGTTCACCCCAGTGCTGTTGATCCCGACCACCAGGGCGTCCAGCGCATCGTGCTGGCCGCGCCCGGGCCGGAACCCATACGAGAACCCGAGGAAATCCTCCTCGTAGGTCGCGCTCAGCACCTCCTGCGCCGCCCGTTGGACGATCCTCGGGTCAAGCCCGAGGACAAGCCTTGTCCTCCAGCGCGGCGACCGCGAGGGGCCGCTGCCGCCCGTCCGGCTTCGGGATGTACCGACGCCGGGATGGTTGCGGGTGGTATGGCCCTCCCCGGTGGACCGGGTCGTGCAGATCAGCGAGACGGGGCTCGAGATCGGCCTCGTAGTCCTGCCACGTCACGCCATCCACCCCAGGGGCAGCGTTCCGCTTGAGCGCATGGAACGCTTCCCGGAGTTGGGCGACGCTGACGTGGTGCAGGAGCGCGGTGAACCGCTCCTGCTTTCCTTGCCTTGCGACCTGCCGTATGCGGCCCAGCCCCTGCGGCACGCCTGCCCGGCCCTGTGCCCGGAGCGTGCCTCGCTGGTCCGCATTCCCCTTGGCCCCTGCCCTTTGCTCCGCCGGCTCCGAGGCCGGCAGGCCGGCCCCATTCGTCGGTTTCATCGCTACTACGGCAAGGCCCGACTTCTCACGTCCGTGCATCGCCGGCTACGGCTCCTCGCCTTCCCGACGCGGGCCAGCGGCAGTTCCCCGCCCCTGGTCAGACGTGAGATCTCCCAGGTTCCGACGCGATCCGTTCGTGCGTGATGGGGTCTTTGACCACGGCAGAGCGACGGCGCCTCGCATCGCGGCGCCGCACATGTTGCCTTCGACTTCTCCGACCGTCTCGGCCTCTGCGGGCTTGTGTCTTTCGCGGCTCAATAGCCCACCCCACACGATTGTTGTGTACGCTTCGCCGAGGACGTCGCCGCCACCGACGCAACACTCACTACCAGGCGGGCGCTACCCCTTCCTTACCTGGGCCGACTTGCACCGGCTGGATCGCGCCAGCTTCCCGGCGCACCGGAGGGGCACGGAGTTGTTTGTTGTATTGCTGGGCGCGGTAACACCTCCGTGGCCCTCCGTGCGATCCTCCGTGGTGCTCCGTGTGAACCCCTTTTTCCTTTTTGCACGAGGTCCCCATTCTTATTTCGTCGGACACGCTCTCATCCTACCCGAAGAGCACCGCGGCGGCCGAACCGGCGGCGGCGACCAGCGGGCCGGGGAACAGGAAGAAGAACAGCGTGAACAGGCCGGTTACAGCAGCGACGAACGATAGTGCGCTCGGGCGGCGATCGAATGCCGGCGCCGGCGCGTCGAAATACATCACCTTCACGATGCGTAGATAATAGTAAGATGCGACGACGCTGGTGAGCACGCCAATGATGGCCAGGGCCCAGAGCCCCGCCTGAACGGCAGCCAGGAACACATACAGCTTGCCGAAGAAACCGGAGAGCGGCGGGATGCCGGCCATGCTGAACATGAAAACAGCGATTGCCAGCGCCAGCGCCGGATCGGTGCGGGCAAGTCCGCTGAGGTCGTCGATCTTCTCTAGCGCGCGACCTCGCCGCCGCATAGCGATGATGCAGGCAAAGCTGCCGGCGCTCATGAAGATATAGACGATCAGATAAACCAGCACGCCGCGAATGCCGACCGGTGTGCCGACCGCGAGCCCGATCAGCGCGTAGCCGACATGGCCGATCGATGAGTAGGCCATCAGCCGCTTGAAGCTGGTTTGGCCGATTGCCGCGAGCGCGCCGAGGATCATCGAGGCGATCGAGATGATCTCCAGCAGCAACTGCCAGGAGATCAGCAGATGCCCGAAGGGCTGGATCATGGTGCGCACGAACAGCGCCATCGCGGCGATCTTCGGAGCGGTGGACAAGAACGCCGTCACCGGGGTCGGCGCGCCCTCATAGACGTCCGGCGTCCACATGTGGAACGGCGCAGCCGCAGTCTTGAAAGCCAGTCCGGCAATCACGAACACCACGCCGACGATCATGCCCGGTGATGCCTCGGCCGGCGACGCCAGCGCGCGCATCAGCACGCGGAAGTCCATCGAGCCGGAGAACCCATAGACGAGCGAGATGCCGTACAGCAGCAGGCCCGACGCCAGTGCGCCGAGCACGAAATACTTGAGGCCCGCTTCGGATGAACGCAGCTCATCGCGGGCGAATGCGGCCATGACATAGAGCGCCAGCGACTGCAGCTCGAGCGACAAATAGAGCGTCATCAGATTGGTTGCCGACGCCATGCCCATCATGCCGACCACGGCGAACAGCATCAGTACCGGGTATTCGAACCGCGCAATCCCTTGTTCGCGGTTGTAGTCGAGCGACAGCATTAGCGCGAGCGCGGCGCCCGCCAGGACCAGCGCCTTGATGAACACGGCGAACGAATCGACGGTGAACTGTCCAAGATAGCCGACGCCGCCAACCCGGGTGACGACCAGCAGCCCGGTGACCAGAAACGCACCGAGCACCATCATGGTGCAGACCTGGGTCGAATCACGCCGGCGCAGCACGCCGAACAGCAGGATCATCATGCCCAGGACCGACAGCACGATCTCCGGCAGTGCAACCGTCCAGTTCATCGGTGCACGGCCTCGGCCAACAGCACGCTAGGTTTTGGCAGCATCAGCGCCTGCTGATGCTGGGCTACCATCTGGGTGACGGTGGTTTCCCAGAAGCGGGTGAAGCTCGACGGGTAGGCGCCCATCCAAAAGGTCAGCACGACAAGCGGGGCGAACACCGCGATCTCACGCGGTGAGAGATCGAGGATGCTCTGAAGATCAATCTTGGTCAGCCGCCCGTAGATGATGCGGCGATAGAGATAGAGCATGTACATCGGGCCGAGGATCATCCCCATGCTGCCGAGCAGCGCCAGCCAGAAATTCACGTGCAGCGCGCCGATCATCACCAGGAACTCGCCAACGAAGCCCGAAGTGCCGGGCAGGCCGATAGCGGCCAGGGTGAACACCATGAACACGAAGGCGTAGAGCGGCATGCGATCGACGAGGCCGTTGAAGCGAGCGATCTCATGCGTGTGCATCCGGTCGTAGAGCACGCCGACGACCAAGAACAGTGCCGCAGAGACAATCCCGTGCGACAGCATCTGGAACAGCGCGCCCTGGATCCCCTGCACGTCGAAAGTGAAGATGCCGATCGTGACGATGCCCATATGGGCGACCGAGGAGTAGGCGATCAGCTTCTTCATATCCTCCTGTGCCAGCGCCACGTAAGCGGTATAGATCACGGCGACGACCGACAGGGTGTAGATCAGCGGCGCCAGTTCCGCCGAGGCGATTGGCAGCATCGGGACGGAGAAGCGCAGGAACCCGTACGCCCCCATCTTCAGCAGCACACCAGCCAGCATCACCGAGCCGGCAGTTGGCGCTTCCACATGCGCATCCGGCAGCCAGGTGTGCACCGGCCACATCGGCACCTTGACGGCGAAGGAGGCCATGAAGGCCAGGAACAGCCAAAACTGCATCCGCGCCGGGAAGTGCGTATGCAGCAGCACGGTGATGTCGGTGGTGTGGGCGTAGAACCACATCGCCAGCAGCGCCAGCAGCATCAGCACGGAACCTGTAAGCGTGTAGAGGAAGAACTTGAACGCCGAATAGACGCGCCGCTCGCCGCCCCAGATGCCGATGATCAGGAACATCGGGATCAGCACGCCCTCGAAGAACACGTAGAATACGACGAAGTCGAGCGCGCAGAACATGCCGACCATCATCGTCTCGAGCACCAGGAAGGTGATCATGTACTCGCGCACGTAGCGCTGGATCACCTCCCAGCTCGACAGGATGCAGATCGGCGTGAGCAGGGTGGAGAGCAGGACGAACAGCACCGAGATGCCATCGACGCCCATCTTGTAGCCGACGCCGTAATCCGGCAGCCACGGCGCCGTCTCGACGAACTGAAAGCCGGGGTCGCTGGGGTTCCAGTCGGCCCACAGCACGAGGCTCAGCGCCAGCACGATCAAGCTGGTCCACAGCGCGGTCCAGCGCGCGTTGGCGGCGACCGTCGCCTCGTCGCCGCGCACCGACAGGATCACCCCGCAGCCGACCAGCGGCAGCCACGTGATGAGCGACAGGACGGGGAAGCCGGCTGCGTTCATTGCTTCACCGCCAGATCAGGAAGATGCCGACCAGCGCGACAAGGCCGATCAGCATGACGAAGGCGTAAACGGCGATCGAGCCGGTTTGGATCCTGACCGCGCCCTTCGATCCATCGACGGCGAGCTCCGCCAGACCGTTCGGGACGCCGTCGATCAGGGTGGCATCGCCGGTCTGCCAGAGTAGTTGGGCGATTCGGAAGGCGGGGCGAACGAACAGGAAGTCGTAGAGCTCGTCGAAATACCACTTGTTCAGCAGGAACAGATAGATCGGCCGGAACGTGGTGGCGAGCCACGCCGGGATAAGCGGCGCCAGCACGTAGCACACGTATACCGTGGCCATGCCGGCCACCGTCGCGATCAGGGGAAGCCACGCCGCCAGCGTGGGCACGCTTTCCATTCCCGCGACCGCATGATTCCACGAGGCGATCTGGATACTGTCGCCCCAGAACGCCTGCCACCCCGCGCCGACGAACCAAGGACCGAGGAGGAAGCCCGCCACCGTTGCGCCGATCCCGAGCACCACCAACGGGCCGGTCATCACCGACGGCGCCTCGTGTGAGTGTGCAAACTTTTCCGCCGGCATGCGCGGCTTGCCGTGGAACACCAGATACAGTTCGCGGAAGATGTAGACGCAGGTGAGATATGTGGCGACGAGCCCGGCGACGTAGCCGTAGACACCGAGACTGCTCCCCGCCGCGTAGGCCGCATGCAGCACCGCGTCATGCGACTGTGAGCCGGCGAACGGCCACATCCCGCCGAGCGAGAGCGACGCGACCCAGAATGCCACGTAGGTGATCGGCATCTTGCGCCAAAGCCCGCCCATCTTGCGAATATCCTGCTCTTCGTGCTGCTGGGTGATCACCGCACCCGCGCACAGGAACAGCAGCGCCTTGAAGAAAGCGTGGCAGATCAGCAGGAATATCGCGGTCTGATAAGCGCCAACGCCGATGCCGATCATCATGAAGCCGAGCTCGGAACACGTCGAGTAGGCGATGATTCTTTTGATGTCGAACTGCGTGATACCGATGGTGGCCGCGAACATTGCTGTGGTAGCGCCAATCAGCTCGACGAAGGCGAGCGTGTTGGGTGCGTCATTCAGCAGAGGGCCCATCCGCGCCATCAGGAATACGCCCGCCGTAACCATCGTCGCGGCATGGATCAGCGCAGAGACCGGCGTCGGGCCCTCCATCGCGTCGGGCAACCAGACATGCAGGATGATCTGCGACGACTTGCCCATCGCGCCAATGAACAGCAGCAGCCCGATCAGCTCGTAAACACGGATGCCGAACAGCGAGTAGATCTCGTTCTGGTGCTGCGGCAGGGCCTGGAAAATGGCGTCAAGCTGGACAGAGCCGAAGGTGAGGAAGGTCAGAGCGATGCCGATGGCAAAGGCAAGGTCACCAATGCGGTTGACGATCATGGCCTTGATCGCCGCCGCACAGGCCGCAGGGCGGTCATACCAGTAACCAATCAGCAGGTAGGAGCAGACGCCGACGCCTTCCCAGCCGAAGAAGAGCTGCAGCAGGTTGTTGGCAGTGACCAGCATCAGCATGCTGAAAGTGAACAGGTTCAGATAGGCAAAGAACCGGTAACGCCTGAACTTGTCATGCGCCATGTAGCCGATGCTGTACACGTGGATCAGCATCGAGACGAAGGTGACCATGGCGACCATCGTGGCCGACAGGGCATCGTAGCGAAGCGCCCAATCCACCTGGAAATCGCCGGCGTAGATCCAGGGGCCGAGCGTGACCGAGCCGGACGGCGCGCCACCCCATTCCAGTTGCACCCAGGCGGCCGGCCCGCAAACGGCAGCCAGCAGCATGCAGAGGATCGAGACCGCTTGTGCCGTGCGGTCACCGATCCATCGGCCGAACAGGCCCGCCACCATCGCGCCGAACAGCGGCGCGAACACCGCGGTGATCAAGAGCATGCTCGAACCCCTCAGCCTTTCATCAGGTTGACATCCTCAACCTGGATGGAGCCGCGGTTGCGGAAATAGACGACCAGGATGGCGAGCCCGATGGAGGCCTCGGCGGCAGCCACGGTCAGCACGAACATGGCGAAGACCTGGCCTACAAGATCGCCGAGCGAGGCTGAGAACGCCACCAGATTGAGGTTGACCGAGAGCAGGATAAGCTCGATCGACATCAGGATGATGATGACGTTCTTGCGATTGAGGAAGATACCGAACACGCCGAGCACGAGCAGAATGGCACTGACCACGAGGTAGTGCCCCAGCCCGACCTGTTGCAGCCCCTGCATCTCAGCGTACCTCCGGCGCGTGATGGGCACCCGATGGAAGGTGGGCGCCTGCTTCGTGACTGGAGGTGAGCGGGTCCTCGTCGATGTCGCCCGGCTCGGTTACCTGCGGGCGATAGATGCCGAGGACCTTCACGCCGACGCCGAGCCCGACCTCGACAAGCTCCAACGTTTCCTTGGGATCGCGTGCGGTCTGCACGCGGATGATCTGGTGGCGCGAGCGCCGTCGGTCTCGCAGGGTCAACACGATCGCACCGATCATCGCCACCAGCAACACCAGCCCGGCGGTCTGGAACAGAAGGATGTAGTCGGTATAGATCAGCCGGCCGAGCGCCACCGTGTTGGTGACACCAACGGGCGCCGGCGCGTAACGCAACTGCGGCACCGCCGAAAGGAACTGCCAGCCGGCCATCACGAATACCAACTCGGCCAGCAGCAGGGCGCCGATCGCGGCGCCGACCGGCAGGTATCGCTGGAAGCCGCTGCGAAGCTGGGCAAAATCGACGTCCAGCATCATGACCACGAACAGGAACAGCACGGCGACGGCGCCGACATAGACAATAACCAGGATCAGCGCGAGGAACTCGGCCCCGGCAATCAGGAACAGAGCGGCGGCGTTGAAGAAGGCGACGATCAGGAACAGCACCGAGTGCACCGGATTGCGCGCACTGACGACCATCGCGGCGCTGGCTAACAGAAGCACCGAGAAGACATAGAAGCAGATGGTCGGAATGATCGCCATGGCGGGTTACCGGTACGGCGCATCGATCTCGAGACGCCGGGCGATCTCGGCTTCCCAGATGTCGCCGTTCGCCAGCAGCTTCTCCTTGTCATAAAATAGCTCTTCGCGGGTCTCGGCGGCGAACTCGAAATTCGGACCTTCGACGATCGCATCCACCGGGCAGGACTTCCTCGCAGAGACCGCAATAGATGCATTTTGTCATATCGATGTCATAGCGCGTGGTACGGCGGGAGCCGTCGGCGCGCGGCTCGGCCTCTATGGTGATAGCCTGCGCCGGGCAGATTGCCTCGCAGAGCTTGCAGGCGATGCAGCGTTCCTCGCCGTTCGGGTAGCGGCGCAGCGCATGCTCGCCCTTGAAGCGTGGGCTGAGCGGGCCCTTCTCGTACGGGTAGTTGATGGTGGCTTTCGGCCGGAAGAAATAGCGCAAGGTCAGCCACATGCCTTCGATCAGCTCGGAGAGCAGCAGGCTGCGGGCGGTACGGTCGAGAGTGGCCATCGGTGCGAACCTATCAGGCTGGGGTCGGCACGAACCCGGTGGCGAGCAGCCCGCCGGCGGTAATCACCAGCCATCCCAGGCTGGCCGGCAGGAACACCTTCCATCCGAGCCGCATGAGCTGGTCATAGCGGTAGCGGGGGAACGTACCACGCACCCAGATGAAGACAAACAGGCAGAAGCAGACCTTCAGGATGAACCAGATCGGGCCAATTGCCGGCCATAGTCCAAAGGGGCCGAGCCAGCCGCCCAGGAACAGGATGGTGGTCAGCGCGCTCATCAGGATCATGTTGGCGTATTCGCCGAGGAAGAAGAGCCCGAAACTCAACGAGCTGTACTCGACGAAGAAGCCGGCCACGATCTCGCTCTCGCCTTCCGGTAGGTCGAACGGAGAACGGTTGGTCTCCGCCAGCCCGGAGACGAAGAACACCACGAACATCGGGAACAGCGGAATGAAGAACCATATCTTCTGCTGTGCCAGCACGATCTGCGACAGGTTGAGGCTACCGGCGCACAAGCAGGACCGAGACGATGACGAAGCCCATCGAGACTTCGTAACTCACCATCTGCGCGGCGCTGCGCATGGCGCCGAGGAAGGCGTATTTCGAGTTGCTCGCCCAGCCGGCGACGATGATGCCATAAACGCCGAGCGAGCTGATCGCGAACAGATAAAGAATGCCCACATTGATGTTGGCGATCGCCCAGCCGGCATTCACCGGGATCACTGCCCAGGCGATCATCGCCAGGCCGAAGGTAATCATGGGCGCGATCAGGAACAGGAAACGATTCGCCCCCGACGGGATGATCGTCTCCTTCATTAGCATCTTGAGCGCATCGGCAAAGGGCTGCAGCAGACCGAACGGCCCAACGACATTGGGTCCCTTGCGCACCTGGATCGCCGCCAGCACTTTGCGTTCGGCGTAGGTCAGATAAGCGACCATGATCAGCAGCGGGACCAGCAACGCGAGCGTCTCGCCGACCACCAGGACGAGATGGCCGAGTGGGGTCTGCCAGACGCTTTCGCTGCTCATCGGTTATTCCGCCGCGATACGGGCGGGCGCGACGAACGTCGCCGTGCACTCGGCCATCGTCGGGCTGGCCCGGCTGATCGGATCGGTCTGGTAGTAGTTTTCGATTGCAGGGGCGAACGGAACGTCGGACAGCAAGGCTGGATCGCCAGACGGGCCGGACTGGTCGGAGCAGCCGAACCGCGGCAGGAAGCCGATACGGCCGAACACAGGGTTCACCTGCTCCATGCCGCGCGCGCAGCGTCTCGATATCGTCATAGGGCAGGGTGTGGCCGGCAAGCTCGCTGACGGCGCGGATGATCTTCCAGTCCTCGCGTGCTTCGCCAGGCGGATAGACCGCGAGGGAGCCGCGCTGCACACGACCTTCGGTGTTGACGTAGGTGCCGTGCTTTTCGGTGTAGGCGGCGCCGGGCAGGATCACGTCGGCCCGCGCCGCGCCGCGATCGCCGTGATGGCCCTGGTAGATGACGAAGGTATCGGGGCCGATGCGGCGTGCTGCTTCGAACTCGTCGGCGCCGAGCAGCCACAGCACATCGACGCCGCCCCCCATCATCTGTGCCAGTTCTTTGCCGCGCGGCCCAGGGACGAAGCCGAGATCGAGCGCGCCGACCCGTGCCGCGGCGGCGTGCAGCATGTTGAACCCGTGCCAGTCCGGCGTCAGCGCGCCAAGCTCTGCGGCGAGCTTCCAGGCAGCCGCGAGGATCGCCGCTCCGTCAGGCCGCGCGGTTGCGCCGGCGCCCAGGATGATCATCGGCTTTTTCGTGCGACGCATTGCGCCAGCAAATTCGTGCGAGCCGTCGAGCAGGCTGCGCAGCACGCTGGGCTCGGTGCCAAGATGCTGGACCGGGTAGGTCAGGTCTGCCGCCGGCCCGATCAAGGCCGATCGGCAATCCGCTCGCCAGCCAGCGCTTGCGGATGCGCGCGTTCAGCACCGGCGCTTCGCGGCGCGGGTTCGAGCCGATGATCAGGATCGAGTCGGCTTCTTCGATCCCGGCGATGCTGGTGTTGAACAGGTAGAAATCCCGCCGCGACGGGTCAATCTGCTCACCACGCTGCCGGCAATCGAGATTGGCCGAGCCGAGCGCCGTCATGAAATCCTTCAGCGCCAACATGCTTTCTGCGTCGCAGAGATCGCCCGCTATGGCACCGATGCGGTCGCCCTTGACGCCCTGCAGCCGCTCGACGATGGCGCCGAACGCCCCGGGCCAGGTTGCGGGCGCAAGCTTGCCGTTGTCGCGCAGCCAGGGCCGATCGAGCCGCCGGCGCTTCAGACCGTCCAGCGCAAAGCGCGACTTGTCGCCCAGCCACTCCTCGTTCACGTCCTCATTCAGGCGTGGCAGGATGCGCAGCACCTCCGGCCCGCGCGCATCGACGCGGATGTTGGCGCCCACAGCGTCGAGCACGTCGACGCTGTCGATCTTGGCAAGCTCCCAGGGTCGCGCGACGAAGGCGTACGGCTTGGAGGTCAGCGCACCGACCGGGCAGAGGTCGATGATGTTGGCGGACAGTTCGGAACTGAGCGCCTTCTCGACATAGGTGCCCACCTCCATGTTCTCGCCGCGCGACGTGGCACCGAGTTCGTGCCCACCGGCAACCTCGCTGATGAAACGGATGCAGCGCGTGCAGTGGATGCAGCGCGTCATGAGGTCTTCACCAGCGGGCCGAGGTTCTTGTCCTTCACCGCGCGTTTGTTCTCTTCATAGCGCGAGTGGTCCATGCCGTAGCCGAGCGCCTGGTCCTGCAGGTCGCACTCGCCGCCTTCGTCGCAGATCGGACAATCGAGCGGATGATTGATCAGCAGGAATTCCATCACGGCGCGACGCGCGTCGCGCACCATCTTGCTGTCGGTATGCACCACCATGCCATCGGCAGACCGGCTAGGCGCAGGAGGCAATCGGCTTGGGTGGCGCCTTCTCGATCTCGACCAGGCACATGCGGCAGTTGCCGGCAATCGACAGGCGGTCGTGGTAGCAGAAGCGTGGGATTTCAATGCCAGCGGCCTCGGCGGCCTGCAGGACGTTCGAGCCAACCGGCACTTCGACCTCGATGCCATCGATGGTGAGTTTTGGCATTACCCGATCACTCCGCCGCCAAGGGCATGGGCGGCACGCCGGTCCGGCGCTTGTAGGCGGCGATCCGCTCTTCGATGACCGGTCGGAAATGACGGATCAAACCCTGGATCGGCCAGGCCGCGGCGTCACCGAGCGCGCAGATCGTGTGGCCCTCCACCTGTCGCGTCACCTGCTCGAGCGTGTCGATCTCTTCCGGTTCGGCGCGGCCGTCGACCATGCGGTTCATCACCCGCATCATCCAGCCGGTACCTTCCCGGCACGGCGTGCACTGGCCGCAGCTCTCGTGCTTGTAGAACTCGGAAAGCCGGGCAATCGCGCGGATGATGTCGGTGGATTTGTCCATCACGATGACTGCGGCGGTGCCGAGTCCGCTCTTCACGGCGACCAGACTGTCGAAATCCATCAGCACGTCATCGCAGACCGACTTTGGGATGACAGGCACCGAAGCGCCGCCGGGGATCACTGCCAGCAGGTTGTCCCATCCGCCGCGCACGCCTCCGGCATAGCGGTCGATCAGTTCGCGCAACGGGATGCCGAGGGCTTCTTCCACGTTGCACGGCTTGTTCACGTGGCCGCAGA
Organism: uncultured Pseudomonadota bacterium; assembly: GCA_963772445.1. Taxonomy (GTDB): domain Bacteria; phylum Pseudomonadota; class Alphaproteobacteria; order Acetobacterales; family Acetobacteraceae; genus CAVYXK01. Next base: position 149,180 of record CAVYXK010000016.1, read on the forward strand.
TGCAGAAGATTTTGGTGCCAGTGTTCCTCGGCCGGCCGATGGCAGGAGAACCATGCCGCGCCGCGCCGCATAATGGTCGGGGTGACCGCGATGCTTTCGACATTGTTCACCGTGGTGGGGCAGCCATACAGCCCGACCGCCGCCGGAAACGGCGGCTTCAGCCGCGGCATGCCCTTCTTGCCTTCCAGGCTCTCCAGAAGCCCGGTCTCCTCGCCGCAGATATACGCCCCGGCACCGCGGTGCACGTGAATGTCGAAATCGAACCCGGAGCCGCACGCGTTCGGTCCGGTCAGCCCGGCCTCATAAGCCTCGGCGATCGCCGCTTCCAACACGCGGCTCTCGTTATAGAACTCGCCGCGGATGTAGATGTAGCAAGTGTGCGCGGCCATCGCGAAGGAGGCAATCAGGCAGCCTTCGATTAGCTTGTGCGGGTCGTGGCGGATGATATCCCGGTCCTTGCAGGTGCCGGGCTCGCTTTCGTCAGCATTGACAGTCAGATAGTGGGGTCGGCCATCCGACTCCTTGGGCATGAAGGACCATTTGAGGCCGGTGGGAAACCCGGCGCCGCCCCGGCCGCGCAGACCGGACGCCTTGATTTCATCGATGATCGCATCCCGTCCCTTGGCCAGGATCTCCTTCGTGCCGTCCCAATCGCCCCGCGAGTGCGCCGCCTTCAGGCGCCAGTCGTGCTGGCCATAGAGGTTGGTGAAGATTCGATCACTGTCGGCAAGCATCGCACCTATGTCTCCGGCTCGAAATGCAGTGTCGTCAGAGTGTTCGGACCGCCCTCGGGCGCTGATGTCTGCCGTCCGGTCATGGAACCGGCCGGCGGCGGCTCGCCGCGCCGCAGCGCCTCGAGTAGCTTCCTCGTCAGCGCCGCATCCAGGTCCTCATAAACATCGCTGTTATTCAATTGCAGGACCGGCGCGTTGACGCAGGCGCCAAGACACTCGACTTCGGTCATCGTAAACAGACCGTCGGCGCTGGTTTCGCCCCAGCCCCGGATGCCGGTCGATTCGCGACAGGCGCGTCACGACATCGTCCGACCCGCGCAGCCAGCATGGCGTGGTAGTGCACACCTGCAAATGCCATTTGCCGATCGGGCGAAGGTTGAACATCGTATAGAACGTGGCCGCCTCATAAACGCGGATCGGCGCCATATCGAGCCGCCGCGCCACCTCGTTCATTCCCGCAAGCGGTATCCAGGCGCTGCCGGTCTGCCGGCCCATCTGTTCCTGCACAAGATAGAGCAGCGGGATCACCGCGCTGGCCTGGCGGCCGGGCGGGTATTTGGCGATGTGGCGCGCGGCCTCCGCTTCGCTTTCAGCATCAAAAGCGAAGGTGGTCGGCTGCTCGAAATCCTGGGTGAGTGCACTCTCCATCATTGATTACCTGTCGATCTCGCCGAACACGACATCGAGCGATCCGAGGATCGCCACGGTGTCGGCCAGCATGTGCCGTCTGGCCAGCACGTCCATTGCCTGGAGGAATGCGAAGCCGGTCGGGCGGATCTTGCAGCGGTACGGCTTGTTGGTGCCGTCAGCGACCAGATAGACACCGAACTCGCCCTTTGGGCTTTCGGTTGCTGTATAGGTCGCGCCTGCCGGCACGTGAAAGCCCTCGGTGAAATGCTTGAAATGATGGATCAGCGCCTCCATCGACCGCTTCATCTCGGCGCGCCGCGGCGGGGAGAACTTGTTGTCCAATACTTTCACCGGGCCGGGCTTCATTTTCGCCAGACACTGGCGGATGATCTTGACGCTTTCCCGCATTTCCCACATGCGGACCAGGTAACGGTCGTAGCAGTCGCCGTTGCGGCCGACCGGGACCTGGAAGTCCACCTCCGCATATTTGTCATAGGGCTGCGCACGGCGCAGATCCCAGGGCACGCCGGACGCACGCAGGCAAGGGCCACACCAGCCCCAGGCCAGCGCGTTCTCGGCCGACATGATACCGATGTCGACGGTGCGCTGCTTCCAGATGCGATTGGCGGTGAGCAGTTCCTCGAGCTCATCGATGAATTTCGGGAATACGTCCGCCCATTCGGCGATCCGCTCCTCGAGGCCAGCGGGCAGGTCGCGATTCACCCCGCCCGGACGGTAATAATTGGAATGAAGCCGCGCACCGGACGCAGCTTCGTAGAACTCCATCAGCTTCTCGCGTTCTTCGAACCCCCACAGGCTCGGGGTAATGGCGCCGACGTCCAAGGCATAGGTCGTGAGGTTCAGCAGATGGTTCAGCACACGGGTGATTTCGGCGAACAGCGTCCGGATCCACTGCGCTCGCTCGGGGACTACAATACCGAGAAGCTTCTCGACCGCCAGGACGAAAGTGTGCTCCTCGCACATCGGCGAGACGTAATCGAGTCGGTCGAAATACGGCACGTTCTGGATATACGTGCGGTACTCGATCAGCTTCTCGGTGCCGCGATGCAGAAAGCCGATATGCGGGTCCGCCCGCTCCACCACCTCACCATCCATCTCGAGGATCAGCCGCAGCACGCCGTGCGCCGCCGGGTGCTGGGGGCCGAAGTTGATGGCGTGGCTGTCGACCTCGATGACGTGCTGTCGCTTCGCCTCGCTTTCGGGAAGGATGTTGTCGCTCATCGGCTCAGCTCTTCTCCGTAGGAGGCGGCTGCGGCGGGTTGCGGGTCACCTTGGTGCGTTCCTGGTGCACCTTCTCGTCGCCGGGGAGCGTGGTCACGCCCTCCCAGGGGGAGATGAAGTCGAAGCTGCGCCAGTCCTGGGTCAGCTTCACCGGCTCATAGACGACCTGCTTGCGGTCTTCGTCATAGCGGACCTCGACATAGCCGGTGAGCGGGAAGTCCTTGCGGAGTGGATGTCCCTCAAACCCATAGTCGGTCAGGATCCGTCGCAGATCGGGCTGGCCGGCGAATAGGATGCCGAACAGGTCCCAAGCTTCACGCTCCCACCAGGTGGCGCAAGGCCAGATGCTGCAGACCGACGGCACCGGCGTGCTCTCGTCGGTGGCGACGATCACCCGCAAACGCTGGTTCAACGACACCGACAGCAGGTTGTACACCACGTCGAACCGCTCGGATCGATCCGGCCAATCGACGCCGCAGAGATCCATGAGCTGCTCGAAGGCGAAGCGTGGATCGTCGCGCAGCGTGGTCATCAGCGCGACCAGCATGTCGCGCTCTGCATCGGCGATGACCTCTCCCTGCTCGATGCGCACTGAACGCACGCCTGGGAGCATGCCGACCGCATGCGCGAGCGTCTGGGTTGCAGTTTCGGACTCAGCCACGCAGGATCGTCCCGGTCCGCCGGATTTTCTTTTGCAACTGCATGATACCGTAGACCAGCGCCTCTGCCGTGGGCGGGCACCCGGGGACATACACATCGACCGGCACGACCCGGTCGCATCCGCGCACCACCGAATAGGAGAAATGGTAGTAGCCGCCACCGTTGGCGCAGCTTCCCATGCTGATTACCCAACGCGGCTCCGGCATCTGGTCGTACACTTTGCGCAGCGCCGGCGCCATCTTGTTGCACAGCGTGCCGGCCACGATCATCACGTCGCTCTGTCGCGGCGACGAACGCGGTATGATCCCCAGCCGATCCAGGTCGTAGCGTGGCATGTAGGCGTGGATCATCTCCACCGCACAGCAAGCCAGGCCGAACGTCATCGGCCACAAGCTGCCTGTGCGAGCCCAGTTCACCACGCGGTCGAGATTGGCGACGACGAATCCCTTGTGTTCGACCTCGCCGGTGATGCCTTTGATGACCGCGTCCTGTTCCGGCCCGGGCGGAAGCGCCTGACGGTTCCAGGCGATCGGGGGAGCGGTGTCGTTCATCTGATTATTCCCATTCCAGGGCTCCTTTGCACCACTCATAAATGAACCCGACGGTGAGCACGGCAAGGAAGCCCAGCATGGAGAGGAAGCCAAACAGCCTGGTGTTGCCGAGGCTGACTGCCCAGGGGAACAGGAACGCCACTTCGAGATCGAAGATGATGAACAGGATGGCGACGAGGTAGTAGCGCACGTCGAAGCGGCGGCGCGCGTCGTCGAACGGCTCGAAGCCGCATTCGTAGGGCGACAGCTTGTCCGGGTAGGGCTTCTGCCGTGCCGCCAGCAGCGAGCCCACTATCATCGCTGCGCCGATCGCTCCTGCGATGACGGTGAAGACCAGGACTGGCAGGTATTCCGGAAGCACATAAGGCATGAAGTGACCCCTTCACCCACTCCGGCCGCCAAGTACGCGCGCGCCGGACACGCGGCACCAGCCTACTGACGCACGCGCCTCCAGCGGTAGGACCTTAGCCGTGTCTGCGCCAGTGTGCCATAGGCGCCCCGGCCGCGGGAGCGGAACCGAAGGACCGCTGGGGCGCCACTGCGCCCGCTGGCGCGAGTGACGGGGCTCGAACCCGCGACCTCCGGCGTGACAGGCCGGCGCTCTAACCAACTGAGCTACACCCGCAGCTTCTGCGGGAGCACTTAGGGCGGAGCATACAGGCCGTCAAGCGAAGCTGGGGGGGCCTTAATCCTCGCGTCATGGCCGGCCTTCGCCGGCCTTGACGAAACAATCGGCTTGCATCGGCATTGCTATCGCGCTAAGCATTGGTCATGCGAAGCACGCGCTCGTCAAGCAACCGATTTTGGTACCGCTGGTATCCCATACCGGCGGCCTAGGCTCGCGCACGCAACGCAAGACCCCAAGCCGCCCCATCCAGGCGGCTTTTTGACACGCTAACTTCATAGAGAGACGCCTGAGTGGAGCGGCCCAAACAAAGGAGGCCGCCATGCGCTTCTCCGAGTTCGACTTCGACGTGATCACCACCCCGGTGAGCCCCGCCAAGCCGCCGCCGAAGCAAAGCGAGACTGATCCGGTGCGGGAGCGACGACGCGGCGAGCGTGAACCGGCCGAGACGCCGGACGACAAGACGCCGCGCTGAACACGCCGGCCCGCTTCATCGTTGTGGTCAGGCGCAGCGGAAGCTACACCTGACCCCCATGGATGACGACGCCCTGCTCTCGCTCGCACGGGCCCTTGCCCGGCAAGCGGGCGAGGTGATCCTTGCCGTGCGTGCGCGCGGCTTCGATGTGCAGCGAAAGGACGATGCATCGCCGGTCACCGCGGCGGATCATGCGTCCGAAGCCATCATCGTGCGCGCCCTGCGCGCGGCTGCCCCCGATATCCCGGTCATCGCGGAAGAAGAAGTGGCGGCCGGCCGCGTCACGGCACCGACGGAGCAGTATTGGCTGGTCGATCCGCTGGACGGAACGCGCGAATTTACCGCCGGCAACGACGACTTCGCGGTGAATATTGGCCTGGTGCGCGGTGGTCGGGCCTATCTAGGCGTTGTCGGCGTACCGGCGATGGGCGAGCTGTTCAGCGGCATCATCGGGCGCGGTGCCTGGAAATCGAGCGGAGATGGCGAGGTGCCGATCAGCGCCCGCCCACCGCCGAGCGAGGGACTGACCGTGCTGGCCAGCCGTTACCACGGCAACCATGCGCGGCTGGAGGCATTCCTGGCGGGACGAAGGATCGCGAAGGTGATCAATTTCGGCTCGGCTGTGAAATTCTGCCGGCTGTCGGAAGGCGTGGCCGATCTCTACCCGCGCTTCGGCCGCACCATGGAATGGGACACTGCGGCGCCCCAGGCCCTGCTGGAGGCTGCCGGCGGTACCGTGCGCACGATGGAGGGCGAGCCGCTTCTGTATGGCAAGCCCGATTGGGCCAATCCGCATTTCGTCTGCACCGGCCGTCCGGCGTGACCGGAGCAGCCGGCACGCAACTTGCGCTTCGTCGGGCCAAACCTCTAGGCTGACCGCGTGCTCGGCTACCTGCTGCGATCCCTGTTGCTTGCCCTGCTCGTCTGCCTGACGGTGCTGGTTCTCAGCTTCACTCTCTCGCATGTTGGGGGGAATCTGGCGATCAACCTTGCCGGGCCGGATGCCTCGGCGGAGACGATCGCCAAACTCCAACACGAGCTCGGGCTCGACCGGTCGCTGCCAGTGCAGTTTTTAGACTGGGCGGATCGGGCGGCGCACGGTGACCTTGGCGAGTCATTCCTGTTCCACGAGAAAGTGTCGCATCTGATCGCCACGCACGTGCCGGTGACATTCACGTTGGGGATCGTCGCGATCGCCATCGCTCTCGCGATCGCCCTACCACTCGGCATCCTGGCGGCACTGCACGAGGGCGACGGGATCGATGTCGCGATCGGCCTGGTGGCGCTGGCCGGGCAGGCACTGCCGAGCTTCTGGCTTGGATTGATGCTGATCATCTGGTTTGGCGTTGATCTCGGCTGGTTACCGATTTCGGGCGTGGATGACTGGACCGGCTACATCCTGCCATCCTTCGTGCTGGCGTTCGTCGCCATTCCCGCCGTACTGCGGCTGACGCGCAGCGGCATGGTAGACGCGATGCGGGCCGACTATGTGCGCACTGCGCGCGCCAAGGGCCTGTCGCGTGCCTCCATCGTTCTGAAGCACGCGTTCCGCAATGCGGCGATGCCGGTGGTCGCGGTGGCCGCCGTGCAGCTCGGTTTCATTCTGGGCGGCTCGGTGGTGGTGGAGGTCGTGTTCAACATCCGCGGCGTCGGTTATCTGGGGTGGGAGTCGATCCAGAAGGGCGACTTCCCCATCGTGCAGGCGGTGGTACTGCTGTTCGCGGTGATCTTCGTCGTGCTGACGCTGGTCGCCGATCTGCTCGGCGCGGCGCTGGACCCGCGGCTCCGGACGCGCTGATGCGCCGGCATCGCGTGTCGCTGTGGATCGGTGCGGTGATCGTGGGCTTCACGGCGCTGGTTGCGATCTTTGCCCCACTGCTGGTGCCGCACGATCCCTTCGCTCAGAACCTGTCGCAGCGCTTCCTGCCGCCTGAGTGGCTGCCGGGCGGCTCGGCCGCCCACCTGCTCGGCACCGACCAGATCGGGCGGGATTATCTTTCGCGACTGATCATGGGTGCGCGGATCTCGATGATGATAGGCACGACGACCATCCTAATGGCGGGGACGATCGGGACCACGCTCGGCGTGCTGGGCGGGTATTTCGGCGGGCCGGTCGATCGCGTGGTGATGTTCATCGTCTCCTGCCGGCTGGCGATTCCACTGATCCTGGTGGCGTTGACCGTCGTCGCGCTGATCGGCAGCTCGCTAGCGGTGGTGATGCTGACGCTGGGGCTGTTGCTGTGGGAACGGTTCGCCGTGGTGTCTCGCGCAGCGACGCGGCAAGTGTGCGAGCTGGATTATGTCGCCGCGGCGTGGGCGGCAGGGTGCTCGCGAAGCTGGATCATCCTGCGCGAGGTTCTGCCGAATATCATCCACAACCTGATCGTCATCGCCACGATCGACATGGCGATCGCCATCCTGCTTGAGGCGGCACTGTCTTTCCTCGGCCTGGGCGTGCCGCCGCCGCTGCCGTCCTGGGGGCTAATGATTGCCGAGGCCAAGGATTACATGTTCTTCAAGCCTTGGGTGATCGAAATCCCGGGGCTGGCGCTGCTGGTGCTGGTGTTCGGCATCAACTTGCTGGGCGACGGACTGCGCGACGTGCTGGGCGCCCAAACCGAGCGATGAGCGCCGTGTTGGAGATCGAGGATCTCAGCGTCAGTTTCGGCGCGCTGGTGGCGGTGCGCGGCATCAGCCTGACCGTGCAGCCCGGCGAGACGCATTGCCTGGTGGGCGAGTCGGGCTGCGGCAAGTCGGTGTCCGCCCTGTCGGTCATGGGCCTGCTGCCACGCGACGCCCAATTGAGCGCGGCGCGCATCATGTTCGGCGACACCGATCTCTGCCGGCTGTCCGAACGGCGGCTGGCACGACTGCGCGGCGATCGGATGGCGATGATCTTCCAGGAACCGATGACCAGCCTGAACCCGGCCTATACGGTCGGCTCGCAGTTGACCGAAGTCCTGCGCCGGCACCGCGGGACCAGCCGCGGCGAGGCAGCGGCCCGCGCCGCCGCCATGCTGGAGCGCGTCGGCATCAGCGCTGCGGAGATGCGGCTGGGACAATTCCCCCACCAGCTCTCCGGCGGACTGCGGCAACGCGTTATGATTGCGATGGCGTTGCTCTGCGACCCTGAACTGTTGATTGCCGACGAGCCGACCACGGCGCTGGACGTGACGGTGCAGGCGAAGATACTTCGGCTGCTGGCTGGGCTACAGCGGGAGCTGGGGCTGGCGGTGCTGCTGATCACGCATGATCTCGGCATTGTCGCCCGCACCGCGCAGCGCGTCTCGGTGATGTATGCCGGCGAGATCGTCGAGCAGGCACCAGTTGCGGAGCTGTTCGCCGCGCCGACGCATCCCTATACGCGCGGCCTGCTTGCCTCCGTCCCCGTGCCGGGCAAGGTGCGCCGGGGCGAGCGGCTGGGGAGCATTCCCGGAATCGTACCGGCGATCGGCCGGGACTTCGTCGGATGCGCCTTCCGCGAGCGCTGTGCGCAGGCGGTCGGCTCGTGTGCCGCGCCGATTCCCGCGCGACAGGTCGGAGACGAGCATCGGTATCGCTGTCGGCTCGATCCCGCCTGGAGCGAGGCGGCGTGACGCCGGCAATCGAAACGGTCGGGTTATCGCGCAGCTTTGTGCAGCGAGCCGGCGCCTTCGATTCGTCCCGACGCGTGGTTGCGGTGGACGAGGTCTCGTTGTCCGTCGCACCCGGCAGCGCACTGGGTATCGTCGGCGAATCGGGCTGCGGGAAGACGACATTGGCGCGGATCATGTTGGGGTTGCTGCCGCCCAGCGCCGGTACTGTGCGCATCGACGGACGGTCGCTTGCCTCCATGGATCGGCGGGAGCGCGCGCGCCTGATTCAGCCGGTGTTCCAGGACCCGATGAGCTCGCTCAACCCTCGGCGGCGGATCGCCGACATTGTGGCGTTGCCGCTAATTGCGGCGGGAGGCGTGACCCGTCGCGAGCGGCGGCGGCGCGTGATGGCGATACTGGAGCGGGTCGGCCTGAGCGCCGCCACGGCGGCGCGCTATCCGGCCCAGCTCTCCGGCGGCCAACGCCAGCGGGTGGCGATCGCGCGAGCCCTGGTGATCGAGCCGCGTATCCTGATTTGCGACGAGCCCACCTCGGCGCTGGACGTGTCCGTGCAGGCGCAGATCCTGAACCTGCTCGCCGAGCTGCGGGCGATGTTCAGCCTGACGCTGGTGTTCATCAGCCACAACCTGGCCGTAGTCGAGCATATCGCTGATGAAGTCGCGGTGATGTATCTCGGCCGCATCGTCGAGCACGCGGCCGCCGATGCGGTGTTCGGCACACCGCGCCATCCTTATACGCGGGCGCTGCTGGCCTCGGTGCTGACGCCGGAACCTGGCCTTGGGATTCCGGACGTGCCGCTCGGCGAAGGCTATCCGGATCCGGCCAATATCCCACATGGCTGTCGCTTCCATCCGCGCTGTCCGATCGCGATCCCGCTCTGCCGGACGGAGGAGCCCGCGCGGGCCGCAGTGGAATGTCACCTGGCACAGGCTTAATCTGCGGTGTGGTTGCGAAACGAGGGAGAGAGGATATGAAGCGACGGACATTCCTGGGCACGGCGGCGGCAGCGGCGGCCCTGCCGGCCGCGTGCGACAGCGCGCTCGCGCAGACGGCGAAAGACACGCTGCGCATCACCTGGAGCAATGCGATCCCTGATGTCGACCCCTATCGCAACAGCCTGCGTACCGGCCTGATTGTCGCTCACGAGGCATGGGACACGCTGATTTATCGCGATCCAACCAGTTTCAAGCTGGTGCCGGCGCTGGCCACCGAGTGGAAATGGACCGACGCCACGACGCTCGATTTCACCTTGCGGGATGGCGTGAAGTTCCACAACGGCGACCCGTTCGGCGCCGATGATGTGGTATACACGTTCCAGAGCATCATGCACGACCCGAAGGTGCTGGTGCCGAGCAACTTTGCCTTCATCGCCGGGGTGGAGAAGCTTGGCGAGAAGCAGGTACGCGTGAAGACGAAGAGCGTGTTTCCCTCAGCGCTCGAGTATTTCGCGATGGTGCTGCCGATCTACCCGAAATCGTATCGCGAGAAGATTGGACCGGAGCAATATTCGCAGAAGCCGGTTGGCACCGGCCCTTATCGCATCACGCGGGTGAATGGCTCGAGCGAGATCGACCTGGAGCGGTTCGAGGGTTATTATGCTGGCAGCCCGAAGGGCCGCCCGGCAATTCGGAATATCAAAATCATGGAAGTTCTGGACGCGACCGGCGAGCTGACCGCATTCATCAGCGGGCAGACCGACTGGATTTGGCAGTACAGTCCCGACCAGTTCGATAATCTGAAGGCGCTTCCGGGCAAGACAGCGCTCCGGGCAGGGTCGATGCGAATCGGCTATTTCCAGATGGACGCAGCCGGCCGTGCCGGGAAGGATAACCCGCTGACGAAACAGCAGGTACGCCAGGCGATCTGCTATGCGATCGACCGCACCGCCATCGCACATGATCTTGTGCAGGGCGATTCCCGCCCGATCGCCGCGCCCTGCTATCCGACCCAGTTCGGCTGCGACCAGAAGGCAGCGGCGGACTACCCGTGTGATCCGGCCAAGGCGAAGCAGTTGCTAGCAGAGGCGGGATATCCGAACGGCTTCTCGACCACAATTGTGACGTACATGCTGCCATTGTTCAGTGCGGCGCTGCAGAATTATCTGAAGGCTGTCGGTATCAACGCGACGATCCAGCAGTTGCAGGTGGGCGCCGAGGTTCAGAAGGTGAATGCTGGCGAGGCGCCGACCAATTTCGGAACCTGGGGCAGTTACTCGATCAACGATGTATCTGCCATCCTGCCCTATTTCTTCGGCGGCGGGCCGAATGACTATTCGCGGGACCCCGAAGTGGAGAAGCTGATCCGAGAGGGCGGGCTGGTGATGGACCCGGAGGAGCGTGCGAAGCGCTACGCCGACGCGATCCACCGGATTACCGAGCAGGCCTACTGGTTGCCGATGTTCACGTCGGTGACGCAATACGCGTTCGTGTCGAACCTGAACTTCACGCCTTTCCCGGACGAGCTGCCGCGGTTTTATCTGAGCAGTTGGAAATAGCGGGAATTCGGCGCGGGACCCTCACCCGGTTCGCTTCGCGAACCGACCTCTCCCGCCCTGAGGCTGTGAAGCAATCGACTTGCCGGTGACCGAAGCGCGGGTCGACACGGCGGGCGCAGGGCGGAGGTGAGCCGGCACAGCGGTTGAAACGCGGCCAGAAGGACCGCTCCACCCGTCTGCCGAGTACCTCCCGCGCCGGCCGCCCGCCCAGGTTGTACTTCGCCGTGCCGCGGACGCATTTCACCCCGCGGGCGCCGCGATCGGCTGCGCCGCGGCGTCGCGCAGCACCAAGGCGCGCAGCAGATTGTGCGCGACAGCGAACCACAACAAGACGGCTCGGACCTTCTGGCAGCCACGCACCAGCAAACGCCCGACCCCACAATTGCGCAGATGGGCATTGATGCACTCGTGCTTGGCGCGCTCGCGGTATACCGTCTTGCCCGCCTCGCTCGCCATCCGCTCGCGCCATTTCGCCGTCCCCGGACCGTCGCTCTTGCGCGGCGCCGTGGGATCGGTCTTGTGCTTGTTGTCCGGCGGCGGGGCGAACACTTCGATGCCGGCGGCATGGGCGCGTTCGATATCGTCCAGCTTGCTGAAGCCGCCATCCACCAGATACTGCTGCGGCGTCTGCCCATAGGTCTCGACGATGCGCTGCTGCATCGGCGCCATCAGCCCGCCGTCCGAGCCGGTGGTGTCGAGATCGACCGCGACGATCACCTGGGTCTGTGGATCACTGACGAACTGCCCATTATAGGCCGGCCGATAGCCGCCATCGGCCATTTTCATGACTCTCGCCTCGGCATCGGTGGTCGAGGCCCGTGGCGGCTTCTGCTTCGCGGTGTCTTTCCGATGGGTCTTCTCGCGGCGCGCCCGTTCCGCTTCCAGTTGTTGCATCCGTTCCAGCGCTGCCTTGGTCCGCTCGACCTGTTCCCGCGCCGCGCGTTCGCGCGCCGCGCGCTGTCGCGCCGTGCTCGCCGCCGGGTCCGCCTCCAGTTCCGTCTTCAACTGCTCCACCCGCTTCTCGGCCTCCGCCAGCAGCTCTTCCAACCGGGAACGCCGCCGATATGAGCTCGATCCCGCCGAGGCACGGATGCGGACTCCGTCCTGCGCCAGCCGTTGCAGGTTCACCAGTCCTTCCGAAACCAGCGCCGTCACGCCCTGCGCCAGCAAGCGGTCGAGCAGCGCCACCTGGCTGACCCGGAAATCCGCCAGCGTATGGTAGTTCATCGACACCCCGCCGCAGATCCAGCGATAGGCAACATGGGCCTCGCATAGGCGCACCAACTCGCGGGCGCTGCCCACCCCCTCGATCGTGGCGTAAAGCCACAGCGCCATCAGGATCTTCGGGTCCGCCGGCGGACGGCCTGGCTCGCCGATCCGGGCCTTGATGCCCGCCAGCAGATCGCTCAGCTCCAGCGTCTCGACGAAGGTCCAGACCGCTCGTGCCGGATGCTCCGTCGGCAACAGGCTGTCCAGGTCAACCACTTGGAACTCGGGCTGGTCACGCTGGGCCAGCCGCAACCGAACCGGTGCCTCGCTCGCCGGCGCAGATGCCTTGCTCGGCTCCGCCACGTCCTCGAACAGACCCTCAGTCGCCGACATTGCCGATCTCCGAATCGTGCGAGATCGCAGCGAATCGCAACGAGTTCCTGTCGCGCAACCCCCGATCGTCAGAGATCCGGGCGGGAGGATGAAAAATTCACAGCCTCAGAGCGGGAGAGGTCGGTGGGTTCAGATCGGCTGCAAGATCCCCGGCCGCGGGCTTGCCGCGTGCTCTTTCAGCACCGAGTCGCTGGCCGGATCGACCTCCTTCATCAGCACATCATACCCCCAGAGATCGGCCAGATGCTGCAGCACAAGTCGCGCATCGCGCTCTTCCAACAGCACGCGGTTCAGCGCCCGGTGATGCAGAATGAGCCGCCGGTCCGTCTCCAAGTTTACGTCCACCACCTGGATGTCCGGCAGCGTCCAAGCGATATCGTACTGACGCGCCAGGGCCCGCTGGATCTTGCGATAACCGCGCTCGTCATGGATCGCCTCGACCCGCAGATTCGGTTCGTTGGCGTCGTCCAGCACGTGGAACAAGCCGAGCTGCCGAATTAGGCGCGGGCTGAGGAACTGCAGGATGAAGCTCTCGTCACGATAGTTGGCCCAGCAATCGCGCAGCACCGCCATCACATCGCCGCTGCCGGCAATTGCCGGGAACCATTGCTGGTCCTCTGCCGTCGGCTCGGTGCAGATGCGTTCGATGTCTTGCATCATCGCGAAACCGAGCGCGTAGGGGTTGATGCCGGAATAGCGCGGATCGTCGAAGCCCGGCTGGAACACCACGTTGGTGTGGCTGCGCAGGAACTCGAATATGGCGCCGTCGGTGAGCAAGCCCTTCTGGTGCAGCCGGTTCATGATCCGGTAATGCACGTAGGTGGCGCAGCCCTCGTTCATCATCTTGGTCTGGCTCTGCGGGTAGAAGTACTGCGCGATATTCCGCACGATGCGCAGGACTTCCCGCTGCCAGGGCTGCAGACGCGGGGCGATCTTCTCGAGCAGGTATAGGACGTTCTCCTGCGGAAGCTGCAGCAGGGCGCGGCGGCGCTCCTCGGCCGAGTTGTCCGGCTTGCCGCCGTCTTTCCGCGGCACTGTGCGCCAGAGATCGTTGAACACCCGCTCTTCGTGCTCGCGCCGTTCGCGGGCGCGCAGCTCCTCAGACCGAAGATCGGCAGGACGCCGCCGCGGATAGCGGTGCACCCCATGGCTCATCAGCGCATGCGCCGCGTCGATCAGCCGTTCGACCGCCGTCTCGCCGTATTTCTCCTCGCATTGGGCGATATAGGCCTTGGCAAACTCCAGGTAATCCAGGATGCCGTCGGCATCGGTCCACTGCTTGAACAGATAGTTGTTCTTGAAGAAATGGTTGTGTCCGAATGCCGCGTGGGCGATCACCAGGGTCTGCATCGTCGCCGTGTTCTCCTCCATGATGTAGGAGATGCACGGGTTGGAGTTGATGACGATCTCGTAGGCGAGGCCCTGCATGCCGGCGCGATACATCGCCTCGTTGCGGGCGAAATGCTTGCCGAACGACCAGTGCTTGTAAAACAGCGGCATGCCGATCGAGGAATAGGCATCGAGCATCTGCTCGGTGCCGATCACCTCGATCTGGTTGGGATAGACGTCCAGCCCGAGCTCGCCCAGGGCGATGGCCTCGATCGCGTCATGCGCACGCTGGACGGTGGAGAACTCCCAATCGGCCCCCTCGAACAGCGGACGCACAGCGTTGGGATTGATGTAGTTCATGCGGGTTCGGCTCCGACCGGCGCCTCCCTTTTGGCGAACAGCTCACGGAACACTGGATAGATGTCGCGCCGGTGGCTCACCTTGCGCATCGCCATCGGCGCGCCGGCGCGGCAGATGTCGGTGTACGTTTGCCACAGGTCGCTGTCGCGGCGGATGAAGCCAGGGGGGAAGTGCTCCGAATCGCGGCCTACCTCCAGGTAAGCGTAATACTGGCAGACCGGCAGGATGCAGTTGCTCAGCAGGTCGGCGGTCCGCTCGTTGTCCGAAGCCGTGTTGTCGCCATCGGACGCTTGTGCGGCGTAGATATTCCACGCGTCCGGGCTGTACCGTTCGGACACCACGCGCCGCATCTCTTCGAGCGCCGTCGAGACCACTGTTCCGCCGGTCTCGGGCGAGTGGAAGAAAGTATCCTCATCGACCTCGGCCGCCTGGTGGGTGTGACGGATGAACACCACCTCGACGTGCTTGTACTTGCGCCGGAGAAAGATGTAGAGCAGCACGTAGAAGCGCTTCGCCAGGTCCTTCATGTGTTCGGTCATCGAACCAGACACGTCCATCAGGCAGAACATGACAGCTTGGGCGACTGGCTTCGGATGCGCTTCGTACCGCCTGTAGCGCACATCCAGCGGGTCGATGTAGGGGATCAAGGTGATCCGACGGAGCTTTCGGTCAAGCTCCTCCTCGAATTCGATGCGGCGTGGATCGCCTTCGTCCAGGGCGCGAATTTGCTCCCGCAGTGCGACCAGCTCGTCGGCCCTCGGGCGTCGCAGCGCCAACCGGCGGGCCAAGCCGTTTCGCACGGTCCGCATCAGCGCGAGGTTGGCGGGAGAGCCCGTCACCGAGTAACCGGCCCGTTCCCAGCTCAGGCTCTCGGTATCCACGACGCGCCGCTTCGCCAGATCCGGAAGCTCCAGGTCCTCCAGGAACAGATCGACGAATTCGTCGCGCGACAGGGCAAAGCGAAAATCGTCCTGCCCCTCCCCGTCCGGGCTGCCGTCCGAACCGCCTTCCCCGCCACCGGCCGGCGGGCGGGGAATGGTATCCCCTTCGACGTATTGCTTGTTGCCGGGAAGCAGATGGTCGCGAATCCCACCGGTTGCGTTGCGGTGGAACGACGGCTCGTGCACCCCCTGCGCCGGCAGCGACACTTCGCCGGCTTCGTCGGCATCCTTGATGCTTCGGCTCGTCGCGCTTTCGTGCACGGCTTTGCGAATAAGCGACTTCGCGCGGCGCATGAAGCGCTGCCGGTTGGCGAGGCTCTTGCCGCCGGGATTGAGGCGACGGTCGACGATATGCATGAGCCTGTTGTCCTGTTGGGGTCGCGGTCCTACCCTGCCTGTTTCACCCGCATATACCACTCTACCAGCCGCCGGACCTGCCGCTCGGTGTAGCCGCGGTCGGTCATGCGCTCGACGAACTCATCATGCTTCTTCTCGGTGTCGCTGTCCTTCTTCGAGCCGAAGCTGATCACCGGCAGAAGCTCTTCGACCTGCGAGAACATCCGCCGCTCGATCACTTCGCGGATCTTCTCATAGGAGGTCCATGACGGGTTCTTGCCGCCGTTGTTGGCCCGCGCACGAAGGCTGAACTTGACCACCTCGTTACGGAAGTCCTTCGGATTGGCGATGCCTGCCGGTTTCTCGACCTTGGTCAGCTCCTGATTCAACAGCTCGCGATTGAGCAACTGCCCAGTGTCGGCGTCCTTATAGTCTACGTCCTCGATCCAGGCATCGGCATAGGCCACATAGCGATCGAACAGGTTCTGGCCATAGTCCGCATAGGACTCGAGATAGGCCTTCTGGATCTCGTTGCCGATGAACTCGGCATAGCGTGGAGCGAGCTCGCCCTTGATGAATTCCAGATAGCGCTTCTCGGTCTCGGCCGGGAGCTGTTCACGGCGGATGGCCTGCTCCAGGACATACATCAGGTGCACTGGGTCGGCTGCGATCTCAGTGGTGTCGTGGTTGAACGTCGCGGCGAGCACCTTGAACGCAAACCTCGTCGAGGCGCCGTCCATGCCTTCCTCGACGCCGGCGGCGTCCTTGTATTCCTGCAAGCTGCGGGCGCGCGGATCGGTCTCTTTCAGGCTTTCGCCGTCATAGACGCGCATCTTGGCGAACAGCGTAGAGTTCTCGTGCCGGCGCAACCGGGTCAGCACGGAGAAGCGGGCCATCATCTCCAGCGTCGACGGCGCACAGGGCGCATCGGTCAGCTCGGAGCCCTTCACCAGCTTCTCGTAAATCTTCTGCTCTTCCGTCACGCGCAGGCAGTACGGGACCTTGATCACATAGATGCGGTCGATGAAGGCTTCATTGTTGCGGTTGTTCTTGAAGCTCTGCCATTCCGCCTCGTTGGAATGTGCCAGGACAATGCCGCCGAACGGGATCGCGCCGATATTCTCGGTGCCGATGTAGTTGCCCTCCTGCGTCGCGGTCAGCAGGGGATGCAGCATCTTGATCGGCGCCTTGAACATCTCGACGAACTCAAGCACGCCCTGGTTGGCGCGATTGAGGCCGCCGGAATAGCTATACGCGTCCGGATCGTTCTGCGCGTGCAATTCGAGCTTACGAATATCGACCTTACCGACGAGCGAGGAGATGTCCTGGTTGTTCTCGTCACCCGGCTCGGTCTTGGCGACGGCGATCTGGCGCAGCCGGGACGGCATCATCCGCTTGACGCGGAAGCGGGAGATGTCTCCCTCGAACTCATCGAGTCGCTTGATGCACCACGGGCTCATCAGCCCGGTCAGACGCCGGAGGGGGATTCCGTAGCGGTCTTCCAGCACGCCCCCCATACGCTCGGGCGAAAACAGCCCAAGCGGGCTTTCGAACACCGGGCTGATCTGGTCGCCGGCCTTCAGGACATAGATCGGGTGAACCTCCATGAGTGCCTTGATGCGCTCGGCGAGCGAGGACTTGCCGCCGCCGACGGGCCCCAGCAGGTACATAATCTGCTTGCGCTCTTCGAGTCCCTGGGCGGCATGGCGCAGGAAGCCGACGATTCGCTCGATCGTCTCCTCCATGCCGTAGAACTCGTTGAACGCCGGATACACCCGGATGGTGCGGTTCATGAAGATGCGGCCAAGGCGGGCGTCCTTGGACGTGTCCACCATTTCCGGCTCGCCGATTGCGGCGAGCAGGCGCTCGGTCGCCGTCGCGTACATCATCGGGTTGTCACGGCACGCCTCCAGGTACTCGGCGAGCGACATCTCCGATTCGCGCGTCGAACTCGAAGCTTCGCGCGTAGGTGGTGAACAGGTCATCGACCGTCTGCATCGGCCGCTCCGTGTGAGGGGTTAAGGACCCCTATGCAAGATAGGGGCAAGCGTAGCGGATCAGTCCACCGTAGCGTGAAGTTTTTTTTGCCGTGACGGGATCGGCACGATAGATTCCTTTTCAAGTGAGGCAGTCCCGCCATGGTGGACCTCCTTTCCCGACAGTGGTCCCGCGCTCATAGAGAGCAAGGGAGAGTTTGTGTTTGCTTTGTGGCGAATTGTCGCGCAACACCGGCATAGCAGCCACCGCGCGCAACCGTGACGCGGCCTGTCTCCCGTCAGCACCGCGTGACTGCGGCGGCCAGCATCCCTGGCCGCCAGCAGGCGACGTTCGTTCCAGGATATGGTCGAATCGCGGTCCCCCGCAAGGAAAATCAAGAGGTTTTGTCGAGGCATCGTGATCGAGGACAGTCTCGCCGCGCCGCCTGCCGTTACGAGAAGCACCCGCGCTGTCGGGACGTTGCTCCATGTCGCACGTCTCCGCTGCCGTCGGCGGCGGTCAGAGTCCCGCCACCGATTGTGCATAGACTATCCGAGTATTCTTAAACTCTGGTTAACAGCGTGCGGCCCCCGACGCATTGCAAGAAAGGCGGGCGCCTGCTGCCAATTCCTTGTGCGGCCCCCACTCTTCGAGCATGCCAGGCACGCGTCCCCACCTACTGGTCCCATTGCCGACTCGGCCGGGATAAGGCAGCGCCTACACTGGCGGCGGCTGTTGCCCGGTCGCGGCGATCAACCGGTCCTCCAGTTCAAGCGAGGGCGAGCCGAGTCGGCCGCCGGCCAGCAGCCGCACTGTCTTTCTCATCTGATCGATGTATCGGCGGCAGGCCTCGCAGCGGAGCAGATGCAGCCGCACAGCCAGGCGTTGTCGCACCGGCAGGGCACGCTCCAGGTAGTCGCTCACCAGTTCAGTCACGTCTCGGCAGACCAGCATGGCGGAGGTTCCGGCTACATGGTAGCGAAGGCGAGAGGCCTCGTCAGCCCGAGACAGCGTTCCGATGCGCGACAAGGAGTTCAACGATCCGGCCTTCCTCGCCCGCCTTCGGCGTGGCGAGGACGCGGCCTTTCGGACGCTGATCCGGCGCTTTCATGGCTCCCTGGTCGGCGTTGCCTCCTCGATCATAGGCAGCAGGGCGCAGGGCGAAGAGGTCGTGCAGGACGCGTGGCTGGCAGTCTTCTCTGGCATTGGCGCGTTCGAAGGACGATCGAGCCTCATCACGTGGCTGTTCAGCATCGTGCTCAATCGCGCTCGCACCAGGGCCAGCCGGGAGGGAAGGCTGGTCGGGTTGCCCGCTCTGCTGGACGGTGCCCAAACCGGCGGCGTAGGGGCCGACCGTGCCGTCCCGCTCGCGGCGTTCCAGCCCGACGGCCACTGGCGGGAAGCGCCTCGCCTGTGGGACGAGCTGGACCCTGAGCGAATCGTCGCCGGGCGCCAGCTCTGGGACCACGTTCAAGCGGTTATAGAGTCCCTGCCGCCCGGTCAGCGGGCCGTGATCATTCTGCGCGACATGGAGGCTCGCTCCGCCGAGGAAGCCTGCACCTTGCTTGGCATCAGCTCGGAGAACCAGCGCGTGCTGCTGCACCGGGCACGCGGACGCGTCCGCCGGACCATCAATTCGTTGCTGACGGGCCAAGCCGACCGTGCACCGAACGCCGCAGAGAGCCGGCGGCCCGCTCGAACGGCAGCGGCGCCAATTTTGCGATGCATCGCCGTGGCGCACCGATGGATCGCCGGGCTCCGAGCAGCCCTGACTTGAGACCAGTGCGACCGCCTCTCGCCGGATGGAATTTTGCGCGTTGCCGATGGTATCATGCGCCGTCGGAAACACGACGACCGGGAGGTGAGGCATGGCTCTGAAGAAGGAAAAACTTGAAACTTCCGTGCGCAAGCCGATGCCGCAGGTCCAGGTGGGCCGGAGTGGGTTGGCTGCGGCAGAGCAGGACACCGAGATGCGCCGACTGCTGCGCGAGGCGGCCTGGAGCCGCATGTTTGGGAAGGCTGCAGGTCCCAAGAATCCCTTCGCCCGCTAGGCATCGCCGTCGGACCAGCCGCCCGCGCTGCCGGGCCGGAGACTGCGGGTTCCCGAGCGCCGCTGTTGGCGGCGAGTCGGGTGAGCGTGTACGGGCGCATTGCGTCCGCACGGGGCGTTGCAGTTTGTCGGTCCCGGCGTCAGTCCTGGACGTTGGTTGACACGCGAGATGCCTGATGGGGCTAAGACGATTTCAGGTGCCCCACTGGTATCTCCAATATCTCTAGTTAAAGAGAGGCACACCTGCTGGCAGTAGTTATCCCAACGCTGAATGCCGCCCGCACCCTGCGCCTCACCCTAGCGACGTTACACGCCGCCGATGAGATTGTGGTGGCGGATGGCGGCAGCATCGATGGGACCCGAGAATGGGCCCGCTCGGCCGGAGCGATCGTGATCCTCGCATCCGGCGGCCGCGGACCCCAACTCGCAGCCGGGGCCGCGATAGCGCGGCAGCCTTGGCTTTTGCTGTTGCATGCGGACACCATGCTGGGTCCCGGGTGGGTAGCTGCGGCGAAGGCGCATATCGCGAATGGCCCGGCACGGGCCGGATATTTTCGCTTCGCTTTGGCCAGCGCCGATCCGCGGGCGCGCTGGTTGGAACGGGCGGTGGCTTGGCGGTGTCGACTGTTCGCGTTGCCTTATGGCGACCAGGGACTGCTGATCCACCGTGACCTTTTGAGCGCAGTCGGCGGTATCCGGCCATTACCGCTGATGGAAGATGTCGATCTGGCCCGCCGGCTTGGCCGGCGCCGGCTGACGGCGCTTCCCGCCACGGCGGTTACCTCGGCGGAGAAGTGGGAGCGGGATGGATGGGTTCAGCGCTCCCTGCGCAATCTGCTCTGCCTCTCTCTCTGGTTCGCCGGTGTGCCGCCCGAGCAGATCCGGCGGCTCTACGAATGAGAGACGCGGTGATAGTTTTTGCTCGGGCTCCCCGGCTCGGCATGGTCAAGCGCCGGCTCGCCCGGGTTGTCGGTGATCGGGCGGCACTCGGCTTCCACCGCGCCATGCTGATTGCCTTGCTGCGAGGGCTGGCAGCCGATCGGCGCTTTCGGACAGTGCTCGCGATGACCCCCGACCGGGCGCGCTTCGCGGTGCCGGCGCGGGTCCGACGCATCGGCCAGGGAAGCGGCGACCTCGGCCGGCGCATGGACCGCACGTTCCGCCGGTTCCGGCGGGGGCGGGCGGCTATCGTCGGCGCCGACATCCCGGACGCAAGCCCGGCGGATTTGGCGGCTGCGTTCCGCGCGCTCGGCACCGCCGATGCGGCGTTTGGGCCGGCCGAGGATGGCGGCTACTGGCTCGTGGCGCTCGGGCCACGCCGGCCAGCTCGCCCGTTCGCCGGCGTCCGCTGGTCCAGCGAAAATGCACTGGCTGATACGCTGCGCAATTTTCCGGGCCGCCGCATGGCGTCGCTGCGGGTGTTGCACGACGTGGACACTGCCGAAGATTTTCTGCGCCTGTCTCAGAATCGCCGAAGATGCTTGCCACCTCACGGACCGGTGATCAGTTAGCTGGCCCGCAAGGTGGCGGTTGATGGCGCGAGCCGAATGGTGGCGGGGCGCGGTAATGTACCAGATCTACCCCCGCGGCTTCTTCGACAGCAATAACGACAGCGTGGGCGACCTCCATGGAGCCCTCGCCAAGCCTTCCGCACCAGCCGGCGCTCAACCTGCACAACCCAGACGTGATGGAGGCGCTGCTCGCCAGCGGCGAGCGATCGCTTCCTGCGGCCGAACCCGCCGGCACCTGCGCCGAAAAAGATCCCGGCCAAGCTGTTCGGCATGCAGCTTCACCAGCGCGACATGCTGCAGCCCGGCATCGGCAGTCTGCTGACTCGAACCCGCGCGCTGATGGATCGCTACCCCGATCGTGTGACGATGGGCGAGGTGTCCAGCCAGCCCGGCGCGTTCGGGCGCGTGGTCGCCTATACGGCCGGCGATCAGTGGCCGCACATGGCCTACACCCTGCGTCCGCTCCGCGAGGGTTTCGACTGGCGGACCGTCACCGGCATGATCCGCGACCTCGCAGCGGCCGGAGAGGCCGGCTGGCCATGCTGGTGCTTCAGCAATTACGATGTCGAACGGGCGACCTCCCGCTGGAGCCCGTGCCGCGGCGTGGCAGATCCCGACCCCGCTTTCGCCCGCCTGTTGATGGCGCTGTTGCTGTCGTTGCGCGGTAGCGTCAACCTCTATCAGGGCGAGGAGCTTGGCCTGACCGAAGCCGAGCTGGGATGGGAGCAGCTATAGGACCCGTTCGGCAAAGCCTACTGGCCGGAATTTCGAGGTCGCGACGGCAGCCGAACCCCGCTGCCATGGAAGTCGGATGCCCCGCATGGCGGGTTTACCAACGCCAAGCCCTGGTTGCCGGTGCCGGCGTCGCACCGGCCTCTGGCGGTGGACAGGCAGGAAGCGGACGCGCCCGCTCTCCTACACGCGTTCCGTCGGTTCCTGGCTTGGCGGCGACAGCAACGGGCGATGGTTCGCGGGGGGCTCGAGCAGCTTGAGCTGGCGGAACCGCTGGTCGGCTTTGTCCGGGAATTGGAGGATCAGCGGATCCTCGCTCTGTTCAATCTGTCCGACTCGGCCGTTACCGCATCTCTGGCACCGTTCGGCGCGCTCCTGCCGATGCCCGAAAGCGGCTGTACGGCGGAGGTGCTTGACGACGACGTCCGGCTGCCGCCGTTCGAGACCTTTTTGGTGCAATGGCGCCGGTGGGCGCCAGCCCCGAGCTGGAGTTGGCGGCCGTCAGGTAGTCAGACCGGCATCTTCCGCTTCTGATGGGCGCGGCCGATTTGGGCCAGCTCCTCGTCGTGCCCGCCGATCACGCGCACCCCTTCGTCGAGTTGGGCGGCGATGTTGGCCCGGTTGCTGCCTTCCAGGAACGCGACTCCATTCCTGCGACAGGCGTTGAACACTTTGTCCCGAGCCTCCTGCATTTCCGGCGGATAGGGATCGCGCAACAGCTTGGTCGAGCCCAGTGACAGGCTGAGATCGCCCGGCCCCATCTCGGCGAAGGCAATGCCCGGCACCGCAAGCAATTCGTCGGCCGCTGCGATCCCCTCTGGGCTTTCCAGCTTGAGGCCGAGCATCAACTCGCCCTTCGGGTTGAGCGGCCAGGGGTCGGCGCGCTCCAGATATTCCTCGTGCGACAGACCCCAGATCGGAGCGGCCGACATCTCCGAGCCGCGGCCGCGCATGCCGATGCCGAGCAGCAACCGCCCGCCGGAACGCGCACGCTGCGTTGGCCGTTGGGCACCTCGCATCCGCTCGAGAGGGGAGGGAAGCTCCGGGTCTACCCCGGCAAGGTGATGCGGATACCGCGCCGATTCGACGAAGGCGGCGACCGCCTCAGCCGACTCAGCCTGGCAAAGCAGCAAACCATGCACGCCGCGCCCAAGAATCTGGCGCGCCTGCCATGCGTTGTGGCGCACCATCTGCTCGTCCAGTCCGTTCACCGGCATCTCGACAATCACCGCCGGCGTGCGGTGGCCGGAACGCGCCGGCCCGCCATCGACAAGGCCACGCATGTACTGCTCGAGGCCTGCCAGGTCGAACGCGCCGTGTTCCATACCGACATTGATATAGTCGGCCCAGGTGTGCGCGTCTTTCTTGCCTTCCTCGTAGGTCAGCACATGGCCGGTATGATGACCGGTGTAGTAAATCGCCTGATCCTGCTGCAGCAGCTCGATGGCGCGATTGATTCGGCTGGTCACGCTTGTCTCCTCCGGCCGTTTGCGAGGGGTCAGGGTCTAGCACGCGGCTAGCCGCCAGTCTCCATCGGCAGGGTGGGGTCGGTGGCCCACTCGGACAGCGACGCATCGTAGAGGCGCACGTTCTCATGACCCAGCATGACCAGCACGAATGCGTCGGCGCTGGCTGCAATGCCGCCCCCGCAATAAGTGATGACACGCTTATCCATCGCGCCGTGCCGGGCGAAACGCGCACTCAGCTCGGCAGGTGGTAGAAACGTATTGGTCGTCGGGTCGAGCAGGTGCGCCGCGGGCACATTGACGCTGCCGGTGATGTGGCCGGGCCGGCCGTAGCTGTTGCCGCCCGTGCCCTGATGCTGCTCCGGCAGCAGCGCGTTGATGGTGCAAGTTGCGGTGTCGCCGATCGCGGCGCGCACCTCGTCCTTACCGACCATCAGGTCGCGGACTTCGCGGACCGTGAAATCGCCGGGCGCGGCGGGTGAGGCCGGGCCGGCCTCAAGCGGGCGGTTCTCGCGCTGCCATTTCTGGAAACCGCCGTTCAGCACTGCGGCGTTGTCGTGGCCAAAGATGCGCAGCCACCAGACGCGCGTCGCCCACCATGGGTTGGCTGCGGAATAGAGTACGACACGACTGTCGTTATTGACGCCGAAGCGACGCATCGCCGCCGCGAATGCCTCCGCCGTCGGCAGCATGAAGCGCAGCTTCCGCGACGTGTCGGACACATCGGCCTGCACGTCGATGAAGCGCGCGCCGGGAATGTGTGCCGTCTCGAAATCAGCGCGACCCGGAACGACCTGGTATGTGATCTTCGGGTCGGGGATCAGGTGCGTAGTGCAATCAAAGATCCGTACCCCCGGATCGCCCAGGTGGTCGGCAAGCCAGTCAGTCTCGACAAGGTACTCCGGGTGAACAAAACCAGTCGGCATGACAGCATACTCCCTTCGAAACCTGATCCTCGGGTGAGCAGACGAGGCCTTGTAAGCCGTTCGCAACCATCACAGCCGATTTCTCAACTCCTTACGCAAAGGCCCCCGTAGGTCAGCTCGAACGGTCCGCTGAGCCGAGAGCATCGAGAAGCGCCTTCGCGACCCGGACCATCTGCCCGCCCCGGTGAGACACTCTACCGGAGAGCCGGTTCCGACCCAAAGCGCGGACCCTTCCGCTCGCGCGCTGGACGTTCCACTTCACGCCAACGTCGGCGCCATGGCTTAATGCAGTCAAGGGCTTCTTTGCCAAGCTCACCAAACGGCGGCTGCCCTGACGCGTGCCGCCCCTGCGGTGAGGGCGGGCTGCCGGTTCAGTCAGGAGCCGGAGAGCGATGGGGAGATTGGCAGCAGTCGTGCGGCTAACGCGATTGCGCCGCGACCCAGTGAACACTAAGTTTTGCCCGCAGGAGGTAGCCCATGACGGTGGTGGCGCGCCGCATCGACCCGGAGGTTTGGACCAAGGAGCGGTTCCTGGCCTGGGCCGAAACGCGTCCCGATGACGTCCGCTACGAGTTCGACGGGTTCCGCCCGGTACCGATGGCCCCGGCGACGCTTGCGCATAACGACATCGGCCGCAACATCCACGAGAATTTGCGTGCCAGGCTGCCCAAAGCCATCGGGTGCAGGCCCTATGGCCCACAACAGCCGATCGAGACCGTCGGCGGCGCGCTCCGCGAACCAGACGCGTTCATCGCCTGTTCCGAGCGGCATCCGCGATCCGTGGCTATTTCCGCCCCGGTCATCGTGTTCGAAGTCTTGTCACCGGGACAAGAGAATCGGCGCCGGGATGAAGAGGACATGGTCGACGAATACGAGTCGGTGCCCTCCATCCTCCGCTACATTATCGTCGAGTTCGAAAGTCGCGGCATCCGCGTGCTCTGGCGGCAGCCTGGAGAGCGCCAGTGGCGCCGGGAGGCCTTCGACAGCAAGGGGCCTCTCCAGATCCCCGAATTCGGCATCTCCTTGACCTCCGATGAGATCTACGAGGGGATCGAGTTCGAGTAACCCGGGTGACCGGGCCACTGGAGACCGGCCAAAGAAATCGGCAAACCTCTTGACGGCTCGAATGTACCCCTGTTGAGTCTTCGGCGACATTCGCCGCATGGTCATGTCGTCGACCATGCGTTGGCGCAACGGGCTGATTACCTTATTGGTCATGAGGGACCTCCTGTCTTGGGTGAGGTTGTGAAGCCCCTCAATCTCAAGACAGGTCGTTCCCAGCCCGCCACTCTTCCTTCACTGCCAATTACCGCGGTAGCGGTTTAGTCCTTCGGCCAATGACGGTCGCTATCGATGACACCGCTTTGAGGTCAGTAGGCTAGACTAGGCACCGGCGGTTTGTCAGCGGCTAATGTGAAAAGAGTTCGGCGGCCATCCTCGTTGTTACGTGCCCAGAGACATCGTAGCGTCGGGCGGATTATGCCTCGCTTATCCCCCAGTAATAGGAACGCACTCCCAGATTCCCCACTGATTAAGTGCTGGCTGGGTTCCGGGCGGACAGGTGATCTGAGGCCGGCTGTTCGCCGGAGTGTTGGTGCCTAATGCGGCGAGCTTCGATCGGTGCAGGTTCGCCACCTGTGCGTAAGCTTTTTCCAAATCGCTCTGAGGTGTTTTCAATTGAATCTCAGCCAGGGTGTGATAGTGCGCTCCGCATTGAACACGGCCTGTGCTTTTTACGGCTTGCATTGCTGAAGTCGGAATAAATGCCCAACGTTCACAATCACCTGCGTGCGCCAACATAAGACCGTCATCGTTTTCTGCCGGTTTGACCATTCCGGAGATCATAGTTTCTGCGGAGGGGCTCTTCCGAAGCTCTTCGATGTATTGCCGAACACTTCCCTCGGATTCGTCAGACGCGGCGCGCCGTCTTTTTGTGGAATCGCTCATATTTGTCTCCTTCTGTCGCGACATAGGTTATTGTGACAGGTTATTCTGGATGAGGGTGTTGCTGGTATTCGGACCTAACTGTTGCAAGATGTTGAACCCACTTGGCGAGAAGGGCCCGGACGTTATGCACGGAGGCAGCGAGGCCCAATAGCTGGCTGGGGAGGGGCGGTTTTGCTGGACGAGAAGGTCTATAGCATTCTGAGAGATCCTCAAATCATTGATCTCAAGCTGGCCTGCTTTGGGCTCGTCCACTCCCAGGAAAACGTTACCTACTATCGTTTGGGACTGTGCATCCTTAATCGTCCCCTGTAGAGCGAATGAATTGAGACGATGAAAGCCGGACCAGGAGACATATCCATCAGCTACATGCTCTTTCCTATCTTTGGGATCGTAATAGTTAATGGCCACCGTTCCGGTTAGATCACTGATCTCCCCCAGTGGTTGGTTAAATGTTGTCGGATTGATTGTGAAGGTTAGGGTATAGTTTACTCCCGTCGAAGGATCTGTTTCGTTTCTCGTTATCTGTACCGTCTCGGTCTGTCCCTGCTTGGCTTTGGGAACCTTCAGCGGTAACCTCAATCCATTTAGGAGGTCGATGTACTTGTCGGTTTCGCATGTGGCTGAAAAGGTCGAGATTAATGAATCCATTTTGGAGCGGCTGTAGCTCAGGAGTTGACCTCCTCCTCCTCCACCGCCACTACCGCCACTACCGCCACTACCGCCACTACCGCCACTTGGACCTTTGAAGCTGAGAATGTTCCAACTTGGACCGCCGTTGATTCCCCATTGGAGCGTAAAGTCTATTTTCGAGGAAAACACAGTATTCGAGCCGGCCGACTGCGCCAGACCCGGCTTTGTGGCGCCGGGACCGTAAGCAGTGGGGTAATATTTGATGGCTTGCAACGACTGCAGCCCACTCTCGAGCGTTTCGTCGAGGGCGAGATCGCCCTTAAGACCGTATGGGATTCCACTGGGCAACTTGGAGTTTTTTTCGGCCTCAATGCACCAGTCGCGGAGTCCTAACGTCCGGTCCTTCGGCTGCCTGTAGGTCGGTTTATGCGGGTCGTAATTAGCGGCGCTGTCGTCATACAGGTCATCGTACAATTTGTGCATATCTATAATATAGTTCAGCACAAAATTTCGGTCCTGTGTGCCATTTAGTTGAAATCCCACAGCGAGAGTAAGACTCTCGAGAGTGCCGAGTTCTGGGTTACTTCCTGGCGGCCTGTGACTTTCGCTCGTAGTCGTCAAGCCACTGCTCAGTGAGCCGGTCGAGCTCCTCGAGCTGGCGTTCGGAGTAGGATTCCGGCGCAAAGCCCTCGAGCCACCCGAGCACGTGAGTTTCGATCAAGTCGCGCGGCACGTCCGGATGCTCGGCATGGATGCGTTCTGCCGACTGCTCGATCGACAGCCGTTTCCCGTCGTCCCAGACGATCTTGCGCCGTTTGGGGTCGACGTTGGCATTATCCAGTGCGGCGAAGACCAGATCGAGCGCGTAGACCGAGCGTTCCCCCTCGGACGAGCCCATCCATTCGAGGAAGGCGTCAGTGAACGGGTTGTTCTCGAAGGGGCCGACGCCACGATCACCGCCCCCGCACCCCAGACCACGCCAGACATCGCTGCCCCGTCCGCACCTGTCGTGCACGGAAGCCGCCCATTGTCCAACTCTGGCCGATCGTTCCGATCCTACACACAATCTTTTGCGCGCTGGCGCCGCGGCCCCGTCCGCTGCTGCCGCACACCTTTTCCTCGAGGCGTGCGCGACGGGCTGCCATGCCTGCCGCCGCCGTGGAGACTTTATTACGCCGCCTGTACCGGCCCGCCCTGAGAGGTCGCGCGCCGAATCCGGCGCATGTCCCGAGGCAATGAACGGGGCCACCGCACGGGGGTCCCGCCATCCTGATTCGTCCCAGGCGGCGAGGCCGGTGATCAGGCCGATTTGCTCGAAGAACGTGTTCAGGTAATCGATGGGTGATTTCGACGGAAACCTAGAAAGCCTGCACCCATGGCTCCGGCAGCATCACGTAGCCATCGGCGTTGCGCACCAGATGAGCGAAGCCGGGGAAGTGAATATGCATCCCCGCGACCAACAGCCGCTCGTTCGCTACCATATCGAAGGTGCGCCGTCGGGTCGCCGCGGCCGCGGCAGGATCGGTATCGAACTCCATCGTCACCCCCGGCCGCGGCACCTGGATTTCCGGCACATGGATGATATCGCCCCAGACCAGCAGCGACTCCGATCCGGATGTAATCATATAACCGCAATGGCCCGGCGTGTGCCCATGCAGCGGCATCGCCGTCACGCCGGGAAAAACCTCGCCGCCGGTACCGAACAGCCGCAACCGGTCTCGGTACGGCGCAATCTGTTCCCGCGCGGCCTGGAAATAGAGCTTCTTCGCCCGCTCGCTCGCTCGCGCCATGGCGGCATCGTCGTCCCAATGCCGCGCCTCGTTTTCGTGCACAACCAGCTCGGCGTTCGGAAACAACCGCCGTCCGGTCTCCCGATCAGTCAGTCCAGCCGAATGGTCGGGATGCATATGCGTCAGCAGCACGACCTCGACCGCGTCCGGTTCGATCCCAGCCGCCGCGAGATTCGACCGCAACTTACCCGCCGTCGGCTGCAGATAGTTACCTGACCCGGTCTCGATCAGCGCGAGCCGTCCGGCGGAATGGATCGCAAAGCAGTTCACCGACGTGCGCCGCCCCGGACGGAAGGCAGCGGCCAGCATCCGCGCAGCCTCGCCGTGGTCGATGTTCTGCAACACCTCCACGGTGCCATCAAGATAGCCGTCGGACAGCGCGGTCACCACGACCTCGCCGATCCGGCGATGATACACGCCCGGAATTTGTCGTTGCGGAACCTGCATCCTTGCCTCCCTGCCTGGCGGCGCAGTGTCGCATGGACCGGCGCCCCCCGCCATGCTACGCGCCCCTTTATGTCTGACTCTGCCCGCCCGCTGGTCGCGGTCCTGAACGGACCGAACTTGAACATGCTCGGCCTGCGTCAGCCACATCTCTACGGCAGCGCCACCCTCGACGATGTCGAGCAGCTCTGCGCCGAAGCCGGAGAGCGGCTCGGTCTGGCGATCGATTTCCGGCAAACCAACGGCGAAGGCGAACTGGTCTCGTGGGTGCAGGAATGCCGCGGCCGCGCGCGGGGGATCGTGATCAATCCGGCGGGCTACACCACGACATCGATTGCGTTGATGGACGCGCTGCTCGCGGTCGAGCTCCCGGTGATCGAGGTGCATATCACCAACATTCACCGACGAGAGGAGTTCCGCCAGCATTCCTATGTCTCCAAGGTCGCGGTGGGGGTGATATGCGGGCTCGGCATCCAAGGCTATTCGCTGGCGCTGACCGCCCTGGCCGCGATGCTGGAGGATGGCGCATGAGCCGCATCCCGCTCGATCCCGACGCAATCCGTCTGCTTGCCGGCATCCTCGACGAGACCGGTCTGACGGAGATCGAGATCGCGGAGAAGGATAGTCGGATCCGTGTGGTGCGTGCCGCGGTCGCCGCACCCGACGCCCCGGCACCCAGGCCCGGTCGGCCACCGCTGCCGGTGGCGGAGCCGGCGGCACCGCTTACCGATGCGATGACGACGCACCCTGGTGCGATCCTCAGCCCGATGGTGGGCGTGGTCTATCTTTCTCCCGAACCTGGCGCACCTGCCTTCGTCACACTTGGTCAGGCGGTCTCCGCCGGTCAGACGCTGCTGCTGATCGAAGCGATGAAGACGTTCAACCAGATCAAGGCGCCTAAGGCCGGCACGGTGACACGAATCCTGGTCGGTAACGGCGTGCCCGTCGAGTACGGCGAGCCGTTGATGATCATCGAGAGTTAGAGTGATTTCGTGGTGATGGGAAGCGCGGAGCCCCACGTTCACCTCCGCCGCTCTGCGGGAGAGGTCGCCGCGCGTAGCGCGGCGGGTGAGGGTGCGGTGGGCAGACCCTCACCCGGTTCGCTTCGCGAGCCGACCTCTCCCGCAAAGCGGGAGAGATGGAAGTGAGTCTGCCTTGTTCCAGAAGATCCTGATCGCCAATCGCGGCGAGATCGCACTGCGCATCCAGCGCACCTGTCGCGAGCTCGGTATCCCGACCGTCGCCGTGCACTCCACGATAGACGCGGAGGCGATGCATGTGCGGTTGGCCGACGAAAGTGTCTGCATCGGCCCGCCGGCAGCCAAGGACAGCTATCTGAATATCCCCGCGATCCTTTCGGCTGCCAGCATTACCGGAGCGGATGCGATCCACCCGGGTTATGGATTCCTGTCGGAGAATGCAAACTTCGCCGAGATGGTGGCGGCGCATGGCCTGACATTCATCGGCCCGTCGCCCGAGCATATCCGCATGATGGGCGACAAGATCGCCGCCAAAGCGACGATGGCGCGGCTCGGCGTGCCGCTGGTGCCGGGCTCCGATGGCGCCGTGACCGACTTAGCGGCGGCGCGCAAGGCGGCAGATCGCATCGGCTATCCCGTGCTCGTCAAGGCAGCCGCCGGCGGCGGCGGGCGTGGGATGAAAGTGGCGCCAGGGCCGCCCGAGCTGGAAGACGCGCTGCGCGTCGCGCGCGCGGAGGCTCGTGCCGCCTTTGGCGCCGATGCCGTCTATCTCGAGAAATTCCTCGACCAGCCCCGCCATATCGAGCTCCAGGTCCTGGCTGATGCACATGGCGACGTGATCCATCTGGGCGAGCGCGACTGCAGTCTGCAGCGCCGCCATCAGAAGCTGCTCGAGGAGGCAGGCTCGCCGGCCCTCTCGGCGCGGCAGCGAGACGAACTCGGCTCCACCGTCGCGGCGGCCCTTTCGACGCTCGGTTACCGGAACGCCGGGACCGTGGAGTTCCTCTACCAGGACGGTCAGTTCGCCTTCATCGAGATGAACACGAGGCTGCAGGTGGAGCACCCGGTCACTGAGATGGTGTGTGGGATCGACCTTGTGCGCGAGCAGATCCGGATCGCCGCCGGCGATCGCTTAGGCTACCGGCAGTCCGACATCCGGATCTCCGGCCACGCCATCGAATGCCGCATCACCGCCGAGGATCCCGACAGCTTTCTGCCGTCGCCAGGACGGGTCTCGCTCTATCACGCGCCGGGCGGACTGGGAGTGCGGGTCGATTCAGCGCTCTACGCCGGCTGTGTGGTGCCATCTGAATATGACAGCTTGATCGCCAAATTGATCGTGCACGCGCCAACCCGGCCGGAGGCGATCGCTCGGTTGCGCCGCGCCCTGGACGAATTCGCAGTGGCCGGGATCCAGACCAGCATCCCGCTGCACCGGCGAGTGGTTGACGACCCGGCGTTCCAGGCCGGTGACACCACGGTCCATTGGCTGGAGCGGTTCGTCTCGGGGTAACGAGACAAACCGGCCGGTTTGCGCCTAGTATCGTCTCCGACGACCAACCGGTTGGGGGCCGGGGTGCAGCGGCAGCGCACGATCGTTCGCTTTTTGTGGGACTGCGAGGAGCTTTGGCATCGCCGGTTCCCCGCACTGCGCCGCCGCGCCCAATGGTATATCATCAGCCATCTCTGCACTGCCGGCCGCTCCGGGGCGGCCGTCGGCGAGCTGTCCGGAATCGTCAAGCAGGTCTTCTTGCTCGACGATGCCACCGTTCGCGACCGGATCAGCGAGATGGCGGGGC
This sequence comes from uncultured Pseudomonadota bacterium, assembly GCA_963772445.1. GTDB lineage: Bacteria > Pseudomonadota > Alphaproteobacteria > Acetobacterales > Acetobacteraceae > CAVYXK01. Next base: position 181,007 of record CAVYXK010000016.1, read on the forward strand.
TCGGGCTCTGCGAGCTCGACCCGCCGGACGCCGCGCTATCGGCACGGACCATCGTCGTGCCGAGCCGGCACCTTCTCACCGAATTCGACAACTATCTGCGCGAGCTCGCGGCTCGGTTGCGCCAGATAGCGGTGACCAACTCATCCTGCCCTGACAGCGGAGCGGCTCCGCTTAATGGCGACGCGCGGCGCGACGTGTTGGCAGTGGCAGAGCGTTGTCGCAACCACGTCGTCAGCGCGCTCGACAGGTTCTTCGATCAGACCAAACTCTCGCGCGCGCGGCGGCTGGACGCGCGGCGGCATCTGTTGTCATCGTCGCATTGGGGTCTGATCCTGATCGCGCTCTCCCATCGCTACGGGGATCCAGTCGTGCCGGAGGACGGCGACGGTATCCTGGCCGATCGCATGGCCGCTGCGTTGCTCGCGCAAATTCGGCAGAACTTGCAGACTACCCGTGATCACATCGGCTATCTGATTAAGCTTGGTCTGATGGAGCGCCGGGCAGGCCGCGCCCTGCGCCTGGCGCTGGCCGAGTCGGCTGGCCGCGAGTTCGATCAGGCGCTGACCGAGGCCGCGGAGGAGTTGCCGCTTCTCGTCGGCCACCTGCCCGTAGGCAAGATTGATGCCGAGCAGACGGCGCCGGGGCACGTCGCGCCAACCGAGCTGAGCTCGAAGTCACGAGGCGGAGCACTCGCTGTTGATCCGCTGCCCCGGCAAGCCGGACTGGGAGGTGCCAATAGGACCCGAGCCACTGGTGATCGGCCGCGCGCCTGGCAGCGGGATTCTCCTGCCTGCCGTCGAGGTGTCGCGCATGCACTGCCGGATTGCCTTTGCTGACGGCAGGGTGACCGCCACCGATCTTAATTCCACCAATGGGACACTATTGGATGGAAAGCCGCTCGAGCTCACGACGACACTCTCGCCCAATTCGGTTCTAGAGGTCGGACCGTACCGGCTCGAATATCGCCACCGCGGGGCACCAGATCCAGAGGCCACCGTACGCGCGCGCCGCGACCTGCACCGACTTGCCGTGGTGCAGCCTCGCCGGCACGGCACATGACGATCGCCGCCATGCGGCCCGGAGCAACTTGAGGAGCTCCGTATGACCCGCCGCCTTGCCGCCATCCTCGCCGCCGACGTTGCTGACTACTCGCGCCTGATGCACGAAGACGAGGACGCGACTCATGCGCGTTTCACCGAGATCATCAGTGACGCGATCGAGCCGGCAACGTCCCAGCACGGCGGACGCATCGTAAAGAGCACCGGTGATGGCTTCCTCGCTGAATTCGCCAGTGCTGTCGAAGCGGTCCAGTGCGCGTTGCAGTTCCAGGACGCAATCGCCCGCATGTCTACGAACGACGACGCCGAGCGGCAACTCGCTTTCCGCGTCGGCATCCACATCGGCGAAGTCTTCATTGAAGATCGCGACATCTACGGCGACGGTGTCAACATCGCCGCGCGCCTGGAGAGCCTGGCAGAGCCTGGCGGAATCCTGGTCTCCGATGCCGTCCACGAGAACGTGCGCGGCCGCGTGACCAGCGATTTCGAGGATCTGGGCACCCACCAAGTGAAGCACATCGCCCGGCCGGTTCGCTTGTTTCGCGTCCTGCCCGCCACGGCCCCCACACAAAGGGCGATCCGGCGTCCCGCGCGAGTGCAACGGCCTTCGATCGTGGTGCTTCCGTTCCACAACCTAAGCGGTGACCCTGCGCTAGACAGTCTTGCCGACGGGATAGTGGAGGAAATCATCACAGCGCTGTCGCGCTTTCGCTGGTTGTTCGTGATCTCCCGCAACTCGGCGTTCACCTACAAGGGACGCGCCGTCGATGTGCGACAAGTGGGGCGTGAGCTTGACGCCCGCTACGTCGTCGAAGGCAGCGTGCGCAAGCTCGGCAACCGCCTGCGCATCACCGGCCAGGCGATCCAGACTGAAACCGGCGCCAACCTCTGGGCCGAACGCTTCGACCACGACCTGAGCGATGAGTTCGCGTTGCAGGACGAGATGACCGCCAGCACCATCAGTGCTTTGGTTCCCGTCGTGCGCCGTGCGGAGATCGAGCGGGCGCGGCGCAAACCGCCCGACAGGTTGGATGCCTACGACCTCTGTCTGCATGCCTTGGCCGCGCATCGCAGCCGGACACGCGAGGGCAACGAGGAGGCACTTCGGCTGCTCAATCAGGCGCTCGGACTGGAGCCGAATTTCGTTCCGGCGTTGCTGCTGGTCGATGTGTGCTGCGCCGCCGCGGTCGCCAAGTTGTGGTTATCGCCCGACGCCATACCTGCCGCCCTGGCCAGGGCCCTTCGTCACGCGAAACTCGCAGTCCAGCTCGCGCCAGAGGACGCAGATGCGCTTGTCGCCTTGGCGCTACGGACTGCCGCAACCACACGCGACGACGAGCAGGCGATGACGCTGGCTGAACGGGCGGTCGCCATCAATCCTCACTCGGCGCCAGTTCTGAGCCGCGGCGGCTATGCCTGTCTCCTTGTTGGTCGCGCCGAGCGGGCGCTGACCCTGTTCGAGCGTGCGCTTGGACTGCGAGTGCCGGATGCGTCAACGGCTACAATCTGGAGCGGCATTGGGTATGCGTTGCTTGCCCTGGGGCGGGATGCGGAGGCGATCGAGGCCGGGCGGCGCGCGGCGCAGCACGACCCGGAGTCCAGCGACGCGTTCCGCGTGCTTTCGGCCGCCCTCATGCTCTCGGGTCGCACCGATGATGCCGGAGCGGCGCTGCGTCGCCTGCTGGAGGTGGACCCTGCCGGCTCGATCGAAACGATCAAATTCCGTTTCGGAGTACGCGAGTCGATTGCACATCGCCTGTTCGTCGGATTGCGACAAGCCGGGTTGCCAGAGGCGACTGCGGGACTCGTCACGGCGGTTGTGGCCAATGAACAGGGCGGCGCCATTGCCGGACTACCGCAGCGACGGACCAGGCGGGAGTCGCGGCACGTCCTGGTGGTCAGCCGCCCCGGTGAGAGGGATCGGGAGGTGCTGGTCGGCACAGCTCCGATCTTGCTCGGCCGCACACCAGAGTGCGATGTGGTGCTGACCGACGCAAAGGTTTCGCGCACACACTGCCGGATTGTGCTGGTGGACGGCGCGGTGACCGCGACCGATCTGAACTCCACCAATGGCACATTGCTCGACGGCCGGCTGATGGATCGGTCGGTCCGGCTGGAGCACGGTGCGGTGCTGCGCATCGGCCCTTACGAGATTGAATACAATCGCCGGGACCCTGCGGATCCGGATGACACGATGCTGGCTGCGCCCAGCTCCGGCCACGGAACGACTGGCGCTAGCCCGCATTTCTCACCGAATCAGGTGCATCGGGGCTCCGAATCAGCGAAAATCATCGTGCCAACAAAGTTTTTCGTGGAACGGAGGATTTCCCCGATGCAGACAGAGTGTAGCGCAGAGCTGTTCGCCTTTGCACCTGTAGAAGGCCGCGCAGTGGTGGCCGGCTTCGACGGCGGAACGCTGACCTCGGATGCCGGGGCGCTGCTGCTCGGCGCGACCGACCAGGTGATTGGCCTGACCCGGCGGTTTGCCGCGTGTTTCCAGGACGCCCGCAACCCAGCCTTCGTCGAGCACGATGTGGCGACCCTGGTCAGCCAGCGGATCATCGGCATCGCGCTCGGCTACGAAGACCTGATCGACCACGACCAGCTCCGCCACGATCCGGTGCTGGCGGTGCTGGCCGGCAAGCTGGAGGCGCGCCGGTCGGACTGCGCGCCGCTGGCCGGCAAATCGACGCTGAACCGGCTGGAGCTGGGCCAGCCGGAGCCCTCCCGCTATGCCAAGATCAGCGCCGATACGGCGTCGATCGAGCGGCTGTTCGTCGATATGTTCCTAGACGCGCATGCCGAACCGCCGAAGCAGATCATCCTCGATCTCGACGCCACCGATGATCCGCTGCACGGACATCAGGAAGGTCGGTTCTTCCACGGCTATTACGACTGCTACTGCTATCTGCCGCTTTACGTGTTCTGCGGCCGACACCTGCTGGCGGCGAAGCTGCGGCAGTCCGACATCGACGGCTCGGCCGGGGCGGTTGAGGAGGTATCACGGATCGTTGCCCAGATCCGGGCGCGCTGGCCGAAGACACGAATCCTGCTGCGGGCGGACTCTGGTTTCGCCCGCGAAGAACTGATGGCGTGGTGCGAGGCCAATCGGGCGGACTACCTGTTCGGCCTGGCGCGCAACGAGCGGCTGGTGGCGCAGATCAAAGCCGAGTTGACGGCGGCGCAGGCCGAGGCCAAGCAGACCGGCAAACCGGCGCGTCGCTTCAAGGATTTCCGCTGGTCCACGCTGAAGAGCTGGAGCCGCCGGCGGCGAGTGGTGGCGAAGGCCGAATGGACCCAGGACGAGGCCAATCCCCGCTTCGTGGTGACCTCGCTTAAGCGCGGCGAGGCGGCGGCGCGGTATCTCTACGAGACGATCTATTGTGCGCGCGGTGAGATGGAGAACCGGATCAAGGAGTGCCAGCTCGACCTGTTCGCCGATCGCACGTCCACGGCGACCATGCGAGCCAATCAGTTGCGCCTGTGGTTCGCCTCGCTGGCCTATGTACTGCTGTGCGCGCTGCGCCGGATCGGGCTGGCGGACACACAGTTTGCTGCTGCCACCTGCGGGACGATACGACTTAAACTGCTCAAATTGGGGGCGTTGGTGCGGATCAGCGTGCGGCGGGTCAAGGTAGCGATGGCTTCGGCCTGTCCCTACCAGGGCGAGTTCGCTGCCGCTCACGCCGCGCTTACCGCGGCGGCTGCTGCCGCCTGATACGAAGCAGACAGCGCATAGTCCGATACGCTCTCCCGTGCAACGCTGCCTGGTGCGGCGCGACGCGGCGCGCGCGCAAAATCAGTCGCTACGCGGCTACACGATCGGCAGCGGGCAAATTGGCCGGGAGCACGATTACGTTACGGCACCAGTTCGATTTTGCCTGGAGTCTGTGAGAAATGCGGGCTAGCTGAACGAAACAGGAAACTCCGGGGGAAACCCGTGGTGGCAGCGACAAACGGGGGGCTGTGTTCGCCGGAATTGCCGGCCTGATTCCGCCAAAATTAGCGGGCAAAGATCGCTCTGGCCGAGTGCGATCGCACGCGATACGGGACGCGCGCTCCTTCACCCCGAAGGAGCATCGATGAGGCGGCCCTGAGCCCCACCCGGGTCGCTTCGCTTGGTACACCGGGGCGCACCGGGCATGTCCAAGCTTGTGCCAAAACCCGGTGCTGCGACCGCCTCCTCGGTTCGCATGGCGGCCCCGGTGTCCCTTTTTCGACGAAACGAGTGGTTCGACAGAAGGTCAGGCCGCGTGGAGCAGCGCGTCGAGCTTGCCGGCACGATCGAGCGCCAGCAGTTCTTCACTATCGCCGAGATATCGGCCGTCGATGAATATCTGCGGGACCGAGCTGCGCCCCCCCGACCGCCGGATCAACTCCCGCCGCTCCGGGGTGCCGTGCGGTGCGTCGATCTCCTGGAAGGCGACGCCCTTTTCAGTCAGCAGGCGCTTCGCTCGCGCGCAATAGGGGCACCACGGCTGAGTGTAGATCTTCACTTTCGGCATCATTCTCTCCGGGCTTGACTGCACCAGAACATGGCGGAGAGCGGGCCCGGCGTCATCGCGCGGTCGCCGAGCCCGCCCGAGCACGCCGTGCCAGCGCAAGCACCGCGTTGCGACAAATCACGCCGTCCGGTGCGCCGGTGCGCTTGCAAGCCCGCTCCGCCTCGGCGATCGCCGCCATCGCTGCCATCAAGGCGGGCGCCGGCCAAAGCGTCAGCGCCCGTGCGAAAGCTCCGACCCGGCGGAAGAATACCGGCGGCCGTGCTGTCTTTGCCGCTTCGGCCGCGCTGATCCCGCGATCCATCGCCAATCGCGCCCGATGCAACCGCTGCAGATGCATCAGCGCTGCCCGCAGCACACCCACCGCTGCTACCCCCTCGGCCACTGCCAGTTCCAGCGCGCGGTCAGCGGTCGGCACATCGCCAGCCGTCGCCGCGAACAGCGCGTCGTCGAGCGATAGCCCGGCGATGTCGCCCACGCAGGCGGCAGCCGACTCCATATCCACACGCCCGCCGGACTTCCCGTCGGCAGGGCCGACGTAGAGGGCCAGCTTCTCGAGCTCCCGCCGCGTCGCCGCGCGGTCGGCGCCAAGCTGCCCCGACAGCCACGCCAGCGCCTCGGGTTCGACGGACACACCGGCCTCGGCCAATGTGGTGCGGATCGTCTCCTCCAGCGTGCGGCCCTCGTCGGGATAGCAGCCGATCGCTACGGCATCCGTCGCGGCTTCCAACGCAGCGCGCAGGCGCGAGCGGGCCGGCAGCCCAACGCCTTCCAGCACGACAAGCGCCGGCGCCGACCCGGACAGCACGGATTGCACGGGCGCCAGCGCCGCCTCGCCGGCCTCGCTCACCCGCACCACGCGACGCCCGCCGGTCATCGGCAACGACGCCGCCTCTGCCGGCAGAGCGCCGAGGTCCTCGCGCGCCAGCTCGACCACGCGGAATGGGTCGTCCAGTACGCCGGCCACCGCGCGCACCAGCGCATCCGCGCGCTCGCGGATCAGTCCGATGTCCTCGCCAAACAACAGAACCACCCGACATGAGCCGGGATCGCGCAGAAAGGCCGCCACACGGCGTGCGTCCAGCTTCACCGGTTCAGCCGGACTGGCCGGCCTTGTTACGAAAGAAGATCGCCAGTCGAATCGTGATCTGATCGGCCAGTGCCTGCGCCAGGTAGCTATAGGCCGCCTCGGTCTGCAAGTCGGACGAGAAATATTGCGTATCGATGATGTTGACCGCATCCTCGGCGCGTGCGAACCCGCTTGTAATGACGGTCTGCGCAGGATCGCGCCCTCTCAGCGTCCAGTTTGCATTGCCGAACATCCGGATGCGTGTGGTTGACGTGTCCGGCTGGATGGCGATCCCCTCGCCGGTGGTCCAGTAGCCCACGGTCAGGGTATAAAGCGGCTTGGGGTCAGCCCCGGTCCCCTCCAGCCGTTGCTGCAGCGCCTGGCGCAGCTCCTGGCCCGGGCGGTCGGGAATGATGGCCACGTAGATAGCCGCCAGCTCGCGCTGCGCCACACCCGGCTCGCCGCCGGCGCTGGGCATGTACACGGGGTGGAATCCGCAGCCCGCCAGCGGGAGCGCAGCACCGGCGCCGAGCAGGGTGCGCCGGGACCACATCATCCGGCAATCACGAAGTTGACGATCCGGTTCGGTACATAGATCTCCTTGGCGATCCGCTTGCCAGCCAGCATCCGAGCCACGTTCGCCTCCGCCTTGGCGGCGGCGATCGTGACATCGCGCGGCGAGTCGGGCGGGACCGAGATGGTGCCGCGCAACTTGCCCATCACCTGCACCGCGATCGTCACCGTTTCAGCCGCAACCAGAGCCGGATCCGCGTCTGGCCATGGCAGCTCGGCCACCAATGGCGTGCCGGGGCAGAGTCGTGCGTGCATCTCTTCGGCAAAGTGCGGCATCATCGGGCCGATCAGCCGGGTGAAAATCTCCATCGCCTCGCGCCGTGCCCAGGCGAGACCAGGCTCGTCGGGGATGCGCTCCGCGTCGCCGACGGCGTTGGCGAGCTCATGGAGCCGCGCCACCGCGACGTTGAATGCAAACCCCTCCACTGCCTCGGTCACCGCGGCGACGCACCGATGGGTGGCACGCCGCAAGGCCAGTGCTTTTTGGGCAAACTGCTCAGGCAACTGTCCTGTCGGCACCTCGTCGAGTCCAGTCGCCAGGCGGAACACTCGCTGGGTGAAGCGGAAGGCGCCTGCCACCCCCGCCTCGGTCCATTCCATATCGCGCTCCGGCGGATTGTCCGACAGGATGAACCAGCGCGCTGTGTCGGCGCCGTAGCGGGCGATGATCGCCTCGGGATCGACCGTGTTGCGCCGCGATTTGCTCATTGCCTCGACACGGCCGACGATCACCGGCTCACCGGTATCGCGACGCACGACCGTGCCGTCCGGTTGCCTGGTCACCTCATCGGGATACAGCCAGGCGCCGTTCGGCCCCTCGGTGGTGCGATAGCTTTCGTGCGTTACCATGCCCTGGGTGAACAGGCCGGCGAACGGCTCGTCGATGGAAAGATGCCCGGTGTCGCGCATCGCGCGGGTAAAGAAGCGCGAATAGAGCAGGTGCAGGATAGCGTGCTCGATGCCGCCGATATACTGATCGACCGGCATCCAGTGATCGACCGCCGCGCGCGTTACCGGCTGCTTCGCGTGCGGGCTGCAGTAGCGGGCGAAATACCAGGCGCTGTCCACGAACGTATCGAACGTATCGGTCTCTCGTAGCGCAGGCTGGCCGCAGACAGGGCACGGCGACATGCTTCCAGGTCGGATGGTGTCCAGCGGATTGCCCGGCCGATCGAAGCTTACGTCATCAGGCAGCAGCACCGGCAACTGGTCCTCCGGCACCGGTACGACGCCGCACGCGTCGCAGTGGATCACCGGGATCGGGCAGCCCCAGTAACGTTGGCGGGAGACTCCCCAGTCGCGCAGCCGCCAGTTTACCTCGCCCTGACCGAGACCACGTTTCTCAAGTTCTTCGATCACCCGGCGCTTCGCTGCGTCGACATCGAGGCCGTCGAGGAAACCAGAGTTGCAGATCGTCCCAGGTCCGACATAGGCCGTGTCGCCGATCGTGAAACCGGCCGCATCGGCACCGGGCGGCAGCACCACGGGCACCACCCGCAGGCCGTATTTGCGTGCGAACTCGATATCGCGCTGGTCGTGTCCGGGGCAGCCGAAGATCGCTCCGGTGCCGTATTCCATCAGGACGAAATTGGCGATCCAGACCGGGAACGCAGCATCCAGAAACGGGTGCCCGACTGTCAGCCCGGTGTCGTAGCCGCGTTTCTCCGCCGTCTCGATTGCTGCCTCGCTGGTGCCCATCCGCCGGCATTCGGCAACGAAGGCCGCAGCACGAGGGTCGCGCTCGGCCACGACAAGCAGCCAGCGGATGCTCGGGCGCCAATGCCAGGAACGACATGCCGAACAGCGTATCGGGCCGAGTGGTGTACACCTCCACCTCGGCGATGTCGCCGCAACGCTCGTTCAGCGGGAATCGTACTCGCGCGCCCTCGCTGCGGCCGATCCATTTCTCCTGCATGAGTCGCACGCGTTCCGGCCAGCGGTCCAGTCGCTCGAGTGCAGCCAAAAGATCCGGCGCGTATTGCGTGATGCGCAGGAACCACTGTGCGAGCTTCTTCTTCTCCACCGAAGCGCCGGAGCGCCAGCCGCGCCCGTCGATCACCTGCTCGTTCGCCAGCACCGTGCCATCGACCGGATCCCAGTTGACCCAACTCTCCTTCCGCTCCGCCAAGCCGGCGCCCAGAAAATCGAGGAAAAGCTTTTGCTGCGGGCCGTAATAGGCCGGTTCGCAGGTGGCGAACTCGCGCTCCCAGTCGAGCGACAGCCCCATGCGCTGGAGCTCGACGCGCATGGCGGCAATGTTGTCCCAGGTCCATTTTGCCGGATGGATCATGCGCTCGCGGGCGGCGTTCTCCGCCGGCAGGCCGAACGCGTCCCAACCCATCGGGTGCAGCACCGAGAAGCCGCGCGCCCGCTTGTAACGCGCGAGCGCGTCGCCCAGGGTATAGTTGCGCACGTGCCCCATATGGATTTTCCCGGATGGGTACGGGAACATCTCGAGCACGTAGTATTTCGGCTTATTGTCGGCCGGCATGTCGGCCACGTGAAAGCAGCCGCGCGCGGTCCATGCTGCCTGCCAGCGTGGTTCCGCCGCCCGGAAATCATAGCGTGGGCCGGTTTCGATTACAGTCTCGTTCATTCATCCACCTTGGGCCGCGTTATCCGTCGGCTGCCCGCATCGCGCAAGGTGATCAGGGCGGTCTTCACCTCTCCCGCTCTGCGGCAGAGGTCGCCGCGCTTCGCGAACCGACCTCTCCCGCAAGCGGGAGAGGTGGAATTGGCTGTCACTTCGCCCAACGAAGCACCACCGGGTCGAGCCGCCGGGCGATCTCCACAAGCCCAGCATGTGCGGCAGCCGACAGCGGCGCTAGCGGGGCCCTCGGCGCATCGCAGGCAATGATGCCGCTTTCCCGCATCAGCGCCTTGCAGGCGAGCAAACCGCATTGCCGGTTCTCGTAATTGATCAGCGGCAGCCACCGTTCGTACCGCGCCACGGCCTGGTCGCGCCGGCCGGCGAGGTAGTCGTCCAGGATCGGCCGGAACGCGTCGGGATAGCCGCCCCCGGTCATGCTGCCCGTCGCGCCGGCGTCGAGATCGGCGATCAGCGTGATGCCCTCCTCGCCGTCCCAGCGGCCTTCAACCGCGGCGCCGCCCAGGCGGATGAGCTCCCGCAGCTTGCTGGCCGCACCTGCCAATTCGATCTTGAAATAGGCGACATTGGCGATCTCGCTTGCCAGCCGTGCCAGCAAATCCGCCGAGAGCGGCGTGCCACTGACCGGCGCGTCCTGGATCATGATCGGGATGTCGATCGCCGCGGCTACGGCACGAAAGAAATCGAAGATGGCGGCCTCGCCGACCCGGATCGTCGCGCCGTGATAGGGTGGCATCACCATCACCATGGCGGCGCCAGCCTGCTGCGCCCGCCGGCTGCGCTCGGCGCAAACCAGCGAGCTGAAATGCGTCGTCGTCACGATCACTGGCACGCGGCCGGCAACATGCTCCAGGATGGCCCCGGTCAGAACCTCGCGCTCGTCGTCGGCAAGGGTGAACTGTTCCGAGAAATTGGCGAGAATCGCCAGGCCGTTCGAGCCGGCATCGATCATGAAATCGATCGCCCGGCGCTGACCGGCAAGGTCGAGTCCACCGCGTTCGTCGAACACGGTCGGGACGACGGGGAACACCCCGCAATAGCGAGGCCGCGCGGCAGGGCTGCTCATGGGTTCCTCCCGGGTGGTCGCGACGATGTCATGTCGCCCGACGCGCGGATATTGTCCATCGGTCGCCGACCGGTGAGGATCGACGGTTACCCGATCCTGCGGGAGACTGGCGGCAGAGCCGTCCACGCCGGGCAGAAAGGAGCGGGCCATGATCGAACAAGACGTCATCGTAACGACGAAGCATGGGCGGATGCCGAGCTTCCTGGTCACCCCGGAAGGGGCCGGCCGGTACCCGGGCATCATCTTCTACATGGACGCGCCCGGCATCCGCGAGGAGCTGCGCAATATGTGCCGGCGCATCGCCAAGGCCGGCTATGCGTGCCTGCTGCCCGACATGTACTATCGGCTCGGGACGATCCGTTTCGATATTCCGCGGCGCGACGACGCCATGTCGGCGGTCATCCGGCCGGCGATGAACAGCCTGACGAACGCGCTGGTCACCGACGATACGGCCGCGATGCTGGCGTTCCTCGACGCCCATGACGCGGTCAAGCCGGGCCCGGTGGGCTGCGTCGGCCATTGCATGAGCGGGCGCTACATTACCACGGTCGCGGCGCGCTTCCCGCACCGGATCGTCGCCGCCGCGTCGCTCTATGGCGTCGGTATCTTGACCGAAGCGGACAATTCGCCGCACAAGCTGCTCGGCGACATAAAGGGCGAGCTCTATTATGCCTTCGCCGAGCACGACCAGTCAGTGCCGGCGCACGTTATTCCGGCGCTCAAGTCGGCACTGGAGAAGGCAGGCACGACGCACACTCTGGAGGTGTATCCGGGCACCCATCACGGATTCTGCTTCCCGGAACGTCAGGTGTACGACCCGCTCGCGGCGGAGACGACCTGGGAGAAGATTTTCGCCCTGTGGGCGCGGCACCTGGGGTGACACGGCGCGGCCGGTCGTTATAGGAGCAATGCCCAAGACGCCGGTCCATTTCGGGAGCATCGCCAAGTCTTGAGTCAAGCACAGGAAGTTGCGGGCCGACTGCGCATGATCGACGCGCGGCGGGCACAGGCGGTGTCGTCTTGCCTGATTTCGGGTGGGCGGCCGGCAGACACCATTCCGATTTCTGGTCCGTCCTTGATCGTCCTCGGTCTTCTCGGCTTCGTGGTGGTCTGGACCCTCTACGGCAGCATCAGCAGCGCGGGCTTGTCGCTGCCTGGCGACATGGCCGAGGCTTATGTCTGGGGGCAGCAGTTCCGCTTCGGTTACAACCAGCATCCGCCGTTCTGGGCCTGGATCGCCGGGCTCTGGTTCCTGGTGTTCCCACACCGGAACTGGGCCTTCTTTCTATTGGCGGTGCTCAATTCGGCGATCGGCCTTATCGGCTGCTGGCGATTGATCGGATGGTTCGCCGTGGGATGGGAGCGGCGCGCGGCGTTTACACTGCTTCTGCTGACTCCGTTCTATACGTTTCTTTGCTACAAGTACAATGCCAACACCATCTTCCTGTCGATCTGGCCGTGGACGCTGTATTGCTTCCTGGCGTCGATGGAGAGCGGACGGCGCCCGCAGGCGATCTGGTTCGGCGTCACGATGGGGCTGGCGCTGCTGTCGAAATACTATGCGCTGACGCTCGCCATCACGTGCTTCGCCGCCTCGCTCGTGCATCCAAAACGTCGCGATTGGTACCGTTCGGGCTCACCCTGGATTGCTGCCCTGGTCTGCACGGTGCTGTTCTTGCCGCATGCAGTCTGGCTGATCCAGTCCGACGCGCCGCCGATCGGCTACACCTGGAGCCTCACCGGGATCGGCCTATGGCAGACGATCGGCTTTGACGCACAGTTTGTGATCTCGGTCGTGCTATTCAATGTAGTTGTGGTAGGACTGATTGCGGTGGTCGCGCTGGCGAGCGGACGTCTGGGATGGAACCGGCATCGCTCAGCCGCCGATCGGATGCTGGCGATACTCGTGCTCACCCCTGTGCTGCTGACGGTGATCTCCGGACTGATGTTGGAGTTGAAGATCTCCTCCAACATGACGATTGGCGCGTTTCCGCTGGCGCCGCTGTTGGCGATGCGTATGCTGCAGGGGGCTGATCCGCGCCGATTGTTCCGGTGGGCATGCGCACTCGTTGGGGGAGTGAGTGCCGCCGCGCTGCTCGCATCTCCCCTGATCGCGCGCATCCTCTTTTTCAACCAGGACGACCCTGACGCGATTGAGCCGCGGCAGGAGCTGGCCCAGTTTGTCACCTCGTTGTGGCACAAGGAAACCGGCACCAGGCTACGGGTCGTTTCAGGGTCTGACCCCTACGAGAACGCCATCGGGTTCTACAGCGCCGATCACCCCGCCGTGTTCATCGCGATGAGCACCGTGCGCGCACCCTGGATCAATCGTACGTTGCTTGAGCGCGACGGATTGCTCTACGCGTGTGTGCACGAGGATGTGGGGTGCGCGATCAGGGTGAGGTTCTATCAGCCGCCATCCACCCGGATCTTCCACGTCACGCTCAGCCACACGTTCTGGGGGTACTCGAACCCGCCGGTTACGTTCGACATTTATCTCGTCCCGCCGGCGCCGGCGAGTGCGCGGCCAGGTCGATCGGCCGCGAGTATGACGGCGGTTTCCCGCCGGCTTGGATAGGGCTAACCTGACGGCGATGCCATATCCGACCCATCTGCTGCCGACCACGGTGGTTGGCAGCACTCCGCAGCCCGAGTGGCTGGTGGACCGGGCCACGCTGCACAGGCACGGCGTGCCGCGCACTCATGCCCCCGATATTTGGCGGATTCCAGAGCCATTCCGCGCGTCGTCGCAGGACGATGCGACCATCCTGGCGATCCGCGACATGGAACGCGCCGGGATCGACATCATCACCGATGGTGAAATCCGGCGCGAGAGCTACTCCAACCATTTCGCGCTGGCGCTCGACGGCATCGATGCCGAACATCCGGACGCGCTGCAACGGGGGAATCGCGTGACGCTGGTGCCGCGCGTCGTCGGCCGCATCCGCCGTCGTGGGCCGGTCGAGCTGCGACACGCCGAGTTTCTGCTGCGCAACACCGATCATGCCACCAAGGTCACGCTGCCGGGTCCGTTCACGCTGTCGCAGCAAGCGTCGAATGGATTTTATTCCGACGAAGCGGAGATGGCGATGGATTACGCCGTGGCGGTCAATGAAGAGCTGCGCGCGCTCAAGGCCGCCGGGATCGACGTGGTGCAACTCGATGAACCGTGGGTGCGCACGGCACCCGAGAAGGCGACAGGTTGGGGCGTGACCGCAATCAACCGCGCGCTGGAGGGGATCGAAGGGCCCACAGTGGTACATGTTTGCTTCGGTTACGCGGCGGTCGTGGCTGACAAGCCGAGCGGGTATACTTTCCTGCCCCAGCTCGCCGACTGCGTCGCGCGGCAAATCTCGATCGAGGCAACGCAACCAAGGCTCGACCTTGGGGTGCTGTCAGACCTGGCGGGCAAGTCCATCCTGCTTGGCGTGCTTGATCTCGGTGATCCGGCGGTGGAGACGGCGGAGATAGTAGCCGCCCGCATCCGCGCCGGGCTGCAGTACGTGGCACCGGCGAGGCTGATCCCGGCACCGGATTGCGGCATGAAATACCTGTCGCGGGCGACCGCTTTCGGAAAACTCAAGGCGCTGGCAGAGGGAGCGGCGATCGTGCGCCGGGAGCTCGCCGGCTGAAGGAAAAGGAGGACCGTGCAAATGTCGGCAACGAATGCCGTTTCGCGGCCGAAGCTCTTGTCCCGCCTGCCAGAGCGGCTGCATCACCACGCCTATGTGGTGCGTGACCACGAGGCAAATCGCCAATTCTTCGAAGACAAGCTGGGCATCCCACTCGTGGCGACATGGTGCGAGATGACACATCACCCCGCATTCGGCCGCCCGGTGGCGATGTGCCACACGTTTTTCGGCATGGTGGATGGCGGTGCGCTGGCCTTCTTTCAGTTTGCGGATCCCGAGATCCACAAGCTCTGCGTCGCCGAGCGACCGGCGGCGATCGGAAGTTTCGACCACGTCGCGTTCAAGGTCGATGAGGCGACTTATGATGAGATCGTGGCCCGGCTTCGCCGTGCCAATGAGCCGTTCCGCGAGAGCGATCACGGATATTGCAAGTCGGTCTATGCGACCTCGCCAGACGGACTGATTGTGGAATTCACTGTCGATCCGCCGAACGCTGCCGAGATCGAGGCAGTGCGACGCGCCGATGCGCATGCGGAGCTTGCTCGTTGGCTCGCCGGCGATCATCGGGTGAACAATGATTTGAGGCCGCACGCGTGATCGTCGCGACGGGGTTGGCGGCCCACGTCTCGGTTGCCCATTGACGGGGAGGCAGGGCCGACCCGATATTCCGACGCATAGGGAAGGAGTCCCCTAAAACTGCCCTCCGGGCTGATGACTCCTGCGGCGTGCAATACGCGGCGGGAGCACTCGGGCCCACTCCACGCCGGCCGAGCTTATCCGGAGCCCGAGGAGGCCCACGGTGAGGGCATCGATCGTCATGCCCGGCCATGCCCCGGACAACCGGCCGCCTGAGGACAATGTCCCGGCTGCCGATAGCCGCTCGCACGCCGGCTATCAGAGCATCCTGTACGAGCCCGGCTACGACGGTGCGAGCAATACACCACCGCAGCCACCCGACTACTTCCACGACTTGAATCTCGATCAGATCGTGTGTGCGATCACCGCCGGTAAGGACGAGTACGACCTCAAGCCGTTCTTCCATCAGTCTCTGAACACAATCCCGGCGATTCTCTATCGCCAGGAGATCATGCGCAATCTTGAGCAGCCAGATAGTGTCGAATGCATCCGGTCATTCGCCAGCAATATGCAGCTGATGCGCGAGCAGCTCGCACAGGCGGATAAGCTGCACTACAAATACCAGAAGCAACGATGGTTCCTCCACGCAGTCGAGACCTATTGCGCGGCGGTGCGTACGTTGAATGAGCGCCTGTCTCACCTCGAATTGACCGCGCGCGGCCTGCTGGCGTTTCGCGGTTACCTCGCGGAGTACGTCGGATCCGGCGATTTCCTCGCTTTGCTTTCCGCAGTTGATGAGCTCATCCACGATCTTACCAAGGTACAGTATTGTGTGCTGATCAAGGATGCCGGATTCAAAGTGCGAAAGTACGACGGCGAACGGAATTACACTTCCGAGATCGAGGATACGTTCGCCAGGTTCCAGCAAGGGGCGGTGAAGGATTATCGGGTCGATTTTCCCGCTTACAGGGATATGAACCACATCGAGGCAAAGGTCCTCGATTTCGTGGCGCTGCTGTATCCGCAGACGTTTGCAGATCTCGACAGGTTCTGCGCACTAAATCGGAATTATCTGGACCGTACATTGCAGCGGTTCGACCGGGAAATTCAGTTCTATATCGCTTATCTCGATTACATTGGCGCACTCAAGCGCGCTGGCTTGGAATTCAGCTACCCAACGCTCTCGGCCACCGACAAAGGGGTATGCGCCCGGGCGAGTTTCGATCTGGCGCTGGCCACCAGGCTCGTTGCCGAGAACACTCCGATCGTCCGCAACGACTTCAATCAAAAGGGCGCCGAGCGCATATTCGTCGTCTCCGGGCCGAACCAGGGAGGCAAGACGACCTTCGCGCGTATGTTTGGGCAGTTGCACCACCTCGGTAGCCTCGGCTGTCTGGTGCCCGGCAGAGAAGTGCGGCTGTTCCTGTTCGACGCCATGTTCACGCATTTCGAACGCGAGGAGACCATCGAGAACCTGCACGGCAAGCTCAAGGATGACCTGGTCCGCATTCATTCAACACTGGGGCAGGCCACATCGCGAAGCATCGTCATCATGAACGAGATCTTCACCTCGACGACGCTGAGCGATGCAGTGTTCCTGGTGCGCAAGATAATGGACCGGATCCTGGAGCTAGATTGCCTGTGCGTCTGCGTGACCTTCCTCGACGAGCTGGCGTCCCTCAGCGAGAAGACCGTCAGCATGATGAGCACTGTGCAGCCCGATAATCCGGCGTTGCGCAGGTACAAGGTTGTGCGTCGACCGGCGGATGGACAGTCATATGCCATCTCGATCGCAGAGAAGTACCAGGTCACTTACGAATGCTTGAAAGCGCGAATATGGGGCTGACGGCGATGCTGCAGCGGCAAGATATGTTGCGATGAGGCGGTGCATGAAAGCCCATCTTATGTATCGGGACCGGGACTTCGACCTGACACGGGCGCCGCCGCCGCATGATGAAGCTCTGGTCCAGGATCTGGAACTGGACATGCTGTTCGCGGCCATGGCGGACGGCGACAAGTGGTTGGCGGAAGTAGTGAGAAAAGCGGTGCTGGCGAGCTCGGCCGACATCGACACGCTGCTCTATCGACAGGACATCCTGCAAGACTGCCTGAGACAGCAGGCCGTCGTGCGGGCGATCTACGATCTCGCAGTGGAGACGATCGTAGCTGAGCGGAAGAACTTTCTCGGCGCCGTGTTCCGCTATCCGAACGGGATTCTGCACCGATCAGTCGAAGTTCTGCAGATGCTGGTGACCATGCTGCGTCGGCTGCGGACCATCGCCGACGAGCACATCGTAACCTTCCGATCGGAGGGCTTCAAGACGCTGTTCGCCATGCTCGGCCGGGAACTCGACGAGGAGTACTTCACGACCCTCCGCCGACATTTGCAGCAGTTGAAGTTCCAGCACGGCGTGCTGATCAGTGCGCGGGTGGGGGAAGGCAACAAAGGCGCCGACTACGTTCTGCGCAAACCGAACCCACCGCAGGGCAGTTGGATCGAGCGGTTGTTCGCGCCACGACCGCCCACCTATTCCTTCCAGCTTCCCGAGCGGGATGACAGCGGCGCCCGGGCCCTATCGGAGCTACGGGACCGCGGAATCAATCTGGTGGCCAATGCGCTGGCGCGATCGACCGATCATGTCCTGGGCTTCTTCAGCATGCTCCGCACTGAGCTGGCATTCTATATTGGCTGCCTGAACCTGCATCGCCGGCTTTCCGGGCAGGGCGAGCCGGTCTGCTTTCCGCAGCCCCGCGCGGCCCATGAACGCCACCATTCAGCGCAGGGACTGTACGACGCCTGCCTGGCGCTCAAGCTGGGGCGTGGGGTCGTCGCCAATGACATGGCGGCCGACGGCAAGGACCTAGCGGTCATCACCGGCGCCAACCAGGGTGGCAAGTCAACCTTCCTGCGCAGCATCGGGCTATCGCAGCTCATGATGCAATGCGGTATGTTCGTGCCCGCCCGAAGCTACTGCACCAATGTGTGCGAGCGAATCTTCACCCACTATAAGCGGGAAGAGGATGCCGCCATGAAAAGCGGCAAGCTCGACGAGGAACTCAAGCGAATGAGCGAGATCATCAACGATATAACGCCCAATTCCCTGGTGCTTTTCAACGAGTCCTTCGCGGTGACGAACGAGCGCGAGGGATCGGAGATTGCCCGCCAGATCGTTACCGCCCTGATCGAGCGGCGCATCAAGGTGTTCTTCGTCACGCACCAGTACGAATTTGCGCACGGACTGGATGAGAAACACATGCCCAACGTGCTATTTCTGCGGGCGGAACGTCAGCAGGATGGGGCGCGGACCTTTAAGATCACAGAAGGATCGCCGCTGCCGACGAGCTACGGCGAGGACCTGTACGAACAGGTCTTCCTGGCACGCACCACGATGTGATGCGATGCAGGCGAGTGGCGGACCGCGTATAAAGGAGCGGGCCTGATGGATTTGCAGCAATACGATCACGCGAAGTCGGTACTCGCCGAAATCTTACGCAGTGCCACGATTCGCACCGACCGCATCCCGGAGGCAGTGCGCAACCATTTCTCTCAGCTCGCCCAGGACCGATTCAACCTTGTGGTGGTGGGCCGCTTCAACCGCGGCAAGACCACACTGATGAACGCGATGCTCAGCACCGACCGGCTGCCGACCGGGATTGTCCCGGTCACCTCGGTCATCACCACCGTCACCTATGGCAGCGAGGAGAAGGTGGTGCTGTATTACCGGCACACCAGCCTGTTCCTCGAAATCCCGATCTCGCAGTTGGCTGAGCACATCACGGAACGCGGCAATCCCGGCAATCGCAGAGGCATCCGGACCGCCGAAGTCGAAATGCCCGCCGAACTGCTGCGCCGTGGCTTTCATTTCATCGATACACCCGGTCTCGGATCATCGATCATCGAGAACACCCGCACCACGGAGGCGTTCCTGCCGGAAGCGGATGCTTTCGTTCTAGTGACGAGCTACGACAGCCCTCTATCGAGGACGAGCGGCAAGTCCTGCAAACGGCGCATGGCTCCGGGCGCCGCCTGTTCGTGGTCGTAAACAAACAGGACTGCGTCGATTTCGTGCAGCGCCAAGAGGTGCTCGATCACCTGACGTCCCAATTCGCCGGGATCTTCGACGGCACGCCACCGGCGTTGTTCTCGGTCTCGGCGCAACAGGCGCTCGCGGCGAGGCTTCATGGCGATGCGGCGGCGCTCGCGGCGAGCGGGCTGCCTGCATTCGAGGCGGCTCTGCTCAACTTTTTGGTCAACGAACGGCGCCGGGAATTCCTGCTCAACATGTGCGGCCGCATCGCTGCGGTCCTTGATAGCCAGGGTGGCGCCGATAAGGACCTTGCCCGGCTCGCCGCCTTGCGCGCCGAAATCGAGGCGGTACGCCCAGCCGAAGTCACCGCCGATCTGGTCGCGCCGCCCGACGCTGCGATCTCGCCGACACTGCCGGCCTGCGAGATCTGTGACCACGTCGGACAGGCGTTGTTCGATTTCATGGTGAAATATCAGCATCAACTGCGTGGCAACCGCGACATGCAGGCCGATCTCGCGAACCGGGGTGGTCTATGCGGGCCGCACACCTGGCAGTTCGAGGCGATCGCGGCACCACACGAGATCTGCACAGGGTTTGCCGTGGTCGTGGAACGGCAAGCAGAGCATCTGCGGTCGCTGGCGCGAAAGGCGGAGAATGGGACGCTCACCTGTCAGGCTGTCGAGGTGGCTCTGCCGACGGCCGAAACCTGCGTCGTCTGCAAGGTCGCTCGCTACGCAGCAACGTCTGCCATCGAGCGCGCCGCGGAGCGCCTGGCACACGACACCGCGGGCGCGTTGCGTAATTTATCAGCAATCTGCCTGCCGCATCTCACGGCGCTGGTCACTTCACTCGGACGGTCGGAGCTGGTGCAGAAGGTGCTGCTGCGAGAGGCCGACCTGTTGGATCGCCTGTCGGAGGACATGCAGCACTTCGCGCTGAAGCGCGACGGGCTCCGGCGATATCTGACGACCAAGGAAGAGATGGCCGCCGGGGAACGATCGCTGCGCATGCTGGTGGGCCATCCCAGAGCACAAATGGGGTCGGCGGTACCGCCGCCCTGAGACACGACGAAAGGAGATCGACCGCGGCGCTCTCTACGCCGCTGCGGCCGAGCGCACTGAGAAATATCCGACGTAAGGCAGCCGCCAGCGGGGGATTCAGGCTGGTAGCTTCAGCGCCGTCTGCTCCAAATACGGGCGCAGCAACGCATCGGCGTCAGACTGCGCACGTGCGGCTGCTCCCTCCGCGCTGATATCGCCGTTCAGAATAGCCTGCACCTGGTCCTCCATCGCCTTGCGCACCGACACTGTCTTATAGGTAGCGAACCAGCCGCGGCCGTAGCGGTTGAGCTGCTCCAGCGCCACCCCGGCATCCGCGCTCGCCGCCATGTACTTCTTCATCTCCGGCAGATCATAAGCAGCCCGGTTCGGCGCGAAATAGCCGGTGAACCGACTCCACTGCCCGGCAATATCCGGGCTGGTCAGCCACTTGATCAGTGTCCACGCCGCCGCCTGCCGCTCCGGCGAATTGCCCGCAGTGATGATCAGGCTGGCACCGCCCACCGGCGCCGCATTCACCACATTCTTCGGCACGAACGCCGTGCGGAACGGCTGCTTCATATTGTCACGGATGAAACCCAGCGCGCCCGTGGACAGCAGGATCATGCCGACGCGCCCCGAGAAGAATGCCGCCGTCGTCCCATTCGGATCCAGCACCCCAGGCGGCATGACCTTGTGCGTGTGCACAAGATCGCGGACGAACCGCAAAGCCGCCACCGTTGCAGGCTCGGTGTAATAGACCTGTCCGCCATAGGCAGTGTCGTAGTACTGCCCGCCATTCGCCATCGCCAGCGTGGAGGTCAACCAGCCGCAGTAATCGTAGCTGTTCGGCCAGGCGATGCCCCATTTGTCGGCCTCCGGCTTGCTCAACTTGCGCGCCGCATCCACCCAATCCTGCCAGGTCACCGGCGGCTTGTCCGGATCCAGTCCGGCGTCCTTGAACGCCTGCACATTATAGAACAGCAACGGGGTGGAGTTCTGGAACGGCACGCCATAAACATGCCCCTGGTCGGTCGCATTCAGCGCCAGCGCCCGCCAGAACTGCGCTATGAAGCTCTGAGCCGTGCCGCCGTCCTTGGCGATCAGCTCGTCCAGCGGGATCGCCGCTTTATCAATAACGTATTCGCGGATGAAATTGGCTGACATGATCGCTGCGGCTGGTGGCCGGCCGGCTTGGATCGCCGCTCGCGTCTTCAGGTTGGTGTCGTCGTAGCTGCCGGTATAGACCGGTGTCACCTTGATATCCGGATGCTGGGAATTGAACACGCCGATCAGGCGCTGCATCTCGGTCGCCAGCTTTCCCTGCACCGGGACCGGAAAGAACATGTCGATCTCGGTCGCCGCCCGCGCGCGTATCGCGAGTCCTGCTGCCGAGGCGGCGATGGCCGCCCCCAGCGCGACACGTCGCGTTACATGAGATCCGATGGTCGGCATTGAAACTCCCCTTATCCCTTGAGTCCAGTAAACACGAAAGAACTGACGAAGCGGCGCTGGAATGCCAGAAACGCCAGCAACAACGGGCCGGCGACCAGCACGGTGCCGGCCGCGAGCACGCCCCACTCCCCACCCGCTTCGGAACCCGACGCGAAAGACGCCAACCCGACCGTCAGCACCTGCCGCGATGGCGAAGACACCGCCATCAGCGGCCACAGGAACTCGTTCCAATGGAAAGTGACCGAGACAATGGCGAACGCGACCAAGCTCGGCCGCGCCAGCGGCACCAGCACATGACGGATCAGCGCGAAGACGCCGGCGCCATCCAGCATCGCGGCTTCTTCGAAGTCGCGGGGGATGGCACGAAACGCCTGGCGCATCAGGAACACGCCGAAGGCGGAAGCGAAATACGGCGCCATGATTCCGGGCAGCCGGTCATACAGGCCCAGCGCCACGATCGTTGTCAGATTGGGCGCGATCAGCAGCGTGGGAACCAGCAGAAGCTGCAGCAGGAACAGGACGAACACCGTGTCGCGGCCAGGGAAGCGAAGCCGCGCGAAGGCGTAGCCCGCCATGGTGACGGTGACGAGCTGCACCGCCAGGATGCCGGCGCAGACCAGCATGGTGTTGAAATACCAGGTGGGGAAATCGCCGCTCTGCCAGGCATCCAGATAATTGCTTAAGCCGAGCGGCGGCGCCGGCCACAACGCCGCGACATCCGCCGGCACGCCCGGCCGCAACGAGGCCACGGCCATCCAGGCGAACGGCACCGCCCAAACCAGCGCCGCCGTGGCGGCCGCGATCATGCCGAAGAGCGGCAGCACCCGCTTACGACTCATAATGGATCCCACGCTCCATCGTGCGCAGCGAGGCCATCGTGAGCGTCAACAATGCCGCGACGCTCACCACGGTGGCCGCCGCGGCCAGCCCGGCATCGTGGTTCTGCTCGGCCTGCTGGTAGATGTAATAGAGTAGCAGGTTCGTGGAATCCGACGGCCCGCCCTGGGTGACAGTGACCACTTGATCGACCTGCACCAGCGCGTTGACCAGGGCGATCGGCAGCACGAAGCCGAACGTTGGGCCCAGCATCGGCAATGTTATGTGGCGGAAGCGGGCCAGTGCCCGCGCTCCGTCAATGCGCGCGGCGTCTAACAGATCCTGCGGGACGCCGGCGAGGCCCGCCAGGAAGAACAGCATGTAATAGCCGGTGTTCTTCCAAACGGTGATCGCGCTGACTGCCCCCAACGCCAACGAAGGCGAGCCGAGCCAGTTCACCGCGCGCAGCCCGAGCGGCGCAAGGTACCAGTCGAGCAAACCTTCGCCGGGCAGGAAGACGAAGGTGAATAGTGCAGCGGCCGCAACCAGCGGGATTAGCAGCGGCAACACGACAAGCGTGCGCGCGGCCATCGTGAAGAGAGTCGTCTCGCGCAGCGCGAGCGCAAAGCCGAGCGCCAGGACCAGCGACGGAGCGATCGTGCTGGCGGCGTACAGCACGTTGTTCCAGGCGGCCCGGCCGAAATGGGGATCGGCGAACAGGCGGGCGTAATTTCCCACTCCCCAACTCGTTGCGGTTCCGAATGCCTGGTCGCGGAAGGACCCTTCCAGGACCTGCACCAGCGGCCAGTACGTGAAGGCGATCAGGAAAACGAGCGACGGCGCGAGCAGCAGCCAGGGCCGCGCCAAGGCACGCGATGTCGCGGCACGTCGTCGCGGCATGATGATCCGGATCGGCAATGCCGCCGCGTCCATTTTGCCCTCGCCCCGCCACCCTCACCCGGTTCGCTTCGCGAACCGACCTCTCCGGCAGAGCGGGAGAGGTGATTTAGGGGCGCAGTATGACGGGCGGAAGACGGTTCGGCGACGGTCCGGTTACCACGCCCTGCCGAGCGGGCTGTCTTCCGGCACGATGGCCTTGCCGATCGGCCACAGCGCAAGTCCGGCGAGCTTCAGATGCGCCCAGGCGAACGGCAGGCCGATGATGGTGATCGCCAGCAACACCGCTTCGATCAGGTGCGCCAGCGCCAGCCACCAGCCGGCGAGCAACAGCCAGATCACGTTGCCGAGGCAGCCGAGCGGACCGGTACCGATATCCTCGTATCCGGTCACCCAGGTCCGCGGCACGGCGCGATGGCCGAACGGCAGCAGCGTATAAAAGGCGATGTTGAAGGCGGCGCGTGCCCAGGGGATGCCGATGATCGTGATCACCATGATCACCGCGGCCACCAGCCAGGCCAGCGCCATCCAGGCACCACCGGTGATGATCCACAACAGGTTCAGTAACAGACGCAGCAGGGACATTTCAGTCATGCCTCAGCGGTCGAGGTCGCGGAAACGGCGGCGCAGGTCGAATTCGTCCGATGTGACCAGAGCCTCGGCGCGAGCGAGCCGGCGCTCGAGCCGGCCGAACCGTTCGCGGATGCCGCGCAACGCGCTGCCCGGATCGTTGCGCAGGCCGCGAAAGAACAACTCTTCGTCGGCGCTGGCGAACAGCGCCGGCGGCCTGGGCTTCAGCACCAACGCGAACGCCACGTAAGCCACCACGGTCGGCAGAAAGAAGAAGATCAGGCACAGCACGGCGGCTAGCCGCACCAGCATCGGGTCGGCCTCGATATGATCAGCAATCCCGGCGCAGACGCCGGCAATCCAGCCGCGTGCGGGGTCGCGATAGATGCGCGTCCGGTCCCAAGAAGGCGGGCTCGGGCCCGAGGGACCGCCGGCGCCGCCAGCATGCGGACCCCAGGCCCAGGCATTCCAGTTGCCGGGCCCCCTCCCCGTCCAGCTCATGGCGTGGCCTCCGTCCAGGGACCGGCCTTGCTACGCCATCCCGGTGCCTCGACGTCGAGCAGGCGCTCCAGGCTGTCCATACGTTCTTCCATCCGGCGTGCGGAATCGTAGAGCTCGGCAAGCACCCGTTCGTGGTCCCGCGACAGCATGCGCGCGGTGCGCCAGCGGGTCGCGTAATGCGCGACGATCCAGATCGGCGCGACGACGACCAGGAACAGGATGCCGAGCAGGGTTCCCATGACATGCATCTCAGGGTTTCGCCGATTGTGGAGCGGTGGTCGGTGGGATTCGGTTGCCTAGCCGCGCCTTCAGCCGCTCCAGCGCCTCCTGTACCGACGCGTCGGCTTCCATGTGGGCGAACTCCTCATGCAACGCCGGCTGACGGCCGAGATCGAAGGCTTCGACCTTTCCCTCGGCCACGTCGAGAGCGCGCTCGACCTGTTCGAAGCGGGCGAAGGCATCAGTGATCCGTTCGTCGTAAAGCTTGGTCTTCAGCTTGATCCGGTTGGCGGCGGTCTTGTGGCGGGCGACGATGGCCCGCTGGCGCGCCTTGGCGTCGTTCAGCTTCGCCTGCAGCTTCCCGATATCCTCGTTCTGTCGGGCCAGAGCTTCGACGAGCTGGGCGAGCTGCGTCTCGGTCTCTTGCAGCGTTTGAGATACGCGGGATTTCGCGTGCAGCGCGCCGCGGGCGAGATCATCGCGCCCCTTGGTGACCGCGAGCTCCGCCTTGCGCTCCCACTCCTCTTCATCGCGCCGCAGGCCGGCGACGCGGCGTTCCAGTTCCTTGCGCTCGGCAATGGTCCGCACGGTGGCAGAGCGGACCTCGACCAGCGTGTCCTCCATTTCCTGGATGATCAGGCGGATGATTTTCTCGGGGTCCTCTGCCCGCGCGAGGATGGCGTTGAGATTGGAATTCACGATGTCGGTCAGCCGCGAGAAGATGCCCATGGTGTGTGTTCCCTGTCCGGTTCGCCTCCAGTCGCTGCAGGGGCCGTGCCAGAGGCTAACCGATTGATATCGCAAGAGCTGCGCTGAGCAGCCCTAGTATATGGCGCTGGTTTGTGGTGTATTCCGCCACAACATGGCACTTACCGCCACCCCGCCCACACCGATCGGGCAGAGCCCGGCATTTCTGGAAATGCTGGCCCACGTCTCGCGGCTGGCCCCTCTGGACCGGCCGGTGCTGATCGTCGGGGAGCGCGGCACCGGCAAGGAACTGATCGCCAGCCGGCTGAACTATCTGTCTGCCCGCTGGGACCGCACGTTCGTGAAGCTGAACTGCGCCGCCCTGCCCGAGGGGCTGCTGGACTCCGAACTGTTCGGCCATGAGGCCGGCGCTTTCACCGGCGCCGTCCGCCGGCGCGCCGGGCGGTTCGAGTTGGCGGATGGCGGGACGCTGTTCCTCGACGAGATCGCCACCGCCTCGTTGGCGGTCCAGGAGAAGGTGCTGCGGGCGATTGAGTACGGCGCTTTCGAGCGCGTCGGCGGCAACGCGACCTTACAGGTCGATGTGCGGGTGATCGCGGCGACCAACGCCGATCTGCCAACGTTGGCCACCGCGGGAAAATTCCGTGCCGACCTGCTCGACCGCCTGGCCTTCGACGTGGTGCGGCTGCCGCCGCTGCGGGAACGGCGCGACGACGTGTTCCTGCTGGCAGAACATTTCGCAACGAGAATGACAGCGGAGCTGAAGCGCGACTATTTTGCCGGTTTCGCTCCGGGCGCGACCGAGGCGCTGCTGGCACACGACTGGCCGGGCAACGTCCGCGAATTGCGCAACGTGGTGGAGCGCAGCGTGTGTCGTATGACCCGCTCCGACAGTCCGCTTGAAACAGTGGTGATCGACCCGTTCGGCCCCCATGACTCCCCCTCCCCTTGCAGGAGAGGGCCGGGGGGAGGGGGCGGCGGGAGTGAGCCGCAGGCGCACAACCCCGCCCCCAGACCGACCAATTTCCGCACCGCGGTGCGTGACTTCGAAGCCGACCTGCTGCGCCATGCACTCACGGAGGCGCGATTCAACCAGCGACGCGCCTCTGATTCACTCGGGCTAACCTATGATCAATTCCGCCACCTGTTGAAGGCACACGCCTTGCTGCCGGCGCGCCAATAGGCAGAAGCTGGCCCGTGTAAAGCGTCTGCGCGGCCAGATCGAAGCCGTCGAGCGCGCGTTGGAGGCCGAGGCCGGATGCGAGCAGGTGATGCATCTGCTGGCCGGGGCGCGTGGGGCCATGGCCGGGCTGATGGCCGAGGTGGTGGAGGACCAAGTGCGCGCCCACCTTCTCGACGCCGAACGGCACCCCGGCGCGCTCGATGCCGGCGCCGCGGAGCAGCTTCTCGATGTCATTCGCAGCTATCTGCGATGAGGATGACCAAATGAGCGCGGCGGGCGGTGGGCAGACGCACAGCCACGTGCTTCTTGGCGCCGGGCATCAGAGCGCCAAGCGCCGAAGCTGGGCCGTGATCTGGCTATGCGCGGCGATGATGGCGGCCGAGATCAGCGGCGGCCTTGCTGTTCGGCTCGATTGCGCTGGTGGCCGACGGGCTGCACATGTCCACCCATCTCGCCGAGATTGGTCATGAATGGAATGACCACCAGGATCGCGCCAACGCCGAGCGCAGCGCCGATCAGGCATCCGATAAAGCGAAGTGTCGCTTTGTGTACGGTCTCACCCGCCGTACCGAGTGACACGAAGTAGAAAGTGATGATGACCGTATGGATGCCTGGCCAATTCGCCAGGTTCTCGCCGATATAACAGCGATCTCCGGAGTACGGAACGCCTCCGAGATGATCGTGACGGCCAGGACTAAAACGACAAGGCGCATCGTGTTGCCGAACCGGCCCGGGGTCGGGCTGAGGACTTGGCGCAGCAGAGCGGATAACCGGGGCCGATCGCGGGGGCGTTCGGGCCGTGCTGCTTGCAGCCGTTGTAGACATGTCCCGAAACTTCCCGGAACAAACACTGCCGGCCATTCCGCGCCCGCTCTGGCAACCCAGCCCGAACCGCGGGAGGCGGCTGGCACTTGGCCCGACTGTCCACGACTTTGCAGCTTGGAGAAAGGAAAGTCGCGGGTGGCCCACCGGAACCTGTCCCTGGGCCGGACCCGTGAGCAGGCCGCAACGGCAA
This sequence comes from uncultured Pseudomonadota bacterium, assembly GCA_963772445.1. Classification (GTDB taxonomy): domain Bacteria; phylum Pseudomonadota; class Alphaproteobacteria; order Acetobacterales; family Acetobacteraceae; genus CAVYXK01. The sequence goes on from CAVYXK010000016.1 coordinate 208,520, forward strand.
CTCGAGTGCAGACGCTCTTCGACGCTTGGATGAGCGCGGACCAGCTCACCAGACCGCGCCAAGCCAGCTCCCCAAAGCGGGCATATAATACGTCGCCTCGCAACTTGCTTGGCTCATCGCTCCCGACGTGCGCAATCCTTCCGCCAAACCTCGGTCAAGCTCGCCGCTTCCGCCTCACTTGATCAGCTCGCTGGACGCCGATAGCGCGAATAGGGTCGCGGCTCAGAGCTTCGTCTCATGCAGCAGGACGACCGTTGTGTGGTTCTGCAGCGTGAGGTAGAGCGAGCCGCCCGATACGCTCTGGCTCTCGATCGGATTGCCGGTGAAACCGCTATACGCGAAGGTATCCTTGCTGGGGCGGAAATCCTGGATCGTCACCGTTCCGCCGCCGATCGATGCATCGAAATTGTAAGTGATTGGACCGTCATTCGCGTGTTCATTCACCTTGAGCGAGCCACTGCCCACGAAGATCATTGCACCGCCCGAATCGGTGTTGAGGGTCGCCGCACCCGAACCGCCGATGAACGTCAGGCCGTTCCCGCCATACTCTGTGATGTCCACGGTGGCACCGCCGCCGCTGATCATGCTGCCGGCGACATCCGAAATATCATAGCTGCCCTGCATCAAGTCGATCGTGGCTCGGGTCGCGTCCTCATAGACGGTCATGTTGCCGTTGCTCATATCGACCTGGCCGCCAATGAGTGACCCGCTGAATACGGTGGAGTTCAAGGAGTTGAGGTAGCCAAAATTAACAGTAGCCTCGTTCTCCGAGCACGTGACAGAACCGGTGCCGCTAATATTTGCCATTCCACCCGGGAAGATCGTGACGTCTTCGTCGCCGCCGCGCATATTGAAGTTTTCTGTTCCGCTGACGTAGCCACTTTCCCTGTCGCTCGCCGAAGGCGCACCGTTCACGTCAGCGGTGCCGTAAATGTCGTAGTTCGAATTTATGCCAGAAACGGTGATGGTATCATTGCCGAAGCTGAAATAGGTATCGCCGCCGCTGCTGGCTTGAATAGTGTTGGTCGATCCCGCTCGCGTGTACACCGTCTGGCCGCCATCACCACTGACGGCGACGCCACCCGAGCCGCCGTACACTGTTTCGCCCGAAGCATCTTCAATAACCGTCAGAAGACCGCTGCCGCCGATCACCATGTGGCTGGGCTTGGTCAAGGTCACGGTCTGGTTGCCGGACGTGTTGCTCAGGTTGATCGGGACCGTGGAGTTGCCGGCCGGGATGGTGCTGGTCGAGGCTGCGATTGTCCCCCCCGAGGCGTTCACATTGCCGCTCTGCGTGCCGATCCCGTTCAAAATGGTAATGAAGTTTTCGATCGTATTGTCGGTTAGCGTGACGGGTGTTGTGAACTCGTTATTGACGACCTGCGCGGCGGGGCCGTAGTTATTGATGAACGTGTTGTCCTGAATGACCACATTTAAGTCGGCATAGGGCAGCATCGGGCCGCCAATATGGATCGCAATCGGGGCGCTGGCCTTCGGCCCCTTCTCGATCGTGTTGCCCTGAATGATGTCATTGCCGCCGTTAGGCAGGTCGATGGAATAGCTCGCGGTCCCGGTCGACCCATCAAGGATCTGGTTATCCTCGATCGTGTTGTTCTCGGCCCGGCTCTTCACCTCATGCCCGACCACCGCATCCTCCGAGATGCTGTTGGTCATGACGAAGGTGTTGATGTAGCCGATATAGATGTTGTGGCTCTGGCCGTCGCCGGCGCCATTGTGGTCGAACACGCAGTCGTTGACGTCGACGGTACCCGTCCCGGAGACGAACGGCGTTGCCAGGATGCCATCCTGATTGTTAGAGAAACTGTCGTCGTCGAGCGTCAGGTTGCCGCTCTGATAGCGGATGCCCGCGCCGTTGGAATCCCCTGCCTTCGCCCCGGAAAACGAAAAACCCTCGATCGTGACGTTGGGGGTGGAGGTGTCAGTGCCGACGATGAACAGCCCCTTGGCCACATTGATTTTAGGGTTGCTGCTGGCCGGCGGCACTATATCAACCGCCCCGCCCACTGCGACAAATGTCAGGTCCTTGGTGATCTTGAGATCGGCAACCGCATAGGTGCCAGCGTTGACGTCAATAGTGTCGCCGGAGGCTGCGGCGGCGACCGCCGCCGCAATCGTTGTGTACTCTTCGCCGCTACCCACGGTCAGAACGCTCATGGTCCGTCTGGCTCCTTGAGGATGTTCGATTCACGCGCGCATTGTTGAATTTCTGAGACGCTCTCGAATCAATACCGAGGCGGTTATTTTTCACTTAACCTGTGGGGATTTTTCGTTCCGTCAGCTCGGTGGCTGCGATCCCCATGGCGCGCCGGGATCCGAACGTGGTATTGGAGCGTCGAACGCTGTTCTCGCAGCGAATGTGAGGAGACCCCATCGCGACTGGGGAGTGCAGCAGCCGCCCTTGCGCTGCACTGCGCCCCGCCGCCTTACCAGGGAGTACGACCAAGGTGATGCTGAACCGGGTCCTGGGCTCGCTTCTGGTAGCAGCCAGTCTGGGGCTGTGGCCGCCGTCCGGCCATGCTGCCGATTACCTGACCAACGCGCGCAACGCCCTCCAGAAGGGCGACCTGAAGACCGCCCAGATCGAGCTGCGTAACGCCGTCCGCTCAGATCCGCAGAACGCCCAAGCGCGCTTCCTGCTCGCCCAGGTCCAGCTCCAGCTCGGCGATCCCGCCGCCGCCGAAGAGCAGGCCAGAGAGGCGCAGGCACGCGGCTATGATCCGGTGCTGACCACCCCGCTGATCGGCCAGGCGCTCCTGATGCAGAATCGGCCGGTTGATCTGCTCAAGCAGTTCGCGCCGATCGGCAAGAACCCGAAGCTCGACTCCGAGATCGATTTCGACCGCGGCAACGCCCAGATGATGCTCAACGAAACCGATGAAGCGGCCAAATCGTTCGCCGACGCCCAACGTCTGAATCCGGCGAATGTCCAGGCCTGGATCGCCGGCGCCCGGCTCTCACTCTCCAAGGGCAACACCAAGGCCGCCCAGGACCAGGTCGAGCACGCGCTGACGGCCGATGCGAAATCGATCGAGGCCCGTGTGCTGAAGGCGCAGATGATGGCGCAGAACAAGGACGTGCCGGGCGCGCTGGCGCTGCTCAATGCAGTGGTGGCGGACAGCCCGCCCGCAGTGCCGGCCCGCTTGGTGCGGGCCAACCTGTTGATTGCCCAGGGCAAATTCAAGGATGCCAAGGCCGATGATGACGCAGTGCTCGCAGTGCTGTCCAACAATATCGAAGGCCTCTACCTGAAGGCGGTGCTGGAGCACGAAGCAGGGCAAAACGCCGATGCCGACACGCTGCTGATGCGGCTGGCGCCGGTGTTCGATAACATGCCGCGCGGCTATTTCCTCCAGGCGCTGGTCGAGGAGAACCAGCAGGAGCTCGGGCGGGCCGAGGATGCCGCCCGGAAATTCGTCGGCCACGAGCCTGACGACCTCAACGGCGCCAAGCTGCTGGCACGTATTCTGCTCGAACGCAACCGGCCGGACCAGGCAATCGACGCGCTCAACCGGATCGTTACCGCCGGCAAGGCGGATGTGCAGGCCTATGACGTCCTTGGGCGCGCCTATGCCGCCGTCGGTGAGCCGCAGCAGGCAATCGATGCGCTGCGCAAAGCCGAAGCGATGGCACCCGATGATGTCGGGATACGGACCCAGTTGGCCTCTCTGTTGCTCGATGTCGGGCAGGCCGATCAGGCAGTGGCGGAGCTGGATCACGCCTTCGCCCTCGCGCCGAAGCAACCGCAGATCGCCGAGGCGCTGTTCGTGGCGACCCTCAAGACCGGCGATTCCGCCAAAGAAGACGCGACCCTTGCCAAGATCCGCGCGGCCCAGGGTGACACGCCGCTGGTGCAGAACCTCGACGGGCTGTTGAAGCTCACGCGCCTCAACGTCGCCGGGGCACGCACGACGTTCGAGGCAATCCTGCAAAAGAGCCCGGACTTCCTGCCGGCAAAGGTCAACCTCGCGCGCGTGCTTGCCATGCAAGGCGACGAGGCCGGATACGAAAAGGCGCTGACCACCATCCTGGACAAGGACCCGGTGTCCGAGCCAGCGCTGACCATGTTGACGAATTCGCTGGTCAGTTCCGGCCGGCTTGATCAGGCGATCACGCTACTCGAGCACGCCCACGTCGCCTCGCCGAAGGATATCCGGCTGGCCCAGTCGCTCGGCGACCTCTACATCCGCGCCGGAAAGTCGCAGCAGGCGCGCGAGCTGGTCGCCGCGCTGTCGCCAAAAGGCCAGGTCCTGCCGCAGCTTCTCGGGCTGCAGGCGGCGGCACAGTTGGCGCTGAAGCAGACCGACCAGGCGCGCGCCACGCTGACCCAGATGCTGGCCGTGCAGCCGCGTAATCTTACGGCGCGCCGCCAACTCGTGGCGCTGCTGGTCCAGGCGGGCGACTACGAGGGGGCCCGCAACCTAATCAAGGCCGGCATGTCCGCGATGCCCAACACCTATCAGCTCTACCTCGACTACGCGCTGGTCGATCTGAAGACGGGGGGCATTCAGGCGGCTCTGGCGACCGCGGACGCGCTGTATAGCGAGAACCGAACCTTCGTCCCGGCGTTGGCGCTCAAGGGTGACCTGTATCTGGCCAACAACCAGCCCGCGGACGCCGTCAAGGCCTATCAGGCGGCGGACGCCACCGCACCTTCGGCTATGCTGACGATGCGCGTGGCCGGCGCACTGGTGCGCAACGGCAAGGCCGACGAGGCGGAGAAGACGTTCGCCGACTGGCTGGCCAAGCATCCCGATGATCTGGTGATAGCGGGGCAGCTCGCCGGTTTGCAGATCAACCAGGAGAAATACGCCGCGGCGAAGATCACGCTGCAAGCCATTCTGGCGAAGCAGCCGCATGATGTAGCGACGCTGAACAACCTCGCCTGGGTGGACCAGAAGCTCGGCACGGGGGACGCTAAGGCACTGGCGCAGCAAGCCTATGCGCTCGGGCCGAGCGCGCAGACCGCCGACACGTTGGGCTGGATCCTGACCACCGAAGGCGACCCTACGACCGGCGCGATCCTACTCCGGCAGGCAACCTCGGGCTCGGACGACCCGCGGATCCAGTATCATTTCGCGGTGGCGCTGAAGGACACCGGGCAGAAGGATGAGGCGGTGAAGGTGCTGCACCAGGTGGTGGCGGCGCAGGGCAAGTTCGAAGAGAAGGCCGCGGCGGAGAAGCTGCTGACCGAGATGACGAAGGGCTCCTGAACGCTGCGCCTGCTGACCTTCTCGACGTTGTTCCCCAACGCCGAGCAACCGAACCACGGTATCTTCGTCGAGAACCGGCTGCGACACCTGCTGGCCAGCGGGGAGGCCAGCAGCGAAGTGGTCGCGCCGGTGCCGTTCTTTCCGAGCAGCGCGGCGGTGTTCGGCGTATGGGGGCGGCTGGCTCGGGTTCCGGTGTACGAGGTGCGGCATGGGATCGCCGTGCACCATCCGCGCTATCCGGTGATCCCGCGGGTGGGGATGTCGCTGGCCCCGGCGCTGCTGTACGGGGCGGCGGCGGCATTCCTGCGGCGCCTGTTGGCCGGGGGGGCGCGCATCGATGCGATCGACGCGCATTACCTCTATCCGGACGGGGTTGCAGCGGTCTGGCTGGGCCGGCGGCTTGGCGTTCCCGTGGTGATTACGGCGCGGGGGACGGATGTGAGCCTGATCCCGCACTATCGCATCCCGCGCCGGCTGATCCGGGGCGCAATTGCCGGGGCAGCGGCGCTGGTCGCGGTCAGCGCGGCGCTGAAGGCTGCGCTGGTCGAATTGGGCGCGCCGGTGGACAAGGTGACGGTGCTGCGCAATGGGGTGGAGACGGCGGTGTTCACTCCTCCGGCGGACCGGGCGGCGGCGCGGGCCGCGCTTGGGCTGACCCGGCCGACGCTGGTCTCGATCGGGCACCTGATCGAGCGCAAGGGCCATCATCTGGTGATCGAGGCGCTGCGCTCGTTGCCCGAATGGGGGCTGATCGTGGTGGGCGAAGGACCCGAGCAGTCCCGGCTGGCGGGGCTGATCCGGGGGTTGGGGTTGGAGGACCGGACCCGGCTGTTGGGAGCGCGGCCGCATACGGAGTTGCCGGCGCTTTATGGGGCGGCCGATGCGCTGGTTCTGGCCTCCAGCCGCGAGGGTTGGGCGAATGTGCTGCTGGAATCGATGGCCTGCGGCACGCCGGTGGTGGCCACTAACATCTGGGGCAATCCGGAGGTGGTGCAGGAGCGCGCGGCGGGGGTGATCGTGGAGCGGAGCGCTGAGGCAATCGCGGAGGGGGTGCGGCGATTGGCGGCGGAGGCGCCGGATCGTGCAGCGACAAGGGCGTATGCGGAGCGGTTCAGTTGGGATGAGACGACGGCGGGGCAATTGGCGGTGTTCCGGGGGGTGATCGAGGGGGCGGGGGCCGCGGCACCCTCACCCGCCGCGCTGCGCGCGGCGACCTCTCCCGCAGCGAGGCTGTGAAGCAATCGACTTGCCGGTGACCGAAGCGCGGGTCGACACGGCGGGCGCAGGGCGGAGGTGAGCCGGCACAGCGGTTGAAACGCGGCCAGAAGGACCGCTCCACCCGTCTGCCGAGTACCTGCCGCGCCGGCCGCCCGCCCAGGTTGTACTTCGCCGTGCCGCGGACGCATTTCACCCCGCGGGCGCCGCGATCGGCTGCGCCGCGGCGTCGCGCAGCACCAAGGCGCGCAGCAGATTGTGCGCGACAGCGAACCACAACAAGACGGCTCGGACCTTCTGGCAGCCCCGCACCAGCAAACGCCCAACCCCACAATTGCGCAGATGGGCATTGATGCACTCGTGCTTGGCGCGCTCGCGGTATACCGTCTTGCCCGCCTCGCTCGCCATCCGCTCGCGCCATTTCGCCGTCCCCGGACCGTCGCTCTTGCGCGGCGCCGTGGGATCGGTCTTGTGCTTGTTGTCCGACGGCGGGGCGAACACTTCGATGCCGGCGGCATGGGCGCGTTCGATATCGTCCAGCTTGCTGAAGCCGCCATCCACCAGATACTGCTGCGGCGTCTGCCTATAGGTCTCGACGATGCGCTGCTGCATCGGCGCCATCAGCCCGCCGTCCGAGCCGGTGGTGTCGAGATCGACCGCGACGATCAGCTGGGTCTGCGGGTCGCTGACGAACTGCCCATTATAGGCCGGCCGATAGCCGCCATCGGCCATTTTCATGACTCTCGCCTCGGCATCGGTGGTCGAGGCCCGTGGCGGCTTCTGCTTCGCGGTGTCTTTCCGATGGGTCTTCTCGCGGCGCGCCCGTTCCGCTTCCAGTTGTTGCATCCGTTCCAGCGCTGCCTTGGTCCGCTCGACCTGTTCCCGCGCCGCCCGTTCGCGCGCCGCGCGCTGTCGCGCCGTGCTCGCCGCCGGGTCCGCCTCCAGTTCCGTCTTCAACTGCTCCACCCGCTTCTCGGCCTCCGCCAGCAGCTCTTCCAACCGGGAACGCCGCCGATATGAGCTCGATCCCGCCGAGGCACGGATGCGGACTCCGTCCTGCGCCAGCCGTTGCAGGTTCACCAGTCCTTCCGAAACCAGCGCCGTCACGCCCTGCGCCAGCAAGCGGTCGAGCAGCGCCACTTGACTGACCCGGAAATCCGCCAGCGTATGGTAGTTCATCGACACCCCGCCGCAGATCCAGCGATAGGCAACATGGGCCTCGCATAGGCGCGCCAGCTCGCGGGCGCTGCCGACCCCCTCGATCGTGGCGTAAAGCCACAGCGCCATCAGGATCTTCGGGTCCGCCGGCGGACGGCCTGGCTCGCCGATCCGGGCCTTGATGCCCGCCAGCAGATCGCTCAGCTCCAGCGTCTCGACGAAGGCCCAGACCGCTCGTGCCGGATGCTCCGTCGGCAACAGGCTGTCCAGGTCAACCACTTGGAACTCGGGCTGGTCACGCTGGGCCAGCCGCAACCGAACCGGTGCCTCGCTCGCCGGCGCAGATGCCTTGCTCGGCTCCGCCACGTCCTCGAACAGACCCTCAGTCGCCGACATTGCCGATCTCCGAATCGTGCGAGATCGCAGCGAATCGCAACGAGTTCCTGTCGCGCAACCCCCGATCGTCAGAGATCCGGGCGGGAGGATGAAAAATTCACAGCCTCAGCGCGGGAGAGGTGAGCCTATTCGCCGGTCCAGACGGGGGGGCGCTTGGTGAGGAAGGCGTCCATTCCTTCGCGGAAGTCGCGGCTCATGTAGCACATGAGAATTAGGTCCTGTTCGATTGATTCTCCGGTTCGGAGACGGCGTAGCGCCTCTTTGGTGGCGCGCAGGGTGAGCGGGGCGTGGGCGGCGATGAGATGGGCCAGCTCGTCGGCGCGGGTGGTGAGGGTGGCGGCGTCTTCCAGTACCTCACTGACAAAGCCGATGGATTTGGCTTCCTCGGCTCCGATCAGGCGGGCGGTGAAGATGATCTCGGCGACTCTTGCCGGGCCGATCAGGGTTGCGAGCCGGGCAATGTTGGCCATGGAGAGGCAGTTGCCGAGCGTGCGGGCGATGGGGAAGCCGAAGCGGGCGCCTCGTGCGGCGATGCGCATGTCGCAGGCGGCGGCGATGGCGGCACCGCCGCCGGTGCAGGCGCCGGCAATCGCGGCGATGGTGGGTTTCGGGCACCGTTCTACCGCTTCGAGCACGTGGTCGAGGCGGGCTTCGTAGGCGATCGCGTCGTCCGGCGTGGCGAAGACTCGGAATTGGGAGATGTCGGTGCCGGCGGCGAAGGCCTTGTCGCCGGCGCCGGTCAGGATCAGGGCGCGGATGTGGCGGTCGTGGGCGGCCTCGCGGCAGATCTCGGCAAGGCGGTCGTACATGGCGAAGGTCAGGGCCTAGCGCGCCGCCGGACGATTGAAGGTGATGCGGGCGATCCCGTCTTGGGCATCGAACAGCAGGTCTTCGTTCATTTCGGTTGCCCTCTCCGTATCGCAGCGATCCCTGGTATAGCTGCCGGTATGCCCGACGACACGTCTGCTGCGCCCGAGACGGGGTGGGAGAGGGAACTGGCGGAGCTTCGCCGGCGCGAGGCGCTGGCGCGCGAGATGGGCGGGGCGGAGCGGGTCGCTCGGCAACACGCGGGCGGGCGGCTGACGGTGCGCGAGCGGATCGAGCGGCTGCTGGATCCGGGCAGCTTTCATGAGATCGGGGCGATCGCTGGGTCTGCGGACTATGGTCCGGGCGGGGAGATCGCGGTGTTTCGGCCGGCGAACTGCGTGTTCGGGCGGGGCACGGTCGATGGGCGGCCGGTGGTGGTTGCCGGGGACGATTTCACGTTGCGGGGCGGGTCGGCGGATGCCTCGATCAAGGGGAAGCCGCGGCTTGCCGAGCAAATGGCGGCGGAGCTGCGGATGCCGATCATCCGGCTGATCGAGGGCTCGGGCGGCGGCGGGTCGGTGAAGACGATCGAGACGACCGGGCGGGCGAACCTGCCGGGCGGGCTGGGCGAAGGCTCGTCGTTCGAGCTGTGCGTGGCGAATATGGGGCTGGTGCCGGTGGTGGCGCTGGGGCTGGGATCTGTCGCCGGACTGGGGGCGGCGCGGCTGGCGGCGAGCCATTATTCCGTTATGGTCAAGGACTTGTCGGCCGTCTTTGTGGCTGGACCTCCGGTCGTGGAGCGGTTGGGAGAGCCGCGCGGCAAGCAGGAGCTGGGGGGTGGGAGATCCAGACGGGCTGTGGCGCGGTGGATCATGCGGTCGATACTGAGGACGCGGCGTTCGCGGCGGCTCGGCGATTCCTGTCGTATTTGCCGGGGTCGGTGTGGGAGTTGCCGCCTCGGGTGCGGGGTTGGGACGATCCGGGGCGGGCCGATGAGGGTTTGGCGTCCGCGGTGCCGCGGGATCGGAAGCAGGCGTACCACATGCGCCGGATCATCGAGCGGGTGGCGGATCGCGACAGCTTCTTCGAGATCGGGGAGCGGTTCGGGCGGCCGATCATCACCGGACTGGCGCGGCTGGACGGGTGGCCGGTGGCGCTGATGGCGGGCGATCCGCTGTACCACGGCGGGGCGTGGACGGCGGATGCATGCAGCAAGATCATACGCTTCGTCGATCTGGCTGAGACGTTCCATCTGCCGGTGGTGCATCTGGTCGATTGCCCGGGGTTCCAGGTGGGGCTGGCGGCGGAGAGCTCGGCGGTAATCCGCTGGGGGGTGCGGGCGCTGGCGGCGATTTGCCAGACGTCTGTGCCGTGGTGCTCGGTGATTGTTCTGAATGTGTTTGGCGTGGGCGGGCTGGGGCACCAGCCAGGGGGGCGGTTGTGTGTGCGGTATGCGTGGGCCCTCGGCGAGTTGGGGGTCGTTGCCGTTGGAGGGGGGCGTGGAGGCGGCGTATCGGGCGGAGATCGATGCCGCGCCGGACCCGGAGGCGAAGATGGCGGAGATCGATGCCCGGCTGAACGCGCTGCGCTCGCCGTTCAGGACAGCGGAGGCGTTTTGGGTGGAGGAGATCATCGATCCTCGGGAGATGCGGCGGTTGTTGCGCGAATTCGCCGGGCTGGCGGCGCCGTTGCGAACGGTGGGGGTTCGGGGGGTGGGGATGCGGCCGTAGGGCTGGCCGGCGGGGCTGGTGGTGGCGGCGGGTTAGCCGATGGCGCCGATCTTGGCCGCCACCCGTGTGAGCAGCCACAAAGCGGGACCGCCGACGGCGGCAACCACGGCGGTGAGAACGCCGACCTGCCAAGTGAGGACGGCGAGCCGTCGCTCGATCCGGGCGAAACGCTCGTGGGCCGCGACGGCCTCAGCGGCTTTGCGGGCCTTGTCCTCGGCAGCGCCCGCTGAGAGCAATGCGTCGTAGAGTTCGGTCAACATCCGGTCATGGCTTGGCATCATTACTCTCAAAGGGAGCCAGCGTCGATTGCCGGGATAGCGCGGCGGACCGCCCGAAGAAGGCATTGTGGAGCGTATCGCCGTCATTGCGTCTCATTGCTGTCTCGTTTCCGTGTGCGCGAGATGCCGGATCATACGGTGGGACTGGCGGGCGTCAGGGCGTGGCAGAAGAGGGCGGGTGTCCGCGCTCGGTGACTTCGATGGGGTTGGGAGGGGCGATGCGCGTGGCCTCGGCATTTCCAGTCATTATGGCTGCGGTCTATTCTCATGATCGTCTCATTTCGTTATAGGCGAGAGGTTGGATCGCTGGGCGATATGATTCCTTTCCGGTGGGATGGTTGGTGCGGTCGTCATGGCGAGCGAAGGCTCGTCATCCGCGACTTTGCCACATGCAGTACCGGCGAAAGCTCCATTGCGTTGCCTGGAGCAATGTCGGCTTTTGATAGTCGCGGGCCAACGCAGGCCGGTGTTGCGCTACACCGCGCGGGCTTCGATAAACCGGCTGTCCAGCGCGGCGAAAGCAGGGGTGTGGGTGGTGCTGAGCAGCAAGTCGTGGGCGGGCGAATGGGCGACCCGGTCTGTGCGGCGAGTCAGCGCGGACGTCCGCGGATAGATGGCCGCGGATTGGCGGGTAGCGGGAAGCGGGTCAGGCCGCGGTGTCTTCAGGGGCTTGGGTTCCGGTTTCGGCTGTGGGGGCGATGCCGGTGGTCCGGCGACCGGCGCGGGTGCGGGTCGGGATGACGGCGCTTCCGCCATCGGACCGATGGCGCAATGCCTGGTCGAGGCGACGCGGTCGCCGGCTTCCTGGTTGTTCTCCTGCTTCTGGCGGTCGGCCTGCATGCGGAACAGCATTCTGAGGGCGCCCTGCGACTGGCGCATCATGGAATTGGCCTGGGCGCGGCATTGCATTGCGCGTTCGGGCGTCGTGCCTGGTTGCTGGGCGAGGCGGAGACTGTCCTTCCACTGCTCGGAGGCAGCGTCCCCGTTTTTGAGGCACGAGGATGGCCAGGGAAGTCGGAGACTGACGGAAACTCTAGGGCTTGCGTAACGGCTGTTGTCTGCCCTTGTGCGAGAATGCCGAGGATGTATGTTTTCGGTGTAGGGGTGCACGTAGGAACAGGTCGATGCCCAAGGAGCTTTCCGCCGTCGAGGTTCGCCGCTTGCCACCGGGTCGGCACTGGGTCGCCGACAACCTCTACATCGAAAAAGACCCGCTGCCGCCCGCCGTGCCGCTGGAGACCCCCGCTGATCCCGGCTCCTGGATATTCAACTATGTCTCGCCGGTCACCGGCAAGCGGCAGTACATGGGGCTCGGCTCCGCCGCCCTGGTGTCCGTCCGGCAGGCCAAGGAGACCGCCCTCGAATACCGCCTCGCGGTGCTCAAGGGCCGTTGCCCGCTCACCGAGCGCCGGGCTGCTACCACGGCACGCAAGGCCGATCAGACCGGCCGCGTCCCGACCTTCGAGAAGGCCGTCGCCCGCTACCTCAAGGACCACGAGAAGGGCTGGCGCAGCGTCAAGCACCGCGACCAGTGGGAAACCTCGCTGACCGCCTACGCGCTGCCGGTGATCGGCAAGCTCACGGTGGATCGGATCACCACCGATGACGTGCTGGCGATCCTGCGACCGATCTGGGCGGCGAAGACGGTCACCGCCTCGCGCGTCCGCCAGCGCCTCGAAGCCGTGCTCGACTATGCTAGCGCACAGCGCTGGCGCAGCGACGCCAACCCGGCGAGATGGAAGGGACATTTGCAACGACTGCTGCCGGCACATGAGAGGTTGCATAAAAAACAGCACTACGCGGCGCTGCCGTGGCGCGAGCTGCCGGGGCTATATCAGGCGCTAGCCGACCAGGAAGGCGTCACGGCGCTTTGCCTGCGCTACACGCTGTTGACCGCGCTGCGGTCCAGCGAGGTATTCGGCACCTGTCGCGAGGAGATCGACTGGACCGGCAAGGTGCATGTCGTGCCGGGCAACCGCACCAAGACGGCTAAGCCGATGCGTGTGCCGCTCTCGGTCGAGGCGATGGCGGTGCTCGACGCAGCCGAGGCGATGCGGTCCAGCGAGCTGCTGTTCGGCGGTGCGCGACCGGGCAAGCCGCTGGCGCCGACGGCGATGCGCGAGCTGCTGGCGACGCTCTGCCCCGGCACCAAGGCGACGGTGCACGGCACCAGCAGGTCCGCTTTCCGGGATTGGTGTGCGGAATACCGGGTCGACCGCGACCTTGCTGAGCGCGCGCTGGGGCACGCGACGGCGAAGAATGAAACCGAGGCCGCGTATCTGCGCAACGATTTGCTGGAACCGCGGCGACCGGTGATGGAACGGTGGGCGGAGTTTTTGACCGCGCCCGCCAAGGTGCAAGAGATACCGGCGGCGGCGTGAGCCGCCGTGATCAGGAATTGGCCCGAGGACTGGACGCCGCTTGACGCCGCGACGGTCAGGCGGCTCGACGATATTGCCGACAACATAGCGGCTGCGCTCTACCCCGAAGAGTTCCCGCGCACCTGGGTTTTCCTGCTGTTCGGCGCCTGGCGGCACGATGAGATCGACCTCGGCGGATATTTCGACGTACCGGTGGCCGATCCCAAGGCGCCAATCCCGGTGCTGCACTATCCGCGCAGCGAACGGAACCCGCTCTTCTTCGCGATGATCCGCCCGAACCGCTGGCGACATCAGCAGACCGGTCGGCTGATCTATGACATTCATTTTCGCCGTGCACGGCAGTCGGCCGAAGCCGCATCGCCGGCGACGGTTAATGAGCCGGGACAGCTCGCACCGCCGGACCTCAGCGGGCTGGGTGTCGAAGCCGCCCGCATCCGCCTGCTCGAAGCCGCATGGGAAGCGCACGGCCGGCCGCCGGAAATGACCGCCAAGCAGGCTGCGGACGCAGTACTGCGGCGCTGGGGCGAGCGGCGTGGCGTGCTGACGAAGACAACGGGAACGCGCGTCACAGAACGCGCCTGGTCAGAGGTCCGGCGGCAGCATCATTTCTGAGGCGCAAGGCTTCCGCCGGCATTGCCGGCAAGACTGCCGGCAGTCGCAGTCCGCACAGCAGCCGCGGCTGGGTGTATTGGGCCGGCCAACCCGCAACCCCACCGAGGGTACATGCCAAGCATCAACGATCCAATTTTGCGGCTCCGGCTGCTCAACGAGGCCGGGCTCGACCTGGACGCGATCGCGCCGTTGCTGCGCGAAAGCGATATTTGTCGCGACCCCAAGCGGCCTGGCCGCGGCGGGCTGTTGCCGCTGACCCGCACTAGTTTCCGCGCCGCCGTGGTCGCGGGATTGATCGCCAAGCCGATCAAGCTCGGGGTGCGGACCATTGCGTGGCGGCGCGCGGACATCCTGAAAGTGCTGCTCGACGGGACCGGGACCTGATCCGCTGGTGAACTACCGCCCCCTGCCGAGGCGAGCGCCTGCCGCCACCAGACCGGTCGAACCGGCTGCGGTCTAAAGCGAGCCGCCTGCAATGAGTTGCCGCCTCGGCTGGAGCCCGAGGCGGCTAGGGAGGCGACGCATCCGACTGACGCTCCGGACGTAGTCCCCCCCTCGCGGAATTCAAGTCTGACGCGAAACGGAGCCCGATCGCCGGGGGTGAAAGTTATGCCCAAGGAGCCGCCCAAACCCAAACGTCGTCACACCGGCCGTCCGAAGCGGCTGCCGCCGTCACCCGAACAAACGGCCGCCGTCTGGCAGCCGCCGGGACGGCGCCCGGACACCCCGCCGCTGCCGGTGCCGCACCAGGTTCGCAGGGACAGAAGGCAGCTTCCGCTACCGTTCGACCTGTTGCCCGGCGCCCGGCGGCACGATCAATGAGCCCACACCCGCAGCCGCTCCGGCTGCTGGCGGTCCGCCCCACCATGAACACTGGCGGCACGCTCAGGGCGACGATTGACGTGCAGCATGCCAGCGGACTGGTACTGCGTGGCGTCGGTGTGCACGTCGCCGGCGGACGGCAGTGGTGCTCGCCACCGAGCCAATTAATCGACTTTGCCAATCATGGCGTGCGGCATCACTGGTCCGAAACGATCCTGAAAGCACTGCACGTCGCTAACCCCGAACTGTTTGGGGAGCCAGCACCATGAACAGCGTTGTGCTCGTTGATACCTCCAGCTCGATGTGCGAGCCGGTGGGCTCGCGCGTGCGCCGGCGCATCGACGTGTTGCGCGACATCCTGGAGGCGGTGCTGCCCGTCACACCAGCCGCCCGACTGATCGCATTTGACAGCATCGTCCGGGAGATCGACGGCGCTGCCGCTCTGCCCGAGCCGAGCGGCGGCACCATGCTACACAACGCTCTGGATTTCATCGCGCCACTGCACCCGCAACAGCTCATCTTAATCTCCGACGGCGAGCCCCAGGACGCCGAAGCGGCGCTCACCGCCGCCCGTAAGCTGCACTGCGTTATCCGCACGTATTTCTGTGGTGACGAGCGCAACCACGCCGCGATCGCATTCCTGAGGGCGCTGTCGTGGCGCAGTAGCGATGGTTTCGGTCAGGCCGTGGTCAGCGATCTCCGCAAGCCGGAGAAGCTCGCCGGCGCACTCCGGCTCGCGTTGACAGCGCCGGGCAGGTGACTGCCATGGCACTGCCCGAGAATGCCCAGCGCCGGCTTCTGCAGCTCATTGGCATGTCAGGATCCAGCTTCGATGCCGAGGCGCTCGGCGCGATTAAGCGGGCGCACCGGCTGGCCGCCGAGCACGGCTGCACGCTGATCGAGGCGATCGAGACCGCACCGGCCGAAATCGACCTGCAACGCCTCACCGCACTGGAACAGGACGCGTTCGACCGCGGCTTCGCAGCCGGTCGGGCCCAGGCCAGGCCGAACGGCGCGGAACAGCACGTCTTCCAGATGGTGACCTGGCATACGGCGGTCGAAACCTGCTTGCATGACCACGCCCTGATCCTAACCGCCTGGGAGAGGGAGTTCCTGCAGAGCTGGCTTACGCGCGGGTGGTCCCGTCCGACACAGAAGCAAGCCGTTGTGCTCGGCCGGATCGCCGACAAGTGCGGAGTGCCGACGCCATGAGCGGGATCTTCGGGTTACCGCCCGGACCAGGCTGGCGTGAGCTGACGACTGACGAGGCGCCGGGCGAACATGTGGTCTTCAACGATCCGACGACGGCCCGGCGCTATGTGTTCGAAGGCAATGGCGAGCAGCCCACACAACCATCGGCCCTCGATCGGGAACTATGGATCACGTTCTTCGATGATGTAGCCGCGATCTACAAGCAAAGCGAAATGCTGTCGCTGCGCGCGCTCGGAGTGCGGCTGCGCGAGATTACGGCAGCGACCAAGGACGCCCTGCCGCTAGTCAAGCTGGCGAGTTTCGGCGACCGGCGGACGAACAAGAACAGCGTGCGCTTCGATGCCAACGTGCGGGAGATCTGGGGGCTGGAGGCTGACTATGACGACGAACGGCTGAGCCCCGAGCAGCTAGCCGACGCACTCCGCCGCCATAACCTGGCCGGATTAGTCGCAACCTCACCGAGCCACCGCGACGAAGCGCCGAGAGCGCGCATCCTGATGCCGTTCTCGGCGCCTCTGAAACCAGCAGAGCGCGAGCGGATGGTCTGCCGGCTGGCAGGCATCATCTCCGACCCACTGGCTCCGGAAAGCTGGACGCTCTCGCAGGCTTACTTCATCGGGCGCGTAGGGGAAGCACCGCAACATCGAGTACTCGAGATCGAGGGCGAGTTCATCAACCTGCGCACCGATCTGGACGCAACCGCCAAGCCTAAACCGACGAAAGCCCCCAGGCACCGTCCTAATCGTCGGGGCAATGGTGCCGGCACATTCAATCAGGACGAGCTGTTCGCCGAGGACCTGCCGCTCGATGTCGATGCGGCGCTCGAAAGTATCGCTACTGGCCCGCATCAGCACGAGGCCCTGGTCTCCCTTGCCGGACGCTGGACAGCACAGGGAATGTCGCGGGCGGACATCATCGCAGCTCTGCGCAATGCCCTCCTACGTCGCCCGGAGGCCGACCGGAATGACGGTTGGCGTAAGGCCATGGCGGATATTCCCCGGCTGGTCGAATGGGCCGCCGAGAAAGAAGCCACGACCGCCCTGGTGCCGCTCCCAGCATCACCGAACAAAAGCAACGGCACTGCGACGGTAGAGCCGGCAGCGGAACCACCGCCGCTCACAAACGAAACCGACATCGATGCCAGCCAGGGATCGATGTATGCCGACGATACCCTGGCGCTGGTGTTTGCCGAGCAGCACGCCGAACAACTGCGTCACGTCGCCGTATGGGGACAATGGTTCCTCTGGAACGGCCGCTTCTGGCAGCCCGACGATACCCTCCGCGTGTTCAGCCTGGTGCGGCTGATGCTGCGCCAGGCGGCACACAACTGCACCAAGCGGCGCGTTGCCCAGGCGCTCGGCTCGGCCCACACGGTCGCCGCCGTTGAACGGCTGACGCGGGCGGACCGCAGGCTGGTAACCACGGATCAGCAATGGAACCGTCCGCCCCGTCTGCTGACCACGCCGCGGGGCACGCCGGACCTCAACGATCCCCCGCAGCTCGACCGGCCGCACCGGCGCGAGGACTACCTCACGCGCTGCACAACGGTTGCGCCTGATCCGACCGCCTCGTGTCCAACCTGGATGCGTTTCCTGCGCCGGATCACGAACGGCGATGCGGCGGTGATCGCTTACTTGCAGCGGGTGTGCGGCTACTGCCTGACCGGCGAGACCGCCGAACACGTCATGTTCTTCCTGTGGGGCACCGGCGCCAACGGCAAGTCCACCTTCGCCAGCGTGCTCTTGGGCATTCTCGGCATTGGCGCCACCGGCTATGCCGCCGTGGCACCGATCAGCACATTCGACGGCGGCAATCACGACCAACACCCCACAGACCTCGCCATGCTGCGGGACGTGCGCCTCGTCGTCGCGCATGAAACCGAGGACAACCGTTCCTGGCCGATCGCAAAGCTGAAGATGATGGCGTCGGGCGATCCGATCAGCGCCCGGCTGATGCGGCAGGACTTCTTCACCTACACGCCGCGGTTCAAGGTGATGGTGCTGGGCAATCACAAGCCCAGACTACGCAGCGTCGATGAGGCGATCCGCCGGCGCATTCATCTGATCCCGTTCACCGTCACTATCCCAGCCGCCGAGCGGGACCCGGACCTCGCTGAGAAGCTTCGTGCGGAATACCCGGCGATCCTTTGGTGGATGATCGGCGGCTGCCTGGCCTGGCAGCAGAACCGGCTCAGCCCACCGCCAGCGGTAACCAGCGCCACCATCGCGTACCTGGCAGGCGAGGACCTGGTGCAGCGCTGGATCGACGACGAGTGCGTGCTGGGCGCGTTTTGCAGGGAACACAGCACGGCGCTCTATCTGTCCTTCCGGCTTTGGCTGGAAGCGGCCGGCGAGAAGCCGCCGTCGCAGAAGTGGTTTTCCCAGGCGCTTGCCGATCACGGGTTCCAGCCGTTCCGGGCTGCTCAAGCCGGCGGTTTCAAGGGTCTGGCGCTGCGCCCCTCCACTACCCCGGTTTCCGATGAGGTTCCGATATGAAGCCTTCGGAAACCCGCAGAAAACCGTGCCAGTGTAGGATAGTGCATGGTTTCCCGGTTATCGACGTAGCACGCCCGCAACGCCGATATATGGAGGACCCCACACCATCCTACACAAGCCCAGGGTTTCTGCGGGTTTCAGACGTTGCGACCCCGTGCCGGCCGGGTTCGCCGGCAATCCAAGGATGGAGCAGTGACCATGGCTTATGACGACGACATCTCCGGCATGATGGGCAGCAACTATCTGCGTGCTGCCGACCTGCCGCTCGACCGGCGCTTCCGCGCCATCATCCACCAGGCGGTGAAGGAGGAGATCGGTCCCGACCGGACGATCAAGGCCGTGCTGACCCTGGTCAACCCGCAGGGCCAGGCATGGAAGAAGCCGCTGGTGGTGAACAAGACCGGGCTGGAGGCGCTGGCCAAGGTGTTCGGCGTCAGGCTGCGCGCCTGGCCCGGTCAGACCATCGTGGTGTGGGCCGAAATGGTGAAGTTCGGCCCGAAGGAGGTGCCGGGGCTGAAATTCGAGCCGGTAGCACAGCCGGCTGCCAGAGCGCTGTCCCCGCCGCCTGCAACTGTAGAGCAGCCAAACGTCCCCGGCGGCAACGGTGCCGCAATGCCTGCCCCCGGTCCGGTGGTCTATCCGCCGCCGGTGCAGACCACTCCCACCGTGGCGGACCTCGACGACGAGATACCCTTCTGATGCGAGGCCGCAATGAAGATATGCCTCAATGTCTACGGAAGGCTGCGTGTCGGGCTCGGCAAAGCCCGGCACGCTTAAAGCCAAGGGAGGAAATCTACCATGACTGGAGCCATCGCGAACCTGCGGAAAACCGCGCCTGGGACCGGGCCGTCGGCCGGACGCTCTGCCCGGAGGCGAACCCCCGTGATCGAGATCCTTGCCAGGCTATCCGCCAAGGATGCCGCCGTTGTTCGCCAGCTTCCCCCGATACCTTGCGACCACGTCCACCTGGGCGCGCTGTTGAACCTCGTTGTGCGAGATGGAAAACGGCTCACCCGCTTGGGCGATGTCAGGCACTCGTCTGGCCGGACCTGGCGGGACTTGGTGGTGGCGGAGCTGGACCGGCAGCCGGCACGCAGCGCCTCAAGCTATCCTTTCGGCTACGAGGGCGAAGACGACGATGACGACGATTAAGCCTCTCGTCTCGCCCGTCTCGGCAAGGAGCTTGACGATCGGGATGGACGATGAGGGGGAGGACGACAATGCCTGATGAAACTGCCGTCGCCACCCTCGCCGCCGAGGACCAGCGCTTCGAGGCCGCGCTGCGCGAGGCCGGGCTGACCACCGGACACGCGACGGCGCTGGATGCGTTCCTGCCGGATCTGGGTGAGCGCGAGGAGCTGGCGCTGCATGTCGCCCACGCGCTCGCCCAGCTCAGCCCGGACGTCGACGTGCGGGCGAGCTGCGCATGGTGGGCGGAGATCCTGGCCGGTGCGCTGGCCCGGCGTTGGCCCCAGACGGCACCGCAGCCGCTCCATCTCGCCGCCGAGGGTGTCGTGCTGCTCGCCATCGTGCTCGACCCGGCCACCCTGCCGCCGCTCGGTCCCGTGCCGGAGCTGCTGATGATCACCGGCGTGGACCAGCCGCCGCACTGATCCTGAATTTTTCGTTAGGGGATTTTTGAGCATTCGACACGGCCGCCGGCCCGGCTCAATGAATACTGCCATGCCGACCGCTGACATTCTCGACCAGCTTGACGCGCTCGACCGCGAGCTCGCCGCCGTGCGGGCCGCCCCGGCGCCACTCGAGTATCAGCTCGCCCAGGCGCGCGCCGATTTCGACGCCGCTGCCGCTGCCTTTAAGGCCGAGCCCTGGTCACAGCGGGCCGGGATCAGAGGCGCACTGGCCGCGCTACTGCCGAAGGAGACGGCCCGCTTCGAACTGGATCGGGTGCGCCAGCGTGCCGCTGCGGACCCGCGGGAGCCGCTCGACGACGCCATCCGCCGGAGCCGCAGCTCCGCGCTTGCCGATGAGATCGACGGGTTGCTGGTGGAGCTGACCGCGGATGACCTCACCGCGCTCGAACGCTTACGTGACAGTGCGCATGCGCATCTCCGCGGCCTCAACGAGCGCCGCGCCGCGCTGGCGTCAGCCCACGACCGCCGCAGCAATGCCATCGCGCTGTTGCGGGAGGAGCGGGAGGCCGGCCCGCCGGTCGCTCCGCCGGAGCCACCACCCGATGCATGGCCCGGCTACGACGCCCGAGGCGAGCCGCGGCTTACCGACCGACCGCCCAGGCCCAGGCCGTTGTCGAAGGCCAACCGGCAAGCCGCCGCCACGGCGATCGACCAGCAGCTCGTCGGTGAGGCAGCGGCGTTGCAGCGCGACCGGGCTGCGCTAGCCGCGATCGAGGAGGAGTGTGCACAGGCTTCGGCGCGCTGGCGTGCCGCGGCGTCCGTCGCGGAGCGGGGCAAACGATGGTTGCAGAGGAAACCCGTGGCGGTGCGCATGCCGGCCGCGGCGGAGTGAGGAGAAACCCCGATGTTGCAGTTTAGCTATGAGGAACTGACGGTTCGCTTGTTGAAAGTGCCGTTTATGCCTGGCGCGGTCGGCCGGCTTGGATTGTTCACCCCCAAGCCGCAGTACACTACGACGGTTAACATCGAGGTTCAGGGTGAGCGTCTCGCCCTGGTGCCGGACATGCCGCGCGGTGCACCGCCGACACCGGATGTGCAGGACCGCGCGTTCGTCGTCGCGTTCAAGGTTCCGCATTTCCCAATCCGCGACACGTTGTTTGCCGATGCGGTGCAGGACATGCGCGGTCCTGGCCGGCTCGATTTGGCGACCTATCAAGGCGCGCTTGATGAGCACATTGCGAGCATCGGCCGGCGCTTGGACGTGACGCTCGAACATCTCCGGCTTGGCGCAGCGAAGGGCATCGTCATCACCGCGGTCGATCGCGTGACCGGCGCACCGCTGCGGAGCATCGACCTGTTCGAGCACTTCGGCGTCACGCCGCAGGACGCGGTCGAGTGGCCGATCATAAACGCCGGCCTGATCGGACAGGAAAATCCCGCCTGGAGCGGACAATTAACCATGTTGATCAATGACGTTGCCCGTCGCATGGCCGACGAGCTGCCCGGCGGCGTCTTGTTCGGCATTCACGGCTTCTGCGGTGCGCAGTTCTTCGACGCGGTGACCCAGCATCCCGAGAGGCGTGCGGCCTACATCGCACTCGACGCGGCGCCGACCACGGGGCCGATCCTCGGTCAGCGCGTGACCTTCAGAAATATTACATTTGAAGAATATCGCGGGAGGGTCGGCTCGGTGCCGTTCGTTGCAGCGGATGAGTGCCACTTTGTCCCGGTCGGTGTGCCGGATTTGTTTTGTGAAATCTTTAGTCCGGCCGATTATGTTGACACGGTGAACACAATTGCGCTGCCTCGCTACCTCAAGCAGGAAGTGATGCCGTTCGGCAAAGGGACGCAGCTCGAAGGGCAGCAGAACGTGCTGCCGCTCTGCACGATCCCGCGTTGCCTATTCACGGCGAAGGCCGTCGCCTACGAAGCGGCGGAGCCAGTGCGCGTTGCGGCTTGAAGGTCTTATTCAACCTATTAGGTTGAATTAGTTCGCCTCACTTGCACGCGCAACGGACCGCGCGCCTACGCAACGTTTCCTTGACGCTGCCGGGCGCAGAGGTATGCTCAGGGGGCGGAGCTGCACCCCGCACCCCTATGCCCTGGACTAACCTCTGCCGTTGACGGCGCTCTCTGCGGTGCGCTCAGCGAGGCCGCTAACATGGCAAATGTAGACCTGACCTAACTAAGCGGTTGCGCAAGCTTACCACTTTGCCGGCAGTAGGAAACTATAACCGTTGCGCTCTTACTGTCAGGCCGCTGTCAGCGCGGTCAAGGCAACGCGGCGGGAGGCCGGATGTTGGCCTCTGCCGGAAACGACGTGATCGTGAGCGGCGACAGCTCTCCAACTGGCGAACCTCCCCAGTTGGTCCTGGTATCCGCTGGAACTTTCGTTTATATAGGATGCGGCGGCGGCCATCCTGCCGGGATGACGCACCGCCGCTGACCAACTGCAGCGCGATAGGAGCGCGTCACACAATGGCTCACATGAAGGTATCCCGGCGGCGCTACGGCAACAAGTCCTGGCGGGACTACATCAACGTTCACCCAGCCTGCGAGACGTTCCCGCTGATGCCGGCGGAGGAATTGCAAGCGCTCGGCGAGGACATCAAAGCCAACGGCATGACTGCCCCGATCATCGTGTGGTCACCGAAGAAACGGCCGGCGGACCTTAACTCGCTCGATCCCGCTGAGACGTTGCTGCTTGACGGCCGCAATCGCCTCGACGCGCTGGAAGCAACCGGCGTGCCGGTCATCATGCCTGAGGGGGGGCTGAACCCACGGATCACATTCCGGTTTCTTTTTGCCGTCAGTAACTCCGACGCTCCGCAAAACGATCCCTGGGATTACGTGATCAGCGCGAACATCCTGCGCCGGCATCTGACCCCGGCACAGAAGGCCGATGTGATCGCGCGTATACTGGCGCGGCAGCCGGACCGCTCGAACCGGGAGATCGGCAAGCTCGTGAAGGCTGATCATCACACCGTGGGCACGGTGCGCGAGCGCCTTGAACGCACTGGCGAGCTGCCGAAGGTAAGCGCGACGGTCGGACGTGACGGCCGGACACGCCGCACCACGGAGCAACGTCTCGCGGACGGCCGCGAGGATCAAATCCGAAACCTCTGCATGAACCTCTACTTCGCCAAGCCTGAGATCCGCGCCGCGGAGCTGGCACGGGCCGATCCGGACATTCTCGCCGGCGTGCTGGCGCGCAAGCCGGAGTGGGCACCCGTTGTAGAGCCGGCACCACCCGCCGCAGCTCCGGCGCCACCCACCCCAGCGCCCGCGTCCGACCGCGCCGCACAGGATAAGGCGCTGCAATCTCTCCGCGTCGCGTTGCAGGCTTGTGCTGCCGCCAGGGTCACACGCGCAACCATCCTCGCGGCGATTGAACAGTATCTCGACCCGGGAAATAGGTAATATCCACAACCAACTGGGGAGCGTTCCCCAGTCGGTGCCGGTTTGCGGTCCTGTGACGGCCATTCTCGTCGCGTTAAAGGTCGATCGGCCGTTGCCCGGTAGCGCCGTCTGACAGCACGTCGGTTCAGTTCGCGCCGCGGAGCCCAATCGTCAGTATGCCGCGTCGCGTCGCCGCTCGCCGGCGAAGCGCAGCATGCCGCTGACACCACGGCCCGTCCGCCGCCGGCTGGTCGCACCGGAACCAGTTCGGCGCGCCTCGATACCCCAGTTCGAACCGGCAGGTATGGCCATCACGATCCGGCCGCGGCGGCGGCTTCGGCCCTGGTGGCGACGCCGTTGGCGGTGCGACGAAACGTGGACACGGACGCGGGCACCTCCGAAGCCCCGGTTGTCGGCAGTGGAGTATCCAGCCAGGCGATCAGCTTGCAGACCACGGCTGGACCGGGCGGATGACCTGCCGGGGCCATGTAGTTCTTCAAGCTGCCCGCACTCACCCCGACCACCTCGGCCAGCGCCGTTCTCGTCACATTCCGCGCCGCTGCCTCGGCCACGACCCGGCGCCGCAGCGAGGGCCAATCCGGCGCCGCATGACCAGCCGTACCATGCGACGGCGGCTGCCGCGCCGGAGCAGCCCGAGCAGCCGGCCTGGCCGGCGCGGGCGCTTGCCGGAGCGAAGCTTGAGCTGCCGGCTCCGGCTCGCCGTCGTCATCGGCTAGCAGCGCCCGCAGCGCGAGGCGGAGAGCTGCAACGCCCCGAGGTCCGCGCAGCGGTGCGAGTGCCGTGATGGCATGAGCGAGGACCTCGATTTCGGCCGGTTGCTGCATCACAGCTCGTCCTCCATCCGCCGGTCGAATTCAGCCGCCAGCTCGTCAATTCGCGCTTCCCACGCCGCCGGATCAAGCGGGGTCTCGTCGGCCTGCCGCTCGGCGCGGGCGGCGCCCCAGGTCCGGTCCGCCGCCTCCACGTCGATGCTGCCATCCCGGAGCGTCGGAATGAGGCCGGTGCTGACGGCATAGTTGATCGCGCGATGGCTGACCCCGCGGAGCTTGGCATAAGCACGCCGGGAGATGCCGAGCGCCATGATCCAGCCTCCCCCAAGGTGGAACATGGAACATACTCAAACGCCCCAGCCCCTAGCGCCAGGCCGGGCCTGTTCTGCCCGCACTCGATCGGCCGCGCGGTAGGACCCGCTACGTGCGGTTGCACGTAATGCGACACACAACCCCTGGTCACGTGCCCATTGCCAGGCCAGGGAGGGGCCGCCAGCGGCTCGGCGCCGGAACCGCCCCGTAACACGGGTTGAGCCAGCAAGCCCGCCCAGCACAGGATTTTCCAGGAAAGCTCGCGAGATTTGCGTGACCCGCGGACCCAGCGCTCGGGACGGACACGGCCAGGACAGCCCGGACGGCCCGGCGAGCGCTGCGGGGGATGATGTAGGGTTTCGCCTCATGCCGCCGCTGCAAGCAGCAGAGATCCGCCACTCCGGGCGGAGGCAGCGACATAGAGGGCGGCTTGCTCAGCCTCGTTGGCGTTGGCCGGACACAGCGCGGCGACGCGGGCGATGGCGAAATTATCGCGGCAGGCGAGGTCTTCGGGAGTGTCGGTGGGCGGCGAGGGGAGCGTGAGGCAGAGCGTGCGGATGAGGTAGTGGTACTCGGCGGCCGAGAGTTGGCCGGCGAGGTTGGGGTGGTTTGGGGCGGGGGATGTGGGCATGGTGGCGCGGATTATAGCGTTAATATAGCTGCGTGTCAAGCGTTAGTTAGCCTGGTTCAGGCATCGAGGCTCTGGGCGGAGGCAAGCAGGGGCGGGGCGGCGCACGTTATTTGGTGGGCTCGAGTTCCTGCTCGACAATTTCGGGCAGGGTGAAGCTCGCGATCAGGCCCGAGAGGCTCGTGCTTTCGGTCATTCTGTCGTGGGGAACCAGAAGGTAGCACCAGGGTTTGCCGCCATATGAGCGAGCATGCTGGTTGGCGTAGCCGACCCAGGTACGGGCGGCCTTGCTCTTGGCCTGGACGGTCTCCTCGGTGAGGTCTTTGCGAGCTTTGATTTCGACGATCAGTTTTTCAGTCGTGGTTTCCACGACGAAGTCGGGTTCGTAGGATTCACCGCGGCGGTATTCGATACGAAACTGCTTGGTTGCCGGTTTCACCCAGCGGATGACGGTTGGCTCGTGCAAGTCGATCAGCACTGCGAAACGCCGCTCCTCGTCTGACTGAAAAGCCTGGCAGGGGAACACGCATTTGGTGAAGCCGGTGAACACGTGGCGTCGCGTATCGGCGAGCGGGTGCACCGCATGGCGAAAGTTGCGGATCGCGTCCGCGTCAACGATCTTGAAATTGACTGGTTGGAGAAGTTGAAAGCCGCGTGATACACGGCCGACATATCGCGTTGGGGTTTCGATGTAGTGCTGCATCATCTGCTGGTAGATGAATTCAGCCAGTGCTCTGCCGTGGGCAAGAAGGACGTTTTCGACTTCCTGTTCGTCAGCGAGATAGGAGTTAAGCCTGGAGACTATCTGGCCGGAGAGCTTGTAAAGAAGGTCGGATGTGGCGTCGTAGTCGATGGCGTCATAGTCGATGAGATGACTTACCAGATAGTCCTCCGGTCGCTCCTGCCGGTGGTCGGCCATGGCGATAGCGATGGAGCGACGGCGCTCCGTGCGGAGTTCGTGGATGGTGATTTCGTCGGAGATCGGTTGGTAATTCAGGCGGTCGAGATCGGTGAGATCGAAGTCCTGAAAGCGGAATGTGACCTCGCTGGTTGGGATAACCACGATTTCTGGGATTTCTATTGTCTGGGTGGCGACGCGGTCAGTAATGGCGGCAACGATTTCGTCGATATTCGGGGGGACCGCTATGCCTTCGAGGCTGCCTTGAATTGGCTGGGTGATCGCAGCGACTCGGGCTGCGATGCGCTGGCGGACGGCCTCGGACTGCAGCGCCTGGAGGTTGGGGAGCTCGCGCTCCATTTGGCGGATGATTGTCAGAGTTGCGTTGGCGGCGGCCTGTTCATCTGCGGCGGTGAACATCGGGAAGGAGGCCTGCGCCTCTGCGGCGCCGGAGGCGCGGCCGGTAATGGCGGCTTCCAGGTATGATGGGGTCTCCAGGACCTTGACTTCGCCAGCGGAGATGTCGCCGCCGGGGCCGATCAGCACCTGCTTTCTCACCAGCGACCCGGGTTCGCGGGCCTTGCGGATTACTTCGTCGAAGCGGTCATGGGCGATGACGGTAAGGGTATCGACTGCGTCCACGCCGGTGCGCATGCCGTAGGGGAGGCGAAGGCCGCGACCGAGCGTCTGCTCAGTAAGGATGTCAGAGGCGGAGGCACGAAGTGGGACGATGGTGTAGAGGTTGGTGACGTCCCAGCCTTCCTTCAGCTTGTTGACGTGGACGACGATTTCCGTGGTGGGGTCATGCTCGACCTTGAGTAGCCGGGCGGTATTTTCGTCACTTTCCTCGCCGCGCAGGTTGGAGTGGATTTCGATGACCTTGCCCTTGTAGCGGCCGGCGAAGAAGTTGTCGGCTTCAATGAGTTGCTTGAGATCGCGGGCATGGGTGGTGTCCTGGGCGACGACCAGCATAAAGGGATTCACAAGAGGGCGGCCCGACTGGCGGGCGTAAAGGTCCAGTTCGACTTTGATGTTTTCGTGGGCATGGATGCCGTCTTCGAGCTTGATACGCTCGAGTTCCAGCGGTTTGACGGAAGCGGGGTTGAAATCCTTGCGCGTGGCGACGGCGGGCTCCTTCACGAAGCCGTCTTCCATCGCCTCGGCGAGACCGTAGCGGTAGATGACGTTGCGGAAGTCCTCGGACCTCGCGCCGACGGATTTGGGGGTGGCAGTGAGTTCCAGACCGAGGACGGGTTTCAGCTCGGCCACGGCGCGCATGCCGGCCTTGGCGCGATAGCGATGGGCCTCGTCCATCAGCAGCACGAGGTCGGGCAGGTTGGCGAGGTAGTCGAAGTAGCTTTCGCCGATATATTCGCAGAGGCGTTTGATGCGGCCGGCGTCCTTGTTGATTTTGTCCACGTTGAAGATGTTGATAATGGCGGTGTCGCTCAGCAGGTCGCCGCCGGCAACGCCGCGGCCCTGATCCCAGGTTTCGCCGGTGACCAGGACGGGCGGAATGGAGGCGAATTCGGCGATGCCGCGGAAGACGTATTTCGTGCCCGGCGGGGAGAAATCGTCGATCAGCTTGTCGTAGATCGTGGTGTTGGGGGCGAGCACAAAGAAGTGCCGCGAACGGCCGGAGAGGAAGAGAAAGGCAATGAAGGCGCCCATCAGCCGCGTCTTGCCGACGCCGGTGGCGAGGGCGAAGCAGAGCGAGGGGAAGTCACGCTCGAAATCCTCGACGTGCGGGTAGGCTTCCTGATTCGGGCAAGCGCAACGGCGAGATCGATATCCTTGGCGAGCGTGATTTTTTCGAGCACGCCCGCGAGGATTGCAAGCGATTGCTCCTGCGGTTTGCGCAGAGAGAGGCGCGCGTTGATCTGGCGCAGCAGACGGTCGTCGCTCATTTGCCGCCTACTTTGGCTTCGATAGGGGCGAGCAAGGGGAGGTCGGCGGGTGACGCAGCCTTGGCACGGCCGCGTTTGGGCGGGGCCGGTTGTTGCGGCGGTGGCTCCGCGACTTCGGGCTGTGGGGGTGGTTCGGCGATGCGCAGGCTGTAGTCGTCACGGCCCCACTCGCAGCGTGAAAGGACGGCCTGGGGGATTTTCCGGATCGTGAGGTTTTCGAAGCTGTCGGCGCGGGTGTGAAAGGCCCTGCAGCAGATCAGCAATGTGCGCTCCGGACCGACATCGAGCGAGATGGCCTTGAGCTGGGCATGGGTGAGGTTGGCGGTGGTAACGAAGATGAAGTCACGTTCCGAAGAGTAGCCGTGGCGCCGGTCCTCAGCCGGGTCCTGGCTGGGGGCGTAGGTGAAGCCCATATGCTTGCACATGGCCTCGGCCAGCATGGCGGCGTTGTATTCGCGGGTGATGACCCAGTTGCCCCAGCGGTCTTTTTCCAGAAGCGACGGGGCGAGGCGGTAGTAACGGAAGCCCCCGCCGCCTCTCCAGCCAACGCCCTTGGTGACGCCTTCAGCGTCCAACCCATCGATCACTCGCCGTAACCGTGGAATGATATGGGAGTCAGCCTGCGGACCCATCTCGACAAAAATCCACCGCCTTTTCATCTTATGAGCGACCGCGCCAGTGGTGCCGGAGCCTGCAAAGGAGTCGAGGACCCAGTCGCCTTCTGATGTCGACAGCTCGATGCAACGTTTAAGAAGAGCCTCCGGCTTCTTGCCCTTCGGAAATTCGACGCCGCCCTCTTTGTGGAAGTTATTTGAGAGGATATCGTCCCAGAGAGTGGTGAGCGGCTCCCCGGAGATGAGCTTGCCATCTATGTTCTTTAGCTTATCGGAATAGAACAGTACCCTTTGTCCATCGCGGAGATAGATGTCGCTGTAACCCTCACGCTTTATTCGAAAAAGC
Organism: uncultured Pseudomonadota bacterium; assembly: GCA_963772445.1. GTDB lineage: Bacteria > Pseudomonadota > Alphaproteobacteria > Acetobacterales > Acetobacteraceae > CAVYXK01. The sequence continues at coordinate 237,347 of CAVYXK010000016.1, forward strand.
CGTTCAGGTTCCCGTTCTGACTGGTCTATCGCGGATTGCGCCTCCTTGGATACTCCTTCATAGTCGGGCCGAGCCCAACGGATAACGCTTGAAGCGTATTCTGTAACGAAATTATCGAGCGCCGAGGGAGTCTCCTTCACAATCTTTCGAGCGCTCCGAGCATCAAGCCTTCTTTCTTCTGCGAACGCCCGCATCAGGGCACAAAAGCGCTATGCCGCAAAATCGTCTTCGCGATTAACGATAAATTGATTATACCTAGTATCACGATCGCGATCCGTAAAAATACGGTTGGGCCGCCAATGTGCGGCATTTTTAGCATAGATGACAATGTAATTAGTGGTGCTCACACAACCTGGATTGATCGATTTGTGCCCAGTGGCAGAGGCCTGTTTGAATGTGATTATGTATCGACGGTTCGTACGTCCAAAGATCTCATCGGCAATTGCTACGAGATATGCTAGCTCGTTATCATCAATGTGGATGAAGAGAGTTCCGCTCTCCTGTAGAAGGTTGTGAAGTACCCTCAAGCCGGTCTCGCATGATCGACAGCCAGAGCGAGTGTTCGATGCCATCGTCATAGTTCTGGAGAGCCTGCTGTGTGTTAAACAGCGGGTCTATGTAGATGCACTTAACTTTGCCTGCGAACTCGGATTCCAATGCCTTGAGCGACAATAGGTTGTCCCCATGGATTAACCGATTTTGAACTATGTCATCTACTCTAAGCCGCTGCGCATACGACTTCTCCGCATCCTCAAGTAAGATACGCGGCTCCAGCTTCGGGCGGTTCTCCTTGCCGATCCAGGTCAATTCCAACCGCGGCTTCTTGCCGTTCACGTTATCTGCCTTAACCGTGGGACAGCTCGTTGTCCTCGAATCATGAACCGGGTTCATGGGTTGGATGGTCGTCGCGCATCGTGGCGCACCCGCAAAATCCACACCTCATCGCCGACGATTTCGTAGCGAATGATGTATGGACGGACGATGGTGAGTTCGCGTTGCGCAGCGTTGTTGACCGGGCGCCCGCGGCACGGGAAGCCGACGAGGCTGTCGCCTGCCGCGAGCAGCGCTTTGGCGAGGCGCCCCGCGGCTTTTGGGTTGAACTCCGCCAGGTAATCGTGGATGCCCCTGACGTCGCGCAACGCCGAGGGTGGCCAAACGACCCGCATCGGCTAGCCCGAAGGAGGTGGAACGTTTTCCCCCTTGACCAACCGGCGCAGCCATTCGCGCACACGCAAATGCGGGACACCTTTGCCGGCCTGGATCTCAGCGCGGGCAACGGCATCGGCGTGCACCTCGGCGGTTTGATCCGGGGGCATGTCGAAGAGTGAAGCTGGTTCTGCCATGCGATTCCCTTCCATGGGCGCAGAGATAGCACGTTTTCATGGGGATGTTGCAATCGCGCGGCGCCCTGCCGCAAGGAGGCTAACTCATGTAGCTTCCCGGCGGGTGGAGGCTAGCAGCTTCGTTGCCCGGCGCGAGGGCGAGGCTCGTCGCCACCTGATCGAGCAGTTCCTCGATTTCCTGGCCCAATGCCCGTTTTCGCTCTAACTGGTACGCCTGAAGTTGTGGTGGCGCTGAGTACCGATTGGATACGAGCGCTTCGCGCCCACGGGATGTGGACCACCCTGACCCTCTCCCAAAGGGAGAAGGGAATGGCCCGGAGTGTCTCGGTCATGTCACATGCCATCTGACGGTGAATACGGGTTGGCTGGCTGGTGCAAGGGTCAGGCTCGCCGCCACCTGGTCCAGCATCTCCTCTACCTCCTGCCGCAATGCCCGTTTTCGCTCGAATCGGGCAAGCGCCATATCGTCGCGGCGAGCCTCGATCCGCTTGATGGCGCGCTGTTCTTCCACCTTGGCGGCGATGGGCAGGGCGGGGTCGGCGCGCAGGGCCTTGCGGCGGGTGCGGATTTCGGTCTCCAAGGCTTTGATCTCGGCGTCGGCGGCGCGCTCCATGTCGTCGGCGTAGGCATCGAGCTTGTTGGTTTCCTGCTCCATCCAGGCGGCGTTGGCGGCTTCGGCTTCGGCGAGGCGCTGGGCGCGGAGGGCGGATTCGATGGGGTCGAGCCTGGGTTCGGAAGGGGTGGCCCCCCTCACCCCTCCCTCTCCCCCCGTTGGGGGGAGAGGGAGGTTCTGCCCCCCTAATTCAGCGGGGACCAGGAAGAGGCGGTCGATGGTTTCCTCGTCAACGGTCTCGCCGTCGTCGGTGATGGCGGCGAGCAGAAGATGGGTGGTGGTTTCGCCGGCGGTTTTGAGGGAGAGGCGGGTGACGCGGAGCCAACCGGCGCGGCCTTGCAGTGCTTCGAACTCGGGTGAGGCGGCCACCCTGGTAAGCGGAGAGATTGAAGCGGAGAGTGGCGAGCGCGAGCGTACGACCGCGGGCGGTTTCGGCCAGTTGGGCGGCCAGGCTGCCTTCACTCAGGCGGAAGAACTGCCAGTTCAATTCGTCGGCGATCGGCCATTCGGTGGTCCAGGTCGTACCTTCGTGGTCGAAGCGGCGTGGGTTATCCAGATGGAAGCGCGCACTAGGCAGTTCGGCGCGGGCAAGAGTGAGCAGACGCTGGTCGTAGGCGCTCAGAATAGACGCCAAATCGCCTTTACGGGTCTTGAGGTGTCGTACCACGTCTTCATCGACGCGGTCGAGCAGGCGTTTGCGGGCGTCAAGCATCGTAGTGTCGATTTCCGACTGCAACTCAGTCTGGAGGCGGTCAAACTCCTCGTTGATCTCGGGCTCAGAGCGGGCGGTCTGAACGATCTCCAGGACCCGGCGCTCAAAATCGACGCCGCTTTCGATCGCGCCCAGGACCTCGTCGCTGGCGCCGAAAACGCCGTCAAAGAGGCGGAACTTTTGGTCGAGTAGCTGGAATATACGCTGTTCGACGTGGTTCCTCCTGTTGAGGAAGTTCATCACGGTCACGTCGATCTTCTGACCGTAGCGGTGGCAACGACCGATGCGCTGCTCAACCCGCTGCGGGTTCCAGGGAAGGTCGAAGTTCACAACCAGCGAACAGAACTGCAGGTTGATCCCTTCGGCGCCCAACTCCGTGGCGATGAGGATGGTTCGACTGGTACGGAAAGCTTCGATGATTGCTGCTTTCATGTCGGCACTGGGCGAACCTGACACGGCGTCTGTGCCGCGATGGCGGGCGAGCCAGTCGGCGTAGATGGCCTGGCTTTCGGGATCGCCGTTGGTGCCGTTAAGCAAGACGATCTGGCCGGCATAGCCTTGCTCGGAAAGAAGTTCGGCGAGGTAGCGCTGGGTTCGGACGGATTCCGTGAAAATGACCGCTTTGCGTTGTCCGCCGTGGGCGGCGATCTGGTTCAGGATTTCAGGCAGTGTTTCAAGCAAACGTCCGCCTTTGGCGTTGACGGGAATGCGGAGAGCTAGGTCACGGTACCTGGTCAGCTCGTCAATCTCGGCTTTCAATTTCCGAGCGTCCAACGGTGGCAGTTTGGGCGGTTGCGGATCCTTTGCGTCGCCCCATTCCTCCTGATCTTCTTCCGCGCTGTCGATGTCTGAGACGTCGGCTATTTCGGGCAGTTCGACGCGGTGCAGCCGCTCGATGATCGCTCTGAGCGTTCCGGCGACGGCGAAGGTGGAGGAGCCGAGGATTTTGCGGACAATCAGCGTTACCAGCGGGTTCGGTCGTGTGCCGAATGCGACCGTGTCGGGCCGCTGCAAGAAGGCGGACAAATCCATGTAAAGCTGGTGTTCGTCATCGGTGGGATCGAACCAGAAGGTGGCGGGGATGCGGCGGGTAAAGTTGATAAGTCCGGCCTGCTGGACAGTGCGGCGGAGCGTTCGGTGGCAAACCGGCTTCAGGCGTTCGCGCAGGATCAGGAGGTTGTCACGGCTGGGATTTCCGCCGCCGTACAGGTTGCGGAAACCGCTTTCGTCGGCGAACAGGCGTTCGTCGATGACGGAGGTGAGGCCGTACAGCTCCATGAGCGAGTTCTGAAGAGGTGTTGCAGTGAGCAGCAGCTTGAAGCGCCCGCGAACGGCTGCACGCAGTGCTTTCGCGCGCGTGGCTGTGCCTTCGCGATAGACATTTCGCAAGCGATGTGCTTCGTCAAAGATGACGACATCCCATCCGATGCGCTGAATGTCGTCGGACTTGCTGGCGGCGAATTCGTAGGAGACGATGATGATCCGGTTCGGCGCGTCAAAGGGCCTGGGCCGGCCGGACTTGACCTGTTCCCGGTAGGATTTGGCTTCAAGAATCGAGGAAGCCAGGGAGAATTTGTCCCGCAACTCCTGCGACCATTGCTTGCGGAGGCTGGCGGGAACAATCAGCAGAATGCGGCGGCGATGCTCTGCCCAGCGTTGGGCGATGACGAGGCACGCTTCGATGGTTTTCCCGAGGCCAACTTCGTCGGCGAGAATGGCGCCGCGGGAGATCGGGGAGGCAAGCGCGAAGAGAGCAGCATCTATCTGATGCGGGTTCAGGTCGACACGGGCGGAGGCTATCGACTTAGCGAAAGCGTCGTCGGTGGTGCCTTCGAGCGTGAGGCGGTGGGCGAGGTATTGGCTGTGGTAGGCAGTGAAGCCGGACATTAGCCTGAGGATGTGGCACTAAACCTGGTCGGATGCAAATCGAATCGGAGAGTGATCCGGCGTTCCGCGTCAAGCCTCGTGTCGTGGTCATGCCCTAGCCGCATGATCGGTTGCCGGGGCGGCCATAACGTGCAAATAGCGCTCCCCTGCGGGTTCGGACTGAGGCCATGAAGCACTATAGCTATACGGCTGTGTTTGAGCATGCCGAAGAGGGCGGTTTTGTCGTGACCTTCCCCGCCATCCCCGGATTGGCGACCCAAGGGGAGACGCTCGAGGGGGCGCGCACGATGGCGACTGACTGCCTTCGTGCGTATCTCGAGTCATTGGAGAAAGACGGTGAGGCGGCGCCTTTCGAGACGCCTGAGATGCCGCTGACGGAACGCGTGACGGTGGCGATCCCCGCCGAATGACCGAACTGCCGATCGTTACGGCGGACAGGTTGCTTCGGGCGCTACGACGTGGCGGCTTTTATGTGCACCACACGACCCGATTACCATCAGCGAAACAGGCCGTGTTCATCATAGCCGATAATCTCGTCCGGTGCGCGCGGGTCAAGGATCGGGAGGCTCGCCAGTTCGTCTTGCAGAGCGTGGATCGCTGTCAACGCGTCGGCCTGGTTCGGAGCGTCAGGGACAGTCGTGTGCAACACGATCTCGGCTTCATGCTGGCCGGCGGGCACTCCGGCGGGGGCACGGCCGGAGATGGTGCCGTCGGCGGCGACGTAAATGCGGGTGGTGATAATGGTCATGCAGGGCCCCCTCACCCCGACCCTCTCCCGCAAGCGGGAGAGGCGGCTTTTTGGTTACGCCGCCTGGGTGGTGCCGATCAAGGTGTCGCTGAGGTCTTGCAACAGGGTGGGAGGGCGTTCTCGACCGAAGAGGCGAGTCGCGGCAAGGCGTCCGCGTTCTGCCTGCTCAATTTCGGGAGGCCGCGCCTGGAGATCAAACGCGTGGTTCACGGGCTGTGAACCGTACTGAACCATCTGCGTGCATCCGCGTGCATCTGTTTTCATCTGCGTTTAAACTTTCTTCCTTTCGCGATGCTGCCGGCGGCGTCACCCGACCGCGGATACAATCGCCGGTTGGCGGCCGTGGGGTTCCAGCGATCGCCTGACGCGACCGGATGCCCCCCCGCCGCAGTCAGTGCGCTTCCGCCGTCGGCGGCGGTGCTTCGGGCGGCGTGGCCTGCGCTTCCAGGGCATCCGCCAAGCGCGGGAGGTGCGCGAGCGCCGCGGTGAGCTCCTGATCGGACGGCTCGGGCGGCGGATCCGGCGCGTCCGGATAGCGATAGTCCACGCCCCAGTTGGTCCATGCGCGCACCGGCGTCACGAGCGGCGCGAGCGCCGGGAAGGCCGCAAGAACCGATGCGCCGAGTTCATCCAGGTCGTGCGTCTTGCGGAAGTCGATGCCGGCCAGGACGAGGAAGCCCTTCAGCAGCTTCTCCGCGGCTTGCTGGCAGTGATAGGCGGCGGTTCCGGGCTGCGGTGGAGCGATGTCCAGGCAGGCCCGCGCCACCTGAATGTCGGCGCGCGCCACCCGAAGCCAGCCGAGCGCGCTGCTGCGCAGGTCGGCGGGATCGGGTTCGCTCATGACCGGGGGAACCTTCTCGTAAACCGTAACGCCATCCAGCACGGCGGCGCGCGGCAGGGTGCCGGGGATGCCGCAAAGGCGGCGGAAGGTGTTCTCGCGGACGGGAATGACGTTGGCCGATTGGTGGTAGCCGCGGCGGGATTCGACGCCGGCGCGCGAGGTGACCTTCTCGGGCGGCGTGTCGTCGTCCACGACGACGAGAAGGTCGATGTCGCTGTCGGGTCCGGCGTCGCCGCGCGCGCGGGAGCCGAACAGGATCACCCGGCGAGGGTGGAAATAGGCCACGACGGGGTCGAGCAGTTCGGGGGGTACGAGGGTGGGGGGCTTGCCCGCGGCACCCTCACCCGTCGCGCTGCGCGCGGCGACCTCTCCCGCAGAGCGGGAGAGGTGTTTTGTGGAACCGGCGCTTCCCATGGTGCTCATGCCGCCACCTTCGTATGGGCCAGTCTGGCGATCAGCCGGTTGAATCCTGCGTCTATTTCATGGACAGCGGTAAACTCGGCGAAGGCCCAATGGCCGAACTTGCCCAGGTTGTTCACGCCCGGCACCCAATAGGCGTGCATCGTGTTGGCTTTGTCCCTGGCGTTTTCGGCGCGATAGCCCTTGATCTGGACGATCAGGTTCAGTGGATCGGGCGCGCCGTCGTCCACCTGCACGATGAAGTCCGGCAGGTAGCGACGGGTGATCGAGCCGGCGCGATACGGCACCTCCAGGCCCAGGTTCTGGTTCTTCACGTAGGCCCGGACGCGGGGATGTGTTTCGACGACGCGGCAGAACTCGGCTTCCCAGTCGCTGTCGCAGACCACATAGTTGATATGGCAGCGCCTTGGGTCGGTGGTCCAGGTAGTTTTCGACGTGGTGAAGTTGACGAAATCCGTGGAGCCTGTGGGGTTGTACGGATCGAGGATCGCCTTGACCGGACGTTCGCCGACCAGGCTTTCGGTGATGGCGGCCCTGATCCGTTCGCAGGCTGTGTCGGCCAGTTCAAGATAGAGAAGCTGCGCTTCCTTGGTATCGCCGATGCAGCGCAGATAGCCGCCTTCCAGCCATTGTCGCGTGATGCGCTTGAGTTGACCGAACAGGTGGAGCTTCGGTTCTTCGCCGGGATCTCGAAATTTGCGGTAGAGCAGGTGCTTGGTCAGGTGGAACAGCACCGTTGATCGGCGCACGTCGTCCAGGTGCTCCAGCGTCAGATCGACGCCTTCGCCGACGATTTCCTGATTGTGCGTCTTGGTGGCGCCGACCACCTCGGGCGTCAGCTCCATCAACCCGGGATGCGCGGGACAAGCCAAGGCATGATGAGAACGGGCGATAGTGCGCGGCAGGCTCATGGCGTGACCACCTCGATCATCGCGCTGAAGCGTTGAAAATCAGCCGCATTGAACGTCAACAGCCGAGTCTCGCCGTGCGCCAGCATGGTGGCGACGATGTTGGCGTCATGAACCTGTCGGCCGCCGAAGGAAACGTGGCGGCTCAGTTGCAAAAGCTGATCCCATACCGGCGGCCCATCCTCGAGGACGGCGAAACGTCGGGCGAACGTTTCAGTATCCGCGGTTGCCTCGGCTAGCTTTAGCGGTTTCCCCCAGGCCTGAGGCCGCGTCATCACCGCCAAGTACTCGCGTAGCACCTGACGGCTGAGGACGAGTGGATCGGCGGCTGCAAGGCGAGCGAGAGCGGCACGAGCTTCAAGGCGAAAAGGCGCGCCGTCCGCAGTTGCGTGGACGAGCACGTTGGTATCGATGAAGCTCATCGTCCATCGTCGCCGTACATGTCCTCACGGCGCAGGCTCAATCGCTCGGGCCAGGGACCCAGATCGTGAGTTGGCAGTGCGTTCACGTCGAACGGCTCAGTGGGTTCCTGTCGTGCTGGCGAGGCGGCGATGGAGATGCGGGCCTCGTGCTCTCCAGCGGGCACCTCACTGGGGGCTCGGCCGGAGATGGTGCCGTCGGCGGCGACGCGAATTCGGGTGGTGATAATGGTCATGCAGGGGCCCCCCTCACCCCAACCCTCTCCCGCAAGGGGAGGGGGAGCTTTCGGTTACGCTGCCTGGGTGGTGCCGATCAAGGCGTCGCTCAGCTCTTCCAGCAATACGGGCAGGCGTTCTCGGCAGCCCGTCCGCGACCTCCCGCACCTCGGCGCCGGGCTGCGGTTTCAGCTCGATATAAAGGCTATCGGTCCCAGGATAGTAGTGCAGCTTCATGGCACGTCCTCGCGGAATCCCCGATCGAAGAAAGCATTGTGGAGGGTTTCACCGTCATCCAGCGTGATAACCCGAAAGACGCGTTCGCGACTCGTCACGCGGGTCGATGACGCGTCCCCACCAACTGATGCGGCCGTCCGGCTGAACGGAGCGGCGCGGTGGAGCGGCCAAAGCTACGGCGCACAGCTCCCGCCGGATATAGGGGCACTTGCGAAGCACCTGCTCCTGGAAGTAACGCGTAGCCTTCATGCGGCGGCCGCGGTGCTGAGCAAGCCCGAGATCAGCCGGTTGAAGCCGGCCTCGATCTCATGGACCGCGGTGAACTCGGCGAAGTCCCAGCGGCCGAACTTTACGAGGTTGTTCACGCCCGGCACCCAATAGGCGCGCATCGTGTTGGCCTTGTCCCTGGCGTTTTCGGCGCGAAAGCCCTTGATCTCGACGATCAGGGTCAACGGATCGGGCGCGCCGTCGTTCACCTGTACGATGAAGTCCGGCAGGTAGCGGCGGGTGATCGAGCCGGCGCGATATGGCACTTCCAAGCCCAGGTTCTGGTTCTTCGCATAGGCCCGGACCCGGGGATGCACCTCGACGACACGACAGAATTCCGCTTCCCAGTCGCTGTCGCAGACGACGTCGTTCATTCATGCGATGGCGCTCACGCCGCGTTTTCCTCCCTCGGATTCAGCCGGCACTCAGGTGGCGGCCTTTCAGCGTCAGCGGCGATTGATTCCGGCCGCGGATGTATTAGCAGGCGAGTTGGGCGCACACAACAGCGTAATGTCGGACGGGCTGGACTTCGAGCGACAGTTTGCTTGTGCTGGTGGTGAAGGTGGCGCACCGGCAGGACGTTTACAGCGACCGATAGGATTGGCTTCACTGCTCCCAGTTCTCGAGCCGCAGGGCGCCCACGCGGGAGAATTCAGATAGATTACGGGTGATCACGGCGAGATCGCGTGCCTTCGCTTGCCCGGCGATCAGCACGTCATACCCGCCAATCGGCGTCCCGGCACGCGCCAGAGCAGCACGGGTTTCGCCGGAGGCTCGCGCGTCTTCCTTATCGAAATCCACGACGGCGAATTGCAAGGCATCGAGGCGTGCCAGATTGTGCGCCACGCGATGGCTCTTGTACGCGCCGTAGTAAAGTTCGTGAGCAACAATGGATGGGATGCCGAAGTCGGCTGGTTTATGCTGCTGCAGCTTCGCGAGGAGGGCAGCGTTGCCCTTCAGGAGCGCAATCACCGCATTGGTGTCGAGCAGGAATTTCACGCGAGCTCATCCAGGTCGGGGCGTTCCTGCGGGGCGGGCTGCTCGGTCACGGCCTGTTCGAAATCGGCATCGAGTGGGCCGGTGATGCTGTCCAGCCAAGCCCAGTCCTGGGCGACGGGCTCCAGGATGACGGAGGTTCCGTGGCGGCGGATGCGCACTTCGGGCGTGTTGAAGCGGAACTGCTTGGGCAGCCGTACGGCCTGGGAGCGGCCGGACCAGAAGACCTTGGCGGTTTCCATGGGGATGGCTCCATGAGATATGGCGTTGATATATAGCAGGTGGGAGCTTGATTTCAGCCCTGGGCCGGGTGGTCAGGCTCGGTTGTTCGGATTTTGTCACGTAGGGGCTGCGTCGGCCCTCAGGTCGGCGGCTGAGATCGCAGCCCGGCCATGATGGGGGGCGCGGACCCCACCGGACACGAGCGGTTTCTTGTTAGAAGCGGAGCGACCGCTTCGCACCCCTGGCCGCTTCCTGACCTACGGCCCGTGCGACGGGCGCGGCACTAGGAGGCGGCCGCCGCCGACTGCGATGGATACTACCCGATCAAGCGCCGGCGGGCGGAACCCTGCGGCCAGTTGGGGATGCGAGCGAAACGCACGTGCCAGCGTCGGACCGCCTGTTCGCACCGCGGCCCGGACCGCGTTCCACCATCCCGCGCCCGCTGCCGCGACCACCCGAGTGCGGTCGTCCGGCGCCAGGGCGTTCGCGGCCATGAAGCACTGGAGCAGCCGCTCAAGATATGAGCCCAGACGATCCAGCGTCGTCGCATCCCTCACCGGCTCCCGGTTGGAAAGATGTCGCACCACCAGTCGCGCGGCGTCCGCCGAATCCTCGCCTAGCCATGAGTTATAGGCCCCGCAGAGCACGCGCTCGGCGTGTGCGTTCAGCCGCTCCTGCCCTGCCCATGTCGTGTTGGTGCGATGCCAGCGATAGATCGTCAGCGGCACCGGCAGCCGCACGATGTCGCCCAGGCACAGCAGCCGATGATATAAATCGAAATCATCCGCCAATTCGTATTCGGGCCGAACGAATTGGCCCAGCCGCCGCACTGCATCCGCGCGCAGCATGATCGAAGACCAGGTCAGCGGGTTATCGACCAGCAGCAACCAGCGCATCGTCGGCGCGCTTCCGTCGGAGACATGGCCGCTCCGGCTTAGCCGTCCCTCGGCTTCCAGCTCGACCTCGGTTGCCACCAGCACAACCTTCGGCTCGCGGTCGAGCAGTGCTACTTGCTCGGCAAAGCGCGCCGGTCGGCTGATGTCGTCGTGGTCGTGCGCCGCGATATATTCCCCGCGGCAGGTTTCGAATCCGAGATTGCGCGCGCCGACGACGCCGAGATTGCGTTCCGCACGAATAACTCGCAGCCGGGGATCGGCAACCCCGGCAAGGATGCGAGGTGTCTCGTCGGTCGAGGCGTCATCGACGACGATGAGCTCGAAATTGCGATATGTCTGCGTCAGCACGCTGGCGATGCTGTCGGCAATCGTGCGTGCACCATTGAAGGTGGTCATCAGTACGCTGACTCGCGGGGGCCCCGGCATCGCAGCAATGGGCTAAGCGGCTGCCGGTGGCGGAACGCCGGGCCGCCCTTTGCGCCGCCCGCTAATAGAGCCGGTCCTTGTCGCCATAGGGAACGATGACGTCCCCGGGGTCCGAAGATTCAGCATTGCCCGCGCGCGTTCATCCAGCATGTCGGCGTCCAGGTGATCGGATCGCAGAGCGGCGACCCGCCGCTCCCATTCTGTCTTCTCGGCTTGTACCTGCGCCAAGTCGTCCTGCGCCTCTTTCAGAAGCTGCTGGCGCTGCGCATAGGCGATCAGGCCATGGTCGCCATGGGTGGCGTTCCAGGCAAAATAGCCGACCAGCGCCAGGAACAGGACCGGGGCGATCGCCGCCTTTGCTCGCCGCTTGAGCGCTCGCCCGAATGCCATGACCAATTACCGCCTCGATTCCTGTTGATGAACCTACAACAAAGCTCCCGCAAGGGTGAACCGATTTAACGCAATATCGCCGCATCACACGCGTTTCTGTCCACGAGACAGCCGAGGAGGCTAAGATGAGACTGCTCGGAACAGCACTGGCCTTGGCCTGTATGCTGGGGATAGCAGGCGGCCCGGCAGTATCGGCACACGCCCAGCCCTGGTACCCGGACCATCCCTACTGGCATCACCATCACTGGCGGGCTCGCGAAGCTTGGCGCTGGCGTCACGAGCATCCCTATGTGGCGCCTGTGGTCCCAGGACCGTACGCGTACTATAGCCCGCCGCCGGTCTATTACGCCCAGCCGGGTGTGACTTTGGGGGTGACGATACCTTAATCGATCGTCCGCGTGATCAGCGGCGCAACACGGTCCGGCCGGCATAGCGCGCGGCCGGACCTAGCTCCGCCTCGATGCGCAGCAACTGGTTGTATTTGGCCGTCCGGTCGCTGCGCGAGAGGCTTCCGGTTTTGATCTGCCCACAATTCGTCGCCACTGCCAGGTCGGCGATCGTTGCGTCCTCGGTCTCGCCGGAGCGGTGGCTCATGACGACGCGCCAGGCGGCGCGATGAGCGAGCTCGACGGTTTCCAGCGTTTCGGACAGCGTGCCGATCTGGTTCACCTTGACCAGGATGGCGTTGGCGCTGCCGGCCTCGATGCCGCGCCGCAACCGCTCTGGGTTAGTAACAAAGATATCGTCGCCGACCAGTTCCACCCGGCTTCCGAGCGCATCGGTCAGCAGCTTCCAGCCGTCCCAGTCGTCTTCCGCGCAGCCGTCCTCGATCGAGGTGATCGGATAGCGGCCGACGAGGTCCTTCAGGTACTGGACCATGCCGGCGGAATCGAGCGTCTTGCCTTCGCCGCGCAAGTTATAGCGGCCATCCTCGAAGAATTCGGAGGCGGCGCAGTCGATCGCGAACACTACGTCCTCGCCGGGGCGGTAGCCGGCTGACTCGCAGGCGCGGGCGATGAAGCTCAGTGCATCGTCGGCGGAGCTGAGATTGGGCGCGAAGCCGCCTTCGTCGCCGACATTGGTGCTGTGGCCGGCATCGTGCAGGCCCTTGCGGAGGGCGGCGAAGATCTCGGCGCCCATGCGGATGCCCTCGGCGACGGTGCCGGCGCCGACGGGCTGGATCATGAATTCCTGGATGTCGATGGGATTGTCGGCGTGGCGACCGCCATTGACGATGTTCATCATCGGTACGGGCAAGGTGCGCGCATAGACGCCGCCGACATAGCGGTAGAGCGGCTGGCCGAGATCGGCGGCGGCCGCCTTTGCCACCGCAAGCGAGACGGCAAGGATCGCGTTGGCGCCCAGGCGCGACTTGTTCGGCGTGCCGTCGAGGTCGATCAGGATGTCGTCGATCTTCACCTGCTCGGTCGGGTCCATGCCGCCGATGGCGTCGTAGATCTCGCCTTCGACGTTGGCGACTGCGGTCCGCACGCCCTTTCCGCCGTAGCGGGCGTCCTTGTCGCGCAGTTCCACCGCCTCGTGGGTGCCGGTGGAGGCGCCGGATGGCACGGCGGCGCGGCCGAGCGCACTGGAATCCAGGGTTACGTCCACCTCCACGGTGGGGTTGCCGCGGCTGTCGAGGATCTCGCGGGCGAGGATGTCGGCGATCGCGCTCATGAAGGAGGTCCCGGCTTGTCTGGAGGTGCCATCTGGCTATCACTTCGGGCCGGCGCTCGCCAGCCGGGCGCCTCGGCACGGGGGGGAGACGGATGCGGGCGATCTGGGGAGGTCTTGCGGCAGCGGCGTTGGCGGCCGGCACGGCCGGGGCGGCGACCACGGTCTATTACCATGCTGGAAGCTGGGAGGCGTTCAGCGGCACCGACGCTGAGAACCAGGTGGTCTGCGGTATTGGCACGGAGAGCGCGACGGGGGATCGCCGCCTGGATCTCACCTTCGTCATCGGCGGGGACACGCTGTTTTTCCAGGCGACCAAGCAGAGCTGGTCTATCCCCGATGGGACGCAGGTTCCCGTAGTCCTGCAGATCGGGCTCGGCCAGCCATGGAACGGACAGGCGACCGGGCACGGCACCTCGATCGCCTGGAGCATGCCGAGCAGCGACACCAGCACATTCCGTCAGCAGTTCCGGCAGGCGAGTTCGATGACGCTTACTTTCCCGTCCGGCAACGAGCCGCCTTGGACGGTCTCGCTCCGCGGCTCGACGGGGGCCGACAACACGTTTGCGCGCTGCATTCGGGATATGGAGCGCCGGCAGCAGGCGCAGCAACCAGCGGCTCCGACCCAGCCGTTTGGGCAAGGAGGCGCCAGTAACGCGCCCACGCAGCCATTCGGGCAGGGGGGCGGTGGTGCGGCACCGACGCAGCCGGCCGGTCAGCCACCGGCTTCGCAGTAGAGCGGCCACGCACGGGAATGCCACTGCACTCTCACCCGCCGCGCTGCGCAGCGGTCTTGGCGGGGTTTCGGGTGGTGCAGGTCGGGGACGGCTTGGCTGCCGCGGTCTGCGGGCGCCTTCTGGCTGATGTCGGTGCCGAAGTCGTCGGGATCGACCTTGATCTGTCAACATCGCTTGCTCAGTACCTAAACCATGGCAAGGCGCATGTCTGCGGAGACAGCGAAGCGGCGCGGCATGCGCTGGCTGGGGCCGACCTGATCGTCTGCGAAGGCAGGCCCTCCGAGCTGTGGGCGCGCCACGCTGATGCCGCAGCGTTGCGTCGGTACAATCAAAAAGCGGCACTGATTTTCATCTCGCCGTTTGGACAGACGGGTCCTCAGGCAGAGGACCCGGCAACTGACCTCACGCTGTGCTTTGCCAGCGGGATCGCCCGCCTTCTGCAGGGCGGGTGGACGATCTTGCCGAGGCGCCGATCCGCCCGGTGGGCGAACAATCGGCCTTCATAGGCGGGCTGGCCGCCGCGTGTGCTGGCATGCACGCCGCGCTGTCGATCGAGCCGGGTGCCGTGATCGACGTCTCGATCCAGGAGGCGCTGGCAACGCTGGCGATCACCGAACTGGCCCACGCCGGGCTGGTCGGAACATGCCGGTCGCGCAAACGGGTCGCGGATGGCAATGGGGCCACTGTAACTATTCTGCGGGCGCGTGACGGTCACGTGGCGATCTCGCCGCGGGAGGATCGCCAATGGGCCGCGTGGCTGGCGGTGATGGGCTCGCCTGATTGGGGAAGCGATCCGCGTTTTGCCAGCAAGCCCGACCGGGTCGCCAATTGGGATGCGCTCTTTGCCCTGATGTCCGCCTGGAGTTGCCAGCATGACAAGCAGTGGATCGCCGATGCTGCCCAGGCGGCGCATGTACCGAGCTTTCCGCTGCGCGAACCGGTGGAACAGCTCGAGTTGTCACAGCTGGTTCATCGCGGGTTCTTTCGCGAAGTCGATATTGGTGGGCGCACGGTGAAGGCACCCGGGCCGCCTTTTGGTCTGAGGATTATCGAGTCCGGCCCAGCGCGGGTTACTCGTGACCGCTGTTTGCGCGGACCTTTGCCGCTTTCGGGCGTCCGCGTTCTCGACTTCAGTTGGGTGATCGCCGGACCGACGGCGACGCGGTACCTCGCGGCGATGGGCGCTGAGGTCATCAAGGTCGAGGCACCCGGGCGTGGCGATCCTGGCCGTGCATCCGAGCTGCACTCCGTGCTCGGGCAGGCGAAACGCGGCATCGTGCTTGATCTGAAGAAGCCGGAGGCGGTTGCCGTCGCGCAGGCGTTGGCCGGTGCGTCCGATGTGCTGATCGAGAATTTCGCGACCGGCGTGATGGAGCGGTTGCAGCTTGGTGCTGATGATCTGTGCGCGCGCAATGCGGGGCTGATTTATGTGTCCGCATCGGGGCTCGGGCGCACCGGGCCAGAGTTCGCAAGCCGTTGCGTACGGCACGCTGCTGCAATGCTATGCGGGGTTCGCCGGGCTCAATCGGCACCCGGATAGGCTGCCGCGTGTCGGGTTGGCATGGCTCGACCCGATGTGTGGCCTTTTGCTTGCCTTCGTCGTTGCTGCTGCGCTCTGGCATCGGCAACGCACCGGCGGTGTGGCCAGGACCGACTTCTCGATGATCGAGGCGATGCTGTGGACGATGGCCGATCCGCTGCTGGCAGCGCAACTCGGGGCGCCGCCGCGGCCACAGGGGAACGGTTCCGATCGTTTCGTCCTGCATGGCGCCTATCGCTGTGCGGGAGATGACGACTGGGTCTGTGTCGTGGTCCGGAACGATGAGGATTGGCGGCGGCTTTGCGCTGTCGTGCCTGCCTTGTCGGCAATGGCAGGATTGGGCTGCAAAGCGCGGATGACGCGGCGGACCGCGATCGACGACGCCCTTTCCGCGTGGCTGCGTCCGCAAACGGCGTCGATTGCTGTCGCCGAACTGGTGGGTGCGGGAATCCCGGCTGCCGCGCTGGCCAACGCTGTCGATCTCGTCGCAAGCCCGCATCTCCGCGCGCGTGGATTTTGGGAAGCACATGGCGGCGGTGTGCTTCCCGGTTTGCCGTGGCGCGCCAGCTTCGGGCTGGCATCCGGGCCCGCGCCGGCACCCGGCGAGGACACGGAAGCAGTCTTGGTGGACGTGCTGGGCCTCTCGTCCGACGAGATCGCTGCCCTGCGCCGTTCGGGTGCGCTGGGTTGAAACCGGAATGGCCTCTCCCGCGCGCAGGGGAGGCGGATGTGGGCTCGGCTTTCCCGTCATCATGGACGCGGTCTATTCTCGTCGCCGTCTCATTTCGCTGTCCGCGAGACGATTGGATCACGTGGTGAGATGATTTCGGGCGGTCGCACGTCCGCGGAACGATTGCCGACTGCCGTTCTGCGCACCGAGCTATGGGCTGGCAACCGCGAGCGATGGCGGCATATGCTGCGACCAAGCCACTCGATCCGATCGGCCTGGAGCAATTGGGCCCGGCACCGTTACGAGTACGCGGAGCACTTGGGGCGAGAGGAGTACGCAGGCCTTGTTGTGCTGCGGCTTCGCCATCCGACGGAGGCGGAGCGCGCGGTCAGGTTTCTGGCGGCGGCCGCCGGCGATCTGTCCGCGGCGTAGGATTATCCGTGTTGCCTGTAGCAGTCTCTCGCATTCTCGTCGGTAGTGCTGGGTCGGGCTGGTTATTCGACAGAGAGGTCACCTGAGGGTACTGACGACAGGAGAGAGGTTCTGACATGATACCAAGCGTCCTTGAGATTGACCCTCCAGCGGCGCCGCATTTTCATGCCGGCGACAGGTGGGGCGGAAAAGCTAAGCGCATTCCGCCAGCGGCATCCGAGTGTCGCCCGCAAAGCCGGCTGATATGATTCGACAAAAAGCCGACCCGACGGTGCGGATCATGGCATGGTGAAAATCAGCCTCAATGACCTCGATAACCTCGGCGACCTCTGTGTCCAATCCAAATCCAACTACAACGTGGCGAACATGATCACGACGGCCACCGCCATCACCGCCGTGCAGACCCAACCCAGGGCACAGAGCGGCCATGGCAGGGCGAACCGCCCCATTACCTTGGGCTGCATCGCCATGACCATGATCACCGCCATCAGCGGCACCGCGACAATTCCGTTCAGTACCGCCGACCAGAACAGCGCCTTGATCGGGTCGAGACGGACGAAATTGATGAAGACTCCCACCAGCGTCGAGACGGCGATCGCTGCGTAGAAAGCCTTTGCGTCCAACGGTCGCCGCGCCAGTCCCGTCGGCCAGCCCAGCGCCTCGCCCAACGCGTAAGCCGCGGAGCCAGCCAGCACTGGCACCGCGAGCAGACCAATCCCGATGATCCCGAACGCAAAAAGCGTGAAGGTGAACACGCCGGCGAGCGGGCGCAGCGCCTCCGCAGCCTGCGAGGAGGTCTGGATATCCGTCACTCCGGCCGCGTGCAGTGTTGCCGCGGTGGTGATAATGATGAAAAGGCTGATCAGATTGGAATAGCCCATCCCAAGATAGGTATCGAAGCGGATCCGCCCGATCTCGCGCGGCGCTTGCTGGGGCGCATCGAGCAGCGGTTCGGCGTTTGGGTCGATCTGCTCGTCCTCGGCCTCCTCCGAGGACTGCCAGAAGAAGCAGTAAGGCGTGATCGTGGTGCCCAGCACGGCGACGATAGTTACGACATAATCCGTGCCGAGCGAGAAATTCGGCAGAAACGTGTCGTGGATAACCTGTCGCCAGGGGACCTGCACGACGAGCGCGGTCGCGACATAGGCGAGCAGCGACACCGCCGTCCATTTCATGAAATGGACGTAGCGCTCATAACGAGAGAACGTCTCCAGCAGGGCGCAGCCGACCGCGAAGCACACCACATACAGATGCGGTGGACCGCCGATGAGAAGCTGTACCGCCGCGCCCATCGCGCCGAGATCAGCACCGAGATTGAGCGTGTTGGCGATCAGCAGAAGGGCAACCATGCTCTGCAGCAGCCAGGGGGGGTAGTGGGCGCGGATATTGGCCGCGATCCCGTGGCCGGTGACCCGGCCGATGCGGGCGCTGATCTCCTGGATCGCTGCCATCAGCGGCCAGGTGAACAGCATCACCCAGCACATCGCCGTGCCGAACTGCGCGCCCGCCTGCGAGTAGGTGGCGATGCCGCTTGGATCGTCGTCCGATGCGCCGGTGATCAGCCCCGGGCCGAGCTTCTACAGCCAGCCGCGCGCTGCTGCGCTGACCGGGGCACGATGCAAGGCGATACGCCCGGCCAGCGGAAGCGCCTCACGCCCCCACCGTGTGCGAATTCCGATTCTTGCGCTCATGTCCCGGCAGGATAGAACATTGCCGCCGCGGATTGGCAATCAGCGGCCGGCGGCCTTCTCGCGTGCAGGCGCTGGACTCGGCGGCGCCGATCCTCTACACCGCCGCGCTTCACTGGAACGCGGGAGACGCCGGGCGTCGTCCGTACCGCGGTCCTTGGCGCGTCGAGAAGACCAGGGATTATGGCAAAGAAGATCGTCGGCTACATCAAGCTGCAGATCCCCGCCGGCAAGGCGAATCCCTCGCCGCCGGTGGGCCCCGCGCTCGGCCAGCGGGGCCTCAACATCATGCAATTCATCAAGGATTTCAACGCGCAGACGGCGAATATGGAACCCGGCATGCCGGTGCCGGTGGTGATCACGGCCTATGCCGACCGCACCTACAGCTTCATCACCAAGACGCCGCCCAACACCTATTTCCTGAAGAAGGCGGCAGGCATCGAGAAGGGCTCGACCGCCACCGGCAAGGGCGCCACGGTCGGCAGCGTCACCACGACGCAGTTGCGCGAGATCGCGGCCCAGAAGATGCAGGACATGAATGCCGGCGACATCGAGGCCGCGGTGCGGATGCTGGCCGGCTCCGCCCGATCGATGGGCCTGACGGTGGTGGAGGGCTGAGCCATGGCGCACGACAAGCGGCTGAAGGCGGGCTATGCGAGCTTCGACAAGTCGAAGCCCTATCCGCTGCCCGAGGCGATCCGGTTGGTGAAGCAGAACGCCAAGGCGAAGTTCGACGAGACGGTCGAGATGTCGATGAATCTCGGCATCGACCCGCGGCACGCCGACCAGATGGTGCGCGGCCTGATCAATCTGCCGAACGGCACCGGCAAGGCGGTGCGGGTCGGCGTGTTCGCCCGCGGACCGAAGGCCGAGGAGGCGCTGGCCGCCGGAGCCGACGTGGTCGGCGCCGAGGACCTCGCCGAAAAAGTCCAGGCCGGCGAGATCAATTTCGACCGTTGCATCGCCACTCCGGACTTGATGGGTGTGGTCGGGCGGCTCGGAAAGATCCTCGGCCCGCGTGGGCTGATGCCGAACCCGCGCCTCGGCACTGTCACGATGGATGTGCAGGGCGCCGTGGCTGCCGCGAAAGGCGGCCAGGTCGAGTTCCGCGCCGAGAAGGCAGGGATCATCCACGCCGGCATCGGCAAAGCGAGCTTCGAGGAGCAGAAGCTGTTGGAGAATGCCCGTGCACTGGCCGATGCCATCCAGCGGGCCAAGCCGGCCGGCGCCAAGGGCACATATGTGAAGGCTGTAGCCTTGAGCTCCACGATGGGGCCGGGTGTGCGGGTCGATATCGCCAGCCTGGCTGGATAAACAAGATACGCCGCTCCGGACCGTGGTCCGGGGCGGCGGGCAGGGTGCCGGGAGGCGCCCGAACCTGTCCGAGACCGCACGTCCTCCGGCTTGACCGGGGTTAATGGGCTGAGGCCCGCGCGCGAAAGACGGGGTGCCGAGGTTCCCGCTCCGGGTCTCCTCGGTGGTTCCGACTGAAGGACAGGCGAACATGAGCAACCGGCCTGTACGCGGTCCAAACGCGCCCGGCAAAGAGAACGGAGAGCACATGGACCGCGCACAAAAGCGGGACTTTGTTGCCGGGCTCGCTCAGGTGTTCGCCGAGACGTCGATGGTCGTGGTCACCCGCAACCAGGGTCTGACCGTGGCCGAGGCGACGGATCTGCGCCGCCGGATGCGAGCCGCGGGCGCCACCTTCAAGGTGGCGAAGAACCGGTTGGCCACGCGCGCGCTGGAAGGCACGCCTTTCACCGCGATCCGGCCGCTGCTGAAGGGGCCGACTGCACTCGCCTGGGCGGCTGACCCGATTGCGGTCGCCAAGGCGACGGTCGATTACAGCCGCGTCAATGAGAAGCTGGTGGTGGTGGGCGGTGCCCTCGGCACCCGTGCGCTCGACCCCAACGGGGTCCGCGAGCTGGCCGAGCTTCCCGGCCTGGATCAGCTCCGAGCCGGTCTGCTCGGCCTGATCGCCACGCCGGCGACGCGGCTCGCAGGGGTGCTGGCGGCGCCGGCCGGCGGGCTTGCCCGGGTGTTCGGCGCCTTCGCCCGCAAGGCGGAGGAGGCGCCCGCCTGAGCGGCAGCGACAGAATTGAGACTGGTCGGAGAAATCCGGCTTGAACGGAACCACACAGGGTCTAGATTAAGGAACCTACGCAAATGGCAGATCTGCAGAAGCTGGCCGAGGAGCTGTCCGGCCTCACTGTGCTTGAGGCGGCCGAGCTCACCAAGCTGCTCGAAGACAAGTGGGGCGTCTCAGCCGCCGCACCCGTGGCCGTCGCCGCAGCCCCGGCCGCTGGCGCGGCCGCCGCGGCCGCCGCACCGGCCGAGGAGCAGACGGAGTTCACCGTCATCCTGACCAAGGCGGGCGACAAGAAGATCAACGTGATCAAGGAGGTCCGCACCATCACCAGCCTTGGGCTGAAAGAGGCCAAGGATTTGGTCGAAGGTGCGCCGAAGACGGTCAAGGAAGGCGTCAGCAAGGACGAGGCGGCGAAACTCCGCAAGATGCTCGAGGATGCGGGCGCCGGCGTCGAGGTCAGGTAACGAGGGCTTAGACGGGAACAATAGAGAAGCGCCGTTCGGCTTGGGCTTTTTGCCGGACGGCGCGATCAGATGATGCAAGGAAGGCCGCAAGGCTGGCACGGGCGGGAGCAGGGCGTTCCCGCCCGCGTTGCCGTTTTGCGGCGACGGGGAACACAAAGAGATCGGGCGACCGGGGATCAGGGTGCCGTTGAGTAACCAGGGCGAGCAGGACAGTCGATGAACGCAATTTCCAGGTCGGTGACGAGGCATAAGCGCATCCGCCGCAATTTCGGGCGCATTCCCGAAGTGGCGCCGATGCCCAATCTGATCGATGTGCAGCGCGCCAGCTACGAGGCGTTCCTGCAGATGAACGTGCGTCCCGACAGCCGCACCAACACCGGGCTGCAGGAGGTATTTCGCTCGGTGTTTCCGATCGATGATTTCGCCGGCCGCGGGCCGGCTGGAATTCGTCAATTATGAGCTGGAAGACCCAAAATACGACGTCGAGGAATGCATCCAGCGCGGCATGACCTATGCCGCTCCGCTGAAGGTGATCCTGCGGCTGATCGTCTGGGATGTGGATGAGGACACCGGCGCGCGTTCGATCCGCGATATCAAGGAGCAGCCGGTCTATATGGGCGACATGCCGTTGATGACCGACAACGGCACCTTCATCATCAATGGCACCGAGCGGGTCATCGTCAGCCAGATGCACCGCTCGCCCGGCGTGTTCTTCGACCACGACAAGGGCAAGACGCACAGCAGCGGCAAGTACCTGTTTGCCGCGCGGGTGATCCCCTATCGCGGCTCGTGGCTCGACTTCGAGTTCGACTCCAAGGACTTGGTTTACGTGCGCATCGATCGCAAGCGGAAGCTGCCGGTCACCACGCTGTTGTATGCGTTGCCGAGCGCCGCGACCGAGGCGTTGCGAGCGTCGCGCGAGGCGAACGGCGAGACACTCGAGCTGGGCGAGATCCGCGGGATGGATCCCGAGGAGATCCTGAACCACTACTATCGCCAGGTGGTGTTCGATCGCACGCCGAAAGGTTGGGCGCGGCCGTTCGACCCGGAGGCGTTCCGCGGCATCAAGCTGCTGGAACCGCTGGTCGATGCCAGTACCGGCGAAGTGGTCGCCGAAGCGGATGCCAAGCTGACCTCCCGCCAAGCTCGTCGGATCGCCGAAACCACAAAAGAGGTGCTGGTCGGTCGTGCCGACCTGCTGGGCCGTTTCGTTGCCGAAGACATCGTCAACATGGAGACCGGCGAGATTTTTGCCGAGGCTGGCGAGGAACTGGCCGAAGCGCGGTTGGCCGCGCTCGAGGAGGCCGGCATCACCCGCCTGCCCACTCTGGCGATCGACCAGGCGAACGGCCCCTGGATCCGCAACACGCTGGCGGTCGATAAGAACAGCAACCGCGACGATGCCCTGGTCGATATCTATCGCGTCATGCGCCCCGGTGAGCCGCCGACGCCGGAGACCGCCGAGGCGCTGTTCCGCGGCCTCTTTTTCGATCCCGACCGCTACGACCTGTCGGCCGTCGGCCGCGTGAAGATGAACATGCGGCTTGGCTTCAGCCTGGACGAGGTGCCGGACACTATGCGGGTGCTCCGCAAGGAGGACCTGCTGCAGACGGTGAAGACCCTCTGCGAGCTGAAGGACGGTCGCGGCCAGATCGACGATATCGACAATCTCGGCAACCGCCGTGTCCGTTCGGTCGGCGAGCTGATGGAGAACCAATACCGCGTCGGCCTGTTGCGCATGGAGCGGGCGATCCGCGAGCGGATGGGGTCGGTCGATATCGACACCGTCATGCCGCATGATCTGATCAACGCGAAGCCGGCGGCGGCGGCGGTGCGGGAGTTCTTTGGCTCCTCGCAGCTCAGCCAGTTCATGGACCAGACCAACCCGCTGTCCGAGGTGACGCACAAGCGGCGCCTGTCGGCGCTCGGGCCGGGCGGCCTGACGCGCGAACGGGCCGGCTTCGAGGTGCGCGACGTACACCCGACGCATTACGGCCGCATCTGCCCAATCGAAACGCCGGAAGGGCCGAATATCGGGCTTATCAACTCGCTCGCGACCTATGCCAAGGTGAACAAGTACGGCTTCATCGAGACGCCGTACCTGTTGGTGAAGGACGGGGTGGTGCAGCGCGAGCCGCGCTACCTGTCGGCAATGGAGGAAGAGCGGCTGGTGGTCGCCCAGGCCGACGCGCCGATGGACGGCCACGGCCGCTTCACCGAAGACCTGGTGTCGGTGCGCAAGCAGGGCGATTTCCGCCTCGCCCGCCCGGAGGACGTCACCGCTATCGACGTGTCTCCGAAGCAGCTTGTTTCGGTGGCAGCGGCGCTGATCCCGTTCCTCGAGAACGATGACGCCAACCGCGCGCTGATGGGCAGCAACATGCAGCGCCAGGCGGTGCCGCTGATCCAGGCCGACGCGCCGCTGGTCGGTACCGGCATGGAGGAAGCGGTGGCGCGCGACTTCGGCGCCACCATCGTCGCCCGCCGCGCCGGCGTTGTCGATCAGATCGACGGCTCGCGCATCGTGGTGCGCGCGACCAACGAGGATGGCACGACGAAGGGCGTCGATATCTACCGGCTGCGCAAGTTCATGCGCTCCAACCAGTCGACCTGCATCAACCAGCGGCCGCTGGTGAAGGTGGGCGACCGGGTGAACGAGAGCGAGATCATTGCCGACGGCCCCTCGACGGAATTCGGCGAGCTGGCGCTCGGGCGCAACGTGCTGTCCGCCTTCATGCCGTGGAACGGCTACAATTTCGAGGACTCGATCCTGATCTCCGAGCGGATCGCCCGCGACGACGTGTTCACCTCGATCCACATCGAGGAATTCGAGGTGATGGCGCGCGACACCAAGCTGGGCCAGGAAGAGATCACCCGCGACATCCCGAATGTCGGCGAAGAGGCGCTGAAGAACCTCGATGAGGCGGGGATCGTCTATATCGGCGCCGAGGTGAACCCGGGCGATATCCTGGTGGGCAAGGTGACGCCGAAGGGCGAAAGCCCGATGACGCCGGAAGAGAAGCTGCTGCGCGCCATCTTCGGCGAGAAAGCCTCGGACGTGCGGGACACCTCATTGAAGCTGCCGCCCGGTGTGACCGGCACGGTGGTCGATGTGCGTGTGTTCTCGCGCCGCGGCGTCGATAAGGACGAGCGCGCGATGGCGATCGAGCGCGCCGAGATCGAGCGGCTGGCCAAGGACCGCGACGACGAGCGCGCAATCCAGGAGCGCAGCTTCCTTAACCGGCTGCGCGAGAAGCTGCTGGGCCGCAAGGCCGCCGGCGGCTTCAAGGGCATCAAGTCGGGCACGGTGATCACCGAGGAGGTGCTGGCCGAGCATCCACGCGGCGCTTGGCGCCATATCGGCGTGCAGGACGATCGCGGTGATGGCCGAGATCGAGACGCTGAAGCGCGAGTTCGACGCTGCGGTGGGGCGCCTGCAGGCGCGCTTCGACAGCAAGGTCGAGAAGCTGCAGCGCGGCGATGAGCTGCCGCCGGGCGTGATGAAGATGGTCAAGGTGTTCATCGCGGTGAAGCGCAAGCTGCAGCCTGGCGACAAGATGGCCGGCCGGCACGGCAACAAGGGTGTCGTCTCCAGGGTGGTGCCCGTCGAGGACATGCCGTTCCTCGAAGACGGCACGCCGGTCGATATCGTGCTCAATCCACTCGGCGTGCCGAGTCGGATGAATGTCGGCCAGATCCTGGAGACGCATCTCGGCTGGGCCTGCGCCACGCTCGGCCAGCAGATCGGCGAGCTGGTCGATGAGTATCAGCGCACCGGCGCCAGGCGGCAGGAGTTGCTAGACCGGCTGCATGATGTCTATGGCGACGAGCTTTACGGTAGCGAGATCGCCATCGCTCGACACCGATCAGCTCGTCGAGCTTGCTGAGAACCTGCGCAAGGGCGTGCCGATTGCCATCGCCGGTGTTCGACGGTGCCCGCATGTCCGACATCGAGAGCATGCTGGTGAAGGCCGGGCTCGACACGTCGGGCCAGGTGACCCTGGTCGACGGCCGTACCGGCGAGCCGTTCGAGCGCAAGGTGACCGTCGGCTATATCTACATGCTGAAGCTGCACCACCTGGTGGACGACAAGATCCACGCCCGCTCGATCGGGCCGTACAGCCTGGTGACGCAGCAGCCGCTGGGCGGCAAGGCGCAGTTCGGTGGCCAGCGCTTCGGCGAGATGGAGGTGTGGGCGCTGGAGGCTTACGGCGCCGCCTACACGCTGCAGGAGATGCTGACAGTGAAGTCGGACGACGTGTCCGGCCGCACCAAGGTCTATGAGGCGATCGTGCGCGAGCAGGACACGTTCGAGGCCGGCATTCCGGAGAGCTTCAACGTATTGGTGAAGGAGTTGAAATCGTTGGGGCTGAATGTCGAGCTGGACAGCCGCGCCGCCTAACCACTTCCCCCCTCCCCCCCTCCCCTCGCGGGAGGGGGTGCCGCGGAGATGATTCCCGACCCGCTAACAGGGTGAAACACGCATGAACGAGTTGATGAAGATCCTTGGCCAGACCGGCCAGACGGTGAGCTTCGACCAGATCAAGATTCAGATCGCCTCGCCGGAGCAGATCCGTAGCTGGTCATACGGCGAGATCAAGAAGCCGGAGACCATCAATTACCGCACCTTCAAGCCGGAGCGGGACGGCCTGTTCTGCGCCCGCATCTTCGGCCCGATCAAGGACTACGAGTGCCTGTGCGGCAAGTACAAGCGGATGAAGTTCCGCGGCATCATCTGCGAGAAATGCGGCGTCGAGGTGACGCTGGCGAAGGTGCGCCGCGAGCGGATGGGCCATATCGAGCTGGCCAGCCCGGTCGCGCACATCTGGTTCATGAAGTCGCTGCCCAGCCGGATCGGCCTGATGGTCGATATGACGCTGAAGGAGCTCGAGAAGATCCTGTATTTCGAGAGCTATGTCGTGCTCGAGCCGGGCACCACCGACCTCAAGCTGCATCAGCTTCTCACCGAAGACCAGTTGATGGCCAAGCAGGACGAGTTCGGCGAGGACCAGTTCGAGGTCGGCATCGGCGCCGAGGCGATCAAGAAGATCCTGCACCGCATCGACCTGGACGCCGACAAGGTCCGTCTGCGCCAGGAGCTCAAGGACACCAACAGCGAGGCCAAGCGCAAGAAGCTGGTCAAGCGCCTGAAGCTGGTCGAGGCGTTCGCTGATTCCGGCGCGCATCCCGGGTGGATGATCCTGGACGTGGTGCCGGTGATCCCGCCCGAGCTGCGCCCGCTGGTGCCGCTCGATGGCGGCCGCTTCGCAACGTCTGACCTGAACGACCTGTATCGGCGCGTGATCAATCGCAACAACCGGCTGAAGCGGTTGATCGAGCTGCGTGCGCCCGACATCATCGTCCGCAACGAGAAGCGCATGCTGCAGGAAAGCGTTGATGCGCTGTTCGACAACGGCCGGCGCGGGCGCGCCATCACCGGCGCCAACAAGCGGCCGCTGAAGTCGCTGTCCGACATGCTGAAGGGCAAGCAGGGCCGGTTCCGCCAGAACCTGCTCGGCAAGCGCGTCGATTACTCCGGCCGCTCGGTGATCGTGGTCGGCCCCGAGCTCAAGCTGTATCAGTGCGGCCTGCCGAAGAAGATGGCGCTCGAGCTGTTCAAGCCGTTCATTTACGCCAAGCTGGAGAAATATGGTCACGCCACCACCATCAAGGCGGCCAAGCGCATGGTGGAGAAGGAGCGGCCGGAGGTCTGGGACATCCTCGAGGAGGTGATCCGCGAGCACCCGGTGATGCTGAACCGCGCGCCCACCTTGCACCGGCTTGGCATCCAGGCGTTCGAGCCGGTGCTGATCGAAGGCAAGGCGATCCAGCTTCATCCGCTGGTCTGCACCGCGTTCAATGCCGATTTCGACGGCGACCAGATGGCGGTGCACGTGCCGCTGTCGCTGGAAGTCGCAGCTCGAGGCGCGCGTGCTGATGATGTCCACCAACAACATCCTCAGCCCGGCCAACGGCAAGCCGATCATCGTGCCGAGCCAGGATATCGTGCTCGGCCTCTATTACCTGTCGCTGGAAACGCCGGAGTACCGCCAGGTCGCCGACCAGGACGCGCCGGCCTATCGGCACGATCGGCGAGATCGAGTACGCGCTGTTCTCCGAAGTCGATCAGCCTGCACGACAAGATCAAGGCGCGTTGGGAATCGGTCGACGACAAGGGCAACCAGATCCGTGAGGTCGTGGTCACCACGCCCGGGCGGATGATGATCGCGCAGATCCTGCCGAAGCACCCGAACGTGCCGTTCTCGCTGATCAACAAGCAGTTGACCAAGAAGAACATCTCCGACGTGATCGACGCGGTGTATCGCCACTGCGGCCAGAAGGAGTGCGTGATCTTCGCCGACCGGCTGATGGGCCTGGGCTTCGGGCAGGCGTGCAAGGCCGGCATCTCGTTCGGCAAGGATGACCTGATCATCCCGGTCGAGAAGGCCGAGCTGATTCGCCACACCCAGGCCGAAGTGAAGGAGTTCGAGCAGCAGTACCAGGAAGGCCTGATCACCGCCGGGGAGCGCTACAACAAGGTGGTGGATGCTTGGTCGCGCTGCACCGACGAGGTGGCCTCGGCGATGATGAAGGAGATCAGCAAGCAGGAGCCGCACCAGCCCACCAACTCGGTGTGGATGATGAGCCATTCGGGCGCGCGCGGCTCGCCGGCGCAGATGCGTCAGCTTGCCGGCATGCGCGGGTTGATGGCCAAGCCCTCGGGCGAGATCATCGAGCAGCCGATCATCGCCAACTTCAAGGAAGGCCTGTCGGTGCTGGAGTATTTCAACTCCACCCACGGCGCCCGGAAGGGGCTGGCGGATACCGCGCTGAAGACCGCCAACTCGGGCTATCTGACTCGCCGGCTGGTCGATGTGGCGCAGGACTGCATCATCGTCGAGGATCGACTGCGGAACTGAGCGTGGCCTGACCGTGCGCGCGGTGATGGACGGCGGCGAGGTGGTCTCCAGCCTGGCCGATCGTGTGCTCGGGCGTACAGCCGCCGAGGACGTGCTCGATCCTGTCTCCGGCGAGGTGTTGGTGCCGCAGAACACGCTGATCGAGGAAGAGAGCGCCGAGCTGATCGAGCGGGCCGGCGTCGAAGCGGTCAAGATCCGCTCGGTGCTGACCTGCGATTCGCGGGTCGGCGTCTGCGCCCATTGCTATGGGCGCGACCTTGCCCGCGGCACGCCGGTGAATATCGGCGAAGCGGTCGGAGTGATCGCGGCCCAGTCGATCGGCGAGCCGGGCACGCAGTTGACGATGCGCACCTTCCATATCGGCGGGGCGGCGCAGCGGGGTGCCGAGCAGTCGGCCATCGAAGCCAGCCATGAAGGCACGGTGTCGGTGAAGAACCGTAACGTGGTCATGAACAGCCTCGGTACGCCGGTGGTAATGTCGCGCAACTGCGAGATCGTGCTGGTCGATGACAAGGCGCGCGAACGTGCCCGCTTCCGCGTGCCGTACGGCGCGCGGCTGCTGGTCGACGAAGGCCAGCAGGTTGCTCGCGGCCAGAAGCTGGCGGAGTGGGACCCGTACACCTTGCCGATCATCACTGAGCGCACCGGCAAGGTGGAATATCTCGACCTGATCGAGGGCATCACGCTGGTGGAGCGGATGGACGAAGTCACCGGCCTGACATCCAAGGTGGTGGTCGATTACAAGCAGGCCGCCAAGGGCGCCGACCTGCGTCCGCGCTTGCAGCTCAAGGATGAGCGGGGCGAAGTGGTGCACCTGTCGAGCGGTGGCGACGCACGCTATTTCCTCGCGCCGGATTCGATCCTGAGCGTGGAGAACGGCGCCCAGGTGGCGGCAGGCGACGTGCTGGCCCGCATCCCGCGCGAAGGCAGCAAGACGCGCGACATCACCGGCGGTCTGCCGCGTGTTGCGGAGCTGTTCGAGGCAAGGCGGCCGAAGGACCACGCGGTGATCGCCGAGACCGACGGCCGGGTGGAGTTCGGCAAGGACTACAAGGCCAAGCGCCGCGTCATCGTGAAGAACGACGAGACCGGCGAGGAGACCGAGTACCTGATCGCCAAGGGCAAGCACGTCTCGGTGCAGGAGGGCGATTTCGTTCGCCGCGGCGACCCGCTGGTCGATGGCCCGCGCGTGCCGCACGACATCCTGAAAGTGCTCGGCGTCGAGGCGCTGTCTGATTACCTTGTCAACGAAATCCAGGAGGTCTATCGCCTGCAGGGCGTGAAGATCAATGATAAGCACATCGAGGTGATCGTCCGCCAGATGTTGCAGAAGGTGGAGATCCTGGATCCCGGCGACACCACCTACCTCGCCGGCGAGCAGGTGGATCGCATCGAGTTCGACATGGTGAATGCCCGACTCGGCAAGGACGACCGGCCGGCAGCGGCGATGCCGGTGCTGCAGGGCATCACCAAGGCGAGCCTGCAGACCAACAGCTTCATCAGCGCCGCCTCCTTCCAGGAGACGACGCGCGTGCTGACCGAGGCGGCGACGGCCGGCAAGGTCGATAGCCTGACGGGGCTGAAGGAGAACGTGATCGTCGGACGGCTGATCCCAGCCGGCACCGGTTCGGTGATGAACCGGCTGCGTGCCATCGCGGCGGGGCGCGATCAGCGGGTGTTGCCGGCGCCCGCGGTCGAGCCCGCCAAAGCTGCCGAGTAAGAGGAGGGCGGATGACCGAACCCGAGACCTTCACCTTCGAGGACGACGGCGCGATTCCCAATTCGCGCCTGCCGTTGCTTGTGTACCGACAGGCGGTGCCGGCCGATCCGGTGGCGATCGAGCGGCTGTTCGCCGCCAATCGCTGGCCTCCGGCCTGGCGGGACGGCGTGCACCCATTCCACCATTTCCACAGTACCGCACACGAGGTGCTGGGGGTGGCGCGGGGACAAGCGACGGTGCTGTTCGGCGGCCCGTCGGGTCGCGTGCTGGAGGTCGGTGCCGGCGACGTGGTGGTGCTGCCCGCCGGGGTCGGTCATTGCAACCAGGGCCAGTCGCCGGATCTGCTGATCGTCGGTGCTTATCCGGATGTGCCGGGCGGGCGGCCGGATACGCGCCGCGGCCAACTGGCGGAGCACGACGAGGTGGTGGGCAATATCGCCAAGGTGCCGGTGCCGGCGGCGGACCCGGTCACCGGGACGGGGGGAGCACTGCCGCGCCTATGGGCGTGACTCGGCTGCCTGCGTCTGAGAGTTTGGCTCGGTTGAGCCACGTGATCGCGCCATTGTGGTCGCGGGGGTTTCCGTTGGCCGGTGCTGCAAAGGCATGCTGTTTGCCACCCGTGTTGCGGGTGCTCGGCACGGCGAAGACCTCGGACCAGCCATCCAACACAGGCATCATGTAATACCGGTTGCCCATATCGGGGATGCTGAAGACCCACGGCTCCTTGGAAACGCTGCATCGATCCGGTCTCAGTACTTCGGTGGGCAGTCGCTGGTGCCGGTGGTGTTCCAGATGTGCGCATTGGCGGTCGCGAAGGAGTCGCCGAGGACCATGCCGAACTCGGAGAACGGGTAATTATGCGCGTTCTCCAAGTGGATCTTGCCTTCCACCGGTCCCGTCTTCACATCGACCGGCGTGCCCGCGGCCATCAAAACGGCGAGCGCCTCCAAACCGCCCACTCCATGTTCTTACGGCGCAGGAACGACGCGGTAGTAAACACCATTTGCGCCATAAGCGGGCGCAAACCACGTCCCCCCGCAGTCGTATTCGTGCGGAAGCAATCGGTAGATGCAGCCAGCCGGCAGCGCCGCGTACGCCACCGGCGCGGATGGCGGCGCATACACCGCCACGGGCGGTGGGGGGGTAGCCGCAGTCGCGGCGGCGGCGCCCGCAACGACCCCAGCGGTCGCGCCGACGACAGCCCGGCAGCGGCGGCGCAGCCATAGCATCCCGACGCCGAATAGTACGGCACCGCGACCGGTGGGTGATAGGCGGGATATCCGGCGTACCCGTGGTAGGCCGGCGGTACATAGGCCGTTGCCCCCGAAGCATAGGTGTGCGTGGCGCCTTGTCCGTACGCTCCGGAGGTGCTGCCGCCGTAGACGTTCGTGTGCGTTGCACCCTGGCCATACGCGCCCGAGGTGCTGCCGCCGTAGGCGTTGGTGTGCTCGCTGCCGCCGCCCCAGCCGTGCTCCGAGCTTCCGCCATACGTGTTCGTGTGCTCGGTTCCCTGGCCGTAGGCATGGCCTGTGCTGCCGCCATAGGCGTTGGTGTGGCTGGTCTCGCCATAACTATGGCTTGTGCTGCCACCATAGCGATTGGCGCTGGCCCATGCATCGGCGTTATCCGGCCGCAGAGTGCCCAGCAACAGGACGCCGGCCACTATGACAAATGGTTTCATAACATTGCACCTCATCAGGGTGATTTCGTGGCTGGCTTGGACGGCGCCATGTTTCCAAGCGGCTTCAGGCAAGGCGGTTGGGACCGGTTGCCGGGCCGGTCGAACTTCATGGGCTGCGCGCTCTTAGCCTTCTCCGAAGTAAACGTGTCCGCCGGGATCTCCTGATCGATCTGCCAGTTCGACAGATCCAACTCGTTACGCAGGCTTAGCGGGTCCGCGCTGTAGATCGCACGCACCCGACGCGGCAGCTTGTCGTCGGCGCCGATCCAGATTTGCAGGAAAACGTCGCGATTGGCCCAGGCTACCATTTCGGTCTTGGTGCCACCGACCTCGTCTGATGGGCCGATGTAGAACGCGAGGATCGCACCATCCGTCATCGCGGCATAAGGATCGGCGACCAGCAGGTCGGTGAATGGGTAATAAATGTCGGCGGTCTGAAATGCGGCCTTCAGCGCGCCCTCGATGGTCGGCGGCGCATCGGCGACGGCGACCAGATTCTCCTTCGGCGCGTAGGCCGTCATCGCCTTGCCGTCGTAATAGAATTCGGACGCCGGCCCGTCGCCGGGAATGATCACCCGCAGCTTGTCCGGGCGCTGCATGGTGACGTCGTAGCGCACCGAATAAAGGATCGGCGGGCCGAGCTGACTTGGATACTCATAGCCTGCAACGGCAGTGAAGGACATCGACTTTGCCGCCGCAAGCCGCTCGCTGGTGGCCTTGAGCAGGTCTAACGCTCGCGGCTCGAGCACCATCTTTGTCGGCGCCGCCGGGTGGCTCCTGGTCGCCGGGGGCTTGGGTGGTTTCGCCTGTGTTGCACCCTGCGGCTGCGCTTGCGCACCCATGGTCGCGCTGAACCCCAGGATCAGGCAAGCCGCGAGGAGCCTGCAAGCACTGAAAATCGTACGCAGCTTCATAAACTGCATTTCGTGCGCCTTCCTGATGTGGTGGA
The DNA here is from genome assembly GCA_963772445.1 of uncultured Pseudomonadota bacterium. GTDB lineage: Bacteria > Pseudomonadota > Alphaproteobacteria > Acetobacterales > Acetobacteraceae > CAVYXK01. The sequence continues at coordinate 269,455 of CAVYXK010000016.1, forward strand.
CCTGAATGGTCACAGGATTGCTGTCAGTACATTGATTTACTAATCAGTCAATAATATAGGCTACAGTTGGCGCCCTAAAGAAAGATCTGACAAGCGCCGGATCGTCCTGGACAGCCTGTAAGTCGGCCTCGATGCGGTCTTGCAGCAACTCGCCGGAGGCGAGTGGGCTCTTGGCCGTGCCGGTGCGCTTGACGTAGTTCCACACCAGTTCGTCGGGGTTCAGCTCTGGCGCATAGCCGGGCAGGAAGTGCAGTTCGAGTTTGCCATTCGTCGAGGCGACGTAGTCTCGCACCATCCTCGCTTTGTGAGCGGGCAGGCTGTCCAACACCAAAAACAGCGGCTTTCTGCGACCACGCATAACGTGCTTGAGTAAGCCGACAAATAGCTCTGCCGTCATCCCGCCCTTATAGGTGACAAACCAGAAGGCGCCCTTGGCATTGACCGCGGATGCCGCCGAAACCGATTGTCGGGGGCCCGGCACCTCGACCACCGGCGTGCGCCCCCTGACGCCCCAGGTCTTGCCTTGTACCGCATCGGCACGAAACCCCAACTCATCCCAGAAATAGATCTCCGCCCCGGCGCGTTTCGCCCGCGCCGCCAGCCGCGGATAGGTGGTCTGCTTCCAGGCCTCAATCGCCTCTGGATCACGCTGGTAGGCGCGCATCAGCGGTTTTTGCGGCGTCAATCCCAGCTCCGCCAGCAGTTTGCCCACCGAGGCGAGGCTGAGTTCGATGCCAAACCTGTCAGCAATCAACTGAGCGACGATTTGCCGGGTCCACAGACCAAAGTCGAAGCCGGTACTGCCGAGGATCCTTGCCGTTGATCCAACGGAATACCTGCCGCTTTTGCTTCTTCGTCAATTTGGCAGGGCGTCCGGTCCCCTTGCGTGAGCGGAGAGGATCACCGCGTCCGCCACGCCTCACCTTGTTCAGCCATTTGTAGATCGTCGTGCGGCAAAATCCATAGGACGCAATCACCGCACTGGGTGCCTCGCCCTCCTGCACTCGCTCGACCGCCATCCGCCGGATCTCCTCCAGCGTCTTATGGTCTAATGTCCTGCCGTCTCGAACCATGCTCCTGATATAGCAGGCAGCAAGGCAAAGTACAACCCGTTTGTAGCCTAAATTCCTGACCGATTAGTAAATCAACGCGCAGTGCCGGGCAATAGCGCACTGAGCAATCGGCGGCACCCTAGGAGTGAGATATTGCCACTGTGGTATGAGAGTTGGCTCTGGAGCCTGCCGCTCATTCTGGCGACGGTCATCCCGCACGTCTTCGGGCTCGGAACAATTCGGGGAAAGGGCGTCGTCCTGCTCGAAAAGATGGCTTAATACCGTAGCTTCAGAGTTGGCTTCGCGCTCGTCATGGGTGTCACCGTTTTGCTGGTTACAGCACTGCACGCAGTTGAAGCGGGTGCGTGGGGCGTCGTGTATCTCTGGCTGGGCGCGCTTCCGGAAGCGAAGTCGGCGATGCTGTACTCGTTGAGCGTGATGACGACCTACGGCCACGCCAGCTGTACCTTGAGCCCCATTGGCAGATGATGGGCGCCATTGAAGCACTCAATGGCGTCGTCCTGTTCGGGTTCACGACCGCCACTCTTTTTTCAGTTATCGAAAGCGTGTCGAGGATGGGCGGCGGGCGGCGTCGACGCTAGTACTTGGTCGAGCAGACCGGTTCGGGTTAACGGGTATGAGCGTCGACAGTCCCGCGCCCCATTGGATGCATCAGCGCGGCAACAGCCGCGCTGCCCCTTCTGCAATAATATGTGCGATCCGTCCGGCGGCAATCGTCGCCACCACCCGGCCACACTCAGGATCGACCAATAACATGTCGGCACGCATCCCTTCGGCGATCATCCCGCGATCGGTCAGCCCGGCTGCCGCGGCCGGATTGGCGGAGATCAACGCCCAGGCACGCGCCAGGTCCAGCACGCCCCGCCCGGCCAAAACCAGCGCCGCGCGCAGCATCGCCGGGTAGAAATAATCAGATGAAAGCACCGTGCAGATCCCCTCCTCCGCCAGCCTCGCCGCCGATGCCCAGCCGAGATGGGATCGTCCCCGCACCACGTTCGGGCTGCCCATCACCACGAAATCGCCGGCCGCGCGCGCCGCGCGCCCGACCTCCTCGGCCAACGGGAATTCGCAGATACGCGCACCCATCGCGCGAAACGCCTCGCGCATCGGCACAGTCTCGTCGTCGTGACTCGCCATCGGCACGCCGGCTTCGCGCGCCGCAGCGGCAATCCGTGCGATCCCAGCAGGGACTTCGGCCGCGCGCGTTCCGACGCGCAACGCCAGGTCGCAGAACTGTGCCACCGTCATCCTCGCCCGCTCGCTGTACTTCGCCCAGGCGACGACATCGTCGATGCGCCGCAGGATCGTCGGCGTGTGATCGTTGAACGCCACCAGGTGCACCCGCCCAGCAGCGATGTCAGCCAGCGCCACATCCAGCGCGTCGAGGTTGTACGCCTCCCAGCGAAGATGCACGCGCATGTTGCAGCTCCAGCGCCGCGCCTCCAGTGCATCGAGTAACGCGCGCCAGGTCTCCAGACTGCGCAGCCCCGGCTCCCACGACAGCGTCACGCCGTGGAACGCGGTGGTGATGCCGTTGGCGAGAAGTTGCGCCTCGGTATCGATCAGCGCGATCTCCGCCGGGAAATCCACACCCGGACGAGGCTGAAGCTGGCGCTCGAACGCATCGCCGTGGATATCGACGATGCCCGGCAGCACCAGAAGCCCGGTCGCATCCAGCAGCATGCCGTTGCGCGCTGGTCCGTCGATCCGCGCGATCGACCCATCGGCCAACGCCAGATCGACCGGTTGCAACCCGTCGGTTTGCAGCAGCACGCGGCCGCCGGTGATCGTCAGTGGTTTCATCTGCTCGCCGTCAGGGTTCGAAAACGATCTGCACGCGCGGAGTCGGATAGCGCGCGACGCCGAACTCCACCACCGCGCCGGTATGATCGACGTTGATATTCTCGGTGACCAGCAGCGGTCGGTTGCGCGGTATGCGGAGCAGCTCTGCCTCTTGGGCGTTCGGCAGGCGCGCAGTGACGCGCGTCATCTGGCGCATGTAATCGGGCACGCCGACCGATTTCAGCGCCTCTGTGATGGTCGGATGGCGTCGCAGCGCGTCGAGCAGTCCGCGATAACGATGGGCGGGGAAATGATGCGCCGCCAGGCTCACCGGCCGCCCGTCGGCCAGCCCCAGCCGTTCCAGCAGCACGACCCGCGCGCCCGGCTTGATACCGAGGCCCGCCGCGACCGACGCGTCTGCCGCAATCTCGGCGAGCTGCAGGATGTGCCCTGATGGTTCCCGGTTGTGCCGGCGGATCCATTCCGAAAATCGCGTGCGTGGCTCAACCGCGTATTCCAGCACATCTTCTGCAACGAACGAGCCGCGCCCCTGCTCGACGCGCACCAGCCCGCCGCGCGACAACTCTTCCAGCGCACGCCGGACCGTGTGGCGGTTGACCCCGAAGCGCCGCGACAGTTCCTGCTCGGTGGGCAGCCGGCCACCGGGCGGGTGGACGCCGGCGCCGATATCGTGCTGCAGCCGGGTGGCGATCTGCCGCCATAGCGCGATGCCGTCCTGGCGCAGAAGCTGCTCGGCAGCATCGGGGGAGGCCGTCATCGCAATTTCACCACGCCTCCGCCGAATCCATGCGAGTTCCGCTTGACGCTATACGCGTCGGGGCCTAGCTGTCTAGACATCCGTACCGCGGAATTCTCGTTCGCCCATGGCCGATTCATCCTCGCCCGCCCATGCCGGCGCGCCCGTCCCTGCCGAGCGGAAACGCTGGATGGCGGTGCTGGCACGGGCGCGCGCCGAGGAGATTTCCGACCGACTCGCCGCGTGCCCCGGTTTACCGGGCTGGCGCGTGCTGCGTGGCCCCGAAAGCGGGCTGGTGATGGTGCGCGGGCGAGCCGGAGGCGGTGGGGCGCCGTTCAACCTCGGCGAGATGACGGTGACGCGCTGCACCGTCCGCACCGGCTCTGGCCCTGATGGCTTCACCGGTCACGCCTATGTCGCCGGACGCGCTGGCAGGCAGGCGGAACTGGCGGCGGCCGTGGATGCGCTGCTGCAGGACACGTCGTTGCGTGCGGTGCTGACAGACAGGGTCATCGAGCCTCTCGCGGCTGTGCAGCAGGCGCGGCGTGCCGATGTCACAGCCAAGGCGGCGGCCACCAAGGTGCAGTTCTTCGCGCTGCGGAACATGCGTTCATGAGTGATATCGACCTGCCAGGGTTCGCCGATCCTGTCACCGCCGCGCAGCGCTGCTTTCGCGCGGTGCTCGATGCGATGGCCCGGCCCGGATCACTGCATGCGGCCGGGGAAGGGCTAGCACCGCCGCCGCCGCTGGACGCCGCGACCGCTGCGGTGCTGCTGACCCTCGTGGATGGTGAGACACCGCTGTGGCTCGACCCGCGGCTGCATGCCGCACGTGCGTGGATCGTGTTCCATTGCGGCGCCGTCTGCGTCACAGATCCGGCGATGGCGTCGTTCGTGGTAACCGATGCGCTGCCCGATATCGCCGTGCTGCACCTCGGCTCGCATGAAGCGCCAGAGACAGCCGCGACGGCGATCGTGCAAGTGCCGGCGCTCGGCGTCGGCAGGCGGTACCGCCTGCGCGGACCGGGATTGCGCGACCACGCCATACTTGCCGTGGACGGGCTGCCGGCGACATTCGCAACGATCTGGGCGGACAACCACGCGCGCTTTCCGCGCGGCGTCGATCTTATCTTGTGCGCCGGATCCCGGCTCGCGGCGCTGCCGCGCAGCGCTCAGCATCGAGGATGCCTGAACATGGCATACGTCGCAGTCAAAGGCGGCGAGCGCGCGATCGACAGCGCGCACGCCTGGTTAGCCGAATCGCGGCGCGGCGATCCGGTGGTCCCGGTTATCGGCTTGGCCCAGATCGAACAACAGCTTGGGCGCGCAGTGGATCGCGCGATGGGCGAGGGCTCGCTGTACGACCGCGAGCTCGCGGCGCTGGCGGTGAAGCAGGCGCAGGGTGACCTGATCGAGGCGGCGTTCCTGCTGCGCGCCTATCGTACGACGCTGCCACGCTTTGGTCACTCGCATCCGGCTGATACCGCCTTGATGCACGTCCGGCGCCGCATTTCGGCGATCTTCAAGGACCTGCCTGGTGGGCAGATGCTCGGGCCAACCTATGACTACACGCACCGGCTGCTGGATTTCGCGCTGGAGTCCGAGAGACGCGGCACCTTCGGCCCCATCCGTCGCGCCCGATGATGAGGTGATGCCGCGCGTGCATGACATACTGGGCCGCGAAGGTCTGATCGAGCAGGACATCGCGGCGGATACCGAGCCCGGCGACCTGACGCGCCAGCCGCTCGCTTTTCCGGCGAACCGTGACGTGCGCCTGCAGGCGCTGGCGCGTGGCGACGAGGGTTTCCTGCTCGGCCTCGGCTATTCGACCCAACGCGGCTATGGCGGCGCTCATCCTTTCGCCGGCGAGATCCGCATGGGTGAGATTTCGGTGGAAATAGAACCTCCTGAGCTTGGCTTCGCCATCGATATCGGCGAGATCGTCCTGACCGAGTGCCAGATGATCAACCAATTCAAGGGCACAAAGACCACGCCGCCGCAATTCACCCGCGGCTATGGCTTGGTGTTCGGCCATGCTGAACGCAAGGCGATGGCGATGGCACTGGTCGATCGCGCGATGCGCGCCGCCGAGCTCGGCGAGGAAGTCACCGCGCCGGCGCAGAACGTGGAATTCGTATTGTACCATTCGGATAATGTTGAGGCGACGGGGTTCGTCGAGCACCTGAAACTGCCGCACTATGTCGATTTCCAGAGCGAGCTGGAGGCCGTTCGCCGGATGCGTGCGGAGGCGAGCCGAGCAACTGACGTCACAGAACGGTCCAACCAAGAGACGGTCGAATGAAAGGATACAATTTCGCCTATCTTGATGAGCAGACCAAGCGGATGATCCGCCGCGCTCTGCTGAAAGCGGTGGCGATCCCCGGCCATCAGATCCCGTTCGGCTCGCGCGAGATGCCGCTGCCATACGGCTGGGGCACCGGTGGCATCCAGGTCACTGCGTCGGTGTTGGGGCCGGACGACGTGCTGAAAGTGATCGACCAGGGCGCGGACGACACCACGAACGCGGTCTCGATCCGCCGCTTCTTCGCTCGCACCGCCGGGGTGCGGACGACGACGCGGACTGCCGAGGCGACGTTGATCCAGACCCGCCACCGAATTCCAGAGGCTCCGCTGCGCGAGGATCAGATCATCGTCTATCAGGTACCGCAGCCGGAGCCGCTTTATCGGTTGGAAGCCTCGCGTGCCGAGACTCGCCGGATGCACGCGCTGTCGGAGTATGGCGTAATGCACGTCAAGCTATACGAAGATATTGCCCGCTTCGGGCAGGTCGCCATCAGCTACGATTATCCGGTGATGGTGAACCACCGCTATCTGATGGCGCCGAGCCCGATCCCGGCCTTCGATAATCCGAAACTCCACCGCATGCCGGCCCTGCAGCTTTTCGGCGCCGGACGTGAGAAGCGCATCTACGCGGTGCCGCCCTACACCGACGTGCGTTCGCTGGATTTCGAGGACCATCCGTTCCGCGCCGGACGTGCCCCGCATGCCTGCGGGCTGTGCGGCGCTGTCGATTCATATCTCGACGAGGTGGTGGTCGATGATCGCGGGCGGCGTCTGTTCGTGTGCTCGGACACAGATTATTGCGCAGAGCGGCGCGCCGCCGGCCATGTCGGCGCCGACGCACTGGCAGAGGCTGCGGAGTGAACGCGGAACTGGAGCGGCGCCGATGACTGACGAGACGCTGCTTTCCGCGCGCCGTTTGTCGCTCTCTTTTGGCGCGATACCGGCGCTGGTGGGTGTCGATGTCGATCTCTGGCCGGGCGAGATGCTCGCGGTAGTCGGCGAATCGGGATCGGGCAAGACCACGCTGTTGAACGTGCTGTCAGGTCGCATGGCGCCGGACTCCGGCACCGTGTGGTATCGTGACCCGACCGGCCGCCTGCATGACGTACACGCGATGGAGCCACCGCTTCTGCGCAAGCTGCATCGCTCCGATTGGGGATTTGTGCAGCAGGACCCGCGCGAAAACCTCCGCATGGGGGTTACCGCCGGCGGCAATGTTGGCGAGCGACTGATGGCCCAGGGCGCGCGGCATTACGGAAACATCCGCGAGGCGGCGCTGGATTGGCTTACGCAAGTGGAGATCGACGCCGATCGCGTCGACGATCTGCCGCGTACGTTCTCGGGTGGCATGCTGCAGCGACTGCAGATCGCCCGAACCCTCGTCACCCACCCGCGGCTCGTGTTCATGGATGAGCCGACGGGCGGGCTCGATGTGTCGGTGCAGGCACGGCTGCTTGACCTGATCCGCACGCTGGTTTCGCGGCTGCGGATCGCCGCCGTGCTGGTGACGCATGATATCGCGGTGGCGCGGCTGCTGGCGCACCGCATCATGGTGATGCAGCGCGGCGTCGTGGTGGAGGCGGGGCTCACCGATCAGGTGCTGGATGATCCGCAGCATCCATACACACAGCTTCTCGTCAGCTCGGTGCTACAAGCGTGATCGGGAAATGTTGTCAGGGGCGGTCGGCATGTGGTATCGAGAGAACCGGAGGGTGGTGGCTGCCACCTCTCCGGCCCTCCCGATGGGTTAGAGGCGGATCTTGAGTGAAAGCTGGATCCGCCTCGCACCCCATCGGATCATCAGCACAATGCGCATACGCATGTGTGTGCTCCGATGTCGGCGGTGCCCTTATCGATCAGGCACGATGCCCGGTCATCCGGGCACGCCGCACCTCGGGTGCTACAGGATCAGCCCTGAACGAAACGTTGCGAGCAAGGTCATTGCCGGGCGGCGGGTTAGCACGTGCTATTCAGAGCGACTGGAGGGTGGCTCCAACCATCCCTTCAGTGCTCCGATGGGCTAGAGGCGGATTTCGAGTGAGACCCGGATCCGCCTCGAACCCGACCGGATCATCACCACGATGCGCATGCGCATGTGTGCGCTCCGATGGCGGCGGTACCCTATCGAGCGGGCACCATGCCCGATCGTCCGGGCACGCCGCAGAACCGGTGCTGCAATCCAATCGCTGAACGAAATGTTGCCATGCACCCCGTGATGTTGCGCACTGAAGGGCTCGCCAAGGGCTTCACGCTGCACCTGCAAGGTGGCGTGCGCATCCCGGTGTTGTCCGACCTGGCGTTGGAAGTGCGTGCTGGCGAATGCGTCGCTCTGGTCGGCCCGTCCGGCGCCGGCAAGACGACGTTGATGCGAAGTCTCTACGCCAATTACCGTGCCGAAAGCGGCCGCATCCTGGTACGCCATCGCGGCGAGATGGTCGATATCGCGCGCGCCGATCCGCGCCAAATCCTTGCTGTGCGGCACGAGACACTCGGCTACGTCAGCCAGTTCCTGCGCGTCGTGCCGCGGGTGCCGGCGCTCGACATCGTCGCGGAAGCGATGCTCGCCCGCGGTGGCACCACCGATGCGGCGCACAGGGCGGCGACCGCGCTCCTGCTGCGGCTCAATATCCCGCCCCACCTGCACGTGCTTCCGCCGGCGACTTTCTCCGGCGGCGAGCAGCAGCGGGTGAATCTCGCGCGCGGCTTCATTGCCGGGCATCCGATCCTGCTGCTGGACGAGCCCACGGCATCACTTGATGCCGAAAATCAGGCGGTGGTCATAGCGATGATCAACGAGGCAAAGGCAGCGGGCACGGCGATCGTCGTCATCATGCACGATACCGCGGCACGTGATGTTGTCGCTGATCGGGTGTTCCAGCTCACTCCGCTGCGGGATGCTGCATGAAAGACGAGACGATCCTGACCAACGCATCACTGGTGCTGTCCGATTGCGTGCTGCGCGGCACGCTGGTGGCGCGCGGAGAGCTGATCGCCGACATCCAGCCCGGCCGTTCCACCGCTCCCGGCGCCATCGACCTCGCCGGCGATACGCTGATACCCGGCGTGGTCGATGTGCATACCGACAACCTGGAACGCCAGGTCTTTCCTCGCACCAACGCGCGCTGGCCGTCGCGCTCGGCGCTGATCACACATGACGCGCAATGCGCCGTGGCCGGCGTGACCACAGTGCTCGACGCGCTCTGCCTCGGCGATTTGGGCTTTGACAAGGACCGCGTGCGCACCTTTCGCGAGGGAGTTGCAGACCTCGATGCACTCGGCGCCGCCGACCTGTTCAAGGCCGAGCATTTCCTGCACCTGCGCTGCGAGGTCCCCGCCGCCGACATGCTCGATCTGTTCGCCCCGGTCGCCGACCATCCGCGTGTGCGCATGGTGAGCCTGATGGACCACACGCCCGGGGTCGGCCAGTACGCCGACCTCGACCGCTACCGGGCGCTGCGGCGGCAGGGCGGCATGGCGGACGAAGACATCGACTGGCGCATCGCCGAAATGCAGGCGACCAGGGTGCAGTTGCGCGACAAACAGCGTCGTGCGCTGCTCGCTAGGCTTGCCAGCCGCGACGTGACGCTGGCGAGCCATGATGATCGCACCGAGGAAGAGGTTGCGGAGAACGCCGCCGACGGCATCCGGGTGAGCGAGTTCCCCGTCACCCTGGTGGCGGCACGGGCGGCGAAACGGGCGGGAATGCAAGTGGTTGCAGGTGCACCCAACGTGGTACGCGGCGGCTCGCATTCGGGAAACGTTTCGGCCTCTTCTCTGCTCGCCGAAAAAGCAGTGGATGCGTTGGCGTCCGACTATGTGCCTTCGAGCCTGATCGAGGCGGTGTTCCAATGCGCGCGCGGTGGGATCACGCTGCCCGCGGCGGTGGCGCTGGTGACCGAGCGGCCGGCGCGGCTCGCCGGCCTCACGGACCGCGGCCGACTGGCGCCAGGCTGGCGGGCCGATCTGGTGCGCGTGCGCCTGCATGAGGACTTGCCCGTGGTGCGCCAAGTGTGGCGTGCGGGGGAACGCGTCGCGTGAGACTGCCGGCCGACGGACGGGTGGCCGTCTATTACGCCCCACCGCCGGAGGACTCGCTGTTCCCGCTCTCTGCTGCCTGGCTGGGGCGGGACCCGGAGAGCGGCGCGGCGGTACGGCAGCCGAACATTCCCTGCCTCGATGAGGTCACGACAGAGCCGCGACACTACGGGTTTCATGCGACTCTGAAGCCGCCGATGGGGTTGCGACCGGGTACCGGCTGGGATGCGCTGGTGAACGCTGCCGCCGAACTGGCAGCGGGCATTGCGCCATTCGCGCTGCCGCCGATGGCGGTTGCGGATGTGCACGGATTCCTGGCGCTGCGCGAGACGGAACCGTCGCCGGAGTTGCAGGCACTGGCCGATGTCTGCGTAGCGTGGTTCGATGAGTTTCGTGCAGCGTCGACCGAAGCCGAGTTGGCTCGCCGGCGCCGTGCCCGCCTGTCCGCGGCACAAGATACGATGCTGCGCCGCTGGGGGTATCCCTATGTATTCGGCACGTGGTTCTTCCACATGACGCTGACCCGTCGATTGACCACCGAGGAGAAAGCGCGCTACCGGCCGGCCGCGGAGCGCCATTTCGCGCCTGCGCTGGCGGAACCGCGGCTTGTATCGGACATCTGCCTGTTCACTCAGGCCGAGCCGGAGCACCCGTTCCTGCTGGCGGCACGGCTTCCGCTGCGCGGCTGAGCGCGGCGAGAAGGCGCGCCACGCCTTGCTCGATCGTTGCATCGTTGACCACCGTCTCGACCGAGATACCGGGCGGCAGTACTACACTGCGGGCGAGCCGTGCCGCGATGTCGGCTGCCGATTCTCGTCCACGTTCCGCAAGACGCGCCGCCAGCAGGTCTGGCGGGGCCGTGATCTCGATTACGCGCACCGGAAAGCGTTGCGCCGCTTCCGCGATCACCGCGCGCGACACGTTCGCCACGACGATGCGCCCGGCCGCGAGGTCGCCTTCGATGTCGGCCGGAATTCCGTAGCGAAGTCCGTGCGCCTGCCAGCCCAAGGCGAAGCGGAGGGCGGTGAAATCGGCTTCGCTGATCGAATCGTGTTGTTCGCTGCCCGCGCTGGCCGGTCGCGTGATGACGCGGCGGACAAAGCGGAACCGCAGGTCATCCGCAAGTGCTGATCGGGCGGCGTCGAGCAGCGTGTCCTTCCCGGCCCCGCTCGGTCCGACCACCAGGATCAGCAGGCCCGACATCGGTTCAGGCAAGGCGGGGCGGTAACCCACCGCGCGTTGCCTCCTCCCGCCGAGCGGCGAACCAGAACCCGATCGACAGCAACGGGCCGATGATGTCCAGGTAGAACACCGCGCCTGCATTCCCCGGAGCAAAATTCAACGTCGTCAGCATGTTCCGCACGTGACCGATCGCATCACCAAGCAAGAAGATCGACGCCATCCAGACGACAGCGCCCTTGAACGACAAGTCGCTGCGAAACGCGATGCAGGCAACGACGCCGATGGCGAGATCCGCCATCCCGACCTCGAACTGGAAGGGGCTCGGCTGCCAACCGATATACGATGCGACCCGAACCGGAAACACCAAGTGGCCCAGCGCGGCCCAGAGGCCCGTCACGCCGATCGGCAGCAGCAGGATCCAATCCAGGAATCGGTGCGTCGGCCCGCCATGATCGCGGCCCAGCGCTGCGATCGCCAGCGCGAGTACCGAGCAGGATCGCCGGCAGGTTCGAGAGGACGAAAGCGATCGTGGTCGAGATGCTCATTGTATGACGGCCCGGCAATGATTGACCCGCCCGGTTCTGGCGCTAGCCTACGGACCGCGCAACCGGAAACCGCCATGTTCACCACTCGCCCGGAGATCGCCGGTACATTCGGCGTGGTCGCCACCACGCACTGGATTGCCAGCGGCGTGGGTATGTCGGTGCTTGAGCGCGGCGGCAATGCCTTCGATGCCGCGGCTGCCGCTGCGTTCACGCTGCACGTAGCGGAGCCTCACCTGAACGGGCCTGGCGGCGATGCGCCGATCATCCTGCACGATGCGCGCGCGGGCACCCAGCATGTGATCTGCGGCCAGGGCGTGGCGCCGCAAGCGGCAACCCTGGACACGTTCCGCAGCCTCGGGCTTGACCTGATCCCCGCCACGGGCCTACTGCCTGCGGTGGTGCCCGGCGCGTTCGACGCCTGGTGCCGACTGCTGCGCGACTGGGGCACATGGGGGCTGTCGGCCGTCCTGGAATACGCGATCGGTTACGCCCGCAACGGCATCCCCATCGTGCCACGCATCAGCGCCACTATCGAAGGTGTTCGCCCGCTGTTCGATACCGAGTGGAAGAGCTCGGCCGCCGTGTTCCTGCCCGGCGGCAAAGTGCCCGCTCCCAATGCACTGTTCGCCCGCCCCACCCTCTCTGCCACGTACGAACGGCTTTGCCGCGAAGCGGTCGGCACGAGCCGCGAAGCCCGGATCGAGGCCGCGCGCAACGCCTGGTATCTCGGCTTCGTCGCCGAAGCGGTGGACAGGTTCTTCCGCTCGAATGAGGTGCTGGACGTGACCGGCCGCCGTCACCGCGGCCTGCTGACGGCCGACGATTTCGCCCGCTGGTCCGCCGGCGTCGAAGACGCCGTCGCCTACGAGTACCGCGATCACACCGTCTTGAAATGCGGGCCGTGGAGTCAGGGGCCGGTGCTGTTGCAGCAGCTCGCGCTGCTACGCGGCTTCAACGTCGGCGCTATGGACCCGATCGGTGCGGAGCTCGTGCACACGGTGGCCGAGTGTGCCAAGCTCGCCTTTGCTGACCGGGAAGGTTGGTACGGCGATCCCCGCTTCGCCGATGTGCCGCTCAACCTTCTGCTCTCGGCTGTATACAACGATGCACGCCGCAAGCTGGTCGGTCAGGATGCCTCGCTCGAGCTCCGGCCAGGCGTGATCAACGGCCGCACGCCCTGGGTGGACCACGACGCGGCCGCCCGCGCTTCTTTCCTGCCCGGCGCACCGGGCGCCGGCGAACCGACCGTCGCACGGCTTGGCGTGATTGGTGCCGATACTTGCCATATCGACGTGATCGACCGTGACGGCAACATGGTGAGTGCGACGCCCTCGGGCGGCTGGCTGCAATCCTCCCCGGTGATTCCCGAGCTGGGATTCCCGATGGGCACGCGCGGGCAGATGTTCTGGCTGAAACCGGATCTGCCGAACAGCCTCGCACCCGGAAAGCGCCCGCGCACCACGCTGTCGCCCAGTTTCGCACTTCGCGACGGCAAGCCGTGGATGGCGTTCGGCACGCCGGGTGGCGATCAGCAGGACCAGTGGTCGCTGCTGTTCTTCCTGCGCATGGTCCATCACAACATGAACATCCAGGAGGCGATCGACGCTCCCGCCTTCCACAGCGAGCATTTCCCATCGAGCTTCTGGCCGCGCGTGGCACGGCCCGGACGACTGGTGCTTGAAGGCGGATACGATGACGCGGTGGTAAGCGATCTGACGCGCCGCGGCCACAAGGCCGAGAAAGGCGCCGTGTGGTCGGAAGGCCGGCTGTCCGGCGCCCGTATCGAGGATGGGCAATTCCGCGCCGGGGCCAATCCGCGCGGCATGCAGGGCTACGCGGTCGGCCGCTGATGCGCCGCCTCCGCCAGCCGGGTCCCGCGCCGACGGAACGGATCGAAAGCATTGCGGGGCATGGGCGTGTGCTCGAGTTCACGCTTGAGCCAGGGCTGTCGCTCAACGACGCGCTGACGCGTCCCCTGATCGCCGCCGGAGCGTCGAGCGGGACACTGGTATTCGCGGATGCGGTGCTGGCCCCGTTCAGTTACATGCTACCAGGGCCATCGACTGACGCGACGCACGCGGCATTCTTTAGCGTGCCGCATTCGCCGGGCGAGGTGCGTGTGCAGATCGCCAACGCCACGGTTGGCCGACGGGATGGGGCGCCGTTCGTGCATTGCCACGCAGCCTGGGTCGAGCCGGGCGGAGTGCGGCGCGGCGGCCATATATTGCCGTGTGAAACCATCGTTTCTACTGGAGCGCCTGTGCGCGCGTGGGCACTGGCCGATATCGTGATCACCGCGGAGCCGGACCCTGAGACCAATTTCCCCCTGTTCCGCCCGATCTCTACCGGCGCTACCAGCTCCGGAACGCCAATGGTGGCGGCGCGTATTCGCCCGAACGAGGAAATCGGCGCCGCACTCAAGGTACTCTGCCGCCGTCACGGTTTTGCCAACGCTGTCGTCCAGGGCGGGGTCGGCAGCCTGGTCGGCGCCCGCTTTGCCGATGGGCGGACGGTGGCGGACTATGCCACCGAAGTCCTGGTCCGGCGTGGCAGCACCAGTGCCGACGGCGACGCAATGCTGGAAATGCTGGTGGTCGATATGCAGGGCACGGTGCACGAGGGCGTGTTGCAGCCGGGAGAGAATCCCGTGTGCATAACGTTCGAGCTAGTGATCGAGACAGCATGAACCGAGCGGTCTTCCGCTTTCCGCGAACTCAAGTCGGTCTCACAGCGTGTCCACGTTACCGGACGCCGTTGAGAGTGGCCCTTGACGGGTGACATCCGTGGGCGTCAGCAGGCAGGCGTTGCAGCGGCGGTTGCGCTCGCGCGAGCGATCTGGCCTGATGCGTCGTTATGTTGTCATCCTCCCAGGCTACGATCTACGAAGCGCCGCGCCCCGCACCTCGTGGCGACGAGACGGTCATCACCAGCACGTGCGGGCACAATTGCGGCGGCCGTTGCGTCGTCAACGCGCACGTCGCGCACGGCCGCATCGTCCATATCTCCACCGATCAGCGTCGCTGGAACCCAGAGCATCCGCCGCTCCCTGCCTGCGCCCGCGGCGTTGGTCAGATCGAGCGCACCTATCATCCGGACCGCCTGCAACACCCGCTGCGCCGCGTTGGTCCGCGTGGCACCGGCCGCTTCGAGCGTATCTCCTGGGACGAGGCGCTCGACCATGTCGCGCGCGAGATGCTGCGCATCCGCGCCACGTATGGCAACGCGTCCATTCTCGATGCCTCCCGCACCGGCAGCATGTCGATGCTGCACGGCCGCGTCGCCGCCCAGCGCTTCCTATATATGTTTGGCGGCTGCACCGATCTTTGGTCCAACCTGTCCGCTGAGGCCGAGGTCTTCGCGGTCCGCATGACTTACGGCGCCAAGGCCGAGTACAAGACATCCGGGCGCGAGCCGACCGATTACGTCAACTCCAAACTGATCCTCATGTGGGGCTGGAGCCCGGGTGACGGCACATTCGGCACCGGCACGCTGCAGTATCTGAAGCACGCCAAACAGAACGGCACCCGGATCATCTGCGTCGATCCCCGGCGCACGCTGACCAGCCGCCAGCTTGCCGACGAGCACGTCTTCATCCGTCCATCGACCGATGCCGCCGCGCTGATTGCGATCGCGCACGTCATCGTCACCGAGAACTTGCACGATCAGGCCTACTGTGATCGTTATGTGCTCGGCTTCGACGAGGATCACCTGCCCCCGGAGGCGCCGGCGGGTGCGTCGTATCTCTCGTACCTGCTCGGCCTTGCAGATGGTGTGCCGAAGACGCCGAAATGGGCTTCTGCCATCACCGGCATCCCGGCCGGCACGATCCGTCGCCTGGCGATCGAGTTTGCTACGAGCAAGCCGGCGGCGATCCAGGCCGGTTATGCACCCGGCCGAACTGCCTACGGCGAGCAGTTTCATCGCGCCGCCTATGCGCTCGCCGCGATCACCGGCAATGTCGGTATTGCCGGCGGCAACGCCGGTGTCAGCAACGGTGCCACCGGCCGCGCCGGCATCCGAAGCCTGCCCACCGGCAAGAACCCGATCGATGCACGGGTTGCGTCCCCGTTGCTCGCCGACTTGCTGTGCCGCGGCAAGAGCGGCGGCTACCCCGCCGACATCCGGATGATTTACGCGTCCGGCGGCGATCTGTTCAACCAGTGCCCGAACGTCAACAAGATGATCGCCTCGCTCGAGCAGATCGAATTCATCGTGGCGCAGGACCATTTCCTCACGCCGACCGCCCGCTACGCTGATATCGTGCTGCCCGCCACCACCTTCTGGGAACGCAACGACGTCCACACACCGTGGGCTGGCGCCGGGCACTATGCGATCTTCATGCGGCAGGCTATCGCGCCGATGTACGAGTGCCGCAATGACATCGACATCTTTGCAGAGCTCGCCCGCCGCGTCGGCATAACCGGCTACAACGACAAGAGCGAGCTTTCCTGGCTGCGCGAGCTGACCGGCGATGCGGTGGATGATTTTGAACGTTTCGTGGAAAACGGTGTCGCCCGTTTCCCGCCACCACAGGACGCAGTCGCATTCGCGCGCGAGATCCGCGACCCGGATCACCACAAATTCTCGACGCCTTCAGGCAAGATCGAGATCTACTCGACGACATTGGCCGCCAATCCGGATCCCTATGGACTCGGTCGCATCCCACCGATCCCGACCTGGGTCCCGCTCGCCGCTGAAGACGCGCGCTATCCGCTGCAGCTTTGCACGCCGAAATCCCGCGCCCGCACGCATTCGATCCACGGCAACCAGCCCGGGCTCGCGCGGGTCGATCCCGATACTGTCTGGATCCACCCCGAGGATGCGGCGGCGCGCGGCATCGCCGATCGCCAGCGCGTGCGGGTGTTCAACGACCGCGGCGCCACGCTGCTGCCGGCACAAGTGACCGACCGCATCGTTTGCGGCGTGGTCTCGATCAAAGAAGGCGCCTGGTTCGTCCCCGACGATCGCGGCACCGATACCCAGGGATGCGCCAACGTGCTGACGCTGGACCGCTCCGCGCCCTGCGGCGCGACGACATACAACACGAACATGGTGCAGGTGGAACCAGCGTAATGATGGCGATCGCCCGACCGGCTGGCTAGGACACGCC
Organism: uncultured Pseudomonadota bacterium; assembly: GCA_963772445.1. Lineage (GTDB taxonomy): Bacteria > Pseudomonadota > Alphaproteobacteria > Acetobacterales > Acetobacteraceae > CAVYXK01. The sequence goes on from CAVYXK010000016.1 coordinate 286,243, forward strand.
GATGCCCGGCAAACCCCGCGTCGCGTTGTTCGTCACCTGCCTGGTCGATCTCTACCGGCCGACGGTCGGATTCGCGGCGATCAAGCTGCTCGAAGACGCCGGCTGCCAGGTGGAGGTGCCGCGCGCCCAGACCTGCTGCGGCCAGCCCGCGTACAACACGGGTGATCGAGCAACCACGCGCGATCTGGCGCGCGGCATACTCGATGCCTTCGGCGGATACGATTACGTCGTCGTGCCCTCGGGTTCTTGCGGCGGCATGCTACGCAGCCATCTGCCGCACCTGTTCGACGATGATCCGAACCTGCGTGGCCGGGCCGACGCGCTGGCGACGAAGACATACGAGCTGGTGAGTTTCCTCGCTGACGTGCTTCATCTCGACCACTTGGCGGCGGCACGCGCCGAAGGGCCGGTGACCTATCACGACAGTTGCTCGGGACTGCGCGAGTTGGGGATCAAGGAGCAACCGCGCCGCTTCCTGCGCGCGGCGGGGATCGAGATCAAGGAAATGGCGGAGCCCGAGATCTGCTGCGGCTTCGGCGGCACGTTCTGCGTCAAGTATCCGGAGATTTCGGTCCGCATGGTCTCCGATAAGGTACGAGACATTGCACAGACCGGCGCGCGCACGGTGCTGGCCGGCGACCTGGGTTGCTTGCTCAATATCGCCGGCCGCTTGAGCCGGGAGGGGCAGCCGGTGGCGGCGCGGCATGTCGCGGAGGTACTCGCGGGTATGACAGGAGAGATCCCCCCGATCGGAGAGCCGGCCCGCTGAAGAGAGTGCCGAACAAGTGCGCCCCCGGAGGTGCCCGGCCGGATTGGACACCGGCCGGGCCCCGCCTACCGCGTCACGGGTGTCGCCAGCCTGGCGGCTTGACGCGGCCCGCAGCCGGGCGCCAGCCTCAGCTCGCACCGTCACCACATATTGGGCGGACATGAGCGATCTCTACGAAGCCGATATCCTCGAATGGTCGGAGCGCCAAAGCGAACTGCTGCGCCAGATTGCGGCTGGTACGGCACCCAATGAACCGCCCGACTGGAACAACATTATTGAAGAACTGGCCGAGGTGGGCCGGAACAGTCTTCGGGCCTGCCGGTCGCTGCTGGTGCAGGCGATCGCCCACGAGATGAAGGCAGCAGCCTGGCCGACAACGGAGTACGTCGCCCGCTGGCGACACGACGCGGCGAATTTTCGGCTTGATGCGCGCGAGGTCTTCACCCCGTCCATGCGCGGACGCCTCGATCTGGAGGCGATCTATCGCCGCGCACTCCGCGAACTGCCCTTGGAAATCGACGGCACGCCGCCGCTGCCACTGCCGCCGACCTGCCCGATGACGCTCGACGAGCTGCTCGCGGAGGATTGAGCCGCCGGTATGGGCCGGCCGGACAGGTGATTTCAGGTACGTTCGATCTTTTGTCGCGCGGCCTCCCACATCGGCGCGCGGCAGCCATGCCGCCAGATCGGCCACAGCCTCCCGCGGCAGGCCATGATCGGTCGCGGCCGACAAGATGGCCGCTCAGTGAGCCGCTTAACTAGCCGATCGTGGGCGTGACACCGCCGTCAACGCGCAGCGCGGCGCCGCTGGTCGCCGAAGACAGCGGACTCGCTACGTAGGCAACCAGGTTGGCGATCTCCTCCGGTTCGATCATCCGCTGCAGGAGTGAGGACGGCCGCGCCTTGGCAAAGAATTCTGCTTCGATCAACTCGGCCGGTGCTTCGGGGTCGCTGGCAAGGCTCTTCAGAAAGTCGATGATGCCTTCCGAGCGCGTCGGCCCCGGCAACACCGAATTGACCGTCACCTTCGTGCCCTTTGTCAACTCGGCGAGACCGCGCGAAATGGCAAGTTGCGCCGTCTTGGTCATGCCGTAATGGATCATGGGCCCTGGGGTGACGAGTCCCAGACTCGCTCGAAACGAAGATAATTCGGCCCCAGTTCCGCTCCAGCATGCCTGGAAAATATGCCCGTGCCAGGCGCACACCGCTCAGCACGTTGATCTCGAAATAGCGCCGCCACTCGTCGTCTGTGATGTCAATGAAGTTCTTGATCTCATAGATGCCGAGGTTGTTGATCAGGATGTCCACCCGCGGCGCTGCTTGCACCAGTGTAGCGGCGCCCGTAGCGGTCGATGGGTCTGCCACGACGCCGCTTATGTCAGCACCACCTGAGGCGCGAACGCTTTCGACAGCTTGATTAAGCTTAGCCTGGTTGCGCCCGGTGACGATCACTTTAGCGCCCTCGATGCTCAGCTTGCGCGCGATCTCAAGGCCGATGCCGGCAGTCGAGCCGGTGACGAGGGTCGTCTTGTCATTCAGTTGCAGGTCCATTGCGGGAACTCCCACTATTGGGGTAACATTTTCAGGTTGTTGGGCCGGGCAAGCCCGTCACACTCGGCGAGCCCCGATCGATGACCAGCGTACCAGCACGGTTGGCCAGAACAAAGCGCGCGATCTCGTCCTTCCGGGCGAACCAGACCCCCTCCTTCCCCTTCGCATAGGCAAGGAAACGATCGAGGGCGCGCACCCTGCCCGCGTGGCCAGAGATGCGGTCATGCAAACTCACAACCATCATGCGCCGCCGATGCTCGCCTTCCTCGTAAAGCTGATCGAATTCATCGCGCAGCGCCTGCTCATAGGCGGACGCTTTCCAGCCCCCGAACGGGAAAGAGACGATGTCGTTCATATGAAAAGTGTAGGGCACCGTCACGAAATCCCGTCCCCGCACCGGAACGATGAATGGCTCGTCGTGGCTCGGTTCGTCGATGTGATAGAGGAAGCCCAGGTCCTGCAGCGTCTCCAGGATATAGATGGAGTTGCGCATCCAATAGGCGTTCCAGCCGATCGGCTTCTGGCCGGTGACTCTTTGGATCGTCTCGACGCTGTCAGCGATGAAGCGTTTCTCCTCATCGCGCGAGAGTTGGTACGAGTTGTCCCACACCCGCCCGTGCGCGGCGGCCTCGTGACCGCGGCGTACGATCTCCTGCGCGATATCCGGAGCGGTTTCCACCGCCTTGCCAATCATGAATGAACTGAGCTTGATCCCATGCTTGTCCATGAGGTCGAGCACGCGGGGGATGCCTTCGTAGTAGCCGTAGGCGAAGAAGGCATTGGTCGGCAGGTCGGGGACGCCCTTCTCGATGGGATCGGGGATCACGCCGCCTGCGCCTGAGATCGGCTGGCCGCCGCCCTCGAACATGAGCGAGAAGCTCACCGCCAGCCGCGCCCCATTGGGCCAAAATCCGGGATTGGTCGAAGATGTTGTCATCAGGGGCTCCTTCTCGGTTGCCGCTTTGGATTGAGAGCCACCGACCATCGCTGCCGTCGCGCTGGCGACAAGGAAAGTCCGACGAAGCAGGGCTACGGACATAGGTATCTCTGCGCGGGTTCGGAAAGCTGAGGATCGGCGTGACCGGTTACATAGACGCGCGGCACTTGATGAAATAGAGTGCCGACGGGAATAGCACTTGTGATTTGAAGTCACATGCCGAGGGCAGCGGTCAATCGTTCGGGCGAAATGGAGATGTTCGTGCGGGTCGTCGATCACGGCGCGCTCTCGGCAGCGGCGCGCTCGCTGCGCATGACGCCGTCGGCTTTAAGCAAGCTGGTTGCACGGATGGAGAAGCAACTCGGAACACGGCTGGTGAACCGGTCAACCCGCAAGCTCCAACTGACGCCTGAGGGTGCCGCATTCTACGAGCGCTGTGTGAAGGTGCTGGCAGACATCGACGAGGCCGAGCGCAGCGCCGCGTCCAGTGCCGCACCGTGCGGCCGTGTGCGCATCAACGTCAACGTGCCGTTCGGGCTGCACTATCTGTTTCCGCTGCTTCCAACTTTCTCAGCGCAGCACCCGGAGATCACGCTCGACATCGTACTGACCGATCAAGTAATAGACCTTTTGGAGCAGCGCGCGGACCTCGCCATCCGGGTCGGTCCGCTGCGTCCTTCCCAGCTCATGTTACGCAAGCTTGGGGAAAGCCCTATGCGCGTTGTCGCCGCGCCCGACTATCTGGTCCGCTGCGGGACGCCGCGCGAGCTTGAGGAGCTCGAGCAGCATAATCGGATCGGCTACGGCTTTGCGCGCGTGTTCGATGCCTGGCCGTTCCGCGCGCGCACCGGGGCGAACATGACGGTGCCAGTGGTCGGCAGCGCACAGGTGAGCGACGGCGAGAGCTTGCGACGCGTAGCGCTCGCCGGCGTCGGCATCGCGCGGTTGTCGCTCTTTCACATTGCGCCAGACATAAGGGCTGGGCGGCTTGTGCCCATCCTGGAGGACTTCAACCCGGGCGACACCGAGGAGATCAACGTTATATTCCTCGGACAGGGCGGCCACCTCCCATCGCGCGTTCGCGCTGTGATCGAGTTCCTTGCCGCGGCCGTGCCGCGCCGGCTCCACCAGACGATCCGCCTCTGACTCAAATGTCGGCGCCGCCCCGGCCCTCGCGCTGGATCCCGAGCTGGTGGCAAGCGGAGTGGCAGCGACCATTCTCGAAGCCCGATCTAGAGTATTTTTCTCTATTCTGATGCATCGGCAGAGAGATGTGGTCATTTTAGCCGCCCGGTTGCAGGCCGCAGAGAATGCGCTTCTATCTCCCGCGAAAACCCCACGAGGAACGCATGCCGCCCCGCATCCATATCCTGCACGAGAACCCCGCTTGGCTCCCGCCGCTCGCCGAGGCATTCGACCGCTGCGGACTTCCTTGGGCCGAATGGTTCCTCGACGCCGGCACCTTCGATCTCGCCGCCCCGCCGCCGGAGGGTGTGTTCTACAACCGCATGAGCGCGTCGTCGCACACCCGCGACCACCGGTTCAGCGCCGAGCTGACCGCCGCAGTGCTGGCCTGGCTGACCCGCTGGGAGCGGCGTGTGGTGAACGGCCCCGGCGCGCTCGACCTGGAGATCAGCAAGGCCCGCCAATACGCCGCGCTGGAGCGGCACGGCATCGAGACCCCACGCACCGTGCTGGTCGCCGGCCGCGACCAGATCGTGCCGGCGGCCCACCGACATTTCCCCGACGGCCCGGTGATCCTCAAACCGAACCGGGGTGGCAAGGGCCTCGGAGTGCGTCTGTTTCACACTGCCGCCGCGCTCGGCGCCTACACCGACAGCGAGGAATATGAGCCGCCGGTCGATGGCCTGCACCTCCTGCAAGAATACATTCGCCCGCCGCGCGCCATCATCACCCGCGCCGAGTTCGTCGGCGGCCGTTTCCTCTACGCGGTAGAGGTGGACACCACCCAAGGCTTCGAGCTGTGCCCCGCCGATGCCTGCGCTGTCGGCGACGCGAATTGCCCGGTCGGAGAAGCGCCGGCGCAGAAATTCCGCATTATCCCCGGCATGCCGGACGGACTACGCGGCCGCATCGAACGGTTCCTGACTGCCAACGACGTGGAAGTGGCCGGCGTGGAGTTCATCACCGACGCCTCCGGGCGCCCTCTGGTCTATGACGTGAACACCAACACCAACTACAACCCGGACGCCGAGGCGCGCGACGGCCGCACCGGCACGCCCCGCTCCGGCCCAGGCGCAATTGCCCAATTTCTGGGGACAGAGCTGGATCGGCTCCGCGCCGAAGCCGCCTGACTGCCTTTTCCCTCCCCTTGCGGGAGGGGCCAGGGGAGGGGGCCAGCGAACCGTCGCGCATTTAGTGTGTTGCGTTTGAAAGAAGGTCCCCTCCATGATCAGCAAAGAGCTTTCTTATGCAACCTGGCATACTGATAGCGTGCGAGAGTTCGCGATGGAGGAAGGACACCGGCCGCTCTGGCGCCACTTCATCGAATCCGTGCCGGAGATCGATCTGTCCACTCGCGAGGTCCTGGATTTCGGCTGCAATCGCGGCGGCTTCCTGCGTCTCCTGTACGCACTACGGCCGTTCCACCGCGGCCTGGGCGTGGACATCGCGCGGGACTCGGTCGCCGCTGCGCGTGAGTTGGTCGGACCAGCGCCCATCCAGTACGAGGTGGCTTCGGACCTGTCCGCCTGGCCGGACCGCTTCGACATCGCGTTCAGTTACGAGGTCATTTATCTGCTGCCTGACATAGCCACCCATGCTGCCAGCATGTTCGCGGCGCTCCGCCAGGGTGGCGTCTATTACGCCGTGACCGGATGCCACACAGACAGCCCGCTCTGGCCATCCTGGCGTAAGATAATCGGCGAGACCACCAACGCCCCGGTGCAGGACCGTTCACCGGACGACTATGCGTCTGCGTTCAGCACCGCCGGGTTCCACGTATCCGTGCGCCGCTTCGGTTATGACGGCTTTGTGCCCGCACCGAAGGATCGCAGCTACTATCCGACGCTGATGGACGCGATCGACTACCAAGCTAAGCACAAGCTGCTCTTCCGCTTTGTCAAGAGCGACAAGAAAGCGGGCGAGGAATTCTGAACCGAAAGATCATTCCCCATACCGGCGCACCGGGAGCGTCCGCAGGGGCAATCGTGCCGTTTCCTTCAGACGCTCGAGAACGATCGACGAGCGAACTCGCGCGACACTTTCGTGCGACAGCAGCACGTCATTCACCAATGCCGAGAGCCCCTTCAAGTCAGGGAGAACAGCCTTGAGCAGATAATCCGTATCACCAGTAAGCGCATGCGCCTCCTGCACCTCGTCGAGGTCGGCGATAAGTTTGCGGAATTTCAGAGCGTTGTCGCCGCTGTGGCTGGCAAGCGTGACCTGGATGAACACGATAAGCTGGAAACCCAGCGCCGCGGCCGCAAGTTCCGCGCGATAGCCGCTGATGATGCCCGCTGCCTCCAGCGCCGCACGCCGACGTGAGCACTGCGACGGCGACAGCCCGACCCGATCGGCGACCTCCTGATTTGTGAGCCTCCCATTCTCCTGCAGTGCTGCGAGGAGCCGAAGGTCGAACTCGTCGAGGGGCGGTGTTTCGTGCATATGACCGGCACCGGGTGCACAGTTCGTGCGCGCTTTACAGCATATTCGCCTGGATTTGCATACCCTTTGCCGGAACCAGGACCTAATCTCCATCTCGACAGCAAGGGAGAGCACAAATGGGCCCCTATCCGCACAACGCGCCGCCCGCATCCATCACCGAGCAAAATCCCATGGGCACCGACGGCTTCGAATTCGTCGAATACGCCTCGACCGAACCCGAGAAACTGCACGCCCTCTTCGAGACAATGGGCTTCTCGACAGTGGCCAGGCACCGGTCTCGCAACGTGACCCTGCATCGGCAGGGCGACGTGAACTTCGTCCTGAACGCGGAACCGGACAGTTTTGCGCGCCGCTTCGCCGAAATGCACGGACCGTGCGCCTGCGCCATGGCCTTCCGGGTCGCCGACGCAAAGCACGCGTACGAACGGGCGGTTCGCATGGGGGCGAAGCCGGTCGAGAACCGGGTCGGCCCCATGGAGCTCAACATCCCGGCGATAGAAGGCATCGGCGGCAGCCTTCTCTATTTCGTCGACCGCTACGGCGATCGCGGCACGATCTACGACGTCGATTTCCGCTGGACCGGCGAACGCGAGCCGAAGCCCCATGGCGTCGGGCTCTATTATGTCGATCACCTGACCCACAACGTCCACCGAGGCAACATGAGCAAATGGGCAGGGTTCTATGAGCGACTCTTCAACTTTCGCCAGATCCGCTATTTCGATATCGAGGGCAAGCTCACCGGCCTCTATTCCAAGGCGCTCACCAGCCCGGACGGTAAGATCCGCATCCCCATCAACGAAAGCGCCGATGAAAAGAGCCAGATCGAGGAGTACTTACGCGACTACCGAGGCGAGGGAATCCAGCACGTTGCTCTCGGCTGCCACGACGTCTATCAGACCGTCGAGGCTCTGCGGAACCGCGGTCTCGAGTTCATGCCGCGGCCACCCGACACCTATTACGACAAGGTGGACCAACGTCTGCCGAACCATGGCGAGCCGCTCGACCGCCTGCGCAAGCTCGGCTTGCTGATCGATGGCGAGGGCGCCGTCGAAGGCGGTCAGGCCAAAGTGCTGCTGCAGATCTTCTCGAAAACCGTGATTGGTCCCATCTTCTTCGAGTTCATCCAGCGTAAGGGCGACGAGGGTTTCGGCGAGGGCAACTTCAAGGCACTGTTCGAGAGCATCGAAGAGGACCAGATACGTCGTGGCGTAATCAGCGCCGACCCATAAGGCGTCTAAGCGTCAGGAGGTTCGATCCAATGAGTGTCATGCACCAGGTGACGCCGACCCAGGCCGGTACCGGAGAACCGAGCTATCTCTCCGGCTTCGGCAACGGCTTCGAGACCGAAGCATTACCCGGCGCCCTGCCGATCGGCCGCAACTCCCCGCAGAGATGCCCATACGGGCTGTACGCCGAGCAGCTCAGCGGCTCGCCCTTCACCGCGCCGCGGGCCAGCAACGAACGGTCCTGGCTGTATCGCATCCGCCCGACCGTGGGGAACTGGGGCCAGTTCGAGAAAGCCGACGCTGGCCTGTGGCGCACAGCACCCTGTGCAGAAACCGAGATCGCCCCCGCGCCGTTGCGCTGGGGTCCCATCCCGATACCGAACGAGACATTATCGTTCCTGGAGGGCATCCGCACAATCACCACGGCGGGCGACGCCGGCTCCCACACGGGAATGGCCGCACATATCTACCTGATCACCCGCTCGATGCAGGACGAGTATTTCTACGACGCCGATGGCGAGTTGCTGTTCGTCCCGCAGCAAGGCGGACTGCGATTGCGGACGGAGTTCGGTGTCATCGACATCGCGCCAGGCGAGATCGCCGTCATCCCGCGCGGGATCAAGCTGCTGGTCGAGCTGCGAGACGGTCCCGCGCGCGGCTATCTGTGCGAGAACTACGGCAGCGCATTCACCCTCCCCGAACGCGGTCCGATCGGTGCCAACTGCCTGGCCAACCAGCGCGATTTCCTGACCCCGGTCGCGGCATACGAAGATCGTGACGTTCCGGGCCAGCTGTACGTCAAGTGGGACGGATCGCTCTGGCGCGCCGAGATCAAGCGTTCTCCGCTCAACGTCGTCGCCTGGCACGGCAATTACGTGCCCTACAAATACGACCTCCGCCGCTATTCACCGGTCGGCCCCGTGCTGTTCGATCACGCCGACCCATCGATCTTCACCGTGCTAACCTCGCAATCCGAATCGCCTGGCACGGCCAACGTCGATTTCGTGATCTTCCCTGAGCGCTGGCTGGTTGCCGAAAATACCTTCCGACCACCGTGGTACCATATGAATGTCATGAGCGAATTCATGGGCCTGATCTATGGCGTTTACGATGCCAAACCGGGCGGCGGCTTCACCCCGGGCGGCTTCTCGCTCCACAACATGATGCTGCCGCATGGGCCGGATGCCGAGGCATTCGACAAAGCAAGCAACGCCGAGCTTGCCCCGCAAAAACTCACCGGCACGCTCGCCTTCATGTTCGAGACGCGCTTTCCGCAGCGCGTGACCGCTTATGCCGCCAACACCGAGATGCGGCAGAGAGAATATGGTGCCTACGGGCAGGGCCTGCGGACGCTGTTCGATCCCACGCATCGCGAGCCCTGAAGATGCCGGCGCTTGACCGCACGCACGATCAGTCCCGGCAAAGTTGGGTGGTCTCTGCCAACGGTCATCCGGATTTCCCGATTCAGAACCTGCCGCTCGGTGTCTTCACCCCGGCCGGCGGCGTGGCACGGAAAGGCGTAGCGATCGGCGATATGATCCTTGATCTCAGCGCCGCCTTGGCTGCTGGCATGCTCCCCGGCGAGGTGGCGCATGCTGTCGAAGCGGCAAAGGACGGCGCCTTGAATGCGCTCTTCGCGCTTGGTTCCGTTCCCCGCCAATCGTTGCGGGCAGTACTTTCGGATCTGCTTGCAGAGGGCAACTCCGACGCGTCACGGACACCTGGACTGCTCCACCGCGCCGTCGACTGCACCATGCACCCGCCGGCGCGCATCGGTGACTACACGGACTTCTACGTCGGCATTCACCACGCGATGAATGTCGGCAAGTTGTTTCGTCCGGACAATCCCCTACTGCCGAACTACAAATACCTGCCGATCGGCTATCATGGCCGCGCCTCCTCGGTGGTGCCCTCCGGCACGCCGATCCATCGCCCCAGCGGCCAGCGCAAACTACCCGAGGAAGCCGCGCCAAGCTTCGGCCCCTGTCGCAATCTCGATTACGAGCTGGAGCTCGGGATCTGGATCGGTCCGGGCAACCGGCAAGGAAGCCCGATCCCCATCCCTGAGGCAGCCCAGCACGTCGCCGGATTCTGCCTGCTGAACGACTGGTCGGCGCGCGACATCCAGGCCTGGGAATACCAGCCGCTCGGTCCGTTCCTGGCAAAAAGTTTCGGCACGACGATCAGCCCATGGGTCATCACGCCGGAGGCTCTGGCGCCGTTCCGCACGGCCCAGCCGCCCCGGCCGGACGACGATCCGGCGCCCCTGCCTTACCTGCTGGACGAGGCGGACCAGCACGAGGGCGCGCTCGACCTGGAGCTGGAGGTCCTGCTGCTGACACCGGAGATGCGTGAAAAAGGCTTGGCGCCGCACCGGCTGTCGCTGAGCAACACGCGTCACATGTACTGGACCGTGGCACAGATGGTGGCGCACCATAGCAGCAACGGTTGCAATCTGGAACCTGGCGATCTGTTTGGCTCCGGCACCATCTCCGCCCCCGAAGCGTCGGGTTACGGTAGCTTGCTTGAAGCGACGCAAGGCGGGAAACTGCCTGTGCGGCTCAACTCCGGCGAAGAGCGCCGCTTCCTGCAGGACGGCGACGAGGTGATCCTCCGCGCTCATGCCCGACGCGAAGGTTTCGTCGGTATCGGGTTCGGCGACTGCAAAGCACTGATCTTGCCGGCGCCCTGAGCAACGACGGCGGACGCAGGATACCATTTCCCGGGCCAGGTCGGGTTGCAGGGGAACAACACAAGGGACTACCCTCCACCCACCAAATCACAGGAGGACGCATGCGTTATCTCTGGCTGTTGCCGCTGCTTCTCCTTTCAGGGTGCTATTATCCGTATGGACCGTCCTATGGCTACGGTTATCCATATCCATACTATCCGTCCTACGGATACGCGCCCAGCTACTACGGCTCTGGCCCGCCACCGCCTTCCTACCACAGCCAGCAATCGTACCCCGGCGCTCAACAGCCCTATTACGGCAGCGTGCAGCCGGGTTATGGCAATCCGGCCGCCAACGACCCCAACAACTGCGGGACACCCGACGAACCCAGGCCGTGCTCCGGAAGGTATCGCTGATCGCTGTTCATGAGTGCGAGGCGTATCAACTGCGGCCCACCATCCCTCCATCCGCCAACAAAACAGGAGAGGATCATGCCAGTCAGCGTCCCGACACCATCCCAACTGCGCGAAGTCGCCGGCGAGGTTGGGCTGGACCTCACCGATACTGATGTGACCTCGTTCATTGAGCTGATGCGGCCCAGCGTCGCCGCCTATAACGTCGTCGATGCCATGCCGGACAATCTGCCGGCCGTGCGGTATCCTCGCACGCCCGGATACCGCCCCATGGGCGAAGAGAACGCACACAATGCCTGGTATGTGAAGACCACGGTCGAGGGTGCGTCCTCCGGCAAGCTGCGCGGCAAGACTGTGGTGCTGAAGGACAACATCATGTTGGCCGGTGTTCCGATGATGAATGGGTCGGCGACGCTGGAAGGCTACATGCCCGATATCGACGCGACCGTGGTGCAGCGCGTGCTCGATGCCGGCGGCACCATCGTTGGCAAGGCGCATTGCGAGGCCTTTTGCCTGTCCGGCGGCAGCCACACCAATGCCACCGGGCCGATGCACAATCCGCACAAGATGGGCTATTCCGCCGGCGGTTCCTCCTCCGGCAGCGCGGTGCTGGTGGCGCGCGGTGAGGCGGACATGGCCCTGGGCGGCGATCAGGGCGGTTCGATCCGCATTCCCTCCTCGTTTTGCGGGACCTACGGCATGAAGCCGACGCACGGTCTGGTGCCCTACACCGGCATCATGCCGATCGAGATCTATGTCGACCATACCGGCCCGATGACCCGCACCGTTGCCGACAATGCGCTGCTGCTGGAGGTCCTCGCCGGGCCGGACGGCTACGACCCACGGCAATACGACGTGAAGACGCATCCCTATGCCAGCATGCTCGAAGGCGGCGTGAAGGGCATGCGGATCGGCATCGTCACCGAGGGGTCCAGCAACCCAATGCTGAAACTGACGTGAACGCCAAAGTGCGTGACGCGGCCGGCGCGCCTGGCTGACCTTGGCGCCGAAGTCACGGAGATCTCGATCCCACTGCACTTGTCTGGTGTCGCGATATGGATGCCGATCGGCGTGGAGGGTCTGACACAGACGATGATGTGGGGCGACGGGTATGGCGTCAGCCGACCCGACCTGTATGTGACGAGCCTGATGGATTTCCACCGCGGCTGGCGCACGCGTGCCAACGAAATGTCGGAAACCACCAAACTATTCACCATGCTAGGTACCTACATCCACAAGTATCATGGGACCCGTTACTATGGAAAAGCCATGAACATCGCTCGCCGTCTGACCGCGGCGTATGACGCAGCGCTGGCGACGCATGATCTGCTGCTGATGCCGACGACGCCGATCAAGGCGACCCCGTTGCCGCCCGCCGACGCGCCGCGCGAACTCTATGTCGAGCGCGCGCTGAACATGTTCGCCAACACCGCGCCGTCCGACATCAGCCATCACCCGGCGATGGCGGTCCCCTGCGGCATGTCCGACGACCTGCCGGTGTCGATGATGCTGATCGGCAGGCATTTCGATGAGCCCACCATCTATCGCGCCGCCTATGCGTTCGAGCAGTCCGGTGATTGGATGAAGATGTAGCGACGCCGGCCACGCGGGTGAGCACCCCCACCAACGTCGGCGGACGCCCGATACCAGCCGACCTGTCCAATGACCGGTCCCGACCCATAGCGGGCATTCAAAAAGCCCCGGGCAGGCTGAGCTTCCGAACGTCTTGAATTCGGTGAAACCGAGCATCGTTGGCCACGGCAATTGCCAGTTCCCCACGCACAACACTGAAACGGGGGGAAGAAGATGGGAAGGCTTTCGGGACGCGTGGCCCTGGTCACAGGCAGCGGCCGCGGAATTGGCAGGGCGATTGCCCTGGCCTTCGCGCGCGAGGGTGCCCGCGTTGGTCTGACCTCACCGGGCAGGCAATCAGCGTCGATGGCGAATTCCGAGTCTGAACGGCGCAAATCACACTCTGAAATCAGGAAATTATCCAGGAGTAGAACTCCAATCCGGCGGTTTCGTCGCCAGACGAGGTGGTCGATCTGCACGACTTCAAGCAGCCCCGCTGAGCGGTATTCCTCGACTACCAGTGTGGATATGGCGCCGGCCGTCGCGGCACCCTAACGCCGCATCATTGCTGTTGGTGCATCCACGCGTCTGATGCGCAGCTTGACAGTACGCCAGTTTGGTCGAGCCAAGCCCATCCTGTGGCACTCGGCGTAGATGCGGTCGACGAGGCGACGTGACCTATACGGGGCCGGGCATGGGGCGGCGGTGGTCGAAGGGATTGTCGGACGCGCTACATTTGCATGCTCGCGCCGCACCTGGCGAACCCGGCGGGCGGTTGACGGTGTAGGCAGACTTGCCGCCGCACGTGGGGAGCACGCGACGCGGGGCTTCGAGGCGCTGCCGCCGCGCTCGCCGGAGCGGCAGGCACGATAGGGGGGATCTTCCATGCGCTGGCGAAGGATCCTACTGATCGTTATCGGCTTGGTGGTGGTCCTGCCGATCGCCGCGATCGGCATTTTCACCGCTACCTTCAACGCGAACGGCTGGAAGCCGCGCATCCAGGATGCGGTGATGCGCGCGACGGGGCGCGAGCTTTCGCTGAACGGGCCGATCTCGCTGAAATGGTCGCTGGTGCCGACAATCAAGGCACGCGACGTGGCGCTCGCCAACATCGACGGCGGCTCGCGACCGCAAATGGTGACCGCGCAAAGCATCGAGGCGGAGGTGGCGCTGCTGTCGCTGCTCTCGAATCGCATCGAGATTCCTCGGCTGGTGGTGATCAACCCGGACGTTCTGATCGAGACGACACAGGACGGTCGCGGCAACTGGGTGTTCGCCAAGCCGGCATCGCCGAACGCCACGCCGGCACCAGCCGCGGCGCCGGGGAAGTCGATGGACATCGAGGTCAAATCTGTGACGGTCAAGGATGGTCACGGTGACTTGGCGCAACGGCATCACGGGGCAGAGCGTCACCGTTGCACTGAATTCGTTCGAATTGCGGGAGCCGAGCGAAACGTCTCCAATGACGCTCGAGCTCTTCGCAACTTATGCCGGGACTCGGTTCGAGGCAAATGGCGAGACCGGTTCGACGGCGCGGCTGCTCGATACGGCGGCGAAGACGCCCTGGCCGGTGAAGCTGACGGTCAGCTCGAACGGAGCGGAGTTCTCGGTGGAAGGGCAATTCACGACGCCGCTGCAGCCGGCGAGCTTCTCGGGCAAGGTGAGCGGGAAGCTGGCCGATCTGGCGCAGCTTCAACCTTTCGTTCCGCGCGCGACGCTGCCGTCGGTGCAAGGACTGAGCTTCAGCGCCAATATCGCGAATAGCGGCCCGCCGCTCACGCGGGTCACCGATGTTACGCTGCACGCCGGGGCGTCCGATCTCTTCCCCTATGCGCCAGGGCTCACGCTGACACAGGTGGATATTCGGTCGCCGCGGATGGATCAGCCGGTCACCGTGCTGGCCGAGGGCACCTATGCCGACGCGCCGCTGAACATCTCGGGGACGCTCGGCGCGCCGAGCGCGCTGATCGGCGGGCAGGCATTCCCGGTCGACCTCTCGCTTGCGGCGGCGGGGGCCACAGCGACGGCGAAGGGCACGCTAGCCGATCCGGCGCACGTCCACGGAGCAGAGCTCGTGGTGAGCGCCCGCATTCCGGCGCTGGCGCCGTTCGCGGCGCTGGTGCGGCGGCCGGTGCCGGATGTGAAGGATGTGGCGCTCAATGCGCATCTCGCCGAGGCGCAGGGCGGGTTCGCCAAGGGCATCGCACTGACGCAAGCGACGCTGAGCCTGCCGCAGGGCGACATCGCCGGCGATGCGTCGGTGACGTTCACGCGGCCTCCATCGATCACCGGGAATGCGACGTCCAAACGGATCGATCTCGATGCGCTGCTCGAGCTGAAGTCGGTCCGTCCGCCGGCGCCCCCGGCAGCGGCGGGGCAGCAGGCCGCGACGGCGCTGGCCACGCCCGCGCCACCGCCGCAGCGGCGCGGCAATCCAAATCTGCTGTTCTCCGACGCGCCGCTTGACCTCGGCGTGCTGCGCACTACCGATGCGGATGTCCGGTTGCGCATTGGCGAACTGCGCACCGGCGGCGAGACGCATCGCGACATCGCCGGGCATTTCGTGCTCAAGGACGGCAAGCTCGTGCTCGATCCGATCAGCGGGATACTTCCCGCGGGCAGAATGAGCGGGCGACTGACGATCGATGCCAATCCACCGAAGCCGCCAGTGGCGCTGGTGCTGCGCGCGCCAGGTCTGTCGCTGCGCACGCTGGCGCTGATGCTCGGGCTGCCATCCGGCGCGTCGGGCTCGCTCGAAGTGGACGCCACTCTCAATGGCGCGGGGGATAGCCTGCACGTGATCGCCGCCGGGCTGAACGGAACGCTCGGGCTGGCGATGGTGAACGGGGAAATCGACAACTCCTCGCTCAACCGTCTGCTCGGACCGATCCTGACCTCGGCGAGCCTGCCGCTGTCGCTGATCAACCCTGGCCAGAGTATCCGCGGCAGTAGCGCACTGCGCTGCTTCGCGGCGCGGCTGGACGCGCGTGACGGACTGGCGACGTTCCGTGCACTGTATCTCAATTCCGCGCGCGTGAAGGTGAGCGGCAGTGGCACGATCAACCTCGCCGACGAAACGCTCTCGGTGCGCTTGCGGCCGCTGGCGCGGCTCGCCGATACCGGCATCACCGTGCCGCTGATCGTCGGCGGGACGATCGAGAATCCGAAGGCGCGCATCGACGCGGCACATTCGGCGCAGGACAACCTCATGGGTCTCGCGCAGTCAGCGCAAAATCTGATCGAAGTGCCGCTTGGGGCGATCTCCGGTGCGCTCGGCGGTCCGGATCGGCTCAGCAGTGGCGGCGATGATTGCGCCAATCAGCTCGCGATCGCGCGCGGCGGCCCGGGCGGTCCGCAGCCAAACTCGCCGCCGTCGTTGCTTGCGGTGCCCGCCAATGCCGCGAAGCAAATCCTCAACGCGCCCAAGAATCTGCTGCAGAATCTCTTCGGCAAATGAACGGCGACACGGCATAGTAACCGAAAAGGGGGACACCCTAGCGGCCATTGTGAGGAGCATCGGCCAGAGTGGCCCACCTCCCTGAGCAACTCTCCGGAAGCCCGGGCGCCGTCGTCCCGACTAGCCGACGAGGCTGAAATACGAGGGCCACAGCCCCGGCACGGTGCCGGTCGATGGGAGCCTCACCCAGTGAGAATGCGGCGGCGGGCGGTCGAGACGTGTGAAACGGCAAGTCTCTCGCTAGAGTCAGCTGTCCACCCATACCGGACCTTCCCTCGAAGTGCCTACTGATAGGTGCCCGGCGCAGCACCAAGGCGCCGATCCCACTGACTCGGCCGGCGTCGCCATACGAATGCCGATCGGCGTGGAGGGTCTGATACCACCCGTCCTCACTCGATTGGACTCTCCAGCGGCGGGAGTGGGCCGTCATGGCCGGCCATCCAAAACTCAGAGGCCTGACCGCGGTCCGGCCACCAGCCAAGTCGTCGCGATGACCAAGACGACCGAAACGCCGCCCCCACCAAACCCGCAATGGACATCGTCTCTCTCGTTAACCCGACGTTCATTCTTGAGCCGCGCTATATGTATTTTGCGCAGAGAAACCCAGATGCACTTCTCCCGCTCGCGAGAAGTGGACGGGGCCGCTGCCAGCGGCTGTTTCCGGTCTGGCTGAACGTGCTTTAGCGACGCTGGCCACTCGGGTTAACAACCAGTGTCACGCAGATGTACATACTGCTCGTGGAGCGGCACGGCGATGTACATCCAACCCCTACCCGCAGCCGCCGTCGCCCGTCCGTCCGACAGCCGCCAAATCTTGCTTTGCATCTGTGGTTTCCCCCGAGGTTATCTCACCACGTGATCCAACCTCTCGCGCATAGCGAAATGAGACGGCGATGAGAACAAACCGCATGCGCGATGACGGGAAAGCCGAGCCAGATACACCTCTCCAGCTCGCGCGAGAAGTGGACGGGGCGCGGCCGGGTGCAAAGCGGCTCACACGGCGCACCACGAAGGATCGCACCCAGGACCACGGAGGGGTTACGTTACACTCTCCCACGGCATGATGATCTCAGTGGTGCTCCGTGGATTCTCCGCGGTTCTCCGTGTGAACCATTTCCGAACCGCGATCCCATCGTGGTTTGCTCAGATGCCATCTCGCCACGCGATCCAACATCTCGCGCATAGCGAAATGAGACGCCGATGAGAATAGACCCCTACCCCGCAGCCGCCACCGCCCGTCCGCCCGATAGCCGCCAGATGCGGTCCAGCCGTTCCACCCCGGTCAGCCGGTGCGCGATCAGGATAACGCTCCGCCCCTCCGCCACCTCGTTCAGCGTCCCCAGGAACGCCCGCTCCGTCTCGGCATCCAGACCCGAGCACGGCTCGTCCAGGATCAGCACCGGTGCCGGCGACAGCAGCGCGCGCGCCAGCGCCAACCGCCGCCCCTGCCCGCCCGAGAACCGAGCGCCGCCCTCGCCCACCCAAGCGTCCAGCCCATCCGGCAGCGCTCGCACCACATCCGCGATCCGAGCCGCCTCCAGCGCCCCCCACAACGCCGCCTCATCCGCCTCCGGCCGTGCCAGCCGCAAGTTCGCCCGGATCGTGTCGTCGAACAGATGCGTCGCCTGCCCTAACCAACCGATCCGCCGCCGCACGTCATCCGCCGCCAACAACGCGACATCGGTCCCACCCAGCAGCACCCGTCCCGCCTGCGGCGCCGCGAGCTTCAGCGCCAGCGCCGCCAGCGTCGATTTGCCCGACCCCGAGGGACCCAGCACCGCCACCCTCGCGCCCCGAGGAACCTCCAGCGTCAGCCCCTCGAACACCGGCGGATGATCGGGCTGCCAGCGGAAATGCACCCCTTCGAACCGCAGGGTGACATCCGCCGGCACCGGGGCCGGCTGCGGCGGATCGGCCACCGGAGGCGGCGCCTCCGCTGCCTCCAACACGCGCCGGGCAGACGCCGCAGCATGGCCCGCCAGCACCCCAGCCCGAGGCAGCCCGCCGGCCGCCTCGAACGCAGCGACCACCAGGAACACCCCGGCGACTGCACCCAGCCGACTAACCCCTCCGGCACCAACCAGCACCACCAGCACCGCCGCCTGGCCGCACAGCAGTGCCGCAGCCCCAGCCAGCGCCGTGCGGCGGGCCAATTCGTGCTGCGCCCCGAGCAGCGCCGCCTCCCGCCCCTGCACCGCCGCCAACATGCGGCCCTCGGCGCCGAACGCCCGCACCTCCCGCAACCCGGTCAGCGCGTCCAGCGCGGCGATGCGCAACCCAGCAGCGGCCCCCGCCAACCGCGACCCGGCTGCCAGAGCCGCCGTCGCCGCCGCCCAGGGCAGCACGAACGCAGCCAGCACGAACAGCACGCCCACCAGCGTCGCCACCGCCCCGCCCTGCGACCGGAGCAGCACCACCAAGCCGGGCAGCAGCATCGCCGCCCCCGCCAGCGGCACGAGGATCCGCAAATAGAGCCCGTCCAGCGCATCCACGTCGCCTGCCAGCCGAGCCAGCACGTCACCCGGCTGCCGAAAGCCCAGCCCGCCGGCCGCATTGCGCGACAACCCGCGGAAGAACCACACCCGCAGGTCGGCCAAGGCACGGAAGGTGGCGGAGTGCGTGACCAGTCGCTCGAAATAGCGCAGCACCACTCGCGCCCCGCCGGACACGTCGAGCGCCAGAGGCACACCCAACACGCCCAGAACGAACGCCGCCCCGATCATCCGCCCGGCAATCGTCATCACGCCCACGCCAGCCGCCAGCGCCGCCAGCGACACCGCCGCCCCGAGCACCAGCCACCCCGCCCGGCTTCGCCACAGCCCCAGGATGCGAAACAGATCGCTCATGCCGAGATGCGCATCTGCACCGCCCGCCCCTCTCGCAGATCGAGCCGCCGGCCGGAAAATTCGTGCGCCGCTGCCGAGTGGCTCGCCAGGATCACCGTCCGCCCAAGCGCGAGCCGTCGCAGGCTCTCCAGCACCTCGGCCTCGGTGGCGGGGTCGAGATGTGCCGTCGGCTCATCCAGCAGCAGCAACGGCGCGTTCTTGAGGAACGCCCGGGCGATCGCGACGCGCTGCGCCTGCCCGCCGGACAGCCCGTACCCGCCTTCCCCGACCGCCGTCTCCAGCCCGAGCGGCAAGTGCGCGGCGAACGCCGACACGCTGGCGTTGCGGGCCGCTTCGGTAACCTCTTCGTCGGTCGCCTCGGGGCGGGCGAAGCGGATGTTCTCGCGGATCGTACCAGCGAACAGCACCGGACGCTGGCCGATCCAGGCCGTCAGCCGCGACAGAGCCTGTGGCACCAGCTCCGAGATATCCGCGCCATTGACGGTCACCCGCCCGCTATCAGGCCGGACGAAGCCGAGCAGGATCTCGATGACGCTCGACTTGCCCGCACCCGATGGACCGGCCAGCACCAGCGTCTCGCCGGCCGGCACCCGGAAGCTCAGCCCGTCGAGCGCCGGCCCTCGCGTCTCGTCCCAGGTCAGGCGCACGTCCTCGAACGCGACGGTCACGCCACGGGCGGCGACGGTGCGGACCTCCCTGAGCGGCGCCGGTTCGGGCACCGCCGGCAGATCGATGAACTCCGAGGCCGCCGCGGTGGCATGGAACCGGTCCTGATACGCGGCAGCGAAGACGCGAAGCGGAGCGAAGAACTCCGGCACCAGCAGCAGCACGAACAAAGCCGCCGCCGGATCGGCCATCGTATGGTGGAGCAGCATCAGCCCGTAGCGCACCGCCAGAACCACCAGCGCCGTGGCCGCCGCCAGATCGAGCGCGGCCGACGAAAGGAACGCGAGGCGCAGCACCCGCATGGTGCGCCGCCGCAGCTCTTCGGCCGCGGCGGCCAGCGCCGACGCCTCATCCTCGGCGCGCCCGTAAAGAACGATGGTCGCGATCCCACGCATCCGATCGAGGAACCGGGCCTGCAGCCGCGTCAGCGCCAGGAACTGCCGCCGGGATGCTGCAGCCGCCCCAATCCCTGCAACCGCCATGGCCAGCGGAACCAGCAGCCCGCACAACACCAACACTCCGGCCGCCGCTGGATCGACACAGAGAGCCGCGATGGCGACCAGGACGGGCACCACAACGGCGAGCGTCGCCGCCGGGATCCAGCGAGAATAGAGCCCATCCAGCGCCTCCACCCGGTCCACCGCGATGCTTGCAAGCTCGGCCGAGTGCCGCCCACGCAGCAACGCCGGCCCGGCATGCAACAGGCGGGTCATCACATCGCTACGCTGCCGGCGCCGCCCCGCCGCCCCAGCCCGCACCGCCGCGAGTTCCGCTGCCCAGCCCAACGCCGCCCGGACCAGCGCCAGCACGCCAAACGCCACCAGAGCGGCAATCGCTGGTACCGCCCCGGTCAGGACCGCAGCCAGCGCCGCCGCCACGCACCAAGCCTGGGAGATCGCCACAGCGCTGCCGGCCAAGCCGAGCACGATAACCGGCCTTGCGGCGTGCCGGCCGGCCCGCATCTCCTGCTTCAGCCATGTCTTGGCCGCAGCCTTGGGCCCGTGTCGCTCCGTTTTCGCCATGGCCGCCACACCTAGACCAGCTTCAGGGCACAGGCACCGGGGGACGCGCTTAAACCTCGGCAATGCCTATTGGCAATGATGGAGGATCGGCCCAGATCAGCCCGACGCGCGTTCTCCTGCTGTTCTCTTCCGGGCATGATCAAAGCAGCCTCTTTCGAAACGATCCTGGACATCACGAAAACGTGGAGGGAACATGACGTGAATTTTAACTGCTCCGAAACTTTCCGGCTCTAATAAAGAGGTGGCGCATCCAGGTCGAAATACACCCAGTACGGCCAGAATGGCGCGATCGTGTACAGCGGTTGCAGGAAGCGCGTGTGGCGCTCGGGAAGGCCATTCAGCAAACGGAACCACGGACCAGGACCGTCGCATACCAAATAGCGGGATAGGTCATCGTTGCGTGGCATTGCGAACGGCCGCCGGCAGCACGCTTCGTCCTGTGCAAGCACCACTGGGCCGAACATGAACGCGACGCGGTCCGGATGCTGGCGATCAACCGGCACCATCCTGATCGCCATCGGAATGCGGATCCCAATGCGGTCGCCGGGCTGGAATTCGCGATCGATGACGGCCCATTCGCGAGGTGTCGTGCGCAGCGGCAGCGGCGTTCCGTTTAGCTCGGCGGAAGCACCGTGCGACCACCCAGGCACTCGAAACCGCAGTGCCAGCGATATCGGTCGATGGCTGTCGAAGATCAGTGTTGTCGTGTCGGCCTCGGGGTAGTCGGTCTGCTGGCGCAAGCATACTGCCTGGCCCTGGTGTGACCAGCGGACCTCCGACGGCACGAAGAGGTTGACCGAGAGCCCGGCCTCGTCGCGAAAGTAGATGATGTTGTGATAATCTGCGACCGTTTGCAGATACGTGCCGGAACAGCATGGCCATTCGTGCCAATAGTGCTGTTTGATGCCGCTCGAAATCCGGTAGTCGCCGTAGTAGAAGGTTTTGCCGTCAGGCTCTGTGGGCAAAGCGGCGCCGATCGCGTTGTACAGCGTAGTCTCGATCCAGTCGCCGAACCGCGCCTCGCCGGTGAAGCCGATCAGATAACGGCATAGCTTGGTGGCGGCCCACGTGCCGCAGGGAATCTCGGCGTGCCCGGCATACAGTTCAAGCGAGCGGCCGAGGCTGCCGTCCGGCGGCATCAGCCTCTCATCGGGGCCGAACCCGCCAGTCGCGTAGCACTGGGTGCGTAGAAAGAAATCGTGCGCGTTGATGCATATCCGCAGATAGCGTTGATCGCCAGTCACCGCATACGCCATAGCGGCACTGCTGAAGGTATTCAGATGGCTGTACGCGTGCACTGGCAACACGACCACCGGTTCGGAGGTCTCAGCGAACTGCTGCCAGAAGTGCTCATAGTGCCATATATCGGCGAACTCGCGGAACCGGGTATCGCCGGTGGCGAGATAGGCGCGATAGAGGTTCTCCGGCAGCGTGTACCACTCCGACGTGCCGCCAGGGCCGACGGCCTGGAAATCATGCCCATCGGCCGGACGGCGGCTGCGGTCGAACGTTCGTGCTGCCCATTCGGTCGTTTCTGTCAAAACTTCCAACGCAGCATCGATACCGGCATAGGCGTGCAGATCGACCAGGCCGCACACCAGCTTCTCCCAATCATAGGGCCGCATGCGGACATCACCGTCCCGGCCGATCGTTTCCCGCCAGCCCTCGAAAATAGCCAACGCCTTATCACAGAGAGCTGCCTCGCCAGTAGCGCGGCCCATGCGTGTCAGCCCGCTCAGCAACTGACCGAAAATCACGCTGCTTGTATTCTTGCACCAGCCACGCAAGCCGTTGCCAGGCGCCGCAAGCCCGGCAGCACGCCGGAAGCCATGCAGGATGTCGTCGTTCGGGATCGTGCCATACACCGCTTGCGCACGCTCAACCTGGTCGAGGAAACGGCTCGGCAGCAACCGAACGCCATCATAGTCGAACGGCATCAGCACCGTCCGTCCCATCGGTTCCTGCGGCATGGTTTGCTCCGTTATCCTAAACGCATGCCGAGTTGCTCGGCGTGATGGCATGCGACCTCCACGCCATCCACCACCCGCAACAACGGGCGCTGTTCGCGGCAAATCTCAGTCCATGCGGACAGCGCGTGTGGCACGTGCATCCGGCAGGCAGCACCGGCGGCGGAGGCTCGGGCATTGCGGTAAGTCCACCATTCACGCTAATCTCGCGCAAGCATGCGCGCGGGCATCCATCAGATCAACGCGGCCGACAATTACGGATGAACCGGCACTGACGGTCGTCGTCGCTAGCAACCGTCCCGACAGCAGGAGAACAGGGTGTCTGACCACCCGAGTTACGTCAGCTTATCCAACGTGACCGTGGGAGAAAATGCATGACCCAAGCCACCAAGACTTCAGTCCGTTGATGGCCTGCACGGCGTCCCCTTGCTGGACGACCCCGTCTACAACAAGGGTACGGCTTTCAGTTCAGAAGAACGCCACCGATACGGGCTCGAAGGTTTGCTGCCGCATTCGGTGGAGAGCCTCGACCGGCAGGTCGAGCGCGTGATGCAGCACCTCGACGCGAAGCCAACCGATCTCGAGCGCTACATCTATCTAATCGGCCTGTCGGACCGGAACGAGACGCTGTTCTACCGCGCCGTGATGTCCGACCCGGCTCGCTTCATCCCGATCCTTTATGACCCGACCGTCGCCGATGCCTGCCTTACGTTCGGCCACATCTACCGGCGCGCCCGCGGCATGTACATCACGCGCGAGATGAAGGGCCGCATCGCCGAGGTGCTGCGTAACTGGCCCGAGCGGAACGTGCGCTTCGTCTGCGTCTCCACCGGCGGACGCATCCTGGGTCTCGGCGACATCGGCGCCAACGGCATGGGCATTCCGATTGGCAAGCTGCAGCTCTACACCGCGTGCGCGGCGGTGCCGCCGCAGTGCCTGCTCCCTGTGCTGCTCGACATCGGCACGACCAACGACGCGCTTCGCGCCGATCCGCTTTATCTCGGCCTGCGCGAGAAGCCCCCGTCCGAGCGGGTGCTAGACGAGCTCGTCGAGGAATTCGTCCAAGCGGTGCAGCAGGTCTTTCCCGGCTGCTGCATCCACTTCGAGGACTGGAAGGGTACCGACGCGATCCGAATGCTCAACCGTTATGCCGACAAGGTGCTTTGCTACAACGACGACATCCAGGGCACGGCCAGCATCGCGCTCGCGGGCTTGACGACGGCGCTGCAGATCATCGACCAGCCGCTGACCGAGCAGCGCATCCTGTTCTTCGGTGCTGGCTCCGCCGGAATCGGCATTGCCAACCTGACCGTCTCGGCGATGCAGATGAAGGGCCTCTCGCGGGATGCCGCCCGGAGCCGCATCTCGATGTTCGACATCGACGGGCTGCTGGAGCCATCGCGCGCCGACCTGTCCGAAGCGCAGAAGGTTTACGCCCACAAGGCGGCGCCTTCGAAGGACCTTGTTCAGACCATCGAGACCTTGAAGCCGACCATACTGATCGGCGTCAGCACCAAAGGCGGTGCCTTCACCAAGCAGGTCGTCGATGCGATGAGCCGGCTCAACGAGCGGCCGATCATCTTTGCGCTCTCCAATCCCACCGACAAGGCCGAGTGCTCGGCGGAGCAGGCCTATACCTGGTCGAACGGCAAGGCGCTCTATGCGGCGGGCGTGCAGTTCCCCGACGTGACGGTGACCGGCAAAACCTTCCACCCCGGTCAGGCGAACAATTTCTACATCTTCCCGGCGATCGGACTGGCGACGTACGTGGCGCGGCCGCGGCGCATCACCGACGAATGCTTCATCGCCGCGGCCGAGGCCTCCGCCGACCAGATCGGCCCCGATCTGCGCGCGAAGGGCATGCTGTTCCCCGGTCAGGCCGACATCCTGGAGACCGAGGTCACGACGGCGACCCGCGTGGCCGAGTTCATGTTCGACAACGGCCTGGCGCAAGTCGAGCGGCCGTCCGACATCCGCGCCTGGATCGAACGCCAGCTCTACAAGCCGCAGTACTGATCACGCTGTCTTCCGGGCGGTCATAACCGGCCGCCCGGGCGAGGCAGCCGCCCGTTGCCCGATGAAAGGAGTTGACGTCATGAGCGACGCAACACACCCCACCATGCACGACGTCCCGATCGGGATCGACGCACATGGCACCCGCCACGAGACCGACTCGATGGGCGGCATCGACGTGCCGGCCGACCACTACTGGGGGGCGCAAACCCAACGCAGCCTCGTGCATTTCGCGATCGGCAACGACCGTATGCCGAAGCGCGTCTATCACGCCTATGGCTACGTTAAGAAGGCGGCGGCGCTGATCAACGAAGCCGCGGGGCGGCTCGCGCCATGGAAGGCGGACGCGATCGTGCGCGCTGCGGACGAGACCATCGCCGGTAAGCTCGATGAGAATTTCCCGCTTTATGTCTGGCAGACCGGTTCCGGCACCCAGTCCAACATGAACGTCAACGAGGTGCTGTCGAACCGCGCCATTCAGTTGCTCGGCGGCAAGATCGGCAGCAAGTCACCGGTACACCCGAACGACGACGTCAACATGGGGCAGTCGTCGAACGACACATTTCCGACCGCCATGCACATCGCGGCGGTGTTGGAGCTGGAGCAGCACCTGCTGCCGCACGCGGGGGCGCTAGCGAGTGCGATCGATGCGAAGGCCAAGGAGTGGAAGGATGTCGTGAAGATCGGGCGGACCCATCTGCAGGATGCCGTGCCGCTGACGGTCGGGCAGGAATGGTCGGGCTGGGCGCAGCAGATACTCGACGCCCTGGCGCGCATCCGCAACTCCGAGAAAGGCTTGTTCGAGCTCGCAGCCGGCGGCACCGCGGTTGGCACCGGGCTGAACGCGCCGCCAAACTTCAGCCGCGAGATCGCAGCGAAGATCGCTGAGCTGACCGGTTATCCGTTCGTGACCGCGCCCAACAAGTTCACCGCCCAGGGCTCGCTCGATGCCATGGTCGCGGCAATGGCGGCGGTGCGCGGGCTCGCGGTTGCGTTGATGAAGATCGCAAACGACATCCGCTGGCTCGCCTCCGGACCGCGCTGCGGCATCGGGGAACTCGTCTTGCCGGCGAATGAGCCCGGCTCCTCCATCATGCCGGGCAAGGTCAACCCGACGCAGGAGGAAGCGATGGTCATGGTGTGCATCCAGGTGATCGGCGAAGACAATGCCGTAGCGTTTGCCGGCAGCCAGGGCAATTTCGAACTGAACGCGATGCGCCCCATCATCATCAACAACTTTCTTCATTCCGCCCGTATCCTCGGGGATGCCTGCGAGAAGTTGCGGCATTTCTCGATCGAGGGGACGCGGCTCAATCGTAAGCGCATCGACGAGATGGTCGGCCGTTCACTGATGCTGGTGACGGCGCTGAGCCCGGAGATCGGCTACGACAAGGCCTCGGCGATCGCGCACCGGGCGAACGACGAGGACCTGACCCTGAAGGAGGCCGCGCTCCAGTCCGGCTACATCGACGCGCAGCGGTTCGATGCGATCGTCGACCCGGCCAAGATGGTCGGACATGGCGTCAGCGGAAGCTGAAGCTAGGGCACCCGGGCATCACTCACAGCAGGAGCTTTGCGAGAACATGAAGAAGCTTGAAACGCTCTCTCTCTGGGATATCGCCTATTCCGTGAACATGGGGATCGCGTGCCTGATCAGCTACTGGCTTATAACCTATATTCTGTCGGGGACTGTCGGTAAGGATGACACCTATCTGGGAGGGATGTGGGCGGCCGTTGCGACGGTGTTCGTCTTCAGGGACTCCCGCGAGCACAGCCTGTCGGCGGGAGCTGCACGTTTCGTAGCAACGTGCGTCAGTTTCGTGCTGTGCCTGCTCTACCTGTGTATCTTGCCGTTTTCGCCTGTGGGCATGGCCATACTGCTCGGCGTCGGCACGGCGGTTATGATGACGTTGGGGCGGCGTGGCGACATTGCCACAACTGCTATAACCACCTGCGTCGTGATGGTGGTTGCGGCCATGAGTTCCTCAGGACGCATGGCATGAGCCGCTGCTGCGGTTTCTCGATACCGTCGTCGGGATCGCAGTCGGTATTGGAGGCAAGTGGATCGGTTCGCTTATGTTTTATAGTTATGCCGGAAAACCGGCACGTTGATGGCCGACAGCGGGCTTGGGCACGGTGTCGGCGGAAGCTGACATCCGATAGCGTGGATCTCGGTATCGCCGGTCAATTCGCGCGTAGTCCAGGCGCTCCTGGTCGTACTGAGCGTGACTGCCGGATGCACGGACATCATCAGCTTCCTCCGCCTCAATGGGACTGTTCACCGCCCACTATCCAAGTTCCTCTGCGTGATGGCACGCCACCTCCGCGCCATCCACCACTCGCAGATTCGGACGTTGCTCGCGGCAAATCTCAGTCGCATGCGGACAGCGCGTGTGGTAGGCGCAGCCGGCAGGCGGTGCCAGCGGCGAAGGCGGCTCGCCGCGCATCGCCTCCCGCACCCGCGCCGCCCTCAGCCCCGGCGTGGCCGCCAGCAAGGCACGCGTGTAGGGATGCAGCGGGCGCTCGAACAACACCGCGCGCGGCGCATGCTCCACCACGCGGCCGAGATACATCACCAGCACTTCGTCTGCGAGGTGACGCACCACCGACAAATCGTGGCTAATGAACAGATACGCGACGCCGAACTCCTCCTGCAGATCGAGCAACAGGTTCAGCACCTGCGCGCGGATCGACACGTCGAGCGCCGAAACCGGCTCGTCCGCCACGACAACCCGCGGCCGCAGCATCAGTGCGCGGGCGATCGCGATGCGCTGGCGTTGGCCGCCGGAGAACATGTGCGGGTAGCGTCCGGCCTGGTCCGCGCGTAGCCCCACGCGCGCCATCATCGCCAGCGCCTCCGCTTGCCGCTCGCGTGCCGGCGTACCGGCGATGGTGAGCGGCTCTTCCAATATTCCGGCCAGCGTGCGGCGCGGATTCAGCGAGCCATACGGGTCCTGGAACACCATCTGCACGCTGCGCCGGATCGCCGCGTCGGCGGGATCGGCCCGCCGGCCCTCGATCACGATGGCGCCGTTGGTCGGTGCTTCCAGCAACGACACCATACGGGCGAGCGTCGATTTGCCGCAGCCGCTCTCGCCCACGACCGCGAGCGTGCGGCCAGCCTCGATGCTGAACGAAACGTCGCTGACCGCGTGCAGCGGCATCACCCGGCGCAGCGGACCGCGGCGGACCGTGTAGATGCGCGAGACGCTTTCGGCCGCCAGCAGCGTCACAGCGGGGCGTGGCAGCGCACGGCGCCGCCGTCGAACGGCACCAGCGCCGGGCGTTCGACGCAGCGCTCGAATGCAAAGCGACAGCGGGGCGCGAACAGACAGCCGGACGGACGATCCGCAATGCCGGGAACAACGCCAGGGATTGTTGCCAGCCGGCGGCGTTCGTCAGCCCGTTCTGGCAAAGCGTCCAGGAGCGCAGCCGTGTAAGGATGCGCTGGCGAGTTCAGCAGTTCATCGGCCGCACGGCCCTCCATGACCTGGCCGGCATACATCACTTCGACGCGCTGCGCCGTCTCGGCGACCACGCCCATGTCGTGCGTGATCAGGATCAGTGCCATCCCACGTTCGCGCTGCAGGTCAGCGAGCAGGTCCAGGATCTGCTTCTGGATTGTCACGTCCAGCGCGGTGGTCGGCTCGTCCGCGATCAGCAGCTTCGGATTGCAGGCAATCGCCATGGCGATCATCGCCCGCTGGTTCATCCCGCCCGACATCAGATGCGGGAACGCCGACAGGCGCTGTTCGGGCGCCGGCATGCCGACCTGGCGCAACAACTCAATGGTGCGTCCACGTGCCGCCGCGCGCGACAGGTCGAGATGCGTGCGCAACGCCTCGCCGATCTGCCACCCGATGGTGAAGCAGGGGTTGAGCGATGTCATCGGCTCCTGAAAGATCATCGCCATATCCTTGCCGACAAGTCGGCGGCGGGCATGCGGCGACAATGCCATCAGGTCGATGCCGTCGAAGTGCAGCACGTCCGCACTGACCCGGCCGGGCCGACGGATCAGCCCCATCACGGCCAGCATCGCCACCGACTTGCCGGAGCCCGATTCCCCGACGATCCCCAGCACCTCGCCGGACGATACGTCGAGGTCGAGCCCCTCGACCGCGTGCAACATCCCGCGCGCGGTGGGAAACATCACGCGCAGGTTGCGGATTTCCAGCAGGCTCATCCGAGCTTCAAGCGCGGGTCCAGCGCGTCACGAAGCCCGTCGCCCACCAGGTTGAAACCGAGCACCGTCAGCAGGATGGCAAGGCCGGGAAACGTCACCACCCACCACGCGCTCTGCACGAATTGTAACGCATCGGCGAGCATGGTGCCCCACTCCGGCGTCGGCGGCTGCGCGCCGAGGCCGAGGAAGCCGAGCGCCGCGGTATCCAGTATGGCACTCGAGAACCCGAGCGATGCCTGCACGATCAGCGGCGCCAGACAGTTGGGCAGCACGATCAGGAACATCAGCCGCGCTCGCCCCGCGCCCGCCATGCGCGAGGCAGCAACGTAGTCCTTGCTGCGCTCCACCAGCACGGCGGCGCGGGTTAGTCGCACGAAGCCGGGCAGTTGCACGATCGACACCGCAAGCATGGCATTGAACAGGCCCGGCCCCAGGATCGCCACCACCGCGATCGCCAGCAGCAGCGTCGGCAGCGCCAGCATGATGTCCATCAACCGCATCACCAGTGCATCGACAACGCCGCCAGCAAACCCGGCGATCAGCCCGAGCAGCGTGCCAACCAGGAAGGACAGGGTCACCACCAGCGCGCCGATCGACAGCGACAGCCGCGCGCCGTACAGCAAGCGCGACAACACATCGCGCCCGAGATCGTCAGTGCCGAGCGGGAACACCGGCCAGCTCGGGCGGTGCAGAATCGCCGTGCGGATCTGATCATCCGGCGCATGCGGCGCGAGCAGCGGCGCGAATGCGGCGGACAGCACCAGCAGCAGCACGAGACCGAGACCAATCACGCCGCCGCGGCTGGCGACAAAATGCCGACGGAACTCCAGCAGCAGGCCAGGGGATTGGGCGAGCGCCGCGTCGCTCATCGCGCGTGCCGGATGCGCGGGTTGATGATGCCGACCAGGATATCGACGGTCAGGTTCACCAGGATGATGATGGCGGCGACCAGCAGGATGCCACCTTGCAGCACCGGATAGTCTCGCCGGTTGATTCCCTGGATCAGCCAGTTGCCGACGCCGGGCCAGGCGAAGATCGTCTCGGTCAGCACCGCGCCGCCGAACAGGCTTCCCACCTGCAGGCCAATGATGGTGACCACCGGAATCAGCGCGTTGCGCAGCGCGTGGATGCCAACGACGCGCAGCGGCGACAGGCCCTTGGCACGCGCGGTGCGCACATAGTCCTCGTTCAACACCTCCAGCATTGCTGAACGAGTCATACGGGCGATCACCGCGAGCGGGATGGTACCGAGCACTGTCGCCGGCAGGATCAGGTGCGAGAGCGCCGAGCGGAAGGCGCCAGGATCGCCGGATCTCAGGCTGTCTATCAGCATGAAGCCAGTCACCGGATGGATGTAATACGCGATGTCGATCCGCCCGCTGACGGGCGTAAGGCCGAGGGTGACGGAGAACAGCAGAATGAGCAGGATCGCCCACCAGAAGATCGGCATGGAATAGCCGGTGAGCGCGAGGCCCATGACGGTGTAGTCGGTGGTGCTCCCGCGGCGTAACGCGGCGATGATGCCGGCCGGAATGCCGATCGTCACTGCGATCAGCATGGCCGAGACGGCGAGCTCCACGGTCGCTGGGAAGAAGGTCAGGAACTCGCCCAGCACGCTGTCATGGGTTGAGAGCGACTGGCCAAGATTGCCGTGCAGCGTGCGCCAGATGAACAGGCCGTACTGCACGATCAGCGGCCGGTCGAGCCCGATCTGGGCGCGCATCGCGGCGAGTGTTGCCGGATCCACGTTGCGTTCGCCAAACATCAGCATGATCGGATCGCCGGGGATCAGGTGGATCAGCCCGAAGGAGAAGACGGTGATGCCGAAGAACGTCACCAGCACGAGGCCGAGCCGCCGGGCGAGGAAGCCAGCCATGTGTCAGGCCGCGTCCACCTCTCCCGCTCTGCGGGAGAGGTCGGTTCGCGAAGCGAACCGGGTGAGGGTGCCCCACGCTGCTGCACCCTCACCCGCCGCGCTGTCGCGCGGCGACCTCTCCCGCAGAGCGGGAGAGGTGAATGGGGGCGCCGCTCTTCCGGTTCGTATCAGAATACGCTCAGTCCGCGACGAACTTCTGGTAAAGCTCCGCCATGTCCTCGACCGCGGCGGCGTAAAGCCGTTCGCCGTGTTCGGGCGAAGATAGCGACGGATCAGAGCCGATCCGCCCGTCCGGGAACCGGCGGCGGTAGTCGGCACTATCGAAGAATCCGCGGCTCTTCGGTGCTATTTTCGGCGACATCTGTGCGTGCTTGATGGCCTGAGGGAAATAGAACTGCGACAGCGACACCTCGGCCGCGGTGGCGTGGCTGCCGTTGGAATCGCCGTACAGCTCATCGGCCAGCTTGCGGCAGCGAAGCCCCTCCGACCAGAACACCATCTTGCAGCGCACTGGCGAAGAAGCGCCGCGCAGCGACACCGCGGCATAGACCTCGTCGAACGCAGCCGTCACTGTGGCGACATTACCGCCGTGACCGTTGATGAACAGGAAGCGCTCGAAACCGTGGCGCAGGAGCGAGTGTACCACGTCGCCCACCACCGCGATCAGCGTTGATGGTCGCAGCGTGATCGAGCCGGTGAAACCCAGATGATGCTGCGACATGCCGATGGTGAGCGTCGGCGCGACGAGGCAGCCGATCTTGTCGCCAACGCCCTTTGCAACGAACTCGGCATCCAGGTGGTCGGTGCCGATCAGCCCGTTCGGCCCGTGCTGCTCGGTCGAGCCGATCGGGATGATGATGCCGCGGGAGCTGCGGAGATATTCCTCCACCTCCTGCCAGGTCGAAAGTGCGAGCTGCATGCTTATTTCCCCAAAGAAACGCCGCCGAACGGCTGCCCGCCCAGGAAGTGCAGGCGGAAGCCTTCGACATTCTTGCGTACCGGCACATAGGCTTTCACGTCGGCCAGCCGGACCAGCGGGACCTCGTCATACATCGCCTGCTGGGCCTGTTCATAGAGCTTCGCCCGTTCGGCCTGGTCGGTGACAAGGTTCGCCTTCTGCACCGCTGCGTCATAGACCGCGCTGCACCAGCGCGTCGCGTTTGCCGGCGCGTGGCACAAGAAGCCGAGCATGATCTCGCTCGGGTCCGGATAGTCCCAGGTGGCGCCGAGCATCCCTACGTCCGCCTCTCCGGCGCGGGCGCGCTTGAGGTACTCGCCCCATTCATAAGTAACGATCCGCGCCTTCACGCCGATCTTCGCCCAGTCGGACTGGATGATCTCCGCGGTCCGACGCCCGCTCGGCATGTAAGCGCGTACTACCGGGATCGCCCACAGATCGGTTGAGAACCCGTTCGGGTAGCCGGCTTCGGCGAGCAGCTTCCTGGCAGCCTCAGGGTCATACTTGTAGGCCGGCAGCGAGGCATGGCCCCACAGCGCCGGCGGCACCAGTGCCGCGTCCGGCGTGCCGCTGCCCTGGAATACCTCTTTCACCAGGTCTGGAAGGTCGATCGCCATGGCCAGCGCCTGGCGCACCCGCTTGTCATCGAACGGCTTCTTGTCGGTCTTGAAGTAGGTGTAATTGGTCGCGGCGATCTCGGCCTCCTGCACCTTGAGGTCCGGATTCTGGCGCATTGCCGGCAGATCGGCCGGGTTCGGATAGCGCGCGATCTGGCATTCGTTGGTGCGTAGCTTGGCGTAGCGGACCGAGGGATCAGGCGTGATTGCGAACACCAGGTTATCGACCTTCGCCACACGGTCGGGCTCGCCGCCAGTCTTGCCCCAGAAGTCCGGGAAGGCGCGGAAGCGCACCACCGCATCTTTCTGGTACTGCACGAACGAGAATGGTCCGGTGCCGATCAGCTCGCGGTCGAGATCTTCCGGTTTGCCGGCCTTCAGCAGGGTGGCGGCATATTCGGCCGACACGATCGAGAAAGGCTGCACCGACAGTGACGGCAGCAGCGGCGCCAGCGGCGATTTCAGCTTGAACACCACCGTGGAGTCATCGACCTTCTCGATCGATTGCAAGCTCGGCTGAATGAGATCGATGAAACTGGGAAAGTTGCCGTTGGCACTCTTATAGAATGGGTTCGACTTGTCGAACATGCGCTCGAAGCTGAACACCACGTCGTCGGCATTCATGTCCCGCGTTGGCTTGAAGATCGCGTTCGACTGCCACTTCACGCCGTGGCGCAGCTTGAAGGTATAGATCAGCCCGTCGGGCGAGATGGTCCAGGACTCCGCCAGGGCGGGAACCAGCTCGGGCGTGCCGGTCTTCATCTCGACGAGCCGGTCGCTCACCTGCTCGGTCACGTCGAAGCTGGTGTT
Organism: uncultured Pseudomonadota bacterium; assembly: GCA_963772445.1. Taxonomy (GTDB): domain Bacteria; phylum Pseudomonadota; class Alphaproteobacteria; order Acetobacterales; family Acetobacteraceae; genus CAVYXK01. Next base: position 319,424 of record CAVYXK010000016.1, read on the forward strand.
GGCGGTGCTGAGCTGGGAGTTCAGGAAATCCGGGCTGGCCTCGGTGCAGACCGCCAGCGTGTCGGCGCGGGCGGCGACGGCGCCCAGGATAAGCAGGCTGGCTGCGGCTAGTCCGACCCTGGTCATGGCTGGTTCTTCCCCTTTTGCGCCGGGATGGGGACTGTGCACGCGCAGGGCACGCCCGACAAGAGCTCGATTCCACTAGCGCACCTTAATCATGACTGGAAAGACCAGCGGCAGGCGATGCCAACGCGGTGGAAACTCCGAGCTGGCAGTGCGGAGCCCTCCTGCTCAGCGCAGCGTGATCGCGCCGAGACGGGCACTTCAGTTAGTTAGGCCGCTGTTGCCGCTCTCCACCTGCGAGCCTCAAACGGCAGCTCCAACCCGTCGGCGACAAGCTGCGCGAGCGCAGCGAAAATGCCCGCGCCGACTTCGTTGAATGACGACCCTGGATCCTGACGAAAGTCACACCTAATGCATAGGTGAAATATATCCGTGACTTCTGCACGTGTGTTGGGCCAGTGTGAGGTTATGCGGCCAGATTTGTCCCCACCATGTCGAACCTGGACAGCTACCGCTTCCGCTTCTTCACAGTGTAATGAGCGCTCGGGCTCTCGTACCCCCCGGACAATCAAAGCAGGTGTCTATTCCGCCCAAAGCAGGCCCCTATTCCGCCGCGTCCCTGTAGCGGCGGGCGTAGTGCAACAGTGCGTCGTCGGCCACCGGCTCGATCGGCGTGAAGTCACGATGTGCGATCCAATCGGGACGAGTTGGCGTGCGGATGTAGTTGGAAACCGCGTTCAATGTCAGGTACACGATCTTGCGCGGATAGGGCGTGATGTTGCCTGCCGAGCCGTGCACCAGATTGCCGTGGAACATCAGCACTCCGCCGGGCATACCGGTCGGCGAGACGATGCCTCCTTCATCGACCAGGCGCTGCACCGTCTCATGATCCAGCGTCCAGAGCGGATACGATGTGGTGCTGACATCGTGCGTCGCCGCCAGCGTGCCGTGCTTCTGGCTGCGCGGCACCAGCATCAGCGGTCCGTTGATGGGCATGACCTCATCCAGGAAGACCGAGATGTTCATCGCGCGCGGTTCCGGCATCCCGTCGTCTCGCGCCCATGTGCCGTAGTCCTGGTGCCACTGCCACACCTCGCCGTCGAACGCCGCCTTTGCGTTGATTTTGAACTGGTGCATGTAGAGCTTTTCACCGAAGAGCTGCTCGACCGGGCGGATGAGCCGCGGATGCGCGCCCAGTAGACGGAAACCCTCGTTATAGGTGTGGGCGGAGAATGCGGTGCGCGGCGCGCCGGACTTTTCGCGCCAGATCTCCTTGCGATCGGTCCGGAAGATTGCATCCGCCTCGGCGCGTAGGACCGCCACCTCCTCGCCGGAGAAGGCGTCGGGCAAGAAAAGCCAGCCTTCGGTCTCGAACTGGCGCACCTGCTGGTCGGTGAGTGTCATGCCCCGTCCTCCATTCAGTACCGTCAAGGACTCTCGATCCGTGTCCCGGTTTGTTCCCACAGTCCAGAGTTTAACACGGCACCTGCCACCTTGCCGTCCACTACCCGGAAAGCAATGCGCGTCAGGTAGCGCCCCGGCACGTAGGATTCGGTGTCGGATGCCGGGACGACCGCCACCGGTTTGGAGCGGTCGAAAGCGAAGACGCTGGCACCGAGGGCCAGCACCATCAGACGCTCGTGATCGTCGGTCACCCGCAGCCACGCATGTGGAGCGAACCGGTAGATCCCAACGTAGCGTTGCAACGTCGCGTCGGGAACCGTAACCGATGCCGGCGGTTGGAAGAGCGCTTGTTGGGGAACGCTTGCCAGGATGGCGTCCCACATCGTTTCCGAAGCCGCCGTATCCAGATCAATCTGTGCATCCACTAAGTCATCCACTTCGTCCGTGCTCGCGGCGAAGAGGGTGTCGCCGTCATTGTAGGTAGAGAACGGCTGTATCGCCCGTGCCATCGAGGTGTGCACCTGGATCGCCAATCGTTCGAGACCAGCATAGTCGAGCCGCCGATTGGTGACGATCAGGCTAATGGTGGTGTTGCGCGTGGCAGGCTCGCCGGGGGCGGCCGGCGGTTGCCAAGTATCGGCGCGGCTGAGCGGTACATTCGCCATCAGCTCACTTACCTTCGACAGTCTGCCCCAGGATGCGGCGCGATGGCATGAGACGAGATTGCCATCCCGATCCGTTATTGCTCCGAAGGCGTTGACGACGACAAACGCAACGATCTTCACGGCGCCGAGCCGGCGAAACGCTCCACCCTGCCCGGAATGCGCATTGCAGCCGAAGAAGCCGCCCTGCATCGCCATGCGTCCGGCACCCTGCGCGCCCAGCGGAAACACACCAGGTCGCAGGGTTGCGAGCGCCGCGCGGGCCAGTCTCTTATCCGGATAGATGTCGTTGAGTCGTCCGCCCAGGTCATAGATGACCGCGCCCGTGACCAAAGCGATGTCGCCCCATCTGCCGCTCCGAATGCCCTCATCCTTGAGGCCGGTGGCAACCGCGGTGATCGCCTCTTCGCCGTAGGCAGAGCCTCCGGCGAACACCACTGCGTCCCAGCCCTGCCGGGAATAGCCGAGTCGCAGCGCGTCCGTGTTCACTGTGCCGGGCGCACCGCCGCGGGAATCCACGACCATGGCGGCGCGACGCGCAAAGCGGATGATGGTCAGACCGGTCGGGCCCGCCTCATAGCTGCCGATGCCCACTTCGATGTCGGGCCAGTCGAAATCCAGCGTCCGGGCGTGAATAGCGGTGTCGGGAACCAGCTCCGATTGACCAGCAGCAGTCGCCGGTGTCCACAACGCTGTCACCGCAGCGAGTACCAGCGCTGTTCCTCTGCCCCACATCGAGGTCAGCCAGCCAGATAGCCGCCATCGACATGCAACTCCGCGCCGGTGATGTACGACGCCTCATCCGATGCCAGGAACAGCGCGGCGTTCGCCACTTCGTCCACCTCCCCGGCACGGCCCAGCGGTACTCGCTCCAGCATCTTCGCCCGCACCGCCGGGTCGGCCGTGGCGCCCGAGGTGCGCATCGGCGGCATCAGCCCCGGATGAATCGTATTCACACGGATATTGTCCCGGCCGAACTGCACGGCGGCCGACTTGGTCATAATCCGCACGCGCCCTTCGAGGCGTTGTAGCCGAAATGGATCCGGTGCTGGCCGGCATTGCCGGAGATCGACGAGATATTGACGATCGAACCGCCGCCGGCCTTCTGCATCGCCGGGATCTCGAATTTCATGCCAAGGAAGACCCCAGTGGCATTCACTGCCATCAGCCGATGCCAAGCCTCGGTTTCCATTGTATCGTTCACTTTGCTGCCGCTGATGCCGGCATTGTTCACCGCGACGTTCAACTTGCCGAAGCTCGCGACCGTGGCGTCGACGACCGATTTCCAGTTCGCCTCGTCGGTCACGTCAAGGCGCAGAAACGTCGCCTCACCGCACGCGGCGTGAATGCTCTCCGCCACCTCACGACCTTCGTCCTCCAACACGTCCGCCACGACCACCTTGGCGCCCTCGCGGCCGAAGCGCCGCGCGGTTGCCGCCCCCATCCCTGACGCCGCACCGGTGATGATCGCCACCTTGCCCGCCAGTCGCATCGCCGCTTCCTCCTGCATATTGGCCACACCATGAACTGCCATGCAGCCCGCCGGCTTGGCTACCGACGGGTATCGTAGCACGATGGGTGAAACCAAAGGAGCCCCTGAAGCCATGGCCCATCGCGGCATGACGTTCGGCATTTTCCTCGCCCCATTCCACCGGATCGGCGAGAACCCTACACTTGCGATCAACCGCGATGTCGAGCTGCTGGAGTGGCTCGACTGGCTCGGCTACGACGAGGCCTGGATCGGCGAGCACCACTCGGCCGGCTGGGAGCTGATCGCCTCGCCGGAGTTGGTAATTGCCGCTGCGGCCGAACGCACCAAGCACATCCGGCTGGGCTCCGGCGTGACCAGCTTGCCGTATCACCATCCGCTGCTGGTTGCCCAACGTTTCGTCCAGCTCGATCACATGACGCGCGGCCGCGCCATGCTGGGATGCGGGCCAGGGGCGCTGACTTCGGACGCGTACATGCTGGGAATCGAGCCGACCACGTTGCGCCCGCGCATGATCGAATCGCTGGAGGCGATCACGCGGCTGCTACGCTGCGAGGAGCCGGTGACGATGAAGACCGACTGGTTCGAGTTGCAAGAGGCGCGGCTGCATCTGGCGCCCTACACCGATCCCTGCTTCGAGATTGCGGTCGCCAGCACGATCACTCCGTTCGGCATGATCGCCGCCGGGCAGTTCGGGATTGGCGTGTTGTCAATCGGCGCCGGGTTGCCCGGCGGGCCGGAAGCAATGGCAACGCAATGGAAGATCGCAGAAGAAACCGCTGCGAAATACGGTAAGAGCATGGATCGCAAACGCTGGCGCATCGTCGTCAACGCGCACATCGCCGAGGACGACGAGCAGGCGCTGCGCGACGTCAAAGCGGGCGAGCGCGTGGAGACGCAGACCTATTTCGAGGACACCCTCGGTCGGCCTCCCGGACGTGCCGACGATCCGCTGCGCGACGGTGTGAAGATGGGTACTACGCTGGTGGGGTCTCCGGAGACCATTACAAAGGGCATCCGCCGGCTGCTCGAATACAGCCAGGGCGGCTTCGGCGGCATCCTGTTCCGCGCGCATGAATGGGCCAACCGCGAGCAAACGCTGCGAAGCTACGAGTTGTTCGCGCGCTACGTGATGCCGCAATTCCAGGGATCGCTGGACACCGTCATCGGGTCGAACAAGTTCGTCCGCGACAACCGCCAGCGGGTGGTCGGCGGTACGGTCGAAGCTGTGCGGCGGGCATTCACCGATCACGGCCGCGCGGTCCCGGAGGGCTATCGCGAACGCACTATCGGCGCGCGCGACGTCGGGTGACTGAACCGCGATGTCCTCGGCGCCGCAATGGCTTCCACGACCGCCATCGGCGGAGGGGCGGACACTCATCGTGATGTTCAGGCGACGGGCAGCCGCTGGCGGAGGAAATCTATGAACGCCCTCAGCGGCAGCGGGATCTAGCGGCGGCTTGGATAATAGATGTAGAAACCGGGGAATGGCGGCGCCCAATCCTCGAGTACCGGTACCAGGCGTCCTTCCGCGAGCAGAGGCGCAATATAGTCTTCCAGCACGTAGCCGATCCCGATGCCCGCCAATGCGGCGCTGATGGCGAACCCGAGATTGTTGGTTACGATAGAGCCTTCCGTCAGCACCTCTACCTGCTCGCCGTCCTTCTCGAAGTTCCAGCGGTAGATGACCCCTGTTGTCAGCCGGAAGCGGATGCAGTTGTGCTGGTGCAGGTCCTGGGGCACCACCGGGCGGAGATGACGGGAAAGGTAGTCGGGCGACGCGATGGCGATGAGCCGGGAAGGCGGCGAGATGCGGGTTGTTATCATGTCGCGCTCGATCTGCCAGTGCGGCCGGATGCCCGCATCGAAACGACCGGCGACAATGTCCGTGACGCCATCATCGACAGTGACATCGAGTGCGATGTCCGGATAGGCGGCGTGAAACGCGCTCAGGTGGGGCGCGATCACCATCCCCGCGGTGAGGCTCGCAGTGATCAGGCGCAGCGTGCCCGCCGGGCGGTCGCGGAACGAGTTGACTGCCTCCACCGCCGCGCTGAGCTGATCGAGAGCGGGCCGGACCTGACGAAGCAGCAGCTCGCCCGCGTCGGTAAGCGCGACGCTGCGGGTGGTGCGGTTGAGCAACCTCACCCCAGCCTCTCCTCCAGCGATCGCATCGTCTGGCTGAGCATCGAGACTGAAACGCCCAGTTCGCTGGCAGCCTTCACGAAACTTCCGCGCTTGGCAATTGCGGCAAAGCTGGCCAGCTCCGCGAACCTGGTTTCCCGCATTCTTTAGCCCTGATGAATACGTCTTTCAGAATTCCGTATCTAATTACGATGCGACGATAGCGCCACCTCCCGACGACAGACCAAAACACAAGGGAGAAGCGCTATGAAAGTCAAGCTCCTGCCAGCCATCGCCTTGGCGGCTCTTGGCGCAGGCTGCGCCTACGATCCGACGGACGGAGCAATGCAGACATCCAGCACGTGCGTTGAGTCTGCCAGCCAGTACGGGCCGAGCTGCGGCGCCGAGGAAGCATCGCAATACGTTTTGCAGCGCGAGAGGCGGGGGGCGCAGTATTATGCGAACCTGCGAACCCGCCAATCGCCGTCGGCAACTGCCTCAATCCCGACGACACAGACATCAGAATGATCGCCTGAGGATGCCATTGTAGCAGGCGACCATGGCCGCCATGCATCCCTCCTGTAAAGAGGTCAGAGATGAAATGCGCGGTCGAGGCTTGGAATATCTCGTCGACGATCTACGCATCTGTACGGAGATCACACGCCACGCTGACGGGACCAAGTCAGTTACATTGGTATATCTGCAGAGCTGGCTTCGATTGACCCAGTCGCCAACAGGCCTTCATACCGGACATCATCATCCAGATTGATCCTCCGGCGATCACGCCCCTGCCTTTCCTGGCCGGGCTCGAGCGAGCTATCCGCACTTTTTCGCAATGGCAGCAACGAAGTGCGCGGATAGCCCGCTCGAGGCCCGCCATGACTGCGAGGGTGGCCGAGGGTTCACTCTCATCGGCGTTTGTTGTCTCGACGCACGCCAGGTCATCGTCTCCCTCGTGACGGGGGATGACCTGCTGCAACCCTCCCCGCTGCGATAGCCCTGGACGAACCTCGGACCGGCATGGCTGATCCCAGCCGCCCGTAGTACCATCGCAATCAGGAGGATGCCCGCATGACCACTGTGGTGATCACTGGCGCCGGCGGCAACATCGGCACCAAGCTCCACCGCCATTTCGAAAGCCTCGGCTGGAGTCTTCGCCTGCTCGACGCCCGCGCTGCCGACCCGGCAATCCACCAGGCCGACATGGCCGTCTGGGATGATGCCTGGGCGCGGGAATTCCGCGACGCCGATGCGGTGGTCCATCTCGCGGCCGACCCCAGCCCGAAAGCGAGCTGGGAGAATATCGTCCGCCTCAATTTCGATCTCACGCTCAATGTGTTTGAGGCCGCCGCACGCCATGGCGCCCGGCGGCTGATCTTTGCCAGCTCCAACTGGACTGTCGCCGGACATCGGTTCGAGGATTGGCCGCTCTCCCCGGAGACCCCGCCCTATCCGGTCAACGCTTACGGCGTCTCCAAGTTGGTGGGCGAACGCCTGGGCCGCTCGTACAGCGAGCGCTGGCCGCTCTCCGTCATCTGCTTCCGCATCGGCTACTGCCAGCGTGGGGAGAACCGACCCGGCGCACAAATGGGCTGGGCCCTGTGGGGTCAGCACATGTGGCTGTCTGATCGCGACCTTTGTCAGGGCTTCGAGAAAGCAGTCACCGCGCCCGCTACGCTGCGCTTCGCTGTGCTCAACCTGATGTCGCAGAATGACGGCATGCGGTGGGATCTGGAGCCGACCCGCGCGGCCATAGGGTACGTCCCGCTCGACCGCGGTACGCCCGAGGACAGCCAAGAGCAACGCACCCATACCGAAACGGCGCGCCACGCCCGCCGGCTGGTCGAGGCAACGGAGGCTTTCATTCAGGACCAACGATGGTGATCGAGGCGGTTTGCGCCCTCGATGCCCGGGCGCAACTCGGGGAGGGTGCTGTCTGGTGCGACCGCGCCCACGTTCTGTGGTGGGTCGATATCGACGCCCCTGCCCTGCACCGCTTCGATCCTGAAACTGGCGCCGACAGCGCCTGGCCTATGCCGGAAAGCATTGGCTGCCTCGCCCTCGGCTCGAGCCGGTCCGTGGTGGTGGCGCTCGCCTCCGGCCTCGCCTGGTTCGATCCGGAGACTGAACGGCTCGACCGTTTCCTGGAGATCGAGGCAAACGAGCCGGACACCAGGCTGAACGACGGACGTTGCGACCGCCAAGGTCGGTTCTGGGTGGGCTCGATGGCGCGCGATGCGGCGGGCGCCCGCGGCCGGCTGTATCGCTGCGAGGCTACCCGCGCCACGCCGATGCTGTCTGGCATTCAGGTACCGAACTCGCTCGCTTTCAGCCCTGATGGCCGGGCGCTTTATTTCGCCGACACCCCCACCCGAACGATCCGCGCCTTCGACCTTGACCCAGCCACCGGCCGGCTAAGCGGCGAGCGCGACTTTGCCACCATCCCGCCGTTTGACGGCCTGCCGGACGGCGCCACGACGGATGCCAATGGCGGGCTCTGGGTCGCCCAGTGGGACGGCGGGAGGATCTCCCGCTTCCGCCCGGACGGCCGGCTGGACCGCAGCATCCGGCTGCCGGTGCCACGCCCGACCTGCCTTGCCTTCGGGGGGGCCGACCTGGGGACGCTGTTCGTAACTTCGGCCCGGGCCGGACTCGACGCAGAGGCGCTGGGCCGCGCACCGCTGTCGGGCGGCGTGTTCAGTCTGCGGCCAGGGGTACGCGGTCTGCCGGAGCCGCGCTTCCGGCAAGGGCAATGAGGCCTCGGCGCACGCGGCCGATGACGCCGCCCCAGTCGAGCGGGCGTTCCTGCCGGTAAAGGCGCATCGTCGGATACCACGGGCTATCGTCGCGCCCGTGCAGCCAGCGCCAGCATCCGTCGAAGCGCGACAGCAGCCAGACCGGCCGGCCCAGCGCCCCGGCCAGATGCGCCACCGACGTATCGACTGAAATCACCAGATCCAAGCTGGCGACGATCGCCGCGGTTTCGGCGAAATCCGACACTGCCGGCATCGGGTCCAGCACATCGAGGCCGGGCGGCGCGTCCCGAAGCTCGTCTGCGGGTTCCCCTTTCTGCAGGCTGACGAATCGCACCCCGCCAATGTCGGCGAGCGGTGCCAGCTCCGCCAAACGCAGCGATCGCCGCTGATCGATCAGCCGTGCGCCGGCATCCGCTATGTGACGAGCCCCCGCCCAGCGAAGGCCGACGCGCAGGGCGCCAGTATCGGGAAGCCGTTCCTTCCACGCGGCAACCAGCGCCGGATCGGGATGCAGGTCCGGTGCTGCCGCCGGGATTGTTTCCAGAGTGGTGCCGAACAGTAGTGGCAAGCTCATCAGGGGGCACTGCACGTCGAATTGCGCGGACGGCTCCGCCCCGGTCTCATAAGTGGGCACGACCTCTGTGATGCCGGGCAGGCCCTGGCACAGTCGCACCAGCTCGGGCTGAACCTCCAGCACGACGCGGCCGCCGGCGGCAGCCACCAGGGGGGCGTAGCGAAGGAATTGCAGGGTGTCGCCCAGTCCCTGCTCGGCGTGCAGCAAGATGGTCCGATCGCCCAGGCATCTCCCTTCCACCGTGGCCCGCGCTTGCGCCGGCTCGCGCGCATCCATCGCCATTCGTATTCGCGCCAGCCGCCAAGAAATCGCCGGCGGCGAGCAGAGCCAGGGCACGGTTGAACCGCAGCTCGGCATCCCCTGGTGCCGCGGTGATGGCCCGCTCATGCAAATCCAGCGCCTCTGCTGGCCGCCCGAGGACGCGAAGCGTGTTGCCGAGACTGCTCAGTCAACCGGGATGGTCCGGGACGGCGCGCAAGGCCTGCCGATACAGCACCTCTGCCGGTTCATAGAAGGCGAGGTCGTGCAGGACGTTGGCGAGACATCCCGCCGCCTCCGGTAGATCCGGGCGCAGGCGGAGGCCGGTCTCAGCCGCCCAGCGCGCCTGATCGAGCAGCCCGAGCCGGCGCAAGGTGTCCGCCAGGTTGAGATAAGCGGAGCTGAATGCTGGGGCGAGTCGCAGGCAAGCCAGATAGGACTCGACCGCCTCGACAGGGCGTCCGGCTTTCAGCAGCGCGTTGCCAAGGTTATAGTGCGTGCCGGCATGGTCCGGTGTTGTCGCGATACATTGCCGGAATGCCTCGATCGCCGCCTCGATTCGTCCGCGTGTCTGCAGCGTATTGCCGCGCGCGAACAGTCACGGCGGGGTCGGCGTTGGTCGTGGCGTGCACGCTTACTGTCGTTGTTCGTATTGAACAACGTAGCCTCGCATCGGAGTCTTGCGGGGGAGTTAAGAGCGGGGCCGGGCGCAACCCCGGCGGGCCGGGGGCTTGGATCGCCTCAAGATTCAATCTCTCTAATACTCGAACTGATACGTAACCCCGACGCTCTCGCCGCTGCTCTCGCCGCTGGTGCCGATGGCCGAGGTGGTCTCGCCAGTCCCCATTGTCGCGTTCAGCTTCAATCCCTTGGTGATATCGTACTGGATAGGTACCCTGCCCGCCCGAGCCGCTCGCAGTCTGCTGCGCCCCGACATAGAGCCGCCGGCCGATATAGCGACCCGCCTGCAGCGACGGGCTGCCGTTCGGGCCAGTGCCGATCCCCAGCGCGTCCAGCCCGAGCGCGTTCTGCACCCCTTGCAGCGGATTGGGGAAGTTGGACGTTGAGCCGGACAGTTCGGCCAGCGCGGCAGCGATCGAAGCCACCTGGAACGGGCTGAGCTGCCCGTTGCTGCCCGGGAAGAGAAGCTGCGCCAGGATCTGATCCTGCGGCAGTTCCGGCACGCTCGACAGCGTGATCTTCGGATTGCTCGCCGTGCCGCCCACCGTCAGCGTCGATGACGAGGTGCCGTTGGCCGACGTCGCGACGAGATGCAGCGCCGGATCGGTCAGGCTGCCGCCATTGAAGCTGATATCGCCGGAGGTGAAAGTCAGCGTCGTTCCGACCAGATTGAACGTGCCGCGGCGCAGGGTGAAGCCGCCGCGCGGCAGCATCTGCGCTGTCGTCCCCTGAATGCGGATCGTGCCGCCGAGCTCGGCATTCAGCCGGCGCCCCCGTATGTACACCTGCTCGGGCGCGCGCACCGTCAGGTCCATCGCGATCACAAGTGGGGGCGCCGGCTTCGGCGGCGGTGGTGCGCCGACGATGTGGATCGGGATCGTCGCCACGCTGGTCGGCAGCTTCGAGGGCACCTGGATGACCGCGTGCCGAATATCCACCGAGCCGCCGAGTGCGATCCGCGTGCCGATTTCTCCATTGATGCCGAGCGCGGCATCGACCGTGGCGGTTACAATGCCGCCGGAAAGCGGGGTGGCGTTCTGTGCCGCCAGCTTCAGGTTGATCGGCATGCCGGGCTCGGCCACCCCGATGGTGCCGCTGCCGGTGATCGTGCCCTCGCCTGCGCGGGCAGTGAAGCTGTCCAGTCGCAGAGTGTCGCCGGCGGCGACCAGGTGCGCGGTGATCGCGGCTAGATGCACACCCTGCACATAATCCCGCACGTCGCCATTGCTGAGCCGCACGTCCCCCGCCAAACGCGGTGCTGCCGCGGTCCCGCAAATCTCGAGCGCCACGCTTACGATCCCAGCCACCCGCTGGCCCGTCGCACCGAGCAGCGGATCGGCAACCGCCAGATCGATCGTGCCGCTGGTGTGCAGGTCGAGTGCCCCGGAGAGTCGGAGCGGGACGGTTCCATTCACCGCCAAATTCGACGCCCCCGCCGTGAGCCGCGCGTCGATCCGTGCCGTCGTACCGTTTAACGTCGCGGTTGCCGTTGCGGTTGCCGGCGGCAACGCGCGACCCATCTGGGTCAGCAGCCGGACTCCCGAGGCTTGGATACGGACCGTTCCGCCTGGCGTGGTTGCTGTGCCGGTGATGGTGGCGGTCAGCGCGACCGTCCCCGCCAGGCCACCGCCCTGCGACCCCAAAAACGGGTCAGCCAACGCCAGATCGATCGCGCCCCGGCTTCTCAGGTCGAGTGGCGCGGTGGCGTTGAAGGGCACCCGGCCGGTGGCGGTCACGCGCGACGAACCGGCCGTTACGGTCGCATCTATCAGTGCTGACTTGCCTTGAAGCGTCGCCGTGGCGTTGAGTTGGGCTGGCGGCAGGTCACGAGCGATTGCGTTGTTGAGGCGCAACCGGGCACCCGTCGCGCGGATCGTTCCTTCCGGAGCAGCCGCCGTGCCGATTATTCGCGCCTCGGCCGAAAGAGTGCCGCTTGCGGCAAAGCTGGGGGAGACCAGGGCGGCCAAGCCTGGCGGTACGTTGCGCGCGCTCGCAGTGAGATCGAGCGTCGGGCTGATCCGGCCGTTCACCTGCATCATCGCATCGCCTAGCCCGAGGCGGAGATCGCTAATCTCGACGCCATGGGCGAAAGCAAATCGGGCCGGAGCCACCAAGCGCAGGTTTTGCTGCCGCCAGTAGGCGCTAAGTGCTGATAGGGTCACCGTCCTTCCCGGCACGTCCACCGTCGCGGTACTCGCCAGCCGAGCCTCTGCGCCATCAAGCCGCGGCAGCGAGGCGGCGAGTTGCATCTCCAGCCGATCAGCCGGCCCTTTCGCATCGACGCTTATCGAACCGGCAAGCCCGCCGACCGAGACGCCGGTCAACACCATTCGCCCATCTACTGACGGATGGCTTGCCAGATCGGCGATGGTCGCATTCACCGTTGCATTCGCAATCGAACCTGTGCCCGGCACGCCGGCATCGCGCAGCTCTGCGGCAAGCATCGCCTCTGTCGGTTTGGCGTGCAGCGTCAGGCGGGCACTGCCGGTGAGGGCTCGTCCGACCAGTGGAGCAAAATCCGACAGGTTCTGGACGATGAGGTCGATGTCGCCGACGGGGACCCTCGCGCCGGCGGACAACGCCACTGCGCCCGTGATCGACGCACTTTTCCACTCAGCCTGGTGGATCGTTAGGTGGATCGCGCCATCCGACTGCCGCACACCCTCCGCCGCAAGCCGAAGCGGCGATCCGAGCAGCGCACCCTGCGCGGTAATGGTGGCCCGGGGGGCGTGTCGCAGCCCCTCTGCCCGAATGTGGGCGGTGAAGGGGCCGGAGGGCTGGCCGGGCGTGCCGACGTCGCCCACCAGATCGGCGACCACGGCCAGATCCTGCTCCGAGCCGGAAAATTGTCCGTGCGCCCGGAGAGTACCGGCGAGATGCGGATCGACCGCAGCAAGGCGGGGCAGCGCCGCCGACCAGCCGAGATCGACCTTCTGCGGCGCGACGGTACCGTTGGCAGCGAAAGCAAGGTCCTGTCCATCGATACTGAACCGGGTCAGGCTCAGGTTATCGGCGGCGAGGTTGGCGGCTATCGCGATGCGCGCCGATGTCCCGACCAGCGCTGGGCCGGGGGCGGTCCCGCCTGTCAGGCTCAGCGTCCCGTCGAGTGCGAGCTGTGCAGTACCCGACTGCCGGGCGCCGGTCAGGTGCAGCGACGTGCTGCCTTGCAGGTCCAGCCCCTCGGCGGCCGCCAATGGTCCGATCTGCGGCACGGTCAGCCGCAGATCCGCCTGCTCCTCGCCGGCCGTCTGTGCCGTGCCGGATATGTCGATCAGTGGGTGATGCAGCGTGAAGACGACTGGTCGATCGGGAGCGTCCAGCCTGGCGTCGGCTGTCAGCAGCACTGGTGCAGCAGCGAGCAAGTTCGGCTCGCGACCGGGCACCGTCACGCTGTCGAGTTGGGCGCGCACCTGCACTTGGCCCTTGTTGCCAGTGGCGTCGACGTCGATGCGCTGCACCGCGGCGCCGGACGCGGCGAGTGCATCAACGCGGAGCGAGCCCGTAAGATCGGGATCGGAGAAACCACCCCTGACGGTTGCGGTCAATGCAGCCGACTTGAACGAAAGATCCGGCCTCAAAGTCATGGCGGGCGCAGCAGCATGGACGTTTGCCGTCAACGTCCGGCGGTCGAGGTCCACTTGGCCATGCGCGTTCGCCCGCAGCTTACCCGCTGTCAGCGCAAGCTGCGCCGCAAGATCGCTGCGCGGTCCGGCAACCGAGGCGGTGAGATCGATCGGTCCGATATCAGGCAGTGCTGCGGCGTGGGCGACAAGTCCGCCTTGCGGCTCGTGGACAGCGAGTTGCCCATGAATGCTGCCGGGCGCGATGCTGGCGGACAGCACGTATGTGCCGCCCCCGTCGATCCGTTCGGCATTCAGCGCGATCGCGGCATCAGCGGCGGAGACCCAGGTCAAGCTGCCATCGACCTTCAGCTCCGCTTCGGTACCGGCGACCGCTGGGGCAAGCTCCAGCCGATCGAATTGCAGCGCGTGCACTTCGATCTTCGTCGAGCTGCTCGAGCCACCAGAGGATGAGGTCTGCGGCAGCCGCAGAAGCTCGGCCTGACCGGCGCGCAGCACGGCGACATCGACGTCGCTGTGGATCAGTCGCAGCGGCGACCAGTCAATGGAGACGTCCTGCAGTCGAGCATAAATGCCTCGGGGATCGCTGAGATCGACCTCATCGGCAGTCAACCGACCGCCCCAGTGGATCATCAGTCCTTTCGTCCGGACCGTCTCGGTCGCCTTCGACACCACCCAGTCAGGTACACGCGGCGAACGCGCGATCCCTACTACCAGCACCGCCAGCACGGCGACCAGAATCAGGCCGGCAACGCCCAACCGGCGCATCAGAACGCCTGCCCGATGCCGATATACAGCTCGAAACTGCCGCTGTTCGGCAGGCGGACCGCTGGAAACGCCACCTGCGCGCGGATCGGTCCGATCGAGGTGAAATAGAGCAGTCCCGTACCAACGCCGACGCCATATTTGCTGGAAAGGTCGGTGCTGCGAGCGGTGACTTGTCCCGCATCGGCGAACACCGTGAATCCCCAATTCTGCAGGAAGCGCTGGCGCAGCTCCACACTGCCGGCGGTGATCTCCGTGCCGCCGAGCGGAGTGCCGTCGGGGAATTGCGGGCCGACCGACTGGTATTTGTATCCGCGCACGGTACCGCTGCCGCCAGCATAGAAGCGCATGTCGGGCGGCAGACTGAACACATCGGCCGCGGTCGTCTCGCCCGCCAGCCCGCGCAACGCCACCACTGTCCGTCCGTTGCCGACAAGATCGAAATAGGTGGAGCCCGCAAGCTGCGCGATCAGAAAAGTGGAGTGGGTACCACCAAACGATTGCGTCGGCGTCAGCGTCAGGGCTGCGCGAATACCGCGAGTCGGGTTCAGCAAACTGTCGGTGTCATCGAATTTTGCTGTCAACGGCAACGTCAGAAGATAATAGTTGCTGCTGATATCCTCCTGAGTGATCCGCTCCTGCTCGCCACCGATCCCGTAGCTGACGGTCCAGTGCGCAGAAAGCTTGCGGGTGAGCAGCACCGATTGCAGCAGCCCTTTTTGGGTATAGGGAAGCAGGCTCTGATCCACGGCGCCAAGATTGACCTCCAGCGATTGGTCGCGCGCCAGGAAATCCGGCTTCATGAATTGCGCATTGAGCTTGTAGCCGGGCCGAATTTCGGAGTTGCCACCGCCCTGAAACGCCGCGGTCAGATTCAGTTGCTCGGCATTGCCGAACAAGTTGCGGTCGTGCCAGCCGGCAGTGAGCCCCACACCGAGATCAGTCGAATAGGACGCACCAAATTCCACCGCGTGCACCGGCCGCTCGCCGAAGGCGAAGGTGATCGGCAACGTCCCCTGTGGATCAAGCTGCGTCGCGGGCTGCGCACGGACGTAGGAGAACACCGGCAGCGAGGCGAGACCGGCGCGGGCGTTCTCGATCGAGACCGGGCTGAACTGCTCGCCTGGGTGCAGCAGGATTCGTTCGCGGACGAAGGACGGGTTCACGCCGTGCAAGCCCTGGAACGTGATCGGCCCGATATCGACGCGTGGGCCGGTATCGACCTTGAACGCCACATCCATCGACTGGTCGCCGAGATCCACCATCGCAGGCTCCAGGTCCACCTTCGCCAGCGCGTAGCCTTCGTCGCGAAGCGCGGTCAGCAATCTCTGCTGCGCGGCCAGCACCGAACCGGAGAGCGCCGGTGCGCCGGGTTGCAGACCGAGCTTAGCGGCAGCCTCCACCGGAACCTGCCCCTGTAGCGTGACATGCCTGAAGTGAAACTCAGGGCCGAGCGTAAAGTTCACTGTAACCTGGGCCGGCGGATTAGCGGGAGCCCGTTCCAGCAGGTTCACCAGAGCTGGGTCGTCGATCGGACGGCCATCGATCCGGATCTCCGCCCGGCCCTTGAAATAGCCGAAGCTCTGCAGCGCGGTTGTGAATCGGGCCTGATCGTTACGTGCCCGAGCCACCAGGGCAAACGGACCGACTGGCGCCGTCTCGCGCAACGAAACCAAGCCCGATGATCCGCTCAGCGCGGCATCCAACGCGCTGTTGCCGGACTTACTGAGCATGACCGTATAGGGCTGCGGGTCGGCGGCGCGCGGCGCCAGGGCGGTCACGGCGACACCCCCCGCAATGACCAGCACGGCAACCGCGCGACCCGAAAAAGGGAGGCGTGCCATGCGCGGAGGCTAGGCGAAAAACGAGACAGACGGATGTCAAGTGACGGTCACGCTTACGCCATTGTTCCGACATGCCCGGCGAGGTATCGCAAACATATGCGTTACGCGCCACGCCAACTCCGCCGCGCAGCCCATCGCCTGCCGCCGCCACAATGGGGATCGGCTGGCGATCCCGGGATCAGCCCGCTGTTGCGCCGGCGCAGATGGCCATTGGTCTTGGGCTCCGTCCGGGCCGCCCGCCGGCTCGTCCTGCTGCTCCTGTGGACGTTCCTGGCGATGCCTATCCAAGGCGTCTGCCTGCTGCTGCCCGGCCGACCGAAAGTCGTGTTCGCGCGTTCCTATTGGGCCATATTCTGCCGTCTGCTCGGGATGCGTGTGCGGCTGATCGGCGTGCCCGCCCGCGCTGGCGGACGCCACGTCGTGTTCGTCTCGAATCATTCCTCCTGGATCGATGTTCCCGTCCTGGGCGGACGGCTGGACGGCTGTTTCGTCTCCAAGGGCGAGGTCGCCGAGTGGCCGCTGGTCAGCGCGATCGCTCGCCTTGGCCGCACCGTCTTTGTCAGCCGCCAGCGTGGCTTGATCCGGCAAGAGCGGGACAACATGCGGGCGCGCATGGCCGAGGGCGACAACCTCATCCTGTTCCCGGAAGGTACCACGTCAGACGGATCGCGCGTGATGCCATTCCGTTCGTCCTTCTTCGCGGTGGCGGAAGGTCCCGACCCGCCGCTGATCCAGCCGGTGTCGGTCGTTTACGACCGGTTAGCCGGACTTCCGACCGGGCGCGCGACGCGCCCGCTCTTCGCATGGTACGGCGACATGGATATCGCCTCGCACTACTGGCGACTGGCACGCCACCAGGGGCTGCGGGCGACCGTCCTGCTGCATACCCCGCTCGATCCGGCAGCGTTCCCCAATCGCAAAGTGCTGTCGCAGGCAGTCTGGCGCGTCGTGGCGGATGGAGCCGCGACGCTCCGGCAGAACCGGCCGGCCCGCCCCATCGCCGCCGCCGTGCCGCCGCCTGGTGCCGAGCAGGCCGGGCAGACCGCATATGCATAGAAAGCCGCCCTGGTGCAGTCCGCAAGGCGGTTCCCAGTTGACATACTATCGCTCGATCCTGTCACAGTGCACCGCGTAAATGGAGGCAACCTGACGACCCTGCGCTCGATCGGACAAAGACGGCCAGCAATCCCGCTCCTTTCCCATCCCGGGCTTGACGGGTGAGGGCAGCGGTCATCACCAAACCGTCTGACCGCAAGCGGCTGCACGTGATCACCTGGGGCTGCCAGATGAACGTGTACGACAGCGCACGCATGCAGGACGTGCTGGCGCCCATCGGCTACGCCCAGACCCCGGCGCCCGACGATGCCGACATGGTCATCCTGAACACCTGCCATATCCGCGAGAAGGCAGCCGAGAAGGTGTTCTCCGAACTCGGCCGCCTGCACCGGCTGCAAAAGGCGAAAGAGCGGGCGGGTGGCCGCATGATCCTGGCGGTGGCCGGCTGCGTCGCCCAGGCCGAAGGCGCCGAGATCCTCGCCCGCGCCCCCTATGTCGATATCGTCCTAGGTCCGCAGACCTATCATCGCCTGCCGGAGATGGTCGCCCGCGCTAGCTCGAGCTGCCGGCGCGGTGATCGACACCGAGTTCCCCGCCGAGGACAAGTTCGACCATCTGCCGGACGCCTCTGCCCCCCAAGGGATCACCGCCTTCCTGACCGTGCAGGAAGGCTGCGACAAATTCTGCAGCTTCTGCGTCGTTCCCTACACGCGCGGCGCCGAGCAGAGCCGGCCGGCCGTGGCCGTGACCGCAGAAGCGAGGCGGCTGGTGGCCCAGGGGGCGCGTGAGATCACGGTGCTCGGGCAGAACGTGAATGCCTGGCATGGCGAGGGGCTCGACGGCGGCACCTGGTCACTCGGCCGGCTGATCCGCGAGCTCGCAGAGCTCCCCGGTGTCGTGCGGCTGCGCTACACCACCTCGCATCCGCGCGACATGGACGCCGAGCTGATTGCCGCCCATCGCGATGTGCCAAGCCTGATGCCATTCCTGCATCTTCCGGTGCAGTCCGGCTCCGATCGGGTCCTGGCGGCGATGAACCGCGGACATCGCGTGGACGACTATGTGCGCACCGTGGGGCGGCTGCGCGCCGCGCGGCCCGATCTTGCCCTGTCCTCTGACTTCATCGTCGGCCACCCCGGAGAGACGGAGGCCGATTTCGCCGCCACGCTCGCCCTCGTGCGTCGGATCGGCTTCGCACAGGCCTTCAGCTTCAAATACTCGCCCCGGCCGGGCACGCCGGCTGCGGCCGCACCGAGCCAGATCCCCGAACCCGAGAAGGAGCGGCGGCTGGCCGAGCTGCAGGAGTTGCTGCGCGCGCAGCAGGGGCGGTTCAACGCTGGCTGGGTGGGCCTGCACCTGCCGGTGCTGTTCACCGGCGCCGGCCGGCATCCCGGCCAGATCGCCGGCCGTTCGCCTTATCTTCAGCCGGTGCACGCCAGCGGTCCACCGGAGCTGATTGGCACCGAGGCCATGGTGCGAATCGCCGCTGCCCTCCCTAACTCTCTGTCAGGAACCCTCAGCACGGAGCGAGCCTGCGCTTGAGCCACATCGCCATCCTACCCACCGCTCAATCCCGTCCGGACGGCAAGGCCGTCACTCTGCAGTTCAGCGACAATTCGCTGCTCCCGCTCCTCCTTGGAGATCACGACCGACATCTTGTGCGCCTCGAGCAGGCGCTCGGCGTACGCCTGTCGTGTCGCGGCAATCGGGTGGCGATCGCCGGCGAGGCCTCGCGCGTGGATGCGGCACAGACCGCGCTGGAAGGCCTGTGGCGCCGGTTGGAGCGCGGCGAGAGCGTGGGACGGCCGGAAGTAGAGGCGGCGATCCGCTTTGCCGACACCGAGAGCGACCCGCGGCTGCCGCTGCCCGATATGCCGGCAATCCGCACGCGGCGCGGTGCCGTCGGTGCCCGCAGCAGTGGCCAAGCGGCGTATATGGACGCGCTCGGCCGTCACGAAATGGTGTTCGGGGTCGGACCGGCCGGCACTGGCAAGACCTATCTCGCCGTGGCTCAGGCAGTGGCCATGCTGCAGGCTGGCCGCGTCGATCGTATCGTGCTGTCTCGACCGGCCGTCGAGGCCGGCGAGCGACTCGGCTTCCTGCCCGGCGATATGAAGGAGAAGGTCGATCCTTATCTGCGCCCGCTCTATGACGCGCTGCACGACATGATGCCGGCCGAGCAGGTGATGCGCCGCCTGAACAGCGGCGAGATCGAGGTCGCACCACTTGCCTTCATGCGCGGCCGCACGTTGGCGCATGCCTATGTCATCCTGGACGAAGCGCAGAACACCACCCCAGTGCAGATGAAGATGTTCCTCACCCGCATGGGCGAGGGCACCCGCACTGTTATCACCGGCGATCTGAGCCAGATCGACCTGCCCGCCGGCGTGCGATCCGGCCTGACGCGATGCGCTGGAGACGCTCGAAGGCGTGGCGGGAATTGCGGTGATCCGGTTGGACAAGCGCGACGTCGTGCGTCATCCTCTGGTTGCCCGCATCGTTGAAGCGTACGAGCAGCGCGACGCCGCGGCCGGCGACAAGCGCCGCGAGGCACGGCGGGCACGCGATGCGGCCCCTTCTGGACACAAGCTGGCGGAGCCTGCCGCCGGCAAGTAGCGATGGACCCTGGGAGTACATCCCCCGCGCAAGCGGGGATCCACCAAGAGCTGGACATCATCGTCGCCGATCCGGCCTGGCATCGGCTCGTGCCCCGGGTTCGGGAGGTGACCGCCCGGGCGGCTCGAGCCGCGCGATTATCGGGGACGATCCTGCTGACAGACGACCGCACGGTGCGCCGCCTGAACGCGCGCGACCGTGGCCGCAACAAGCCCACCAACGTGCTGTCCTATGATCGGCCCGCGCCGGGCTTGCCCGGCCAGATCGTTCTCGCCGCCGGGGTCGTGCGCCGCGAGGCCGCCGCCGAATGCCCGCCGAGCGGCGCATCACCTGGTGCACTTGATCGTGCACGGAGCACTGCACCTGGCCGGACACGATCACTTGCGGCCAGGTGAAGCGCGCCGGATGGAGCTGGCGGAGGCACGCATCCTGCACCGCATCGGCGTGCCGAATCCCTGGAAGCCCCGCGCATGAGCAGCGCTCTGTCACGCCTGGGTCTGCTCGGTCGCGTGCGCGCGCTGCTGAACCGGCGCGCCACCGAGCCGAGCGTGCGCGAATCGATCGCCGAGCTGGTCCAGGAAGCGGCTGCGGCGCCGCAGACGCCCGGAGTTGCGCCGGAGCTCGACCGGCAGGAGCGGGCGCTGATCGCAAACGTCCTGCGGCTTCGCGGCACTACCGCGGGTGACGTGATGGTGCCGCGTGCCGACATCGTGGCGATGCGGGTCGATCTGACGTTCCAGCAGGCGGTCGAGCAGATCCGCGATGACGGCCATTCCCGCCTGCCGGTCTATCGCGAGCAGCTCGACGACGTGCTGGGGATGGTCCACATCAAGGATGTCTATGCCTTTGTCGGCCGCCCGGAGGAGTTCTCGCTGGAGAAGATCCTGCGCCGGCCGCTGATGGTGCCGGCGCAAATTCCGGTGCTCGACCTGTTGTTGCAGATGCGCCAGGCCCGCATGCATCTCGCGCTGGTCGTCGACGAGTATGGTGGGATCGACGGGCTGGTGACGATCGAGGACCTTGTCGAGACGATCACCGGCGATATCGCCGACGAGCACGACGAGATCGAGGCGCCGATGCTGGTGGAACGGCCGGACGGCACGCTGGATATCGACGCACGCCTGCCGCTGGAGGAGTTCGAGCAGCGATTCGGGCCAGACGCTCAGCCCGGCCGAGCGTGATGCGGACATCGACACGGTCGGCGGGCTGGTGTTCACGCTTGCGGGGCGCGTGCCGGCACGTGGCGAGGTGATCGGGCACCCATCCGGGATCGAGTTCCGCATCTTGGAGGCAGACCCTCGCCGCATCCGTCGCGTGCGGGTGCGGCGCGTATCCGCGCCGGCCCGCGCGGCGGCGTGATCCGCCTCGCGCCCGGCACTCTCACCCGGTTCGCTTCGCGAACCGACCTCTCCCGCAGAAGCGGGAGAGGTGGATGGGAGCTCGGCTTTCCCGTCATTGTGCATGCGGGCTATTCTCATTGCAGTCTCATTTCGCTGTACGTGAGACAACTGGATCATGTGGTGAGATCGCCGACCGTCGTCCTCTTGTGGGAGGGGTGAGAGGAAGGCGGCCGCCCCACGCGAACCAGGTGAGAGCCTCGCCGGGCAGAACGCTCTCCCAACCCACCCACCCGTGCGCGTTGACGTGCATCCGTGGTTTCCGTTGCAGCGCGACCGTCGGCCCGCGCGCGCAAGGTCGTCGCGCTTGGCGGCATGGTGCCTCCCTGGAGAGGCCCCTCCCCCTAACTCCCTCCCGCAAGGGGGCCGCAAGGGGAGGGGACTAAGCGGCGGATTGGCGGTCCAGCGTCACGGGAGGTGGGAGAAGGGCGGTGACGAGCGATAAATCAAGTCGTCGTCGGGCGGGCCGGATAATCTCTCCATCAGGCGGAGCAGGTCGGCCCTTCGCGGAGAGATGGCTTTGTCGTTCTGGGCGACGAGGAGGGGGTCGGGGTGGGGTTGCTGCGCCGGCTGGGGTTCCGGTTGCGGCTCGGACGCCGGCGACGGCGCAGGTGGCTCGGCGACCGCCGCTTGCTCTGACAATGCCTGTGCCATGAGGCCGAGGGCACAATGCTCGGTCCAGGCGGCGCGGTTGCGTGCTTCACTGTCTGCTTCGAGCTTCTGTCGGGCTGCCTGCATGCGCAGCAGCAGCCGCAGCGCACTCTGCGACTGGCGCATCACGCTGTTGGCCTGGGAGCGGCATTTCTGTGCCCAGTATGACGAACCAGCGGTCCTGCACATGACCGCTACGGTGGATTTCGGCCCGTCCGCTTGCGCGCCCGGATGCACTGAAATCAGACGTTGAGCACAAGGCAGGGGGCGGGCCGAATCCGGGACGGACGGCGGGCCTTGATGTGTCCAACGGCGATGACCAGACCGCCGTTCTCGGAAGCGACGTTGCAGAAATCGAGCGCGCGTTACTCAAGATGACAAAGTTAGACATCGCGGGATTGAAGGCGACAGCCGGAGGTTGAGCGTGAGTTGGAGCGCTCGCCATCACGCTTGGCTTCTACGTCGGCGGATCGGCGTGTTTCTGCCACCCGCGCGGTGTGGCGATTTGCAACGCTCGATATATGTCAAAGAATGGGTGGCTCTGTGCTATCCTCATCGGGGTCGGGGCGCTAGGGCACCTCAGATTTGCAGGTAGCGGTCGGTGCGTCCGTCCCCAGTTTCTGACCGCGCTGAACGAGCTGAGGTCGCAGTTTTCTGTCCGCACGCGCTCGGTCAATCAAAGAGGAGCAAGAGCATGGCAACCCCCGATACGCTTCGCTATACGAGGATTCCTCTCACCCACGGATCCGGCACGATCCCCGCCGTCGGGTTTGGCACGCTGATCCCCGATCCCCTCGCGACCAAACAAGCTACGAAGACCGCATTGGAGGTGGGATTTCGACATCTGGATTGTGCGGAACGGTACCGGAATGAAGAGGCGGTTGGTGATGCGATGCAGACAGTGTTCAAGGCGGGGATGATCCGGCGGGAGGACGTCTTCGTTGCCACGAAGCTATGGAACACCAATCATCGCCCTGAACGGGTCAAACCCGCCTTTGACGCAAGCCTCCGGCGACTGCAGCTCGGCTATGTCGATTGCTATCTCATCCATACCCCTTTTGCCTTTCGACCCGGCGACGAGCAGGACCCAAGGGACGAGCGCGGTCAGGTGATATATGATCGCGGCGTGACATTAATCGAGACGTGGCAAGCGCTCGAGCGCCTCGTTGATGACGGTCACTGCATGGCGATCGGCTTGTCAGATATTACCTTGGAGAAGGTGCGCGAAGTCGTTGCGGCTGCGCGGATCAAGCCTGCCGTGGTGCAAGTCGAATCCCATCCGTACCTCCCCGAATGGGACCTGCTCGACTTCTGTCGGGAGCACGGGATTGTACTGTTGGCGTTTGCAGCGTTGGGACACGGCTTGAACCCGAGAGTGCTCGACGACCCTGTGGTCACAAGCATTGCCCAGCGGGTCCACAAGACGCCGGCTCAAGTTGTGCTGGCCTGGGCCGTACAACGCGGTACCGCCTTCCTGACCACGTCGACCACACCTGGCTACATCCAAGAGAACTTTAAGATATCGGCCCTGCCTGAAGACGCTATGCGGGAGATTCGGGAGGACATCACAGCGAACGTCAGGTTCAACACGGTGGTGGAGACTGGCGTGCCTGGCTTTATCCCTCGAGCCAAGTGAATTCACCGGCGTGGGGTCGCGTTCGCTCCGACGTGCGATGGCACGGAGCGGCCGGGCCTCAATGACCAGGAACGGGAGCGACAGCATGGACGAGAATGAGATTCGTGAGGCACTCAATCGCCACCACTGGGCCGCATCGGACGCAAACAACTTCGATGTTGAGCACGACATATACCGAGAGGACGCAGTGCTCGAGTACCCGCAATCGGGCGAGCGCATCAGGGGCCGGCTCAACATCCAGGCCTCACGCGTCGCGCAGCCGAACTCGAAGCGCTTCAGGGTGCGCCGCATCGTCGGCAGGGGCGACCTCTGGGTCACGGAATTCATCCTCACGTATGATGGCCAGCCGCCCTACTCGGTGAGCGTCATGGAGTTCCTGGATGGCAAGGTGGCCCGCGAGACCCAATACTTTGGAGACCCGTTCGAGCCAGGACCTTCGCGCGCCCATTTTGGTTGAGCGAATGGAATGAAATTGACACGACAATAGCGCGCCCGCGCGTGCTGGATCGGGCAGAGATCCCCGTCGATACTGTCCAGCTCGCTCGTTTTCTCATCGCAAAATGCTCGTGCGGGTATCCGCCGAAGGCGTGGCGGGCGGCCGCATCGTCGAGACCGAGGCATACGGCATCGGCGACCCCGCGGGTCATGCCTATCGTGGCATCACCCTGCGCAATCGGGCGCTTTTCCTCGAGTGCGGGCACGCATATGTCTATCTCGCCTATGGCAGCTCGTTCATGCTCAACGTCTCTAGCGAGACATCAGGCGTGGGCGCGGGCGTCTTGATCAGGTCGATCGAGCCTACCGATGGCATCCCGATCATCGAGCGAAATCGCGGCACCGAGCAGGTGCGAGACTTGGCACGAGGCCCGGGACGGCTGAGTGCAGCCTTGGAGATTGATCGCCGATTGGACGGGATCGACCTTTGTCACGCCGGTCCGCTGTGGCTCGGATCTGACGGTCAAGCGTCCGGCGAAATCGGGCAGAGCAAACGGATCGGCATTACTCGGGCAGCCGACAGCGTGCCGCGATTCTACGTTCGCGGCAATCAGCGGTCCGCAGGCGCTCGATAGATGAGAGAACCAACCTTACCGGTGTGGAGCATGGTCAGCCCGTGTCCGCCGGCCACTATGTCACGGTAGCGTAATGCCTCGCTCAACATAGCAGTAAGCGTCCCGGGGTCACTACGCCATCATCGCGATGACGATCGATCAGATATTGTCCGAACGAAGCCTCACGCATCAAGCGAAAGCGGTTCGGCCGGCACGGCGATGCAGGGGAGAATTTCACCACTCTGCAGTGGAGCGTTGGGCTCGCGCAGATAGCGAACGGTGCCGGAGAGGAGGCGCGTCACACAAGTGCCGCAGCTTCCGGCCCGGCAGCCGAAATCGATCGCTACCGAATGCTCCTCGGCCAGTTCGAGTAGCGGAGACTCGCACCGGCTCCACAGAGTGGTCACACCCGATCGGGCGAACATCACTTCGATGCCGCAGCCGGGTTGAGCCGACAGACCATGGACCGATTGTTTGACCGTCGCGGGACCGAAGGCCTCCGTGTGCACGCGATCAGCCGGAACACCCCATGCTTCAAGATCTCCGGTGACGGAGGCCATCATCGACGGCGGCCCACATACATAGAAGTCATATGCATTCGACGGCATCACATGCCGTATGGCGCCGAGATCGATGCGTCCACTATGGACCCCCGGGCCGCCCATCGCCCGACCTGGCCGCGAATAGAAGATGTGCAGGTGAATGTTCGGATGAGTCCTGGCGACGGCCTCGAGGTGTGTCCGCATGATGTAGTCTCGATCACTGCGAACCCCGTACAAGAGCCACGTCTCTCGCGGCGAGCCTGCCGCCACGATACTGTTGAGCATGCTGATCAGTGGCGTGAGGCCTATACCACCGCCGATCAAGACCACTGAGCGGTCGTGCTGCGTGACGTCGATCGTGAATGTACCGGACGGTGCTTTCGCCTCGATGCGATCGCCGACGGCAAGCCAGTCGTGTAAATAGGTCGATACGAGACCGGATGCGGCTTGCGAATCCTCCGAATGTGAAGCAATCCGCTTGATCGTGAGGCGATAATAGTCGTTCCTCGACGCATCAGATAAGGAATAGGAGCGGACGACGGGACGCTCCAGGCCGGGAATAGAGACCCGGACAGTCAGAAACTGGCCGGGTAGATAGGGCGGCAGAGACTGCCCGTCCTCCGGCACCAAATGGAATGAGGAGACATCGTCGCCCTCTCGCACCTTCTCTCGCAAGGTGAATGGTCGGAAACCCGCCCACGCTGGGGTCTGGGCGGCGCGGCGTAGGCTGCGCACAGACACCTGGTTGATCTGTTCGTTGAAATAATCGCGCCAGTCGGCGGGTAACACCGCAACCCCCACGATGCGCCGCAGTCCATCCAGGTCGTCCTTGTCTCGGGCATAGAGGCGCGTGACCTCCGAGACCGGAACAGAGTCCACGGCTCGCTGAGCCACGATGATCGGGTCGCCTGCCGCGAGCTCGCCCTCGGCGATCACCTTGAAATAGAAGCCGGTACGGCCGCTTGCGAGTAATCGCTTGACGATATCGTCGCGACCAAATTTCAGCCCCAGCTTGAAGCATGGCAGTCGCGGCTGGGTCACCATCACCTCGGTCGAGCCAATGAGAAACCGGTCACCGATCTTCAGGGCGTCCTCATACAGCCCTTCGGTAGTCAGATTCTCGCCGAACATGCCCCATGGCAGGGTCATGTCGGGAAGCTCGCGATGCCAATAGGCGTAGTGTTCGGCCGGATAAGCGTAGATCGCTTTGTCCCGCCCGCCATGCACCGATAGGTCAGCTTGACGATCACCGTCCAAATTGAGGGTCCGCAGGCGGATCCGACCGGACACCGGGGCTTTGAAGATCCCGGTCGAAACTGCCTTGCCCTTCCATTGCACCGTCCGGGGCAGCCCAACATTGACGGAAATAACCTTCATCGGCCACGGCCTCCCTATCACCTAGGTTTGCCAGCTGACGGCACGCACAGAAACGTGTGCTGGCAGATATTCCCCAACCAACGTTCCACGCTTATGCGAAGCTCGCCCATGATATTCTTCCCAAATGTGGCGCACAATGTCTTGCACGAATCCAACACAATGCGCCGCTTGAGGGCGATGGTGCCGCGCCGTGTTGCGTCGCCATCCAGGAATTTCGGAGTCTCGAGGCGGTCACGCGCTGGTACAATTCGCC
This sequence comes from uncultured Pseudomonadota bacterium, assembly GCA_963772445.1. GTDB lineage: Bacteria > Pseudomonadota > Alphaproteobacteria > Acetobacterales > Acetobacteraceae > CAVYXK01. Next base: position 346,202 of record CAVYXK010000016.1, read on the forward strand.
GGAAAATCAGGATGCTGCGAAGGTCCGCGGCCGTGGCGCCAAGTTCCGGTTGATCGCTATTGAAGGCCTTGCCGCCGTGCGGCGGCAGTGGGCGCGAAGCCGGCCGGCACTGCATAGAGCGAATGTCTGGTTCCGAGATCACCCGATCGGCGATCTGGCGGCCGAGTTGGGTCGAGACCAGTCATCGGACAGCACCGCTGCGAAATGGCGAGCGCCAGCGGAATTCCTACACTTGGCGACGATCGATCTGGCGATTCTTCGCTGCGGCCCAGGCGCCAACCTAGCCGCCCAAACCTCACCCCCGCCCCGGAACTACCTCACCGAACCGTCCACATCGCGGCCGGGTCCCGGCAAGGCCGTGGCTTAAGCCTGCCGGCTGACCGAATCCCACCACGGACACACGCCGCTCATCCGCTGATAGTTGCCGTCCATCACCTGCAGCGGGGCGCGGCGGGTCTCCGCCGGCGCGACAGGCGGCGGATGATCTGGCGGCGATCCATCATGCCCGATCGAGCTGAACAGCCCCTGGTGTCCCCAAGAAGCTCGCGACGCTGCTCATCTCCGACGGCTACAACGTGGCGTCATCCACTTCGCGCCCGCCCCAGCCGTATTCCACCAATATGTCGGACGGCGCGCGCACATAGAACGAGGTGACAAGGTCGTCCGGATGCCGCCCGAGCGTCGCCACGATCCGCTCCCGTTCGCCCAGCGCGATGTCGTAGCCCTGCTCCGCGTCGTCGAACGAAAACAACTCTACCATCAGCCTCCTCACCGCCGTGCTCTGGCGCAGAGCGGGAGAGGTGGATTTAACGCGGGACCCGCCTATACTGTGCCCGCATCTCCGCGGGTGTAGCTCAATATAAGAAATTACACAGCATCATAAGCCACTTAACTAACCGCCGCACGCCTTGGCTGCCCACGTTTTGTGATGCGCTCCGAGCGCCAGAGGCGGTTACTGTAATTGACTTGCCAATCCCGCCGGCAGCCATCGAGCGGCTCTGCCTGCGGGACTGCGCCCAGCACGTAAATATGGCGAATTTCTGGTTCAGGACATTAGGTTACATTCGCATTTAGGCGCTGTGTGCCCGCCAGCGGAGCAGAAGGAATGGGAAAGCTCGGCCAGCCTCCTCGAATCCCAGGCGCGCGCAAAGCCGCCGGGACGCCGCGTTCGTAGCAGAGTACGGTCACGTCGGCAGGGATGCCGCGGCGGCGAGGCTCGTCGAGCAGCGCCGTCATCAGCGCGGTGGCGAGCCCGCCGCGCTGCACCTCTGGCAGAAGGGCGATGTCCACGAACAGGACACGCTCGTGCGAGACGTCGGTGACGATGCGGCCGACTGGCTTCGCGTCCAGCTCAACGATCTCGAACCGGGCCGCCTTGTACGTCTCTGCGTAGGTCGCCCGCATCGAGCGGAACTGCATGTGCAGCAGCGCGGCGCGCACGTCGGCGGCGCCGGCAATGCGGCCATTTCCGCGAACTTGACCGCGGCGAACAGCCGGAAAAGAAAGTCCTCGTCCGAACCGTCAGCGCGCTCGGCGCGCACGCCAAGCGTGCCGCGCGATGTCGGGATCCGCAGGCGCATCATGGAATTGGAGCCGTCGCATGGACGATATGCCGACCGCCGAAAATTTCGCCCCCTTCGTGGGCGAGGCGTTCCGGCTGGACGATGGCACGTTGCTCACGCTTGTTGCGGTCAACCGGCCGCCTGGCGCGGCCGGCGCGCATGCCTTCACGCTGATCCTGCGCGGCGCGGCACAGCCCGTCATTGCCGAAGGGATGCACCGGCTCACTCAAGCCAGCGGGGCCGCGTACACCCTCTACATGATGCCGATCTACACGACAGAGCGGGGGCAGCAGGACTATCAGATCGTGTTCAACTGACGGTTGAGGACGCACCCAAGGCGCTTTATCGGCGATCCGGCATCTCGTCAGCTTCGGCTCGGGAAGATTCCCTGCAGCGCGATGCAGTAGTTCAGGGCGAGGAACGGCATCCGGTTCTCGTGCGCCTGCCCGCCGGTATTGCCGAGCGCGCCCATCGCGACCGGGCTGCCGCTGCCGTACACGTTGACGACTTCGCTGCCTGCGGCCTGATAAGCGCTGGCGATCATCACGCCGCCTCCCGGCACATTGGTGCCGCCGCTCGTGCCGTTGTTCATCGCATTCACCGTGTGGCTGTGCGGCGCGGCGGGCATTTCGCCGATGACCAGCGTGTGCTGTTCCTGCCCGCCTATCGTTCCCAGCGCGCGGGGCGACAATCCCTGGCCCGTTCCCTGCGCGACTGCGACGTGGCCGCGCAGGTCGGGCAGCTGGAAAGTCGTTGTCCCGTTGCCGCCGTAGGTGGTGCCGATCAGCGCGAACAGCGCCTGGTTCTGCGCGATCGGCAGGATCTGGCCGGCGCAGACCACCCAGCCCCGCGGCGCGAAGTTGAACGCGAAGGCCTCGATCTGTCCGATATAGGGCGTCGCCATGTCGGGGTCTCCTGTCCGTTCCGCCTCGCCGCAGGTTCAGCTGCGCGAAGGTATAGATGCCCCGCAGGGCGATGCACCAGTTCAGCACGAGAAATGGCTGCATGTTGTTGTGCGGCTGGCCGCCGCCGGAAACCGGGTTGACCAGCGAAGCGGCAAGAGAGGTGGCCTGGCCGGACGCGGCGTACATGTTAACGGGCGACGCGCCGCCGCGCCCCATGGCGACGGCCTCGGCGGGAAGCGCGCCGGCCGGGGAATTGGTCGTCGCCTGTCCCGTGAAGCCATAGAACGGGTGCGCGTGCGCTGGCGACGCGGCTGCGGTCAGCTGCACGCCTTCGGCCCCGCTGCTCTGCCCGATGGGATAGGGCTGCAGCCCCGGCCCGGTGCCCTGGCCGTTGGGGACCCGGCCGCGGAGGTCGGGAAGCGCGAAGGTGGTCCTGCCGTCGCCGCCGTAGTTGGTGCCGAGCAGCGAGAAAAGCGCCGTGTACTGGCTGATCGGCAACAGCTGCCCCTGGCAGAGCGCCCAGCCATTCGGCGCGAAGTCGAAGGGAAACAGGGCGAGCTGGCCGAGGAACGGGTCCATGTCATCTCCTGCTTCGCGCGGACCGGCTCACGAGCGCGGCGGGAACAGTCCCTGGAGCGCGATGATGTAGTTGACGGTCTGGTATGGCTGGCGGTTCTCGTGCGGAGCGCCCTGGCCGCCCGCCTGCGCCACCGTGTTCGGCGAGAGGGGGGTGTTGCCTCCCGCAGCCGCATAGACCTTCACCTCGGCGTCTGGCGTGCCGAACACCACGCCCGGCCCCGGGTGCTGGCCGAGGCCGGGCCCGCGGCGGCCATCGCATGACTGTGGGCGGCGAACTGCCCGGCGGTCAGCGCGACCGTTTCGCTCCCGCCGGGCTGGCCCAACGCATAGGACTGGAGCCCCGCCGCCTGGCCCTGGCCGATAGCAACGCGGCCACGCAGATCGGGCAACGCGAATGTATTCACGCCATCGCCGCCATAGGTCGTGCCGATCAGGGAAAACAGTGCGGTGTTCTGGCTGATCGGGAGCAATGAGCCGTCGCACAGCGCCCAGCCAACCGGGGCGAAATTGAAACCGACCGCGATGACCTGCCCGATATAAGCCTCAGACACGAGTTGTCCTCCCGGCCGCGTTCAAGGGATTTGGCGACGTTCACGCCCGAAGCGACGCGCCGCCGCGAGACCGAGCAAGCCCGTGCCGAGCAGGGTCAGCGCCGCCGGTTCGGGCACGCCCGTCTTCGGGTTGCTGGCGGAGGAGACGTCGGGGATCAGCTTGTCCCCAATCGCCGGGTCAAGGTTTTCCACGTTCACGATAAACTCGGTGGGCGGGACGAGATCGACCCAGCTCCTTCCGCGTCACGAAGATGCGCCGGTGGCACCGGGCGTGCGTTTTGCTCGCCGCTCGATCGCCAGCAGGCCAACAAGCCCGATGGCCAACAGCGTCAAGCTCGCCGGTTCCGGGACGGGTAGAGCGCCGGTGGTCACGTCGAGAATGAGCTGATCGCCGACGGTCAGATTATCCCCGGCCACGTTCACGGTTATCGAGTTCGTGGTCCACGTAAGGCCGGCAGGGGGCCCGGCGGGCGGGGCGACGGGTTGAAAGTCCGAGGAACTGCCGCTGCCCACCTTCACGTTCGTGATGTCGGGCGCGCCTGTGAAGGTGAAAACATAACCGCTGAAATTCCCCGGCGTGCACCCCGCCGCGGGACAAAACAAGCCGGCGGAGTTGTTCGTGATCGTGATCTGGGTGTCGCCGACGGAGACCGTCGTCAAAGTCTCAGGGAGTCCTCGAGGTACGTCACCGGAACGATCGGCAGCGGGGAATTGGTTGGACCGCTCGGCCCCTCATAGTCGAGAATGTTGCAGTCGATGGTCGTGCATTCTATTGGCGAGGCCGCAGGGGGAGGGTAAGTGACGTCCAAATAGGAGGCGGTCTGGACGGTAGCGCCGATCAGCCCGGCCCGCGCAGACGGACTTATTTGCATCAACAAGGCGACGGCCGCCGCGCCGATGAGCGGGTGAAAGCGCATGTACTATCCTCCTCGGCGACGTTGGCACAGGCGCCGGTTGACTGGGTCGAACCACTTAGCTTCGCGGAGTTTAAATGCTGTGTGGGCCAACGGGCAAGTTAAATGAATATTAATCCACTGCGTCACTCATCATGCCGCGGTAAGGGCTGGCGCATGTGCGCGCAGCAGGGCATCGATGCCAAATCCGCGGCGTAGGCTCTGAACCGGGCTTCCGTACCCGACCCATGGCGAAGATCCGTTCCGCCCCCCTCGAGCGGGCCTTCAGCCGGACCCTTGGGCCGTCCATGACGAACGGGAGCCGAAGGGGAGCGCCTGCAGCTATCGCCCCAAACAGAAGAACCGTAGGCGGACCAATGGCGGACCCCCTTGGCCTTGCTGCTTCCTGCCTCTACTCTTCGCCCCGCGAACGCGGGTGTAGCTCAATGGTAGAGCCCCAGCCTTCCAAGCTGGCTGTGCGGGTTCGATTCCCGTCACCCGCTCCACGCAGGGACAGGCCCTAGCGCGCCCGTGTCAGAGTCACAGCTCCGCGTCCAAACCCTGTTCCAGCAAGCCGCCTCGCATCATCTTGCCGGGCAGCTCGCGGAAGCCGAGCTGGCCTACCGGGAAGCCTTGGCCCTCGACCCCGACCACCCCGAAAGCCTTCACGGCTTCGGCCTGCTCGCTCACCAGCGCGGCCGCGCCGACGTTGCCATCGGCTATATCGGCAAGGCCCTTCAACTGAAGCCGCGCCAGCCCGGCTATCTGCTCGATCTCGGCCGGGCCCTGCGCGACCGGGGCCATACGGAGGAAGCACGCGCCGCCCTCCATTGCGTTGTCATTCTGACCCCGGAAGACCCGGTGGCACGCGCGACGCTCGGGGCGACACTGGACGAGTTAGGCCGGACCGACGAAGCGCTGGAGCACTACCGGCACGCCCTCCGCCTCGACCCGTCTTACGCCGAGGCCTGCGCGCAAATAGGCCTGTTGCTGCACCGGGCCGGCAAGCTCCCCGACGCGGAAGCCTGTTTCCACCGGCTGACCGTCATGCGCCCGCGGGATGCCGCCGCGCATGCCCTGCGCGCGGCCGTGCTGCGCCAACTTCAACGCCTGACCGAAGCGGAAGCATCCATCCGGCATGCCGTTCAGCTCGATCCGGGAAACCCGGACTACCTAAACATCCTCGCTGCGATGCTGATCGATCTCGGCCGCCCGGACGAAGCCCTCACCCCAGTGCGCGCGGCTCTCGCGACCGGCCACACCAGCGCCGAAGCCCACAACAATCTCGGCTTGGCGTTGCAGAACACGGGCCAGCTCGAGCCAGCGCTGCAAGAGTTCCAGCGGGCCCTCCAGCTTCAGCCGGACAATCACGCCATCCGAAACAACCTTGCGATCGTTCTGCGTGATCTCGGCTACCCTGAACAAGCCGAGGAGACGTGGCGACAGGTTCTGGCTGACGCCCCCCTGTTTCCCTCCGCGCACTTCAACCTCGCCACACTCCTGCTCTCGCGGGGTGACTTCGCCACCGGCTGGGCCGAATTCGAATGGCGCGACCGGATGCCTGGCGCCCGCCCCCGCTCCTTCTCCCAGCCACGCTGGCGCGGCGAACCCTTGGGCTATCCCCGGGGCGATGGCGTTCTGCTCATCCACGCCGAGCAAGGCCTGGGCGACACGCTCCAGTTCTGCCGCTTTGTCCTGCTCGCAACGAAGCGGTCGCGGGTCGTGCTGGAGGTACCGTCTACCCTCGTCCGATTGCTGGCGCGCCTCGAGCAGGTGGATCGGGTCGTGGCGCAGGGTGATCCTCTGCCCGCGTTCCAGGCGCACTGCCCGATGCTGAGCCTCCCGGCCATATTCGGCACCGGCGCGGACACGATCCCCGCTGACATTCCGTATCTTACGGCGCCGGCCAGCTCGCTTTGGGCATCACGCGTCAACGCGCTGCGCGGGTTGCGCGTCGGACTTTGCTGGGCCGGCAACCGCACCTACAGCCACGATCGCTGGCGCTCCCTGTCCCCAGCAGCATGCGAAGCGCTTTCCGCGGTGCCGGGCGTCTCCTTCGTCTCGCTGCTGAAAGACCCGCGGGAATCGGTGCCTGGCTGGCTGCATGACTGGACCGCCGACCTGTCCGACTTCGCGGACACCGCCTCGCTTATTGCTGAGCTCGACCTCGTGATCAGCGTCGACACTGCGGTTGCGCATCTCGCCGGCACGCTGGGCAAGCCGGTTTGGCTGCTGAACCGCTTCGTGGCCGACTGGCGCTGGCTGCGAGACCGGGACGACAGTCCCTGGTATCCGACCCTACGCCAGTTCCGGCAGCCCACGCCGGGCGACTGGAGCAGTGTGCTTCAGAACGTCGCCCGCGCGCTGGCGTGCTACAACCCTTGACATCGCCGCCCCGGCATCCTCTCTACAACCCCTTGTGCGCAGCCCTGGAAGGGGCCGGCAGGCCGTGTGGCCGGGTGTAGGGGTGTAGCTCAATTGGCTAGAGCGCCGGTCTCCAAAACCGGAGGCTGGGGGTTCGAGACCCTCCACCCCTGCCAGTTCAGGCAAGATGGACAATGACAGATGAGGAATGGTGACTGGCGTGGCGGTGGATCCGGCTAAATTCGTGCGGGAGGTAAGAGCCGAGGTGGCACGCGTCACCTGGCCCACGCGCAAGGAAACAATGGTGACCACCGGGCTCGTTCTGGGGATGGTAGCGCTCGCGGCGGTGTTCTTCTTCTGCGTCGATCAGGTCATCGGCCTCTTGGTGCGTATGCTGTTCGGCGTTCCCGGCTGACAAGGGCAAAAGCAATGGCCAAACGCTGGTACGTGGTGCACGTCTATTCCGGTTTTGAGAAGAAGATCGCCCAGCAGATCAAGGAGCAGGCGGCGCAGAAGGGACTCGCCGATCAGTTAGACGAGGTCCTGGTCCCCTCGGAAGAGGTCGTGGAGCTGCGGCGCGGGCAGAAGGTAAACGCCGAGCGCAAGTTCTTCCCCGGCTACGTGCTGGTGAAAATGGAGCTGAGCGACGACGCCTGGCACCTGGTGAAGAACACTCCGAAGGTGACCGGCTTCCTGGGCACCCGTACCCGCCCTTCGCCGATCAGCGACGCCGAGGCCGAGCGCATCATGAAGCAGACCCAGGAAGGGGTGGAGCATCCCCGCCCGTCGGTGCTGTTCGAAGTGGGCGAGCAGGTGCGCGTCGCCGACGGCCCGTTCACCAGCTTCAACGGCACCGTCGAGGAAGTGGACGAGGAGAAGGGGCGGGTGAAGGTCAGCGTCTCGATCTTCGGCCGATCGACACCGGTGGAACTGGAATACAGCCAGGTGGAGAAGGCTTGACTACCTGGCCTGAAAACGCGGCTTCGGTGCCGCTTCCAGTGCGCGCTGCACCGCTGCGGCATCGCCGGCGATAGCCCGCAGGTAGGCGCGCGCCGATTGATCGGGTTCGGCTTTTCCCTGTTCCAAGTCGCGTAGAGGTACCGAGCGGGATCTGAAAGCGTGCCGAGAATTCTTCCTGCGTCAGGCCGAGCGCCCGGCGCAGCGTTTTTGTGCGCGGCACCTTGGGAGCCGCATCCCATTCTGCGTCCGTCATCGGTCGCGCGTCCGGTCCTTGGTCGCCGCCGCGCGTACTTCGTCGTCCGTCATGGCGTCTGCACGGCTCCACTCAAACTTTATGGTTTTCGTTGTGATATCGGCGTCGCTCATGGGGTTCGGCTTTCCTAGCTTTGCTTCGCCCGCAACGACGACGCGGGTCTAAATCGCCGGGATCGGCGCACCCGCAAGTCGCGCCCGCAGCGCCGCGTTCAATTCCTCCCGTCGGTCCCATAACGACCGGTACCAGGCTATGCGGGCACTCACCTGATAGGCCAGCATCCGATTCAGCGCGACATACTCCCGTGCAGCCTCGCCGATCGCCAGCGAGACATCCGGCATGTACAGCAGCCGCAGCAGTCGGTCGTGCAGCTCTGCCGCGTCCTCGAACAGGACGCCGGTCCGGCCGTCCTCGATGCTCGCCCGATAGACGATGGGACTAGCCAACGCGACCGCCCGACAGGCGCCGGCCTCGATGAATTTCAGGTCCGACTTGGCGCGGTTGAAAGTGTTGTCGGCCAGCGGCATGAATGCGATCTCACAGCCCGCCAGCAGCTCCATGTACGTGTCGTAGTCGCAGGTGGGCGTGAACCGCTTGTGCGGCGTCTCCAGCGCCTGGAAGAAGGCACGGTCGTGGACGACCTGGAAGCGCAGCCGCTCACCGGCCGCCGCCGCGACGGCATTGAGCGCCGGCATCAGCGGCGCCCAGTCGCGCTCCCGGTTGAGCGCCCCGAAGAACACCGTCATCGCCTGCGGATCGCGGAAATTGCGCGGCTCTTGCAGTACGCGGATTGCGTTCGGAAAGACCATGACCTCGGGGTTGCGTCCACGCAACGTCTCGGCGAGCGCCGGCGTGCTGGTCTGCACCGCGTGCACACCGCGGAAGCTGAGTTGCTCGTCCCCCCGCAGCGCGGCGAAGAAATCCGGATGATCGTCGAACTCGGTGATCACCAGCCAGTCTTCGGCCAGCAGGCGCCGCAGCATCTCGCTGCCGCGCGCCCCCGCCAGCACTGGACGGTGCAGAATGCAGATGCGCGGTGTCCCCGGTTTGGCCGGCGGCATCTGCGGCGGGGTGACGATGTGCGTCGTCACCGATGGGTCGCTCGCCATGGCCCGCAGCGGGTAGACCACCCGAACATGCGACACGCCGCCGATCGGCTCCAGCATCGTCGCCGCGACGGTAAGCCGTGGACGGGCCCGCTTGCGCGCCCGCCAGACGTATTGGAGCGCCGAGGCGCGGATCAGGTATTCCTGCGGATCGACGCCCATCGCCCGCAGCGACGGAGCGATCGCGTTGGCAAACGCCCGCCCCTCCTCGGCATCAAACACGCGCGGATGCACGTCACATAAGGAGAGTCCTGCGACCAGCAGCATGCGACGCATGCTCTCCAGGCTGAACCAACGGAGATGCGTCGCGTCCAGCAGCCCGCTTGGTTCGTAATCCCAGGTTCCTTGCAGCAGCCGAGCGGCGAAGCTCCAGTGCTCGACGTTCGGGATGCAGATCAAGAGAGTGCCGTCGTCGCTCAGCACATCGAGGTGGCGGCGCAGCGTCTCCCACGGTGCCTCGAGGTGTTCCAGGATGTCGCCATAGATGATGCAATCGATCCCGGCGGAGAGCCGGAACGGCAGCGGATCCGTCTCGACGTCAACCACCGCCACCTGATCCAGCCACTGCTCGGCAATGGCGGCGGCCGCTGGGTCCTTCTCGATGCCCAGGAGCAGAGCACGCGGGTTGCGCTGACGGTAGGCGGCCGCGAGCGCGCCGGTCCTGCAGCCGACATCGAGCACTGTCCGGGCATCCAGCGGGATCCGTTCCAACAGATCGGCATTCGGGGTCTCGGGATAGGACGGCACAAAGCGCTCCGGGTCACCAGCGGTGGGGCAAGCTGTCAGCCGACCCGTGCCGATGCAAGTGAACTGCGCCTCCCCATGCGGCTACAGGGTTCTGCAAAGCGCTGTCCAGCGACATGAATAATCTCCGTGGTGCTCCGTGGACCCTCGGCGGTTCTTCGTGTGAACATTTTCCGAACCGTGAACTCTTCAACTGAGGGACCCGAAAGCGGTCCCCGGCCATGCGCCGGTTGCGCTTGCCGCTCCCCCGGCTTCTCCCTAGCTTGCATTGACCGCGTGCGGGCCTGACCCCAAAGAACGGCCCTCGTCGGGGATGGGAGACAAGTTTGCAGCCGACCGATATCCGAGACCCGGAGTATTTCCACAAGGTCGTGGATTGCCAATGGGCCTGCCCGGCACATACGCCGGTACCTGAATACATTCGGCTTATTGCAGCGCAGCGTTACGCCGACGCCTACATGGTCAACTGGCAGTCGAATGTCTTTCCGGGGATTCTCGGCCGCACCTGCGACCGCCCCTGCGAGCCCGCGTGCCGGCGCGGACGAATCGAGGAAGAGCCGGTGGCCATCTGCCGCCTCAAGCGCGTTGCGGCGGATTACAAGGGCGACATCAGGGACCGCCTGCCGCAACCCGCCGAGCGGCCGAACGGCAAGCGTATCGCGCTGGTCGGCGCCGGGCCGGCGTCGCTCACCGTCGCCCGCGATCTCGCCCCGCTTGGCTATCATTGCGTGGTGTTCGATTCGGACCACCGCGCCGGCGGCATGATCCGCAGCCAGATCCCCAAATTCCGGCTGCCGGAGAACATCATCGATGAGGAAGTGGGCTATGTCGTCGATCTCGGCATCGAGACACGGCTCGGCCAGCGAATCGACAGCCTTAAGGCACTGCTGGCCGAAGGCTACGATGCGGTCTTCGTCGGCTCGGGCGCACCGCGCGGGCGCGACCTGCCGATCCCCGGCCGGCAGGAGGGCGCAGCCAACATCCATATCGGCATCGACTGGCTCGCTTCGGTGTCGTTCGGCCATATCAGCCGCATCGGCCGGCGCGTGATCGTGCTGGGTGGCGGCAACACCGCGATGGATTGCTGCCGGTCCGCCCGCCGCCTCGGCGGCGAGGACGTGAAGGTGATCGTCCGCTCCGGCTTCGAGGAAATGAAGGCGTCCCCGTGGGAAAAGCAGGACGCCATGCGCGAGGACATCCCGATCCTGAACTACCTCGTGCCAAAGGAATTCACCCATCAAGGCGGCCGGCTGACCGGTGTGCTGTTCGAGAAGGTAAAGACCGAGTACGACGCCAAAGGGCGCCGTCGGCTGGTCCGTACCGGCGAGCCCGAGCAGCATTTCGAATGCGACGACGTGCTGGTGGCGGTCGGGCAGGAGAACGCCTTCCCCTGGATCGAGCGCGACATCGGGCTCGAGTTCGACAAATGGGACATGCCGGCGGTGGACGAGGTCACCATGCAGTCCACCTTGCCGAATGTGTTCTTCGGCGGCGACTCGGCGTTTGGCCCAAAGAACATCATCTGGGCGGTGGCGCACGGGCACCAGGCCGCCATCTCCATTCATCTTCTCTGCCAGGGCGCCGATCTTCGTGACCGGCCGCCACCGATGGTGAACCTGGCCAGCCAGAAGATGGGCATCCATGAATGGAGCTACGACAACGACATCTCGGCCGACAAACGCTATGCCGTCCCGCATAAGGACAAGTTCCTCGCCCTGCGGGACATCAAGGCGGAAGTCGAGCTGGGGTTCGATGACCGGCTGGCGTACAAGGAAGCCGAGCGCTGCCTGAACTGCGACGTGCAGACCGTGTTCACCGATTCGCTCTGCATCGAGTGCGACGCCTGCGTCGATATCTGCCCGGTGGATTGCATCACCTTCGCCACGAATGGCGAGGAAGCCGAGCTGCGCACCCGGCTGAACGCACCGGCGCAGAACCCGACCCAGGCGCTCTATGTCTCCGGCACGCTGAAGACCGGGCGGGTGATGGTCAAGGATGAGGATGTCTGCCTGCACTGCGGCCTGTGCGCCGAACGCTGCCCAACCGGTGCCTGGGACATGCAGCGGTTTCTTCTGGATGTGGCACAGGCGGAGCACGCATGCTGCAGTCACTGACTCGCGTTGATGGAATGCAACGCGTTAACGACTTCGTCATCAAGTTTGCCAACGTCAACGGCTCGGGTTCGGCCAGCGCCAACACGCTGTTCGGTAAATCGATTCTGCGCATGGGCGTGCCCGCTGCGCCGCGCAATATCTTCCCGTCCAACATCCAGGGCCTGCCGACCTGGTACGAGGTGCGTGTCTCGGAAGCCGGATATCTCGGCGCACGCGGCGGCGTCGACATGATGGTGGCGATGAACCCGCAGACCTGGGACCGGGACGTCGCCTCGATCGAGCCGGGCGGTTACCTGTTCTACGACTCCACGAAGCCGTTGCCGCCATCGAAATTCCGGCGCGACATAGTCGTGATCGGCATGCCGCTGACCGAGTTGTGCAACCGCGAATATACGGATGCGCGGCAGCGGCAGCTCTTCAAGAATATCATCTATGTCGGCGCGCTGTCGGCGCTGCTCGACATGGACGTGGCCGTGATTGAAAAGCTGATCGGCGAACAGTTCCGCGGCAAGGACAAGCTGATCCAGCCCAACATCCACGCGCTGCACATGGGGCGCGACTACGCGCTGGCGCATCTCGACTGCCCGATCGGGCTGCGCCTGCGCCGCGCCGACGCTGTGGGCGACCGCATCTCGATCGACGGCAACAGCGCCGCGGCGTTGGGTGCAGTGTACGGCGGCGCCACCGTGGCAGCGTGGTATCCGATCACGCCGTCCTCGTCGCTGGCCGAGGCGTTCACCCGCTACTGCCATCGCTACCGGGTGGACAAGGAGACCGGCCGGCATCGCTTCGCCATCATCCAGGCCGAGGACGAGCTGGCCTCGATCGGCATGGTCATCGGCGCGGCCTGGAACGGCGCGCGGGCATTCACCGCAACCTCTGGTCCCGGCATCTCGTTGATGCAGGAATTCTTCGGCCTGGCCTATTTTGCCGAAATTCCGGCCGTGGTGTTCGACGTGCAGCGCGCCGGCCCATCGACCGGCATGCCGACGCGCACGCAGCAATGCGACGTGCTCTCCTGCGCCTATGCTTCGCATGGCGACACCAAGCACGTGCTGTTGTTCCCCGAAGATCCGCGCGAATGCTTCGAGATGGGCGCGCAGGCGTTCGACCTCGCGGACCGGCTGCAAACACCGATCTTCGTCATGCTCGACCTTGATATCGGCATGAACGAACGGCTGACCCGTCCTTTCACCTGGGATGACACGCGGCGGATGGACCGCGGCAAGGTGATGACCGCCGAGGAGCTGGAGGCGGGGAAGGATTTCGGCCGGTACCTGGACGTGGACGGCGACGGCATCCCGTTCCGCACTTACCCCGGCACGCATCCGAAGCGCGGCGCCTATTTCACCCGCGGCACCTCGAAGGACCGCTACGCGCGTTACACCGAGGAAGGCTCCGCCTACGCCGACAACATGCAGCGGCTGCTGAAGAAGTTCCACACGGCCCGAACGCTGCTGCCGCGCCCCGTTGAACAGCGTATGGCGGACCCAACGACGCTCGGCGCGATCTATTACGGCTCGACCAGTCCGGCAATGGCCGAGGCACATGACATCCTGGCGGAACAGGGCATTGTGCTCGATCTGCTGCGAGTACGCGGCTTCCCGTTCCATGACGATGTGCACGCATTCATCGACGCGCACCAACAGGTCTTCGTGGTCGAGCAGAACCGCGATGCGCAGTTGCGGACCCTGCTGGTGAACGAGCTGGAGATCGATCCGGCACGGCTGGTGCCCGTGCTGCATTATGACGGCACGCCGATCACTGCCCGTTTCATCTCCGGCGCTATCGCCGAGAAGAGGGGCGCCTTGAAGATCGTGCCGTTCAGGAAAGCGGTGCCATGACGTTCATTCCGAAGCCTAAGCTGCATCATCCGGCGCTGCCCACCAACGCGCTGGGCTTTACGCGTCGCGACTACGAGGGCGCGGTCTCTACGCTCTGCGCCGGCTGCGGGCATGATTCGATTAGCGCCGCGATCGTGCGGGCGTGCTTCGAGCTCGACCTGCCGCCGCACCGCATCGCCAAGCTGTCGGGGATCGGCTGCTCGTCGAAGACCCCGACTTATTTCCTGGGCGCATCGCACGGCTTCAACTCGGTGCATGGGCGCATGCCGTCGGTGCTGACCGGCGCCAACCTGGCGAACCGCGATCTGATCTACCTTGGCGTGTCCGGTGACGGCGATTCGGCCTCGATCGGCTTGGGCCAGTTCGCCCATGTAATGCGTCGCGGCGTAAACATGGTTTACATCGTCGAGAACAACGGCGTGTATGGCCTGACCAAGGGTCAGTTCTCCGCCACCTCGGACAAGGGGGCGAAGTCGAAACGCGGCGTGGTGAATACCGATGCGGCGATCGATCTGATCGGAATGGCGCTGCAGCTTGGCGCCACCTTCGTCGCCCGCAGCTTCTCCGGCGACAAGGCACAGCTCGTGCCGCTGATCAAGGCCGCCATCGCGCATGAAGGGGTGGCGTTCATCGACTGCATCTCGCCATGCGTGGCGTTCAACAACCATGAAGGATCGCACAAGAGCTTCGATTATGTGCGCGATCATAACGAGGTCGTGAACTACCTCGACGTCATCACCGGGGGCGATGAGATCACAGTCGATTACGATCCGGGCACTGTGGAGATCGTGCGCCAGCATGACGGCTCGCTGCTCAAGCTGCGCAAGCTTGCCAACGATTACGACGTGCACGACCGGGCGGCGGCGATCAACTACCTGCATCAGCGCGAGACTGCCGGCGAGATCGTTACCGGTCTGCTCTACGTCGATCCGAACCCCGAGGATCTGCACCATCACATGCACACTGTGGACACGCCGTTCAACGCGCTGACCGAAGCGGAGCTGATCCCCGGCGCAGCCGCGCTCGAAAAACTGAACGCCAGCCTGCAGTAAGGTTCCACCTCTCCCGCTTTGCGGGAGAGGTCGCGGTCCAACCCGGGGACATAGGTAACAGTTCAGCCCGACGAGATGGGTAACAGGCTAACTGGCGGCATGGAGGTGCACCATGCCGTGGCAGAGGACCGAACCCATGGACGAGCGGCTGTCGTTCATTGTGAGCTGGCGGGAGGATGGAGTTTCGATGGCGGAATTGTGCCGCCGCTATGGGGTGAGCCGGAAGACCGGCTACAAATGGGTGGATCGTTACGAGGCGGCCGGGCTGGCCGGCTTGCAGGAGCGCAGCCGGGCGCCGCTGCGGCATCCGCATCAGGTCGCGCCGGCGCTCGCCGAGGCGGCACTTGGAGCGCGGCGCAGCCATCCGAGCTGGGGCCCGCGCAAAGTGCGGGCGTGGCTGATGGCGCATGATCCTGGGTTGGCCTGGCCGGCGGCGAGCACGCTGGGCACGCTGTTCGACGAAGCCGGGCTGACGGTGCCGCGGCGTCGGCGCGAGCGAGTGCCGCCGCGGACGGCGCCGTTTGCCGACTGTGACGGGCCGAATGCGGTTTGGACGGCTGATTTCAAGGGCTGGTTCCGTACCGGCGATGGCGCGCGCTGCGAGCCGTTCACGTTGTTGGACGGCTGGAGCCGCTATCTGCTGCGTTGCCAGGCTGTGCGTCGGGCCGACACGGCGACGGTGCGCGCGATCCTGGAGGCGGCGTTTCGCGAATACGGGCTGCCGGAGGTTTTTCGCAGTGACAACGGAGCGCCGTTTGCGGGCCGCGGCGCGGGTGGCCTGAGCCGGCTTTCGGTGTGGCTGATCAAGCTTTCGGTGCGGCCGGAGCGGATTGATCCGGGCTCGCCGGAGCAGAACGGCCGCCACGAGCGGATGCATCTGACGCTCGGGCAAGAGACGGCGAACCCGCCGGCGGCGGACCTGCGGGCGCAGGCGCGGCGTTTTGCGGCGTTCCGTCGCTGCTACAACGAGGAGCGGCCGCATGAAGCGTTGGGCCAGCAGCCGCCGGAGCGGCACTATCGGGCGAGTGCGCGCGGCTACAGCGGCAGACTGTGTTCGCCGGATACCCGGAGGCGGCGACGGTGCGCCAGGTGCGCTCGAACGGCGAGATTAAGTGGCGTGGGGAACGGGTATTTCTGGGTGAGCCGCTGGTTGGTGAACCTGTCGGGCTGAGCCCGATCGCGGATGGCGAATGGCGTGTGATGTATGGGCCGATCGAGCTTGGCGTGTTGGACGAGCGGTGCCGGTTGCGACAGCGACGCCGGCGGCGGAGGGCGCTCTGTGGAGTTGTGGACAACCCAAGCGGGTTGCCCACAACTCCACAGAGCCAACAGCGACAAGCGCCTGATTTGATACGATGATGGATGGAAAGTGTTACCCATGTCGTCGGTCTATTCTGTTACCCATGTCGTCGGTTGGACAGTCGCCACGCGGTGCGTGGCGGGTGAGGGTCCCGCGGCGACAGCCGACCGGTTGCGCGCCCTCCTCCAAGGCGAGATGATGCCTCGAAGCGATAGCCGTCATCGCTTGTTGCACCAAAAAGGGAGAGGACCATGGCCTACGAAGGCATGATTGCGGAGACGATTTCGATCAACGGCGACAAGAACGAGCCTGTCTCGGCCTATGTCGCGCGCCCCCTGGGCCCGGGCCCGTTCCCCGGCATCGTGCTGATCCATCATGCACCCGGTTGGGACGAGTGGTACCGCGAGACCACCCGCAAGTTCGCGCATCATGGTTACGCGACGATCAGCCATAACCTCTATCACCGTACCGGCGAAGGCAAAGCCGACGATGTTGCCGCCAAGGTGCGCGCCGAGGGCGGCGTGCCCGATGCGCAAGTCATCGGCGACACCGAAGGCGCCGTGCAATGGCTGCGCGCTCAGCCCTTCCTCAATGGCAAGGTCGCCGTGTGGGGAACCTGCTCGGGCGGCCGACACGCCTTCCTGTTTGCCTGTCACACGAAGAGCATCGATGCCGCCTGCGAGCTTTGGGGCGGCCGGGTGGTGATGAGCAAGGAGGAGCTGACGCCGAAGCAACCCGTCGCGCCGATCGAG
Organism: uncultured Pseudomonadota bacterium; assembly: GCA_963772445.1. Lineage (GTDB taxonomy): Bacteria > Pseudomonadota > Alphaproteobacteria > Acetobacterales > Acetobacteraceae > CAVYXK01. Next base: position 363,181 of record CAVYXK010000016.1, read on the forward strand.
TTCACCAAGAACCTGTCCTGCCCTCTGCTCGGTCTGTTCGGCAATGAAGACCGCGCCCCGACACCGGAGCAGGTCAACCAGCACGAGGCCGAGCTGAAGAAGCACGGTAAACAATACGAGTTTCACCGCTATGACGGCGCCGGGCACGGTTTCTTCTATTACGACCGGCCGATGTACCGCATCGAGCAGGCGCTTGACGGTTGGCAAAAGGTCTTCTCGTTCTTGCACAAGCACATGGCCGCGTAAGGCGGCGATGTGCACCTCGATCGTCGAGATCGTCGAGGCGGAAGGCGCTGGCAAGGGCGATGGCGCGTGGTTCAAATTGACGCACTCGGTGGTGTCCTATGACCACCCGCACCACGCCCTGCTGGAAGAGGCGATCACGATCGACTTCGTCAATGCCTCGCTCGGAGCGGGCTCCCGGGTCGCAGTCGAGCTTACGCTGCAGTCGGCCAAGGAGCTGAGCGGCGCACTTGCCAGGGCGATAGCGGCAGCCGAGATAGAGGAAAGCGCACGCGTGCGCCAAGTGTAGGCAGGCCAGTTCGTATCTGGGGCCCGGCCCCCTCCCCCTAACCCCCTCCCGCAAGGGCGACTATGCGGGACTTGACTTGTTGGGGATGACGCACCATATTCTTCTCCGTCACGCATGGAGGGCTCCATGGGCAACCCGGCCTTCACCCCCCAGATGACCGTCCCCGAGTGGGAGACGCTCTTTCCCAATGACGACGCTTGCAAGCTCTATTTGCAGCGCCGCCGCTGGCCGGACGGCATCACCAGATGTCCGCGATGCGGTAGCGACAAACCGTACCCTCTGTCCACTCGGCCATTCCATTGGCAATGCCATGCGTGCTCGGCGAACAAGGCAGGCTACCGCTTCTCGGTGCTGGTCGGCACCATCTTCGAGAATACCAACATTGGAATGCGCCAGTGGTTCAAGGTCATTTACCTCATACTGACCAGCAAGAAGGGCATCAGTAGCCTGCAAGTCCAGCGGATCATGGGGTTCGGTTCCTATAAGACCGCGCTCTACATGACGCACCGCATTCGTGCCGCATTCACCGATCCCGATTTCCGCAAGCTGATGGGCATCGTCGAAATCGACGAAACCTTTGTCGGCGGCAAGAACAAGAACCGGCATTGGGATAAACGTACTCCGGGAACTGGTGGCGCTGGAAAGGTCGCGGTTATGGGCGCGATCGAACGCAAGGGAACGGTCGTCGCTCGCGTTGTAGAGCGCGTTGATACCGACACCGCCGATGCGTTCGTAAATGCGGCCGTGGCAGAGAAGGTTGACCTTGTCGCTACCGACAAGTCCGGTGTTTACCATCGCATCAACCGGAAGCGACCGCACCAATTCGTCACGCACGGGCGCGGCGAATATGTTCGGGGCAACGTCCACACCTGCACCAACGGAGACTTGACGAATAGTAAGACTCCGTTGGAAGTTAGGCACGCACTCTGCACCGAGGGCAACTGCATTGACGGGGAATGCACCAGCGAGGATAACGCAAAATATACTATAAACGATGCGAACTGCACCTTGACGATGAAACCGGCCACCCCCGAACCTCACGACACATCACCCGCGCCGTGAGGTTTCGAGATCGCCGGCCTGTCGGAGAAGTTTCTCCTACTATCGCCGGAACAAGTCAAGTCCCGGATAGTCGTCCCCGCAAGGGGAGGGGGAAAGTGGACCGGCCTCCAGCTATCTCCCCGCGGCCAACATGGTGGTATCGTAGCGCACTTCCATGTCGGGCGTCTGCGCTCCGCGGGTCAGCGACACCACGTGATATGACATCTGACCTTCCATTCCGGCCGCTCCGGCTCACCCAGCTCGGCCAGCAGCAACTCGAGCTGGGTTAGCGCATCGTCGGGCGCTGCGTTCCCCGACCACGCCGAAAGGTCGCGCTGCCCTACCACAAGCACTCTGCTGCGGCACACCGCGTCGAGATCATGTTGGCGGCCGAAAAAACTGGTGCCGCCGTAGTGCCACGCGCTACTATTGATTCAGCGAATGCGCCCCGATGCGACTCCCCCAGGCCGAGAGGCGGAACTGCCTAGCACGGCCGCGATCCGGGCAATGCCTCCAACGATTTTGCCCGCGCCCGTTCAACGACGGCTTTTCTTGTTCCTATGTGTCCTGGTCGTGCTGGTAGCGGCCGGCTCTCCGTCCGGGGGGCTGTTCGAGATTGCGCTCAGCCTACTCCTCAAGAACAAGCTGCAGTTGAGCGCGAGCGAGGTGTCCAACTTCCGAGCACTGGCCGCAATCCCGATATACCTGTCGGCCCTCTTTGGATTCGTCCGCGACATTTGGAACCCCTTCGGCATGCGTGATCGCGGGTTTATCCTGCTGTTCGGGACTCTCACTGTCGCGCTCTACATTCTTCTCGCGCTTTTCCCAGTGACCTATGCAACGCTCCTAGGCGCGATCCTGCTGCTGAGAGTTTCATTCCGCCTCGTGTCAAGTGCCGAGAACGGCCTGCTAGCGACACTGGGGCAACAGCACACGATGTCTGGCCAGATCAGCGCGTTGTGGAATGTCGTCGTATCCGCGATCGGCGTGGCCACCGTTCTCCTCGGCGGCAAGCTCAGCGATCTGCTCGAGGCCGAAGGTGGTGACAGTTCCTTCCATATTCTGTTCCTTGTGTGTGCTGCCTTCGTGGTTGGGGTGGTCTTGTACGGGTGGTGGAGGCCTAGCGTCGTGTTCGACAATGTTCATTATACCGATCGCCGGGGACGCGACCATCCCACCGAGGATCTTCGAAGGCTGGCGAAATACTGGCCTGTTTACCCGGCTCTGCTGATCTGGCTGTTGTGGAACTTCGCTCCGGGCACGGACACACCGCTTCTCTACTACCTTCAGAGGACGTTCCACGCGACGGATACCCAATGGGGTGAATGGAACGCGATCTCCTCGGCGTCCTTCATCCCGACATTCCTCGCATTCGGCTTTCTCTGCACGAGTGTCCCGCTGCGCAAGCTTCTGGTGTGGGGAACAGTGATCGGCGTCCCGCAGATGGTTCCCCTGCTCCTCATCCATTCGGTGAATGAGGCTCTCATTGCGGCGGTGGCCATCGGCCTCATGGGAGGTGTCGCCACGGCGGCCTACATGGCGCTGCTCATTCGCTCATGCCCACCGGGGCTGCAGGGAACCGTCCTGATGATGTCCGCGGCGCTCGCAGTCGCCGCTGTGCGCCTCGGCGATATCCTGGGAACGCGTTTGTACGACAATTTCGGCGGCTTCCAGACCTGTGTGATCGCGATCACCGTCGTCTACGCCCTTATCCTCCCGACCCTCCTGCTGGTTCCACCAAAACTGATCGCGACCGCGGACGGCGAACCCCAGCTAGTGCCCTGAGTCGTTCCTACTGCGGGGTAAATCTCTCTCCGTCGCGCTCGCTGGCCTGAGTGTCGGTCCCCAAACCGATGCCGCCGAGGTCCGGCTCCGCCGCTGCCACCTCAAGTGCTGCGATCCACCCCACGCCGGCACGCCCCTAAAAATTGCCTCCCAGGAAATCTTTCCTTGACATCTTCGACGTTTTGTGTTCTTGTTATGTTCGTGTTCGACGCCGCCACCGCACCGGCCGAAGCCCTCCAACCCGATCCCGATCGGGCCGTGCCGCCTCGCATCGGCAAGGTCGTTGGCCTCCTCCGCACGCTCATCGCCTACGGCAAGAATCTCGCCGACACGCTGCGCCAGCACAGCGCCGCCCCGCATCTCCTCCCCTGCTTTACCTTCGTCGCCACGACCTTCGCCACCACCGATCTTGCACTGATCCTCGCCCGCATCACGCGTGGCCTGCTCCGCGCCGCCGCGCTCGAAGACAGGCTCCGCCAGCGCGCCGCCCGCGGCCAGGACCTGCAGCAGCCTGCGCGCAGCCGTCCGCCGTCCGCGCGCAAGGCGCGCGCCGCCACCCCGGCCACGAGGCAGCACGATCCGGCCCGCGATCCGTGCCCCGCCAGCCCACCCACGCTCGAGCAAATCGCCGCCGAGGACCGTCGCCGCCCGATCAGCGCCGTCCTCGTCGATATCTGCCTCGATCTCGGCATCGCGCCTGGGCAGATGGATCGTGCGACGTGGGACGAACTGTCCGGCGCTGTCATCGAGTACGGCGGCAGTCTCGTCACTCTCATGTTCAGCCGCAAGCTAAGCCAGCTCTCCGGCGATCCCGCCGCCAGCGCCGGCTTCGGTCCCATTCCCTTGACCGGCCCGCCCATCTTTCCCCCCTGGCCCATACCGCCTGCCCCCTCTCCTTGCGGGCTACCGTTGTCCCACAACCCCAAATCGACTTTCCTGAGTGCTGAGCAGCGGATTTGAGGCGGGTCGAGTCTGCATCAGCGATCTTTCGAGGCTCCCGCCGAACGGGCGGCGGCAGCCGGCTGGCGCCGCCCCTCCGGCAGGCCCCTTTGCAGCCCCTGCGAAATCAAATTCGCTCCCGACCAACAACCCACCGGAGCCGATTCGCATGAACGACCAGCCGCAGCTTGGTCACTTTGGCAATCGCCGCCTGGCCGCGGTCGGCGACAGCCTGCTGGGGGCGATGCAGAAGCAGCGCACCATGTGCCTCTCGGCATTGGCCGACAGCCGCGGCCAAGCCCGCCAGTTTCAGCGTTTCCTCGACAACGAGGCGGTCAGCATGCACGAGATGCTGGTGCATGCCGCCCGGCAGACCGCCCGGCGCGCCGTCGGGCGGCACGTCCTGGCGATCACCGATACCACGGAGCTGAATTACGCTCCCCACAGCGGCGCCAAGCGCGGCTTTGGCACGGTCGGCAACGGGACCGACATCGGCGTGCTGCTGCACCCGGTGATTGCGGTGGATGCCGAGCAGGGCGGGCTGATCGGGCTGGTCGGTGCCGCGGTGATCAACCGCACCGACGGCCCGGTGACGGACCATAAGACACGCCCGGCCGACGAGAAGGAGTCTCGCCGCTGGCTGGCGGCCGCCGAGACCGCCGGCGAGGTGCTGGCGGAGGCGGCGATGATCACTGTGGTCGAGGACCGCGAGGGCGACATCTATGACCAGTTCGCGCGTCGGCCGGACAACGTGCATCTGTTGGTGCGGGCCGCGCAGAACCGCTCGCTCGAGGGCGATGAGAAACTGTTCGCGCGATGCGCCGCCTGGTCAGCAGTAACACAGCACACCATCCAGGTGCCGGCCCGGCATGGCAAGCCGGCGCGGGCCGAGCGGACCGCCGTCGTGGCGGTGCGCTCCGGCGAGGTCACGATCGAGCGGCCACTGCGCGCCGAGCCAGGCCTGGCGCCGACCTTGACCCTGCGGGTGGTGGATGTGCGCGAGATCGCCCCACCGTCGGCGCAGCAACCCTTACACTGGTGTCTGCTGACCACGCATGCGGTGGGCGGTGCGGCGGAGGCGCTGCAGATTGTCGCCTGGTACCGGCTGCGTTGGATCATCGAACAGCTGTTCCGTACAGATGAAGACGGACGGTGTCGATGTGGAGACCTCGCAGATCACGACGCCGCTCAGCCTGGCGAAGCTGGTGACGGTGGCGCTGATTGCCGCCGTGCGGGTCATGCAACTGGTGATCGGTCGCGACGGCAGTACGGGGCAGTCCATAGAGGACGTTGCCGACCCCGCCGAACTGCCGGCGCTACGGGCGATCAGCGCCTCCCTCGAAGGGCCGACCGACAAGTTGAAGAACCCGTTCGATCCTGCCTTGCTGGCTTATTACGCCTGGATCGCCGCACGCCTCGGAGGCTGGTCCGGCTACACCTCCAAGGGATATCGGCCGCCCGGTCCCAAGACCATGGCCCGCGGTCTCAAGCGCCTCGATGCCATGGTGCAGGGCTGGATGCTGGCTAATCGTTCCGCACTTGTGGGACTCCGGTAGCTCCTTGCGGGAGGGGGTTGGGGGAGGGGGCCGTGCCAGTTGAGGCACCACGGGACCGGCCCACGCCAGCCCCGCCGTCCTGATTCGGCGCTGCTCCAGCTAGTGGCGCACGCCCGCTTGCGGGATGGCCGCCCCAACCAGTTGGCTCTACAGGTGATCCGCCGCAGTTTGAGCGACACGGGGCACTCTGATGTTCGTTGTCAACCCTCTTGAGCATGACAATGCATTCTCCATCATAGTTGCGGAGTGATACGATATATGGCTGTTGCGCAGCGCAGGGGGCAGAGTCGCTGAGACGACGGTTTGCAAACTCTGATGCGCGGGTTGGATACCGCATTTCCGTGTGTTCGTCCGGGGCTTTCTCGATCTAGTTGCGGGCATCGACGATGTCGGCCACATAGTACCTCGCGAGAATTCCCCACCGGGACCCTGCCCCCGGCGATGCGCAACAGGGATGTCGGTCGGACGTGCTCGTGTTCCTTTGTTGTGAAAATGCGCTGTCAGAGCCTGGTATTGATACCTCGATCAGTCCGCCAAACGCGGCTTGACCTGCTGCCCGATCGCCCGCGCCGGACGCGCTCGCCGGTCGAATTCTCCGACGGCACCAGGCCCAGATAGGCCATCAGCTGACGAGGATTATCGAAGCGGCTGACATCGCCGATTTCAGCTGCGAAGGTGACCGCGGTGATGAACGCCACACCCCGCACCGCCTGATACGCCGCGATCACCGGTGCCATTGACCACGTGGCCACGATCTCTGTGACTTGCTGGGTCAACCGCTCGAGCCGGACTTCGGCGTCCTCGATTGCCTGCCGATACTCCGTCAGCACAAGATGCCGGATGATCGAACCTCTGCTCGCACAACCAGCGTGTATGCGCTTTGCTCCAGGCTGTACGGCCGGTGTAGATCCGGCCGTGACGAAGGAGAAAGGACTGCAGGTGCTGACGCGCACGACGCAGTCCTTCCACCGCCGTCTCTCGCGCCCGCACCAGCTCACGCACCGCCTCATGAGCTGGATCTGGCACCCAAACCGGCGTCAGCTCGCCAGCGCGGTGCAATTTGGCAAGGCTCACCGCATCCCGCCGGTTGGTCTTGACGCGTTCGCCTGGCCGCGTCGGGATGAGCGACGGGGCCACTACCACGCACTCGTGGCCAAGCGCCGTGATCTGCCTGTGCAGCCCGTACCCGGTCGGCCCTGCTTCATAGCAAAACCTGAGCTTCTGGTGGCGTTTCCCCAGCTTGTTTACCATGTGCTCAACCATTGCCGGTGCACTGTCGATGTCACCGAAGAAACGCACCTCGCCAGTACGCCCCGTGTCGGCAACGGCGACAGAAATCTTCTGCTTCGATGTATCCAGACCGACGAAAGCTTCGCTATTCTCCTGCACGGCTCGTCCTCGCTATGTGTTGAGGCCCTACGCTGGCCACTCCAGCGCAACCCTCGCTCGTCACATACCGCAGGGACGAGCCACCCGTCTGGCCACGAACATACGGTCTAGGATAGCGGGTCACGCGTTGCTGCCGCGGACGGGCGCAACGACAAAAAGCAGAAACGCTTCGAGCGCGGCCTCCACCACACCCGGTATCAGGGCCAGGTGATCTGACAGGTGTGATCACACCACAAGCTCGATCAGGAACGGTCCCCGCCGCCCAACCGATCCGGCGAACAGGTCGGCGAACGCCTCACAGTTCTCGGCTCGCGCCGCCTCCACACCCATGGCCTGCGCCAACCCGACCCAATTCAGGTCCGGGTTGCCCAGGTCCAGCATATCCAGCGCCGTCCGCCCGGGATTAGCCCCGACATTCGCCAGCTCCCCCAGCAGGATCGCGTATTTGCGGTTGGAGAAGATCACCGTCGTCACGTCCAGCCGTTCCCGCGCCTGCGTCCATAGGGCCTGCAGCGTGTACATCGCCGAGCCGTCGGCTTCCAGGTTCACTACTCGCCGGCCCGGCGCTCCCATCGCCGCGCCGGTGGCCAAAGGCGGTCCGCCGCCGATCGCACCTCCTGTCACCTGCAACCAATCGTGTGGCGCCGCGACGTACGTCGCCGGGAAGAAACCGCGGCCGAAGGTCACCGCCTCATCCGCCACCACTGCCTGCTCTGGCAAAAGCGTGGCCAGGGTGCGGGCCACGTTCTCCGGCGTCAGCGCCCCCCGTGCCGGCTCCGGCCGAGGCCCCGCATCCGGCACGGCTACCGCGGGCGCGCCCAGTTGATCGGCCAGCCTCGCCAGTGCATCGGCCGGGTCCTGTTCGGGCCGGGCGAGCACATGAAGCTCGGTCTCGGGTGCCACCGGTGTCCCCGGCTTGCCGGGATAAGCGAAGAAGATCAATGGCTTGCGGGCGCCGACCAGGATCAGGTGGCGGAATCCGGCCAGCGCCGCCACCGCCTGATCGACCGGATAGGGGATGCGGTTGATCGGCACCCGCCCTTGTCCACGGGCGATCCGCGCGTTCGAGCCCATCGCTATCAGCGTCGCGCCAGTATGCGCCGCCAGCCGATGCGCCGTCTCCAGCGCCTCCGCCCGCAATGCATCGCCGCCCAGCAGGATCAGCGTCTTCTCTCCCCGCCTCAGCACGCGCGCTGCCACTGCTACCTGGTGCGGATCGGCCACCGGCCGGGCCGGCGGTTCGAGGTTCCCCGCAACTACCCCACCCTCGGTCCAGGCGGTGTCGGCGGGCAGGATCAGGGTCGCGATCTGGCCAGGCGCCGTGCGTGCCGCCTGCACTGCCGCCGCCGCGTCACGCCCCACCGTGGCGGCATCCGTGGCTGTCCGGACCCAGGCAGAAACCGGCCGCGCCCAGCCCTCGGTATCGGCGGTTAGCGGCGCGTCCAGCGGCCGGTGATACGTTGCCTGATCGCCCACGATGTTTACGATCTGGCTGGACGCACGCCGCGCGTTGTGCAGGTTCGCCAGCCCGTTCGCCATCCCCGGCCCGCAGTGCAGCAGCGTCGCCGCCGGCTTGCCCGCCATCCGCCCATATCCGTCCGCCGCCCCGGTCACCACGCCCTCGAACAGCCCCAGCACACAGCGCATGCCGGGGATCCGGTCGAGCGCGGCGACGAAATGCATCTCCGAGGTGCCGGGATTGGCGAAACACGTATCGACGCCGCTGGCCAGCAGCGTGTGAACAAGGGATTCGGCGCCGTTCATCTTTCAGGTGCTCCGATCGGATGGGAACGCCAGACTGCCTGCGCCTACCCTCGCCGACAATCACCCGTTGGGGAGTGCGTCAGTCTGATTTTTTGCGGTGGGCGGCAAGCCGACATTGGGCGACCTGCGAACCAGCCACTGGCATCGACCCTTCGCGGATATTCGTGCCGGACTGCCGAATGTCAGGTGTTCGCCGAAAGCTGCTTCCAGCGATTTCGGGAAGAAAGCAGACGAGTCCGCGTGCGCCGTCCGGGGCGAGAAGCGACCATACGGTTTTGGTGGCGGAAGCTTTACGAAGATCCGCAAGGATGCCGGGAACGCCCGTGCACTATGTCGCACCCAGCCGTTGCCAATGGGCGTAAATCCGTTACGACGCCACGGTCTCGACAACGAAATCCACGAACGCCCGCACCTTCGCCGGGGGCAGATGCCGGGACGGATAGTATGCGTACAGCGGAAACCGCTCCTCGGCCCAATCCGGCAGCACCTGCACCAGCGCCCCGCTGGCGAGCATGGGAGCCAGCCCGAGTTCGATCGTCTGGGCGATGCCGTTGCCCCCCGCGCACAACGCCAGCTTGGTCGCCAGGTCATTCACCACCAGCCGCCCGCGCGCCTTGATCGCGACAACCTCGGCACCGCGACGGAACTCCCAATCGAACGGCCGCCCGGTCACCGGGTCTCGGAACATCAGGCATTCGTGCCGTTCCAGGTCACGCGGATGCTCCGGCGCGCCATGCCTGGCGAGATAGCCCGGCGCCGCACACGTCAGGATGCGCGTCTCCAGCAGCTTGCGGGCCACCAGCCCCGAAAGTCCCGGTTCGCCGAACCGAACCGCGGCGTCGAAACCTTCGGAAATCAACTCGCCCAGCGTGTCGCGCACCACCAGTTCAATTGACAGAGCGGGGTGTTTTTCCAGGAACCCCGGCAACGCCGGCGCCAGCACCAGCCGAGCGACCCATGGATCAAGATTCACCCGCAGCCGCCCGCGCACCGACGAAACCGCGCCGGCCGACTCGGACGCAGCGTCCTCCAGTCCCGCCAGCAACGGCATTACCTGGGCGTGGAACCGGCGACCCTCGTCGGTCAACGTCACTGCCCGCGGCGTTCGGTCGAACAGCCGCACACCCACCCGCCCCTCCAACCGCGCCACCGCTCGGCTGACGCCCGAGGGTGTTAAACCCACCGCTTCCCCAGCGCGGATGAAGCTGCCGCTTTCCACCACGGCGCTGAGCACACTGATCCCGGCGAGCAGTCTGCTATCGAAGGGCATGATGACCTCCAGTCACTGTAAAATGGACCAGAATGCGTTGGTATCAAAGTAGGCAGGCGCCGAAATACCTGACGGTCGCAACCGACGGAGACACAGTCATGACATTGAACGGCAAACGGATCGTGGTGCTGGGCGGCAGTTCCGGCATCGGCTTGGCGACGGCCCAGGCAGCGCTAAGAGAAGGGGCGTCCGTCGTTATCGCCTCCAGCCAGCAGGTCCGCGTGGAGCAGGCCCTGAGCACACTCCCCAGTGCGGAGGGCTATGCCGTGGACCTCACTGATGCCGCGGCGGTGGAGGCCTTCTTCGCCCGCATCGGCGCCTTCGACCACTTGGTGTTCACCGCAGGCGAATCCCTTCAACTCGGCCCCCTGGCGAGCACCGACCTGGAAAACGCCCGCCAGTTCTTCAACCTGCGCTACTGGGGCGCCTATCTCGCCGCCAAGTTTGCTATCGGCAGCATCCGCGAGGGCGGCTCGATTGTCTTCACCTCCGGAATCGCCGGCCAGCGGCCCCACACCGGCTGGGCCTTGGGTGCAAGCATCACCAGCGCCATGGAGGGACTCACCCGTGCCCTGGCCGTCGAACTGGCGCCGATCCGCGTCAACATCGTCTCTCCTGGTGTGGTAAAGACCCCGCTCTGGTCGGCCATGCCGGAGGCCGACCGTGAAGCGCTCTATCGCCAGATGGAACAAAACCTCCTGGTCGGACACGTCGGTGAACCGGAGGAAATCGCTGAAGCCTACCTGTACCTGATGCGCCAAACGTACGGCACCGGCCAGGTTATCGTGGTCGATGGCGGCGGGGTATTGGTGTAACACTGGTCGTTCCGGTTCGGCGGCCCAGCCGCCGACCAGGACGTTGCCGTGGCAATCATTTTTGCCGCGCGTAATCTCCCCGAACGATTGGGGAGCCTCGCCATGATCGTCGTGACCAGGGAAACCCTGCCCGGCCATGCATTCTACGCCGCCCCGCCAGCCTCCCGCAGCGTCCTGAACCGGTCGGCGAGCCAGTCGATGAACACCCGCAGCCGCGGCGACAGGTGCTTCGCCCGCGGATAGAGCGCCGAAACCGGCGTCGGCGTGGGAGGATTGTCCGTCAGGAGCGGCACGAGGGCTCCTCTGCGGAAGTCGGCCTCTAGTCGGTAGCGAGGCGCCTGGATCACGATCGCGAGCATGAGCCGCCGGGCCTCGATCAGCTTGCCGCAATGGCAGAGCGAGCGCTTGCCTCGATACCTCCGATATTGGCAGCGCACATGGACAATGTGAGCTTCGTGATACAGGACTGGCCGGACGATGAGCCGCTGCAAAGGCTTGGCATCCACAGCCGGTTGCGATTGCTTGGCCTCTATCGCGGCACGCCGCTGATCCAGCGCAGCGTCTGGCAGGTCGCGCGCTTCCCGAACCGCATCTTTCTCTACCGCCAACCGATCATCGAGTACGCGAGGCACACCGGCACCGACCTCGGGCACCTGGTTCGCCATGTGCTGATCCACGAGATCGCCCATCACTATGGCTACAGCGATGCCGGCATCGCCGCGCTGGAGGCGAAACCGGATTAGCGGCAACTATGCCGGCGAAGCCCGGGCCGGAAGCATCGCTAGACGGGTGGTGTAGGAGCTGTGGATAAGTGGCCTGCCGGAGCGACCCGGACACGCTCCGCCTCACTCTCCCGCCACCCCCGCCACCGCTCACCGACAGCCCCTAGGCTGAGAGGCCGCCGCCACGGCCAACCATTTCGGATGAATGGCAATGAGATCAATTGCTTATCCTAGCCTATAGTATCCCATCATCTCCCGTGGTATACGGGCATCGCGCCAGTTTTGGCCCCCGTGGACCCCAGGGAGATGCCCCCCATGCCGCTGCCCAAGCCCGCCCTCTCGGATGCCGCGCTGCGCGCCTGGGGCCGCGATGCCCGCCGCCACGAGATCGCCGATCTGAAAGTGCCCGGCCTGATCGTGCGCGGTGAGCCGTCCGGCAATCCGACCTCCATGTCAGGCGGCGGATCGCGGGCAAGCGCGTGCGCGTCTCCCTCGGCGCCTATCCGGCAATGTCGCTCAAGACCGCCCGCGCCGCCGCGATCGACGCACTCGCTGCGTTAAATGCCGGGCGCAACCCGGCCACCGAGAAGCGCGAGGCGCAGCGACAGGCGATGGTGGAGCGGGCCGAGCCCGACACCGTGCGGGCACGCTGGCGGCAATGGCAGGACGCCCATCGCGAATGGGGCGCGCGGCATGCCGACACGGTGCACCGGCTCGGCGAGCAATACGTGCTGCCGGCGCTGGGTGGGCGCGTGCTGCGTGCGACCGTGCGCAGCGATTGGACCGGGATCATCGCTGCCATCCGGCCGCGCGTGCCCGGCCAGGCGTCGTCGCTGTATGCCGTGATTTCGAGCTTCGACAGCTTCGCCGAGGCGATGGGTTGGATCGACCACCCGCTCCTGCCCCGGCGCGGTCGCAACCATATTGCGCCCATGCCCGCGCCACGCGAGCGGGTGTTGACCGACGACGAATTGATCGCGGTCTGGCGGGCGGCTTCGCTACTGACCCCGCGCGGGCGCGCACTGGTGCGGCTGTTGATCCTGACCGGCGCTCGGTTCAACGAGATCGCCGGCATGCAGCCGGAGGAACTCGATTTCGCCGCCGGGCGCTGGACGCTGCCGGCGCAACGATCGAAGAACAAGCGCAGCTACTGTTTGCCGATCGGCCCGCTAGCGCTGCCCGAGATCGAGACGCTCATTGCCGCGCCGCGGCTGATCAATGCGAGTGCGGTCAAGGCCAGGCTCGATCAGCTTTCAGGGGTAACCGACTGGCGCCTGCACGACTTGCGCCGGACGGTGCGCACCGGCCTCGCCGGGCTGGGGACGTTACGCGAGATCGCCGAGGCATGCCTGAACCATGTCCGTGATCGCGGCGGCGTGGTCGGTGTCTATGACCGGCACAATTACACGCCCGAGATCGCCCAGGCCATGCTGCGCTGGCACGACCGCGTGGCGGAGATCATCGACGAAGGCTCAGCTACTGCAGAGGTAATCCGGCTGCGCGCCTGAGCGGCGCGTGGCGCAGCGCGTCACGCTCCGGGCATGGTTCGAAAGCGCCATCGCGCCATACCGTCTGGTCGCCCACCCGCTGCCACGACACCGCCCAGGTGTCACACATGCAGACGGACGGTTCACGCCGGCACAGCCGGCGTGGTCGTCTCCCGCACAGCCGACGGCTGCCGAGCAGCAGCGCCTGGCCGCGGCGCATGCGGAGCTGCACGAGAAGTGGGTAACCGGCGCGGTCGTGCTGTGGAGCCGTCCGACTGCAACTGCGAGGCTGAGAAGGATCGAGGCGGGCGAGACGGACAAGCGGCTAGCGCGGTTCCTCCCGTTGCTCAACCAGCTGCGCTTCCCCAGGGATCCGCCGGGCGCCTGGCACCACGATGTGCAGGTGGAAGTCGTAGCGGACCGCACCCGCAAGAACGTCCCCAACCCCATGCTGGTTGAGGCGATCGACCGCTACCAAGCGGAGCATCCCGACGCCGGCTACGCCGAGACCACGAACGGGGTTATGGCGGAAACGGGAGCCTCTCAGAAAGCGGTGCGGGCGGCGATGAGCGCGCGTGTGGAACGCCGCCGCTGGGGACGGCCGAAGGTCTGAAACTCTGTCGAAACAACCGAGCCGCCGCACAATTGGCTGAAAGGCGCGGAAAACCCCCAGCGGGAAATTGTGTCGTTAACTGTGTGGCGATTTTCAGCCACACAGTTTATTTCTGTTGCGTGTGTCCGCGATGTGATCAGGATGGATGGCGCCTTCACCATAGGGCAGGCGCACATGAGCATCTCGATGGCGCCTCCACCACCAAGTAGGCGCACATGAGCAACGATCGCATCGCCGCCAAGCTCGAAGCAATGACCGTGGCGAACGGGTGCACCGAGGCCGAGGCCGAGGTCGCCACCAGAATGCTCATCAAGTGGCTTGATAAGCATGGCAGCAGCATCGCCCTCGCGCTCGCCAAGTGGCTTGATAAGTCTGGCAGCAACATCGCCCTCGCGGCCGATCCATGGCTTACCGTCGAGCAGCTATCCAAGCTGCTCGACTTGGCGGTTCCGACGATTTTCAAGAATGTGGCCACCGGCTGGTTGCCGATGCCGACTTATGTCGCGCCGAAGGCGCCGCGATGGCGATTGTCATGGATCATCGAGGCCCTCGATACCAAGCGCGCGCTGCCGCGCGAGGCGGCGGCTGAACGCCGCAAGGCCAAGCTTGGCAGACTGCGCACGGAGGCGCGTGCCAAAGCCGAGCACGGCGATACCGTGATGGAGACCGCCTGACCCGCAACATCGCCGGTGTTGCCACCGAGCGACGCGCGGGATCAGGCGGACCTTGAGCCGTTCGCCGTTGATATAGCGCGTTTTTCGGGCGGCACCACCGGCAAGAACCGGAGTGATCGGCCATGCCGATCGAGCTGCGCCCGTATCAGGACTGTGACGTAGGGAAGCTCCGCGGTGCCTTCGCTGCCGGGCGTCGGCGCGTGCTGTATGTCCTGCCTACCGCCGGCGGCAAGACCATCGTCTTCGCGCACGTCATCGAGGGCGCGACCCGCAAGGGCCGGCGCAGCGCGATCATCGTGCACCGGCGCGAGCTGATCCGGCAGGCATGCGCCAAGCTCGAATGGGCGGGCGTCGAGCACGGCGTCTTTGCCGCCGGCCAGGACCGCGACCACGGCGCTCCGGTCCTGGTGGTTTCGGTGCAGACGGCGGTTCGCCGGCTCGGCCGCCTCCCCCGGTTCGATTTCATTGTCCCCGACGAGGCGCACCACGCGCGCGCCGAGAGCTGGATCCGGCTGCTGGCCGAATGGCCGGACGCGAAGGTGCTCGGCTGCACCGCGACGCCGGCACGGACGGACGGCAAGAGCCTCGGCGTCGATGCCGGCGGCATCTTCGATGCGCTGGTGATGGGCGCCACCGTCGCCGAGCTGCAGAAGGACGGCTGGCTGGCGAAGACGCGCTGCTTCGTCCCGGCACGGCTGATCGACACCAGCGGCCTCAGGACCCGCCTAGGCGATTACGAGCTCGGCGCGCTGGCGGAGCGGGCCTCCGCCGTCACCGGCGACGCAGTTGTTGAATACCGCCGCCACGCCGACCACCAACCCGCCATCGCCTACGGCTGCACCGTCGCCCATGCCGAGGCGATCGCGGATGCCTTCCGCAATGCTGGATACCGTTCCGCATGCGTCCACGGCGGCACCCCGACACCCTTGCGGGACGGCATGATCGCGGGGGTGGGGGATGGCGGTATCGAGGTCCTGACCGCATGCGACCTGATCAGCGAAGGGCTCGACGTGCCGAATGTCGGCGCGGTGATCCTGCTGCGGCCGACCAAAAGCCTTGTCCTTGCCATGCAGCAGATCGGCCGGGGAATGCGACCCTCGCCGGGCAAGGATCATCTCGTCGTCCTCGATCACGCCGGCAACCTTCTCAAACACGGCCTGCCCGAGACGCCGCGCGCGTGGACACTTGACGGCGCGCCGGAGAAGCCGCCGGGGGAGACATCGCCGCCGGGCTGGCGCTGCGAAGCCTGCGGCTGTCTCAACGATCTCGATAGTTGGGAATGTGAGGAATGCGGCGCAGCGCGTCCGCAGCCTCGCCGCCGGCCGCCAGGCGTGGCGCCAGGCCGGCTTGCCGAGATCACCGCCGACTATTTCGAGCGCATCACTCGGCTGCCCGCGCACTCGGCGCAGCGAGCGCGAGCTGCGCGCCTATGCCCGCGCCCACGGCTTCAAGCCAGGCTGGGTCTGGCACCGGTTGCAGGAGCAACAGTATGAATAACCCCGCATCAGATGCCGGGCCTGCACCCGCCTGGGTCAATGCCTCCATGCGGTTCACCGGCTTCGTCGATGCCAAGGCGCTGCGCAAGCTCGACCAGGTGTTGTCGCCGCGCGCACTGGCCGTGCTGATCCGCGACACTCACGCGGCGAAGAAAGAACTGCTGCCATGGTTGAAGCTCGCGACCTTCGGTGACAAGCGAAGCGAGAAGAACAGCCTGCGCCATGACGACAATCTGCTCGAACTGACCGGGGTCGAGGCGGATTACGACGGCGCGCTCGGACATCTGGGTAAGCCGTTCGACCTCGCTGCGGCGCGGGATGCGCTGAAAGGGCGCAACGTCCGGGCTATCCTCTACACCAGCCCAAGCCACATACGCGTGACGGGAAGCAACCCACAGGGCGGCCCGCGCTGGCGCGTGCTCGCGTTGTTCTCCGCGCCGGTGGAGAGGATCGAGCACTCGGCGATGATCGGCCGGCTCGCCGGCATCTTCGCCGAGAAGGGCTGCACCTTCTCCCGCGAGAGCTTCACGTTGTCGCAAGCCTACTATTACGGCTACGTCGATGGCGCCACACAGCATCGCGTGCTGCTGCTCGACGGTGATCCGCTCGACCAGCGGCAGGACCTTGACGAGATCGCGGTCGGCAAGCCGTCGCTCGCGGAGAAGCCGAGACCCGACGGCGAGACGGGGGACGGGCTCGACGAGCTGCTCGCCGCCATCGTCTCCGGCGCAAACTATCATGAGGCGACCACCAGGCTCGCCGGCGCGTGGGCTGCACAGCGCAAGCCGCTGGGCGACGCGCTACTGCTGATCCAGTCGGCCTTTCGCATGGTGCCCGAGGCGCAGCGCGATGCCCGCTGGCAGGCCCGTTACGACGACGTAGGGCGCTGCGTGCGCGGGGTTTACCACAAACATCTACATCCCACTCCGAACGCCCCGCCGCTGCGTCTGCGGGAGCCGGCCGGTGTCCTGGACACCAGACGGTACGCGCTGAAGGCGGTGCAGCACGCGCAAGTGCGGCTGACCGAGGCTCTGGCTGAGGAAAGCGAGGCACTACTGCGGGTGGAAGCCCGCGCGCTTGCCCGTTTCGTCCAAAACGACCTGTTAACGCTCCGCGAGGCCCGCGACGGGCTGCTTGATATAGCGGTCGCCCGAGGGCTCAGTGTCGAGCTGGTCTTCTCCATCCTCTCGCTTGCACTTGAAAGGAGTATCAGATGACAGACAAGGAGATCGACCTCGGCGTGTTCGGCACCATGTCTGAAGAGGAAGTGAAGTATTGGCGCGAGCGCGAGCGCCGCTATCGGGAGAGCGGGTATCACGACCCGCTGATCACAGACATGCATGGCTTCAAGTGTCCGCGGACGGAGCTGCCGCCGCGGCCATGGCTGGTGCGCGGGCTGCTGATGGCAGGCTACGTCACCATGATCATCGGCGCCCCCGATCAGGGCAAAAGCCTGCTGGCGATCATGTGGGCGGTCTGCGTCGCCTCGGGGCGCGGCTGGGGGGACTTCCGCCCGGAAGGCTCCGGCAAGGTGATGCTGTGCCTGGCAGAAGAAGACTGGCTTGAGCAAGACCGCCGCTTCTACGCCGCCTGCGATGCCACTGGCGCGCCCGAAACGGCGGTCACCGACAACGTCGTCCGCTTCGCCATCCGGCGCAACCAACCGCTGTTTACGCTCGACCCGGACACGCGAGAGGTCGTTCCGACCCAAGCC
Organism: uncultured Pseudomonadota bacterium; assembly: GCA_963772445.1. Lineage (GTDB taxonomy): Bacteria > Pseudomonadota > Alphaproteobacteria > Acetobacterales > Acetobacteraceae > CAVYXK01. The sequence goes on from CAVYXK010000016.1 coordinate 380,978, forward strand.
TGGGAGAAGGTCGTCGAGCTGGTTGAGACGGAGCGACCGACCCTGCTGGTATTCGATCCAATGGCCGAGTTTCACGCCTGCGAGGAAAACCAGAACGCGCAGATGAAGGCGGTGGTCGCGCATCTGCGCGACATCGCCCGCGCCAACAAGCTCGCCGCCGTGCTGATCCATCACACCAAGAAGGGCGAGCATGAGCCGGGCGACCTGGAGGCGTCGCGCGGCGCCAGTGCGATCGGTGCGGCGGCCAGGTTCGCGGTCGAGGTCACCACGATGACCACCGCCGAGGCCAAACGGTTCGGATTGCCCGAGGAGCGCCGGCGGTTCTTCTTCCGGGTAGACAACGCGCGCGCCGCCTACGCGCCGCCGGCCGAGCATGCCGAATGGTTCGAAAAGAGCGGCTTCGAAATCGGCCCGGCCAAGGACAGCACGCCGGCACTCGTGCCGTGGACGGCGCCCAAGGCGGTTCCGCCCTCGGATGCCGTGCTGGACCGCCTGGTGGACGGGATCGCCACGGGCTACATCGACCCGGACACCAATGAGCTGATGCCGTGGTCGCCGCAGCTTGGCGGACCGTCGGCCCGCTCCGTGCACGTACTGCTCACGCGCGAAGGGCTCGACCCGCCGTCGATGCGGCTCGCCCTCAAGCTGCTGCGGGATGACCGCGGCGTCGAGGAAGTCCCCTTCCGCGACCCTCACCGCCATCTGCGCAAAGGACTTCGTACCGCCGACGGCAAGCCGGCGGGCGTCTCATGGGAAGCGACACCCTGATGCCGGCGCGGCGCGGCGGTCCTCTTTCTTATAATAGGTGTGCCGCACGCGCCGCGCGCCGCAGGGTCGTGCCCCCAACTCGGTCGGGGGAGCCCCTTGAGTGGCCCCCCTCTCCCTCGATCGGGGCGCGGGGGTCACCGGGGAAATCGCGACGCAATGACGCGCAACGTTATGCGGAGCAAACGAGCCGCGCGATCACTGCAGTGCGGCAACAGATTTCTTACGGGGGAAGGGGCGATGCGCACGTTTTTCATAATCGACGCTGACGGCGATCTCCGCGTTGCCCTGGTCGAGGACAGGGACCGTCTACGCTTCGTCTTGGAGAGCAGCTTCCCTGTCATCAGTTGGCATCGCACTGCGACGGCGGCCGAGGCACGGGTGCGGTTGCTGTCTGCGGCGCGCGCCCGGCGGCCCCGCTACGTGAGCTATTGGCTGCCGACGACCACCATGGATGGGAGAGGCTGAAAGATGACGCGCGAAAGCCCAACCGCGCTGCTCTTCCGTGGCCATCGGCCGCGGCACGAACTGATTGCTGTCAAACCGCGCCGGCCGGCTGCCGGCATTCTGTACAGGAGAGCACCCATGACTATCTATAGTTTTGAGGCTCTAGTTGAGGCCGCACAAAGTGAAGAGTTTATCCGTTTCCTGAGAGCTGATCTTTATCCACAACTGGCCAAGGAAGCAGCACGGTGCGGGTGGTTCCCGGTCGAAGCCTGTGCATTGCTACTATGTCACGCCATTAACGACACGTCCGCAGAAGACGAAGACCTGACGCAGGAGTTTATTCGCTCGGGGAAGCTCAAAGACGGATTTGTCCGGCAAGTCCTGCTTGAAGACGCGAACCGGTGTTTGCGTGAACAGGCGCGTTGCGAGCTGGTCGACCTCGACGAAGACAAAACCCATGCTTGAGGCGGGAAACGAGGAAACGATGAGCGAAGCGGCTCACTTTCCCGATTGGATACCCGGCCACCAGATGCCTATGGAGGGACACTCATGAGTGAAACTACCCGCCATCAACACATCGCCTTTGATACCGAACGCGCTCAGGGAATTGCACGGGAAATACAGGAGATCATTACGGCGCACGCCGCTCTGGCCGAGCGCACCACCGATCCGATGTTCCTGGAACTCATCGCGCTGTCTCGCCAATGGTGGCTACGCTGGCTTGCTCTCGGCTTATGCGAGGTCGCCGGCGTTGACACGGTCACGGATGATCTCGCGGATGAATTGCTGGCCTCGGGGGCGATGTCGAGGCCGAGATCATCAAGCTCGTCGGCAGGTCTGGCTACAACGCCTTTACGAAGTGGGCGGATGAACAGGATGTCGAGTTCGAGGCACCACTATTCGTTCGTGATCATAGCCTGTGGTCCGAGCCGCCAAAGGCTGAGGGTGCTCCCGCCGCAATGACCCGCAGCAAGAGTTGGAAGGGTGCATGTCAGTGAACGATCTTCTCGCCTCGCTTGCTCCCGCCGACGATGCCGCACCGCGCGCGGAGCAAACGGTGATCGAGGGCGACTGCCTCGATTACATGCGAAGCATGCCGGCGCAGAGCGTCGCCGTGGTGGTGACCTCGCCGCCTTACAACCTGGGAAAACGCTATAGTCTCCACGACGATGACATGCTCGAGGCTGACTATCTGACTTGGCAAGGTAACGTCGCGCAGGAGATCGCCCGCATCCTCAAGCCTGACGGGCATCTGTTCCTGAATATCGGGTCGGACAGTAAGCATGCGTGGCGCGCGATCGACGTGGCACTGGCTTATCGGCCGCATCTCGTCCTTCAGCAGACGATCACGTGGGTGAAGTCGATTGCACTCGATGCCAGTGCAATCCCCGAGCCTGGGCTGCGCAAGGGCCTGCACGAACGCACTTTCGGCCACTTCGTGTCGCTCAACTCGGATGCCTATCTCAATCCAACCTGGGAGCCGATCTTTCATCTGACGCCGCAAGGCCGCTCGCCGATCAATCGCCTGGGGATCGGCGTGCCCTACGTCTTCGCCGACCAGCCCGAGCGCTTCGGTCACCATCGCGACAAACACTGCCGAGGCAGCGTTTGGCACGTCCCTTACGAGACCGTGCAGAGCCGCGCCGATCGCGACCATCATCCGGCGACCTTTCCGGTCAAGCTGGCCGAGCTTTGCCTGCGGCTGGCCGATCCGCGGATGGGCGAGCTGGTGTTGGATCCCTTCGTCGGAACCGGCACAACTCTGCTGGCGGCGCAGGCGTTGAGCCTGTCTGCAATCGGAATCGAGATCGACCCGGCTTATTGTGCGGCCGCGCGGAGGCGTTTGAAAAATGGTGCACCGAACTGGGCGTAAGTGATGGCGCTCATGCAATGGAGGAAGAAACCGATGGCAAGCGACTGCGACACGACGTTGGAGACGCTCGCCAGCATCGTGTGCGAGCATCTTACCCTGGTCGAGGGCTGCTCCGATGGGGTGTTCGTGCGTCTCGCCGAGTGCGCGTTGAAGAACCACGTTCATGGCCGAGGCGCGCGAGATCGCCAGCCAAGCTGAGGAGGAACTGCCATAACTTATAGTAGCCGCGCCCTCGCCTATCGCTATGCGCTGCTCGCCCCGCTCGATTGGGGCAAGGACTGCGACGCAGAGCATGTGAATGACGATGGATCGGCGAGCTGAGCCGGAAATGCGTCATGGCCACTCTTGTCACAACAAGCGCTTACCGTGACGTCCGACAGACCTGCGTGGTTTGCGGCATTAGCTTTCCTGCCAGCCGGCGCTCCGCATTAACCTGCTCGGATGCCTGTCGGCAAAAGCGCTCGCGCTTGTTGCGTGCCACCACGCCGGAGCTGCCGGGGAGTCAGTTCGATCTCGTCTATGCCGATCCGCCATGGTCTTTCGTCTCCCGCACGCCAGCCGGGCAGGGCAAAAGTCCAAGCCGGCATTATCAGACGATGGACCTTGCCGCACTGTGCCGGTTACGGGTTGCCGCGCTCGCCGCGCGCGATGCCTCGCTCGCCGTGTGGATTTACGATGTGCGGCTGTTCGAGGCGCTTCCGCTCGCCGAAGCGTGGGGATTCCCCGTGTATGCTGGCGTCCTATTCACCTGGAAGAAACTCACGCGCACTGGCCGGCCATCCTTCGGCACAGGCTACAGCACGCGGAAAGGCACAGAACAATGCCTTCCGTTCAGACGCGGGAGGGGATTGCCGCGTCGGGATTGCGGGGTCCCCCAAATGGCCGAGGCTCCGCGCCCCGCTCATAGCGAAAAGCCGGCCGAGGCGGCGGAGCGTCTCGAACGTCTGTATGGCAACGTCCGTCGAATAGAACTGTTCGCGCGGCGCGCGCGCCCCGGCTGGGATGTATGGGGCAATGAGGTCTGACGCAGCAGGAGAACACCACGATGATCGACAATCGCCCTGACATGCGCCGCTTTCTGCCGAGAACTCGATGCCGGCTGCCTCAACCCCAAAAGTAGGCAGATGCGACGATCAGAGCAGCGAGCCCGCATATCAGCGTGCCGACAGTGATGCGTCGCCGGAGCCGGCGACGCCGCCCGGACAGGTGAGGGGTGTTCGTCGCAGCCAAGGAGATAGCCAGGAGTCGACCGGCGCGGCGCCGGTCTTGGCGCGTGTCCAATGTCTATCCCTCCAGCACCTTCCTCAACCTCCCCCCGGCATTCGGCATTATCTCGGATGAACTGGACGGCTGGCAAATCCCAGATCAGTGCGGGCAAGGTATCCACGGCGAAGCTTTGGTCGCTCGCCAGCTCGTTATCGAAGGACTGGAGTCGACCCATCTGGGTCGTATGCCTGCCTTGGCCGCCTTCCCGAAAGCGGACGGTTGCCCGATCCTTTGGTCGCTGAGGTTTCCCCCCGTTCTCGAATATGGACGCAGCGCAGTTGATGTATGTTCCGACCACGCGAACGACTAACGTCACCAGCGTTGGCTGCGGGTCACGGGTCCTGACCCTGGTCGGAGGATGCCGAAGCTGTTTCGTGTCGTAGCCAAGCCGCCAGCGCGACCAGCGCCGCGCCCGCTTCGTCTGCTTTTCGCCAGAGCAGCACGTGACGGGCACCTTGCGGCTCTGCGCCCTTCAGCGACGTGGTCTCGTCCTGCAAATGCGACAACGTCCTCGGCCCCGACCCATGGTCGTCCCGCTGCCGCTCCCGGAGCGGCGAGGGGCGCGGCTCTTCCTCGGCACGCCCAGCGGCCTTACGTGAACCGCTTAGCGAGTGTTGCATTAGCGGTTGGCATCTGCTCGCTCCGAAAGAGTTTCAATCCCGAGGCGCCGCACCTCCCTAACTCCAGGCCGGAGTTGCTGACGCACTGCGCCTCACATGCCCTGCCTTCACGGAAGGAACAGCCGACAATGAATATGCGCAACCCTGGTAAGCCGTCGGTGCGGCGATCCGCATGGGCCTATGCGGCTCGAAACGCACCAGGACAGGCGGAGACGTATAGGATGGCTACACTCGGGTGCGCTGGGTGTACCGTAGCAACGGTTGAAGGTTAGGCGGTAGCAACACTCGAAGGCGTCCGCTGGCCAGGGTGCCGGTGTGCCCACTCAGCGCGGCAGCGGTCGGACCAACGGCCCGGTAAGGCGTTACGGAGTCGCTACGGTAGCATTCGGGTGGCCAGGTCTGGCAATGTCGTTCAGAGCCGATTAAGTTCAGATCGGTCCCGCAAGAGCAGACTGAGGGGAGGCAATTTTGAGCTGGTGCGATCGATTGGCGTCGGTACCGACCATGGGGTTATTTTTGGACTGGCACTTCGCCCCAAGCTCGAGAACTTCCTGGAGGCGTTAACCCCAGTGCTTGACCGACTGGTATCCGGCGAGAAGGCACAGTTCCAGGTAAGCTCGCAGGACGCCTTCTCGCTGAATGTGCGAGGCGATGACGGCTTCAACTACGGATTCGAGCCGTCGAAAATTTCCATCGACTTCAATCACAGCATCAGGGCCAAGCCGGTCAGCGGAGGCCTCCCCGAAGTGGAGATGTTGTCTCGCCCACGCCCATATACCGAGCTCTTGGAAGAAATCGCCAAGAAACTGAAAGAGGTTGCAGTCGTAGTGCCCGCCAATAGAACGCGGAGGATTAGTCGCGTCGGTATCGTGACGAGGACACTCGTGGATGAACAGGAAGCTCCTCCAGGTATCGGTCGATTTGTAGAATACGTTGGGCGGCCATGGAAGGTGACTTCGCCCCAAAGCTACCAGTTTCAGATTGTCACGACCATTGCTGAAGACGCGAAGTGGACCGACCGGTGTGTCCACAATCTAGTCAAGCCGGAAGAGCCGGACGCTTTGTTAAATATCACGTTAGATTGGCAGCGTACACTGAAGACCCCACAAGCGATAAGTGCCATGACACTTGACGAACTGCTGAAACCAGCGAGAGTGGACGCACTGAAATACTTCGAAGACGTAGCAGAAGGGAGCCGATTCGATGAGAACGTCTTCGGCACGACAGCTTGAATTTCCTCTGGAAGTTCCTGAGATATCTCCAGCCGTCGTCGGGGTGGGTCGCCCCAAGGCAGTTGAGACTGCGACGGACGTGGCAGGTGGGACCCTAAGGCTGCCAGAGTTCCGGGCCGATCGGAAAATGTATGCAGAGATGTCGAGGCAGGCTGGCCGTCTAAACGCAGCCAGCATTTCCGACCAGGAGCACCGGCAATACCTCCAGGAACGGGAAGCACTCCTGATGAAGTTTCTGGATGGTTCGATCACGCAGAAAGATCAACGGAGACTGGCTCTGGTGAACTGGCACCTAGATCGCATTGAGGATGCAAGTCACGGGTACATCCTCGATATTCTGGAGAGCACTGTCGGGGGGTATGAGCGGTTTGCATCGGACGTCACCAGGCTGATTGGCAACTTGCAGCAACACTCTGGCCAGAAACAGCGGCGGCCAAAGTGACCTCGGAAGGAGATCAAGGAAAGCATCTGACGAACCCAGTGTCGGATGGGGCACCGGGACCGCTTGTAACACGCTCTGAAGTACCGTCACTCAAGGATTACCGTGACTACAGGCGCTATCTACGAAGAGATTTTTTATTCTGCTGCGGCTATTGCACGATGTCCGAGGCAGAATCGCAAGGGTTGCGCATGACCATCGATCATTACGAACCTCGAAATTCACGACCCGATCTTGTGAATAGCTATGACAACTTGATGTACTGTTGCGACGAGTGCAATTTGCGAAAGGGGGATCTTTGCCCTCCCCCAGAAGCACGTGCGCAAGGAACGCGTTTCTTTCGGCCTGACGAGGACGTGCGATCGGAACACTTCGAGGCGAAGGGCATCAGGGTCGGACACAAGAGTAGAGTCGGGGAATGGTCAATTCTCGCTCTGAGTCTCAACCGGCAGAGTCTTCTGAAGCTCCGAGAACTGAGGCAGCGCCTTTCGGATTGCGATCGGTACGTCGAAGGTGGGATGCAAGCTTTGAAGGCGTTCAGCATTGACCGTCTTCCGCCTTCCATCAGGTTTGATGCGATCAAAGCAAGAAATGACGCCATCAAAACGGGGGAAACGATCGTGGAGCACATCACCGATGTGCTGGCACGACATGCACGGTCTGCATTGCTTGACGCTCTGGAAGATAATGTGGACCCTAGCGACGAAATCAGGATTGCCAAGATGAAGTCCATCCAAGCGCTGCACCCGGGCAATTGGAGAGCGCGCCAAGGAAAGGGCGCTGAGCCCTTCCCCCTGTCCGCGCGTCCGTAACCCCCTGGGCACTCAGCCGGCGCGCTTGGGCCCTGGTCCCGAGCAGACTTTCGCCGTTCAGTGCGGCCTGTCCAATCCAATGCCGCGCAAGGCCCCATTTTGTTGATCAGGACGCGGCTCGCATCGGCCAGACCCGGCCTTGAACCGAATGTCCGGTTTCAGCGTATCCCAGCTCGGAAGCGGACCGGCAGAAAACCACCCCAAGCGGCCGTAGGCCGTGCGGAGTTCGACAAGTTTTATGGCCAAGGGCTTGCGCCGCACCCTGCAAGCCAGCCAGCAAGTGCCCCCGGTCCGCGGGGATGCGGTAATGCCGGGAATTAGCTCTTCTTGGCCTCCGGCGTCGCCGCGACGATGCGGCCAGCCTTGATCGCCGCCAAGAAGCCGTTCCAATCCTTCTCGGTCTGGTCTCCGTAAGCGACGGCAAACCCGCTGATCGCCTCCTCGAAGGCGCTGCCGCTGCCTACGTATCCCGACACCAGGGCCGGGTCGCCGGCCCGTGCATGCGCCCGTGCCAGAGTGCGGCCGCAGAGCGAGGCATAGAACGGCAGCGCCGCCTGAAGCTGCGTTCCGATGTTGGCCAACCGAGAGTCCTTGAGCCGCCTGATATAGAAATACCGTTTGTCGATCGGCGTGCGCGTCCAGCCGAGGAAGACATCAGTCGCCGCCTGCATCATGCGCTGGCCGACCACGACCCTTTCACCGTGATTGGCGTAGTCGGATGCGCCGGCAAAAGGTGCGAGCACCAACTCCTGCGCCTCCTTGATCTGTAGGAGGAGCGGCGAGCCGTCACCCGCTGTAAGCAGCCCAATTGCGCATAATGTCCCGACACTACCGACCCCGACCACCTTGAACGCAACGTCGCGCAGAGTATGACGGTGCAGAAGCACCTGACGGTCCTCCTGCAGCGTCTCCGCGTAAGACGCGAACGCTTTGCGCGCCGGCAGGTCATGCTTGCTCAAATGATAGACCAGCGGCAGCTTCTCGCGGATATGGACCTTGCCGTCCGTCTCCTCCACCAGGCCGAAGTGCTTGGCGCCAATCTCCAGCACCAGGGCGAGGCGTTTCTCCACCGTGGCGCGCACCTTGGGCTGGTCGATGTCGGCGATGGCCCGTGCAAGATCGACGTGCCGGTTCCACGCATCGACGGGCGGCAGCCGAGCTAGCTCCGCCATGTGCTCGCGGTAGGATCGGGCGCTGGTATGTGCGAGCTCGCGTGCGGCCTTCTCGGAATACTGGGCGACGCGACCCGCGACGACGAGGCTGGTCGCCAGCCGCTTGAGGTCCCACTCGAATGGAGCCGGCAGCGTCTCGTCGAAGTCGTTGATGTCGAAGACCGGCAATCCCTCGGGCGTCGCGTAGGAGCCGAAATTGGCGAGGTGCGCGTCGCCGCAGGCCTGCATGCGAATGCCGGTCGCCGGTGTGCGGGCCAGATCCGCGGCCATCACGGCGGCTGCGCCGCGCAGGAAGGCGAAGGGATCAGCGCCCATCCGCCCATAGCGGATCGGCAGCAGTTCCTGGATCCGGTTCTTGCCCTGTTCGATCAGAATTCCGACCGGGTCGGCCCGGTCGGCAGGCGGGGACCACTCCCCCTGCGCGCTGCGCGGCCATTCGCGGCGGAGCGCTGCCCCGGCCCGCCGGCGGTCGTCCGGACTGAGGGTCGCCATGGACGTGTGTCCACGAACAAGGCTGGTATCCATGATGGCATCATGCCGTCACATGCGGCACGATGCACGCGATAACGCCTGCTGCAACAGCTGCCTTCGGTAGAATCGAGGTGTGGCGCGGTGGCTGTAGGTCGAACAATATCAGTTGCCGCCCTTTCGTTTGGCGGTGCCTCACCATGGGCCGCGTCATGTTGGTCTTGGTCCAGGTCTCATCGGCGCGCGAATGGAACGAATTGAACGCGCGGCCCGGGATGTTTCTCGAAATGGCGAATCATCGCGGCGGGACAAGCAAACTTGCGGCGGACTCGCTATAGGTCCAGCTATCGCACTTGCAAACTCACGTGGCACGGAGTCCGTTGGTCGCGACGGCCCGGAGCGCTAGCCTGGCAATGCCGGACAAGGCACGGCCGGACCCCGCGATCGGCTGCAAGACGGTGGAGAGCGATGCGGTCGAGCGAATCGATGCGTGCGCAGATCGGAACGCTGGTCGTCGCGACGAGTACCATCCAGCTCGCCAACGGCTTCTTTGGCACCTTTATTTCCTTGCGGGTGGCTCTCGAGAACTTTGGCGCGAGCATGGCTGGTCTGGTGCTTAGCAGCTATTTCGCTGGCTTCACGCTCGGCGCATTGCGCTGCGGACGAATCATCGAGCGGATCGGGCACATCCGTGCCTACGCCGCCTTTGGCGGCCTCGTCGTCGCCGCGACTGCGGCCATGCCGCTCTGGGTTGGGCCATTACCATGGCTGGTGCTGCGCGCGGTCATCGGGTTTGGCTGCGCTGGGATCTTCGTCACGACCGAGAGTTGGCTCAATGCCAAGGCCCTACCGTCTGAACGCGGACGAGTTTTCTCAGTGTACATGGTCGGCACATTCATCGCCCTTGCGGTAGGGCAGCTCCTGATCGGCCGCGCCGAGATTGAGGCGGCCGCACCGTTCAATGCGATCGTCACCCTATTCGCCGTGGCCCTGGTCATGGTGAGTGCGACCAGGGCCGAGCCGCCTCCGACGATCGCTGCGGCGACACTTCCGTTCGGCCAACTCTCGCGTGCAGCGCCCGTGGCGGTCATAGGCTGCGCGGTTAGCGGGCTCGTCAGCAGTACGTTTTATGCACTCGTGCCGGCGTGGATGCAGGACGAGGCCGTCGCGCGCACGACGATTGCGCTGTTCATGCTCGTGGCCGTGCTAGGCGGGCTTGCATTCCAGGTCCCGGTCGGCCGCCTCTCCGACCGCTTTGACCGGCGCATTGTGTTGGCCGCACTCGGCTTCGGCTTCGCCGGCAGCGCCATTGCCCTGGTACTGCTGCCGCGCTCCCTACTGACGGTTCTGGCAGCGGCGGCCCTGCTAGGCGGCTTCATGTCGACGCTTTACCCGGTCGGGGTCGCCCTCGCCCACGACCGCATGCCGGCCGATCGAGTTGTGGCGGTCAGCGGCCGGCTCATCCTGGTGAGCGGGCTTGGTTCAGTGGTAGGCCCGCTTGTCGGCACAAGCCTCATGGTGCGTTTCGATATCGATGGCGTTCTCTATTTTATGGCAGCCGCCGCGGTACTCTTGGCCCTCGTGGCCACCGTCCGGAGTATGACGACGTCGCCGCCGTTGCACCTTGAACGGCCATTCGCGATCCTGGCGCCGCAGGCGACAGCGCTCGCCCATGATCCGCTTGGCTTCTCCGACGAGCCCTCCTCGCCGGACCCGGTCGGGGTCGCATCGGATGAGCGCTGATCCTCATGGCCGGGCCGGCGCCGAAGCTCCGGTGAGGTCCACCCACCCGCGAGAGCCTGACCGTGAAGATGAGGACTTTCATCGCATCTGGTGCCTCCCGCGTGGTTTGCTCGGCTGGCGCGTAACTGACCAAAGTTGTCGTGCACCCCCGACCAACGCGGTCACAGCGATCGGGAATGTCGCAATGACGTGCCAGCCGGTCGATGTCGTCAAAGGTCAGCAAGCCACCCAGAGTGGCGGTAGCCGTACTGCCCACCCGAACCGCCGCAGCCAACCTTTTGCGGACCTTCCAAGCTGGTCGGCACGAAGTCCGGGAGTGGCCGAGAGCGGAATGGCAAGTTTCGGGCAGTCGGGATGCCAGAGCAGACATTGGCGGACACTCCGACCTCGGCAGGTATCGACCTGGCTGTGTGAAAACATCGTACCGTGGTGGCAATGAGTGACTTGGGTGGCCCACACAGCGTCCCTTTGGATCGTTCATGCTCGCCGCGCCCGATACCGATAGGACATTTCGCATCACCGCTGACGATCACATTTTTACACAGCCACGATCTAAAGCGGTCACTGGACGAGGACCTACGAGCAATGACCTCTTGGAGGCGTCGGGGGGTGACGCGCGCGGATTACGTGCCAAGCTCCGCCAGCAGCGCGCGGGCTTCCCGCAGGCCGGGCGTGTCGAAGCCCTCGGTGAACCAGGCGTAAATCGGCGCAAGCAGCTCGCGTGCCTCGGCGCGCTTGCGTTGCTCTGACCACAGGCGGGCAAGGCTCGCCGCGGCGCGGAGTTCGAACAGCTTCGCTGATTGGCCGCGTGCGATCTCGATGGCTTGCGCGAAGTGGCTCTCGGCCGCATCTCGATTGCCTTTCAGCCGATGCGTTTCGCCAACTCGCCGCATCAGTTCCGCCTCGCACCATTGCTCGCCTGTTCGTTCCGTGTGCGACAGCGCCTCGGTCAGGATCGCGAGCGCTTCGTTCGTATCGCCCTGCATCTGATACGTCTCGGCCAGCAGGGCACGGTAGTAGCCGGAAAAAAGGACGGCCTCGGTTGCCGCGTAGTCCGCGAGGCCCTGGCGAATCGCCGCGCCGCCGGCGCGCGGATCGCCGCGATGGGCGATCGCGTATCCTTCGTAGATCCTGGCGATCGCGGTGTGGTGGGGCATTGCAAACTCGCGGGTGAGCCGGAGCGCTTCGGCGACGGGTCTGTAAAGTTCGGATGGCTCCAACAAGAACTGGAGAATCCTAAGCCGCCAAACGCTAAAGTTAGCCACGTAGCCCATAAAACCTCGCCGCTCGCTTGCTTCCACCGCTGCCGACGCATGTGCAAGCGCCTGATCCGGATACCCCATGTAGCACAGGGGGCGCGCGAGAAACGCATGCGCAATAGCCAGGGCATGCTCTCGCGCAAGCGATCTTACAGGATCCCAAACGATGGTCGGATCGGCCTCACACGATTCCAGCAGACTCATCGCGAGCTCCAGATGCGAGCGCGCCACGGCAAGCTTCGGAAGGTAGGCCATCGCGATTCCTGCGAATATATGACCGAAGATGCGGCCCCGGACGTTGCCTCGCTCCTCCCCCCACCGCAACAGGCGCTCGCTCTCCTTCAGCGCAGTCGTGAAGTCACATCGGTTCAGGTGGAATTGCCAGAGATCGTGTAGCACACCGAGAAAATCCAGCGGACTGGGCAGACGCGCGCACAGCTCCACCGCGCGGGCGGCGACGCGACCATACTCCGAGGACCCCATTCCGAGACCGTACGACAGGGCCCGAGTGAGGCCGGAGAGAGCGCTCAGTTCCGCTTCCACCCTCGCGTCCCCGTCCGGGAGCGCGGCAGTCAGACGCGAGGCAGCGGAGAACACCTGGCGCGCCTCCGTGTACGCCGAGCGGCGCAGCGATTGCCGACCGGCGCGCGTGTAATACTCGACCGCCTGCTCAACGAGTCCCGCCTGCTCACAATGATGAGCGAGCAAATCGGGCCGGCTTTCCTCGATCCCAGGCTCCCGCGCGCGCAGCACCTCCACCACCCGCGCATGCAGCGCCGCCCGCCGGCTCCGCAGCAGGCTGTCATAACCAGCCTCCTGCACCAGCGCGTGCTTGAACGTGTAGCTCGCGTCGGGCGGGACGCCACGCTCGAAGGCGAGCCCCGAGCCGACCAACTGCCGCAGCCCTTCCCGCAACGCGGGCTCCGGCAACTCAGCAACCGCGGCGATCAGCTCGTGGGAGAAGGAACGGCCGATCACCGCGCCGATCTGCGCCACCGTCTTCGCCGCCGGCAGGCGGTCGAGCCGTGCCATGAGTGAGGCTTGCAGGGTATCGGGCACCGCGAGCGTCGCACTGTCGGGCGGCGCCGCGGTTTCCAGCACCGCCTTGGTCAGCTCCTCGATGAACAGCGGCACGCCGTCGGTCTGCGCAACAATCCGGTCGAGCAACGCCGCCGGCAGTGCATGTGCCAGCGTGACCCGCTTGGCGAGCGCCGCCGACTCGCGCCGGTCCAACCGGCTCAGTGCGATCAGGCTGACGCCGGCGCGGCCGATCCAGGGTGCCAAGAATTCAGGGCGGAACGAGACCACCAGCAGGGCAGGAAGCTCCGCCAGCCGATCCATCGTGGTTTCCAGCAGTTCGAGTGTGCTGGGATCGGCCCAATGCGCGTCCTCGAACAGCAATAACACCGGGTTGGTTCGCGCCAGACCGGCCAGCCGGCGGATCAGCGCCTCGAACGTCTTCTGCTTCTTACGCTGCGGACTGTATTCGAGCTTCGGATATCGCTCGTCCGTCGGCACTGACAGCAGATCTGCAATCAGCGCCAGGTCTTCCGCCGGTGTTCCATCCGGCAGAAGCATCGCCTCCAGCTTTCGCAGCTTCTCCGCCGACCCGTCGCCGCGCACGAAGCCCGCCGCTTGTTCCCAACGCGCGATGATCGGGTGAAGCGGGCTGTCCTGATAATGCGGCGAGCAGAAGTAACGCAGGCTAAGATGCGGCTCGGCGGCGATGCGCTGTTCCAGCTCGACGATCAGCCGCGATTTGCCGATGCCGGGCTCGCCGGAGATCAGCACCATGCGGCCCTCGCCGGATTTCGCCTGGCGCCAGCGGCGCAGCAGCAGGTCGAGCTCCTCGTCACGGCCGATCATCGGTGTCAGCGCGCCGCCGAAGAGCGCCTCGGAGCGGCTGGCGAGCGCGGTCTCGCCGCGCACGCGCCAGGCGCGTTGGGCTGCATCGAAGCCTTTCAGTTCGATGGCGCCAAGGTCCTCCACGTCGAACAAGCGGCCCAGCAACGTGCGCGTCGCTTCGCTCACCACGATCGTGTCGGGCTCCGCCAGGCTTTGCAGCCGTGCCGCCAGGTTCGGCGTCTCGCCCAGCACGGCACGTTCCTGGGCGGTCTCCACGCCGATCAGGTCGCCGACCACGACGAGACCGGTGGCGACGCCGATCCGGACGGACAGACGCTGCGCGCGAACCAACTCGATCATCGCCAGACCGGCGCGCACCGCGCTCTCGGCATGCGCCTCGTCGGCGTTGGGCCAGCCGAAATAAGCGAGCACGCCATCCCCCAGGAAACGCGCGACATAGCCGCGCACGCCGGTGATTGCGGCGCCAACGCTGTCTTGATAGGTGCCGATCAGGCTGCGCAAATCCTCCGGATCGAGCCGGGTGGACAACGGCGTGGAGCCCACCAGATCGCAGAACAGCACGGTGAGCTGGCGCCGTTCGGCCTGGGCCGGTGGCGGCGGCGCGCGATCGGCCCGCGCCGCTGCGCCTTGCGGCCGGCGGAAGGCACCAATCTCGGCCCCGCATTGCGCGCAGAAGTGCGCGGTCGGCGGACTGGACTCGCCACAATTCGGGCACGCGCGCGTCAGGGCCGTTCCGCAAGCGTTGCAGAACCGCGCGCCGTCAGGAGCCTCGGCATGGCAGTCCGGGCATTTCATCGGGCGATCCGTGGTGGACAATCCACGTGGCAGGCTGCTGAGACCGGGATTCCCCGGATGGGGGCCGCTCCGCACTTTCCGAGGGCAGGTTAGACCCGGGTCGGTACGATCTTCAACGATGGAATGGGCTGCGGACTCGCCCGAGGCGTTCGAAAGCCTCGATGGGCGCAATGTCGACGCACACACGGACCTGCCAGCGCCCATCGGGACGCACGTATCCTGCCGGCGACTGGTTGGTGTATGGCTGGTGAGGCAGTCTGGAACAGAGCACGCGGTCCAAGACCTTGGCCATCTGGAAGGTGACCGACCGTCATGGCCCCGCCGCTTCCTTGAGCCATGACGGAACCTGTTTATCGACCAGTGCAATTATCTGGTTTCATACTATCTAGGCACCAGCCAATGTCTACTTCCCACCCATTACAGCCAAGGAGGTCGTCCGACGGGACGTCCGCTTTCGAGGAGCCGCGCCACTCGACTGAGCGGCCGCTGTGGGCGCAGAGCGGACCTCGGCGCTCCCCCGATCCGCGCGGACCGCGCCCCAATCCTGACCCTATAAGCGCGTTGCGGCGCGACATCGTCGCCCGGCGTAACAAGGCTTAGCCACAGATCGCCGACACAACCGAGGCAAACAACACTGCCAGGCGGACATTTGCGTCACAGCCTTCCGCCTGGAAAGACAGGGTGGAAATGAACAAACTCATGGTGAAGCCGATGCCGGTCAGCAGAGCCATGCGCCTGCCCGAGCTTGCGGTTGTCGAAGCGGCAACACCGGTGCATCGAAGGCTTCATCTTGTTCCGCACAAGCGAGACCATGATAGGCGTGCGGCCGGATCGATAGCAGCCCGGCTTGGCGGCGCCACCCGAGGTCACCACACAATCCACATCGGCCCAGTCAGAGACGCCAAGGTCCGCGTCAGGTGCCAGGTAGTGGAAGGAGTTGCTCATGAGCGAGCTAATGACAGTGGCCAGTTACGCCACGCTGCACGGTGTAACGGCACATGCGATATACAATCAAATCAATGCCGGCGTCATCAAACTGGTGGGCAAAGGCGTAATCGACCGCGAGCAGGCCGACGAATCATGGGGCAAGCTGCGCCGCGTCCGGGTTGCTGCCAACGATGACAGCGATCTGGGCCGGCGCACAGCGCAGGCGAAGATCGCCGGCGGCATCGCCAAGCTGCGGCTGGTCCGCCATAGACTCGAACGGCTGCAAGCCCGCTACGTCGATCGCAAGGCGAGCGTCGCCGACCTGACCGCCGACATCGAGACGCTACTGACCGAGCTGAAGGCGCTGCCAGCGGCAGAGGCCGCGACAGTGGCCGACCAGCTCGGCATCGAACCCGGCGCCGCGCGCGACCTGCTCGAGCAGTTCATCGATCTGGCGCTGGGCGAGCTGGGCGACATTGCCGGCGAAGCGACGGCCGCCGCGCAGGCTGTGTGATGGCGCTGGAGCCAACCGCGGAAACGAGGTCCGGGTCTCGACGAGATCACCATCGCCACCGCCCCAGGTGGGCATGGTGCTGCGGGTCCGCGTGGTGAGCTGGTGGACAGCGGCAAGTTCGACGTGGTGGTATTCGCCTTCGCCCATCGAGTGCGCGATCAGATCTTGAGCGCGCCGGCGCGGCATCCGGCCGTGCTGGCGGCCGAGCGTAGGCTCGGCGCTGCTGGTGCTGCGGCGCTTGCTGATCCTGCTCGCGAAGCGGGAATGCCCTGTGTAGTGAAGCAATTTCATCGACCTAGCACTAGAGGATTAACGTCCCTGTTCGACCCTCACCCAGTGCCGGAGCCAAAAAATCCTTTACGTTTGCGGCCGGCCGCAGCGTCACGACGGTCTTCAATGAGCGCATCGAAGAAGGCCACCGCTCCCCTGGCCCAAGCTTGCTCTTTGCTGTCGCGCGGCATGTGATCAATAGCGTCTTTGAACCAGGCCGCGGCTTCTCGCATCCCGGCTTCCCAGCCCTTCTGGTAATCAGTCACGCCGAACCTATCGCACTATCGTCGCGCGCCAGCCCATCCGCCGGAACGTCCGTCGAAGTTGATCCGCGTGTTGACCGCGGAGATACGACAGGATCGGCGCCGTGATCACCGCCCGCATGGTCGCTCGATCGAAGATGATGCCGGCCACAAACGGCATCGGCGGCTTGTCAGCGCCGCGGCTCGCTTCACCGACGACCCGCACCAGCATGCCATCCGTGTAGGCTTCGCCAGGGGTCATGCCGCCTCCGCCCGCGACACCATCAACGCACGCTCATTCCAACCCATGCTCCAAGACAACCGGCGCAGAGTGGGAGCATCACTGTGAGGATTCTCATGAAAGTGAGCACCGTTGCGATGCGCCAGAACGCCATCCGCGAAGGCATCAATGTCGAGGTCTCGCGTCGTAAGAGAAGCTTTGTTGAGAGCTTGCACGAAAGCCGGTTCTTCGTCGGTCATGCCGCCTCCCCCTCGACCGGCTTGCGCCAGTCCTCGGGCAGTGGTGCTGCTTGCAGGATCCCGCACAGCGTGGACAGCCAGCAAGCGACATCAGCGCCGATCGGCCGGTTTCCGGTCAGCATGTGATGCACGGCGCCGAGGGTGCAATTCAGCCGATACGCCAGCTCCTTCTGGGTCCAGCTTAGCTCGTGCAAGGCGGCCGCCAAGTTCTCGCCCGTCATATCCGACCACGGCATCGCCCACGGTTGCTCCGGCCGTGGCACCTGGTCGAACGATGCCGCCAGCAGCTCAAGCCAGCGCGCCGCCACATAGGGAATGTTTCGTTTGCCTTTCGCCCATTGCCGGCCAGTGTCGTGATACATCTTGAGCCGGCGGGAGAGTTCGGCCTGCGACCAGCCGATAGCGGCGAGACACTCGGTCACTCGCGCAGGTCGCATCGGCAATTCGACGTTCTTCGGGTCGAACATTTCATTTGATCCTAAATCGGCGGGACTGCCCGTTAGCGTGCGCGCGCGAATAGCACATCCCCGGCTTCAGGTCAAGGTCATTCTCACATCGGAATGTGAAATCCCGCTAAGACCCGCCTACGAGACAATCCGCTCTCCCGGTGGCCCGCGTCATCCCGCGAGAATCTCCAGCTCTGAGGCGATCCGCTCTCCCGGTGGCTCGCGTCATCCCATGAGGCTTTCCCCCCTCTCTCCCTGGGACCCTCTCCCTGACCCCTCCCTGACCCTCCCTGACCCTCTCCCTCTCTCTCTCTCCTTCTCTGGACCCTCCCTCTCTGGACCCTCTCTCAGGTCGGTCTCGACATGTCATCTCGACCTGGGAACATTACGGCCGATTAATGCCCCATCGGCCGATTTCCCTTGTGGTTACGAGTGAGACTAGTTATATTCCCTATTGCAACGAGGGAAGCAATCCCGCCCCCCCTCACGCGAGGAGACCCCGCCCATGACCCGCAAGCCCGTCCCCGCCACGCGCGCCCGTAAGGCCCGCAAGGTCGTTCTCACGCCCGGCCAGAAGGCCGCGCGGACCAAGAGGCTCAACGGCCTCGACCTGAGCGCCGTCGCGCTCAAGGCCGTCGCCACCCGCCGCGCGAACGTCCGCAAGGCCGCCAAGCTCGCCAAGGCCGCCAAGGCCGCCAGGGCCGCCAAGTTCGCGAAGACCACGAACTGGCGCGACGCCGTCAAGGTCGCCCCGAACGGCGCGCACGTCATCGCGTAGCTCAGAAGGAACGGGCCTCGCGCGAAGCGAGACCCGCTCCTTATGCGCTCCGACAGGACGCATAGGGGCGAGCGATCACGCTCGCCTCAGTGTGAAGGGACTTCGATGAACATCGAACTTTCGCCCGCCCAGAGGGCGGCCCAGACGCGGGCGGCCCGCAAGGCCGGCCTCGCAACTCCCACGGCCGCAAACGCGGAGAACACCGCTCTTGCGCGTAACGCGGACGTGCTGCTCGACCTCGTCATCCGCGAGGACGCTCTTGCGCTCGCGATCGGGTTCCGCTTCGTGAAGGACGGGAACGTTCTGTCACGCGCGGACACGCCCGAGCTAGAGCGGGGTTTGCTCGACCTCGGCCTGTTCGCCTATCTCGGCGAGAGCGAGCTCTTCGGGTATCGCGAAACCGTGTTCCGTGGTGCGATCGCGAACGCGGCGAGTCTGCGCGCCGTTCTCGGGTTCATGACCAAGCTCGACAAGTTCGTCGCGCTCGCGATCGAGGAGTCCGAGGACCCGAGCTTCGCGCTGGTCGTGAATTGCATCGCGGCCCATCTTCGCGCCACGCGCATCGTGCACGTGCAAGAGGACGGCAGCGAGATCACGTTCAAGCGGGGCGCGGCCTATATCAGCGCGCATCGCATCGCAGAAGCGTTCGTCGCGAAGCACGCGCCCAAGCCCGAGAAGGCCCCGAAAAAGGCCGCCTGACCCCGACCTCGACCTCAACTCGAACCAAGGCCGGCCTCGCGAGAGGTCGGCCTTTTCATTTACCTATCGCTCAGGAGCATCTCGACATGAATGACCGACCTCTGTTCGTGCCGCTCAAGGCACAGTGGTTCCACGCCTTCGCCAGCGGCGAGAAGACCGCCGAGTGGCGACGCTACGGCCCGCAATGGAATGAGAAACACTGCCGACCAGGCCGGCGCGTGACACTCGCGCTCGGCTACACGGAAACGCGCATCGAGGGCGTCATCACGTCCTTTGATGTGTGCCCGGCCGAGGGGCCGGCCGCCGACCTCTATGGCGAGGGCACGCCTTGCGCGGTGATCGGCATTCAGGTTTACCTGCGATGACGGACCTAAGACCGCAACTTCGGCCGGCCCCTTCGGGGGTCGGCTTTTTTATTACGTCCTCCCCTCGGGACATATTACGTATTATTAACGGCCACTGGCGCGGAAATATCGTGCACAAACCGTTATGATATGATATAGTTTCACCATGAGGTCATCCTGACCTCTGGCCAGGGCAGTCCCGCCCCGGTCCCAATGGCCAGGGCAATTCCGCCCCGACCGGAAACAGAGAGGGCGGCGGGTAATCCTGCCCGCCGCCCGAGCTTCAAAGGTCCAATGCAATGCACAACGTAACACACGCCGTCAAAAACGGCAAGCTCGTGATCGAGATCGTGTCGGTAGCACACGATATGTCCGGTTTAGGTAGCACACGATCTGTCCGGTGATGATGGGCTCCTTTGGAGGAGCCCTGAATGCGCCGGTCGGAAGCCCTTCAGGGTGTGCGAGTGATCAAGTTCCGGAGCGTGCTGGACGGGTATGAATTGAGCGAACTCAACCAGTGCGAAGCGGCGGAGCTGCTTGGGATCAGCGAGCGGACATTCCGTCGTTGGCAACAGCGCTACGAAGAGGCCGGCGAGGCCGGTCTGCTGGACCGGCGGCTTGGCCGGGCGTCCGGGAAGCGGGTTCCGGTCGATCGGGAGGAGGAGGTCGAGCGGCTGTATCGGTACGCGTTACAGCGGGTTCACGGCGAAGCACTTTCACGAGCACCTGGTGCGCCGCCACGGTTTCCGCTGGGGCTACACGTGGACGAAGGCGTACCTGCAATCGAAGGGGCTTCTGGAGCGCGCCCCGCGGCGCGGCGCACACCGGCGCAAGCGGCCGCGACGGCCGTTGCCTGGGATGATGCTTCATCAGGACGGGTCGCGCCATGAATGGCTGGCGGGGCGGGAGGCGCTGGACCTGATCGTGACGATGGACGACGCGACGAACGTGATCTACTCGGCGTTTTTGGTAGCGGAGGAAGGCACGGAATTGACGTTCCAGGCTCTGCTGGAGGTGTTTGGCGCGCATGGCCTGGCACTGAGCCTGTATACGGATCGGGGCAGCCACTACTTCGTGACGCCCGAGGCTGGCGGCCCGGTTGACCGGAAGCGGCTGACGCAGGTTGGGCGGGCGCTGGCGCATTTGGGCGTGGAGCACATTGCGGCCTACTCACCGCAGGCCCGTGGTCGTTCGGAGCGGCTGTTTCAGACGTTACAGGACCGCCTGATCAAGGAGCTGGCGCTGGCTGGGATCACGACGGTTGCGGAGGCCAACCGGTTCATTCGGGATTGCTACCTGCCGGCGCATCACGCCCAGTTTGCGGTGAAGGCGGAGCAGGAGGGATCGGCTTTCGTCGCAGTTGCTGGTGTCGATCTGCGGGAAATTCTGTGTATCCAGGAGGAGCGCCAGGTGGACCGCGACAACACGGTTTCGTGGCGACGGATGAAGCTGCAAATTCCACCCTCGCCGCTGCGTGCTCATTTCGTGAAGGCACGGGTGAAGGTGCGGCAATATCACGACGGGAGCCACGCGGTGTTCCACGGCCCGCGCTGCCTGGGACGCTATGACGCGCAGGGGGCGCTGCGGATGGCGGCGTTGGACGCGGCGGCATGATCTCGCTTGGGTCCGGCTCGCCTGTGGATTTGTGGACAACGGAAGAGCGTTGCCCACAACTCCACAGGCGCATCAGCAAAAGAAGGAAATTGATTTATGGTTTGAAGAAGACAGTGGGGGCGTACCGTGCCCCGTCGCCAGCCGTTCTGTCCCTGCTCTTGCGAACAGACCGGAAACAAGCGGACAACTGATGTGCTACATAAACCGGACAACATAATTAGCTATCGACAGCTCGTGATCGAGATCGACATCTCGCCCGCCGCGATCCAAGCGGCGCCCCCTTCGTCATCCGGCAAGACCCTGCTGGTCGGCACTACCGGCGGCGCGGTGTCCGTGGCCTCGCCGAACGGCCATGCGGTCAGTTTCGCCGTCAACGTCATGGCGAAGCGGAGCGCGTGACATGGGATACTATCGCGACGACGACGACGGCGACCGCTCCGAGTTCGCGGATCCCGGTGGCCGCTCGGCGCTGCGCCGGGCCACGCGGCGCAATCCGCGCAATCTGCCGTGCCCGACCTGCGGCGAGCCCAATCGGCTCACGCCCGCGGATCGGCAGCTCGGCTATCAGTGCGACGAGTGCGCGGATCGCGCGGAAGGCTACGGGCCATGAGCAAGTGCTTCTGCGGTTCCGACCTGCCGCGCCGTCCCGCCTATGACGCGCGCGGCATCTTCCTGACTAACGTGTGCGACCGCTGCGAGCGAGAGAAGCTGTCGCACTTTCGCCCGGACGTGCTGACCGATCCGAACTACGAGCACGACGAGCCGCTCGGCGGCGACGACGATTTCGGCCTCGGCAACGGCGCGCTCTGACCCATAGGGCGGGCGGGCATCGCGAGATGCCCGATCCCTATGCGCCAGCGCAGAACAGGCGAGCACTTTCGCTCGCCTGGGAACCGGAGACTTATCATGAGTGACAACCCGAGCACCGCACTCGCGGTGATCGATCCCAAGCAGAAGCCGCGTGCGGCCAAGGCCGAGAAGATGCCGCCGGCCGAGCACCTGGTGGTGCCGAGCGCCATCCTGCTCGCCGCCGACGCGGTGAGCTCCCGCGATGACAATCGCCCAATGCTGCAAGGCGTCTACCTGCACAGCAAGGACGGGGTCGGCCGCGTCACCGCGACTGACGGCACGCGGATGTTCCTCGCCTCGTTTCCGCTGCCCAAGGACGGCGCGCCATCATGGCTCGCCGGCGGCATCATCATTTCCAGCGATGGACTAAAGCCTCGCCTCACCATGATCGCGAAAGAGCAGGAGACGGGCACCGTTCGCATCTCCTATGCGCGCGGCGCTGCGAAGGCCGAGCTGACCAACGTCGGCCGCTCGATCATCTTCCAGGCGGCGCTCTGCACCGGCACGTTCCCGGAATATGAGCGCGTGCTGCAGGCCAACTCCTTCGGCGCCAAGCTCGATGAAGACGGCAGGCCGATCGGCCGCGAGTGGGAACCGGTCGGGATCAACTCGGTGTATCTGAAACACTGCGCCGAGATTGCCAAGCTGCTCGATGCTGGGCTGCCGAAAGGCGACCGCTCCAAGAACGGCATGGTGGTGCGCGCGTTCAACACGAACGGCGAGGACAACGCGCCGCTGGTGTTCGACTTCTCGACCTGGCCGGGCGCGATCCTGGTCATCATGCCGGTCACGCTCTCCTCGACCGCCAAGCAGACCTCGAAGGAGACGGCGCTGCTGCTGGCTCCCGCGGTCAAGCTGACCCTCGCCGCGCTGCGCGCCCATGCGACGCGCAATCAGGCATGGGCCGATCAGGCCGAGGATGCGATCGCGAAAGCCGGCTTTCAGGCGAAGGTCGAGCACTTCAACGACCGCATCGCCGAGATACTCAAGCGCGCGCCAGGTCTGCCCGCGCTCGAGGACCAGAGCGACGCGCCCGCGAACGATTCCGCGGAATCGAGCGCGGAGCGCGACAGCATGGGCAATCTTATGGGCAATGGGGAACCCGAGGCCGAGACTGAGGCCGAGGCTGACAAGCCTGCCGAGGACGAAACGGCCAGCGAGGACCAGGCTCCCGCGAACGACGAGCCGAAGGTCACGCGCCGGCGCGTGGCAATCAAGAACCGCGCCGCCAAGCGCACCGCCTGAACAAGCAAGGGGAGCGGTCGCCCCGCTCCCCGCTTTCATCAGGATCAGCTCGTAAAGTTCGTCTCCGCACTAACCCGACGGAGCGGGGTTGCAACACAAAGAGGATATGCCAATGAGCGACCAAACGCAACAGCGCGAGGCGATGATCGCGCGCATTCGTGCGCTGATGAACAAAACCGTGGCAAACGGTTGCACCGAGGAAGAGGCGAAGGCGGCCGCGGCTGCGGTCGATCGGCTGCTCGAGGTTTACGAGCTGACCCTCGATGAGATCAGCGTGGAAGAGCAGGAGGTCATCCAGCTCGACATCGCCGTGGCGCATCATCACGTGCGGTTCGCCGCGATGGAGATCGCCCGCTTCACCGACTGCCGGGTCTGGCTGAGTAAGCCGAACATTGCCTATCTCGGCCTCGACCTCGACACGCGCATCGCCGAATATCTGACGCTCGTATTCAAGCGCGCGATCGACCGCGAGACCACGAGCTATACAATGTTCAACGCGGACTATGCGATGAGCGATCGCCGCGGCCAGGACGAAATGATGCACACCTTCGCGGTCGGCATGGCAACCCGGCTCGGCGAGCGCCTGCACGAACTCAAATCGAAGCGCGACTTCGCGGTCAAATCGAGCGGGCGCGACCTCGTGGTGATCAAGGGGCCGATGCTCGATGAGGCGATGCAGACGCTCGGGATTATCATCGGCCGCGGCCGGGCCGGCCGCTCGATCCGCGACGGCAAAGCCTTCGTCGCCGGCCGCAACGCCGCCGAGGCCGTTGCGATCAGCCAGGGCGTCGGCAACTATAGCCAGAAGACGGGGAGCATCCGATGACCGTCATAAATTCGGGTATCAGTTGGACGCGCAGCACCTGGAACCCGTGGGTCGGCTGCAAGGCGGTCAGCGCCGGCTGCGAGCACTGTTATGCGCAGCACCTGGTCGAGCGGCGCTGGCAACAGGACTTCGGCCAGGTGCAGTTGCATCTTGAGCGGCTGGATCATGTGCGGCGCTTCCGACCGTTCTTCGGAGAGAACGGCCGCTGGATGCCGCATCTGGTGTTCGTGAACAGTCTCTCGGACCTGTTCTTCGAGCAGGTATCGGATGACATCATCAGCAAGGTGCTCGACGTGATGGAGGCGGCGCCCGACACTATCTTCCAAGTGCTGACCAAGCGCCAGATCAGGATGCGGCGGCTGCTGGTCGATCGCTATGGCAGCACGGGCGCCCCGGCAAATATCTGGTTTGGCGTCTCGACCGAGGACAATCGGGTTGCCGGACGGTTGCACATCCTGCGCACCATCAAGGAGCGCACCGGCGGGACGATGACGACGTTCGCCTCGGTGGAGCCGATCGTCGGCCCGACCGATCAGCTCGACTTCGACGGCCTCGATTGGGTCATCACCGGCGGCGAGAGCGGCCCGCAGGCGCGGCTCATGGAGCGCGCGTGGCTGGTGCAGGCGGTCGAGCAGGCGCAGGCCCGCGGCATCGCGCTTTGGCACAAACAATCAGGCACAATCCGCTCGCATCCGAACTTCTCGGCCACGCCGGAGCGCCTGAACCTGACCCAGCGGTTCCGCTGGCTGGTCGAGCACGACTACGAGCTGTTGCCGGAGGAGAAAGGCGGCGCGACGATCGACAAGCGCACCTATCGGGCCTTCCCGCCGAACTATCATGCGCTGGCCGCCAGGCTGAACGGCTGAGCTGGGGGAAGCCGCCCGCGCGGCGGCTTCTCTCTGCGCAGCAACGCAGAAACCGTTGGGCACTCCCGCCCAGCGTTGAACAGGAGTGATACGACAATGAAGAACAAGTCGAAGCGCCCGGCGAGCAAGCCCGCAAAATCCCAGGCCGAACCGACGCGCGAAAGCCTGCTGGCCGAAATCGGCGCGCGCCTCGATGACGTCGATGCCGCCTGGATCGCGCAGCGGGCCGGCGGCAAGCGGCCGGCGACCTCGACGGTACGGCTGAGCAGCGAGCTTGGCCGCCTGATCGATCAGCTCGACTTCATCGTTGATGAGCACGAAGCCAGAGACCTCATCACTCGCGAGCTTGGCGCCAAGCCGGGAGAGATCCCGTCATGGGCCCGGCCCGGCACGTTCCTGCTCTGGCTCGACTATGTGCCAATCCGCTGCGTCTGGGGCGGTTTCGCGATCAGCACCCATTGCATCATCGCCGCCGATCCCGACGGGCTGTGGGTGACCGGCTCCGGCTATCGCTCGCTCTACGAGGAGATCGGCGTCGGCGCGGTCGATGTGCGCGCCTACTTCCGGCAAACCATCGAGCGCATGACGCGGGACAAGAAGTTCAAGCTGCTGCGGCTCGAAGAACACGCGGCGGCGCAGTGCCGGGAGATTTTGCAGGAGCCGGACAAAGCCTGGCTGCGCGAGGCGCTGGCGCGCGGCCCAGTCGATCCGATCCCGCTGCCCGCGCATCTCGCGGCCGTGCAGCAACATCTAGCGTTGTGAAAGGCGGTTCTCAATGAGCGAAACTATCAGCCTCAGCCTCGTGCTTTCCACGCTGCGCAGCGTGCAGGCCGAACAGCGCACGCTACGCACCGAGAACCGGCTGATCCGGGAGGAGTTGGGCGAATTGAAAGGCACCATGCTCACCCGCGAGATGGCCGAGCGGATGATGCGCGCGTTTCTCGATCACGTGCAGCAGTTCGAAGCGACTGTCGAGACTCGCTTCGATGCCCTCGAAGCCGCCATCCGTGAGGCCAAGCCATGAAAGCACTCTTCATCGATGTGGCGGCGCGCATTATCAGCGAGGTCGAGTATGCCGGCCTCGCCGATCTGCAACGCATGGTCGGCGGCTCCATCTCGGGGGCTCGAAGCTGGGACAGCGGCGAGGTCCTGTTCGTTGACGACGAGGGGCTGTTCAAGCCGAAAGGCGGGTTCTTTCGCATCGAGGGAATCGAGCAGCCGCTTGCCGGCAATGGCGTCCTGGTCGGACGCGACCGATACGATCGCGAAGGCGAGTATCTCGACAGCGCCGATCCGATCGTAACCGTCGCCGATCTCAGCGCCATCGTGCGATTTCTCTCGCGCGCGGAGGCCGACGCCTGGGCGAAGGCGAACGCGTCGGAGCCGGCATCGGTCGCCATTTTCGTCGATCAGGACGGCACAACCGGACGCCGTGTGCTCGGCCGCTTCGGCGCGCTGTTCGCGCAAATGCCGCCGGAGCCGACGACACCGATTCCGCTGACCGAACGCGAGATGAAGGCGCTCGCACAGCTCTTGATGGTCACCAGCGGCGATCTCCCCGCCGACGTGGCGGTCAGCATTCTGGAAAAGCTGCGCCACGCAACGATGGCAGAGGATTGAAGCTCAGAGCCTGTCTCTGAATGATTCCAAAACGGAATAGCTCAGCCCACAGCCGCTTTGTGCGGATTCCCCGACCTTCAGCGGCCGGCGCCCAGACTGTAAGGGATTGACCAAAAGCGGCTGGAGGTGGCGTACCGCATTTGCGTTCTCAAGCTCGTGGCTTCATACCTCCCTTGCGTTTTACATTAACTTGAAGGCGGAAGAGATCAGGCATGTTAATCCGACCATCGGATAGTGAAAAGAATATCTTGAGACGAATTAATTGGTCGATAAGCTTTGAGTAGGCCTCGGCCTCGTCGATAGCTTCGAGAACGTCGCCGGGAGGGATGAACCTACGATCGCCGCTCTCGCTGTCAGCAAGGGCTCTTAGTGCTGCGATCGTCCGTCGTTGCTGCCAGCGCAAAACGAGATCCTGCTTCGTCAGGGGCACGACGAGGCCTTCCATGACTTTGAGAACCGTATACATCCATCTGTAGTCCTCGGACAATTCTTCAACCCGAACCTTCGACGCGCTTCTGGCGCCCGACTTTATTCCGGCCTTGTCAAGGACGGTTTCCTGGGATTTTGTCTTGGCGGCACCCTCCTTCATGGCAAGAAGGAAGCTGCGTGGTGCCGCGAAGCCGGCGGCATCGGAAAGATGGTTAGTTACCCATTTGTACGTGTCGCCCTTCGTCGGTCCAGCCCCCATATAATGACCAGCAAGCGCGCGGAAGATTTCCTGCTGCCGGTCCTCGTCTTCAACAAGCCTGTGCGGTGGTCGCCAGCTATCGTCCTGATAGTCGAATTTGGCGTCGAATGCTTGGGCACAGTGGTTCCTGAACGCTGCCGCTCCCCCGCTCTCGGTGTCATCCGGTGAGTTGGCGAGAACCGTCCAAAGAAGCCCGTAAAGATCGCGCCGTCTCCAACTCAGGGGGACTTCACGATGTCGCAGCTTGGATGCGTCGCCGACCTCCCACAGTCTTCGATCGTCGGCCATGTCGGGCCGAATGAACAGCTTCATTCGAACGGATTGCAACGCGCGCACGGCCAGCGCCACCTTGATCAGACCCTCAAGTTGAGCCCGGATCGCCTTCCATTGATCGGCGATCACGTCGAGTGCATCGAACACCAGAACATAAGTGACTCCCGCCTCTTTCAGGGCCTCATCAATGGCGCGGAACTCGGCATTGCGCCTGGCCGGGTCGGCCGCTACCCAGTCGACAACCGGCTTCCACCCGGACTTAAACGCTGGGATACCAACGGGGGGACCGGGTGCGAAGCTTAAAAAGACAGCTCGCCAGAGGTCCTCTGCGTTATGACCCGCGCTCATGATTGTCGCGATTTCGGCTCTTCCGGGATAATTCGCTGCCATTTCCGCATCGGAGAACCCTAGTCTGCCGTCAACTTTCTCGAGCCCTAGTCGTGGATACCGCCGAGCAACAAGATTGCGGATGTCCCGGCTAATCAGAACGCTTGACCAGAAACTCTTGCCGGTGCCGCGGTCACCGACCACAACGCTGCGGTCCGGGTCCAGCGCACCTTGATGCCCACTAGGGGTGAACACCTCCGCCCATCTTGGCGCGTTGGTCGCTAAATGGGCGGATTCCTGCGGCAGGTTGTAGAACGCCTTCCGCACTTCCAGTGGGAACTTCGTGGTCATGGCAGCCCCAACATCGTGCGAACGCCGGCGAGAAAACTCCCGAACACTAACCTGTATGCGTCAGTACTCAGCGGATATGTATCTGTCCGTGGATCGAACCGAGCGTACCAACTCGTCTCCAATGATTTCGAGCGGATAATGGGGCGCGCCCTCGTCTCCGAGGTCGAACACGAATGCGTTCCCCGATAACTCCGAGACCGGGTCAACATCATCGTAAAGATAGTCACTCCAAATTATCCAGCTTCGCTCACGGAAGAGTTGGCGTTCTTTCTCGTCTCTGGGCGCCTTGCCATGCACCATCTTGAACGCATACCGAAGATCCTCACCATTGCTTGTGGGATCGAAGGCCTGTACGAAGGCACTGAAGAGGAGGCCGAAGTCATCAAAGGTCTGGGAGGTGTCGACCCCAAAAAACAGCGCTTTGGCGCCGAGCCCAAGAATCGAGTTCCACCGGAGGTCTCATGCAATCCTGCTCGGGCGTCGATCAGAACTGCATCATACCGCCGATGGGAAGTGAGTTGGGAGACGAGTCCGTCAGCCTTCCTCGGAAAACTGAAGCCAGCATACTGTTCGCCTGCCGACCCCGGCGTATAGGCCCGCGCGAGTTTCGAGAGATAGGCCCCCGGGTTTTGCCCAGCAGCCGGAACGACATCCACCACCGCCTGCCCGGATGTAAACGGGCTTGGTCCAGTCATATCTGGAATGAGTGAGTCGGCATCGGCCCCTGCTGCAACCGCAGCAAACCAGTCGGTTGCTCCGTATTGTGGCATGTTCTCAAGCGGTAGCAGGAGTGCTCCCAGACCTGGCGCTTCGAGATCGAGGTCGAGGACCAGCACGTTACATCCCCGCGCTGCGAGATCGGCCGCCGTAATCGCAAGCGCAGTAGATCGCCCGACCCCTCCCTTCACTGAATAGAAAATCAGCCGACTTGGGTTGGAGGCGAGCGGTGCCGGGCGGATTAACCAGTCGTCTCCGGCCAGCCTTCGATCGATCATCCTTAGCTCTAGCTCTGGCTGGCCCGCCACTGGAACGCCGATTGATATTTCGTCAGCCAAATCATGAAACCTTTGTTCGTCGTCCGACAGCGAGACAACCAGTTGCGTCGTCGGCTGTCCGTAGGCTCCAAGCACTTGCGCCGCCGCCGACTGCAGCTCATCGAAGCGTGCATCGCGAGGACGTGGAGTGACGAAACTCAATCGGCCATAGATGTCGCGGAGAATTCGCCCCTCGCACGCAATTTCTGTCCCGAGAGTTTCGATCAGAAGTTTGCTGAAAGCACGGGGCGCATCATCGAAATCAATCATGATTTACCTCACGGAATTCCGGCTGCGTTGAACAAGGAATCAACGTCTGTGAGCCAGGAATTGAAGCGCGTCTCGGCATCGGTCTCCAAAATATTTGCTTCATAGCGGCATTCCGCCTCCCAACCGTCCAAGAACGCCGACCGTAGCACGATCGGCGCAAGCAGGGCCATAACACGAGTGCGCCCGTCTGTCCGGATCGTTCTACCAAGTTTTGGAAAGTGTTCTCTAAGGCCGGACGGCTTATCAATCGCGATACCAGCGCGCTCCAAAATCTCCTTTGCGAGGCATTCTGCGGCGAAACCGAGCAAGTGACCGGCGTTCTGAAACCGGTGGTTCGTTGCAAGGTGCTTCGCGTCGCCCCTATGGCGTCGCGCCGCGTCGGGGAAGGAATCGGCCAAAGCGTCGCCTTTTGCATTCTAGAAGGGCGAAAGATAGCGATTCTTCATGGCACTATAATACTCCTGCCACAAATATCTCGAGAGTGCCGAGTTCTGGGTTACTTCCTGGCGGCCTGTGACTTTCGCTCGTAGTCGTCAAGCCACTGCTCAGTGAGCCGGTCGAGCTCCTCGAGCTGGCGTTCGGAGTAGGATTCCGGCGCAAAGCCCTCGAGCCACCCGAGCACGTGAGTTTCGATCAAGTCGCGCGGCACGTCCGGATGCTCGGCATGGATGCGTTCTGCCGACTGCTCGATCGACAGCCGTTTCCCGTCGTCCCAGACGATCTTGCGCCGTTTGGGGTCGACGTCGGCATTATCCAGTGCGGCGAAGACCAGATCGAGCGCGTAGACCGAGCGTTCCCCCTCGGACGAGCCCATCCATTCGAGGAAGGCGTCAGTGAACGGGTTGTTCTCGAAGGGGTGTTTTGCGCGTCGCTTGCCCATCGGATGAGGATAGCACCGCGGGTCATTGCCGTCGCAAGGCTCGCTTCATCATCAAGCGGCTCTGCTCGATGCTCAAGGCGATCCACTGGGCGGTGAGCGCCTTGAAGCGCTTATAGTTGCGGATCTCACGCCGCACCTCGGGCAGATAGTCGCGCGGAACATATTCGGTCCGGCTCCTCATCTGCCGCGTGTAGCTGAGCTGGTAGTAGGGTCCCCTCCGGTTCTCTGGATCCTTGTACTGGCGGGTGAGCGATCCGGGCCGCATGTCTTCAATGCCGGCCAGCTGCGCCTTGATGCTTCCAATGCGCTTTCTGATCACTGCCAGGCGTTTGTTTGTCATAGGTTTAGCATACCAGTGCTATACTATGCTGGCAACAGAATCGAGAGGGCCCGATGCCGCTGTGGATGCCCTGGTGGAATGCGATTTGGCTGCTGCGTCCGGCGTTCTCGCGTCTGCGCACCTTCCTGTGGTTCGCCACCGCCGTGGCAGGCTTCACGGTGCGGACGGAACTGCTGGGCGTAACCAGCCTCGTGCGGGCGCTGAAGCTCGAGGCACGCTTCTACAACAAGCTCGTCGATCACTTTCACAGCCCCGCCGTGAAGCTCGATCGGCTCGCGGCGCTGTGGACCCAGGTGGTGCTGCGGCTATTCCCGCAGCCGCTGCGCATCAACGGAAGGTGTATCGTGGTCGGCGACGGCATCAAGATCCCAAAGCGCGGGCGCAAGATGCCGGCGGTCAAACTCCTGCATCAGCAGTCCGAGTCGAACACCAAGCCCGAATTCATCATGGGACATTCCCTCCAGGCTGTGAGCGTGCTCGTTCAGGCCGCAGCCAGCGTCTTCGCCGTGCCGCTCGCCATGCGAATCCACGAAGGGTTGGTGTGGTCCAATCGCGATCGCCGCACCCTGCTCGACAAGATGCTTGCGCTCCTCGGGATCGTCGCCATCGCAGAACCCTTCTACTTCGTCGCCGACGCCTACTATGCCGCGCGCAAGATCGTCACCGGCCTGCTCGAGGAGAACAACCACCTGGTCACGCGGGTGAAGTCCAACGCCGTCGCCTACACCGCCCACCAGCAGCGTGGCCCGCGGAAGAGAGGCCGGCCCAGAGTCTATGGCAGCAAGGTCAAGCTCAGATCCCTGCTGGAAGACCCCAAGGGCTTCCAACAGGCCGAAAGTCCCGTCTACGGCGAGCACCAGGTGACCATCCAGTATCGGGTCCGCGACCTGCTGTGGCGCCCGGCCGGTCAACTCGTGCGCTTCGTGGCGGTGATTCATCCAGTAAGAGGCTCGTGCCTCCTGATGTGCACCGACACCTCTTTGGAGGCTATCGAGATCATTCGCCTGTACGGTCTGCGCTTCAAGATCGAGCACACGTTCAAGCAGGCGGTGCGGCTGATCGGTTCGTTTACCTACCATTTCTGGATGTCCGACATGAAGCCGCTGCGCCGCCGCAGTGGCAATCAACATCTCCATCGTGAGTCGCTGGAATACCGCAACGCCGTCAAACGCAAGCTCCACGCCTACCACGTCTTCATCCAGGCGGGTGTCGTCTGCCAGGGACTGCTTCAGTATCTGGCCGTCGCCTTCCCTCAGGCCGTCTGGAATTCCTTCGGCTCCTGGCTGCGAACCATTCGGCCCGGCATCCCGCCCTCGGAGCTGGTCGTGGCCAATGCCCTGCGCCAGAGCCTGCCGGAATTTCTCTTGAATGCCACCCCGAGCAACACCTTCGCGAAATTCGTCATCGAACGACAGGACACCAATAAAATGGAGGCCTTCCGCCTAGCCTCCTGAGCCGAAATTCCTCCGGAACTCTGGACTCGCGAGAAATATCACGATCTCGTTCATTGGCTCGGCTGCGAGCAGGTCGCCGTTGCGGGTCGATAGCGGCTGTTTCGCTATCATTCAGAGACAGGCTCTCAGTTCAGCAAGGTTTGCGCGTCCGCCGTTGCCAGCGGCGGACCGCAATACTCGAACCCGCACACTGCCGATCCGGCGCGAACAAAGCCTTCTCGCCGACCGTCCCGCGCAAGCCCGGCTTGCGCACCAGCGCCCACACCGCCGAGCGGTCGAACGAGCGGATCAAACTGGGATGCGCGGGATGGCAGTGCAGCCGGAGCCCCTTAGTCTTGCAGCGCGTTGCTGATGGTCTGTTCGGTCTTGCAATTCCCTTGTCGGTAACTGGTGGCAAGCTGCTGTCACGACCTCTCTGGGTATGGGCGTTAGGCGTCGATCAGGCGATGCAACTCGGTGCGATAGCCGTCACACCGAATGGTAAGATCGTTGTTGAAGGTGTAGCAAATGGACGAGTAGCGCCATGCCGTACAGTTGGCGGAGAGCTACATCGCCCGCGGCTACAGCGACTGACCCGGAAGGCAGTCGCCCACACCTCGGTGCACTCTTGCTCGCCTACTACGATCCCGACGGACGGCTGACGTACGCGGGGCGAGCCGGGACGGGCATGAGCGAGGAAGAGCTCGAGTGGGTTTGGCGCCGGTTGCAGCCGCTCGCCAGCCGGACGATGCCACTCGACGTTCCGCCGCCGCGCACGAGCCGCTTCGGCTCGCCGCTTGAGCTGTCCCGGGTGCATTGGGTGCGGCCCGAACTGGTTGTCGAGGTAGATTACCTCACCTGGACCCTAGACAATTTGCTACGCCAGGTCGCCTATGTGGGGATACGCGAGGACAAGCCCGCACACGATGTGCAGCGACCAGTTCCGCATCCCAAGTCGCGCAATTGAAGGAAGCGCGTCACCCGCGCTTTGGGGTGGAACTCAAGGCGCGACTTGTCCAGCCAAGTCGATCGCCTTCAACAGCTCAGGCCCGTTATTCCGCGGGCTGTTCACCCGTCGGTCAACCGGCCAGACCCGCAGCGTACCAGCCGGCGCCGGCCGGAGCAGGGATCCAGGATCGCCCGGCTGCTCACCAAGCCACACCGGCCTGTCTGCCGGCTCCAGGATCGCCGGCATCCTGTCGTGCAACTCGGCCACGTCGGGACTGGCATCCGTGGTGATGATGGTGAAGCTGCGCGTCACGGTGCCGTCCGGCCACCGAAAGCCTTCCGACAGCCCGGCGAAGGCCATTGGCTGCCCGTCCTAGCGGGCGATCGCGTAGGGCTGCTTGCCGCCGTCGATCGCCTTCCATTCGTAGAACACATCAGCCGGCACGATGGCCCGGCGCTGCTCAAAGGCGCGACGGAACATACCGGAGGTGGCGACCGTCTCGGCACGCGCGTTGATCGGCCGCTGCGCCTTGACCGGCTCTTTCGTCCAGTGGGGCAGCAGGCCCCACTCCAGCAGATCGGAATATATACCACAGGTAGGCGTCCGGCCGGCGGCTGCAAACAAATCGTCACACTCGCATGGCCGGACGCTGTGCTACTCTATGTCATCCTTCCGATAGTGCGGCACATCGTATCGGTCCCACGACCGCCCCTGTCTCGGAATGGAGAGGCCCTCCTTTGCGGCCGTTGACCCAGTCGAGGTTGCTACGTTAGGGTGCACGTCAAAGGCGAGCTAGAACGAAGAGCGGGGAGGTGCCGTCATGCCAGAAAGCGAACCCAACTATAAGTCGCCCTCGTTCCAGGTCGCCTGGGCGAGAATGCTCGCTCGCGCCGCGGTGGACGAGTCCTTCCTAAAGGAGCTCAAAACTGATCCAACAGCGGCGTTCCGAGAGTACGACATAGCCGTTCCTAACGATATCGATCTGAACAAGGATGTGGTGCCTAGTCTGGACGAAATCATGGAATCAACCTCGCAACAGCGAGCGCAGGCTGCTGCCGCTGCCGAGACAGGCCCCGAGAGCGCTGCCGCAGCTGATCGGCAACTCCCATTTCTTGGGTTTTCGTTTGGTAGCTTTGGCTCCGCCGGAAGCATTTGCGGGACAACTGGCTCATTAGGTACCGTCGGTTCAGCTGGGGCAGCGACAGGCGCGACATCGTCGCGTTTACCAGGACCGGTCTCCGGAGGTTTCTCGTTCGGTAGTTTTGGCAGTGCCGGTAGCATTTGCGGGACGGGGGCCTCGTTCGGCACCGCGGGCTCCGCCGGCGCCGCGCAGCAGCCGAGCGCCGGATTCTCGTTCGGTTCGATCGGCTCCGCGGGCAGCATCTGCGGGACCGGTGGAACGGTCGGCACGGCAGGCTCCTTGGGAGGGAGCGCTCAGCAGCAGCCGGCTGCCGGGTTCTCATTTGGTAGCTTTGGCTCCGCCGGAAGCATTTGTGGGACAACTGGCTCATTAGGTACCGTCGGTTCAGCTGGGGCAGCGACAGGCGCGACATCGTCGCGTTTACCAGGACCGGTCTCCGGAGGTTTCACGTTCGGTAGTTTTGGCAGTGCCGGTAGCATTTGCGGGACGGGGGCCTCGTTCGGCACCGCGGGCTCCGCCGGCGCCGCGCAGCAGCCGAGCGCCGGATTCTCGTTCGGTTCGATCGGCTCTGCGGGCAGCATCTGCGGGACCGGTGGAACGGTCGGCACGGCAGGCTCCTTGGGAGGGAGCGCTCAGCAGCAGCCGGCTGCCGGGTTCTCATTTGGTAGCTTTGGCTCCGCCGGAAGCATTTGTGGGACAACTGGCTCCTTAGGTAGCGTCGGTTCAGCTGGAGCAGCGACAGGCGCGACATCGTCGCGTTTACCAGGACCGGTCTCCGGAGGTTTCTCGTTCGGTAGTTTTGGCAGTGCCGGTAGCATTTGCGGGACGGGGGCCTCGTTCGACACCGCGGGCTCCGCCGGCGCCGCGCAGCAGCCGAGCGCCGGATTCTCGTTCGGTTCGATCGGCTCTGCGGGCAGCATCTGCGGGACCGGTGGAACGGTCGGCACGGCAGGCTCCTTGGGAGGGAGCGCTCAGCAGCAGCCGGCTGCCGGGTTCTCATTTGGTAGCTTTGGCTCCGCCGGAAGCATTTGTGGGACAACTGGCTCCTTAGGTAGCGTCGGTTCAGCTGGAGCAGCGACAGGCGCGACATCGTCGCGTTTACCAGGACCGGTCTCCGGAGGTTTCTCGTTCGGTAGTTTTGGCAGTGCCGGTAGCATTTGCGGGACGGGGGCCTCGTTCGACACCGCGGGCTCCGCCGGCGCCGCGCAGCAGCCGAGCGCCGGATTCTCGTTCGGTTCGATCGGCTCTGCGGGCAGCATCTGCGGGACCGGTGGAACGGTCGGCACGGCAGGCTCCTTGGGAGGGAGCGCTCAGCAGCAGCCGGCTGCCGGGTTCTCATTTGGTAGCTTTGGCAGTGCGGGTAGCATTTGCGGGACGGGAGCCTCGTTCGGGACCGCCGGTTCGGCCGGAGCAGCCACAGGCGCAATGTCATCCCGCCTGTCTGGCGCGCCCGGTGCTCCTGGACTAGCGTGTCCTGGCACGGCTCTGTGTCCTTGTGGCCCCGGCTTCCCGTGGATGTCTGGCTCCCTCGGGACTGTGTCGACAATGCCGCCGATAGACCCCTCGGATCCGACGGGAAGCATCCAGCAGCCGAATGCAGGGTTTTCGATAGGGAGCTTTGGGTGCGCCGGAACCATCTGCGGCTCAACGGGTTCGATGGGTACGGTCGGTTCCGCGTCCTAATCGACCGCGTAGCCATATGTCGAAGGCAGTCTTGCGGCCCAGCTCGGGTGACGGCATCGGCTTCGTATACCGGCGGCTTCGGGCGAAAACCTTCCAGGCTCAAAAAACGCGGGCACGGTAGCCGGAGACGCTGATCCCAAAGTCAGAGACATTCACTTGATGATCGCCCGACCAGCACTCAAGCCCAATCTTCACATCGAGGTTGTTGAAGGCGAAGGCTATTTCCTACTCTCTGAAAATGCGCGCTACGTCTTGGAAGGGCCACACGTGGCCTACGTCGTTCCGCTCATCGACGGTTGGCGCACATCTGATCTCATTGCCGCATCACTGAATCACTGCATGGCACCAGCCGATGTTTTCGCCTGTCTCGAGCTTCTCGAACAGGAGGGTCATATTGAGGAATCGAATTTGGCGATGCCGGCTTGCTTGGGGGCATTCTGGGCTGAGCTTGGTGTGAGCACTTTTCGCCTCCCGGAAATATTGTCCCGCATCGTTGTTCAGGTCGTGGCCTTTGATGGCCTCGATCCGCGACTGTTAGTTGACGCGATCCGCTCTTTCGGCATTGCAACGTCGGACGTTGGCAATGTGCTCGTAGTAATCGTCGATGACTACCTGAGCCCCGGACTTGCGGAGTTAAACCGCATCTGCCTAGAGAGGCATATTCCGTGGCTTCTGCTGAAACCAACGGGCGTCAACGTTTGGCTCGGTCCAATCTTTTCTGGCCCTAATTGTGCTTGTTGGTCATGTCTAGCATATCGTCTGCGAGCCAATCGGGAGGTTGAGGCCTACATAGAACGACGGACAGGCGTGAGCGGACCATTTCCGGTCGCAAAGGCGAGAGTTTGGACCAGTCCGCAACAGGCGTATTCGATGGCCGTGGTCCAGCTGGTGCGATGGCTCACAACGGGGTCAAACACTAACCTGGAGTCACGAATCCTCGTTTGCGAGACGATTAGTCTTAGCTTTACCTATCACACAGTAGTCAAGCGACCACAGTGCCCCGCATGTGGCAACGCCGCGTTGGGCAGTGCGGACGACGCCATTCCCGCTCTGGGTGCGAGAACAACTAGCAATCTAGCAGAGGGCGGGCACCGCACTGAGGCTCCAGAGGTTACGTTCAATCGCTTTTCGCATCACCTAAGTCCGATAACCGGCGTCGTAAGCGCGCTGCAGCCATCGCCATGGCATGGTGCGGGACCATTACGGGTTTATGTCGCAGGGCACAATTTCGCGCTGAAGAACGATGGCCTATATTTCCTCAAAGACGGACTGAGGACCCATAGCTCGGGGAAGGGAAGAAGTGACGCTCAGGCGCGAACGAGTGCACTTTGTGAGGCGCTGGAGCGGTACTCAGGAATTTACCGCCCCGAGGAAGAACGGCGGCTGGAAGCGAGCTTCCGTGATCTTGGCAGCGAAGCCATCCACCCCAACGCGTGCATGCTCTTCAGCGCTAGACAATATATCGAGCGCGATCAGTGGAACAAGAGAGGCAGCCGCTTCCAGATTGTTCCGCTGCCTTTCGAGGAGCGAGCCCAAATTCATTGGTCGCCGGTGTATTCGATCAGTAAACGACAAATCAGATATTTGCCGACAAGTTACCTGTATTATAACTACCCAACCAGAACGGATCAGTTTTATTGCTGGTCAAACTCAAATGGTAACGCAGCGGGGACAACGTTTGAAGAAGCTTGTGTTCAAGGTCTTTACGAGGTGATAGAACGTGATAGCGTCTGCATATGGTGGTACAATCGACTTCGACGGCCAGCAGTCGACTTGAGAACATTTGCTGACCCATATTTTGGGCTCGTCAGCGGAAACTGTGGGTGCTTCGGGGGTATACCGAGGGCTAGTTTTATCACTCAGCCGGCCGGCTGGTGGATTTGTGGACAACACAAGCGCGTTGCCCACAACCCCACAGCCGCCACATCGGCAGAAGCGGAGATATCATCCGCCACCACGGCAGGCATCTTTACGCCTCATCGCGGCTGATCTCAGGGTCTGTCAGGAAGCGGAACAACTTGCGGCAGGTCGTGTCGAAGGAGCGCTGCGCGGTGTCGGACTGACCATGGGAGAGCAGCGGCCCGCCATCGTCGCCGATGAGGGTGAGGACGACCTGCTTGATTGGCCGCCTCCGGAGGTCGCTGTCCATCTGCAATCGGCTGATGACCTCACCGCCGAGAGCCCAGACGTTGTCGCGGTGTCGGCGCAAGGTTTGGCGTGATAGCTGCAAGGCCAGCAGGTCGCGCAGGAACGGCTTGAAGCATTCCACCATCCGCCGGCCAGGCGGAATATCGCGCGCCTCATACGCCCAGCTGCGAGGCCACTGATCGAGGTCCGGACAACAGGTCTGCAAGGGATCGGCAGCAGCCCGTTGCGCCGGTACGCTGTCACGTCTGCCGGCAACTCCTTTGGGTCCCGCTGCCATGCGGCTGATCTCCCTGCTGAACCACTACCAGCACTTTCCTGGGTTCGTTTACGAGAAGGCGCGACATTGCGCCGAAAGCCGAACCATCGAGATCAGCGTGCGGCCCCGCCGCGGCTCGAGACCGGTGTGCTCGGGCTGTCGCAAGCCGGCGCCGGCCTATGATCACCTGAGCCTGCGCCGGTTCGAATTCGTGCCCCTCTGGGGCTGCATGGTGGTGTTCCTCTATTGCATGCGACGGGTCGATTGCCGGGCCTGCGGCGTGCGGGTCGAAGCGGTCCCCTGGGGTGTCGGCAAGCACCAGCTGACCAAGGCCTACATGCTGTTCCTGGCGCACTGGGCGAGGAAGCTGTCCTGGCAGGAGACCGCCGGGTCGTTTCGCAGCACCTGGGACAAGGTCTGCCAGTCGGTCGAGTATGTCGTGCAGTGGGGGATCGAGCACCGGCAACTGGGGCCGATCGTGGCGATCGGCGTCGATGAGATCCAGTATGCCAGGGGACACAAATACCTGACGCTGGTCTATCAGATCGAGCAGCAGTGCACGCGCCTGCTATGGATCGGTCGCGAACGGACGGTGGAGAGCTTCGAGCAGTTCTTCACCCTGATCGGCGAACCATTGGCTGGGCAGATCGAGTTTGTGTGCTCGGACATGTGGCAGCCTTATCTGAAGGTGATTCGTGAGCGGTGCAGCCAGGCCATCCACATCCTCGATCGCTTCCATATTGTCGCCAAGATGAATGCCGCGCTGGACCAGGTGCGTGCCGCCGAGGCTCGCCGGCTGGCCCGGGACGGCTATGAGCCAGTCTTGAAGAAGACCCGCTGGTGTGTGCTCAAGCGCAAGGCCAACCTGACCGAGCATCAACGCTTCCGCCTGCGCGATCTGCTGCGCTACAACCTGCGGACCGTACGGGCCTATCTGCTGAAGGAGGACTTCCAGCAGTTCTGGGACTATGCTTCGCCGAGTTGGGCCGGCAAGTTCCTGGATGAATGGTGCGGTCAGGTCATGCGCTCCCGCATCGAGCCGATGAAGAAGATCGCCAGGACGCTACGCTCGCACCGCGCGCTGATCCTGAACTACTTCCGCGCCAGGAAGCAGCTCTCCAGCGGTGTGGTCGAGGGTCTGAACAACAAGGCCAAACTGACCATGCGAAAATCCTACGGGTTCCGTACCTTCCACGTCACCGAAATCGCCTTGTATCATGCACTTGGTAAGCTGCCGGAACCCGACGTCGCCCACAGATTCTTCTGACGAGGCATATTTTGAAGAGCTTCTGCAGTTCTTCGCCAAACACAACAGAGAATATTGGGTTCTCGATCTAACAATGGACACTGGGATTCCGGTCTTCGCCGCTGTAAACCGCCGCGTATCGGGACCGACCGAGGATATTATAATGGGCTTCGGCGCCCACCGTGATCCTCGGATTGCTGTGACCCGAGCGGTAACGGAAATGAACCAGTTTATTCCCGCTGTGCTCGGCGTGTCGTCTGATGGTACGACGCAGTACATGTACAACGACCGCGATGCGCTAGAATGGTGGAAGGGAGCCACTGTTAGCAATCAGTCCTTTCTTCTTCCGGATCCAGCCGCCGGTCTCCGAACGTTCGGCGACTACCCAGCAACAACATATGCCAACCTGCTCGATGAATTCCTTCAGAACGTAGCAGCCGTCGAGAATGTTGGATCGGAGGTCCTTATTCTCAACCAAACCCGGCCAGATGTCGGGCTGTCCGTAGCCAAGGTGCTGGCCCCCGGCATGCGTCATTTCTGGGCACGATTCGCTCCAGGGCGCTTGTTTGACGTACCAGTGAAGCTCAGGTGGCAAGAGACCGCTACCTCTGAGGGCGACCTCAATCCCATACCAATGTTCCTCTAGGTGGTGCGCTAAGTGGACGAGCTCAGGCTGCGGCAGGTGCCGCTCTTCGTTCGGCTCGATCCGTCGCTCGGGCTCGGAAATTCTGTTGCCTACGACCCTGCGAGCGCGGTCTCGCATGCAGCGAGTGACTTGTCCGAGTATGACAGGGCGGCACTGGAGAAACTCCGGCGAACTTGGACCAGCATAGAGTCGCTTGAGCGTAGCGCAATGTCTGTCGGTCCTAGTGCCATTGTAGCGATACACCTGCTATTGCAACGACTCGCAAAGCGTCGGTCACTGAAACTGGGGACCTCCGGAACCTGTCCTCAGGCAGTGTTGACGCCGATGGCATCGGAATTTGTGCTGCGGTTCCCGACCTTGGGGAACGACACGAGGTATCGCCTATCTCGCTTTGCCTATCTTAGATCGATTGGGGAGTTTATGGCTCTAGAGTCTCCGCGGAGCCTTGCGCGCATCGATGTCAATTCATTAACTATGATGCGCTGTATTTATGAGCTTGCCGGAGGATGCGCCCCCCAGACGCTAGTGGCTCTCTCCGAACCATGCGACAGAGAGGAGACAGAGGCTTTCATTGCACTGCTCCTTCTCGCGGACATGGTGGAGGAGGAGGACACCAAAGGCAGAACTGAAGAGCAGAGAGCCACCGCGCTTCGCCAGTGGGAATTCCACGATTTGCTGTTTCATTCCCGAAGCCGACTTGGGCGGCACGACAATCCATCTGGCGGGACCTTCAAATTCAACGAGAAGCTTCCCCCATCGCCTATAGTGAAGGCTGCCTTGAGTGACCATAATGCTATCCCTCTGGCCTGGCCTCCACAGAACGGAAGCGACTTAAACCCCAACTCATTGATGGCGGTGATGGAACGCCGCCGGTCCATACGCAATCATGGCATCATACCTATCTCTCTGCAGCAACTCGGAGTGTTTCTCTATCGTGTGGCGCGGATCCGTCGAACATACCGCAGCGGGTCCTTGGAGTTTTCAGATCGGCCATACCCTAGCGGCGGCGCCAGTTACGAGTTGGAAATCTACGTCTTAGCGGATCGGTGTCAGGGATTGCGGCGCGGAATGTATCACTATGATCCAGCACATCATTGTCTTCGCCAAATAGCGGAGCCGAACGACGATATGGAAGCGATGCTGTATGAAGCTTGGCTGGCGTCAGCCATGACTTGCCGACCACAGATCCTGTTTACTATTGCGTCCCGCTTCCAGCGCGTTTCCTGGAAATACGAAGCGATGGCATACGCAACGCAACTCAAGAATGTAGGTGTGCTCTACAGTGTCATGTATCTTGTGGCAACAGAAATGGGCCTCGCGCCCTGCGCGCTCGGCATGGGTAACACCGATCGTTTCTGCCGGCTGGCAAAACTCGATTATTATACGGAAGGATCCATTGGTGAATTCATGCTTGGGAGCGCGCCCCCGTAACTCGGACAGCGCCCACCGATAACCCACTGCATGTGCGAACGCCGCGGGCATAGGAGGTTCTGATAAGTCTGTTTCCGTCGCAACAGGTGGCTGACAACTTTTGGTCCGTGTCGCCCCTCTTAAGCAGCACCCGGTGGTGTGGCGTGGGACTGACGCCGTCGGAGCGACAGGAAACTGCGACGCAGCTGATCTCAGTTCTACGAGACTATTACGTTCATCTGCCGCTCAAGGTGAGTGCGCTCGGGATCAACCCTGTACAAGAGGCGGAGCTACTATTGGATGATGCTCCCCTCCTCGCTTCGGATGTAGAATTCTACAGACGAGTCCAGCTGCTGATTAACCGTTTGAGAGATCGACACACAAGTATAACCTTGCCCCCGCCGTGGCGAGACATGGTGGCGTTTCTGCCTTTCACAGTCGAGCCGTGCTGGGAAGGAGGACGGCGTCTTCTGATAGTGACAAAGGTGCTCACTGATGTTGGAGACCCTGGCTTCCGGCCGGGCGTAGCACTGACTCACTGGAACGGAACTCCGATTGCGACTTTTGTAGAGCGCCTAAGTTGGGAAACTAGCGGAGCCCACCCATACGCACGGATAGCCTTATGTCTCCGGGCTCTAACGGCAAGGCCAATGGCCTTCTCTGTTCCACCTGATGAGGATTGGGTGCAACTCACTTATCGTAGCCTCGCGGGCCAATTCAGGAGTGTGCTTCTGCCCTGGAAGGTCTATATCCCGCCACCGATGAGCAGCACGCACATAGCTGCGGCGCCATCAAGCGGCGAGGCAGCCGTGTTCGAGGGACTAGATCGCAGTACCCTCACGACAAACGGGATCTGGCGAGACCTATTCGCGGTAAAGAGCGGCGATCCAGTCGCTGATAGCGATCCTTTCAGGGGACAGCTCGCGTCTCGAACAGTGAGTACGCGAACAGGTACGGTGGGATATATTCGGATCTATTCTTTTGACGCTCCCGATTCCGATCAGTTTGTGCGGTCATTTGCAAATCTGCTTAAAGAGCTTCCGAGTAAGGGTCTCGTAATTGACCTCCGTGCGAATCCGGGCGGGACGATCCCGAGTGGGGAGGGCATTGCCCAACTCTTCTCGAAGAGCCGGATTCTGACGTGTCCGGTCGCCTTCCGAAACACTGAAAAAGTCTGCCAACTCGCCGAGGCCAACGCAGAATTCGTTCCCTGGCAGACCTCGCTTCGTTTGCTTTTGGAAACTGGCCAAATCTATTCGCAGGGTTTCGGCTTAACTCAATTGGACGGCGCCCTCACTCTGGGACAAGTGTATTCGGCGAAAGTGGTCTTAATTGTCGACAGTCTCTGCTACAGTACAACGGACTTCTTCGCGGCAGACATGCAGGATAATGGATTAGCGACTATCATCGGTGTTGATCCTCTCACGGGCGCGGGAGGAGCTAACGTGTGGGCATATGACTTACTGTCTGGGTTCGCGTCACGGGCTGGGGCCTCGCAATTCACACCGCTTCCGCGCGGGGCGGACCTTAACGTCGCAATGCGCCAAGCCTGGAGGTCGGGAGTACGATCCGGCCTTCCGTTAGAAGGACTGGGGGTCCAGGCAGATGTCCAATACCAAATGACTCGGCGGGATGTCCTCGAGAACAATAAGGACCTGATCGAGTTTGCCGCCCGTTTTTTGGCGGAAGGCGGGCAAGGGTGGTGAGCAGTGCGGCGGCGAAAGGGGCACATTTGGGTTGACAGAAGCTGGCTGGTTGGGCCGTATCGCGAGGCCGCGCCGATTTCTGCTTGGCGGCGTTTTGGCATCTGTCGGGCGTCTTGCGCGTCGACACGCACCGAGGGCACCGAGGTGCCGCCGGGCAGCACGATCTCGATCAGCCCCTCCGCACGGGCCGCGAGCACCGCCGGATGCGCGGTTCACGTCCCCAGCGTGCCAAAAATGATGGGTGGACGGCGCCCCGCACCGCCTCGTTGAGTGGCGCCATCCCCTTGAGCCCGAACAGCCGTCGCTTCGACCGATGGGTGACCTCGACGGGGACGCCAGTAGCGACCAAGCCGTCCACCAGGCGGATTGCTTCGACGATGGCGGGGCTTGTGGCCCATGCGCGCGGCCCGATGGCGGACTTGGAGTATGCCGAGGTCGGTGAGGCGGAGCCGTTCGCCCTTTTCGGGTGGGGGCTGTGAGGGTGACCAGATTCCGGGAGTTCCGGCTGCTGCACCAGCCACGGCGCCCGATGCTCCCGGACGCGATCGACCGCGTCGTACGCAAATACGCCGCCGCAACGGCGCGCACCTCGAGGTCGTGCAGAAAGCCTCCGGCCATCGCGACGCTAGCCCGCATTTCTCACAGACTCCAGGCAAAATCGAACTGGTGCCGTAACGTAATCGTGCTCCCGGCCAATTTGCCCGCTGCCGATCGTGTAGCCGCGTAGCGACTGATTTTGCGCGCGCGCCGCGTCGCGCCGCACCAGGCAGCGTTGCACGGGAGAGCGTATCGGACTATGCGCTGTCTGCTTCGTATCAGGCGGCAGCAGCCGCCGCGGTAAGCGCGGCGTGAGCGGCAGCGAACTCGCCCTGGTAGGGACAGGCCGAAGCCATCGCTACCTTGACCCGCCGCACGCTGATCCGCACCAACGCCCCCAATTTGAGCAGTTTAAGTCGTATCGTCCCGCAGGTGGCAGCAGCAAACTGTGTGTCCGCCAGCCCGATCCGGCGCAGCGCGCACAGCAGTACATAGGCCAGCGAGGCGAACCACAGGCGCAACTGATTGGCTCGCATGGTCGCCGTGGACGTGCGATCGGCGAACAGGTCGAGCTGGCACTCCTTGATCCGGTTCTCCATCTCACCGCGCGC
Source organism: uncultured Pseudomonadota bacterium (assembly GCA_963772445.1). Classification (GTDB taxonomy): domain Bacteria; phylum Pseudomonadota; class Alphaproteobacteria; order Acetobacterales; family Acetobacteraceae; genus CAVYXK01. The sequence goes on from CAVYXK010000016.1 coordinate 425,384, forward strand.
ACAATAGATCGTCTCGTAGAGATACCGCGCCGCCGCCTCGCCGCGCTTAAGCGAGGTCACCACGAAGCGGGGATTGGCCTCGTCCTGGGTCCATTCGGCCTTCGCCACCACTCGCCGCCGGCGGCTCCAGCTCTTCAGCGTGGACCAGCGGAAATCCTTGAAGCGACGCGCCGGTTTGCCGGTCTGCTTGGCCTCGGCCTGCGCCGCCGTCAACTCGGCTTTGATCTGCGCCACCAGCCGCTCGTTGCGCGCCAGGCCGAACAGGTAGTCCGCCCGATTGGCCTCGCACCACGCCATCAGTTCTTCGCGGGCGAAACCAGAGTCCGCCCGCAGCAGGATTCGTGTCTTCGGCCAGCGCGCCCGGATCTGGGCAACGATCCGTGATACCTCCTCAACCGCCCCGGCCGAGCCGTCGATGTCGGACTGCCGCAGCTTCGCCGCCAGCAGGTGTCGGCCGCAGAACACGTAAAGCGGCAGATAGCAGTAGCAGTCGTAATAGCCGTGGAAGAACCGACCTTCCTGATGTCCGTGCAGCGGATCATCGGTGGCGTCGAGATCGAGGATGATCTGCTTCGGCGGTTCGGCATGCGCGTCTAGGAACATATCGACGAACAGCCGCTCGATCGACGCCGTATCGGCGCTGATCTTGGCATAGCGGGAGGGCTCCGGCTGGCCCAGCTCCAGCCGGTTCAGCGTCGATTTGCCGGCCAGCGGCGCGCAGTCCGACCGGCGCGCCTCCAGCTTGCCGGCCAGCACCGCCAGCACCGGATCGTGGCGGAGCTGGTCGTGGTCGATCAGGTCTTCGTAGCCGAGCGCGATGCCGATGATCCGCTGGCTGACCAGGGTCGCCACATCGTGCTCGACGAAGGCTGGGTTGCGGGCGTCCTGGAAACACGCGGCAAACCGCCGGGTCAGGCCAATCACCTGGTCGGTCGCGCCGAGCAGCAGCGCCCCGGCATCCGAGGTCAGCGTTCCGCCGTCGAAGCCGGCCACCACTGCGCGGCCTTCTACAGGTGCAAAGGCGAACAGCTCTGCGCTACACTCTGTCTGCATCGGGGAAATCCTCCGTTCCACGAAAAACTTTGTTGGCACGATGATTTTCGCTGATTCGGAGCCCCGATGCACCTGATTCGGTGAGAAATGCGGGCTAGCACCACCAAGTTCTACGACCGGCGCGGCTACAACCGGGAGAAGGCGGCCAGCCTTTTCCGCCACCCATAAGAGTTGAACCCAACGTCTCGGCAGGCAAAACATGATGTCCTTCTGGAATTCGGTTCTGACGGGGTTGATCGCGGGCATTACTAGCGGCGGTGTCATCTCCGGTGTGTTCACTTTCCTTGTGCAGAGGAAGACGGCTCAGATTCAGAACCAAGTCAGGACGGAATTCGAACGTCAGAACACATCCTCCTCGCACAACGGAAGTGGAAAGAGACGGTTCTCTCAGAGCTGCTTGGGCCTATTTATATGAAACGCATAATCCAGTTGACCTCCCAGGTGGCGCCGCCGTCGTTGGAGAACGCATGCTCCCATTGCGCCGAGTCGGGCGTGATTGCTGACCAGATGAAGCGAATAAGGATCGGCTTCTGATCCAATTGGTCGTCACCAGGGAAACGGCCGACACAGTTCTCGAACCCGCCGTGTACCGGCGGCTCAAGCCGCGCTATGCGCCCGTCTATCCACCAGATCGCGCAGGCGGCGATGTGCCCCCCTCCAAGAGCAGATCAGGAAATCGAAAGCATCAGCACCAGCAGGCCGCCCCTCGGTCCCGGGGCCGACCGCGTTCTCGACGAATAACTGAGTCATTCCATGCACCTCCCGCCGACCACCCTGCACGACCATATGTGAAATCTGCTGACCTTTGAACCGTCTCTGGAGATGGCGGGCTTATTCCTTCCGAATGCAATCAATCCAGCCGGATGAAAGCGTGCACCCCTGCACGCCGCAAGCCGTTCGTCGGCACATTGTGACTGAAATGTCGCGCAGTAGCGGACAACCGGGAGGGGGATCCTGCGGGAGCAAAGTTCGGAGGCAAGTCGCGGCCTCTCGCGACACCTCGCACGCGGCCCGCAACCAACCCTTCGTGACCTCCCTGCCCTTCGTGTCCTCCGTGTCAAAATCCACGTGGATCCAGGGAAGATCATGGAGTTTTCGCGAGTTGCAGCGGAGCACCATGAACAGGGCGCGGAACGGTGTTCGTGCTCAGCCTCGGACGCACGATCCGCCGTGCGTGTAGTGCACCCCACCCGCGAGTCGCGCCGGAACCAGCGGGCGGCTCACTCCCCAGCGAGCAGCGACCCAACAGCGTCGATCTGGCTTTGCCCCACGCTCTCACCATCGGCGCGGCCCCCTCCCCCTAACCCCCTCCCGCAAGGGGAGGGGGAATCAGGGCGGCGCTATTCCTTCACATCCGCGGCCACGCGCATATGCACAATCCGATCCGGATTCTGCACCATGCCGTTCGACCCGCTGCCGCGCTTGATCTTGTCCACGAACTCCATCCCCTGCACCACCTGGCCCCAGATCGTGTACTGCCCATCAAGCGAGGGGGCCGGCGCGAACATGATGAAGAACTGGCTGTTCGCGCTGTTCGGATCGGATGTCCGCGCCATTCCGCACGTGCCACGCAGGAAATGCCGTCGCGTCGTGAACTCAGCCGGCAGATCGGGCAGTGGCGAGCCGCCGGTGCCCGTGCCGGTGGGATCGCCGCCTTGCGCCATGAACCCTTCGATCACCCGGTGGAACGGCGTGCCGTCATAGAATCCCTGCCGCGATAGCGTCTTGATCCGCTCCACGTGTTGCGGAGCGATGTCGGGAAACATCTCGATCACCACCCGGCCGTATTTGAGGTCCATGTAGATCGTGTTCTCGGGATCGAGTTTTGGCTGCTGCGCCGAGGCGGGGCTGTTCATGCTCGTCTGTCCAATCATGAAGGTGGCGACCGCGGAGCCCGCGATCAGGGTACGTCGGCGCATCGTTGTCTCCGAAAATGAAAGTCGTTAGCCGCGCAGCCGTTTCAGCGTGCGCTCCAGGGTCAGCGGCGGCACGAACGAGGAGATGTCGCCGCCCATGGTCGCCACCTCCTTGACCAGGCGTGAGGCGATGAAGTGGTGCCGCTCGCTCGCCATCAGGAACACCGTCTCGATATCAGGCGCCATGCGATAATTCATCGCGGCCATCTGGAACTCGTAGTCGAAATCCGACACCGCGCGCAGCCCGCGGACGATCATACTGGCGCCCTGCTCGCGGGCGAAATCGATCAGCAGTCCCTGGAACGGGCGCACCTCGATCAGCGTGCCGTTCTTGTTGGCGATCGACGCCATCTCGGCTTGCACCAGCTCGACCCGCTCCTCCAGCGAGAACAGCGGGCCTTTGCCGGTGTTGACCGCCACGCCGACCACCAGCTTGTCCAGCAGCCGGGCGGCACGGCCGATCACGTCCAGATGGCCGTTGGTGACCGGGTCGAAGGTGCCCGGATACACACCGATCCCTCGCGGCGCGTCAGCCATTGCCGCCATCCTCTGGCTCGGCATCGGGGGTGGCTGGGCCCTCCGGTTCGGCCGAACCGTTGTCCTCGGTTGCATCGACCACCGGGAACACGCTGTTCACCTGCTCGCCGGCACTGATGCGGAACAATGTGACGCCCATGGCCTGACGGCCGGTGATACGCACCTGATCCGCCGGCAGCCGGATCAGGCGCCCGGCATCGGTCACCAGCATCACGTCGTCTCCCGGCCGGACCGGGAAGGTGGCGACTACCGCGCCACCGTTGCGCTGCGATAGCGTGATGTTGGCGATCCCCTGACCTCCGCGGCCGGTCACCCGGTACTCGTACGCCGAGCTGCGTTTGCCGAAGCCGCCGTTGGTGACGGTCAGCAGGAATTCCTCGGCCTCTTCCAATTCAGCGATGCGCTCGGCGGACAGCGTGACTTCCGGCACCGCCTCCTCCGGTTCCACAGCGGCTTCGCCCTCTTCCTCGTCACCGCCATTGCCGCGCCGGCGCGCTGCCGCCAGCTTGAGGTAAGCCGCACGCTCTTCCGTGCTGGCCTCGACATGGCGCAGCACCGACATGCTCACCACTTCGTCGTTGCCCGCCAGCCGAATGCCGCGCACGCCGGAGCTGTCACGGCCGGCAAAGACGCGCAGCGTGTCCTCGTTGATCTGGAAGCGGATGCAGCGGCCCTTGCGAGCCGCCAGCAGCATGTCGTCGCCCTCGCGGCAGGTGGCGACGCCGATCAGCCGGTCGCCCTCCTCCAGCTTCATCGCGATCAGACCGGCGGCGCGGACATTGCGGAAATCCGACAGCCGGTTCCGCCGCACATTGCCGGATGCCGTGGCGAACACGAGATGCAGGCTGTCCCACAGACCCTCATCCTGCGGCAGTGGCAGCACCGTCGTGATCGTGTCCCCGCCCAGCTCAGGTAGCAGGTTCACCAGCGCGCGCCCTTTGGCGGCGGGCCCCGCTTCCGGCAGGCGCCAGACCTTCTCGCGGAAGACCTTGCCGCCGGACGAGAAGAACAACACCCATTGATGCGTGTGCGCGTTGAAGCTGCGCGTCACGATGTCGTCGCCGCGCGTGCCAGCGCCGGTGCGCCCCCGGCCGCCGCGGTTCTGTGCGCGGAACGTCTCCAGCTTGGTGCGCTTGATGAAACCATCGCGAGTGATGGTGACGACCATCTGCCCGGGCTCAATCAGGCTTTCGTCGTCTTGATCGGCCTCCGCCTCTTCAATCACGGTCAGCCGCGGGGAGGCGAGGGCAGCGCGTGCCCTGCCCAACTCGTCGCGCATCAGCTCCATCCGCCGCGGATGCGAGGCCAGGATCTCCAGCAGCTCGCGGATGCTACCGGCGACTTCGGTCATCTCGTGCTGGATCTTCTCGCGCTCCAGCCCGGTCAGCCGCTGCAGCCGCAGATCCAGGATGCCGCGCGCCTGCTCATCGGTGAGCCGCACCGTGTGCTGCGGGCTGATCACGTTGCCGGGCTCATCGATCAGCGCCAGGAGGGCATCGATATCGGCGGCCGGCCAGTCGCGTCCCATCAGGGCGGCGCGGGCCTCGCCCGGATCGCGGCTGGCGCGGATGACGCGAATAACCTCGTCGATATTCGCGACCGCGATCGCCAGCCCGACCAGCAGATGCGCCCGGTCCCGGGCCTTGGTCAGCTCGTGGCGGCTGCGGCGCAGGATCACGTCCTCGCGGAACGTGATGAAGCACATCAGTGCATCCTTCAGCCCCATCAAGCGCGGTCGTCCACCGTCCAGCGCCAGCATGTTGACGCCGAAGCTGACCTGCATGTTGGTGAAGCGAAAGAGCTGGTTCAGCACCACTTCCGCGGTCGCCTCGCGCTTCAGCTCAATGACGATGCGCATGCCTGAGCGGTCGCTCTCGTCGCGCATCTCGCCGATGCCTTCGATTTGCTTGCCTCGCACCAGCTCGCCAATGCGCTCCAGCAGCGCCGCCTTGTTCACCTGGTACGGCAGCTCGGTGACGATGATCGCCTGGCGATCGCGGCGAATTTCTTCGAACTCGGCGCGCGCCCGCAGGATCAGCGAACCGCGCCCGGTCTCGAACGCCGTGCGGATGCCGCCCCGGCCCAGAATGATGCCGCCGGTCGGAAAATCCGGCCCCGGCACGATGCGCATCAGCTCGTCCAGCGTGATGTCCGGATTGGCAACGAGCGCTAGGGTTGCATCGATGATCTCGCCCGGGTTGTGGGTGGGAATGTTGGTCGCCATGCCGACCGCGATGCCGCTGCCGCCGTTGATCAGTAGGTTCGGGAACATGGCCGGAAGGACCCGCGGCTCCTCGGCGGATTCGTCGTAGTTCGGCTGGAAATCGACCGTGTCCTTGTCGATATCCTCCAGCAGCAGCATCGCCGCCTTCGCCAGCCGCACCTCGGTGTAGCGCATGGCCGCGGGCGGATCGTCATCGACCGAGCCGAAATTGCCCTGCCCGTCGATCAGCTTGACGCGCATCGAGAAGTCCTGCGCCATGCGCACCATGGCGTCGTAGATCGCCGCATCGCCATGCGGATGGTATTTGCCCATCACGTCGCCGACCACGCGCGCCGACTTGCGATACGGCTTGTCCGGCGTGTAGCCGGCCTCCTGCATGGCGAACAGGATACGCCGGTGCACCGGCTTCAGCCCGTCGCGCGCGTCCGGCAACGCACGCGCGACGATGACCGACATGGCGTAGTCGAGGTAGGAGCGACGCATCTCCTCCTCGAGCGTGACCGGCTGGAGATCCTCCGGCGGGCCGGGGGGAGTGGGATCGGGAGTGTCGCTCAATCTGGGTCCGATTCGGTTGGCCACGCTCGCTGCGGCGCAGCACGCAGGCGGTATTTACGCGGATTCAGGCGGAATGACGAGGGGTCGGTAGCCCGTAGGGTGGGAATTCGGGGCGCCTCACCGAGGCGAGAGCAGTCGGTGACGACCCAGCTTTAGGTCCGTCAGGTCCCGTCAAGGCGAGCGTGGAACTGGGCGAACTGGACGATAGCGGAAGACCGTGCCCAACCTAATTCTGGAGCAGTGCGGACGGTGTGCCCTGGCGGGCGGTCATGGATTCCGGCTGGGACGTTCTCGTCAAGCAGAATGAGCATGCACCGCGCTTCTTGCGAAGGCGATCACGCGCTTCACTCGATCAAGCAGCAGACTCGGATAGACCTCGGCGACGATCTGCTCTCGACATTGGTCAACGGCGTTGGCGAGCAGGTCATAGCCTCAGGGCGTGGCCTGCAACCGGGCGAGCAACGGCCCCGATGGCACTCCATCGACCGCTAGCCCGGCGGTCCGCTCGAACGCGCCGACGGCGCTGCTGGTGCTCAGGCCAAGCACGCCGTCGGGCGGCCCTGACAGATACCCAGCCGGTTGAGCTGCGCGTGACGTACGGCGCTGGTCACTACTGATAGCCGTAGGGCGGGGGCGGCCGATACCCGGGCGGCGGAGGCCCAGGCGGAGGCGGCGCTGGCGACTGCACTATCATGGGCCCGTAGCCCGGCACCGCGTTGCCGTGGGCGTACATGCATTGCGCGAAGGCATTGTCGTATTGCTGCTGGATCCCGATCTGCGCGTTGGCGCTGCTACCCGCCCCCAGCGCGCCACCGCCGATCGCGCCACTCGCCGCCCCAATTCCGGCGCCGCTTCCGCCGCCGATCGCGCCGCCGAGAGCGGCGCCGAGCGCGGTGCCAACCACCCCGACGGCGACCCCCCGAACATTGGCGTTCTGCGCCTGGCCGGCCACCGATTGCTCGGCGAACTGCTTGCAGCCGGCCTGGTCGTACTGGAACGCGTCGAAGCTCTTGCCAGGGCCCGGCATCACCTGCACCGTCGGACCCATCGGCGTCTGAGCACAGGCGGCGAGAAGCAAGGCTGGGGCGAGGATAATCAGCCCTCGCCCCCGACGGGCGTGGCGGCATTCATGTCGGGTCATCCGCAATAATCCCTCTGAAGCGGCCGCGTTCTGAGACGCTTCCGCGCGCGTTGTCCAGCCCTGGCGTGCGCCCTGCGGCGCGATCGCCGGCCGTGCTACGGGTTAGAACGGAATTTCGTCGTCCAGATCGCTGCCGCCCTTAGGGGCATCCCAGGATGGGCCATCCTTCGGTACCGCCCCGACGGGCCGCGCAGCCGGCCGCTCGCGGAATCCGCCGCTCTCCGCCATGCCACCCTCCTCGGGGCGGCCCGCACGATCGAGCAGGGTGAGTTCGCCTTTGAACCGGCCGATCACCACCTCGGTCGTGTAGCGCTCCTGCCCGGACTGGTCGGTCCACTTGCGGGTTTGCAACGAACCCTCGACGTACACCTTGCTGCCCTTGCGCAGGAACCGCTCGGCCACGTCACCAATCCGATCGTTGAAGATCACCACGCGATGCCACTCGGTCCGCTCCTTCCGTTCGCCGGAGGCGCGGTCGTTCCAGGTCTCGCTCGTGGCGACGTTGAAGTTGACGATCTTGGTGCCGTCCTGCGTGGTGCGCACCTCTGGGTCCTTCCCCAGATTGCCCACCAGGATCACCTTGTTGACGCTGCCTGCCATGTCCCGTCCTCAGCCAGGGTGCCGGCCATATCTGCCGGAAGGGGTTAACTTACCCCTCACGGCCCGAGTCCACGAGGTTTGTCGGGGACTCGGCAAAGCCCTTCCATGGCCGGCTATAGTGGCCCTATAAACCAGGAACATCCCGAGAACAACCAGAATTCGGAAGGCACGGCCCATTCTCCGTGACAGGCGATCGATGACCGGCAGCATCCATGTCCGCGGCGCGCGCGAGCACAACCTCAAGAACGTGGATGTGGTGATCCCCCGCGACTCGCTGACGGTGATCACCGGCCTGTCGGGCTCCGGCAAATCCTCGCTCGCCTTCGACACGATCTATGCCGAGGGCCAGCGCCGCTACGTCGAAAGCCTGTCGGCCTATGCCCGCCAGTTCCTTGAGCTGATGGGCAAGCCGGACGTCGACAGCATCGAGGGGCTGTCGCCGGCCATCTCGATCGACCAGAAGACCACGAGCCGAAATCCGCGCTCCACCGTCGGCACGGTGACCGAGATCCACGACTACATGCGCCTGCTCTGGGCCCGCGTCGGCGTGCCCTATTCGCCGGCGACCGGCCTGCCGATCGAGGCGCAGACCGTCAGCCAGATGGTCGATCGGGTGATGGCCATGCCGGAGGGCACGCGGCTCCTGCTGCTCGCACCGGTGGTGCGCGACCGCAAGGGCGAGTACCGCAAGGAGCTGGCGGAGTTGCAGCGCCGCGGCTTCACCCGCGTGAAGGTTGACGGCAAGCTGTACGAGATCGGCGAGGTTCCCGCCGCTCAACCGCAAGATCAAGCACGAGATCGAAGCGGTGGTGGATCGCAGTCGTCGTGCGCGACGGTATTGGCGCAGCGACTGGCCGACAGTTTCGAAACCGCGCTCGGCCTGTCCGACGGCATCGCCTATGCCGAGCATGCCGACAACGGCGAGCGCACAGTGTTCTCCTCGCGCTTCGCCTGCCCGGTCAGCGGTTTCACCATCGAAGAGATCGAGCCGCGGCTGTTCAGCTTCAACAGCCCACACGGCGCCTGTCCGAAATGCGACGGGCTGGGCACCGAGAGCGTGTTCGACTCCGTCACTGGTGGTCGGCGACGAGCGGCAGTCGCTCGCCGAGGGGGCGATCGCGCCCTGGACCGGCGCGCAGTCCCAATACTACGACCAGACGCTCGCTAGCTTGGCGAAGCACTTCAAGGTGTCCACCCGCACGCCCTGGCGCGACCTGCCGGACCGGGTGCACGCGGCGATCCTGTTCGGTACCGGCGAAGAGCCAGTCGCCTTCAGCTACAAGGACGGCGTGCGATCTTACACCGTGACCAAGCCGTTCGATGGTGTCATCCGCAACCTCCAGCGCCGCTACCAGGAAACCGACAGCGTCTGGGTGCGCGAGGAGCTAGCACGCTACCAGGCCGAACGTCCCTGCGACGCCTGTCATGGCGCGCGGCTGAAGCCAGAGGCGCTTTCGGTCCGCGTCGCCGGCAAGAACATCGCCGAGGCGTCGGAGCTGTCGATCAGCGCCGCGCTGCCGTGGTTCGACTCCGTGATGGACACGCTGACGCCGCAGCGCGCCGAGATCGCCCGGCGCATCCTGCGCGAGATTGTCGAGCGCCTGCGCTTCCTGGTCGATGTCGGGCTCGATTACCTGACCCTGGCGCGCGGCTCGGCCACGCTGTCGGGCGGGGAGAGCCAGCGCATCCGGCTCGCCAGCCAGATCGGCTCGGGGCTGACCGGCGTGCTGTATGTGCTGGACGAGCCGTCGATCGGCCTGCACCAGCGCGACAACGAACGGCTGCTCGGCACGCTGCGCCGGCTGCGCAATCTCGGCAACACGGTGCTGGTGGTGGAGCACGACGAGGACGCGATCCTCGCCGCCGATCACGTGGTGGATATGGGGCCGGCCGCCGGGGTCGAACGGCGGGCAGGTCGTCGCCGAGGGCACGCCGGCCGAGATCGCCGCCAACCCCCAATCGCTGACTGGCGATTATCTGTCGGGACGCCGGCGAATCGATGTGCCGGCCATGCGCCGGCCGGTTCAGAAGGACCGGTTCGCGCGCGTCATCGGCGCCCGCGGCAACAATCTGAAGTCGATCACGGCCGGGTTCCCGCTCGGCACCTTCACTTGCGTCACCGGCGTGTCGGGCGGCGGCAAATCGACGCTGGTGGTCGATACGCTGTATCGCGCCGCATCGCGCCGGCTGATGGGCTCGGGCGAGGTGCCGGCGCCGCACGATCGCATCGAGGGGCTCGAGCTGCTCGACAAGATCATCGACATCGACCAGTCGCCGATCGGTCGAACGCCGCGCTCCAACCCCGCCACCTATACCGACCTGTTCGCCCCGATCCGCGACTGGTTCGCCGAGCTGCCGGAGAGCCGGGCGCGAGGCTACAAGCCGGGTCGTTTCAGCTTCAACGTCAAGGGCGGGCGCTGCGAGGCGTGCCAGGGCGATGGCGTGCTGAAGATCGAGATGCACTTCCTGCCCGACGTCTATGTCACCTGCGACGTCTGCAAGGGAAAGCGCTACAATCGCGAAACATTGGAGATCAAGTTCCGCGACAAGTCGATCGCCGACGTGCTGGCGATGACTGTCGATGAGGCGGTGCCGTATTTCAGCGCGCAAATGCGCATCCACGACCGGCTGAAAATCCTCCAGCAGGTCGGGCTGGGCTATATCGCCCTGGGCCAGCAGGCGACCACGCTATCGGGCGGCGAGGCGCAGCGCATCAAGCTGTCGAAGGAACTGGCGCGGCGCGCCACCGGGCGCACCCTCTACATCTTGGATGAGCCGACCACCGGCCTGCATTTCGAGGATGTGCGCAAGCTGCTGGAGGTGCTGCACGCCCTCGTCGATCAGGGAAACACGGTGGTGGTGATCGAGCACAATCTGGAGGTGATCAAGACCGCCGATTGGATTCTCGATCTCGGGCCGGAGGGCGGCGACGGCGGCGGCCGCATCGTTGCAGAGGGTACGCCAGAGGACATCGCCGCCAACCCGCAGAGCTACACCGGACGCTTCCTGGCCCCGATGCTGGGGCGCCCGGAGGCGCCGCAAAAGGTCCGGCGGCGGGCGTAGGCTATGGTAGCTGAGGCGTCGCAACAGGCGCAGCCGCTGATCGGCGTTCTTGCCTCGGCGGCGATCTTCGGCACCCTGCTGGGTGCTGGGTTTGCGCTCGGCAGCGCGTTGGTGCCGGGCCGGATCGCGCTGTGCAGCCTGTCGGGCGCGCATCAGGACCGATGATCCAGGATGTCAGCCTCGCGCTGCTGGCTGCCGCCGCCGGCACGCTCGATGTTCTCGGTTTTCTGCGGCTTGGTCCCGCGCTGATGTCGGCGATGACCGGCAACGGGGCGCTGCTCGGTTTGGCGATCGGCCAGCACCAATTTGGGGCAGCGCTGCATTCCCTCGCGGCGTTCGGCGGGTTCGTGGTTGGTGTCGCGTGTGGTGCCCTTCTGCTCAATGACGCCGAGACAGGCTGGTCGCCACGTGTGACGGCGGTGGTAGCCATTGAGGCCGTATTGCTCGGTGCCTTCGCGCTGTTGTGGCTCGCCAGTGCCGATCCACGCTCGGATGCGGCGATCTACGTGCTTGTCTTGCTGGCCTCGAGTGGCATGGGCCTGCAAAGCGCCGCGGTGCGCCAGCTCAGGATCCCCGGCGTCACGACCACTTTCTTCACCGGCACGCTGACCAGTATCGTCATCTCGGCGGTCCGGATTGCGGAGCCGCCGCTCGGCACACGGAAGCTGCCCTCCAGCGCGATTCCCCAACTCGTCGCGCTTGCGGCGTACGTCGGAGCCGCCGCCAGTGCCGGGTTGGCCGCGTCGCATGGCGTCGCTGCGATCGCGCTGCTGCCGGTTACAGCGGCGGTTGTCGTGCTGGCGGCTCGGGCGGTGAGGGAAGCGCCGCGCTAGGAGAGCATGACGATCTGTGCGGCCCCCGTGCAAGGCGGTAATCTGGCCGGATGAAGCGACGGACGGAACCAACCCCTCCACGTGGACCGGCAGAGCGACCGGAACCGACGCTGCCCGGCCGGAGACCTGCCGCCGCGCGCACACCCCACAGATCGTGACGCTCTCCATCGACAACCCGCCTCGCACCATCAATTCGGAGCGGCCGTCACTTTCCGGCGATTTGCCTTTGGAATTGCGCCAGGCAACGGCGTCGCCATCGCGGCACGGACGGCGGCCGCAGCCCTCGTACTCGTGCTGAATTGCCTGTTGGTGTTGCAAGTTCCGACGTTCCGCCACCCGCCGTTGGCGGGTCTGGATAGCGGTTTTACCGGGTCGATATAATATGGTTATACGGCGTACGGCGGTGGCCGACTCAAATACCCGCCACCGTGCGGCCGAACCGTCGCGTGAACAAACGTGCCCCCGACCACGTTGCGGCTGGCATCCCGCTGGCTGACCGTCTGACGCGCAAGGTACGAGCTCATGAGCATGCTCCGCCAAACGCCTGTCGCTCGTGGACGTGACAATGTTGGCGGGCACCCAATGGTGGCGCGGAGATGGGCGAAACTGCTGATCGGAGTGGTGGCCCTTGCTCTTATGGGTGGCGGGCTGGCCGTCTACTTCCGGCATGTCGAGAAGCGGGCCCCGGTGGCAATGGCGCCGCCCTTGCCGGTTCCGGTCATCGCGACAACCGTTCAGCAGCGCGATTTTCCGATCGTGCTGACCGGCCTTGGAACCGTCACTGCATTAAACGTGGCGACGGTCCGCAGCCAGGTCACGGGGATGATCGTCAATGAGCCTTTCGAGGAGGGACAATTCGTCAAAAAAGGTGACCTCTTGGCCGAGATTGATCCGCGCACCTATCAAGCGCAACTCGACGAAGCGGCGGCCGTGCTCGCCCGCGATCAGGCCCATCTCGAGAATGCGCAGGTCAACCTGAGCCGCTATGTCCCGTTGGCCAAGGAAGGGTTTACAGCCGAGCAGCAGGTGGCGACGCAGCGGGCCATGGTGGCCCAAGAGCAGGCTACCGTCGCGAACGACCAGGCGGCTATCGAGTATGCCAGGACCGAGTTGAGCTACACCAAGCTGGTCGCTCCGTTCGACGGTGTCACTGGAATCCGCCTGCTCGATGTCGGGAACATCATCCAACCAACCAATGGGTCTGCCTCTTATACGACCGGGGTCGTGGTGGTGACGCAGGTGCGGCCGATCAGTGTCATCTTTACCTTGCCGATAGACGACATTCCTGAGGTGCACGACGCGCTCGTGAAAGGCCCACTTAAAACCATCGCCTTCGGTCAGGACGGCAAGACACAGCTCGATACGGGGCAGCTTCTTCTGGTAGACAACCAGGCCGATCCCAATTCGGGCACCGTTCGCCTGAAGGCGATCTTCCCCAATCTACACCTCCAGTTGTGGCCTGGCACGTTCGTCAACGTCCAGTTAGTGACCTCGGTGGCGCGCAACGGCCTCACCGTTCCGCTCGACGCCATCCAGCAGGGGCCGCAAGGACCATTCGTCTTTGTCGTCGGCCAGGACCACAGGGTGGCGATGCGGCCGGTTTCGGTGCGCGAGACGCTGACCGGCGTGGCCCTGATCGACAAGGGCTTGAGCGCGGAAGAGGCTGTCGTCGTGCGGGGGCAGTATCGGCTGTCGTCCGGCACCTTGGTGGCGCTGGCCGATCCGAACAATCCGAGCGCCGTCCCAAACCCTTCCACGGCAAGCTCGGGCATGTTGCCGTGAACATCTCGGCTACCTTCATACGGAAGCCGATCGCGACCGGATTATTGATGGTGGCGATATTGCTGCTGGGGCTGATCGGCTACGAGCTGTTGCCGGTGGCGGCGCTGCCAAACATCGACTCGCCGACCATCCAAGTGACCGCACAGTGGCCGGGCGCCGGTCCGCAGGCGGTCGCCTCCTCGGTCACGACGCCGCTCGAACGCCAGTTCGGCCAGATTCCCGGCCTCTCGCAAATGACCTCGAGCAGCGCCACGGAATATTCGGAGATCACGCTCCAGTTCGACAGCAGCCGCACTGTCGATTCGGCCGCACAGGACGTGCAGGCGGCGATCAACGCGGCGGCCGCCAATCTGCCTCCCACCCTGTTAAATCCGCCGATCTACCGGAAGACCAACCCGGCCGACACGCCGATCCTGCTGATGGCGCTGACCTCCGACACGCTGCCGCTGACCAAAGTCAGCGACTACGCGAACAGCATCCTCGCCCAGAAGATTGCGCAGATGCCCGGCGTCGGCTTGGTCACGGTCGGCGGCCAGCAGAGCCCGGCGATCCGGGTCCAGGTCAATCCGGCGCAGCTTGCGGCGGAAAGGCTGGATTTGGAGGCGGTGCGCACGGCGTTGAGCACGGCCACGGTCAATCAGGCCCAGGGAACGCTGTATGGCGGCCAGCAAGCCTCCGCCTTGCAGACCAACGACCAGCTGATGACGGCGCAAGGGTTTGACAACTACATCCTTGCCTACCGTTCCGGACTTTACCCCGGCGGCGCGCCGATCCGCGTGCGCGACGTTGGCCATGCCGTTGTAGCGGCGCAAGACAAGACGCTTGCCGCCTGGCTGAATACCCATCGAGCGATCCTTCTTGCAGTGCAGCGCCAGCCCGGCGCGAACGTTATCGCGACCGTCGACCAGATTAAGCGGGCGCTACCGCAGCTACAGGCGTCGCTGCCGCCCTCGTTGAAGATCTACATCGCGTCGGACCGCACGCAGACCATCCGCGCCAGCGTCGCCGACGTTGAGCACACCTTGATGCTGACGATCGCCCTGGTCGTCGGCGTCATCTTCCTGTTCCTCCGCAAGCTGTGGGCGACCGCTATCCCGGCGATAGCCGTGCCGATGTCGCTGATCGGGACGTTCATGGTCATGTACGTGCTGGGGTTCAGCCTGGACAATCTGTCGCTGATGGCGCTGACCATCGCCGTCGGGTTCGTGGTCGACGATGCGATCGTGATGATCGAGAACATCGTGCGCCACATCGAGAAAGGGGCGACGCCGATGCAGGCTGCCCTGCAAGGGGCGGGCGAAATCGGTTTTACCATTGTCTCGATCTCGATCTCGCTGATCGCCGTGTTCATTCCGCTGTTTCTGATGAGCGGCGTGGTAGGTCTGCTGTTCCGCGAGTTCGCCGTGACCGTCGCAGTGGCGATCCTCGTTTCGGTAATCGTGTCGCTGACATTGACGCCAATGATGTGCTCTCGCCTGCTGACCTCGGAGGTCGATAAGGTCCCCGGGCGTGTCTCGGGCGCCGTCGAGCACTTCTTCGATGGGCTGGTCGCGGTCTACGACCAGGCCTTGGTCGTGGCGCTGCGCCATCGCCTGATCACGTTGACCGTGATGATCGCGACGATCTGCGCGACGGGCGCCCTGTTCATCATGATCCCGAAAGGGTTTTTCCCAGAGGAGGACACCGGCCTGATCATCGGCATTGTCGAGGGCGCCCAGGGCATCTCCCCGGAAGGCATGATGGGACGCGTTGAGGCCGTCCTCGACGTGGTGACAAAGGACCCGGCGGTCGCCTCGGCGACGGCCTATATTGGACCCGGCGGGTCGTCCGTTACCGAAAATGACGGGCGCATGTTCATCACTCTGAAGCCGTACGGGCATAGGGCCAGCATCTTCCAAGTGATCACGCGCCTGAATAAAGCATTGCAGCCAGTCGAAGGCGTGACGCTGTTCATGCAGGCGGCGCAGGACATTACAATTGGTGCGCGGCTCTCAAAGACTCAGTACCAGTATACGCTGGTTGACGTTGACAATGAGGAACTCAACCACTGGGCGCCTATTCTGCTGCAGAAGCTGCAAAAGCTGCCGCAGTTGACCGGCGTCGCCAGCGACCAGCAGAGCGCCGGCCGGGTGCTGCAGGTCGAGGTCAACCGCGACGTTGCCTCGCGACTCGGCATCAACCCGTCTGTGGTCGATGCGATCCTGTACGACGCCTTCGGCCAACGGGTCGCGGCAAAGATCTACACCACCTTGAACCAGTACTATGTGATCATGGAGGTCGAGCCCGGCTTCCAGCTCGGGCCCGACGCGCTCAGCCGCATCTATGCAACATCTTCCACCGGCGCCGAGGTACCGCTGAGCCAGTTTGCCAAAATCACTCCAGCGATCGGGCCGCTTGCGATAAACCACCAGGGGCAGTTCCCCTCGGTGACTTTAAGCTTCAATCTTGCTCCGAACATTGCGATCGGCAACGCAGTAACTGCGATCCAACGGACGGCGGCCGATCTGCACTTGCCGCCCTCGATTGCAACCAGCTTCCAGGGCAGCGCGCAAGCGTTTCAGAGCTCGCTTGGCAGCACGCCGATCCTAATCCTCGCTGCACTCGTCGCGGTCTACATTATCCTCGGCATGCTGTACGAGAGCACGATCCATCCGATCACGATCATCTCAACCCTGCCCTCGGCCGGGCTCGGCGCCTTGTTGACCTTGATGCTGTTCGGCTTGCCGCTTGATGTGATCGGCATCATCGGGATCATCCTGTTGATTGGCATCGTCAAGAAGAACGGCATCATGCTCGTTGACTTTGCCTTGGTCGGGCAGCGCGAGCGCGGGCTGAGCACCGAAGACGCGATCCACGAGGCTTGCCTGCTGCGCTTCCGCCCCATCCTGATGACGACGATGTGTGCTCTACTCGCCGGCATCCCACTGATGCTCGGTACTGGTATCGGGTCGGAAATCCGTCAGCCGCTCGGTTACGCGATCGTTGGCGGCCTGCTGGTCTCACAACTGCTGACGCTGTTCACCACGCCGATCGTCTACATCTACATGGATCACCTCGGCCATCTGCTGGGCCGCCGCGCGACAGCCCACTCCGCGGCCGACGCCCGCGCGCGTTAATTCGACACATCGAGAATGCATGCGTCAGTGCGGCAGCGCTGCATTCCCTCGCGGCGTTCGGCGGGTTCGTGGTTGGTGTCGCGTGCGGTACGCTGCTGCTTAACGACGCGGACGAAGGCTGGTCGCCACGTGTGACCGCGGTGGTGGCCATCGAGGCCGCGTTGCTCGGCGCCTTCGCGCTGCTGTGGCTCACCAGCGCCGATCCGCGCTCGGATTCGGCAACTTATGTGCTTGTCTTGCTAGCCTCGAGTGGCATGGGGTTGCAAAGCGCCGCGGTGCGTCAGCTCAGGATTCCCGGCGTCACGACGACTTTCTTCACCGGCACACTGACCAGCATCGTCATCTCGGCGGTGCGGGTTGCGGAGCCGCCGCTGGGCAGACGGAAACTGCCCTCCAGCGCGATTCCCCAACTCGTCGCGCTTGCGGCGTACGTCGGAGCCGCCGCCAGTGCCGGGTTGGCGGCGTCGCATGGCGTCAATGCGATCGCGCTGCTGCCCGTTACCGCGCTGATGATTGTGCTGGCGGCTCGAGCAACTCTGGCATCGCCGCCGTGAACCCGACATGGCAAGTCGGGGTCGTGCTAGACTGAGCACTCGAGACAAGAGAGGCCCTATGTCCGAAGCGGTCCAGTCCGAGCCAGCCGTTACGATCGCCGAATTCGACGCGTTCCTCGACGCACAGAAGGACGACGCGCTGCGGGAACTGGTCGTCGGCCGCATCGTGGCCATGACCAATCCGACAGAGACGCATGAGCAGATCGCGGCGAATATCGGCGCACCGCTCAAACCGGCGATGGACGCGAAGGGCTGCCGGGCATTCCTGGGCGGGATCCGCGTCCAACGCTCCGACCGGTCGGATGCCCTGGATAAGCCCCGCCCCGATGTCGTGGTGCGGTGCGGTCCATTCCATGGCCGCACCTATATCACCGACCCGTTGGTGGTGGTCGAATTGCTCTCCCCCTCGACGATCGACACCGATCGCGGAGACAAGCTCCGCTTTTACAAGCGGCTGCCGACGCTGCCGCATATCGCTCTGGCCTATCAAGACCAGATGCGCGTCGAGCATTACCGGAAGACCGACGCCGGTTGTACGATGGAGGTGTTGACGCGACCCGACCACAGCCTGCGCTTCGAGGCGGTCGCGTTCGAACTGGGGCTCGACCGCGTCTATTTCGGTGTGCCGGCCGGCAGTGAGACCCCTCTGATCCGACCCTTTCACGATCATGCCTGCGCAAAGCAGGCATCCGCCCGACCGCTCAGGATTTCGTGCCATGGGGACAGCCGCCGCCGCGAAGATTATGCGGGTGCTATTCTCGGATCACGAAGTTTGCTAGCCGGCCAGGAATTGCGATCTCCTTCATAATGGTCTTGCCATCCAACAGGGCAATCACCTGTGGCTCGGCCTTCGCCGCTGTCGTCAGCGCTTGCGCAGCCAGCCCAGCCTTCGCCCAAAAGCGATGGCGCACCTTGCCGTTCACCTGCACTACGTATTCCTGGCTCTCGTCGTGGGCGAGCGCGGGATCGAAGTCGGGCCAGGGAGCGTAGGCCAGCGTGCACCGATGGCCGAGCTTGCTCCACAGCTCCTCTGCCAGATGCGGGGCAAATGGAGCGAGCAGCAGCACGAAGGTCTCTACGATCTCGCGCGGGCGCACGGCGGCCGCCGTCAGTGCATTGGCAAATTCCATCAATCGGGCGATAGCGGTGTTGAAGCGCAGTGCCTCAATATCGTCTGTGACGACGTTGACCGTTTTGTGGCGCAGGCGAAGCAGATCGTTGGGCGCCGCAACCTCCTGCACGGTCGAGTGGAGTGTATCGCCCTCGTCGCAAACGATGCGCCAAGCGCGATCGAGGAACCGGCGCACACCGCTGACACCGTTCATTTGCCAGGGCTTCGCTGCGTCCAGCGGACCCATAAACATCTCGTACAACCGCACCGAGTTGGCGCCGTACTCTTCCACCACGGCGTCCGGGTTGACGACGTTGAAGCGGGATTTGGACATCTTCTCGACCTGGCGATGCACTTCCACAGGTACCCGGCGAAATACCGCCCGTCCCGCTCGATGACCTGGGCCGGCTCGTAATAGAGCCCGGCCGCGTCGCGGTAGGAGAAGGCCAGGATCATTCCCTGGTTGAACAGCTTCTGGAACGGCTCCTTTGTCGAGACAACGCCGATGTCGTACAGCACCTTGTGCCAGAACCTGGCGTACAGCAGGTGCAGCACAGCGTGCTCAGCCCCACCGATATAGATGTCAACCGGCATCCAGTACGTCTCGGCCACCGGGTCAACGAGGGCACGGTCATTGTGCGGATCCAGGAAGCGCAGATAGTACCAGCATGATCCCGCCCATTGCGGCATCGTGTTGGTCTCGCGCATCGCTAGGTACGTCGGTGCCAGGGACGATGGTGCACACCCAGTCGGTGGCGCGGGCAAGCGGCGGTTCTCCAAACGCCGCCGGCTTGTAGTCGTCCAACTCCGGGGGCAGCAGCGGCAGGCTGTCCTCCGGCAGCGGCACGACCGAGCCGTCCGCCAGGTGCAGCACCGGAATCGGTTCACCCCAATAGCGCTGGCGGGAGAACAGCCAGTCGCGCAGGCGGTACGTCACCTTCGCGGCGCCGGCACCATGCTGTTGCAGCCACTCGATGATGGCGCGCTTGGCTTCGCCGACGGTCATGCCATCAAGGAAGCCGGAGTTGACCATCACCCCGTCGCCATCATAGGCGGCGTCGCTCACGTCGCGTCCATCGCCGGAATCGACCACCTGGACAATCGGCAGGCCGAAGGCGCGGGCAAATTCGTGGTCGCGCGCGTCGTGGCCGGGGACCGCCATGATGGCGCCGGTGCCGTAAACGGCCGACACGTAGTCGGCGACCCAGACGGGCAGTTGCTGCCCGCTGGCGGGATTCTTGACAAAGGCGCCGGTGAAAATACCCGTCTTCTCCCGCCTCGCGTCGCCCTGTGCTGCCTCGCCCAACGTTTTGGCGTGCTGGATATAGGTCGCTACCGCGTCGCGTGCATTCGGTGCCACAATAGCGGGCAGCAGCTTGTGCTCGGGCGCGACCACGCAATAGGTGGCGCCGAATAGCGTGTCCGGTCGCGTGGTGAACACCGTCAGGCTGCCAACGCCACCCTCGACCGGGAATCTGATCTCCGCCCCTTCGGACCGCCCGATCCAGTTGCGCTGCATGGCCTTCACGCTCTCGGGCCAGTCCAACTCCTCCAGATCGTCAAGCAGGCGATCGGCATAGCTGGTGATGCGCAACATCCATTGCCGCATCAGCCGGCGAACAACCGGATCACCGGTTTCGACGTATTTGCCGTCCTTGACCTCCTCATTTGCCAGCACGGTGTTCTGAGCTGGGCACCAGTTGACCGGGACCTCGGCCTGGTAGGCGAGGCCACGCTCGAAAAGTTTCAGAAAAATCCACTGCGTCCAGCGGACATAGTCCGGGTCAGTGGTGGCCAGCTCACGACTCCAGTCGTAAGAAAAGCCCAGGCGTCGCACCTGGCGACGGAAGTTCTCGATGTTCCGCCTGGTGGTAACGGCGGGGTGGATGCCAGTGCGCATCGCGTAGCGTTCGGCGGGCAGGCCATAGCTGTCCCATCCCATCGGGTGCAGCACGTTGAAGCCGTTCATGCGTTTATAGCGGCACAGGATGTCGGTGGCGGTGTATCCCTCCGGATGGCCGACGTGCAGCCCAGCGCCGGAAGGATAAGGGAACATGTCGAGCGCATAGAACTTCTTCTTAGTCGGATCGATATCGACCCGAAAGGTGCGGTTCTCTTCCCAGTACGCCTGCCATTTAGGCTCGATCGCCTTCGGGTTATACGTCATCTGTATATGTCCGCGGATAGGGGGCGACAAAGTTACCGCAAGATACGGTGACGGACCGGCTCCGATCAGGAAGCCGGGGCGGTAAGTCGCCCTTGGAACGCGCGGACGCTTGATGTCGCTCTCGTCATCATGGATGGGCAGGCTGCCGGATTTCGCACCCTAAGCCAAGAAGTCGGAGACCGGCGCCATAAAACGGAAGGCGGCGCCGCCCGTACGCAGTCTATCAGGATATCGGCCAGATCCGAGCGTCGTTTGAGCCGATCCCTCGTCGAATGTGGGGGGGATGCGGGTCGTGTGTTCCGATACCGTCTTCTCTTCGGGGTTCAACTGCCACGCCGGGGATTGCAACGCGGCCCGCGGGCACCGCCCCTGTCCCGCCACACCAGCCTCGTGCATAAAAAAGCGGGCGGTGCGGATAACCGCACCGCCCGGAGTTGTCGCGCTTGGCGCGACATCGGGGAGGAAACAGGCGCCGGCAAGGGCACCGGGGCCATAGCACTGTATTCCCCGAAATAGTTAATAAGGCGTTAGCAAGAGGAGCAAGAAATGCAGCGCCCGCCAGAAAGAACCGGACCGCTGGCCCGACTCAAGGTGCTCGAGATCGGCCATTACATAGCCGGTCCGTTCTGTACCCGCATCCTCGGCGACCTCGGCGCCGAGGTTATCAAGATCGAACCGCCCGGCGGCGATCCGATCCGCGGCTGGGGCGCCCAGGCGAACGGCCACCCGGTGTGGTTCAGCGTGCATGGCCGCAACAAACTGTCTGTCGTGCTGGACCTCAAGCGCGACCAAGACGTGGTGCTGAAACTCGCCGCCCGGGCCGACGTGCTGGTCGAGAATCTGCGCGCCGGGCAGTTGGAGCGGCTGGGCTTCGCGCCCGAGGTGCTGCACGAGATCAACCCAGCGCTGGTGATCGCTCGTATCTCCGGCTACGGCCAGGACGGTCCGTATCGCGACAAGCCCGCTTTCGGGGCGATCGGCGAGGCAATGGGGGGGCTGCGCCACCTCACCGGCTATCCGCCGGGTGCCAGCACGTTGCCTCCGCCACGCTGCGGCCTTTCTATCAGCGACGACCTCGCCGGCTTGTACGCCGCAATTGGGTTGCTGGCGGCCGTCTGGCAGCGGGACGCCGGAAGGGAAGAGACCGCCACCGGGCGCGGCCGAGTGGTCGATGTGAACCTTGTCGATAGCGTGTTCAGCCTAATGGAGGGCATGCTGCCGGAATACGCCCTGGACGGGCGAATCCGTCAGCCCGCCGGGGCGGCCATCGCTACGGCGGCGCCGACCAACACCTATCCATGTGCGGATGGGAAGTGGTTGTGTATCGCCGGCAATTCCGACCTGATTTTCCGGCGACTGATGGTCGCGATCGGCCGGCCCGAGATGGCCGGCGACCCGGCCTATGCCACCAATGCCGATCGATGTGCCCGGCGCGACGCGCTGGATGAGGTCATCACCGCCTGGACCCGAACCCTGCCGGCAGAAGAGGCGCAGGATCAACTGGACGCCGCCGGCGTGCCATGCTCGCGCCTTTACGACATCGCCGACTGCGCCACGGACCCGCATTTCTTGGCACGCAAGTCGGTGCAGCCGGTTGATGACGAGCTGATCGGCCGCACTCTCCACCCGGGGCCGGCAATCCGGTTGGATGGCGACCCGCCGGAGGCTGCCGTCGGCTGGCCCGGTCCGGCGGCTGGTGCGCACCAAGACTACGTGCTGGACACGCTGCTTGGACTGCCGCGGTCGGGCTCTTAGCCATAAATCAAATGCACCGCGGCCCCCTCCCGCAAGGGGCTACCGGAGTCCCACAAGTGCGGAACGATTAGCCAGCATCCAGCCCTGCACCATGGCATCGAGGCGCTTGAGACCGCGGGCCATGGTCTTGGGACCGGGCGGCCGATATCCCTTGGAGGTGTAGCCGGACCAGCCTCCGAGGCGTGCGGCGATCCAGGCGTAATAAGCCAGCAAGGCAGGATCGAACGGGTTCTTCAACTTGTCGGTCGGCCCTTCGAGGGAGGCGCTGATCGCCCGTAGCGCCGGCAGTTCGGCGGGGTCGGCAACGTCCTCTATGGACTGCCCCGTACTGCCGTCGCGACCGATCACCAGTTGCATGACCCGCACGGCGGCAATCAGCGCCACCGTCACCAGCTTCGCCAGGCTGAGCGGCGTCGTGATCTGCGAGGTCTCCACATCGACACCGTCCGTCTTCATCGTACGGAACAGCTGTTCGATGATCCAACGCAGCCGGTACCAGGCGACAATCTGCAGCGCCTCCGCCGCACCGCCCACCGCATGCGTGGTCAGCAGACACCAGTGTAAGGGTTGCTGCGCCGACGGTGGGGCGATCTCGCGCACATCCACCACCCGCAGGGTCAAGGTCGGCGCCAGGCCTGGCTCGGCGCGCAGTGGCCGCTTGATCGTGACCTCGCCGGAGCGCACCGCCACGACGGCGGTCCGCTCGGCCCGCGCCGGCTTGCCATGCCGGGCCGGCACCTGGATGGTGTGCTGTGTTACTGCTGACCAGGCGGCGCATCGCGCGAACAGTTTCTCATCGCCCTCGAGCGAGCGGTTCTGCGCGGCCCGCACCAACAGATGCACGTTGTCCGGCCGACGCGCGAACTGGTCATAGATGTCGCCCTCGCGGTCCTCGACCACAGTGATCATCGCCGCCTCCGCCAGCACCTCGCCGGCGGTCTCGGCGGCCGCCAGCCAGCGGCGAGACTCCTTCTCGTCGGCCGGGCGTGTCTTATGGTCCGTCACCGGGCCGTCGGTGCGGTTGATCACCGCGGCACCGACCAGCCCGATCAGCCCGCCCTGCTCGGCATCCACCGCAATCACCGGGTGCAGCAGCACGCCGATGTCGGTCCCGTTGCCGACCGTGCCAAAGCCGCGCTTGGCGCCGCTGTGGGGAGCGTAATTCAGCTCCGTGGTATCGGTGATCGCCAGGACGTGCCGCCCGACGGCGCGCCGGGCGGTCTGCCGGGCGGCATGCACCAGCATCTCGTGCATGCTGACCGCCTCGTTGTCGAGGAAACGCTGAAACTGGCGGGCTTGGCCGCGGCTGTCGGCCAATGCCGAGAGGCACATGGTGCGCTGCTTCTGCATCGCCCCCAGCAGGCTGTCGCCGACCGCGGCCAGGCGGCGATTGCCAAAGTGACCAAGCTGCGGCTGGTCGTTCATGCAAATCGGCTCCGGTGGGTTGTTGGTCGGGGGCAAATCTGATTCGCAGGGGGCTGCAAAGGGGCCTGCCGGAGGGGCGGCGCCAGCCGGCTGCCGCCGCCCGTTCGGCGGGAGCCTCGAAAGATCGCTGATGCAAACTCGACCCGCCTCAAATCCGCTGCTCAGCACTCAGGAAAGTCAATTCGGGGTTGTGGGACAACGGTAGCCCGCAAGGGGAGGGGGAGGAGATGAGGGTTCTGCCATCCGGCGAAACACCGCTTGCATCGCGCGCTCGAGCGGTCCATCTCGATCGGAAAGATGTTTACGCCCGCTGAACGGCGCCGGGCCGGGCTCGGGGTGTGGAGGTAACATGGGTAGCTTCAGCATCTGGCACTGGATGGTGGTGCTGATGGTCGTCCTTCTGCTGTTCGGCGGCGGAAAGGTGAGCGGCCTGATGGGCGATTTCGCCAAGGGCATCAAGGCGTTCAAGAAGAACATGTCGGAAGACGATGACGCTTCCATGGTCGCCACGAATACTGAGCGGCCGGCCGGCAATATCTCTGGCCCGGGCCAGGCCACCAGCAAGTCATCAAGCGCGCAGACCACCGCGGCACCGCAGAGTTAATCCTCGGCTGTTACCGATTAAGCCTGTGTAAGCCACTGGCGTGCAAGCAAAACATTGCTTGCGCGACTTTCGATCGTCGCCCACCTGTCTGACCCGGAGGGTTGAACCATGGGCGAATTCAGCATTTGGCATTGGCTGATTGTGTTGGCGGTGGTGCTGTTGCTGTTCGGCAGCGGCAAGATCAGCACTCTGATGGGCGACCTCGCCAAGGGTATCAAGGCCTTCAAGCAAACCATGGCGGAGGACGACCACGCCACGGAGCACCGCCTAGAGCAGCCTGAGATTCCTCGGCCTGAGACTCAGCGCAGTTGAAGCCAGTCCCGCTTGACCACATTCCGGGTTCCGTCACGATCCGATCTCCTGTCGGGAGAGTTCGGTCATGGCGGTTCATCGCATTGTAGCAAGCCCTGAAACCGTTCGCTGGGGTAGCTTCGACGCTGGCTACCCGCCCCTGATCACGGTGGCGTCCGGCGACACCGTCGTCCTGGAGTGTCTGTCCGCCGGCGGGCCGAGGTCATGCCGCCCCCCGGCTCGGAACTGGTGGTCCCCCCTGCTCTGGCGGTGATCTTCGCCGCCGGGCTGCCGCGTCTGGGCGGCCACATCCTGACCGGCCCGGTCGCGGTCGCCGGGGCCGAGCCGGGCGACCGGCTGGATGTCCGCATCGACCGGATCGAACTCGGCGCCGACTGGGGCTTTTGCGGCTTCCGACCGCTGTTCGGGACCCTGCCCGAGGATTTTCCCGAGCGCTACCTGAGCCACATCCCGATCGACCGGACGCACCGCGTCTGCCGTCTGCCCTGGGGCACGGAGCTCGCTCTGGCGCCGTTCTTCGGCGTGATGGGCGTCGCCCCGCCGCCGGAATGGGGCACGATCTCCACCAAAGAGCCGCGCGCCCACGGTGGCAACCTCGACAACAAAGAGCTGACCGAAGGGGCGGTGCTGTCCCTGCCGGTCTTCGTGCCTGGTGCGAATTTTTCCGCCGGCGATGGTCACGGCGTGCAGGGCGACGGCGAGGTCTGCATCAACGCGCTGGAGACGTGCCTGACCGGCACCTTCACCTTGACCCTGGTGAAGGGCGGCGGGCCGCGCGACCCGGCGCTGCTTTACCCGCGCGCCGAGACCGCGACCCACTGGATCACCATGGGGATGCACGAGGACCTCGATTTGGCGATGAAGCAAGCGCTGCGGGAGATGATCGCCCTTATTGCCGGGCGCACCAACCTCTCGCGCGAGCAGGCCTATCAATTCTGCTCCCTCGCGGTCGACTTCCACGTGACGCAGACGGTGAACGCCGAGAAGGGCGTTCACGGGCTGTTGCGCAAGGGATTGTTGTTCTGATCCGAGTTTTCCACAAGTTTTTGTGCGAGACACGTTTTGTTCTATTGTTTCGAGTTGGTCTCCTCGATACCGTATCTTGCGTTGCGATGGGTCGAGGAGCCACAAAATGGAGTGGGCGGACGAGACGATCCTGCGCCTCCGGGCGCTCTGGGATGAAGGCCACTCGACGGCCGAAATCGGCCGCCGGTTGGGGGTGTCGAAGAATGCGGTGGTCGGCAAGGCGCATCGGCTGGACTTGCCGGCGCGACCCTCGCCGATCCGGCGAGATGGCGGCGGTGCGCCGCGGCCGAAACGTGCGTCCGTCCGCCGGCCGCCCGTTGCCGGCCCGACTTTGCCGCCGCTCGCCAGCACCCGAGCGCCGGCCCCCGCGCCCGCTGCAGCGCTCAGGCCGCTCGCGCCGCCTGCACCGTACGTGGCGCCGGCGCCCCGGCTGCAGCCGGTCGCTCCACGTCCCTATGGCCGGGTGATCACCTGCTGCTGGCCGATCGGCGAGCCGGGTACCAGCAGCTTCCGGTTCTGCGACGAGGCTTCGGTACCGGGAAAACCCTACTGCGAGCAGCACGCCGAACTGGCATACGTGCGCATCCGCGACAAGCGCGAGGATGCCGCCTGACGCCGGCGCACTGTCCACCGATTGTTCAGCGAGTCGCGCTATCAACAAGAAACCGGCCGGGAATAGGTCCCAGCCGGTTTTCGATGGAGGGACGCGCACGCCCAATCAATCACTTGCTGCTCTTCGACCCCGCCAAACCGCGAAGTTGGGCTAAACCCCCTCCCCTTGCGGGCTACGGATTCCACTCATCCGAGGAACGAATGGCGAACTCGTGGCAAAGGGCTCACACGGAGTGCCACCGAGGATCGCACGGAGAACCAGGAAGGGTTACATCACGAACCCTCGCAGTCCGTCCTTCAGCCGAAGCGCGTTGAAGTTCAACAACAGCCCGGTCCGGTAGCCGCCCAGGCGCAGATAGGTCAAAAGCTGCGCCTCATGCATCGCCAGGATGGCCTCGACGGCCCTGATCTCCACGATCACCGTCCGAGCGATGATCAGGCCGGCGCGATAGCCGGTATCCAGCCGCATGTCCCGATAGAGAATGGGAATGCCGGCCTGGCGTTCGAACGCGATGCCCGCTTGGCTCAGCTCGAAGCAGATGCAGGCCTCGTAAGCCAATTCCAGCAGTCCGGGCCCAAGCTGCCGGTGGACTTCGATTGCCGAGCCGATCACCCGCTCGGTCAAAGCCCCGTCGAGCAACATACTGACCTCCGTAGCGCTCCGTGGATCCTCCGCGGTTCTCTGTGTGAACCGTTTCCCGACCGCGAACCCGGTGCCGCGGGCACACCCGCTCGGGCTAGACATTCCCAAACGTGGGATCGTTTCGCGATCGTGCGACCGCCGGACGCAGCATGGCGGAAGCCAGGCGAGCATTCGCAAGCGGAAGCGGGCGAAATCCTTACTCGCGCGCGCCCGACTGTGGTGGTGGGGTGGCGGGTGGCTGGCCCATCAGGTTTTGGTATATCTGGTTCAACTGCTGCTGCTCCGCGCCTTGCTGGGCTGGTGATGGACGAATGCCCGCCGCACGCTCCCCGGCCGAAACTTCTCCCTCAGTC
This sequence comes from uncultured Pseudomonadota bacterium, assembly GCA_963772445.1. Classification (GTDB taxonomy): domain Bacteria; phylum Pseudomonadota; class Alphaproteobacteria; order Acetobacterales; family Acetobacteraceae; genus CAVYXK01. The sequence goes on from CAVYXK010000016.1 coordinate 452,766, forward strand.
GGCTGCAACGCGTCGGTGGCGGCCGGCGGGCTCCCCGAAGGGGCCGGTGTCTGCGCCCAGGCTGCAACCGAGGACGTCAGCGTCCATGTGAGAACCCCCACCGCGGTGTTCGCGATACGGCGGTTCCGGCCTGGATTCCGCATTGCATCTTCCCCGTCGGTTCCGTATGTCGGCATTCTGTTGGCGTCGGTGCATCTGTCAGATGTGACCTCACGAGGTCCGAGGCTATGCCGAAATGGCAAATCCCACGGGCACCCACGTGTGAGTGAGCTTGTCGACCCACTAATACAATCTCCGCATAGCCGCTCGCTAGCTTACCCGGTTCATTTCCAACTGGTAGGTGCACGGCAATCCCGGCCTCGAGACGGTACCCTTGAACCCGGCGCCTTGGAATTGCCCGTAGAACCACTGCTGCCCGTAGACCATCTGCAGATGGCCATCCGGCTGGACCCACCCGGTCACGTCACCGAAGTCGACATGGCCTTGGGCAACCGTCATCGGCTTTAGCTGGAGGACAAGGTCGCAGGCCCGCTGCAATCCCGGATCCGTCAAGTAGCCCTTGCCTTGATACACGCCATCGAACGCCGAAGTGGTCGGCCCGTGCGGCACGCAGGAGCTCAGACCCAGCAACAGGGCGACAAGGAAATGCCGGACGACTGCCGTGGCCCGCATGACGAGCGATCTCCTTCGGAAGATCAGCGCCCCAGTATAGGAACCTTGTCCGGTGACACGCTATGCAGAAGCGGCAAATATTGGTCGAGGGTCGCAGGCAGACACTACGGGCTCCGTCAACGAGGCGAATGTTTTGCGGTGCAACCGAGTTCATCCGCGTCGCCGTCGGGCGCGATCCCGTTCCGTCAGCTTGTACGCTGCGTGGACAAGGCGTGGCTTTGCGGGCAAAGACCCGGGCCGTGCGATCACAGACGGGATTAACCGATGCCGCAGACTGAGGTGGGCCGCGCGGAGGAGCTGCTGGACGAGTTGGCCGACTGGGTGAAGCTGGAAACACCCACGACCGACGCCGCGTCGGTCAATCGGCTGATGGACGTCGCCGAGGCCGAGCTGACTCAGGCCGGCGCGATCCTCACCCGCATTCCCGGCCGCGACGGGTTTGGCGACAACCTGATCGCCCGGACCTCTGCGACCGCACCGAATGAGGCGAGGCCGATCCTGATTGCCGGGCATCTGGACACCGTCTGGCCGCTAGGCACGTTGGAGGCGATGCCGTTCCGGGTGAACGGTCAGAAGGCACACGGACCTGGCATCTACGACATGAAGGCCGGCAGCTTCCTGGCTCTGCACGTGGTGCGTTCGATCCTGCGCCAGGAGGTGCGGACGCGCCGGCCGATCGTGCTGCTGCTGACGCCCGACGAGGAGGTGGGCAGTCCGACCAGCCGCGAGTTGATCGAGCGCGAGGCAGCGTCGGCCGCCGCCGTGCTGATTCCGGAGCCGGCCGGCGCGGGTGGTGCCTGCGTCACCGCTCGCAAGGGCGTGGGCCGGTTCGTGCTGCGGGTGGAGGGGCTCGGTGCACATGCCGGCGGCAATTTCCAGGACGGCGCCTCGGCGGTGGTGGAGTTGGCCAGGCAGATCCTGGCGATCCACGGCATGGTCGATCTGGAGCGCGGTGTCACGCTGAACGCGGCGCCGGTATGGGGGGGAACGCGGCCCAACGTGATCCCGCCCGAGGCCGGCTGCGAGATCGACCTGCGGGTCAATTCGGCGGCGGACGGGGAGCGGATGGAGCGGGCGATCCTCGACCTGTCCGCGCGCACTCCAGGCTGCCGCGTGACGGTGGAGGGCGGCATGAACCGCCCGCCTTTCGCGGAAACGGCCGGTATCTCGATGCTTTACGAGAAAGCCCGCGCGGCGGCGAGCGAGATCGGCATCAAGTTGCCGAAGCAGCATCGCGGCGGCGGCTCGGACGGCAATTTCACCGCGGCGATGGGAATCCCGACGCTGGACGGGCTGGGCTGCCCCGGGGCCGGCGCGAACGTGCGACACGAGCACATCATCTGGCGCGATCTGGCCCCGCGCGCCGCGCTGATGGCCGCGCTGCTGGAGACGCTCGAGTAGGTCGGTGCCGACCGTCGGCCTGGAGGCGAGGGCCCGGCTGGCCCGCCTCGCCGCGTTCGCTGGGCTGCTTGTGCTGCTGTCGCCGTTCTTCTGGGCGATCTACCGCACGATGGTGTTCAATACGCTGCCGCGGGACGACTATGCGCCATTCCTGCTGTGGCTGGTGGGGAGCCCCGGCGGAGCGTTTCCCGGCTCGCCATATGGTTACCGTATCCTGAGCGTCGCTGCGGCTGTGCCGTTCTATTACCTCCTGCCGCCACTGCGGCTGAGCGAGCTGCCGGCGCAGATCCCGCTCGCATATTTGAAGGCGACGGCGGCAATCGCATTGCTGTCCTGGCTGGCGATGGTGCTTGCCGGATCTGTCGTCTTTCATGTTGCTACGAGGCAGTGTGGGCTCGGGAAACGCGATGGTCTGCTGGCCGCCGCCCTGCTGTTCCTGTTGTGCTGGCACAGCCAGGCCTATGGCATCGACCCGGTCGCGATCATGCTGGTGGCGGTCGCGGTTGCCGTGCTGCACCGCCCTGCCGCATTCGCAGCACTGGCGATCATCTCGGTGATCGCGGATGAGAAAATCTGCCTGGTCCTGTTTCTGTGGCTGACAGTTCGCGTCGCCGTGTGCGCGGAAGACCGGCATGCGCTTCGCGTCCAATGGGCGGCGACGGTGATCGCGCTGGCACTCTACCTGCTGATGCTGCGGCTGATTCAACTGCCGGGCAATGCGTATCAACTGCAACCTCAGGCGTATGCGCAGACGATCTTCGCCAACCTGGCGGCGAGCATATCCGGACGCGGGTTCGTGCTGGACATCGTGCCGTTTTTTCTGGTCGCCGGCGTGGCGGTTGCCGGCTGGCCCGCCGCACGGCGCGGTTTGCGTGGCGGCCCGTTCCGCCCAATCGATGGACTGGTCGTTCCCGCGCTGGCGTTGGTTTCTCTCGCCGTGACGAAGTCGTTCGATATCGGCCGTGTCGTGATGCACGCGGCGCCACTCTATGTGGTTCCCGCGATCGCTTCGCTCGAGCATTGGAGTCGGTGGGGCCACGGCTTCGCCCGGCTGCGAGACCCGTAATGCTGTTCAACTCGCAGGTGTTCATCTGCGGCTTCCTGCCGGTGGTGCTGGCGCTCTATTACGCGCTTGCAGGCAGTCGGCAGGCGCGCCAGGTCCTGGTCATCGGTGCCTCGCTTGTCTTTTATGGCTGGTGGGACGTGCGGTTCGTGCCTCTGCTGGTTGGGCTGACGCTCGCGAACTGGCTGGTTGCGCAGTGGTATGGTCGGCGGCATGCGCGCTTCATCCCGCTGCTCGGCGTGGCGATGAATCTTGGTGTCCTGGCGCTGTTCAAGTACGCCGATTTTTTGCGTGGCACGTATTACGGCGTGCTGGGCGAGAGCTGGACACCCTGGCATCTGATCCTGCCGCTCGGCATCAGCTTCTTCGTTTTCCAGAAAATCTCCTATCTGGTCGATCTGCGGCGCGGCGACCGGCACATCTACGGGCTGCTGGATTTCGGCATGTTCGTGATGTTCTTCCCGCAGCTCATTGCGGGGCCGATCGTCCGGCACAACGAGATCATCCCGCAATTTGCCGCCGACCCGCGCCGGCAGGAGATGTGGGAGAACCTGTCGCGCGGCTTAGCCCTGTTCGTGATCGGCGTGGCGAAGAAGGTAGCGTTTGCCGACACGCTGGCGATGGTCGCCGATCCGTTGTTCCGCCAGGCAGCCGGAGCGCCGTTGACGGCAGCCGAGGCTTGGCTGGCCTGTGCCGCCTACACGCTGCAGATCTATTTCGACTTCTCGGGCTATTCCGACACGGCGATCGGGCTGGCACGCATGTTCGGGCTGCGCCTGCCGTTCAACTTCGACGCGCCGTATCGTGCGGCGTCGGTGCGCGACTTTTGGCGGCGCTGGCACATGACGCTGTCGCGCTTCCTGCGTGACTACCTTTACATCCCGCTCGGCGGCAACCGCTGCGGTCCGGTGCGGCAGGCGGCGAACGTCGTTGCCACGATGTTGCTGGGTGGGCTGTGGCATGGTGCGGGGTGGACCTTCGTTGTCTGGGGCGGACTGCACGGCGTGGCGCTGGCGGTGAACCATCTGTGGCAAGGCGCCGGCCTTCGGCTGCCGCGTCCGCTCGCCTGGCTGCTGACGCTGCTGTTCGTCATGGCCGGCTGGGTGCTGTTCCGTTGCGACAGCTTCGCCGCAGCCGGCGGCATGTTCGCTTCCATGCTGGGGCTGCATGGGATCGGGCATGTCGCGCTGGACCCTGAGTTCGTCGCAGCACTGGCGGGCGGGGCGGTGGTGGCGCTGATCGGTCCGACCAGCCAGCAGGCGGCGCTGGAGCGGCTGCGGCCGCAGAGTCTGGCTCGCGGTGCCGGCCGGTGCGGCGCTCGCTTATCTGCTGTTGCTCGTGGGCGGTCGACTGCCGAATGTCTTCATTTATTTCCAGTTCTGATCCGCCTTCCACCTGGCGGCGGTTCTTCCGGCTCGCCGCCGGCACGGCTTTGCTGTGCGTGGTCGTGATCTATGCCTTCGTGGTGTTGATCGATCCGTTCGATACGTTGCCGCTATCGTTACCGGCAAAGCGCTGGCCGGTTGCCACGGATGCGCGGTTCGCGTTCCCGGCGCTGGCGCGTTCAACTCGGTTCGACAGCGCGATATTTGGCACCTCCACCAGCCGGTTACTGCGCCCGGCCGTACTCGATCCACTGTTTGACGCGCATTTCGCCAATCTGGCGATGAACAGTGCCACAGTTTATGAGCAGACGGAGCTGATGGAGGTGTTTCGGCGCGCGCATCCTGCGCCGCGCGTGGTGATGGTGGGTCTCGACGTGGTGTGGTGCGTGACCGGGGACACCTACGAGAAGTTCACGCCGAACCCGTTTCCCCCGTGGATGTACCGGGATGACAGGTGGGTCGGCTACCTGCACATGTTCAATCTGTACGCAGTGCAGGAGGCAGGCCAGCTCTTCGGTATCCTGATCGGCATCAAGCGCCCGGCGTACGGGCGCGATGGTTACACGAGGTTCGTGCCGCCGGATGCCGAGTACGACGCGGAGCGCGCGGCGGTGCATCTACGCGAGCGCGAGGGAGAGCCAGAGATTCCGCCCGGGGCGCGCAACGGTCCGCCGGCGGACTGGCGCCATCCCGCGGTGGAGACACTGCGTGCCGAGCTCAGCAAGTTCCCTACGACGACCCGCAAGATTCTGTTCTTTGTTCCTTATAATCACGTGCTGTTCCCGCCCCCCGGCAGCGAGGGCGCGCAGGTGTGGAACGAGTGCAAGCGGCGCGTCGCCATGATCGCGGGCGACCCGCCAAATACGCTGGTCGTCGATTTCATGCTGCCCAGTCCGATCACTACGACGGATACGAATTACTGGGATGCGCTCCACTACCGGACCGACGTCGCCGACCAACTCGCGCACGATCTTGGGGCGGCTGCTCGTGGGGTTGGTTCGGCGGATGATCGGCTGCTCAGCGGCGGTGGACGGAAGTCCTGAGCCGCCATCTTTCGCCGGCATCATTCCCCCCGCCTTGAGAAATCCACGATCGCCGCGAACCCCGTCTCGGTGCCGATCGCGAGATGCGAGCCGCCGGCGTTCCACGCCAGCGTCGAGACCGGCCCATGCCCCGGCGGCGCCACCGGCAGAATACGCGAGGAGCCGATATCCGCCAGCACCACCAACCCGTCGGCAAAGCCGCCGGCTACCATGTCCTCTTTCGGGTGGCAGGCGACCTGCGTGCACTGGATTCCGTCACCGCCGGCGAGTTCCAACGGTGCCTTGCCCATCGGGCCGCCGCCGAAGAACGGCCATAGCACCATCGCATCCGCCCCGCTGGTTGCCAGCCACTTGCCGGTGCGGGTGAACGACATCGACTGTGTTTTGGCGGGATACCCGCTCATTCGCATGTGCTTGCCGTCCGGCAGTGACCAGCCGTGCAGCGCGTTCTCCTGCAACGCGGTCACTACCGCGTCGCCGTCGGGATGGATGGTGATGCCGATATGGCTCCCCTTCCATTCGAACAGCCGCGGAGTGTCAGTCTTGGCCGCGACAAACCAGAGGCTCGCCCCGTTGTAATGTGATGCGCCGATCCGCTTGCCTTTGCTGTCGAAGGCGAGTCCGGTCACCGTGGACGGATGCGAAAGCTCTTTCAGCTTCGTGCCGGCGGCGTCGAACAGGTGTACCATCTTGCCGGCGGTGCAGGCGAGCACGCCTCCTTTGTCGCCGGGCGTTGCCGCGACTTGCTCGACCCATTTCGTGCCGAATGAAGCGATATCGGTAATGGCACCATCGGCATCAATGCGACGCAGCTTCCCGTCATCGCCGCCGGAAATCCAGCCGCCGCCCGGATGCGCTGCCAGCGCCAGTACCGCGCCGTCATGCACCGGCAGCTCGCGCCATTCCCCGGGTTGCGACCAATCGGCCAAACGAAGCGTACCGTCGCCGAGCGCGAATGCCGCGATGCGTCCGTCGTGGTCGAAGCGCGCGGACACCACGAAAGCACTGAGGTCGCGTACGGTGCCTCGGCTTTCGATCAGGAACCGGGCAGTGGCTGCGTCAGTCATTGCGATACCCACCTCTCCCGCTTGCGGGAGAGGTGGACGATGTGCCGCATCACCCCTCCGCCTGGCAGGCTTCGAAGCCGCGGCGAAGCTGGGGGCGGTTTAGGTTGCGGCCGATGAACACGATGCGGCTGCGGCGCGGCTCGTCGGGCCGCCAGGGGCCGATGAAATCCCCATCGGCCATCATGTGCACTGCCTGGAAGGCGAAGCGGCGATCGTCGCCCTGGTAATTCAGGATACCCTTGGTGCGCAGCAGGTCCTGCCCCTTCTCGGCCAGCAGCACGCCCATCCAGGCGTTGAATTTCTCGGGGTCGATCGGGCGATCGGCTTCGAAGCTGACCGAGGTCACGTCGTCATTATGCTCATGCTCGTCGCTGTCGAGAAAATCGGGAGTCATGTCGAGCACGCGCTTGAGATCAAAGGCGCCGCGATTCAGCACCTGATCGATCGGCAGGGCGGCGCGCTCGGTGCGATGGATCACCGCGAAGCGATTGATCTGGCGAATGCGCCGCTCTACCTCTGCCAGCTCTTCCGCCGAGACTAGGTCGGTCTTGTTCAGCACGATCACGTCGGCAAAGGCGATCTGATCGGCCGCCTCGTGGCTGTCCTCCAGCCGGGCCAGCACGTGCTTGGCATCCACCACGGTGACGATCGCATCCAGCCGCGTCTTCGTCCGCACGCCTTCGTCGACGAAGAAAGTCTGCGCGACCGGCGCCGGATTGGCGAGGCCGGTCGTTTCGATGATGATGCCGTCGAACCGGTCGCGCCGCTTCATCAAGCCGCCGACGATGCGGATCAGGTCGCCCCGCACGGTGCAGCAGATGCAGCCGTTGTTCATCTCGAACACTTCCTCGTCGGTATCGACGACGAGGTCGTTATCGACGCCGAGCTCGCCGAACTCGTTGATCACCACGGCGTATTTTCCGCCATGCTGCTCGCTCAGGATGCGGTTGAGCAGGGTCGTCTTGCCGGCGCCGAGATATCCGGTCAGCACCGTCACCGGCACCAGCTCTTGTTGGGTCGTCGCATCGACCATCATCGCGGCTCCATCCCGTTCTGTGCCGCGGTATATAGGGAAGGCGAGGCAGGGGGGCTACCGCCGGTGGGTCCGGCTGCCAGCACCTCGCGCCGCAAGGCGGCGAGTCGCGATGCCGCCGCCTGCAGGCCGAACTTTCGTGCCTGCGTGCGGCCGGCGGCGGCCACGGCCGCGAGTCGCGCCGGATCGCGCGCCAGGGCCACGATGGCGGCGGCCATGCCGGGCGGGTCGTCGGGATCGATGAACACTGCCGCTTTGCCCGCCACCTCGGGCAAGCCGCCTCGTGGCGAGCACAGCAGCGCCGCGCCGCAGGCCATCGCCTCCAGCGCCGACAGCCCGAACGGCTCGGCCCAACGGCTCGGCACCACCGCGATTGAGGCACGCGACAACGCCATCAGCACGTCTGGATGGTCGCGATAGCCCAGCATGCGCACGCCGGCCCGCTGGGCAGCGGCCCGCACCGTCCGCACGTACCGCGTCTCCGGGCTGTCGGCGCGGAAGCGGTCGGCGCCGATGATCTGAGCCCGCCAGCCCGGAAGCTGCGGCAAGGCGATCGCGCAAGCGGCAACGAAGGCATCGACGCCCTTCTCCGGCACCACGCGTCCGGCGAACAGGATCAGGTGCTCGCGCGGCCCGGCCGTCGGTAGAGTGGCAAGCTCGATTGGGATGGGCAGCACCACGGGCGGCCGGTCCGGCGGCGGCTCGACAGCCTCGAGCAGGCGCTCGCGCAGATAGTCCGAAATCGTCACGACGCGGGCGATCTGGGCCAGGAGCCGGGCGCGATGCGCCGGACTACCCGCTTGCCGCATGGACTGTGGGTCGTTGAGCAGGAATAATGTGACTGGCGTGGACGGAAAACGCCGCGCGAGCGACAGCGCCACGTCGGTCCTGTTATGCACTTCGATCATTGCGGGTCTGATGCCGCGCAGTACCCGGGCAACTCCGGCCGCATAACGGGCGTTGCGGCCACCAGGCAACCAGAGCGGCGCCTGGACGGAGCGGAACGCCACGTCTTCGAAGGTCGGGCCGGCTTGCGCTCCGCCCAGCACCAGCGCCGGTAGGACGCGGGCGAGTCGGCGTACGTTCAGGCCGACGGCGCCCGTGCGGCCGGGCCCGAAGCCCTCGCCCGGAGGGAGCACAACAGCTATCAGCGGAGGGTCTGGGACAGTCGCCATAAGCGGCCTATAGCTCTTCGGGGTCCTGGTGGGGACCCCGACGGGAAGGGATGCTCGCGGATAGGTGGTGGCCCATGTAAACTGCGGTAATAAAGACGCTGGTCGGTCCGTCTTCCTCGAACCAGAGCGCGCCTCGTGGTCATGCGCACAGGAAAAACCGGACAGCCCCGAGCTTTGGTTAGCAGGACCCTTCACTACCAACCGCTTCGATGCTAGCGAATCATCCGCGATCCGGGGGGCTGATATTCAGTGCCGGATACCGAACGAGGAATGATGCCGCACTGCAGATTGATCACGCGGGTTGACTGGTATCTCTTCCGGCAACTGACGCTGGCTTTGGTTGGGGTGACCGGCGCGTTGACGGCCTTTGTGTGGCTTGTTCAGTCTCTGCGGTTTGTAGACCTTGTGGTGCAGCATGGGCTCTCCCTCACAGCATTTCTACGGCTCACTGGACTGCTTATTCCGAGTTTCGTGGCTGTAATACTGCCCATCACGACATTCGTGGTGACCCAGTTCGTTTACCAGCGGCTTGCCGGCGATCGCGAGCTGACGGTAATGCAAGCCGCTGGGCTGTCGCCGTTGCAGATTGCACGTCCCGCGCTGGCCGTAGCAGCCCTCGCGATGCTGACTTGCTATGCCCTCAATCTTTGGTTGGTGCCGTCTACTTTGAAATCGTTCCGCAAGCTTCAGTGGGAAATTCGTAACCAAGCGGCTGCCCTGTTGCTCCAAGAAGGTGTATTCACGCAGATCAGCGATGGTCTTACCGTGTACGTTCGCTCTCGCGGATCGGATGGCACCTTGCACGGAATCCTGGTCGACGACGCACGCGACCGCAGAGAACATGTAACGATCCTTGCCGAAACGGGTCGCATATTCAATAGTGACGACTTTTTGATTTAATTGGATAATGGGAGTCGCCAGGAGATAGATCCCCAAACTGGAAGGCTCAATATCATGACGTTTCGTCGAAATATGTTCGATCTGTCCACTTTGGAGCCTAGTCAAGGATCTGTGCTGCCGGATATCAGCGACGTTTCACTACATCAACTGTTCCATCCGCCGCCGTTCATCAAGGGAGCAGACGCCAAGCGGTGGGTCGCGGAGGCTCACAAACGTTTATCAACGCCGATCACAGCCTTGTCATATGCTTTGGTTGCGCTGCTGGCCGTGCTCACCGGTCCGTTTCGGCGACAGGGCAGCTTACTGCGTCCGCTGATTTCCGTGGTCGTCATTGTCGGCCTGCTGGCTCTGGGCTTGGCGTTACAAAGCTTGGCCGCTCGAAATAACTCCTTGCTGCCCCTGGTCTGGTTTCAGGCAATAGTGCCCGGTCTCATCTGTAGTTATTTTCTCTTTGTCAATTGGTCCGGTGCATCGGCCCAGTTAGTACCCGAACAGGGTGCGGAAAGAGCGCCTGCCCGAAGCGGAGCCGGTTTGAGGCGATATCTGCCATCACCGTGGAAGACGGCGCGCTCAGTCCTGTCCCAGAATCGCTTCGTGCAAGAGACAGCAGCGTCATTGCTGCCGCATCGCTGTGCGGCGCACAGCCTTCTTGCGCATCCCACGCCCTGCTCTCAGGGAGGTCCGGGAGCCCGCGGCGCTGCCTTGCGGCTGGCCGGTCCTCATCGGATCGTGCGACGGACCAACGTGCCTCGGCCAGCCCCCAACCGAGGAGCAGGAAGAACCAGCCGCCCATTGGCATGTCCACGAAATCGGTGCTGGAGGCGATCGGCCAGAGCTGAATCAGGGTCGCGACGAACAAGCCGACACGCAGCGGCACCGGATCTCGCAAGAGTTCGCGGGCCAGCGGCGCAAGCCACGCAAGTGCTGCCGCGGTGAACAGGGCGAGACCTGGGAAACCGCTCTCAACCAGAGCCTGGACATAGAAATTGTGCGGATGCGTGGAGCAGATCGCCGCTCCACCGCCATCAGCCTGGCGTCCGTCGAAAGTGGGACCGAAATACTGCGGCATCGGGCAGAGGTTGCGAAAGCTGTCGAAACCAGCGCCGGTCCATGGATGCGCCTCAGCAATATGCCAGGAGCGAGCATAGATCTGGCCGTACGGGCTGGTGGGAAAATGTCCCATCAGGGAAGAGAATTGCAGCACCACCCGGGAATAAGTCAGCGGTGAGACCAGCATCAGGCCAGCCAGTAACGCGAGGCCGCCTATTCCGGCGGTCAGTACGACAGGACGCAGCCGCGACAGCAGCAGGGCGGCGATTAACAGGCCAAAACCGGTCAGAATCAGCGGCATACGCTGGCCGATCAGTACCATCATGAACACGCCCCCGAGCAGCAGGGCATAGGCGCCCAGGGTGAGCAGCGCGCGACGGCGCTCGAGCAGCGCCGCAGCGGCGGGCAAAAGCACCGGAAAGATGATGCGCGAGAGCGGCGGGCCGGCGCGCTCCCGGCGGAACGGTCCGGTGAGCACGGCGCCCCCCGCTCCGCGCGGGTCTCCGAACAGGTTGTGGCCGGTGGCCAATTGCTGCAGGCATTCAGCGGATATCCATGCCGCGGCAGCGGCAGTGACGCCGAACAGCCAGCGCCGGCTGCGGGGCTCGTGAAGCACCCAGTGCTCGAGGGCGGCGACGAAGATCAGGAAACGGATGATCGCGACGCCTTCCACCAGCGAGTGCAGGTCGGCTGGGCCAAGCAGGGGAATCGGTAGCGAGCAGATAACGAGCCAGCTCCACCAGAGCAGGGCCACCTGAAGCCAGCGCGTGCGGAGCCAGCGCCAGTTGCCTTCGCTCGCAGAGCGGGCGAGAAAGCAAAGGTCGGTGATCGCTATCGTGCCCTCGGCGAGACTGCGCGCGTGCAGCAGCATCAACGGCGTTGCCAGGGTAGCCAGCAGACTGGCGAGATCGAGAGTTGGCATCGGCCGTCTCATGCCCGCCGTGGGCGGCGGGCGCAAGCGAGGGGCGCCGGCCATGTGTATGATACGAGACGCTGCACCTCCACCAGGTCATCATTGGTAAGGCCGAGCAGGTGGTATCCGTATCTGTTGTACCTTCCGGGTTCGGGATTGGTTTTATACCAAGCGGCCGAGAGATTGACTCTCGGCGGCGATCTCCGCCCCCTGCGGCCCCCGCCGAGAGGTGCGTAGATGGCCGGGTCTGATCCCGGGATCAAGTCCGGGGACGGCCATGACGGCGAGTTATGTAGCGCCGAAACTTCACCCATTCTGGGCCCAAAGCTACACAAGCGAGGGCTGACGAACTGTCTCCGCGAGTCTCCTGCGCGCCACCGCGACATAAGTCGGATCGATCTCGATCCCGATCCCCCTTGCCGCTTCCAGCGATGCCGCCACCAGCGCGGTCCCGGTACCCATGAACGGGTCCAGCACCGTCACCTCGCGCTGACCGTGCAGCCGGATGCACCAGCGAGGCAACGCCAGCGGAAAGGTACTGGGGTGGTGGAACTTCGCCGCCCGGCTCTGTACTGTATCATAAGGAATGAACCAGGTGTCGCCACGACAGCGAAGGTCCTGGGCGTGCCCGCGGCGCGCGATATTGGACTTGTCCTTGAACGGCACCCCAACGGCCAGCCGGTCGAGCTTCACGTCGCCCGAGAGTGTCAAATGAAAGATGTGCTCGTGGTTGCGATGCAGGAAGCGCTGCCCTGGAACCGGCTTGTAGTGGCCCACGGAATCACGCCGGATGGCGATCGACTTGATCCAGGTGATGTGGTTCTGCAGCACGAACAAGCGGCGCAGCCGCACCAGCAGCTCGAACGGCAGCCAAGGCGCGCTGGAGGATCCGGCAACGTTCAGAAAGAAGGACCCGTCTGGCCGCATCACGCGGGCGATCTCCCGGGCGACACCCATCATCCACTCCAGATACTCGTTCTCTGCCCGGTGGTCCTCATAGCGATTGTAGGAGACGCCAAGATTATACGGCGGCGAGGTGACCACCACATCGACCGAGCCGGACTCCAGCCGCGGCAGCACGTTGAGGCAGTCGCCGCAGATCAGGCGCTGCCCGACAATGACTTCGCCCGGCTCGGGCGGGCCGTCCACCGATCAGGCGCCGCGCACCGACACCAGCCGCCAAGTCGGGTCCCGCGAGGAAAGATCGCGCTCGAACGTCCAGACATCGGTGATCTCGGTCACCGCATCGGTACCGGCGACCAGCTGGCCGGCGCTATCCTTGGTCAGGCTGACCTGGTCAGAGACGAACCGCACGGTCGTCTGGGCAACCGTCCCGCGCAGGTCGGCCTCCTCGATCGTGGCCGACGGGATGTCCTTGATTTCGCTCGTCTGTGTGTGCCCGGCCTGCTCGCGTGCCGCAATCGCCTGATCGAACGCGCCATACGCCTCATCGGAAACCAGGCCGCGCAACTTGGCGCGATCGCCAGCCGCGAAGGCGCCGACGATGACGCGGAACGCCTTGTCCGCTCCGTCAAGGAAAGCGCCGGGATCAAAGCCACGGTCGATCGCCTTCATACGCGACAGCATCTGGCCCAGTGGGCTGCCGGGATCGGGCACTGCCCGGGTCGACGCCGGCACCGTCTCGGCCCGGCCCTCGATAACCGGGCCGACCGGCGGGGCGCCGGGCGGTTGCCCAGGTGGCTGGAACGGCTGTGCCGGCGGGCGTTCGAACCCGGTGCGTCGCCCCAGGATGCTGCGCAGCCGCAGCACCAGGAACCCCGCGATCAACCCGAACAACACCAGATCGACTGGGAACCCGCCCGTTTCCATCGCTTCACTCTCCTCCTGGTGACAGATAAGAGCGTCGTGCCGCGGACACAAATGCTTCGCGTCCCGGATTGCGGCGGATACTCCCTATCCGCGATCGCGTTGCGGATTGCCGCCCCACCGGGATGGCGGTAATCGCCGCCCATGATCCTGCTGCGGCACGGCCAGAGCGAATTCAACCTGCATTTCAGCACGACTCGGCGGGACCCGGGCATCACCGACCCCAAGCTGACCCCGCTCGGCCACGCCCAGGCCGCCGAGGCCGCCCGAGAACTCGCCGGCGACGGGATCGCCCGCATCATCGTCTCGCCTTACACCCGGGCGCTGCAGACGGCGGCGCCTCTGGCCAAGGCGCTCGGCGTGCCGGTGCTGATCAACCCGATCGTACGCGAACGCTGCGCCTTCACCTGCGATGTCGGCACGCCGCGTACGGAGCTGGAGGGCGCCTGGCCAGAGCACGATTTCTCGGCGATCGAGGAGATCTGGTGGCCGGCGATCCCTGAGCCGGCTGCCGCGGTGGTCGATCGTGCTGCCCTGTTTCGGGCGGAAATGTCCGCGCTGCATGACTGGCCCGACACACTGGTGATTACCCATTGGGGTTTCATCATGTCGATGACCGGGATCAGCGTTCAGAACGGCCAGTGGTTACGCTGCGATCCGACCGCCCCGCCTCCGGCGCAAATCTCCTGGCGGCCGTAGCCGCGGCACGCGAGACCCTCACCCGGTTCACTTCGCGAACCGACCCCCGGGTCGGGGCCCGGAGGAAGGCTCTCTCCCGCAGAAGCGGGAGAGGTGGACTCAACCGGTGGCGTCGTCGTTTTCTTCGTATCCCAGCAGCCGCAGCGCGTGGCCGGCGATCCCGCGCTGTCCCGCGGCGTGGATCAGAGCCTCCTCGCGCCCGTGCGTCACCCAGATTTCCGGCGCGCCGGTTTGGTCGATGGTGACGTTTAACTCGTCCCAGTCGGCGTGGTCCGAGATTACGAGCGGCAGCTCGATCCCGCACGATTTGGCCCGCTGGCGCACCCGCATCCAGCCGGAGGCGAGCGCCACCACCGGATCGGCGAGCCGGCGCGCCCAGCGGTCGGCAATCGCGCCGGGTGGGGCGAGGACGATCGCGCCTTTGAGCTCGGCTTTCGCAGCGGTGGTCGCCGGCCGGAGGTCGCCGAGCGGCACTCCCAGCGTCTCGTAGGCTTCGCAGAGCGAGGCGAGGGCACCATGAAGCCAGATCGGCCGGTCCCAACCCGCCCGCCGCAGCAAGGCGATCAGCCGCTGGCACTTGCCCAGCGCGTAGCAGCCGACGAGATGCGTCCGCTCCGGGAACAATGTGAGGCTGGCGAGCAGCCGGCCGATCTCGTGCTCGGGCGATGGATGGCGGAACACCGGCAGGGCGAAGGTCGCCTCGGTCACGAACAGGTCGCATCGGACCGGTACAAAAGCGGTACAGGTCGGATCTGGCGTGCGCTTGTAATCACCGCTCACGACGACGCGGCTGCCGGCATGCTCCATCACCACCTGCACACTGCCCAGCACATGACCCGCTGGTTCCAGCCTGAGCCGCACCCCGTCGATGGCAAGCGACTCGCCACAGGTAAGCCCTTGCTGTGTCAAGCCCGCGCCCTCGCCCAGCCGAACACGCATCAGCGCCAAGGTCTCCGGGCTGGCGAGCACGTGCTGGTGCCCGGGTCGGGCATGGTCGGAGTGGGCGTGCGTGATGACGGCGCGATCAACCGCGCTGGTCGGGTCGATAAAGAACCCGCCGGGCTCGCACCATAGCCCCGGCGGCAGCACTTTCAGCCAGCTCGACGGATGCGCCATCTGCAGCTTGGCTGGCGAGACGCCGTGCGGGCGTCGAGCTTGGCGCAACGGGCCAGGCCGGTCGATAGAAAGAAAGGCAAGGAGCGGCCGCCACGACGGTCGATCTGACAGACCCGATCTTCCAAGACGAAGAAGCCGCCCGGCAGCACATGGAGGCTAACCGGTGGCCAAATCGCCCCTTCTACCCGCACTGCAGCGCGGTCGAGGGCATGGCGCGCCTGCAAGGCAAGTCGCATCGTCTGGGCCTTCATCAGTGCAACGCCTGCCGTGGCCACTGCACGGTCACGACCGGTTGGGTCATGGAGTCCAGCCATATCCCCAGGCGGTTTGGTTCAGGCACACCGCATCCGAGAGGCGATGACGGACCCAACCCAGCTCCGCTTGGTGGCTAAGGCAGGATCGTCCAAGCCGAGAACGCATATCACGGCGAGCGCGACATATATATTGGCCGAACCGGAATTTGCGTTCGTTCGGTAAGCATTTCGGGTCGGCATCCGAACCGGGGAACCGAGTGCCGAGATCCGGGAACTGTCTTGCGCCAAGACAACGGATCGCTCACGCGCTAGCGTATTCGCGCTGAGTGAGCAACCTGGCCCGCTCGCGCCTGCTGGAAGGCATCATGGCACAGATTACGCGTGACGTGACCCGGACAACTCTTGCCGTTATGTTCATAGGCGCGCTGGGCATTGCGTCACTTTTGGTAATGCGACCGTTCCTCGCGGCAATCATCTGGGCTTCAACGCTCGTTACTGCCACCTGGCCTCTGATGCTGCGAGTGCAGCGGCGGCTGTGGGGGCGCCGCTGGCTCGCCGTGATCGTCATGACCGTCGCGCTACTGCTCGTGGTGATCGTCCCATTCTGGCTCGCAATAGCAACGATCGTCGCGAATGCCGGGAGAATGCTTGTTTTCGCGGGGTCTCTGGCTTCCTTCAGGGTGCCACCGGCTCCCGACTGGCTGAGGACGGTTCCAATCGTCGGTACGGCGGCGGCTCAGACTTGGGCCAGCGCCGCTGACATGGGAATTCGCGACCTCACGCCGGACTTGACCCCCTACGCCGGACAAGCAGCGAGATTGTTGGTCTCGGCGGTCGGCGGCCTAGGTATGGCTTTCGTGCAATTCCTGCTCACGATCATCGTCGCGGCGATTCTATACGTGCACGGCGAGCGTGCGGCGGTATTTGCCCGACGATTCGGGCATCGTCTCGCCGGGGATCGTGGCGAGGATTCCGTGCGGTTGGTAGCCCATGCCATCCGCGGCGTCGCGCTCGGGATCGTCGTGTCGGCGCTGATTGAATCCGCACTCGGCGGCGCTGCTTTGGCGGCAGCCGGCCTGCGGTTCGCCGCATTGTTGACCGCCGTGATGTTCATGGCCTGTGTGACACAGATCGGGCCCGGTATCGTGCTGATCCCCGCCGTTATTTGGATGTACTGGCAAGGTGGCGCGACATGGGCGACATTCCTTCTGGCTGCCACCATCGTGGTCATCGTAATTGATAACCTGTTACGACCGGTACTCATGAAAAAAGGAGCGCATCTGCCGCTTTTACTCATCCTTGCCGGGGTGCTGGGTGGTGTCACTGCTTTCGGGTTGGTGGGGATTTTCCTCGGCCCTACCGTGCTCGCCGTCACCTACACGTTGTTGCAAGCCTGGATGGCCGAAGACAAGGCAGCGGGGGATTCCGAAAGCGCAGCTATCGAGCCCTGACGAACGGTCGTGTCATACCGGCCGCCCGAAAGAATGACGCACCGCTGGCGGGCTCTCACACCCACCGTCATGGCCGGTTTATTCACTGGCGCGCTGAACCAGTCCATCTCCCTGGACCAAACCCGTCCATTCAGGAAGTTTGCGACAGAACCTGTCAGGAAGCCCAGCATGATTCACACCGAGCCTCCCTTGCAGCTGATCGGCGCGATACCTCGTGCGCCAGTCGTCCACGATTGTAGGGTGCGAACGCATGATCCAGCTCCTTCACTCGCCGTGCCGCACTTTCTATCGCTAGCACGTCACTGCTGGGGCGCACCGCTCCGAGAGCATGAAGTCAGCCAAAAAATTTGATTTGATGGACGCCCGCGGTACCCCGGTCTAAGGTGATCTCAACAAGCCAAAGCGAGGGGAGCGGTGGTTGAGCCGGCCGGTGTTGCGGCCGAGCGTGAGATCTTGTTCGGCCCGTTCCACGTCTTTCCGAAGCAGCGCCTTCTGCTGGAAGGCGATAAGCTTGTGCGCCTCGGCAGTCGTGCCTGGGACATCCTCATCGCATTGATCGAGCGGCCCGGCGAGCCGGTCTCCAGGGAGGAGCTGATGGCCCGCGTTTGGCCCGATACCGTCGTCGTGGAAGGCAATCTTCCGGTCCATATGGCCGCTCTGCGCCGGGCGTTGGGTGACGGTCACGACGGCAACCGGTATGTCGTTACGATTCCTGGGCCGCAACTCACCCCGCCGCCTCGCGCCAGGTGCGCCCGTCGCGCTCGATCAGCGCGATCGCGGCAGTCGGTCCCCAGCTTCCGGCGGCATAGGGCCGCGGAAGATCCGGCCGCGCCGCCCACGCCTCCAGGATTGGCTCCACCCAGCTCCACGCCGTCTCCACTTCATCTCGGCGCATGAACAGCGTCGCGTTCCCACGTACCGTGTCCATCAGCAACCGCTCATAGGCATCCGGGTAGCGCATGCCGAAGGTCTTCTCGAAGCTGATGTCGAGGGCGGTGGCACTCAGCCGTAACCCCCCAGGCCCCGGCTCCTTGGTCATCATCTCGAGCCGCATGCCCTCTTCCGGCTGCAGCCGGATGATCAGCCGGTTCGGATCGATGCGGCGCGATCTCGGTAGGGAAGATCGAGAACGGCAGCGCGCGATATTGCACCACTATCTCCGACACTTTCTCCGGCAACCGCTTGCCGGTGCGCAGATAGAACGGAACGTTGGCCCAGCGCCAGGTTCGCACCTCCGCCTTCAACGCGACGAAGGTCTCCGTCGTGCTGCTGGCGCCATCACCGAGATCGGCCAGATAGCCCGGCACCGGTCGGCCGTCGATCGCACCGGACCCGTATTGCCCGCGCACCGTCAGCGCGGCCACCTCGTGCGGCTGCATCGGCCGCAGCGCGCGCAGCACTTTCAGCTTCTCGTCGCGCACCCGGTCGGCATCGAGCGAGACCGGCGGCTCCATCGCCATCAGGCACAGCAACTGCAACAGGTGGTTCTGCACCATGTCGCGCAGCGCGCCGGCGCGATCGTAGTAATTCGCCGCGCCCCTCCAGCCCGACTGTCTCGGCCACCGTGATCTGCACATGGTCGATCACGTCGGTATTCCACAGGCGCTCGAAGATCGAGTTGGCGAAACGCAGCGCCAGCAGGTTCTGCACCGTCTCCTTGCCGAGGTAATGGTCGATGCGGAAGGTCTGCTTCTCGGCGAACACCTCACCGACCTGGTCGTTGATCTCGCGCGCCGAAGCGAGGTCGTGGCCGATCGGCTTTTCCAGGACGACGCGCGATGCCGGGCTTGCCAGGCCGGCAGCAGCGATGTTGCGGCAGATCGGGCCATACAGATCGGGCGCGGTCGCCAGGTAGAACACCCGCACCCGCTCGGGATCGAGCGCCGCCTCCAGCCGCGGCCAGCCGCCGTCGGGCTTCGCCGCGTCCAGCCGGCAGTACGAAAGCCGGCTGAGGAAACGCTGCACTGTCGAGGACGCGAGAGCGTCGGGTTCGACATACTCCTCGAGAGCGCTGGCAGCACGTTGGCGGAAGGCCTCATCATCCAGATCGGAGCGGGCGGCACCGATCACGCGCGAGGGCTCCGGCATCTGGCCGTCACGGAACCGCCAATACAGTGCAGGCACCAGCTTGCGCAGCGTCAAATCACCGGTGGCGCCGAACACCACAAAATCGAACACCGCGACCGGGATGATCTTGGCAACCATCAGCGTGCGCCTCTCATGCTTTGCCACTCACTGGCGTGCCAAATTGGGAAGGAGATGGCCGACACAAGGCCGGCCACGGCGGTTGCTCAACTTGGCGCTAGTTCGCGCTTCCCGTTCCGGGGACATGCGGCAGTCCGGTGACATCGGTCAGCGTGGCACCGCCGAACGTTACGCCTTCCAACATGGCGCCGGTGAAATCGGCCCCTGTCAGGTAGGCTCCGGTGAAATCCGCATCGCGCAGATCGGCGCCGGCGAAGTTCGCCCGGTTCAGCTTGGCAAACCGGAAAGACACGTGTCCCAAACCGGCCCCGGCAAAATTCGCGCCGATCAGGTCGGTACTGTCGAATTCAGTGCGAAGAAGCCCCATGGACTGATTGCGCATATCGGCGGTCATCATGGCGCCGGAAAAATCGGCGCCACGCATGTCGTCGAAGCTGAAATGCACTGTCATCGACGCCTCGGACAGGTCGGCGGCCACGAAAATCGCCGCCTCCGCCTGCGTGTTCGAGAGCGCCGTTGACGTAACCATGGTCTGCAACACGGCGCGATGCAGGTTCGCACGTGTGAAGTTGGCGCGAATGATCCAGGCAAAAGTCAGGTCCGCCCCCGACAGATCGGCCCCGGTCAGATTGGCTCCAACCAGCTTGACGCCGTGCAGATTGGCGCCGGACAGATTGGCTCGCGACAGGTCGGCGCCGGTCAGGTCGAGCCCGGTCAGATCGTCGCCGCTTAAGTCTTTGCCGGCCAGATCGATCTTGCCCCCGGACGGTGCGGACATCACGACCGCCCGTACTTGGTCCGCCGAGATGTGATCGCCGGCCTGAAGTCGGCCGATGCCAGGAAGGGCGGCCAGCACCAGCGCAAGCGCAGCGAGGCGAACTGGTCGGAGCGGCATGTCGTCCACCTCTGTCTCCCCACCTCTCCCGCTCTCCGCGGGAGAGGTGAATTTATCAGACGACCGGTGAAGCACCCCCGTCCATGTTGATGGCGGTGCCGGTGGTGAACCCCGCGCGATCGGACGCCAGGAAGCACGCCATGGCGGCGAATTCCTCCGCCTTGCCGAGGCGCCCCAATGGAATCCCAGTGCCGAGCTTACCGATGAACTCCTCGAACGGCACGTTGGCGCCTTGCGCCTGATGCCGGCGCACCCACTGGTCGGACACGATCTGACCTACCAGCAGCGCGTTGACCAGCACGTTATGGGGCGCGCCCTCGCCCGCAAGGATCTTGGTCAGCGCCATTCCGGCGGCGCGCGAGACCGCAGTCGGCGCCCCGCCGGCACGCGGCGCCTTGGCGCCGATGTTCAGCACGTTGATGATCCGTCCCCAGCGCCGCTCTTTCATCTGCGGAAACACCAGCCGGGCCAGCCGAATCGCCGCGAACAGCTTTAGGTCCAGGTCTTCCTGCCAGATCTCGTCAGTGATCTGCTCGAACGGCATGGCCCGCGAGGTGCCGGCGTTGTTCACCAGGATATCGACCTTGCCGAAGGCGCCCATGGCGGCATCGATTGCCTCACGGCACTGCTCGGCCTTGGACACGTCGCAGGGGACGGCGACAACGCGCCCGCGGGCGGTCTTGCCGATATGTGACTTGGCCTGTTCCAGCACCTCCGGCCGGCGCGCGAGGATGGCGACTTCCGCACCGGAGGCCGCGAACCGCGTGGCCATAGCGAGACCGAGGCCCTTGCTGGCACCGGTGATCACCGCGCTGCGGCCGGCTAGACTGACGTCCATCGTCTGCTCCTGTGCTGCCCGGGTGGCTCACGCCAGCACAGACGCAGGCCAGCAGCAACCGATGGGGCCCCTGGCATGCTGTCCGATCGCGAGCGGTTGTTCCTTGATGCGCGCCGGGTGGGGCATCTGGCGACGGCCGACCGGCACGGCGTTCCGCATGTCGTGCCGGTCTGCTATGCGCTGTCGGGCGCCAGTCTCTACATCACGGTCGATGAGAAGCCGAAGCGGCGAGACATTCCTCTAAAGCGGCTGCGCAACATCGCCGAGAACCCGGCAGTCGCGGTCGTGGTGGATCGCTACGACGAGGACTGGACGCGGCTTGGCTGGGTCATGTTACGCGGCCGCGCCGAGATTTTGCACGACGGCCCGGAACACACCCGCGCCCAGATACTGCTCCGCGCCCGCTATCCGCAACTCATCGCGATGGACTTGGCCCCCCTGCCGGTCATCGCCATACGGATAGAGCGGGTCACAAGCTGGGGCGACCTATCTCCCAGGTGACCAATCAACGTCTTCATGGTCGGCAAAAAGCCCAGAAGATCGCCCCTTGGCTTTGCAATCAGCTCAGCCAAGCAGCTACGCCCGACGCCGTGCGCAGGATAGCCCGAGCAGCCCCACACCAACTACATTGAGGGGAATCGGCTCAGGCACCGCAGCCAGCGTAAACGTGCGGTCACTGCCTCTTGGCAACGAGTCATTGTTCAGCTCGTTGTAGAGCGGCCCGACGTAATAGAGATCGCAACCATCGTGTACGGCGAGCTCGCCCCGGCCGTGGTCAGCACCGACCGCCCGCAGTGGCCGATGCGGCGAATACCTCCTGCCCATCACTTTGGAACCGCCACCTTTCCAGTGCTCACCATGAACAATTTCCAGTCCTCCGCCGGCGTCTGCGCCAGGCTCAGCGCACTGGCGAGATACGCCAGCCGATCACGATCCGTGCCCTGCGCGGTGCAGAACCGATCCTGCAGGAAGAACGGCGGCGTCGCCTGATAATAGAACACCGCTTCCACCGCCGCCGGCTGCCCGGCAATGTCCGCCAACGGAATCTCATAACGCAGCGTGTCGCCACCGCCGCTGTCATAGGCGGGATCGCCATCAACCCCGACCGGGCTGGTGTCCTCCGCCAAGTCCGAGCCGGCGCCCAGCGCGTGGGAGATCTCGATCCGCTGCGGCAACGAGAGAAAGCCGCTCGGCAGCAGCCGGTTGTCCTTCAGCTTGCCGCAGATCGACAGAAAGCTGGTGGTCAGCTCGCCGACCGGCGGGGCGTTGGGGCCGCATTGCGGGGCGTCACCGGCGGGCGGCGCGGTCACCAGTTCCTGGTAGATCTGCGCCTGGTCCTGGCGCGAAATCACCTGATAATGCGGCTGATGCGGGTTGCTGCCCGGGCTCACAAGCCCGGCGCAGTCCGGGTTCCACCACAGCTCACCCGCGATCGGCTGGCCATGCTGATCACTGATCACCCCGGCGGCATCGGTGCGGCCGGATTCCCAGAGCACGTTGCCATTGTCATTCAGCACCCGGAAATCGATGAACGCACGGCGGAACCCGACGCCCGAGGGAAACTTGTGCCCCGACTTGTTGGTGACCGTCACCGCGGCGGTCAGCTTCCCCCCGGTAACCACCGGCCCGGTCACGCTGATCGTCACCGTGCGCTTCGCCGCCTGATCGTACATCTCCTGCCGGGTGAAGGCGAGCGGCGGCACGCCCGTGCTGCCCAGCATCGGATCCTGTTTGGCGATACCCAGCACGTCACTGAACTGCGACGCCATGTCGATCAGGAACACGTTCAGCCCGACCAGCGTGTGCCGCGCGAAACCCTCGCGCACCGGCAGGTCGATGTCCCTGCCCGGCAGGCCGTTCTCCACCTGGGGGAAATCGCTATATTCCTGGATGCTGGCGATCTTGCTGCGGAACGGCTTGCCCTGGGTATCGGTGTTCGGCATGTGACAGCCCTGGCAGGACTGCGCCAGCGGGCCAGGCCCGAACGGCAGCTTGCCGTCCGGGGTCTCCCCGGTGCGATAGGCGCTGAACGCCCATTCCGGATAAGTAGTCTGTTCGTAGGTGTGGCCCAGCTCCTGCGTGCCCCGCAGCACCGGCAGGTGCACCGTGTGGCAGGTGCCGCACAGCTCGGGGCTGGTCACGGTGGCGCTCTCCTCCGGCGTGATGCCCAGGGCGTGCTGCATCGGCACCTCTTTGGGGTCCTTGAACGGTCCGGCAAGCTGGTCGGTGGCGCCGACGAAGAAGCTGCCGGTGAAGGTGCGGGCGAAACCGGAGTTGTCCGGATTGAGATACGCCTGCCGCTGCGCCACGCAGCGATTCTGCGGCGCGTCCTGGTATTTCCTCGTCTCGGCCTTGCCGAGCACCATGTGGTGGCAGGCGGTGCACGAGACACCGTCACGCGCCAGCGCGCCCAGCGCCGCGTGCGGCGCCGTCGGGTTGCCGTCCGGATACGGCACCGCGTTCAAGGTCTCGCGCAGGAAATCAGGACAGGTGGGCGCGGACGCGCTGTCTATCGCCGCCTGTCGCTGCCCCAGAATGCCGTGGCAGCCGAGGCAGGTGTCTTGCACCTTGGGCGAGACCGCCGGGTGAAACGTCTGCGTCTCGCTGGCGAGCTGGGCGAAGAAGATCGGGTCGCGGCCGGCCAGGCCCATCGGGCTGGTGCGCCAGGTGCCATAGGCCGACAGGTTGAACACCTTGCCGTTCTGGCCCGGCGCGGTCATCTCGTATTGCAGGCCGGTGCCGCCGGCGCTGTGGCAGCCGACGCACTGATCCGACGTGACGAAGGCGCTCTGCGCATTCGGGCCGGCGCCGGGAATCCAGGTGTGGTCGAAGGACTGCGACGGCATGTGCAGGCTCGCCGGCGGCGCCAGCGGGGCCGCTGGGGGCGGCCGCAGCGACCGCAGGAAGGCGAGCGTCGCGGTGGCGGGCGGGCGAGACACTTCAGCTTCCGCCTCCAGCCGCGGCCTTTCGTGCTGCAGCACCTGCGAGAACCGCGTGAAGACCTGGTCCGACTGGTTTTGGAAGAAATCCTGGCTGAGGAAACTCAGGTAGCTGCCGGGCTCGCCCTTGATGTTGTCCAGGCTGGCGAAGGTCTGATTGTCACGCGCCGAGCCGTGGCAGTTGATGCAGTACTGGCCGAAGCCGGCGAGCGCCGGGGAATTGCTGGCGGGCGGCGGCCAGTCGGGCGTCCAGCCCGCCCAGCCGACCGCGGCCCAGAACCAGCCGTCGCTTGCGGCGGCGGCATCACGCACCATCACCGCCATGCCCTGCGTGTTCGGCCGCAGCTTCAGCAGGTCCGGAATGCGACAGGCCGAGGCCGGCGGCGGGGAATACATCTCCTTTACCATGATCGCGCCGTCCGGGATCGAGGCGGGATGCGCCGGAGTCTTTGCCGGATCGCTCGGGCGGTTGGCGCGCAGCCAAGCCATCATTTCCGGCGAGTACCAGATCAGCACCGGAGAATGCGTGCCGTAATAGCTGCCGGACCATGATCCGTTGCCAAGGGCGGCGATGTAGGGCCCGGTGTCGCGCACCGTCTTGTCCATCTGCCAGCCAGCCGCGAAATTGCGGTGGCACATCGCCGTGACATAGGTGTTGAGCGCGGTCTCGTACTGTTCGAGCGGCAGGGCGCTCGGCTTGCGCACGACCGGATCCAGCTTCGCGCACAGCGCTAGATCGGTCGGTATCTGCGGCGTCTTCTGCTCATCTGCGCAAAGACCCGCTGCGCCGGCCGGAGCGCGAAGTCCGAAGAGGCAGGCGATCATGCAGGCCGCAAGCCGTCGCAGGCCGAACTGATGCAGCATGGACGTTCCCCCGGCTTTGCCACTTCCCTGGAAGCAACGAAGCAATCTAAACCACGTAGGAACGTGACGTAGCGGGACTAAGCCATTACTATAAAGTTAAATTCCTGCGCCGAAGGGCACGGCCCTCATGTGGGTCATCGCACGATTTGTGAAAAATCGTCCGCTAAGTGCCGCTTCGGAATTCGTTTCGTTAGAATAAGCCCAATCGTACACAGTGGCGTGTGCCTGCGTAGCCAAAAACCTCGAGCCACGGCAGCTCGAGCAGGACATCCCATGCCATCCCTATGAGGTTTGACGGGCCAAGAGCCGCTACGGGGGAAAAGTAACAGACCGGTAGTCCTGCCTCAATGGTTTATTAGCCAGATACTGGGGCAAAACGTCTTTTCCGATATGCAACCCGCGTCAGGTCGTCAGCGACCCTGGCCCTCTCCTATTCCGCCGCCACCATCCTCGGCATGGGCTGACCCTCGTTGCCGTACTTCTCCACCCAGGCCCGCCCGATCGCCGCAGCTTCTTCAGGCGTCAGCCAGGACCACTCGGCCCCGCGCGCCCGGATGGCGATCCAGCGAGTTTCGCCGTGGACCAAACGCTCCTCCACGGAATAGGGGCCGACGGCGTGCGACATAGTTAACTTCCTTCGGGACGCAGGCAGGGCTAAAGACCGGCGACGAGTTGGTGCAACAAGAAAGCGCCATCCCGTCGCCGCAAAGGTGACATAATTCATAGCTCACGAAAATGTCAACGTCTCTTTTGACTTGACTGCGCTCGTCTGGTGAGGATTTCCGGCCTCGTCACCGCAAAGCCACAACATGTCTCGGCCGGCCCCAGGACGCCGCCGCTGCCACAGCGCGCTCCACGTCTTCCTCCAGCATCAGGCCGACCGCCGCAAGCTCGCGGGCGGCTTGGCCGATCGCCCGCACATAGGCCGTCTGGTCGGGATAGCGTTCCAGGACGGTGGCCCGGGGGTCGCCGGTGATGGCCCGCTCCGACGCGGTCTCGGGGAAGGGGAAATAGCTGCCTTCGAACCGATAGAGGGCGCCGTGCCCGAAGCCTCGGGCACGCAGGTTCCAGCCGGTATAAGTGCCGAGCGGTGCCGCGACCATCGGGGCACGGACGCCTGCCAGGTCGTTGCCGTTGCGATCGACCGCCGGCACGAGCACCGCGTAGTTCTTGCCGGGTGGCAGGTCCGGCGGCTCCTTGGTCAGGATGCCGGGCGTTTCCTCGCCGAAATCCGTCAGCGGTAGCTCGTTCGGCCCGACCGGCGTGGCCACTCCGGGGATCGGCGGGAACTGGCGCCGCCACTCCCCCGCGGTGATCAGGGTGCCGTCGGCGCGAGTCGGGATGCGGCTCGGCGGTGGACGCGTGCCGTCGGTGGCCCAACGGTCCATCGCATCCAGCGCGGCGCGGAACAGCGCCGAGGTGGCGACCGTGTTGGAATAGGCCTGGCACGCCGGAAGGCGCGCCGCCACGGCGTGCGGATCGCCGAAGTGCTGCGAGCTGGCCCAAGCATAGATGCGCACATTGTCCGGCTGAGGCAGGTCGTTTCCTTCGGTGTCGGTGTGCACCAGGGAGCCGCGGCGGTTCCAATATTCGGTCGCGGTCTGGGTATGGATCACCAGCGGGTCAGTCTCAGGCCGCTTGAGGATGGCATCCCGCCGGCCCGTCAGGTGATCGGTGCTCCAGGCATAGGAGAACGGGAAGCTGTCGGCCGGGTTGAAATGATCTTCGTACTGCTGCCCGCCGGACACGATCGGGCCGGCGAACCGATGGTTCAGCCATTTCCGCCCCGCCCCGGCGACGTGTGGCATGATGCCGTCGAACGCGCGCCTTCCCTCGGGGTCGGCGTTGAAGCCGCGATAGACGAAGTCGCGGAGGCAGCGTCCGGTCTGCGAGCGGCCCCAGCCATAGGCCTTCTGCACGCCCCGCACCGGATTGCCGGTCTCAGCGTGTTTGAGGAAGCTCACGAAGCCCCGCACGGCGACATGACCGAGCCCGTGCACCAGCGGGTCCTGCGCCGTGTACACGAGTTCGTAGATCCAGCCTGGCTCGAAACCGGCCGGTAGATGGATGTAAGTCGTTGAGGGAATTATCGCCCGCTCGGATTCGCCGGTCTCGCCTCCGCTGCCGCCTTCGGTGCGGGCGAAGCACCAGGCGTCGGGCGGGATAGGAATACGCTCGTCGTACGGATAACGCCGGCGGGTCAGGCTGGCGCGGCCGGTATCGAGCGATACCGCCGGATAGCTGCGCGCCGCCACCTTGCCGGACAGCGGGAGTGTCGTCGTCCCTGGCTTGTCCAGGATGTATTCCACGCGCACCGGGCCGGTGATCGGCTGCCTGTTCTCGGTAGCGACCGGCAGGTCGATGACCATCCGCCCATTGCCCGGCAGCAGGTCGCCTTCCCAGGCGAGCCAGGCAACCACATAGCCGCGTCGCATCAGGAATCCGTTGCCGGCATCCTCGATCGATAGCGGGTCGTTGCTGGCAGGTGCATCGTTGAAGAATTGCAGAGCGCGCTTGTGGCCGCGGTTGCCGTAATCGAAGAACAGCCGCCGGTTCGAGCGCGCCATGTCGACGGGCATCAGGATCATGAGGTCGGCGACGAATTCCACCAGGCCATGCGGGTCGGTCGGCGCCTTGTCGAGATCGACCACGCTGGCATTTTCACGGGCACGGGGGTCCACGGCGAAATGCGCCCGCCCGACGAGTCGTTCATACGGTCCTGCGGCTCCAAATGCGTGGCCGGCGGCGAATTGCTGCCGCTCGGCAATGCGAAGCTCTACCGTCGCGCTCATGGCAAATTCTCCGTTCGGCGGACCGAAAGCTGGTCGCGCCAGATCGGGCGGAGTCAAGGCCCCTGGGTGCCGCTCCCTTAGGAGGGCTCAACCCCAAGCTGTTACATGAGCAACCTAGGCAAGCGAAACTATTCGGGTACCCCGATAGCGCGTGATGACAGCCTGAACGGCTGCTACCGCGTGCCTGAGGGGCGACACGCCCACCCTGCGCAACGTATGAGCCAGCGTCCGCCGAGGCCTGCGCCCCCTGCCCTAGCCTTCCATCAGGGCGGCCGCCGCGACCCATTGCGCCCAGGCCAGCGTCTGCCGGTCCTCGCCGCGCCGGCCGACGATCTGGATGCTCAGCGGCAGCGCGTCCGGCCCCTCCCCCGCCGGCACCGTCACGCACGGCACGTGCAGGCTGGTCCAGATGAAATTGAACACCGGATCGCCGGTCCAGCCGAGCCCGGCCGGCGCCTGCCCTGGTGCTGCCGGCGTGACCAGCACATCCAGCCCCTCGGTCGCCGCCGGAAAGCCGAGCCTCGTCTGCTCGAACACCGCAGCCGCGCGCGCCACTGCGTCGTGTGTTTGCGCCAGCCCGAACTCGAGCCGCTCCAGCAGTTCCGGGCTGATCTGATCCCGGTGCCCGGCCAGTTCCCAGCCCAATGCGCGCGCACTCTCGTGGTTCATGACGATCGGGTGCGCCTCGGTCAGGGCGGCGAATTCCGCGGGCAACTCGCGCTCGGTCACCGCCGCGCCAGCCCGCGCCAGGGCGGTCGCAACGCGCGGCAGCAGCGCCTGAGTCTCGGGCAGCGCCGCCGCCCAGGACGGCGAGCGGCAGATGCCGATGCGTGGCGGGCGGGGCGGCTTCTGCTCGGGATCGCCCAGATCGCGCCCGCTGACAGCGCCGGCAAACAGCGCGCAATCCGCCACGCTGCGGGCGATCGCCCCGATCGTGTCCAGGCTGTCGGACATCAGTTTCATGCCGGCCCGGCTGATCAGTCCGAAGCTCGGCTTGTAGCCGACCACGCCGCAAAACGCGGCTGGGCGGATGACGCTGCCGGCGGTCTGCGAGCCGAAGGCCAAAGGGAAAAAGAAGTCCGCCACCCCCGCCGCCGAGCCACTGGACGAGCCGCCCGGCGTACGCCCGAGCGCATGCGGATTGCCGGTCGGACCCGGCTTGCGAGTGGCGAACTCCGTGGTGACGGTCTTGCCGATCACCACCCCACCCGCCGCGCGCGTCCAGGCGACGGCCGCTGCATCCGCTCGCGGTCGCCAGCCGCGCCAGATCGGGGACCCGTACTCGCTCGGCATGTCCACGGTGTCGAGCACGTCCTTCGCCCCCACCGGCAGGCCGTGCAGCGGACCGGGCCGGGCCGACCGGGCCTCGCGCCGGGCGTGCTCGGGATCGAACCAGGCGAAGGCGCGCACCTCGGGCTCGCGCGCGGAGATGCGGGCCAGGCAGGATTCCATCAGCTCCTCGGTGCGGAGCCTTCCGTCGCGGATCAGCCGGACGGCTTGGGTGGCGGTCAGGCGAGACGGGTCCGGCATGGGGGGAATCTCCAGTATTGGGCGCGTCAAGACTGGCGCGACGTGCCGGGCGGGTCCATCCTTTCCCTCGATGGACGTCACGAGCCATTCACCTCCTGTGCGCGTCGGCCTCGGGGCCGACGGGTCGCGCACGTACCTTGTTGATCTGCCGCCGGGTGAGCTGCCGGCGGTCCGCGGTCGCGACATCGAGCGTGCCTGGTACGCGGCACGGGAAGCCGCGCTCTCTGCGGCCTGGGGCGCCGGCCGCGGGTTCCGGTTTCGCCGCCCCGACGGCAGCATCACCGATCTCGCGCTGGCCGACCCAGACGCCCGCTGTTGGGCGCGGGCAGTGGACGGCACGGTGGGGATGGGGAGTTGCTACGGGCTGTCGCTCTGCCTGCGGCTGCTGGCACTGGTCGATCTGCTGGCGCGGGCGCCGTGGACCGCGCCGTTCTGCCGGCTCGCGCGCGACGGCGCCGAGCTCGATCCGTTGCTGTTGCGCGCCGCGGCCACCACGCCGTTGACCGAGGATGCGCGCTTCGACGAGGCGCTGTTTCGCGCCCGAATCGCGCCGCTCGCACTGGAGCCGCCGCCGATCGCCGTTGGCATTGCCGGGACGACTCACGCATGAAGTTACTGCTCGCTTTGCTGTCTCCGCTGGCCCTGATTGCCTGCACCTCCGCCCCACCGACCCCCGAATCGATTACGGCGCGCGACACCATCGCTGCGTGCCGTCAGCAGGCGAACACCACCTATGCCGTGCAGAATCGGGATCAGATTTACAGCATGAGCGATCTGTCGGCGCCGCAGTCGAGTATCGGTCTGACCCAGGATCCGATGCGAGGCCTGGCCGATCGCTACACGCAGGAACGGATGGTCCAGGACTGCGTACGCAACACCGGAACGCAGACGAATTGCGCGGGCCTGAGCCCACAGGGCGCGGCCGGCTCGCCGGCCAATCCGGTGGCGCCTGGCGGATCGCTGAGCCCCTGATCCGTGCGACTTGGTTCGCCCGCCGCGCCGCGTACAGTGCGCGATGCCGATGCTCTGGTCGCTGCCGGCTTGATTCGGCCGGAGACGCGCGACGCCGTGGCGGAGGTTGGGCGGCGTTTCGCGATTGCGATCCCGCCGGCGCTGCGCACGCTGATCGAGCATCCGGACGATCCGATTGGCCGGCAGTTCGTGCCCGACCCAGCCGAGTTGCTGACCGCTCCGCACGAACGGTCTGATCCGATCGGCGACGAGGCGTTCTCACCGATCAAGGGCATTGTGCACCGCTACCCGGATCGCGCCCTGCTGAAGCCGCTGCTGGCCTGCCCGGTCTATTGCCGGTTCTGCTTCCGTCGCGAGCACGTCGGTCCTGATGGCGGTGTGCTGACGGCCGCCGAGCTGCTGGCCGCCTATGACTGGCTGGCGGCGCGTCCGGCCATACGAGAGGTGATACTGACCGGCGGCGATCCGCTGATGCTGTCGGCGCGGCGGTTGCAGGAGATTGTCGGCGCTTTGTCGGCGATCCCGCATGTCGAGATGTTGCGTATCCACACGCGCGTGCCGGTCGCAGATCCGACGATGGTTACGCCGGCTCTGGCGGCCGCGTTGCGCAGTGAGACGGCGCTGTGGGTCGTCCTGCACGCGAACCACGCGCGCGAGTTCACGCCGGCGGTCCGTAGCGCGCTTGCCAAGCTGCGGGGTGAGGGTATCTCGGTGCTTGGGCAGTCGGTCCTGCTGCGCGGGGTGAATGATAGCGAGGCTGCGCTGGAGGCGCTGTTTCGCGCGATGCTGGCGGCTCGGGTGAAGCCTTATTACTTGCACCAGCTCGATCCTGCCCCGGGTACGGCGCGGTTCCATGTACCGATCGAGGAAGGGCGGCGACTGCTGTCGGCGCTGCGCGGGCGAGTGAGTGGGCTCGCGTGGCCGACGTACGTGCTTGACATACCGGGCGGCTACGGGAAAGTGCCGATCGGCCCCGATTACCTAGAGGCGGGGGACGCAGACGGGCGTGCGGTCGTGCGGGACGTGCACGGCGGCCGGCACTTGGTTGCAGCCGGTACGACAGATGGACTCCTGCTTGCGCAGGAATGACGCAGTCCGGATTGATGGCAGGGTGGTTCTATACCGTGGCGAGGGATGCCAGCCGCTGGTCTGCCCGCAGACACGCGAAGTCGTCGGCGTAGAATTCCTGCGCGAATCGGTTTACGTCGGGCGATGTGAGCGCCGGGGTCAGGTCGATCGTCGAGGGGTTGTGGCGCGGCAGCGGCAGGCGGCATCCCTAGCACCGACAGTGCCTCGCGCATGAAAGCATCATCGCTTCCCATCGGGATGACGTGGCGCGGGATCACCCGGTCGCCAAGACGCAGATACCAGATCTGCGGCGAGAAATGGATGAATCGCCAGTCGGTGGTTATGCGTGCGACGGTCAAGACTTGTCGAACGAAGGCTTCGACCACCGCGGCGCGCTGCTGCGGCGTCATCGATGTCAGATTCATTTGCGGCTGGAACTTCTTCATGTGCTCGTTCACTGCCGAGAGAAAGCGAGCAGATGGGTTGCGCACGAAAATCACCGAGTTATAGCTCTCGGCGCAGGCGAAGATCCGTGGGAACTGCGCCTGCAGCTCCCACAGGCGCAGATGCGTGTGATCGATGTTGTTCTTGAAGTAAGGCGCATTGAAGATGCCCCAAAAGTTGAAACTGTCGTCGTGGTGGGACTTGAGCGTGTCGCGGAAGCTGGTGCCGGCACATTTCGGGTTGTGGAAGAAGATGAACCGGTTGGCGTGCGAGACGATCACCTGATGGTTCTCCGTTCCGGCACGCGCTATCCCTTTACCGCCGCCGCCGTCAAACCCTTGATGAAGTATCGTTGGAAGAACGCGAACAAACAGGCGATCGGTACCGTCGCGACAGTCGAAGCCGCCATCGCCGCACCCCACATCGGCGCGTGCTGATACGGCTGGCTGTAATTGGTCAGACCCACCGCCAGCACGTTCAACGTGCGGTCCTGCACGATGACCAGCGGCCACAGGAACGCACCCCAGGCCCAGATGAACACGATGATCGCCAGGCTGGTCAGCGCCGGCACCAGCAGCGGCAGCACGATGCGCAGGAAAATGTGGAACTCGCCGGCACCATCGACGCGTGCTGCCTCCAGCAGCTCGTCTGGCAGGTCGGAGGCATATTGGCGCATCATGAACACGCCGAACGCATTCATCATGCCGGGAATGATCAGGCCGGGATAGGAGTTCTGCCAGCCGAACGTCTTGATCTCGATGAACAGCGGGACCACCAGGATCTGGAACGGGATCATGATCGTGGAGATGACGAAGAAGAACAGGAAGGTGCGTCCGGGAAAGCGGTACTTGGCGAAGCCGAACCCGGCCAATGCGCCGAAGAACACCGTCACCGCCACATGCACCACGGCATAGAGCGACGAATTCGCGAAATAGCGGCCGAGCGGGGCGAACTCGGCTGCCTCGCGGAACCGCGCGAGCACCTGAAAATGGTGCGGCAGCCAGTGGATGGGGATCGTCTGGATTTCCTCCTCCGCCTTGAAGGCCGAGGTGATCATGACGAAGATCGGAAACGCGAACACCACGGCTGCTGCCAGCGCGATCAGGAACAGCACGGGCCGGGCGCGGCGTTCAGTCGGCACGGCGGTTGAACCAGAGCTGCAGGGCGGTCACCGCCAGGATCATTGCGAACATCACGACCGAGACCGCAGCGGCATCGCCCATTCGGAAATACTGGAAGCCGTATTTCAGCACCAGGAGTCCCAGCACCAGGGTCGAATTCGCCGGGCCGCCGGCGCCACCATCGGAGCTGAGTACGTATTGCAGCGTGAACGTCTGGAAGGCGTTGATGGTGCTGATCGCCGCCACCAGCACAGCAGTGGCACGCAACTGCGGCAGCTCGATATGCCAGAACGTACGCACCGGCCCCGCGCCGTCGATATGCGCGGCCTCCCGCAGTTCCGGTGGGATGCCGGCCAAGCCCGCCAGCCAGATCATCATGAAGAACGGGATCACCGCCCAGTCGTGCACGACGATCATCGCCGCCGGTGCCAGCACGGTGCTGGACAGCCAGTCGATCTCTGTCACGCCGCGAAACGAGCC
The DNA here is from genome assembly GCA_963772445.1 of uncultured Pseudomonadota bacterium. Lineage (GTDB taxonomy): Bacteria > Pseudomonadota > Alphaproteobacteria > Acetobacterales > Acetobacteraceae > CAVYXK01. Next base: position 485,963 of record CAVYXK010000016.1, read on the forward strand.
GGCGAGCCATGTCATAATCCCGTTGGGATGCAGCAGCATCCGCCAGACCACCGCAACGACCACGACGGGCGGGAGCACCGGCAGGAAGAAGGCGGTCTTCAGGATCTCCTTCCCGCGAAATCCTTGGTCGAACAGCAGCGCAACGAGCAACGAGCCCACCCAGACCGGCACGGTCGCGCCAAGCACGAAGATGAAGGTGTTGTCGAGCGCAGTGAGGAAAAGCCGGTCGTCCAACAGGTTTCGGAAATTATCGAGCCCGACCCATTCCGGCGGATTCAGCAGGTCATAATCGGTCAGGCTGAGATAGAAGCCGAACAGCACAGGGAAGACGTTGAACACGGCGAAGAAGCCGACGACCGGCAGAACAAAGGCAAACCCCCACCATTTGCGGCTGAGCGGCCGCCGTCGCCACTGCAACCTCCCCTCCCCTTGCGGGAGGGGATGGGGGAGGGGGCGAGCCGAAGCAGGGCTAAAAAGCCTCAACGGCTGCTAATTCGACTTCGCCATCGCTTCGGCCTTCGCTTTCTCACGACGCAGGATGGTGTTGATGTCCTGGTTGACCTGCGGCAGCACCTGCGCGACCGGCTGGCCGCCCTGCACCATCTGGTCGCGACCGCGCAGGAATGCGTCCACCACCTGGTCGTAGCCGACCACGCGCGGCGTGAACTCCGCCCTCTTCAGCTCGTCCAGGAACACGCGCACGGACGGATCGGTCTTGAACTGCGGCAGATCCGTGACCTCCTTGCGCGGGACGAACAGGCCGGCGCCGGTGAACAGCTCGGCCGCATCGTCGGTGAACATACGGACGAATTTCCACGCCGCCTTCCGCACCGGCGCCGGCGAGCGGGCATTGACCATCATATAATAGGCATAGGCGTCGAAGCCGTTGTCATGCGTGGCATCGGCCCAGCGCGGCGCCGGCTTCACCGTGTAGTCAATCTTGGCATCCACCATCTGCGGGATGCCCCAGACGCCGAAGCTGCAATCGGTCGCCAGCTTGCCGCCCAGGAAATCGGTGCGGGAGTTTGTGTATTGCGGTCCGCCAAGCTTCCACTTGTTCGCCCAGTCCACCCAGTACTGCACCGAACGCTGTGCCGCCGGCGAGTCCAGGTTCGCTTTGTAACTGGCTTCGTCGATGAGATTGGCGCTGAGCTGATGCATCATGCTGCTGATGCTGAGCCAGGTGACGGGGCGGCTTGGCCAGTCGAAGTCGAAGCCGCGGCGGATCGGCACGCCGTTGGAATCGCGCTTGGTCAGCTTCTCCGCGACAGCCGGCAGCGCCTCCCAGGTTTTCGGAAAGTCCTTGCTGGGGTCGAGCCCGGCTTCCTTCCACAGCTTGTTATTGGTGTAGCAGGCATAGTTGCTGACCTCGGTCGGCACGCCGTACAGCTTGCCGGCAAAGCGGATGCCGTCGAAGCCGCTGCTATAGAGGCTGGTCAGTGCCTTCTGGTCGGCATAGCCCATGGCGGCGTAGTCGATCGGCGCGAGGATGCGTGCGTTGTAGTACTGCGCCACGAAACCCGAGAAGGCGTTGAACACATCAGGGCCGCCGCCTGAGGCGAAGGCGGTCAGCAGCTTCGTCGGGTAGTCGGTAACCGCGATCGCCTCGTATTCCACCTTGATGTCGGGATTGGCCTTTTCGAACGCGGCGATGATCTTCTTGTCGATCGGCAGGCGCGGCGGATGCTCGTGCATCCAAATCTTGATCGTCACCTGATCGGCTCTGGCCAGCGAAGCGCCGCCCAGGCAGATGATGCCGATCACGGCGATGAATGCGGCCTGAACTATGTTTCGTCTCGACATTATTCCCCCCTTCCCGCTATGCGGCGAAGACGGAGGCATAGTAGAGGGGTTTGCTGAGGCGTGAAGGGGTGCACCAGGAGATCGGCCGATGCCGGTCACGCCAGCGTCGCGCGCGCATCGACTGCGACGGCGCCCTGGACGCCGACAAGCAGCGGATTCAGCTCGATCTCTATCAGGCGGTCCCCGAGGTCGGCAGCGAGCCAGCTCAGCCGGCAGGCGGCGTCGATCGCTGTGCCCAGGTCTGGGAGCGGCCTGCCGCGCCAGCCGATCAGCAGGGGCCAGATCTTCAATCGCTGCAGCAGGCGGCGCACCTGAGCAGGCTCCGCCGGCGCCAACGTGATAGCGACATCGTCGTGCAGTTCGGCCAGGGTGCCGCCGGCACCGATCAGCAGCACGGGACCGAAGTGCGGGTCACGCCTGGCGCCGATGATCAGTTCGATCTCGCCCTGGTGCATCCGCTGCACCAGCCCACCCTCGATCTCGGCGTCCGGCAGCGTGCGGCGGACGGCACCCATCACTTCGGTCCAGGCTGCGCGCAGCGCGGTCGCATCGGCAATTCCCAGCCGTACCGCGCCGATGTCGCTCTTGTGGACCAGCGCACGGCAGACCGGCTTGGGCGCGACTGGATAGCCAGTCGCCGCGGCGGCGCGGACCGCTTCCTTGACGTCCCCGCATTGGCGCTCCACGGAGACCGGCAGTCCGTAGGCTGTGGCGAGCCGCTTCGCCTCCGGTTCGGTCAGGCATCCGGCAGGCAGCGACGGTATTGCGTCGGGGCTCGGCAGCTCCGGCGGGCGGAGGGCCGCACCGGGCATCGGCAGCATCGCCAGCCGACGGCTCTCGATCAGCGCCTGCATGACGCGCAGGGCGCTGCCGGCGCTGTCGTAATAGGGGCAGCCCAGCTCACGCAGGGCGGCGCGCGGCGCATCGGCGGACGCACCCGGCGTGACCGTCAGCACGAAGGGCTTGCCGGCTATCAGGAGTGCCTCGCCGATCCCGCGGGCGACTGACGTGAACCCGGGCGCGGTGGTCAGCAGCACGCAGATCACCCCGACATCCGGGTCCTCTGTAAGCACACGCACAAGCTGCCCGCCCAATCCGAGAGCATTCGGGTCGCGACGTCCGCCGAGATCGATCGGGTTACCGATGAAGGTGGGCAGCAGATGTTCGGCAAGCTTTGCCTGTGTGGTCGCATTGAACACCGCCGGCCTCATGCCGCGGTCGCAGATGCGGTCGATCATCACCGCCGCCCCGCCGCCGGATGGCGACAGCACGGCAATGCCATCAGTGCGGGGAACGCCCGACCGCAGCAGCGCATCGGCGGTCCGGATCATGTCGTCGGGATCGTCGAGCAAAAGAACGCCACGTTCCTCGCACGCCGCGGCCAGGACCGCGTATGAGCCGGCAAGGCTCGCAGTGTGCGAGAGCGCCGCATGCACGCCGGCCTCGGTGCGGCCCGCCTTCACCATCAGCACGGGCTTGCGGCGCCGGCGGCAGTCGAGGGCGAGATCGAGGAACCGCCGAGGCGACTTCAATCCCTCTGCATAGAGGCAGATGGCCTCGGTGCGCGGATCGTCTCGCATGTACTCAAGAAAATCGCAGATTTCGAGGTCGCACTGGTTGCCGAGTGAAACGCAGACGCTGAATTCGATGCCCGCGCTCATCGCGCGGTCTGTACATCGATACCATGAGCGCGCCGCTCTGGCTGATCAGTCCGATCCGGCCACGCATCAGCTCGTCGGTCTCGAGCACGAGGGAGGAGCTTAGTGCGAGCGCGTGGTGGGGATTGATCAGCCCCATGCAGTTCGGCCCGATGATGCGCATGCCGTGATGTTGCGCGATCGGCGTCAACTCGTTCTGGCGTTCCTGGCCAACCGGCCCGATCTCGGCAAAGCCAGTGGTCATAATGACGCAGGCGCCAACGCCCGCTTCCGCGCATTCGCGGCACGCCTGCACCAACACCGCGGCGGGCACGGCGAGGATGCAGACATCCACTGGTCCCGGTGCATCGCCGATGCGTGGATACGCTTTGATGCCGCGGATTTCCGGCCGCGTCGGATTTACCGGCACAATACGGCCCGGGAAGCGGTGAAGGGTCAGGTATTGCATGATCCGCCCGCCGAACTTGCCGACATCGTCCGATGCGCCGATCACACCAACCGAGCATGGGTGCAGAATTTGCGCGACCGTCAGGGGTGGTTGCATGCGATGTCGTCAGCCGGGCGTGACGAATGGGGTTGGGTCCTTGAAGCGGATCAGCACGTTGGTCGTCAGCCGGAACAGGTTGTTGTCGAACCCATTCCAACCGAGCGAGCCTGCATAGGCGATGGAGCCAGTCGAGAACACGGCGCCGCCGTTTGGCGCTTCGAAGAACGTGATGTCGGCGTGGATCTCGGGGTTAATGATCGCGTCGGTGGCGCCGTGCGGGACCAGGACTTCCTCGGCAACCAGCTCATAGGTGTTGGAGTGGTGCTCGCTGCGCGCCACCACCAGCGCGTGCGGCGGGGTGCCCAGGCGCGGATCGGCGGCGTCGATCTCCAACCCGGCCGCGCCGTCCTGCAACACGCCGAAATTACCGATCACGTCTTCATCAATGCCGGCAAACATCCAGTCGACACGTGGATCGTCAGCTTTTGGTGTGCGGCGGTAGTAGCTGCACTTGTCGAAGCCCTGGCTGATGAAGCCGACTCCGACGAGACGCTGCGGAGCGCGCGCGTTACGCCGCCACAGCCCGCCATATTCGCCGGTGAAGCTGTGGAAGGCCTCGCCGGGGTCGGCGTCCCAGGCGCGCACGCCGCCTTCCGCGCGCCGCACTTCGATCACGCCGCGGCGCGTCGGATGATGCGCGATGCGCCAGTAGAAGCCGTTGCCACCCATGTACATCAATCGGCCGCCGCGGCGGAGGTATGCTTCGAAACTGTCCAGCATGTCGGCAGAATCGTATTCGGGATGCGAGCCGGTGATCACCACGCGATAGGGCGCGAGCAGTCCGAGGCCCTCGTGCTGGAGGTCTTCTTCGGTGATCACGTCATAGTCGCCGCCGAGCTTTTCCAGCCAGTCGATGATGAAGAGGTCGATGTTGAAGTTCCAGTTCCGGCCGGTGGGCCTGACGTTTTGCACCGGGCGGTGTCGGCTGGAGTAGGCGACGCCGCTGCCGTCGGAATGGCGATCGTAGAGGGAAAGGCCCATTTCGGGGTGCTCGATCAACAGCGCGTCGATGTGGTCGAGCGTCATCAGCCGGCCCTGGTAGAGCTCGGTTGCCAGCGACAGAAAGCGGCCGACATTGTTGAGATAGGCCGTGTAGGTCGCGGTCGATGCCAGGAACGCGACGGGCGATCGTGTCGTGCCGCGCGGCGGGCGGACGAAGAACGGCACCCAGAAATCGAAGCCGTCGGCGCTGAGGTGGGCGGCATAGACGCCGGAGCGCAGAGTCTCGGGGATGGTGAAGGCGAAATCCGGCTCCCAGCAGGCATCGACAAGATCGTCATCGTGGAAATGGATGGCGCCATATTGGGATGGAGCGTGCATCCAGCGGGTTTCGCTTCCGTCCCAGTTCCATCCGGGGACCGCGCGCGTGGGTTGATTGACGATAACGCCGTCGAGCTTCCAGGGGCCGAGATCGCGGATGATCTCAGTCGGGATGTCGCGGCCGAAATCCCAGGCGCCGATCAGGTCAGCAACGGCGCCTGATGTGGGTGCGGTCGCCAATGCCTCGCTGCCGGCGCGGTCGAGCACGCAGCCGGCCAGACGCGGGCTGTCGATCCGGCCATTGAAGTGACAGATGAAACCGAGGCCGCCCCAAGCGGATGGCCCGGATTGCGGGCCGGTGCTCCAGGCGGCGAACATCAGCGAACCGCCGGCGGCCGGGCGAAGGCTGGTGGTCGTGGTAGCTGTCGCGTCGGTTTCGCCATGGAAGAGGTGGCGCGGCACCGGCTGCTGACGGATGGTCATCGTGCCGGTTGCGGAATCGAAGCTGGCAGCGACGAAATACCAACGTCGTGCGGTGAGTGGGCGTTGTGTGGAGATGGTGGCGACGCGCCCCGGCCCGGCACCGCAGCGGAAAGTCAGGGTGCCGGTTGTGTCGATTTCCAGGCCGAAGCCTGTTTGCGTGTCTTCGCGCCAGGTTCCCATGATCGCCTGGCGGGATTTGGTCGGCGTGGTGGAAAGCAGGTACGTCGTCAGGGTGAAGCTCCCGGGTTGTGCCAGCGCGGGATGTTGCGGCACGACGGCAAGGGAACCGATCGGGATCCGCTGATAGCGGCCGGCGTGGATGCCGTTGCAGGGCGCTTCGACAGGTTCGGGCGCGAATTTCGTGGCGAGCGGTCCGGCGTCGGGCTGCTTCAACCGGACGATTTGCGCCGTGTAGCGATCGCCATCGAGGCAGCTCACCATGAAGCGCACCGTCTCTCCGGCGGCGACGCTCCAGCGGTCGCAGTATCCCATGACCTTGGTCATTCGATCGGAAGCTCCTCGCCGGCAAGTTGGGCCCAGCGCAGGCGAAAGACATGCCACTCGGCTTCTTCGAGGTCGGTGAAGACGGTGTTGGTGCGGCGTGGCAGTTTGCGCTGCCCGGGTTCCATAATGCCGAGCGTCCAACGCTCGCCTGCTTTGTCGATGAATAGCACGTGGAAGGGTGCGGTGCGCGCGGTGCGCATCAGATTGAGCAGGTATTGCAGGTCGGGGCTGTGCTCGCCCCACGGGTTGGCGCGGAATTCGCGGGCGAGATCGAGGCGTGTCTTGTCGAAGCGATACATGGTCGGGCTTTCAGGTGGGCAGAGTGGCGACGATGCAACCGTCCAGGCGGTCCGTTATTGGGAGATTGCTTCGTCGCATTCGCTCCTCGCAATGACATGGTGAACCGGGGATTTCCGACGGTAGAGTATCTTCGAGGCAAGGGGAACCAACAGGATGCGGAGCGAAGAATGAGCGGTCCGCTGGCAGGCGTGCGCGTGATCGACCTGACGATCAACGTGCTGGGGCCGATGGCGACGCAGGTGCTGGGCGATGCCGGCGCCGACGTGATCAAGATCGAAGCCCCGGGCGGCGATCCCATGCGCAAGCTCGGCCCGAGCCGCACTGCCGATATGGGCGCGTACTTCCTCAACCTGAATCGCAACAAGCGGAGCGTGGTGCTGGATCTGAAACGCGAGGCAGCGCGCGCGGCGTTGCGGCGCCTTGTCGCGGATGCCGATGTGTTCGTGCATAATATGCGTATCGGTGCAGTGCAGCGGTTGGGCTTCGGGTATCCGGACGTTGCGGCGATCAATCCGCGCATCATTTATGCCTCGGCCACTGGATTCCGTCGCAACGGGCCGTTCCGTGACCGCGGCGCGTTCGATGATCTGATTCAGGGGATGAGCGGGCTCGCTTCGCTGAACCGCGGGCCGGATGGAGCGCCGCGCTATGTGCCGACGGTGCTGGCCGACAAGTTCTGTGGCCACACACTGGCCTCGGCGGTCGCCATGGCGCTTTACGCGCGCAGCGTCACCGGCAAGGGGCAGGAAGTGCACGTGCCGATGCTGGAGACTATGCTCGCCTTCAATCTGGTCGAGCATCTGTGGGGCGCGACGCTGCGCATGCCGGAACTCGGGGTGGGCTATACCCGCATGCTGTCGCCGCATCGCCGTCCATATGCAACGAAGGATGGATATATCTGCGTGATTGCTGTGACCGACGATCAGTGGCGGCGGCTGTTCGCCGCGATCGGCCGCCCGGCGCTGATCGAGGACGAGCGATTTGCCACGCTGAGCGCGCGTGCGCGCCACATCGACGCGGTCTACGCCGTGCTGACCGAAGCGATGCCGGAGCGCACCACGGCGGAATGGGGCGCCACCCTGGATGCTGCCGATATTCCCAACGGTGCGGCGAGCACGTTGGAGGAGCTGCTCGCTGATGATTATCTGGCGGAGACTAGCTTCTTCCAGCCGGTCGAGCACCCGACGGAGGGGCCGATGACGACGCTGGCGATCCCGGTGGAGTTCGACGCGACGCCCGCCTCGATACGCACGCCGGTGCCGAAGCTCGGCGAGCACACCGCGGCAGTGCTACGTCACGCTGGGTTGACGGACGTTGAGATCGCCGCTGTGCGTATTGGGTGCGAACCTCCGTAGATCCCCTAAAAAGCGCCGGTAAAACCCGGCGTCGAAGCTCTGCCGCCGCCCGGGTATTCAGGTACCTGGGCGACGCCACCATCGGCGAACAACTCGACACCATTGACGTAGCTGCTGTCATCGGAGGCCAGGAACACCGCTACCTTGGCCATATCGTCCGGCGTCCCGAGCCGACCCAGCGGCACATTGCCGGCAACTCCCGCTTTCTGGTTGTCGTCGAGCAACCCGGACAGCCCCGGCGTGTCGATATGCCCGGGGCTGAGGTACGTTGATGCGGATGTTGCGGCGCTTCAGGTCCATGATCCAGCTCCGTGCGAACGACCGCACCGCGCTGCCGCCGGTAACAACAGCGACCTTGCCTACGAGTTTTCCGCTCATCGGTGCAATCCTCCGATCAATAGGCGTGATGTCGTTTCGCGACCACAATCGGGAAGATGCAAACCGGGCGGATAGGCAGTAGCCGGCGCGGCGGACTAAGCTTCATTCTTGTCAGGAATGGGCCTACACAGCTCGGCCTCCACGAACGCGGCGAAGGCGCGTGCCTTGGCGCTGGGCATCCGACCCGCAGGATAGACTGCCCAGAGATCGATGGCCGGCAGTGACCAGTCCGTCAGCACCTTCTTCACCGCGCCCGAGGCGAGCTCCGGGCCGAACATCCAGGCCGAGGCGATCGCCAGCCCCATATCCGCCAGGACGGCGGCGCGCACGCCCTCGGCCGAGCTGACGCGCACAGGACCCGACACGTTGACGGACACCTCTGTCGCACCCTGGCGGAAGCTCCAGGTATCGCCTTCCGGTGCATAGATGACCGCCTTATGCGCGATGAGCTCGGCTGGCGTCGCCGGTACCCCCGCTCGAGCGAAGTAGGGGGGGTTCCCACAACGTAATGTGGGGCGGAAGCCAATCTTCGCGCGGTCAGCGACGATGAGTTTCGCAATGATCCCATGCGTAGCGCGACATCTACACCCTCCTCCACAAGGTCAATCACCCGATCGTCGAGAATCACGTCCATGGTCAGGCCAGGATGCGCCGCCAGGAACTTCGGCAGGTGCGGCACGACGTGCAGCCGCGCAAAGGTAACGGCGGCGCTGATCCGTAGCCGGCCGGTCAGGCTCGCGCCCGCGCCGCGCGCGGCGAGTTCGGCCCCGTCCACCTCCTCAATGGCCCGTCTGGCGCGGTCGTAAAAGCTCTGCCCGGCTTCGGTCGGCGACAGGCCGCGCGTGGAGCGCATCAGCAGACGCACACCGAGGCGCTCCTCCAGCTGCGCCACTGTCTTGGAGACGGCCGGCTGGCCGACGTTCAAGAGCCGTGCCGCGGCTGAAAACGAGCCGGTCTCGACAACGCGGACGAAGGCTTCCATCGCGGCAAGCCGGTCCATCAGCATTCCTCCGAGGAATGGATGTTATTGCCCCGCGAGGGTCTGCCGCGCCAGCGCCACCCGGATCAACTTCTATGCCCGGCCACACTCAGCCGCCTCGCAGCAAGCGGGAGAAACAAAGTGTCGTTGCAAGCCAAACTCGACGCGTTCAAAGCGGATTTCGAGGCGGGGAAACCGCCTTACAGCGTCTCCCGTTCAGTTATCGATACGATGCATCGGGCGGCGGCGGAGCTGATCGCCTCGGGTGCGGCCTCACGTGCGCTGAAGGCCGGCGACGCCGCGCCGTCCTTTGTGCTCACGGATGCGGAAGGCAAGTCTGTTTCTCTCGCCGGACTGCTCAGTCGGGGGCCGTTGGTTGTCAGCTTCTACCGCGGCGTCTGGTGCCCGTACTGCAACATGGAGCTACAGGCGCTGCAGGACGCATGGTCCACTTTTCGCGAGCTGGGTGCCAGCCTGGTGGCGATCTCGCCGCAAAATGCCGTGAACAGCCGCAAGTCGATACGCAACAACGGGCTCGAATTCCCGATCCTGTCGGACCCCGGCAACGAGATCGCAGCCGCGTTCGGACTGCGCTTCACGCTGCCGGATTACCTGATTGAGCTATACAAGAGCCTCAAGAACGACTTGCCGGCCTTCAACGGCGACGCGAGCTGGACGCTGCCGATGCCGGGCCGCTTCGTGATCGGTCAGGACCAGGTGATCCGCTATGCCGAGGTCAACCCGGACTACACGCACCGTCCCGAGCCCGCGGACATGCTGCCTGCCCTGCGCGGCCGCGCGGTTCGTGCCGCGTAGCACCGCCAATCGGGGGAATGCGGTCTCAGATGCCACTCCTGGTCACCAGCGCAGCCGATACCAACGGCGATGGATACGGCGCGCTTCTCGCGTTCGATCTCGACGGCAATACGCTCGGCGCTTTCAGTGATGACCGCCGCATCGCCGATCCACGCGGACTCGGTGTCGATTGGGGTGAAGGGCTGCTCTTTGTCAACAGCGGCGCAAACCGTATTCTCGCGCTCGACAGAGACGGGAAGGTGGTGCGCGACACCGGCCCAATCGAGGGGCTGAACCCAGGCGGAGGTAATTTCGGGCCGGACGGCCGTTATTATGTCGGGCTGCGCAACGCGCGTGCGATCATGGCTTTTGCGACCAGCCTCGATGGCGTTGGGGAGCATGTCCTCCCGACCGGAGTGGTGCCGTTTCCACGCGGTTTTGCCTTTGGGCAAGACGGTACGCTTTTCCTTGCCTCCGGTATCGGCCCGAACGGCGAGGGTGACAACACCATTGTCTCGTTCGCTCCGAACGAACGCACCCGGCCCACCCGTCTTGTCAAGGATCCGGAACTCAGCCCGCTCGATCGTGCCATCGCGCCCAACGGTAACATTCTCGTCAGCAGCGAACAGCCCTTCGGTTCGCCGGATGCCGTGACCACCGTTCGGGAATATGATGCCACAGATGGTCGTCTCGTCCGCGTCTTCTCGCCACATGGATTGGCCGAATTCAAGAAGCCACGCGGGCTTAGATTCGGACCGGACGGGCATTTCTACTGTGTTGCCCAGGACGAAGTCGTCGCTTTCGATCTCACGACCGGCGAATGCCTTGGCACGGTCGTCACCATGCCCGGCCTGAATGGTCAGGCGCTCATGTTCTTCCCTTGAGACTGCACCCTCGAGGTGGGTCTGCCCTCACGAAAGGAGCCGCTTATGACAAAGTTCAGCACCTACCGCGACAGCTTCCCCAACGCCCGTCTGACCCGCTCCAAAACTGGTGTATTGGAAGTGGCGCTGCACACGAACGGAGGCATCCTCGTATTCAATGGATATACCCACGAACAATTCGTCGATCTCTTTCACGCGATCGGCTCCGATCCCGATAATCGCGTGGTGATCCTGACCGGCAGCGGCAACGCGTTCATGGAGTCGCTTAGCCCCGAAGGCTTCGACTTCTTCAGCCCGCAGGGCTACGATAAGATATATCGCGAGGGCAAAAAGGTCCTCATGAACATCCTTGATATCGAGGTGCCGCTCATCGCCGCGGTGAATGGCCCGGTGCGGCTACACTCTGAATATATCCTGCTCTGCGATATCGTGCTGGCCACCCCCTCGACCGTATTTCAGGACAAGCCACATTTCGAATTCGGCATCGTGCCCGGCGACGGCGTCAATCTGCTCTGGCAAGAGGTGATCGGTAGCGTGCGCGGCCGCTACTTCATCCTTACCCGCCAGGAGCTTGATGCCGAGACAGCCAAGGAGTGGGGCGCGATCAACGAAATCGTACCCCCCGACAAACTACTCCACCGGGCCCACGAAATTGCCGAAGGGCTCGCCAAGCTGCCGCCGCTTACCTCGAGCTATACCAGGATCGCGCTGACCCAGAGGCTACGCCGCATCATCGACGAGGGCGTCGGTTACGGCCTCGCGTTGGAGGGTATTAGCGCCGCTGAGGTCGCGCGCCTAAAGGCAAGGGAGGGTTGATCAGTCCAGGGGGGCAGTCAATCGAGGGAACGCGCGGAGAATGAGCAACACGATATCAATCAGCATGACCGTCAACGGTCAGGCTCGCACGATCATGGTCGAGCCGCGTACGACGCTGCTTGACGCGCTGCGTGACGAGCTGGGTCTGACCGGAACCAAGAAGGCCTGCGATCGCGGCGAGTGCGGAGCATGCACCGTGCATATCGACGGGCGCCGCATCCTGTCCTGCATGACACTGGCGGCGATGCAGGAGGGTAGGCAGATCACCACGATCGAAGGGCTGGAGCGGGACGGCAAGCTCCATCCGGTGCAGGCGGCATTCATCGAGCACGACGGATTTCAGTGCGGCTTCTGTACATCCGGGCAGATCATGTCGGCCGTCGCCATGATCGAAGAGGCAAGAGCGGGCCGGCCGAGCGCCGCCACGGCTGACGTGAGAAGGCCCTTCACCCTGTCGGACCTGTCGAACGCTGAGATCCAGGAGCGGATGAGCGGCAATCTCTGCCGTTGCGCTTGCTACCCGAACATCGTGGACGCCATCGCCGAAGCGGCTGGAAGGAGCTGAGCCATGCATCCTTTCACGCTTTCAAGAGCCGAGGATCCAGCAAAAGCTATCGCCGCCCATGCCCGCGACGACCAACTCGCCTTCATTGCCGGTGGTACCGACCTGATCGGCCTGATGAAGGATCGCGCGACGCTTCCCGCGCGTCTGCTGGATATCAACCATTTGCCTGACATGGCGCGGATCGAAGCCTTGCCGGGCGGTGGCCTGCGCATCGGCGCGCTCGCCCGAATGAGCGACGTGGCGGCGAACGTGGAGGTGCGCCAGCGGTTCCCCGTCATCGCCGAGGCGCTACTGTTTGCTGCGTCCGGCCAACTCCGAAACATGGCATCAATCGGCGGGAACATCGTGCAGCGTACGCGGTGCGCCTATTTCCGCGATGACGATAGCCCTCCCTGCAACAAACGGCGACCGGGTTCCGGCTGCTCGGCCCGCTACGGCCTCAATCGCAATCACGCCATCTTCGGATGGTCCGATGCCTGCGTCGCCACCAACGCTTCGGACGCAGCAGTGGCATTCGCGGCCTTGGATGCGCATGTCATTGTGCATGGAGTCGCCGGAAAACGATCGATCCCGTTCGGGGAGTTCCATCGCCTGCCCGGCAGCACGCCGGAGCGTGATAATGTGCTCGGTCGGGGCGATCTGATCGTCGCGATCGAAGTGCCCGCCAGCGTTGAGGGGCGCGCCTCGCATTACCTCAAGGTGCGTGATCGCCAGTCTTACGAGTTTGCGCTCGTTTCCACGGCTGCTGCGGTTGCGACTGATGGCCGGCGCATCCGTTCGGTGCGGCTCGCCTTGGGCGGTGTAGCGCACAAGCCCTGGCGCCTCACAGCGGCCGAGACGGCGCTGCGCGGGGTCTCATTGGACAATATCGATGCGCTCAAGTCGGCGATCGCCACATCCCCTACGGATGCCCGGCCGCTCTCCCACAACGCCTTCAAGGTTGAACTGGCCCAGCGCGTCGCTCTGCGCGCGCTGCAAACCGCGGGAGAACGCGCATGAACGCCATCGGACAGCCGATTTCCCGTGCCGATGGACGGCTCAAAGTCACCGGCGGCGCACGCTACACAGCCGATATTCCCGTTGCCGGTACGGTGCATGCCGCCATCGTACACAGCACGATTGCCAATGGCCGGACGGTGTCGATCGACACTACCACAGCCGAGAAAGCGCCGGGCGTGTTGGCGGTGTTCACTCATCGCAACATGCCGCGCATGAACCCGACGCCCAAGCCCTGGAGTCACCTTCATCCGCACGGGCAGGGTTACCTGCCACTTCAGGACGATCGGATCCATTACGCCGATCAGCCGATTGCCCTGGTGGTCGCCGAAGCGCTCGACCAGGCGGCCTACGCCGGGACGCTGATCACTGTCGAATACGAGGCCAAGCAGCCGGTTGTGTTTAGTTCGGAATCGGCGCAACAGGCGGTCGATGCTCCGCAGTTCCTGTGGCCCGTCGCGTCGTCGGTAGGCGATGCGGATAAGGCGATCGCAGCCAGTGCCGTTAAAATCGAACGAACTTACACGACCGCGGATCGCCATCATAATCAGATGGAGCCCCACGTCACGACGGCGGTCTGGGATGCCGGCGGCCGGCTGACGCTTTACGAAACGACCCAGCACATCTTCGGCACCAAAGAGTTGGTGGCAATCGTGCTCGGGATACCACCGGAGAAGATCAACGTCGTCTCCCAGTTCCTTGGCGGCGGCTTCGGCGGCAAGGCTTATGTCTGGCCGCATACCTTGATGGCGGCGCTGGCCGCCAAGGTTTTGAACAGACCGGTCCGAATGCAGCTCACCCGTGCCCAGATGTACTCAATGGTCGGCCACCAGGCGGCCACCATTCAGACGATATCGCTGGGGGCGGACAGCAACGGCAAACTGACCGGCATTCACCACGAAAGCATTTCGCCCACGCCGGTATTCGATAACTACATCGAGTACGCTGCACTCGCGTCACGACACCTGTGGGCTGCCAGCGGGGGAATCGCGACGAACCACAAGGTCGTCCATGTGAACCGCAACACGCCGACCGCGATGCGTTCTCCCCACGAGGCGCTCGGCCATGTCGCCCTTGAATGCGCGATAGACGAGCTCGCTTATGCGACAGGTGCCGATCCGGTCGCGCTGCGGCTGCTCAACGACACCGAGACCGACCCGCTTAGCGGCCGCCCCTTTTCCTCACGTGCTATGCGCAAATGCCTGACGGAGGGAGCCGCGCGTTTCGGCTGGGACAAGCGGACGCCTGAGCCATGTTCGATGCGCGACGGCCGCTACCTGATCGGCCAGGGGATGGCGGCTGCGATCTATACGCACTGGCGCTGGCCAGGGAAAGCGCGGGTCACGCTGAACAGCGACGGCTCGGCACTCGTTGAGGCCGGGACGCATGACCTCGGCACCGGCACTTATACCGTCATGCGGCAGGTGGCCGCCGATGCACTGGGTCTGGTGCCGGAGAAGGTCACCGTGCGGTTGGGCGACACGAGGCTGCCCGCGTCGCACCCGTCGATCGGTTCGGCCACGATGGCCAACGCGGGTGCCTCGGTCATGCTGGCGGGTGAGGCTGCGCGCAACAAGGCGATCGAGCTCGCGCTGACTGGCCGGGACGCGCCGTTTGCCGGTGCGGGTGCCGACGACGTACGCGTCACCGACGGCAGGCTGGCGCTGGCAGGGAAGAATCTGAACATCAGCTATGCGGAGCTGCTGGCTCGCAACGGACTTTCCACGTTAGTGGCTGATGCGGAATACGATCCGGTCCCAGAGGCGGAGGGACCGAAGGCGATCTTCAGTTTCTCCGCGGTATTCGCTGAGGTACGGATCGACCCGGACCTTGGGCTGGTGCGCCTGAATCGCTTTATCGGCGCCTACGACGCCGGCCGGATCATCAATCCCATGACCGCGCGCAGCCAGGCGATCGGCGGTATTATCTGGGGTGTGGGGCAAGCGCTGCTCGAACAATCCGAGACTGACCCGACGACAGCGCGCTTCCTCAATCGCAACTATTCTGGGTATCTCGTACCGACCAATGCCGACATCCCGGAACTCGACATCCTGTTCGTCGGCGAGTTCGACGAGGAAGCCAGCCCGCTCGGCGCAAAGGGCCTGGGAGAGCTGACTGCCGTATCAGTGGCGCCGGCGATTGCCAATGCCGTCTATCACGCAACCGGCAAGCGGGTGCGCAATCTCCCGATCACCGTGGAAAAGCTGTTGTGACGCCGACACCTATTGCGCAATGGAGGAAGGAATGACCCAACCGGAACGGTTTGAAGCCCTGATCCTCGGCAGTGGACAGGGTGGCAAGCTGCTTGCCTGGCATCTGGCGCGATCGGGGATACGCACCGCGTCCGTGGAGCGACGTTGGATCGGCGGATCGTGCCCCAACATCGCCTGCATGCCCAGCAAGAATGAGGTCTGGAGCGCCAGGATCGCGCATATGGTGCATCACGCCGCGCAGTTCGGCACGATAACCGGCTCGGTCGCGACTGACATGGCGAAGGTTCGTCAGCGCAAGCGCGACATGGTGAACCGCGAGGTGGCCTTGCATTTGGAGAACTATAAGACAAGCGGCGCGGAATTGATCATGGGCGACGCGCGCTTCGTCGGACCGAAGACGCTCGAGGTGCACTTGAATGACGGCGGCAGCCGGGTGCTGACGGGCGACCAGGTGTTCATCAACATCGGAACGCATGCGGCAATCCCCCCAATTCCCGGCCTCGAGGCCGCCCGACCACTCACACACATCGAGCTCCTGGAGCTCGACCGGTTGCCGTCACATCTGATCGTCCTCGGTGGCGGGTATGTCGGCATGGAAATGGCGCAGGCCTATCGTCGCTTCGGCAGCCGCGTGACCATTATCGAGTCCGGTCCCCAGATCATCGCTCGCGAAGACCCTGATGTCGCGGACGCAATTCAGCGGATCCTGACTGACGAAGGCATTCGTTTCGTCCTGACAGCCGAAACCCTCAACGTGCAGGGCCGATCCGGAGAGGAAGTCAGCGTCGTCGTACGCACACCCTCCGGCGAGCAAAAGATCGACGGGAGTGACATCCTGGTCGCCGCCGGGCGCGTTCCGAACACCGCCGGCATCGGGCTCGATGAGGCCGGCGTTGAGCTGGACGTTCACGGCTATATTCGCGTCAACGACAGACTGGAGACGACGGTGCCCGATGTCTGGGCCCTAGGGGAATGCGCCGGCAGCCCGCAGTTCACGCACGTATCCGTAGACGACTTCCGCATCATTCGAGACAATATGGCGGGAGGAAAGCGCAGCACGCGCGATCGGCTGGTGCCAAACTGTGTGTTCACGGACCCTCCGCTTGCCCGCGTGGGACTGAGCGAACGCGATGCGCAACGTGATGGTATCAATGCCCGCGTCGCAAAGCTGCCAATGAGCGCTGTGCTCCGGACGGAGACGACGGACGAAACCCTAGGCTTCATGAAGGTTCTTGTCGGTGCTAGCGACGACCGCATTCTCGGCTTCACGATGATTGGCGCGGAAGCGGGCGAGGTCATGGCCGCGGTGCAGACGGCGATGCTGGCGAACCTGCCGTATCCAAGGCTCCGCGACGCCGTCATCGCGCACCTCACGATGGCGGAGGGACTTGGCTTTCTCCTCTCGAATGTGCCGCCTCGGGCGGAATGATTGGCCGTGCGGAACGCGGGTCGGGACCGCCGCCGGTAAAACCGGCGGCGGTCCAAGCGGCCTAGACGCTGATCGCGGGCATGCGGTTATCTGGCAAAAAGGCGAGGAAATCGGGCTTGAACTGGTCGCGGGCGCAGATGTCCACCGGCACGATCCGGTATTCCAGCCCAGCCTCCTCCGTAGTCTTATGACCGTTGGGCGTCGGCCAGTAGTAAAGATTGGTCATCATCCGTCTCCTGTACCGCCGCGGCGTCAGGCCGCCTGTTTGCGGGCGGCGTCTCGCAGCGCGAGCATCAAAGCCTCCGGGTCCGGGCGGCGGGTGTAGTCCGGATTGACCTCGGCGTACGCGATCACCCCGTCAGGCGCGATTACGAAGCGACCCGGCATCGGCAGGGTCCACGACGGCTCTCCGTTGATCATCGGCAGATTGTTGCCAAAACTCTTGTATATCTCGATCAGCTCGTCAGGCAGCCGAAACCGCAGGCCGAACGCGGCGGCAACCTCGTTGCCCCGGTCAGTCAGGATCGGGAAGGAGAGGTCATTTTGCCGCACGGATTTGCGGCTGTTGGCGGCCGACTCTGGCGAGATCGCCACCAGCGAGGCACCGAGTGCCCCAATCTTCGGCATCGCGTCCTGGAGCGCCTGCAACTCCATATTGCAGTACGGGCACCAGACGCCGCGGTAGAAGGTGATGACCAGCGGTCCGCGCGCGAGCAGTTCGGCCGAGGCGACCGGGGTCCCGTCCGGCCCCGGCAAGGTAAACACGTGCGCGCGGTCGCCGGGTTTCAGCGCGCGCTCCGCCTGGCCCGAGGCGATCAGTTCGGCGGTCGCGCGGTGCATTACCTCGACGATGTGCGGAGGCCGCTTGGTCAGGACCTCGGCACGGTAGGCATCCAGCTTGTCTTGCAACGACATGGGTTCTTCTCCTGCGATGGACCGGCGCAACCGCGGCGGCAAAATAGCCCTTGTGCTTTTAGATCATTCGCTCTAGAATGCAAGCCGATCAAATGCGCCGACCGTGACCGGCGCGCTTGGCAGCCGCTAAACTCTTGAAAGGAAACGATATGATCCGTCTCTACTATCACCCCACGCCGAACCCGGCGAAGGTCGCGCTGCTACTCGAAGAACTCGGCATGCCTTATGAAATCGAACCGATCGACACCTTGAAGGGCGACCAGCACACGGAGGAGTTCCGGGCCATCAACCCGAACGGCAAGGTACCGGCAATCGTGGACCCCGAGGGACCGGGCGGCGCCGAGACCCGCGTCTTCGACTCCAGTGCGATCCTTCTCTATCTAGCGGAGAAGGAGGTCTGCTTCCTTGGCTCTGCCGCGGATCGCGGCGAGTTGCTGTCCTGGCTGTTCTTCATTGCGACCGGCCTCGGCCCGTTCTCGGGTCAGGCGGTGCATTTCCAACGCGCCGCGCCGGACAAGCTACCTTATGCAATCAACCGCTACCGGCGGGAGGCAGAGCGACATTATCGGGTGCTGGACGATCATCTCGCAGGGCGAGCCTACATCGTAGGCAACGAGTACACGATTGTCGATATCTCCGCCTGGGGCTGGGTGGACCGCGCGAAATTCGTGCTTCCCGGCGCCGAGGAGCCCCTGGTGAACTACCCGAACATCCATCGCTGGTTTCAAACCATCGACTCCCGACCGGCCGTGGCCCGGGCCCGCCGGGCAGGTGCCGACCATTCCTTCAAGAGGGAACAGGATGAGGAAGCACGGCGCAACTTATTTCCTTCGAACTATCCTGCGGCGGCCTGATGGGTCGGCCGCGGGAGTTCGACGAGACCGAGGTGCTGGAAGCAGCGATGGATTGCTTCTGGACACAGGGGTACGAGGCGACATCGGTTCGAGAGCTCGCCGGCCAGATGGGAATTACCGGAGCCAGCCTCTACAATGCGTTCGGCGACAAGCGCGCGCTCTATCGGCGCGCGCTTGATCACTACGTGCAGCGTGGGCTGCACGAGCGGGTTGGCCGTCTGGAAGCCGCGCTGCCGCCGCTCGGCGCAATTCGCGCTTTCTTCGACGAAGTTGTCGAGCGGTCAGTGCGCGACCCGCACCACCGCGGCTGCATGCTGGTGAACGCGGCGCTGGAGATTGGGTCGCGCGACACGGCATTGCACCGGGCAGTGACGAACGACTTGGGATTTATCGAAGCGTTCTTCTGCCGCTGCATCTCCGCCGCGCAGCGGGATGGAAGCGTCACGTCACGGCAGTCCTCCGAGGCGCTCGCGCGGATGCTGCTTAGCGTATTGCTGGGGATTCGAGTTCTGGCGCGGATCAACCCTGGACGCGAATCATTAAAGAGAGCGGCGGATGCGGCGTTGACCGCTCTGACCGCATGAGCCGCATGATCTTTCGGCTGTGGCCTGTTCTTATCCTTCTCGGCATTGCGGCCGGCACCCTGATCCTTTTCAGCGGGGCCAATTCGCATAACGTCATCAAAGAACGACAGGCCAATTTCCGTACTCTTTCGCATCAAATGCGCGACATCATCCAAGGACTTGGCGACGGGTTACCTGTCTCGGCGATGCGCCACTCGGCCAATTCCGCACAACTTGCGTTGCAGAGAGTACCCGGTCTGTTTCCGAAGGATTCGGGGCACGGCAAGACAAGGGCATTGCCCTCAATCTGGTTGGACCCTGCTCGCTTCCGCCTCGTGTACGAAGCGGCCACCGCCCGCATGGACGAGCTTGTTGCCGCTGCACAATCTGATGACCGCAATGCGTTCGGGGCCGCGGCGGGACGGATGGCGGCCGCTTGCGGTGACTGTCACAAAAGCTTCCGCTCAGATTAAGCGCTATCCGAGAGCACACGCAGAGACACAGGAGCGTTAATGCGATTTGCCACGGTGCGTGGCGGCAATGGAGGCGTGCTGTGGTGCTCACCATCTCGGCCGTCTGCTGGTTTATCAGGGCCACAAGGTCCGGCTGATGTCGCCGGAGTACGTCCCGCCGTACGTCAAGGCGCAAACCAATGATGATCGCACTGTTGTCTTCGCTCGGCTGTACTTACCGGATCGTTGCTGACGGAACGGTATTTTGCGACCGTACCAGAGCCCGGTTCGGGATTTTGTTTTGCGTCGATGGTGCTGACCCTCCTTGCCCTCGGGAAGGTCGGCCCCAGGCGGAGCGGTCATCAGTCTTAGGCCAACGGCAGGGGCGCCGCCGGGCAGATGCAGCCCCATGTGGCCCTACCAACCGCTTGCCGGAGGGCCGAGGTTTATCCCCGCCGCGCGGTTTCCGGCGGCCTCGCCGTTCGGATACCGACCTGAGAAATATACGAGGCCCTCCTTTGCTCTCCAAGGTGAATTTGAGACTTGCAAAATCTTCCAGAATGGATATCATTTAAACTGCCTACGATATGACCGTCCGAGAAATATCGGATTGGGGAAGGGCGGCCGCGCCCGCCCTCTCTGGGCGGTTTGTTGACGCCAGCGCTGACTCGCGATCGACGTTTCGCAAATTGCACGGTAGCCGCTGAAGTTGCTGAGCCGAAGAAAAACAATCAATGCAAATATGGGAGCGCAAGTGATGTCCGGAATGGACTTCAACAAGCTAGACGCGGCGTTCGGCCCGTAGCAATCGTCGGGCGGCCGATGATCGTCGCCGTAACCAAATCGGGGGAATCCCGGTCTAGCAAAGGGAGATGGCCATGACAGAACGGCTCGGCATCGCGATCCTGCCCGGCACGGGGTGGCGCGCCCGCGAAATCGAGACAATTGCTCGCGAAGCTGAAGGCGCGGGATTTGAGGCGATTTTCAATGCCGAGGTTAACAATGACGGACTGGCAACCGCCCAGCTCATGGGAGCCGTCACCAGCCGCATCAAGGTCGGGACATGGATTGCAAGCATCTACTTGCGCCATTCTTATCTCTGTGCGCAGGGGGCTGCGCTAATCGCCGACGCCACCAGCGGGCGCATGATTCTTGGCCTCGGTGTCAGCCATCAACCGGTCAATACGACGCTGGGTGTCGATATGGGATCGCCGCTGGCAGCTTTGCGGCGCTATGTGACCGAGGTGCAGAGCTGGTTGCGAGGCGAAGGGCCAGCGACCCACCTACCGCAGCGCCCCGCCCCCTGTCCGGTGCCGGTCTATGTGGCGGCCCTGACCTCGAAAGCGGTGGAACTCGCCGGGGAGGTGGCCGATGGTGTCATGCCCCTGTTTTGGCCCGCGTCACGGGTCGCCCAGAGCAAGGCGTGGATCGCGCGCGGCCGGGCCAGGGTGCCCGGCCGCGGCAAGCTGGATCTCACGCTCGGTCTGCCCACCTTCGTGGGCGACGATCTCGAGGCGATGCGTGCCGTCGCCCGACAGAACCTCGCGCTCTACACGACTTTGCCGTTCTACCAGCGTCTGTTCCGTTTGAGCGGCTTCGTCGAAGAGGCGGAGAAGGCGAAACAGGGCCTCGCCGATGAGGCGCTCAGCGACCGCTTGCTTGATGCGGTGTGTCTCATCGGGCCCATGGCGCGGTGCCGGGAGCAGCTCGCGGCGTTTCGGACCTCGGGGGTGGATTTGCCGATCCTTTACCCGCCGATCGGCGTTGAAGCGGCACGAGCCGTCATCAAGGCATTCCAACAGTGATGGAAGAATGCAGCCGTTTCTAGCTGTAGCGAACCGCGATCATCGGCGGCTCAGATCACAATCATCGGCCGGCCGCCAAGGCGGCGCGCCCTGGTCTGGCGCTGGCGCTGGAGGTGGCGCGCTAACGGCAGCGACACGTCGGAAGCATCCGCGGCAGCATGGTCCAGCGGCGATCGGCACGGGCTCTCTTTGTTGCTCTCGATCGCTCCTGCGGGCCGGACCATCCGGGTACCGCCGCAGTAGATGGCAAACGGCCGTTGACCGTGCAATGACCTCTCGGCTCGCAAATGAACGATGCGGCTATGCGAAGGTTCCGCCCGAAGCTCAAAGAACAAGAATAGGGATCTCGGGATGGCGGCGGAGTTAGTCTTCAAGGACGAGGCGGCGGCGGAGTACGACCGCGCCTTCGCGCACGTCACCGCGCATTTCATGCCCTTCCTGTTGCAGGCCGCCCGCATTGCACCGGGTATGCACGTCCTCGACATCGCGACAGGCACTGGGCTTTCAGCCGAGGCAGCCCTCGCCGCTGTCGGCCCCACCGGCCATGTCATCGCAGCTGATGTCTCGCCGGCCATGGCCGAGAAGGCGCGTGAGCGTCTTGGCGAGGCGCCGAATGCTTTAGTCTCTGTGGAGGATGGGCAGTCGCTTTCGTTCGCGGATTCCAGTTTCGATGCAGTGCTGTGCAATCTCGGGCTGATATTCTTCCCCGACCCGGTGCGCGGCCTCTCCGAATTTCGTCGGGTGCTTCGCCCCGCCCGTCGCGTGGCCGTTTCGGTGAATACCGTCGTCGAGCGCTCTTATAACCATCAAATCAACGTAATCATAGCGCGGCATATGCCAGGTCTGGCCGAGGCGGTCACTCGCACTTTCGCGCTCGGCGAAGCGTCGCGGCTCACGTCTCTCTTCAATGAGGCTGGCCTGGTGGACATCGAGACCCATACCGTGAGGCACACCTTCGTGCTGCCGTCATTCGATGCCTATTACGGCCCCTTCGAACGCGGTGGGGCTTCGACTGGCCAGGCCCTCGCCGCACTGCCGGAGGAGATACGCCGCGCCGTGCGTGAGGAAGTGCGACGCGACCTCGCCGACAGGGGTGGTCCTGTCGAGGCGGAGGCGGAGTATCGGATCGCCAGTGCGCGAAGGTAGCGGGGGTAATGAAGGGGAGCGCCGGCATCGTCGGTGCACGAGTTCCGCGCATCGACAGCATTGGGTCCATTGCGACGGTTCGGGTCGGTCAGGGACACCCGATCGCAACGAACAGCGTCTTTTTCAACATTGGCGCAAGCAGTTCCGAGACGGCTTTTCTGGTATCGTTGAACTTGTTAGTTTCTGTCAGCACTCGGCCTCTTGCGGCCCCAAGACGACCCGCTGCATGATGGCGCTGGCATAGTCGCTGGTGGAGGCAGAGCCACCTAGGTCACGCGTGCGAACCTTCTCCTGATTTAATACCGCGTCGATGGTACGGCGTAGCCGCCCGGCATGGTCGGTGAGGCCGACATGATCCAGCATCAGGCCGACGGCGAGCAGCAGCGCCGTGGGATTGGCGAGCCCCTTGCCGGCGATATCCGGCGCCGAACCGTGCACGGCCTCGAAGATCGCGGCCTTGGCGCCGATATTCGCGCCCGGGGCGGCTCCGAGGCCGCCGACCAGCCCGGCGATCAAGTCAGAGAGGATGTCGCCGAATAGATTGGTCGTGACAATCACGTCGAACTGCCACGGGTTCAACACAAGCTGCATGGCGCAGGCATCGACGATCCGATCGTCGCAGGCGACCCGACCCTCGTATTCCGTCGCGATCTGCCGCCCTGTCTCCAGGAAAACGCCGGTCAACGCCTTCAGCACATTGGCCTTGTGTACGATGGTGACCTTCTTGCGTCCATGCTTCAGCGCATACTCGAACGCGTAGCGGATGATGCGGCTCGCACCGTCGCGGGTGTTCACTCCTGAAGAAATCGCCACCGCGTGTGGGTCGTCACCGACCTGAATGTAGTGTTCGAAGGCAACGTAGAGGCCCTCGAGATTCTCCCGGATGAGCACCAAGTCGATGTCGTCGAACCGGCCGCCGGGGATCAGGGTGCGGGCGGGGCGGACGTTGGCGTAGAGGTGAAACTCCTCCCGCAGGCGCACATTGACCGAGCGGAAGCCACCGCCGACCGGCGTGGTGATGGGACCCTTCAGCGCTAGCCTGGTGCGCCGGATGCTGTCCAGCGTTGACTGCGGCAGCGGATCTCCGCTAGCGGCAACACCGGCCATTCCACCCTCTTGCCGATCCCAGTCGAATGGGGCGCCCATCGCTTCGAGAACCGAGACGGCCGCATCGACAATTTCCGGCCCGATGCCATCGCCAGGGATCAGCGTGGCGGGGATCTTGCTGCCGTCCGACACTGGGTTCATTGGGTGGCTCCTGAGCTCGACTTTGGCCATTTTAGCATTGGCTGTCGTTGAACCGAATGCGATCGGGTCGACAGCTCGGATGGAGCGTCATTCGCGCACGTACCCGTGCGGTGATTGCTTCAGTGCTCCTGCTTCCGTCTGATCCAGCAGTTGCCGCACATAGTCCTGCCAGATCTCGGCAATTCGCAGGGTTTGGTGGCCGCGCGCGGCAAGCCCCAGGGAATGATTAGGAAGGAGCCGGCGGTCGCTCCATAGGTTTCACCGTCGAGGGTCGCTTGGATGCTGCCGTCAAGGACATAAATGCCCTCCTCGAACGCTGCATGGCGATGTGACGGCATGATGCCGCCTGGCTCAATGTGCACCTCGATCAGCGTGTAGGCTTGCGCGGTGACGGATCCAGACTAGCGCACCGTTGGCAAGGGCATCTGTACCCCGGCGGGGCCCTGAGGACGAGCGCGGCCCAATCCAGGATGCTCCGGCAGCTTGGTGAGCGTCCGTTCGACAATATCTTTCGACGGATCGAACGAGCAACCGACCCGATTGCCTCGTTGGGTCGGAGAGGCGTTGTCGGGTGTGGAGACCGCGACGGCCGTTTCCACTGACATGCCGGGACGGGCGAGAGCGGCATTGGCGTCGCGGGCATTGAACCGGATGCGCACGGTGAAGCGGCGTACGATCTTCGTGAAATTGCCTGTGGCGTTGTCGGGTGGGATCAGCGCGAATTCCGATCCCGCTGCCGGCAAAATTGCTTCAACATAGCCGCATATCGGCTTGCCCGGATAGGTATCGACGTCGATGCGCGCCGGGTCGCCCGGCCTCATCCGGCCGATCTGCGTCTCACGGTAATTGGCCTCCACCCAGAGATTGTTAATCGGGACGATGGAGAGCATGGGCGTGCCTGCAGTGACGTATTCGCCGACACGAACCTTGCGATTGGCGACGACGCCGTCGATCGGCGCCCACACCGCGGTATCCGCGAGCGCGAACTTGGCGGAGAGCAAAGCCGCTTGGGCGGAGCCGATCCCCGCCTTTGCCACGGCTTCATTGGCGTCGATCACCACGAGCTGCTGGTTCTCGTAAGCCAGGTTGGCGGTCGCCTGATCGACCGCCGAATGGGCCTTCACCTCTGCCGCTTGGGCGTCGTCGAGTGCCGCCTTCGTTCCGAAGCTGTCCTTGGCAAGAACCGTTGCGCGCATCAAGGTCACGTCGGAATTCTTCGCCTGAGCCTCTGCCGAACGCAGACCTGCTTCTGCTATGGCGACCTTCGATTTTCCCAGTTCACGGCTGGCGACTACTGCAGCCAAATCGGCGGTGGCCTGATTGAGCGCTGCTTCAGCCTTTTCGGCCGCCATATGGAAATCGCGCGGGTCGATTCCCACGACGACGTCTGTCGCCTTGACCGGCATGCCGTCATCAGCCAGCACTTCCACGGCGTAGCCGCTGACGCGAGAGCTGAGATCGGTAATCTCGCCTCGGACATAGGCGTCATTGGTGGTCTGGACATCGCGCGAGCGGTCGTACCAGCGCCAAGCGTAATAGCCGGCCGGAACCAGCACGATGATAAGCACTACCGCTATTGCAATGCGCTTCAAACCGGCCTTCATCTCTGGCTCCCTGTTTCGCTCGCCGTCTTCATTAGCGATGGCACGGTAACAGTCCCGGCATCTCCCGACCTCCTCGGGCGCAAGGACGGAAGCAGTAAAACGAGAAGCGCCGAGGCGCCTAACACTGCAGCGACGATGACGAACGCGTCCGCGAAGGCCAGCACATAGGCTTGATTGGAAAGGGTACCCGACAACGACGCCCACGCTTGCTTGGTCGCGAGCGCCGTGTCGCCATTCGTCGCCAAAAAGCTCGCGACGAGGCCATTGAAGCGTTCGGCGGCGGCGGAGTTGGCGTTGTTGACGCTGTCGACCAACACCGCGGAATGGAAATCCTCGCGGTAGGTAATCAGCGCGGCTATACTCCCGGTGCCGAAGGTTTGTCCGACGACCCGGCTGAGGTTGAACAGCGCCGCCGCGGTGACCCCTTGCTCCGGCTTCACGTCGTTCGTCGCGTAGAACAGGGTCGGCACCAGGAACAGGCCCTGCCCGAGACCGACCAAAATCAATGCCAGGCGGAAGTCACCGGCCTGCCATTGGGGCGTCAAATAGGTGCAGACGAACGCGCCCGCCGCGAACAGCAGGAGCCCGAGCGACAGGGGCTGCCGCGGTTCGCCGCGCGACGCCCACAACCAGGCCAGCGGAAAGCTGATGCATTGGGCCCAGAACATCCAGATATTGGCATCGGCAATTTCCGGCATCCGGAAGCCTTGCAAACGCATCAGCGTCTGCGGCACGACGAACGCCGTCATCACGAGACCGAAGCGGTAGAAGGTGACGATCGTGATCGCCCAACCAAAGGTCGGCGTAGCCATAAGACGAAGGTCGATCAGGTGCCGCTGCCTTACCAGGAAAAGCACGAGCGCCAGCGGTATGGCAATAGCAGCAAGCAGTCCGGCATGTCGGATGACCGGATTATCGAGCCAAAAGAACCGGTCGCCTTGCTTCATGAACAAGATCAAGGCTGCAAGCCCCACGGCAAGGATGACATAACCAAGCCAGTCAATCTCCGACAAGCGCATCGCCCGCGGCGTCGGGCGCACAAAACGCCACGCCAGCACCAGAAACGTCAGGGCCCAGGCGAGGTCGAAACAATACAAGCCCTGCCAACCGAAGGATTCGGTGACGAAAGCGCCGGCCGAAGCGTTGAGCGCGGTGGGAGCCGTCGATGCGAATGCGAAGGCAGCGAGGCCGATATTGCGCGCGGAGCCAGGTGGCAATGTCGCCATAACTGTTACGAACAGCAAGACGGATAGGATGCCGCTGCAAAAGCTCTGCGCCACACGCAGCGCGATGAGGGGTTCCTCACCCGCGACCAACAGGCTCGCAGTCGCGCAGAGCACGTAGAGCGAAGCGCTGGACAGCGCCACCGTGCGCAACGATAGGGCGCGCACCAAGATCGCGGCGATCGGAATGCTCGCGGCCTCGGCCATCGTCGCGACGCAAGCGATCCACGACGCATCGTCGGCCGACACCGAAAAGGCGCCGGCGATGTCCGCAATATCGAGATCGACGAGCGACGAGGAGATGCTCGATCCGACCATAGCGATGGCGATCACTCCGATTGTCGTTATCGCTACCGGGAGGGGCGGATGGGAACCGACAGCCGGTGCTGCGGTTGCGGCGGCGACTCGCTCGCTCATTACCCGTTCCTCATCCCGTAGCAGGGAAATCGAGGAGGAAGAGCAATAGAAGCCCGCCGACGATTGCCACATGCTCTAGGCTAGTCGTCAGCTCATGCCGGAGCTCACTCCCGTGGCGGAGCCAAAAGCGGTGCCCGAGCAACGTGGCCGCAATCGTAAAGCCGGCCAGCAAAAGCGCGCCGAACCAAGCAAAAAAGCCTGTGACCACCAGGCATCCGCCGACGAGCTGGGTAAAGACGGTAGCGCCGACGAAGACCGCTGGCCACGGCAGTCCATCGCCTCTGACCTCTTCGATGCTCGAACGCCAATGCCGCAACTTATCGACGCCGCTATAAAGAAACACGATCGCCAGGCAAAGCCGGGCGATCAGGAGCCCATAAGTGATCATGCAGTTCTGCTCCTCTGTGCCGCGACCAGATGCCTGACGACCGGAACGCCTTCCGCGTGAAAGCGCCGCACGGCGTCCTGCAGCACGCGGTCGGCGTTTGTCACTCGGTGATGCTGCCGCAAATGCTCTAGCCAGGAATCGACGTGGAACGTCTCAACGAACACGCCTTCTTTCGCGACATCCTCGTAGATGCCCCAATCATAGGCGCCGTCGCGCCGACGCTCGCCGGCGAGCCTGGTCACGGCCGCGAGGAACGCCTCCCGATCGTTGCGCGCGACCGCGTATTCGATGGTAACCAGGACCGGGCCCTGATCGGGCTCGACGTCATTGAGGAGGATCGGGGAAGGCCAATACATCGAGGGCGCGAGATCGAGGTCGGCGCTGGTCTGCAGTCGCCAGCGGCGCAGCACCGGGATTAAGGCGACCAATACTACTGCCGCCGTTATGTGCGCGGCCGGTAGGCCGATCACCTGGGCCACCCGACCCCACAAGACGCTGCCGAAAGCCAGACCTGCGAACTGCACTGTCCCGAAGATCGCCAAACCGCGACCACGGACCCACCCAGGCAGCGCGAGTTGAGCCGAAACGTTCAGCGTCGCAATGACGACGATCCAGGATATTCCGGCGAGCACGCAAGCGGCAAGCGCGGTCGCCGGCTCGCGGGCGACGGCGAAGAGGATGAGGGCAACCGCAGTCAGCACGGTTGCGACCGCGACGACCCCCTCGGCGCCGAGCCGCCCCTTTGCCCGCAGCGCGAAGGCGCCAATCACGGCGCCGGTGCCGATCGCCCCGACCAGAAGTCCATAGAGTTCGGGTCCACCGCCGATCTGCTGGCGCGCCAGCAGCGGCAACAGCGCCCAGTAGACGCTGGCGAAGGGGAAGAAGCCGGCAGACCGGATCAGAGCCGAGCGCAGGCGCGGATTATAACGGGCATAGCGCAAACCGCTGCGCATCGCGGCCCGAAGGTGCTCGGCGGGCAAGGGCTGTTCGGCTGTCCTCGCGCCGCGCCACCAGACCAACGCCCCGATAACGGCGAAATTGCTGAGGGCGTTGAGCCAGTATGGCGCCGCCATCCCGAGTGCGGCAATCGCCAGACCCGCCAGCGCGGGACCGACCGCGCGGCTGATGTTGAAGCCCACTCCATTGAGCGGGATCGCGGCGGAAAGCTCCTGCCTCGGCACGAGGTCCGGCACGATCGCCTGCCACGCCGGTGCGGCGAGGATTGCCGCGATCCCGGACAGAAATAGAAATGCTAACAGCCAATCCGGCGTTGCCCAATTCACCCATAGCGAGACCGTGAACAGGGCGGCAAGCACGGTCGCCAGGATCTGCGTGGCGATCATCAAGCGGCGCCGGTCGACAATATCGGCAAGCGCGCCGGCCGGTAGGCCGAACAGGAACATCGGCAAGGTCCCCGCCGCCTGGACGAGAGCCACTTCGAACGGATCTGGCTTGAGCGCGGTCATCAACCAACCCGCTCCGGCGTTCTGCATCCAGGTGCCGATATTGGACAGCACCGTCGCAATCCACAGCACCGTGAAGGTGGTATGTCGGAACGGGCTCCATGGCGAACTTCTCGCCTCGGCTTCGGTTGAGTTAGCAGAAGCGGATTTCGACACCTCGCTCATCGGCCGCCGAAGAAGGGGCTTCAGCCTGCAATGGTCTGCGTCAGAACGCCCAACAAGCGCAGCCGAGCGCGCCCCAGAAAGATCTCAGATCGCTGACCGGCAGCCGCGCCGACCGGGCGGCGGCATGGTCGTGGCCGTGGACGCCGCAACGATTGGCGCAGCCGCAGGCGGAGGCAAGCGACCGCCGCACCGCAGCCTGTGCGTGACGATCGCGGTCGCCCCAGGCGGCATAGCCGCCGAAACGCCGTACCGGCGACCAGTCCGGCATCGCCGGCGGCGGCGCGATCTCGTCAAAGCGGGCGAATTCGCCAGCGCCATAAACCACCTTGCCTCCGACAATGGTCAGCTCAGCAGCAATGTCGGCGATCTCATCCTCAGAACAGCCGAAGTAATCGCGGTCGGGGACGACCAGGTCGGCGAACTGGCCGACCTGGATACGACCCTTCTTGCCCTCCTCGTTCGAGAACCAGGTAACGTTTTCGGTCCACATCCTGAGCGCTGTCTCTCGGTCGAGGCGGTTGCGAGCCGGGTAAAGGCGTAGGCCACCCACTGTCTTGCCGGTGACGAGCCATGACAGCGACACCCACGGATTGTAGGAGGCGACGCGGGTAGCGTCGGTGCCGGCCGAGACCGGAATGCCCGCCTCCAGCATCCGGGCAATTGGCGGCGTCGCCTCGGCGGCGCCAATGCCATAGCGCTCGACAAAATATTCGCCCTGATAGGCCATGCGGTGCTGTACGGCGATGCCGCCGCCGAGCGCCGCAATGCGGTCCATCGACCGATCGGAAATCGTCTCGGCGTGATCAATGAACCAGTGCAGGCCGCCGATCGGGATGTCCTGGTTGACCCGCTCGAAGGCGTCGAGCGCGCGCGAGATTGTCTCGTCATAGGTCGCGTGCAGCCGCCAGGGCCAGTTATTGGCCGCGAGGATGCGCACGACCTCTTCGATCTCGCTTTCCATTTCCGCCGGCATGTCGGGGCGGGGTTGGCGGAAATCCTCGAAATCGGCAGCGGAGAAGACCAGCATCTCGCCGCCGCCGTTGTGGCGGAAATAATCTGTGCCTTGCTGGTATTTCGAGGTTTTCGTCCAGTTGAGGAAGTCGTCCTTCTCGCCTTTGGGTTTCTGCGTGAAGAGGTTGTAAGCGATCCGGACGGTGAGTTGGCCTTCGGCGGCGAGTTTTTCGACGACCGCATAGTCTTCCGGGTAGTTCTGAAAGCCGCCGCCGGCGTCGATCGCGCCGGTCACGCCGAGCCGGTTCAGCTCGCGCATGAAATGCCGGGTCGAGTTGACCTGATAATCGAACGGCAGTTTCGGCCCCCGGGCGAGGGTCGCATACAGGATGCCGGCATTCGGCTTCGCCAGCAGCAGCCCGGTCGGATTGTCGTAGCTGTCGAGCACCATTTCGCCGCCCGGCGGCACCGGCGTCTCCGCGGTGTAGCCGACTGCGCGCAACGCCGCCTTGTTCAGCAGCGCACGGTCGTAGAGGTGCAGGATGAACACCGGCGTGTCAGGAGCCACTGCGTTGATCTCGTCGAGCGTCGGCAGCCGCTTCTCGTCGAATTGGTGCTCGGTGAAGCCGCCGACCACACGCACCCACTGCGGCGGCGGCGTCACCGCGACCTGCCGCTTCAGCATCGCCATCGCATCGGCGAGCGAGCGGAGGCCGTCCCAGCGCAGCTCCATGTTGTAGTTGAGCCCGCCGCGAATGATGTGCAGGTGATTGTCGATCAGGCCGGGCAGGACGCGCCGGCCCTTGAGGTCGATAATCCTGGTCTGCTCGCCGGCGAGCTGCATTACATCATCGTCGCGGCCCACCGCGGAGAATTTGCCGTCGGTGATCGCGACGGCAGTGGCGGTCGGATTGGCGCGGTCAAGCGTCGTGAACAGACCGCGATGGAGGATGAGATCGGGGCTGGTGATGGGCATGAGAAACCTCCGCCTTCGGTCGGCACTGGAGAACCGGAGCGGCACAGAAATGCATCGCCGCTCCGGTCACAACAAACTCACCGTCCCTTTGCAAGCAGTCACTTCTTGTCGGTGACGCTTGGAACGACATACTCGAGGAATTTTGTTGCCGGCGCCCCGTGTACCATTGTGTACGCGTATTCGACGCCAACCCCGTAGGCGCCGCAGTGGTTCTTTACGATGTCCATCACGGCGTCATACGTCTCTTGCAATCCCCAGTCGCGCTGCCATTCCAGCATTACGGTGAGCGCAGTGACCGGCTTCGCGCCCGCCTGCATCATGCGCTTCATAGCGTTGTCATGGGCAAGCTGGCTCACATCGCCGCAGCAGTCTTCGACCACATAACTTCGTAGCCATCGTGGATAGCTTGTACGGTCGGCAGTGCGACGCAGGTCTCGGTCCAAAGCCCGGAGATAACGATCTTTTTGCGCCCGGTCCTCTCGATCGCAGCGACGAAATTC
Source organism: uncultured Pseudomonadota bacterium (assembly GCA_963772445.1). Lineage (GTDB taxonomy): Bacteria > Pseudomonadota > Alphaproteobacteria > Acetobacterales > Acetobacteraceae > CAVYXK01. The sequence continues at coordinate 517,598 of CAVYXK010000016.1, forward strand.
TTGTCGTCCCAAGAGTTCATCGACGTTCGTTCGATCGGATCTTGCTGTGGAAACACCGCTTGAATTTGCGGCCACATATTGCCGCTGAAGGCTTTGGTTTCGACTGTGGAAAGCACGACGGGAAGACCAAAGACCTTCGCGGCCTTCGCCAATACAAGGTTGTTGTTGATGATCGACTGTCTGTCGAAATTGCCCACTCCAAACAGCATTTGCGGCTGGAGATCTATCAATGTGACCACGCAATTGTCGGGAGTGAGGAGGCCCTTTTCACTGCGCTTCGCGAGTTTCGGTTGTTGCGCCATGGTTCTCTCCTTGGGTTTTTACGCGAGTTGAAGTGCGTCTACCTTGTTCAGCGTCTCGATGAGCACCTTGGCCGCAGGACCCGACGAGGCCCGATTTTGACCGGTGATTAGCAGGCCATCGGTGACCGTATGGACGCCCCAGTTCTTGACCTTGGAAAAGGTGGCACCGAAGCTCATCAGTTCGTCCTCGACAAGGAAGGGTACTACCTTCGTCAATCCTACCTCTTCTTCCTCGCCGCGCCAGTCGCGGTTGGCGCCGTAGAAGACGCGGGCGACGTCCTTGACCGGGATTTCCCGGATGACCGCCGATTTCGTGCCTTCGTCGCTGTCCGTAATCCTCCCCAAGCCGCTTGACAAGAATTTCGGCGGTCACGACCGGTTGACCCCTTTGTTGCAGCGCCATTCGTGTCGGCGCTGGTGGCCTGGAACGTGATTCTGTCATCCCCCATCCACCAGATAGACAGCCCACCGCCGGGCGGGACGAATTTCGGCAACCGGATGACAGGCACGTCCTCGAGCAGGCGCTGGTTGACCTCTGCGGTTTTTATCACGTGTCGGGGCCTCACTTTGGGATCACGAACTACTGGCGCCGCGCGGCTGGCTAGGAAGGGCCTGGACGTTACCAGGGACTTGCCGGATCGATGTCTGGACGGGCGTCGCGAGATGGCGCTTCGCCAAACCGACCGCCTGCTCCCCCAGCAGCATGCCCAACAGACCGACTAGTGCGATCAGTGGCGGGGTGGGAGAGCGAACCTGGACAAGCGCGCACGCCACGCCGACAGCCAGGCCCATGATGAGGGAGACGAAATAGCCAGTCATGGCCGCCTCCCTATTCCTGTGGCCGCAGCACGATGCGCCCCGCTGCGCCATTCTCCACCTTGCGGTAGGCCGCTTGCGCCTCGCCCAGCCCACAGGTCTCGGCGATCGGCGCGGCACGGTAGTCGCCCGCGACAAACCCTGGGGTCAGCGCAGCCAACACCTCCGCGGACGCCGTGAGGTCGCGCTTCAGCGTGTCCACGCCGAAGAGCCGGCTTTCGTTGTGATAGAAGTCGGCGAGGTCGAAGCTCACTTCGCGTTGACCCGTCGCGGCGATTTCGACCAGCCTGCCACGCAAGGCGAGACTGTTGACGGCGCTGCGGAACATGATGCCGCCAACCAGATCGAACACGACATCCGCGCCCTTGCCACCGGTTGCCGCACGAACCTCTGCGGGCAGGTCCTCCGCACCGATGATCAGCTTGTCGGCGATGCCATGGATCGGCGCATCCGGATGCGGCGCGTGCCTGTCGGCACCGATCACGCGGGCGCCCAGGCGTCGAGCAATCTGGGCGGCGGCGCTCCCGACACCACCCCCGGCGCCGATCAGCAACACGGTCTCCCCGGCTTTAAGGCCTGCCGCTTCGATGCCGCACCAGGCGGCCATGTAGTTGACGCCGACCGATGCTGCCTGATCGAAGCTGAGAGTGTCCGGCTTCCGGCGCAGGCTCGCCACCGGAACGGCGATCAGCTCGGCATGCGTGCCGTCGCGGGTAAAGCCAGTATCGCCGCCCGTGCCCCAAACCTCGGCTCCGATCCATTCGGGCGGACCTGCCTCGACCGCGCCGGCGTAATCCCGCCCGGGGATGCGTGGCAGCGTTGTGTGCTTCATCGCCCCTGCGACGTTCTTGACGTCACTCGGATTGATCGAAGCCGCCATGACACGCACCAAGGCCGTCCTCTCGTCAACGGTCGGGGTGGCCACCTCCGCCAATTCAAGCACGGAAGGATCCCTGAAGGTCTCGAACCGTATCGCGCGCATGACCTGCTCCTTCCACGTGACGTTTGCCCGGGGAAGAGGATGGGCGCCCATCCATGCGCTGGAAAGCCGCGGCGGAGGACGCCATGTTTCCGAAAATCGGAAACATAGAAGGCAGCCCCGGCGGACAGTATCGGCGACATCGAGCTTTTTCGCGCTGGTCGTCGAGGCGGGGGGCATCTCCGCAGGCGCGCAGGCGTTAGGCTCTTCGCCGCCTGCGGTCAGCCGCCGACTTTCGGCGCTTGAAGCACGCCTTGGCGTCCGCTTGGCCGAGCGTAGCGCCCGGCGTTTCCGCCTGACCGACGAGGGAGCGCTCTATTACGACCAGTCCCAGAGCATCTTGGCAAACCTGCGCGACGATCTGCCAGGCGGACGCCTTGTCGAATGCCTCGCTGAGTACCTGGTGCGACAGCATCGAACTCTTCGCCACCTTCCTGCCCGGCCGGCCGGTGCCGCCGCGCATCCGGCTTTTCGTGGATTTCATCGCGGCGGTGCATGTGAGTTGAGCAAGATGTGTCGACCAACGCGCACGGCCAGCCGGACGGCGCTGCAGTCATTGGCGATGAAACCGCCAAGCAGTCCGGGTCCGGGCGTCGCGCTGGAATGCAGCTTCACCATTCGGACGCTGAGTGCGAGGATGGCTGCGGGTACCTGATCGAATACCCGGATCTGCTTGCCTGCAGGTCCGAAGGCCGAGGGCGACAGCGGCACCAGACCACGAGGCGGACATGACTCAGGCTCGGCTGTCCCACAGCCTCCAGGCGGAAACTCTGGCACCAGGAGGTCTTGCCTGCCGCTTGAGGTTCGAATTCTCCACGTTCCGCACTCCATGCGCCGTTGGGCTGCTTGTCGGCCTCACAGCCTCGATCTGTAAGGCCCAAACGTTCCCTGACGTGGTGAAGGAATCGCCCAACCTGAACCTCGGTGGCAGCAGCTACTATGACGGTTTCGGTCGTTATCAGCCAGGGTGGGTAGTCCAGGATTATCTGCGTGAGGAGCATTTGACGGCGATAACGACAAGCAAGGGCACGGACAACCCGGCATTCATCAATCCCCATATCGAGGTCACCGTCAACATTCTCCAGGTGATCTACGTTCTGCCGGTGCACGTGCCGGGCGGTGGCGTCGGCATGGATGCGCTGCTCCCGCTGGTCTATCTCAGGTCGCACTTCGATTCGTCCGGGGTAGTCCTCCACAGCAACGGCTTTGGCCCGGGTGACCTCACCTTTGGTCCGTTCTATCAATCGAAGCCCCTGGCGCTGGACGGCCGTCCCTTCTTCTCCTGGCGGGCGGAACTCGACACAATCGCCCCGGTCGGGGCCTGGGACAGCAGCAAAGACATTAATCAGAGTTCAGGCTTCTGGTCATTTAATCCCTTCCTTGCCGCCACGGCCTTGCCCACACCGTTGCTGGAACTCAGCGCTCGCCTGAACTATGTCTACAACTTTCAGACACAGCGCGGCGCCAATCCGCCACAGATCCCCGGCTTTTTCTTTCGTAACGGCCAGGCCGGGCAGGCCCTGTGGCTAAACTTCGATGCCTCGTATGCCGTCACGAAAGCGCTCTCGCCAGGAATCAACGGCTTCTATCTCCAGCAAATCACCGCCGACCGGACCAACGGTATCACCGTGCCGCATAGCCGTGAGACCCAGTTCTATCTTGGTCCAGGTTTTCATTGGGCGATCAGTGCGAACAATACGCTGAACGGCAACCTTTACGTGCCGATCTCGACAAAGAGCGTCGCCACCGGCCCCATCATCAACTTTCAGTTCATTCACGTCTTCTAACGTAGCAGTGCGATGGCCGAGGGCACGGTCGGATCGAGCGCCGCCAGACCCTTGGCCGCCGCCAGCAGGTCGTGACCCAGCACCTCGACCTGGCTGCCCGGCACGCCGAAGCGCGAGCCACGGGGCGGCGCGATAGTTCCGGCTTTGCGGCCGGCATGACATTGTGCGGCAGGCCGCGACCGGCAACGATGAACAACTCCACTTGGCATGTTTGCGCCTGATCGCCGATACCTCACTCTCCGGAGCACGCGTGACACGCGAACTGGATGCGATCATCGTGCCGGCAAAGCCAAAGGAGCAATCGCGTGAAGATAGAGTCCGTGGAAGCCTTCCAGGTCCGTTGGGCCGCCGATGACAGGCCCGCCCAGCGGAGCGCCTTCGTGCGCATCCGCGCCGAAGACGGACTGTTCGGCATCGGCGAGGCATCCCCCATGCAAGGCGGCCTCGCCTCGCTCGGCATCATCGTCCACGACATCGCACCGCGGCTGATCGGACAGGACCCGCTCGACCATGCCGTGTTGCTCGACACGCTGTTTCACTCGCTGGTCAAACTCGGCCCCGAGGGCGCGCTGACCGGCGCGCTGGCAGCACTCGACATCGCGCTATGGGACCTCAAGGGCAAGCTCACCGGCTTGCCGCTTTACAAGCTGATGGGCGGCGCCTGGCGCACCGCGCTGCCGTTCTATGCCTCGATCGGCGGCAACGGCGATCGCAAGCTCGATGACGTGCTGCGCGTTGTTGAGCAACGCCTGGCGGACAAGCCGGCAGCGGTGAAGATCCGCTTCGACAACGATCGCACCCGGCTCGACGCCGATATTCCCGGCGACATCGCCAAGGCGCGCGCAGTGCGCAAACTGGTGGGCGACAGCTTCCCGCTCGCCTTCGACGCCAACAACGGCTACACGACCGGCGGCGCGATCCGGGTCGGCCGGGCCCTGGAAGAGCTCGGCTACTGGTGGTTCGAAGAGCCAGTGCAGCACTATCATCCGAAAGCAATGGGCGAGGTCGCCCGCGCGCTCGACATCACCGTCTCGGCCGGCGAGCAGACCTACACGTTGGCAGCCCTGGCCGAGCTGATCGATGCCGGCGTTCGCATGGTGCAGCCGGACATCGTGAAGATGGGCGGGATCACCGGCCTGATGCGCTGCAATGCGCTGGCCCATGCGCACGGTGTTGAGCTGGTGCCCCACCAGACGCAACCGACGATCGGCTACACGGCAAGCCTGCACCTGGCCGCGACCCAGCTCCACACGACAAAACCGTGCGAATGGAACGACCCGTCGTCACGCACGCATGCGGTGTTCGAGAATCCGCCGCGTCCGGTGGACGGGTTGTTCCACCTGCCCAGTGGACCAGGGCTTGGACTGAAGTTGAACGAGGCGGAGCTGGCCAAGCGCCGGATTGCGATCGCCTGACGTTTACTTCTCAAGCAGACGCAGTGCGTCCTCGGGTCCGGCGAGCAGTTCGACCATGCGCACCTTGTCGATAAGCGCGAGCGCCACACTGCCTTCCCGGGCGATGTCCTTTGCCGCTCGACGAAGCATCGCATCATAGGCCTGAGCACCGCCGATCCGGCGCGCCTCCGTCTCGAACCGGCGCAGGTCGCGCGCGGCTGCTTCCAGCAGCTTGATCGATGCTGGCTCCGGGTTTGCCGGCAACTAGCAACGGCTGCATCAGCTCAGCAGACAATCCTGCGGCGAACCGGTCGCGGCAGTTGGCATCAGCTTCCTGCCGAATCGCCCCGATCACTTGCCGCCGTTGCGGGCCGCCGCGGTCGCCCAGCCCTTTCAGCAGTTCGGCAAGCTGCTGGACCTGCACCGTCGCGGATGCGAGGCCGACATCGCGCATCGTGATGCCGCCGCCGCTTCCGGCAAGCTGTTCCAGGACCGCTTCGATCGTCTTCTCGGCAGCAGTGCGCAGAGTCGGCTGCGATCCTGCTCCGACATCTCGCATCAGTCGCAAGACCAGGCTCGGCTCGGGCAAGCTGCGCAGCAGCACGGCAACCGTAAGGCTCCAGCCGTCGGGAGAGTCGGACGCCGCATGCTCGAGCATCTCGGTGATCGGCTCGGCGTGTGGCGCTAAGCCCGATGCACTGTCGGCGAGCAGGGCCAACAGCGGTACCGCCCTAGACAGCACGCAAGCCACGCCCCGCGCCACCGGCGCGAATGCGTCCCCCACCAGGGCGGCGCCCTCCCAGGCGGGATCGATCGGCGCCGCCGCCGCCGTCTTCAGTAGACGCGCCGCCGGCGGCCACAACATGCCGCCCGCTTGGCGAACGGCAACAACGTCCGCTTGCGATCGACCGTGAATCGCAGCCTCAATCTTCCGTGCGTTCTCGCCGAGCCCTCGCTGGACGATCTCCAGCAGCGCAGCGAGCCTGGGACGCGGCACAGCAGGCATTCCCAGGCGCCATCTCGACCCGTCCACAATGACCGGATCGAGCGGAAGAAACAGCAGGCGACCGAACCGCAACGGCCGATCTGGCCGCAACTGCTGTAGACGTGCGCGCAGTGGCGCGATCAGGGCGTCTGCCGTGCCCCGCTGCTGCATCGAATCGATCAGAGCGACGACCTGCGTCACTTGCGCATCGCCCGCGGTGGCAAGCTCGCGCGCCAGCTCGCGTATCGGCGCGCCCCTTGTCATGCCGCCAGAGCGCGCAACGTCTCGTTGCGCGCGATGCGATCGAAATGCGCGCCGGTACGCCAGTCCTGGTTCAAGCTGACCGTCTTGCGGAAGCGCAGCACCATATCGCCGTCGATCTTCATGCCGACCCACTCGGACGCCTCTTTCGGCAGCACGGGCATGAGCAGCGCCATTTCCGCGAGCGCGGCTCGCCGGGCGGCGTCCCCGTCGGTGCAATGCCAGATCAGACAGATCTGCTCCCAGCCGTCCAGCAGCCATTCCGGGCGAGCCACGCGCTGGGCTAGTCGGTCGGGGTTGGCGCCCCACTCGCGCAACAGGCCGGCCATATCATTGGTTAGACCGTACGCCTCTGCCAGCGTCCTGTCGGCACAAGCGATCGTCAGGTCGGCGACGGTCGCAACCATCCGCGCCTGGCCGCCGCTGTCGTCATTGTGCTCGCGCGCCCAGACGTCGGCATCCTCGCGCGTCCGGCGCAGCGCCTCCAGCAGGCGGAGGATGCGAGCCGGCGGAGATTGTCCAGGCACCCCGAGCCCGGCGAACACCGCCGCCAGCTCCTCCAGTCCGGTGGCGATCGCCTCTTCCGGACGGCCAAGCTTCAGCGCAATTCCCGCAACGGTGCGCTTGGCACGCATCTCCAGCTCCGCCGTGTGCACCCGATCGGCAGGAACCTTGCCGAGACCGGCGGGATCGACTTGTTCGACCAGCGCTAGCAGCAGCAGGAAATTGGTCAGCAAGCGGTCCTGGTATTCGGTCGCAACGGCAGCACTGGCAGCGGCGCGCGCATCCTGGCCGGCCAGCCCCTCGGCCGCCACTTCGCGCGCAGCCTGACGGATCGTGCCCGGGGCGACGCTGCGCAAGGCGGCGACCGCCTGATTCAGTCGCGTGTCGTGGACCGTGGGACGACAGAGCTGACACACGCCCCCCCACGGCAGGATGTACACCCCCGGCCGCCCGACGGATTCGGCACGATCAGCTCGGTGCCTCCGCGCTCGGCCGGACGTGCCCGCGCGCCAGAGAGCATCGGCGTGGTGAACGGCACCGCCACGCCGCGTTCCAGGAACGTGGTCGGATGGTAGGCCTGCACCATTGGCAGGTTGGGTCGGCCGCCAAGTCCATGCGCCCATATCGCAGAAAACCGGTGAAGAATTACTTGCCATTCACTCATCGCGACAGCCAACGGCTGACAGCGTGGCAATCACGCGCCCGCCTTGATCCCGGCGGAGCCGGATCAAGCAGGGGCGCGCCGAAGCGACCGGCTAACCGCCGGTCGCGTCAGCCAGTCCGGGTCAGCCGCCCAGTCTTGGTGTCCATCGAGAACCGCGCGATCACCGTGTTGTCCGGCGCCGCATAAGCAAAACTTACCTGGCCGTCAGAAGTCGGAGCCACGTCGATCACCTTCCAGGTGTGATTGCCATTCCACAACAGGAACGCCTCGGCGATCTTCTGCACGTCGGGCGGCGTGAGCTGGCGGTCGGCCGGACGGAAGAACAACGCAAAGGTGCGCATCATGAACGCGCGGCGGCGCGCCATCCCCTCCCGCCACTGTCCGGCGCGTTGCCGCCACCCCCTATCAGCCCCGCCTGCTTGCGGCTGAGGCGCCTCGATGGCCTGGCCGTTAGGGGCAGGGCCAGGCGCCGCCGGCTGGCCGTAGGCGATGAGGGCGCCGCCTCCAGCGGCGATGGTAAGCGCCATAACGGCGCCGAGAACGGTTTTCCGCATGACTAGCCTCCTAGATTCGTAGCGAGTGCTCACATAGCGGATTCGGATTGCAGCCATGCAGCCGGGACGCGAAGAAATGCAACCGAATGCAACATGGTCTGCCGTCGCCGTTGTCGATTACCTATGATCCAAGCATGGAACAGACACCGCACATCCTGGTAGTGGACGACGATCGGGAAATCCGGGACCTGCTTGCTCGCTTCCTGGAACGTCATCAGATGCGCGTCACCACGGTCCGCGACGCCCGCGAGGCGCGCCGCGCCTGGCCGACCGGACACTACCACCTGGTGGTGCTGGACCTGATGCTGCCAGGCGAAAGCGGCCTCGACCTCGCCCGCTGGATGCGTACCCAGTCCGACGTGCCGATCGTAATGCTCACCGCCATGGGCGAGGAGACCGACCGCATCATCGGCCTCGAGTTGGGGGCCGACGACTATATGCCGAAGCCCTTCAACCCGCGTGAGCTGCTGGCGCGCATCCGCGCAGTGCTTCGCCGGGCCGGCGATGGTGCTGGCCAGCGGCCCGAACCCGGCGCTCGCGCCTTGCGCTTTGCCGGCTGGACGCTGGAGCCCGCCCGCCGCCGCCTTCTAAATCAGGAAGAAGCCGAGGTAGCGCTGACCGGCGGCGAATACGACCTGCTGCTGGCTCTGGTGGAGCGCGCCAACCGCGTGCTGACCCGCGACATGCTGCTCGACCTCTTGCGCGGGCGACAGGCCGGGCCGTTCGACCGCGCCATCGACGTCGCCATCAGCCGGTTGCGGCGCAAGCTGGAAGACGACGGCCGCAATGCCCAGTTGATTAAGACTGTCCGCGGCGGCGGCTACGTGCTGGCGGCGACTGTCGAAAGGCTTTGATGCGGATCAAGCTGGTTCGTCACCCGTCCCGGGCAGGCCCGCTCCTGGCGGGACGCGGCACGTCACAGGTTCGCAGGAACGATCGCCGTCCAAGACCATTGACATGAGAATGCCCCGCCTGTGGCCGCGCAGCTTGGCCACCAGGACTGCGGTCGTCCTGCTGGTCGGCTTGGCGGTGGTGCAAGCGGCCGGGCTGACGATCCACGCATTCGACCGAATGGACGTGCAGCGCTTGGCGCAGGCGCGCAACCTCACGGTGCGCGTCATGGCGTTGTACCGCAGCGTCGTCATGACCACTCCCAACGACCGCGATCTGCTGCTGCGCGAGATGCGCCAGTCGCCCGGGCTGACAGCGGAGTTGAGCAAGACACCGCCGCTTGACCCGCTGCCGGAGGCACCCCTGCCGGTGCAGCGTCTGATTCGGGTGAATCTCGATCTGGTGCCGATGCCGCTAAAGCTGCGGCCGGACCGCATCCTCGTGCTCGACGGCCCCAAACGGCATCAGCTCACCATCGGACTGCGCGTGCCGGACGGAGGCTGGCTGAACGTGGTCGCCGACGTTCCGCCGCCCCGGCCCTGGCATTCGCCGACCTTTCTCTGGGCGTTCGTGCTGATGACCCTGGCAGCCGCGGCGTTGTCGGTATGGGCCATCCGCCGGCTTACCGAGCCCGTGCGCACGCTGGCGGCGGCGGCCGAGGCGCTGGGTCGGGACGTGAACGCGCCCCCGTTGCCGGAAGGCGGACCATCGGAGGTCGCGACCGCCGCCGCGGCCTTCAACCTGATGGCCGAACGCATCCGCCGTTTCGTGCAGGACCGCACCGAGATGCTGACCGCGATCGGCCATGACCTGCGCACGCCGATCACGCGGCTGAAGCTGCGCGCCGAGTTCGTCGAAGACGAGGAGCAGCGGCGAAAGATGCTGGCCGACCTCGAGGACCTCGAAGCGATGGTGTCGGCGACCCTCGCCTTCGGCCGGGACGCCAAAACCACCGAGCCGGTCTCCTCGCTCGACCTGCCGGAGCTGTTGCAGACCGTCCTGGACGAGGCGGCGGATGCCCGCCCTGATGCGGCGGAACGGCTGACCTATGAGGGACCGTCGCATTTGACCGTGCGCGCCCGGCCGCTGAGCCTGAAACGGGCGTTCGCCAATCTGGTATCGAATGCGCTGAATTACGGTGGCAGCGCGAATGTCCGGCTGGTGCCGCAGGAACGAGGCATGCTGGTCATCGCTGTGGAGGATGCGGGACCGGGGATTCCGCCCGCCGAGCTGGAGCGCGTGTTCGAGCCGTTCCATCGCGGCGAGCCGAGCCGCTCGCGGGAAACTGGCGGCGTCGGGCTGGGCCTGCCGATCGCCCGCAACATCCTGCGCGCGCACGGCGGGGACGTGACACTGGCGAACCGGCCGACGGGCGGCGTCCGGGCAACGGCGACGCTACCGGCTTAAGCCAAGGCGGCGTCAATTCCGCACACCTCTCCCGCCCTGCGGGAGAGGTCGCCGCGCGGCAGCGCGGCGGGTGAGGGTGCCGGGCCGGTGGCCGCGAAATGCCCCCTCAATCTTCGGACGGTATATCGAACAGATTGCGAAACTGGTGGGGCTGCGAGCGAAGGTACTGGTCGGGCGCTTTGACGCGCGCACCGAAAAACGCGGCGGCGTGCCACGGCCAGCGCGGGTCGTAGAGTATGGCGCGGGCCAGCGCGATCAGGTCGGCGTCTCCGGTTCCGATAATCGCTTCGGCCTGCTCGTATCCGGTGATCAGTCCCACGGCGATCACAGGCATTTTCGTCGCTGCCTTCACCGCCCGCGCCAGCGGGACCTGATAGCTGGGCCCCACCGGAATCTGCTGGGCCGGCGTGAGCCCGCCGCTTGAGACATGGATGGCGGTGCAGCCGCGTGCCTCCAGAGCGTTGGCGAAGGCCACGGTCTGTTCGATGTCCCAGCCGCCCTCGGCCCAATCGGTGCCCGAGACACGCATCGTGACGGGACAATCGGGCGGCACCGCCGAACGCACGGCATCGATCACCTCCAGCGGGAAGCGCATCCGATTCTCGAGAGAGCCGCCGTATTCGTCGTCGCGCTGGTTCGACAGGGGCGAGAGGAACTGGTGCAGCAGGTAGCCATGCGCACCGTGCAGTTGGATCGCCGCCAGGCCGAGGTGCACAGCGCGGCGGGCCGCCTCCACGAAAGCCTTCCGGATGCGCGCAAGCCCGTCGCGGTCCAGGGCCATCGGCGCGGACTCGCCCGCCTGGAACGGAACGGCTGAAGGCGCCACGGTGCGCCAGCCGTTCGCATGGTCCGGCGCGATCTGCGCGCCACCCTTCCAGGGCAGGTCCCTCGAGGCCTTGCGGCCCGCGTGGCTGAGCTGAATGGCAATGGGCATCTGCGACCAGCGGCGGATGCTCTCCACGGTGCGCCGCATCGCCGCCTCGCACGCGTCGGAATAGAGACCGACATCGGCATAGCTGATCCGGCCTTCCGGCGTCACAGCAGTCGCTTCGATGGTGAGCAGCGCCGCGCCGGAGAGCGCCAGGTGGCCGAGATGGATGAGGTGCCAATCCCTCATGCATCCGTCCTCGGCCGAGGTACTGGCACATCGGCGCGATGACGATGCGGTTGACAAGGGTGAGCTTGCCGACCTGCATCGGCGAAAAGAGCTTGGCTGTGCTCATGACGATCTCCGCAGCATCTGGCAGTCTAATACCAAGTGCCCGAGCGAGCAACTCTCGGCCGTCATGGCTGCGAAGCTTGTTCCTGCGAAACCAGGAAGCAGGCATCCATTTGGGAGTGCCCCGATTACCCGCATCACCCTTTCGGCGTGCCGTGCCCAATACCCCGCCGCATCGCTGCAGTTGTGCCAGAGCGACAAAGGTTCGCGGTATGGCTCAAATCCGACGCCAAGGCGCCATTTCCAGTCCTGGCAGGCATAGACAATGGCTATGCGATGTCGCTCGGACTCGCGATTTGCGTCGGCGACGAGATGAAGCACATGATGATCAGCTCGGGATGGGATCCGTCAGTGTCACAAGGCACCGACAACTGGATGCTGCCGATCCCCGCCACCTTCATTGTTGGCACTGATGGGATTGTCTACGCACGCTTCGCCGACCCGGATTGCCGCATGCGCATGGCGATCGAGGACATGCTGGCCGCGTTGCGGCCGGCGAAGTAGTCCAAGCGCCGATTGCGAAGTCCTCGTAGCGAGTTATACAGGCGGCTCGTGTTTGAGCTATCGTTCCCATGAATCAGGGCGGCTCGACGACGGGACCCGGTCGAGACCAGGTGGTCGACCAGGGATATAATATCGGATCGGCTCCAACGTTTGCGCGCACGAGCCCGAAGTATTCCGCCGATCGATGACTTGTGATCGTCGGTGCGTCTAAAACCCCCAGGACAGCCGTTGCCATCCCCGCTGATGAGTCACACTCTGGAAAATACCGACGACGGTTTCCTGGCTCACTTGGCCGCTGCAATTGGCGTCTGTTGCTCTGCGCGGCAGAGAGCGCCGTGGACGCCGCGCCGGCAACATAATCGTGTCCTTCTTCCGTATCCGGGGTCTACAGCGCCGGTTGGAAACCGGGTTCGCGCGATCCTGGGCCAAGAATCGCTCTCACATAACTCTCGTCCGAGACCATTGACCTCGCAGGCAGATGATGTCGCGGCGGGCGGTTTGTTGCGCGGTCTCCTGTACCTCGGTCACCTACAGCCTGCGGCAGTGACTGCTCTATTCCGAGCGCGCTCGCGCGACGTTGTCGAAGTAAACGGACTCCATTCGTCGACGAAAAGAAGTCGGTGCTCAGACCGAGAGCCGTTTGGAGTACGTCGATCAAGGGTTTGGAGTACGTCGATCAAGGATCGAGGCCGTTCGCTAACTAAGGACTCGCGGCGAAATAAACGAATCGAGGAGCCGCAAACAAAGCACGAATAGAATCTGAGAATTTGCTAGGTGCGACGCGAGATGCGTCGGCTAGCGTCGCGGTGTGATCGACATCGCCGACATCCGTGCGCGTTGGCGGAAAGCAGCAGCCTTCCTCGATGAACGTGCCCGGCGACTGTTCGCCGCCAACGAAGCGCTGGCGCAGGGCCCTGGCGGCGTCACCGCGACCGCGAGCGCAACCGGGCTGGCGCGCAGCACCATCCAGCGAGGCATTGCGGAACTGCGGTGCGGTCGCAATGAACTGGGCGCCCGGCTGCGCCGGCCCGGCGCTGGCCGCAAGAGCGCGGTGACCCGGCAACCCGGGTTGCCGGCGGCGCTGGAGAAACTGATCGAGGACGCCATTCGCGGCGATCCCGGCTCGCCGCTGCGCTGGGTCAGCCGCAGTCAGCGTCACCTCGTCAAGGAGCTGACCGCGCTTGGCTTCAAGGTCAGCCAGCGCGTGCTCGGCAAGCTGCTGCGGCAACTGAACTACAGTTGCCAGGCCAACCGCAAGACGCGGGAGGGGAGCAACCATCCGGATCGCAACGCCCAGTTCGAGCACGTCAATGCGACGGTGCAAGCGGCGATCGCCGCGGGCGAGCCGGCGATCTCAGTGGACACCAAGAAGAAGGAGCTGGTTGGGGATTTCAAGAACAACGGCCGTGAGCTGCGTCGCAAGGGGGATCCCGAACCGGTGCGGGTGCACGACTTCAAGATCCCGGAACTTGGCAAGGTCGCTCCCTATGGCGTGTACGACATTGCTGCCAACCACGGCTGGATCAGCGTCGGCATCAGCGCTGATACCGGCGCCTTTGCGGTCGAGAGCATCCGGCATTGGTGGCATAGGCTCGGCAAGCAGCGTTATCCCAATGCGACGTGCCTGACGATCACCGCCGACTGCGGCGGCAGCAACGGGCCGCAGGTGAAGCTATGGAAACGCGAACTCCAGCGTCTTGCCAACGAGACCGGCCTGAAGATCACGGTTACCCACCTGCCACCCGGCACCAGCAAATGGAACCGCATCGAACACCGGCTGTTCGCCTTCATCACCATGAACTGGCGCGGCAAGCCACTGGTGAGCCATCAGGTGATCGTGCAACTGATCAGCTCTACAACCACCGAGACTGGTCTCAGGGTCTGCTGCGAGCTCGACGGCAACCTCTATCCCAAGGGGGTGAAGGTGTCCGATGACGAGATGCAGGCGATCAACATCACGCGCCACGCATTCCATGGCGAGTGGAACTACACCATTGAGCCAAATCAACAACCGCCTTGAAGCACTTATTCCGCCGCGGGCCCTAACTCCTCCGAACCGACCTCAGAATGCCCATGGGCGGGGGGCAGACCTGCCCTGATACAGGAGAAAGCAAAATGCGACATGCCACAGTCGCGGCATCCGTGTTCTTGGCGCTTGGCCTGACAATGGCCACCGGAGCCTACGCGCAGACCAAGTCCACCAACTGCGGCCACTCGACACCGGCCGAGGCGGGCGGCGGCAATGGCGGAAAGCAGCCCGAATACGCCGAGGCCGGCGGCGGCAACGGCGGACAGAGCGCGCCGTGGAAGACCGCGGCGGCCAGCCCGTGCCCCTAAGGCAGGATTGCAGTCGCGCTCGATATCGCGTTCAACTGCCGGCTTCGGTTCCAATCCGTCGATGGCAAAAACGGTTGCAGATCAATTCGCGGAAACGCTCGCAATAGCAGCCGCCCGAGGATCTGCTCGTCGAGGGCCGGACGCCGCCGGGGCGGGCGGCGGATCGGCTTGCTCGGCGCCGGAACCGCCTGCCTGGCGGCGTCGAGCGCCGCGGCGCGGCGGTAGTCGGCGCGGCGGCGCGGTGGATACAGGAGGGGCTTATGATTACCGAAGACTACGTCCGAAGGATCTTCGAGGGTCTTGAGGAAGGCGACGGCGCGAGCTTTTTCGAGCATGTAGATGATAAGGTCGACTGGATCGTCGAAGGCACACATCCGCTCGCCGGCCACTATAAGTCGAAATCTGATTTCCTGGCGGGGACCTTCGCGAAGCTCGCCAAGGTTCTGCCGAACGGGGCTCAGCTGGTCGTCGAGCATCTGCTCGTGAAGCAAGATCAGGCTGTCGTGGAACTTCACTCCTTGGCCACGGCGAAGAACGGATTGAGGTTCGACAACAGGTACTGCTGGGTCGTCCACTTCGATGGCGACACCATCGACCGAGTGAGGGCGTATCTCGATTCGGCGATGGTAGCGCGTCTCTTCGAAGAAAACCCGATCTAGTCATCGATCGTCGACGTCTCATCCCGACCGTCCCTGATGGGCTTGTCGATACGATCAGGACGGTGCTCCGCGCTTACCCCCTATTCGGGAGTAGTCTCGATCGCAGCAAAGCCTTGACGACCTATGTCTCAGGTGAAACACTGGTCGGCGAGTTCCTGGTCTGATTGAGATGAGCCGGGGCACGGTGCCGGCCCGGAGCGGCACGAATGGCGGATCGCAAAACTTGGCGGGACACGCGGAATGCCTCTAATATTCCTTCGCAGTACCGGGTAACGTCATTTGGTGAGGAACCTCGGCGCTCGTGGTCTGGGCTTGTAGCAGCTCTCGTAATTCTAAAGCGCAGGAGTGAAATAATGTCGATATCTCATATCCAGACGCTTCGCACAATGCTTCGCGATGAGAAGGGTATTATTTTGCCCGGCGCGCCGAACGCGCTCGCCGCCCGGATCATTGCTGATCTCGGCTTTAGGGCCGTGTATCTGACTGGCGCTGGGCTCACCAATATGTACCTCGGCTTGCCAGACCTGGGGTTCATGGACCTGAGCCAGGTGGCCGATCATGTGATAGCTATCCGTTGTGTGATCGACCTGCCGCTGATCGTGGACGTCGATACCGGTTTCGGCAACGCCATCAACGTCACCCACACGGTTCGCATCCTGGAGCAAGCCGGCGCCAGCGCCATTCAAATCGAGGACCAGCATGCGCCAAAACGGTGCGGCCATTTCGAGGGGAAGGAATTGATCTCCCTGGAGGAGATGGTGGGCAAGGTGCGGGCAGCGGTCGACACGCGACGGCAGGATCTGGTTGTCATCGCACGCACCGATGCATGTGCCGTCGAAAGTTTCGAGGCGGCCATTGAGCGGGCAAGTCGCTACATCGAGGCGGGCGCGGACGTCACATTTGTCGAGGCTCCAGAAAGCCTCGAAGCCCTCAAGGCGGTCCCCCATCGCCTGAAGGCGCCTCAGCTGGTCAACATGGTCCTCGGAGGCAAAACACCCATAATCGACGTGAAAGCGGCAACCGAAATGGGGTTCAGCTTGGTGCTTTACGCCAACGCCGCCTTGCAGGGAGCCGTGCATGGCATGCAGTCGACGCTGTCAACGCTCAAGGAGAAGGGCGTCCTCAATGAGCGCGCCGTCACGTCATTCGCGGAGCGTCAGAGGCTGGTGGACAAGCAGGCGTTCGACCTCATGGAGGCCCGCTACGCGGCGCATGCGGCGAGCGACAATGGATACCGGCGGACATAGCCCGTCGTTCATGTCCCACCTTCCCCGCGGCTGACCAAAACAGGAGCACGGGTAAAGATGACGAATGAGTTGGCGCAACTGAACGTTCTGATATCCGGAGGATTCGCTGGCGCGTACGAGCAGCTGTTGCCTGAATTCCAGCGGATGAGCGGCATAAAGGTTACGACCGGCTCGGGTGCGTCACAGGGATCGGGCCCCCAAACGATTGCCGCGCAGCTCGGCCGCGGCGTAGCTGCAGACGTGGTGATCCTCTCCAGAGAGGGACTCAATGAGCTGATCGCCGCGAAGAGGATTGCCCTCGGCACGGACGTGGATCTTGCGCGCGTACACCTCGGGGTGGCGGTGCGTGCCGGGACGACGAAGCCCGACGTGAGCACCGTCGAGGGCTTCAAACAAGCTCTGCTACAGGCCAAAACCGTCGCAATTCCCGGGAGCACCGGCGGCATCTGGCTTACGCACGATCTTTTTCCGCGGCTCGGCATCACGGAAAAGATCAACATCAAATTGACACCGCGGGGCACCGACGCAACCGGCATGGTCGCCGGAGGGGACACGGATCTTGCAGTCTTGCCTGTCAGTGAAATTCTCCACGCGGCAGGCGTCGACTTCGCAGGCCGCATCGCACCGGAGATCCAGTTCGTGCAGATCTTTTCAGCCGCCGTCGTGGCCGGCTCGGGAGAGATCGAAGGTTCTAAACGACTGATCGAATTTCTTGGGTCCGGGCGCGCTTCCGAGGCAATTAGGAACAGCGGAATGGAGCCGCTTGGAACGTCGAAATAGGGCTCGGCTGTGACCCGAACAAGCCCACGTGCCATGCAAAAAAGGGCCTGATTTGAGGGTCAAAACCCTTTCATGGAAGGAAGAATTATAGCTTTCTCCCACAGTGGGTCGGTCAGACCAAGGTGAAGGCCCGCCAGGACGCGCGGCCCGTGGCCTCGCGGACAATGCCCACCTCGGTCAGCTCCCGCAGCGGCGTGTGCGGCTCACGTCGGGCGGACGGATCTTCGGCAGCAGCGCAAGGTTGGACCACAGGGAATCCTCCGGACGTTACCCTCCCTAAAGGGCCTGCCCGGCCTTCGACCCAAGGGGCGCCGGTGCTGGGCGCGGTGGGTCTAGCTTCTGCCACCCTGAGGCCCTAACCTGGCGCAGCATCAATAAACCTGACAGCGACGCCGAATAACTCTATAAGTGCAACCATTCCTAGCGCGAATCATCTCACCACACGATCCAACGTCTCGCGTAAACGCGAAATGAGACGGCACCGAGAATCAACCGCCCCCTCAGATCGCCACCTCCCGCCCGATCTCCACCACCGTGTCGGCCGGCAGCCGGAAATAGTCGGTGACGTGTACCGAGTTGCGCTGCAGGAAGGCGAACATGCGTTCCAGCCACCGCGGCAGCCCCTGCCCGTCCTCA
This sequence comes from uncultured Pseudomonadota bacterium, assembly GCA_963772445.1. GTDB lineage: Bacteria > Pseudomonadota > Alphaproteobacteria > Acetobacterales > Acetobacteraceae > CAVYXK01. The sequence goes on from CAVYXK010000016.1 coordinate 535,524, forward strand.
CGCGACACCACCGTCTCGTGACCGACGAAATAGGTCACATCCGACAAATCCACCCGGCAGCCGACCGCGTGGGCTCGCTCCAGCAGCGCCGGCACGTCAGGCCGCTCCATGAAACCGAACCGGGCCCGCGCGCGCCATATGTCCGGCGCGATCTCCTCCACCGTAACCCGCTCGCCTGCCGCAACCCACGGCACCGACTCGGTCGTGACCGTCAGGATGAACACCCGCTCGTGCAGCGCGCGGTTGTGCTTGAGGTGCCAGAGCAGCACAGGCGGTACGTCGTGGTCGGTACGCGTCAGGAATACCGCTGTGCCGGGCACACGGGGAATGCCATCGCGCGCGATTCGCTGCATCACCTCTCCGATCGGCACCACCGACTCGCGCAAGCGCGCCGCCACCGCCGTCGCCCCGGTGTGCCAGACCAGCATCACGCCATAAACCGCCGCCGCCAGCAGCAACGGCACGTAGCCGCCTTCCGCCACCTTCAACAGGTTTGCGGCCAGAAACGCCGAATCCACCACCATCAGCGCGCCGGCGACCGCGGCCGCGGCAAGCACGCTCCACCCCAGGATCTCACGCATGGCGATGAACAACAGCACGCTTGTCATCAGCATCGTTGCCGACACCGCGATGCCATAGGCCGCCGCCAGGTTATCCGACTTCCGGAACCCGATGGTCAGCCCCAGCGTGACCAGCATCAGCATCCAGTTCACCGGGCCGACATAAATTTGCCCGTAGCCCTTGGCCGAGGTCTGCGTAATCGGCAACCGCGGCAGCCAGCCAAGCTGGATCGCCTGCCGCGTCATCGAGAACGCCCCGGTAATGATCGACTGGCTGGCGATAACCGTAGCGATGGTTGCAAGCACCACCATTGGCGCCAGCAGCGCCCCGGGGCACAAGCGGAAGAAGATGTTGTCCGTGGTAGGCGCGCCAGCCAGCACTATCGCCGCTTGGCCGGCATAATTCAGCACCAGGCTCGGGAACACCAGCCCGTACCAGGCGATGCGGATCGGACGGGCACCGAAATGGCCCATATCGGCATACAGTGCCTCGGCGCCGGTGACGCACAGGAACACCCCGCCCAGCACCAGGAACGCAGTGGAGCCGCCGGAGAACAGGTAACGCAGGCCAAGCCCGGGATTGAGCGCCACCACCACGGCCGGATGCCGCGCGATGCCCCAGAGGCCGAGCAGGGCAATCACCGCGAACCACACCGCCATCACCGGCCCGAACAATCCCCCGATGCGGGCGGTACCCTGCCGCTGCACCGCGAACAGCAGAAGCAGGATCACCACCGCCGCCGGCAGCACGAAACGCTGCAGTGCCGGCGCGACAATGTTGAGACCCTCGAGCGCCGACAGCACGGAGATGGCCGGCGTGATCGCACCGTCGCCATAGATCAGCGCCGCGCCGAACAACCCCACCAGTACGATGATCGGCCGCCGATGCCGCTTGACGCCAAGCAGCGACATCAGCGCCATAACGCCGCCCTCTCCGTCGTTGTCCACTTGCATGGCCAACGCCACGTACTTCACCGAGGTGACGATGATCAGCGTCCAGACGATCAGCGACAGCGCCCCGAGCGTCATGGCCGGCGATGGGTGGGCGCCGGTCGCATCCAGCACAGTCTTCAGCGTATAGAGCGGGCTCGTGCCGATATCGCCGAACACGATCCCCAGGGCAGCGAGGGTGAGCGCCGGCAGCCCGGAGTGGGCAACAGGCGGTCTCGGCGCCTCGAGGGCGATCTCGGACAAAGTAACCTCCTCCGGCCGACAGCCTTATCCCAGGTGCCTTTGAAGTCTATCTTCTGGCGGCAGTTTCGTCATGACAGATAGAAGAACGATAGGAGGATCGGTCAGCGCGCGCCGGCGCAGTCCGGGGTTGACAATTGCGACTTACGAAAACACAGGACGTCGGTCCCCTTGCGAACCAGTGCAATTGATTCCTGCGTTACGCCGGAATGACGGTGTGTGGCATCCGCCCTTAGCCGCCGTAGAATACGTTGTCGCCGAGGTCCTTCATCTCCAGGATCGCCGCATCGGGACGGCCAGTGATCTGATGCGGCAGATGCGCCTCGGTCACCTCCGCGACTACGACGTGATGGTCGCCTTCCTCGACGATCGTCTTCACCTGGCATTCCACTGCGCCGACTGCGGCATCGAGGATCGGAGCACCATTGTCGCCCGCTCGGAACGACTGACCGGACAGCTTGCCGCCTTCCAGTTTGGCCGGCTTGAAGAAGGTGAAGGCGAGACCCTTGGCGTCCTTCCCAAGCATGTTGAGCGCGAAACGGCGCGCCGACTTCACCACGGCATAGGCGCCGGAATCGGTCTTCACGCCCACCGCGACCAGTGGCGGCACGAAGGAAGTCTGGGTGACGAAGTTCACGGTCGCCGCAGCCACGCCGCCCTTTCCGTCGTCCGCGGTCAGCACGTAGATCCCGTATGGGATCATCCGCAGCACGGTCTTCTTCGCATCCGCATTCATGGGGCCCCTCCCGACAGCAGTTCGCGCGCCAACGCTTCCCACTCCGCCTCCAGCGGGCCCTCTGCCGGAGCCCGGCCGGCGCGGCGATACCATCCGCTCGCATTCGACATGTCGCCCTGCTTGCGATGCAGGTACGCATGCACCATCGAGCCCATTTTCCCCTCGTCACGCTGGGCGCACGCGTGCGCAAGGTGCCAGTCGCCCTTGGCATCCCACCAGAGCGTCTGCAGCGCGAGACTGAGCCCCGGCGGGGGCGAAGCGCCCGCCAGAGTCGCGCGGAAACCGTTCAGGTCCATCATGGCAACGTCTCCCCACGCATAGCGCCGCCAGGCGCTCATCTGGATCGCCGAGGTCAGGCAATGCACGACCACCGGCTTCGTTTTGACCGCAAAGGCGCGAGCGATGCCGTCCGCGACTTCGGATTCGTCGCGAATGGTGATGCCCTCGGCCCCGAACGAACGGCCCCAGGCGGCGAAATCCGGATTGGTCAGCCGGGTCGCCGCCATGAACGGGCGGTCCGGATAGCGCACGTAGCTGTGCATCCCGATCGTGCCGTACATCCGGTTGTCGGAGATGATCATGATCGGTGTCGCGCCGTACTGGCAGGCGGTGGCGATTTCGTTGCCCATCATCAGCGCGCCGCCATCGCCGACGAAGGCCACCACCTGCCTGCCCGGTCGCCGCAGCCCGGCCGCCACCGCCATCGGCATGCCCGAACCCATGGCACCGACCACCGAGGACAGGAACACCTGCCCCGGCTTGAAGTCGAGGTAGCGGTGCACGTAGCTGCCGAAATTACCGGCATCCGAGGTCACCGCTGCGTCCGGCGCCAGGTGCTTATTTACCTCGGCAACCACCGCGGCGAAGTTCAACCCGTCCGGAGCGAGGTCCCACACTGGCTCCATCAGGCTGCGATGGATCGCGTGCAGCCCGTCAACCCATGCCCGTCGCTTCTCAGCACCCGCCGGCGCACCGCGGGCAAGCAGGCCCTTGATCACCTCGTGCGGCGAGCAGGCGATGCCTAGATCGACGCGCCAGACCCGGCCAATCTCGTTCGCATCCGGCCAGACATGCACCAGCGGAAGTTGCGGTTGAGGCGCTTTCGGATAGCTGTACGACTGGCTGACCGTGTCGCTCAGCCGCTCGCCAAGTGCCACCAGCAGGTCGGCGCGCTTCATGTCCGTAATCAGCTTCGGCGGCACGCGAATGCCCATGTAGCCGCCGTAGTTCGGATGCTTCGAATCGAAAAGCTGCGGCCGGCGATGAGTGGGCGAGATCGGCAGCACCCATTGTTCCGCCAGGCGGGGCAGGTCATCGGTGGCCGATGCGTCATACAGCGAGTCTGTCACCAGCGCACCGCCAACCAGCACCAGCGGCCGCTCGGCACGCGCCAGCATCTCCGCCAGCCGGTTCAGGTCGGCTGCACGCGGCCCGGCCAGCGCACGCGGGCGCGGCTGGTCCAACGGCGCATCCGTCGTCTCGTCGAAAATATCCTCTGGCAGCACAACCGCGACCGGGCCAGGCGTGCCGCTCTCGGCCAGATGGAATGCGCGAGCGATCGCCTCGGAGGCCTGCTCCGGCTGGTTCACCTCGATCACCGACTTGGTTACGTCCGACAGCAAGCGCGAATAGTTCTGCTCCTGCAGCGCCATGCGGCCGAATTCCGCCCGCTCCACCTGGCCGATCAGCATCACCATCGGCGTCGCGTCGTGATAGGCGGAGTGCAGCGAGACCATCGCGTTGGACAGGCCCGGTCCGCGCGAGACCATGCAGACGCCGGCGCGCGGTCGCAGTCGCCCGTCGGCTGCTGCCATAAACCCTGCCCCGCCCTCATGCCGGCACACCACGATCCGGATCGCATTCATGTCAGCGAGAGCGTTGGTCAGCCCAACGTAACTCTCCCCCGGAACGCAGAAGATCTGATCGACATCATGTGCTTCCAGGCTCTCGGCCAGCAGGCGGGCAACGGTACGAGACATCGTCTCTCAACCGCCTGGACAGCGGACCAGTGGGAACGGGAAGTCACTGCAGCCCGGGAAGCGAATCTGGTTCGCCGTGATGCGCTGCACATGCAGCACATCAGCGCTCTCGCAGCCGAACCCGCCGTCGCCGCCGCCGGTGAAGCCGGGCAACCCCGACGCAGCGGCAGGTGCTGGGGCAGAGCTGAAACGAAAGTCCACCCCGCTCCCGGTGCCACGCGCTGTCTCGATCAGCCGCTGGATGTAGAATGCGTCGGTGTAGGTGGCGCGCATCACCACGTCGCGCGTGAAGATCACCGTGGGCTGTGCCAGGCATTGCGCGGCCGAGAGCAGGGTAGGTGTAGGAAACAGCCCACCCGTCCAGGCGCCGAGCAAGAAAGCCTGCGGCGCCCCGCCGGATGGCTGGGAATGCGACGGGGCCGTGCCCGCAACCAGGGCGGCGACGGCGAATGCGATGACTTTGCGGGAGACCCCCTCCCCTAACCCCTCCCGCAAGGGGAGGGGAACGTTAGTGCGGCGGCGCATGCGTTTCCTCGGCAGGAATTGGCCGGCGGCACGATAGAGCGGCAGCATCGATCAGGCAAAGCGCGCCAAACGCACCGCGGTATGGCCGCGGCTCGGGTGCAGGCTGGGCATTACCAGCAGGCACTCATCATGCGGCGTGCGGATCTGCTCGTTCCCGTCGATGGCGATCAGCGTGTTGCGTCGGGCTATGATGTCTCCGCCACGCCAAGGCTGCACGAAGGAAAATCCCGACGTCGCCGCGGTGACAGCACGCGTCACGGTGGCGAAGCGCTGCGGCCAGCGCTCTGGCGCGGGCAAGCTCGCTGGCGCCATATCCAGGTAATTCAACAGTCCGGCGACACCGGCCAGCGTGGTCTCGACCGTCGCCGGTACCCAGTGCTGGCCAGCCTCGATGAGATTAGCGGCGCACGGCGTGCCCGGATCGCGGAAACGCGTGTAGTCGATCAGCCGCCGCCCGCCGGCGTGCCCCTCGTCCGATACCACCATCTCCGGCACCCCGATCCCGGCTGCAAGCCGCCGCCCCTTATCAGAGCCGCCGCACAGCATCAGCGGGTCGGATGGCCACAGCATCGAGTGCAGGTCGAGCAGCACATCGACCGTATCGATGAGCGGCCGCATCTCGCGCGCGCGGTCGAGCTCAGCCGATCGGCGCGGGCCGTCCAGCACCGCCTCGTCCCACACCCGGTTGATGTCTTCATCGACAAAGCGCGAGAGTGTCGGCCGGTCCGGATCGAAGCGGTCGAATGCGTCGAGGTTGACAAAGCCGAAGGTCAACCTCCCGCGTGCGGGACGTATCCTCTGGCGCAACAGTCGATCGAGCACGATGGCGCCGGCGAGCTCGTTGCCGTGTGATAGCGCGATCAACGCGACATGCGGCCCAGGGCAGGTGGCAGAACACGTGATGAAGCCGCGGATACCGTGGCTGCCCTCGCGCCAGGGTCCAAGGTCCGGTGCCTCTAGCCGGACATCGAACTGCGGCAGTGGCGGCTGCACCGGCTCCGGCATCGGTTACGTCGCGACGCGATCGACCAGACGGCGGATGAAGCTGTCGCAGGCCGACAATTCGCTCTCGGCAATCCACTCGTCAGGCTGATGCGCCTGCGCGATATGGCCAGGGCCGCAGATGATAGTTGCGATGCCGGCATGCTGGTAGAAGCCGCCTTCGGTGCCGTAGCTGACCTTTCCCGCGTGGTTGGAGCCGGTGAGCTGACCGATCAGCGTCGCCAGCTCGTGCCCCGCCGGCAGCGACAACCCGGGCATCCGCACCAACACCTCACAGGTGAAGCCGGTATCGCGATGCACCGCATGCATGGCGGGCTCGATATTAGCTGCAACGAAATCGCGGAGCCGCTCCAGCTCGTGTTCCGGATCGTCGCCCGGAATATGACGCCATTCCATGTGGAACTCGGCGCGTTCGGGGATGATATTGAGAATGGTGCCGCCGTGGACGGTACCTACGTGGATCGTGGTGTGCGGCGGGTCGAACCCTTCCTCGAACGGACCGTCCTTGGCTCGGCGCCGCGCCTCGGCGGCGACATAGGCGATCGCCTCGCCGGCGGCGTGCACGGCATTGACCCCCTTATCGGGCTCGCTCGAATGGCCCGGCAGCCCGCGCACGCGAACCAGGAGGTTGAGCTTGCCCTTGTGCGCCAGGATCGGCTGCATCCCCGACGGCTCGCCCACCACGCAAAGCGCCGGCTTGAGCCCCGATTGCTCCAAATCCTCGATCAAGCGGCGGGCGCCGAAACAACCAACCTCCTCGTCATAGCTGATGAACAGGTGCACCGGCTTGGCGAGCGCGCGTTGCCTGATCTCTGGTACGGCAGCGAGACAGGCGGCGACGAAGCCTTTCATATCGCAGGCGCCACGGGCGTAGAGGCGGCCGTCCTTGCGACGGAGCGTGAACGGATCGCCGCTCCACGCTTGGCCATCGGTCGGCACTGTATCGACATGGCCCGACAGGGCAATGCCGCCCGGACCCTGCGGGCCGATGATCGCGTGCAGGTTCGCCTTCGTCCCGGTGGGATCGAGGCTGACCCGGTAAGGCACCTGCTGGGCGTCCAGCCAGTCGCGGACGAAGCCGATCAACTCCAGGTTGGAATTGCGGCTCGTGGTGTCGAAGGCGACCAGCCGGGCCAGCATGTCGGTCGTTGTGGCACCGGCGGTGGCGATCGTTGGTCGGTTCATGAATGGCAGTCTATATGGACCACAGCGGGCGGCAACTAGAGGGCGAGACTCTCGGCTCATATTGCAACCATGGAACGAAATGACCTTCCCGAGTGAGTGACGTCCCGTGCCGTCTGTCATTGCGACACCGCATCTGGCGGCTGCTGCCGGCGCAGAGGCGCCGGCGCCTTGCGGTCTCGGCAGCAGCCGTGCTGGCGCCTCGGCCCGCCAAACCGGCGCCCCCTGTTTCAGAGGGCATTGTGGTCGCCGGCGAGTTCACCCGCGCATCCGGGCTCGGCGAGGGCGCGCGACTGATGCTGCCGGCACTGCAGCACCTTGGCGTGCCCTGCTGGAGGCTGGATATCGGCGGCCTGCTGCCCGCGCACCACGACGATCTGGCGGCTTCGGTCTCGGTCGAGCCGCCGGTGGGAGCGGCTCTTGTCCTGCACGTCAACGCGCCGCTGCTTCCGATGGTGTTGTTCCGGCTGTCGCGGAAGCTGACACGGCGATGTCGGATCATCGGCTACTGGGCCTGGGAGCTGCCGGTGCTGCCGCCCGACTGGCAAGTCGGCTCGCGCTTCGTGCACGAGGTGTGGGTCCCGTCCGGTTTCACCGCGGCGGCGGCAGAGTGCGTGCTGCCCGGACGAGTGCGTATTGTACCACACGCCGTCGCCGCGGCGCCGCCAACTCCAGCGCCGTTGGATCGAGCCGCATTAGGACTGCCGCAAGACGCCGTGGTGGTGCTCACCGCTGCCAACCTGGCCTCCTCATTTGCTCGCAAGAACCCGCTGGCTGCGGTGGCGGCGTTCCGCGCCGCGTTCGGCGGGCGCGCGGACCGCGTGCTGGTGCTGAAGCTCGGCAACCCCGGGCATTTCCCCGCCGACTTTGCCCGCATCCGCGCGGCCGTGGCGGGCGTGCCGAACATCCGGCTAGACACGCGCACGCTGCCCGCCGCGGAGTCGCACGCCCTGACCGCCTGTGCCGACATTGTGTTATCGCTGCATCGGAGCGAAGGCTTCGGCCTTGTGCTTGCCGAGGCAATGCTGCTCGGCAAACCGGTGGTCGCCACGGGCTGGTCGGGCAATATGGAGTTCATGGACGAGGCGAACAGCATGCCGGTGCCCTACCGGCTGATCCCTGCTCGGGATCCGCGCGGCGTGTATGAGCTGCGCGGCGCGTTGTGGGCGGAGCCCGATATCGGTGCAGCGTCGGACAGGCTGGTCCGGTTGGCAGACGATCCCACCTTGCGCGCGGCGCTCGGCGAGCGGGCGAAAGCCTCCGCTGCCGAGAGGCTGGGTTTGACACCCCTTGCAGCGGCGGTTCGCTCGTTAGGGCTGCATCAGGGCACCGCGTGAGAGTGCTGGTCTGGCAGTGGGGGCGGTATGGCGCCGGCCCCCGTTTCGCCGCGCACCTGGCGGGGGCATTGAACGAGCTGCCAGGCGTGGCTGGCCTGCTCTCCCTGTCGGCCGATGCGGAAATTCTGGTCGGCGCCAATCCGCCGCACTGCGATCTGCCAGTGCGAACCTATTCCAGTATTACAGGCTTGGCCGGACGCGTGCTGCGCGGCGCTTCCCTGATGGCGGAGCTCACGCGGGAGCTGCGCGCCTTGCACGCGGAGCTGGCGATCTGCGCAATGCCCGGCCCGCTCGATCTGCTGTTCCTGCGAGCGTTGCGCCGTGCCGGAGTGACGGTCGCAGTCATCGTGCATGACGCGGAGAGGCACCCGGGCGACGGCTTCCCTCTGTTGATGTGGCTGCAGCGGCGCCTCGTTGCCGGCGCCGACGCGGTCGTAGCGCTTTCCTCGCACGTCGCAACTCGGCTCAGAACGCGGGCAATGCTGCGCCCAGGCGCGAAGCTGATCGTGATGGCACATCCGCCATTTGATTTCGGCACCGTGCCGCCGCCGTTGGCGCATGGCGGCAGCCCGCGCCTGCTCACCTTCGGCCGGCTATTGCCCTACAAGGGGCTCGATCTCCTGGCCGAGGCACTGATCCGGCTGGGTCCGCGCACCGATCTTCGACTGCGCGTGGTGGGCAGTGGGCCGGAGAGCCGGACATTACGCACGCTGCGCCAGTATCAGGGGGTCAGCGTGGAGAATCGCTGGGTGCCGGAGGCGGAGATCGGCGCACTCATCGGATGGGCGGACGCGCTGGTGCTGCCGTATCGGGAGGCGAGCCAGAGCGGCGTCGCCGCGACGGCCCTGGCGGCGGGACGCCGCGTGATCGCCACGCGGGTTGGCGGTTTAGCCGAGCAGCTTGCCGGCGAAGAGTTGGCCCGGTTGTGCGATCCGGACGCCGCCAGCCTGGCGACAGCAATTCAGGAGATGCTGAACACACCGGCCCTGCCAGTGCGCCAGTTGCCGCAGGATCCCGCGGCCGCTTGGCGCGCTTTGGCCCGCCGCGTGGTGAACGAGCTCGCTTCGCCTCTCCCGCTCGCCGGAAGTCCGCCTCTCCCGCTTGCGGGAGAAGTCGCCATGCGCAAGCATGGCGGGTGAGGATCTTTCGCCCTGACTCGTTGCGGTTTGGGCGGCAGGTCAGGAGCAAGCTTTCTCCTGCAAGCAGGAGAGATGTTCTGTAGGTGGGATGACCCGATGCCAGTCCGCATCACCGACATTCGTGAGATAACCAAACCGATCAGCTCGCCGATCCGCAACGCCTATATAGATTTCAGTAAGATGACCATCAGCCTGGTCGCGGTGGTAACCAACGCGCGGCAAGCCGGCAGCCCGATTATCGGTTACGGGTTCAACTCGAATGGCCGCTATGGACAGGGCGGGCTGATCCGCGAACGCTTTGCCCCACGTATCCTGGAGGCCGACCCGGCATCGCTGCTCGATGCAACTGGCGAAAACCTCGATCCAGACCGCGTCTGGGCGGCGATGATGACCAACGAGAAGCCTGGCGGGCACGGCGAGCGCTCGGTGGCGGTCGGCACGATCGACATGGCGGTGTGGGATGCCGCGGCGAAAATTGCCGGCAAGCCGCTGTTCCGCTGGCTGGCCGAGCGGAACGGCTGCGCGGCGGATCCGAGTGTCTTCGTCTATGCCGCCGGCGGATACTATTACCCCGGCAAGGACCTGGCCGCGTTGTGCGCCGAGATGCGGAGCTATCTCGATCGCGGCTACAGCGTGGTGAAAATGAAGATCGGCGGCGAGCCGATCGAAGAGGACCGGCGGCGGATCGAAGCCGTGCTGACCGAGATCGGCGACAAGGCGCAACTTGCGGTTGACGCAAACGGACGCTTCGACCTGGAGACCGCGATCGCCTACGCGAAGATGCTGCGCGATTACGAGCTTTTTTGGTACGAGGAAGCGGGCGACCCGCTCGATTATCGTCTGCAGTCCGTGCTGGCCGAGTTTTATCCAGGGCCGATGGCGACTGGAGAGAACCTGTTCAGCCACCAGGATGCGCGCAACCTGATCCGCTATGGCGGGATGCGGCCGGACCGCGATTGGCTGCAGTTCGACTGTGCCTTGTCTTACGGCCTGTGCGAGTACCAACGGACGCTGGCAGTGCTGAAGGACGCCGGGTGGTCATGGCGGCGCTGCATTCCGCACGGTGGCCACCAGATGTCGCTCAACATCGCCGCGGGCCTGGGGCTTGGTGGCAACGAGAACTATCCGGATGTGTTTCAACCCTACGGTGGTTTCCCGGATGGCACGCGCGTGGAAGGCGGCTACGTGACCCTGCCGGACCTGCCCGGGATCGGGTTCGAGGCGAAATCCGATCTTTATTCCGAGATGTGCGCACTCGTTGCGTAGAGGGGATTCGTTCCGCATTTCATACAACCAACATTGGCTCCAACTCTGGACAGCAGGGCCACTTTGATGATGATTATCAATCGAGGGCGGCCGATTGGCGGTCGCCTGAAGCCCGCAAGAACAGGGGGAGCAAATGTCACGATTGGGGCTATGTGCGGCGGGATGCTGTTTCATGATCGCCGGGGTGCTGGGCGCCGCAGGAACCGCGGCGGCGCAGAACGCGATATCGAGCCCTACGCTCGATGCCGTGAAGAAGCGCGGTGAACTGGCCTGCGGCATCGATACCGGCGTTCCCGGTTACGCGTTCCAGGATGCCGCCGGCAACTGGAAGGGGCTGGACGTTTCCCTTTGTCGCGGCATCGCCGCTGCCATCTTCGACGACCCGACCAAGGTGAAGTTCCTCCCCCAGACGGCTCAGGTGCGCTTCCAGGTGCTAAAGTCGGGCGAGATTGACGTGCTGATCCGCGACTCCGAAATGACGCTGCTGCGCGCCGGTCAGCTCGGCCTGATGGAGCCGGCCATGAATTTCTATGCGGGGCAGAGTTTCCTGGTGAGGAAAAGCCTCGGCGTGCAGCACACGAAGGACCTGAACGGCGCGACGATCTGCCTGATAAGCGGCTCGACGCTGGAACCCAATATCGCCAACTACAATCGTGCCAACAACATCAACATCAAGACGCTGCTGTTCAACCGCTTTGACGAGGCCATCGCCGCCGTGGAGGCTGGCCGTTGCGACGGCTACACCGATGACGGCGGCAGCGCCGCGGCAGCGCGTTCGAACATGAAGAACCCCTCGGACTGGGTCATCCTCCCCGAGACGATCGCCCGCCAGCCGATGGGGCCATACACCCGGCAGGGCGACGATCGCTGGACCAATATCGTGGCGTGGACGCACTATGCCATGCTGGAGGCGGAAGTCCTTGGAATCACGCAGGCCAATATCGACCAGGTCAAGGCGACCACAAAGGACCCGCAGACCCGACAGTTCCTCGGGCTGGAAAGCAATCTCGGCAAGGGGTTGGGCCTCGAGAACGACTTTGCCTACCAGGTCATCAAAGCGGTCGGCAATTATGGCGAGGTCTACGAAGCCTATTTCGGGTCACACGGCCTCGGCCTGCCGCGTGGGCTCAACAATCTCTACTCGAACGGCGGCCTGATGATGCCACCGTCCTGGTACTAAGCGGGACGCGTCTTGACCAGGCGGCCGTCTCGCCAAGCGCGGGCTGCGCAATGGCTGCTGCTGCTCGCGGTGGTGGCGGCCGCGTGGCTTCTCGCCTCGATGGCCGGCGCGAACCTGGCGCGCCGGCACATCCCCTTCGGCTTCGGCTACTTGGCGGGGAAGGCGAATTTCGACATCCCGTTCCGACTGATTAGCTGGAGCGTGGGCGACACGTATTTTCGTGCACTCGTCATCTGCATCCTCAACACGCTCCTGGTGTCCGCGTTGGGCGTCGTCACGGCGACGCTGCTCGGCTTCCTGGTCGGGGTGATGCGGCTGTCGAACAACTGGCTGGTAAGGAACCTCGCACTCGGCTTCATCGAGTTGGTACGGAACACGCCGCAACTCGTGCAGATCATCTTTTGGTACGTCGCCGTGCTGCGAACCCTGCCGGGTCCGCGGCAGAGCATCATGCTGCCGGGGGGCATGCTGCTGAATATCCGCGGACTCTATCTGCCGACCCCGGTGTTCAGCCCGCATGCCGCGATCCTCTGCCCGATCGCGCTGGCGCTGTTGCTTGCCACTCCGCTGGTCTGGCGTCTGCGTTTGCGTGGCATGCCGGTTGGCGCGCGGTCATTGGTCCTGCCGCTGCTCGGCGTGGCGCTGGCAGTCGTCTCCATAGACCACGTCGAGCTGCCGCACCTGCAAGGCTTCAACATCGCCGGCGGCGTGCAGGTGATACCGGAGCTGGTGGCCTTGTGGGCTGGGCTCTCGATCTATGCCGCTGCCTTCATCGCCGAGATCGTGCGGGCGGCGATCCTGTCGGTGCACAAGGGGCAGCGAGAGGCCGCGCTGAGCCTCGGACTGCGGCCGCGGCAGGTGTTGTCGAAGATCATCCTGCCGCAGGCGCTGCGCGTGATCATCCCGCCATTGACCAGCCAGTATCTCAACATCGTCAAGTCGAGCTCGCTTGGCGCGGCGGTTGCCTATCCCGAGCTGTTCGGGATGTTCGCCGGGACGGTGATGCAACAGACCGACCGTGAGATCGAGACCATGGCGATCCTGATGGCGATCTTCCTGTCCTTCAGCCTGACCACGTCGATGGCGATGAACTGGTACAACCGGCACGTCGCCCTGCGCGGAGGCTGAGGCGATGTCCGGAACCACGGCCGTCTCCGGCACGATACGGCCGCCGGCCGCCGGGCCGTTCGCGCCGGAACGTCGCGGCAGCAGGCTGGGCGCGGTACTGGACTGGCTACGACGCAACCTGTTCAGCTCGTGGGGGAACACGCTGTTGACGTTGCTGGTGCTGGCGCTGGCGGCGGTGGTGCTGCCGCCGCTGCTGCGGTGGGCGATCACACACGCGACGTTCGCCGGTACCAGCCCCGCGGCATGCTATTCCGATGGCGCCTGCTGGACGTTCATCCGCGTTCACTTGCTGGTGTTCTTCTACGGCTCCTATCCCCCCGCCGAGCGCTGGCGGGTCAACCTCGCCGGCGTGTTGCTGGTGGCGTTGGCGATCCCGGTGCTGCGCCAGACCATGCCGCATCGTTGGGTGTGGCTGTTGCTGCTGTTGACTGTGTTTCCGGTCGTGGCGGGGGTGCTTCTCGTCGGCGGCGTATTCGGGTTGGCCTATGTGGATACCAACCTGTGGGCGGGGCTGATGCTGAATGTCATCATCTCGTTCGTGACGGTGGCGGGGTCGCTGCCGCTCGGGGTGTTGTTGGCGTTGGGCCGGCGGGCCCGACTGCCGGTCGTGCGCACGCTGTCGATCGGCTACATCGAATTATGGCGTGGCGTACCATTGCTGACCGTGCTGTTCATGTCGGCGGTGATGGTGCCGCTGTTCCTGCCCCAGGGCGTGTCGATCGACCGGCTGGTGCGTGCCATGGCCGCGCTGGTGCTGTTCAACGCGGCCTATATGGCGGAAGTGGTGCGCGGCGGGCTGCAGGGCGTGCCGGCGGAGCAGGAGCAGGCGGCTGAGTCGCTCGGACTGCACTGGTGGCAGGTGCAGGCCTTCGTGGTGTTGCCGCAAGCATTGCGGATCGTCGTGCCCGCCATCATCAACACCGTCGTCGATCTATTCAAGGACACGACCCTGGTCTTGCTGATCGGGCTTTTCGACCTGTTCGGCGCGATTGACCTGGCGCTGAAGGATCCTGCTTGGCTCAGCTACGCCAAGGAGGGGTATCTGTTCTCCGCGGTGATGTTCTTCCTCTGCTGCTCCGCGATGTCGGCCTACGGACGCAGCATGGAGCGTCGTCTGGCGCGAGCGAATTGAGTGGCGGAATAGATTCCGCCCTACGCTATGGCTGCACCACGACGCATTCCAGATTGCCCGCTCTCGCGGCGGGCCTCCATCGCTTCCTGCAAAGCGGCGAGCCGAAAACACCGCGGACGGATCGCGCTAATATCCAGCAATCCAGCCCGCAGCAATCCGATCAGGCGACGATAGGAGCGGCGAGGCTTGAATCCGCACCAGCACGCTGCCGGGTCGCACTTCGGGCACCGGCACGTCCTCAAGAGAAAGCGCTCCGCCCAGCCGCTCCAGTCTCCATGCCTTCATTGCATCCTCTTTCTCTCGGCACAGAATTACTTGTCCGCCTGCCCTCCGCGCTCCACCATCCGCAGGAAGCTCACGCACGCTGCCACTCCTGCGACTCCCGACGCCACCAGCAGCGTCACCAGCGGGCCATGGGTCGCGACCACGCCGAACACCAACGCTACGACCGCGGCCCCGCTGGTTTGGCCAAGCAGCCGAGCCGTGGCTTGCATGCCGCTCGCCCCGCCGGTGCGCGAACGCGGCGCCGAGGTGATGATCGCACGGTTGTTCGGCGTATTGAAGAAGCCGAACCCAAGGCCGCACACCATCATCCGCCAGGCAATGTCGGCGCCCGAGGGATGCGCCGGCAGCGCGCTCAGCAGCGCCAGCCCGCCACACAGCACCGCAAGCCCGCATCCGCTCAGGATTCCAACCTTGTAACGGTCCGCCAAACGTCCGGCGATCGGCGCGATCGCCGCCACCGTCAACGGCCACGGCGTCATCAGCAGGCCGGTCTGCACCTCGTTCCGGCCGAGCGTGTTCTCCAGCAGGAAGGGCAGCGATACCAGCGCTATGCCCTGGGCCATGAAGCCGCAGATCGAGGTGGCGACCGACAGCGCGAACAGCGGGATGCGCATGAGATCGACCGGAAGCAGCGGCGCGGTCCGCGTGAGCTGCCGGCCGACCAGCCACAGCCCGATCACCACCGCCACGACGAGCTGCGTGATCACCACCTCGACGTGCTCGCCGTGGCCGAACCCGTCGATCGCCGTGACCAGCAAGCCGATCGAGACTGCGCTGAGGAGTGCGGATGGCAGGTCGAACCGGGTGCGCGCCCGTGGCGTGAGCGGCAGGGCGCGCCAAGCGACCAGCAATGCGGCCGAACCGATCGGCAGGTTGACGGCGAACAGCCAGGGCCAATGCGCCACCGACAAAATCGCCGCCGCCACTGTCGGGCCCACCGCCGAGGAGATCGATCCCACGGTCGCGTTAAGCGCGAGGCCGCGGCCGACGAACCGGCGCGGATAGATGAAGCGCACGAGAGCGCCATTCACGCTCATGATCCCGGCCGCGCCGAATCCTTGAATGATGCGCGCCGAGGTCAGGCTGACCAGCGAATCGGACAGGGCGCAGCCAAGCGACGCGACGGTGAACACTGCCAATCCCCATCGATAAACCCGCCGGTAGCCGAATATTTCCCCGGCGGACGCGAGCGGCAGCAGCGAGATAGTCACCGTGAGCTGGTAGGCGTTCACCACCCAAATCGAATCAGCCGGCGAGGCGTTCACGTCCTTGGCGATGGTCGGCAGCGCCACGTTGGCGATCGCCCCGTCGAGCACCGCGAGCGTCAGTCCGAGCGCGATCGAGAGGATTGCCCAATAGCGCTGCGGGATCGGGATCCCGTCCGCCGGCTCCGCCGCCGCCATCGGCAGTGGGCGCGCGGCGGGACTGTCGGCCATCAGCTTGCGGCGACGGACGGCATCAGCAGGCGTGTCGACGACGCGAGCACCGGCTCGACCGCCAACTCGGCAAGGTCGGGGCGGTGCATCACCATAACGCGCGGCCCGCGTGGCGCGCAGAGCGCCGGGTCCGATGCGCGCGAAAAGAGCACCAGCGATGGACAGCCCGCGACGGCAATCAGATGCATGGGACCGGTGTCGTTGCCGACCGCCAGTTTGGCCGCCCTGGCGAGGCTGGCAAGTTCGCCAAAACTGGTTTGCCCGGTCAGGTCGAGCACCGGCACATGCGCGGCGATCTCGGCGGCCAGATTGCGCTCGGCGGCGGAGCCGAGCACCACCGGTGCCAGTCCGCACGCGGCCAGCGCCCTTGCCAACTCACCGTAGCGCCGCGCTGGCCACCGCTTCGCCAGACGGTGGGCCGAACTGCCCGGCACCAACAATGCGATGGATGGCGGCAAGGCGAACCGGCCGATATCGCCGCTGCTCCAGGAGAGATCGGCATCCGGTACCTCTGGGATCCCCGCTTGCCGGAGCTGACCCGCCTGCCGCTCGATGTCATGCCGCCGGTTGCGCGCCGGGTCGAGGTCGGGGTGCGAGCAGCCGGGGGCGATCCCCGACCACTGGGGGCGGGCGGAACGGGGAAGAAGCTGGAAGTAGCGGTTGCTCCGGGCGGACGTTTGCAGGTCGTAGACGCGGTCGAACCGGCCCGCCACCAACTGCCGCCGCAGTCGTAGCCAGCCGGGCACGTTCCACCAATCGGGGCGAGCATCGGCCCAGAGCCGGTCAAAATAGGGAGAGGCGGCCAGCCAGTCGACGTAGGGCGCGGTCGTCAGCAGCGTGATCGCGGCCTTCCGGTGGTGGCGCCGGATCGCAGCGAACGGCCCGAGCGACAGCACCATATTGCCCAGCGCACCGAGCTTGATGACCAGTACGCGATTCGACATCTCAGCCGGGCTTACAGGCGGGGTAGATCCCCTCGTCACGCGGCTGGCCGCAACACGTGTCGTGCGCCGGCGGAACGGCAAGGGCGGTTTTGGCGGCCATGCGAGGCGTGGATAACAGCGGCCATCCGGGCGGGCAACGGCGAGCGGACCCGGCAGCAGCATATAATCGCCTGCGTTATTAACGCTTTGTTGACATTTCGGCCGGCGCCGGCGCAAGATGTGTTGGTTTAGCCGGGGAAGGAACGCTCGGAATGGCCTCTATTACCTTCACGCAGGTCTCGCTATCGGGGACGAACAGCTACGCCTGGAGCGCCGCCGGCAACTGGGTTGGAGACACGGTTCCCACGCCGGGCGACGCGGCGTTCATGCGCTGATAGCCCATTTGTACGTTGTCTTCTCCTTGCCAAAGGAAGACTGCCAGGATTCCGCCTCGCCATCGGTTGATGCAAAAATGCAGCACCATAGCCCTTCTCTGGCAGGCGCAGGGGTTGTCACGTCTTTCTCGCTTGACACTATATATGGGGTTAGACACCGTGCACAAGTGGCTATCAGAGCACCATATGACCTAACAAAGTGCCGCCGCTTCTTCGTCCGGCCGGCGACCCCACGGCAGCGCCAATACGAGGCATTGCGCGCCTATTTCTTCGAAGGCATTGGCTCTGACGCGGCGGCGCGACGGTTCGGCTACTCACCGGGCGCATTCCGGGTGCTCTGCCACGCCTTTCGTCGCGGCGAACTGCCAGACTTCTTCGCCGTCGTCCGACCGGGTCGGCGTGAGCAGCCCAGAAAGGGCCGTGCCCATGACCAGATCGTGGCGCTGCGCAAACGCAATTACTCAGTCTACGAGATCAGTCAGGCGCTTTCCGAACGGGGAATGCCACTCAGTGCGACTGCGGTACGCGAGGTCCTCGCCGCGGAAGGGTTCGCACCGCTGCCGCGGCGGCTCGACGAGGAGCGTCCGGCCGTAGCCGGGCCCAGCACCGAGGCAGTCGCCAACATCCGCAGCTTCACGCTCACGCCGCGCGAGTTCACGACACGGGTCGGGGGGCTGTTCCTGTTCATCGCCGAACTGGTGCGTTTGAACACCGACACCCTGGCGCTCGGCGCCAAACTCCCCGGCTCGCGCATGATCCCGGCCGCGCATGCTTTGCGCGCCTCGCTGGCTCTGAAGCTATGGGCCATTGAGCGGAAGAGCCATATCATGGCGCTGGTTGCCGACGAAGGCCTGGCGCTGTTCTGCGGGCTCAACGTCATGCCGAAGAGGAGCCTCCTGTCGGAGTATTCCTCACGGATCACCCCGCAGAACGTCTCGCGGTTGCTCGCTCTGTGGCACGAACGGTTGGCCGGAGAGGCGCTCTTCAGCGGGGAGTCGATCAACCTCGATTTCCACTCCGTGCCCTATTTCGGCGAACACCCGGTGGTCGAAACACACTATCTGCCGAGGCGCAGTCGCCGTCAGCCCAGCATCCTCACGTTCCTCGCCCAGGACGCCGACAGTCAGGTGTTCTGCTACTCGAACGCCGACATTCGCAAGGGTGAGGAGGCCGAGGAAATCTTCCGTTTCATCGAGTTCTGGAAGCGTCAGCATGGCAAAGTGCCGCAGCACCTCGTATTCGATTCCAAACTCACGACTTACGAAGGGCTCGACCGGCTGGATGCCGCCGGGATCACCTTTATGACGCTGCGCCGGCGCTCCAAAGGCCTGCTGGCCGAAGTCTATGAGCTGGCAGCATCGGCGTGGCGCACCATCACGCTCAACCTGCCCAGTCGCAAATATCGCACACCCCAAGTCTTCGAGCAGAAGGTCTGCCTTCGCGAACGCACCTACCGACAACTGTTCATCAAGGATCTCGGCCACGATGAACCCACTATCCTTGTCACCAACGACAGGCATGCCAGCGCCCGCAACCTCATCACTCGCTATGCCAAGCGCATGCTGATCGAAAATGCGCTCGCCGATGCCGTACGCTTCTTCCACATCGACGCGCTCTCCTCTTCAGTCGGCTTCAAGGTTGATTTCGACATGGCGCTCCTCGTCCTCGCCAGCGCCCTCTACCGGTTGATGGCCCGACGCATGCGAGGCTACGATGATGCCCAAGCCCGCCGTATCTTCCGCGATTTGATCGACATGCCGGCAAACGTCGCCATCGCCACTGACGAGGTCACAGTGCGCTTCCACCGTCGCGCCCATCTTCCAATCGGTACTCGCCTCCGGACTCATCGACCAACCCGTCCTGGTGCCATGGTGGCAAGGCCGTTCGCTCCGCCTGATCCACTAGCATGTGAAACCTGTCGTGTTAGGCGATTTCCGGTCCGTGGAAATCCAGGCTAGCCGACGGCGTCGAGAATTTCGGTTTTGGCGACGGGCTGTTTCTGCACGCGTACGCGCTTACGGTCCTCTATCCGAGCTACACGGCGAGCGTTTCCGGCACCACCCTGACCATCGATGGCATCACCGACACTGGCGCATCAATACCGGTTTACGAGCTGACCAATTTCGGCACTGCTGCTGGTGTAACGGGGATCACTGCCACGGTAACGTCGGTGGCAAATCCTGTGACCGGGACCACCGGCAGCTTCCTCGAACTATCCGCGGTGTGCTTCGTCGCCGGTACGCGCATCGCCACCGAGCGCGGCGAGACCGCGGTGGAGGAGCTGCGGGAGGGCGATCTGGTGCTGACCGTCAGCCGCGGGCGGCGAACCGCACACCCGATCCGTTGGATCGGCGAGCGCCGGCTCGACCTGACGACTCATATTCGTCCGGAGTTGTTGTTCCCCATCCGCATCCGGCGCGGTGCTTTGGGCGAGAATGTGCCTCAGCGAGACCTACTGGTATCGCCGGACCACTGCCTGTTCCTCGATGGCGAGCTCATTGCGGCCAAGCTCCTGGTCAACGGCATGACCATCGTGCAGGACCGCGCGATGCCTGTCGTTCATTATTACCATGTTGAGCTGGATTACCACGACGTGCTGTTGGCCGAGGGCGTCCCGGCCGAAAGCTATCTCAACACCGGCAATCGGGGCTTTTTCGCCAACACCGATGGCCCGTTGACGCTGCACCCCGAGCTCGAGATCGATGCCGAAAGGATGCGCTGGCAGGATCGGCTGTGCGCGCCGCTGCGCCTGCATTCGACGGAGATCGAGCGGACCTGGGAACGTCTCGCCGCGCGCGCCGAGGCGCTTGGCTACCGCCGTCCGTCGCCCGTGGTCACCACTGATCCGGACCTTCGTCTGGCCGCGCTGGGTCGCGAGTTCCGCCCAGTCGCGGTCGAGGGCGACCGCTACGTTTTCGTCTTACCCGCCGGCGGCGTCTCCGACTTCCGGATCGTCTCCCGCTCCGGCATGCCCGTAGTGACGAACCGCCACGCCGACGACTGGCGCCGACTCGGCGTCGCTATCGGGCGCATCGGCATCCGCATCGGGGACGAGCGGATCGAGATTCCGGCCGATCATCCCGCGCTCGTGAACGGCTGGCATCCGGCCGAGCGGGACGCCGCTGGCCTGCGGCGGTGGACGGACGGGAGCGCGGCGCTGCCACTCTCGCCCTGGACGCGGGACGGCGCAGCGACGGTCGACATCTATCTGGCCGGCACCACGCCCTATGCGCTCGGGGAAGAGATTGCAGCGAGCGTCGCCGCCTGACGCCGGCTGCCCTGTCGCACTCGCAAGTCGCGGACGGCGGAACGAATTCCGCCGCCCACCGACGTGCACTGAAATATTCAGCCGCCTAGGATAGACCTCGTGCTTCCGCAGCCAGCCAGGTCAACGGATTAGCCCGGTCAGCGGACTTGACGGATCGGCTCCCATCCGGCGCGGCATCCGCCCCGCAAGATACGACATTCGTCCGGCCTCGACCGCCAGACGCATCGCGCGCGCCATCTGTACCGGATCGCGCGCGTGCGCGATGGCCGAGTTCAGCAGCACCGCATCGCAGCCCAGCTCCATCGCGATCGCCGCGTCCGACGCGGTGCCCACCCCGGCATCGACCAGGAATGGCACCTTCGTCTGTTCCCGCATCATCCAGATCATCGCCGGGTTCTGCACGCCGAGGCCCGAACCGATCGGCGCACCGAGCGGCATGATCGCCACGCAGCCCATTTCCTCGAGCCGCTTCGCCGCGAGCGGATCGTCGGCGCAATAGACCATTACCTCGAAGCCGTCCTTGATTAGCGCCGCGGCTGCCTCGAACGTGGCGGGCATGTCCGGGTAGAGCATCGGCGGCGGTCCGAGCACCTCCAGCTTCACCAGGTTCCAGCCGCCGGCCTCGCGGGCGAGCCGCAATGTGCGGACCGCGTCGTTCGCGGTGTGGCATCCGGCAGTGTTCGGTAGATAGGTGTAGCGCTTGGGATCCACATAGTCCTGTAGCATAGGCGCCGACGGGTCCGACAGGTTCACCCGCCGTACGGCAACGGTGACGATCTCGGCGCCGCTTGCCTCGATGGCGGCGGCGGTTTCCTCCAGGTCCTTGTATTTTCCGGTCCCGACGATCAACCGAGAGCGGAAGCGGCGGCCGGCCAGGGTCCAGGCGTCGTCCGCGGCAGGTGTTCCATCCATCTCACTCAGCCTCCGCCGATGAAGTGCACAATTTCCAGCGAGTCGCCGCCGGCCAGCCAAGTCTCCGAATAAGCCGAGCGAGGCACGATTTCCTCGTTGCGCTCGACCGCCACCTTGCGCGGGTCGAGCCCGAGGCCGCCCAGCAGCGCGGCCACCGTCAGCGGCCCATCCACCGTCCGCTGCTCGCCGTTCACGGTCAGGCTCACCAGGGTTCGCATCTCCGCAGTATGGGCCTGCGACCTTCCGGCGGAAAGTCGGCGGCCCTCGCTGCGCCCGGACCTTCCGCCGACGGAAAAAGAGCCCGGCCGATTGCTCGACCGGGCTTGGAGGAAAGGTCCGGGTTGACCTGGGCCACCGCGGGCCCAATCGGCTGCCGCGGGTGTTGGGGCAACGTCAGCCGATGCGGCGGTTCTCGCATGCGGCTGGGCTCAAATCTGTGAACTGGATCACAGCCGGGGCGGCAAATTCTACCGGCCGTTGAGGGCTATCTTTCACTGGCCACCGGTCGTCACGTGTGGATGGCCCCGTTGGCATGCCCGGAGGCCCGAGGGGTGTGTCTAAGGATTTGCGGCACCACGCAGCGGATGGCCGGACGAAGCTGCCATGACGGTCAGGCCCATCTGGCGTAGGGTACGTTGGTGTGTGTGCCCGCGTCCGACCTCGCTGCCCGAAACCATGCCGCTCAGCTCACCGAGAGGATGAACCTTGACGTTTGCCGCTGATACGTCACGGACGCGATTTGTCTGCCCGAGAGACCAGGGCGATCTTGATCTCAAAGGAGATCATCTCTTTTGCATGAGATGCAGCAGTTCATATCCGATCATCAAAGGCACGCCGGTATTCATCGTCGATGAGTCGTCTGTGTTTTCCCAGAAGGATTACCTGTCTGACAGCTCTTACAAGGGGGCTAATTACGGCACAAACTCAGACGAGGGGTCGGGCATTCGTCGCTTTGTTCGACGCATGGGCAACCGTCTGGCGGAAAGTCGCACGTCGCTCCGTTATTTCGGTGCCGGCCATGCGATCAGACACACTTTCAGAGAGTTTCCGGACGCCCGAATACTTGTCATCGGTTCAGGCGGCACTGATTACAGCTCGCCGGACTGCCGGGTCATTCATACCGATGTGACTTTTGGACCGAACGTGGAGGCAATCGTTGATGGGCACGACCTGCCATTTGCCAACGGCGCGTTCGACCTCGCGATAGGTGTCTCCATCCTGGAGCATGTGGCCGATCCTCAGAGGTGCGTCGCTGAAATTTACCGAATTCTTGCGCCAAAAGGCTTTGTCTATGCGGCAACTCCCTTTCTGCAGCCGGTCCACATGGGGGCGTATGATTTCACCAGATTCACTCCCCTCGGACACAGGCGACTTTTCCGTTGCTTCGATACCCTGGAATGGGGACTGTCCATGGGCCCTGGGAGCATGCTGGCTTACTCGCTTTCTGGCTTTCTCGAATCCTGTGCCCGACACCACGGGTTACGGCGGTTCGGTAGATTGATCGGGTTGCTGGCGACACCACCGTTGCGTAAGCTTGACCGCTTGCTCGCCCACTCGCCGGCCGCCTGGGATTCGGCAGGCGGAACGTTCTTCTTCGGTCGGCGGCGTGAGCACCCGTTATCTGACCGTGAGATCATCAAGGAATATCGTGGTGGTTACACAGGCGCGGCGAACGTCTAGTTGCAGCATCGCGAAAGATTCATCTGCGCTAACTCGACGCTGGTTGATATTACCGACCGTAAATCATGGGAACAAACCTCGCACCTGCTTGGCATCGCGCACCTTCTGCACGCCGATAGCCGTGGCGGCGATGCGGTGGGACACACGGTCCCGTTCGATCCTGGCCATCACGGCGGCGAAAGCGCGGTCCAGCACGTGGTAGAGCTTGCTCATGACTTCCGCCTCGTCCCAGAAGAACTGCTGCAAGTCCTGCACCCACTCGAAATAGCTCGCCACCACGCCGCTCGCGTTGCACAGGACGTTGGGGATGATGAAGATGTCCTTGCGCCCGCCAAGCACCTCGTCGGCTTCCGGGGTGGTTGGGCCGTTAGCGCCCTTGGCGAGGATCCGGCATTGCAGCTTCGCAGCCGTGTCGGCATCGATCACTCGCTCCATTGCCGCAGGCACCCGCACGTCGCAGCGCTGCGTCAGCAGTTCGCGCGGGCCGAACGAGAGTTGGTTGGAGAACCCGGCGAGCACCCCTTTGCCGCCCTGTGACGGAGCAGGGCAACGATATCGAGGCCCTTCGTCTCGAAATAGCAGGCACTATGATCGGATACCCGAGTATTTTGATCCCACGGTCCGCCAGCGACTGCGCAGCGACGCTGCCGAAATTGCCGAATCCCTGCACGATGGCGGTGGCGCCGACCGGCTGGACCCCGATATGAGCAAGGGCGCGATCGACCAAGATACACGACGCCGCGCCCTGTCGCCTCCCGCCGCCGGACGCCACCGGCCTCCGGTCACGATCT
Source organism: uncultured Pseudomonadota bacterium (assembly GCA_963772445.1). Lineage (GTDB taxonomy): Bacteria > Pseudomonadota > Alphaproteobacteria > Acetobacterales > Acetobacteraceae > CAVYXK01. The sequence continues at coordinate 559,571 of CAVYXK010000016.1, forward strand.
CGGTGACGGTCTTGCCCTGGTACACCGAATAGGTGTCCATGAACCAGGCCATCACCTGCTCATCTGTGCCCATGTCGGGCGCCATCACGTCGAGTGCCCCCCTTGGTCGGATCAAGCGTCAGGTGCTGCTATACGTGATAGCCGTGGAACACCTCCGGCCGTCCGTCGTCGCGGTGCACCGGGCAGGCTAGGGTGACGGCACGCTTCGGATAGAGCAGACGATCCCGCTCGTCGTACGGGACCTCGAGGTAGTCTGCGATCACACCGAACTGCTGGCGGGCCATCTCGAATACTGGAACCGTGGAGATCGTCATCCTGGGTCTCCTTCCCTGGCGCCGCTCCGGCCGCACATACTCCGGCGTTGAAGCATCTGGAGAACGCGCGTGCCCCTTGCCGACAACCTGGCCCATCAGCCCTTTGACGACGCCGAGGCAATCTTGTGGCAGCGGAACCGCGAGCCCGGGCCGCCGCACCAATGGAACCAGATGCTGGCGACGCTCTCGAGCCAGGCCTGATACGGACCGTCGCCCTATTGTCACGCCCCGGCGTTCGGGGACGGGGGCTACAGGCGAGTACTTCCCGTAACCCGACAACCGGAGTCGAATGGTGGATTCGCACAAGGATACCGGCTGGCCTCTCTATGCCCGCCTGGATCAGGCCGATCTCGATCCTGCGGACTGGAACGCCTTCCGCGCCACTGCGCATGCGGCGCTGGACGGCATTATCGACTACATCGCCGGGATCCGCGATCGCCCGGTCTGGCAGCCTGTGCCCGCCTCGGTCCGGAACGCGTTGCGGGCGCCGATGCCGCGCGATGGCGAGGGCATCGACCAGGTCTGCGCCGATTTCGAGCGGCTGGTGCTGCCCTATGCGACCGGCAACGTACATCCGCGCTTCATGGGGTGGGTGCATGGCGGCGGGAATGCTGCCGGCCTGATCGGCGAGATGTTGGCTGCCGGACTCAATGCCAATCTCGGCGGGCGCGACCATGCACCGATCGTTCTGGAACGCCAGATAATCGGCTGGATGGCGGAGGCATTCGGACTTCCGCCCGACACCGGGGGCCTGCTCGTCACCGGCACCTCGATCGCCAACCTGATCGCCGTGCTGATCGCCCGCACCGCCCATGCCGGCGCAGCGGTGCGGCGCAACGGCGTGGCCGGGCACCGGCTGACCGCCTACACCTCGGCTGCCGCGCACGGCTGCATCCCTCGTGCGATGGACATCTCGGGACTTGGCACGGCCGCGTTGCGCATGATCCCGACCGATGCCGCCGGCCGGATCGAGCTGACGGCACTCGCGGACGCAATCGCGCATGACCGGAGCAGCGGGTGCGCGCCGTTCCTGGTGGTGGGGACGGCAGGCACCGTCGACATCGGCGCAATCGACGACCTGATGGGCCTGGCGGAGACCTGCCGACGCGAGGGGCTCTGGTTTCATGTCGATGGCGCATTCGGCGCATTGGCCGCGCTGTCGCCGCCGCTGCGACATCTGCTGGCGGGACTTGAGTACGCCGACAGCGTCGCTTTCGACTTCCATAAATGGGGCCAGGTTCCATACGACGCCGGCTGCATCCTGGTCCGCGAGCCACAGCTTGCCGAGCAAGCCTTCGCGACCCCGGCCGCCTATCTGCGGCGCGAGGCGCGGGGACTGGCGGCCGGCGCCCCCTGGCCGTGCGATATCGGTCCTGATCTCTCGCGTGGGTTCCGCGCGCTGAAGGTGTGGTTCACGCTGAAGACGTGGGGCGCCGACCGCATCGGCGAGGTGATCGCCCGTAGCTGCCGGCTGGCTCAATGCCTCGCGGACCGGATCGATGCCGAACCTATGCTCGAACGCATGGCCCCCGTGGTGCTGAACATTGTGTGCTTCCGCTACCGGTTTCCACGCGACGCCGACCGGCAGAATGCCGAGCTCGTTGCGGACTTGCAGGAATCCGGGATCGCGGCGCCATCGACGACCATGATCGGTGGACGAGTGGCGATTCGCGCAGCGCTCGTGAACCATCGCACGCAGACCGAGGATGTGGATGCTCTGGTCGATGCGGTTTTGATGATCGGGGAGCGCCGCTGTGCGGCAATGTAGTTAACCAGGGCCGCGGCCTCATAGCTGGCCAGACTGCCCGTCCTGACCGCACCCGTCGCTATGGACGTCATCTCGTTGGATACGATCGCCTACGCGACGGTAAGCACATCGCCCAGCTTGGTCACCAGGTAATCGAGATCTTCCGGGTTGAAATCCTCGAATTGCGTGAGCAGGCGGGTGATGACCCGTGAGCGAAAACGCTCCATGTCATGCGGTTCGCCGTCAAGCTTCGTGCTGTCGATCACATCGGCGGCGGCACGGAAAACCGGGAACAAGTCGGGCGATAGGCCGGCTTTCTGATACACGGCGGCAAAACCCTTCCTGCCGCTGTCATGGATCAGTATACGCGCATTCTCGATCGGCACAGCCGCCATTGCCGCGATCGCAGCCTCGAAGAAGGTCATGTCGCCGATGCACAACGCCCGCAAAACCAGCGTTGGCGTCAGCCGGCCGCTGCGATGCATTTGCATCGCCAATTCCTCGAGATTCCCGCCTCGAAGTCCGGCGCTGAGATCGAGAGTGGCGCGCTCCCGGTTTCGCAGGATAACCTCGGTTGCAATCGCAGGCGACAGCTTATGGTGAACGACCAGATACTCGCGCAATTGGTCTGAAACCATGACGACCAACCGTTCGGTGACGGTGATCGGCAAGGAGTCGCGGCGCGCAATGCTTTCCTTGACGCTGTCGCTATTGGGAAACCGGTCGATTGCCTGTGTCAGGCTTTGCTCGCTGACACGAGCGCCGGCGTTCTGCATCAGCACGGCGACCACGGCCTCGTCGCTACGCATGACCAGAGCCTCGGACACCGGTTCGTGAACCTTGGGTCGGCGGGCAATGGCCGCCTGTTTAACCGCGGAGCCGCTCCGAATCACTTCGATCAGATCGTCATCGGTCAGCACCACCGAGTGGCTCAGGATGGGCAGCGCGACAGACTCAACGTCGTTGGCCAAGGAAAGTGCCACGTCATGCGGCAACCGCGTAGAGTGTCGGAGGCTTTTCGACAGTGCAGTGCGCACCGCGACTTCGACATCTTTCGCCATGATGCGAATGATGTCCTGCGCGGAACGCAATTCGGCGTCGCTCAGGTTAGACTGGAGTTGGACAGTTCGCTGCGATGCAGCGAGAGGTGAAACGAGTCATTTCAATAGCTTGATCGAGTGCGGGCTGAAATTTGCGCTGATCTGCGGTGCCATGTTTGCGCCAAGGATTCCGAAAATCTCTTTGCATAAGGAGGAGAATCGATGTAGTCGAGCGGTGTCTCAACTGGGCACCGCATGTTCTTTCGCATCAAACCCTCGGGCGACCGCCGCTATCTGCAGATCGTGGAGAACACCCGCGATGGCCGGCGCACCAGCCAACGCGTGTTGGCCACACTCGGGCGCATCGAAGACCTCGAAGCCGACGGCAAGCTCGACACCCTGCTGCGCTCCGGCGCACGTTTCTCCGAGACCGCCATGCTGATTTCCAGCGGCGAGGCCGCAACCCTTGAGAGCAGTGCCAGTATGCGCATCGGTGCAGCACTGCTGTTTGGCCGGCTCTGGGAACAGAGCGGCTGCCGCCGGGTTATTGAACAGCTGGCGCAGCGGCGGGGGTTCGGCTTTTCCCTCGAACGCGCGGTGTTTGTCAGTGTGCTGCATCGGCTGATGGTATCCGGCTCCGACCGAGCCTGCGAGAAGTGGCTGGATGCCTATCTGATCGATGGCGCGGATGGCCTCGAACTGCACCAGCTCTACCGCGCCATGGCCTGGCTGGGCGAAGAGCTGGCCGATCAGACCGGCGCAACCCGCGCCCCGCGTCGTACCAAGGACGTGATCGAAGAGAAGCTGTTCGCCCGCCGGCGCAGCCTGTTCAGCGATCTCTCCGTGGTGCTGTTCGACACCACCTCGCTGATGTTCTACGGCGCCGGCGGCGAGACCCTGGGCCAGCGCGGCAAGTCGAAGGACCACCGCCCCGATCTGCGCCAGGTGATCGTCGGCGTGGTGCTCGATGAGGCGGGCCGGCCGATCTGCTCGGAGACATGGCCGGGGAACGCCACCGATGTGAAGGCGCTGCTGCCGGTGGTGAGCCGTCTGCGGGAACGCTTCGGCATTGCCCGGATGTGTGTGGTCGCCGACCGCGGCATGATCAGCGCTGAGACCATGACCGAGCTGGAGGCGCTCGGCCTTGAGTACATCCTCGGTGCGCGCGAGCGCAGCGACAGCGAAGTGCGCGAGGTGGTGCTGGCGGACGATCGGCCGATGGTACCGCTGGTGGTGAAGCGCGCTCGCGGCAGCGAGACCGCTCTCGAGGTCAAGGAGGTCGTGGTCGGCGATTGGGGACCCGGCTGCAAGCCGCGCCGCTATGTGGTCTGCTTCAACCCCGAAGAAGCCAAGCGCGACGCCGCAGCGCGTGAGGTCATTCTCGACAGTCTGCGCGGCAAACTCCAAGAGGGCGACAAGCAACTGGTCGGCAATGCCGGTTATCGCCGGTTCCTGGCAACCCCGCGCGAGGGACACTTCGCGATCGATCCCGCCCGCGTCGCCGAGGATGCCCGCTTCGACGGGCTCTATGTGCTGCGCACCAACAGCAAGCTACCATTCCTCTCGGTTGCCCTGGCGTACCGGCAGTTGTGGAGAGTGGAGGCGATCTTCAGAACGGCAAAATCCATTCTCGAGACCCGGCCGATCTATCATCAATCAGATGCTGCCATCGCCGGACACCTGTTCTGCTCGTTTCTCGCCTTGTTGCTGCGCAAGGACCTCGATGAACGGCTGGCTGCGGCTGGCGTCACCGCCGAATGGGCGGATATCGTTCGCGACCTCGATCGCGTCGAGCAGATCACCATCGAGCAGAGCACCAAGCGCTATGTGCTCAGACCCCAGGCGCCCGGCTGTGCCGGCAGTCTGTTTCAGGCTCTCGGTGTCGCCTTGCCGCCATTGTTCCGTCAGTTGCCAACCAAGACCCCGCCACCCAACGCGGCGTCAATGCCACCCCCGAAGCGCCGCGGCCGGCCGCGGCGTGGTGCCACGCCGCCTTGAATTTTCCCGATTCTCCTTGCTGTTCAGTGACTTCGAGATTCCTGCTGTCCAACTTCAGTCAGAACGGCAAAATCCATTCTCGAGACCCGGCCGATCTATCATCAATCAGATGCTGCCATCGCCGACACCTGTTCTGCTCGTTTCTCGCCTTGTTGCTGCGCAAGGACCTCGATGAACGGCTGGCTGCGGCTGGCGTCACCGCCGAATGGGCGGACATCGTTCGCGACCTCGATCGCGTCGAGCAGATCACCATCGAGCAGAGCACCAAGCGCTATGTGCTCAGACCCCAGGCGCCCGGCTGTGCCGGCAGTCTGTTTCAGGCTCTCGGTGTCGCCTTGCCGCCATTGTTCCGTCAGTTGCCAACCAAGACGCCGCCACCCAACGCGGCGTCAATGCCACCCCCGAAGCGCCGCGGCCGGCCGCGGCGTGGTGCCACGTCGCCTTGAATTTTCCCGATTCTCCTTGCTGTTCAGTGACTTCGAGAATTCCTGCTGTCCAACTTCAGTTAGACCTGTCGATGCTTTGCCCGAGCTTGCCGGCGACCTCGCCCCGCGTCTTGGCCGAGGTGTCAGCCAGCAGACGGTCAACGTCGGCTTGGGAAAACGAGGATGGCATAGCACCTCACGCCGGCCTGTGGAGCCGATATGAGACGCAAATCTGAACAGAAGGCTTCAACCCTTCACACGGCACCTTGCAGCGCCAGATCCTCACGTCGGCAGGCACTGAAATGGCCTGCGGATACCTCGCGCAGCGGCGGCACCGCATCGGCACAAGCCGCCTCCGCGTAGCGACACCGGGTACGGAACCGGCACCCCGAGGGCGGATGGATCGCACTCGGCGGATCACCCTTCAGCACGATGCGCCGGCGCGGCCGGTCTGGGTCTGGCTCGGGGACCGCTGACAGCAACGCTTCGGTATAGGGGTGCCGCGGCGCACAGAACAGCGCGTCGGTGGGCGCCAGCTCGACCAGCCGGCCCAGGTACATGACCGCCACCCGATCGGAGATGTTGCCGATCACGGCCAGATCATGTGCAATGAAAAGGATCGACAATCCCAACTCGGCGCGCAGCTCGCGCAGCAGATTCACCACCTGCGCCTGGATCGATACGTCCAGCGCCGAGACCGGCTCGTCCGCCACCAACAGCTCCGGTCGCAGGATCAGCGCCCGCGCGATTCCCACCCGCTGGCGCTGCCCGCCGGAAAATTCATGCGGGTAGCGATCGGCCATGCCGGGCGACAGCCCAACCATATCCAGCGCGGCAGCCACCTGCTCCCGCCGTTCGCCGCGACCAAGCTGCGGCCGATGGATCAAGAGCGGCGCGGCGACGATGCGACCGATCGTCATGCGCGGATTAAGCGAGGCGAACGGGTCCTGGAAGACAAGCTGCATATGCGGGCGGATCGGCCGCAGAGCGCGACGCGACAGATGCGTGATGTCGCGGCCGCGGAAGCGGATGCTGCCGCCGGTCGCCGGGATCAAGCGCAGCACGGCGCGCCCGACCGTCGTCTTCCCTGAACCCGACTCCCCCACAAGGCCAAGCACCTCGCCTGGCCGCATCGAGAAGGAGACGCCGTCCACCGCCTTCACCGTCTCCCGCGGCCCCAGCGGCACGCGACGCGGCAGAGCAAAATGAATGCGCAGTTCCTCCACCGCGAGGATGGGTTCGCTGTCAGACACGGGGTTCAGGCAGCGATCTCGCGCCAGCGGGCGCAGCGCACCAGATGCTCCGCCTCGGCCGCATCAAGCGCCGGCAGCGCGGCATCACAGATTTGCGGGCGCGCGTGGGCGCAACGGGGGGTGAAGGCGCAGCCGGCAGGCAGATTGGATGGATCCGGCACATTGCCCGGAATGGCGGCGAGCGCCACGTGCCGCGCGGCCAGCGTCGGCACCGATCGCAACAGCCCGCGCGTGTACGGCATCAGCGGCGCGCGGAACAACCGGCGCAGCGGCGCCTGCTCCACCACGCGACCCGCATACATCACCATCACCCGGTCGGCGATTTCCGCAACGACGCCGAGATTATGGGTGATGAACAGCATCGCCATCCCGGTGCGCGCCTGCAGCGATTTGAGCAGCTCCAGGATCTGCGCCTGCACCGTTACATCGAGCGCGGTGGTCGGCTCATCGGCGATCAGCACGTCCGGATCGCAGGCGAGCGCGATCGCGATCATCACCCGCTGGCGCATGCCACCCGAAAGCTGGTGCGGGTAGCTCGCCAACCGCTTGCGCGGCTCCGGGATGCCGACAAGTTCCAACAGCCGCTCGGCCTCGGCCCGCGCTGCCGCATGCCCGGCATTGCGGTGATAGCGGATCGGTTCGGCAACCTGCTCGCCAACCGGCAGCACCGGGTTGAGCGAGGTCATCGGCTCCTGAAAGATCATCGCAATGCGACTGCCGCGCACCTCGCGCATTGCCGCCTCGGACAGCGCCAGCAACTCGCGCGACATCCCGTCGTTGCCGCGCAGCACAACGCACCCCCGCACAACAGAGCCGGGCGGCGGCGGGGTGAGACGCATGATGGCCAGACTGGTGACGCTCTTTCCAGAGCCGGACTCCCCCACCATCGCCAGCGTCTCGCCGCGTGCCAGCGTGAAAGACACTCCGTTGACCGCTGGCACCATGCCGGCATCGGTGTTGAACCGCACCGTCAGGTCGGCAACGTCCAGCACCGGCTCGGTCATCGCACGTCGAGCCGGGGATCGAGGGCATCGCGCAGGCCGTCGCCCAGGAAATTGAATCCGGTCACCGCGAGCGTAATCGCCGCACCTGGAAGGATCGCCAGCCAGGGTGCCGTAGTCAGGTATTCCTGCGCGTTGTTCAGCATGTTGCCCCAGCTCGGCACCGGCGGCTGGATGCCATAGCCGAGAAAGCTGATGTAGGATTCGAGCAGGATCGCCCGCGCCACGTTCAGCGTGGAAGCAACGACGATCGGAGCGAGCGCGTTCGGGATCAGCTCGCGGAACATAATGGTGCGGTCGGGCGCGCCGAGCGCCAGCGCGGCCACCGCGAAATCGCGGTCGCGCAGCGAGCGGATCTGCGCCTCGACCAGGCGGGCGACCTCCATCCAGCCGGTCGCGGCGATGATCACGGTGATTGACAGCAGGCTGGGCTGCACGAAAGCCGCAAGCGCCAGCAGCAGGAAGATCGAGGGGAAGCACAGCATGGCGTCGACGAAGCGCATCAGCGCCGCGCCGACCACGCCGCCGTAATAGCCCGCCAGCACACCCACTACGGTACCGGTGATCGTGCTCAGCACCATCGCCGCACAGCCGACGGTCAGCGAGATGCGTCCCGCCATCTCCAGCCTGGCGAGCATGTCACGTCCGAGTTGATCGGTGCCGAGCAGATGCGGCCCGGAGAACGGCGGGGTGAAACGATGCAGAATGTCGATATGCAGGTCGTTGAACGGATCGAGATACGGCCCCACGGCGGAGGCGAATGCGAGCAGGACGATCGTGGCGAACCCGATCAGTGCCAGCCGGTGGCGGACGAAGCGGCGCGTCCCTCGGCCGGCGCGCCGGCGCGGCAGGGCAGCCGGCGGCAGCGTCGCCTCAGTCGAGGCGGATGCGGGGGTCATAGACTGCGTACAGCAGGTCGGCGCCGAGATTGCCCAACAGCACCAGCAGCGCCGTGAACATCAGCAGCCCCATAATAACCGGGTAGTCACGATAGCCGATCGAATCGAGATAAAGGCGCCCCATACCCGGCCAAGTAAACACGGTCTCGGTGACCAGCGCACCGCCGAGCAGGGTGGGAAGCTGTAACCCAGCCAGTGTGATCATCGGCAACAATGCATTGCGCAAAGCGTGGCGCATGACGACGACGCGGCGGGGCAGCCCCTTGGCGACCGCGGTGCGCACATAGTCCTGGCTGCTCACCTCCAGCATGGAGGAACGCATATAGCGGCTCCAGATCGCTACCGTGACCAGCGCCAGGACCATCGCCGGGGCAATCAGGTGGTGGATATAGTCTCCGAACGAGCCATTGCCGATCGTGTACATGCCGCCGACCGGCAGCCAATCGAGCTTCACCGAGAAGGCGTAGATCACGACAAGCCCGAACCAGAAGGTCGGGATCGACAACGCGACCATCGCGCCGACCGTGGCCAGGTAGTCGAACAGCGAGCGCTGCCGCAGCGCTCCAAGCACGCCCACCCACGTGCCGAGCAGTACCGCGATCAAAGTCGAGCTCACCATCAGCTCGAACGTTGCCGGGAGGTGCCCGCCGATCACGGTGAGCACCGGCTGGTTATCGCGATAAGACCGACCCCAATCGCCGGCGAGCATGTGGCGGAGCCATTCCCAGTATTGCAGTGGCAGCGGCCGATCGAGCCCCATCTGATGCGCGATCCGCGCAAGATCGGCCCGTGTCATGCCGGGGGTGAGAGTGAACTGCGCCAGCGGCCCGCCCGGCGCGAGATGCAGCAGCGCGAAGCCGATCATCGAGACGATCCAGAGCAGAAGCAGGCTCTGCCCCAGCCGGCGCAACAGATACGCGCTCACAGTCTATGGACTCGCAGAGACGCAAGCTGTCCCGTCACCCCGGCGAAAGCCGGGGTCCATGGATTCCGGCTTTCGCCGGAATGACGGTGCTAGCCGAATTACGACGCCCAGTACCACTGACCGATGTTCCAGCAGTTGGACGCGACATAGACGCTGGGTTTGTAGCCGATCAGATTGGCCTTCGTGCCTTCAATGACCGCGTACTGGAAGATCGTGAGCATGGGCAGGTCACCGCGGATGATCGACTGCAGCTCACGATAGATCGCGGCCCGCTTCGACCGATCGAGCGTTTCAGCCCCTTGAGTCAGTAGCTCGTCCACCTTCGGGTTGACGTATTCCATCGTGTTCTGCCCGGAGCCACCCTTCGCCGGAATGGCCTTGCTGCTGTAGTAGATCGTCACGTCCGGATCGGGACCGGTCATCTGGTCCTGGCCGACCATCACGGAATCGTACTGAGACAAGTTATAGTAATCGCCCCAGATCACCGCGGCGGGCATGTTCTTGATCTGCATATCGGCGCCAATGTCGCGCCAAGTCTGTTGCAGTAGCTCCTGCGCCTGTTCCCGTACGTGATTGCCGGCGGTCGTAGAGTTGGTGAAAGCCAACCGCACGCCATTCTTCTCGCGGATGCCGCCGGCCCCGGGCTTCCAACCGGCTTGATCCAAGATCTGCTTCGCCTTGGCCGGATCATAGACCTGTTTTGGGAGATCGGGATTGAACGCCCAGGACTGGCGGGGCAGGAAGCTCTCGGTCGGTGTCGGCAGTCCGTAGTAGATCGCCTTGATAATCGAATCCTTGTCCATTGCGGCATAGAGCGCCTGCCGCACCGCCAGGTCCTGGAACACCGGGCGGCTCAGGTTCATGGTGATGCTTTCCACGAATGCCGCGGGACCGGCGGTGACGTTCCGGCCGGGGATCTTGATTGCCTCATTATAGTGATCGGCCGTGATGCCCTGGATGCCCGTGTAATCGATCGCCCCGGTCTGGAACTGCGTGAACAGCACCGTCAGGTCGGGGATGTAGCGGAACACCAGGCGTTCGAGATACGGGCCGGTGCCGAAGAAATGCTCGTTGGCAACCAGCGTGATGTGGTCGCCCGCCATCCGCTCGCCCCAGCGGAACGGACCAGTGCCGACCGGCGCATTGTTGAACGGCGCGGTGTTCGGATCGGCCGCCTTCGCCAGGATGTGCTGCGGCACGATGAACGTCCACGACAGGATGGACTGGTACGGCGCATACGCCTTCTGCATGCGCCAGCCGACCTCGGCCGGGCTGGTCACCTGGATATCGCTGACCAGCTCGTGACCATTGCGGCTGGAAGCACGGAAATGCGGGTTATTGATCAGCTCCAGGGTGAATTTCACATCGTCCGCGGTGAACGGCGCGCCGTCGTGCCAGGTCACGCCAGGACGCAGCTTCACCTTCCAGGTCAGCCCGTCTTCCGAGATGCCGCCATTCTCCACGCTGGGGATTTCGGCGGCGAGCTGGGGGATGAAATCGCCCTTGTCATCGACCCCCCAGAGCGGGCTGAACAGGTTCCAGTGCACGCCCTGATCGACTTCGATATGCGGCAGCAGCGGATTGAAGACCGTAGGCTCCTGCGACAGGCCGACGATCACCTGACCGGTCGGCTTGGCCGGCGGCTTGGGCGTGGCCTGGGCCGCGGCACGATCCACCCGCACGCCCCAGACCGTTCCAGCCGCCAGCCCGAGCGCCAGCGCGGCGCGGCGCGAAATCCCTCGCCCTGTCGTCGTTGGCTTCCACAGTCCCTCTGCCATTTGAGCCTCCGTTCTTGTTGCAGCGGGTGGTTGGGCACCCGTCCGCTTGTCCCTGAACGGGAAGACTACAGCCGTTCCCGGCCGCCTGGAAACGCCGGGTTGTTCGCTCGGACGATCTTTCGCCCCCGCAGGGCGCGCACCTTCGCCCAGCCGCGTCGCAGAAAGCGTTCTGTATGCGTGACGGAAGTCCGCCGTTAAATCAGCAGATAGGCGAAATCCGGTCCCGGCGTACCGAGATTGCTCTTGTAACGAGCTTCCCCGGCAAGAAAGTCATACACCGAGGCGCCCTCCCGCAAATGCCGCTCGATCGCCAGCGTATGGCAGACCAGGCCCGGCTTGAGCCGCTTGTCGTCCTCGTACAGAAACCCGGTCACGAAGGCCAGCACGTGGCCACGCAGCACGAGATTGTAAACGTAGCCGATTGCGTGCTCGCCGCGAGACACCCGCAATAACTCGATTTCGCCGCGAGGGATGCAGTCGGCAACCAACCGGCGCTGGAATCGCTCGAAGAACGGGAAGGCGAAGCCGCCCGGCTCACCGCGCACCTGCCATTGCCGCTGATGCAGCTCTTTGAGCCCGTCGAGCCAGCGAAGCGCGGTCGGCACATCGGTGGCACGCGTGGCCGAAAGCGGGCCCGCCTCCTGGTAAAGCCGCATCGACCGGCGGATCTGCTGGCGCGTGTTGGCGCTGAGCGTGTCGAGATAGCCCTTGCCCGACGCACGCACGGCGTCGAGATCGATGCGCCAGGACGGTTTACGGTACGGCTCCTGCACGAAGCAGCCCGGCGGCACGAACGTCGCGCGGTCGCGTTCCAGCATCCCGACGATGTGCATCTCGTCACGCCGGCGTCCCACCACGATCGCCCGGCGGAGCAACCAGGCGACTGCTTCGGCCTCGACCCGCCCCGCCCAGGCGCGATCCACCAGGAAGCCGTTGTACTCGATGGCGATGCAGTCCTTGCCGCGTTCGCCGGTTGTGTGCAGGCGCAGACCGTCGACCCGGATGACGCCCGCATCGCGCCGCCGCTGCGGCACAACCACGCCCAGTAGCACGAGCGCGCCACCAGCCTCGCCGAACAGCACCGGCGGGCAGTGACCCAGCTCGGCGATCCAGGCTCCGATCCAGCTCCAGCTCAGGAAGAAGGTGATGTCGGCACGGGCCTCCAGGTCACGCCACAGCACGCCGAGATCGCGTACCGACAGATCGGTCTGGATGTGGAAGCGAACAGGCTGGGCCATGCGGCGCGATACCTAACGGTTGACGGCGAAAAAGCCAGGGGTTGAGCCGAACGTCGGGCCGGCACCAGACTGGCAGTCTCCCGCATCCAGGAGCTGCCGCATGATAAAGGTTTTGTCGCTGCTGACCCGCAAGGACGGCCTTACGCACGAGCAATTTGTAAAGCACTGGCTTGAGGTGCACGGCCCCCTAGCGCTCGCGGTCCCGGGAATCCGCCGCTACGTGCAGTCGCATATCACCGGAACGCGCACGCGCGCGGACATTCCGGAGACCGAGGTGGCGATCGATGGCATCGCCGAGCTATGGTATGATGATGAGGATGCGCTGCGTCGCTCCGCAGTCACGCCCGAGGCGCAGCGCCTGTACGCGGATGGCGCAACATTCATCAGTCGGATCAAGACCTTCATAACCGAGGAAAAGGAAATCATTCCCTGTCGGGGATAGCACGCAATCCTGTCATCAGGCCCACCCACGGGGCGGCTCGCATCGTCATAACCGGCCGTCGCCGGCCACAAAGCGAGAACGCGCCGCCAGCATGGCTTTACAACGATGTCAGCGCCCGCGTAGGGTTGACGCGTTCGGCCCGGGAACGTCAAGCGTTCGGGTCGGCTAACAAAACATCCGGTTGGTGGGAGGATATCATGACTAGACGTGTCAAACTCGCTGCTGTCGGGGGCGCCGCCGCGCTCATCGCCCTCGCCGTCACCCAAAATGGCAAGGGGCAGGAGACCGCACCGCCACGCTACGGCGACCTGTCAGTGGTCACGCAGGACATGCTGGGCGGTGCGGCGGACGATGGCAACAACTTTCTGCTAACGAATGGCAACTACGCGCAAACGCGGTTCTATCCGAACCGGCAGATCAATATCCGCAACGTCTCGCGCCTGCGGCCGGCGTGGATCTTCCAGACCGACGTTCAGGAGTCGATGGAGACCTCGCCCATCGTAGTGAACGGCATCATGTATATCACCACCTCGTTCGATCATGTCTATGCAGTGAATGCACGTACCGGCGAGCAAATCTGGGAGTACGTGCAGAAGCTCGGGCCGATCAATATCTACTGCTGCGGACCCAATAACCGAGGCGTCGCGGCGTACGGCGACAAGGTGTATCTGGCGACACTGGATTCCAAGCTGGTGGCGCTCGACGCCAAAACCGGCAAACCTGCGTGGGAGATACAAATCGCGGATCCAACGCTCGGCTACAGCGAGACGATGGCACCCACCCCCGTGGATGGGAAGATCCTGATCGGCACCAATGGCGGCGAGTACGGTATCCGAGGCTTCGTGCGCGCCTACGATGCCGAAACCGGCAAGCTGCTCTGGAACTTCGACACGATCCCGGAGAATACGGTCGGCGTGTGGGCGACCACGGATGCCACCGGGCGTGACCTGCACCGGGACATCGCTGCGGAAAAGGCGGCGCTGGCGCAGAATGGCGACCCGTACAAACGCCTCGGCGGCGGCTCATGGCAGAACCCGGCGGTGGACCTGGTACGTCGCCGGATCTACTTTGCCGTGGGGAATCCCTCGCCCGATCTAGACGGCGCTGTTCGCCCTGGCGACAACCTCTACACCAACTCGCTCGTCTCAGTCGACCTGGATAGCGGCAAATATGTTTGCCACTTCCAGTACGTCCCGCATAACGTCTGGGACCTTGACGCGGTTAGCCCACCGGTGCTGGTGCGGGTGCGCGACAACAATGGCAATCTGGTCGATGGCGTGCTGCAGGCCGGCAAGACAGGACATGTCTATGTCAACAGGGCGGATGACTGCAGTCTGATCCGCTTCTCGCAGCCCATGGTCCCACAAAAGAACATGTGGGCGCTCCCCACCCCACAGGGCACGGTCATGCTGCCCGGCGCCAACGGCGGCGTTGAATGGTCGCCGATGGCGGTAAACCGGATCTTTGGGCTCGCCTACGCCATCAATCTCCATCAGCCTATGACCTACACCGTAACCCCAGCGCCCTACCCCGACGGCAAGCTGTGGCTCGGGGGAGCATTCAAGGTGATCCCGGGTGCCGAGCAGTGGGGCAACATTACCGCAGTCGAGTACAACACCGGCAACATCGCATGGCAGGTGAAGACCCAGATGCCGATGATCGGTGGAATTCTCGCAACTGCGGGCGGGCTGGTCTTCGCCGGCGAAGGCAACGGCCTGTTCAAAGCGTATGACGCCGCAACGGGAGCCGAGCTATGGCGCTTCCAGGCAGGCGCCGGTGTCAACGCCCCACCCTCGTCCTATACGGTTGATGGCACGCAGTATATTGTTGTTGCAGCAGGCGGAAACACGCAACTCGACTACAAGCGCGGCAACGCGGTCGTCGCTTTCACGCTCCACTGATCGCTTGTATGCAGGGGCGGTCCGCCAGGCGGACTGCCCCTGCCGCCGACGATCTCTGCATCCGATCACCTGATGACAATGGAGCGGGCAAATCGCCTGCTGCTGGTGGGCTTGGTCCTGGGCGTACTCGCCGCCCAGGAGGCGTATGCCCAGACCGGGGCGGCCGACCCGATTGCACAGAAAGCAGCGGTGTGCGGCGTCTGCCACGGAACCAACGGGATCCCGATCAGCAAAGACATCCCGGTGATCTGGGGCCAGCACGCCGGCTACATCTTCTTCGAACTGCGCGATTTCCAGACCGGCGCCCGCAAGAACGAGACGATGGCGCTGATCGCCAGGAACATGACAAGCGCTGAGATGCTGGCCCTCGGCGAGTATTTTGAAGCCAAATCTTGGGCTGATCTCGAGCAACCGCGAGCGCCAGCGGATGTCGCAACCGAGGCCCAAGGGCTCGCGGCATCCGGCCAGTGTCCCCAGTGCCACCTAGGTGGCTATCTCGGTACGAGCACGACCCCCAAACTCGCCGGACAGAGTATCGATTACCTGCGCCACACGATGGAGGACTTCCACACCGGAACACGCGGTAACAATCCGTGGATGGCGGCCTTGCTGAAGACGTACTCGGACGCGAATATCGGCGCGCTGGCGCTATATCTGGGCGGGCTGTGACTTCGGCTGCGACAAGCGCGTTTCAGAGTCCACGGCTTGATGTCAGCTTTCCGTCCTCACGCAGCCCACGGGTCGATCACTCCCGTTTCCAGATCGTCGTAGTGTTTGACGTTTCGGCTCGCCACGAGTGCTCGCCGGTTGAGAGCGATCCCGGCAATTAACGTGTCGCGCACGTCCACGGGGCGGCCCGCTGCCTCACGCCGCGCCGCGAGTTGGCCGGCAGCCTCAGCCGCGGCGCGGTCAACTGGCGCAATTCGGCCACCCAAATCCTCGCGCAGCAAGCCGTCGAACGCCGCCTCCAGGGCCGCACGCCGGCGTCCCTCGGCCATGCGCGCCAATCCGAAACGGACTTCAAACACCGTAACCACGCTGGTCCAAACGTCTTCGGCATTCTGTTTGTCCAGCCAGGAAACAACGGCGGTGTCCGGCGGGTCGCGCATGAGAGCCGAGATCACGTTGGTGTCAAGCAAGATCACGCCGCCCCGAAGTCGGCGGGAGCCGCTACCCCGCCGCGGCCGGAGCGATTGCCGGACGGGTCACGCGCGACCGGCGGTATCGGCTGCTGGCCTGGCGCGCTCTGCTGGGTCAGGGCACGGCGACCGCGGTGGGCATCGCCTGTGCGGTGGGAGGCGCCGGGGGGTGGTCGTTGGTCGCGCAACAAACTGTTGGCTCGGTTGGCGGGGCGCTGGTGCTGCTGCTGGGCGTCGGGTGGCGGCCGGTGTTGGCGTTCCGTTGGGAGCCTGTCGGCGAGATGCTGCGCGTCGGGGTTCCGCTGACCGCCAGCACGCTTGTCTTGCACGGGCGGTATCGGGTGTTCGCCGTGCTGGTCGGCGGGACCGCGGGGCCGGCTGCGCTGGGCGAGGTGCATCTGGCGTTTCGGTTGGTCGATACCGTCCGCGAGTTGGTATCGACGGCGCTGTGGCGGCTGATGCTGCCGCGCATGGCTGCCTGCCAGGAGGATCCGGATGCACTGCGCGCCGCGGTGGATCGCTGGCTGGCGGTATCCGGGCTGGTGCTGTTCCCACTCTGCGGCGCGATGCTGGCCTGCCTGCCGTTGCTCACGCAACTCGTGCTGGGGCGGGTTTGGGCGCCTTCCGGGCAGGCGACAGTGCCATTGACTCTGTTGGCGGCATGGCTGTTCCTGGGGTTTC
Organism: uncultured Pseudomonadota bacterium; assembly: GCA_963772445.1. GTDB lineage: Bacteria > Pseudomonadota > Alphaproteobacteria > Acetobacterales > Acetobacteraceae > CAVYXK01. The sequence continues at coordinate 576,352 of CAVYXK010000016.1, forward strand.
CGGCGGGCGTGGCAACGGTCGCACGAGGCGTGACGCAGTACGGGTTGCGCAGCAACGTTGCCAGCAGTGTAGTGCTGGTGCTGGCAGTACTAGCGCTGCGGCCTCATGGCGCGGTGGCGGCGGCGGGGATTTGGGTGGCGGCGCAGGCTGTGGTCGCGCCATACACGTGGCTGACCAACGCGCGGGTGTTGGGCGCGCCGGTCGGGCGCTTGTTGCGGGCCGGGGTGCCGTCGCTGGTGCTGGCAGCGCTGGCGACCGCGGCGGCTTTCGCGGTGCCTTGGCTGGCCGGAGGGCCGGCGCAGCCGGCGGCGATGATTGCGGTGCGACTGATGATCGGGGCGGCGGTCTGCGGAGTGGGGATCCTGCGGTTGCGACCTTGGAAGCTACCGGGGCTGCGGCGCGGGGTAGTGTTGTCGTCGTAGCGGGGTAGATGGCTTTCCGGCGGCGCAGCGCTATCTGCCGCCGGCGCATCGGCCGGCGTGCTGGAATGCCTCCGCATCGGCGAGTTGCGTCGTGACGGGGCCCTCGTCCTCGGAAGGCGTGAAATGGAGAGTGCCGATCCTGGCGCCCTGCCCGCCATGCGCTCGGCAATCCGCGGCGGCATCGGTGCGTATGGTAAAGCCGCCGTCAGCGTTGCGAACGAGATCGATCGCACAGCGCGCGTTCTTTTCCTCATAGCGCCAGCCACCCGGCACCCGATCGGCCACGCCGAACAGGCTGATGTTGCTCCCCTCCGGCGACCAGACGGAAAGGCCGAAGCGAAGTCTTCCATCCGCGGTGATCGCGACGGCGAGGACTTGCGCGCCGGCCGAGGCGACACAGAACACCGCGCTCTCCTGCACCGCTCCGGCCGCGGCTTGGTACGTCGTGAGTATCAGCGCGACGCTGACCGCCAGGCGCGGCAGTGTCATTCCGCTGCAACGACCGGCTTGGGCGGTAGGGCACGCAGCGCAGCCTGGAAATCCTGGACTTGGTACTGGTGTCTGATGTTGCCAGATTGTCCCGTTCAGCGCGTTCGCGGCATCGTCGTAGCGCCCGTCCACGATCATCCCCCAGGTGTCCGGGAATGTTTTCGTCCAGTTCGTGCCGAGCTGAAAGTTGACCGAGGCGAGACAGGGGATGAATTCGGTGCTGGTGATACCAGCCTGTCCGGCCTGCGCCCAGGCGGCGGCGAGCGCGTCGGCACTATCCGTCGCGAACAGCGCGTTCACGCGTTCCATCGAGATCACGTCGCCAAGCCGCAGATTGTCAGCGGGCACGACCAAGTGGCCGATCCCGACGGTGGGCAACCCGCGGCTATCCGGGTAAACCGTTGTCCGACATCCTTCGCGCAGCATCATCAGATTTCGGAACGCGGTTTCGACTTGGTTCTGCACGTCCTCTGAGACTGAGGGGCTTGTTCCCGACATTGCTATGTTCCTCTCCCATGAACTCTACTCCGGGCTTGGACGCCGCCTTCCAGGCGAGACAGGCGCCCCCGCCGATGCCCGTGCTGCCGAGCAGATTCGTATCCATGTCAGGCAGTGTAATGTACGGGGCAGTCCCGGCGCGCCCGCTCGATGTCGATGGACATGGATGTCTTTACTGCGTGCTTGCAGGAGGGCGATCTGGGCGATCGTGCGGAGGCCGGCTGCGGCTGTCAAACGCGCCCCCTCCCCCTCCCGCAAGGGCGACTATCTGCCTAGTCAACTCCCGGATAGTCGCCCCCGCGAGGGGAGGGGGTTCTTAGTTTCTGGCAGTCAACTCGCTCGTTGCACATGGACGGCTGCTGCGGCTTCTTCTTCGGCCATGGACTTGACGATGGCGACAGTGGCCTCGTCGGCCGGGAACAGCATCTCCAGGGCGAGCTCCGACAGGGTCACGTCGGTTGGGGTGCCGAAGATCGTGGTGGTGTTCAGGAACGAGACTGTTCCCAGACGAGTGGCAATCCTCAGCGGCGTCGCGTAGCGCTGCGGGCTATCGCTGGTCGCCAGCGCGATACCGCCGGCTGGCGCCGGATAGGACATGACCTCGGTCAACAGGGCCTGGATCACCGGATCGGCCCTAGTCTCGATCTGTTGCCGCAGAACAGTGATCGTGTGTGCGCGCCATTCAATGAAGTTCAGTATTCTCGGCCCCATTCCGAGCGGATGAAGGACGAGGCGGATTGCGTTGATCGGCTGGCGCAGCAGATCGGGGGAACAGCCCTCGTATAGCTGAGGCAGCGCATTATTCGACAGCACGACGCTCCAATGCCTGTTCAGCGCAAAGGCCGGGTACGGCTTGTGCGCCTGAAGCACTTGCTCGATCGCCAGGCGGGCAGAAGCCAGCTCCGCCAGCGAGCGTTCCTGAAACGCGGGGGCGAAACCCGCGGCCAGCAGCAGCGTGTTCCGGTCTCGCAGCGGTATCTCGAGATGTTCGGCGAGGCGCAGGACCATGTCTCGGCTGGGCTGCGCCCGTCCCGTTTCCAGGCAAGACAGGTGGCGCGTCGAGCTGTTCGCGGCAAGCGCGAGGTCAGCTTGCGTCATGCGCCGGCTCACCCGCCATCGGCGGAGGAGTACCCCGAATGGAAGCTGCTGGGCGGTCATGGATGGAGAGTAGGACGAGTGGCGACTCTGTGCCATGATCTCGCAGGTCAAGTTGCGACGCTGGGGGGAAGTCTTTTTGACCTTTCGGGTCATCGACGCCCGGTCGACATTGGGTCAAATCAAGGAAGACTAACCGCAGAGACGCAGTGGTCGCTGAGCAAGGCGATCAGGCGTGCTTGTGCGGCGGGACGTGATCCTGCAACTGGAGAGCACCGCTGTGTCTCTTGTCATATCTATTGCGAATGCAAAGCGCGACGATCGGCGATGGTGGGTGCTTGCCATCGTCGTTGCGGCGCAATTTATCTTCGTCGTTGACGCTTTCATCGTCACTGTCGCGATCCCGTCGATCCGTGCGGATCTGCACGCGACGACCGGGGAGATTCAGGGCGTCATCGTGCTCTATCAGATTGCATTTGCAACTCTGATCATCACCGGAGGGCGCCTGGGAGACATTCGGGGAGCGAAGCCGGTGTTCCTGATTGGACTGACGGGATTTACCATGGCGTCGCTCTGGTGTGGCCTTGCGCGATCGGGCAGTGAGCTTGTCGCGGCGCGCGCAGCGCAGGGTATAGCGGCAGCACTGATGATTCCGCAAGTCCTTGCCACCATCCACCTTCTCTTTCGCGACACGGAGCGTGGGCGTGCCTTCGGCATCTTTGGTTTCACCCTCGGCTTTGGCGCTGCAGTCGGGCTTGGGCTCGGGGGATGGCTCGTTGCGCTTGACATCGCCGGCCTTGGCTGGCGGACGATTTTCTTTGTGAACGTGCCGATCGGCCTTCTGCTGTTATCTGCGGCGCTGCACTTGATGCCGTCCATGCCTGGTAACCCGGGGACACGGCTGGATCTGATCGGGGCTGCTGTGCTTCTAGTCGCGCTGCTTTGCCTTCTCGGTCCGCTGCTGCTTGGCGCAGACCTCAACTGGGCGCCATGGCTGTTTGCGGTGATGGCGGGAGGGCTGCTGCTGCTCATGTTCATGTGGCCGCTGGAGCGCTGGGTCGAGCACCATCGACAGGGTCTTCCCCTGGTTCATCTCGCCCTGCTCCAGGACAGGGGCTTCGCAATCGGTCTACTGGCTGTGTTCTTCTTTACCTTTGCCAATTTTTCGTTCTACCTGGTAATGACTCTTTACATGCAACTTGGGCTGCGGTTTTCGCCGCTGGAGTCGGGCACCACGGTTCTGCCGCTTGCTATCGGATTTGCCATCATGTCGCGGATTGCGGGGCCTCGCGCACAGCGACGCGGGCTCATCGCCCTGCTTGAAGGCTGTGGCATTCAGATAGTCGGCTTGGCAATCCTCGGCATCGCCGTTGCCGCGGACAGTCCGCAGACACCTCTCGCACTGTCGCTTCTGCTCGTAGCATTCGGCGTCGGGCAGGCAATGGTGATGGCACCGCTCTACGGGCTGGTCCTGACGAAAGTTCCTCCGGTCCATGCCGGTTCAGGCGGCGGCGTCATGAGCACCGTACAGCAGGTCGGCAATGCCTCTGGGGTAGCAGTGATCGGAGCGCTGTACTATGCGCTTCAGACTACAGAGTCTGCGCGTTCTGCCCTGTTGGCGTCACTGGGCGTCCTGGCGATCGCCATTGCCATCACGGCCGGCCTCCTTCGCGTGATTGGGCGGGCACGGTTTGTCGTACCGCGTCCGTAAATTGGCAAATCGAACACAGGCCTGGGGAAGCGGATCGGACTGGTGATAATTCGATAGCGGAGTGTCACCCAGGACTGTAGCGGCTGCGCTCAAAGGCGCCGCTCGCCGTGTCGCACGACTGATTGGCCCCTGTCGAGTTGGTCAGCTCCGAAGGTTCCGCGACCGCGAGTTGAGCCGGTAAGGAGTCTGGTGATCAAACACCGGGATGCGCTGCAAAGAGGATGGGATGAGCACCACGGCAACCCCAGCACGGCCGGTGCTTGTCGACCCCGACCCCACTGCCGTTGCGGTCGATGTATCGGACGTTGCGCTGCGGATCGTCCTTTCAGACGGGCGCGAACTGTCCGTGCCGCTGGCCTGGTTCCCCCGACTGCACGACGCTTCTCCGGAGCAGCGCCGCAACTGGGAACTGAGGGGCGCGGTTCATGGCTTGCATTGGCCCGACGTGGACGAGGACGTATCGGTCCGGGCGCTGATGGGACGACCCAGCTAGCCCTGGCCGGCGATCACGACGCCAGTGCCGCGGTTCGGGCATATGCGGCTGTGGCGCTTCGAATTCGGCCCAGCTCCAGTTCGTTCAATGCCTCTGCTCCGCGGACCCCGTGCCAATTCGGCGTATCGTCGGCGCCGAACGTGACGCCCGCACGCGACAGCTCGGCCAAGGTCCAGCCGGTGGCAGCGGGTGCCGGCGCGGCGGGCGCGGCAGGGGCCGGCGCGACAGGTTTCGGAGCTGCGGCAGGCGGAGCTGGCTTCCCCACGCCCACCTCGGCCAGCAGGGTGCGGCCGACGCGGTCGGGGTCGATACCGGTGACCTTTTCGGCGATCTCCATGGCCACCGTCGTGACGATCCCGATCGGGCCGCTGATCAGTCCGCTTATCAGTAGCGACCCACCGAGCCGCAGTGCCTCAGGGATGGTGTCGCCGGTCATCGCCCGGTAGATCGTGCCGATCACCGGCAGGTATTGCAGGGGATTGAGCGCCGAGAGTACGTCGGCGAACCGCAGCGGCGGCGCCGGTGGCTGCGGCGCTGGCGCGGCAGCCGGGGGCGGCTGCGGGTCGGATTGGGACGAAACGGAGCTGGGCGTCATATGGGCGCGGTACACTCAGCAGGCCGCATGCCACATCGCCACGGTTGCTCCGGAACGCCGCTTCTGGTTTGTCTCCCGGCCGTGCCTCGCCAGGACCTCGCATGCGCCGCCTGCTTCGGTTCGTCCGCACCCTGCTGACGACCCTCGGCACGCTGGTGCTGCTGGTCGTGGTGGGGCTGGGCAGCCTGCTCTGGCTGACCTTGCCCCCACGTCAGCAATCCGTCGCCATCCCCGGGCTTTCGACGCCCGTCGACATCACCTTCGACGAGCACGGCATCCCGCGCATCCGCGCTGCCAACTTCACCGATGCTGCCGCCGCGCTCGGCTATGTCCACGCACGCGACCGCATGTTCCAGATGGAACTGATGCGGCGCGCCGCTTCGGGCCGGTTGTCGGAAATCGCCGGCCCGGTCACGCTGCCGATGGACAAGGAGATGCGCACTCTCGGGTTGCGCGTGCGAGCGGAGGCCGATTACGCGGCTCTGCCCGCCGACGCCCGCGGGCTGTTGGACGCGTACACGAACGGCGTTAATGCCTGGATCAAGGCGCATGGACGCTTCAGCGCCCCCGAGTTCATCGTGCTTGGCGCCCCCGAACCGTGGACGCCGGTCGATTGCCTGCTGTGGGGCAAGACGATGGGGCTGTGGCTGTCGATGAACTGGCGCCAGGAGCTGGCGCGCTGGCGGCTGTCCACGCATCTCCCTCGCGACACGATCGAGGCGCTGTGGCCGGCCCAGCACGACGCTGGTCAGCCCGCCGCCATGGTGGACGCCAAGACCCGCTATGCCGCAGCCGAGGGTGGCTCGATGGCGGCCGCCCTGCCCGCCTTCCCGGCGCCGTTCACCGAGCCCGATCGCGCCTCCAACGAATGGGCTGTCGATGGCAGCCACAGCGCGACCGGAGCCCCGCTTCTCGCCGGCGACCCGCATCTGGGGTTTGGGTTCCCCAGCCTGTGGTATCTGGCGCGCATCGACACGCCGGACGAGACCCTGGCCGGCGCCACGGCACCTGGTGTGCCGGGGGTGATCCTGGGGCACAACCGCAACGTTGCCTGGACCTTCACCACCACCGGCGCCGACGTGCAGGACATTTTCATCGAGACGCCGGTCGGTCCCGACGAATACCAGACACCCGACGGCCCCCGCCCGTTCATTAAGCGCGAGGAACGGATCCGCGTGCGCGGCCAACCCGACGTGGTACTAACGGTGCGCGAGACCCGTCACGGGCCGGTCATCAGCGACCTGTTCGCCCCAGGGGGGCCGGTCCTCGCCGTGTCGATGGCCAACCTCCAGCCGGGCGACACTGCCGCGTTGGGGCTGCTCGCGCTGAACCGCGCGCAGACGGTGGCGGATGTCGGAAAGGCAGCCGCGCTGATTTCATCGCCGGTACAGAATCTCCTTGCCGCGGATCGGCAGACGATCGCCTTGTTTGTCACCGGCCGCGTGCCGATCCGCCGCAGCGGTGACGGATCTATGCCGGTGCCCGGCGCATCGGGCGCGTTTGACTGGACCGGTTGGGCCTCGGGCGATCAGCTTCCGCATTATGTGGCCCCGGCCAGCGGGCGGTTGGTGAACGCCAACGAGCGTGTCGCACCGTCGGATTTCCCTGTCTTCCTCGGTCGCGACTGGTTCGCCGATTGGCGTGCCCGGCGAATCCGTGAGCTGTTGGACATGTCCCAGCGCCACGACGCCGCCGGGTTCGTTCGCATGCAGATGGACGTGAAGAGTCTGTTCGCGGTGCAGGCGCTGCCGGCGCTGTTGTCCATTGCGCCGCCGGACGGTGTGGCCGGCACGGCGTTCGCGCTGCTGAACGGCTGGGACGGCACGATGGGGATGGATCAGCCGCAGCCGCTGATCTTCACCGCCTGGATCGACCGCTTCTATCAAGCCGTGTTGGCACGCACCGGCGTGCCGGCCGACGGCATGGCTGCGGTGGCGCCGCCGGCGGAGTTCGTGCCGAGCGCGCTGCTGCCCGGCGGCGCCCATTGGTGCGGCGGCGAGTGCGCCGGCATGCTGCAGGACGCTCTGAAGCAGGCGGTGGCCGATCTGGCGCAACGTTTCGGCCCCGATCCCGCCGCGTGGCGATGGGGCGAGGCGCATCAGGCGGTGTTCGCTCACCCGATCCTGCGCGGCATTCCCTGGCTGCGTGGCTTTGGTACGCTGCGCATCCCGGTGCCCGGCAGCGACACGACCATCAATGTCCAGGGAACCAGGTTCAACGATTTCACTGCGGTGCATGGGCCGGAGTTCCGCGGCGTGTACGACCTGTCTGATCTCGACCGCAGCCTGTTCATGCTGGCGCCGGGGCAGTCTGGGAACCTGCTCAGCCGTACCAGCGGGGATCTGCTGACTGACTGGCGCGACGGCACGACGCTGACGCTTGGGCCCTCGGCGGCGAAGGTGACGGCTAGCCTTCGGTTGACGCAATGATCTTCGACGATCCCATTGACCCGGCGCCGCCGGTCCGGGAACATAGGTGCCGGATCATTTCGACATGACCTACAAGCCACCTCGCCGGCCGCAATTCTTTTACACCACCGCCCCGTTGCCGTGCCCCTATCTGGCCGGGCGGACCGAGCGGAAGGTGGTGACCGAGATCGCCGGACCCGATGCTGAATCGCTGCACGACCGGCTGTCGCGCGCGGGGTTCCGGCGCAGCCACAACATCGCCTATGCGCCGGTCTGTCCGACCTGTCAGTCCTGCGTGCCGATCCGCATCCCGGTGGCGCGCTTCGAGCCGGATCGCACGCTGCGGCGGATCGCGCGCGCCAACGCTCTGGTCGAGGGGTTCGAGGTGCCAGCGCGCGCGACCGCCGAGCAGTTCCAGCTTTTTCAGCGTTATCAGCAGATGCGCCACCCCGACGGCGACATGGCGACGATGAGCTATTACGACTACCGCGCCATGGTGGAGGACACGCCGGTCGAGACCTTCATCGTCGAGTTCCGGGAGCCGGACGACCGTTTGGTGGGTGCCTGCTTGGCCGACCGGCTTGGTGACGGGCTGTCGGCGGTGTACAGCTTCTTCGCCCCCGGGTTCGACCGCCGCTCGCTCGGCACCTACACGATCCTGTGGCTGGTGGAGCGGGCGCGGCTGCTGGAGCTGCCTTACGTTTATCTTGGCTATTGGGTGCCGGAGAGCCGCAAGATGGCCTACAAGGCGCGGTTCCGGCCGAGCGAGGTGCTTATCGGGGGGACTTGGCGGTTGTTGACGGATGCCGATGTGGATGGCGCCGAACTGGCCAGCGCTCTGGTGCCTGATTTGACGAGTTGAGGGGTCGCATCAAGTGGATATGAAGGCACTGTCGCTTTCGTGGCGCCCGAAGATGAGGCCGGTTGGCTTTGGACGCATCAGCTCCAGCTAACCATCACTGACATTGTCGCCGAAAGTTACAATTCGCATCACCCGATCGATGAGGACCTCTACTTTCATGAGCAAAAGCCGGAGGCCATCCATCGAGCTGAGGTCTTTCGGCGTACCAGGCTTCCGAAATTCCTGGACTGGTTCGAGCGTATTCTCGCCGCCAACCCGGCTGATGATGCGCACCTGGTTGGCAGTGCAACTACTTATGCCGATTTGTCGCTGTTCCAGCTTATCGAGGGATTGCAATACGCGTTTCCGAAAGCGATGGCCCGCATTCTGGCGGGACTGCCGCGCGTGACGGCGTTGCACGCCGCTGTCGCCGAACGGCCGCGGTTGAAGGCGTATCTGGCGAGCGATCGGCGGGTTCCGTTTTGTGAGACAGGGATTTTCCGGCGCTATCCGGAGCTTGATGGGTAGCGGTCGCTTCCTTGTTTCGACCCCTCCCCCCGGCCCGCTCCCGCAAGTGCTACTACCTCTGCACAGAAGTTTTGACAGGTTGCGGGCTTGCCTGTCCATGCCCTTTTGGTCAACCGGTCCCGAGCGGAAGAGCCGCTATCGACCCGAAGCGGCCCTTCAACGACATCGTTGTAATCCAGGAACCGCGGCCGCGGGACTACCATTCCTGCACGTCGACCTTGGTCTCCGGCAGTCCGTTCACCTCCCATGCCTCTCGGCCGCCGCGATACCAGTAGACGTGGGTGTATCCGAGTACGACGAGCCGCAGCGCGAGGTTGCGGCCGTCGAAGCGCTCCGAGTTCCAGCCAATCGTGACGATGGGCTTTGACAGATCGCCCTTCGTCAACGCCTGCATCTTCCGTCGCAAGCGGTCCTGCGTCGCGTCGGAAGTGCTGCCGCCCCAGCCCGTGCGCTTCAGCCCGATTGCACCCGGGATCGACCGGCCCCACGAATACAGCAGCGGATCGATGACAATCGGCTTCCGCTCGGCGAGCAGTCGCTCAAGTTCGGCTGTGCGGATCGTCGTGGCGCCGGGCACGGTCGTCGGCGTCGGCCCGGCGAGGTCCGCGTGGAGCTTGTCGTCCGGGGCCACGCTGAAGTCAGCATCCTCGTTGGCATGATCCCGCTCCCCGGCAAGGCGAAGCGCTGCCTGATAACGTTCGATTTGCTCCGCGTACACGCGACTTGAGGGGGTCTGGGGAGACTGGCCACGAACGGTGTCATAGGGCCAAATCCGGTTTGCTTCGGCGATCGCACGATGTGCCTCGTCCAATTGCCCCAGCCGCGCATGGGCCGCGGCGAGGCGGAGGTTGAATTGGGCGCGATTGTCCGCATCGTTGTTCGGATTCGCGGCCAAGGCGCGTTGCGTCCAGACAATCGATTCTTCGTCTCTCCCAAGCACCAACAATGCAAAGCCCATATTCTCGTAGCGATTCCAGTTGAATCCACTGCGTGGGTCGAGCCGGATCGCCGTCTCGATCATCGGGATTGCTTCTTCGGCCCGGCCCGTATGAATCAGGCAATAGCCAAGCCGGTTATAGTCCGCATCGCTGTTCGGATAATCGCTCAGGACACGCTGAAAGGCGGGGATTGCCTCGGTGTAACGGCCCTGGGCGGACAATAGGAACGCCGACGTCCCTGAGTACCGGGGTCATTCGGGTTGATCGCTGCCGCGTCGGCGAGGAGCTTGGCCGCGCGTTCGAGTTCGTCCCCGGCGCGCCAGGTTGCGATCAGCGCATTGGCAAGCCCGGTCATGGCGAGAACAGAGGTGGGATCGAGCCGCAGGGCCTGATCATACAAGGCGACGCGTTCCGCCTTTTCCCGCGACCCCATCGGATGGAGGACCAGCGACCGCGCACGTAGAAAAAGGTCGAACGCGTCCGGATTGGTCGGCCGTTCCCGCTTGCTGCGGGCGCTCTCGACGTCCGTCAATGCCACGTCCAAGGTCTGGCCAATTCGCCGGACAATCGCCTCCTGACCGGCACTGAGATCATTCAGTTTCTGGTCGAAGCGGTCGGCCCACAGTTGCGCCCCGGTCTCTGTCGCGATGAGCTGCGCATTCACGCGCAGCATGTCGCCCAGTTTGCGCACGCTGCCCTCAAGCACATAGCGCACGCCAAGTTGCTCGCCGACCTTTCGCACATCAACCGCTTTGCCTTGGTATGTGTAGGCAGAACCGCGCGCGATGACGAACATGCCCGGCACGCGGGAGAGATCGGTGGTCACATCGTCAGTGATGCCTTCGGCTAGGTAGTCCTCGCTCCGAGCGTCGCTCAGGTTCTCGAACGGCAATACGACGATCGAAAGGCGCGGTGCCTTGGCCAAACCCACGTCTGGTGGTGTGAACGCTTGTGTCGTCGCGGGCGGCGAAGTTGGCTTGAGCTCTGCCGCCGGGGTTGCCTCTGACGCTTTTGGGGCGGTGGCGCGATACAGCCACCACCCCGCACCGAGCGCGCCACACACGAGCAGTCCCACAACAGCCGCAAGCAGAGCTGCGCGCGAGCGAACCCATGCGCTGGGCTGCGCAGGTTGCACCGCGTTGGTCGTGACGCCGGCTGCGGGCGCTGCGGCGGCGCCCGGATCGAGCCGCAGGACAAAGGCTTCGACCGGCCGTGCGATGTTCTTCAGCGTGAGCGGGCCGATGGCCTCGAAGGGCAGGTCGAGACGGTCGCGCACATGGTCGCGCACGGCGCGCGAGACGCAGATGCCACCCACCGGGCACTCCGCCTGCAGCCTCGCTGCGATGTTCACGCCGTCGCCGTGAAGGTCCGTGCCTCGTGAGATCACGTCACCAATATTGATGCCAACCCGAAAGCGGATGCGCCGGTCGGGCGGCTGATCGCCATCATAGATCGGCACCTGCTGCTGCACCCTGACGGCGCCGCACACGGCGCCCTCGATGCTGTCGAACACGATCAGCAGCGAGTCGCCCGCCGTTTGCACCACCCTGCCGCCATGCTCTCGGATCACCGGATTAATCAACGCGCGCCGCAGAGTGCGCAACCGCCGGAATGTGCCTGCGTCGTCCAGGCCGATTAGCCGGCTGTAGCCGACCATATCGGCGTAAACGATAGCAATCAGCTTCCGGCCGCCCTCGGCCCTGCCAGCGAGGTCCGAGTTGCTGCCAGTCGTGCTCATGAACCGTGTATTAGCATATTTTGGTGCCGGGATGCGGCGCCCCCAGAACGGGGTCATCACCTGGCCAAATGGTCCCCCGAAATGGAGGCTCGAGACCAGGCGAGTGTCGGGGGTCCGCTGGCCACCCAAAGCGGCTGCCTGCCCAGAGCTATCTCCTTCCCGGAATGCAGCGAACTCCGCGCAGGTTCGTGACCGCCCCGCCACCCGGCCCCGCTCCCGCCGCCCACCCCAATCCCCCGCCCCAGCAAGCGCCGGGGCAAGGTGGCAGCCGCATCGGGCGCATCCTCGGCTTGCTGGGCCAACTCATGCTCTATGGCCACGACCTGGCGGACAGGCTCTGCGAGTGCGCCGGCACCCCGGCCTTCGCCCGCCTCGCCATACCCTTCGGCACCACCGATGTCGCGGCGATCCTCCGCTGCATCACCCGCGGCCTCATGCTCGCCGCCGCGCTCCACGAACGGCTCGAACAGCGCGCCGCCCGTGGCCGCGATATCACCCCGACGCCACTGCGGGTGCCGTCACCCCGCAAACCAGCCTCGCCCCGCCCGCGCCCCCGGCCTGCCAGGCCACAAGCGGCCCCGGATGTCGCGGCACTGCCCACGCCCGAGGAGATTGCCGCCCTGCTGCGCCGCCGCCCGCTGGGCGCCGTGATCGTCGATATCTGCCACGATCTCGGCATCATGCAGGGCGACGTGGAACCTGAGCTGTGGCGCGAGCTGCGCGATGCGATCATCGAATACGGCGGCAGCCTGGCCAGATACCTCGCCGGCACCATGGGCCGGGTGTTTGGCCGCCTGCCCGGACCGCATTTCTCTCCCTCCCCTGGCGGCTACCGGAGTCCCACAAGTGCGGAACGATTAGCCAGCATCCAGCCCTGCACCATGGCATCGAGGCGCTTGAGACCGCGGGCCATGGTCTTGGGACCGGGCGGCCGATATCCCTTGGAGGTGTAGCCGGACCAGCCTCCGAGGCGTGCGGCGATCCAGGCGTAATAAGCCAGCAAGGCAGGATCGAACGGGTTCTTCAACTTGTCGGTCGGCCCTTCGAGGGAGGCGCTGATCGCCCGTAGCGCCGGCAGTTCGGCGGGGTCGGCAACGTCCTCTATGGACTGCCCCGTACTGCCGTCGCGACCGATCACCAGTTGCATGACCCGCACGGCGGCAATCAGCGCCACCGTCACCAGCTTCGCCAGGCTGAGCGGCGTCGTGATCTGCGAGGTCTCCACATCGACACCGTCCGTCTTCATCGTACGGAACAGCTGTTCGATGATCCAACGCAGCCGGTACCAGGCGACAATCTGCAGCGCCTCCGCCGCACCGCCCACCGCATGCGTGGTCAGCAGACACCAGTGTAAGGGTTGCTGCGCCGACGGTGGGGCGATCTCGCGCACATCCACCACCCGCAGGGTCAAGGTCGGCGCCAGGGCTGGCTCGGCGCGCAGTGGCCGCTTGATCGTGACCTCGCCGGAGCGCACCGCCACGACGGCGGTCCGCTCGGCCCGCGCCGGCTTGCCATGCCGGGCCGGCACCTGGATGGTGTGCTGTGTTACTGCTGACCAGGCGGCGCATCGCGCGAACAGTTTCTCATCGCCCTCGAGCGAGCGGTTCTGCGCGGCCCGCACCAACAGATGCACGTTGTCCGGCCGACGCGCGAACTGGTCATAGATGTCGCCCTCGCGGTCCTCGACCACAGTGATCATCGCCGCCTCCGCCAGCACCTCGCCGGCGGTCTCGGCGGCCGCCAGCCAGCGGCGAGACTCCTTCTCGTCGGCCGGGCGTGTCTTATGGTCCGTCACCGGGCCGTCGGTGCGGTTGATCACCGTGGCACCGACCAGCCCGATCAGCCCGCCCTGCTCGGCATCCACCGCAATCACCGGGTGCAGCAGCACGCCGATGTCGGTCCCGTTGCCGACCGTGCCAAAGCCGCGCTTGGCGCCGCTGTGGGGAGCGTAATTCAGCTCCGTGGTATCGGTGATCGCCAGGACGTGCCGCCCGACGGCGCGCCGGGCGGTCTGCCGGGCGGCATGCACCAGCATCTCGTGCATGCTGACCGCCTCGTTGTCGAGGAAACGCTGAAACTGGCGGGCTTGGCCGCGGCTGTCGGCCAACGCCGAGAGGCACATGGTGCGCTGCTTCTGCATCGCCCCCAGCAGGCTGTCGCCGACCGCGGCCAGGCGGCGATTGCCAAAGTGACCAAGCTGCGGCTGGTCGTTCATGCGAATCGGCTCCGGTGGGTTGTTGGTCGGGAGCGAATCTGATTCGCAGGGGGCTGCAAAGGGGCCTGCCGGAGGGGCGGCGCCAGCCGGCTGCCGCCGCCCGTTCGGCGGGAGCCTCGAAAGATCGCTGATGCAGACTCGACCCGCCTCAAATCCGCTGCTCAGCACTCAGGAAAGTCGATTCGGGGTTGTGGGACAACGGTAGCCCCTGGCGGGAGGGGGCCACGGGGAGGGGTCGAAACATCCCCGCCCGTCCCGCTCGCATTCGCCACCGGCCCGCCCTGAACCCCCGCCGGGCCATGTCCTCGGGCTTGACCCAGGGCTTGACCCGGCCATCAGGCGTGATCCGCGGGGCTGGCGCACGGCCAGCCCCGCCATTGGGATTCGCCCATTTCACCCCTCCCCCTGCGGGCTCCTTGCGGGAGGGAGCAGGGGAGGGGTCGAGCAAAAGAGCGGCTATTCGGCCGTCGCTTCCGGCAAGCACCTGCCGAGGTGGCGGACTGGCGTCCGCCCTACGAGCTACGAGTTGCCGCCGCCAGCGGGCAGCAGTCGAGCGCGGCGGTGCCCGCGCGTAGCACCCAGCCACATGTGGAACGATCAAACAACGGGCTAGCGAACACCGCGAGAACCGGCATTTCATCCGGCCAGTCCATTCGCCAGCGGTCACCTTGCGCCATCGCCACTATCACCGCGGCTGCCGGTGCGCCGGCCTGCTGCAGCAAAGCCAGCCCCGCTCGAGCCGAGGCACCGGTGCTGATCACATCATCGACCAGCACTACCCGGCGCCCATGCAGTCGACCCAACAACCGCGGATCGAGCCACAACCGCCGCCCTGGTAAGGGTGAGGTGATCGAGAAAAGTGGCACCGACAGCGCATCCTCGTACCACAGCTTGCGCGTGGTTCCCAACGCCACCCAGTTGCTGTGACCAAGGCGGCACGCGATCAGCGGCGCCAGCACGTGGCCCAGCGTCGGCAGCCCGGCGACGATCTCCGGTGCCACACCAGCAGCGATCTGCCCCATCCAGGCGGCGAGCTGCTCGACCACTGCGAACGACGCCTGATTCACGATCAGCCCGGCCACCGCGGTCTGCCCGAGATCGCGCAACGGCAGCGCCAGCCCCGATCCATCCGGCATGCGCGCGATGTAGTGGCCCGCGGCCGAGAGTCCCTCGGCGGCGTCCGCCGGCTCGAAATGCTGCCACATCTCGCTCATGTCGGATCACTCGACGATCGGTGCAGATACCAGTGGCGCATTGGCGCGAAATCGTCGAGCATTACCGGGATTGTGGGATTTCCCGCCCACACCAGGATGCCAGCATGAGCAATGCCATATTCCATATGATCGCCGGCGCGCCGAAGCCGGTCGCGCCGTACAGTCATGTCGTGGAGCAGGACGGCTGGCTGTTCGTCACCGGCCAGATCGCGACCGATCCCGCCGATGACACAGCACCGCTTCCAGAAGGGATAGACGCGCAGACGCACAAGGTGATGGACAATCTCCGCCGCGCACTGGGCGGCGTTGGCGCCAGCCTCGAGCATGTCGTGTGCGTGCGCGCATTTCTGGTTCGTTTCGAGCTCGACTATGCTGCGTTCAACCGGGTCTATGCCGGTTATTTCGCGGCTGATCGGCTGCCGGCGCGCACCACGGTGGGCGTGACGGCGCTCGCCCGCGGCGGCGTCGTCGAGATCGACCTGATTGCGCAGCGGTGAGGCTGGACCGATGACCGAGCTCCTGCGCCAGACGGTTGCGGCCGGCGGTCGATTCTCCACCCGGCTGGAAACCGGTGACAGGCTACGCATCATCGACCTGCACGGCCAGCAGGCTGTGGACTTTCTGGCCTTTGCGGCAGAGCTGCCCGTGGACCGCTACAACGCAGCCAATACCATGAAGCTCAACGGCACCATTTATCTCGGCAAAGGCGCCGCGCTCTATTCCGAACACGCCGAGAAGCTGTTGACGATCGTCGAAGATACCGTCGGAAAGCACGATACGATCGGCGGCTGCTGCAGTTCATGGAGCAACTTCGCCCGCTACGGGATCAAGGACACGCCAAGCTGCCATGCCAACTTTGTCGCGGAGCTCGCCTGTTGGTCGCTCGGTCCGGCCGATATCGTCGCCAACGTCAATTTCTTCATGAACGTGCCGGTCCGCCAGGACGGCGCCATGGCGATCGAGCCGGGCCTCTCCAGGCCCGGCGATTATGTCGAGCTGCGTGCTGAGCGCTCGGTCATCGCGGTGCTGTCGAACTGTCCGCAGCGCCACAACCCGGCGGCCGGGTTTGCGCCCACGCCGATCGAGGTGATCGTCAGCCGGCCGTAAACCAGGCCGGCCGTCCCCTTTACTTCACCGAAGAGAAAGAGGTCGGCGCCAGGATTGCATTGGAAACCTTCGCGACGATCGCGCCGTTCGCCTCGGTCTGCGCCCGCGCCGCCAGCCAGTCAGGATCGACCATGAAACGGGCCCATTTCTGCTCGCGTTCAGCAAGAGATTCCCAGGCCAGCAGGTAATACAGCGTCTGGTTCAACTCGCCGATCACCGTCGTCCAGAACCCCGCCTGCTTGATCCCGTGCTTTTCCCACAGCTTCAGCGTCATCGTGTCGAACCGTTTCAGCAGATCCGGCAACCGGCCCGGCACGCATTCATAGATCCGCAGCTCGTACAGCATCGCCTTACCTCTCCCCTCACAATAAGCCGGAAAGCTAGAACCTCTCGACCCAGGGCCGCAACTCCACCTCCCAGGTCCACGCGCTGCGTGCCTGATTCAGCACGTGCCAATACGTCTCGGCGATAGCGTCGGGATCCAGCATGCTGTCAGGCGCATCGGCTGGCTCGGTCCGGCCCGGATTGCGGATCGCTCCGTCGATCACGAAATGCGCCACGTGGATGCCCTGCGGCGCCAGTTCGCGAGCCATGCTCTGCGCCAGCCCGCGCAGCGCGAACTTGCCCATCGCGAACGATGCGGACTGCGCATATCCCTTCACGCTGGCCGAGGCACCGGTGAACAGGATCGCCCCCTCTTGCTTGGGCAGCATCAGCCGCGCCGCCTGCTGCGCCACCAGGAACCCACCATAGGCGCTGACAGCGAGCGCCCGTGCCACGTCCTCCGGCACCAGCGAGATAAGCGGCCCGCGCGCCCTGCCGCTGGCGTTGTACACCACGACGTCGGGCTCACCGACCGACGCGACCAGGGCGTCGAACAGTCCCGCCACCTCTTCGGGCTCGGCCGCCTCGCAGGCGAACGAGACCGCGCCGGTCTCGGCGCACAGTCCTGCCAGCCGGTCCGGTTGGCGGGACGCCAGTGCCACCTGCAGCCCATGGCGCGAGAACAGCCGGGCCAGCGATGCGCTCAGGCCGGAGCCGGCGCCGACGATCAGGGCAAGGCGTGGGGTCACGTGCATCCTCCGCATACAGACGTGCCATCAAACCACGTCTGGACCTGCGGCAGAAGCCGGGCCAAAGTCGCCACAAAACAAGGGGGCGTCCATGCTGGGCCTGATGCAGCGTCAGCCGTTGTTGATCTCCGCCATGCTTCGTCACGCGGCACGCCATCATGGCGGCACCGAGATCGTCTCGAAGGATGCGGATGGGACGATCCACCGCACCACCTGGGCAGAACTCGAACGCCGCGCCCGGCGGCTGGTGCGCGCGCTTGGCTCGCTTGGCATCGGCGCGGGCGACCGGGTCGGCACGCTCGCCTGGAACACCGCCCGCCATCTGGAAATCTACTATGCCGCGCCTGGCATGCAGGCGATCTGCCACACCATCAACCCCAGGCTGCATTCGGACGATATTGCATATATCATCAATCATGCAGGCGATAGGGTAATTTTTGTCGATACGAGCTTTGCCGAATTGGTTGCAACCATTGCGCCGAAGATCGCCTCCAGCGTTCACGCGGTAGTAATGCTGACCGAATCCGCTCAGATGCCGGATATCGCGCTGCCCAGCGGTATGCGCCTGTTGTGCTACGACGATCTGATCGCTGCGGCCGACGAAGATTACGTCTGGCCAGTGTTCGATGAGAACACGGCGTCTTCGCTCTGCTACACGTCTGGCACGACGGGCCGTCCGAAGGGCGTGCTCTATAGTCACCGCTCCACTACGCTGCACGGCTACGCCGTCAACATGGCCGACGTCCTGGCGCTGCGCGCTATCGATCGCGTGCTGCCTGTGGTGCCGATGTTTCACGTCAACGCCTGGGGCATTCCCTATGCCGCGGCGATGGCAGGCTCGGCGCTGGTGCTGCCGGGCCGGCATCTGGATGGCGCCAGCCTCGCAGCGCTGATGAACCAGGAGCGCGTGACCATGGCCGCCGGTGTGCCCACCGTCTGGCTCGGCCTTCTGTCCCATCTGCGCAGCAGCGGCGAGAGGCTAGCGACCGTTCGGCGCATCGTGACCGGCGGTTCCGCCTGCCCGCCGCTGCTCTTCGAGGCATTCGCAACGGAATACGGCGTGACGATGGAGCACGCCTGGGGCATGACGGAGCTCTCGCCGGTCGGCACCTACAACCAGCCGAAGCAAGCGCAAATGGGGGTGGATGCGGCTGCTTTGCTGCGGCATGGCCTGAAACAGGGCCGTGCGCTGTTTGGCATCGACATGAAGATCGTCGATGACGACGGCACCGAGCTGCCCTGGGATGGCGCGCAGTTCGGCGATCTGAAGGTGCGCGGTCCGTTTGTTTGCAGCGCCTATTTCGGCGACGACCCCGGCAGCGCCGTCGACGCCGAAGGTTGGTTCGCAACCGGCGATGTCGCCACCATCGATCCGGACGGATTCATGGAGATCACCGACCGCTCCAAGGACGTCATCAAGTCGGGCGGCGAGTGGATCAGCTCGATCGCGCTGGAGAATATCGCCGTATCCCATCCGGACGTGGCCGAGGCAGCGGTCGTTGCGGCACGCCATCCGAAATGGGACGAACGTCCGGTACTGATTGTTGTGCCGCGCACCGGGCGAGAGGTGGATGCGGCGTCGGTCCTCGCGCTGTATGAGGGCAAGGTGCCGAAATGGTGGCTGCCCGATTCCGTGGTGGTGCTGGATGAGCTGCCGCACACTGCCACCGGCAAGGTGCAGAAGACCGCTCTGCGGCTTCGCTTTCGTGACCAATATGTCGGCGGCGCGGCGGCGAGTTCATAGCACCGCCGGCGCCGGGCGTCGCTCGGTTGGCCGCGATCATACCCCGCAGTCAAATTTGTAGGAGTAATCTCCGCGTAACTTTCCGCAATTCGCCGGTAACAATTAGACTGGGGTTCTGTCCCCCCCAGGTTTGAACGTTTGCACCGACTTCGCCACCCGGAAAGGATAGCAGATTCAGAGACAGGCAATTCTCGTTTTAGGTATGCATCGAAGCGGGACATCTGCCGTCGCAGGAGCAATCCGCCTGCTTGGCGGCGCGCCTCCCGTTCATCTGCTTCCCCCCGCAAGCGATAATCCGACCGGATTTTGGGAATCGCCCACGGTCATCGGGACGAATGACTGGGTGCTGAATTGTGCAGGTACCTCGTGGTTCGAGTGCCTCACATTCGATTCCAACGCGCTCGATATGGACGCTCGCAGCACCGCTCTGACATTCATCATGCTTTGCCTGATGACGGAGTTCGGCCAGCAGCGGTTACTGGTGGCGAAGGATCCCCAAATCTGCGTGCTTCTCGACCTCTGGCTGCCGGCGCTACAGGCGCTTCAGATCCGTTCCGGCGCGCTGCTTGTATTGCGCCATCCCGGCGCGGCTGTCGCCTCGCTGGCGCACCGCAGCAGGCTACCCCAAGCGCACGGTGCCGCGCTGTGGCTCGGCTACATGCTGGCGGCTGAACGTGCGACACGAGGCTGCCGCCGCTGCATCCTTCCCTACGACGAGCTCTTGAGCGACTGGCATGGCCTGTTGCAGCACGCGAGCCGCGAGAGCAACGTCACTTGGCCGGTCGCGTTCGATGTCGTTGCCGCCGAGATGCAAAGCTTTCTCGATCCCGACCTGCGTCACCACCGCGGCGGCAGAACCATAGGCTTGCGAATGGGAGGGGCGCCGCTCGGCCTCTGGTCGGAGGAAGTCTACGATGCCCTCCGCAGCCTCGCTGGCAACAGCACCGAAGTGGGACTATTGGCGCGGCTGGACGACGTGTATGCCGCCTTCTCGGCTTGGTGCCGCAATGAGGGGCAGTCCCTGGCCGCTTCACTGCCGGCCGATCATTTCGTCCGGAAGATACCTCCGTTCAGGGTTCCGCCTGCCTGGCATCGGATGGTTCCCTTCCGAAGCAGTAGCCGACAGGACGAGCCGCGGGATCAGGAGACTAGAGCCGATCTACCAACAGGACGGTGACGGCAACCGCGACACCCAGCAGCAGGGCAGCGCGCCCCCAATGGGCGATGCGCGGGGCGGGAATCTCCTCGGGCAGCCGCTTGTGGCCGGTGAGCATCGGGCGCAGCAGATTGTGCCGCTTCACCACGAAATAACTCAAAATCGCCAGCAGGTGCAGAGCGATCACGGCCAACAGCACGTCCCACAGGATCGTGTGCAGGTCCGCGATCAGGTCGGCAACGCGCGCCGGAACCAGCTCCGTCAACGGGCCCTCGTCGGCGATATCGTTGTTCTCGTAAAGGCCGGTAAGGGTCTGACCCAGCAGGATCGCGATCATCGCTATGACCATCCAGCCGCCGGCCGGGTTGTGACCCACGCCGATATCAGGCTCGCGGTGGTGAAGATGCATGAGGTGGCGGATCGCTGCCGCGGGCGGAGCTATAAAGTGGGAGAACCGGGCCGTGTCGCTGCCGAACACGCCCCAGAGCAGCCGGAACAGAAGCAGTGCGAGCACGGCCTCGCCGGCCCAGGCATGCCAGTCCATCCAGTTGAGCCGGAAGGTGACATAGCACGCGACGACCAACGCCACGACAAGCCAATGGAATAGGCGCGTCGGCGCATCCCACACCGGCACGCGACGCCAATCGGATTCGTCCATGCCGGACATGCTAAACGCTCCCCCTCCCCTTGCGGGAGGGGGCAGAGGGAGGGGGCCTCGCGAGGGCGGCCCTCGTGGGACGTTGCGGGGGGAGACGCGCCCGCTTACCCGCCTGCTGCCGGCAGGTTCTGCTCGACGAGGGTTACCCAGTAGCGCAGCACGATCGGAACGATCTCATCGTTGAAGACGTAGCGACCGCCATGCAGACCCTCGCCGGGCCCGACCTGGCCGGTGCCGATCCACGTGTAAGCGCCGCCCGCAGCCCGGACCATATAGGCAAAGTCTTCGCAGCCCAGGCTGGGATTGAAAGCGGTGACAACCTTGTCACGTCCAACGACCGATACCGCCGCCTGGATCGCGCAGCTGACCGCTTCCTCCGTGTTGATCACCGGCGGGTAGCCAACCCGGTACTCGAGGCTGGCGGTGATCCCGTGCGCCGCCGCGATCCCCGTCGCGATCTCGCCGATCCGCCGCTGACAATGCCGCGACAGGTCCTGATCGAGGAAGCGACAGGTGCCTTGGAGCCACACCTCTCCGGGGACGATGTTGCCGACGCTGCCGCCGTGGATTTGGGTGATGCTGACGACGAGCGGTGTCTGCGGGTCGACGGACCGGCTGACGACGCGCTGCACCGAGCCCGCGAACTCGCTCGCCGCAAGGATCGGATCGTCGCCGAGGTGCGGCATTGCGGCGTGAGCGCCCGTACCGGTGAAACGCAGCTCGAACATATCGACGGCCGCCATCATCGGGCCGACACGGGTGTAGATTTTACCGAAAGGAAGGCCCGGCCAGTTGTGAACGGAGTAGATGGCCTCGATGGGAAAGCGCTCAAACAAGCCCGCCTCGATCATGCGCATGCTGCCGCCCTCGTTCTCCTCGGCCGGCTGGAAGACAAAGTGGACGGTGCCGTCGAAATTTCCCTGCTGGCTCAGGATTTTCGCCGCGCCGAGCAGCATCGCGGTATGGCCGTCATGTCCGCAGGCGTGCATGACGCCGCGCGACTTCGACGCATAGGGCACGTCCGCCTTCTCGACAATTGGTAGCGCGTCGAGTTCGGCGCGAAGGCCGATGGTGCGCTTTCCAATTCCCTTCCGCAGCACGCCGACGACACCCGTCCCGGCGATGCCCTCGTGAACCTCAAGGCCGAACGAGCGCAGTCTCTCGGCGACGAATGCTGCGGTCCGATGCTCCTGAAAGCCCAGCTCAGGGGCAGCATGGATCGCGTGACGCCAGGCCACGACCTCCGGGACTATGGCAGCAACGGGATCGTTATGCAGCATTGATCTCAACCCTCGGTCGATGTGGTAGGATCGTAGGGAGCCTACGGCTTCAGACTACCGGATCGCATGGGAGACTGTCTTGAATGGGATTGACCAGGAGGTGGCGTCAGGCGATCGGGCTGTCTTCTGGCAGCACCCGCACTTCCGCGACATGGGCCTGCTCAAGGCGCGTTTTCGACATCATCGGTACGAATTGCATACGCACCCCACGTATGTCATAGCCCTCATCACCGGCGGGTGTGAGAGCGTGCGCGTCAGTTGTCGTCGAGTCGTGGCCCCGGCGAACACCGTTCTTGTCGTTAACCCCGAGGAGTGTCACGACGGCGAGGCGGGCTGCGAAGACGGGTGGTCGTATCGCACGTTCTACCCGTCCATTGACCTTATGACCGAGGTAGCGCGCGAGTTGGGGCAGACCTCGATCCCACTCTTCCCGCCCACTGTCATCACCGATCCAGCACTCGCCCGGCTTCTGGCAGAAGCCCACCGCAGCGCAGAGTGCAACGATAAGGAAGGTTCCGAAGAGGCGATGCTTCTGGCGCTTCGCCACCTGATCGTCGGATATGCGGACGGGCGCCGAACAGCGCGGACGCGGACCCATGCGGGTTCGGTGCGGCGGATGGCGGTGTATCGCGAGATGATCGAGAGCGACCCTGCCGGCCGCTTCGAACTCGCGCGTTTCGCCGGCACGACGGGTGTTACCCGGTTCCAGGTCATCCGCGACTTCAAGCAGGTGACCGGGTTCACGCCCGCAGCCTTTGTCCGCGATCGCCGTGTCCAGTTGGCCAGTCGCCTGATCCAACACGGCGACACGCTGGCGAGCGCGGCGATGTCAGCCGGTTTCGCGGACCAGAGCCATCTCTCCCGCGCATTCAAACTTTCGCACGGCTTTACGCCAGGGATGCTGCGTCAGGCATTCGTGGCTCGAAGATCGTGAGGTGCGTGGCCTGATCCCCAGTAAGCAGGGCTTGCTGCCCCGACGGTAGCTCATTGAGCCGCTAAGGCCGAGCTTGATGTATGTCAGTGATAGAGCTAAAATGCCATACATGGAGAAAACCCCGATTTACCTGCGCAAGGAAGAGCTCCAGGCTCTGCGTGAGGTTGCCGCGCGATCGGGGCGTAGTATCGCGGAGGTGGTCCGTGATGCAATTCGCAAGGTCGTGCTTAGACTATCTCGCGGCGGGCCTGTTGCACTCTGGGACGGTGAGCCGAGGCGCTCGTCGATGGAGCACGATAGCGTCCACGACGAGGTTTGATGCGCCAAGGAGAGGCGGTTTTCGTTGATAGCGGAGCCTGGATCGCACTCGCCTTGTCGCGCGATCCGCTGCACGCTGCAGCGCGGGAGCAGTGGGAACTGCTGCAGGGAGCGGGGGCGAGGCTTCACACCTCCGTGCCTGTAGTCGTCGAGACATTCACATTCCTCGACCGGAACGCCAACCGGGACGTGGCGCTGGCGTGGAAAGACGCCGTCAACAAACTCGGCGCTGTCAGGATCATTCCCTGCGAGTTGCGCGATCTTGAGCCAGCATGGGGATATTTTCGTCGCCCGGACCTGCAACCAGCTTTGCTATCATGACGCGTGCGCGAATTCGGCTGGCATATACGTTCGATCATCACTTCGCTGCGGTTGGGTTCAGATTGGTGGCATAGTCCAGGCTCTGCCGCACCGCCCGGTCACCTTAAGCGCTGTCACCAGGCGTTGTTGATCCCTCCCCTTCCCCCCTCAGTCAGCAGCGTCCGTTGACCCTGACATCACCTCGCCGAACGAAGCTGGCGCAGTCGAGCCAGGCTGATCATCGTTGCCGCGCCGGAAGCCGCAACGCCGAGTGCCAGCGCCAACCGTACGCCGCCGGCAATCCCGCTGCCGGTCGCTCCGGCCAAACCGAAGGTGAGCGCCACCAACGCGCTGCCAAACGTTTGTCCGGGCAGCCGCGCGGTTGACAACATGCCGCTCGCCCCGCCGGTGCGCTCTCGTGGTGCGCTGCCGAGCAGCAGCCGGTTGTTTGGCGACTGAAAGAAGCCAAACCCGAAGCCGCACACGAGCATGCGCCAGACAACGTCGGCCCAGCCGGCATTGGCCGGCATCAGCGCCAGAGACAGCATGCCCGCCGTCATGACAGCGAGGCCCGCCGCTCCCAGCAAGCCCGGCGAGGACTGGTCCGACAGCCGGCCGGCCAGCGGCGCGACAAGAACCACGATCGCCGGCCACGGCGTGATCAGCAGGCCAGTGCTGATCTGCGACATCCGGCCGACATCCTCGAACAGAAACGGCAGTGAGACATAAGCGAGCGTCTGCGCCGTAAACGAGCAGATCGAGGTGCCGACAGACAGCGCGAACACCGGCCGGCGGAACAGATCGACCGGCAGCATCGGGGCAGTCATCGCCCGCTCGCGATTCACGAACACCGCGCCGATCAGCGCGGCGCACACCAGCTCGGCGATTGCCCAGCCGGGACGGGCAGCGCGACCGAGCTGGTCCACGCCGAGCATCAGCAGCCCAAGCGTGGCCGCATTCAGCGCCGCGCCGGCAAGGTCGAAGCGATGGCCAGAGCGAGGTGTGGCCGGCAGCACGCGGGCGGCGAGCCACAACGCCACGACACCCAGAGGAACGTTGACCGCAAACAGCCAATGCCAGCTTGCGACCGAAAGGATGGCGGCCGCGACACTCGGGCCGGTGGCCGAAGATGTGGCGACGACGAAAGCGTTGAACCCGACGCCGCGGCCGAGCATGGAGCGCGGGTAGATGAAGCGCACCAGCGCAGTGTTGACGCTCATGATGCCGGCACCGCCGAAGCCCTGGATCACGCGGGCGATCACCAACGCCGGCAGCGAGTGCGACAGCGCACAGGCCAGCGAAGCTGCTGTGAATACGCCAAGCCCCGCCGCATAGACACGCCGATAGCCAACGATGTCGCCGAGCGAGGCGAGCGGCAGCAACGAGACGGTGACGGCAAGTTGATAGGCATTCACAACCCAGATCGACGCGGCGGGCGCAGTGACAAGCTCCTGTGCTATCGTGGGCAACGCGATGTTGGCGATGGCGGAATCGAGCACGGCCATGGTGACGGCAATGGCAATCGTTGCCATGGCACGGCGCCGCTCCCTCGGCGGCAGGCCGTCGGCGTGCTCCGGGGGCGTAGGGGGCATGCGTGCAGCTTGGCGCGGTGCAGCGGGGTCAACAAGCAGCGGTGATGTCGAGCGGAGGTTCGCGGCGAGGGAGCCGTTCGTTCCCTGGCGCCTTGCCATCCAAATACCTGTCACGAAACGCTTGGCCAGACATCCAGAACTCAAATCGCATCGGTTTCAATCGCTTGCCGACGAGGCTCGCCGGATTTCAC
The DNA here is from genome assembly GCA_963772445.1 of uncultured Pseudomonadota bacterium. Classification (GTDB taxonomy): domain Bacteria; phylum Pseudomonadota; class Alphaproteobacteria; order Acetobacterales; family Acetobacteraceae; genus CAVYXK01. The sequence continues at coordinate 601,890 of CAVYXK010000016.1, forward strand.
GCCCAGGCCAGCCCGAAGGCGAGCAGCCCGTGTCCCAGATCGGCGCGTCGTGCCTCGAGCGGCGGCATCAGCCCGTAGCGCGCGGCGATCCGTGTCACCTTACCGGCTGCGCGACCGCCCACAAAGATGGCGACTGCCCGCAGCGCGACGCGCCGAACAAGGTCATCGCGCTGATCGAGATGCTGGGCCAGACCAATCAGCGAGCGTTCAATCCGGGGCTTGGCGCGGCTTGCCCAGACCAGGCTGGGACCCAGAGCGCCCAGAGTCGGGACTCGCTCATTCCACATGTGAAGATCGATGATCGTATCGCCTGTCATCACCCGTGTGCCGTCCGACAGTGTCAACGATGCCTTGGCGACGCGAACCGAGATTCGCGGCAGATCGTCGTCTGTCCTGGAGAATTCGTACACGCTGTACCAGCGGCGCAGCAACCAGTCGATACCGAACACCCGAACCGCGCAAGTCCGTCTCTCCCGCACTCTGCGGGAGAGGTCGGTTCGCGAAGCGAACCAGGTGAGGGTGCTGGACACGGGGACCCTCACCCGCAGAGCGGGAGAGGTGGATTTTGCGCGGTCCCGCAGATATGCCAATCGCCAGATGAGATGATACGCTCGGAGTAGAGCCATGACAGACCAAGTTGCCGGCGGCTGCGCATGCGGGGTCGTGCGTTATCGCCTCGGTTCCGCGCCTATGTTCGTGCATTGCTGCCACTGCCGGGACTGCCAGCGCCAGACCGGTAGCGCCTTTGTCATCAACGCGCTGATCGAAGCGGATCGCGTCGAGCTGCAAAGTGGAGACCCGCAACCCTTTGCCATGCCCACCGACAGCGGCCGGCCACATCAAGTCTATCGCTGCCCGACTTGTGGCACCGCCGTGTGGAGCGAATATGGTGGGCTCAAGGTGCTTCGCTTCGTGCGTGTTGGCACGCTCGACGATCCCACCGCGCTAGTGCCGGACGTGCACATCTACGTTCGCTCGAAACTGCCCTGGGTCACGCTGCCGGCAGACCTTCCGGCGTTCGAGGCGTATTATGACTCGAAGAAGCTGTGGCCGGCCAAGAGCCTCGAGCGGCGCCGGGCGATCCTCGGTTGAGACCACGGCCGAATCATTGTCCTTGACGCCGGCCGAGCGCCGCCGGGGCCTGGCGGCGGCGATTGCGGCGATAACCGTGTTCGGCCTGGGCGTCGGACAGGGCGGGCCTTTGCTGTCGCTGATTCTCGAAGCACGCGGCACGGACGCGACGCTTATCGGATTCAACGCCGCCGCCTCCTTCCCCGGTGTCATGCTTGGCCCCTTGCTGGCGCCGCGCTGCGTGCACCGGCTCGGCATGCGCCATTTCCTGTTGGTCTGCTTCGCCCTCGACATCACTGTGTTCGTGCTGATGAAGCACTTCGATGGTATCGCGGCCTGGTTCGTACTGCGCTTCCTGCTAGGCGTCATCGGGTCGGGCATCTTCACGGCTACCGAAGCCTGGATCAATCTTCTCGCCGGCGATGAGACGCGCGGTCGGACCATCGGTCTTTACGCGGCCGCCCTCGCCGCGAGCTTTGCAATCGGGCCGCTGCTGATCTCTGTCATTGGCATTCATGGCTGGTCGCCATTCCTCGCCAACGCCGCCATCACAGCCACGGCGGCGCTGCCTTTGCTTGGGGTCGGCAACCTCGCCGGTGGGCTCGGGCGAGAGCGCGCCGCGAGCGCGTTCGCTTTGTTTGCGAGGGTTCCGTTCATTCTCTTCGCCGTGGCACTGTTCGGCTTGTATGAGACGACACTGATGGCACTGCTGCCCATCTGGGGTGTGCGGATCGGGCTTACCGATCGCGTCGCCGCCGCGACCTTGTCGGCGGCTTATTTCGGCGCCATCGTGTTGCAGTTCCCGATCGGCTGGCTGTCGGACAAGATCGCGCGGCACACAGTGCTGCGGCTCTGTGCCGCCGTCGGCTGCGGTGGCGCCATCCTGGTGAGCGTGGCTGCTGCCTCGACGCCTCCGCTGGTGCGCCTCTTGTTTGTGCTGCTGTTCCTGTGGGGCGGCATTGTCGCTGGGATCTACCCTGTGGCACTGGGGATGGCGGGCGATCGTTTCCGCGGCGGTGAGATGGTCAGCGTCAACGCCGCCATCATCATGGCCTACGGGCTTGGGGCCATGCTCGGACCGCCACTGGGTGGTGCGGCGATGGATTTCTGGAACCCACAAGGCTTGCTGGGGTTCTTCGTGCTGCTGTTCGCCGCGTTTCTGCCAGCAACGTTGCTCGCCCGCGGCATTTCCAAGAGCGGCGTCGCGCCTTGAGGTGTCATGGCGGCCGATGGAAACATCGCCGCCAACGTCAGCCGCGCCGGCGCGCGAACCCGAGCATCAGTCCGAAATCCGCCGAGTGCGGTGGTCAGCAGTGCCGCGCTCGACGGCTCGGGCACCGGGGGTGGGCCAGACCCGACAGTTTGGTTTGGAAAGACGGTGTCGACCGTCGCAGGATTGAGACTCGGGAGAACCTTGCCCAGCAGATCGGTGAACGGAAAGCCGTAGGAGTCACCGTCTTCCGCGATCGCGGCGGCAAACTGGTTGAAGCAGGTCGAGGGAGTCATCTGCATGGCCGCATCACTGCTGTCCGGTCAAAGAGTGAATAATTCCAATTGGTTGCTGACTTCGGCGAAATCCTGGCTCAGCGAACCGGACAGCAGTGGCACCTGGACTCCTACCCCCGAGTCGCTGATCTGGCGGTTCTACGCCGATCTGAGAGCCTACCGCGCCAACCCGACAGCGCGTCGGCGCGGCCAACTGCGCGCCCGCTTCGACCGTATCTTCCGCCGGCGCACTGGTTTCGTTACCCTCGATCGCCTGCTGGCACGGCTGCATGCCAACAAGGCCGAGTTGTTGGCTGTGCTCGATCACCCCGACATCCCGTTGCATACCAACGGGTCGGAGAACGACATCCGCTGCCAGGTGACGAAGCGAAAGGTCAGCGGTGGCACGCGCAGCGATATCGGGCGCGACTGCCGCGATGCCTTCCTCGGGCTGGCCAGGACCTGCGCCAAATTGGGTGTCGCCTTTTGGGATTATCTCGGCAGCCGGCTGGGCATTGGGACTCTACACAATTGTCCCGCCGCTGATTGCCTACGCGCTGCTCGGCACCTCGCGTCTGCTGGTCGTCGGCCCGGACACCGCGACAGGCCTGATCTCCGCCCTGACCGTGGGCGCAATCGCGGAACAGGGAACTGCAGGCTTCAATACACTCACTTCCAGCCTGGCAATCTTGATCGGCGCTTTCTTCCTGCTCTTCGGCGCATTACGGATGGGCTGGATGGCTGCCTTCATACCCACGCCCGTGATGCGAGGGTTCATCGAAGGCCTTGTGTGCGTCACCATCATTGGCCAAGTGCCACATTTGCTGGGCATCGATGACCCATCTGGCGCTTTTTTCACGAGACTCTGGTTCGTGTTGCAGCATCTACCGGACGCCTCGCTCACCCCAGTGCTGACTGGCTTGCTCAGCCTCATGGCGATGCTGTTGCTGCGCCACTTGGCACCCCGCATACCCGCAGCCCTAGTGGTCGCAGTCGTGGCGACGATCCTCGTCAGCCTGCTCGACGGTGAAGCCGCCGGTGTACAAGTGGTCGGCAACCTCCCATCCGGCCTGCCCCCCCCTCGCGCTCCCCGATCTCGATCCCGCAATACTGTGGGAGCTGGCGCCCGGCGCGCTTGCCATCGTGCTGGTCGGCTGTGCCGAGGCGCTTGGTGGGGCAAAGGCCGCGGCAGTGCAGGGCGGCGGCGAGATCGATCCGAACCAGGAGCTCGTCGCGCATGGGCTCGCCAATGGTCTGAGTGGTCTTCTCGGCGGCTTCCTCGTCGTCGGCAGCCTGTCCAAGACCTCAGTGGCTATGACCGCCGGCGCTCGCACTCAACTCGCTAATCTCATCGCAGCGGTCTTTTGCTTCCTCACGCTGGTTTTGTTGACGCCGTTGTTTCGAGGCATGCCGCGCCCGGCGCTTGGCGCCATCGTGATCGCAGCAATGCTTCACCTCTCCAAGCCCAGCTATTTGCGAGACCTGCTTGCCCGCGACCGTTGGGAGTTTGCCGTCGCCGCGATTGTCGTCGTCGCAGAGCTTACCCTGGGCGTCCCCCATGGCATCGCCCTCGGCGTGGCGCTGTCGCTGCTGCTTTTGATCCATCGAACCACCCACCCGTGAGGCACAGTGCTCGGCCAGCTCCCGGGTACCGAGGCCTATCGTGACATCCAACGAGAGCGAGCGGCGGTATGCCAGCATCGCCATCGCGGGCGGCCTGCTTCTGCTCTCGTCGGCGGCAGCGTTCGCCGCCGAGATCAAGTTGGGGCAGCCGTATCAGAGCCAGATCGCCGCCTGCGGGACCGAGCAGGAAGCCGAAACATTGCGGGGCTTCGCGATCTCCGGCGACCTGGACAAGGCCAAAGATTATCTGCAGGCGGCTGACAACACCTGCGGCTTCGGCTCGGTGCGGTTCATCCTGGAGGCGCAGATCGGCAAGACCGAGACCGATCCGAAGGGCAATGAGTGGAAGATCGTGAAGATCGCGCTTCCGACCTCGGAGGCGTTCCTGGTCACTACTGCAGATTTCGTGGTTGGCGAAGCGATCTGACGACGCCCGGTCCCTCAGCCAGCTTTCACCGTCACGTTAATTTCGGGGTAGCCGCCACCGGTTATGCACCTATGGCGGCCTCCGAACGAGCAACAAAAGCGGAGCGGATCTGCGCCGTAAATCGCGTCGCATAATGGCTATCTGACGTCGGCCATCTCGCACCGGCGCCAGGCTGATGCCATTGGCCCGCATCAGGGCCGGCGGCTCGTGGTCACCAGCCGCTGTCGTCACGCGCTCATTCTGATTTCTCCTTCGCGAGCGACGCCGCCTACAGAGTCCACGCTGCAATTCGTCACGGCGCCGAGGTGCTATTACGCGGACCTGCGATCAACGTTTGAACGAACTCAAGCGCCCAGATGCCCCGTTGCAGGACCGTGGCGGCCAAGGCGCGCTCATCGAGTGACAGTCGCGGGGCCTCACTGTGCATCGACGTATTTGCCAGCGCGGATGGCACCTGTCCGGCGATGGCAGGTGCGTGCGGTTGTGCCACTCCGGCGCCAACATTTGCCAAAATCCGTGCAACGTCGGAGTCGCTTTCGCTCACGTCCAACAGCCGCATGACGGACGCCGCAAAGTCATGTCGGAACCGCTGAGCACTGGGCGGCGGTGGATATCTCAACTCGTCCGCGACAATGACTGGTGCGACGAACCGATAGCCGCGGCCGGGAACATTGAGAATATAGCGGTTGCCCTCGCGGCCGTCGCGCAGCGCGCGGCGCAACGCAGTGACCTGGACGGGGAGATTGGCTTCCACCACGACGGTGTTGGGCCAAACTCGTGCCGTCAACGTCTCCTTGCTGACGAGTTCGCCAGGTCGTTCTAGAAGGACAAGGAGCGCCTCCAGCGCACGGCTGCCGAGCTGCACCGGCGTATCGCCCTCCAGGAGAACCCGTGCCGTCGGCAACAGGCGAAATGGCCCGAAGCAGAAGACCTGATCGACGGAAACGGTGTGTGTATCAAGCACGCGTAAACTCCCTGGTTTGCGCTGCGAGGTGGGCATCACCCCCGGTGCACGAGCGGCAGTTAGGCCAATTGCTCGTGCCGCCACAGGCCCTGGGCTCGTGCCCATGAAACGCGCGAACACCCGCGAGAAGTGGCTTTGGTCGGTGAAGCCGCAGGCGACAGCAATCTCGGCGAGGCGCATCGGCGAACGTGCCAGGAGCTCCCGCGCCATCTCGATCCGTGCCGCCACGAGCCACCGGTGCGGCGAAAGGCTGGTGGATGACTTGAATGCGCGCGCGAAGTGGCTGACAGAAAGCCGGCACGCGTTGGCGACGCAAGCGAGCGACAAATTCTCCGACAGGTCCGCTCGCAGGATCTCCTTCGCTCGCCGAAGCTGCCATGGCGCCAGGCCGCAGTGGGACGCCGGCCGGCGCGGTTGCGTCGACCCAGCGCGCGCGACGTAGGCGAACGCCTGCATGGCCCAGCCCTCGGTGAACATCGGAAGCGGTTCGTCCGGCTCGGCGAGTTCTTCCATCAGCTCGTTGAAGGCCCGGCCGAGCGCCTTGTGGAAGAAGGCGACGATCGGCCTGGCAAGTGTCGATGAACCAGACCCCATCGTCATAAGCCGTCAGCAACTTTTCGGCCGCCGCTACCGCCACTGTTGTCTTGCCGATGCCCCCCGGCCCGACGATGCTGACGCAGCGGCGCGTCGGCACCCGCAGCGCCAGCGTCTCGATGCTGTCGGCGCGTCCCAGGACGCGCATCAGCGGAGCGGGCAGATTGTGCCTGGCCGTTCCCTCGGCCAGCACGGCTGGCCGGGGCGCCGGGCCGTCCATGCGACCGACTGGCGCCACGAAGCAGTAGCCGCGCCCCATCACGTTGACGATGTATTGTGTTCCGTTCTGACCGTCGCCGAGCGCCTTGCGTAGCGCGGTCACGTGCACGCGGAGGTTGGATTCGTCGACGAACGTCTCCGGCCAGACGCGCGCGAGCAGGTCCTGCTTGGTGACTGTCTCGCCGGCCCGCTCGGTCATAGCGAGTAGTATTTCCATGGCCCGGCTGCCCAGCCGGCACGGCTTGTCGGCTTCCGCCAGCAAACGCTGCGCCGGAAAAAGCCGGAACGGGCCGAATTGGAGAACCAGCGAGGCGTCCGTCGTGGGCATCTTCTCCCCCGAGCCCCCACCTCCTCGGGGCTGCCGCCCACGAACTCGAAACGCATTAACTATAGCTGATCGCAACCGCAAACTTTGTCACGCCATATCCGCGTGACCAATGACGCGGCGCCGTCTCAAGCGCTCGCCTTAATAGCCGAACTCGTGACTGCCTGCGAGGCAGAAGTTGCTCAAATCCCCGATCTCAGCCGCGGATTTGCAAAACACTACATGGATTCGCGCCCCTTGCTTGCTGGCCCCGGAGGCGCGTCATGCGATCACGATGCGAACGGCGACGTTGTCGCGGATGGCCTTCGAAAAGGGGCAGACCGCGTGTGCTTTCTGCACCAGAGCCTCGGCCTCGCTGCGCGGCAGGCCGGGCGCGGCGATCTCGAGTTGAATGTCGAGCCCGAATCCCCCCCGGGCCCTGGGGCCGATGCCGACGATCGCCGTTACCGTGGTATCGGCAGGCACCTTCGGCCCACCCTCGCTTTCCACAAACTTCATCGAGCCGAGAAAGGAGACGGAATATCCGGCAGCGAAAAGCTGCTCGGGATTATTCCCTTGCCCGTCGCCGCCGAGCGCCGTGGGAGTCGCGAGCCTGATCTCGAGACTGCTGTCCTTTATCACCACGCGGCCGTCCCACCCCCCGGAGGCGGTCGCACTCGCGGAGTACATCACGTTGACAGGCATGCGGGCACTCTTGCTTGCAACTCAGTTAACGAGGATGAGGAACCTGGTCGTTGCGGTATGGTCAATTCGGACCTTTGCCGGGTATGGATTTGCCGCATCGAACAGCGAGGGATCAGCCGATTGGCCTGCCGGCTTCGCCGCGCGGCCCGAACAGGAGGACGAGCGCAATGCTCGCCAGCATTGCGCCAATCACCACGGCGAACACGGCACCCAGGCCGACAGAATGCAGCATCGGCAGCAACACCAGTGGCCCAAGTGCCGCGGCGATGCGGTTCACCGACCAGGACCATGTTGTCGCGCGGGCACGCGCGCGGATGGGAAACAACTCCGCGGCATAGACGTTGATCGCGGGCTGATAGAGCGCCACGAACAGGTTGAAGCCGAGGCTCGTGATCATCAGCAAGAGAGGCAGGTTGCTGATCCAGAAACCGATCGCGCTGACGATCATGCCGAGCGCGCACGCCACCAACGCGGTGCGCCGCTCCAACCGATCGGCGAAGGACGCGACCAGCACAGTACCGACGAATGGGCCGAAGGCGGAGACCCCAACATAGAAGAGCGTGTCCAAGAGGGTGAAACCGCGTTGGACGAGGATCGCGCCGGTGAGGAGTGGAAACGCGACCGTCGCCCAGGGGTTGAAGAAGAACAGTGACGCGACGAACGCGAAGCGCCGCCGATCCGGCTTCTCCGTGCCATCGGCCTTACTCGCCGCCTGCCAGCGCGGCAATTCCGGCAACAGCAAATACAACAAGCCAGCGACACCCGCGCCGCACCCGGCCGCGCCGATGACCCACCGCCATCCGTCCAGCCCCAGCGGCGCCAGTGGCATCAGCCAGCGCATGAGGAAGATCGTCGCGGGCGGCGCGAGATAAGCAATGGCGACCGCCACCATGATCAGCGGGCCGCGTCGCCGTGCTGGCAGCAATTCGCTGAGATAGGTGATCATCAGCGGCGGGTAGGCACCGAGCGCGATCCCCGAGATGCCGCGGGCGATGGTGAGCGAACGAATGTCCGGGCTGGCCGCGCCGGCCAACGAGGCCACCGCCAGCAGCAGCAACGCAGCGGAAAGCGCGGTCCTCCGGCCTCGCCGGTCTGCAAACGGGCAAACCAAAGGCGGGCCGATGATCGCCCCCGCGTAGGTGGCGGCGAGTAGCCACGACAGTTGGCCGGGCGCAATGGCATAGGGAGGTGCCGAAAATAATCCGGACAGGGCGGAGCCGAAGGCGATCTCGCCAAGGTCGAATGCAAAGCCGAGCGCGGCCACGAGCACGGCGAAGATCTGCAGCCGGCCGGGCGCCTCGACCTCGCGCCAGTTCAGCACGTTCGCCACTCCCTGTGCCGAGGCCTCACCCGCCGCCGTCATTGCCATGCCCGAGCACCTGCACGCCTGCTTCCCGAGGAATCCAACCTGGCGGAAGGCCGCGTTCAGTGGCGTTGTTTTCTGCAAATCCACCTGGCAACAACGGCGGCGTGGTCAGCACCTGGTCGGGGGGCGCAGCACCCGGAATCGCTTCATCGACGGCCGCGCAGCCGCACCGCCGCATCGCGTCCGGGATCATCCAACTCCGACCAGTCGGCGAGCAATGCGCGGCACCCCTCGTCGGTGGTGAACAGCACCACCGGCCGCCCCGCGCGGCGCCGTAGGCCGCACCGCGCCTGAGTCGCGCCACGCGGAAGCGCGAGGCCAGTGCGTCCCAGATCAGCAGCCTCACACGTAAGCCCGCCTCGTTCAGAATAATGCCGCGGTAGGGCCGGGCCGTCACTAGGCCTTGCTGCTTGCGGAACGGTGGGAAGAAGACCAGCCCGGTCGGCGCTGAATGAATGGCGGCTTTAGCAACCTCGGTCTCCACAGCGGTCATTCCGCTTTCGTGAAGGGTTCTTCGTGAAGGGTTCCGGACGCCGGCGGCGAGGAGTTAGCCACTGGCACGGGCCGGCGTCTGGAAGCCTCCGAAGAACGAACCCGCGGGGGCCTGAGGGGGCGGGTTTAGCGTACGCGCTATGGGGATTTGGCAGCAGCAGCGTGTGCTGGCGGGTGAGCACGACCGCCGTTGATGCCTTTGATTGGGCGACTGGGAGGAGGTAGCGGGTGGTCCAACCCGGGGACATAGGTAACAGTTCAGCCCGACGAGATGGGTAACAGGCTAACTGGCGGCATGGAGGTGCACCATGCCGTGGCAGAGGACCGAACCCATGGACGAGCGGCTGTCGTTCATTGTGAGCTGGCGGGAGGATGGAGTTTCGATGGCGGAATTGTGCCGCCGCTTCGAACGGCGAGATTAAGTGGCGTGGGGAACGGGTATTTCTGGGTGAGCCGCTGGTTGGTGAACCTGTCGGGCTGAGCCCGATCGCGGATGGCGAATGGCGTGTGATGTATGGGCCGATCGAGCTTGGCGTGTTGGACGAGCGGTGCCGGTTGCGACAGCGACGCCGGCGGCGGAGGGCGCTCTGTGGAGTTGTGGACAACCCAAGCGGGTTGCCCACAACTCCACAGAGCCAACAGCGACAAGCGCCTGATTTGATACGATGATGGATGGAAAGTGTTACCCATGTCGTCGGTCTATTCTGTTACCCATGTCGTCGGTTGGACAGGGTGGGACTGACGATCGAGGTGGAGGTCGAGCACGGCCATAATATGTGTGTTTGGGTGGCAGTCGTGCCCAGCTAGACAAGTGTTGTGGTGGCCGGTCGGGGACCAGCGGCAGGCGAGTTTGGCGCAACAGCGTAGCAAGGCAGCTATGATGGTCATGAGGTGTCGATCCTGGCAGCGACCGGCGGCGCCGACGGGCGGTAGTTCGGTTGGCCACCTCGCTCGAAGGTTTCGATGATAATCATACGTCCACCACAGCAGGGGCATGGGTGCGCGAGCACGTTTGATTCTCCAGAGTCGGCAGGAGCTTGCTTATCGGTCGCGGCGTTGGGTGCGGCGACGGCCAGCAGTTCGCGAGCGCGCGCGATGGTCTCGGCACGGCAACCGTTGGCGAAGAGCCCGTAATGGCGGATGCGGTGAAAGCCCTTGGGCAGGACGTGGATGAGGAAGCGGCGGATGAACTCGGCAACATCGAGCGTCATGGTGGTATATCGGTCGGGTCCGGTGATCCGATAATCCTTGACCTTGAAGGTGACGCTCTTCTGGTCGGCGGCGATCAGCCGGCTGTTGGAGATGGCGACCCGGTGAGTGTAGCGCGAGAGGTAGGCGAGCACGGCCTCGGGGCCGGCGAACGGGCGCTTGCTGTAGACGAACCACTTGGTTTTCCGCAGCGGTGCCAGGGCTGCGGCGAAGGCGTCGCGCTGGGCGAGACGGGCCTGATCGCCGAAGGACCGTAGTTGGCCGGCCGCGTGCGCAGCGATCAGTTTCTCCAGCATCAGGCGTCGGAACAACTTCGAGAGGACGAGGACGGGCAGAAAAATCTGGGGCGGCACGCGATCCAGCGTTGGCCATCGGACGAGATGCCGCCGCCGGGCACGATCATGTGCACGTGCGGGTGATGCGTCATGGCCGAGCCCCAGGTGTGCAGCACCGCGGTGATGCCGATATTGGCGCCCAGATGCTTGGGATCGGCGGCGATCGCCTGCATGGTCTCGGCCGAGGCTTTGAATAGGAGGTCATAGACCACTGCCTTGTTGTGATAGGCGATGTCAGCGATCGGGCCTGGCAGCGTGAAGACCAGGTGGAAGTAAGGCACCGGCAGCAGCTCCGCCTCGCGCGCTTGCAGCCACTCCTTGGCTGCCGCTGCCTGGCACTTGGGGCAGTGTCGATTACGGCAGCTATTGTAAGCGACTGTGGTGTATGCACAGTCCTCACAGCGTGCGACGTGCCCGCCGAGAGCCGCGGTGCGGCAGTTTTCGATTGCACTCATCACCTTCAGTTGACCGAGACTCGCATGGCCGGCGTTGGCACGACGCCAGGCGGCTCCGTGGTCGCGGAAGATATCCGCGACCTCGAGAGCAGGGCGGGTCACGAGCGCCGCGCGTTACGCCGGCGGCTGATCCCTCTTGGGACGCAGTGGTGCGAGCCGATCAAGCGGGCTGATGACGGCTCGGATGGTGGTGCTGGCGACGCGGGTGTAAAGCGCGGTGGTATCGAGCTTGGCGTGACCCAGGAGCGTTTGGATCACGCGGATGTCGACATTCTGCTCGAGCAGATGCGTGGCGAAGCTGTGCCTGCTATGTCGTGGGAGACATAGACGACACTATGTCTCCTTCCTGACTATGTCGGTTGCTTTGTGTTTCAGCCTGGTTTTCTCGGCAAAAATGTCCAGTCCGTAGCGACATAGTCTTGCTCCTTCCAGCAGCCTGTGCAGGGAAGGAGCCGACCATGAAATTCATCATCAACGATCAGGTGGTTCTGTTGCGCGCGCCGGACGGACCTCTGGCTCCCTACATTGCCTCGTTTTCGAAGTGGGCGATTGGGCAGGGATACGCAGGTTGCTCGCTGCGGCAGCGAGTTCGGATTGCTGCGGGTTTCAGCCGGTGGCTCGCAGAGAAGTCGGTCCGGTTGCGCAGCGTCTCATCCCGATACTCCGCCCAGTACCTGCGATATCGCGCACGACGGCAGCGGATTTGTGGAGGTGATGCTACCGCGCTGAGACAGCTCCTCGATTTTCTGCGGGATCAGGGCGCGATCCCGGCCGAGAAGATACGCGGGAGACGTCTGAGCCCGGCTGAGCGATGCGCCCAGGCATTTGAGCGCTACCTACGCGAGGAACGGGCGTTGGCGACGGCGACGATCGTGAATTATATGCGGTTTGTTCGCGAGTTCCTCAAGGATTGCTTTGGCGGTGGACCGGCCACGTTGTCGCGACTGCGTGCCGGGGATGTGGTGCGGTTTGTACAGCGTCGAGCGCCACGACTACATCTGAAGACAGCCAAGCTCCTGACCACCGCATTGCGTTCCTTCCTGCGGTACGGGCGCTACCGCGGCGATATCCGGTTGGATCTGGCCGCGGCCGTTCCCCTTGTAGCGAACTGGTCGATGTCGTCGGTTCCTCGGGCAATTGCGCCGGATCAGGTGCGCCGTCTGTTGACTCGAATCGATCGGCGCACTGCGGTTGGGCGACGCGATTATGCGATATTGCTCTTGCTCGCACGGTTGGGCTTGCGTTCAGGTGAAGTGGTCTTTCTCGAGCTCGACGATATTGACTGGAAGGATGGATCCATAGGCGTACGCGGCAAGAGTGGCAGGCAGCTCCAGCTGCCTTTGCCCGCGGATGTTGGTGAAGCGATCGTCGCGTATGTGCGGCACGGCCGACCGCCCAGCAACAGTCGGCGCCTGTTTCTACGTGCCAGAGCTCCGTTCCGGGGCTTTCTCGGTCCGTGTGCCGTAGGATCGATCGTGCGCCACGCACTCCTGCGTGCCGGCATCGATGCACCCACCACAGGAGCCCATCAGTTCCGCCATGGGCTGGCCACCGAGATGCTGCGTCACGGCGCCTCGCTGAGCGAGATCGGTGAGTTGTTGGGGCATCGCAGCCCTGAGACCACGAAGATCTACACCAAAGTTGACCTCGATGCGTTGCGCACACTGGCCCTGCCGTGGCCGGGAGGTGTGCGATGAACACGCTCCGACAAGCAGTTCAGGAGTACCTGATCATGCGGCGCGGCTTGGGGTACAAGCTGCAGGATGCCGGTACGAGGCTGCGCGACTTCGTCACGTTTATGGAGCAGCATCGTGCTTCATATATCACTCACTCATTGGCGCTCACCTGGGCCAAACAACCGTCGAGCGTCCAGCCGGACCAGTGGGCGCGACGTTTGAGCGACGTGCGCATGTTCGCGCGGCACCGGAGTGCCACCGATCCGCGCACGCAGATTCCGCCGGCAGGGTTGCTGCCGTACCGACCTAAGCGAGCACAGCCATACCTCTACTCGGACAAAGAGATTGAGGCCTTGCTGCGCGCGGCACTGAAGCTCCCCGGCAACGGGGGATTGCGACCGTGGACCTACCATTGCCTCTTCGGCTTACTGAGTGTCTCGGGCCTGCGCCTCGGCGAGGCCCAAAATCTCGAACTGCAGGATGTTGACCTTCAAGCCGGCGTGCTGACGATTCGAGGCGCCAAATTCGGCAAATCTCGCTTGGTTCCGTTGCATGCTTCGACCCGCAGAGTGCTCGCCAATTACATCGCGCGACGCGAGCGGATGTGGGCAAGACGACCGGTCTCTTCCTACTTGTTCGTATCGAACTGGGGTAACCGATTGGATGGCGGCGACATTCACCGAACGTTTTACCTCTTGTCTCGACAGATTGGGCTACGAGGTCCGTCCGATAGTTGTGGGCCGCGCCTGCACGATATGCGTCATGGATTCGCGTCGAAGACCCTATTGAGATGGTACCGTGCTGGCGAGAATGCTGAGCGGCGTTTGCCCATTCTGTCCGCTTACCTGGGGCACGTCCATTGGAGTGATACCTTTTGGTACCTTAGCGCCATGCCGGAGTTGATGCACGAGGCGATGATGCGGCTTGAGCGGCGCTGGGAGGATCGGTCATGACCGCCGTCCCCAGCCTCGCTCCGTTGCTGGAGCGCTTTTTCACCCAGCGCCTGATGCAGCAGCGTCAGGTCAGTCCACACACAATCAGCTCATATCGCGACACCTTTCGTCAGTTCCTCAAGTTCACTCGACAGCGGCTACACAAGCCCCCCTCAGCGCTGAGATTCGAAGAGATCGATGCCCCCCTCATCGTGACGTTTCTCGACCACCTCGAGAAGCATCAGGGTGTGAGTGTGCGCAGCCGGAACCTACGGCTGACGGCCATTCATTCGTTCTTTCGCTACGCCGCCTTCGAGCTGCCCGCCCACTCTGCGCAGATCCAGCGTGTGCTCGCCATCCCGAGCAAACGCTTCACACGCGCGCTCGTCCGCTTCCTCACACGTCTGGAAGTCAATGCTTTGCTCGCCGCCCCCGACCGCCACACCTGGTTCGGGCGCCGTGATCACGCGTTTATCCTGATGGCGGTCCAAACGGGTTTGCGTCTGTCAGAGATCACGGGGGTCAAACGCGAAGATCTTGTCCTTGAAGCCGGTGCTCATGTGCGGGTCATCGGCAAAGGCCGCAAGGAGCGCTGTACTCCATTGGCCAAGCGTACTGTCGCCGTTCTGAACGCCTGGTTGCGTGAGCCGCAAAGGGGCGATGGACACCTGCTGTTTCCAAACGCCAAGGGTGAACGCCTGAGCGTTCACGGTGTGCAGTATCTGTTGAGCAAATGCTCCGCGAAAGCTGCCAGGGTCTGCCCTTCATTGAAGGGGAAGCGGGTCACCGTCCATCTGCTTCGACACACAATGGCTCTGGAGTTGTTGCAGGCTGGTGTGGATCGAGCCGTCATCGCCTTGTGGCTCGGTCATGAGTTGGTGGAGACTACTCAGGTCTATCTCGAGGCAACACTCGCCATGAAGGAACAGGCGCTGACCAAATCCGCACCCCTGAATGGCACGCCGTGTCGTTATCGACCCGGGGATCAGCTGCTCGACTTCCTGAACAGCTTGTAGCGTCGGGAAAACTATGTCGGGTGGACGGCCAGGCCTCAGGACGCTGCGATCTGTGATTTGCGGTCGAAAACTGCAAAACCTGCCACCTACCCGACATAGTCAGGAACGAGACATAGTGCCTGAGCGTATGCGGCGTCACTCGCTTCTTGATCTCGGCCGTGTGGGCGGCCGCATGCACGATGCGGTTGAACTGCCGCGCTGTGAGATGATTGGTCGGGTCCTGGCCAGGGAAGAGCCAGATCCGTGGCCGCGCGATGCGATACCAATCGCGCAGCAGATCGAGCAGCTGCGGGGAAAGCATGGCAAACCGATCCTTGCGCCCCTTGCCCTGCTCGATCTTCAGCAGCATGCGTTTGGAGTCAACGTCCAAGACCTTCAAGGCCACCACCTCGGAGACCCGCAGACCAGCGCCATAGGCGGCACTCAGCGCCGCTTTGTACTTCGGCCCCGGCGCCGCCTCGAGCAGGCGCACGACTTCATCGGGGCTCAGAATGGCCGGGATCCTGCGCGGTTCGCGCACGACCGTGAGGTGCCGTGCCATGTCGGGCCGGTCGAGGGTTACGGTGAAGAAGAAGCGCAGGGCTGCTACTGCGGCATTGATGCTCGGCGGGCGTACGCCGGTTTGCGTCTGATGCAGTTGGAAGCGGCGCAGGTCCTCCGCCGTTGCGGTGTCCGGCGAGCGATGAAGGAAGGCCGTGAAGGACCAGACCTGACGGATATAGTCGTTGCGCGTCTTCTCGATGAAGTTGCGCACCGTCATGTCCTCGATCATGCGCTGGCGCAGCGGGCTGATGGGCTTCTTGCTCATTGGGGTGCTCCTCGTCATGAGGTTGACAACACCCCGATCGTCGGCTCACGCCGCTTCCGTCACACTCCCTTCTTGGTCGTCATTCCGGCTCCGGCGCTACGTGCGGCGCTCTCCCGCGCAAGCGGGTTCGTTCTTCGACCCAAAGCGGTCCTTCGGACCACCGCTCTAGGCCGCCGGGGCACATCAGCCTCTGCGCACCAGATTCATGCAACAGGAAAGCCCTGTGATTTCAAGGCTCCGGTTTTGGCGCGTGTTTCTTGAATTGCGGAACAAAGGACGCCTGAGGGGTATTGCTCCAATCGACGAAACCCTCCGGGCTCGGAGCACATTGCGCCTGGTAAGGTAAGCTCGACAGGCTCGACGGCCGCTTCGCGACTTCGTTTTGGGTGGCAGCAATAAGCGGATGGCCGAAGGTGGCAGACGCTCCTAGTCCCATCCTGACACCACGGGAGAAGCCACCGGTGTGCCCTGTCGCAAATAGAACTTACGGAACAGTCAGCGCGGACGAGCGGAAAGAGATGAGTGGCCTTGATTTTGTTCAAGGGCTCGCGAGCGGCGCGCTTCCCCTCAACACAATCGCTCGGACGCTCGGTTATGACGTGACCGAGGCCGCGAACGGGCGCGTCGTCATTATCGCGGAACCCAATGACAGCCTGCTCAACCCGGCTGGCACGGTGCATGGCGGATTCTCAGCAACGCTGCTCGATAGCTGTATGGGCCTCGCCATCCAGTCGACATTGGAGAAGGGCATCAGCCAGACAACGCTGGAATTCAAAATTTCGCTCGTGCGGCCGATCACTGCGGAGACGGGGACGATCAAGGCCGAAGGCGTGGTGTTAAGTCGGGGGCGGCGCATTGGCACTGCCGAAGGACGTATCACGGATCGCAACGGGCGATTGCTGGCTCATGGCACGACGACATGTCTGATCTTCGAAAACTGATACGACGGCCTGACCGCCGTGTGCATCTGGGGCGCCTTCATTGTCGTTTCCCGTCTGAGCGTGCGGACGAGCCTGACGCCCTGGAATGTTGCCGCCATACGTTTTACTGTGGCGGGAGTTCTCTTGGCGCCTTGTCTGACAAAAAGAGGTGTGGCGCTTGACCGCCTTGGCTGGACGGGGCGATCGCCATCGTTGCCGGTTGCGGGGCGCCGATGGTGTTGCTCGTGAACGTGGGCTTGTTGTTCGCGCCCGCCGCTCACGGAGGCGCTCTGTTTCCCGGCGTAATGCCGCTGATGGTCGCAATTCTGGCCTCAACGGTCTTGAAGGAACCGTTCAACGTTCGGAAAAGGATCGGGTTTGTCCTTATCGTGCTCGGCGCCGTGGGTATCGTTTGGAGAAGAGGTGGCACGCACCCGCCGATCCGCAGGCCAGACGCGCAGCGTGCCGGCTAGCAATGGGTGCAGCAGCGATGCCGGATCGTCCGGCGCCACGCCGGCCAGTCGGCCGGTATGCTGGATTGCCGGACTGACGTAGCGCGACGGTCTCACCACTAGGTCAGAGCTGGCATCCGTGGTGATCCACGCCTGCCAAACCGATTGGAACGGATGGCGAACGTGGGGAGGCATCGGCGAGGCGCTATGACGTAACTCGCACCGCCTGGCAGACTGAGAGATGCGGGCAGCCCCCAGGCCACCGCCGGTAGTAAAAGGCCATCAGCACCCAGGCGAGGTTCAGCCCGGTCGCGGGCACCGCAGCGCCGAACGCTGCCCACTGACCAAATTGGAATAGAAACCAATAGCCCGAAGAATAATGGGCCGGAGTTGTTGGCAGCCATTGAGCTAGTTGGGCTAGCCATGCCCTGAGGCCACTCTCCTTCTTATACCAGGAGCCCTATCCGATGGCTGCTCTCGACCCAAAGCGGTCCTTCCCTTGGAGTGCCTGCCGGTGCCTGTCCATAGCTGTTCCGACCACAATCAAGGCGCAGAATTCGGCGTCTGTTCCGGTCATGTCTTCAGGAAACCGCATTCCGTTGAAGACACGGGGCAAATCGGAGGTTCCGGAAGTCTAGCGTAATGCAGCGCTTCGCGTTCCGTAGAGGGAAGTCTATGGTTCGAAACCACGTGGCGGTGCTTCTGTCCCGACGACGGCCGCTTTATTGGTGAATCATTGCGGTAGCCGGGTCATTGCCCAGAGCGTCGGCGCTCCGACAAACGGGTTCCCCGCACGGGTTATCTCGTAGCCGAGCCGACGGTAGAAGACATGGGTCCGCGGGAAAGGGGTCTCCAGGTAGCAAAGCGTCTGAGACTGATCCGCCAGTTTCAGCACCGGTTCTAGTAGAATAGAACCAAAGCCATGCCCCTGCCACGCTGGTACAAAAAACAGGTACCAATGCGGTTCGGCCGGATGGCCCGGCTCAAGCACTGCGAAGCCTGCAAAAAGCGCCTCGGCGGCCTCGTTGTCGATGTCACGGACGCGTCGTTCCGTGGCGGCTTCGCGCTCCCGATCCAGGTCAGTCGGCCCCTCGGCCTCGGGTGGCCGCCAAACGGCCGCGCCTACCATCGCTCCATCCAGCATGGCGGCATATACGTGACCAAACCGAAAATGCGAGGCGATGATGTTGCTGAAAAAAGCATTTGACACCAGTACCCGATGGGCTCACTTCCGTGTAAGTGTGAAGCCGGTCGATTATTTCCTGCGCCCAAAGCTCGATGTTGCCTTTAGCATCGAGACACGTATCGAGATCGACGCCGGCCAGATACCAGTCGTCGTTGATGTAGTCGAACACGATGCCGACGCCGATGCGGCCGACGAGGTCGTCGTCCTGTCGCCTCAGTCGCCTCAGTTCATCTGCTACGCGTCGGGCCTGCGGGCGCGTCAGCCACGTATTCTGGTCGATCACACTGGCCAAGCGGCCGACCGCGCGATAAGGCCGCTTTGTGAACTGATCCTCTGGTCTCGACCGTTCCTCGCGCCATGCAACCCACATCCGTTCGTACGCAAAGTCATTGAGTGTAGTACGCATTTTTTCCGTCTCCAAAGTAATTAGCAGCTTCGGAGCCGTCGAACCCTTGCGCGAACTCGGAGCCGGGGGTATAATCAATTTGGAAATTTGCTGCCCGCAAACCTTCCAAAACCCGCCGCCGGTTCCCGGGTCCGCTACCAGGGCCGGCGGCTTTTTACTTTTGCAGCTTCACGGTCGTTGCTGCGCCTTGCTCATCGGGAATCGAACTCCTGTTGCGCCATTCCGTCCCACGGATCATCCGCCAGCCCAGCCGCTCCGACGCAGCGGGAATTCGAACTTCTGCCCAGCCTGCTCCGTCATACGGCCGATCCTACGGATTTGAACCGGATATATGCGCACGCAGGCGCACGGTCAAGGACTACTCGATGACCGCTAAGCCGCCTCTATGCAGGGGTTTTCGGATGATGGCGCACAGTTGCGAATGCAATGGACCCGGAGAGGGAGGGATTCGAACCCTCGGTACCCCTAAAGGTACAACGGTTTTCGAGTTCGAGGATCACGGAACGTTCTAGAAACTCCCGGTTAGTCCCAGAACCAGAAACCTCGCAAATCCGCCATTTCCAGAAACCTGAGACACTAACGGGCGTTAGCAGGGGAGAACCAGAAACGGGGCAACTGTGCCCCGAGTGTGCCCCGCCGGTGCCCCGATTCACATTGGTTTTTTGTGCCCCGGCAGCAGGCCGGCAAACACCGCCCCGGCCCGCTCCGCCACCCGCCGCGCGCGCTCTTCGCCCGGCGTCACATAGAGGTTCTCCGTGATCCTGGTGTCGCTGTGGCCGAGGCGAAGGGAAATGTCCTTCACCGTCTCCCCTGCCCCGTAGAGCTCCGTGCCGTGGCAATGGCGCAGGCCATGGAAGGCGAGCACGCCAGGGGGGATCCCCAGCTTGCGGTGCATGACATAGGCGAGGTGGCCCGACACCGCGGACGGCCGCAACGGCCGGGCGACGTCGCCCGCGTCGGTGTCCCCGAACACCAGCGCCGTCGCCTCGTTCCAGCGCACGCCGAGGCGGAGACACCGTTCCTGCTGTTCCGCCCGCCAGGCCCTGAGATAGACCACCTGGCCCTGGTCGAGATGGATCTCCCGGGCCGAGGACTCGGTCTTCACCGCGGGGCGTAACCAATAGGAGCCGCCGGCCTTCGGCTCGATACATGTCTGCCGGATCTCGATCTTGCCGACGTCGAGATCCACCGCGGCCCAGGAAAGGCCAAGAATCTCGCCCCGTCTCGCCCCTGTCGTGACGGCCATGAAAATGATCTCCGGCCAGGGCGAAGGACCGGCAAGCCGCATCGCTTGCTGCACCTGGCCTAGCGAGAAGGCCCTCGACGTTGCCCTGCGTGTCGGCACCTTCACCGGCTCGGTGAGATCCACCGGGTTGTCGGTGATCAGCTTCTCGATCCGGGCGTAACGGAACAGGTGATGGCTGATCCGGCGGATGTGCTTCACGGTCATTGGCGAGAGCGGGCGGCCATTGTGACCACCGGCTTGGCGGAGCCGGAGGAATGCTGCGTTGAGCATTCCGGGGGTGATCCGGCGCACCTTTGCTCCGCCGAGTTGCTCGCAGAGATAGCGGAGGCCGCGGACATACCCCTCCAGGCTGGTCGGCTCGACGTGCCCCTCTCGGCTCTTAAGGTAACGGATGATCAGCTCAGCCAACGTGAGGTCCGGCGGGGCGGCGTTGCCGCGCGGCTCATAAAGCCTTTCCACCTCGGCCTTGCGGATCTCGGCCTCGCGGCGGGTGGCAAAGGATTCCTTGCGCGGCTCCTGGGCGCCATCGACGGTGACGCGGTAGCGCACCTGATGCTTGCCGGAGGCAAGCCGGGTGATCGACGCCATCTTTAGTTGCTCCTGAACCGACCGCGCTCGCCCCGGCCTTCGCGGGCTTGCATGCGGCATGCTGTGTCGCAGTAGAAACGATCCGACCTGGTAGCGACCAGCCAGAAGCCGCAGGCCCTGCATCGGCGCATCGGAGCCTGGGCGGCATGGGCGGCGAGCGCCTGCACGGCAAGGTGATGATCGAGCCGGGCAGCGTCCTGCAAGCTCGGGTGATTGGCGAGGAAACTGAGACGCTGAATGGTGGGGTTGAAGGCCACGCGATCGAACCGCGCCGGATCGTAGCGGGAAAGATCGTCATTACCGCCCGACGGCGTCCAGACGAGACTCAGGGCGCGGAAGTCCCCCGCCAGCGTCCAGTCCCGCGGTCCGAACGGCTCGGCTTCCTGGCCGAAGCTGTAGAGCGGTCCATAGAACCGTAGCCAGCGTTGCAGGGCGGCCGGATCGACATCGTCCACCCCGAGCGCATGCGCAGGCGCTGCACTGGTGATCACCTCGCCGAGGCTGCGCCAGCTCCCGCTGTGCGGCTTCAACGGATAAGCGATGGCATGGTGGGCGTTGCGCAGCATCGCCCAGACGGCAACCCGCTGCGGCGGCTCCAGCTCGCTCGCCGGCAGCGCGTCCGCCTCGCCCCGTTGCACCGTGGCTGCGGTCCAGCGTCCCCAGCTGTCCATTCACCCGCTCCATAACTCTGTTGGTTTCTGGAGCTCTACGTCGGTTTCTGGAAAGGCGCAAGTCTAACGGTTCATCAACTGTCAGATATCTGGAATTTCTGAGGATTGCCTTACGGCTCCGTGGCAGTAAGCTGAAACGGTGGCAGTAAGCTGAAACGGAACAAGCCAGGGAGGTCGGAGATCATGCGTTTTCGCGCCCCATTCGGGCCTTGGAAGACGCGCGAATTTGCCGTCGCGCTGAACAAGACTCCGCAATTCGTCAACGCCCAGGTCCGCGCCGGAAAGACCGAGGCGCTGGTCACCGGCACCTCAGTCCTGTTGGCGCATGCCGTGGTCGCAGCCGGTTTGGGCATGAGCGTCGAGGACGCCGAGGCCGCGTGGCCGGCCTGTTGCGAGGAAGCCGAGCGCCAGGCCGCCCAGGAAGCCGCGCAGGACAAGCGCACCCAGCCCCGAAAAGCAGCGCCCTCGCATAAGGCGAAGGCGCGCACGAAGCCTGCCCGGCTCCGCCGCGGGCCGTCTCACGCCGTGAGGGAGGCTGCTCCCGCAACCTGATCCGCCAACCGTCGCCTCGGAAACGTTAGTTACAGTTCATCACGCGAACCCGCGCGTGGTGAGGCTCAGTCGACACGGGCAACTGACGATCGAAAGGACATCCCCAATGCCTTCAGCCTTTCATGGCAATCGACGTGCCTATTCCGGGGGCAAGCCCTGGTTGCACTACGGAGTTAAGCCGCCGGCTGGGTTCACTATCGAAACCCCAGGCTCAGAGAGTTTGCGTGGCAGCGTGCGGCTCGCGTCCGGCACGCCGATGGTCTGGGATTTCCTCAGTATGGGTATCGGCTATGTTAAGTTTGCCGGCGGCTTCGATGTAATTATGACGCCCTATCGCCAGCCGCTGCCGGAACGTCCCAGCGCTGAATATCAGGAGGCAATCCAGCTTGCTGTCTTGGTCCTAGGTCATGGGCTGCTGCGCTGGACTATCACTTCACAATTTCTCATCAACGTTGTGAAGCTGCAGCACGAGCAGTTCGAGTTTTTCCCCGAGGCTACACGGGCGATGCTGCCGATATTACTATACACCGGTGATGAGTCTCACACGATGCAAAAATGGCAGGGGGAAACGTTCAGCACCCCGACTATGGAAGTGACCGACTGGATAACGCGGCGTCTCGATATCTTCGGGCCAATGACGGTGCGGCCGCCGTTCCCGATCGTCGAGCAGTCGGTACCGCCGATCGCGCTGCCTCCCGCCCCGGCGGCGGAACCTCCACCACCGCCACCTCCACCGGCGCCGCCACCAGCGCCCGCCAATGATGCTGCACCCCTACCGCCGGCCGCTAACGATGCGACACCGCCTTTCGATGGTGCGGTGCCCTACAGGCCGATTCCTGTCGCAGCGCCGCCTGCGCCGGCTCCAGCGCCCGGCGCAGCGGCGGCTAACGACCTGCTCGCAAAGTATATTCGCCAGCGCTCCTAAACACTTTGCTACCGACATCCGTGGGCAGTTCGCCCGCGGGTGAACGGTCTCAATGAAACGGGGGTCGACTATGCCGGAAACTACCCATGACTATCACGTTCAATCCGAAATCTGCGCCTTGCAGGAAAGGCGAAAAGTCCTGTCCAGGCAAGCGGGCCTATACCTCTCTATCTCGGATGGCATATTGACTGGTCTCATCCGAAACGCTCCGCCGGGACGGGCCGAATTATGCCTAGCCGAGGCTAACAAGTGCTTCGATGAAATCGAAGCTATTCACCTGAAGCTTGCTGCCCTGGCGCCTGGATCGAAGACGATACAGTAGCCTGTTGACTTCATAAAAATACCGGCAGGGGGCTCATCCCCCGCCGGCAAGGTTATATCAAAGGTCGACTGCGCGTGGCACATACTGCATTCAGCTCTGTTGCACAATTGGGTTTGAGCCCCGAACAACGGGCTCGTTTGAACACTTGGGCCGCGGACATGCGTCGGGCGCTGGGTAAGGCGCCCGGGGGGACCGCTGGATCGAGACCATGCCGCGTCGCGGCTATCGTTTCGTCGGGCCGGTCGTCGCCAGAGTGGAGAGCTCCGTCGCAGCGGCGCCACCGCACGCCGACGCCCCACGGGACGCCGCGCCGGCCTGGCACAGTGAAGCCGAGCGTCGCTCGATCACCGCTCTCTCTTGCGAACTGGTCGGCGTGGGGGCGGGAGCCGGCGGCACGGGTCTTGAAGACTTGCGCGAGGCAATCAGGGACTTTCGGCGCTCCGTCTCGGAGACAGCCGCGCGCCATGCAGGGGTCATCTATAGGGGTCTCGGGAAGAACTTGCTCGTCCTGTTCGGTTACCCGGAGGCGCACGAGCACGACGCGGAGCAGGCGATCCGCGCTGGGCTCGAATTGTGTGCGGCGATGCGGTGCCGGATCGGCATCGCGACGGGCATGGTCATCTTCGGCGACCCTGTCGGGGGCGGCACCCTGCGGGACCGCGAGATTATTGGCGACGTCCCGAACCTGGCCGCTCGACTGCTGGCATCAGCACAACCGGACACGGTGGCGATCGACCGGGTGACCCGGCGCCTGATCGGCAACCTGTTCGACTGCCGCGCTCTCGGCGCACTCGGTGCGAACAGCGACACCGAACCAACACGCCGTTGGCAGGTGCTGCGGGAGACCATCGTCGCCAGCCGCTTCGAGGCATTGCGCGGATCGAAATTGACCCGGCTGGTTGGCCGCGACGAAGAGATCGACCTGCTGCTACGCCGGTGGGCGCGCGCCAAGGTGGGCGACGGCCAGATGGTACTGGTGTCCGGCGAACCCGGCATCGGCAAGTCGCGGATCGCCGCGGCATTTGAAGAACGCTTGCTCGCCGAGCCGCATCTCCGCCTGCGCTATTTCTGCTCGCCTTATCACCAGGACAGCGCGTTGTTTCCGGTCATCGGCCAACTCGGCCGGGCGGCCGGTTTCGCACGCGACGATCCTCCCGCGTCAAAGTTGGAGAAACTCGAGGCCTTGCTGGCCCGCGCTGCCCCTTCGGCCGAGGATGTGGCGTTCCTCGCCGATCTCATGTCATTGCCGGCTTCGGAGCGCCACCCTCTGCCAAATCTTAGTCCGCAGCGGAAAAAGGAAAGGACGCTGGAGGCGTTGAACCGCCAGCTCGAGGCTCTGGCGCGCGAAACGCCGGTGGTCGCGGTATTCGAGGATGTGCAGTGGCTCGATCCCACCTCTCGGGAGCTGCTCGACCTCACCGTCGAGCGCGTGCGCAGGTTGCCGGTGCTGCTGATCGTGACGTTCCGCCCCGAGTACCAGCCGCCATGGACCGGCCAGCCGCAGGTCAGCATGCTGGCTCTCAACCGTCTCGACCAGCGTGACCGCACGGCTTTGGTAGCGCAGATTGTCGGCAGCAAGACGTTGCCCGATGAGGTCGTCTCCCAGATTGCCGAGCGCAGCGATGGCGTGCCGCTGTTTGTCGAGGAATTGACCAAGAGCGTCTTGGAGAGAGGTTTGCTGCGGGAGGCAAACGATCGCTACGTGCTCGACCACCCGTTGCAGCCGCTTGCGATCCCTATGACCCTGCATGCCTCGCTGTTGGGGCGACTTGACCGGCTGGAATTGGTGCGCCCTGTGGCGCAGGTCGGCGCGGCGATCGGGCGCCAGTTTCCTTATGCGCTGCTGCACGCCGTCTGCCGCGTTCCCGAAGACGAGCTGCAAACCGCGCTCGGCCGGCTCGTCGCTTCCGAGCTGGTCTTCCAGCACGGCACACCGCCCGACGCGATCTATAGCTTCAAACACGCGCTGGTGCAGGACGCGGCGTATGGCAGCCTGCTGCGCAATGCCCGGCAGCGACTGCACGGGCGGATCGCCGAAGCGCTCGAAACTGATTCTCCCGAGATCGTAGAAGGCCAGCCCGAGCTGCTCGCGCAGCATTATGCCGAGGCCGGTCTCGTTGAAAAATCCGCCACCTACTGGGGCAAGGCCGGTCGAAGATCCGTCGCCCGCTCAGCGATGGCGGAAGCCGCCGTGCAATTGCGAAAGGGGTTGGACCAACTGGCGCTCTTGCCGGACACCGCCGAACGACAACGACAGCAGCTCGAGTTTTTGAGTGCATTGGGTGCGGTGTTGCATGCGGTCAAAGGCTTCGCCGCGCTGGAGACGGGCCAAGTTTATACCCGTGCCCGAGATTTGTGGGAGCGGCTCGGTTTCCCCTCAGAGTTTCTTTACATACCCTATGGGCAGTCTCGCAATCACCTGTACCGCGGCGAACTCGACCTGGCACTGCGCTCGGACGAGGATTTGCTGCGCCAGAGCCGCCAGCGCGCCGATTCTGCCGGGCTTGTTGTAGGTCACGGCTCTTGCGGGCTAAGCCTGCTGGTTGCCGGCAGGTTTGGATCATGCCGATCGCATATCGAAGAGGCGCTTGCGCTTTATGATCCGATCTCCCACAGCGCCCTTGTCCATCACGCCGGGATCCATCCCCCCGTAACCCTCACAGGCGGTCTTGGGATTGCTCTTTTCTGTCTCGGCTTTCCCGACCAGGCGTCGGCGCAGACCAGCGCAGCGATCGCCGAGGCCCGGAGGCTGGCCCATCCGCGGTCTTTGGCTGGGAGCTTATCTGCTGACGCCTGGCTGCATTCGCTCGCCGGAGACGACGATGCAGCCCTGAATGAGCGGGCAGACGAGCTGGTTGCGGTGACGACCGAGCAGGGTTTCGCGCTTTGGGGTGCGCTAGGAGCGCTCTATCGCGGGTGGGGCAAGATCAAACGTGGCGAGGCGGTGGAGGGAATGTCGCTCATTCGCGGCGGTTTGGCGACTTATCGCGCCACCGGGACCGAGTTGTGGATGCCCTATTTTACCGCCCTCCTGGCCAAGGCATGTAAGATCGCCGGGCAAATCGACGAAGCGGCGACTCTGGCGGATGAGGCACTGGAGATCATCGAAAGGACAGGGGAGCGCTGGTTCGCAGCGGAGCTCCACAGGCAGAAAGGTCAGTTGCTGCTGCGGCAGAGGTATGCCGAGGCCGCCGAGGAACTGTATCGCAAGGCGCTGAGCATCGCCCGAGAGCAGGAGGCCAAGCTGTGGGAATTGCGCGGAGCGATGAGCCTCGCCCGGCTGTGGGGTGAGCAAGGCCGGCGGGCGGAAGCGCGCGCTCTGCTCGCCCCAGTCCACGACTGGTTCACCGAGGGCTTCGCCACCCCCGATCTCAAAGGGGCAAAGATGATGCTCGACGCGTTAGAATGCGCGAGCTGTACGCAGCGGATGCCTCGACGGGGTTGAGGGCGGCTGTCAGGGAACGTTTATTCTGAGACGGCGGCATAGCTGGCCGCCATTGTGTTACGTTACATTGAGACTGAGCCGGCTCAGTCTGAAAGTAACGAGCAATTTTGAAACTGCATTCCGGCCGTACACTTCGTCGTCAAAGCTGCGCTCGATGTCTGCTTCGGGGAAGCTGATGGAGGCGCTGGATGTCCGGCATGGGCGCAGAGCGGGCGTCGGCGCGAGTGATCCTCTATGCCTGCTCCCCACCCGTTGCGGATTTATATTACTCCCGGGCGGGCGAGGCGTGAGCGGCCCGACTTTCGTTCACTGTGCCCCCTCCCGCCGCCCACCGGAATGGCGTCACTTCGCCGGCGCCGCCTGCACCTCTGCGCGAGTGGTAGAGGCGCGCGATGCAGCTCCAGGCCGCCATCCAGGCAGAGAGTGATGGACGACCACATTCGGTCGCCCACGGTCATCGGGCACGGCCGTCAGGTTCTGGCCGCCGGACCGCCACCCCGCATGGCCGGTCGGTTCGCCTGGTTGGATCGCGCTTGCTGCGGTCTCCAGAATGGATCGATAGTCCCTCCCCTGACCGAGGGTAGGATGCAGGCAACGAGGTGGGCTGTGCGGCCGTGCGACGCCATACTTTCGCAGTGCGATGCGCCCGACCGGCACTAGGCAATAGCGTGCGCAGCGGCGTGAGCAAACGAGGCGAGACGGTTGCGCTCGCCATCATTACGGTGATCATCGCGTATGGATCGCTTTACCCGTTCCAGTTCCATGATCGCGGCCTGTCGATTGGGCCGGTGGCCTACCTGCTGAGCACCTGGCGCGACTGGGATCGCCGTGGGGATCTGATTGCCAACATCCTGCTCTACATGCCCTTCGGGCTGCTTGCCGCGCGCAGCTTGCCCGATCGCCTGGCTGCTTCGGCCAAGGGCGGGCTGGCGGTCTTGGGCGGCGCATTGCTCAGTGCGGCTATGGAGCTGTTGCAGTTCAGCGTCGCCGGCCGAACGACATCCATGGGCGACGTGTACGCCAACTCGATCGGATCGGCGCTCGGTGCCGCCGCCGGCATCGCCCTCGGCGGCGCTTTCCGATGGCCGTTGCTGGGCCAGCTGGGGGACAATCTTGCTCCGGCAATTCTGATCGCGGCGTGGATGGGCTATCGACTCTACCCGTACGTCCCGACCATCGATCTGCACAAGTATTGGCACACGATAAAGCCACTGATCCACGCTCCGTCGCTACCCGCCGGGCGCTTTGCTGCGCTTCACCATTGTGTGGCTCTGTCTCGCCTCGCTGGTAGAGGACATCTTCGGCTTTCGCCGATGGGTGCTGCTGTTGCCTGCTCTTGTAGGCGCCGAGATCATCGGCCGCATCGTGATACTACATGCCTCCCTCCAGCTGCAGGACATTGTCGGCGCGCTTCTAGCGTGGAGCGTGTGGCTCTTCTTGCTGCGCTGGATGCCAGGACGAATGGTTGTGCTGGCTGCGCTGTTTCTGGGTCTCGTCGTCGCTGGACGCCTGGAGCCATTCCGCTTCGGCTCGCCCGGGAGCTACGGCTGGGTTCCGTTCCTGCCGCGGATGCGCGGATCGATCGCCGTCGCCGTGCAATCGTTCTGCGAGAAGGTCCTGTTGTTCGGCGGTCTGGTCTGGCTGTTGGATCGCGCGGGGTTGGGGCTCAAGGCGGCGACCTTGCTCACGGCGACAGTGCTGTTCGCGACCAGCCTCGCGCAGGTCTATCTGCCGGGTCGCTCGGCCTCCGTTACCGATCCTGTCATGGCTGTACTGATCGGCGGCATGTTTGCGCTGCTCTCAGGATATCCGCATCGGCGCGCGCAGTCCGGTCTGGTGTCACTGAGGGCACAGCGATGACCAGCCCGACCACGCGTGACGACTGGCTGCGCCTCCCAAATGCTGCAGCAGCAACCGAAGGGAGTTTTATCAAGCGCGTGCGATAATAGACCGATGAGAGGGAATGATAAATGAGCACACGACCGAAGCACCTGGGACATGTCAATCTGTACGTGCGCAACGCCGAACGTTCGAAGCAGTGGTACGAGGATGTTCTCGGACTGCATGTTTACGATTTCCGTCCTGGCTGGGCGGCGTTCATGTCAGCTGATAGAGAGAAGTCGCACGAGGTGGCGCTCATGCAGGTGGGCGAGGACGCGCCCCCGCAGCAAAAGGGGCAGGTCGGACTGAACCATTTGGCGTGGATGATGGAGAGTTTGGACGACCTGAAAGCGATGTACCGGCGCTTGAAGGAAAAGGGCGTGAAGATCGACAACATCATGGACCATGGTTTGTCGATCGGCATCTATTTCCGTGATCCGGATGGCAACGGGCTCGAGGTGTCGTACGAGCTGCCGCGAGAGAAGTGGCCGCGGCAGGAGCGGGTATTCGAGCCCGACGTTGTGGGGCTCGGCCGTTTCCCGGGACCCTGGGACGAGGAGATGGCGGCGCGGAACACCAAGTCAGCACAAGCTGCGGCACGCGCATAAGCGCTCGTCCGGCACTCGTAGGCTCCCATCGTAGAAGTCATGCTTGACCCGGCTATACGGGGTGCCCCTCAACGTGCTGACGCTGACGTTCACGACGTGGTCTCCAGCGCGGCGATGAACTGGTCTTGCTCCGTCAGGCGCTGGCGAACCACGCTGAGCGCAATCTCATCGATGCGGCCGGGCGAGGTGATCAGGTGGATGGTGACGGTGTTGTCCTGGCCCTGCCGCGCCAGCCGCGCGTTGGCCTGGGTAAACAGCTCCGCCGACCAGGGCAGGGTGAACCACGCCAAAGTGTCGCTGCCGTACTGCAGGTTGACCCCATGGCCAGCGGAGGCTGGATGCGCGATCAGCATCTCGATCTCACCGCGATTCCACGGTTCGATCAGGTCGGCGTGCAGCTCGCGGGCGAACGAGATGCGTTCCAGGATGCGGGCGATCTCATGGCGGAACGTCACCAGCACCAGGGTCGGCCGGCTGTGGCCTTCATGAATGTCGGCCAGCACATCGAGCCGGCGTTCGTGCAGGACCTTGAACGCGCGCGCACCCGCAACATCTTCGTCCGCGGTGTAAATTGCGCCGGATAATACCTGCATCAGTTTGCCGACCACCGCGATGTCGGCCGGCGGAGTGATGCCCTGTGCCATTAATCTCGCGAAGTCCGCGGTGGTGCCCTGATCCATCGCCAGGTAAGTCGCTGTGGCCTCCTGCGGCAGCGGCACCTGATGGTGCACTTCGACGACCGGCGGCCGGGTCGCCAGCGCAGCCCGATCCACCACCATGGTGAACTCCCTGAGCCGCCCGATGATGGCGTCCTCGACGCCCGGCTTGGGTTTCCAGATGCGGCCATAAATGTCGGCCGGGTAGAAATGAGCCGCGCGCCATGAGAGGTACGACGGGAACGCACTGTTGCGGGTGACGAAGTTGGCCGGCCCCCACACATCAAGGAGCTGGTATGAGCGCGGTGTGCCGGTCAACGCCCAGCGCCGATCGGCGCGTATCCCGAGCTGCATTGCCATCCGGGTACGGCGCGCTGCCGGACTCTTCAACGCCGAGGCTTCGTCGATGACCATCAGCGCGAAATGCCGGTTCTGCGCGACCAACACCGGCAGCAACCAGTGCAGCACATCGAAATTCACCACATAAACGTCAGCTGGGCGCGCCAGAGCGGCAAGACGCTTTTTCTCGGACCCGATGATCCGCTCGACCGTCAACCCGCTGGTCGCTTCCCAGTGCGCCGCCTCGGCGTGCCAAACGGTCTCCGCAATCAGCAGTGGTGCGGCGACCAGCGTTGGTCCAGCAAGCTGCCCCGCTGCCTTGAGATCAGCGATGGCGTGCAAGGCGATGGTGGTTTTCCCCGCGCCCATAATAGCAATGACTTGCCGATCGGCGGCCTGGGTCAGAAACCCGGCGGCCTCGACCTGATACGGATGCAGCGCGCTGCGCGGGAGCCGGATCATGCGCTGGGCCTCCCTTGATGGAAAGGGGAGTGCGGGGTCTGGGGTAGGTTGTGATGGCGCGCCGGGCAGCTGTGCCGGGCGGCGCAGAAGCGGCACCAGAGACCGCTGACCCGCGGGGCCTCGGGGCGCAGGGCGGCCATCAACCCCGCCTGCAGCTGACCCAGGAAGCCGCTGAGGGCGCCGGTGGTGTAGTGGTGGTCACGAACCGGCCCGGCGCTGTGCAACGCCCGCGGCTGCACCACGACGACGGTAACGCCGGCGGGCGAGCCGCCGAATTGCTGGGCGGCGAGCAAGGCATAAATCAGCAGTTGCCCGGCCTCGGGTTCGACCACCACGCCAGCGCCGAACTTCAGGTCGATAATCATGACGACCCAGCCGTGACGGTCGAACACGACCACGTCGCAGGTGCCCCAGACATCAGGCAGGCCGGGCAATGGTTCGAGCCGCTGCTCGACCAGGAAGCGGCGCCCGGCGATCAGCTGCCTGGCGGCAAGCCACGCTTCATGCAGCGGCCTGGCGAGGTACTGATCCTGGATGAGTTGATACGGCGAAACGTCATGACGGAGCGCCTTGGCGAAGATGCCGTGCGCGGTGGTGCCTTCTTCGGCATATAATGAGGTCAGGCGCGGCAGGCCTTGCTCAGCCTGGAATGAACCGGGGCAGCTCATCCAGCGGTCTGCTGCCGACGGTGCGAACGGCGCGTGCTGCATCAGACCTTCCCCCAGCTCTTGCGAATTGCGATCTCGACCAAGCCGTTCACCGGTGCCAAGGGAAACACTGCGGTGAACGCCCGCTCCATTGAGTGTTCTACGATCTCACCTCGACTTATTTCGAAGGCAAGGGACCAACGCAACTCGGCGCGCATGGCCACAGCCGCGATGGCAAGCCGCGCAACCCGCAGGTGTTGGTCGGCCTGGTTCTGGTCGACGGCTGGCCGATCGCGCACCACGTGTTCGCCGGCAATCGGCGCGATGCCATGACCGTCCCCGATGTGGTGCATGACCTGGAGCAACGCTTCGGCATCAAGCGCATCGTGTTGGTTGGCGACCGCGGCATGGTTACCAGCAAGAACCTCGATGAGCTGCGCAGCGGCGGTCATGGCTATATCGTCGGTCGCAATCGCCGTCGCAGCGGCGAGATCTTCGACTATATCCAAAGCGCCACCGGAGCGTGGATCGAATGTCCGTGCGGCATCACTGCCGGCGAGAAGCCGACACCTCCAAAGACACTGGTTCAGGAAGTCGCCTCGAACAAACCCGGTGTCCGCGTGTTTGTCGTTCATTCCGAGGAGCGCCTGGCGTTCGAGCAGGCGCAACGCGTCAAGGCCATGGATCGGGTGCGGAGCAAGCTCGACAAGCTGACGCGCCGCGTTGCCAGCGGAAAGCTGAAAGCGCCCGAGAAGATCGGCGCCGCTGCCGCCGCCATCCTGGCTCGTCATCATGGTCACCGCTACTACGACTGGTGCTATGAGGACGGGGTTCTCCGCTTCTTCGAGCATCCCCTCCACTTCACCCGGGAGAAGGCGTACGAGGGCAAATACGTCATCCAGACCGAAGAGACTGGTCTCTCCGCGGTCGAGGCAGTGCGCTTCTACAAAGACCTCGCGGAGGTCGAACGCTCGTTCGGCAATCTCAAGGACGTCATCGACCTGCGGCCGATCTATCATCAGACCGACGCCCGCGTGCAGGCCCATATCTTTGTCGCCGCGTTAGCTCACTTGCTGCACCGGGCCATCGAAAAGAAGCTCAAGGCCGCACATATCGACCTTTCGGCGACCGCCGCACTGACGGCTCTCAAATCCGTCCGTGTGGTCGATATCGATCTCGGCAATGGCACTACAAAACGTTCGGTCACACGGGGCACACAGCGCGCCGCCGCGGTGCTCCGCGCCCTCGGCATCACCGAACTTGATCCGCCGGTCCCGCCAAAACCAGGCCAAACCGTGGCGTAGTGCCAAACCGTGTCGCCGAGCCTAGCAAAATCAATACGTTATGGGCGCACAAGGGAAACATGGGCTTCTGTAATGGGGCCGCTGGTGTCAAGACCCTCGTTAACGCATCACGCCGCAGGGCTCGGGCTTCTGTTCGTGGTCGGCGTTGGAGCCGCCACTTCATGCGATCAGACAGACCGAGCGAGCCAATCTAGGGTGCGCGTGGTCCGGTGGTTGCTCCGGCCGACGCCCATGTTTGCGGCTTCACTCGATCCGCGTCCCTGCGACGGGACCTCGCTATCGAAGAGCTGTTGCGCCCTCCGTTGTCCCTCCTCCTTTTCCGGTTGAACTTATCAAGTGGCAGCGTCGGCTGACGTCCTGCTCCAGCGGAACTCGCTGCCATCAACCCACATGCGATGCAGCACCACCGCCAGTTTGCGTGCCAGCGCCACCTTCGCCCGCTTCAACCCGCGCAGCTTCGCGATCCGCAGGGCCCACGCCTTCAACGCGGAGAACCGCGTGGTGCGAGTGAGCATAACGTTTGCCGCTTCAAACAGCGTGGTTCGTACCATCGCATCGCCAACCTTGCTGATTTGCCCCGTCCAATCCACCTCGCCAGATTGGTACTTCTTCGGTGTCAGGCCAAAATAGGGCCCGACATCCCTGGATTTGCGAAATCTCGTCGGATCGTCGATCGCCGTCTTGTAGGTTATCGCAACAACTGGCCCGACACCAGGCACGCTCATCAGACGTTGGCATATAGTATCGTGACGGACGATACGCAACAACATCCGATGCAGCTTCCCGCATTCGTCTCGCAGGCTCGCCCGCGCCTTCAGCATCGCGTCCGCAACCGGCTCCAGCATCGGATGCCCTGTCACCAGCGCCCGGATGCGAGCCTCATAGCCGTTCTTGCTCACCTTGCCGACTTTCAGGCCGAAGCCGCGCAGCAGGCCGCGAATGCCGAGCTCGACATCGTGCAGCTTGCCCAGCAGCAGCTTCCGCCCGACCAGCAGCACCCGGATCTCTTGCGCCGGCAGCGTCTTCACGTGCACCGGTCGAAACCAGCCCAGGCGCATCAACTGCGCCATGCCGCGTGCGTCGTTGCGATCCGTCTTCACCGTCATCGCCTTCAATGCCGCCTTGACGTGCCGGGTCTCGATCAGGATCGCCGGAAGCCCTGCTTCCGTCAGCCCCGCATGCAGCCACTGCGATAACGGACCCGCTTCCAGGCCAACCCGCGTGAACGTCAGGCCGATATCGCGAAAGAACGCAACGAGCGCCTCCGGCTCGCTCACCACCTTCGCCTCGCGGATGATCTTCCCGGTCCCGTCCACCACGCACACACTGCTGAGTTCCAGCGAGACGTTGATTGCGGCATAGTATTCCACGGCTGTCCCTCTCTCGATGCTTGGGCCCGAGCCATTCG
Organism: uncultured Pseudomonadota bacterium; assembly: GCA_963772445.1. Classification (GTDB taxonomy): domain Bacteria; phylum Pseudomonadota; class Alphaproteobacteria; order Acetobacterales; family Acetobacteraceae; genus CAVYXK01. Next base: position 635,589 of record CAVYXK010000016.1, read on the forward strand.
GACCCCGTTACACACCATCACTGTGAGGGACAGCCACCGCTCCTGCTAGCCCGTTCGCTGGGCGGCCCCATTACCGCATCTAGGCTGCTGCCCGCTTAGGCCTCAGGCTAGGTATGAGCCGCGAACGGTTTGGCAGCCCGGAGAGACCCTTGCATAGCATATGCAATCGGCCCAAACTCCACGTGTTTGGGGAGGTCGTCTGTGGCGAATGAACATGTTATCCCCGATCTGGGCACCCGAGGACCGGAAGCCAAGAAGAGCGTGCAGTGCTATTGCATTTGCAGTAAGCAGTTTATCAGAAATCTCGATCAGATTTGGAAGATAAAGGAGTTTCTTTTTGAAGAAAAAGTGAACATAAAGCCTCAAGATGTCGACCAGATTGATCTAGGCTTACTAAACAACCTAATTTACGGCCGCCGAGGACGCCTGCCAACGCCTTTGGAATGGCGCATGCTTGATGAAAAGCTTTCTGTTCTTACTTCGTATCTAGACTCTACGCTCAAGCACAAGATCCGAATCCGAGAACTTGATTTCTTTTTTGGTCCGCTTCCTCTAGTACTGTTGCTGCTGACTGCGATAACAACGGCGATTTACTTTACTTACACCCTACTGGTTAAGTCAGGTAGTCCAGCTGCAACCGCGATCTTCGTATCAATTCTTATCCTCTGGACCATCTGCCAAGGTGCTCTGGGGGCTTGCGCGTTCTTGGGGACGAGCGTCACAGGTGCGCGCACTGTTAATAAGCCGACTGGGGATAGCCAGACGACTGAGACCCCGATTGATATTACCGATCCAAGCGTTCTCAAGATTCGGGTTATATCAGGATCGCTGTTCGCATTCCTGGTTGGCCTTCCATTTGCCTATCAGGCATTGGATGCGTTGGAAACCGCATTTTTTGGGCCAAATCCGGTTAGTGGTCCAACTAATTTGTCTAGCGCGAGCATTTCATGGGTAGTGTTTGTACCTTTCATTGTGGGATTCAGCACTAATTTTGTATTGGCTGTGCTAGACAGAATTATTGAGGCTCTCCGCAGTCTGCTAGGAATGGCATCGCACACACAATGAAGCGAAACTCGCGTGGAACGTCTTTTGGGCGGGAACACCAAGCTCTCTTTGAGACGTATGGATTCTGCAGGGTGTATCGAAGACGACAGAGACAGGGCACGTCTAGCATGAGTGGAAACCCCCTCAGCGGGCCAGGGTTGTTAACCAATCTGGGTTCGTGGCCCACGCGCAGTTGCAATCAATGTGGGCAGCCGTCGTCTTCCGAGCCCGCGACCTTCTGGTGCATCAGCGCAGTGCAGCAACTCCTTGCGCGGGCGCATTTCTGAATGCGGCTATGTCTTTCCTCCGGGCATCACGCACGCTGCAATCCTGATCGCTCACGTCGAGGATCGCAACACCACTCTACCCGACAATGCGCGGACTATTCTCAAAATACTGATCGACACCTTCACCGTGCTGGAGTCGCAGATCAAGGAGCTCACCACATCGATCTGCAGCGAGAACAGATCACGCAGCCTGAGATAGAGCGCATGCTCGATCGCTGGCTTGCGTTCAAGCAATTGGTCGAGAGTTCGGTACCACTGCTTGAGCTGGCGCGGTTCGACCTGCACCCGCGGCGTCCGGCTCGCTTTGCGCCTGGCCTCGTCGCGCCATTGCGCCACCCATCGCCGGCCGTTGCGATCGCACACGAAGTCGGTCTCCAGCCAACGCGCCAGCCCATGCTCGCTGCCGGGCGCGGTGAGGCGATTGACCACCAGCAGCAGAGCCCGATCGCTCAGCGTGCTGACATCGCGATGGCCGCGCTTGCTCAGCCGGTCGAGCGTCGTCTCCAGCCCAAGCTCGCGCCACAAGTGGCGCGCCACCAGCATCGGTCCCCAATCCCAGGCCGCGACCGCCTGCACCTGATCGGGCCGGAGGTCGCTGGCGGGGGCGGCAGCGATCGCCTCGCCGTGCAACAGGCGCGTCAGCTTGCCGAGGTCGAGATGCGCCGCCAGCACGTCGCGGCGACCGAGAATGGTGCGATGTCGTGTCTTGCCCTTCTCGCGAAAGGCTTCGACCACGCGCACGTACTCGTGCGTCACCCCGGCGCCGCCGCGGGCGCGAACCACGCGCAGGAACATGGCTTCCCCGATAATCTGTCCCTGCGGATAGCAACACGAATCAGGGTGCCGCAAGGGAAAAATCGGTCGATTTCAGCCTATTCCTGTCACTACGTTTTCGCGAAAACCCGGGAAAAACGGCTTCCGGATCAAGCAAAATCAATGGTGTCGACTCAGCCCGCCGGACCTAGAGGGGAAACATGGGCTTCTGTAATGGGGCCGCTGGTGTCAAGACCCTCGTTAACGCATCACGCCGCAGGGCTCGGGCTTCTGTTCGTGGTCGGCGTTGGAGCCGCCACTTCATGCGATCAGACAGACCGAGCGAGCCAATCTAGGGTGCGCGTGGTCCGGTGGTTGCTCCGGCCGACGCCCATGTTTGCGGCTTCACTCGATCCGCGTCCCTGCGACGGGACCTCGTTATCGAAGAGCTGTTGCGCCCTCCGTTGTCCCTCCTCCTTTTCCGGTTGAACTTATCAAGTGGCAGCGTCGGCTGACGTCCTGCTCCAGCGGAACTCGCTGCCATCAACCCACATGCGATGCAGCACCACCGCCAGTTTGCGTGCCAGCGCCACCTTCGCCCGCTTCAACCCGCGCAGCTTCGCGATCCGCAGGGCCCACGCCTTCAACGCGGAGAACCGCGTGGTGCGAGTGAGCATAACGTTTGCCGCTTCAAACAGCGTGGTTCGTACCATCGCATCGCCAACCTTGCTGATTTGCCCCGTCCAATCCACCTCGCCAGATTGGTACTTCTTCGGTGTCAGGCCAAAATAGGGCCCGACATCCCTGGATTTGCGAAATCTCGTCGGATCGTCGATCGCCGTCTTGTAGGTTATCGCAACAACTGGCCCGACACCAGGCACGCTCATCAGACGTCGGCATATAGTATCGTGACGGACGATACGCAACAACATCCGATGCAGTTTCCCGCATTCGTCTCGCAGGCTCGCCCGCGCCTTCAGCATCGCGTCCGCAACCGGCTCCAGCATCGGATGCCCTGTCACCAGCGCCCGGATGCGAGCCTCATAGCCGTTCTTGCTCACCTTGCCGACTTTCAGGCCGAAGCCGCGCAGCAGGCCGCGAATGCCGAGCTCGACATCGTGCAGCTTGCCCAGCAGCAGCTTCCGCCCGACCAGCAGCACCCGGATCTCTTGCGCCGGCAGCGTCTTCACGTGCACCGGTCGAAACCAGCCCAGGCGCATCAACTGCGCCATGCCGCGTGCGTCGTTGCGATCCGTCTTCACCGTCATCGCCTTCAATGCCGCCTTGACGTGCCGGGTCTCGATCAGGATCGCCGGAAGCCCTGCTTCCGTCAGCCCCGCATGCAGCCACTGCGATAACGGACCCGCTTCCAGGCCAACCCGCGTGAACGTCAGGCCGATATCGCGAAAGAACGCAACGAGCGCCTCCGGCTCGCTCACCACCTTCGCCTCGCGGATGATCTTCCCGGTCCCGTCCACCACGCACACACTGCTGAGTTCCAGCGAGACGTCGATTGCGGCATAGTATTCCACGGCTGTCCCTCTCTCGATGCTTGGGCCCGAGCCATTCGGACCCCGTTACACAACCATCACTGTGAGGGACAGCCACCGCTCCCGCTAGCCCGTTCGCTGGGCGGCCCCATTACCGCATCTAGCTTCATCGGTCTCTTCCTTAGCGCCGTCCTTGAGGCGACCCAATGTCAGTTGATATCGAGCCTCCCTTAGGTCGAAATTCTGTCCGTCGAAATGCTATCCATCTCGGGAGCACCGATGCGCGGCTAACCCGAATTCGGCGGCCGCCGTTCCCGACAGAGGCCACCTCGTAGTGGGTCGGCACAGCCAAGCCGGTGACCGCGCCCGGTGTCGCGGCGTAACGTCTGGCCAGCCAGGCACACACCACAATCTGAACGGGGTAATAGATCATAATAGGGATCAGGATCGGGCCGACGGCAGCACCAGAAAACAACGCGCTGGCTATCGGTACGCCGCTCACCAGCGACTTCTGCGATCCGCAAAACATCGCGGCGATTTCGTCCTGCAGGCCGAAATCCATCGCGTTGCTTGCGAACTTAATGGTCAGCAGAATAGTTGCGAGGACGAACGCTACGATGAGCGCTAACAGCAACAGCACGATTGGCGGTAGCTGATGCCACACCCCATGCACCACGGCTGCGCTGAAGGCAGCGTATACGACCAGAAGAATGGAGCCTCGGTCGGTGAGTGAGAGAACCCGGCGATTATTCTCCACCCAAACGCCGATCCACGGTCGGAGCAGGTGACCGGCAATAAACGGCACCAGCAGCTCGAAGAACACCTGTCCCATACCATCCAAAGACACACCCCCACCACGGATGCGTGACAGGATGCCAAAGATGAGAGGCGTAAGAGCGATCCCGACCACATTGGAGGCCGTGGCAGAGCACATCGCGCCCGCGACATTGCCCTCCGCAATGGATGTCAGGGCAATCGATGACTGAACGGTGGAGGGCAGCGCGCACACAAACAGCACACCGGTCCAGAGCAACGGTGGCAGCAGTGTCGGGAAAATCGTGCTCAGCCCCAAGCCAACAAGCGGGAACAGAACGAACGTCGTTGTGGCGATCGTTGCATGAAGGCGCCAGTGGGTGATGCCATTGAGTATGGCATCGCGCGACAAGCGAGCACCCTGCAGGAAGAATAATAACCCGATTGCCGCCATGCCGAGAACATGAAACACGTCCGCATTTGCGCCGCGGCACGGCACGCAAGTCGCGCTCAGAACGACGCCGAGGAGTGACAAAACAAATGGATCGGGCCGCACGCGGCGGGCATTCGCGGCAAAACGCAACCACATTATGCCCTCCTGCGATTGGGTCGTTCTCCGCCTGCGTTGTTATGGGGGAATCATCGTCGATGGGTTCGCGGGAATTGCACCAGCTAGTGCGTCGGCTTTTGGGGCGATGTCGGCGAGAGAGAGCCGCGGCGTTTCAGTGTAAAGGCCACCGTTTCGATCCGGGACGGATAGCAACGCCGCTGCCGCTGCCAGTATCAGCGCAACGTAGGCCGGGCCAGCCGACATTTCCCTACGCATGGGCCGCCTCTCCGAGATTTTCTTACGGCAATAACCGCCGATGGCGGTGATTGCTGTGAACCACGTCACACTTGCCGTTCAGCTGTGCATCACTTCCAACCTGGCTTCGAGATTGTCATTACTGCTCGGCCGCGAGTCACGAAGCTGCTCTTAAAAAGATAGGAAATTTCCCTGAAAGGCGGTAACATGGAGAGGTGATGGACTATGAACTGGGTCCATTTCGCCTGGACGCGCCTAATGGTTTGCTGCTCCGCGGCAGCGAACCCCTAGCGCTTGGCCGGCGGGCGGTTACTTTGTTACGGGCTTTGATTGAAACGCCGGGCGCACTGGTTTCGAAAGATGTGCTGATCGAGGCCGCTTGGCCCGGTCAGGCGGTCGAGGACAGCAATCTCCCCGTGCAGATCGCCGCGCTGGATGCCGAAATTAATCGGCGCTCGAAGGAAGACGCGGTCGCGCGACGGCTGATGACAATCCCGGGCGTCGGACCAATCACCGCCACGGCGATCACCGCGCTGGTGCCGGCCGCGGAGGGCTTCCGGGCCGGGCGCGACTTCGCGGCCTGGCTGGGGCTGACACCGCTGCAGAAATCAACCGGTGGCAAGCAGAAGCTCGGCGCCGTGTCGAAGCGCGGAGAGCGAACCATCCGTCGCCTGCTCATCCTCGGGGCCAGCGCAGTGATCCGACAGGCCTGTCTCCGTGGCGCACCAGCCGGGTCATGGCTGGGCGATTTGCCAACGGCCCCAGGAGCCGCTCCCATTCGCTGCTTCGCAAAGCCCGGGCGCGCGCCCAGTGAAACCGGCGACGGGACGGCGACCGAGCTGGCGTCACAGATGCTGCCACGCAAGCCCAAGATGTTGGTCACTGTGGCGCTGGCCAACAAGATGGCCCGCGTGGTCTGGGCTCTCTTGGTCAAAGGCGGCGTTTACAAGGCTCCGGCCGTGGCGGCGTAAGCTGGTCGCGACCGCGAGGGCGTAGGGCGGGCGGAAGGAGAGTATGGCGCAACAGTCGGCGAGACGGGGTCGGGAAAACCAGGGCTTTCCACAGTGCTTCGAGCACGCTTTGGGTGATTTGGATCCGGCCCGCGAACTCCCATACAGGCCAGCAGCAGACCATCGCTGCGTCACAGGCCGGACAGATGGCAGCATCCGACCCGGAGTGCGCCGGGAGACCGGCAAGGAGTAGGTGGTGCAAGTCCACTACGATGAAGGAATAGCAAACCACATCGGCCCCGAGCCGTGCGTCTGCGACCGCGAGGGCGTAGGCGAAGCGTCGGTAGGGGATCGCATAGGCCAGCCATTGAGCGTGTGCTGCAGCGGCACGCGGAAGGAGAGTTCGAAATGAACAACTGACCGCGTGGAAAGCTGCGCGAAAGATGAGGGTGGGCCCCTTGGGATCGGCTTTCAGGAGCAGGTTCCAAACCAGTCCAAGCGGCAGCGTTCAAAAGACGCTGTCGTGAGCGTTGGATCAAAAGTCCGAAGTAGGATTCGGGCAGGTGAGCATCCGAGAGACGAACGAGAGTGAACCCTCGATCACGCGTCGAAATTGGTAGACGTTGCTAAAACCAGGGGCGGCTCAATCCTCTGGGACAAGTCCGTCGGCGAACCTGATTACTGGACGGGCAGCAACCGGCATAGAGGGGGCGTGAAGCGGATGCAGGCTTTCGCGCGGAACTGCAGGAACCAGACCTTGGATGCCAAGGGAGAAGCTGAAGCGGCCAAAACCGTGAGGTCAGAGTACCGATGCCAAGGTCTGGGACGGACCGACCCGTATGAGCGCCGAAGGCCCTGTAATCGGGCTGGAGCAAAGGGGTCGGATCAGGTGTGTCGGATTGGCGGAACAACTGGAAACAGGATGACGACGACGGTCACGACAAACAAGCCGTTTCATATCGAGAAGAAGCGTGTGTACGAGGCTTATAAAGCGGTCAGGTCCAATCGCTGTGCAGCCGGCGTGGATGGTCAGACGCTTGAGCAGTTCGACGAAGATCTGGGGGGTAACCTCTACAAGATCTGGAATTGGATGAGTTCAGGCAGCTACTTTCCACCGCCGGTGCGCGCAGTCTCCATTCCTAAGAAGAATGGAAGCGGCGAAAGGATCTTGGGTGTGCCCACTGTCGGCGATCGCATCGCGCAGATGGTTGTCAAACAACTGATAGAGGCGGATCTCGATCCTGTCTTCCTGCCGGACTCCTATGGTTACAGGCCGAGAAAATCGGCTCTGGACGCCGTGGGGATCACGCGTCAGCGGTGCTGGAAGTATGATTGGGTTCTAGAGTTCGACATCAGAGGGCTGTTTGATAATCTTCCGCATGATCTTTTGCTAAAGGCAGTTCGGAAGCATGTGAAGTGCGAATGGGCGCTGCTCTACATCGAAAGATGGTTGACAGCCCCGATGGTGAAAGATGGAATGACGATTGAGCGAACTCGCGGTACCCCACAGGGTGGTGTGATTAGCCCGATACTTTCCAATCTTTTCTTGCACTATGCATTCGATCTTTGGATGGGGAGGACGCACCCTGACATCCCGTGGTGTCGCTATGCAGACGACGGCCTGGTGCACTGCCGGACCGAGCAAGAAGCCCAGGTCTTAATGGCCGATCTTCAGGCTCGTTTGGCAGCGTGCGGGCTGGAGATGCATCCGACCAAAACAAAGATCGTCTACTGCAAGGACAGCAACCGAAAGGGCAACTATCCGAACGTCAGTTTTGACTTCCTCGGATACTGCTTTCGGCCCCGTCGGGCAGAAAACGCACGAACCAAACAAGTGTTCTGCAACTTTCTCCCGGCGATCAGCCAGTCGGCACTGGAGTCCATGCGGGCGACGGTCCGGGACTTGGACATTCGGCGACAGACCCAAGTGTCTATGGCCGACATCGCCCGGCGGATCAATCCGCTCCTTCGGGGTTGGATCGAGTACCTACGGACGGTATATGCCCTCGGCATTGGGACCCCTCCTGCAATATGTCAATCAGACGCTGCAGGCTTGGGTTATGCGGAAGTTCAAGAGCTTGAAGGGTCACAAGACCAGGGCCAGGCTTTTTCTGGTGCGGCTAGCTGGGGAGTGCCCGGGCTTCTTCGCACACTGGAAACTCGGTAGGACCGGCTCGTTCGCCTGATGGGAGCCCAGTGAGGTGAGAGCTTCACGCTGGGTTCTGAGAGAGGCCGGCGGTGAAATTCCGCCGGCCTACTCGCCCGCTAAAGCCACGTCAATCTGGGTGCCGACACCGTTCCGTTGGTGGAAGGCAACACGGCCGGGTGCGCCATCGCAAGTGCTCGGCCGACCCGACGCGGTCGGAGACCGCTGGCATGTGCGGACGCTCCTTGCGCGGGAACCGGGAGATCTCGGGTTTGGCCAGGGGAGAAATCCGCTGGTCCGCATCGGGAAGACGAGGAGTCAAAGCCGATGATGCACGAACCCGAGAAGTCTCGACTTCGCCATAGTAGCGACGAAGCCAGCGAACAAAGCCGGGCGACCGGCGGCGGAGCAGGTGGAGCGAAGGGCGGGGACCGGGAGGAACGTGGACCAGCAAAACACGCGCCGGACTCAGAGCCGGGGAAGCGTGCCACAGGCGCTGGACCGCGTGCGACAAGCTGCCAACATTCGTGGCTTGTCGCCACCTACTCCTGGTAGGAGCCGGATGCCTTAATTGGGCTCGTCCGGATCTGTGCGGGGGGCGGCCAGTAATGGCCGTCCCTACCGCGAACATACGAAGCCCAAGTCGCCTACCACGGCTTTGCGCCCATTCCGGTCATCGAGGCGCCCACGCCAGCTGCTCGGAAGCGGACATTGCAACCCCCGTCGTCGTCGGCCGAGATGGGTAGTTAGCGGACTTTCGCTGCCGAGACCCTTGTCTTCTCACCAAAGGCCGGGAAGCATGCGCACGGCTGATGTCGAAAGCCGATCTTGCCGGCGTGAGCCGACGCAGGTTCACTGCCACCACGGTCAAGGACGATGGCGGTCAGAAGACCACAAAGATAATCAGCCAGACACTAAAGATTCCCAACCCGATGATCAGTAAGCGCCGCAATAATCGTATTAGTAGTCTCACGATCCAGCCTCCCGAGGCTCGACTGATTACGCCGGTCCGCGATCTCGTTTGGTTGCATTGGCGCGTGGTCGGGTTGATCTTAATGAGCCGTCACAATGTCGCCACCGACCAGCGCGGCACCCTGGCTACCCGCCATCAGTCCGCAGTGCACCGCGATGCTCGTGATTGCGGCCACGAGAGAGAGTTGCGTCCCGGAGTGCCGCGCCAGTGCGATGCGCGGCTCGTCTGCCGGATGCAATCGATCCCGCGCTGGGCACCTCGACATTGACCCGAACGCGATCGCCTCCTTCGGTGTTACTCATGAGCTTGGGGCGGGTTGCCTTTAAGCCGGTAGACGAGCCCGGTCTTGGTCGTGCCGAGGGAGAGCCAGTCGTGCCCGGCCTGCTGCAGCGCAATGAAGAACTGCCGACACCGGTCCATCGCCTTTTCGTGCAGTTCATCCCGGCGCTTAAACTTGGCCTCGAACGCGAACTCACCGCACATGGGATGATGAGTGCCGCGCTCGCGCCAGATGGCGATGTTCGAATCGGCGGTGACCCCCTTGCCGAAATCCAATACCCCCAGGTCCTGAAGCACCTCCTCGACGATGGTCTGATTCACCAATTCGACCCTCTCGGTATCGTCGATCTTCAGTGGCTCCAGCGCCGGGAACATGCGCGCCAGAGTGCCCATTGATGTGCGATCACCCTCGGGTGCCTGGCTCAAGGGAAACTGCGCGTTGTGAGAGAACAGCAATCGGGATCCGCCCACCTGATCTTTCAGCGGCAGGGCCTCCGCCTTGAACTTGATCCGGTAATTGCCGGCGATATTCGGCCGCACGTCCAGTTCCGCGGCCTTCTGCATGTCTGGGTGGCGGAACTTGAAAACGATTTCCGGTTCGCCTGCGGGGAAACCGTCTTGGTAGGCAATACGCCTTCGCAAGATGAACGAATGGTTATAGAGCCGGAAGTCGGCGGCATCCAGGAAGAGCACTTCCCGGATCGCGGGCTTAAGGGCCACACCCTTGGTGATGAAGTCGATACCGAACTCTCTCGCCGTCTGTGCCACCAGCTTGCCGTACTCGAAGAAAACTTTTGCCGCAGTGAAGCGGTCTGGCTTCAGGATCAGCTTGCACTCGAGATACTGGACCTCATCGAGTGGACTTCCGTCGCTGTATTGGCCCTGCTTGAGGTCGGGGGTCCGATCGCGTGCCGAATGCGTCGTCGCCATTGATGCTTCTCCTCGTTCGCCGCCCTAGAACCGATAGATGATGCTGACCAGCACGACCGTGATGAGCATCGTCAGAAGCAGCAGCGGAACGCCGAGCTTTACATAGTCGCTGAAAGCGTAACCGCCCGGCTCCATCACCAGCATATTCACCGCGGACGATACCGGTGTCACGAAGGCGGCGCAGCAGCCGAGCGCGACCGTCATTGCGAACGCCTGTGGCGAGTCGTGCAGTGTTTGAGCGGCGTCAACCGCAACCGGCGCCATCAACACGGCCGTCGCAGAATTAGAAATGAATAGCCCGACGAGCGCGGTAATCAGAAATAAGGTCGCCAGCACCGCTAATGGTCCGAGGGCACCTAGGGCAGCGACCATCCCGTTCGCCATCATCGCCGTCGCACCCGTCTTGGTCAGCGCCGTCGCAAGCGGCAGGGTGCCGGCCACCAAAACTACTGTCTTCCAGTTGATGACGCGATAGACTGCGTCGAGCTTGACGCAACCGCTGGCGAGCAGCGCCAACGCGGCGATCAGTACCGCGGCCGCATTGGGTATGAGCTCCAACGCCATCACGACGACCATGACGACGACAATGCCCACCGCAATCGGCGCACGGTGGCGGGCGGGCATCAGTTCACTATATTCCGCCGGCAGGGTCAGCACGACAAAGTTCTCGCGGTCATCCCGCAGCCGCCGGATTTGTCCCCAACCGCCCGCCACAAGCAGCGTGTCGCCAAAGTCCAGTGCCTGATCGTCTAAATTCGTCGTCGACGGCTCGCCGCGATGGCGGATGGCGAGCACGATGAGGCCGTGTCGCGAGCGGAAGTCGGTTTCGCGGAGTGTCTTGCCGATCAAATGTGACTCCGGCGCCAGCATGATTTCGGCAACCCCGACTTCCTGAAGCGCCTCGTGGCGCTGCCGTTCGCCCAGTCGTGGCAGCATCACCAAGTGCTGCGATGCTACCAACTGTTGGGCCTGTTCTTCGCGGCCTACCACGAAGATCGCGTCATTGGGCTCGAACACGGTCTCTGGCAGCGCCGGCAGGAATTGTCCTTTCCCGTGCTGATGCTTCTCGAGGCCTACGGCAACGACATCGAAGCGGTCGACCAATTTCATCTGCACGACCGCCCGACCGATCAAAGGAGAGGTGCAGGAAACCTGCAATCGATGCCATTTATCGGCGAGGCCATAAGATCCAATCAGATCATACGCGCTTGGTTGCCTCGGGCCTGCGTCTTCGGCGGTCAGCCGTTTGCTCAGCATGTTACGCCCGAACGTCAGCATGAAGACGATGCTAGCCTGGATTTCCACGGACCGGAAATCGCCTAACACGACAGGTTTCACATGCTAGTGGATCAGGCGGAGCGAACGGCCTTGCCACCATGGCACCAGGACGGGTTGGTCGATGAGTCCGGAGGCGAGTACCGATTGGAAGATGGGCGCGACGGTGGAAGCGCACTGTGACCTCGTCAGTGGCGATGGCGACGTTTGCCGGCATGTCGATCAAATCGCGGAAGATACGGCGGGCTTGGGCATCATCGTAGCCTCGCATGCGTCGGGCCATCAACCGGTAGAGGGCGCTGGCGAGGACGAGGAGCGCCATGTCGAAATCAACCTTGAAGCCGACTGAAGAGGAGAGCGCGTCGATGTGGAAGAAGCGTACGGCATCGGCGAGCGCATTTTCGATCAGCATGCGCTTGGCATAGCGAGTGATGAGGTTGCGGGCGCTGGCATGCCTGTCGTTGGTGACAAGGATAGTGGGTTCATCGTGGCCGAGATCCTTGATGAACAGTTGTCGGTAGGTGCGTTCGCGAAGGCAGACCTTCTGCTCGAAGACTTGGGGTGTGCGATATTTGCGACTGGGCAGGTTGAGCGTGATGGTGCGCCACGCCGATGCTGCCAGCTCATAGACTTCGGCCAGCAGGCCTTTGGAGCGCCGGCGCAGCGTCATAAAGGTGATCCCGGCGGCATCCAGCCGGTCGAGCCCTTCGTAAGTCGTGAGTTTGGAATCGAATACGAGGTGCTGCGGCACTTTGCCATGCTGACGCTTCCAGAACTCGATGAAACGGAAGATTTCCTCGGCCTCCTCACCCTTGCGAATGTCGGCGTTCGAGTAGCAGAACACCTGACTGTCGGCGTCCTGGGCGAGGAACGTGAGGATGCTGGGCTGACGGCGACTGCGCCTCGGCAGATAGTGGGTTTCGACCACCGGGTGTTCGCCGAAATAGGGCACGGAGTGGAAATCGAGGTTGATCGACTCCCCGCTGAAGAGCGCCTCTCCGGCCAACCGTTCGTGCCACAGAGCGAGCAACCGCGAGACGTTCTGCGGGGTGATCCGTGAGGAATACTCCGACAGGAAGCTCCTCTTCGGCATGACGTTGAGCCCGCAGAACAGCGCCAGGCCTTCGTCGGCAACCAGCGCCATGATATGGCTCTTCCGCTCAATGGCCCATAGCTTCAGAGCCAGCGAGGCGCGCAAAGCATGCGCGGCCGGGATCATGCGCGAGCCGGGGAGTTTGGCGCCGAGCGCCAGGGTGTCGGTGTTCAAACGCACCAGTTCGGCGATGAACAGGAACAGCCCCCCGACCCGTGTCGTGAACTCGCGCGGCGTGAGCGTGAAGCTGCGGATGTTGGCGACTGCCTCGGTGCTGGGCCCGGCTACGGCCGGACGCTCCTCGTCGAGCCGCCGCGGCAGCGGTGCGAACCCTTCCGCGGCGAGGACCTCGCGTACCGCAGTCGCACTGAGTGGCATTCCCCGTTCGGAAAGCGCCTGACTGATCTCGTAGACTGAGTAATTGCGTTTGCGCAGCGCCACGATCTGGTCATGGGCACGGCCCTTTCTGGGCTGCTCACGCCGACCCGGTCGGACGACGGCGAAGAAGTCTGGCAGTTCGCCGCGACGAAAGGCGTGGCAGAGCACCCGGAATGCGCCCGGTGAGTAGCCGAACCGTCGCGCCGCCGCGTCAGAGCCAATGCCTTCGAAGAAATAGGCGCGCAATGCCTCGTATTGGCGCTGCCGTGGGGTCGCCGGCCGGACGAAGAAGCGGCGGCACTTTATTAGGTCATATGGTGCTCTGATAGCCACTTGTGCACGGTGTCTAACCCCATATATAGTGTCAAGCGAGAAAGACGTGACAACCCCTGCGCCTGCCAGAGAAGGGCTATGGTGCTGCATTTTTGCATCAACCGATGGCGAGGCGGAATCCTGGCAGTCTTCCTTTGGCAAGGAGAAGACAAGGTACAAATGGGCTATCAGCGCACCATCATGCATAACAAATCACGCAAAAAAGCGAGTCTTTAGAATCGCTTGAACTCGCCCACCGTTAGGCGGGCTCGGCTCCGTGGAAATCCAGGCTAGCACCGAGCACGGCGACACCGAACGGTGTCCAGCTAAAAAAGCTAAGCGGTGCGAGGCCGCGCGCCCGTAGGATGTTGTCGACGATCAGGTTCGGTGATGATGCTATCAAGGTCATCATGCCACTGATCAGCGCCGCAACCGAAAGCGGCATGAGCATTCTCTTGGGATTCAGTCCGATCTTGTTGGCGATCGCCATGACCACCGGGATGAACATGGCGACGACTGCGGAAGAGCTCATAAACGCGCCGACGCTTCCCGCCAGCACCATGACGAGCGCCACTAGGCGCCCTTCGTTACTGCCGCCGGCCTTCATCACCGCCTCACCGAGGCGGTATGCAACCCCGGTAGCGATCAATCCTTCGCCGACTATCGCCACTGCGGCAATTAGCATCACCACCGGGTCGCCAAACCCGGCCAGCGATTCCTGCGGCGTGAGCACGCCGCTTAAGATCAGCGCCAAGACCACGAGGATCGCCACTACGTCGGTGCGTGGGCGTCCCCACGCGAACAGCGCGACAGCGCCGGCAAGAACGCCAAATACGATGAGGATTCCATCTGTCATCGTGCCTTGTCTCTCAGCTGAGCAGCGTTAGCTGCCCTTTGGCGCATTCTGGACCGAAATGCAGCAGCTTCTGCCCCGTCTGTTAAAATGAGGGAATGCAACTCGCGCTCCCCGATCACACGGCCGATCTCCCTGAAGGCGAAGAACGGGATCAAGGCGATAGAGAGGATAATCCCCACAAAAACTACTCCAGTCAGAGTTCCGCCGCCGATGCTCGGGATGCTCTCGCCAATCGTCTTCCCCTTGAATGTTCCGACAAGCACTTCCTCCACCACGTCGAAGACCAAAAATAAAACCGAGAACGCTATCGCCTTACACAAAATCGGATAAATAAGCGGCCTGTCCTTAAACCAGTCCGCAAAACGCAAGTCTTCAGCAACGAGCATCACTTTGCCCAAAATAAGCGCATTTACGATAGCGAAACCGTAAAAGTGATAGTTAATATGATTTCTCTCTGCCACCACTGATTCGTGGAGGGCGAACACACCGAACATCACCCAAAGATAAAACGCAATCCCAAAGAATTTCACTACTTCATCAAGAATCCGCTGTTTCAGGTCGCGTTTGGGCTCATGCAGCGTATCCTCACTGGGGATGCGGGAGGCTTTCATGTATTCAGGTCTCCTTCACGACGCGACAATGATCCAAGAGCCGCTCCCCAGTGCACCTTGAGCTCAAAGCTCGAGGGTCAAACTGCCCTCCCCGCGCGAGACGCACGCCAGCATCTTTTTGCCTTCCGCCCGCTCGGCAGCAGAAAGCACCGTATCGCGATGGATGATCTTTCCCGCCAGGACCTCAACTTCGCAGGTTCCGCAACTGCCCGCACGACACCCGAATGGAACCTCGATGCCGGCGTGCTCCAGACAATCCAGCAGGTGCTCGTTCGCCCCGACGTGGACCGTCTTCCCGGCATGTTGGCAGACTGCCTCGAACGGCGCATCGCCCTTCCTAGGCCCGGCGCCGAAGCGCTCGACGTGAATCAACTCGGCCGGCCAAGCAAGCGCTTCCGCCGCGTTGACCGCGGCGTCCATCAGTCCCGCGGGCCCGCAGCAGTAGACATGCGTCCCCTCCGGCTGGCGCCGGATGAGTGCGGGGACGTCGAGCTTCTGTCCCAGGCTGTCGTCGTAGAGATAAACGTTCGGGTCGCCCTGGAACCCCAGGAAGGGGACGAAGGCCGCCGTCTCGGCGCTGCGGAAGGTGTAATGCAGCTCGACGCGCTGTTCGAGCAGCTTGAGATGGGACCGGTGGGCGAGCAACGGCGTAATGCCGATGCCACCCGCGATCAGCAGGTGTTTGACCGCGTGCTCGGCCGTCGGAAAATAGTTCGCGGGCACTGAGATCGTGAGTTCCGCACCGCGCGCGACTTTCTCGTGCAGGTACTTCGAGCCACCTTTGGAGTTCGATGCGAGCTGCACCGCGATGAAGTAAGCCAAGCCCTCGCCGTAGCCACCATTGATGAGGGAGTAGCTGTTTCTGTATACCTTGCCGCCGTCCCGCATGTGGATCACGATGTGGCTTCCCGGCGTGAACCGCGGAAGCAGACCCCCGCTCGGGTGGGTCAATACGAAGAGTTTGCTCGTGGTGCTGACGTCCCAGATGCCGGCGACCTTCGCCGTCATGATCTGGCGCTTGTCCAACCCCAACTGCTGGTCGGACATGCCGGCGAGTTTCTCTGCCGTCGCCGTTTGCTTGACGACGCTGTCTTCCGGCGCGACGACGGCTTTGGCCTTCCGGCGCTGAAAGGACACCGGCAGCTTATTGAACCCCTTGAGACCCATCTGTTTGGTCAGTTCAGGCTGACCCGTGCCCTCGAAGGACGCGACGCGTGCGAACCATTCCTCGAACGCGACGCGAGCCTCGAGGCGGGCGAGCGGCTGGCCGATGCACTGGTGGTTCCCGCTGCTCATGCTGAGGACCCGCGGGATGGTGCGGCGGATGTCGAAAACCTCTGGATTCTCGAAGATCGTCTCGTCGTGGTTGGCTGAGCTGACAACCAAGGTAACCACGCAACCCGCCGGCACTTTCACCCCGGCCCTCTCAGCATCCTGAAGCGCCTTGCGCTGCAGGGCGACGACCGGGCCATTAAATCTCAGGCTCTCCTCGAACGCATTGGCGGCCAGCGATAGGTCGTCGGCGAGCAGCCTCATTTGATCTGGGTCTGGGTGTTGGAGCAAACAATCCAGCGTCAGCGCGAGCGCCTGCGTCGTCAAATCATTGCCGGCGATGATGCAGA
Source organism: uncultured Pseudomonadota bacterium (assembly GCA_963772445.1). Classification (GTDB taxonomy): domain Bacteria; phylum Pseudomonadota; class Alphaproteobacteria; order Acetobacterales; family Acetobacteraceae; genus CAVYXK01. The sequence goes on from CAVYXK010000016.1 coordinate 652,146, forward strand.
GCTTCATCAGGGTCACAGCTTCCTTTTCCGTCAGCCGGTCGCCGCCTTCGGTGGCCTGGATGAGGTAGGTGATCAGATCTTGTTGGGGCGACTTGCGGCGCTCTTCAATTCGCTCCCTGAGAAAGGCCTCCATGTCCTTCGCATCACCCGCGATTTCCTGATACCGCTTCTGTCGCGCCGCTTCATCCTTGATGGCGTGGGCGGTGTTGGCGCCCATCATCGAATTGGCCCAGCGTGCGAACGTCTCCATCATCGAGGAATCAACGCCCAGGAGACCTTGTCCAACCGACGACATGGGTAACAGAATAGACCGACGACATGGGTAACACTTTCCATCCATCATCGTATCAAATCAGGCGCTTGTCGCTGTTGGCTCTGTGGAGTTGTGGGCAACCCGCTTGGGTTGTCCACAACTCCACAGAGCGCCCTCCGCCGCCGGCGTCGCTGTCGCAACCGGCACCGCTCGTCCAACACGCCAAGCTCGATCGGCCCATACATCACACGCCATTCGCCATCCGCGATCGGGCTCAGCCCGACAGGTTCACCAACCAGCGGCTCACCCAGAAATACCCGTTCCCCACGCCACTTAATCTCGCCGTTCGAGCGCACCTGGCGCACCGTCGCCGCCTCCGGGTATCCGGCGAACACAGTCTGCCGCTGTAGCCGCGCGCACTCGCCCGATAGTGCCGCTCCGGCGGCTGCTGGCCCAACGCTTCATGCGGCCGCTCCTCGTTGTAGCAGCGACGGAACGCCGCAAAACGCCGCGCCTGCGCCCGCAGGTCCGCCGCCGGCGGGTTCGCCGTCTCTTGCCCGAGCGTCAGATGCATCCGCTCGTGGCGGCCGTTCTGCTCCGGCGAGCCCGGATCAATCCGCTCCGGCCGCACCGAAAGCTTGATCAGCCACACCGAAAGCCGGCTCAGGCCACCCGCGCCGCGGCCCGCAAACGGCGCTCCGTTGTCACTGCGAAAAACCTCCGGCAGCCCGTATTCGCGAAACGCCGCCTCCAGGATCGCGCGCACCGTCGCCGTGTCGGCCCGACGCACAGCCTGGCAACGCAGCAGATAGCGGCTCCAGCCGTCCAACAACGTGAACGGCTCGCAGCGCGCGCCATCGCCGGTACGGAACCAGCCCTTGAAATCAGCCGTCCAAACCGCATTCGGCCCGTCACAGTCGGCAAACGGCGCCGTCCGCGGCGGCACTCGCTCGCGCCGACGCCGCGGCACCGTCAGCCCGGCTTCGTCGAACAGCGTGCCCAGCGTGCTCGCCGCCGGCCAGGCCAACCCAGGATCATGCGCCATCAGCCACGCCCGCACTTTGCGCGGGCCCCAGCTCGGATGGCTGCGCCGCGCTCCAAGTGCCGCCTCGGCGAGCGCCGGCGCGACCTGATGCGGATGCCGCAGCGGCGCCCGGCTGCGCTCCTGCAAGCCGGCCAGCCCGGCCGCCTCGTAACGATCCACCCATTTGTAGCCGGTCTTCCGGCTCACCCCATAGCGGCGGCACAATTCCGCCATCGAAACTCCATCCTCCCGCCAGCTCACAATGAACGACAGCCGCTCGTCCATGGGTTCGGTCCTCTGCCACGGCATGGTGCACCTCCATGCCGCCAGTTAGCCTGTTACCCATCTCGTCGGGCTGAACTGTTACCTATGTCCCCGGGTTGGACCGACCTGACATCACCGTGGAGGGGAGCGGGAGAGTGAACTGATGGAGGAAATCACACTCGTTACCGCCCGCCATGATGCCGTCGATAAGCTTCCGGGTGATGTCCCGCGTGTGTGGCTCCATTGCAGCCACGCGCTGGGGCGTGAAGGCCTGTTGCATGAGGGTTCGCACCCGCGTGTGTTTCGGCGGGTCTTCCCGCAGCAGAGTGTCGATTTTCGTCTCTTCCTCCGCTCCGGGCACGGGCAGGCTGCGTGCGAAGGCCGCAGAGAACGTCCTGAAGTCACGAAGAATCGCATCGCACTCGGCCCATCGTAGGAACCCAAGCGAATGGTGGGGTTCCACGCAGCAGACCGGTCCTTTTGCGCGCAGCTCGGCCAAAATTCGGTTACCGTCAACGGTGAAGTTCGGGTCGCGAAGGTCGAGAACCGGTAGTGCATTGAAACCGGCCGGGAGTGGGTTACTCACGCTTGTAGACATTTTATGCCCTCCTGATGACAGGGATCGTGCTCAGTTGGCTGACCGCGTGACCTAGACCAAGTCGCGCCATCCGGTGTCGCTTACCCCGTGGTCGGGCCACCCATGGCCTTGCGTATGATGAGTTTCATGTGCTCCCCCCGACATTGGTCCCGCCCGGAGCGGGACGAACGCGCTTTGCCCGAACGGGCTTTGTTTAGCCGAGATTCTCCCAGCGGGCGGCCTATTCCCTCATCGCGAGGGTAGCTTAGGCTGGGATCCGTGCGTCCTACAACGGCCGGATCGCCAGGAGCCCGCCGGAGCCCGCTGGCCGGTCGACGACGGCTAAGCTAGCCGTGACCTGGACCGGGAAACAGCACCCCGGCGAACCAATAAGTGGCTCACGAAGGCCATGGCGGAATGCACGTTGTTATTGCCTCAGCTTCGCTTGGAATGTCGCCCCAGGAGCACGCCGAGAGGAAACACTCACCGCCGGGCGCCGCCGAAGTCCGCTATGGTCGAGAGCAGACGTCCGATAGGACCACCGGATTTACGCGTGCACGAGTCCCGAGGGCGGCGTAACCTGTCGGCCGACTCGGATGGTTCCCTCGCCATTCCTGGGGCTAGGGCACACTGCTTGCAGGATACAGCATCACCATGGCATGTAGTGTTCTGGATCGCAGCGGGGGGTATGGGGGTCGAAAACCTTTTTTGACTTGCCCTGTAGACCGGGTCCCAACAGATTTTTCACCGCTGCACATCGCTGTGAGGTTTTTCCATGCCGCAACAGCGGCTGAGTGACGCACAAAAGAAACTACAGGGCACGTTTACTGCGTCGCGCAGCGAAACGAACATGATCAACGGCCGGGTGGCGTTGACCGAGCCGGTGCCACCGCCCAGCGATCTCGATCCGGCGGCACAGCGGGAATGGCGGATGCACATGGCACAATGTGTCGCCGCCAGGACGATCAGCCAGATCAATCTTGCTGCATTCCGGGCGCTGGCGGAGGCGGCTGCGGCTCGCGCCAAGGCTTACCGCCTGGCGATCAGGCAGGGGCCGACGGTGGCGACGGCGGAGGGTGGTAGCAAGGCCAACGCCGCCTGGGCGGGCTATGTCGCGGCCGATGCGGCGTATCAGCGCTGGTGCCAGGCGTTCGCATTGACCCCGCGGGCGGGCGCTGGTGTGCCGCAGCTACCGGTGCCTCCCGGAGGCAGGCTCAGGGTAGTGGCCTAGACCGTGCCGACCTTGGAACAGCTGATCGCCAGCGTTAACCGGCCCCAGCGGCGCCGCGCTGGCGGGCTGGTGCCGAAGCACAATTACCCTGAGTTGCCGCAGGATCCGATTCAGGATGGCAGCTGGCTGGCCGGCCTGGATCATGCGGGCATCTGTGAATACATCCGCGACTGGCGCAGCCGTTTCGAATGGTCCTATCTCGCCTTGCCGGTGGAGGACCGCCGGGAGATGCCGCCTGCAGGCGTGCCGTGGACGCCGTTCGACACGTTTGCCGAGCCGATCTACGATCCCCAGCACCCCGACGCCGACAGGAACGGATACCGGCCGGCGGACTGGCGGCACGACTACTACCCCGACGAAACCTTCACCGGGCTGCTGCACGGCTGGCACGCTGGGTAGCGGTTCCATCATCGCACGCGCCAATCGTCCGGCGGTGGATGTGCTACGTGATAACTAGCGAGCAATGTCAGCCATTGAGCGATGGATGCAGGAATGCGCCGCTGGCCGGCTTCCATCTGGCGAATGGTACCTTCGGAACAGTGCAGCAGCCGGGCCAGAATCCCGCGGTTCCAGCCCAACCGCTCACGCGCGACGGCAAGTTGTGTGGGAGTCATTGCGGCTCTCCCGCAGTGTCTCCGTGGTGGTCACCACCCCGGCCCTCACTGGCACTGCATGGTGATCATCGGCAGGACGCCAGGTCCGTTGAACTGTCCGACGCATTGCTGCGGCTGCGGTGCGGGGTAGGCGTAGCCCTGGAACTGACGGGCGCGGATGATCGCCGCACTGACCGCCATGGAGGCAGCGAGTGCATCGGTGCTCGCCTGGATCGCTGCGACACGTTGCTCGCGATACGCTGCATCGTTATCGCAGGCAGCGTCATCGCCGTCCTGGCAAGCTTGCGTGTAGGGGGTGGCGCACCCGGCAAGGGGCAGGGCGAGCGTGGCGAGTAGGAGAAGCTTTCGCATGGTAGGGGACCTCGTTCGTTGCGTGGTTGGAAGAACTTGACTTACCGTGTTCAGTTGCCTCGACCCCGGTCCGGACAGGTCCGTCCGTGCAGGGACCGCACGCCTGCTACACCGGGTGGCGGTTACTTCAGCCGGCAGTCTCGAATGATCGTTGGCTTTGCCCGATGCGTATGCTTCGGATGACCCACTCGTATACGCGCTGCGCGTATGACCGTTAGTCCTACTTGTGCATCATCAGAATGCACCGCGTGCAGGTTGTGCCGACCGCACCGAGGGCTTTCAGTTACCGGCTTGGGTGGAATGTGTTCCGCTGGCGGGCGAGCGATGTTCACGCCTTGCGCAGTTTCTCGGCACACTGGCCGAGCTGGGCATCGTCAAGCTGCCGTACGTTCAAGCTCCTGGGCACCTGAGAAGCCCGCCAGCGGCTTTGTCGGTCAGGGGGTTATTGCACCACATGCAAGCGCTTCGGCGCCGTCCTGGCGTGGCTGTGGGGCAAAAGCCGGGCCTTGTAGCGTCGCCCAGCGGGTGGCGCTGGCGCGCTGGCCGCCGCGGCGCTGCGATTCGAGCCACAGGCTGCGCGGCCGGGCGGGAAGGCCGAGGTCGCGCGCCTTGGACACGACCGCCATTGGCGTCACTCCGAGCTCGGCCGCGAGCACGCGGGACGAGGCGCCGTCCGCCCAGCGCTGGCGGAGCCGGGCGACCCGCTCGGCCGGCCAGGCGTTGCGGGGCGGTCTAGCAGGCAGCCCCAGCCGCAGCGCCTTCGCCAGCACTGCGCCGGTTCCCCGGCCGAGCTCTGCCGCAATTTGCTCGGCGCCAACCCCCTCGGTCCAGCACCGGCGCAGCCGCTCAATCTGGGCCTGCGGCCATTCGTCGGCGCGGCGTTTGCGGTTGCGGTTGGGCGGCCGGTGAATACGTCGGGGTGCCTCACGCTGCCGCCATTGGTCGAATTCGCGCTGCTCGGCGTTGCGGATCAGTGCCTCCATCCCGAGCCGGTCGACCTGGCGCTGACGCGCCTCGGCATCCCAGCCGGTGACGTCCACCACCGCGAGCACCTGGGCGGCGAGCATGCGCCGCACGGCGGGGAGCTGGACCACGCCTGCCGGCAGGCAGGACGTGACCGCCGGCAGCAAGAGTCGTGCTGACCCGTTGCCCACGGGCACCAGACACGGCCGCGTCGGGTGCGTATTGCGGAGATAAAGCGTGGTCACCGGCTGCTCGGCTGATTGCGGAACCTGAGCACCGGCGGGGCAGCGACGGCCCGGCCGGCGCGCCAGTCAGCCAGCGCTTCGATCGCCTCGACCGCGAATCCCACCGCCGTCTTGTCGGAGCAGCGCAGCACCCGGGCGAGCTCGAGCCAGGGCAAGTCTTTCACCACCACGGATTCGAGCAGCTTCACCCGGAGCGGGCCGAGCGCATCCGCCACCGCGCGCAGCTGCGCCATGGCATTCACGCGCACGAGCATGCCGGCATCGGTCGGCACGGTGGAGACGTCCACCCGCACCTCCCAGGCCTGGGCGCGGAACGGCGTCACGGTTTCGAACCAGTGCCGCCAGTCCTGGGCGGCGCCCCAGGCTTCGCGGCTGATCCGGCCGGCTTCCAGGAGGCCGTCGAGTCGCGTGCTGACGCGCCAGCCCTGCCGGAACGCGGTAGAGTTTACCTGCGGGGCGGCGACGTCATGGTGCCGGCGGTATTCGTGCGTCGGTGCGCTCGATGGCGGCCGCGGAGATGGCGGAACGGGACGCGGCGCGGCAGCAGCGAAGGCGAGGGACTTGCCAACTGAGGGGCCTGGGCCGCCGCGGCGCTGCATTCGGGGCCTCGCGGGAGGGATGACCGCGACGCTGCAACGGACGGCTCGGAGTTGGAAGCGAGATCAGCGGCGCAGTGGATCAGTCGGCGGAAGGGGCGGGATTCGAACCCGCGAGGGACCAGAGCCCCTGCTGGTTTTCGGGACCAGTGCAATCGACCACTCTGCCACCCTTCCGAGATCTATTCCCGTATATCGTTCCACCTATAACTATACGGGCACAAATAGGCTGTGCCCCGAGTGTGCCCCGTTAGAGCCTTCTGCGGCGAGAAAATGCTTGTGCGACAAGTACTTCCAGCATTTCGTACAACGGTTTTCGAGACCGCCCCGATCGACCGCTCCGGCACCTCTCCGCGGGGGCCGGCCTTATAAGGCCGCACCCCTCCTGCCCGCAACCAACCGGACCGACCGATCGCCGTCCGCGCAGCGCGTCAGAACCGGTCCTTCCTCGCCCGCAGGTCAGCGAAGCTCGTCACGTCCGGCGCGCGCAGGAACGGATTGGCGGCCAGCTCGTCAGACAGTAACGAAGGCACGGTAGGCTGGCCCGCCGCACGTTGCTGGCTTGCCTCCTCCGCGCGCCGCACCAGTGCCGCGTTCCCGCCATCGACCGACAGGGCGAACCGCGCATTGTTCTCGGTATATTCGTGCCCGCAACAAACCTTGGTCTCGCCGGGCAAGGCGGCGAGCTTGCGCAGGCTGGCGAACATCTCCGCCGCGGTGCCTTCGATCAGCCGTCCGCAGCCCAGGCTGAACAGCGTGTCCCCGCTCAGCAGCACCCCGCCGTCGGCAAAGTAGAAATTGATCTGCCCGCGCGTGTGACCCGGCGTGTCGATCACCTCGGCCGCCGCGTCCCCCAGCACGACCCGGTCGCCCTCCCGGACTGCCTGGTCGAGCTTCGGCAGCCGGTGCGCATCCGCCGCCGCCCCGACCACCCGGGCACCGAACCGCGCTCGCACCTCATCGGTACCTGCGATGTGATCGGCGTGGTGGTGCGTCAGCAGGATCAAATCGAGCCGCCCGCCGGCGCGTTCCAGCGCGGCGATCACCGGCCCCGGCTCGGCCGGATCGACGATCGCGGTGGCCCCGCTGCTGTCGCGCAGCAGCCAAGCGTAATTGTCCTTCAGGATCGGGACGGGAGTAGCGGTGATGCTCATGGATGTAGCGTAGCACCCGGGGGAGCCGCCGCAAGCCGCAGCGTGCTATAGGGGGCGGATGGCGGCGGATGTGCATGCGGCGGCGGATTTCTACGCGACGGCCCGCGGGGCGGTGACCGCGCGGCTGCTTCGCGAACGCCTGGTCGCCCTGTGGCCGGACCTGACCGGCCAGTCCCTGCTCGGCCTCGGCTATGGCGCCCCGTATCTCAGACTCTGGCGCGAGCAGGCGCGGCGCTGCATCGGCGTCACCCCGGCGCAGATCGGTGTGGCACGCTGGCCGGCCGGCGCGCCGAACCTGACCTGCACGGCCGAGGAGGATGCGCTCCCCTTCCCCGACCTGACCTTCGACCGCATCCTGCTGGTCCACGGGCTGGAGGCGGCGGACAATGCGAGGCGCATGCTGCGCGAGGTCTGGCGCGTACTGAAGGATGACGGCCGGCTGCTGATCGTGGTGCCCAACCGCAGCGGGTTGTGGGCCTATCTCGAGGCGACGCCGTTCGGCCACGGCCAGCCCTATTCCTTCGGCCAGCTCGGTCGGCTGCTGGCCGCCTCGCTGTTCCGGGTGGAGCGGCGCGACGCGGCGCTTTATCTGCCGCCGAGCACGTGGCGATTGGTGCTGCGCAGCGGCCCGTTGCTCGACCGCACCGGGCGGCGCCTTGTGCCGGCGTTGGCAGGGGTGACGATCACCGAGGCGGTGAAGGACGTCTATGCCGCGATGCCGGTGAAGACGGTGCCTCGCCGGCGGCTGGTGCTGGCCGAGGCGGCGTAGTCGGAGTCGCCTGTTGGCCATTAGTCCGGCCCCATATGTGATGCTGGCAAATCGGACTCCGCATGGCTCCGAGCCAGGGCTCGGAGCGGCCAAGCCGAAACGGCTGTAATGGCCCCGCTCCGGCATTCTCCGAATGGGAGGAGCGTCAGCCCTGTTTGTGGCGGACGCAGCCGATGGCCAGTACGCCGACGCCCAACCCTCAGCGGCGAAGAAGACCTGCTCCGTGATGCTCAAGGTTGTGCCGGTGAACGCGGCAGTGTCGATATTGGCTAAACCTCAGATAGACGAAGGTGCCGGGCACCACGATCGTGTCGGGAAACCAGTATTGTCCCCCGCCGCTACCATTCGGGCCAAATGCCAGAGTGCCGTCGATCGTCTGGCCGGTGTAATCGCGGCCCATTCGCCGGCGGCGTTCGCATCACCCTCTGAGCGCCGCCATCGTGCCGTACACCGTGCCCAGATACGTCACCTCCGTCTCGCGACGGAATTTTGCCGGCGTGATCGCATGCAGCGGCGCTCGGTCCCAGCTCGCGCTCGATCTGCTCGGCTGCCGCCACGACGGCGTCGGGGTCGGCCACGTCGGTGGTTACCGGACAGGCGCGTCCGCCTTGCGCCCTGATTTCGGTCGCCGCCGCTTCCAGTCGGTCCGCGTCGCGTGCCAACAGCCCGAGATTGCAGCCTCGCTCGGCAAAAGCGCGGGCCGTCGCCCGGCCCACCCCTGCGCCGGCGCCGGTGACCACAACAGTTGTGCGCTCATGGCTCTCTCCTCAGGTCGCCGCTGGTGGCGGCCCTGATCGAGAACTGTCGGCTGCGGCAGGCGTTCTGGTCACAACAGGTGAAGGAAGAGCGCCGGTGGCCCCGGGCCAGATCAGATCGAAGGACGACCTGTTGGACGAGACCTGCTCCGACAGCTTCCCGGCAAGCGACCCTCCGTCCCACATGGGCATCACCGGGGCTGGGCAGCCGGGCGATCGGCCGGTCAGGCAGCGCCGGCCATGGAGGCAGCGGGGCGATCATGCCCGACCGACCGACCATCCCACCTCCGACCGTCACGCGACCGAGACCGCGCATCAGTGGGAGGACGAGGAGCACCCGGGGCACAAGCATCCGCCCGGCTGAGCTGCCGATTGTTGCGGAGGGCTTGCTTGCCCACCGTAGATATTGCTTCCCTTGCGGCATGGCCGCGCTGCGGGTGCTGGCTGATGACCTGACTGGGGCGCTGGACAGCGCCGCCCGGTTCGTGTCGCCGGCCGGCCCCGCGCCAACGCCATGCGTACCGACCTTCTGGAAGCCGCCCCGCGCGCTCCCCGAGCCGGCGGCCATCGACACCGGCACCCGGGAGTTGACTGCCGCCGAGGCCCGAGCAACCGCCGACCGGCTGGCCTGCCTGCTGGACGATGCCGAGCCCGCCTTCAAGAAGATCGACAGCCTGCTGCGAGGCCATGTGGCTACCGAGATCGCGGCGTACCGGCGAGGCTTCGATCACGTGATCATCGCACCCGCCTTCCCGTTCCAAGGCCGGGTCACCCGATCGGGCCGTCAATTGGTACGCGAGCCGGGTGGATGGCGTGACATCGGCCGCGACCTGGTTGCCGGGCTTCGAGCCGAGGGGATCCTCATTGTGCTTTGCCGGCCGGGCGAAAGGGCACCCGAGGGCGTCAGCTTCTGGGACGCCGAGACCGACGCCGAGTTGCAAGCGGTCGTCGTGGCTGGCAATGGCTTGCCAGGACGCGTCCTTTGGTGCGGCAGCAGTGGGCTTGCGGGCGCGCTTGCCGGCCGGGTGGTCCCGCCCGTCCCTCCGCTGCGGCCTCCCGTCCTGGCGCTGATCGGCTCCGACCACCCGGCCTCGATCGCGCAGCTTTCGGCCGCGTGGGCGTATGTGCATCGCATCGCTCGCGGCGACGCCGAGGAAGCCGCGCCGATCGCTCGCCGGCTGGCGCGCGCCAGTGCCGCTGTCGCCGTGGTGGCTCCCCCGGGCGCTGACCGGCCGACCGTGGGGCGGCATATCGCCGCCGCCTTCGCAGCGCTGCTGACATTCCTAGACCGTCCCGGTACCCTGTTTGTTGCCGGCGGGGAAACGCTGCGCACCGTCTGCGATTGCCTCGGGGCCGAGCGGCTGGACGTGGACGGAGAGATCGTTCCGGGGGTGCCGACCTCGATTCTTCGCGGCGGACGCTGGGACGGGCTGCGCGTCGTCTCCAAGTCTGGTGCCTTCGGCGATGCCGGCCTGCTGCTGCGTCTGCTGCGGCCGGGAGAGGAAGGCGGCCCACGATGAGCGTTCACGTCCCGCACCTGGCGATCACCATGGGCGACCCGGCCGGGATCGGGCCGGAAATCATCGTGAAGGCTTGCCGCCAGCTAAGGCCGCGCATCGCCGCGGGCGAGTTGCGCCTGCTGGTGATCGGCCACCGCTCGGCACTGGAAGCGGCGTGCCATTTGCTGGGCGAGCCGAATGTTCTGCCGCAGACCGGCGGGGATGCGGCGTGGCCGCCGCTTGCCTTGCTGCAGGCCGGCGAGGAGCAGGAGCCGATCCCTCTCGGGGCGGTGTCGGCCGAGGCCGGCCGCTTCGCCTATCTCGCTGTGGAACGCGCTGTGGCCCTGTCGCTCGCCGGGCGGATCGACGCCATCGTCACCGCGCCGCTGAACAAGGAGGCGCTCAACCTGGCCGGCTACCATTTCGCCGGGCATACCGACATGCTGGCCGCGCTGACCGGGGCGAAAAGCTCGGTGATGCTGCTGGCGCACGGTGACATGCGGGTGGGGCACGTCACGACCCATGTGGCGCTCGCCGACGTGCCGCGTCTGCTGACACCGGAACGACTGCGCCGCACCATTGAGCTGACGTATCGAGCGGTGTGCGATCTCGGCGTGGCCCGTCCGCGCCTGGCGGTGGCGGCGCTAAATCCGCACGCCGGAGAAGGGGGTCTGTTCGGCCTGCAGGACATCGAGATCACCGCACCCGTGGTGGCCGCTTGTTGCGCCGACGGCCTGGATGTCACCGGCCCGGTGCCCGGCGACACCGTGTTCGTGAAGCTGCGGGCGCGGCAATTCGATGCAGTGGTGGCGATGTACCACGACCAGGGCCACATCCCGGTCAAGCTGCTTGGCTTCGACGTGGATCCGGCGACGGGGACATGGCGGGCGCTGTCGGGGGTGAACATCACACTTGGGCTGCCGGTGATCCGGACCTCGGTCGATCACGGCACGGCGTTCGACATTGCCGGGAAGGGCGTGGCCAGCGAAGAGAGCCTGATCGAGGCGATCGATTATGCGATCCGTTTGGCCGCGGGGCGGCGTGATGGATCATCCAGGGCTGGCGGCAATGGGGGAAATGTGCAATAATACTACCATGAACGCCGCTCCGACAGATGATCCCGTCTTGAAGCGTTTTAAAATAGCGCTGCAAGACTTTTACGGGGACCGAATCGAACGCGTGGTTCTTTTTTGGCTCGCGCGCCCGTGGTGACGGACGTCCTAGACTCGGATTACGACATTGCCGTCTTCTTTACCGAGATGTCGGACGTGTGGAAAGAGCGTATGCGTCTGGCGGATCTGCGGGTCGACTTTCTCGACGATACCGGCGCTTTCTTCGATGCCAAGCCGTACCCAGCCAAAGCCTGGTGGGAGCGCTCACCGCTCATGCACGAAATACGCAGGGCTGGTCTTGATGTATGAAGCCTGAAATCTGTTGCTTTCCTCCAGCAGGCTGATGTGATGCTCGCTCGTGCTGACCTGATGCTGTCGGTCGCCTTGAATGAAGACGCAGCGAGGGCATCTTATACCAGCCGCCCTGTTCGATGACTGGTTTGACCCAGGGGCGCCTGGCGAGGGAGACGATGCGGTCGGGAAGTTCTGCGAGTTTGTTTCAGGCGTCATGACATGCCCCTGAGGATGACCTCATCGGTGTCTCAGACACGGCCCCCTGATTTCGTGACGGAGGTAAGAAAAAGCTTAACCACAGCGGCACAGAGACACCGAGAAGGGTCAGGCTCCGTGCCTCGGTGTCTCTGTGGTTAGGCTTTCTTCCTTACTATGCGATGGCCGGTTTGGCCCAAGAGCGCCTGGTGAGGGAGGCGATTTGTTCGGGCATTGCCATCAGTTTGTTCCAGGCATTACGACATGCCTTGAGGATAGCTTCATAGCTGTCCCAGACACAGTGGCTGAGAAAGTTGCCGCGCAGGAACTCCCAGACGTTCTCGACCGGGTTCAGCTCCGGCGAGTAAGCTGGCAGCGGCAACAGGCTGATGTTGTCAGGCACCGGCAGGCGGCGCCCCGGCTGATGCCAACCAGCGCCATCGACCAGCAACACAGCATGAGCCCCCGGGGCAACCTGGAGGCTGATCTCCTTCAGATGTTCGGCCATCGCCTCGCTGTTGGCGGCCGACATGATGATGGCAGCGCCGATGCTGCGCTCGGGGCAAACGGCGCCGAAGATATAGGCGGAGTCATGGCGGTTATCGCGAACCGCCGCCGGGCGCGAGCCACGTCGCGCCCAGACGTAGGTCAGCGTGCCCTTCTGACCGACACGGGCTTCGTCGCCGAACCAGATCTCCAGCGGCTTGCCGGCGGCAGCGGCTGGCACAACCTCGGCCACCTGGCTGGCGAACTCCTTCTTGAATGCCTCTTGCGCGGCGGCATCCTTCTTCGGATGATAGGGACGCGGCTGCAGCCGGGTGAACTTCAGCCGGCGCAGCAGCTTGCCGACACTGCGCTCGTGCAGCTCGACGCCAAACTCATCCTTGATCCGCTGCCGCAGGTCGATGCAGCGCCAACGTACCACGCCGTCCCGCTCAAGGTCGGGCCCCTGTTGCACCCATTCCACCACCTTGGCCTGTTGCTCGGGCGATAAGCGGGGCGGCGGACCGCGGCGGCACGGTCGGTCGGACAGGCCATCCAGCCCGGACTCGTTGTAGCGATGTACCCAGTCACGCAACGTCTGGCGGTCCATCGCACACGCCTCCGCCGCGGCTTCCCGCGACCAGCCTTCCAGCAGCAACGCCATCGCCAGCATCCGACGTGCCGCTTTGGCGTCTCGAGTGGCCGCCGCCGCCTCTCGCAGATCAGCCGCCGATCGCTCCAAACGGGTGATCGCTACGGTCATCGCTGTCCCCTCCGTCCAACGGGGACGCCGAATCGTACCGCTCCGAGCCGCACCAAATCACGTTCGAGTCAACGAGCCGGGCGGCTGGTATTATATGCAATTGGGCCGGACCGAGCGGGCATTCGCCCGCTACAGAGGGACGAACTTCTACTTAGAGGCAAAGGTTCTCAGGGCAGGAAACGAGGCAATCCGCGACCTGCTTCTGGCAAAAGGGCATCTCATTCCTGCCGCCCTGATCACGGATGCCGGCCGTCTTGTAGAGCATTATGACTGCTGGCTTGAGGAGTTTGAGCGGCAACGATCTGGCAAAGAGCCGGAATTGCGCAGTAAGTTTGTCTTCGCTGGACCTCAGGGCTACCCCTTCCCACATGACGCCGACCAAAAGTTCCGCTTAGAGTGTCGCCGACTGGCAGAAGAATTGGCGCAGACGCCAAGGGGATCGTAGAAGCGTGAGTCGTTTGGCAACGGTTTCGCTTTTACTTAGAGTAAGGCCTTTGACAGGATTGGACCTTTTCTGATGCACAAAGGCGGCATGACTTGCCGCCCGTGTCTTGACAGTCGTCGCCCAAGACCTGCAGGCTGACCGGGTGTGCCGGCGTCGCGCAACGCAGTTGTTGCGCGGTCTGCGCCAGGACGGCGGGTCCAGCTTGGTCCCTAAGCGTCGCGGTCGACGCCGCAATCAGCGATTGCTTGATGCTGTCCGCGACCCGCGACTGGAGGTGACGATCGTGGGCGAGCACTATCGCGACTTCGGACTGACGTGGCGGCGAGAAACTGCCAGCGGCCGGAGTAAGCGGACCTCGTCCGAGTCGCTCCGCAACAAGACCCAATCGCGGTTGCGACAGCGGACAATCGATCCGGGGGTCATACTACCATTGCCCCTGGCCCTATCGGTCATTGCTCTAGCCTTATCGGTGCTGCATAGAAATCACGAGAGGGCCCCGCACAATCGGGCCGAGGTCCGGCCAATGCGGTCAGAACGTGCTCAGCCTCGGATGGGCCGCTGTGCAGGCCGACGATCTCGCGCTTGCCGTCGGTGTTCACTGCCACAGCGATCATCGCCGTCACCGATACCACCCGGCCCGCCCTTGCACATCCATGCCTCGCTCTTGCGGGAACCGGCCAGCGCCACCAGCGCCCGCCGCTCCTCGGCAGTGAGGGCGATCACAGTCCCCCGAGGAATCGCTCTCGTCCCCCCAGACGAATCACGACTCACGGTTCACCGATAGTGGGTACTAGCTCTGGGCCAGACGAAGGCTATACAGGTCGGAAGGAGCCCGTGGTTCCTCGTCTCTTCGTAAGCGGCCTGCTTAGATCACATTGCGCTGACCCGGAGGCGTGGGCTGATAGTGGCGCATGGACGGCGATCAGGCGACGATCGAGCAGGCAGATAGCGTAAGGAGTAGTCGTACGACTACTCGTACGAGCGCTCGTAGACAGCGGATCGAGGTGATTACAGGTTGCGAGCGACGGCGCCGATGGTCGATCGAGGAGAAACGTGAGATCGTTGCGGAGAGCCTGCAACCGGGCATGGGGCCGAGTGGAGTTGTCCGCGAGTACGGCATCAGCTCTGGTCAGCTCTACACTTGGCGCCGACAGCTGACGCAGCGTGTCGGGGGTGAACTGCCAGGGCCGGGCGGGAATTTTGCGCGCGTCGATGTGGTGGTGGGCGAGCGTCAGGAGGCGGCAACCCCCAAGACTGAGGCGAGGATGCCTGTGGCAAGGCCGCATCCGGCAGTACCGCTGATGGCTCCGCCGCGTGCGGAGGGGCTGATCGAGATCGTACTGCCCGGCGGCGCCTCGGTGCGTGTCGACGCGCAGGTTGACGTTCGCGCGCTGCGCCGCGCGGTCGGTGCGCTGTACGAGCGCCAGACCCCCCTCTCAGGCCGCCCGCGCGCGAGGATCACAGCTGCTCGATCGCCCGGGCAGCGTCGGCGCGGACGTCGCCCAGCTCGTCGAGCGTGGTGGTGATAGCCTGCTGCAGGATGGTTTGGGCCCGGTCCTTTTCGATGCCGAGCAGCTCCGCCAGGACACTCGCATACTTCGCCGGCGCCGCGTGCAGATGCGCGAGGGCGAGGTCGATGCCCTCGAGGATCGTCTCGCTGGCGGACTTCTCGACATACTTGTCTGCATCCGGTCGAGCTGAACCCTCGTGAGATTGAACTTGACCAACTGGGTCGTGAGGTCGGCTTGTCGCTTTCGCCGCTCGGACTCGGGGTTCGATGCAGTGCCGTTCTTTTCGGGGATCCAGGCCTGGTCGGGCTGGTCGGTGTCGATGAGGCCGTCCGGTCCGCGGAGGATGACGCCACGCTCGATCTGATAAGCGACCGCGTTGCGGGCGACGCCTCGGGTCTTGGCGTAGGCGCTGACGGTCATCAGGGGCATCGGTGAAGCCTTGCCCTTCGCCTTCGTCCGACGCAACGCTTCGCTGACTAACGTGGGGAGGCGGCATGTCCAGCATCGGCACGACAGACGAACCGGCCGCGTTGCTCTCCGCGTTATCGGGTCTGGTGACGGTGTATGCCGCGCGGGCGACGCCGGTGCTGCGGCGCGCGCTCGCGGAGTTGGTGAGCGATACGACAGCGCCGACCGCATCTGCGTCGGCCAGCGCTGGGGCGGATAGGCGGCAGAGAACTCCAATCACCGCACCTCCACGAGACCATCGGACCGTCAGGGCCCACGCCAGTACTACCGCGGCCAAGCGTTCGAAATCGAAGGGTACAGGCGGCGCCCGGCCGATCGACGAAACCTGGAATACTCTCCGCCGCCGGGTGCGGGAGCGGATGAAGGTCGACGGGCTCGACTTCAGTCAGCTCGGGCAGGCGATCGGGCGGAGTGCGAACACCGTCAAGATCGGCCTGCTGCGGCGCACACCTCCTGCACCCTCACTGTCGAAGTTGTTCGTCAGCTGGCTGGACGGATCGGCGCCGGCGGTCGCCAGCGACGCGGCCGGGTTTCGCATCGAGCCCGGAACCGGAGCCGCTGCCACCGCCTGACGAGGCGGATGGGCTGGCCAGGAATGACATCGTCCCAGCCGGCGCCGTGATCAGCGCGACGAAGGAAGCGGCGCCGATCGCGGTCGATAATGCCCCGCGGCAATGTGTGTGGGAATGGGGCCTGCCTGGTGACCGGGGTTATCGGCGCTGCACCGAGCCCGCCCTGCCCGACAAGCCGTGGTGCCGCGATTGCCTCCTGCGCTACCAGATAGGTCGGTCCCGCCGGCGCACGCGTTGGCCCTCGCCGTCAGCGGCATAGCAGCGGCCAGCCGCCCGCCGGCATATGCTGCCCGCGCACAGCAGATCACCGCCGACGCCGTAACCCGCCAGCGGGTGCTGGACGCACAGGCCGCCGCTGCCGCGACTGCGATCCACGCTGCACCCGGCAGCTCCGGCAGCTCTGCCAGGCAACCGCGCCAGCGGACGGGATGATCAGTTGCCCGTCAAGGCCCGGGTCAGCTTACGCGGGGACGAGTAAAGAATGTAAATAGTCCAAGGATCACATCTCCGAGCGCCCAAAGTAGGAGTATCAGCATCGCGCCAATGGTCGTTCCGAGCGCAGCGCCGGTCTTGTGTGCCCCGCTCAAGGCTTGCATCTGCTGAACGTTCGAGTGGACACCCCCAAACAGCCAGAGCGCCATTATAACGTTGAAAACTATAAACAGCCCCAGACATATCTTTCCGAATACTGTTCGCCTTGGCTTGCGAAGTCTCGCGCCACAGCTCGGACATTTGAATGCCGTGTCACTGACCTGGTTTTTACATTCTGGACATTGCACGAGTGCCATCGGGCGCTCTCTGTTTTGAGAGCTGCTCTGCGCAACCCTCAATACTTGAAGACTGACTCTGCGTTCTTTTTGGCTGCTCCGGTTTCCATCTCCACGCAACCTTGCAACGTCATGTAAGAGCCAACACCGCCAAACTTAGCGATCTTGTCGCAATTCGTCCGGATGGACTCGGGAAGTGTGTTCCAGGCCTGCTTAAGTTGGTCATAGGCGGTCTGTTCCATCCCTAGGCAACCGTCCATCACCATTTCAGAATAGGTCCCTCCGAAGCTGGCTACTTTGTTACATTGCTGCTTAACGTCGTATCGCGGAACAGAGGAAGTTTGCGCCACCGCTGTGGTGCCAGAGCAAATAGCAATCAGAATCACCGTGCCGACGACACCACGCATCGCCCACCCCTCCAGCCTCCCCAGGGTACTTGAGTTCGAGCCAACTGACCGTAGAAAGTTTGTAATAAAAGCGTGAATTCGCCGTGAAAGATTGAGACGCCGGAGGGGGGCGTGGTCCCGGATCGGGGCACGCACCGACGAAGCGGGGGTCCTGCTCGGCGTGGGACGCAGGTTCGTCGCTCCGTGCGACAAACCAACCGCCAGGCTGTCCGCAAGCGGGTCGGTCAGTCGCGGCGGCGGAGCCGCATCGCACTCAGCGGTGCAGGCTTACCCGCCACGCAATCCGTCCGGTTGTAGGAGCACAGCTCAAGGTAGAAAATCCTGTAGGAAGGCCCTCCAGGCCTTCCGGCCTCCGGGGGGCACCGGAATACGCCCCGAGCCGGACCCGCCTGCCAGCAGCAGGCTCCGGCTGACCCTGGGAGGATTAAAGCCCTGGGGGGATAAAGCCCTGACGCGGGCATGCATGCACACGCCCGCCGGGCAAAGGCCCCCCCATAGCCCCCAGTCCGGAGGTGGTACCGGTAAGCCGGCCGGTTTGGCCTAACGTGCGCTTACAGCCCCGAAGACCTCACCCGGCGAGACCATTCCGCCATCGCCGCATCGCGGCACTCTGTCCGGCCAACACCGCCGAGACCGACATCGCCGCCCTCTACGTCGCCGCCTCCGAGCAGTAGAAAGAATGCCTCCGCCTCGCCGAGCAGCCCGAAAGGTCGGTGCATGGTGCCCGCCTCCGGCGAAAGCCGGTCCTAAGGTCCCGTGCCTGCGTTTTCGATCCGCGACAGGGCCTGCTCGAACGGGGCCATCGAGACGCGGAAATCACCGCGAAACGGATTGCTGAGAGCAATGATCAGAATCACCACCAGGGCGCCGGACGAGGCCAGCACGGCAGACATGGCGAGCTGGATGCGCAGGCTTGGTGCGCCAAGGAACGAGCCGAAGGCGATCGTGAGGCCACCGCCGACGAGCATCACGAACCAGACGATGCCGGGAATGGTCGTTTCTGCGGCGAGTAGTCTCTCCTGTCGCGCATCCCACAGCCGAACCAGCAACTCCAGCAACAGCGTATGCAGATCGCCATCCGCCACGCTGGACGGATGAAAACCGATCGCCATCCTGTTCAGTTTGTCCAAGTAGATCGAGTCTGGATCGACTGCCCTTCCCGCGGCTTGGTCCGGCCACTCGACAGTCACCACATGTCGTGCGTAGCCGATGATCTGCTCTCGCATCGATGACTGCCCCGGGTCCGCGAATCCGGCCGAGACGTTATACAGGTCGCCGATCAGCGCGGCCTCTGCGTAGCTGGCCGCCTTCGCCCGGTTGAACCCTTCCCAGGCCAGCATGGCGACGAACGCCAGAAGCACCGCATAGGTCACGCCGATGATCGAGAGCAGCGCCGCCGCCACGTCGTTGTGTCGCCGCCGCAGCTCGATCGGCAGCAACCGGCGCGCGCAGAGTTCGAGCAGCACGGCGCCGACTACCGCCGCGCTCACCACCAGCAGCCCGACTGCCCAGATCGGGTAGTCGTAAACCATGTCGGGGTTCATGACGAAGCGCATGGTGCAAACACGACCATAAAACGGGGCGAACCGAAATCCCCGAACCGCGGTGCTAAAACGTCGGATAGGTCCGTGGCCAGGTGACCTGGCTCGGCGGTCCCGGCGGTTCGGGCGGTCCTTTCTTGCCGCAGCCCGCCACCGCCAGCAGGCCGAGCAACACAGCGAGCACCAGGACCGCTCTCACGTCAGCGCCGCCAGCCAGCGCGCGGCCTGGCGCGCAACATTTGCCGGGGCGGTGCCGCCGAAGCTGGTACGCGACGCGACCGATGCCTCGGCGCTCAGTACGCCGAACACGTCGGCCGTGATGCCGGGCTCGACGCTTTGCATCTCGGCCAGCGACAATCCGGCAAGGTCCACGCCCTTCCCCTCCGCCATCGCTACCAGCCGGCCGGTCGCATGGTGCGCCGCGCGGAACGGCAGCTTCAGCACCCGCACCAGCCAGTCGGCGAGGTCCGTCGCCGTGGCGAAGCCGGCCGCCGCGAAGTCCCGCATGCGCGCCGTGTCCGGCTGCATGTCGCGCATCATTCCCGCCATCGCCGCGATCGACAGCGCCCAGGCCTCGGCGGCCTCGAATACCGGTTCTTTGTCCTCCTGCATGTCCTTGGCATAAGCGAGTGGCAGGCCCTTCATCACGGTCAGTAACGACACCAGAGCCCCGGTCACCCGACCGGTCTTCGCGCGCACGAGCTCGGCCGCGTCGGGATTGCGCTTCTGCGGCATGATCGAGCTGCCGGTGGTGAAGGCGTCTGACAGCCGGATGAAGTGGAACGGGGCGCTGCACCAGACCACGATCTCCTCGGCCAGGCGCGACAGATGCATTGCCGAGATCGCGGCCGCAGCCAGGAACTCCAGCGCGAAGTCGCGATCCGATACGGCATCGAGCGAGTTGGCCGACGGCCGGTCGAACCCCAGCGCTGCCGCGGTTGCCTGGCGATCGATCGGGAACGAGGTGCCGGCCAGCGCTGCCGCCCCCAGCGGGCACTCGTTCAGCCGGCGCCGGCAGTCCGCCAGCCGTGCGCGGTCGCGGTCGAGCATCTCCACATAGGCCAGCAGGTGGTGGCCGAAGGTCACCGGCTGCGCGGTCTGCAGGTGCGTGAAGCCCGGCATCGGGTCCGCCGCATGCGCCGCCGCGCGCTCGGCGAGTGCGAGCATCAGATCGCCGAGCTGGGCGGCGAGGCCGTCGATCGCCTCGCGCACCCACAGCCGGAAGTCCGTCGCCACCTGGTCATTGCGGCTGCGCGCAGTGTGCAGGCGCTGGCCGGCCTCGCCGATGCGCTCGGTGAGCCGTGCTTCGATGTTCATGTGGATGTCTTCGAGGGCCTGGGAGAACGGGAACCGGCCGCTCTCGATCTCTTGCGCGATCACCGCCAGGCCTTCGCGTATCGCAGCTTCGTCTTTGCCGGAGATCACCCCCACCTTCGCCAGCATGGAGGCATGCGCCAACGAGCCCTGGATGTCCTGCCGCCAGAGCTTGCGGTCGAAGCCGATCGAGGCGTTGATCTGCTCCATGATGACCGAGGGACCCGCGGCGAACCGTCCGCCCCATTGCGCATTGGCCGGCATGTTTCTCCGGTCCGGCAAATCGCTCACGAAAAGAGGTCCGTTATGCTGGTGGTGACGCGCCGGGCGGCGCTGAGGGTCGGGACCCTAACGGCGGCGCTGACGCTGCGCAAACCGCGCGCGAACGCGGCGGGCGCACTGCCCGATCTCAAGCTGATTGACTCGCCGGTGGCGCCGCCCCCGATCAGCTTTGTCGATGCAGAAGGCGATTCGCACACGCTGAAGGAGTATCTCGGTTCTGGCGTGGTGCTGAACCTCTGGGCCACCTGGTGCCCGCCGTGCGTGGCCGAGCTACCGTCGCTTGCCGTGCTGGCGGGCAAGCTGGCGGTCCAGCGTATCGTCGTCCTGCCGCTGTCGTCGGACCATGGCGGCGCGCCGGCGGTGCGGCAGTTCTATCAGACGCACAACATCAAGGACCTGCCGATCCTGCTGGACCCGCAGGGGAACGCGATGCGCGCATTGGGTGTCAGCGGCATCCCGATGACGTTCATCATCGACCGCAAGGGTATGCAACGCGCATCGGTTGCCGGCGGCGAGGATTGGGGCACCGACGGTGCCATTGCGCGCGTGCGGGAGTTGGTCGGGACCTGACGAGCCAAGCGTGGCCGCAGGCCGCCGCGACGCTCGCTTGATGGCAGCGAGCACGGCAAGTCGGCTTCAACCGGGGTTGGTTTTACAGGTGTCGCCCGCCGTCCACCTGGATCACCGCTCCTGTCGAGAAACGCAGCGTGGTGGCGCAGGCGAGCACCGCCTCGGCGCAGTCCTGTGGCGTGGCGGCGCGCTTGAGCGGGCTGGTCGCGCCCTGTTTCTCCCGCATCGCCTTGTCCCGGCCGGGGACGAAGTCGGTATCGACGATGCCGGGCGAGATGGTCAGCACGCGAATTGCCGGAGCGAGGGCGCGGGCGAGCGACATGCCCATCACGTCGAGCGCAGCCTTGGACGCACAATAGGCAACGCAAGACCCGACGCCTGTGCTTCCCGACAGTGACGAGATATTCACCAACAATCCGTCGCCATGCGCGCGCAACAAAGGAGCGAAGGCCCGCACCGCTGCAAACGCGCCGCGCGTGTTGACGCGCAGGATGCGGTCGAAGCTGTCGTCGTCCATCGCATCCAGGTCGGCATGTGGCACCGCTATCGTCACCGCGGCGGAGTTCACCAGAATGTCGGCCCGGTCGAGGTCTGCGGAAACCGCCCCGGCAAGGGCGTTCAGCTCCTCCGAGCGATCGATCGCCGCGGCATAGCCGCGATGGCCGGTGCCCGGCAGGCCGGCGGCTGTCGTTTCAGCACGCCGGCGGTCGCGGCTGGCGACGACGGCGACGCGTGCTCCGGCCTCGGCGAACAGAAGCGCCGTGGCCGAGCCGATGCCGCCGGTGCCGCCCAGAATAACGGCAACCTTGCCGGCAAGGGGTGTGGAGGCGAGCGGCATCAGGGGATCGGCGGCACGGGGATGCGCATCTCTCCGGGCTCCAGATAGAGGTCGTATTCAAGCGTGTACCAGGGCCCGGTCACATCATCGGCCGGCGGCTTGCCGTCGTGCTTGCGGAACTTCCCGACCAGCGAGCGCACGACGCTGAAGGTCACGTCGCTGTCCAGATGTTCGTCGTCATCGGCGAAGACCTGAGTGATCAGCGTCTTGTAGCCGGGATGCGTGACCATGTAGTGGAAATGCGCCGGACGATACGGATGGCGCGCCGTCGCCTTCAGCATCTCGCCGACCGGGCCATCGACCGGCACTGGATAGCCGGCGGGTTTGACCGTGCGGAACCAATAGCGGCCTTCGGCATCGGCAGTGAACACGCCGCGCAGGTTGTAATCGGCCTGCTCGGGATCCTGGTTCTCGTAAAACCCCACCGGCGAGGCGTGCCACACATCGACCGTCGCACCCGGGATCGGCGCACCGTCGGTATCCATCACCCGGCCGGAGACGAACACCGCCGGCCCCGGAGTCGGGGAATAAGTGATCGCATCTCCGTTCTGCCGGCGAGGCGCGTTCTTGCGCCAGAACGGGCCGAGCAGCGCCGGATCGGTGCGATGCGCGCCGATCGTGTTGCTGAGCAGGCAGGCCAGCGTCGATAGGCCGAGCGTGTCGGCGGCGATGATGGTTTCGTTCCGATCGGCGCCAGTATGTTTGCCGAGCTCGGCGATGAAGCGGAGCCCGGCATAGTATTCTTCCTCGGTCGGGCGTACGTCGCGCAGGAAGGCGTGCAGATGGCGGATCAGGCTGCTGAGGATTTCGCGCAGCCGGCGGTCGGGCGTGCCGGCAAGAGCCGCCAGTACCGCCTCGGTGACCTGGGTTTCATTGTCGAGGATCATTGGCGTCCTCCATGGCGAATGTTGGCGCTCTGCTGCGGCACGCCGGTTTGTTCATAACAGACCCGGGCGAAGGCCGCGACTCCTGCGCGGATGGTTTCGGTCGACGGCAGCGCAAAGCAGAGACGCAGATGCGATTTCGACGCCTGAGGATCAACCGCCCACTCGGGACCGGGGTTGAACGCTATGCCCCGTTCGGCGGCTGGCTTTACCAGGGTCCGCACATCGATCGAGTCCGGCAGCTTCATCCAAAGGAAAATCCCGCCGCGCGGCCGCCAGGTCTCCATCGAGGTGCCGAACTCGCGCTCGATCGCATCCTGCATGGCGTCGAGCTTGCCGCGTAGCCCGGTGGTCAGTTCATCGACGTGTTCGGCGAAATGTTTGGAGAAATACTCGGCCACGATCATCTGATCGAGCGCACCGGTCCCGCTGTCGCCCTTGTTGGCGATCATGTGGCGCAGCAGCGGCCATTGCGCGATCGCATAGCCGACGCGGAGCGCCGGAGCGAGTGATTTGGAGAACGAGCCGATATGCATCACCTGGTCCGGCGACAGCGCATAGAGCGCGGGCGGCGCATCGACGCCGTGCCACAGCAGGTCCGCGTAGCACTCGTCCTCGAACACCGGCACGCTGTATTGCCTGGCAAGCCGCAGCAGCTCCTGCCGGCGCTCGAGCGGCAGGATCGAGCCAGTGGGGTTCTGGATGGTGGGGATGGTGTAGATGAACTTTGGCGTGGTGCCTTGGCCTTTCAGCTCCTCGAGGATCGCTGCGAGCGCATCCATGCGGATGCCGTCCTCGTCGAGCGGCATGCCGACAAGCTTGGCGCCCAGCTTCTTGAACCGGTTGATGGCGCCGGCGTAGCAGAATTCCTCCAGCAGTACGGTGTCGCCGGGCTCGATCAGAAGCTTGCTGATGATGTCGATGCCTTGTCCGGAGCCAACGGTGATCAGCACATCGTCGGGGGAGGCGTTGATGTCCCTGCGTTCCTTCGCTTTGCCGGCGACGAACTCGCGCAGCCCGATGAAGCCCTGCGGTCCCTGCGCGAGATTGTACATCGCCAGTTTCTGACCCTCGCGGCGCAGCACCGACGCAGTGGCTGCGATCAGCCCCTCGATCGGGACCAGGGTCGGGTCGTTGTGGCCGCCGACGAAGTTGAACTGCGGGAAGCCGGTGAATTTGGCGGCCGGTTCGGCCAAGCCGTTGACCAATCGGCTGGTGATGTCAAACCCGTCCATTGCTGCTTCCTCCCGCAGTCCTGCGCCGCCGCATGGTGCGCAAACGCGTCCGGAAGCGCAAGGCGGCGCACGTCGTCATCGCCGCGCTGATCTGGATGTGGCGGCCTGCCCGGCTTCGTGGCAAGCTGGTTCGCCAGCACACTCACTCAGCGGGGGGAACAACAATGGCGACCATCGGCAGCGGCGAATACATCTACGAGCCGGTCGAGAACTGGGCGAGGCTGCCCGATGGCTGGTCGCTCAAGGAGATCGGCTCGGTCGGAGTCGATCGCAACGACAATGTATATGTGTTCAATCGCGGTGAGCACCCGATGATCGTGTTTGACGGCAACGGCAACTTCTTACGTTCCTGGGGTGAGGGCCTGTTCCCGCGCGCACACGGGCTGCACATGGGACCGGACGATACCATCTGGCTGACCGACGACGGCGACCACACCGTCCGGCAATGCACGCTGGACGGCAAGGTGTTGATGACGCTTGGCATTCCGGGCAAGCCAACGCCCTATATGAGCGGGGAGCCGTTCCATCGCTGCACCCACACGGCGCTATCACCAAAGGGCGAGATTTACGTCTCCGACGGGTACGGCAACGCTCGGGTGCACAAATTCAGCCCCGACGGCAGGTGGCAGCTCGCCTGGGGCCAGTCTGGCACTGACCCGGGTGAGTTCAATATCGTTCATAACATTACCTGTGATGCGGATGGCTGGGTGTACGTGGCTGATCGCGAGAACCACCGCGTGCAGGTGTTTGACGGCAACGGCCAGTATGAGACGCAATGGAACAACCTGCATCGGCCGTGCGGATTGTTCATGCCGCCGGGCAAGTGCCCGATCTGCTATATTGGCGAACTCGGCCCCACCATGTCGGTGAACCGCGCCGCACCCAATCTCGGGCCGCGGGTGACGATCGTCGATCATACCGGGAAGCGGATTGCGCGCCTCGGCGGGATGCATGCCGGCCTCGGTCCGACCGAGTTTATGGCGCCGCACGGGTTGGCGGTGGACTCGCATGGCGATCTGTATGTGGGCGAGGTATCCTGGACCAACTGGCCGCAGACCTATCCCGACCAGCCGCGGCCGGCGAATCTGCGCTCGCTGCACAAGTTCCGCCGTCTGCGCTGATCCGCAAACAATCACCGACGGACGCCTCAGCATCTCGTGCCGTGGTATGGGTTGCGCAGGAATGACGGGTGCGGCGTTAGCTCTGACAACGACGCCCCTCGCCGTCCGGAGACAACGCAATGCCTCGCCGCACGCCCCGTGGACGGCCGCTCGACGGGTGGCTGGTCATCGATAAGCCGCCGGGGCTGACCAGCACCGACGTGGTGAACCGCGTAAGGCGGGCATTTGACGCCCGCAAGGCCGGGCACGGCGGCACGCTCGACCCGTTGGCCACCGGCGTGCTGCCAGTGGCTTTCGGCGCCGCGACCAAGACCGTCCCTTACGTGATGGACGGCACCAAGCTCTATCGCTTCAGCCTCCGCTTCGGGGAGGCACGCGACACTGATGACGCGGACGGGCAGGTGACGGCCACGTCCCCCGTGCGGCCCTCCGATGCCTGCATCGAAGCGGCGCTGGCCGGGTTTCGCGGCGACATCATGCAGGTGCCGCCCGCCTTCTCGGCAGTGAAGGTGGCCGGGGAAAGGGCCTATGACATGGCGCGCGAAGGCCGCGCCGCCGTGCTGGAGCCGCGACCGGCGCAGGTGTTTCGGTTCGATCTGGTCGCTCGCCCGGACGCCGACTCGGCGGAGTTCGAGGTGGAGTCCGGACGGGGCGTCTATATGCGGAGCCTGGCGCGGGACCTCGCGGTGGCCTGCGGCACGTTCGGCCACGTCGCCGGGCTGCGCCGGCTGCGGGTCGGGCCGTTCACTGAACGGCAGGCGATCCCACTGGACAAAATCGCCGGGCCGGACCATACCGCGCCCGCTTCCCCGGACCTTTTGCTTCCCGTTGCGACCGCGCTGGCCGACATCCCGGCGCTGGCCCTGACGGAAGCAGAGGCCAGTGCCTTGCGGCAAGGCCAGGCGATCAGCTTGGTGGCGCTGATGGGGCGCATTCCGGCGGCGGCCAATCCCGGTGGTGGGTTGGCACGCGCCATGGCGGGGGGCCGCGTGATCGGGCTGTGCCGGCTGGCCGATGGCTGGCTGAAGCCCGAGCGGATCCTGTGACAGGGCCGGGCGCGCCGGATCAACAAAAAGGAGAAAATCCGATGTCGATCACTAC
Source organism: uncultured Pseudomonadota bacterium (assembly GCA_963772445.1). GTDB lineage: Bacteria > Pseudomonadota > Alphaproteobacteria > Acetobacterales > Acetobacteraceae > CAVYXK01. The sequence continues at coordinate 678,344 of CAVYXK010000016.1, forward strand.
GGAGCGCCGCACGGCGCTGATTTCGGAGTACGCCACCGGTACCGGCGATACCGGCAGCCCGGAGGTGCAGGTTGCCCTGCTCTCGGAGCGGATTTCCAACCTGACGGAGCACCTGAAGACCCACGCGAAGGATTTCCATAGCCGGCGTGGGCTGCTGATGCTGGTCGGCCGTCGTCGGCGGCTCTTGGACTATCTGAAGGCGAAGAACAGCGCCCGCTACGAGGCACTGATCGGGCGCCTGAATTTGCGCCGCTAGGGGCGAATGGGGTCCGGCCCCAGCCTTCCGCCGCTGAATCCGCCGATGGTTGCCCCTATATGAGGCTCGTCGGTGACGACCCCCGCACCAATGGTGGGGCGGGGCAACTCCCGGGGGCAACGTGCCCCCACCCGTCGCGACACGCGGCGGACCACAGACCGCCGATCCCGCCAACCCGGCGATGGGAATCGAGACGGCGTTTCCGGCCACATGGCCCGCGGCCCGGCTTCGGCCGAGACCGCGCCTCATGCGACCCGAGACGCCGTTTCCCAGGGTGGGGAATGGATCGTTCGGGATGCCGTCCGCCGATGCCGCGCGCATCGAAGGACAACGCATGTTCAATTACTACCGCAAGGAACTCGACTGGGGCGGGCGTAAGCTGGTCCTGGAAACCGGCAAGATGGCCCGCCAGGCAGATGGGGCCGTTCTCGCCCGCTACGGCGACACGATCGTGCTTTGCACCGCGGTCGGGGTGAAGACGTCGAAGCCCGGTCAGGACTTCTTCCCGCTCACTGTGCATTACCAGGAAAAGGCGTTCGCAGCCGGCAAGATCCCCGGCGGGCTTCTTCAAGCGCGAGGGGCGCCCGTCAGAAAACGAAGTGCTGACAAGCCGGCTGATCGACCGGCCGATCCGGCCGCTGTTTCCCGAAAGCTTCCGCAACGAGGTCCAGGTGATCGCCACCGTGCTGAGCCACGACCTCGAGAACGATCCCGACATCGTCGCTATGATCGGGTGCTCGGCGGCGCTGACGCTGTCGGGCATACCCTTCTTCGGCCCGGTCGGCGCTGCCCGCGTGGGTCGCCGCAACGGGGAGTACATCCTCAACCCGACCGCCGAGCAGATGCAGGGGTCGGAGGTCGACCTCGTGGTCGCCGGTACGTCCGAAGGCGTGTTGATGGTGGAAAGCGAGGCGCACGAGCTGCCGGAGGAGGTGATGCTCGGTGCTGTGACCTTCGGTCACCAGAGCTTCCAGCCGGTCATCCAGGCGATCATCGAGCTTGCCGAGCGGGCCGCCAAAGAACCGTGGCCGCTCTCCGAGCCGACTCCGGAAGAGAAGGCGCTCGCCACCCGCCTGGATGAGCTGGCACGCCCCGCCCTTGCCGAGGCGTATCGCGAAAAGGAGAAACAGGCCCGCCACGAGAAAGTGGAGGCCGCCCGGGAGCAGGCACTCGCAACGATCGCGGCGGAGGGCGCCGAGCTCGAGACGGCGAAACGGCTGTTCCATGATCTGGAATCGCACGTCGTCCGCAACGCCATCCTGGACACCGGGATTCGTATCGACGGCCGCGATACCAGGACCGTCCGCCCGATCATCGCCGAGGTCGGCGTGTTGCCGCGCGCGCATGGCAGCGCCTTGTTCACTCGCGGCGAGACGCAGGCGCTGGTGGTCGCCACCCTCGGCACCGGCCAGGACGAGCAGATCATTGACGCGCTCGAAGGCGAGTACCGCGAGCATTTCATGCTGCACTACAATTTCCCGCCCTATTCGGTGGGCGAAGCGGGTCGCATGGGCTCGCCCGGTCGCCGCGAAGTGGGTCACGGCAAGCTCGCCTGGCGGGCAGTGCATCCACTGCTGCCGGAAAAGGAGCAGTTCCCCTACACGCTGCGCGTTGTCTCCGAGATCACCGAGAGCAACGGCTCGTCGTCAATGGCGACCGTCTGCGGGTCCTCGCTGGCGCTGATGGACGCCGGGGTGCCGCTGGCACGGTCGGTGGCTGGCATCGCCATGGGACTGATCAAGGAGGATCGCGGCTTCGCGGTGCTGTCCGACATCCTGGGCGACGAGGATCACTACGGTGACATGGACTTCAAGGTGGCCGGCACCGAGAAGGGCGTCACTGCGCTGCAGATGGACATCAAGATCACCTCGATCACTCCGGAGATCATGCGCGTGGCGCTCGATCAGGCGCGCGAGGGGCGGATGCACATCCTGGGCGAGATGAGCAAGGCGATCACCGGTGCGCGGTCGGATGTCGCCGCCACGGCGCCGCGCATCACCGTCATCAATGTGCCGAAGGAGAAGATCCGCGAGGTGATCGGCACCGGCGGCAAGGTGATCCGCGAGATCGTCGAGCAGACCGGCTGCAAGATCGACATCGAGGACGACGGCACGATCAAGATCGCGGCCACCGACGTGACTCAGGCACAGTCGGCGATCGACTGGATCCGCGGCATCGTCGCCGAGCCCGAGATCGGCGTGATCTACAACGGCAAGGTGGTGAAGACCGCCGATTTCGGCGCCTTCGTGAACTTCCTCGGCTCGCGGGACGGGCTGGTGCACATCAGCGAGCTGATGCCGGGCCGCGTGGGTAAGACGACGGACGTGGTGAATATCGGCGACAAGGTGAAGGTGAAGGTGATCGGCTTCGACGAGCGCGGCAAAGTAAAGCTTTCGATGCGGGTCGTCGATCAGACAACCGGCGAGGACATCACTGACAAGGTCGGCGCCAAGCCGGGCCGGGGCGATCGTGACCGGCACGATCGTGGCGATCGCCAGCCGGACGTGATGCCGGCCGAGCCGGCGGCGGCGGGCGAGTAGTAACCGCCGGCCGAACACCCTACCTCGTTCTATGCGAAAGGTGATAATCGGCGATGGTAGAAGGCCGATCTGAGCGATGAGAGCCCTCAACGCCATCCGCATGGGCGGGTTCGAGGTCCTGCCGCTGATCGAAGGCGGCAAGGGCGTCTCCATCTCTACCGGCATCTCCAGCGGCAACTGGGCTGCGGCCGGTGGTGTGGGCACGTTCAGCGCCGTGAACGCCGACAGTTTCGACCCGGACGGCCACTGTATCCCGCAGGTATACCGCGGCCGCACCCGGCGTGACCGGCACGAGGAACTGGTGGCTTATGCCATCCAGGGCGCGCTCACCCAAGCCCGCCGCGCCTATGAGCTCGCCAGCGGAGTGGGACGCATCCACGCCAACATCCTGTGGGAGATGGGCGCCGCCGAGCGGATCATCACTGAGGTGCTGGAGCAGGCGAAAGGCATCATCAACGGCATCACCTGCGGTGCCGGCATGCCGTACCGGCTGTCGGAGATCGCCGCCCGATTCAACGTGCATTACTATCCGATCATCTCCTCGGCGCGCGCGTTCAATGCGCTGTGGAAGCGCGCCTATCACAAGGCGTCCGCCCTGCTTGGCGGCGTCGTCTACGAAGACCCGTGGCTGGCTGGCGGGCATAACGGACTTTCCAACAGCGAGGACCCGGTCAAGCCGGAGGATCCCTATCCACGCGTGTTGGCGCTTCGGAAGACCATGCTCGAGTTCGGCCTGCACGAGACGCCGATCATCATGGCCGGCGGTGTCTGGTGGCTCGACGAATGGGAAGACTGGATCGACAACAAGGAGCTCGGCCCGATCGCCTTCCAGTTCGGCACGCGCCCGCTGCTGACGCAGGAAAGCCCGATCGGCGACGCCTGGAAGAAAAAGCTGCTGACGCTGAAAGAGGGCGACGTCTTCCTCAACCGCTTCAGCCCGACCGGCTTCTGGTCGAGCGCGGTCAACAACGGCTTCATCCAGGAGCTGCGAGGGCGCAGCGAGCGGCAGGTCGCCTATACTGCCGAAGTCGTCGGCGAGCACGTCGCCGAATACGGCGTCGGTCCCCGTAAGCGACCGGTGTACCTTACGCGGGCGGATCTGGAGCGCGTGCACGAATGGGAGGCTGCCGGTTATACCGAGGCGCTGCGCACGCCGGATTCCACGCTGATCTTCGTCACGCCAGAGACGGCGAAAGAGATAATCCGCGATCAGGCCGGCTGCATGGGCTGCCTCAGCCTGTGCCGCTTCTCCAACTGGAGCCAGCACGACGAAAATCACAGCAGCGGCAAGCGCCCCGATCCGCGCAGCTTCTGCATCCAGAAGACGCTGCAGGCGATCGCTCATGAAAGCGACGAGCCGGACGCCGTCGAGCGCAACCTGATGTTCAGCGGCCATAACGGCTTCCGCTTCGCCCGCGATCCGTTCTACTCGAACGGCTTCATTCCGACGGTGAAGCAGCTCGTGGAACGCATCCTGACCGGGCGCTGATGGCGTGCATTGCGGCCCTGCCCGCGCGGCGGGAAGTGATCCAAATCAAGCGGACGCGCAGTGACCCCTCGGAGTCCCGAGGGAGTGGCGCGGAGAAGATGTCATATTATACCAGCCGCCCGGCTCGTTGAACTCGAACGTGATTTGGTGCGGCTCGGAGCGGTACAATTCGGCGTCCCCGTTGGACGGAGGGGACAGCGATGACCGTAGCGATCACCCGTTTGGAGCGATCGGCGGCTGATCTGCGAGAGGCGGCGGCGGCCACTCGAGACGCCAAAGCGGCACGTCGGATGCTGGCGATGGCGTTGCTGCTGGAAGGCTGGTCGCGGGAAGCCGCGGCGGAGGCGTGTGCGATGGACCGCCAGACGTTGCGTGACTGGGTACATCGCTACAACAAGTCCGGGCTGGATGGCCTGTCCGACCGACCGTGCCGCCGCGGTCCGCCGCCCCGCTTATCGCCCGAGCAACAGGCCAAGGTGGTGGAATGGGTGCAACAGGGGCCCGACCTTGAGCGGGACGGCGTGGTACGTTGGCGCTGCATCGACCTGCGGCAGCGGATCAAGGATGAGTTTGGCGTCGAGCTGCACGAGCGCAGTGTCGGCAAGCTGCTGCGCCGGCTGAAGTTCACCCGGCTGCAGCCGCGTCCCTATCATCCGAAGAAGGATGCCGCCGCGCAAGAGGCATTCAAGAAGGAGTTCGCCAGCCAGGTGGCCGAGGTTGTGCCAGCCGCTGCCGCCGGCAAGCCGCTGGAGATCTGGTTCGGCGACGAAGCCCGTGTCGGTCAGAAGGGCACGCTGACCTACGTCTGGGCGCGACGTGGCTCGCGCCCGGCGGCGGTTCGCGATAACCGCCATGACTCCGCCTATATCTTCGGCGCCGTTTGCCCCGAGCGCAGCATCGGCGCTGCCATCATCATGTCGGCCGCCAACAGCGAGGCGATGGCCGAACATCTGAAGGAGATCAGCCTCCAGGTTGCCCCGGGGGCTCATGCTGTGTTGCTGGTCGATGGCGCTGGTTGGCATCAGCCGGGGCGCCGCCTGCCGGTGCCTGACAACATCAGCCTGTTGCCGCTGCCAGCTTACTCGCCGGAGCTGAACCCGGTCGAGAACGTCTGGGAGTTCCTGCGCGGCAACTTTCTCAGCCACTGTGTCTGGGACAGCTATGAAGCTATCCTCAAGGCATGTCGTAATGCCTGGAACAAACTGATGGCAATGCCCGAACAAATCGCCTCCCTCACCAGGCGCTCTTGGGCCAAACCGGCCATCGCATAGTAAGGAAGAAAGCCTAACCACAGAGACACCGAGGCACGGAGCCTGACCCTTCTCGGTGTCTCTGTGCCGCTGTGGTTAAGCTTTTTCTTACCTCCGTCACGAAATCAGGGGGCCGTGTCTGAGACACCGATGAGGTCATCCTCAGGGGCATGTCATGACGCCTGAAACAAACTCGCAGAACTTCCCGACCGCATCGTCTCCCTCGCCAGGCGCCCCTGGGTCAAACCAGTCATCGAACAGGGCGGCTGGTATTATATCAAGCGGCCGAGAGATCGACTCTCGCGGGTCGCGGTTTCACGCCGTCATGGCCGGCGAGGACGGGGCGGTGCCGGTGGCTCGCGCGCAGTGCCGCTTCGAGAAGGAAGCGCCGAACCTGCTCTGGCAGATAATGCAGAGCTTATTTATGTTATGCAGAAACTCTGAGCCCTTTGCGCCTCTGTGGTTGATCTTTCTTTTCATCTGCGCGAGCACACCCCTCGCGATGACGTTTAGCTAATCGAACGGCGGTCCCTCGCCGAGAAGTTCCGGCCGATACTCAAAATGCATTGTGTCGAAATGCATCCACTGTCCACCCCAGATGAAGCCATGTTGCTCGAAGATCGTGACGATCTCCGGCGGGATTTTGTTCTCATAGGGCGGCACCGCGCCGTCGCGGCCGCCGCGCCACAGCCAGTAATCCGCGTACGCCGTATTGATGTCGATGGCCGCGCCCCAGGCATGCATACTGAGCTGGCCCGTATCAGCGACAGCACGGCAGTTGTAAGTGCCACCGATCGGGTAAAGGTATTTCTTGTCCTCCGCCGGAAGCTCGTCGAGCTCCCGTGAAACTGCGGCCAACTGCTGATCCACCCCGTTCACCGAGGTGATCCTGACAGTGTGCCCCCACGTGGTCGGCAGCCACACAACAGGCACGAGTTTCGGGACCACCTCCCCCTCCCGACAGTCCCCATACAGCTTGTCGAAGAAGGCGCGATTTCGAATGCGTCCGGGGTCCCCTGTCGGCGGCAGCAATGGAGCGCTGCGCGGATAAGGGAAATGGAACTGGTCAAGGATCGATCCGTCACGGATCATCTCCTCCAAACTTTTGTTTGAGCGACCATCGCTGAGCGGCATGCGTGTGCCGTCGCGCCAGATCAGATTGATGCCATCGAAGCCTGCCAACTCGTCGGGGTAGGCCCGCAGCAACGCATCGATCGGGCCGGCGGCATCTGCCCGGCAGGCAAGCGCAAGCAGTAGAGCCAGAATCGCAACCCAACGCCTGGCGGTCATGCCGATACGCCGGCGATCAGATCGCCTATGCGACGGCGCAGCTCCTGGATGCCCGTCTCCCGATGCCGTGTCGGGTGCACGCGGTTGGTCAGCAACGACCATGCAACCCCTCGCGCGAAATCGATCCATAGCCCGGTCCCGGTGAAACCGGTATGTCCGATCGTCGCATCCGAACAGAGATCGCCCCCCGACCAGCCCGAATGTCGTGCCTCCCACCCCAACGTGCGAGTGAGCGACTTACGCGTGCGGATGGGCGCCAGTGCCGGATCAGTCCCCTGCAGCAGACCAAGCGCGAAGTCGAGTACCCCGTCGATCGTACCGAACAGCCCGGCATGGCCCGAGGCACCACCAAGCGCGAAGGCGTTCTCGTCATGCACCTCTCCACGCAGCACGCGTCCGCGCCAGGTGCAACGTTCGGTGGCGGCACAGGCGGCAGGATCCGGGCGGAAGGTCAAGCCGGGTGGCAGCCTCTGGTCGGCCAAAGATTGGCCGGTCAGTCGTTCGACAGTGATGCCAAGCAGCATGAAATTGATATCGGAATAAACTGGCGGTCCGGCTTGCCAGAACCGTTGCAGAATGAACGCGCGCAGGGTCGTCGGATCCTGCCCATACGTATAGAGCGGCTCGACCGCCGGAAGATGCGTCTGGTGCGCGAGGCACTGGCGGAAGGTCAGCCGCCGCTCCGCCGCATTCAGGTCGTATTGCCGCAGATCAGGGAGCGCGACCGTCAATGGATCGTCCAGCCCGATCCTCCCCTCCGCCACCAGCCGTAGAATCGCTGTGGTGGTGAAGATCACCTTGGTGAGTGAAGCAAGATCGAACCACGTGCCGCGCTCCATCGGCACCGGTTCCGGCGCGAGCTGGGCGTAGCCGAGCACCTGCACCGCACGATCACGCGCAGCGCTGATTACGCCGAGGGCAGCGCCCGGCACCGGGCCGATGGCCCGCTCCAGCGTGTCACTGCAAACGGCGAGGATTGTTTCGGCAGTCATATGCGGTAGAGTCTGCCCCCTCGTATTACATTAGAGAGAAACGCCAGCAAGGGAGGATATCGATGACCGATCTCGCCACCACCCGGCGAACCGTGCTCGGCGGCATTGCCGGTGCGGCTGCTCTCGGTGCAGCCTCAGCGCGCGCCGCCACACCCCCGCCCCTACCCAGCTCGCCCGTCGTGCTCAACGCGATCGACGTAGCCGGTCAGCTTCAGCTCACCCAGGCCGCGATCGAAACCTTCGTGCGCGCCAACCCCAAGCTGGTCTCCAAGGTCAATTTCTCGCAAGCCCCGGCGCCGGAGCTGCCTGGCAAGATCAAGGCACAGCAATCCGCCGGCGCGGTCGATATCGACCTCGTGATGACCGGCACGGACGGACTGTCGGCTGGCATCGACCTGAATCTGTGGGTCCCGCTGGTCACCGATTACGCCGCGCAGTTGCCCGACCTGAACTCGATCTACCTGCCCGGCGCGCTGAAGATGCAAGGCCTGGCGCAGAACCAGGCGGTGTGCGTGGTGTTCTGCCCGGCCGGCCCGATCATCGAATACATGCCCGACGCGGTGAAGGTGCCGCCGAAGACCGCGCAGGAGCTGCTCGATTGGGCGAAGGCGCATCCGAAACGTTTTCTGTACGCGCGCCCCGCCAACTCCGGCCCGGGCCGCACCTTCCTGCAAGGCCTGCCGTACATCCTGCGCGACAAGGACCCGATGGATCCGAAGGATGGGTGGGACAAGACCTGGGCCTATCTCATCGAGATCGGCAAATACATCGAATATTATCCGACCGGCACCGGTGCCACGATGAAGGAACTGGCCGAAGGGTCGCGCGACATGATCGCCTCACACGTCGGTTGGGACCTCAACCCGCGCATCCTCGGTGTGGTCCCAAAGGAGGCGCAGGTCGGCACGCTCGAAGGCTTCCATTGGGTCACCGACGCGCAGTACTGGGCCGTGCCGAAGGGCGTGACGCCCGACCATCTCGCCGTGCTGCTGGAGATGACGAAATACATGCTGAGCAAGCCGGCCCAGGCGATGACGTACGACAAGGGGTATTTCTATCCGGGCCCAGCGGTGAAGGACGTGCCGCTGTCGATGGCGCCTCCCGACAGCCAGAAACTCATCACCGAGTATACCCGCCCCTTCTACACCAAGCTGTTCGAAGACGTACCGTCCGAGGTGCCCTTGCCCGCCGACAAGCTGGTCTATGCGTTCCAGCGCTGGGACCAGCAGGTCGGCTCGCGTCCCGGCAAATAGAAGCGCATGCCTTCGGCGCCGCACGACTTCCGCGAGCTCCGGCTCGACGCGATCAGCCGTGACTTCGGCCAGCGGCATGCGTTGCGCGACGTGACGCTGACGGTCGGGCGGGGCGAGTTCGTCGCCCTGCTCGGCCCGTCCGGCTGCGGCAAATCGACCGCGCTCAACTGCATCGCCGGGCTGTTGCAGCTCAGCGGTGGCACGATCTGGCTGGACAGCACCCGGATCGACGAGCTCGGGCCGGAGGAGCGCGGCTTCGGCATGGTGTTCCAGAACTACGCGCTGTTCCCGCACATGACCGTGCGGCGCAACATCGGCTTCGGTCTGGCGACGCAGCGCCGGCCGAAGGCCGAGATCGCGCGCCGGGTGGACGACGCGCTGGGCGTGGTGCGACTCGAGCAGCACACGCGACCAGCTTGCCCGGCCAGCTTTCCGGCGGGCAGCAGCAGCGCGTGGCGATCGCCCGCGCCATCGTGGTCGAACCGCCGCTGATGCTGATGGACGAGCCGTTGTCCAACCTCGACGCCAAGCTGCGCCTCGAGATGCGCGCCGAGATCCGGCGAATCCATGCCATGCTCGGTTGCTCCACGATCTACGTGACGCACGACCAGGAGGAGGCGCTGTCGCTCGCCGACCGCATCCTGGTGCTGATCGATGGCCAGATGCGCCAGCTCGGCACGCCGGAAGAGTTGTATTCCCGCCCGGCGACCGCCGACGTGGCCGAGTTCATGGGTTACCGCAATCTGCTGGAATCGACGGCTACGCCGGCCGATGGCGGGGTCATGGTCAGCGTTGCCGGCGCCAGGGTGCTTGGCTCGCTGCAAGGCAAGACGATAGCGGAAGGGCGGGTCATGGTGGCCATCCGGCCGGAAGATCTGGTGCCCACACCAGACGGTCCGATCGCCGCCACCGTCGAGATCGCCGAATACCATGGTCGCGACTTCTATGCCGTGATGCGCGGCACCGATGGCGACCATGCTGTACTGCCGCTCGCCGGTACGCGTCAGTACCGGTGAATTGCTTCGCCTCACTGCCCGGCCCGATCGTGTGCTGATCTTCCCTGTTATGAGGACTACCCTTTCACTCCGCCGCCGCTTGAGGGAACGCGGCCTCGATGGCGTGACCCTGCTGGTGCTGCCCGGTGTGATCTTCGTCCTGGCGCTGTTCGTCTATCCGTTCCTCTATGGCCTGTTCCTGTCGTTCGCGCCGAAGAAGGGCGGGGCGCTGGCCAATTATGTCACCTTCTTCTCCCAGCCGTTCCTTTACGACACGATCTGGACAACGCTGCTGATCGCCGTCCCCGTCACGGTGCTGAACGTCGTGCTGTCGATTCCCGTCGCGTTGCGTGTGCGGCGGATGAAATGGCAGCGTCTGCTGACCACGATCCTGGTGATCCCGATCACGCTCGGCACCGTGCTGGTCGCCGAGGGCCTGCTGACTTATCTCGGCCCGCGCGGCTGGTTGAATCGCATCCTGTTGGACTCTGGCCTGACCGATGGCCCGGTGCGGCTGATCCACAACTACTGGGGGGTGATGCTGTCGCTGGTGATCAGCGGGTTTCCGTTCACCTTCCTGCTGACGCTCTCCTACATCACCGGCATCGATCCGTCGCTGGAGCACGCCGGCGCGATGCTTGGGGCCCGCGCCCGCACACGCTTCGCCCGCATTCTGCTGCCGCTGCTGCTGCCCGGCCTGACCATCACGCTGGCACTATCGTTCGTGCAGGCGTTTTCCGTGTTCCCCTCTGCCATCTTGCTGGGCGAGCCGTCAGGACCGACGAGGGTGATCTCGATCGCCGCCTACACCGCGGCATTCGAGCAGTTCGACTACTCGCTGGCTTCGGCCATTGCGATGATCATGGCCGGCGTGCAGGTGCTGATCGTGGTGGCGCTGCTGGCGTTGCGGGGCCTGTTTTTCCGCGGCCCTGCCAGCACCGGCAAGGGTTGACCCCGGCATGCGTCGCCATCCGGGCGAGCAGCTGTGGGCCTTCGCCGTCTGGGCGCTGGTAACGTTTTTCGTGCTCAACCTGCTGGCGATGATTGGCAGCGTGGTGGTGAACTCCTTCGGCACACGCTGGTTCAACACCTGGCTTCCGGCGGGCTTTACCACGCAATGGTATGCGATGGCGTGGAACGAGTTCGGCCTGCCGTCGATCCTGCTGGTCACTGTGGAGGTCGTCGGCGCCGTCGTCCTGTTGTCGGGCGCGATCGGCGTGCCGGCGGCCTATGCGATGGCGCGCCGCGACTTTCCCGGCAAACGCGCGGTGCTGCTGCTGTTCCTGCTGCCGCTGATGGTGCCGCCGATCACCTATGGCATTCCGCTGGCGACGGTGCTGTACCAGGCACACCTCGCCGGAGCGATCTGGGGCGTGATCCTGGCCAATCTCGTCCCAACGGTGCCGTTCGTGGTGCTGATCATGATCCCGTTCGTGGAGCAGATCGACCCACGCATCGAGGCCGCCGCGCACGTGTTCGGCGCCGGCCTGGGCCGCCTGTTCTTCCAGGTGCTGGTGCCGCTGCTGACGCCAGGCATTCTCGCGGCGCTGATCCTGGTGCTGGTGCGCACCATCGCCATGTTCGAGCTGACGTTCCTGACCGCGGGGCCGGACAGCCAGACTTTGGTGGTCGCGCTTTACTATGCCGTGTTCGCCGCCGGCGTTCGCCCCGGCCAGTCGATCGACGCCATGGCGGTGGTCTATATGGTCACCACGCTGATCTGGCTGCTGGTCGCGCTACGCTTTGTCAACCCGACGCAGATCGTCACCCGCGCCAGGCAGTAGGCCGCAGCACGGCTCGACCCTTTCCCTCTGTTTATAGAGAGTTCCGCGCGAGGCTTTCCAATTAGACTAGCGTGTGATACCAGCCGCCCGGCTCGTTGAACTCGAACGTGATTTGGTGCGGCTCGGAGCGGTACGATTCGGCGTCCCCGTTGGACGGAGGGGACAGCGATGACCGTAGCGATCACCCGTTTGGAGCGATCGGCGGCTGATCTGCGAGAGGCGGCGGCGGCCACTCGAGACGCCAAAGCGGCACGTCGGATGCTGGCGATGGCGTTGCTGCTGGAAGGCTGGTCGCGGGAAGCCGCGGCGGAGGCGTGTGCGATGGACCGCCAGACGTTGCGTGACTGGGTACATCGCTACAACAAGTCCGGGCTGGATGGCCTGTCCGACCGACCGTGCCGCCGCGGTCCGCCGCCCCGCTTATCGCCCGAGCAACAGGCCAAGGTGGTGGAATGGGTGCAACAGGGGCCCGACCTTGAGCGGGACGGCGTGGTACGTTGGCGCTGCATCGACCTGCGGCAGCGGATCAAGGATGAGTTTGGCGTCGAGCTGCACGAGCGCAGTGTCGGCAAGCTGCTGCGCCGGCTGAAGTTCACCCGGCTGCAGCCGCGTCCCTATCATCCGAAGAAGGATGCCGCCGCGCAAGAGGCATTCAAGAAGGAGTTCGCCAGCCAGGTGGCCGAGGTTGTGCCAGCCGCTGCCGCCGGCAAGCCGCTGGAGATCTGGTTCGGCGACGAAGCCCGTGTCGGTCAGAAGGGCACGCTGACCTACGTCTGGGCGCGACGTGGCTCGCGCCCGGCGGCGGTTCGCGATAACCGCCATGACTCCGCCTATATCTTCGGCGCCGTTTGCCCCGAGCGCAGCATCGGCGCTGCCATCATCATGTCGGCCGCCAACAGCGAGGCGATGGCCGAACATCTGAAGGAGATCAGCCTCCAGGTTGCCCCGGGGGCTCATGCTGTGTTGCTGGTCGATGGCGCTGGTTGGCATCAGCCGGGGCGCCGCCTGCCGGTGCCTGACAACATCAGCCTGTTGCCGCTGCCAGCTTACTCGCCGGAGCTGAACCCGGTCGAGAACGTCTGGGAGTTCCTGCGCGGCAACTTTCTCAGCCACTGTGTCTGGGACAGCTATGAAGCTATCCTCAAGGCATGTCGTAATGCCTGGAACAAACTGATGGCAATGCCCGAACAAATCGCCTCCCTCACCAGGCGCTCTTGGGCCAAACCGGCCATCGCATAGTAAGGAAGAAAGCCTAACCACAGAGACACCGAGGCACGGAGCCTGACCCTTCTCGGTGTCTCTGTGCCGCTGTGGTTAAGCTTTTTCTTACCTCCGTCACGAAATCAGGGGGCCGTGTCTGAGACACCGATGAGGTCATCCTCAGGGGCATGTCATGACGCCTGAAACGAACTCGCAGAAACTTCCCGACCGCATCGTCTCCCTCGCCAGGCGCCCCTGGGTCAAACCAGTCATCGAACAGGGCGGCTGGTATTATTTCGCTTGTTTCCATGTCGCTCAGGCTTACATCTCGAAAGAACCGGAAGAAGTTCGAAATCACACCATGGTGCCCAGACGGAATTCTTCCGGCTTTCCAAAGAAGATCCGCGCACAGATTCGAAGCTAAGGGTCCGCCGAGAAACAAACAAATCGTCTTTTGGAGCCCGATCGTCCGTGCGGGTCCCATGGTGCCTCAACTGGCACGGCCCCCTCCCCCAACCCCCTCCCGCAAGGGGCTACCGGAGTCCCACAAGTGCGGAACGATTAGCCAGCATCCAGCCCTGCACCATGGCATCGAGGCGCTTGAGACCGCGGGCCATGGTCTTGGGACCGGGCGGCCGATATCCCTTGGAGGTGTAGCCGGACCAGCCTCCGAGGCGTGCGGCGATCCAGGCGTAATAAGCCAGCAAGGCAGGATCGAACGGGTTCTTCAACTTGTCGGTCGGCCCTTCGAGGGAGGCGCTGATCGCCCGTAGCGCCGGCAGTTCGGCGGGGTCGGCAACGTCCTCTATGGACTGCCCCGTACTGCCGTCGCGACCGATCACCAGTTGCATGACCCGCACGGCGGCAATCAGCGCCACCGTCACCAGCTTCGCCAGGCTGAGCGGCGTCGTGATCTGCGAGGTCTCCACATCGACACCGTCCGTCTTCATCGTACGGAACAGCTGTTCGATGATCCAACGCAGCCGGTACCAGGCGACAATCTGCAGCGCCTCCGCCGCACCGCCCACCGCATGCGTGGTCAGCAGACACCAGTGTAAGGGTTGCTGCGCCGACGGTGGGGCGATCTCGCGCACATCCACCACCCGCAGGGTCAAGGTCGGCGCCAGGCCTGGCTCGGCGCGCAGTGGCCGCTTGATCGTGACCTCGCCGGAGCGCACCGCCACGACGGCGGTCCGCTCGGCCCGCGCCGGCTTGCCATGCCGGGCCGGCACCTGGATGGTGTGCTGTGTTACTGCTGACCAGGCGGCGCATCGCGCGAACAGTTTCTCATCGCCCTCGAGCGAGCGGTTCTGCGCGGCCCGCACCAACAGATGCACGTTGTCCGGCCGACGCGCGAACTGGTCATAGATGTCGCCCTCGCGGTCCTCGACCACAGTGATCATCGCCGCCTCCGCCAGCACCTCGCCGGCGGTCTCGGCGGCCGCCAGCCAGCGGCGAGACTCCTTCTCGTCGGCCGGGCGTGTCTTATGGTCCGTCACCGGGCCGTCGGTGCGGTTGATCACCGTGGCACCGACCAGCCCGATCAGCCCGCCCTGCTCGGCATCCACCGCAATCACCGGGTGCAGCAGCACGCCGATGTCGGTCCCGTTGCCGACCGTGCCAAAGCCGCGCTTGGCGCCGCTGTGGGGAGCGTAATTCAGCTCCGTGGTATCGGTGATCGCCAGGACGTGCCGCCCGACGGCGCGCCGGGCGGTCTGCCGGGCGGCATGCACCAGCATCTCGTGCATGCTGACCGCCTCGTTGTCGAGGAAACGCTGAAACTGGCGGGCTTGGCCGCGGCTGTCGGCCAATGCCGAGAGGCACATGGTGCGCTGCTTCTGCATCGCCCCCAGCAGGCTGTCGCCGACCGCGGCCAGGCGGCGATTGCCAAAGTGACCAAGCTGCGGCTGGTCGTTCATGCAAATCGGCTCCGGTGGGTTGTTGGTCGGGAGCGAATCTGATTCGCAGGGGGCTGCAAAGGGGCCTGCCGGAGGGGCGGCGCCAGCCGGCTGCCGCCGCCCGTTCGGCGGGAGCCTCGAAAGATCGCTGATGCAGACTCGACCCGCCTCAAATCCGCTGCTCAGCACTCAGGAAAGTCAATTCGGGGTTGTGGGACAACGGTAGCCGCAAGGGGAGGGGGCGCTCGCTACGGTGGGCCGGTGCAGGCGGGAGCTGGGGATTGCGGGGATCGCGCGGGCCATGCGGGAAACGTGATGATGGGCTGGCCGGCAATGGGAATGGGAATGAATTTGGGGCTGCCGCTGGGGCTGCCAGCGGGATCGGCAGAGCGCCGCTTGCGTTGGTTCGGGAGCACGAAAGTGGCGAGATTGCCGCCGTAGTCGATGAGAGCGAGGCGCAGTTCGTCCGATGTCGCACGATCCATCTGTCCAGGCACGATGCCGAGATCGAGGCAGATCTCGACGAGGACGGCGCCGATCGGGCGGCGGCGGTCCTTGGCGAGGATTTCCTCGGGCGTGGGCAGGCGGGCGGGGCACGGATCCTCGGCCGCGGCGGCCGGCTTGGCGGCGTGCGGCTTGCGTGGGGACGGCAGGCGGATGGCCGTAGGCTTCAGGTCCTGGCCGCGGGCGGCACGCCGGCTGAGCCTGGCTTCGAGCGCGGCGGCGCGGAGCAGACCGCGGGCGATGCGGGCGAGGATCAGCGCGAGATCGCGGGTGCCGAAGGTTATGGTGAGGAAGGCGAAGCAGGGGAGGACGTGCGGGTCGGCGGCGTGCTGGCGCAGCGAGTCAGCGAGATTCTGGCCGTAGGCGATGAGCGTGCGGACGAGGCCGAGGACCTGGCCGATGCGCCCCGGCACAGCCCGACCGGGATCGGGTTGGGCGGCGGCGACCGGGCCGGCGGCGGCGTCGAACATGAACGGAACAAGAACATAAAACGCGCGCAATGTCAAGGAATATTTTCAGGGGGCGCGCCGACGTGCGGTGGACCGCGGTGCGTGAGGTGGACGCACTGGACCACGGCTGTCCGGTTGAATTTTTCACTGGACGAGGCGTACCCCTTGATTTTCCTCGCTCGCCAAAGCGGCCGCCGTCGGTCGAGAGATAGGCACAGGATTTGCGCGCATTCGCTGGGTTGGCTTTGTGTCGCCGGCCGGTCAACGGGTCCGTCATCGTCTGTCGGCAGCATTGCAAAAGAGAGATTCTAAAACGCAGATTTAATGCCAGCGAACCTGTCCAATGACTGGTCTCGTGAAGGGTTCTAGACGCCGGCCCGTGCCAGTGGCTAACTCCTCGCCGCCGGCGTCCGGAACCCTTCACGAGAGCAGAATGGCCGCTTTCGGGTGTGCAACAGCGACAATGAGACGCTCGTTTAAGGAGATTGCCGAGAGCAGATTCCGACCCAACGCAGAACGTTCGTCGGGCAGGAAGGATGTCACAGGCTGCGTCGCGCAAAGCTGGCTTAACTGATATTCCGGAGTCTGCGGTGGCTAGCCGGGCTTGATACCCCGGGATTCCTGCATAAAAAGTCGTATCAGATTCGGTATGTTGCTTGCAGCAAGATGCTTTTCGTCCTCAACGCTGTCGAGGCATCCGCGGCCTACAGCTCGCTCATTCTAACTCGGCGAGCAGCATCTTTGCCGCTTTGAGATTGGGGGTGGCGAAGCCCTCGGTGAACCAGCCGTAGACCGGGGCGAGCAGAGCACGCGCTTCCGCCCGCCGGCCTTGCTCACCCCACAGCCGGGCGAGGCTCATCGCGCCACGCAATTCCCACAGCTTGGCCTCCTGCTCTCGGGCGATGCTCAGCGCCCTGCGATACAGTTCCTCGGCGGCCTCGGCATATCCCTGCCGCAGCAGCAACTGGCCTTTGTGCCTGTACAGCTCTGCTGCGAACCAGCGCTCCCCTGTCCTTTCGATGATCTGCAGTGCGTCATCCACCAGAGTCGCGGCCTCTTCGATTTGCCCGGCGATCTCACATGCCTTGGCCAGGAGGGCGGTAAAATAGGGCATCCACAACTCGGACCCGGTGCCGCAATAAGTCGCCAAACCGCGGCGAATGAGCGACATTCCCTCCACCACCTCGCCACGTCTGATCTGGCCCCACCCGCGATAGAGTGCTCCTATCGCACCCCAAAGTGCGAAACAATGTTCGGTCGTCACCGCAATCAGCTCGTCTGCCCGCTCAATCAGGGCTGCATCGTCTCCCGCGAGCGATTGCCGGAAGGCGTCAGCTGCTAAGCTCCCAGCCAAAGACACCGCATGACCCAGCCTCCGAGCCTCGGCAATCGCTGCGCTGCACTGTGCCGACGCCTGGTCGGGAAAGCCGAGACAGAAAAGAGCAATCCCAAGACCGCCTGTAAGGTTTACATGGATCCCGGCCTGATGGACAAGGGTGCGGCGGCAGATTGGGTCATAAAGCCCAAGGACCGCTTCGTAATGCGCTCGGCATGATCCAAATCTGCCGGCAACCAGCAGGCTTTGTCCGGAAGAGCCGTGACCCACAACAAGCCCGGCAGAATCGTTGCGCTGGCGGCTTAGACGCAGCAAATCCTCGTCCGAGCGCAGTGCCAGATCGAGTTCGCCGCGGTACAGGTGATTACGAGACTGCCCGTAGGGTATGTGAAGAAACTCTAAGGGGAAACCGAGCCGCTCCCATAAATCTCGTGCGCGAGCATAAACCTGGCCCGTCTCCAGCGCGGCGAAGCCTTTGACGGCTTGCAACACCGGACCCAATGCACTCAAAAACTCGAGTTCCTGTCGTTGTCGCTCGGCGGTGTCGGGCAAAAGCACCAGCTGGTCTAACCCCTTTCGCAATTGCACGGCGGCTTCTGCCATCGCCGAGCGGGCGACGGATCTTCGACCGGCCTTGCCCCAGTAGGTAACGGATTTTTCAACGAGCCCGGCCTCGGCATAATGCTGCGCGAGCAGCTCGGGCTGGCTTTCTATGATCTCGGGAGAATCGGTTTCGAGCGCTTCGGCGATCCGCGCATGCAATTGCTGCCGAGCATTGCGCAGCAGGCTGCCATACGCCGCGTCCTGCACCAGCGCGTGCTTAAAGCTATAGATCGCGTCGGGCGGCGTGCCGTGCTGGAAGACCAGCTCGGAAGCAACGAGCCGGCCCAGCGCGGTTTGCAGCTCGCCCTCGGGAAGGCGGCAGACGGCGCGCAGCAGCGCATAAGGAAACTGGCGCCCGATCGCCGCGCCGACCTGCGCAATCGGCCGCGCCGATGCCAGGCGGTCGAGTCGCGCCAACAGCGAGGCATGCAGAGTCATAGGGATCGCAAGCGGCTGCAACGGGCGGTCGAGCACGTAGCGATCGTCCTCCTCGCGCAGCAAACCTCTCTCCAAGACGCTCTTGGTCAATTCCTCGATAAACAGCGGCACGCCGTCGGTGCGCTCGGCGATCTGCACGACGACCTCTTCGGGCAACGTCTTGCTGCCGGCGATCTGCGCTATCAAAGCGGTGCGGTCACGCTGGTCGAGACGGTTGAGAGCCACCATGCTGACCTGCGGCTGGCCGGTCCAAGGCGGCTGGAACTCGGGGCGGAACGTCACGATCAGCAGCACCGGCAACCTGCGGACACGCTCGACGGTGAGGTCGAGCAGCTCCCGCGAGGTGGGATCGAGCCAATGCGTGTCCTCGAATACCGTAACCACCGGCATTTCGTGCGCCAGACCCTCGAGCTGGCGGTTCAACGCCTCCAGCGTCCGTTCCTTTTTCCGCTGCGAACTGAGATTTGGCAGAGGGTGGCGCTCCGAAGCCGGCAATGACATGAGATCGGCGAGGAACGCCACATCCTCGTCCGCAGGGGCAGCGCGGGCCAGCAAGGCTACGAGTTTCTCCAACTTTGAAGCGGGAGGATCATCGCGTGCGAACCCGGCCGCGCGGCCGAGTTGGTCGATGACCGGAAACAACGCGCTGTCCTGGTGATAAGGCGAGCAGAAATAGCGCAGGCGGAGATGCGGCTCGGCGTGCAAGCGGTCTTCAAATGCCGCGGTGATGCGCGACTTGCCGATGCCCGCCTCGCCCGAGACCAGTATGATCTGGCCGTTGCCCGCCTTGGCGCGCGCCCACCGGCGCAGCAGCAGCTCGATCTCTTCGTCGCGCCCAACCAGCCGGGTCAATCGCGGCTGTCTCCGAGACGCAGCGCCGAAAGTCCCCGATTGTCTCGCGCAAGTCTTCGAGACCCGTGCCGCCAACTCCCGCCCCCACGCCGACCAGTTCGCAAGAGAGAGCGGTGATCTGGCGACGTTCGGCTTCACCATGCCAGATCGGCGCGGCGTCCGGCGGGGCGTCGACCTGCGGTGGCGCCGCTGTGACGGAATTCTCCTCTCTGGCGACGACCGGTCCGACGAAACGATAGCCGCGACGCGGCATGGTCTCGATCCAGCGGTCCCCACCGGGCGCCTTGCCCAGCGCCCGACGCAGCGCCGCGATCTGCACGGGGAGATTGCTGTCCTCGACCGCCCGGCCGGGCCAAGCGGCCTCGATCAGCACATCTTTCGAAACCAGCGCGCCGGGCTTTTCAACCAGTGCCCGCAGTAAGGCAACGGCTCGCCGCCCGAGCGCTACGGGCTCGCTGCCGTGGAGCAGCACACCGCTAGGCGTGTCCAGGCGAAATGGACCCAACTCATAGATGTCCATCACGTCTCGATGTTAACCGCCTTTCAGGGAAATTTCCTATCTTTTTGCCTCGTCAGAAGAATCTGTGGGCGACGTGGGGTTCCGGCAGCTTACCAAGTGCATGATACAAGGCGATTTCGGTGACGTGGAACGTACGGAACCCGTAGGATTTTCGCATGGTCAGTTTCGCCTTGTTGTTCAGACCCTCGACCACACCGCTGGAGAGCTGCTTCCTGGCGCGGAAGTAGTTCAGGATCAGCGCGCGGTGCGAGCGTAGCGTCCTGGCGATCTTCTTCATCGGCTCGATGCGGGAGCGCATGACCTGACCGCACCATTCATCCAGGAACTTGCCGGCCCAACTCGGCGAAGCATAGTCCCAGAACTGCTGGAAGTCCTCCTTCGTTCGGCTTTCGGCGCAATGTCGCGCCTTCTCGTAAACGAACCCAGGAAAGTGCTGGTAGTGGTTCAGCAGGGAGATCAGCCGCATGGCAGCGGGACCCAAAGGAGTTGCCGGCAGACGTGACAGCGTACCGGCGCAACGGGCTGCTGCCGATCCCTTGCAGACCTGTTGTCCGGACCTCGATCAGTGGCCTCGCAGCTGGGCGTATGAGGCGCGCGATATTCCGCCTGGCCGGCGGATGGTGGAATGCTTCAAGCCGTTCCTGCGCGACCTGCTGGCCTTGCAGCTATCACGCCAAACCTTGCGCCGACACCGTGACAACGTCTGGGCTCTCGGCGGTGAGGTCATCAGCCGATTGCAGATGGACAGCGACCTCCGGAGGCGGCCAACAAGCAGGTCGTCCTCACCCTCATCGGCGACGATGGCGGGCCGCTGCTCTCCCATGGTCAGTCCGACACCGCGCAGCGCTCCTTCGACACGACCTGCCGCAAGTTGTTCCGCTTCCTGACAGACCCTGAGATCAGCCGCGATGAGGCGTAAAGATGCCTGCCGTGGTGGCGGATGATATCTCCGCTTCTGCCGATGTGGCGGCTGTGGGGTTGTGGGCAACGCGCTTGTGTTGTCCACAAATCCACCAGCCGGCCGGCTGAGTGATAAAACTAGCCCTCGGTATACCCCCGAAGCACCCACAGTTTCCGCTCTCGCAAGTCCAGAGTTCCGGAGGAATTTCGGCTCAGGAGGCTAGGCGGAAGGCCTCCATTTTATTGGTGTCCTGTCGTTCGATGACGAATTTCGCGAAGGTGTTGCTCGGGGTGGCATTCAAGAGAAATTCCGGCAGGCTCTGGCGCAGGGCATTGGCCACGACCAGCTCCGAGGGCGGGATGCCGGGCCGAATGGTTCGCAGCCAGGAGCCGAAGGAATTCCAGACGGCCTGAGGGAAGGCGACGGCCAGATACTGAAGCAGTCCCTGGCAGACGACACCCGCCTGGATGAAGACGTGGTAGGCGTGGAGCTTGCGTTTGACGGCGTTGCGGTATTCCAGCAACTCACGATGGAGATGTTGATTGCCACTGCGGCGGCGCAGCGGCTTCATGTCGGACATCCAGAAATGGTAGGTAAACGAACCGATCAGCCGCACCGCCTGCTTGAACGTGTGCTCGATCTTGAAGCGCAGACCGTACAGGCGAATGATCTCGATAGCCTCCAAAGAGGTGTCGGTGCACATCAGGAGGCACGAGCCTCTTACTGGATGAATCACCGCCACGAAGCGCACGAGTTGACCGGCCGGGCGCCACAGCAGGTCGCGGACCCGATACTGGATGGTCACCTGGTGCTCGCCGTAGACGGGACTTTCGGCCTGTTGGAAGCCCTTGGGGTCTTCCAGCAGGGATCTGAGCTTGACCTTGCTGCCATAGACTCTGGGCCGGCCTCTCTTCCGCGGGCCACGCTGCTGGTGGGCGGTGTAGGCGACGGCGTTGGACTTCACCCGCGTGACCAGGTGGTTGTTCTCCTCGAGCAGGCCGGTGACGATCTTGCGCGCGGCATAGTAGGCGTCGGCGACGAAGTAGAAGGGTTCTGCGATGGCGACGATCCCGAGGAGCGCAAGCATCTTGTCGAGCAGGGTGCGGCGATCGCGATTGGACCACACCAACCCTTCGTGGATTCGCATGGCGAGCGGCACGGCGAAGACGCTGGCTGCGGCCTGAACGAGCACGCTCACAGCCTGGAGGGAATGTCCCATGATGAATTCGGGCTTGGTGTTCGACTCGAACTGCTGATGCAGGAGTTTGACCGCCGGCATCTTGCGCCCGCGCTTTGGGATCTTGATGCCGTCGCCGACCACGATACACCTTCCGTTGATGCGCAGCGGCTGCGGGAATAGCCGCAGCACCACCTGGGTCCACAGCGCCGCGAGCCGATCGAGCTTCACGGCGGGGCTGTGAAAGTGATCGACGAGCTTGTTGTAGAAGCGAGCCTCGAGCTTCAGCGCCCGCACGAGGCTGGTTACGCCCAGCAGTTCCGTCCGCACCGTGAAGCCTGCCACGGCGGTGGCGAACCACAGGAAGGTGCGCAGACGCGAGAACGCCGGACGCAGCAGCCAAATCGCATTCCACCAGGGCATCCACAGCGGCATCGGGCCCTCTCGATTCTGTTGCCAGCATAGTATAGCACTGGTATGCTAAACCTATGACAAACAAACGCCTGGCAGTGATCAGAAAGCGCATTGGAAGCATCAAGGCGCAGCTGGCCGGCATTGAAGACATGCGGCCCGGATCGCTCACCCGCCAGTACTAAGGATCCAGAGAACCGGAGGGGACCCTACTACCAGCTCAGCTACACGCGGCAGATGAGGAGCCGGACCGAATATGTTCCGCGCGACTATCTGCCCGAGGTGCGGCGTGAGATCCGCAACTATAAGCGCTTCAAGGCGCTCACCGCCCAGTGGATCGCCTTGAGCATCGAGCAGAGCCGCTTGATGATGAAGCGAGCCTTGCGACGGCAATGACCCGCGGTGCTATCCTCATCCGATGGGCAAGCGACGCGCAAAACACCCCTTCGAGAACAACCCGTTCACTGACGCCTTCCTCGAATGGATGGGCTCGTCCGAGGGGGAACGCTCGGTCTACGCGCTCGATCTGGTCTTCGCCGCACTGGATAATGCCGACGTTGACCCCAAACGGCGCAAGATCGTCTGGGACGACGGGAAACGGCTGTCGATCGAGCAGTCGGCAGAACGCATCCATGCCGAGCATCCGGACGTGCCGCGCGACTTGATCGAAACTCACGTGCTCGGGTGGCTCGAGGGCTTTGCGCCGGAATCCTACTCCGAACGCCAGCTCGAGGAGCTCGACCGGCTCACTGAGCAGTGGCTTGACGACTACGAGCGAAAGTCACAGGCCGCCAGGAAGTAACCCAGAACTCGGCACTCTCGAGTTTCCGCTGACGAGCCATCTTTTTAAGACCGGCTTCATGACTCGCGACCGAGCAGTAATGACACTCACCAAGCCCGGTGGGTAGTGCCGCGCGGCTGAACGGCAAGTGTGACGTGGTTCACAGCAATTACCGCCATCGGCGGTTATTGCCGTGAGAAGATCTTGGGGGAGCGGCCCATGCGTGGGGAAATGTCGGCTGGCCCGGCCTACGTTGCGCTGATACTGGCAGCGGCAGCGGCGTTGCTATCCGTCCTGGACCGAAACGGTGGCCTTTACCCCGAAACGCAGCGGCTCTCTATCGCCGACATCGCCCCAAAGGCCGACGCAATAGCTGGTGCAATTGCCGAGAACCCTTCGGCGATGATTCCCCCATAACAATGCAGACGGAGAACGACCCAATCGCAGGAGGGCATCATGTGGTTGCGTTTTGCCACGAATATCGGCCGCATGCGTCCCGATCCATTTGTCCTGTCACTCCTCGGCGTCGTTCTGAGCGCGACATGCGTGCCGTGCCGTGGCGCAAGTGCGGACGTGTTTCATGTTCTTGGCATCGCGGCAATCGCGTCATTATTCTTCCTGCAGGGTGCTCGCTTGTCGCGCGATGCCATACTCAATGGCATCACCCACTGGCGGCTTCATGCGACGATCGCCACAACGACGTTCGTTCTGTTCCCGCTTGTTGGCCTTGGACTGAGCACGGTATTCCCGACAATGCTGCCACCGTTGCTCTGGACCGGGGTGCTGTTTGTGTGTGCACTGCCCTCCACGGTGCAGTCATCGATTGCCCTGACATCCATTGCGCAGGGCAATGTCGCGGGCGCGATCTGCTCTGCCACGGCCTCCAATGTGGTCGGGATCGCTCTTACTCCTCTCATCTTTGGTATCCTGTCACGCGTCCGTGGTGCGGGCGTGTCTTTGGATGGTGTGGGACAGGTGTTCTCCGAGCTGCTGGTGCCGTTTATTGCCGGTCACCTGCTCCGACCGTGGATCGGCGGTTGGGTGGAGAATAACCGCCGGGTTCTCTCACTCACCGACCGGGGCTCCATTCTTTTGGTTGTGTACGCTGCCTTCAGCGCAGCCGTGGAGCATGGGGTGTGGCATCAGCTACCGCCGATGATGCTGTTGCTGTTGGCGCTCATTGTGGCGTTCGTCCTCGCAAGTATTCTGCTGACTATTAAGTTCGCAAGCAGCGCGACGGATTTTGGCCTGCAGGACGAAATCGCCGCGATGTTTTGCGGATCGCAGAAGTCGCTGGTGAGCGGCGTACCGATAGCCAGCGCGTTGTTTTCTGGCGCTGCCGTCGGCCCGATCCTGATCCCGATCATGATCTACTACCCCGTTCAGATCGTGGTGTGTGCCTGGCTGGCCAGACGCTATGCCGCGACATGGGACGCTGTCACCGGCTTGGCTGTGCAGACCCACCGCGAAGTGGCCTCCGTCGGGAACGGCAGCCGCCTAAATCGTGCAAGCCGCGCACCGGTGCTGCCGGCAAGGGTAGCATTTCGGCGGACAGAATTTCGACCTAAGGAAGGCTCGATGTCAAAATGACATTGGGTCGCTCCAAAGCTCGGACGCAAATAACTGGTGCAATTGCCGAGAACCCCTTCGGCGATGATTTCCCCATAGCGGAGTAGCTCTGATGACCGCTTCCGAGGATGGCTCCCCTCTCGTCGCGTCGGAGGCCGGCGATGCCTCGATGCTCCGTATGACCGCGGTCGGTACTGGACGGCAGGATTCTGGCCCGGTGTCTCTTTCGCTTTTCCGGGTTTGGGGTAGAGTCCTCCGAGCATTCGATTCCATGCTCGTCCAGCCGCTCAAGACGTGGAGGCGCCTGGAGCGGGAGATCTCAGAACTGCGTGGCATGGATTACAGGGAACTGCGCGACATCGGCATTAACCGCAGAAAGTCGTGGATGGCCGGGCCAAGCCAGGCCAAGCCCGGCCGTGATGGGGCGCGGCCGAGGCCCGATCGACGCAGTTAGTCCGCGGCGGATCCTAAGGCGGGTTTTGTCGCAATCTTACGAATTTAAATCCGTCGCCGATTAGGGCACCGGGCCGGAGAATGGTGGCGCTACCTGACAACGGCCCCCCGGCGGCACCGTAACTCTTTGCCGCTGGCGCAGGCTACGAACCGTGTGACCCGCATGTGCAATCGGCTTTTGCACTGCGCAATCAGCGGCCTTACTCTGGTCTGCCGGCAATAGTCCCGATGAGCCTCGATCTCCCGCCCACCATCCCACGTGCCGCCCTGGTCACCGGCGGCGCCCGCCGGCTCGGCCATGCCATCGCGTTGGCCCTGAGCGAGGCCGGTTTTCACGTCGCCATCCACTGCCATGGAAGCGTAACGGCGGCCCACGACCTGGCATCCGAGATCCATGACCGGGGCCGCAACGCCATAGTGCTGCAAGCCGACCTGACCGCCGAGTCCGAGGTCGAACGCCTGTTGCCTGCCGCCGCCGAGGCACTCGGCCCAATCGGCGTATTGGTCAATAACGCCAGTGCCTTCCGGCGCGACGAATGGCACGATGCCAGCCGGGCCTCCTGGGACGCGCATCTGGAACCGAACCTCCGCGCGCCTTTCGTGCTGATGCAGCACTTCGCCCGCGACCTGCCCGCCGACGCCGAGGGCGTCATCGTCAACATGCTCGACCAGCGGGTGTGGTCGATCACGCCGCATTTCGTCTCCTATACCGTCTCCAAGTTCGGCCTCTGGGGGCTGACGCAGGCAATGGCACTGGCGCTGGCGCCGCGCATCCGGGTCAACGGCATCGGGCCCGGGCCCGCACTGCCCAATGCGAACCAAACCCAGGCGCAGTTCCTGGCACAAAGCGCATCGGTGCCGCTCGGCCGCGGTCCCTCGCCCGAGGAGGTGGCTCGTGCCGTTCTGGCGATCCTGGCGCTGCCGTCGATGACGGGGCAGATGCTGGCCCTCGACGGCGGGCAGCACTTGCAATGGAAGTCGGGCCGGCTTCCTGTCCGGGATGAGGAATAGGCCGTGCCAATCCTCAGCTCAGCTGAGGACCGTGCTATTATCCCGGCGCGCTCGTTATTGCGTCCACTTGCGCCGCTGCAGAGAGCCCGCGGCAGGATTTGTCCACCCGGTCTGGCAGCGAGGCACTGTAACAACAGCAGGATGGCATGCCGTTCTGATGCCGCAAGAGATTTTCCAGGAAATGCCGCTAAATCAATGGGTTGGATTTGTGCCTATAGATTAAGCAAAGTCGTACAAATCCAAGAACCAGGCCGATCTCGCGAAATCGCGAGCCCATATGCCCACAGAGTTATGCACAGGTTTGGGGGACAATGCGACATTACTGTGACAGAATGGGTGTCCCTTTACCCCGGCCTACATCCTTGAGACCTGTCGATGAGCGATAACGGGGCGATGGCCCAGCCAGCCGGGGTGGCGGCGATCGAGGCGGCGCTGGCGACGATGCCGGCGAGCCCCGGCGTCTATCGCATGCTCGATGCCAAGGGCGACGCACTCTACGTCGGCAAGGCGCGTAGCCTGAAGCGGCGGGTCGCCGCCTATACCCAGCTCGGACGTCTGCCCGAGCGGCTCCGGCGCATGGTGACCGAGACCGTGGCGCTGGAGATCGTCACCACGCATACCGAGGCCGAGGCGTTGCTGCTTGAGGCCAATCTGATCAAGCGCCTCAAGCCGCGCTTCAATATCGTGCTGCGAGACGACAAGTCGTACCCCTGGCTGATGCTGACCGAGGACCACCCGTTCCCGCAGATCGCCAAGCATCGCGGCGCCCAGCTTCGTAAGGGCAGTTACTGGGGACCCTTCGCTTCGGCCTGGGCGGTGAACCAGACGGTCACCGCGATGCAGCGCGTCTTCCTGCTTCGCTCCTGTGCCGACACCGTGTTCGCCAACCGTACGCGCCCGTGTCTGCTGTACCAGATCCGCCGATGCTCGGCGCCGTGCGTCGGCCGGATCAGTCAGGAGGACTATGCGCGCCTGACGGCGCAGGCGAAGGCGTTCCTCGCCGGCCGGTTGGCCAGCGTGCAGAAGGAACTGGCGGCCGAGATGGAGCAGGCCGCCGAGGCGTTGGAATTCGAGCACGCCGCCGCGGTGCGCGACCGTATCCGTGCGCTGACCTTCGTGCAGGGCAGCGACGTCATCAATCCCGCCAGCCTGCAGGACGCCGACATCATTGCCGCCTGGCAGACCGCCGGGCAGACCTGCGTGCAGGTGTTCTTTGTCCGCGGCGGGCGCAACAACGGCAACCGCGCCTTCTTCCCGACCCACGGCCGCCAGGAGGAAGCGGGCGCGGTGCTAGCCGCCTTCATTGCCCAGTTCTACGACGACAAACCGCCGCCGCCTTGCGTGCTGACCAACCATCCCCTGCCGGAGCAGGAGTTGGTGGCCGAGGCGCTCAGCCTGAAGGCCGGGCGGAAGGTCGAGATCACGGTGCCGCAGCGCGGCGAGAAGCGGGCCGTCGTGCAGCACGCCGAGCTCAACGCGCGTGAGGCGCTGGAACGCAAGCTCGCGGAAGCGGCCGGACAGGCGAAGCTGCTCGAAGGCGTCGCCCAGGTGTTCCACCTGCCCGCGCCCCCCGAGCGGATCGAGGTTTACGACAACAGTCACATCATGGGTGCCAATCCCTACGGGGTGATGATCGTTGCCGGTCCGGAGGGCTTCACCAAGGGCGCCTATCGCAAGTTCTCCATCCGCGGACAGCTCACCCCCGGCGACGATTTCGCCATGATGCGCGAGGTGCTGCAGCGCCGCTTCGGCCGCGCTTTGCGCGAGCAGGCCGAGGGCGAGAAGCCCGGCTGGCCAGACCTTGTCCTGATCGACGGCGGCGCCGGGCAGCTCTCGGCCGCGCGGGACGTGTTAGCCGATCTCGGCGTGACTGACGTTCCCCTGGTGGCGATCGCCAAGGGCCCCGACCGAGACGCCGGGCGCGAATGGTTCTTCACCGACGGAATGGAGCCGTTCCAGCTCCCGCCGCGCGATCCGGTGCTCTATTTCCTCCAGCGGCTACGGGACGAAGCCCACCGATTCGCCATCACGACGCATCGCACCGGTCGCTCGAAGGCGCTGACCCGCAGCGAGCTTGATGAAATCTCCGGCATCGGCGCCGCTCGCAAACGGGCGCTGCTGAACCATTTTGGGTCGGCTCGCGGCGTGAAGATGGCTGGGCTCGCCGATCTTGAAGCGGCTCCGGGAATCAGCCGCGAGACGGCGCGCCGGGTCTACGCGCATTTCCATCCCGGCGTGCGTGTCGAAGGCGTAGGGTGACAGCATGTGTGGGCGGTACCATTCCCGTCTGCAATTCCATCATCTCGCGTGGACCAACGTTGATTTCTGGACACCGAGTAAAAGATGAGGTCATAGAGGCGGTGCCTGGTGAGAGCACGATCTCCCGGCGGGAAGTCCCCCCACCCGCGCGTGCCGCCAGCAGCCTTTGTGACCTCACCCTTTCCTCGGCGCCCTCGGTGTCCAAAAATCGGCATTGGCCCAAGTGCCACCTGCGATCGCCCCGGTATTGGGGCGTTCCCTAAGTTGCCGCGGCAGGGTACTCTGGGTGTCCGATGCTCACTGACCTGCCGAACCTCCTTACGCTGTCGCGCATCGCCAGCATTCCTCTGCTGGCGGTGCTGTTGGCACTGCGGCTACCGGCGTCGGATTTGGCGGCGTGCGTCGTGTTCAGCGCCGCCGCCATCACGGATTACCTGGACGGCCGCATCGCCCGCAACCGCCGCCAGCAATCGAATTTCGGCCGCATGCTGGACCCGATCGCCGACAAGCTGCTGGTCGGGGCCACGTTGATGCTGCTCGCCGGCCTGGGGCGTTTCAGCGGATGGACGCTCTATCCGGCCATCGTGATTCTGTTGCGCGAGATTCTGGTCAGCGGTTTGCGGGAATACTTGGCCGAGATCCGAATGGGGCTGCCGGTGACGCCCCTCGCCAAGTGGAAGACGGGCTTCCAGATGGGCGCGCTCGGCACGTTGCTGGCGGGAGACCGGTCGGCGGCATTGCTGCACCTCGGGTTCCTGCCGGTGAACCTGATCGGAGCCTCGATGCTCTGGGTGGCCGCCGTGCTGACCCTTATCACCGGGTGGGACTACCTCACGGCCGGACTGCGCCACGCCTCGAACCCGCCGCCGCGAACGCAGCCGCGGGCTGCCGTGCCCAGTGGTGCGGCGCAGCCGCCGTCCTGACCTGCCGGGGTGAACGTGCTCGGCATCGTCGGTTGGTCCGGCAGCGGCAAGACCACCCTGATCACCGCGCTTCTGCCTATACTGCGAAGCCACGGCTTGACGGTCTCGACCGTCAAGCACGCGCATCATGGCTTCGACATGGACCGGCCCGGCAAGGACACATTCCGCCATCGGGCGGCCGGCGCGCACGAGGTGCTGGTGGCATCGGCGCATCGCTGGGCCCTGCTGCACGAGGTGGTTGGCCCGGAACCGCGGCTGCCAGACCTGCTGGCGCGGCTCGAGCCGGTCGATCTCGTGCTGGTCGAGGGGTTCAAGACGCATCCGTTCCCGAAGCTGGAGGTGCATCGTCCCGCGCTCGGGCGGCCCCCGATCTGGCCCACCGAGGCCCAAGTGATCGCAGTCGCAGCCGATACTGTCGAATTCGGCTGCGACCGGCTGGTTCTGCCGTTGAACGATCCCGCTGCGATCGCGGAATGGATTGTTGGCACGATATCTCGTCTCGAGGAACTCTTGAGCCGTGCGCTCACTGACGGCAATGTGCGCAGCGATCGGCCGTGCGGCGCCGGTCACATCGCTTACCAGCCGTTCCGGAGCCTCGATCATGTGGCGCCTTGCCTTGCTCGGCCTCTGCCTGGGCCTGTCCGGCTGCGAGTTCTCTGCCTGGCGTACGATCCCGTTCGTTGCCGGACAGGACCCAAATATGCCGCCGGGCGCCAGTGAGAACCTGCGTCGCACCCAGGGCATCCCGGTCAACGTCGAACCGTTGAACCCGGAGCCGGGCAATGTGTGGCCTGGCCCGACCCAGAGCGAGCCCACGCTGGAGCAGTTGGAGAAGGAGGGGACGCAGTTGCCCGGCGAGGCGACGCCTCCGCCCTTACCGCCCGCGCCGGGCAGCTCCACGCCTCCCGGCAACTACCAGCCGCCGCCTCCGGTCACTCCGATTCCGCCGATCACGCCGCCCGCGGCTCCGGCGGCCCCGCCTGTTGCCGGGATGCCAACCTATCAGACGCCGCAGGGCACGGCGGTTCCGAGTGGCGGCACGGGCGCCTATCAGACCCTGACTTTGCCGAACGGCACGACCGCTATCGTCGTTCCCAACGGCAACGGGACCAGCACTATCATCAACTCAAACGGCACGGTGCAGACGGTACCGACGCCTCAGGTGCCCGCGCCTAAATAGGGAAAATGGCCGACAACACCCGTCCACTGACGGTCCTTTATTTCGCTTGGCTGCGTGAGCGCGTCGGCACAGGAGAGGAGTTGTTGGTCCTGCCCTCCGCTATCGGCACAGTCGGCGAGTTGATGGCGTGGTTGGCCCAGCGCAGTCCTCGCCACGCCGCGGCGTTCGAGAACCGCCGCGCGATACGCTGCGCCGTGAACCAGGACTTTGCCGATTCGGATGCTCCGATCCGGCCTGGGGATGAAGTGGCCTTCTTTCCGCCGGTCACCGGCGGCTGAACGACCGCGCGACCATGGCACGCATCCTGGTGCAGACGGAGGATTTCGACATCGGCGCGGAGATCGCGGCGCTGACCCGGGGCCGCACGGCGATTGGCGGCATCGGGTGCTTCGTCGGCACCGTGCGCGACGATCGCCAGGGCCGACCGCTCGCCGCGCTTTGCCTGGAGCACTATCCGGCCATGACCGAGCGGGCGATCGCGCGAATCGTCGCCGAGGCCGAGCAGCGCTGGCCACTTCTGGGTTGCACCGTGATTCATCGTGTGGGCCGATTGGAGCCGGGGGCGAATATCGTGCTGGTGCTGGCTGCTTCGGCGCACCGGCAGGCCGCCTTGGATGCAGTCGCATTCCTGATCGACTGGCTGAAGACGAAGGCGCCGTTCTGGAAGAAAGAGCAGTTCGCCGGCGGTGACGAGACCTGGGTGGAAGCGCGCGACACCGACGACACTGCGGCTGCGCGGTGGCAGTAGAGGGGGTTGGCTCGGATGAGGTCCACCTCTTCCGCAGAGGGGTAAAGGTAGGATCATCCCAGCCGCCAATCCGAAGATCCACCCGTGCGTGCGACCCGCTCAGATGGTGGCACCTTCGATCAGCGGCCCGAAGACGGCCGAGGCCGTTGGATGGACAATGTGTTCATTGAACGACTGTGGCGCAGCCTGAAATACGAATGTGTCTATCTGCTGTGTCTATCTGCATGCATTCGAGACCGGTTCGGAAGCGAGAGCTGGGCTGGCGCGACGAGGCGCTCGCCGACCGAATTGAGGGCCCGGTCGCGACCCACGCCCCGAAGGGTCAGCTCGCCGGTAGAACCTCTACGTTGCCGACCATCCCGAACAACTCATGCAGGAAGTGCGTGCAGGTCACCTCGTAGCGTCCCGGCTTCTGTGGGGTGAACCGCAGTTCGACCTGACTGTGCTTGTCCACTTCTTGGGCACCGTCCTTGGGCGGAGCCGTTCCGGGCGGGAACGTGCTCGCGGCGAAAAGTGTCGGCGCGCTGAAGTCGTGACCTCCATCCGCGTCATTGGTCAGAACCAGCGTCACCGGCCGGCCGGCCTGCAGTCGGATGTTCTCCGGGGTGAATGCGAAGTTTGAAAGGTGAACGGTAACGGTATCGGCAACCGGACCCGTGGCCGGAGCTGAGGCGACAAGCGCCGGCTGTGGCCGCGCTACGCAGGCGCTGAGCGCGAGCGTGACAAGGATCAGCGCGCGGAACATGGGCCTGACACTCCCTCCCGTTATGCGGGCCTCATACCATTTCCAGACTTCCTTTGGATTCCGAGTTAGCCTTTGAACCTTCGCCAGGAGCCCTTGGATTGCGTTAAGTTGATCCGCGAGAACGCGGTCGGAGCGTCTCGATCGCCTCTGTGGCCAGCTCGTCTGAGTGCTCGTTCGGGGGAATCCAACGATATCGGCGGTTGAAATCAGGAGCGCATAAGGATCGGACGAACGGAGCGACGTCGTCTCTGAGCCCCTCACCCTGTGGGCGACATCCTGGCACAAAAGAGCCCAGCACCGGTTCGGGTCAGCATCTGCCATCGAAGTCTCAACAGCGGACTTCTCCTATTGCCCGTTGGATACTCCAAAGCCGACATTCCGCTCTCGGCCACTGCTGCCCGACGGGGGCGGTACTGACGCGCCGAGAGGAACCGGGTGAGGGTGAAACGAAAGGCGCGGAGCCGTCACCTGTTGATCCGCTTCGTGGCTCAACCGCTCCGCTCGCCGAGCCTGGCCTTCGCAGGGGCATGCCCTTTCCGTTTGTCGGGAGAGGCGTTTCCCACCTCCGGACCGCCTGCCAGGGACACGAAACAATTCCACCACACGACGCCGACCCGAAGCATCCATGCAATATGCTGTCCCTCAGCACAGTCGTTCCAAGGCAGCGGGGCCGCCAGGATAGCCGCGATGTCGATCATCCCAGGGTGATGGGGGGCGCCCCATTCCATCGCCGCGTCCGGACCGATCCCCGCGCGGAGCGGAGCCCGCACACCTTTATCCCACCTGCGGGAGAGGCGGACGCGGCCGCAACCCGCGACCGTTCCCGGTCTGGCTGAACATGCGCTAGCCTCTCTAACCCGCTACCGACCGAACCAAGCCCGCAGCTCCGGGACCGGACGGGACCGACTGCCGTGGGCTGAATCTGCGAATGGGAGGGCAGGTGAACGATGAAACTGCCACTGACAGGAGGCTGCATTTGCGGCGGGATCCGCTACGAGATCACGCAAGCGCCGGTTGTCGTTTATGCATGCCACTGCACAGACTGCCAGCGCGTAACCAGCAGCGCCTTCTCCATCGGTGTTGTCGTGCCGGATGCCGCATTCCGGTCGACGGGACATAACGCCAGGGTGGTTCCGGGCGGCGTCACTGCTGGCGGTCGCGTCAAGAGCCGCTTGGTGTGCCCGGATTGCGGCACGTGGCTGTACGGCGAACGGAGGCCTGGCACGCAGTATCGAGGCATGATTTGAGTCGTGCGCGGTGGGACGCTGGACGACACGTCATGGCTGAAACCAACGATGCACTTCTGGACAAGGAGCAGACAGCCCTGGGTCGTGTTACCCGAAGGTGCGACGCTGTTCGAGACTCAACCGGATAGCCAGTGATGGTGCGGGCCGTAGAGTTTACCGCCGTCCCCCGGACACGTTCAGAATCGCACCGGTGATGTAGCTTGCGGTTTCCGACAGGAGGAATATCGCAGTTTCCGCCACTTCCTCTGGATTGCCGTAGCGCTTCATAACGATCGTCTGCGTCATTGCGGCGCGCCACTCGGGAGAATCTCCGGCATGCGCATCGGTTTCAATTGCTCCGAGACGGATGCAGTTGACTCTGATTCCCTTGGCCCCGACCTCGTTTGCCAGTCCTATGGTGAAGCTCTCCAGCCCACCCTTGGCCGCGGCGTAGCTGACCAGTCCCGGAAACCCTCCATTGAATGCCGACATCGACGATACGTTCAGGATCGCGCCGCCGGTCCCGCCATGATCGGTTGACATGCGCCGGATCGCCTCGCGCGCACACAACATGGGGCCGGTCAGGTTCAATCCCATGACGGCGTCCAGATGCTGTGCCGTGATCTGGTCGATCGGCCCAAGCCCGACGCCGCCACCGGCATTGTTGACCAGCGCCGTAATGCGCCCGAGCGTCCGGTCGAGCTCGGCGAACACCCGAACGATGTCGGTCTCGTTCGTTACGTCGCCTTGGATGGCGACGGCTTCTCCGCCGTCGGCTCGAATTGCGTCGACAGCGCTTCGAGCCCGGCCGGCGGACTGCTTGTAATTGATTGCCACCTTATAGCCGCGGCGCGCCCCGAGGCGACAAATCGCCGCGCCGATGCCACGGCTCCCTCCGGTTACGAGCAGGACCTCCGCCATCGCGCTTCCCTTTCCTATCCATCCGGGTAGGCGGACAGCGCCTGCCGCCCATTCGTCGCCCGCTGTCCCATCAACATGGAGCAGCGGGCGACCCGGCGGAAGCTCCGGCAATCAGACGTTTGGCCTCCTCCCGATGACCGCAACCCGCAACCAGCCATTCGGTCAACCGGAGACATTCGCTTGAGGCTACGGGGGAATCCCTATTCGCTGTTGTAAACCAATTCACGCTTCAACCGCGGCGTGGGCGGCTTCGGGCCGATGAAGGTAGCGAGGACCGCGCGAGAAAATACCGGATCGGTGATGGTGGCCAGTGTGTGCCCATTCATCGTTATCTGGAGACCTTCTCGCGTGAAGCTACGGTCACCGGCGCGCATCGCCGGTACAGCAGCAAGGAAATCCTCGAATCCTTCGCGCCAAGCCTGGCGGGCATCGGCGGCGTTAACATCGTGCACGAATTGCATGGCGAGAAGCTTTTTTCTGGCGAATCAAGGATCGCCTCGGCGTCGTGGCTTGGGCGTTCGAGGTAAAGCCCAGCCACATAGATATGGATCCGCAGCCACGAATAGGTGCGCAAAGCAATGCCATTCAAGCGAAGCTCTGTGCCGTCGAGCCATACCGCGTCAGGCAATGTCACTCCCTCTAGCTGCGCGGCTGAGGCGGAGCCGGAAAGGACAATGATCGCCGCCGCGGCGCTCACCGCGAGCAAGTCACGCGTTCCCATGAGCTATAACCGTTGATGTTCCTGGCATCCTCCTAGCGACCCCAAACGGTAGCTTGGTTTTGCGCGATTTGCCACGTCGCGCCCGGAAGCCCAGTGACAGCGATTGCGCAACCCGTCAGGTTGCGCTTCAACCCAATCGGATTTAGATTATTCCACATGCGGCCGGTCAACGACCGCCGGGTTGGGAGGATGCGGGATGTCTTCGCGCGCAATCGAACGCCGGGCGGTGTTTGGCTTCCTCGGTCGGCTGGGACTCGTCGGCGCGATCGCTCCGATGCCTCTGCGGCGAGCAACCGGTCAGACCCGGCGGCAGTCCACTTTGCTGATCGGATTGGACATAAGCGGTGTCAAATTCTTCGACCCCGCGCGGGCGACGGAATACGCCTCGTATCCGACCCTCCGCGCCGTCTATGAAGCCCTGGTCACCATGCCGCCGGGGGACTACTCGCAATTCCCGCCGCTTCTCGCGCAGACCTGGCAGCGTACCGCGGACGGCAAGGGCCTCCGGTTCCATCTCCGCAGCGGCGTAAAGTTCGCCAGCGGCAACCCGGTTACCGCCGACGATGTCAAATTCAGCTATGAGCGAGTGGCAAACCTCAAGGATCAGCCAAGCGCCCAGTTCACGCTGAATATAGAACGGATCGACGTGATCGACCCGCTGACGGTGGACATCATCTTCAAGGATCCCGGCATTCCTATGCTCGGGTTCATCGGCGCCCCGCAACTGGCAATCCAGGATACCAAGGACGTTGTCGCGCATGGCGGTACCAGCGCGATTGATGCCGAGACAACGGATAAGGCGACCGGCTGGCTCAATCAGAATTCCGCCGGTACGGGGCCGTACCGCCTGGTGCGGTGGGAGCGCAACACCACCATCGCGATGGCGCGTAACCAGAACTACTGGCGCGGCCCGGCGCCATTCGAGCGCGTGATCATCCAACATATGCCGGAGAGCTCTGTTCAGATGCTTGCGCTCCGGCAGGGTGACCTCGATCTCGCGTTCAACCTCACTCCCGAGCAAATCACTGCGATTTCCGGTGATCCGAACGTCAGGATCGTTAGGAAGCCGTCGCTGGATTTCATGTATATGACATTGACCAGCAGTGCGCAGATCAACCCTGCCCTGGCGCGGAAGGAAGCCCGACAGGCAATCGCCTGTGCCATCGACTATGACGGTATCCGCGATTCCCTGCTGGGCGGCGCCGCGATCCGGCCGCTGAATTTCATTCCAGTCGGCATGGCGGGATCATCAGAAGAGCAGACCCGGCAATTCGGCTATCACCAGGACCTGGCACGAGCCCGATCTCTGCTGGAAAGCGCCGGGCTCCCGAACGGCTTCAGCTTCGACCTCGCCTATGGCAACGAAGCATTCGCGAGCGTGACGTACGGCGTCGTGGCCCAGAAGCTGCAGAGCGATCTCGCCCGCGTCGGGATCAAGGTGAACTTGCAGCCGATGGATTCGGTCAATTTCCGTACGATGTACGTGGAGGGCAAGTCCACGTCCGTGCTCACTTTCTGGTCCGGCAACATGGACGTTTCGTTGTGGACCCTTGCAACGGTCGAACGCGTGGCCAACCGCGTGCATTGGGACGTACCGCCGGCTACAACGGCCCTCTGTCATCAGGCGCTGCGGGAAGAAGACATTCCCAAACAGCAAGAGCTATGGCTGGAGTTCCAGAAGGTCCTAACCGACCAATGCAACTACATAGTGTTGTTTCAACCGATGCTGCAGGTAGCCGCCCGCACCTCGGTAAAAGACGTCGATCTCACCGCGATCGGGGGCTTGATCGAGATGTACGACGTAAAGCCCTCCGTCTAACCGATGGCGTATATCCGGCAGCCTCTGCGTCCTCTGCGCCTCTGCGGTTAAACTTCCTTCCTGAAAAGCGCAGGGGGCCGCCGCGGCGTAACTTACCGCCCGAACGACGCCCGCAGCTCCGGAACCAGGTCCGTCCTCTCCCACGTAAACGTGCCCATCTCCGCATCCGGCTCGCGCCCGAAATGCCCATACGCGGATGTCACCGCATAGATCGGCCGGTTCAGCCGCAGGTGCTCGCGAATGCCGCGCGGTGAGAGATCGACGAGTTCCCGCAGCACCTGCTCCAGCTTCACCTCGTCGATATCCTTCCCGGTCCCCTGCAGATCCACATAAAGCGACAGCGGGTGCGACACCGCGATCGCGTAGCTGACCTGCAGCGTGCAGCGATCTGCAAGACCAGCCGCCACCACGTTCTTCGCCAGGTAGCGGCAGGCATAGGCGGCGGAGCGATCCACCTTGGTCGGGTCCTTGCCGCTGAACGCGCCGCCGCCATGCGGAGCCGCGCCGCCATAGGTATCGACGATGATCTTGCGTCCGGTCAGGCCGCAGTCTCCGTCCGGCCCGCCGGTGACAAACTTGCCGGTCGGGTTGATGTAGAACTCCCGCTCCGGCGGCATCCAACCGCACGGCAGGGTGCTTTCCACGATTGGCCAGAGCAGCCGCCTGACGTCGTTTTGATCGAGCGGCTCCTCGTGCTGCGTCGAGACGACCACGCTCGCGGCCCCAACCGGCTTCCCATCCACATAGCGCAGAGTGATCTGGCTCTTCGCGTCCGGTAGCAGGCCGGCGACCGACGGATCCTGCGCGTGGCGAAGCTCCTTGATCCGGCGCAGGAGCAGATGCGCGTAATAGAGTGGGGCGGGCATCAGCGCGTCGGTTTCTCGGCAGGCATAGCCGAACATCATACCCTGGTCGCCGGCACCCTCGTCCTTGTTACCGGCGGCATCCACGCCCTGGGCGATATCGGCAGACTGAGCATGTAGATGCACTTTGATCGTGGCGTTCCGCCAACTGAACCCCGGCTGGTCGTAGCCGATATCCCGAATCGCCTCGCGGCAGTGTTCGATAAGCACATCGGGGGTGATCGTATCGGGGCCGCGGGTCTCCCCCGCCAGGACCACCCGGTTGGTCGTCACCAGCGTCTCGCACGCGACGCGCGAGTATGGGTCGGCCCTCAAATAGGCATCCAGCACCGTGTCGCTGAGCCGGTCGGCAACCTTGTCGGGATGTCCCTCCGAGACGGATTCCGAGGTGAACAGGAACTCGCCCTTGTCGCGCATGGAGTTCTCCTCTTGTCGCGGCAGGACATGGCGCGGGGACGCCGGCCGCCGGCACCGGCGGGATGCCGGGCGCCCGGGTCAATGGCGGAAAGCCCCCGGCAAATCAAGCCGGTTTGATCCCCGCCTGTTCTCCGATCCCGAGCACGTCCACCATCGAGTAGAGCCCAGGCGGCCGGCCGGCGACCCATAGCGCCGCATGGACTGCACCAACAGCGAAGCTGCGGCGTTCGAAAACCCAGTGGGTCAGCGCGATCTGCTCGGTGTCGCCGGCGAAGATCAGCGTGTGCTCGCCTACCACCTGCCCGCCGCGCAACGCCGCGAAACCAATCGCCCCCGGTTTTCGGGCTCCCGTATGGCCGTGCCGACCACTTTCCATCACCCGGTCCAGCGCCACATCGCGCCCTTTGGCGACCGCGCGTCCGATGGCGATCGCGGCACCCGACGGCGCGTCGATTTTGTGGCGATGATGCATCTCGACGATCTCGGCGTCGTATTTATCGCCCGGCAGGGCGGCGCTCAGCCGCTCGGCCAGCGCGAGGACGAGAGTCATTCCCTCAGAGAAATTGGCGGCCTGGACTACCGGGATGCTCCGTGCTGCTTCGGCCACCGCGGCCTCGTCTGCTGCCGAGAGACCGGACGTGCCGAGCACCCAAGCCGTGCCAGCACGCGCGAGGGCTGTGGCGTGCGGCCGGGCGGTGGCGGCAAGGGTGAAATCGAGGACGACGTCCGCCGCCTGGGCAAGCGCCGCAATATCTGCGAACCGCTCGGTGCCGGTCGGCAGAGGCTTGTCTGAGTTCGGCCGACCAATGCCGCCCGCCAGCACGGCTCCGGCGGCCCGCACCTCATCGACCAGCAGGAGTCCCATTCGGCCGGTGATCCCGGCGATACCGATCCGATGCGTCATCTTCTCCCCGCTTGCTTTATAGCGAACCAGGCAAGGGAACCTCAGGCCATGCCGCGGCGCGGCGCAAGAGCAGGGGTGCCCTCTTGGCCTTGGGTCCGGGCGAACGGTATGCTCGCCGCGATTGTATGGGGAGGCACATGCCGGGGTTCCATCTCGGGCGTCGCAGCCTGCTGCAGTTCGCTAGCGCCCTGGCAATGCCGTGGGTGGGAGAAGCGCTCGCGCAGGACGCGAGCGCTGTCATCGCGCCGATCCAACAGTTCTATCGCGCGCTGCTGGCCGTCATGAAGGCAGGGCGTACCACGCCCTTCACTCAGCGTTTCGACATGCTCGCTCCGGCGCTGGAGCAGGCGCTGAATTTGCCAGTCATCCTGCAGGAGGCGGTCGGGTTCGCCTGGGCAGCCGTCCCGCCGTCGCAGCAGTCGGGGCTGCTGACAGCCTTCCGTCATTACACGGTGGCGAGCTGGGTCTCGAATTTTGACAGCTATTCCGGGCAGAATCTGGAAGTGCTTCCCAGTCTGCGCGCTGTCGGCCAATCGCAGGTGGTGCACACCGAGATTGTTAAGCCAACCGGCGGCTCGAGCGTGATCGACTTTGTGATGCGCCCGGCCGGTAGCGGCTGGAAGGCGACGGATGTGCTGCTCGACGGCTCGATTAGCCAGGTCGCGGTGCTACGGTCGGACTTTCGTGCACTTGTGCTGCGCGGTCCTGGCACACTCGCCGCGAACCTGGAACAGAAGGCCACCGATCTGATGGGCGGCACGTCGCCGATGTAATATAATTCGAGCGGCGCATCGGAAAGCCCCTTCCCCTCGTGGGAGGGGAGGGCGGAGACGGCTAAGCCGGTTGGAAATCGAGGAGCCATCCCCCTCGCCCGTTGGTGCCGAATATCAGGCCGCCAGTGCCCTGGCTTCGATCGCGTTGAGCGACTTCAGCCGCGCAAACAACGTCTCAGCCGGGATATCGGACCGCCCGGCATCCAGGCAGTCGGCGAACTTGTCGTAGATCTGCGCTTCGGATAGCGGGCGCGAGGCGTGGCCGGTGGCGCGGGCGACCGGCGCGCCCTCGATTACCTCACCCGACGCCAGCTCGACGCTTACCGTGTCCGCGGGCGCCGCGCCGGGCAGATCAGGGTCGTACTCGCTCGTCGTCGTCGTAACGACCCGTCGCATCAACGCCTGGACGTCCGGACGCTGCACGAACCCGTCGGTGAGTTCGCGCAGACCGACGCGCCTGGCGATGATCGCGCTCGCCATCGCGAACTCGATGCTGAACTTGCCGGCAAGCCCGGTGTCCGGCGCATGGTTGCGCAGCACTGTCGCGAAATAGTCGCTGATGCCGACATTCACCTGCTTCACCTCGTCCGGCTTCACCGGATGAGCGGCGATCAGATCGAGCGAGCAGTCGATCGCCCGATGCGTGCAGTAGCAGGTGGGATATTTCTTGATCCCGAGCCCCTCGGTGAGCAGCGCCCATTGCTCGCCGATCTTGGGCGGGCTCGCGCGATCCTCGGTTCCGTCGGGGGAGATCGCGTGCAGGAAGCCCTGCGGATGCTCCAGCGCGTCGGTGCTGGCGGTGAACCCGGCCTCGGCAAACCGAGCCGCCATGATCCCGGCATGCGCCGCGCGGCCGGCGTGGAACGGCTTGGTCATAGTGCCGAAATTCGCCATCAGCCCGCCGCTCTGCGATGCGCCGAGCGCGATCGCCATCGCTGCCCGCGTGGCGTCCAGCCGACGCAGCCTGGCGCAGGCCGCCGCGGCGCCGACTGCGCCATAGAGGCCGGTCGGGTGCCAGCCCTTCTTGTGCAACAGCCCGGAATCGCGGCGGAACAGCTCGGCCCACGTCTCGTAACCGGCGACATAGGCCGTCAGCATGTCGGTGCCCGATGCGTCGAGCGCCTCGGCCTCGGCCAGGATCGCCGGTACCAGCACGGTGCTGGGATGGCCGCGCAGCCCGACATCGTCATAGTCGAGCGCGTGCGCCGCGGTCCCGTTGATCCACGCGGCTTCGGGCGCCGGCCCGCGTTCGGCGCCGAAGGTCAACGACGACGGGCCGGGCGGCGGCGCCAGCACGCTCTTCATGATGCGCACCGCGTCTTCGTTGCGTCCGGCAATCATCGTGCCAACGCAGTCGATGAAACCGAGCTGTGCCACGCGCATCGCTTCTTCCGGAATGCGGTTCGGCGACAGATCGGCGACGAACCGGCCCAATGCCTGCGTAAGACTCGCTTGCGTGAGAACTCATCGGACCCTCTCTTCAGTTCAGCTTCGCCCGCAGCGCCTTCAGGCTGCCGCCCATCTTGACCGAGCCCGGCAGCGGATGGCCGACAATGTCTTCGGCAAGCTGCGCCACCTCGATCAGCCTGTCGAGGTCGATGCCGGTCTCGATTCCCATCTCGTCCAGCATGAACACGAGGTCCTCGGTGCAGACATTGCCGGCCGCACCCTTGTGCGCGGCGAACGGACAGCCGCCTAGGCCGGCCACGGTGGAGTCGTAGATCGCCACCCCCATCTGAAGCCCGGCATAGGCGTTGGCGATCCCCATGCCGCGCGTATCGTGCAAATGGAGCGACAGCGTAAGATCCGGGAACCGGTCGCGCACCTTGCCGACCAGTTGTTTGATCGACTTGGGCGTGGCCCAGGCCATGGTGTCGGCGAGCGAGAACACCTTGGGCGTTACCTCGTGCTCGGCGCAAATATCGAGCATCTGCTGGATCATGTCGAGTACACGCTGGTGCGGGACCTCGCCTTCGAAATTGCAGCCGAACGCCGCCATGATGCCGACGCGGTCGAGCGGTATGTCGTGCTGCTTGTACAGCTCGATCGTCTCGTGCGCCACGCGGA
This sequence comes from uncultured Pseudomonadota bacterium, assembly GCA_963772445.1. Taxonomy (GTDB): domain Bacteria; phylum Pseudomonadota; class Alphaproteobacteria; order Acetobacterales; family Acetobacteraceae; genus CAVYXK01. Next base: position 719,862 of record CAVYXK010000016.1, read on the forward strand.
TGTTGTCTTCCATCGAACGCTGCTGATTGCGCTGGAGGAAAGTCTCGGACGCGGTCAGCGAGAACGATCCGTTGATGTCGAGCCGCTTTGTCGCCAACGCGCGCTGCAACCCTTTCACGTTCAGCCACAACGCCGTGTATTCAACTCCGGGCTTGCGTTTGAACCCTGCCACGACGGCGTCGGCATCGGCCCAGCCGGGCACGCGGTTCGGGTTGACGAACGAGGCGACCTGGATGTGGTTGATTCCGGTGTCGCTCAGCGCGTCGATCAACTCGATCTTGCGCGCGGTCGGGATCGGGCCTTTTTCGAACTGGAAACCTTCGCGCGGACCTTCTTCGTTAAGCTGCACACGGGTAGGAATATCGGACATGGCTCCCTCCTGAGTGGCTTGTCGCGCCTTCCGGCCGGCGACGCAACGGATAGCGTGCGGCGGCGGTGGTCGAACTCGACCAACATCGCCTTATGCGCGGCCATATACCGGTATTATCGCTCCGCTTGAGACCTTGTTCCCAGGGGATGCGAGAAACGCGATAGTCGCGCTGATTTCATCAGTCGTGGGCCACGCAGCGTGGTTGGCTTTTGGCATCGCAGCCCGGTTGGCTGGCGTGTCGATAATCGACGGGGCGATGGCGTTGACCAGGATGTTTCGCCCCGCAATCTCAACCGCGAGCGCCTGCGTAAGCGCAATGACAGCAGCCTTGCTGGCAGTATAAGCCGGTACTACCTGCCCCGACCCGCGGCTCCAACGCCGGTCGAGACGCCACGTTGACGATCCGGCCACCAACCGGGCCGAAGGCTCCCAGCGCGGCCCGGCAACAGAGATAGCAGCTCACGAAGTTCGTATTCAGCATCTGCATAAGGCTCGTCTTGTTGGTGTCCGCAAGGTTGCCCATCGCGAACCCTCCGGCGAGGTGAATCGACGCCCACAGGTCTGTCACCCCGTCATAGAGACGAGCAACATCCGCTTCATCTGTCAGGTCGCACCGCGTGACCAGCGTGACGCGGTCCTTATGCGGAAACGCGTCTGCCTCCTTATCGTTTCTGCACGGGATGCGACAGTGCGCCCCGCCAGCAAGCAAAGCACCGACGACCGCGGTGCCCAGCGCTCCTGTGCCCCCGGTAATGACGATAGTTCTGTTGTGGAACTGCATGGTGATCTCCATCTTTTCATGTCTTGGCGCTATCCAGGCCTGCGCGCGCCTAAGCCGGCAGCTCGTAGCCGATCGCTCGCTCGATCTCGCAGGTCCTTCGCACCGCCGGGCGTGCCATCATCCGCTCGTAATGACGCGAAAGACCAGGAAACGCGCCAGGCGCAGGATGCACGGAGTTGACGAACCGCCAAAACAGCCGAAACAGATGGATATCTGCGATCGAAAAACGCCCCAGGGTCCATTCCTGGCCTCCCAGCCTCTGCTCGGCAATGCCGAACACCTCGTGCCAGCGCTCCACACCCAGCCGCCGTGCCGGATGGATGGTCGAGGCAATAAACGACATCCACGAGACGACCTGGGCTTCCGCTTCGATGTCGCCCACCGGCAGCAGGTCGGCCTCCGGGAAGCGCTTGGCCAGATAGAACAGGATCGCCGCTACCTCGGTCAGCACGCGGCCGTCGATGAGCAAAGTCGGCACCTTGCCTTCCGGATTAATCGCGAGAAACGCGGGCTCGCGGTTCTCCCGTCGTTTGAACGAAATCGGGCGGCTCTCGAACGGCGCGCCAATCTCGTGCAGTGCGATGTGCGGCGCCATCGAGCTCGAGCCGGGCGCAAGATACAGCGTCAGCATAAATGTCCTCCCGACCCGCCCTCGTGGGACTGACACGGTCCGATCCGCTACACTGTTTCGGCCCGTTCCGCTACCATGCGAACGACCGCGGCACGGGAGCGCGCCCGATGAGCGAAGGACGGACAGACACTGCTGAGGGGCCAGCCTTCACCATGGTCGCCGTGATTGGGAACGGCGTCATGGGCCACGGCATCGCGCAAATTTTCGCGGTGGCGCAGAAGGATGTCCTGCTGATCGGGCGCAGCGCCGACAGCCTGGCCAGGGCACGCGCCCGCATCCGCGCGAGCCTGGACGATTTCATCGGCCATGGCATCCTGACCGAAGCAGAGGCGACCTCGGCGCTCGAGCGCATCGTCGTCTCGACCTTGCTGGCTGACTCTGCGCGGGCCGGGCTGGTGATCGAGGCGGTCACCGAAGACCTTGCGCTCAAGCGTGCTCTGTTCGGCGAACTGGACGCGCTCTGCCCGCCTGACGTCGTGCTGGCTTCGTCCAGCGGTCAGCCGCCGAGCGCACTGATCGAACGCGTCGCCCGCCGCCAGCGCGTGATCGCCACCCATTTCTGGTACCCGCCCCAGCTCATCCCGCTGGTCGAGGTTTGCGGTGGTCCGTTCTGCGACCCTGCCGTTCTGGCATGGACCTGCGCCCAGCTTCGCGCCATCGGCAAGCAGCCAGTGGCGATCGACCGGGAGATCCCCGGTTTCATCGGCAACCGCATCCAGTTCGCCATGTTGCGCGAGGCTTGGTCACTGTGGGCCAGCGGTGCAGCCTCGGCCGAGGCGATCGACACGGTTGTGCGCAACACGATCGGCCGCCGGCTCGGCATCACCGGCCCGCTCGAATCCGCCGATCTCGGTGGGATCGAGACAATGATCCAGTTCGCTCGTTCGTTGCAGCCGCATCTCGACACGGCACCGGACCCGCCGCCGCGGGTCACTGAGTTGCTGACACGCGCCCAATCGGCTCCACAGGCGCGGCGCGGCGTCCATGACTGGGCTCGCCGCGACGATGCCGCCCTGCTGCGGGCGCGGACCGAGGAACTGTTCCGCTGGCTCGCGCACGACCGCCGGCAAGCCGGGCTAGAAGCCTGATGCGCCTGCCAGCCCCGCGCCTCGCCCAGGACTTCAAGATCGCGCCCCATTGGTGGGATGCCGCACCCCGCCCCGCGCCCGAGGCACCACCACTGCCAGAGCGGGTAGATGTCGCGATCGTTGGCTCCGGCATCACCGGGCTCTCGGCGGCGCTGCATCTGGCGCGCGGTGGGCGCCATGTCGCGGTGCTTGAGCGCGATGCGCTCGGCATCGGCGCATCGTCGCGCAATGCCGGGTATGTCGGCCGCGCCTTCAAGCACCCGTTCGACAAGCTGTTGCGCAAGCGCGGGCTGGATTTCGCGGTCACCGTTTATCGCGAGCTGCAGGCGGCGTTCGACAGCGTGGCGGAAACCGTGCGCAACGAAGCCATCGACTGCCATTTCAACATCTGTGGGCGCTTCATCATGGCGGTCTCGCCCGCACAGTACGACATCATCGCCGAGGAGCTAGAACTCCGCCGTCGCCATCTCGGTCAGCAATTCGAGATGGTGCCGCGCGCACGGCAACACACCGAGATCGGCTCGGACGTCTATTACGGCGGCGCCGTCGTGCCCGATCTCGGCTGCATCCATCCGGGCCTTTATCACCAGGGGCTGCTGGATCGCGCACGGGCCGCCGGCGCGGAGCTGCACACATTGACCCTGGTCACCAGCATTGCCCCGAACGGCTCGGGCTTCGCCGTGATCACAGGACGTGGCACATTGCATGCGCGCGACGTGCTGGTCGCCACCAACGGCTACACCACCCCGGCAACGCCCTGGCTCGCCCGCCGGGTCATCCCGTTCGATGCTTTCATGGTTGCGACGGAATCACTGCCGCCCACGCTGCTCGACCGCGTGCTGCCGACCGGACGGACGTGTCTTGACGACAACCACAACATCGACTTCATTCGTCGCTCGCCGGACGGCGATCGGATCCTGTTCGGCGGCCGCACCGGCAACGGTGAGACCGATCCGCTGGCGATGGCCGGCGAATTGCAACCCCGACTGGACCGACTGTTTCCCGACCTCGCTGGCGTGTCGCTCGCCCGTGCCTGGACCGGGCGCTGCGCGGGCACCTTCGACCTTTGGCCGCATCTCGGCACGCATGACGGCATCACCTACGCTTTGGGCTACTGCTTCGGCGGCGTGGCGATGGGAACCTATCTCGGCATCAAGGCGGCACGGCGGATCCTGGGCCTCGGCGATGCGGTGACCGTGTTCGCCGACCGGCCGTTCCCGACCGTGCCGGGCTATACCGGCAACCCGTGGTTCGTTCCCTGGGTGATGCGCTTTTGGGACTGGCAAGACGCCCACTCGCAGCGCCGATCAATCAGGTCCGGCGTGGCCGGCCGCGAGCGCCTATGATGCGCACTACGTCTGCTATAGTTCTCTGGCGCGTTTACGGGGCTCCTGCGCACGAACGATGGTTTGGCATCGAGAACACGGGCGGACCACTCATGGGATGACAGGCTCGATCAACAGATCGGTGGCAGTATCGGCGTGAAAGCTATTACCGGCCAGTGTGGGTCGCACCACGCCGGTGCGGATGACAAAATCGGAGAATCGCTCTCCGTTGTCGCGGCCGGTCGCATAGGCGCGGAACAGCGGCGCCAGCGCGGCGATTATTCCCGCGTGGTCCAGGTCCTCGCGATACAGCTTCGAGAGGCGCGTGCCGTCGAACGCGCCGCCGAGATAGAGGTTGTACGTGCCCGGTCCGGTGCCGACGAGGCCGATCTCGGCCAGATAGGGCCGCGCACAGCCGTTCGGGCAACCGGTCATGCGGACGATGATCTCGCCGAACTCGAGCCCCGCTTGCTCGATTTCTGCTTCCAGCGCAGTAATCAGCTCCGGCAGGTAGCGCTCGCTCTCGGCCAGCGCGAGGCCGCACGTCGGCAGCGCGACGCAGGCCATGGAATTGCGCCGCAGCGCGCCTGCCGGGGCCGCAAGTTCGTGCGCGTTCAGCAGCGCATCGATGGCCGGCTTCTGCTCCGGCGTCACTCCGGCGATGACCAGGTTCTGGTTCGGCGTCAGGATGAGGGCGCCCTCGTGCCGGTCGGCCACGGCACGGAGCCCGGTCAGCAGCGCGCGGCCAGGCACGTCGCGCACGCGGCCATTCTCGACGAACAGGCAGTAATGCCACGTGCCGTCGTCGCCCTGCACCCAACCAGGCAGATCACCCGAGCGCTCGAACGCGTAAGCACGGGCGGGCGCTAGCGCGAACCCGAGCCGGCGCTGCAACTCCGCTTGGAACTGCTCAAGCCCGTGGCGTTCGATCGTGTATTTCAGTCGCGCATGCTTGCGGTCGACACGGTCGCCCCAGTCGCGCTGGATGGTCACCACCTGTTCGGCTAGCGCGACCGCCTGGTCTGGGCGGCAGAAGCCGATCACGTCTCCCAGACGCGGAAACGTGTCCAGCTCCCCATGGGTCATGCCCATGCCGCCGCCCACCGCGACATCGTAGCCGACAATGGCGCCACCTTCGGCGATGGCGATGAAGCCGATGTCGTGGGCGAATGCGTCCACGTCGTTTTGGGGCGGCACGGCGATTGCGATCTTGAACTTGCGCGGCAGATAGGTGCGGCCGAGGATCGGTTCGTCTTCTTGCTCTCCCCCGGTGACCGGCTCGCCATCGACGAAGATTTCGTGCCAGGCGCGGGTACGCGGCAAAAGGTGCGCACTGATTGCGCGGGAGAGCGCCAGGGCCTCGCGGTGAGCGGTGGAGCGGTGGGGATTGGGCGTGCAGATCACGTTGCGGTTCACGTCGCCGCAGGCCGCGATGGTGTCGAGCATTGCGGCGTTGATCGCCTGGATCGCCGGCTTGAGATTGCTCTTGATTATCCCGTGGAACTGGATCGTTTGGCGCGTAGTGAGCCGCAGCGTGCCGTTGCCGCGCTCGATCGCCAAGTCGTGCAGGGCGATCCATTGGCGCGGCGCCAGCACGCCGCCGGGGACGCGTAGCCGCGCCATGAAGATGAAGGCCTTCTCCATCTTCTTCTTCGCCCGTTCGGGGCGCAGGTCGTGGTCGTCCTGCTGGTAGATGCCGTGGAACTTCGTGAGCTGCGTGTCGTCCTCGGCAATCGCGCCGCTGATGCGTTCTTTCAGCCCCTCAGCAATGGTACCGCGCAGGTAGTTGCTGCGCTCCTTGATGGTCTCGTTGCGAGAAAGCTGGGTCATGCCTGGATATCCTTGCTGGTAGCGGGCGTTCGGCCCAGATGAATGCCGCATTCTGCCTTGCCGCTGCCAGGCCAGCGGCCGGCGCGCTGTGCTTCGCCTGGACGTGTCGCCCGCGTGCACGGAGCGCAGCCGATCGAACGGAACCCCGCCGCGGCCAGTGGATGCGGCGGCAGGTCGTATCGAGTGAAATAGGCTTCAGTGTCGGCTGCTGACCAGTCAGCCAGCGGGTTGATCTTGACGCACCCGTCCGGTCCGCACTCCACCGGTGCCAGGTACTGCCGCGCGCCGCCGTGGACTCGCTTGCGGCCGGTGATCCAAGCGTCGAACACCTCAAGCGCGGTGTCCAGCGGTTCGACCTTGCGATGCCAACAGCAGCGATCCGGATCGCTCTTCCACAGATCGCCAGCAGCATCGACGCGGGCGATATGCGCAGAGTCGGGCCTGGTCACCCGCACATCGGCAAGGCCGAGCCGCGCGGCCAGGGTTTTGCGATAGAACAGTGTTTCGGCGAACAGTTTGCCGGTATCAAGGAAGATCACCGGAGTTGCAGGGTCGATGGCAGCGACCATGTGCAGCAGCACTGCGCTTTCGGCGCCGAACGAAGAGACCAGTGCGATCCGACCCGGGAAACGCTGCAGCAGGGCATTGCGCAGCAAGGCTTCGGCCCGCATCAATAGACATCCCGCAGATAGCGGCCGGACTGCTGCATCTGGCGTAGAAAGCCAGCCGCGCCCTCGGCGTCCCGGCCCGACTGGTCGGCGATGATCTGCAGCAGCATGGCGTGCACGTCTTTCGCCATCGCCGTTGCGTCGCCGCAGACATAGAGCGCGGCGCCATCAGCGAGCCAGGCGAACAGTTCGTGCCGCGCCTCCCACATGCGGTGCTGGACGTAGATCTTCTCTCGTTGATCACGCGAGAATGCCACGTCCATGTGGGACAACATCCCGGAGGCGAGCCAGTCCTGCCACTCGAGCTGATAGAGGAAGTCGTGCGTGAACTGGCGTGCACCGAAGAACAGCCAGCTCTTCCCACGCGCGCCACGCGCCTCGCGCTGCTGCAGGAAAGCGCGGAATGGTGCCACACCGGTGCCGGGCCCGATCATGATGATCGGGCGGTCCGGGTCGGTTGGAAGACGGAAATGCGGGTTCGGCTTCAGAAACAGCTTCATGCTGTCGCCCGTCGCGCGCCGTTCCGCGACATCGACCGAAGCGACTCCCTTGCGGCGTCGGCCGTAACTCTGCCATCGCACCGCGGCGATCAGGAGGTGCGCGTCCTCCCCCACCGCGGCACGGCTGGAAGCGAGCGAGAAATAGCGAGGCGGCAGCGGACGCAGAAGGCTCAAGAGCTGCTCCGGCGCCAGCCGGGGTGACGCCATGGCCAACAGGTCGATGAGTTGGCGATCGCGGATGAACGCCGCTGCGCGCGCGGAATCAGAAGCGATGCCGGCGAGCTCCCGATCGCCGGTTAGCGTCGCATAGGCGCCCATCTGATCGGGCGAGAGCGTGGTGATATCGTGCCGGTCGATCAGCACTGCACGCAACTCGTCATCGCCGGCAAGACCGGTGGCGACCAGCACCTCCTCCACCAGCGCCGGGTCGTTCCGCGGAAGGAAGCCCAGCGAGTCACCCGGTTCGTAGGCGACACCCGATCCTGCAAGCGACAGTTCCAGATGCCAGGTCTCGGTTGTGGACCGGCTGCTGTTGAGGTTGATCCGTTCAATGATCTCGGCCTCGAAGGGGCGGGTGCGGCTGAAGGCACCGCCTTCCTCGGCCGGGGTACGGGCAAAATCGACATGGATGACCGCTGCCCCCGGCACCGGCGGCGCGAGGGCGGCAAGGCTTGCGTCGATCCACGCCTTTGCCTGACCCTCGTAATCCAGGTCGCACTCAACGCGCGGAGCGATGCGATACCCACCGAGCGCTGCGAGCCGCTCGTCGATGACCCGGCCGGTTTCGCAGAACCGCGCATACGCCCGATCGCCGAGCGCCAGCACAGCGTAGCGCAGCTCCGGAAGGTGCGGCGCGCCGTCAGCCATCAGCGCCGCCATGAACGGCTCGGCGCGTTGCGGCGGATCTCCCTCGCCCCAGGTCGAGGCGATCACCAGCAGGTTCGCGGCATCGGCAATCTGCCCGGGCGTGGTGTCCGCCATGTCCAGTGCCTTGGCGGCAAAGCCCATGCGGGCAGCAACCTTGCGCGCGGCGCCGGCCAGCGCCTCGGCGTTGCCCGATTCGGTGGCGTAGAGGATGGTCAGCTTCGGCTTCGGCGCGGCAGGAGCGGCGGGCATCGCCGCCATGGCTTGCCGTCCCGCGGTTGCCGCGTGGAAGCCGGCGACGTAGCCGCCGAGCCATTGCAGTTGCTCGGGACTGGCCTCGCGCAACAACCGGTCGAGTTGATCGAGCTGGTCCTCGGCGAACGGCGCCGCGGCGGGAAGGGCTGCCATCGGATCGGTCTCCCTAGGCGGTTGCGAGGCTTGGTTCAGGCATCGTCGCGGCAGTCATCGGCGCAGCCTGCTGCAGGGGCGTAAGCACCTCGCGCAGCGCCAGCACGGGGCCGACGACGATCAGCGTCGGCGCTCGCCGCGGCAGGCCTGACGCGACGACGCCGGCCGTGGAGCAGCGAGGCGAGGAGGACGCGCTGGCGTGCCGTGGTTGCATCCGAGACGAACGCGACCGCTTCGTCGGGGGATCGTCCGGCGGCAATCAACCGAGCCGCGATAGGTCCCGCCTGGCGCAGGCCCATGTAGAACACCAGCACGTCGGCCCCTCGCGACAGCGCAGCAAAATCGAGCCCCTCCGGCAGGCCGCCTCGGGAATCGTGGCCGGTGGCAAACGCAACGCTGCGGGCAAGAGCGCGGTGGGTGAGCGGGATGCCTGCGCTGGCGGTGCCGCCGATGCCGGCGCTGACCCCGGGCACGATACGGAACGGCACGCCGGCGGCGGCGAGCGCCATCGCCTCCTCGCCGCCGCGGCCGAACACCAGCGGGTCGCCACCTTTCAGACGCAGCACGCGCAATCCCTGGTGCGCCAACCCGATCAGCCGTGCGTTGATCCGAAGCTGTGGCGTGCGCGTGCCGCCCGCCCGCTTGCCCACGGCAATGCGATGCGGCGTGGCGACGAGTGCCAGGATCTCGGCCGGCACCAGTGCGTCGTGCAGCACCACGTCGGCCGTCGCCAAAGCATGCGCCGCGTGCAGAGTCAGCAACCCCGGATCGCCCGGCCCGACTCCGACTAGCCACACCGAGCCCGGCGTGAAGTCCGGCGCGACCAGTCGGGCGGCCGCGCGGGCGAGGGCTGGCCCGCTCACCGCAGCCACCCCGCTTCCTCGATCGTTGCCGCGGTGCGTCGGGCGAGTTCCGGAGGGGCATGTCCCTCGGCGCGCCAGCGGCGGCGCGCCGTTCCAAGTTGCGCCAGATGCAGGGCCCATTCGGGACCGAACTGGGCACTCAGCCATTCGCGGATACGCCCCGCCAGACCCGGGCTCTGTCCCCCGGTAGAGACCGTCAGCAGCAGGTCGCCGCGCCGTAGCTCCGCGACGCTATGGAAATCGCAGAGCTCAGGCCGGTCCTCGACATTGACCAGCACGCCGGCACGCTGAGCGGAGGCGGCAAGCATCGCCGCCAATTCGGGGGGCAGGCCGGTAATCCAGAGCAGGTCCAGCGCCAGCAGCGTCGCTGGAGCGGGCAAGCTCGGGACCGGCTGATCGCAGAAGCGGAGAATGTCGGCGGCGCCGCCCTCGCGCAGCAGCCGCTCACGGCGCGCGGCCGCGGGGCCATGACCGGCGAGGCCGATTGTCAGGCGCTCCGGCGCGAGTGCAACCGGGATCATTGGCCTTGTCGGCCGGATGGCGGGGCGGCGGCGGGTCGGATCGGCACGCTGAGCGCTCGGAAGAGATGACCCCATATAGAGAAGGAATTTTTCTCTGCTAGGCAATAGGGCGGGCGAAAAAGCGAAATCCTTCTACCTTCCTACAAAGGGCGTCGTATTGCTTTTCTCCTGGGAGATCAGGAGAGAATACTCGGGGAGCCTGACCTCCCGACAGCACCCCCATGGGGCACTGAACATGCTCCGTCGTGCCGGTGGAAATGTCGGAGGCGGAATTTCGACGACAGACGCTTGGCACGGCTTAACAGTCTGTATTAGCTGGTCCGCACCCGAGATTAAGGTAGGCGTTTATGGCAGCAAGTCCAAAGCGGTCGCCGAAAAGACGCGGCACAGCGACAACTGGCGGAAGCTCCGCGCCTCGTAAGCCGGCACGTCTGCAAAAGAAGGCGTACCGGCAAAGCAAGACGCAGGCCCGGCCCAGCGCATCAGTTAAGGAAACGATGCAGAAGCCTGCGCGCGGGCGGCCTCTGACACGTCGAAAAACCGCAGGCGTCCGTGGCGCCGGCCAGATGGACGCTGTCGTGGCGGCGCAGCTCGAGGCGATTGCTCATGGCCTGGAGCAGGTCAGCGACATGCGTGCCGAATTGGAAGAGATGCGAACCATCGTCGAGGAGCTTGCTCAGAACGTTGCGGCACTGGTCGCCAACAGCCCGGGGCAGGAGCGCGGTCTTGACCAACCCGCGATGACTGTGACCGAAGAAGTCCTTATCGTCGACACGTATGACAGAGACGAAGAGGCGCCGCCGTTTAAGTCCACACAGGACTGAGCGGCAGCAGGTGACGGCCTCGTCGGCGTGCACCGTAGATGCCAGCCCATCGGAGAAAAGGAGATCGCATGAACACGGCCGATTTGATCGAGCGCGTCGCTGCCGAACACGGCGTCGCCAAGGAACACACCAAGAAGATTCTCGACAGCGCGCTCGCCGCCATCGCCGCTGCGGCCAGCGCTGGTGAAGAAGTAACGCTGGCCGGCTTCGGCCGCTTCAAGGTAACCGACCGGGCCGAGCGCCAGGGTCGTAATCCCGCCACCGGCGAGACAATCACCATTGCCGCCTCAAAGAAGCTCGCCTTTACCGCGGCCAAGAATATCCGAGATGCCTTGAATGCCGGCGGGCCGGCGGCCAGTAGCACATCAGCGCAGGTGGAAGCATGAGCAGCACGGAGCTGTTGCTGGCGACCTTGTTCTCGTAATCAAAAAGACACCAGGGAGATGTCCGATATGCCGACCGGAATCGTAAAATGGTTCAACTCCGCCAAGGGATACGGTTTCATCCAGCCTGAAGCCGGCGGCCCGGACGTCTTCGTCCACATCTCAGCCGTGCAGCAGGCTGGCTTGCAACAGCTCAACGACGGCCAGCGAGTCAGCTTCGATATCGAGCCGGATCGCCGGGGCAAGACGTCGGCCACCAACCTCAAGGCGATCTGACCAGGTTGCCCGTCGTACTGCATCCGCCGCCAGCTACTCAAGGATGCCGACGACTATCAGTACCACATCCAACGCACTGGCGGTGGTGAGCAGCACCTTGTCTGTGAGGCCCAGTTTCGATCCGAAGTCACCGGCGCCGCGGCAATTGAGCCGTCCAGGGCGCGTCGGCGGATCATCGCGGCGGGTCCGCTGATTGCAGAGCGACATCGAAACGTGGGAGAGCCGTTGCGTCGAATGGCTCAAGGCCGACGCCCTCCAGGCTGCGGCCCTGGCCGCTGCACCGGCTCCACAAGATGAAGGAAGAAGCGCAGCGCGGCCGTTGGCTGCAACCAAAATGCGAGCGTGCACAGCGCCGGCATAGCCCTGCGCTGTCGCCTACGCACTCCGGATATCCACGGAACGGATCGGGACCTCGTGGAAAAGGGGTTCACACGGAGCGCCACGGAGGATCGCACGGAGCACCACGGAGGTGTTACAGCGTCCAGCACGACGAACTCGGTGGCGCTCCGTGGACTCTCCGCGGCCCTTGTGTGAACCCGTTCGCACACAGGCGACCGCCGTAGGCGCTGTCGTGCCGGATCGCACCGATCTCTGCGCGTGATGCCTCGGCAAGATTGTCAACCAAATCAGCAGATTCCCAGCGTCTTGGCAGATTCTTCGCGTGCCGCGGGTTTTGGGGGTTAGCAATGCAGAACGCGCGTGCAAGAAGGTCGCCCGCTATGCCCCGACCGCCTCGGCGGAACCAAGCGCAGCCGGAAGTGCTTCCAGCCCCTCCCGGCGCGCAATGGCTGACAGTGCCGTCCACGCATCCGGCGAGAGCGTGCACTGCTCGCGGAGATCGGGTTGATCATCAGCGCCCGTAATCCGACAGGTGGCGGTGGAATGCTTTCCCTCCGCGCTGCGGGAGGTGGGGTGCGGGCCGCGAATCGCCGCCGCATCTTCGAGCGGTGTGAGTGTCCGTCCGAGGCAGCAACCGGCCCGGTCACTCCGCTCGGTGCAGCAGGCACTGGATCACGCTTGTGCGGCGATGCGCCAGACTGTCGGCACTGTTGCGCATCACTTCGCGAAACCGATCGCCGAGCAGCACGTGCAGCCCCAAGCGCGGCGGCCCCTCGGTCTGAATGCGCCGCCGTGCCTCCTCCTGGAAGGCGATCGCCTCGTCGGTCGCGTCGCGAAATGTCACAATGTCGAACCCGGCCGCAGCAATGTCGGCACGAATTTCCTCCGGCGCCGCCAGGAAGCTCGCTTCCGCCACGCTCGCCCATGGTTGCGGATAGGTCGGCGGCCCGTTCAGCCCAAGGGCGATCTGGTCCACCGCGAACATGCCGCCGGGGCGCAGGACACGAAAAGCCTCTCGATAGAACCGCTGCTTATCGGCGATATTCATCAGCACGTTCTGGGAATACGCCCGATCGAAGCTGTCATCAGGAAATGGCAGATCGGTTGCAGTGCCGTGCACGATCCGTACCTGATCGCTCATACCGCAGGCGAGGGTCAGCGTTTCGGCCGCGTCGCAGAATGCCTGGGTCAGGTCGATGCCTGTGACATGGCAGCCGAAATGCGCGGCTGTCCATCGCGCCGGCCCACCAATGCCGCTGCCGATGTCCAGCAGCCGGTCGCCGGCTTGTGGCGCGAGGCGAGCAGCTAACGCCTCGGTCGCTGCCACGCTGCGGCCGTGGAAATGGTCGAGCGGGGCCAGTGAATCCGGTGTGATCGGCGTATCGGGTCCATACGCTTCGCGCAGCGCTGTGAGGATTCGGTCGGCGATAGCATCGCTCGCATAGTGACGCTCGACCACTGCCCGCGTGCTCATCCGACAGTCCCTCCGGGGTTGCAGACCAGGCTTTTATCCCGGTTTGCTTCAATCCGCACCGACGGCCATATTTCCTGATTGCTGGCCATCAAGGCTAGGCTCTCCGTTCCGGCTGTTCACGGTCACTGCGGTCACCAGCAACTGAACTGAACGGTGATGAGATGCTCCAAGGCATCAGCGCGATCACGCTGGCAACACACAACATGGCGCGCGCGGTCGCGTTCTACGAGGCGCTTGGCTTCGTGCTGAAGTTCGCCGGGCCCGAGGCGGACTTCACCAGCTTCCATGCCGGCACCGGTTACCTGAACTTGATCCGGATGCCGGCAGAGAGGTCATGGTCTTGGTGGGGGCGCGCCATCTTCTATGTCGATGACGTTGATGCGCAGCACGCACGAGCCGTATTGGCCGGCCTCTCGCCCGCCTTCGCTCCGTGCGACGCGCCATGGGGCGAACGCTATTTCCACATCGTCGACCCTGACGGGCACGAACTCAGCTTCGCGCAGCCACTCTGACCATCATTCTTCCGAGTGACGGTCCGCCACGGTGAACCGGCCGAACGCCATGTTGTCCCGATTGTCCTGCATGAGCTTGGTGAATCCCGGAATGCTGACGAGGCCCAGCCCGCGTGGAACGCCGGTATCGGCATCAGCCTCGACATCCCCGTAGTTCGCGCCCGAGACCTTCTCCCATTTGCCCGCCGGTTTCTTGATCTCAATGTTGACCACGGTTGCCTTTAACACCATCCTGACGATAGCCTCGCCAGGTCGGGATGGCTTCGACAGGCTTGGATGGCCGCCAATGATCTTCCATCCGCTGTTCAATGCCCAGGTCGTGAGTTCTTCGCGCGTCATTGCTTTTGCCTCTGATGGTTTCCGCCAGCCCTGCCGCAGCCCTTGGCCAGGGCACTCCGGTCACGCCAGTTGTGGTCGCGCTTCTTGCCCGTGTCCAAGGGCATTGTAGCCAAAGGCAAGCGTGGCACGTCATGATGGCAGACGGGATCGGACAAGAAAACGGGCGGCTCCTTGCGCACCAGATACACAGAGCGCGGCCTGTGGCCGCAACCAAAAACGAGCGATGCATCGCGCGAAAGGGTTCACACGGAGCATCGCGGAGGATCGCACCGAGGACCACGGAGGTGTTACGCCGTCCAGCGACATAACGACCTCCGTGGCGCTCCGTGGATTCTCCGCGGCCCTCTGTGTGAACCCTTCATGCGGCTCCTAGGCAAAATTGTTAACTAAATCAGCGGCTTCCCGGCTCCTTGGCGGTTCGTTCGCAATTGACCGGACAGTAGTGATGCCAAACAGGGACCGAATGAGGGCTTATCGGTTCGGAAGGCGAGTTGGCTTGCTGGGGCTCGTGACATGCCTTTGTTCGCTTCTCGGGAGCTGCGCTAACGGCCCGCCAATCACCAATTTTTGCCGCCTACAGACAGCGGTTCGTCCGGACTGAGTTCTACTTCGAGAAGAGCGAAGCCGCGGCGAAAGCCAAAGGCGTGAAGCGCGTCTGCATCCCCAATCGCTCCAGCAAGAGCGTCGCACGAAGGCGCGAGCAGAAGAAGCGTTGGTTCCGCAATGGGCAGCGGTGGCGCGCTGGCTGCGAGGGACGCATCAGCGTGAGCAAGCGCCGGCATGGTCTGAACCGATGCCGATATCGCGGTGATGATGGAATGAAACGCTGGGTCGGCCTTGGGTGATCGCCGATAACTTGATCAATATCGGGCAAGCGATCAACAATCAGTCAGCTAAATAGCACTACCCGCGCATTCTACCTCAGTACCTTGTACCGTCCCGCCGGACACCACCGGCGGGACAAATGCTTGTGGTCAAGCCCATCACGCCGCCACCAATAAAGGTAATTTTGCGCCGGGAACTAGCTAGGACGCCGAATTACAGTAAGATCGCATATGGACACGCGGCTGGGCGGCCCACTGACGGAACGATGAGCTACACGATCTCGTGAGCGTCAGTCGACCGGCAAAATTGTGTGGCGCCTCACCCTGGACCGACGCCGGGACGCACGGATGCTCCGCGCGAGCCCGATCGACTATTCATGTATGCGGCGCCTCATAAAGACAACCGCAGCCCAAATTACGGAAGCCGTATCACATAAAGGCATTCGTTCCTCGGCCGCACCAGTCAGGCCACGCGTGCCTCCGCCAGCGCCTTCCACACCGTCTGCGGTGTCGCCGGCATGTCGAGATGCCGCACCCCGTCCTCCGCCAGCGCATCGATAATCGCGTTAATCACTGCCGGAGGACTGCCAACGGCTCCCGCCTCGCCGGCCCCCTTCACCCCCAGCGGATTGGTGGCGCAGGGAATCTCCAATAATTCCACTTCGATGTCCGGCAGGTCGTCGGCTCGCGGCAGGGCGTAGTCCATGAACGTGCCTGACAGGAGCTGCCCGGAATCCGGATCGTACGCCGTGCGCTCCAACACTGCCTGACCGAAGCCCTGCGCAACCCCGCCCTGCACCTGCCCGCGCACGATCAGGGGGTTTACCGCCTTCCCGAAATCGTCGCAGACGACGTAGCGCAGCACCTCGACGTGGCCGGTCTCCGGATCGACCTCCACCTCGGCCATGTGGCAGCCGTTCGGGAAGGTGTGGAAATCGATGTTGGCCACCTCCACCGCGTCCAGCGTGGTCGCGGCCTCCCCGCGCGCCGCCTTCACCCGCTGCGTCTCGGCGAGCTGCAGGATATCGATGCCGCGATCGGTGCCGACGATGCTGAACCGCCCGTCGGCGAAGCCGATATCGGCCGGTGCGGCCTCCAGCACCTCGGCCGCTGCCTGCTTGCCCTTGGCGATCACGCTGTCGGTGGTCACCAGGATCGCCTGCCCCTCGGAATACAGGCTGCGTGCCCCGCCGGTGCCGCCGCCCACCGGAATGGTGTCGGTGTCGCCCTGGCGGATACGGACGCGCTCGGCATCGACACCCAGGCGGTTGGAAATAAGCTGGACATAAGCCGTCTCGTGTCCCTGCCCGGTCGATTGGGTGCCGACATACACATCGACATAGCCATCCTCGGCGAAGCGGATCTCGGCCCGCTCGGTCGGATCCCCGCCGGTGGCTTCCAGATAATAGGACATGCCGATGCCGCGCCGCTTGCCGCGCGCCGCCGATGCCTGCTTGCGGGCGGCGAAGCCCGCCCAGCCGATCTTCTCCACCGCGGCATCCAGCACGGCCCGGAAGTCGCCGCTGTCATAGGTATTGCCCAGCGGCGTCGCGTGCGGCATCGCCGACGGCGGTACCATGTTGCGCCGGTGCAGCTCGATACGATCGAGACCAAGCTCGCGCGCCGCCGCATCGACCAGACGCCCCACCAGATAGTTGGTCTCCGGCCGCCCGGCGCCGCGATACGCATCGACCGGCACGGTGTGCGTGAAGACCCCGATCACATTGGCGTAGAGCGCCTGGAACCCATAGACGCTGGCCAGCACGCTGGTCCCGGCAATGGTCGGGATATACGGCGCAAAAGTCGAGAGATACGCCCCCATGTTGGAGATGTTGCGGGTGCGCAGCGCGAGGAACCGGCCGGTTGCATCCAGCGCCATCTCGCCGGTGGTGATGTTGTCGCGGCCCTGGGTATCGCACAGGAACGCCTCGCTGCGATCGGCCGCCCATTTCACCGGTCGGCCCAGCTTGCGCGCGGCATAGCAGGTCAGCACGTGCTCGGCATAGAGAAACAGCTTCATGCCGAAGCCGCCGCCCACATCGGGGGTGAGCACGCGAAACTTGTCGCCTTCGACGCCGAACACGCCCTTGATCAGGTCGCGCACCAGCCAGCCGCCCTGGGTGTTGGCGTAGAGCGTCCATTTTGCCGTGGCGGAGTCGTACTCGGCGATGGCGGCGCGCGGCTCCATCGACGAGACCACGATGCGGTTGTTGACCACGGTCAGCTTGGTGACATGCACCGCCTTGGCGAACAATACATCGGTCTTTGCCTTGTCACCGATCTCCCAGTCGAACACGACGTTGCGCTTGGCCTCCGGCCAAACGAGCGGCGCGCCATCGTCCATCGCATGGGCAAGGTCGGTGGTGGCGGGCTGCACGTCGTAATCGACGACAATCGCTTCGGCTGCATCGCGCGCCGCCTTCGGCGTGTCGGCGACGACGAAAGCCACTGGGTCGCCGACATGGCGCACCATACCGGCGGCGAGCACCGGATGCGGCGGACTGGCCATGCCGGACCCATCGCGGTTATTCAGGCTCACTGCACAGGGCAGCGGGCCGATCCCGTCCGTATCCAGCTCGGCGGACGTGTAAATGGCGTGCACGCCCGACAGTGACCTGGCGGCGGCTGTGTCGATGCCGCGGATCGCCGCCGCCGCGTGCGGACTGCGCAGCACCACGCCGTGCAGCATGCCGGGCAGCACGATGTCGTCGGTGTAGCGGCCATTGCCCTTGAGCAGCCGAGGGTCCTCGACTCGACGCACGGACTGGGCGAGGCCGAACTTGGTCATGACAGGCTGTCTCCGGATGCGGTTCCGATGCAAGGAGACAGTAACGCGCCGGCGGCGCAATCCCCAAGCCGGGGAGCGGACCGTCCCTGTCCGCCGCGGCACCCTCACCCGCCGCGCTACGCGCGGCGACCTCTCCCGCAGAGTGCGGGAGAGGTGGATTCAAGCGCGGCGAAATCTCCCGCGGGGCGGGAGGGGTGGATTGCGGTTCGTCAGGACTGCGCCTCCGGCGACAGCACGATGCAGCTCTTGCGGCTGTGCGAGAGAGAGGCACAGGCGCGGACAGCCGCCTCGCGCGACAGGCCGGTCAGTCGCGCCCGCCACAGCACGGCGTGCGTCTGGTGCACGCTGGCTACTATCGGGTGAGCGCGACCGAGCTGGCCATGCGACTCGGCCTTGGCGAGGCTGATCGCTGCCTGCGCCTCGCCTTCGCGACCGAACGCCCCGACCTGAACCGCCCAGCCTTCCGACCCCTCTTCGCGGAGCGGCGCCGGCTCGGCATAAGCTCGCGAAACAAAGTGGAAGCCGCCACGACGCGAGTGTTCCGGCGCGGTGCTGGACGCGAGCTCGAAGTGACTTCTCTGATGGCGCCCCCCGCCGCGGCGGCTCAGCCAACCGCGCGACCCGCGTCTCGCCGCGCCGCGGCGAGTGCCGCGCCGGCTGGCGGCTGCTGGCAAGTTGCACCCCGCCGTAGCGCAGCCCGGGCGGGATGTCCTCGGGCAACTGGTTCATCGCGTAATCCTCGGCCGCCGAGCGGTGCGCCGGCCAGACGCCATCGATCGCCGGCGCGATCATCGCCACGTACCGCCGGGTCTCGTCTGGCAGCGGACGCTGGTTGCTGAGGTAATCATCCAGCCGCCGAGGCCCGGCATTGTAAGCCGCCAGGAAGCCCGGCGAGCCGTACATGTCGTACATCTCGCGCATATACGCCGCACCGGCCAAGATATTGTCATAGGGGTCGTACGCGTCGTCGCTAAGATTGTATTGGGCGCGCACCTCATCATAGGTTTGCGGCATCACCTGCATTAGCCCCATCGCCCCGACTGGCGAGGTAATAAGCTGGCCGTTCAGGTACTCCTGACCGCGCGATTCCACGTTCATCACCGCGCGAATCCAGACATCCGGCACATCGAATCGACTCGACGCTTGCTCGATGTAAGGGCCCCACGGATCCCCCGGCGGCCCGGGCGGCGTGTAGTTGCCGCGGGCGTGCGCGGCGTACTGCGCCGCCTCCTGCGATTGGTCGAGCTGCGGAGCTTGGCCCGCGCAGGCAGCCAGCATGGCAAGAACAGCCAGGCAGCCGAGTGCGCGAATGGCAGCAAACGAAAGCATCAGAAAGGTGGCACGCTGGGGGCGAATCATCCGCTTGGAACCTCCGTCGTGGCGCGACCAGGAAATGGCCGGAGGGCACGGCGGCCGGACGGCCGTCGTTCAGGTGGAAGGTCAGGAATCGAAGCTAAGCCATTAGCCGGGTTTGCCGTTCAGCGCAAGATCATCTCGCTTGGCGACTCCGTCCCATGCACAGACGGAACAATACGCGAACATTGCGGTTGCAGCCGCCCGCTACAACGATCCGGTCGTTTGATAACTTCGCTCAAGTTAACAGGGAGTTTCGCACGCAAAGGAAATCGACAACCAGTCGCAAAGAGGCCGACAATGCCCGGCGCAATCAGGGAGTTTGGCTGGCGCGGCAGCAACCCGCTGAACCGATCAGGCCTGATGCGACGCAGCGAGCGCGCGCGGTCAACCCACAAAGAGCGTCCCCCTCGGGACGCGGTCATGCGAGTGGACCAGGAGATTACTTGGCCTTCGGCTTGGAATGACGAGTGCGGCAAATCCTAAGCCGCCGATCCTTCTGCGGCGCCCGGGGTTCCGGCGGCGGATGCGGGAAGGTGCCGAAGCACCCACTGGTGCACGGCGTGGGCCAGCTCGTCGCGCCACGAGAGCCGGCCGGGGCGGAACAAAGCCGACGACACACCGCGCTGTTGCAACTCGAGAATCCCGACATCTTCTTCCGCCACGCGGCGCCAGCGTTCGTAATACAAACGGGCGTCGTCATCGAAGTGCGGGCGTGCCACCGTGCTCTTCGGAAAGCAGCCGCCGAGCGACAGCATGGTGCGGTCCGGTGCCAGCGGACACATCGTCAGCCACCACATGCAATCCTGCGCGCAGGCAAGCTGGCTCGTCGGCAGGACCATGGTGAAATAGGTGCCGCGCTCAGCTTCCGGGCTGAGGCCCTCGATCGGTGGGAATGGCGGCTTCTCGGCCAGCACGGCGACGCTCCGGTCGCTCAGCACCTGCAGGCAGACCCAGTCGCCGCGGGTCGGAATGATCAACTCGCGCTGCGAGCCGACAGTTGCGGCGTGCACGGTGCCGGTGTGGTACGCTTCCAGTGCGTTCTCGACCAACATCTTCCAGTTGCAACGGCACTCGATCTCGTGCCGCCAGGTGCAGACCATGTCGGCAAACCGGAAGCAGCCGAGCCGGTCCGGCAGATCGCCGAGATGCTCCATGAGCGGCACGGAGGAGGAGTCGAAGTTCAGGAACACCAGCCCGTGCCATTGTTCCAGACGGAGCGGCGCCAGACCGTGCGCCTGCTTGTCGAAATCCTTCGTCCGGTCCATCGCAGGGGCCGCCAGAAGCGAGCCGTCCAGCCGATAGGTCCACGCATGATAGGGACAGCGTATAGCGCGAACGTTGCCGCTGCCGGTGAGCAGAAGCGAGCCGCGATGGCGGCAGCAATTGGCGAACGCACGCAGCTTGCCGTGCTGATCGCGAAGCAGGATGACCGGCCCGCCCACTGTCTCGATGGCACGGTAATCGCCGGGAGCTGGGACTTCGCCGGCGAGGCCAACGAAGAACCAACTACGCAGATGGATGTGCTGCATCTCGGCGTGAAACACCGAAGCCGAGGTGTACATCTCGCCCGACAGAGCGCTTGCGCTCAGCACCGAATTTGCGGAGCCTGCCTGCCTGCTCAACATTGATCGCCCATCCGCGTCGGCCGGGTAAGTCTGCCACCCGGCAACGGCCGTGGCACCCCGGTTGTTTCGGGCAGACTGAGCGGCAGACCGGCGGCGATGCGGGCGGCAAGGAAGCCGAAGCATTGCGCCTCCAGCGCGTCGCCGTCCCAACCGACGGCTTCCACCGGCTCGACGGGAGCGGGTAATGCCTGACGCAGCGCATCCATGATCGCCGGATTGCGCCGTCCGCCGCCGGAGACCAGCCAGCGCCGCGGCGGTGCGGGAAAGGGTGCGGAGGCCGCGGCGGTCGCGGTGAACGCGACCAGCGTGGCGGCTCCGTCCTGCCGGCGACAGCGCCTCGATCCCGCTCGCAGCCAGCGCGCGGGCGAAGTCGAGGCGGTCTAGTGATTTGGGCGCCGGGCGGGCGAAATACGGGTGGGCCAGCAGCCGGCGCAGCACCGCGGCATCGGCGGTGCCCGCGCGGGCCAGCGCGCCGTCGCGATCGAACGACCTGCCGGTGTGGCGCGCCACCCAGTCGTCGAGGGGGCCGTTTCCCGGCCCGGTATCGAATGCGATCAGCCGCTCGTCGGGGCCGATCCAGGTCACGTTGGCGACACCTCCGATGTTCAAAACTGCCAGTGGTTTCGGCAGATCCCGGGCCAGTGCCGCGTGGAACAACGGTGCGAACGGCGCGCCCTGCCCGCCAGCCGCCACGTCGGCCGAGCGAAAATCGTGCGCCACCGCGACGCCGGTGAGGCGCGCGAGCAGGGCCGCGTCGCCGATCTGCCAAGTGCGCCGGCGCGCCGGGTCGTGCAGGATCGTCTGGCCGTGAAAGCCGATCAGGTCGGGCGTGCCGCCAAGCGCCAGTGTCGCTCGGGCGTGCGTTTCGGTGAGCCGTTGGACGGCCTCGGTCAGCGCCGGGTCCTCCGGATCCAGGCCGGGAGCGCGGTCGAGCAGGATGCGCAGCGCTGACCGCAGATCATCCTCATACGGAAGAGTCAGCGTCGGCCCGAGCGCAGAGACCACGTCACCATCCGTCTCCACCCAGGCAGCATCGACGCCATCCAGCGACGTGCCGCTCATCAACCCGATTGTGCGCAGCATGCTGCCTCGATTTCGCCGGATAGCCGGCTCATGCTAGCCGAAGTCGACCAGGTGCGGACCACCCGTCATGCCGAGAAGCGATTTCCTGCGTGAAGCCATCGAGCGCGGCTTCGTCTTCCAGTGCACCGACCTCGATGGGCTGGACGCGACGATGCGCGCTGGGCCGATCGCTGCCTATATCGGCTTCGACTGCACCGCCGACAGCCTCCACGTGGGCAATCTGGTGGGGATCATGTCGCTGCGCCTTTTGCAGAAGCATGGTCACAAGCCGGTCGTGCTGATGGGGGGCGGCACGACGCGGATCGGCGATCCTTCGGGCAAGGACGAGTCACGCCAGCTTCTGACCGACCAGCAGATTGCCGCCAACATGGCGGGCATCCGCCTCTGCTTCGAGCCGTTCCTGCGCTTCGGCGATGGCCCGTCGGATGCCTTGATGGCCAACAATGCCGATTGGCTGGATCCGCTCGGCTACATCCCGCTGCTGCGCGACGTCGGCACGCATTTCACCATCAACCGCATGCTGACCTTCGATTCGATCCGGCTTGCGGCTCGATCGCGAGCAGCCGCTGACGTTTCTCGAATTCAATTACATGATTTTGCAGAGCTACGACTTCCGGGAGTTGGCGCGCCGGCACAACGTGGTCTTGCAGCTCGGCGGTTCGGACCAGTGGGGCAATATCGTCGCTGGGATGGAGCTGACGCGGCGGACCGATGGGCGGGCCGTCTATGGGTTGACGACGCCGCTGATCGCCACCGCCTCGGGCGCCAAGATGGGCAAGACCGCTCAAGGTGCGGTTTGGCTGCGCGCCGACCGGTTGTCGCCGTATGATTACTGGCAGTTCTGGCGGAATACGGAAGACGCGGATGTCGGGCGTTTTCTGCGCCTGTTCACCGATTTGCCGCTGGATGAGATCGCACGACTGGAACGGCTCGGCGGGGCGGAGATCAACGAGGCGAAGAAGATGCTCGCCACGGAGGCGACGCGGCTCGCGCATGGGGCGGCTGCGGCGGCCAACGCGGCGGAGACTGCGCGCCTTGCCTTCGAGGAAGGCGAGGCAGCCGCGACCCTCCCGAGCGTCGAAGTGCCGTATGGGGAGCTGGTGTCGGGCATACCGGCTTTCCGCCTGCTCGTTTTGGCAGGGCTTGCCGCGAGCAACAGCGAGGCGCGCCGGCTGGTTCGTGGCGGCGGCGCGCGGGTAAACGATGAGACGGTCGATGACGAGGGCCGTATTCTTTCGGTCGCCGATCTGCGTGACGGCGCGATCAAGCTCTCGGCCGGACGCAAGCAGCATCGGCTGGTCCGGGCGATGTGACGCCGTTTGGAAAGGAACGCCACATGGACGCGCAACAAATTGCCGAAGCCGCCACACTGCTCGTCGGCGCGCGCCGCAGCGGAAATCGGCTTGCCGAATTGCCGGCGCGCTGCCGCCCGGCCACCGTTGCCGATGCGCACGCGATCCAGGACGCCGTCGCTGCCCAACTCGGCGAAGCGATCGGTGCTTTCAAAGCCGCGGCACCGCCCGGCGATGAACCCTGGCGTGGCCTGATCTACACCCGCGCCGTACGGCCGTCGCCGGCCCACGTCGCCGTCGCGGAGGTCCCGGACTGCGGTGTCGAGGCCGAGGTGGCTTTCCGGTTCCGTCGCGACCTGCCCGCGCGGGCAGCGCCCTATGGGCGCGACGAAGTTGCCGCAGCGGTCGACGCCTGCGCGGCAATCGAGGTCATCACCAGCCGGTTCCAGGACCAGACGGCCCGCACCACGCTCGAGAAGCTTGCCGATTGCGTCAGCAACGGCGGCTTGGTCCATGCCGAGCCGATCGCGGACTGGCAGCACCTCGACTTGGCGCAAATCCATGTTTCGCTTTTGCTGAACGGTGGGGTGCAACTCGACCAGCGCGGCGGGCATCCGACCGGCGATCCGCTCGGGACCGCGGTGGCGCTCGTGAACATGCTGCGCGGCGGCGCCGGAGTCCGTGCTGGCCAATTCGTGACCTGCGGCAGCTATACTGGCATGCGCTTCCTAAAGCCCGGAGACACCTGCACCGCACGGTTCGAGGGACTCGGCGCGGCGGAAGTGACGTTCACGATATAGGCAAAGACCTACCCCCGCGTGCGACGAGAGGGACGCGTCGCCACTGAACGTGCCGACCGCCAGTAAAACAAGGGCTCCGGAATTTTGGTCCCGGAGCCCCGTGCCGTATACCCTCGGCTTGCCGCTAGCTGTTGTTGCGGTTGCCAAGAAGCTGCAGCAGCAGCATGAACAGGTTGATGAAGTTCAAATAGAGGCTCAGTGCGTCATAGACGCTGCGCTTGGCCGCCTGCTCGGTCCCTTCGGCATAGGCGTATTGCACATAAGTCGCCTTGATCCGCTGGGTGTCGTACGCGGTCAAGCCGGTGAACACCAGCACGCCTATGATGCTGATCAGGAACTGCAGCTCGGTCGAGCGCATGAACATGTTGACCACGCTGGCGATGATCACGCCGATCAGCCCCATCATCAGGAAGCTGCCCCAGCGGCTGAGATCGCTGCGCGTGGTGTAGCCGTAGATGCTCATCGCCGCGAAGGTGCCGGCCGAGATGAAGAACACCCGCACGATCGAGGTGCTGGTGTAGATCAGGAAGATGTTCGTCAGGCTGAGGCCCATCGCCGCGCAGAACAGCCAATAGAGGGTCTGCGCCATCTGCCGCGACAGCCGGTTCACCCCCAGGCTGAGCACCAGCACGAAGGCCAGCGGCAAGAAGATCGAGATCATCGCCAGCGGCGAGACGCTACGCACGACGCCCGCCGCGGTGGTGACCTCAGGATAGAATGCGTTGATCGCCGAGGTGTTGGCGATCAGGTAGGCGATGATGCCGGTCAGCAGCAGACCGGACGCCATCCAGTTATAGACCCGCAGCATGTACGCCCGCAGCCCCGCGTCCAGGACAGCGGAGGTAGCGGTGGCGCTGCGGGAGTCCGGGGACGCCCGGTAGTCGGGACTATAGGCCATGGGTTCTCTGCATCCTCTCAGGCGGGTGATAACCCGCGCAGGCAACATTGGCGACAGGCCGGTTTTGTTCAAGCGCGGCGACGTGAAGCCGGTTTTATTCGTTCCGCAGCCACGGCGCCGCCTTGGCCCGTAGTGCCGCCGCAGTGCCAGCATAGCCGAAGCCCAGCATCATGGCGAGAGCCGCGATCAGCGTGCCGGCCAAGGCGCCGGGCAGGAATTGCCAATCGGCGTGCATCACATAGCGCAGCACGGCCCAACTCGCCAACGTCCCGACCAATGCCGCGACAGCACCCGCGGCCAGACCAAGCACACCGAATTCGACCAGCCAGGCCGCGCGGATCTGCGCCCGCGTGGCGCCGAGCGTCTTCAGAATGACCGCTTCCCGCGTTCGGCGCTGCTGGCCGGCGGCCACCGCCCCGATCAGCACCAGAATGCCGGCGATCAACGTCACCGACCCCGCTGCGGCCAACGCCGCAGCGAGCTGCCGAACCAGGGTGGCGACGGCCGCCAGCACGCTCCCCACCTCGATGCCGGTGACGTTCGGCAGTGCATCGCTCACGCGGCGCAGCAACGTCCCCTGATCTGCGCCAGCGACCCGGACTGTGGCGATGTGCGTGTGCGGCGCCTGCGCAAGCAGGCCAGGACTCGCCACCAGCACGAAATTCAGACCGAGCCGTTGCCAGGCGATGTCGCGCAGGCTGGCGACGGTCAGCTCGATATCGCGCCCGAGCACGTTCACTGTGACCGTCCCGCCGACGCGAAGGCCCCATCCCTTGGCCAGCCCGGCATCGACCGAAACCAACGGCTTGCCCTGATAATCGGCCGGCCACCAGGATCCGGCGACCAGCCTTGTATCTGGCGGTGGTGTCGCGGCATAGGTTAGTCCGCGATCGCCCCGCAATGCCCAGCGCGTATCCGGCGTCGCCTTCACCTGCTCGGCGGGCACCCCATTCACTGCGACGATCCGCGCACGCAGACTGGGAACCTGCGCCACGGATTCGACGCCCGGCGAGGAGCGCACCAGTGTCTCGAACCGGGCAAGCTGGTCCGGCTGGATATCGACAAAATAGAAGCTCGGCGCATCGGCGGGCAGTTCCCGCAGCACCTCCTGGCGCACATTGCCCTCGACAAGAGCGACTGTAGCCAACGTGGCGAGGCCGAGCCCCACCGAGATCAGCATCAGCGGCGTCGGCGCGCCGGGCCTGTGCAGATTCGCGACGCCCAGCCGGGCCCATGGGGTGTGTCGCGGTCGGATGGCGCGTGCCAACCGGATCATGGCGAGTCCGGCCAGCCGGAACGTTGCCAGCGTAACCAGCGCCGCGGCGCAAAACCAAAGCGCAAGGCGCCGGTCGGGGGAGGCGACGACCGTCAAGGCCACCAGCGCCGCCGCCAGCCCGACATTGGCGAGAAGGATCGCGCGCGCCGGTCGGACGTGTTCCGGCAGCAGCGCGTCGCGGAACAGGGCGGCGCCGGGAATGCGCGCGGCCCGGCCGAGCGGCCAGAGCGCAAAGCCGAGCGCGGTCAGTACGCCGTACGCTGCTGCAAGCACAAGCGGCCCCGCATAAACGCCGCTCACCGGCGGCACCGGCAGCACCTGCCGCAGCCAGCCCATCGCCGCCAGCGGCAGCGCCGCACCGGCAACGAGACCGGCCATGATCCCGGCGCAGGCCAGCGCCATCACCTGGATCAGGCAGACCGCGAACACCAGACTGGAGGATGCACCAAGGCAACGCAGCGTCGCGATCGTCCGTGCGCGCGCCGTCAGCCAGGCGCGCACGCCGTTGGCCACGCCGATCCCCCCAACCAGGAGCGAGGTCAGCCCGACCAGCGTCAGAAAGAGAGAGGTCTGGTCGATGAAGCGGCCGATCCCCGGCGCGGCGTCGCCCGGGCCGCGAATACGCCAGCCCTGGCCGGGGAACGCGGCCTCAATGGATGCCGCCATACCGGTCGCCGCAGTGGGATCCGGCCAAATCGCCCGCAGCGCGTAGCTCACCAGCGAACCCGGTACCACCAATCCGGTAGCAGGCAGCGCGTCCACATCAATCAGCACCGGCGCGCCGAGGATCACCGGGGTGGCCACCCGATCCGGTTCGGAAACCAGGACCGCACGCACGGCGAATGTCTCGGTCCCGAGCCGGGCGGCGTCGCCCGCGTGCAGCCCGAGACGGTCCAGCACCACCTTGTCGGCTGCTAACCCGTATTGCCCGTTGCGCTTGCCGAGCGCGGTCGCGATTGGCTGTGCAGGATCGAACACGGGTGCGCCAACGAGTGGCCAGGATTGGTCCACGGCGCGTAGCTCGACGAGTTGGCGTTCGCCGGAGGGCGCGACCAGCAATGATCGCATCTGCACCACCTCGGACAGCCGCGCCCCATGCGCCCGCAGCCAGGCTTGCAGTGCGGCCGGCGGCGGCTCGGCGCCGGTCCCTATTTCTATGTCGCCGCCCAAAATCTGCCGCCCGTTCGCTGTCAGCCCTGCATCAGTGGCGGCGCGCAGCGTGCCGACCGCAGCGATCGCGGCGACACCGAGGGCGAGGCACAGCAGCACAATCCCGAGTCCGCGCACGCCACCGCGCAGTTCGCGACGGGCAAGGCGCAGCGCCAGCATCACGCCGGCGCGCCGGCCAGCGCGCTGCGCTCGATCCGGACGACCCGCCCGTCGGCGATATGCACGCACCGGCCGCAGCGCCCGGCCAAGCTGGGGTCATGGGTGACCAGAAGCAGGGTCGCCGCGCTCGCCGCGGTCTGCCGGAACAAGAGGTCCATCACCGCCTGCCCAGTCTCCTGGTCCAGATTGCCGGTGGGTTCGTCGGCCAGCAGCAAGGCCGGCGCCGGAGCAAGGGCGCGGGCGAGCGCTGTGCGCTGCTGCTCCCCACCCGAGAGCTGGCCGGGCAAATGGGTGAGGCGATGCCCGAGCCCGACTGCCTCCAGCGCTGCCCGGGCACGGGCAGCGGCGTCGCGCCGGCCGGCTAGCTCCAGCGGTACTGCGACATTCTCCAGCGCGGTCATGGTGGGGATCAGGTGGAAGGCCTGGAACACGATGCCGATGGCGTTCCGCCGCCAGCGCGCCAGCGCGTCTTCATCGAGGCCGGTGATCTCGCGGCCGGCGAAGTGGATGGTGCCGGCGCTGGCGCGCTCGAGTCCGGCCAGCACCATCAGCAGGCTGGTCTTGCCCGAGCCCGACGGGCCCACAAGGCCGACCGTCTCGCCGGCCTCGAGGTCGAGATCGATGCCGCGGAGGATGTTGACCGGCCCGGCGGCCGAAGGCACGGTCAGGTGGAGGCCCCGCAGTCGGACCAGAGACTCTGCGGTCGGCGGGGACGGCGGAATGGCATCCATCGCGGCAGCATATGGCCTCCTTCGACGATGCCGGAAGGCCGTGGCGGGCGCGGGGCTGATTGCCCTGCTCGGTGGCGCCGCGCCGGCTGCGCCGGTGCGGCTGCTGGTGCTGGGCGACTCACTCTCTTCCGGCTACGGCCTGCCGCACGACGAAGGATTCGAGGCCCAACTCGCCGCCGCGCTGAAGGCGCATGGCGAGAACGTATCGATAATCGACGGCGCCGTTTCGGGCGACACGTCGGCCGGCGGCCTGGCCCGGCTCGACTGGACACTAGCGGACGGAGCGGATGCCGCGATCGTCGAACTGGGTGCCAATGACGGGCTGCGCGGCGTCGAGCCGGCCGAGATGCGGGCGAACCTGACGGCGATCCTGGACAAGCTGGCCGCACGGCACATTCCGGTGCTGCTTGCCGGCATGTACGCCCCGCCCAATCTGGGCGCAGAGTACGAGGCGGAATTCCGCGCCGTGTTTGACGCGCTCGGGAAGCGGCCTGGGGTAATCTATGACCCGTTTTTCCTGGCAAGGGTTGCAGAAGTGCCGTCGCTGACCCAGCCGGACGGGTTGCATCCGAATGCCGAGGGGGTGCGGCGGATCGTCGCCCGCATCCTGCCGGAGGCGGAGCGGCTTATCGCCGAGGTAGACAGGACATGAGGCTGTTCGTCGCCATCGATCTTTCGTGGGAGTTGCGCGAGCGGTTGCGGGCGATGACGGCGCTCAGCATTCCCGGGGCGCGCTGGGTAGCGCCGGAGAACTACCATCTGACCCTGCGCTTCATCGGCGAAACCCCGGGCTATCTGGCCGAGGAGATCGACCACGCACTGGCCGCGCTGAAGGCGCCGGGCTTCGCGCTGACTCTGGCGGGACTTGGCACGTTCGGCAAAGGGGGGCGGGACAACTCGTTGTGGATTGGCGTGGAGCGCAATCCTTCTCTCGATCATCTGCGGGCCAAGATCGAGACAGCACTGCAACGCATCGGGCTGGAACCGGAACGGCGGCGCTTCGCCCCGCATGTCACGCTGGCACGTCTCGACAACGTGCCGGCGGCGAAGCTCGCCGGGTTCGTACAGGCCAATAATCTGTTTCGCGCCCCGCCGGTGCCGGTAGAGCATTTCACGCTATTCAGTTCGCGGTTGAGCAAGGAGCAGCCGGTCTATACGGCGGAAGTGGAATATCCGCTTGCCTGAGCTTGTGGGGAACCGGCAGGGGTGGCGAGGTCATCCTCAAAGGCGGCTGGGACAGCTATTCTCATCGGCGTCTCGTTTTGCTGTATGTGGGATGCCGGATCATGTGATGAGATGATTTCGCGGAGAAACAACGGATGCAGGCTGGGACGCAGATGGCGTGGGGCCGCGGTGTAGAGGGCGGCGACATCGGCCTCGGCGGCGTTGGCCGGGTGCAGCCACGACAGTGCTTCGGCGACACCTCTACCTCAGATCCGACGCACCGGTAACCACCACGCCAGCAGCATCGCGGTGGTGGTGAATACCGACACTGTCAAGAACGCCCCGCGGAACGCGGTTGCGATTTCGGTCTGCACTGTCGCACGCTGCGCCGCCGCGAGCCCCGCCAGCGCCGATGGTCCGCGCTCCACCAGGTCGGCGAAAATCGCCGCCGTATGAGGATCCTGCGCCGCCAAGACTGCGAACAGCACCGCGCCCACCAGCGCCGTCCCGAACACGGCGCCGACCGACCGCGAGAACTGGACCGACGCCGCCGCGGCGCCGAGGAACTTGGGCCCGGCCACCACCTGCACCGTCATCTGCACCACCGGCATCGCCGTGCCCGTGCAGCAGGAGATGACGGCCAGCGCCGCGATCATCTGCACCTGCGTCAGCTCCGGCGCGAACAGCGCGAGACACACCAAAGTCGCCATGCTGATCGCCAGTCCGATCGACGGCATGATCGCAGTGTGCCCAGTCCGCGCGATCATCCGCCCGGTGAACAACGAACCAAACGACACGCCGAGCGTCAGCGGCAGCAGCAGGAATCCGGAGCCGGCGGGTGATGCCCCTCGCACCACCTGCAGATACATCGGCAGGAAGCTCACCAGCGACACCGTTTGGCCGGCCACAAACGCGGCCATCAGGTCGGTTCGCCAGATGCCGGGCTGGCGGAAGAGCTGCACCGGCAACAGCGGCGACGGAGCGCGCCGTTCCTGCCGGATCAACAGCACCGCCGAGCCGACCGCGACGGCGACCAGCGCCACGATGGCCGGCAACGCCCGCGCATCAAAGCGCTGGGCGCGCTCCAGCGCCAGCAACAGCGGCGCGATGAACCCGGCGAAAAACACCGTGCCCCAGACGTCGAACCGAAATCGCCCGCCGGAGCGCTCGGGGTGTGCCGGCAGGCGCAGCACCAGCGCCATCGCCACCAGTCCTAGCGGCAGATTGACCAGGAACACCGAAGGCCAGCCAAAATGCTCGGTCAGGAACCCGCCCGCCACCGGCCCGAACGTCGCCGCGGTGGCATAGGTGCCTGACAGATAGCCCTGGTATTGGCCACGTTGGCGCGGTGGCACTGCTTCTGCGATCAGCGCCTGCGACAGCGTCATCAGCCCGCCGCCGCCGAGCCCCTGCAACAGCCGCGCGCCCGTCAGCATCAGGATGCTGCCGGAGGCGGCGCACAGCGCCGAGGCAGCCATGAATACCCCAATCGCCATGAACATCATGCGCCAACGTCCAAGCGCATCGCCCAGCCTGCCATAGACCGGCGCAGCAATCGTAGTTGCCACCAGGTACGACACCACGATCCAAGAGACGCGCTGGACCTCGCCCAAGGACCCGGCGATGTCCGGCAGTGCGGTTGCCACAACGGTCTGGTCGAGCGCCGCCAGGAACATCGGCAGCATGATCGACGGAAAATAGGTCAGGAACTGGGAGCGCGCGCCCACCTGGGTCTTGTGCCGGCCGGCCGTGAACCTGCTTGTCTCCGTGCTGCCGGACGGCATCAAAGCTTCTCCTCGGGCCGGGCGCCGCTGGCGCCGCCTGCGTCCATCACTGACGGGTGGTATAATACCGGCCGATGGAAAGGGTGCCCTGCGGTCGGCGCAGCGGAACAGGCGGCAGATGGCCGGCGGGGCCGCACAAAACCAGCCGTGGCAGAAGGGGAACAGCCCTGACGGCGGGGAAGGGCTTTGACGGTGGGGCGGTCGCCACGCGCCGTATGAGTTGTGCCGGCACGAGGCCGGTGTCTAGAACCAGACCATGCAGAAGATCATCGTCGCCCCGAGTCTGCTGGCCGCCGATTTCGGCCGCCTGAAGGACGAGGCGCAGGCGGTCGAGGCAGCCGGCGCGGACTGGCTGCATCTCGACATCATGGACGGCCATTTCGTCCCCAATATCAGCTTCGGGCCCCCAGTCCTGGCGAGCCTGCGCCCGCACCTCAAGCTGCCCTTCGACGTGCATTTGATGATCGCGCCGGTGGACCCCTTCATTCCCGACTTCATCAGCGCCGGTGCGGACCACATTCTGATCCATCCCGAGGCCGGCCCGCACCTGCACCGCTCGTTGCAGCTCATCCGCTCGCACAACAAGCGGGCCGGCGTGGTGCTGAATCCTTCGACGCCGCCGGAAGCGGTTGCGTGGGTGCTCGACATGATCGACACAATTCTGGTCATGACGGTCAATCCCGGCTTCGGCGGACAGGCGTTCCTCCCCTCGCAGCTCCCCAAGATCTCCGCGCTTCGCCGGATGATCGACGGCACCGGGCGGCCGATCGCTCTGGCGGTCGATGGCGGCGTCACCCCGACGACGGCGCGGGACGCGATCGCCGCCGGGGCCGACACGCTGATCGCCGGTACCGCGGTGTTCGGCTCCCACGATTACACTCAGGCGATCGCCGCTTTGCGCGGGCCTGCGAGCGGATGAGCGGCGCCGACCCGCGTCGCTGGCTGCGCGACGCCCGCCGCGCCATGGCGCGGCTTCCCAGCCTGAGGATGGCGCGCATTCCCGATGCGCCGGCCTTGCCGGTCCGCGACCCCTGGCCTGGCGACGCGGTGCGTGGGGCGCGGCTGCTCAAGGGCGAGCTGGAACTGGGCGGCGCAATCCGTGCCCTGCGGCCGGGCGCCTGGACCGAAGGCGCCGCCACTTCTCTGCTGCGGGCGGCGGCCCACAGTTTCAACTGGCTCCGCGACCTGCGCGCGCTGGGCACCGACGCGGCCCGCCTGCGAGCCCGTTCGCTGGTCACCGACTGGATGAGTGCGGGCGCCGGCGATCCGGTCGCGCAACGGCCGGATGTTGCCGGCGCGCGGATCGCCGCCTGGCTCGGGCACTACGATTTCTTCTTCGCCGCGGCCGACGACGCGTTCCGTCAGCGGCTGATGAGCCGCTTGGTCGGCGACGCCCGCAGCCTGTCGGCCGCCTTGCCGGCTGAGGAACTCGACGCGCGCGCGCTGACCGCCCTGAAAGGGCTGATCGCCGCCGCCGTCGCGCTGCCCGAGCATGCCGGCTTCCTGGCCCGTGCCCTGCGCTTCCTGCCGCAGGAGATCGCCCGCCAGATCCTGCCGGACGGCTGCCACGCCGAGCGCAGCCCCGCGGCCCAGCTTGCCGCGCTGCAGGACCTGACCGAGATCCGCGCGCTGCTGCAAGCCGCTCAGGCGCAGCCCCCATCAGCGCTGGCCAGCGCGATCGAGCGGATGGCGCCGGCACTGCGCCTGCTGCGCCACGGTGATGGCGGCCTGGCGCTGTTCAACGGCAGCAAGGAGGAAATCGAGCGCGCTGGTCGAGATGGTGTTGACTCAGGCCGGACGCAGCGGAAGGGGACCGTCCTCATTGGTCGATGGCGGGTTCCACCGGCTGGCCGCTGGCCGCACTGCGCTGATCGTCGATTGCGGCGCCCCGCCGCCGGCGGGCCTCGACCGCTACGCCCACGCCGGCACGCTGTCGATGGAGATGTCGGTCGGCCGCGATCGGGTGATCGTCAATTGCGGCGCCTTCCCGGCCGGCCCCGCCGAATGGCGCGACGCCACCCGCGCCACCGCGGCCCATTCGACGCTGGTGATCGCGGACGTGAACTCATCGGAGCTGAAGCCGGACGGGCTCGGGCGGCGCCCGTCCACGGTGGAGATGCAACGCCAGGAGGCCAATGGCGCGCACTGGCTGGAAGCGAGCCACGACGGCTGGAAGAAGCCGTTCGGCGCGGTGCACCGGCGGCGGCTCTATATGGCCGAGAGCGGCGAAGACATCCGCGGCGAAGACCTGGTGGAGGCGCCAACCCCGCAGCCGTTCACCTTACGCTTCCATCTGCATCCGACCGTGCACGTCAACCTGCAACAGGACGGCGAGGCGGTGCTGCTGCGCCTGCCCTCGGCCGGCGGGTGGCGCCTGCGCGCCGACGGCGCCCGGATGACTCTGGAGGAGAGCGTCTATCTTGGCGGCCCCGAGCCCCGCCGGACCGAGCAGGTCGTGCTGACCGGCTATCCCGACGGCCCGCAGCAGGTGAAATGGGCCATCAGCAAGGTGAAGTGATTTCGGTGCTCGGGGCCCTTGAACCGAGCAGGGTATCTGTTCCGACGAGGTCATACCGCAGAGACGCAGAGTGCGCAGTGGTTCAATATGCAGGTCACACAGGGCGGCGAACCGAAGAACCCGGCTTGATCGCGGATACCTGAAGGATGTTATCGTATCGCAACAGGATACCTGTTCGGCCTGCTGATATCAATTTCAACAATGCCCTGCCGAGGCTTCGCCGCTACGCATATCCTCTGCGTCCTCTGCGCCTCTGCGGTGAATCTTTCTTACGACCCGCGCCCACGGACGTCGCGCCCGTTTCACCACCTTGAAGATCATCGAGATCACCAACGTCGATTTTTCCCTACGGCAGTTTCTGCTGCCATTGATGCGGGGTGCGCGGGCGCGCGGGCACGAGACGATCGGGGCCTGCGCCGAGGGACCTCTGCTCGCCGCGGTACGCGACGAAGGCTTCCGCGTCGTGCCGGTTCCGTTCGAGCGGGCATTGTCGCCCTGGGCGCATCTGCGGGCCTTTGCGGCGCTCGTCGCATTGTTCCGGGCCGAGCGGCCGGACCTGGTGCACGCGCACATGCCGATCAGCGGGTTCCTCGCCAGGCTCGCGGCCCGGGCCGCCGGCGTGCCGCGCGTCGCCTACACCTGCCATGGTTTCATCTTTAACCAGGAGGGCTCGCGGCTGCGGCGGGCCGGCGGGCTGGCGATGGAATGGATCGCCGGCCGCGCCACGGACACGTTCATGACGGTGTCCGCCGAAGAGGCGACCGACGCGCGCCGGCTGGGCCTGGCGCGCGAACCGGTGGCGATCGGGAACGGACGCGATCCGGCGGTGTTTCGTCCGGACGCCGCGGCGCGGGCGCGGGTTCGGGCCGCGCTGGGCACCCCGCCGGAGCGGCCGGTGGCGATCGCGGTCTCCCGGCTGGTGCGTAGCAAGGGCTATGCCGAGCTGGTCCGCGCCATCGAGGCGCTGCCGGAGTTCGAGCTCTGGGTCGTGGGCGAGCGGCTCGAATCGGATCGCGGCGAGGACATGGATGCGATGTTCGCCGCCTCGGGTCTCGGCCCGCGGCTGCGCCGGCTCGGGTATCGCGACGACGTCGAGGCGCTGCTTGCCGCCGCCGACATCTTCGTCCTGCCGAGCCATTTCGAGGGGCTGCCTATGTCGGTGATCGAGGCGATGCTGTCCGGGCTGCCGGTCGTCGCCAGCGATATTCGCGGCCCGCGCGAACAGGTTGTGGACGGCGTTACCGGCATTCTGGTCCCGCCACGGCAGGTCGAGCCGCTGGCCGCCGCCCTGGCGCGGCTGGCCGCCAATCCGGCCTTGCGGACGACGATGGGAGCGGCGGGGTGTGACCGCGCAAGGATGCTATACGACGAGACGAAAGTCGTTGGTCGCACGCTGGACCTGCTGGGGCTGTGAATCCCGGCGGTGCACGGCTTCGCGCCACGAGCGCGTTGCTCGATGCCAGCGTCCGGGGGGAGTCCACCTCTCCCGCTCGCGGGAGAGGTCGCCGCGCAAAGCGCGGCGGGTGAGGGTGCCGCGGCGTGTGGGACCCTCACCCGGTTCGCTGCGCGAACCGGCCTCTCCCGCAAGCGGGAGAGGTGGACTCCCAATCATGCGCGACAGATGGCCTTGTCCGATGTGCAGCAACTAGCTGCGTTTGTCGTTCTCGGAAGATCAATCACCGGGTTCTGGTCGAAGAAGCCGAACGGCAGCAGCTTGAAGCCGCAGACGACGCAGGTTTGCACCGGATGATCTTCCGGCCGCGGCACATGGTGCATCCCGAAACTGTGCCACAGCACGATGTCGGTGTTCTCGATTGGCCGATCACGCGTGGTCCAAGCCTGCAATCCCTCGTCGCCGCGTGACTGGTTGACGAACTCGCCGGCCGGGAATCGCTCGTCGGGATGGAACGGCGTCACCCAGATCTGATGCTGGATGAACCTGCCACGTCGCCCGGAGGGGCTGTCGGGCGCGGTGAAGGGCTGCACGGCGGAACTGGCCTCCAGCTTATAGGCGGTCGGCGTGCCGACCCAGTTCCGGGCCTCGGGACTGATGATCTTCCAATAGCGCATCCGCGAGACGTCGCTGTTGCGTCGCGCCTGGCATTCGGTCGTGAGTGGCCGTTCCTCGACATAGAACACATTGCCGTACGGGTTCTCGGGTCCGGTGGGCGGCGCAATCGTATCGCATTCGACTACCGTATTGGTGGGCCCGTCGACTTCCATGTCCAGCCGAGCGCAAAAAATGTGCTGGTGAATGTGGCCGAGCACGCCGGGGGCAACCTCGGTTCCGTACTTGCCCGGCTGACCGGGATGGCAACCGGCGGTGTTGATGATGCCGGTTGCCTTCATCTCGTACTCGATGCGGCCATCCTGATGCAGATACCAGTACGACGCGTATTCGTAGTTGCCGATAGTAGAAATCGATGAGATCACCAGTTTCCTGGCGCGGCGGACCTCCGTGCGGCCGGTGCGAACATCGAAATGCTTCCAGGAGAGGCCGGCGTCTTCCTCGTGCAGGCAGATCGCGTTTTCGATGGTGCGCGGGGCGCCAAACAAGTCGGGCACCACGGCATCGAAATAGTGGATCGCTCCGAGGCAATCGCAGCCGAGCTTCAGCGAATTGGCCATCCGACCGAAGCCGATTTCTCCGCTGTCGAACACATTTTTCCGGTAATGGCTGCGCTCCGGTGTGCCGTACGGCACTACCATCTCGGCGATCGAGGCACGATAGACAATCGGCCGCCGCCGGCCCTGATGGGTGTAGCCGATCGTGTGGAGGACCAGGCCTTCGCGGCCGTTGAAACCGACGCGGAAATCCCAGTTCTCCCAAGTGACGTAATTGCCGGCAACGCGATACCCCGGACCGGCCGGCTGCACGATGTCGAGTGGCGCGGACGGTGCCCGAAACTCCGTCAGCACGTCAGCATCGAAGTTGAGCGGCGTGCGTGGGACGGGAATATAGTCGCCGGTTGCTTCAAAATGATCCTCGACGCGCAGGATCTCGAGCGTGCTGAGATCGATCAGCGCGTGCAGCCCCTCGACCGGGTGGGCGTAGTAATTGTCGAGCGGGAAATTGCGCATCCAGATGAAACAGTTGAGTACCCGGCGGCCTTGCTCGATCTCGTGGCCGAAGTCTCCGACCGTCCACGGATCAATGCACATGTTGTCGACTTCGGCGAGCAGGCCCCGGCGGCGCAGCGCCTCCTGAAAGCGCGGATCGGCTTTCACGGTCTTCTCGATCAGCAGGACCTCTTCGACCGCGACCATGGCCCTTGCTTCGGGCCTGAAGGTCTTGGAGATGACCTCGCCGCGTTCCAGGTCGGTCCGGCCCTGCCAGACGCCCATCACGCCGGTCCGGTAGATGTTGAACCGGGCAATTCGGGCGAATGGTGTGCCCGGAACGTGGTTGCGCACGACAGCTTTGTCGGGTTCTTCGACATCGATCGTCTCGACGCGCAGATCCTTCCCCCAGGGGAAATGGGCCTGAATGATCGCCGCCGCGCGCGCGATCTCCTGTGCCGAGAGTGGGTCCAGCGGATGGGCCACCGTATTGCTATGTACTTCCGCAGGCGAAGTCTGAACGGGATGGTCCATCGGGTCCTGGCTCCTTGGCTGCCGCAGCCGATCTCAACCTATCATGCGGCCGGCGTGGCGGGACAGAGGCGGCTGATGTCATTATCAGCCGAACGGTACCTTGTGCGCCGGAGGAGCAGAATGACCGACATCGTATCGGCTTGCAGCGCAAGCAAATAGCTGCTATCAGACACGTCTATCGCGAGAGCAAGCCTGAACTATGGGAGGCGGTTCCCCTACCGATCAGAATGGCCCGACGAAAGTCGGCAAGTATGAACTTCGCAAGGTCGTCGGGCGGGGAAGTATTGGAGTCGTCTATGAAGGCTGGGACGCCGTGCTCAAGCGGATCGTCGCGATCAAGACGCTTCCACTCATCGAGCTCGACACGGCTCTCGGGCAGGAGAAATACCAGCGGTTCCAGCGAGAGGCACAGACGGCCGCCCGGCTGCACCATCCGAACATTGCCATCACCTTCGATTACGGTGAGACCAGCTCGCTTGCATATATCGTTATGGAGTTCCTTGAGGGGCCCTCGCTACGCACGCTGCTCGAGCATACTCGTATCGACATCGATCAGATCAGGCTCATCATGCAGCAACTGCTTGCGGGCCTGGAGCACAGCCATGATCAAGGTGTCGTTCATCGCGACATCAAGCCGGCCAATATTCTTTTCAACAGGAGCGGTCAGGTAAAGATAACCGATTTCGGCATTGCGCGTCTTGATGACAGTGATCTGACGCAACTCGGATCGCAGGTCGGAACGCCCGCCTATATGTCACCGGAGCAGGTGCTCGGCGAGACGGCGGATGCCCGATCGGATATCTATTCCGCTGGTGTCGTACTGTATGAGATGTTGACGGGCCGCCGCCCGTTCGAGGGCAGCACAAACTCGGTGATGCACAAGATCGTGCATTCACTGCCGCCAAGGGTCTCCGAATTGACAACTGAATTCTCGCCTTCCGTCGATGCTGTTGTCGCGAAGGTATTGGCCAAGGGTCAGAATGATCGTTACCAGACGACCGGCGAATTCTGGGATGCGCTAAATACAAGTCTCCAGTCTATCCGTACCTCTGATGTGACCCCGATCACCCCTGAGCCATCGCTCGAATCGACGATCGTGCGCGGCAACAGGCCAGCAGCAGCAGCCGGAGCGTCGGAATCTGCCCGAGCAATCATGCCCGTGCGTCGGGCGCGGGCGGGCGCGCTGACGTCTGCGGCCGTCGCTGCCTGCCTCGCCGTCGTCGCGGTCGTCTGGTGGTCGGTCCATAGACCGGCAGAAGGCCCTGCAGCCGGGCCGTCCTCCATCACCCGCGCCGATCAGGCCGCACCTGCCGTGCGTCAGCAGGTCGGCGCGACGTCCTCCGCTCCGGAGCCTCGCTCCGCCGCCGCAGGAGGCGCCACGCCCCATCCTGCCACGACGGCGCCATCCACCGGCGCTGCCAAGCCGCCGGCCGAATCGCAAAGCGCAGCCGCGAACGTGCTGGCCCAGCGATCCGATCTGCTAGTCGGGTTGGGCGGAGTGGCTGCCCAGGTCCCATGCTCTCTCGTGAGGGCGCAGATCGGCGACGGCAATGCTGTGATCCTTAGCGGCGTTACCGCACTGGGCGAAGCCTCCGAGTTGGAAATCCGAGGGATTGTCCGGCAGTCCATTGCGCAGTTGGCGCCGACCGCGCCGATGACCTGGAATGTGCGGCGGGTCGAGGGGCCGTTCTGCCCGATATTCGACCTGCTTCATCCCGTGGCGGCCACAACCGCCCCGGGACTTATTATCGGCGTCGCCGGTACGGGGACGGATCAATCGCTGGATAAGAGTGCGACCGGCCAAATCCGCGCGGCCATGCCTGGCTTCCCTGGTATTCTGATCGTGGACGCTTATTCCGCGGACGGGATGGTCCATCACCTCTATCCCCGCAACGCGGCGACGAGCACCCTACCAGCAGGGACGGAAGTGTCGGTCAGTCTGCCAGACGTGCCCAACGTGGGGAGCAAGAGCGGGGCGGATCCGCGACCTAGCCTGCTTGTCGCGATCGCTTCGTCCACGGCCCTTCTGGACTCGTCAAGGCCGGCGAACGAGCCAATTGCTGATTATCTCAAGGACCTTAACGATGCGCTTGTTCGCGGCCGCACCAGCGGTGCTTCCGTGCTGGCCGACGCTGCAGGGATTGGACCGGATTTACCGAAATAGGGCGTGAGTCCCCAAGCCTGCTGAACCGCCGGAGTGATCGGGTTCCGCCTGTCGCCACCCTCGTCACGAACGGCAGGAACTGTCCCAAATGAGATAGCTCTGCTGCGGAACACGTTGACAATCCCTGATCGTCGTTCAATGCTGAACCGAGAATAGCCCGCGTATGACCTCTACCCAACAAAAGGGTCAAGGCTGGTGGAAGCCGAGGGGAGGCCCATGAAGCGCCCACTGATGGCGGTGCTCGCCGCAATCGTCGTCGGAGTCGCTGCGGTAACGGTCGCGACCGCCGATCCGAAGCCGATGCCGAAAGACGCCGACGTGTACATCATCTGGCCGCCGGACGGAACGGTGATCCGTGGAGGAAAATTCTGGGTGCGGATGGGCCTGAGTGGAGCCGGCATTGCTCCTGCTGCAGTGAACGTGCCGAACACCGGGCATCATCATCTGCTGATAGATACCGATCTGCCGCCGCTTGATCAGCCGATTCCGAACGACAAGAACCATCTCCATTTCGGCGGCGGTCAGACTGAGGCCCATATCGAGTTGCCCCCCGGCCGACACACGCTTCAGTTGTTGCTTGGCGATTCCCAGCATGTGCCGACCAATCCACCGCTCTACTCGAAGAAAATCACCATCATCGTGCCGCCATAGGATTTTTCCCATGAGAGTAGTCCGGCACATCGTTTCCAACCTTGTCCTGAGCGCCTCGCTCGCCGGGGCGGCACCTGCCTGGGCGCAGACGCCCGCGGCCCCGGCCATGCCGGGGATGACCATGCCGGCGCAGAATGGCTCGGCCGCGCAGGCTCCCCCGGCAGGCCGGATGCCCTCGCCGAAAGGCGCTTATGTCTATATCGGATGGCCGACGGACGGAGCGGTGATCCATTCCACCAGGTTCAAGGTGTGGTTCGGCACACGGAACTTTGGCGTGGCGCCGGCGGGCACGTTCGTTCCAAATACCGGTCATCATCATCTGCTGATCGATGTGGACTTGCCGCCATTCGATCAGCCGATCCCGAATGACAAGCAGCACCTTCATTTTGGTGGCGGTCAGACGGAAGCCGTGATCGAGCTGCCTCCGGGCAAGCACACGCTCCAGCTTCTCATGGGAGATGGCAGGCATGTCCCTCATGATCCGCCGCTGTACTCGCGAAAGATTACCATCTATGTGCGACCCGAATGATCCGCGCATCGGGCGGGCGGTGATGCAGGTCGGAACGCCATTGCCGACAACGCGCCAGGTTACGGTCGTGATATGCTCGGTTTTGTTCTAGCCATCCTTGCCTGCACCGGCACAAACTGCGAGCTGACCAATCTGGAGCCGGCTGCGTCGTTTCCGACTTACGAGGCGTGTCAGGCCGAACTTACGGCGAAGGCACCTTCCTTCAAGGGTCAGCTCGACCAGGCGCGGAGCAATACTCGTACGGCCGAGGCCGTCTGCGTGCGGGAAATCGCGACCATCACCGAGGTCGAGTCTCCTTATGACGTGATCGATACGGCAATTGTGCATAGGGAACCGAGCGCCAATTCGCCCTATGTCGGCATCGTCGAGGCCGGGAAACGGACTCTGGTCACCGGCATGGTTGCCGGGACGCAATGGGTTCGCGTGGTCCTTGCCGATGGTAAGACCGGATACGTCTTTGTTGACCACCTTCGCCAGGTCGGAGGCGCACCGCCGCCGGCTGCCGAAACGCTGGCAGCGCCCCCGCAGACGGTTCCGGCTGCGCCCGCGCAGACTGCTTTGGCGGCGCCACCTGCCGCAGGGCCGACCGCACAAAATCCGCCTTCGGCCTCGGAGCAAACCGCATCGCGCAACCCGGGGGTACCAGCGGAAACCAGTTCGCCAAGGTCCGGCCCGAACGAATCGGGGCACGCGCCGCCAGCGGCGTCGAGCGGCACCTCGGCCTTCGTTGGCGCCGTACCCAGATCGGGTGCGCAACAACGTGAGTTTCAGGACTGTGGGCATTGTCCGATCATGGTAGCGTTGCCGGGTGGCGAGTTCGCGATGGGGTCCAATGCGGACCCGACGGAGCGCCCCATGCACCGTGTGCGGATCCATCCCTTCGCGATCGGCAAGTTTGAACTGTCGGTCGCGGAGTGGCAGGCGTGCGTCGCCAGTGGTGGCTGCTCGTACAAACCGGGCGCCCCTAATGGAGCACCGGATCGCTACCCGATGGAGAACCTGAGCTGGGACGATGCGACCGAGTACGTGCATTGGCTGCAAAGGACGACCGGAAAGCCATATCGGCTGTTGACCGAGGCGGAATGGGAATACGCAGCACGGGCGGGAACCGAGACTCGCTACAGTTGGGGAGAGGAACTCAAGCCGGGAAGGGCCAATTGCGAGGGTTGCGGACCTAACCATGATCGTTCACGTCCAGGGGACATCGGGAGCTTTCCACCGAACGCCTGGGGTCTGTACGACATGGAAGGCAACGTGGCGCAATGGGTGGATGACTGCTGGCACACGTCTTACAAAGGCGCGCCGACTGACGGTGAAGCGTGGCAGGGTGGGAACTGCAGTACCCGGGTTCTTCGCGGCGGCTCTTGGAACAATCCGCCGTCTGATATTACCGTTTCGACCCGAAACTTTTACGACAGCGGCGTCCGGTATCCGGGCAACGGCATGCGCGTCGCATTGACGCTGCGATAAGGCAGTACCCCTTCACCTGGGCCAGTGCTGCGCATCACGGTGGCTAACCACGGGCGGCGCCACTCGTGTCAATACAGGCCGGGAAGCAGTCGGGATGTGCAGTTGCAATAGGCGACATACTCAGTGCCAAATTGTGTACGCAGCAGCCGTTCTTCTGCGCGTATGCGGACGAGGAGTGGCGGGACAATGAGCGCGGTCAGCAGCACGCCGACTCCCGATCGAAAGGCGAGCGCCCATCCTAGCGCGTTGACGAGCAACCCGAGGTAGCTGGGGTGCCGGATGAAGCGATAAATGCCGCCGGTGACGAGGGCATGGCCTGGCTGGATTGCGACCAGGCCGCTGAACCGGCATCCGAGCACGAATACCGGCCAGATCCGCAGCACGCCG
This sequence comes from uncultured Pseudomonadota bacterium, assembly GCA_963772445.1. Taxonomy (GTDB): domain Bacteria; phylum Pseudomonadota; class Alphaproteobacteria; order Acetobacterales; family Acetobacteraceae; genus CAVYXK01. The sequence goes on from CAVYXK010000016.1 coordinate 762,121, forward strand.
CCGGCGGCGAAGAGCGCAACTCCAACCCAGCGAACCGTATTGCCATCGAGGGTCAAGAACCCGATGCGATCCGTGTAGGCCGGCAGGTAGCCGCTCAGCAGCCCGATTAGTGCAAACGGCACCAGGATCCAGCGATTGCCGCGATCCTCGCGCTCTCCCGCGCTTAGATTTCCGCGACTGAAGAACGCAACGCCGGACAACGCGAAAAGGGTGATCGCGAGGACGATCAGGGGGGGATGCGCGAAGAAAGCACTGAACCCACCCCAGCCCAGGACGGCGAGCCCAAGATAGAGAAGGGTAGCCGCTGCTATGACGAACGCCAGTCGAAGCGTGGATATCAGTTTTCTGGGTCCCGCTCTCATCGCAACCCTCCCGTCAAGGCGTCATCTGAGGTCTCGCGCGTGGTGGGACCCTCACCCGGTTCGCTCCGCGAACCGGATGGGTTCCGCCCTGCCCCGCCGTGGTGTAAAGCGCGCGCCGCATGACCGCACCGTTTTCCGTTACCGCGCTGGAACCCGCACCCTCTGGCCCGATCGTGCTGGCTCTGCCCAAGGGCCGCATCCTCGCCGAGTGCGGCGCCCTGCTCGCTCGCGCCGGGATCGAACCCGCCCCCGACTACGCCGACGAGGAAAGCCGTCACCTCCGGTTCCCCACCAGCGATCCGGGGCTGGATGTGGTGCGGGTGCGCCCCTTCGATGTCGCCACCTTCGTGGCGTTCGGCGCTGCCCCGCTTGGCATCTGCGGGGCCGATGTGTTGATGGAGTTCGACTACCCCGAGATTTACGCTCCACTCGATCTCGGTATCGGAGCCTGCCGCGTCTCGGTCGCCGAACCGGCCGAGACCGCCGGTACCGACGATCCAACCCGCTGGTCGCGCGTCCGGGTGGCCACGAAATACCCCAACATCGCCCGCCGACATTTCGCCAGCCGCGGCATCCATGCCGAGGTGGTGACGCTCAGCGGGGCGATGGAGCTGGCCCCGGGGCTTGGACTTTGCCAGCTGATCGTTGATCTGGTGCAGACCGGCTCGACGCTGCGGGCCAATGGCCTGATCGAGACCGAGGTCATCGCCCCGATCACCAGCCGCCTGATCGTCAACCGGATCGCGCTGAAGACGTGGCCCGAGACGATCGGCGGCTGGATTGCCCGATTCCGCGCCGCTCTCGCTGACGCGTGAAACGTCTCGCAACCTGGGAGGCGGATTTCGAGTCTCGCTTTGCCGCGTTGCTCGCCGCGAACCGTGACACCGCTGAGACGGTCGATCAGGCGGTCGCCGCGATCATCGCTGACGTACGGACGCGCGGTGACGCGGCGCTGATAGACCTCACGGCACGTTTCGACGGCCTGTGCCTTACGCCCGACCGGCTCCGCATCACACCGGACGAAATCGAAGCTGCGGAGGCCTCGATTCCGCCGGGCCTTATGACGGCGCTCGACGTTGCGGCGAGCCGGATCGAGGCGTTCCATCGCGCTCAGTGTCCCGCCGACCTGCGTATGACCGATACGGCCGGGCTGACGCTGGGCTTGCGTTGGACCCCACTCGATGCGGTCGGCCTGTATGTGCCGGGCGGCAAGGCGGCCTACCCTTCGTCTGTTTTGATGAACGCGATCCCCGCCCGGGTGGCGGGGGTCGGTCGGATTGCCATGTGCGTGCCGACGCCCGGCGGGGTGCTAAACCCTCTGGTGTTGGCCGCCGCGGGCCGGGCCGGCGTGGCGGAGATTTACCGCGTCGGTGGCGCTCAGGCGATTGCGGCCCTGGCTTATGGCACCGCAAGCATCCAGTCGGTGGATCGCATCGTCGGCCCTGGCAACGTCTATGTGGCCGAGGCCAAGCGGCAGGTCTTCGGCCGCGTCGGCATCGACGCGATTGCCGGGCCGTCCGAGGTGGTGGTGCTTGCGGATGCCGCCAACGACCCGCGCCACGTTGCGTTGGACCTGCTGGCGCAGGCGGAGCACGACGAGGCGGCACAGGCCATCCTGATCACCGACAGCGAAGAGCTGGCGGACTCTGTCGTGACAGCCGTCGCGACCGAGCTGGAAAGCCTGCCGCGGGCGGCAATCGCTGGTACAAGCTGGCAGGCGCACGGTGCAGTGATCCGGGTACGCGGCTGGGCGGAAGCAGCCGGCCTGGTGAACCGTCTGGCGCCCGAGCATCTCCAGCTCATGCTGAGCGATCCGGAACCGGTGTTTGCCCTAATCCGGCACGCCGGCGCGGTCTTCCTCGGCCGCTTCTGCCCCGAAGCGGTGGGCGACTACGTGGCCGGGCCCAATCACGTCTTGCCGACCGCGCGGACGGCTCGCTTCGCCTCTGGCCTGTCGGTGTTCGACTTCCTCAAGCGCACGACGTGGGTGGAGGCCGATGCGGCCGCCTTGGCCCAGGTCGGGCCGGCCGCTGTGGCACTAGCTGAGGCCGAAGGATTGCACGCGCATGCACGCAGCATCGCTGTCCGATTGGGGCAGGAACCTGATCGACGCGCTTGACCCGCGCATCCTCGGACCTCATGTTCCGCGCCGAATCCGAAGCATTGAACGAGGGTTGATGTCGAAAGAAGACATGATCGAATTCAGCGGGATGGTGACGGAGCTGCTGCCCAACGCCATGTTCCGCGTCAAGCTCGACAACGAGCACACCATCCTGGCCCACACCAGCGGCAAGATGCGCAAGAACCGCATCCGTGTGCTGGCGGGCGATCGGGTCAATGTAGAAATGACTCCCTACGACTTGACCAAGGGGCGGATCACCTTCCGCTTCAAGTGAGCCGACCGGCTCTGGTCCTTGCCTCGGCGAGTCCGCGTCGGCTCGCACTGCTGTCCCAGATTGGGATCGTTCCCGATCACGTGCTGACCCCTGATATCGACGAGACACCACTGGCCGGCGAATTGCCGCGCCTGCACGCCGCACGGCTGGCACGCGCCAAGGCCGCTGCCGCGGCGGCGCCCAGCGCCGTCGTGCTGGCGGCCGACACGGTCGTTGCCGTCGGTCGACGCATCTTGGGCAAGCCCAACACCCCGGAGCAGGCGCAAGCCTGTCTGGCGCTGCTGTCGGGCCGGCGCCACCGCGTGATCACAATGGTCGTGCTGCAGGGGCCGGGCGATCGGCGCACCGAGCGACTCGTCGAAAGCACCATTGCCTTCGCCCGGCTGACCGATCGACAGCTCCGCGCCTACCTGGACAGCGGCGAATGGCAGGGGAAGGCCGGCGGTTACGCCATCCAGGGCCGCGCTGCCGTGTTCGTTCGGTTCCTTTCCGGCAGTTACTCGAACGTAATGGGCCTGCCGCTCTTCGAGACCGCCCAGCTCCTGCGCGGCATCGGCTGGGAGTTGCCGTGACCCCCCGCATCCTCGCCGCCTCCAGCCCGGGCGAGGTTCGTGTGGCGGCGATGCGGGGGAACGAGCTATGCGATTACGCGATCTGGCGCCCGGGCGCGCCGGACGGCGTCGGGGACCTCTATCGCGGCCGGGTGACCGCGCGGGTGCCAGCGATGGCGGGTTCGTTCGTCGCTTTGGACGGGGCGGAGGGGTTTCTGCCGGACAGCCAGGGCGGCGCGAGGGTCACCGAAGGCGACACGCTGGGGGTTCGCATCACGCGAGCCGCGCAGGGCGGCAAGGGCCCGCGCCTGTCGGCCGTGCTCGAAGCCGACGAGCGTGCCTTGGTGGGCGCCGGCGCGCCCGCCCTGCTGCGGCGCGGACCTGGGGGCGTGGAGCGGTTGGCCCGGCTTTATCCCGACGCCCCGATCATCGTGGACGATGCCGCACTGGCCGCCATTCTGCGCCGCAGTCTCGGAGCCCGTGTTTCGGTTGGGCATCCGGTCTTCGACGATGCGCTGGAGGCCGAGATTGAGGCGCTGGACGGCACGACGGTCGAGCTGGCCAGCGGTGGGCGGCTGCATATCCACCCCACACCGGCCCTGGTTGCGGTCGATCTCGATACCGGAACGGCGACCGCCGAGCGGCGTGGCAAGACGGCCGCCCAGATTGAGTTCAATCGGGCCGCGCTGCCGGTGCTGGCTCGGCAGATCCGGCTGCGCAACCTCTCCGGCGCGATCCTGGTCGATTTTTCCGGGCTATCGGTGCGTCGACGGGCGGCTTTGCGGCCGGCCCTGGCCGCGGCGCTCGCCGAGGACCCGCTGCGCCCGCGCTTGTTCGGCTTCACCGCGCTCGGATTGGCGGAAATTCTGCGCCCGCGCGTGCATCCGCCGCTGCACGAGCTGCTTATCGGGCCGCAGGCGACGGGGCTGACCGCGCTGCGGCGGATTGCCGCGGAGCTGGCCGCCCGGCCGGACCGGTTGCCGGTGCTACGGGCAGCGCCGCCGGTCGTTGCGGCTCTGCAAGCTGATCCGGTGGCGCTGCCCGATCTTGCACGACGGGCCGGCCGCCCCCTGATGCTGCGATCGGATCCCGCGGTGGCGGGGTTCAGCCTGGAGATGTCGGATGCCTGATGCGGAACCCGTGTGCCCGATCTGCGGCAAGCCGTCCGATCTTCGGTTGGCGCCGTTCTGCAGCCGGCGCTGCGCCAATGTCGATCTGGGGCGTTGGCTGACCGGCGTGTATCGGGTTCCGGCTCGCGAGGACGAACCTGAGGATGAGGCGCCGCCTGGTTCGTCCGGGGCTGCTTGATTGGCTCAGGGGCATGGAGTATCTGCTGCGGCTCCCCGATGCCCAGGTAGCTCAGTTGGTAGAGCATGCGACTGAAAATCGCAGTGTCGGTGGTTCGATTCCGCCCCTGGGCACCATATCCCCCCGAAATAGCCTGCAAGGCCATGCAAGAAACGGCGGAATTGTGCCACTTTTCCCAATAGCATCCTGCAAGCCGACGCAATAGAATGCATCCCGATACCACGACTGGGCGGGGATCAATCCGGGGATAATTCCCCGCTATGGGGGAAGGGATTATGGCGTGGCGCTGACGGCGGCGATGGTGCGGGGGCTGCGCACGCCCGGCAAATACGGCGACGGGCGTGGCCTCTGGCTCCAGATCGTCACCCCGGAGCGGCGGTCCTGGGTGTTGCGCTACACGTTCGCCGGCAAGGGACGCTACATGGGCCTCGGCAGCGTCGAGGATGTCACGCTGGCCGAGGCGCGCGAGAAGGTCGATGCGGCGCGGAAGATGGTGCGCGATGGAGTCGATCCGATCGAGTACCGCCGCGCGAGCCGGAAGGTCGCCATCGAGGCCGATGAGCGGAATGTCACCTTCGCCCAGGCGGCGGCGCACTACATCGCGGCCAACGAGGCGGGCTGGCGCAATCCGAAAAACCAGGAGCAATGGCGCAGTTCGATGGCCCGCTATGCGCTGCCGGTGATCCGCGATCTGCCCTGCGGCGCGATCAACACCAACCACGTGCTCAAAATCCTGGAACCGATCTGGCGCAGCAAGCCGGAGACCGCCGGGCGGGTGCGGGGCCGGCTGGAAACCGTCCTGTCCTATGCCACGGTGCGGGGGTGGCGCGAGGGACCCAACCCGGCGGTATGGCGCGGCCACTTGCAATTGATGCTCCCGGGCAAGGGCAAGATTTCCAAGGTCAGGCACCACGCGGCGCTGGACTGGCGTGAAATGCCACCATTCATGGCGCACCTGCGCGAGCGCGACGGCATGGGCACCAGGGCGCTGGAGTTCGCCATCCTGACCGCCGCCCGCTCCGGCGAGGTGCGCCGCGCTCTATGGAGCGAAGTCGACATGGAGCAGGCCACCTGGACTATTCCGGCCGAGCGCATGAAAAGCGAACGCGAGCATCGGGTCCCGCTGTCGGCGCCTGCCATGGCGATCCTGACCGAATTGGTGAAATTCAGGGACTACAGCGGGTTGATCTTTCACGGGCAGCGTCCCGGCACGCCAATGTCAGACATGACGCTCACCGCGGTGCTGCGCCGCATGGGACGCGGCGACCTCACGGCGCACGGGTTCCGCAGTTCCTTCCGCGATTGGGCAGCGGAGACGACAGCCCACCCGAACCACGTCATGGAACTCGCGCTGGCGCATGCGATCGGCGACAAGGTCGAGGCGGCCTACCGGCGCGGTGACCTGTTCGAGAAGCGCGCCGCGCTGATGTCTGATTGGGCGGCTTACCTGGGCCGCGCGCCGGCCGAGGTGGTGGCGCTGCGCGCGGGCTGACCATCGCGTTCGATGCCGCCCGTGCCGAGACTCATACCAGCGGACCTGTCCAATGACCGGTCTCGACCCAAACCGGGCATCCCTGGATAGGAGCTAGTGGCCGGAGTTGGCCGGAAACGGAACGGCAGCTTTAAGGGAAGCGGCATGCCGAAGCGGCCATTTGTGCCCGCATTACCCAGTGGCAGTGTTCGACCCAACTCGGTTATCCTAAATCCGGCAGTTGAGTGATTGCGCGCCGCGGCTGAATCGGCAGATTTAGCCGGCATGAGCACAGAACAGAGAGGTCTGGCGGTTCACCCTGCGGGTGAGCAACCGGAAGTTGCGCAGCATTCGGCGATTGCCGATACCTTTGCCGGGCGCGTGCACGTGGAATGGGACGCCGCCGCACCGGTGACGCCGTTCGGCCAACTGCCATTCTTCATCGACTACCTGAAGCAGGCCGGACTGTTCGACAGTTGGGTTGCCGACTGCCCGCTGGAGTTCAGCAGCCCGAACGCGCCGCGTAAACGCGATCTGCTTGGCACCGTGCTGCTGTCTGTTTTGGCGGGCCACCGGCGCTATGCGCATGTGACCGCGCTGCGCTGCGATCCGGTAAACCCGCCATTGCTCGGCATGCGCAAGGTGGTCAGCGAGGACTCGGTTCGCCGCGGGCTGGAGAAGATCGACGAAGCGGCAGGTCTGGCCTGGCTGCAAAACCACCTGGACTATTGCACCGCTCCGCTGCTCGGCGAGCCGTGGGTGCTCGACATCGATACCACCATCAAACCTTTGTACGGGCACCAGGAAGGCGCCGAGCTGGGCTACAATCCCCATAAGCCAGGCCGGCCGTCGCACTGCTATCACAGCTACATGCTATCGAACCTGCGGCTGGTGCTGCGGGTCGATGTGCTGCCCGGCGATCAGCACAACGTCAGACACGCGACGGGCGGCTTGTGGGAGTTGCTGGATCATCTTGGGCCGGGGCAGCGGCCGTGGCTGCTGCGCGGGGACAAGTCATGGGGTATCGAGCCGGTGATGGCGCGGGCCGAGCGGGAGGAGCTGTCGTATCTGTTCCGTCTGCGTATGACGAAAAACGTCACGCGGGCACTGCAACGGGCGATGCAGGCATCGGACTGGAAGGATGCCGGCCAGGGCTGGCAGGGCAAGGAGACGAGCCTGCGGCTGGAGGGCTGGAGCCGGCAGCGGCGAGTGATTCTGCTGCGCCGCAGGACGGCGCCTGCGCCGGTCGATCATGGCGATCCGGCTCAGCGGCGACTTGGCTTCGTCGAGGTGGGCCCGGATCAGGAGGCGTGGGACTATGCCGCGCTGGTTACCTCAATGGACGATGAAATCCTGACGCTGGGGCAGTTGTATCGCGATCGGGCGGATTGCGAGAACGCTTTTGACGAGCTGAAGAACCAGTGGGGTTGGGGCGGCTTCACCACGCAGGACCTCACGCGCTGTCGGCTGCTGGCCGGTATCGTTGCGCTGATCTACAATTGGTGGAGCCTGTTCGTCCGCCTGGCTGATCCGAAGCACCATCGCGAGGCGATTACCAGCCGGCCGTTGCTGCTGTCGGCGATCGCGCAGCGCACCCACCATGCCGGCCAGGTGACACTGACGATCAGCAGCGCGCATGGCGCGCGCGACAAGGCACGGCAAGCTTACCTGCGCATCGCTGGCTTTCTCGACCGGCTGCGAAAAAGTGCGGAGCAGTTGGATCCGCTGCAACGCTGGTACCGCATCCTCAGTGAGGCACTCCGCCACTTCCTGCATGGGCGGCAACTGCAGCCACCGCTCCGGCTCAATCCGGCCTGAACTGATACCCCAGGTTGTATACCACCGCGGCAAATCGGTTATCCGCGGCTCCAACTGCCGGATTTAGGGTTATAGGCCGGCCTGCCGGGCCATCCAGGAACCGGACATTCAGCTCCGTCTCCCGTCGGCGGCCTCGCGCCCGTAGCTGCCCTTCAGTCGAGCGGCGCTGTTTCTCCAAAGCGGACATTCCATATCGCCACGAGGCATGGTATTCTGCGGGTCTCAAAACCATCGCCTATCTATCCCCGCTTTCACCGCCCGGGTGGGAATCGGATGGTGACTTAGTTTGAAATTACCTCATCACGCGGCACGGCGGCGCCCATAGGGGCCGCGCTTCTTAGCCCATATTCGGTGCGCCTGGGCGAAACTGCGCCCCCTCGGCGAGCAGACCGGCACCCGGAACAAAGTTTACCTCCAATCTGATGCCGTCCGGATCCTCGAATAAGACGGAGTAGTAGCCCGGCGCCCATGTGTCTTCGGCAGGACCGCGAACGATGGTCGCGCCCATATCGCCGAGCAGGGCGGCGCATTTGTCCACATCCTCACGCGAGCGGGCGCGGAGGCAGAGATGGTGCAGGCCCACCCGCCGCTGCACGAAGCGCTCGCCAGCCAACGCCGGGTCGCATGGTTCGATGCCGATCGCGGTCCGCGCCCCGACGCAGTAGAAGAACCTGTCGCTGTCAGACACCACCTTCATCCCGAACTCGGGCAAGAGGCGACGATAGAACTCGCGGGCAGCGTCAAAGCGGCTCACCGTCAGTATGACGTGCGCCATTCCATTGATTTCGATGGTCATCGATCATGCCTTTCGGCGGTTGTCTCAGTTTGATCGACATCGGCTCTGCCGTAACCAGGGCCGAGTTTGTCTAGTTGTAATCTTCCACCAACAGCCCAGTTTTCACGCTCAACTGCGTCTATAATGATGGCACCCATTCGGGTGGCACGTCGAGAGCCACTGTGACAGCTTTGGTTACAGCATCGGTGAGCGCCCGCTTGATCTCCATGGGGCGACCTTTTTTCCATGTGAATGGTGACGACAGGCATGATACCGCTCCGGCATCTCGGCGTTGGACCCCAGGAATTGATCGGCCGATGTTAGTTGAAAGGGCGGCCCTGAAGCCAGCGCAAGCAGGCTGGTGGAGCCGTTTACGCCCCACCGCCTCGCGTACAGGCGGCGGCTAACGAGGCGGGCCTGTTCTGAGCTGGGCTTCGCGTATCCGAGGCGATTGATCTTCGCTGGACTGACTTTGCCTCCGCTAGAGCGAAGCCGCACGCATGTCGCAGCATGTGCGGGGTGGACGCGGAAGCCAAGCCCTGCCTGCTCGCCAGCATGAGCACAGATGGCTCGCACCGCGTCCGGGCTTAGCGGGCCACCACGCTCAGAGCGGAATACAAACGGCTCGTCCGCCTCGGTCCGAAGCCTCTGGGGCGCGCACTGCGTCAGGCTCCAGGGTATGCACCTGTCCTTGCTCCCCTTGAGTCGCCGGACGTGGAAAGGCCGATCGCGCGGCGCGTTTAGGCCAAAGGCAGGGACACGCGGTTGATCCAGTCCGACGCGATACACGATAACAAGATCAATGGAGGGTATGACGAAGGCGAACTGGCCGCCGGCGCCCATGCGAAGAAGCTGCCCGGCGGCAGGGTGACGATGGAGGCGTAGGGGGCATGGTGGGAGCCGGTCCACTAGAGATAGCCGTATCCCGGCCCATAGCCGGATTCGGAATAGGGCTTTGTGCTCGCGCGCACCCAATCGGCCGGCACCACCTGCCGGTCGCGGCAGCGGCCTTCGTGCAGGTAAAAGCAAGCCGAAGCGAGCCAGATCGCGGACACCCATGCGGATTGGATAGGCGCAATAGAGGGCGATAATCTTCCATCCCAATCGGCGCCGCGATTGCTCGCTCAAATGCGTCGAACACCAACGAACCGGGCATGCAAATAAATGCCGCCCAGCGCCGGCCGCTCTGCCAACCTACCCCTGTTCGGGGTGCCCGCCGTGCTTTCAGAGCTGAATCCTCTTCCGGCGGCAGCGTTAGCGCGATACGCGGACTAGGATGCTGCGGCATGCTTCTCCTTCCGGTTTGGCTGCTGCGGAAGCGAACTGCGGGGACGATCACATGAGCCTGAAGCTAGTAGCGTCCAACGAAGACCGCGCGCTCGCGATCCGCGACCACCTTCTTCCGCTGGTTCGGCAAGGCGGCAGGCTCGAAGTTCAGCGTGACATCGTGAGACTGGTCACCTTGGACCAGGCTCCCTGGCTCATCCGTCACTGGACGCCCTTCAATGACCTGCAACCCGGGGAAGCATCCTCGCCGGGCTACCGGCGCGCCATGGAACGGCAGCGTGCAACGGTGGATTTACCCTACGGCCTTGAGGTATGGCACGGCGCGAAGGTGCTTAGCATCCTGTGGGCGAGCGATGGACGCTTCGAGGTCGCAAGCTTCATCCGTGGTCCATGGGAGGACCTGGCACTTGCGCTTTGAAAGGGCGGAAGACGATTGAAGGACCGATTTGGGTCGACTTCGGCGGTTGGGGGGCAGCCCCCGGGCTACCGCCCCGCCAAATCAACAACCACCTTGACAGGGGACTCGCTGCAGCGAGGTCGCCTTTGCGCCCATAACCGCCGTTCAGTCGCGTGGTGCCGCTCTTCGAAAGATTTTATGCGGGTGGACGGCAACCGGGAGGGAAGTAGGCTGAGGTTGCTACCACTCAGTCATACGGAGAGATCAATGCGACGCTTTGACCCCCCTGTTCGCTCGATGGTTGCCGCCCGTGAGAATGCTAATGCCGTCTTCGTCGCCCTGGAACTCAGCAGGTCCAACTGGTTGATCGCCATCAGCCTCCCGCACAGCGAGAAGGTGAGCAAATACCGGATTGCGGCTGCGGATACTGTGGCGTTGCTCAGCCTGTTGTCCCGATTGAAGAAGCAGGCAGAACAGCGTTGCGGCGAGACTGTACGAGTTGTTTCGATCCATGAAGCTGGACTGGATGGCTTCTGGGTTCATCGCCTGCTACAGGCCAACGGTATTGACAGCCATGTAGTTGACGCAGCGTCGATTGCGGTGGAGCGACGCCAGCGGCGGGCGAAAACCGATCGGATCGATGTCGAGAAATTGCTGCGCACGCTGATGGGCTGGGCACGCGGCGAACGACGGATCTGTTCGATGGTGCGCCCGCCAAACCCGCAACAGGAGGACGCAAGGCGCTTAACCCGAGAGCGCGAGACGCTCATCGCTGAGCGGATTAAGCACGTGAACAGGATCAAGGGTCTGTTGGCAACGCAGGGGATTTTTGAGTTTGAGCCACTGCGCAAACACCGCCACGAGCGCTTGGAGGAGCTTCGGTGCTGGGACGGCCAACCCCTGCCGCCAAGGTTAAAGGCTGAACTTCTTCGCGAGCTCCAACGGCTCGAGTTGGTGCTCAGTCAGATCAGTGCGGTGGAGGCGGAGCGCGATCTGGCGCTCGAGCAAGCCGGGACGGTCGAAACCATCTCTGGAGGAAACAACGCCCTGGTGCGTCTCAAAGGCATTGGAGCTGAAATTGCGTCAGTGCTGGGTTCGGAGGCGTTCTTTCGCTCTTTCGGCAACCGGAGAGAGGTAGCGGCATATGCTGGCCTGGCGCCCAGTCCCTGGCAAAGCGGCGGAATAGACGTTGAGCAGGGCATCTCGAAGGCAGGCAACCCTCGGTTGCGACGAACGATGATCCAGCTCGCCTGGCTGTGGGTGCGTCATCAGCCAGGAAGTGCATTGAGCCGCTGGTTTCACGAACGTGTCGGGGCGAGACGCGGCAAGATCCGACGGATCGCCATCGTGGCAGTGGCGCGCAAGCTGCTGGTGGCCCTGTGGCGCTTTGTAGCACAAGGCGTAATCCCGGCAGGAGCCGAGCTCAAAGTTTAAGTAACGCTAGGAAATGATTAAATCAACTTAGTCGCTTAATCGGGTTGAACCAATCCGCGGATCGGTCTTCCTGAGGTTGATCCGCCGGATCCGGGTAGGGTGGCGATCGAACGTCCGCGTGGCTGCAAAACGCCGGTCCGAAAGATGGATCCCACCCTTTCCCGAGTTCCGCCGCCCTCGTGCATGAGGAATTGTGGTGCAGACCGTTCCTGGTCTGACCGAATGTGAGTGGATGCGGTCGTCGTTGCCGCATGGTCACAACGGACTTGGTGCTCGGATCCCGCCGATACGGAGAACAAGGCAATGCTCTAATTCCCCTTGACGGACAGAACCCCATGTGAGCGGACGTCCCGTCCGCCGACCTCCTCGGCTGCAATGGGTAAGCGGACCGGTGATCGCCGCGTCCGAGGACTGCCAACACCGCTCTGATGCGCTAGATCTTCTGGATGACCAGGGTGGAGCAGAGCGATGAGCAAACTGACAGGCCAAGTCGCCGTCGTCACGGGCGCGTCGAAAGGGATAGGCGCGGAGATAGCCAGGCAGTTGGCGGCAGCGGGTGCAGCGGTCGTCGTGAATTACGCGAGCGATCGCGAGGGCGCGGAGAAGGTGGTCGCCGACATCGCGGGCGCCGGTGGCAGGGCGGTGGCGGTCCAAGGAAACGTTGCGAGGTCTGCAGACGTGGACCGCATCTTCGCCCAGGCGAAGAGTACCTTCGGAACCGTCGGTATCCTGGTGAACAGCGCGGGAACCTACCGGTTCGGCGCGATTGAGGAGGTCACAGAAGAGGAGTTCCACCGGCACTTCGACACCAACGTGCTCGGCCTGCTGCTGGCGACCAAGGCGGCCGTCGCCCAGTTTGGGCCGGAGGGCGGCAGCGTGATCAACATCGGGTCGGCAGCCAGTCGCCTCGCGCCGCCCGGCGCGTCCATCTATTCCGCCACGAAAGGCGCCGTGGACGTGATCACGCGGGTACTCGCCAAGGAACTGGGCCCGCGAAGGATCCGCGTGAACTCGGTCAATCCAGGCGTGGTCGACACCGAAGGCAATCGTGCCGCAGGCATCATCGGCAGCGACTTCGAAAAGCAGGCGGCGCAACAGGCGCCCCTTGGCCGCACAGGGCAACCGAGCGACGTGGCACCCGCCGTGGTGTTTCTTGCCTCGGACGACACCCGCTGGATGACCGGCGAGATCCTGGTCGTGTCCGGCGGCCTTTAGCGCCTCCGCGCAAAGCGCAAATGCCCAAGTCGCACCGTTCGACACCGCGGTGCGACGGGGGCGTGGTGGACGAGCGGACGGCACATCGGTGCGTCCTTCAGCCGAAATTCCGCTTTGGATCGAATCCGGCGGTTCGGGTGGGCAGCTCCGCTACCGCCGGTTCGGATGGAAATCCAGACATAGGACGCTCCTGCCCGCGCCGGCTGGTGTGCGCCCAATTCTGCCGCTGCCGCTGCCGCCGCGCAACCCATTGATCCGACCCAATGCTACGTCAGCCTGAAACTGCTTTAGGCGTGGAAGGCTATAGCGGTGCCACGGTGATGGTCGCTGGCGAAGGCGAAATTGTTGGTCCTAAAGGTCCCAGCAAGCGCAATCGAGCCAACGACGGCATTATGCCGCCGCGAGGCGGTGCTACCGGCGCGGTCGGTGCGCTCGGCACAGCCGAAACCGGAGCGTTGTCTTCGCCACCGCGCGCGCCTAGCCTGACACCACGCCAGCGGGCGGAGGACGCGGATGTCTGGAACACAGAACAAAGAAGCAACAGCCTCACAGGCTGCAGGAACCCAGCAGAACGACGCGAGGGACGCCTGGGTCAAGCGCGTGCTGGGGATCGAAACCTCTGGGCGCTATCGCCGCACGCCGCTGAAGACAAAGGCGCTGCCGGACAAATACGATGGCGAGGATACGCGCCTGGGCTTCCGCGCCGAGTTGCTCTCACCCGAGTTAATGGCGCAGCATGCCGCCGCCTATTCGGAGCAATTGAGCCGCGCGGCAGGCCGGCCGGTGGTCGTCACCCCCGAAAAGGCACGGGAACTCGACGCGAAGCACAACGAGGCCCAGGTCACGCGCTATCACACGCCTGAGCAGCAGGCGGCGACGGAGGTCAGCTTCGACGAGACCGGCCGCGCCTACGACCAATCCGGCAACTCGCCCCTCCAGTCCGGTAAGTTGCTGCAGGCTCTCAGCCCCGAGGGCACACTGCACGCGATGCCGCACTCCCTTGTCGTGCGGATGCCCGATGGCTCGGAAACGCCATATCATCAAGGGGTTCCACTTCCGAAGGGCGCACAGCTCGTCAACACGCACCACTCCACATTGCTCGCCGGAGGCGACGTGGCGGGGGCGGGTCACATCTACGTCGACGATGAGCACATCATCCAGGTGGACGATCAGAGCGGGCACTACAAGCCGGATGCCGAGATGACCCATCAGGCGGTGGCCGAGATCGCCGCGCAGGGTGGTCTTGTCGACCGGCGCGTGATCGATAGGACCAAAACACCCATTGACGCCGCGACCTTTGGCCGCATCTCGCCGGAACTCGGTGCGAGGGCCCAGGCCCAGGATGCGCTCATGGCGCGGATCAAAGCACCCCAACTGGGTGACAACGTCGCCGCGCTGAACTCAGCAGCATCGGCGTGAGAGCGCGCTGATGCACGCCGCCGCGCAGACGGCGATCGAGGCGCTCTCGGCCAAGGACCGGGCGAAAGCGGGGCTACAGGGGGTGGGGTCCGGCAACCGCGAGGCGCGGGTCGGCCTCATGGATAAGCGCTCCGGCATCACCGATGAGGAATTCGCGGCGCTGCGATCCTTGCCGGAAGCCGAGCGCAAGCCGGCGACACACGACCGCGCCAAGCTCAACCAGCTCAAAGCGCCGCTTGGCGAGGCGGAATTCACGAAGCTGCAGGCCGCCGCCACCGCCATTCGAATCATGCAGGCGGCACTGGAGGCCGGCGGCGACAAACTCGCGACAGCGATGAAGAAAGCCGGCGTGGACACGCGGGAGGTGTTTACCGAGAAGATGAACACGGTACGCGCGCGGCTGGGCGCGGGCTCGATCGCGGAACTGCAGCAGAAACTGGGTGTCGACGACATCGCTGGTCTCAAGGCGAAGCTCGGTGAGAACGCGGTCGCCGCGATCGCCGACAATGACACTGCCAAACAGCAGCTTTACGCCGCGCACGGCGTGAAGGACATCGCGATGACGGACGTCAACAGCCAGCCCGGTGTCAATCTCGAGATCGGTCAGGGCAATGCGCTTAACCTGGCGACCAGCCAATTCCTGCAGACCGAGGGCAATGAGGCACAGGCGCGCAACAAGCGCGCGCTGCGCGGCGAGATCGTCGCGGAAGCCGCGCGCCGCGAGGCGATGCGCGAGGAACAGAAGCGGATCCGGCGCATGGCCAACGAAGGTGTCATCGCCGCCGGCGGCGTGGTCCCACCCCGCGCCGCTCCACCGGAGGCACGGGATGGCGGTGCCGGCGGCGATCAGATCGACCTGGACGGAGCGCGGCGGGACGGGTTCGACGGCGACGAAGGCGGGCCGCCCGTGCAGGACTACGACGATCTGCCCGACGCGGTGGATGCCGAGGCTCCGGACACAGAGGAGCACGTGCAGCCGGCAGCGCCGGCCGGCAGCCGAGTGGACCTCGGAAGCGCTCTGCGCGATGGGTTCGACGGCGACGACGAGGATCGCGCCAACCAGCGCCTGAATGACGACGACGATCTACTCGGATAGCCCGCGTCGCAAAAGAAATCTTGTGCGACACTTACTAATCGGTCAGGAACTTAGGCTACAAAACGAGTTGTACTTTGCCTTGCTGCCTGCTATATCAGGAGCATGGTTCGAGACGGCAGGACATTAGACCATAAGACGCTGGAGGAGATCCGGCGGATGGCGGTCGAGCGAGTGCAGGAGGGCGAGGCACCCAGTGCGGTGATTGCGTCCTATGGATTTTGCCGCACGACGATCTACAAATGGCTGAACAAGGTGAAGCGTGGCGGCCGCGGTGATCCTCTCCGCTCACGCAAGGGGACCGGTCGCCCTGCCAAATTGACGAAGAAGCAAAAACGGCAGGTATTCCGCTGGATCAACGGCAAGGATCCCCGGCAGCACGGCTTCGACTTTGGTCTGTGGACCCGGCAAATCGTCGCTCAGTTGATTGCCGACAGGTTTGGCATCGAGGTCAGCCTCGCCTCGGTGGGCAAACTGCTGGCGGAGCTGGGGTTGACGCCGCAAAAGCCACTGATGCGCGCCTACCAGCGTGATCCAGAGGCGATTGAGGCCTGGAAGCAGACCACCTATCCGCGGCTGGCGGCGCGGGCGAAACGCGCCGGGGCGGAGATCTATTTCTGGGATGAGTCGGGGTTTCGTGCCGATGCGGTACAAGGCAAGACCTGGGGCGTCAGGGGGCGCACGCCGGTGGTCGAGGTGCCGGGCCCCCGACAATCGGTTTCGGCGGCATCCGCGGTCAATGCCAAGGGCGCCTTCTGGTTTGTCACCTATAAGGGCGGGATGACGGCAGAGCTATTTGTCGGCTTACTCAAGCACGTTATGCGTGGTCGCAGAAAGCCGCTGTTTTTGGTGTTGGACAGCCTGCCCGCTCACAAAGCGAGGATGGTGCGAGACTACGTCGCCTCGACGAATGGCAAACTCGAACTGCACTTCCTGCCCGGCTATGCGCCAGAGCTGAACCCCGACGAACTGGTGTGGAACTACGTCAAGCGCACCGGCACGGCCAAGAGCCCACTCGCCTCCGGCAAGTCGCTGCAAGACCGCATCGAGGCCGACTTACAGGCTGTCCAGGACGATCCGGCGCTTGTCAGATCTTTCTTCAGGGCGCCAACTGTAGCCTATATTGTTGACTGATTAGTAAATATGGCTCTGTTGAGCCATATTTTCCCGCCCTCCTATCGGCGAGCCTGTCGGGCATGGAATACGCCGACAACCTCAACCTCGGCATGTTCTACCAGAATGCGATATACAATTATAGAAAGACGAACATCATCCATTCATCTTCACGAGTCGTTGCTTAGGCGGCAGCAGTCGCCCGGCCGTCCGGTGCGCGGCTCAATAGCGGCTACAAAAGAGGTTAACCTTAAAAAGGTTACCCTCGCCACGCGGTAGGCGGGCGATCGGACCGCACAGTTCACGCTGAACAGTCGCAGCAGCTCTGCTGGCGCTCAGCGCCCGCGCTGCGTCCGTGCGTGGGCACGAGCCACCCGACTAACCGCTGCGACGAGCGCTGTTAGCCAGGGCTCAGCGGCCAGCGCCATCGCCATTGAGCCGCCTCGACGCTAGGCGACGAAGACCCCTGCTCGCGGGAATTGCTGGCAGGATCGAGACTTATCGCTACCTAGCTTGCCTGCCTGCGTACGGCGTGCCCATCTCTCTGCCGCCTATGCTGACCAAGCACCCCAACATCGTCATCGCGCTGCCGCCCAAGCGTAGCCATCGCAAGCGGGCCAAGGCCGCACCGATCCTGACCAGCCGCATCGTCGATCACAGCAAGCCGAGCCCGCTCGACGAGGTCGACCACGAGGCGGCCGGAGCCGCAGCGGATCGGCTCTGGCAGGAGCTTGTGCGCAGAGTGAACCAAGCCGCGCCGGCTCAGCCCGAGCCGGGCCGGAAGAACAGCCGCACAAGGTCCGGGCAATAGACGCTGCACCGCTCGGCAAGGTTCTGCGCTTCGCGCTTCGAGCAGTCGCCGATCAGCGGATCCCAGATGACCCACAGCGGCGTCTGAGGTGCGTATTCCCGCAGGAGGCGAGCGACGCTGAGGCGGCCCCACCGCGCGCAGCGCTGGCACCTGATCTCGACCGTCCTCGCACCACGCTCGGCAACGTCACCCAGCAGGATCACGTCACGCGCCATCGCGCGACGTTCGCTCAAACCGCGTTGCCTGTTGTCAGCGCGCGGAGTGCAACGTCCTGTCGATCGGCTTGGGTCGACTCCGGCCGTTCGGGTGGGTGCCGCTACCGCCGCTCAGGGTGAAGAGCCGCGATAGAGAGCCGCTCGCACTGAGGTCCGCTCTGCGCCCATGGCGGTCATTCCGGGGCGCCTCGCCGTCCCTCGAATGCAGACATTCGCTCAAGCGTGGTGGTAGCTGCTCGGATGTCTGCTGCGGGTGGTTTGCGGACCTTCAGGCAACTCCCCAGATATTGCTGCCGCGGCACGATCGGTGGATGCTTGGACGTTAAAGAAGGGCGGGCCGAGGATGGCGATCGATGTCGCGAGCTGGCTTCAACAATTCGGTCTTGAGCAATACGAGCCGGCGTTCCGCGACAACGATGTCGACGGCAACGTCCTGCCGGACCTAACGGCTGAGGACCTGATCGGCCTCGGCGTCACGTCGATCGGCCATCGTCGCAAACTCCTTTCCGCTATCGCCGCGCTCGGCGCCGAAGCGGTGCCTGCCTCGCTTCCCGCCGCCGTGGGACCGACACCAGCATCACCACCAGCCCGGGTGCCGCCTCCCGCACCCGCGCCAGTCCAAGCCGGGGCCGAACGGCGCCAGTTGACGGTCATGTTTTGCGACCTTGTGGGATCGACCGCGCTGTCCACCGCGATGGACCCGGAAGATCTGCGCGATGTGATCACCTCGTTTCAAACCCGGTGCACCGAGGCGGTCAGCCACTACGACGGGTGCGTCGCCAAATCCATGGACGATGGCCGATGCTGTGCAGCGACGCCGTAGGCGCCACGACAGGCCGCGCATGCGAGACCGAGGCAACATCGACACGCGCCAAGAGCCCGGTGGTAACGCTGGATCCATTGAAGGCGGGCTATCTCCAGGGAAGGGTCTCAGCGACGTCCAGCAACGTCAAGGTCATCCAGTAGCCGTTTCGCCACGATGAGATCCGTGGTGCCGAAACCCTCGGTAAAGTGATCGTAAATCGGCTGGAGGCAGGCGGTGGCATCGGCGTGGCGGCCCTGATCGCGCAGCAGGCGGGCCAGGCTGGTGGCCGTCCGCAACTCCCACCACAGGGCTCCCTGCTGGCGGGCCACATCGAGCGATCGAGCGAAGCGTTTCTCGACGGCAGCCGTATCCACCTCGTCGGACAACAGCATAGCCTCGCCTTCGATGCGCAATGCTTCGGGCATCAACCAGAGTGCGTGTTTGCTCTCGATCCGCCGCAGCACCTCGCCGACGGTGGCGAGGCCTTCGGTGACGTTACCCGCGACCACCAGGAGATCGGCCAGGACGCCAAGGAACGCCGTGTAGATATTTTCGTATTCGGCATTGCGCAATCCATCGAGGCCGGCGTGAAGCAGCCGGACTGCGGCTGCGGCATTGCCTTGTCCGGCGCGAAGTTGCCCTTCGAATCCGAGGGCCATGGCGTAGTAGGAACCCAGGCCGTTCCTTTCGGCGATATCCTTGAGCTGTGCAATCGATTGTTCGACAGCCTCCAGATTTCCGAGCCGGAGCGGAATGCGCCGGAGGAAGCAGATATGTGGGCGCGTGCGGCCGACAACATGTACGTTCCGTTCGACGCGGCCACCGGTATCTATCCTCAGGACGACGGCTTTCTCGATCGGCAGCCCTGGGATTTCGAGAACACGCCGGACGACCGATACCCCCTCCTGCTGTTCTACCATCCCTTGAACATCTATCGATCTCAGGTGATCAAGCAGGCCGATGTCATCCTGGCGATGTTCCTGCTCAGCCATGAATTCTCGGCGGAGGCAAAGCGACGCAACTTCGATTTCTACGATCCTCTCACCACCGGCAATTCGTCACTCTCTTCCTGCATCGAGGCCATCGTCGCGCTGGAGGTCGGGGAGTTCGACAAGGCCGTGACCTACATGCGCGCAGCGTTGCTCATGGACCTCGCGGACGTTGGCGGTAATGTCACTGACGGATGTCATATCGCGTCGATGGGTGGTACCTGGATGGCATTCGTCTACGGGTTCGGCGGCCTGCGTGACTATGATGGCATGCTGTCATTCCGGCCGCAGAGACCGCCGGAAGCCAGGTCATCGCTTCGGTTCTCGCTGCTCTATCGCGGTCGGGCTCTGGAGGTTGAGATTGCGCCAGATGCAACAACCTACATCATGCGTATGGGAGACGAACTCGTCTTCCGTCACGAAGACGAAGTTGTTACTCTGACTCATGCGAACCCCACCGCCATCCGGCCCACAATCAGACCCTGACTGCGGAAGGAAATGTGTCGTGATTGCAGGACGCCGCTAAGGATGACTATCCTCCCGCAGGTGTGAGAGAAAAGGCCGCCTAGGACGGGCGTTGCGGATCGACCCCGATGGCGGCGAAGGATAGCGGGGCCGGTGTGACGGTTGACCGGACTACCCCGCGCACCTGACGCACGGCATCGATGACAGCAAATCATGGAGGCGATGGTGGCAAACGTGTTGTCGAACAACGAACGGACACTGATAAACGCGTACTGGCGAGCCGCCAACTACCTTTCTGTCGGTCAGATCTATCTCTATGACAATCCGCTGCTCAAGCAGACGCTGACCAAGGACCACATCAAGCCTCGACTGCTTGGGCATTGGGGCACGACGCCGGGACTGAACTTCATCTATGCACATTTGAATCGCCTCATCAAAGCGCACGACCTCGACATGATCTACGTGACCGGACCAGGGCACGGGGGACCCGCACTGGTCGCCAACGCTTATCTGGAAGGTACCTACAGCGAGGTGTACCCGAACGTCTCGTGCGACGAAGAGGGGATGAAGCGCCTGTTTACGCAGTTCTCGTTTCCGGGTGGGATTCCAAGCCACGTCGCACCCGAAACCCCAGGCTCCATCCATGAGGGCGGCGAGCTTGGCTATGCCCTCTCTCACGCCTATGGCGCCGCATTCGACAATCCGGATCTGATCGTCGCCTGTGTTGTCGGCGACGGTGAGGCGGAGACCGGACCGGTGGCGACGAGCTGGCATTCCAACAAGTTCCTGAACCCGGTGCGGGACGGCACCGTCCTGCCCATCCTGCATCTCAACGGCTACAAGATCGCCAATCCCACCGTGCTTGCGCGCATCAGCCACGAGGAACTCGATCACCTGATGCGTGGCTACGGATACACGCCGCATTTCGTCGAGGGCCACGACCCGGATACGATGCACGAACTCATGGCGTCTACGCTGGATCGCATCTTCGACGAGATACGCCGGATCAAGGATGATGCGCGCAAGAACGGCTTCTCCCAGCGACCGCTCTGGCCGATGATCGTGCTGCGCACACCCAAGGGGTGGACGTGCCCGAAGGAAATCGACGGCCGCCGAACCGAGGGCTACTGGCGAGCGCATCAGGTGCCGATGGGCGAGATGCACGAGAACCCGGAGCATGTCCGCATTCTTGAAGAGTGGATGAAGAGCTATCGCCCCCTCGGAACTGTTCGATGATGGCGGGCGACTGCGGCCGGAACTGGCCGAACTCCCTCCCCGCGGCACCCGCCGCATGAGCGCCAATCCGCACACCAACGGCGGCTTGCTGTTGAGCGACCTGCGCCTGCCGGATTTTCGTGACTACGCGATCAAGGTGCCGACGCCGGGTGCGGCGATTGCCGAGTCCACCCGGGAAATGGGCAGGTTCCTCCGCAATGTGATGAAACGAAACATGGAAGCGAGGAACTTTCGTCTGTTCAGCCCCGACGAGAGCAACTCCAACCGCTGGCAGGACGTTCTCGAGGTCACCAACCGCGCGTGGGTCGCGAAAACCGAACCGTGGGATGACCATCTTGCGGCGGATGGACGGGTGATGGAGATGCTCAGCGAGCATCAATGCCAGGGATGGCTCGAGGGCTACCTGCTCACCGGTCGCCACGGGTTCTTTTCCTGCTACGAGGCGTTCATCCACATCATCGACGCGATGTTCAACCAGCACGCCAAGTGGCTGAAGGTGTGCAACGACATTGAGTGGCGGCGGCCGATCGCCTCGCTCAACTACTTGCTGTCGAGCCATGTCTGGCGGCAGGACCATAACGGGTTCAGCCATCAGGATCCTGGCTTCATCGACCACGTCATCAACAAGAAGGCGGAAGTGGTGCGCGTCTATCTGCCACCCGATGCGAACTGCCTTCTGTCGGTGACTGACCACTGCCTGCGCAGCCGCAACTACGTCAACGTAGTGGTTGCCGGGAAGCAACCGGCGCCGCAATGGCTGACGATGGATGAGGCGATCAGGCATTGCACGGCCGGCCTTGGCATCTGGGAATGGGCCAGCAATGACCGCGACAGTGTGCCGGACGTGGTGATGGCGTGCTGTGGCGACGTGCCCACGCTGGAGACGCTGGCCGCGGTTGAACTGCTGCGTCAGCACGTGCCGGAGCTGAAGATCCGCGTGATCAACGTGGTGGACCTGATGAAGCTGCAACCGATAGCCGAGCACCCGCATGGGCTATCGGATCGCGACTTCGACGCGCTGTTCACGACGGACAAACCGATCATCTTTGCGTTTCACGGTTATCCATGGCTGATCCATCGGCTAACCTACCGGCGGAACGGGCACAACAACATTCACGTGCGGGGCTACAAGGAAGAAGGAACCACCACCACGCCGTTCGACATGTGCGTGCTGAACGACCTCGACCGCTTTCATCTGGTCGGCGACGTGATCGATCGGGTGCCGCAGCTCGGGCCGCGCGCGGCCTATGCGAAGCAGGCCATCCGCGACAAGCTTTTCGAGCACAAGGAGTACATCTCGCGTTACGGTGATGACATGCCGGACATCAAGGGCTGGACCTGGGGACAAAAGACCCTGGCGCCGCGCACCGGTTCGACGGAGGCCGACAATGTCTGAAGCTGGTCCAAGGGGTAGGCTGCTTGCGGCAATCTTTGACGTCGATGGGGTGCTGGTCGCCTCACCGCACGAGCGCGCCTGGCGGGAGTCGCTGGCCGGCTACGCCGACCCTGCCCGGTTCACGACCGAGTTCTATCAGGCGCAGGTTGCCGGCAAACCTCGGCTCGATGGCGCACGTGCGGCGCTGGAGGGGCTTGGCGTTCCCGGCGCGGCCGCACACGCGCCGGAGTATGCCAGGAAGAAGCAGGCACTAATCGATCGACTGATCGCCGAGGGCAGCTTCGAGGCCTTTCCGGACGCGGTGCGGTTCGCGAGTGCCTTGCACGCGGCCGGCTTGCGGCTGGCGCTGGCCTCCTCGTCGAAGAACGTCGCAGCCATGCTGCGCCGTCTGAGCGCGCCCGACGGACGACCATTGTTGTCGATCTTTGATGCCGACCTGAGCGGCACGGACGTGCCGCGCGGCAAGCCGGATCCCGCGCTTTTCCTGCTGGCGGCGCAGGCCCTGAAGGTGCCACCAGCCCACTGTGTGGTCGTGGAGGACGCGCCAGCCGGCATTGCGGCCGCGCGCGCCGGGGGCATGGCTTCCGTGGGTATTGCGCGGCTTGGTGATCAGGCCTTGCTGCAAGGAGCCCAGGCCGACCTGGTCGTTACCAGCCTCGATCAGGTGGATGCGACGGCGGTCCTCGACGGCATCTTGCGTGCTCGGCCCCCAACGGAGATGCCCGCTCATGCGTAACGCCATTGAGCCGACGCGCGACCCACGCTGGGTTCTGACCCACGAAGGCTACAACGTGGTGACCGAGAACGCGGTAGAATCCCGCTTCGCACTCGGCAACGGGTTCCTGGGAATGCGGGCATCGCGCCCGGTCAGCCGAGGCCCGACCTGGGTGAGTTGGCTGGGATATATCAGGTGGGCATCGTGGCCGCGCTGTTATGTCGCTGGCCTGTTCGACCGGCCCAATACCGTGCCGCCAGTGCCCGCGCTGGTTCCCGTTGCGGACTGGTCGCGCGTCAGGCTCGTGCTGGACGACAGACCGCAGCTATTGTTGGATGGAGAGTTCCTCGCCAGCACGCGCCGGCTCGATTTGCGCCGCGGCATGCTCGTGTCGGACCTGAGCTACCGGGCGCACGCCGGAATCACCATAAGCGGCGGGGAGCTGCGTCTGGTGTCATTGGCGGACCGCGCAACGGCATTGCAGCTCCTGCGGTTCTCGCTTGATCGCGACGGGATCGAGGTGACGCTGGAAGCCAACTTCGCGATGGCCGGTATGGGGATGGAGCCGCTCCAGCTTGATCGCGATATCTGTGCCTGGCGCACGGAAGGTTCCGGCAAAGCTGTCGCGATGGCGGGCAACGCCACATTGCGAGCCGATGGCTATCCACTCGTGCCGGAGCGGTCCTTCTCGTTGCGCTGGATCTGGCGCTGGCGGTCAGTGGCCGGGCAGGTGCTTGAACTCGATCGTTTCGTGACCGTGGCGCGTTCCGACAACGTCGCGGATGACCCGGCCCCGGTTGCCGCCGATGCGATGGCGCGCTGCCGTGCGCTTGGCTGGCGCGGGATGGTGGCAGCACACGAGACGGCGTGGCAGCAGCGTTGGGACGTGAGCGACGTGATCATCGAGGGTGACGATGAGGTGCAGCAGGCGCTGCGCTTCGCCGTTTACCACCTGACCAGCGCCGCCAATCCGGAAGACGAACGCGTGTCGGTCGGCGCGCGCGGCCTGACCGGTGATGCGTATTTCGGCCACGTGTTCTGGGATACCGAGACCTATCTGCTGCCCTTCTACACGGCGACTTGGCCGGAGGCCGCGCGCGCGATGCTGATGTATCGCTATCACACGCTGCCCGGCGCGCGCGCCAAGGCAGATGCGATGGGCTGCAAAGGCGCGCTGTACGCGTGGGAATCGGCGGACACCGGCGAGGAGACCACGCCCGAGCGCGTGGTGGGTCCCAATGGCGAGATGATCGACATTCTCACCGGCAAGATGGAGCACCACATCAGCGCCGATATCCCCTATGCCGTGTGGCAGTACTGGCGCGCGACGGGCGACGACGCGTTCTTCCTCGATGCTGGCGCGGAGATCCTGCTGGAAACGGCGCGTTTCTGGGCGTCGCGTGCCGTGCCGGAGCCGGATGGCAAGCGGCATATCCGCCACGCGATCGGGCCTGACGAGTATCACGAGGATGTCGATGACAACGCCTTTACAAATGTGATGGCACGCTGGAACATCGCGCGAGGGCTTGAGACCATTGAGCTGCTGAGGACACGTTGGCCCGAGCGCGCCCCGGCGCTGTGCGAACGGCTTGCGTTGGTCGAGGCCGAACTTGCGGACTGGCGCGACGCAGTGGGACGCATCGTCACCGGTCTCGATCCAGCTACCGGCCTCTACGAGCAGTTTGCCGGCTATCACAAGCTGGAGCCGATCGATCTTTCGCTCTATGCCGACCGCAAGGTGCCGATCGACGTTGAACTCGGCCGCGAGCGGACGCAGCGCTCGCAAGTGGTCAAGCAGGCCGACGTAGTGGCGCTCATGGCGCTGCTGCCGGACGAGTTCCCGGGCGCGGCTGCGAAAGCGAATTTCCGCTACTACGAGCCACGCTGTGCGCATGGCAGTTCCTTGAGCGCGGGCATCCATGCGCTGGTCGCGGCACGGCTCGGCGAGACCGACATCGCCCTGCATTTTCTTCGCCAGGCCGCGGCCGCGGACCTTGAACTGGACCCCAACAGTGCCGGTGGCATACGGATCGCCGAACTCGGGGGTCTGTGGCAGGCGATGGTCCTCGGCTTCGCCGGCCTCGGCATGGACGGCGACGCGATTACCCTCACGCCCCGGTTGCCAGAGGACTGGCGCAGCGTCTCGTTCGCGGTGCGCTGGCGCGGGCGGCCGGTTCAGCTGCGGATTGCCGGCAATACCGTGCGGGTCGCTATCTCCGATGGCGACCAAGTGCAAATCCGAGTCGGTGGCGAAACCCACACCGTACAGGGAGGGAGCACGCTGGAGGTGCGCTGCAACTCGCGGATGATGGCTCAGGAGTAACGTCGCATTTGGCACCCGGTCGATGCGGAAGGCCGGAGCAGTCGTGGGCTCGACGAAGTCAATTTCTTCGTCGCGGCCATGCAAACCGGCTTCGGCGCCTTTGTCACCGTCTATCTCGTGGAGAACCTGTGGCCGCCCCAGGCGATCGGGTTCGCACTGACCGTTGCCACGATGAGCAGCCTGTTGAGCCAAATCCCGGCTGGCGCCGCGCTCGACAGCCTGCGCGACAAACGAGGGGCGGTGCTGCTTGGCATCGCTGGTGTCGGGCTCGCCGCGTTGCTGCTATGCGTCACTTCAGCGCGAGGCGCGGTCTATCTCGCATTGGCGGTGCAGGGGCTGGCAAGTTCGTTAATCGGGCCTGGCATCGCGGCAATCAGCCTGGCCCTGGTCGGGCGGGCGGCACTCAGCGAGCGCATTGGCCGCAACGCGCGTTTTGCTGCTATCGGCAATGGACTGGCGGCGGGGGTCATGGGCGTTGCCGGTTCCTACCGGCCGGCGGCAATATCTGTGTTTCTGATCGCCGCAGTGCTGGCCCTGCCTGCGTTGCTGTCGCTGTTCCTGATCGGCGGAGAAGGTGCGAAGCGGGCGGTTCCACAACCGCTGCCGTCGGACCAGCAGCGCCAGGGCGATGCGCAAATCACCTGGCAAGGCATGAAGTCCCTGCTTCTAGACAAGCGGCTCGCGATTTTCGCCGCCTGTGTCGTGTTGTTCTTCGCCGCAGGTGCGGCGATCGGACCCGTCGTGGCCGCACGGGTGACAAGGCGGTGGCCAGACTTCGCCACACTGATCATCGCTGCGACGATCCTGCTGCCGCAGGCGATCGTGGCAGCGATTTCACCCTGGATCGGACGCCGCGCCGATCGCTCGGGTCGGCGGCCGCTGCTGTTGCTCGGGTGGGGTCTGCTTCCGGTCCAAGGATTTCTGTATGCGGCACTTCCTGGCGTGTTTGCGCTGGTGCTTGGCAACCTGCTGAATGGCGTCAGCGGTGCCATCTTCGGTGTGACGATGACGGTCGTCGCCGCCGACCTCACTCGACGCACCGGCGGCTTCAATCTTACACTTGGTGCACTCGGCGTCGCGATCTCCGTCGGTGCGTCACTAAGCACATTCTTTACCGGCATTTCGGCGGCCCTGTTCGGGGCGAGGATGGCAGTACTTGGGCTGGCTCTGGTGGGGCTATGTGGACTGCTGCTGTTGTGGGCCAGAATGCCGGAGACGCGCGAGCACCACATCATGCCGGATGAATCCGACCCCGCGGAAGTATGAACACTGCAAATCGCACGCCTCGCTGGGAACAATTCTCCGCGCGACAGTGCCGGACCCGGTGCGTTCGGGATGTGCTGCTACGCTTGGAAGTCGAACGCCCTGGTCAATTTTTTCCCCACTGCCATTTTCTCCAGCTTTGCGTAGTCGGGCAGGCCAGATCTGTACGGCGGATAGGCTTCTCCAACGATGAGCGGGGCCAAATATCGACGGGCCGCCTCAGTGATGCCGAAGCCATCGCCGCTAATGAAGTCGGGGGGCAATAGCTTCTCCTTGTACACGGTGAGGCACCATTTCGTGCCGCCGCCGGCCCAGACCATGGCCCGGCAGCTTCCTGATGACACGAGGGGGCCTCGCTAGGCCGCTGTCGGAAGGCCGCCATCGTGGTCACGTTCCAGGAGAAATCCGGGATGACCGGGAGAATGGGCCTCGGCCTGCTGGCCGTTTCGCTTGTCCAGGTGATGCCGCTCGTGGCGCGTGCGTCGTCGGCGCGGGACAACAACAACAGAGCGCCCATCTTTATCGCGATCGCGGCATCGTCGTCTGCGAGCGGTGGCGGAAGTTCGAGAACTTCCTCGCCGACATGGGCGAGCGTCCCGCTGCTCATCTGACGGTTGAGCGGCGCGACAACGATGGGAATTACGAACCGCAAAACTGCTACTGGGGGACACGCGCGATACAGTCGCGCAACCGACGAGCCAACGTCTGGGTCGACTACGACGGCGAACGCCTGATCCTCACAGACGCATGCAAGGCGGTAGGCGTTCCGCAGCCCCGCATCAGCAATATGGTTCAGCGGACTGGTGTCACTCATCAGGAGGCGTTCGATATCTACGCTTTCGATGATGCAACGGTCCTCTCATTCAATCTCGTGATGTTTGCGCTGGCCTGGGTCCAAAGCCGGCCATGGCCGCGAGGCGCTGCGTTCTTCTGCACACTGCACACACTCTCACTGGAATCCCCATGCCTCACGACCTGATCCCGCTCGCCGGCACTCCGCCGGGCGCACTGACCGTTGCTGAAGTTCAGGCCACGCTTAATTACGCACAAGCAGCCAAAGCGGCGAGCACGCTAGCTGCTTATGCCTGCGATATGAACTCATTCAAGTATTGGTGCGCCGCGCGCGGCGCTTGCCCCCTGCCAGCCTCACCAGCGATCGTCGCCGCCTATCTGGCGCACCTCGCAGACAGCGGACGCAAAGCCTCTGGAATCGGCCGTGCGGCAGCCGGCATCGCCTACTACCACCGGCAGGCTGGCATCGATCCAAGCCCGACCGTGCACGCCGGTGTAAAGCAAACGATGCAAGGAATACGTCGCCGCCTGGGGACTCGTCCCGTCGGGAAGGCACCCGCGACCGCTGACATCATCGGCAAGATGTTCGCGCTCTGCCCCGACACGCTGGCCGGCAAGCGCGACGCGGCTTTGCTCGGCATCGGCTTCGCCGCGGCGCTGCGCCGCTCCGAGCTCGTCGCCATCGAGGTCGAGGATATCACCTTCGTCGACGACGGGCTGCGGCTGCTGATCCGCCGCTCTAAGACGGACCAGACAGGCGAGGGCGCCGAGATCGCGATCATCCGCGGTGTGCGCATCAGGCCTGTAGCTGCTCTGCAGGCGTGGCTCGAGGCCAGCGGCATCACCACCGGGCCCGCGTTCCGTGCAGTTTTGCTGGGTGACCGCATGTCCGCCACGGCCCTTACTGCGAATTGTGCTGCGCGCGTGGTGAAACGGTACGCTCGCCGGGCGGGCCTCGATCACGCCGCCTACAGTGGCCACAGCCTGCGCGCTGGCCTGATCACGTCGTCGGCCGAGGCGGGCGCGAACATCTTCAAGATCGCTGAGGTCTCTCGCCACAAGTCGATCGAGGTACTGCGCAACTATGTGCGTAAGACCGACATCTTCCGCGAGCACTGCAGCACGAGCTTCATGTGATGGCACGGGGCGAAGCCATGACCATCCCCGCCCTGGTGCTCCTCTCGCTAAACTGCACGGTGCTTGCACTCAGCTGCACAGCCGCCCATGCGCAGCCGTCGTCCTGGCAGAGCTATGAGTTGAGCGGGACGCGCTACTACAGCGGCACCGACCAGGACGGCGGGCAATGGACAGGCAACTCATACGAACAGAGCGGCACGACCTTCAGCGAGTTCAACGGGCCGCACGGACAGTCGCAGCATTGCCGGTCGTGGCAGCAAGGATGGCAGACGTTCACCGAGTGCGACCGGTGAGGCGAGGAGGAGCTATTATCGGACGCAAGGGAAGAAACACATGGATCGGGAAGCCTTCGATGCGTTGATCCGCAGGCTCGACGCTCTGACATACGGTATCCACGATGCTTTCGCGCCCGACAGCGCCGCAACGGACGATGCTCGCCTCGATGTGGTCGGGAAGTTGAGAACGCTCGCCGGCGAATTGGAGTTGGAGGCAATGCGCATGCCCGGAGAGTTTCCCGCAGATGACGGCGCCTGATCCCAAACGCAACCAAAGGGGCGGGGTGCATCGAAAGGACAATTATCAGCCTCCGATCGGTATGACAGGGATTCCCAAACAGCATGACAGCGATTCCCTAATTGCGCACCTCGCGACGCTTTCGGTTGTTATCATCCTGCATGTCGAGCGAACCCCACCCCCTGGCGTTGCTGCTCCCGGAGATGCCGCCCGCCGCCTATGCCGAGCTCCGCGAGAGCATCCGCGTCAACGGCCAGCGTGAGCCGATCACGCTGCACCAGGATGGCCGGATCATCGCGCCGGCTCTAACCTCGCCAGAAACCGCGTCCCGCTCGATGCTGGCAGGCTTTGCCGAGGCCGAGAGCATTGTCGCAGCATCGGGGACAATGGTCGCCGACGCCGAGGCCGAGACGATTCCGCCGCCAGAGCCTCCGGTCATACTGCCGCCGCGGCCGCTCGGTCCTGTGGTTGCCGGCGTGGCCGTGGCGACGCCCGAATGGCTGGCGTGGCGTGCGCGCCGAGATCGCGCGATCTGTCTCGGGCAGCGGTTCGATGAACCGGCGCCCCAGGTACTACTACCCCGCGTTCGAAGCTGATCCGAAGAGGCGCAGCGCGATGTTTGCAGCCGCCGCTGAGTATGCGCAGGGTAAGGCTGGAAAGTTGTCCTGACAGAATGCTGCGCGTCGGAGAAATATCCATCCCCGTCGCGCTGGAACCCTTCGCAGCATAGGCGCATGCTGCCGCCCGGAGGTATCGGGCGATGCGCTTCTACACGACAGAACAGCTTGGACCGAAACAGGCGATGCTGCCGTCCGGGGCGTTGCTATGCAGCGACGTGACGATCGCGCGAACCGGGGTGCAGCACTACCATCCGAGCGAGATCGGCGCGGAGGGCGCCGAGATGATTGCGGTGCAGCGGGACGCCGAAGAGGTGTTCGCTCCGGAGGCTATTGCATCGTTCGAAGGCGCGCCGGTCACTATGACGCATCCCTTCGATGGTGTCGGCCCGGCCAATTGGTCCGCGTTCGCTGTTGGCCACGTGCAGAACGTGCGACGACAAGCTGCTCGGGATGTTTACGGTAGTGATCGCCGATCACCTCGGCCGCCCGCGCGTGCTGCAAGAATTCCGGTCCCAACGCTGCGGGATCACCGCGCCTGCCTTTCAGAATTGTTGCTGCTTCGTCCAGCGTCATCGCCCCTGTCTCCCCTTCGCTTGCCCGATCCAAATATCGCATGCTTGCTTGGGTCGGGTGCCGCGCCGCGGGCTGAAGGCGAGGGGATCGCCGCCCCCTAAGGGGAGGGGGGCGGACCCGCGGCGCAGCACAGCATCTTGGGCCGAATTGCCGGCCGACGACAAGGCTTTGTGTCGGTATGCGCAGAGTGCGCACCTAAACCGCGAGCCAGCTCGATAACACCGACTCTCGATCCCTCAGGGCGTGCCGATGCCGGGAGGCGCCCCACTCGCGCACCCGCTGCCTGCACGCGGTGCATTCTGATTATGCACGATGATGACTAACGGTCCTACGCGCGGTGCGTATATGAGCCTGGTCGTCCGAGGCCATTCCGCCCGGGCGAAGCAGTGCAGTTCGCCTCACGAACCGCACTGCTTCTCATCACCGCGAAAGGAACTCGCAATGACTGCGCTCAATATGCGCACCACATACCGCGTCCGCAACGCGCTGCTCGCCGCCTGTGCGGCTGTCGCGCTGGGCGTCACTGCCGCACACGCTGATATCGTATCGACTGGCAGCAGCGGCTTCTGGACAGCCGGCCAAGGCCCTAACGATCAGGGCCAGAATGTCTGCATGATCACAGCAAACCCTCCCAATCAAATCGCCGAGTAGGTGGGGATGTTACCACCCCCACCCCTCACAGACCCGGACGAGCAGGTTTCCCGCATCCGGTTCTTCACGAGAGAGTTTCGCCAGCGGCCGTGTAGCGATGAACGCTACCTCGCGCCGCCGCCTCGCCAAGTCGGCTATCCGTCGTCCTTGTGTGGACAGGTTTGCGGGGTTCAGTGTCCCCTCCCGTGTTTCCGGCCAACGGTTCTCTCTCCGTGGCGCCTCCCTTCCCTCCATCGGGTCCCGGTGAGTTCCGGTTCCCCGACTTCACGAGTACGATGAAGGCGCTACGACTTCCTGCGCGTGCATTCCCGGTCCCTTATGGATTCGGTTCCGGGCTCCACATGCTCCCCCGTCTTCGTGTTCGCCGAAGCGCTCCCGGCGCGGCAGGGGGCCGCCTCCGGACCTGGGCTCTTTGGTCAGCCGGTATGCCCCTCTCCGGCAGTTTGCACATGGGCACGCACGGGATCTCTCAGGTTTCCTGGCGTTCCCTCCCGTACCTCTGCCCGGCTCTCAGACCCCGGCCGGATCGGCAGGACCTCGCCATTTGCAGTCCTGTCGATGCTGCCCCCGGACCCAACACGCCGAAGGCTCCAGCACGAACATGATGTCGGGGCTCAACCCCGGGCTTCGGTACCTGCTGCCTACGCTTCACGAGCGGCGTCGCCGTCACCCGTGCAAGGCTCGCTTCCGGCCGGCGGGCTGCGCCTTTACCGGGAGGGAGTTGAACCCTCTGGACCGCACCGAAAGGTTTCAGGCTACATCCGTCCTCCTTTCCAGGACTTTCCTGACGCAAGTTGGGATCACGATAAACAACATAGACCAGCGCTTTCATGTGGTCGCGGTCAAGCCGAGTTGGAACATCCCGAGCAATGCTCGCGTGAGCATGGTCTTCCAGATCGACAACGACCCAGCCTGGGGAGGTGCGCAGTATACCATAGCCAGTAAGTCCGGTCTTGCTTTAGCGATTGCGCCCGAGGGCGCTCGTGAATTTGCGCATGAGATTACGTCCGGCTCGACGCTGCGCATCTATTTCAGCGGTAATGAGCAGCCGTGGGTTGTGAATTTATCCGGCACAACCGGCGTCTGGACGCAGTTTATGAACTGCGTTCAGATGGTGGCGCCGGCCGTGATCGCTTCGCTCAATCCAACACAGCCGTTCGCTACAGAAGGACCGGCGCAGCCGTCGTCGCAGCCGTTCTCTCCTGCTCCGCCCGCGCCGCCGTCGCAGCAGGCCAATGGTGTCTGAGCCCAAGGATCGGGAGCGCAGCAATGACTTCCGCGCAACTCGTGGCAGTGCGTGAGCGATTGGGCTGGAACCGTGCGGTCCTGGCCCGGTTGCTGTGCTGTTCGGAGGCCACCATTCGCCAGATGGAGGCCGGCCGGCGGCGCATCCCGGCACCCATCGCTCACTGGCTGACACGGCTCGCCGGCTATCACGTAGCGCATCCGCCGCCGGACGACTGGCGCGTGCGGTGAAGGTTCGGTGACTTAAACAAACTGCATGGCGAGGAAGATTGCGCTCACTCGCCCGCAATTCCAACGCGCGTTCGCGAAAGGCGCCCTCACGATGAACAAGACCCCTCTGCGGTTTCTTCTGCCTGCGGCCCTGACCGTTGCCCTGCTTGTCTCAGCCGCTCCGCATACCAGTGCGGCGGCAGACGACGACACCTGGTATTCAGCAATGGTTGCTGGTGACGCGTGCGTCCGGCTTGCTGCCGTGCAGCAGCGGATCCAGACAATGCTCGGTTTCAAGGTGGGGCCGTCGTGGCGGACCCCAAGCGACGTGATTTATGAATTTGGGATGGGCGGCCAATCTGTCCGCCCGGTCCTCATTACACCAGACGTCAAAACTTTCGCCAAAGAACAAGGTGGCACCATGACGTTCATTCGTGGCTATCAGCGTTGCCTAGTTTTCGTCCGCAGTCACGGATGGACGCGATGATCCGGGCGCCCTTGCAAATGAACAAGAACCCTCTGCGGTTTCTTCTGCCTGCGGCTCTGGCTGCTGTTCTGCTGACCGCCCTGCCGCTCGCCCGCGCCGAGGCACGCTGGTATCTCGCCCATAACGGGCAGGAAGTCTGTGTGCCACTTGACGATTTCAGTCCTGACCTGGCGCCTAGTTACTACTACGGCGGTGGCAACATGAAGGTGCCAGAGGACTACATTGCACGGGTCCAGAGCCTCGGCATAGCTCGAATGAGGCGTCGACACGAGTACCGACAAGTCATGGCTTGTTGTCTACGAAGCCACCTTCTTGGGCCGCTTCGCCAGCCAGGCCCCGATGGATTACCTGTTCGTCAATGACCTGGATCTCTGTCGGCGCGTCCTAGCGTTGTTCAAGCCCTGAGGCTCCGCAAGAGCCTTCCCGACTTACCATAACGTCGGTTATGCGGCGTCCGGAACAATATTGCAGCAGTGATCGGGAAGTCGCCAGGGCCGGCGGATGTCGGCGCGTTTGACTACGCCGATGCCGGTCCAGTGGGCCGCCCAGCCGGCCGTGGCCTTCCGTTTCACTTTCTGAGCGAGTGGGCTCGATAACGCTCATTCCACGCCTCCGCGACCTTTGGTTAGCAAGGCTTTCGAAACTTGCCGCCGGCGGCAAGTTCTGTCCCTTCCGTGTATTGCACAATACAGAATTGCCCTGGCCGCTCAGCCCTCGCCCTCGAGCTCCTCCTCGCCCTCGCCCTCCTCGGCCTGGCCGCTCCTGATCAGCCGATCGAGCGCCTCGACTGTCGCGCCGCGGATCAGCCGCGCGCAGGCCTCCGACATCCTGAGATCGGGAAGCCTGGGCGCCGACAGCTCCGGGCCCTCGCCGATCAGCGCCCGCAGGGCGGCGTCAGAGATCGGCCGCGGCGCCGTGACGGCATCGAGCTGGCGGCGGGCGACCTCGCGGCGCCAGGCGACCCTCAGCGCGATCCGCTCGTCCACCGTCCTGCGCTTCCTGTGCCCAGGCATGGTGGGCGAGGCTGCAGCTCACACCGAGAGCGCCGCAAGCTCGCGCGCGTGAGGGCGGCCCACTGGCGCAGCCGTCGCGCGGTCAAAACCGTGCAGTTTTGGGGGGGATCGCCTGTCCTCATCAAGGAGGCTGATAGCTCTGGCCGGACCCATAAGCTTTCCAAATGTGGGATCTGTGGGATCATGTTGGATCTTTCCTCTACCGCGCGCCTGGGAAAAACTGTTTTTGTTTTTTTTGTGTGCACAGAGAAATTCTGTGTGACGGGTGCGTGTGAGAATATTTCCTGTACGTGCGCGCGTGAAAAAAAACGCGTGTGCGCCCGCGCGCGGCTATAGGCGAAATGCCACATAATGCCACAGATCCCACATCGTGGAACGGCAGCAGTAGGGCTCCAGCGAGGGCGCCCTTGTGGGATCAGCTCAGCGCGTCTCCAGCTTCCAGCGCGGGCGGCTTTTGTCGGCGCGATCCACCAGCAGCTTGTGCTTGCCGACGACGCGGTTGAGGTGGGCCTCGAGCCAGCGGCCGAGGGCGCGAGGGTCCAGTTGGCCGAGCTTGGTGCCGGCGATGGCGAACAGGGCTTCCCACAGGGCCGGACGGACGCGCTCGGTTTCCACCCATTCGTTGGCACGGGTGATCAGCTCGCTGGTGTGATAGCCGATGCCGACTGTCAGATCGGTGGCCCAGGCGGTGATCACGCCGTGCAGTTGGGCGCCAGCGGGATCGGCGGCGCGTACGGTCGCGATCGAGTCATCGCAGTCCGGCCAGCCGAGCCAGACCAGGGCGGAGCGGATATTGTCCGACCACTCACCGAAGCTCAGGCGTTGCGGCTTCCGGCCGGGCCTTCCGGCGACGCGGTAGGCGCGGGCGATGACGAGGATGGCGCGGACGTACTTGCCTCGGTCAGCCAGCACTTCGGCCACCGGGTTGTGCGTGAAGGTGCGGTTCTCCGGGTTTTCTTCGTCGGCGTCGAGGCTGATCTGCAGGGTGCGGCGCACCATGTCGGCGGCGATGCCGACGTTGTTTCCGTTGGCAACGGTAGTGTGGTTATTGGTGATGGTGATCAGCTCGGACTTGCCGAGCAGTCGGACTTGCGGCATCGGCCGCTCGACCAGTTGGCAGAGGAATTGGCCCAGCAGGGTGCCGACCATGTTGTCGATGGCGATGATCGGCTGTCCGGAAAGTGCAGCGGATGACAGGCGTTTTTCGTTTTCTTCGTCATTGTTGAGGGTCAGCGACAGCACCGGACACGGCTCGCCGATGCTGATGGCGGCCATGATGTCCTGCATGTAGCTGCCGCCGGTTCCGGGGGCAGGCTTGTTGACGATGTGCAGCGGTGCCACCGACATCATCCCACGCAGCACGGGGGTCATGAGCATGGAGATGGCGCCGGCTAGGCTGACACCCCCGTCGTCGGCGAATTTGACTTCGTCCAGCAGTGCCCTGAGCAGCGCCAGCGCTTCCAGCGCGTCGGCCTTAGTCGGACGCTCGGGAATCGTCGCTATCGGCGGCGGGTTGAAGAGCACGAGGCCGGTGGCGCGATCGTAGCCCGGCTTGGTAAGCAGTGTGCCGTCGTGACGCATCGTCTGCGTGGCGATCACACCGCGCAGCGGTGGAAACGGCCAGTCACCGATCATGCCCAGGATGTGGTCGGCGACGTTTGCCGGCGGGTCGATCGGCACCAGATCGAGTTCCTTGGTGAAGGCGCGCCATTTCGCGCACAGGCCGAGCGCGCGCAGCATCATCGGTTTGGTAACGGTGGAGATGGCAGGGACGCGGACCATTTTGCCGCTCGACTGTTTCAGCTTGATCAGGCAGACGCGGACGAGGTCCTTGCCGCGCTGGTAGAACGGCACGCCTGCGGCCTTCATGGCGGCCAGGGCGGCATCGGCGATGGCGGGTCGCTCGCCGCCTGCGACGATAATTTCGGGCAGCGTGTCGGGATCTGGGGGGGCCCATTCGTGCAGCGGGTCGTCGTCGTCATCGACTAGCGGCTGGGGCGTCTTCTGGGCGTCGAGGCGCGCTCGGGCTTCGGCGGCCTTCCTGGCCTTTTCTCGCGCTTTGGCGGCGGCGGCCTCGACCTTCAGTTTGGCTTTCGCCGCCTTGGCATCGGCTTCTGCCTTCAGTTTGGCGGCTTGGGCTTCGGCCTTCTTGGCGTCGGCCCGGGCCTTCTCTTGCGCCTTGATGGCGTCGGCCTCGGCCTTCTTCTCGGTGTTGGCATGGGTCTTTTTCTTGGCGGCGGCGGCGTGACGGGCCTTGTTGACCGCGCGGTTGAGGGCTTTGGCGCTGACCCCCAGCTCGGCGGCCTTCGGCTCGATGAACGGGTCGGCCTCCAGCTCGTCCATTGCGGCCAGCTCGGCGATCGCGGCATCCCGCTTGTCCCGCTTGTCCTGCTCGGGATCGTGCTGGCCGTTCGCTTTCTGATCAGGCGCGGGTGGGCTCTGTAATGGTGAGTCCTGAGCGTCCTGGCGCGGGGCGGTGGTGCCGGTGTCGTCGCGGTCGTCGGCCTGGAGGTGCTCGGTCATGCTGCCCGCCCTCCGCGCCAGGGGCGATCCGGGAGGCTGATCGGCTTCTCGCGGCCTTTGGCGAGCCCCCATCGGATCGTCTCGCGTTCCGCCTCCTCCTCGGTCTCCGGGGGCTGCGCGTTGATGAGGATACGTTCCGCCTCGGCGTCGGACAGGCCGGCGGCCTCGGCGATGCCGCCGATCGAGAGGGCAGCGTTCAGGCGGGTGTTGTGACGCGTGCCTTTGGCGGCATCGCGGACGCGAAGTACCTCGCGATCGATAAAGGCGCGATATCGCCGCTCGGTGATGGCCTCGGGCGTCGCGTAGCTGCTCGGCTCGGGCTTGGTCGCCGGCTGTGCGAGCTTGAGCACCAAGGGGAGCAACCAGTCGGGCCAGGGCGCGAGGTAGCTCTCGTGCACGAGGCGATAGCCGCCCGCGCCCGGCCAGCAGACATAGCCGCCACGGCCTCGGACATCGACGCCTGGGGCGATCCGGCCGGCGGAGTTGCGGACGCCGTGGGCGTGCCTCCAGAGCCAATGCCGGCCACCCGAGGGCGTCTCGTAAATCCTGGTCTCGGGCAGTCGGAGGCGGTGCTCAGCTTCCCACAGGTGCCCGCCGTTCTTGGGATCGACGTCGAGGGCGTCGAAGCCGCTGGCGGGACCGCAGGGGACGCCGATCAGTTTCGCGGCTGCGCCCGCCTGCCGCCACATCGCGCGGATGCGGTCGGGATCGGTGGTTGCGTTGGAGAACTCGCGGCCCGCCTTGATCAGGGGCCGCTTGTTGGTACCACAGGGGAAGACCGGGAGGGCGGCGGCGGCGAGGGTGAGGGCGGCGGTGAGCGAGATCGGGGGGCGGTTGGTGGCGGGCGGAGCGCTGGCGGGACCGCTGGCGACCCAATCGGGATCGATTTCGTCGTTGTCCGATAGCATGGGAGAGTCCCGATGCCGGCGCGACGTGCAGTTCGGGCAACTATGTGCTTACGTGGGCCAGGATCGTTCTTGGCCGTAGTCTTTCTTTGGTCGCCCTCGTGAGCCATCGCGTGGGCGATCTTCTTATGCAGTGTGGATGGGTGAAGGCTCGCCGAGCAGCGCACGGATGCTGACCATGTGCACCAGCGTAATATTACCGACGCGGGACACCTTCAGCCGGCCTTGCGCGATATGAGTCCAGACGGTGCGCTCGGACATCGCCAGCAGGCGAGCCGCCTGCGCCGGTCGCACGACCAGCGGTTCGATCGGCGGCGGCAGTGGAGGGGTGTTGCGTTGTTTCGTGGCGGACGGCTTCGCCCGTCGTTTCGCATGTGTGGAGCGCATGGACACGGTTCTCCGAGGACTGAATTCAGGGGGGTCCTCGGTGCTCTCATCATGACCCCACGCGGTCCGACGGTAGCTGTGACGCGGCGCCGGTGCGTTTCTGCTTTGACCCTTAGACGGGTTCAGCGCCGCAGTGCAAGAGGGTGCAGACGCCGCCCGGTTACCGACAACCAGCCGGCACCGGGGATCGATCCGGGGATCGGCAAATCAGCCCGTTAGTGATATACAATGATACCAATGTCTTAGGCTACACTTATGGGGGAGCCCCTGGGCACCACGTTGAAATCATTGGGTTGTTCTTAGGATAGACGGGCGGATCAGCTGCCTTGTAAATCGGCCAGGATCGGTTTGCGGACTCACTGCGGACTCATTTGGAGCAAATTCGGCGCCCCACGGTCTGGCGCGACGCGGGCCTAGCATATGCCCCCGGTGCCAGGCATCACGGTCCCTCGGCCTGGATCAGCGGCGCCACCACTGCCCAGTGGCCCTCCCCCATGATCTCTCACGGTTGGCCGGGGGCCGAGGGCGCGACCCGAGACCCCCCACCCCCAAGTTGCCGAACATTCATCCGGCGAATGGGTCCCCCCGTTCTCACCGCGAGCACGTAATTGCCCACAGAGGCGCTGCGCCGGACCTTCCGGATGGTCGATAGTTCAGGTTAAACAGCGAAAAGCGGTAAGAGGGGCAAAATTCCGGGCGGGGGCTGATTTTTTTCTTGCCCCGACGCGGGGCGGTACGATTCAGGCTCACTGTGGTCGTCCCGCCCGACATCGATGGTCTGCCACCGGCCGAGCTGAAGCAGCTGGTAGTGAAGCTGCTGGAGGAGAATGCCGAGCAGAGACGCGTGATAGCGGAGCTGCGCGACGAAGTTGCGCGGCTCAAGGGCCTGAAGGGCCGGCCGCCGATCAAACCGAGCGGTATGGAGAACGCCACCGCGCCGAAACCAGGCGGGAAACGCGCCCGTCGCCGCGGCCGCGGCAAGGCAACGCCACGGGTCAACGTCGAGGAGCAGATCCTCAAGGCGGAAGTTCCAGCCGGCTCGCGATTTAAGGGCTACGAAGACTTCCTGGTGCAGGACCTCGAGCTGCGGGTGCGGGTGATCCGCTACCGCCGCGAGCGCTGGGTCACTCCGGATGGGCGGACGGTGATCGCCCCATTGCCGCCCGGTGTGAGGGGGCACGTCGGGCCGGAGTTGCGCCGCTTCGTGCTGGCCCAGTACCACCAGGGACAAGTCACGGTACCGCGTTTGCTCGCGCTGCTGCAGGCGATCGGCGTCGGCATCTCGAAGCGACAGCTTGTGCGACTGTTGATCGACGGGCAGGAGGAGTTCCTGGCGGAAGCGCGCGATGTGCTACGCGCCGGGCTCAAGACGGCGAGCTGGATCACGGTGGATGACACCGGGGCGCGGCATAAA
Organism: uncultured Pseudomonadota bacterium; assembly: GCA_963772445.1. Lineage (GTDB taxonomy): Bacteria > Pseudomonadota > Alphaproteobacteria > Acetobacterales > Acetobacteraceae > CAVYXK01. Next base: position 801,448 of record CAVYXK010000016.1, read on the forward strand.
GGCGCCAACGGGGTGTGCACGCAGATCGGCAACGACAACTTCGCCTGGTTCGGCACGACGGGGAGCAAGAGCCGACTGAACTTTCTCGATCTGCTGCGCGCCGGCCACACCGATTACGTGATCAATGACGCGGCGTTGAGCTACATGCGTGAACGGGCACTGTCCGGGTCTGTCATCGCTCGCCTGGCGGAGCACCCGGACAAGCAGTTCGCCGACACGGCGGCCTGGCAGGCACATCTCGAGCGACTTGGCATCACCGAGCTGAGGGTGACCCCCGACCCGGTGCAGATTGCCACTGAGGGCGCGCTGTGGGGCAGCATCCACTCGCATGAATTTCTGCGCGAGGCAGTGGTCGTCAGCGATGATGCCGGCCAGTTCGATGTTGGTCGGCACGCGCTCTGCCGAGTAGGTGGGGATGTTACCACCCCCACCCCTCACAGACCCGGACGAGCAGGTTTCCCGCATCCGGTTCTTCACGAGAGAGTTTCGCCAGCGGCCGTGTAGCGATGAACGCTACCTCGCGCCGCCGCCTCGCCAAGTCGGCTATCCGTCGTCCTTGTGTGGACAGGTTTGCGGGGTTCAGTGTCCCCTCCCGTGTTTCCGACCAACGGTTCTCTCTCCGTGGCGCCTCCCTTCCCTCCATCGGGTCCCGGTAAGTCCCGGTTCCCCGACTTCACGAGGTACTATGAAGGCGCTACGACTTCCTGCGCGTGCATTCCCGGTCCCTTATGGATTCGGTTCCGGGCTCCACATGCTCCCCCGTCTTCGTGTTCGCCGAAGCGCTCCCGGCGCGGCAGGGGGCCGCCTCCGGACCTGGGCTCTTTGGTCAGCCGGTATGCCCCTCTCCGGCAGTTTGCACATGGGCACGCACGGGATCTCTCAGGTTTCCTGGCATTCCCTCCCGTACCTCTGCCCGGCTCTCAGACCCCGGCCGGATCGGCAGGACCTCGCCATTTGCAGTCCTGTCGATGCTGCCCCCGGACCCAACACGCCGAAGGCTCCAGCACGAACATGATGTCGGGGCTCAACCCCGGGCTTCGGTACCTGCTGCCTACGCTTCACGAGCGGCGTCGCCGTCACCCGTGCAAGGCTCGCTTCCGGCCGGCGGGCTGCGCCTTTACCGGGAGGGAGTTGAACCCTCTGGACCGCACCGAAAGGTTTCAGGCTACATCCGTCCTCCTTTCCAGGACTTTCCTCACGCAAGCCGAGTAGGTGGGGATGTTACCACCCCCACCCCTCACAGACCCGGACGAGCAGGTTTCCCGCATCCGGTTCTTCACGAGAGAGTTTCGCCAGCGGCCGTGTAGCGATGAACGCTACCTCGCGCCGCCGCCTCGCCAAGTCGGCTATCCGTCGTCCTTGTGTGGACAGGTTTGCGGGGTTCAGTGTCCCCTCCCGTGTTTCCGGCCAACGGTTCTCTCTCCGTGGCGCCTCCCTTCCCTCCATCGGGTCCCGGTGAGTCCCGGTTCCCCGACTTCACGAGGTACTATGAAGGCGCTACGACTTCCTGCGCGTGCATTCCCGGTCCCTTATGGATTCGGTTCCGGGCTCCACATGCTCCCCCGTCTTCGTGTTCGCCGAAGCGCTCCCGGCGCGGCAGGGGGCCGCCTCCGGACCTGGGCTCTTTGGTCAGCCGGTATGCCCCTCTCCGGCAGTTTGCACATGGGCACGCACGGGATCTCTCAGGTTTCCTGGCGTTCCCTCCCGTACCTCTGCCCGGCTCTCAGACCCCGGCCGGATCGGCAGGACCTCGCCATTTGCAGTCCTGTCGATGCTGCCCCCGGACCCAACACGCCGAAGGCTCCAGCACGAACATGATGTCGGGGCTCAACCCCGGGCTTCGGTACCTGCTGCCTACGCTTCACGAGCGGCGTCGCCGTCACCCGTGCAAGGCTCGCTTCCGGCCGGCGGGCTGCGCCTTTACCGGGAGGGAGTTGAACCCTCTGGACCGCACCGAAAGGTTTCAGGCTACATCCGTCCTCCTTTCCAGGACTTTCCTGACGCAAGCTGGGTGCATGCCGAGCGGCTGGTGCACAAGCTTGACACCTTCACCGAGCCGCAACGTGTCGCGCAGCGGCGCGTCCGCTCGCTGATCTGGCGGTTCTACGCCGACCTGAAGGCGTATCGAACCAACCCGACAACGCGTCGCCGCGGCCAGTTGCGCGCCCGCTTCGACCGCATCTTCCGCCGGCACACTGGGTTCGCCACCCTCGATCGGCTGCTCGCCCGGCTGCACGCCAACAAGGCTGAACTGTTGGCTGTGCTCGATCATCCGGACATCCCGTTGCACACCAACGGCTCGGAAAACGACATCCGCTGCCAGGTGACGAAGCGAAAGGTCAGCGGCGGCACGCGCAGCGATCTCGGGCGCGACTGTCGCGATGCCTTTCTCAGCTTGGCCAAAACCTGCGCCAAGTTGAGTGTGGCGTTCTGGGATTACCTCGGCAGCAGGCTTGGCGTCGCCGGACAATCGACCGTGCCGCCGCTGCCGGAACTCATCCGCTGCCGCGGACAGCCAGCGTAGCCGCCGCTGCCCGCAATTTTGCTCCTCTTACGAAAAGCGCCAATAAGTATCTGACAACGCTTATGTTATTACAATGATGGCGTATTGATGTAGCGCCGGTGTAGATTTTTGCCGGGCATGCTGTGGCTCCGCAGATAATTCGGCGAAATACTGCCCGTTGTGCTAGAGTGCTGATTTGTGAGCGGAACGGGCATCAGCTCCGATCTCGTCGGCAAGGCCGCGGGCGGCCGGAAGCTGATCGCCGTCGTCTATGCCGACATGGTCGGCTACAGCCGGCTGATCGGGATGGACGATGCCGGCACGCTACGCCGCCTGCGCACGCTGCGGCGCGCGCTGATCGATCCCGCGATTCGCGAGCATGGCGGCAAGGTGGTGCAGACGGCCGGTGACTCGCTGCTGGTTGTGTTCGACAGCATCGACGGCGCGGTGCGCTGCGCGGTGAAGGTGCAGCAACAAGTCCCGGTCTACGACGGCGACCAGCCGCCGGACCGACGCATCCGCTTCCGGGTCGGTATCAATATTGGTGACGTGATCGCCCACGGCATGGACCTGCACGGCAACGGCGTGAACATCGCCGCCAGGCTGGAGGCGGAATGCCCGGTGGGCGGCATCTGTGTCTCGCGCGCCGTGCGTGACCATGTGCACGGCCAGCTCGATCTGGCGTTCGAGGCGATCGGCTCGCTGGCGCTGAAGAACATAGCCCGGACGGTGGAAGCGTTTGTCGTGCGGCTCGATCCGACCGCCGAGACTTCGGCTCCCAGCGTTGCGGCCGACGCGGCGGAGGCTGGCACACGCGTGCGCTGGCGCGCGACACTGGTCGCAGGGGTTGTGGGACTGCTCGTGGTAGTCGCGGCCGGCGCGGGATGGTGGCTGCATCGCGGCACCGGCGCCGCTCCAAAGGCGTCGGAGGCGCCATCGGCGGCGGTGGTCAATCCAGCCTCTACGCACGCGACGGCGCAAGCCTTCACAGCGGCGGACGTCGGTCTGTCCAAGGCGCCACGCCCGGCGGCCTACTCTCCTGAGGACCGACGTCAATCAGTGATCGTGTTACCATTCGAGAACAGCAGCGGTGATCCAAATCAGGACAGTATTGCGGCAGGCATTACCCGCGATTTGACGGATCGTTTTGCCCGGAGCCCTGGCGTTCCAGTGATTCCCGCAGCGACCGCCGCCGTTTACCGGGGCAAGACGGTGGATTTGCAAACGCTAGGGCGCGACCACAACGTGCATTTTGCGCTCACAGGCAGTGCGCTTCGCCGGGACGGACGCCTGATCGTGTCAGCAACCCTATATGAAGCCGACTCTGGTCGAACGTTGTGGTCGCAGCGGTTCGACCGTCCGGATAACAGCGATGAGTTGAATGGTGTCATTGGCCAAATCTGGGCTTACTGCGCCCAGGCTTCGGTTGACGCTGAGGTCGCCCGCGCCAAGCGCGAGCATCCCGAGAGCCTGGACAAACGGGATCTCATACTAGCAGAGTCGGCGAGTTCCCTCGCATCGCCATCGAAGGAAAACTATCTGGCGGAGATCGCGCTTGTTGAGCGAGCGTTGGCCATCGATCCTGACTACCTCGGCGCGCTGGAGGAGAAGGCCAATTTGCATACACTACTTGTGTCCGATGGTTATTCGTCCGACCCAAGCGCCGACTTAGCCACCGCAATGAAGGCAGCTGACAGGGCGCTCCAACTCGCGCCCAATGATATCTGGGCACTGAGGCGAAAAGCATTCGTGCTGGATACTCAAGGCGACTGGGAGGGAGCGGCGGCGCTGATCCGCAAGGTGCTCGAGCTTGAGCCACTGGATGGGTGGAGGTATCGCGAACTCGGGCATATTCAGATGTCCCAAGGCCATTTCAAGGAGGCCTTGGAGAACTTAACGACTGCAAAGCGGCTCGGCGGCTGGCCGCCGAGCCCGGCTTTTGGCCAGAGTCTTGCTTTGGGATTGTTGGCCAACGATCGCTTTCCCGAGGCGATTGCGGAGGCTCAGCTGGCGACGGCGCAATGGCAGAGCAATGTCGGCCGCATCGCAGAGTGGTCTTGGCTGGCGCTGATTGCGGCCGAGAGCGAAAACGGGCAGGACGCGGAGGCGCGTGCGGACTTGCAGAAGTTTCTCGCCACGCCGCGGACCTACCGCACTCTGGCTGAAGTCCAGAAGAACTCTCGTTTCGCTGCCAATCGAAAACTGCTTGACGGCCTACGCCGCGCAGGGATGCCTGCTGAGTAGCTGCATCGACCGATTGATCCCAGCCAGCGTGCTCACCACGCATCTGACCGAGATGGTGCGCGACAACATGGCCGAGCTGCTGTCCTTTGCCGACACGCAGAAGCTATTCGACGAGCTGCCCCGCGAGCAACACAAGCTGCTGTCAGACCTGATCCCGTCTCAGATCACGGCGGGAGGCGTGCAGCGCGTGCTGCAGGCGCTGCTGGCCGAGCGGGTGTCGATCCGCGATCTGGGAACCATCCTGGAAGGCATCCAGGAGGCATGCGCCTTCACCGCGCGCACCACCGCGACGATTGTGGCGCATGTGCGCGCACGGCTGGCCCGTCAGATCAGCGACAGTCACACCGGCCCGGCTGGCTATGTCCCGCTGATCACTCTGTCCCCACAGTGGGAGACCGCATTTGCCGAGGCATTGGCCGGACCGCCCGAAGACCGCCAGCTAGCCATGCCGCCGACCCAGTTGCAGGACTTCATGCAACGGTTGCGCGATGCGTTCGAGGCGGCGACGGCCGCCGGCGAATCGGCGGTGCTGCTGACCAGCAGCGGCATCCGCCAACACGTGAGGGCGATCGTCGATCGCATCCGGCCCAACACCCCGGTGCTCTCCCAGGCGGAGATATTCCCGCGCGCCCGCATCCGCACCGTGGGCACGATCTGAGGAATTTCTTGCGCCTAACGGTGTGCAGTCGGTCAATTACAGCCTGACGCACGAGCCCCGGCTTCATGCACATTCACTCGGTCTTGAGTGGGTCGGCTTGAAGGCCGGCGCTGTGAGCTAGCTAGGTCACGCCAAGCAGCAAAAATTCGTGGAGCTGATCAGGGGAAGCAGAGCCCGGGTCCATGGGACTGCAGTGTTCACGACACTGCGCGACAAACTCCGCTCCGGCGAGTTCGTCTTCACAAGGTTCGCGTCGTGACGTGTATCACCGACGAATTCAGCAACCGCGCTCCGATCGTATCAAGATAATCGAAGACAGATAGCACTGTCCGTGCCAAGCTCCGGGGGCAGCTGCCGACCAACTCGGCCCGAGGCGTGAGCAATGTTAGCTCGCCAGCAGATGTAGCACACAAAGGAGAAGCAAGATGGTCAAAACCGTCGCCGATCAATTCGCCGAAACTCTGGCAGCAGCGGGCGTAAAGCGGGTGTACGGCATCGTCGGCGACAGCCTGAACGGGCTGACCGACGCGCTGCGGCGCCAGGGCAAGATCGAATGGGTCCACGTGCGGCACGAGGAAGCGGGGGCGTTCGCGGCGGGCGCCGAGGCGCATCTGACGGGTGAACTGGCCGTCTGCGCTGGTAGCTGCGGGCCCGGCAATTTGCATCTCATCAATGGCCTGTTCGACTGCCACCGCTCGCGGGTTCCCGTGCTGGGCATCGCCGCACAGATACCGTCGGCCGAGATCGGCGCCGGCTATTTCCAGGAAACCCACCCGCAGACGCTGTTCCTGGAGTGCAGCCACTATTGCGAGCTGATCTCCGGCGCCAACCAGATGCCGCGCACGCTGGAGGTTGCGATCCGACAAGCCGTGGCAAAGCGCGGCGTATCGGTCGTGGTGATACCCGGCAACGTCGCCCTGGAGCCGGCATCGAACGCCCCGGCCCCCAAGGTCGCAGGTCTGCTGCCGCCCAAGGCCGTGGTGACGCCCGCGCCCGCGGATCTTGACCGGCTGGCAACCCTCCTGAACGGCAAGGGCCGCGTGACAATCTTGTGCGGCTCGGGATGCCAAGGCGCGCATGATCAACTCCTTGCGCTCGGCGACCGGCTGAAAGCGCCCATGGTGCATGCGCTCAGGGGCAAGGAGCATGTCGAGTGGGAAAATCCCTACAACGTCGGCATGACGGGGCTGATTGGCTTCGCCTCAGGCTACTATGCCATGCTTGATTGCGACGTGCTGCTGATGCTGGGGACTGACTTCCCCTATCGGCAGTTCTATCCTCAGGGATCGGCGGTGCGCATTGCGCAGGTCGATGTCCGGGCGGAGCAGATCGGGCGGCGTGCACCGGTAGACCTCGGCATAGTCGGTGACGTCCGCTCGACACTCGAGGCGCTGCTGCCGCTACTCGAGGAAAATCGCGATCGCCGACATCTCGATCAGGCGACGGAGCATTATCGCAAGACGCGCAAGAGCCTCGATGAACTGGCCGCTGCACGGCCGGGAAAGCGGCCGATCCACCCGCAGCAGATTGCCAAAGCCATCAGCGACCTCGCGGCCGAAGACGCGGTCTTCACCTGCGATGTCGGTCTGCCGACGGTGTGGGCCGCCCGCTATCTGGCGATGAACGGCAAGCGGCGGCTCCTTGGCTCCTTCTGGCACGGCTCCATGGCCAATGCGATGGCGCAGACGATCGGCGCGCAATCCGCGTTCCCGGGTCGGCAAGTAATCTCGCTATCGGGTGACGGCGGGTTCGCCATGCTGATGGGCGACCTTCTTAGCCTGGTGCAGTTGCGCCTGCCGGTGAAGGTCGTTGTCTTTAACAACGGCGCCCTCGGCTTCATCGAACTGGAGCAGAAATCGACCGGCTTCCTCGCCACCGGCACGGAACTCCAGAACCCGAATTTTGCGGCCATGGCAGAGGCCGTCGGCGTGCGTGGGATCCGGCTTGAGGACCCGGGCGAGGTCGAAAGTGGTATTGCTGCGGCGCTCGCCCATGATGGACCAGTGCTGGTTGACGCCGTCGTGAACCGGACCGAGCTTGCCATGCCTCCCGCGGTCACTATTGAGATGGCCAAGGGCTTCACGCTCTACATGGTGAAGGCGGTGATGAGCGGTCGGGGCGACGAGCTGCTCGATCTCGCCCGCACGAATTTGTGGCGCTAGGGCATATGAGGCTCCGATGGACACCACGGCGCTTCTTCTCTCGCGGTTGTAGTTCGCCTTCACCGTCTCGTTCCACATCATCTACCCATCGTTCACGATCGGGCTGGCGGCCTCCCGGCGACCGCGGCGCCGACCGACGTTTTGCCGACTGGTCTGCCGATCGGGGTGCGAATCATTGGGCCCGATCTTGGGGATCGGACGACGATCGCCTTTGCAGAACTTCTTGAACGGGAGTTCGGCGGTTTTGCACCACCTCCGGGCTATGCGGCGTAATAGCCCGTCCGCGTGCCGCGTCAGACAGGCGGCCGCCGAAAGCTCGCACGTGGAATCTCGGCAATTGCGGCGATCTCCGCAACCAGCTCCGGACGGTATAGCGCCGCGACCTGCACCGTCGTGGTGACCGGATACGGCGGACGAAAGAACTCGCGCCGGATGTCGCCGGCTCGCATGAACGCGGCGATGTCGGTGACGTACTGCGTCAGCGAGAGAATGTGGCTCATATCGCCGCCCATGCTGGCCAGCACGGCTCGGATATTTTCAAGCACCTGGCGCACTTGCGCGCGCATATCGCCCGCTCCCACCACTTCGCCGGCAGCATCGAGCGCGACCTGTCCCTTCAGGTGAACAACCTGACCGTCGCCCTGCAGCGTAACCATCGAGAACGTGCCAAACGGCTGCCAAATATCAGGCGGATTGAAACGATCGATCATGCGGTGATCCTTTGCGAACGAGCGGGCAGGCAGGCAGGTATGACGGACTGTCCCCGGCAACACTGGCACCCTTCGAGTCAGCATCGCCCCCGCAGCAGCGTCAGTGGTCAGTTGTCAGTGGTCCGAAAGGAAACTAACCACTGACCACTGGTTTCCGGCTCAACCCGCCCGAACTGCCTCCCAGCTCGCCGTGCCGAACTGGCTCAGATTGACCGGCCCCTGATGGTGATCGGTAGCACTCCCCAGCACCACGCGGCCATGCATCCGGCCATTCTCGGCTGTTCCTTCCAGCCGATACGAAATCGTGCTGCCCTCGAACCGGCCACGCAAGGCAATGCTAACCCGCGCGCCATGCACCCACCCGGCCACCTCGCCCTCGAACTGCTCGGACGCATGGCGGCCGGTGATCGCCACTCCGTCCTGGTGCAGAAGCAGCCGGTGCCGCCGCTCACGGTGCAGGAACTGCACCGCCAGCGTCCACTCTCCGCTTACCTCCATCACGCCAGTAGCCCCGGCTGCCGCCGCCGCCGGCCGTGCCGCCCCCAGCACAGCAGCCACAGCCCGCCCGACCTCCGTCGCCTCGCCCGGCTGCAAGCCGAACGGGTCGATCTCCACCGAACAATCGCCAGCCGACATGTCATCCAGCATGACCCGCGGCTCACCCTCCAGCAGCGCCAGCCGCAGCCCCTCACCATCCAACCCGAGCTGCGCCGCGTCCCAGCGCACCAGCAGCCGCGGCACGCGCTCCACCCCCTTCGGCTCCAGCATCTCCGACTCTATCCCCACGGTCGCCACCCATCCGGCGATTTCCGCCAAGTCGCCCCGCCACCGAGCCATCTCCGCCGCCGCGTCCCGCGTGCCGAACCAGACCTCCAGCGCCGCCAGCACGCCGATCACGTCCTCCTTGGAAACCTTCATCCCCCGGCCGAACGCCTGGTGCGGCGAGGCATTGCGCCAGGCCGCTTGCACCAGCCGCTTGTCCCCCAACAGCAACCCGCTGGTCTGGGGCCCGCGCAGGAATTTCCCCCCGCTGTAGATCGCCATGTCGGCGCCGCGAGACAGCCACGGATCCGGCCGCTCCATATGCTCGGACGCCGCATCGACCAGGATCGGGATGCCACGCGGCCGGGTACGCGCCACAATCTCCTCCAGCCGTACCGGCGAGGCGGCCTCGTGCGTCCCCAGCACCGCCACCATCGCCACCGGCTCGGCCAGCGCCCGCTCCAGTGCCGGCATGCCGTCCACCTCCACGATCTCGGTGCCCACCATTCGGATCGCCTGGTCGTAAGCGAAGCGCTGGTTGCGCAACATGATCACGCGCCGCGTCCAGCCCTCGGTGAACGGCAGCCGCAGAATGCGCACGGGATCGTTGCCTGCCACGCAGGCCGCCGTCGCCAAAGCGAGCGCCGCGGCGCTGCCGCAGGTCACGATCCCCCATTCGGCGCCGGTCAGTTCGGCGATGCGTCGGCCGGCGGCCTCCATCAGCTCGTCCAGGTTGACGTACCGGCGGGACGCCGCCGCCATCGCCGCACGCACCTCCGGCAGCATCAGGCTGCCCCCGTGCACGGTGCGGACGCTGCAGCAGTTGATGAACGGACGCACCCCGATCGCGAGATACGGATCGGTGTTGGCGGCCGGCGCGGCGGTATCGGTCATTCGACGGGTTCCATAGAAATTGCGCCCGCTATCCTGCCTGCTGTCGGCGCCGAACGACAGGCTGGCGAAACGCGCCGACAGCGATTTTCACACAGTGAAATCCGCTTGTCTGCGGAGCGCGGTGCATATCTTTATCCTCATGGTATTGATAAGTCGGTCTAGCAACAAACCGCAACTAATTTAGAAGACTCGCGGTATTGTGCAAACATGTTGCCTGATCGATAACTTTCTGCCTCCGCCCATGCTAGAACGAAACGCGAATAATTCCGCTCGCGCCGATCGCTTCGCGACGCCTTGCCGGTCAAATCCGCGGATTCACGCGGAATTCCCTTCCCGGCCTCACGATTTCGTGTGCTGAATGCACCCGTAGGTTGTGGGGCCACCGACGGAGCAACCAGGAGGGGCGTAAGTGGGACGGCCGAAATCACTGGACAACCTTGTGCGGGAGCGACTCCGCACATGGCCGCAATGCCCGCCAGGGTTGCAGACACGCGGCGGCACCCATAAGTCCTGGCTTCGCGGACGCCCATCCGAGGACCTCGGCACCTGCCACCCTTTTCTGAAACTGCCCGGCAGCACCAGGCTACGCACGCTCCCCGATGGTTTGTGGCTCAAGTTCGGCGGCACGCCTGTGGACCCGTATGTGGATATTTTCGCCATCGAGGCGTGTGGGTCGCTGCAGAACCTGCTGGACAAGCGCTCCCGTTTCGCGCCCAGCACGCATTCGCTGCTGGCGGTCTGCCCGGTACCCTGGCTGCTCGCCCCGGTCTCGCCGAACGATCCGTCGCCCCGCTGGCGCGCCACCGGGGTCCTACGACACGAGCCGATCCTGCCGTTCACCGTGCCGGTGCGCGACATCCGCGTGATGTACGGGCTGAAGCGGCATCACTATTCCGGCTTCGCCCGCCATCAGGTGCAACACGCGCACGAGTATTTCGTGCCGATGGACGCCCTGATCAAACGGGACGACGACAAGGACCCGGCGCTGCGCCGGCTGCTCGCCCGCGCCTCGGTCGAGGCGAATTTCCTCAGCGACCCGGAGGCCGGGCCCTCGGCAGGGTGAGGCCGGCCTCCGCCATCACTGCACGGGCCAGATCGGGCCGGTCAGTCACCAGCCCGTCCACCTCCCAGCCGATCAGCCGCGCCATGTCCTCGGGCCGATTCACCGTCCAGGGCAGTACCGCAAGCCCGAGGTCATGGGCCTCGGCGACGAACTCCGCCGTCAGATCGACGTGCTCGGGCGCCCAAACGTCGCCGCGCCGACCGTCTCCCTCGGCGGCCACCGCGCGCGGCACCGACCCTCCGTAATCGGCCGGCGACGGCCCGTCCCACCACTGGCGCGCTGCCGCCACGGTCGCCGCCCGGGTGAGCCAGGCGAGACGCAGCCCGGGGCGCGTGCGACGCAGATACCGCGGGCCGCGCCAGTCGAAGGACTCGATCCGCACGCGGGCCGCCGCTCCGGCCGCCTCGATCACGGCCGCCACAAGCTCGGCCATCTCGACGGAGGGCACGGTCCATTCCGGACGATCGGGCAGAGTCTTCAGCTCGATGACGAACTGGGTATCGAACCGCGCCAGAACCTGATCGAGCCGGGGGATATGGGCGCCGTCATGCGGGACCTGGGCGGGGCTGGCGAGGGCAGCGGCGCTACCCGGCCGGACCCGCCCGACATCGTAGCGGGTAAGCTCGGCCGCGGTCAGCATGCGGATCAGCGGTCCGGGACCGGGCAGCCATTCCCCGTCCATGGTGCGCACAAGGTCCGGGTTGAGTGTCGGGTCGTGGCAGACCACCGGCACGCCGTCGGCGGTCACGCCAACGTCCAGCTCGATACCGTCGATCCCCAGCGCCAGCGCCTCCGCGAACCCTTCGCACGTATTCTCGGGGAACATGCCGCGCGCACCGCGATGGCCGATCAGCACGAAATTCGAGCGCATGCCGGCACCGCTAGCGGTGCGCTTGTGCCGCGGTCAACATCGGGCAGAGTGCCGGGGCCACGATGGAGCGGCGCATGGAGCCCTCAAGCGACAAGGTGCTGGGCGTGCTCGGGGGAATGGGCCCACTGGCGAGCGCACAATTCATGGTCCGGCTGACCTTGCTGACCCCGGCGACCCGCGACCAAGATCATATCCCGACGGTGCTGTGGTCCGATCCGCGCGTGCCGGATCGCACCCAGGGCCGGCTCGGCGGGGGCGCCGACCCGCTGCCGTTCCTGTTGCGCGGCATCGCCGGACTGCGGCGGGCGGGCTGCGGCGCCATCGCCATCCCCTGCAACACCGCGCATGGCTGGTACGACGAGATGCAGGCGGAAGCCGGCTGCCCTATCCTGCACATCGTCGAGGCGGCGGCCGCCGAGCTGTGGCGCCTCGGCATTGTCGGCGGCATCGTCGGCGCAATGGGCACGCAGGGGACGCTGGACATGCGCCTTTACCAGGACCGCTTGGGCGGCCTCGGCTGGGACTGCCTGACGCCGACGCCAGCGGAGATGCAGCGTCTGGTCACCCCGGCGATCGCCCTGGTGAAAGCCAATCGCGTCGCAGAGGCCTATCCGCCGCTGGCCGAGGCGGCGCAGTCGCTGGCCGCCCGCGGCGCGGTGGCGGTGGTGCTGGGATGCACCGAAATCCCCCTTGGGCTGCAAGCCGGGCCGGCGGAATCGCTCGGCGTGCCGCTGGTCGATACGATCGACGCTTTGGCACGCGCCGCCATTCGCTGGGCGCGCGGCTAATTAATGCGGAACCTGGTTGCGGCTCACCTGGTTGCGCATCCTCTTGACCATTGTCCGGCTTGGATATACACATGCTTCGGCGTATATCCGAAGAGCGCGTCATGCAGGTCGCCAAGTGGGGCAACAGTCTTGCCATCCGCCTTCCCGCCGCGGTGGTCGAGGCGCTTGAGCTGAAAGCGGGCGACGAGGTCGAAATTCATGTCGCCGATGCGCGGGAACTCGCCCTGGCCCGCAAGCCCGGACGCGACGAGCTGCTGAAGCGGCTGCGTGCCTTCCGCGGCCGGCTCCCGCCCGACTTCAAGTTCGACCGGGACGAAGCGAATGCCCGGTAGCTTCTTCGATACCAACGTGTTGCTCTATCTTGCGTCCGGAGATCCGGCGAAGGCCGACAAGGCGGAGAGGATCATCGGCAACGGCGGCACGATCAGCGTGCAGGTTCTGAACGAGTTTGCCAACGTCGCCCGCCGCAAGATGCGGCTGTCATGGACCGACACGCATGCGTTTCTGTCGGTGATTCGTGGTTTGCTGCCGGTCTGTGCCATCACCATCGAGACACACGAGACCGGACTTGCGCTGGCAGAGCGGTATAGGATTTCGATCTACGATGCCATGATCGCTGCCTCGGCGCTCCACGCCGAGTGCGACACGCTCTGGTCGGAAGACATGCAGCAAGGGATGGTGATCGACAACAGGCTGCGTGTCGCCAACCCATTTGCGGATCCTAACATCAACCTGCCGCCGCATGCGTAGGGCGGAAATCATTCCGCTGTCTGCAACCCCGCGGCCGACCCTCGCAACAACACAGGGCGCGCCCCATGAACCTGCCGCAGCACGAAGACGTGGTCCGGCCCGAGTGGATCGACGCCAACGGCCATATGAACCTCGCGTACTACGTCGTGATATTCGACCATGCGACGGATGTTGCGTTCGATGCCCTGGATATCGGCACGGCGTACCGCGAGCGGACCGGGAACTCGTCCTTCGTGGTGGAAACGCATACGCTTTACGAATGCGAGGTCACCGAGGGTGAGCGGCTTCGGGTCACCAGCCGGCTGCTGGGCGCGGACGCGAAACGGGTGCATCTGTTCCACGAGATGTTCCTCGTCCGCACCAACGAGCGCGTGGCAGCGCACGAGCTGCTGGCACTGCACATCGACATGAGGACGCGGCGCACCGCGCCATTCCCGGCGGACCGGCGGGCGGCATTGGCGGCTGCGGTCCGGGCGCAGACGGGCAGACCGCTACCGGATGGGGTCGGGCGGCGGATCGCGATGCCGACGTGAACCTGCCGGGGTGTCTGGCACTGCCTTTTCGTAGAGCACTTCATACGCAGCGAAACCAGCGTGTTCATAGCTGCGGCGAGCGGATGTGTTGTTCGCCAGCACATGGATGCGCAGCCGCGTGATGCCCTGTGGTGCAAGGTGGCGCTCCGCCGCCTCCAGCAACAGGCGTGCGATCCGCCGACCGCGCCATGCGGGCAGAACGCAGATATCCGATATGTAACCGAAGCGGTTTGAATCCGGCGTTTCCGCGATATAATCGACCTCGCGAAGCTGGCATGTGGCAAAGCCGACGAACGCGCCGCCCGCCTCTGCGATCAAGATTGCGCCGCCGTGGGCCGCTCGCGATTCCATCCGGGCAAGGTACGCATCCGCGATCGTCTCGCCCGGGCGGCGCGTGTCGCTGAGTCGGCGCTCGAACTCCTGCAGCTCGATGATGGCCGCGCGCAGAGCGGCACGGTCAGCCGGCCCGGCCTGCCTGATCCGGATGTCGTCCGCCATCGCATCGATTGACCCGACTGTGCGGAGCAGCATACTCGCCGGTACTCGTAACCGCCAATGGCACGGGGAGCGCGCATGTCGCTGTTCGACCTGACCGGTAAGGTCGCCGTCATCACCGGCTCGTCCAAGGGCATCGGTCGCGCCATCGCTGAGCGCATGGCAGAGCACGGCGCGAAAGTCGTGATCTCCTCGCGCAAAGCTGATGTTTGCGAAGCGGTGGCGCGTGGCATCCGCGACCGAGGCGGGGAGGCGATCATGGTGCCCTGCCACATCGCGCGGAAGGAAGAGCTGCAAGCGCTGGTCGATCGCACCATCGCGCAATGGGGCGGCATCGACGCGCTCGTGTGCAACGCCGCGGTCAACCCGTATCTCGGTCCGGCCATCGGCGCGTCCGACGAGGTTTATGAACGCGTCATGGGTGCCAACGTGCGCAGCAATTTCTGGCTGTGCAACATGGTGCTGCCGCAGATGGCCCAGCGCGGCAGCGGATCAATTACGATCATCTCGTCCATCGGTGGGCTGCGCGGCTCGGCGCAACTTGGGCTGTACGCGATCTCCAAGGCCGCCGACATGCAGCTTGCGCGCAATATCTGCGTCGAGTGGGGACCGAAGAACATCCGCGCCAATACGATCGCGCCCGGGCTGGTGCGCACGGATTTTGCGCGCGCGTTGTGGGAGGACCCGGAGCTGTATCGCCGCCGCACGCGCGGCACACCGCTGCAGCGCATCGGCGAACCGGACGAGATTGCCGGGGCCGCGGTGTTCCTGGCCTCGGCAGCAGGTAGCTTCGTCACTGGCCACACACTGGTGATCGACGGCGGCACCATGGCTGGGACGGTGGCAGGGGCGGACGATTAATTACGCTCGGCACGTAGAGATGCGGATACCGATGGTATGTGTATGTACCGGTCTAGGTGATATTCTGGATTTAGTCGCACCTCGGGGGATGCGCGCGCACGCCGGCCTCGTTCACGTCCACGCCCCAGCCAGGGCCCTTGGGGAGCAGCATGTCGCCGGCCTCGATCACCATCGGTGCGGTGAACAGTTCGTCGCGCCAGGCCGCGCTATCGACGTCAGTTTCCATCACACGCAGGTTCGGCACCACGGCGCAGAAATGCGCGCTGACCGCCGAGGCGAGATGCCCGTAATAGTTATGCGGCGCGACGTTCACCTCGTAGGCTTCCGCCATCGCGGCGATCTTCAGCAATTCCAGGAAACCGTTCCACACCACGTCGACGATCGCCACGTCCATCGCATAGGCGTCCAGGAACGGACGAAAGGCACGCCGGCCCGTCAGCGATTCGCATGACGCGATCGGACACGGCGCGGCACGGCGGATAACAGCAAGCGCTTGCGGGTCCCAGGTATCGATCTCCAGCCAGTTCATGTCGAACGGCTCGACCGTCTTGGCCACCTTGATGAATCCCTCAGTTTTGAAATGGTAGTTGACATCGAGATGCAGCCCGAGCTCCGGCCCGCCTCCGGCGCGGAACGCGCTCAGCAGGTCGTGGATCGCGGTCAGCGTGCGGCGATCGGCGTTCAACTCGGGGAAGCCGGGCGTGCGGCCGAAGCCGGGCTGGAAATTCGTCAACCGCCCGTCCTGCATCGGCAGCACGTTGGTCTTCAGCGCCTTGAAGCCACGTCGCGTCACCTCTGCCCCGAGTGCGGCGACGTCGTCATAGGTGCGTAGTGGCGGGACGTTCAGCAACGCGGCATTGCGCACGCGATAGGAGCCGCAATGCGACCAATAGACGGGGATGCGCTCGCGCACCGGGCCGCCGAACAGCTCGTACACCGGTACGCCGAGCGCCTTGCCCTTGATGTCCAGCAAGGCGAGCTCGATTGCCGCGATGGCACGGCTGTTGACGCCCTGCGGCGCTTGCACGGACCGCACGTAGAGAGTCGAGACGATACTTTGCACCGGGCGCGGGTCCTGTCCGATCAGCGGCTCCGCCATCGCGTGGATTACGGCCGAGAGCCCGCGGCTACCGTCGGCTTCGGTGAATTCGGACCAGCCGACCAAGCCATCGTCTGTGGTGATTTTCAGGAAGGAGAAGGTCCGCCAGCCGGCGTCGGCGTGCAGGTCTTCGATCTTGGCGATTTGCATGGCGTTTCCTCCGGCTGGCTGCGTCCGTTTGTATCCAGTTTGCCGGGCAGGAACGTACACGGCAACTCGCCGCGATCAGCATTGCCGCCCTGCGAAGCCGGCTGGCTAGAGGGCAAGCTCCGAGATCGGTGCTGCGCGCGTCTCGCTGACCAGTTCGAGCTGGCCGACTGTTTCCTTGCCGAACAGCAGTGGAACACAGGCGCCGGCCGCCACCACCACCGCGATCGTGCCGAAGAAAATCGTGGCGGAACCGGTATATGGTTCCAGCAGGAACGGCGTCAGCACGCCCGAGAAGATGCGACCAGTCGCCTCGCCGAAGAAGTGCCCACGGCCACGCAGCTCGGTAGGGAATTGCTCGGAGAGATAGACCCGAACCGCCGTGAAGGACGACAGCACGGTTGAACCGGTGATGATCGCTCCCGCGGTCATCGCCACCGTCGCCAACGAACCGGCGTTATGCGCCAGCGCCATTAACATCAGACCGGGAACCGAGCCGGCGAGGCAATAGGTGATGGTCCAGCGTCGGCCGATGATCTCCATGATGAAGCCGGTGAAGAACTTGCCCGGAATTGTCACCATGAACAGCAAGGTACCCAGCCCGAAGCTCAGGCTGACGGCAGCGCCTTGGTCCACCAGCGCCTTCGGCAGCAGGATCGCCGAACAGTAATACGCCGTGGTCGCCGCCGCGTAGCATAGGATGCCCACCACGGTCCAGCGCAGTTGGCCCGCACGGAACAGCGCTGCGAACGGAGGAAGCTCCTCATGCGCCTCTGCCAGATGCGGGCCGAGGTCTGACACGGTCAGCTTCGGCACGCGGTTGCCGCATCGTGCGATCAGCCGGTTGACCGTCTCGACCGCCGCCTGCGGGTTGCCCCGGCGGAGATACCAGCGTGCGCTCTCCGGCAGGCCGAAATGCACCAGCAACGGCACAATCCCTAACGTCAGGCCGCCAGGCAGCGCGATTAGCCGGAAGCCGTTCGGGTTGCCGGCAAGCAGGAAGCCGACGAAGGGTAGCAGGGTGAAGGCGCTGGCCAGCATCACCTCGTAGATCGCGCCGTAGGTGCGCCGGTGCTGTTTCGGCATCAGCTCGGCCGCGATCGGAAACGGCGCCGAGATGGCGAAACCGAGGCCGATGCCGGTGAGCAAGCGGATGACGATCAGTTGGGTACCGCTTTGCGCCAGCGGTATCAGCAGGGTGAAAAAGGTGCTGATGACCACTCCAATCTGCATCACGGTCTTGCGGCTGACACGATCGGACATTGCCGAAGCGATGTAGCCGCCGACGACGACCAGCAGGGTGGGAGCAACCGCCAGCCAGCGAACCTGTGAGCCTGTCAGATGCAGCGGTTGCTTGGCCAAGACCAGGAGCGATCCGCCGAGCGCCAAATCGTACCCTTCGACGAAGCCGACTGCGCCGAGCACCAGGATTATCAGCACGTGGTAGGCGCTGAAGGGAATGCTGTCGAGCTTGCGTCCAAGAACGTGGCTGGCCGGGCTTCCAACGAGATCCGTCGTATTCATGTCGTTTCCTCCTAACCGGCCAGCTCTTTCGCCCTGGTCTGCGCACAGGTTAGCCGCTATCGCGAGCAGTTTGCAATGATCGAATTGCCTGGCGGAGTGCGGTGGGCGTTCCGCGGCGTTCGGCGCTGCCATAGAGAACGCGGCCGAAGGCGATCATGATAGGATTGCGCACCGAAGGCTGACGGGTAGAAGGTGTGGGTGACACCTGACTGCTCTTCGCCAACCTACGGCTTCCCTCACCTGACCAGGGAGTTCCCCAAATGAAGCTGCCAAGTCCTGCATATTCGGGGCTATCAGCCCTTCTTCTTCTCGTTGCTGCACTGATTGCGTATCAGCCGGTCGCGGCGCGCGCCGACGCGCTGGCGGACATCAAGAAGGCCGGCGTTCTCAATGTCGGCGTGTTCGAGGATTTCCCGCCGTTCGCCTCGGCCGGGCCGGACATGCGCCTGCACGGCTATGACATCGACGTGGCGACCGCACTGGCGGCGGCGATGGGGGTAAAGCTCAACCTGGTCGCGGTCACGGGGCAGAACCGCATTCCGTACCTCGAGGACCACAAGGTGGATATTTTGCTCAGCGTCGGCGACAGCCCCGAGCGGGAGAAGGTGATCGACTTCACGGCCGCCTATGCGCCCTATTACATCGCGGTCCTGGGACCGCATGCGCTGAAGGTGACCGGCCCCGCCGACCTGGCCGGCAAGAGCATCGGCGTGAACCGCGGCACGCTGGAGGATACATCGGTTACCTCGGCCGCCCCCCTACCGCCGACATCAGGCGTTTCGACAACTATAACGGCGTGATCACCGCGTTCCTGTCCGGGCAGGTGCATTTGATCGTGGTCGGAAACGATGTCGGTGCGGCCGTGCTCGCGCGCCACCCGGCGATCGAGCCGGAGGAGAAATTCGAGCTTCTCACCTCGCCGGACCATATCGCCTTGAATAAGAACGAGCCTGCGCTGAAAGCCGCCCTGAATGATGCCATTGCCAAGATGAAGAGCGATGGAAGCCTGAACGAGATCAGCGTCAAGTGGTTGCACAAGCCGCTGAACGAGAAGGATCTGTAAGCCGGGGATGGCGGATCGCCTTGGCCTCGCCTGGCTGGAGGTCTATGGCGTCGCGCTTTTGAGCGGGGTGGTGACGACGATCGAGCTGATTGTCGTCACCACCCTGTTCAGCAGCGTGCTGAGCGTGCTCGGGGCGGCCGCCCGGCGCAGTGACCTTGCGTGGATTCGTGCCGCGGTCGGCGGGTATGTGGAGCTGATCCGGAACACGCCGTTCATCGCACAGCTTTTCTTCATTTACTTCGGCCTGCCGAGCCTCGGTCCACACCTGAACGCAATGACCGCTGCGATCCTTGCGATGACGATCAACCTCGGCGCCTATGGGACCGAGATCGTGCGCGCGGGTCTGGATGCCGTCGCGCCCGGACAGAACGAGGCCGGTCGCGCCCTGGGCCTGCGGCCGTGGATCGTCTTCCTGCGTATCGTTCTACCCCAGGCGATGCGGGCGATCTTTCCGGCGCTGGCCAGTCAGATCGTCATCACCATGCTGGAATCCTCGGTGGTGTCAGTCATTGCCGTGCGCGACCTGACGTATCAGGCGGACCTGATCCAGTCGCGCACGTTCCAGGCCTTCAGGACCTATCTGCTCGCCACGCTGATCTACCTCGCCCTGTCGATCCTGCTGCGCCAAGTGCTTGGCTTGCTGGCCCGCCGACTGTTCGGTGCGGAGGTCGGCTGATGGAATTCACCTTTTGGGACATTCTTCGGAACCTGCTGCTGGCGACGCGCTGGACGATCACGCTTTCGATTGCCGGGTTCATGTGCGGAGGGGCCACCGGCCTGCTGCTGATGGTGTTGCGGATAGCGCGCAACTCGGCGATCAGGACGGGGGCCAGGCTCTATATCGAGCTGTTCCAGGGAACGCCGCTTCTGCTGCAGCTTTTCCTGGTCTTCTTCGGCTTGCCGCTGATCGGGGTGAACGTGCGGCCCTGGCTCGCTGCCGGGGTTGGATTGACGCTTTCGGCCAGTGCGTTCCTGGCCGAGATCTGGCGCGGCTGCGTCGAGGCACTGCCACCCGGTCAGTGGGATGCGGCCGCTGCCCTGGGTCTTCATCGCCGGCATCAGTTGCAACTTGTGATCCTGCCGCAAGCGTTGCGGATCGCCGTGCCGCCGACGGTCGGTTTCCTTGTGCAGTTGGTGAAAAGCACAGCGCTTACCTCGATTATCGGATTCGACGAACTGCTGCGTACCGGAAACGTGATCACCAACGCGACGTTCGCGCCGTTCGCGGTGTATGGCGTCGTGGCCCTGATCTACTTTGCGCTCTGTTTTCCGCTGACTTTGGTTGCCCGATGGTTGGAGCTTCGGTTGTCGCGGTGAACCGCTTGACAAGGGACGGCACTAACGCCGAGACCAGCAGCGGGCTTGGAACAGGAAGCCGGCGATGAAGTTCATGTTCTTCTCGGAGGCCGAGACGCTGCCCAGCGCATCGTACCAAACGCGCTATCGCGAGCTTGTCGAGCAGGTCATCCACGCCGAGAAGTGGGGCTTCGATTCATTCGGTGTCTCCGAGCAGCAATATGCAATCGGCGGTATCGCCACTTCCTGCCCGGAAGTGCTGTTCGCCTACCTCTTCCCGCTGACCAGCACTTTGCGGTTCGCGCATGCTGTCACGCTGCTGCCGCGCAAGATGAACCACGCTCTGCGCATCGCCTCGCGCACCGCGGTGCAGGATGTTTTGTCGAACGGACGCATCGAGCTCGGTGTCGGCCGGGGCAATACGACGCTTGCCCTGCACGCTTTCGAGGTCGATCTGGAGACGAACCGCGATGAGGTGAATGAAGGCATCCAGGTTCTGAAGAAGGCGTTCACCGAAGATCCCTTCATGTTCTATGGCGAGCACTACCGGATCCCGCCGCGCTCGCTGGTGCCGAAGCCGGTGCAGACGCCGCACCCGCCCATCTATATCGCCGCGACCAGCCTGGAATCGCACCGGATGGCGGGCGAGCTCGGCGTCGGCGTGTATAGCTGGTCGAATTTCATGGGCTGGGACGCGCTGGCCGAGTCGGTCGCTGCTTTCCGCAAGGCGTCGGATGCGACCAGGGCGCGCAGCGAGCACGTCAACGCCGAAGCCGGTGCCCTGCTCCAGGCCTATTGCGCCGAGACAGACGAGATCGCTGCGGCGGAGGCCGGTGCCGGGAATATCAAGTGGTTGCGCATCGCGCTCGACGGTTATCCCCGGCTTGCCCGAGCGGCACAGAGCTATGCCTACATGAACAAGATCACCGAGGTCGCCCGCAAGACCGAAGATTTCGGGTATTTCACCGACGCATCCGGCGCCGCGGTGTTCGGGTCGCCGGACAGTTGCATCCGGGCGATCGAGCGGTTCCGTGAATGCGGAATCGACCAGTTGGTGATGCGTATCGACAGCGTGCCGCACGAGAAGATCATGAAATCGATCGAAATGTTCGGACGCTACGTGATTCCGCATTTCAAGAACCCGCGCAATTTCATGCGGCCGGCCGAGGACGTGATGGCCGATATCCGTGCGATGCGCGAGAAGGCGCGTGCCATGGGCCTCTATGCCGAGGCTGGCGGCGAGCGGCGCAAGGCACCGCCCGCCGCGGCGGGGGAATAAGCAGATGGGCAGGATCCTCGAATTCATCACGGTCAATGTCGCGACACGTGATCTCGATGGCACGGTGGCCAAGTGGCGGGCACTCGGCCTGCCGAGCCTGCCGGCCGTGCATCTGCCGGACCCGCCTGCCGAGATCACCGACGTGACGCTTTCGATCGGCTCGGCCGCCGCTGTCTCAGTGATCGCTCCAACCGGACCTGGCTCGCCTTTACAGCGCTTCCTAGATCGGCGTGGCGAGGGCGCTTACTCGATCGCCGTGCGCGTTGACAGCTTGGCCGAGGTGATGCGGGAGTGGGCAGCAGCCGGCATACAGTGGGCGCTGGCCGAACCGTACGAGTTCCCGCCGGGCAGCCCCGCTGGGCGCTATATTCCGGAACGGCTCAAAGCCAATTGGGTGAAGCCGTCCTCGTTGAACGGCGTCATGCTCGAAGTCTTCGAATTTGTCGGCGTGGTGGAACACCGCTGAAAGGCACCGGCCATGGGCGATGTCGAAGAACCCCACAGCGAGCTGAACTTCGGCACCATCTTCGATCTTGCTCTGCATGTCTGGCCGGACAAGGAGGCGCTGATCTACCGCCCCTATTGCCTGACCTATGCCGAGCTTGAGCAGCGCACGAACCGGGTGGCGAACGGGCTGCGCGCGCTCGGCATCGGCGAGGGCGCTCACGTCGCCGTGCTGGTCAAGAACGACCACCGCTTCGTCGAGACGCTGCTCGGCGCGTTGCGTGCCGGCGCAACCGTCACGCCGGCAACGACCCGTGCCCATTACACCACACTCGCGCATATCCTTGCGGGTTCACAGGCGCGCGTGCTGTTCGCCTCGGCCGATTTCGCCGACCAAGCCGGGCAACTGGCAGCGGAGCTACCGGGCCTACAGCATGTCTTCGTCATGGATCGGGCCGTTGCTGGTACCGGGCTTTACGACGAATGGCTCGCGATGCAGTCGGAGACCCGGTTCGTCGCGCCGAAACGTGCCGACGGTGTTGCGTTTATCTCCTACACCTCGGGCTCGACTGGCATGCCGAAGGGTGTGCTGTTGACCCATGGCGCGATCGCGTGGGCGACACGTAACCTGCGCCGCGCGCTATTATACGGACCGGAAGAGCGCTGTCTGCTGGCAGTGCCGATGTTCCATGCCAACGGCATGTTCGGCGGGCTGTTCTCTATGCTGGAATGCGGCGGCTCGGTGGTCATCCTGCACGACGTCAACCCCGCTGAGATGATCCGGGCGATCGAGCGCGAACGCTGCACCTACACGACCGGCGTGCCCGCTATGTACAAGATGATGCTACGCGAGGAGGCACTGCTCGCGGCGTCCGACTGTTCTTCGCTTCGCTTCGTCATCTGCGGCTCTTCGGAGGTGCCGGAGGACCTGCTGGAGGAATTCTCCCGCCGGCTGGCGCCGATGCTCGAGGCCTACGGGTTGACAGAATGCGGTTTTGTCTGCAACAACCCGCGCTGGGGCATCCGCAAACAGGGCACCACCGGGCTGCCCTATCCGGACGTGGAGCTGCGGATCGTCGACCCCGAACATGGCGATCGCGATGTCGGCCCGGGCGAGCTCGGCGAGCTTCTCGTGCGCTCGCCCGGCAATCTGGTGGGCTACCACAACCTGCCGGAGATCACGGCGGAGCGGCTGCTGCCTGATGGTTGGTTCCGCACCCGCGATATCGTCCGCGCCGACGAGCAGGGCTATATCGAGATCGTGGGCCGCATCGACGACCGCATAAGCTGTGCCGGCGAGACGATCTATCCCAAAGAAGTGGAGAACGTGCTGATGGACCACCCCGGCATCGTCGATGTCGCGGTGGTTCCTATGCCGGACCCGGTCAAGGGCGAGGTGCCGGTCGCCCTCGTCGTCGCTGGTACCTCGCATGCGCTGACGGAAGAGAGCGTGAAGCGATTCTTTCTCGACCGGGGTGCACCGTACATGTATCCGCGCCGCGTGTTCTTTCTCGACGAGATGCCGCTGACCCCGGCAAAGAAGGTAGACCGTGCCGCGCTCAAGACGATGGTGAACCGGACGGCACGAGGTTATCAGCCTGGAGGCGGATAGTTCGGGTTCTCCTTGGCCTCCTGCCCGCCCGCCCGAGCGCCCGGACGCGTTGGACTACATTCTGCGAGGACGCGCTGCGCGGTTGGGGCCGCCGACAATCGAAAACCACACAGAGGCGATTCGTTTGTTCGAACGCGCATTGGCGCTCGATCCACACTCCACCGCGGCGCAAAGCTGGTTGGCGAACGAGCTTGCATCCCGCGTCCTTGACGGCATGAGCGGAACAGCCATGGCCGACATCGCGCGCGCAGAAGACTTGGCCGAGAGAGCTCTGGCCACGGCACCCCGCAGCTCGCTTGCACATTTCGCGAAGGCGAATGTGCTGCGCGCGCAGAATCGATATCAGGAAGCGATCCCGATCGTGTGGTACGAAAAGGCGCGCAACGCCAGCCCAGGGCATCCGATGTACCACGCGTTCCTTGCCGCTGCCTATGCTCTCAAGGGCAACACCGAGCGCGCCGTCGCCGAGCGTGCCGAGGCACGCAGGCTTGCCCGTGACGACCGCTATTCCAGCATCACCCACTCGCGGGCCATCGCACATTGGGGGCACCGAAAATTCGCGCGCTGATCGAAGCTGCTTATTTCGCCGGTCTGCGCAAGGCGGGGTACCGGAAGAGTGAACACTCGGTTCGGTTGAGACGATGCCGAGGTCTGGACGACCCCGATTAAAGAAAGAACACCACCGTCAGCACAACGAACACCGGCAGCAGCACCGCCGCCGCCATTGCCATGAAGCCGAAGAACCCCGGCATACGAACGCCGCGATGCGCCGCCACACCGCGCAGCATCATGTTCGGCGCATTCCCGATATAGGTGAGTCCGCCAAAGAACACCGCACCAGCAGAAAGCGCCGTCAGCTCCCGCACTTGTTCCGGCTCGATTGCAGGCGGATGCAGCCCGGCCAGCTTGAAGAACACGAGATAGGTCGGCGCATTGTCCAGGAACGCTGACAGGATGCCGGCGAGCCAGAAATAGGCGGCCGGACGAGGATCGCCTGCTCCGTCCAATGTCAGTCGCAGCACCCAGGCAAGGGGTCCCTGCAGTCCTGCTTCCAACATTCGCAGGACCGGTTGGATGGTGACGAAGATCGCCAGGAACAGTTTGCCGACTTCGATCATCGGCTCCCAGTCGAACTCGTTGGCTTGACGAATCGCCCGCGGCGTCAATGTCGTGGACAGGAGCGCCACCGCGAGGAAAGCAACAATCGCCGCCAGGCGGGTGACAGAAATCGGCTGACCGAACAGCGTGACTTCACCCCCAGTCGTTGCGTTTTGCGCTAACACGACCGCGCCCGTCAGCAGGATCAACACGGCGTTCCCCCACCCACGGATCCGCAACCGCTCTGGCGCGGGGGCAGAGCGCTCGCCGGCCGCCAGCCGGCGATCGGTCAGGTAGAACGCCGCCAGCAGCACACCGGCCAGCAGCAGCAGCGGCAGCACCAAATGCCCGGTCGTCCAGAAGAACGGCACGCCCTCCAGAAAGCCGATATAGAGCGGCGGATTGCCGAGCGGGGTCAGCGCGCCGCTGGCATTGGCCACCAGCACGATCACGAACAGCACCAGGTGCACCTTGCGCCGCCGATGGGCGTTGGCGTGCAGCAACGGGTTGATCAGCACCATCGCCGCGCCCGCCTGGCCCATCGCCATGCCGAGCACCATCCCCAGCGCGAGCATCGCGGTGTTGCCGGCCGGCCGGCCCGCCGGGCCCCCGCGGATCAGCACGCCTCCGCCTGCCGCATACAGGGCAACCAATAAGGTAACGAAAGGAAGATATTCGATCAGAACGGCGTGCCACGCCGACGCCGCGGCGGCAAACGGACCCGAGGCGACCGCTTGGGCCAGCAACAGACAGGCAATCCAGAACCCAGCCACGGCACCGGGGCGCCGGTGCCAGAACCGCGGCGCAAGCGCCGGCAGCACGGCGATGCAAGCAAGCATCCCGAGGAACGGCACAGCCCAGATCAGGCCGGGGGCCGCGATCTCGGTCGGTTGCATGGCGGGGACCCTGCAAGTAACGTCCGCCGCGCGCAACGGGGACCCCAGATTTATGGATATGTCCGGTGAACGGCGCATCCCGGCGCCGCGCAAAATGGTGTGGGATGCCCTGAATGATCCCGATGTTCTGAAGACCTGTATTCCCGGCTGCGAGAAGCTGGAGGCCTTATCCCCCACCGAGCTGGCCGCCGTCGCCGCGATGCGGATCGGTCCAGTCGCGGCCCGCTTCAATGGCAAGGTCTACTTGTCGGACATCGACGAGCCGAACGGCTACACGATCAGCGGCGAGGGCCAGGGCGGGGTGGCCGGCTTTGCCAAAGGCGGCGCCAAGGTGCATCTGGCCGAGGAAGACCCGACCATCACGCAGCTCACCTACGAAGTGCAGGCGCAGGTCGGGGGCAAAATCGCCCAGCTCGGTGCCCGGCTGATCGATTCCACGGCCAAGTCGATGGCGGAGGCGTTTTTCGACAATTTTACCAGGGAGTTGACACTGAAGATGGGCCCAAGCCCTGAACGCGCCTTCCCCTCTTCCCCGGGTGAGGCGGCGATGCCCGTTAGCCCGGCCGCCGTGCCTCGCTCGGCCATCAGCTTCTGGGCGCTGATCCCACGCGAGCCGATGGGTTACCCCTTGGTGGTGTGGATCGGCGGCATCATCTGGATACTGGTGTTCTTCCTGATTATCGGACCGCTTCTCTAGTGCCTTTCCCGTCATCCTATTTGCCGACCGCCGTCGGCGACACCGCACGGCTGCTGGACGAGCACGGCTACATCGCCGACCGCGAGCTGGCGACCACGGTGCATTTGGCCCTCTCCATGCGCCGCCCGCTGTTCCTGGAAGGCGAGCCTGGGACCGGCAAGACGGAGATCGCCAAGGTGCTGGCGGCCGGACTCGGGCGGCGGCTGGTGCGGCTGCAATGCTACGACGGCATGGACCTCGCGGCTGCCGCCTATGAGTGGGACCACGCCCGCCAGCTCATGGCCATCCGGCTCGCGGAAGCGGCCGGGCAGACCGACCGGGACGAGCTGGCGCGCGATATCTATACGCGCGAGTTCCTGCAGGCCCGGCCGCTTCTGTCCGCGATCGATCCCGACCAGCCGCCGGCTGTCCTGTTGATCGACGAGTTGGACCGCGCCGACGAGCCGTTCGAGGCGTTTCTGCTGGAGCTTTTGGCCGATTTCCAGATCAGCGTGCCGGAGCTTGGGACGATCCGGGCGAAGACGCTGCCGGTTGTCGTGCTGACGTCGAACCGCACGCGCGAGGTGCACGACGCGATTCGCCGTCGCTGTCTCTACCATTGGGTCGATTACCCGGATGCGGCGCGCGAGCGGGCAATTCTCCGCCGCAAGGCACCGGAGGTTCCCGCACGCCTGTCCGCACAGGTGGTCGCCTTCGTCCAACGCCTGCGGCACGAGGATCTGTTCAAGCTGCCGGGCGTGGCGGAGACGATCGACTGGGCCACCGCATTGCGGCACCTCAACCAGAACGAGCTGAAGCCGCAGACCGTGGATGAGACGCTCGGCGTGCTGCTGAAGTACCAGGACGATATCGCCAAGGTCCGCGGCGCCGAGGCCGCACGCCTGGTTGGCGAGGCGTGCCAAGCCGCCGAAGCGGCGTGAGCCAGGGATGGACAAGGGTACTGCCTGCTATCATATTGTGATAGCAGCGGGAGATGGCCATGGGCCAGTTGCTCGTGAGAAATTTGGACGATCGCCTCATTCGTTCGCTCAAGGAACGCGCGGCGCGGCGTGGTCGCTCGGTCGAGGCCGAGCATCGGGCGATCCTGGAGGCGGCGCTTGGACCGCCGGGCGAATCATTCGCTGAGCAGGCCGCACGCATGCGCGCCAGGACCCCACGCAGCAACCTGGACAGCACGGACCTCATCCGCTGGGACCGGGACCATAACTACGACTATGATCCGGACGAGCTATGAGGGTCGCGGCGGTTGACGCCTCAGTTGCGGTCAAATGGGTGGTGGAAGAGGAGTTCAGCGAGCAAGCCGGCGCGCTGCTGACCGGTACAACACTGTGCGCGCCGGCTCATTGGCAGGCCGAGGCCGTGAGCGGCATATGGGGCTATGTACATCGCAGCGGGATGTCGGCCGAAGATGCCAGGGAACGAGTTTCCACGTTGGTCAACGCGCCGGTGGAATCCGTGCCACTTGCTTCGCTGCTTGATCAGGCCTTCAGCATTGCGGTCGCTGTGCACCTCACGATCTATGACGCGCTTTATGTCGCGTTGGCGAAGGCCCGCGCTATTCCCCTGGTCAGCAACGATCGGAGACTGCTTCGACGAATGATGGCAGAACCGACGCTTGCCGCTCTGGCGCGACCATTGGCCGACCTTCGGTGACGGACGCGTCGGCCAATCTCCTCGCCGCCAACGTGATGCACTTCGCGCGGCTGCTGCGACGGGCCGGACTGCCGGTCGGGCCGGCGGAAACGCTGGCCGCGCAGCAGGCACTCACCCGCGTGGATATCGGCAACCGGACCGAGGCTCGCACCGCCCTACGCACCACTATGATCCACCGCCACGAGCACAAGGAAGTGTTCGATCACGCCTTCGCTCTGTTCTGGCGCGACCCGACCATTGCCGAGCAGGCTGCGGCGATGGCCCTGCTCGAGGCGCAGAAGGACATCCGGCCCGAGCGTCCGCCGCCGGCGGCGCGCCGTGTCGCCGAAGCCTTCTCACCTCCGCGCGAGGCTGAACGCCGGGATAGCGACGAACCACCCACTCTCGACGTCGCGATGACCGTGAGCGAACGCGAGCGGCTTCAGCAGATGGATTTCGAGGCGATGAGCGCGGCAGAGATCGAAGAGGCCAAGCGCGAGATCCGCCGACTCACCTTGCCGCTGGATGAGCGCCGAACACGTCGCCGCCGACCCGATCCGCTGGGTCCCACCGCCGATCTCCGGCGCACCGTCCGCGCCAGCCTGCGCAGCGGCGGCGAGATCGTGCAGATCGCGAAAACCCGCCGGATCTCCCGACCGCCGCCTCTCGTCGTGCTATGCGATATTTCCGGCTCGATGGCGCGCTACGCGCAGATCCTGCTGCATTTCCTGCATGCGGTGACCAACGACCGCGCTCGGGTGTGTGTGTTCCTGTTTGGCACCCGCCTGTCCAACGTCACCCGCCAGCTTCGCCATCGCGACCCGGAGGTAGCGTTCCAGATGGTCGCCCATGCCGTGCCCGACTGGTCCGGCGGCACGCGCATCGGCGAGGCATTGGCTTGCTTCAACAAGGTCTGGGCGCGTCGTGTGTTGGGCCAGGGCGCCGTGGTGCTGCTGATCACCGATGGGCTGGACCGCGAAGGCGCCAGGGGACTGGCCGAGAATATGGATCGGCTGCACCGCTCTTGCCGCCGGCTGATCTGGCTTAACCCGCTGTTGCGCTGGGCGGGCTTCGAGGCGAAATCACAGGGCGCCCGCGCGATGCTGCCGCATGTCGATGAGTTCCGCCCGGTGCACAATTTGGCGAGCCTGCGGGCGCTGGTCGATCTGCTGTCTCGACCCGCGCCGCGCCGGCCGATGCTGGAAAGGATGGCCGCATGAGCACTGACGTCCCCCGCCTCTCTGGGCGAGATCGAAGACGTGCTGACCCAAGCCGCGCAGTGGCGCGCATCGGGCGAGCAAGTGGCACTCGCCACGGTGACCGAGACATGGGGCAGCTCGCCACGCCCCGCCGGCAGCCAGATGGCGGTGACCCGATCGGGCAAGATGGCAGGCTCGGTGTCCGGCGGGTGCATCGAGGGGCGGTGGCCGACGCAGCCATGCGCACGATGGACAGCGGAGCGCCGCAGCTTCTCGATTTCGGCGTGACCAACGAGCGCGCCTGGGAAGTCGGGCTCGCCTGCGGCGGCAAGGTGAAGGTGTTCGTGGAGCGGCTCGCGTGACTCCCGACCTTCTGGCGGCGCTGACTCGTGCCCGGCAGGACGGTCGACCGGTCGTGATGGCGACGCGGCTGGCGGACGGGGCGCAGTGCCTGCTGCCCGATTCAGCGGAGCCGGCCGAGCTCAACCAGGCCGCAGAGCGCGCACTGGCCGACGACCGCAGCCAGACAGTCAGGATCGGCGAGGCGGACTGGTTCCTGCACGCCTACAATCCGCCGCTGCGGTTGATCGTGGTGGGCGCGGTGCATATCGCCCAGGCGCTGGTGCCGTTTGCGTCCCAGGTGGGCTTCGCGGTGACGGTGGTCGATCCGCGCCGTTCCTTCGCCTCCGACGAGCGGTTCCCCGACGTGACGGTGCGCACCGACTGGCCGGACGAGGCGATGGACGTGCTGCGGCCCGACCCGCGCACCGCGGTCATCACGCTGACTCACGACCCGAAGCTCGACGATCCGGCGCTGGACCGGGCGCTGAAATCACCCGCCTTCTATATCGGCGCGCTGGGGTCGCGACGGACCCACGCGGCGCGGCTCAAGCGCCTGCGCGAGTTGGGCCATGACGAGGCCGCGCTGGCCCGCATCAAAGGGCCTGTAGGGCTCGATATCGGGGCGATGACCGCGCCGGAGATCGCCCTCTCGATCGTCGCCGAACTGGTCGCCGCGCGGCGCGGCGCGCTGGTGCGCCCGGCGGAGAAGGAGAAGCAGGCGGCATGAAATTCGGCCCGGTCCCGCTGGAACAGGCACGCGGCGCGATCATCGCGCATTCCCAGCGGGTCGGGGAACGGATGATCCGCAAGGGCTCGGTGCTGGACGAGGCGGCGCTGGCGGCTTTACGCGAGGCCGGCCGCTCCGAGGTGATCGCCGCACAGCTCGAGCCGGGCGACGTGCCGGAAGACGTCGCCGCCGATCGGCTTGCCCAGCCGCTGGTCTCGCCGCTGCTGTCGCGCTCGCGCGCCGCCACCGGGCGGGTGAACCTGGCGGCCGAAGTGCCGGGCCTGCTGCGCGTCGATGCCGCGAAAATCAATCGCATCAACGCCGTCGATGAGGCGCTGACGCTCGGAACGCTGGCCGACTTCGCGGTCGTCGCGGCGAAGGACTTGGTCGCGACGATCAAGGTGATCCCGTTCGCGGTGCCGGGTGCTGTGTTGTCGGTGGCTGAGGCGATCGCCCGGCAGGGCGGTTCGGCGCTGAACCTTCACCCGTTCCGGGCCCTGAAGGTGGGCTTGGTGGCGACCGAGCTGCCCGGGCTGAAGGAGAGCACCACCGAGAAGACGATCGCGGTGACGGAAGGCCGGGTCAACCAGCTCACCGGGACGCTGCTGCCGCCGGTGCGCACGCCACACCAGGAAGAAGCAGTCGCGCAGGCACTGGAGGCACTGGTGCGGCAGGGTGCCGACCTGTTGCTGGTGGTCGGCGCATCGGCCGTGGTCGACCGGCGCGATGTCGGGCCGGCTGGGATCGTCCGAGCCGGTGGCGAGATCCTGCATTTCGGCATGCCCGTCGATCCCGGTAACCTGATCTGCCTGGGGCGGATCGGCACACGCCCAGCTCTGGTGCTGCCCGGCTGCGCGCGTAGCCCACGAGCCAACGGGATCGACTTGATCCTGCCGCGGCTGTTTGCCGCGCTACCGGTCGGCCCGGCGGATTTCATGCGCCTCGGCGTCGGCGGCCTGTTAAAGGAGACCGATGCGCGTCCGCTACCGCGCGAGAAGGCGCCCATGGAGACGCGCACCGGCCCCGCCCCGCGCAGCGCGCCAACCATTGCGGCCGTGGTGCTGGCGGCCGGCCGCTCACGTCGCATGGCACCGCACAACAAGCTCCTGATCGCCGATCGGACCGGGAAGCCGATGATCGCCCGGGTGGTCGACAACGTGCTGTCCAGCAAGGCGCGACCGATCCTGGTGGTAACCGGGCACCAGCCAAGCGAGATCGAGCACGCGCTCGGCGGCCGACCGGTGCGTTACGTGCACGCGACGGACTATGCAGAGGGCCTGTCCGCCAGCCTGAAGGCCGGGATCGCCGCGGTGCCGCCGGACGCCGCCGCCGCGCATTATCTTCCTGGGCGACATGCCGCTGGTCACCGGGCGGATGATCGACCGGCTGCTGGAGGCCTACGATGCCGACGAGGGCAGGCTGATCGTGCTGCCGACCTTCCGCGGCAAGCAGGGCAACCCGATGCTGTGGGACCGCCGCTTCTTCCCCGAAATCCTCGAAATCAGCGGCGATTCCGGCGCCCGCTTCCTGCTCGGCAAGCACATGGAGCATGTGACAGAGGTGGAAATGGCCGACGACGCGGTGCTGCGCGATTTCGACACCGCCGATTCCTTGGCCGATCTGCCGCAGCGATTGCGGCCGAACCCGCTGCCAGCCGGCTAATGCCGATATGCGAGGCCGACCCCTGGCGCATGCAGTATTTCGAGGGGGTCGCCTGCCCGGAGGAGGTGCGGATCTCCACCGAGGATGCGGATTTCGTGGGAGTGGTATCCGGCGCAACGCTGGATCTACGATAAGATGGCGGTGGCGTTGTCGCAGGGACTTGAAGCGGCGCCGCACGGGGTGATGCCGGCCAGCTTTCCGGTGTTCTCGAAGCCGATCATGAATCTGCGCGGGATGGGTACGGGCAGCCGGGTGATCGGCTCTGCCGCCGAATACAAGGCGGTACTCACGCCGGGACATTTCTGGTGCACGCTCCTGCACGGACGACATGTCAGCTCCGACGCCGCGCTGGTGGACGGGGTACCGCAGTGGTGGCGGCACGCCACCGGGGCCACCACGGCCGGCGGCACGTTCGATCACTGGCACATCCACGCCGAGCCGATCCCCGAGGTGGAGGAATGGTGCGGCGACTGGGCGTGCACGCACCTCGCTGGCTACACCGGTATGGTGAATTTCGAGACCATTGGCGGGCGGATCATCGAGGCGCATCTGCGTTTTGCCGACCAATGGCCGGACCTGTACGGGCCCGGTTGGGTGGAGGCGCTTGTGCGTCTCTACGAGACCGGCGTCTGGAGCTTTGCCGAGACCGAGCGCACCGACGGGTTCAGCGTAGTGCTGTTCGGTCCGCACGGCCCGCGCTATCGCCACCCGCCGGCCGCGCTGGTGGAGGAGGTGCGGCGGATGCCGGGCGTCTCCAGCGTGCAAATCACCTTCCACGAGGATCGCGAGCCGGAACACCATGCCATGCCGCCTGGCGGCTTCCGGCTGGCGATCGTGAACGCGCATGGGCTGGAGGCGGGACAGGCTGGGCGCGCCCGGCTTGCGGCGGCGCTGCTACGGGACGTTGAGGGAGGACACTCCACAAGGAGCCTGGGCTCAGCTCAGAGCGCGAAAGGGGGGCACCGACCGGGCTAGGGCGCATTCATCTCACACCTTTCCCGCCCCTTGGGGGAGACGCCTGCCCTCGGGCTCCGGCTCGCCGGGCTTCGCTGGAGCAAAAAAAGACGCGCGTCCGGGGGGGCGCGCGCCAAGGCTGCAAGGGAGGAAACGCCGCGGGAGCACGGCGTCGGACTCACTAATGGCACATCACGAGACCGTGATCAACCATAAATTGTATGCTGAGCCATGCCACAAGCGTTAGGGAGACGCTGAGTGGCCGAACCGCCGCCAAGTTGCACACCGGGGCACGCCTTCCTGCGAATAGGGCTTGGTTACCGGGAGCAGACGGCGTGTCGCTGGCCCGGAACCAGGGGGTGCGTTCACCTGACTGGAAACGCCGGGTTTGTACCCGCAAGAAAAGTCGTGGGTACCCGGGCGAAACCCCCGCGCCAGGCCCAGGACTTGATCCGGAGTTGCCGTGCCGCAGCGAAAAACCAACCTCTCCTGCGCTGAGGGACACCAAAGTGCATTTTAAGTACGCTAGACACCAATAGGGGTCCCTTTTGCGTGCCGATTGATTATTAGCAGCCGTCCCTTCAGGCCACGGTCCTTAGCGGCCTTCACCTCACGGCTGATGAACTCGATGGCGCGCTGCCGGTTCGAGGGACGCAGGTGGTAAGAAAACCGGGCGATGTACATGGCGGGCCTCCAAACCCTGTAACGACGGGGGCGGCGCACGGGTTTCCCTGAAGCCGCTGCTTCCTGCGCCGGCCTGGCCGCTCGTTGGCAATTTTTTGCCTGCGGGCCCAGCGCCGCCGCTATCATTTCGTGCTTAAACAAAGGCATCGGGGATCGCCAAAACGAGCGCATCTTCCGAAACAGGCCGGAAACGGCGCTGTTATCGAACTCTGTGCAACCGCCGCTGGGCCACGTCCAGCCCCGCCATCGACAGCGTCACGCCCAAAGCAGGTAATGTTGCGAACAGAATGATCGCCTGCCCTGACCACCCAAGCGACAGGAACAGCCCGCCCAGCAGCGGTTCGGCAATGGTGCCGATTCGCCCCGCGCCCGTCGCCCATCCAGCCCCGGTCGAGCGAATCGCCGGCGGATAGATCCGTCCGGACAGCGCGTTGATCCCGTGCTGGCAGCCGCCAATCCCGATGCCCGACACGCCGATGATCAGCGCCAGCAGGCCGAACGGCGGGTTGAACGCGCCGATCGTGAAGACGCACAGCGCGCCAAGGAACAGCAGGCACATCAGCACCCGCTCCACCCCGATCCGATCGACGATTGGCGCGGTCAGATACGCGCCGACGATTGTGCCGAGCGCGTACATGGTCGCGGCGAAGATCGCCCAGGACGGAGCCACGCCCTCCGCTCGCAGGATCGCCGGCAGCCACAGCAGGATCAGGTAGTTGTTGAGCAAGTTGAGCAAGTTCATCGCCCAGAGCAGCAGCGTCGATGGCGCGCGACCGGCTTGGAATAATGCTGCCACCCGATTACCGGGCGTGCGGTCGTGGCGCAGTGCCTCGGATTCCGGCAGCCATAGGATCAGCACGCCGACGAGAAGCAGCGGCAGCACACCGCCCACGACGAAAATCCACGGCCAGCCGAGGAAGCGCACGATCTGCGTGGCGAGCAGCCCGCCCACCGTGTTGCCAATCGACACGCCCGAGCTCATCAGGATCACCAGCCGCCCCTGCTTGCCCTGCGGGGCATGGTCGGATGCCAGCGCGATCGCCAGTGGCACGCCGCCGCCGAGCCCAAGTCCGGTCCCGAAGCGCAGCCAGGCAAGATCGGCCGGCGAGCCCGCGAACGCGCTCAGGAGCGAGAACATTCCGAACACTGCGACGCAGCCGATCAGCACTGGCCGGCGCCCGATCCGGTCGCCGATCGGCCCGGCAATCAGCGCGCCCAGCAGCAGGCCCACATTCCCCGCGGTTAGGACCGACGTGAAGGCGACCGGCTTGATGTGCCAGGCATCCATCAGCGACGGCACCGCATAGGCGACCGAGGCGAAGTCGTACCCCTCCAGCGTCAGCACCAAGCCGCACAGCCAAGTCACCAGCACGTGCGGCCGCTCGCTGAGGCGCGCTGTGGCCGGGGTGGCGCCGTTGGTCATCGTCCCCGCCGCATTACAGAGGCACGCTCAGAGCATCGTACTGGTACGCCCAATCGTAGCGCTCCCGTACTTTGTCCGGCTGCCACTCGCGATCGAGATACGCCGCCGCGCCCACCGCATCGGCCAGTGCGGGATTATGAAACCGCGTCGCATTGTCGAGCGAACCGAGCACCGCACGGGTGGTGCGGGCGAGCCGCGCGGTGTCGTACCGACGCAGTGCCTCGACCGGATCGGCAAAGCTCTCCAGACAGCGCGCCAGCACCATCGCGTCCTCGATCGCCATGTTGGCGCCCTGCGCGAGGAACGGCAGCATCGGATGCGCCGCATCGCCCAGCAGCGCCACGCGGCCTTCGCTCAGGCGTGCCAGCGGCTCGCGACCCAGCAGGGCCCATTTTGTACGGCACATCGATGTTGCGGATGATCCGCTGCACGTCCTCGTGCCAGCCGGCGAAATCGGTCAGGCATTCCTCGGTGGTGCCGCGCTCGGTCCAGGACTCCACGCGCCAATCGTCGCGCGCGACAGCCGCGACGAAGTTCAGAATCTCGCCCCGGCGCAGCGGGTAGGTGACGGCATGACGCCCCGCCCCGACCCAGTTGGCGCCGACCAGGCTGCGCTGGTGCGGCGGCAGCCGTTCCATCGGCACAAGGCCGCGCCAGACCATCAGGCCGGTGAACCGAGCCCGACTGGCGCCGAACATCTGCTGGCGGATGCAGGAGTGCACGCCCTCTGCACCGATCAGTACGTCGCCGCGGTGCCGCTCGCCGGAGGCCAGGTGCAGCGTGACACCGGCGGTGTCCTGCTCGAAGGCGGTTGCGGTCGCGCCGAGCCGGACTGCGTCGGGACGCGCTTTGCGCAGTGCTTCCAGCAGCAGGGTGTGGAAGTCGCCGCGATGCACCATCCAATAGGGTGCGCCGTAGCGTTCGACGGCGCTTTCGCCGAGGTCGAACAGTGGCCAGGTCTGGCCGGTGCTCCAGAGGCGAATTTCCTTGCCGGCAGCGGGACAGACGATGCGCCGCATTACCGGCCCGAGCCCGAGGCCGGTCACCACGCGCGTGCCGTTCGGCCCGAGCTGCAGCCCGGCGCCGAGTTCGCGCAGCTCGGTCGCTTGCTCGAGGACGGTCACCTCGAAGCCGCGCCGGATCAGCGCCAGCGCCAGGGTCAAGCCGCCGATCCCGGCGCCTACGATCAGGACATTGCGTGTTGTGCCGGGCATGCGGGGAGTGTCAGGCAATCGGCGGAGCCGGCCAAGGAGCGGGCGGTGCCAGCAGGCCACTCGTCATGGAAGCCGCAAGCCGCTCATTTCTCGTCACCACGTGTGAAGGCACCGCGCGGCGGCGCATGCAGCACGGTGACGAGCCGCTTTCATCTACCATATCGGTGTGCGCCGCGACGGGCTGGATGCCGGCTGATATTACCAAAATCAGGTATATATTGGTAAAGGCAAGGAGGCTCGATAATGCCCAAAAACACATCCATCTCCCTCGGAGATCATTTCAGCGGCTTTGTCGACCGGCAACTTGCGGAGGGCCGTTACGGTTCCGCGAGCGAGGTTGTCCGTGCCGGATTGCGCTTGCTCGAAGAACACGAGATCAGGCTGGCTGCCCTTCGCGCCGCGCTAATCGAAGGCGAGCAAAGCGGGCCCTCGCAATCCTTCGACTTTGACCATTTCCTGGAAGAGAAACGCGCCCGGCAACCGTGATGACCGGCTACCTTCTGTCTCCCGCTGCTCAGACGGACCTGAGTGAGATCTGGGACTACAGCGCTCGGAACTGGGGGAAGAACAAGCCGACCGCTATATCCTCAGTATCCGGGACGCCTGCGCGGCACTTTCGGACGGCCGCAAGCGCGGCCGGAAGCCTCAAGAAACGGTTCGTGCCGCAGCCGCCTGATATCAGCCGCGTTCGAGGGTCGCGGCAATGATCCGGCGCGCATCGGCGGTCAGTGCGGGGTCCTCGCTGCGCCGGCCCAGCAAATCCGCCCAGGCGAACAGGTCGGCGATCCGCGCAATGCGGAGCCAGTCATCCGGCAGGAAGCCGCCGGCCGTGCAATAGCCCTGCGCCAGTCCTTCGACGAAACCAGGCTGTTCGCCGAACGGCGGACGCAGAAGGTTGCCGAAATCCAGCGCGGGCGTTGCGCTCAGGGCGAATTCCCAGTCCAGCACCGCGGCGATGCGCCACGCATCCCCTTCGCGGCGTACCAGGATGTTGCTCGGGTTGAAATCGGCATGGGTCAGGCTCGGGGCGCCCAGCCAGGCGTTCAGCCAATCGCCTTCACGTTCCACGAAGGCGAACAGTCGCGCTGTCAACGCCGCGCCGAGCCGTTCGCCGCCTGGCCCGTCGCACAGGCACTCGTGCATGAAGGCCAGTAGTCCGGCGCGATCGAGATCAATGGCGGCCGGGACGCAGAGATCAGTGGCGAAGAACCCATGCCGGTCGAAGTGGAAGGAGTGTATCTGTGACAGCACTTCCCCGGTACGGGCGCCGAGTTCGGCCAGTGCCGCCGCGTCGGCTGTGGTTGCCGCCGCGCTGAGCTGAACGCCGTCGATCCATTGCAAGACCGCATAGGGGTGACCGGTCACTGGGTTGGTTTCATCGAAATGCAGGAACCGCGCGCGCGGTACGGCATCGCTGAGCAGTGCGTCCAATGCTGCCTCGATTCGCGCCTTCAGCGGCTCGCGCTGGAACAGGCGTAGCAGAACGGTGTTCGGCGGGTCGCCGAATGTTACCTTCAGGTTGGTGTTGACGAGACCGCCGGTTACGGGTTGGACCGATAGGATCGTTCTGTCCCCGATTACTGGCCGCAGTAGTGCGGCAATCTCTGACGGCTGCAGATCCAGCCAGGCGGCCTTGCGAAGCCAGCCCTCGCGCGGGAGGGCCGAGGCCACTTCTCCCGCGCTGCCGGAGAGAGCCTGCCCCGGACTCGTATGGGGGGCTGATCTGTCAAGGGCATTGTGCACCGTGCAATCTCCTTTTCGCGGCGAGTGAGGATCGGCATGCAGCGAACTGGCTTTGCATGCACCATCCTGGGCGGCCTCGTCACTTAGACCCGTCAGCCTGCAAACTCGTATCCAGGGGAACCTGACGGTTCTCTACCATGATGCCCCATTCGCGGGGCCGAGCGGCCTGGCGGGCGGGACCAATCTTGATGGCGGCATCTTGCAGCCATAGTCCGGAACGGCGTGCCGCCCATCCTTGTTCGTCATCGCTTCGTTCCCGACTGGTTTTGGACAACCGCCAGGATACATGCTGCCGCGGCTGCCCACGCCGATAGCATCTCGATCCGGGGTGGCTCGCAAAGCGAAGCAAGTGTCGGGACGGGCTGCTAGACCCTCACTCGCCGCGCTGCGCGCGGCGGCCCTCGGGTCGGAGTCCGAGGGCAGGCCTCTGCCGCAGAGCGGAAGAGGTGCGGGCAGCGGCTAATGAATCTGCAGCATAGCCGGATGACGGAACGAGGACGGCCCGATGAGCCGGGCCGAGGTCACGCGCACCGAATGCAGCGGGCCGTCGAGCTCCCTGCGCCAGAAATCGAGGAACCGCCGCAGCACCGGGAAAGCGGGCGCCAAGTCCATGTCCTGCCAGATATAGGTCTGCAGGATGTCCGGATGGTCGGGCATCCGGTACATGATCTCGGCGGTGGTCAGGCGGTAGTCCTTCAACTGTAAAACGAGGCTCATCGACGCGCGTCTCCGTCTCAATCTTCTAATGGTCCGTAACGAGCTTGCCACGAACAGGGCTGCCTGATGCAAGTAAAAATGAATGGATTCAATGGTTTGGCACTCGCCGGACCTAAGTGCTGCCGGGCACTTGACTCCTCACCGACCCGGGATTAGATCGCTGGCACTCCTGAAGCAGGAGTGCTAACAGCCGCCGCGGGCGCCAGTCCGGGCCCGCGCGGACGTTGCCAAACCCCAGGAACACCAACCGTCACCCAGTGACTAGCCCGCATTTCTCACCGAATCAGGTGCATCGGGGCTCCGAATCAGCGAAATCATTGTGCCAACAAAGTTTTTCGTGGAACGGAGGATTTCCCCGATGCAGACAGAGTGTAGCGCAGAGCTGTTCGCCTTTGCACCTGTAGAAGGCCGCGCAGTGGTGGCCGGCTTCGACGGCGGAACGCTGACCTCGGATGCCGGGGCGCTGCTGCTCGGCGCGACCGACCAGGTGATTGGCCTGACCCGGCGGTTTGCCGCGTGTTTCCAGGACGCCCGCAACCCAGCCTTCGTCGAGCACGATGTGGCGACCCTG
The DNA here is from genome assembly GCA_963772445.1 of uncultured Pseudomonadota bacterium. GTDB lineage: Bacteria > Pseudomonadota > Alphaproteobacteria > Acetobacterales > Acetobacteraceae > CAVYXK01. The sequence goes on from CAVYXK010000016.1 coordinate 840,765, forward strand.
GTCAGCCAGCGGATCATCGGCATCGCGCTCGGCTACGAAGACCTGATCGACCACGACCAGCTCCGCCACGATCCGGTGCTGGCGGTGCTGGCCGGCAAGCTGGAGGCGCGCCGGTCGGACTGCGCGCCGCTGGCCGGCAAATCGACGCTGAACCGGCTGGAGCTGGGCCAGCCGGAGCCCTCCCGCTATGCCAAGATCAGCGCCGATACGGCGTCGATCGAGCGGCTGTTCGTCGATATGTTCCTAGACGCGCATGCCGAACCGCCGAAGCAGATCATCCTCGATCTCGACGCCACCGATGATCCGCTGCACGGACATCAGGAAGGTCGGTTCTTCCACGGCTATTACGACTGCTACTGCTATCTGCCGCTTTACGTGTTCTGCGGCCGACACCTGCTGGCGGCGAAGCTGCGGCAGTCCGACATCGACGGCTCGGCCGGGGCGGTTGAGGAGGTATCACGGATCGTTGCCCAGATCCGGGCGCGCTGGCCGAAGACACAAATCCTGCTGCGGGCGGACTCTGGTTTCGCCCGCGAAGAACTGATGGCGTGGTGCGAGGCCAATCGGGCGGACTACCTGTTCGGCCTGGCGCGCAACGAGCGGCTGGTGGCGCAGATCAAAGCCGAGTTGACGGCGGCGCAGGCCGAGGCCAAGCAGACCGGCAAACCGGCGCGTCGCTTCAAGGATTTCCGCTGGTCCACGCTGAAGAGCTGGAGCCGCCGGCGGCGAGTGGTGGCGAAGGCCGAATGGACCCAGGACGAGGCCAATCCCCGCTTCGTGGTGACCTCGCTTAAGCGCGGCGAGGCGGCGGCGCGGTATCTCTACGAGACGATCTATTGTGCGCGCGGTGAGATGGAGAACCGGATCAAGGAGTGCCAGCTCGACCTGTTCGCCGATCGCACGTCCACGGCGACCATGCGAGCCAATCAGTTGCGCCTGTGGTTCGCCTCGCTGGCCTATGTACTGCTGTGCGCGCTGCGCCGGATCGGGCTGGCGGACACACAGTTTGCTGCTGCCACCTGCGGGACGATACGACTTAAACTGCTCAAATTGGGGGCGTTGGTGCGGATCAGCGTGCGGCGGGTCAAGGTAGCGATGGCTTCGGCCTGTCCCTACCAGGGCGAGTTCGCTGCCGCTCACGCCGCGCTTACCGCGGCGGCTGCTGCCGCCTGATACGAAGCAGACAGCGCATAGTCCGATACGCTCTCCCGTGCAACGCTGCCTGGTGCGGCGCGACGCGGCGCGCGCGCAAAATCAGTCGCTACGCGGCTACACGATCGGCAGCGGGCAAATTGGCCGGGAGCACGATTACGTTACGGCACCAGTTCGATTTTGCCTGGAGTCTGTGAGAAATGCGGGCTAGCATCACTCAGGAGCGACTTGAATGAAGTTTCGTCCGCTACATGACCGCGTCGTGGTCCGGCGCATCGAGGCCGAGGAAAAGACCACGGGCGGCATCATCATCCCCGATACCGCTAAGGAAAAGCCGATGGAAGGCGAGGTCATCGCCGTCGGTCCCGGCGCACGCAACGAGCAAGGCCAGCTCGTGCCGCTCGATGTCAAGCAGGGTGACCGCATCCTGTTCGGCAAATGGTCGGGCACCGAAGTCAAGATCGACGGCGAGGAGCTGTTGATCATGAAGGAGTCCGACATCATGGGCATCGTCGACGCGACGATCGCCCGCAAGAAGGCCGCCTAAGCCGGTCCTTCAACCAACTCATCGACAACACAAGGGAATTCAGACATATGGCTGCCAAGGACGTAAGGTTCGGCGGTGATGCGCGTCAACGCCTGCTGCGTGGCGTGGACATCCTGGCCGATGCAGTAAAAGTTACGCTCGGCCCGAAGGGCCGCAATGTGGTGCTCGACAAGAGCTTCGGCGCGCCGCGCATCACCAAGGACGGCGTCACCGTCGCCAAGGAGATCGAGCTGGCCGACAAGTTCGAGAACATGGGCGCCCAGATGGTGCGCGAGGTGGCGTCGAAGACCAACGACACGGCCGGCGATGGCACCACCACGGCAACTGTGCTGGCGGCGTCGATCGTGCGCGAGGGCGCCAAGGCGGTTGCCGCCGGGATGAACCCGATGGACCTCAAGCGCGGCATCGACAAGGCGGTGATCGCCGTCGTGGATGAGCTGAAGAAGCACACCAAGAAGATCACCACTCCTGGGGAGACCGCGCAGGTGGGCTCGCTCGCGGCCAATGGCGACAGTGAAATCGGCCGCATGATCTCCGAGGCCATGCAGAAAGTCGGCAACGAGGGCGTCATCACGGTCGAGGAGGCCAAGGGCATCCAAACAGAGCTCGACGTGGTCGAGGGCATGCAGTTCGACCGCGGCTATGTCTCGCCCTATTTCATCACCAACGCCGAGAAGATGGTCGCCGAGCTGGATCAGCCGTACATCCTGATCCATGAGAAGAAGCTGTCCGGCCTGCAACCGATGCTGCCGCTTCTGGAAGCGGTGGTGCAGTCCGGCCGGCCGCTGCTGATCGTCGCCGAGGACGTGGAGGGCGAAGCGCTCGCCACGCTGGTGGTGAACAAGCTGCGCGGTGGCCTGAAAGTCGCCGCGGTGAAGGCGCCCGGCTTCGGCGATCGGCGCAAGGCGATGCTCGAGGATATCGCTATTCTGACCGGCGGTCAGGTGATCAGCGAGGATCTCGGCATCAAGCTCGAGAACGTCACGCTGAACATGCTCGGCAAGACGAAGCGGGTGCTGATCGAGAAGGAGAACACCACGATCATCGAAGGCGCCGGCAAGAAAGACGACATCAAGGGCCGCTGCAACCAGATCCGCGCGCAGATCGAGGAAACCACCTCGGACTATGACCGCGAGAAGCTGCAGGAGCGGCTGGCGAAGCTGGCCGGTGGCGTTGCGGTCATCCGCGTCGGCGGCGCCAGCGAGGTCGAGGTGAAGGAGCGCAAGGACCGCGTCGATGATGCCATGCATGCGACCCGTGCGGCTGTCGAGGAAGGCATCGTGCCGGGCGGCGGTGTGGCGTTGGCTCGTGCCAGCCTGATCCTAGCAAAGCTGAAGGCCGACAACGACGACCAGCGCTTCGGCATGGACATCGTCCGCAAGGCGCTGCAGACGCCGCTGCGTCAGATCGCCGAGAACGCCGGCGAGGACGGCGCGGTGATCTCTGGCAAGGTGCTCGACAACCAGGAATACAACTGGGGGTTCGACGCCCAGGGCGGCGAGTTCAAGGACTTGGTCAAGGCGGGCATCATCGACCCGACCAAGGTCGTTCGCCTGGCGCTGCAGGATGCGGCGTCGGTCGCCGGTCTGCTGGTCACTACCGAGGCGATGGTGGCCGAGAAGCCGGAGAAGAAAACTCCGCCGATGCCCCCAGGTGGCGGCGGTATGGGCGATATGGACTTCTAACGCCCAGAGCGTTCCAAGGTCTGAGAAGGGGCGGGCCGAATGGCCCGCCCTTTTCTTTGGTTCCTGCGCTCAAGGTTCGTTGCGTTCTGTGGTCCACCAATGGATTGGCGCTCAACGCACGCGTGATCGAAACCCGGCGGCTGCATTACCACGCCGTTATTGACAGGACAGCGCGTTTCTGTGCCAAGTGTGCTACGCAATCGCATTTTGGCTTGGCTTGCTGTGCCTCCCGTCGCTCGGGTGCTCTCAAGACGTTCCAAAGGCCCGGTTGTCTAACGTCGCGCAATCCGGCGCGACACCCAAGAAGAGAGAGTGACTGAAGGATGGCTATCGGCACGGTCAAGTGGTTCAACACCACCAAGGGCTACGGCTTTATAATGCCGCAGGACGGCGGCAAGGATGTCTTCGTCCATATCACGGCCGTTCAGGCGGCTGGGCTGCGAGGCCTCAACGAAGGCCAGCGGGTGAGCTACGAGGTGAACATCGAGCGCGGCAAAGAGGCTGCCACCAACCTGCAGCTTGCCTGAGCACCGCCTGACTCGCCGCCCGGTTGCTCCATGACCGAGTCCCTTTCGGACCGCGCAAGCTGCCCAGCGGCGCCCCTCAGCTTCCAACAATTCCCGCACAGCGCGCCTACGGGAGGCGCACCCTAAGGAGAGACTACGCATGGCTACTGGAACCGTAAAATGGTTCAACGCGACGAAGGGCTACGGCTTCATCGTGCCCCAGGACGGCGGCAAGGATGTCTTCGTCCATATCACTGCGGTACAAGCCGCCGGACTCAATGGACTGAACGACGGCCAACGGGTCAGCTACGAGGTGCAGATGGAACGCGGCAAGGCTGCCGCCACCAATTTGCGACTCGTCTGACGGCGGACGCGAAAGCCGGGAGCCGTAGCTCCCGGCCTCTGCGTATCGGATCGATTCCCTACGCCGTGGTGACGGGGAACTCGCACTTCGTGTTCAGCGGGTGCAGTACGTCGGCGGCGGGGGTAACCGTGACGAGGTCAAATACGTCCCACGGCATCTTGGTCTCCGCGGGCGTCTTCACGCGCCACAGATACGCCGGGAATTCGCCGCGCCCGTCCGACCGGATGCGGCCCGGACCGAAAGCATCATCGTCGGCCGGCATACCCTTCATCCGCGCCACCGTTTCGCGCCCGCTCTTCGTGGCATTCGCAGCACCCATGGCCGCCACCGCCTTCAGGTAGTGCAACGTGATGCCGTACGAGCTGGCGTGCGCCATGTTCGGATAAGCTCCGTTCGACAGCTTCGGCAGCACGCGTTTGGTGAACGCACGGGTACGGTCGTTGTAGTTCCAATAAAATGAGTTCGTGCAGTTCAGCCCTTGCGCCATGTCGGGCCCGAGCGAGTGCACGTCGGTGATGAAGATAAGCAGTGGCGCAATCTTCATTGTCTGATTGAGGCCGAACTCATGCGCCTGCTTGACGCTGTTCACTGTGTCGAGGCCCGCATTGGCCAGACCGAGGACCTGAGCTCCGCTCGCCTGTGCCTGCTGTAGATAGGACGAGAAGTCGGTCGTGTCCGGGAACGGATAACGCACGCGGCCGACCACCTTGCCGCCCTCTTTTTCGACCAGCGCCGCCGTCTGCTCCTCCAGGCTGTGGCCGAACACATAGTCGGCGGTGATAAAGAACCAGCTCTTGCCGCCCTGCTTCACCATGGTCCCGCCCTGCGAGACCGCCATCATATAAGTGTCGAAGCTCCAGACGATGGTGTTGGGGCTGCACTGCTTGTCGGTCAGGTCGGTCGTCGTGGCCGACCCATTCAGCATGATCTTGTCCTTCTCCTTGGCGACCTGCGCCACCGCCAGCGCTACCGAAGAGGTCGGCACATCGATCACCGCATCGACGCCCTGATCGAACCATTGCCGGGCAATGGTAGAGGCAATGTCCGGTTTGTTCTGATGGTCCGCGGAGATGAGATCGACCGTGAAGCCATGCCCGGCGGGGTTGAACTCCTCCACCGCCTGCCGCGCGCATGCCACCGAATTCGGGCCGGTGTTGTCTCGATACGTTCCTGACAGGTCGGTCAGAACCCCCAGCCGGATCTTCGGCGTAGCCTGGGCCCGGCTGCGCAAAACCGGCACCGTGGAAAGCGCGGCTGCGGTGCCCAGCAGGCCGCGGCGTGAAAGCTGCATGGAAGTCTCTCCCTTTTGATCCCTTGTGCTGCCAGGCAAGCCGCCACGGCCGCTCGCTTTCATTCTGAATAGGACCGGGCGGGCGTCAAGCCACCAGTGGATGACGCGCTTGCCTCTGGGTCCTCTGCGTCTCTGCGTTGAATCTTTCTTCTACAAGATCGACCGCAGAGACGCAGACGGCGCAGAGCCTCTCTCTATCCGGTATCACTCGAAACGACCAGAGCGAGGGAAGCCGGAAGGTGGCATGCGGCCGGCCTGACCGCGCTCGCCGAGCCAGTCGCGCAGGTTCATCTCCGTGCGCACGCGATCACCCCATTTCCAGCTCAGCCCGTCGGCGAGCCGGAAAACTTTCGTGTCGGCAAGGCCGCCGTCGCGATAACGTTGCAGGATCACCCCACCCCCGCGGGCCATTTCGGGCACCTGCTCCAGAGGAAAGATCAGCAGCTTGCGCGAGGTGCCGATGACCGCGACATGGTCGCCCTCGGCCGGCACGCAGAGCGCCGCCTCCTCGCCGGGTCGCAGGTTCAGCACCTGCTTGCCGGTGCGCTTCTCGGCCAGCAGATCCGCAGCGGCGACAATGAATCCGCGGCCGGACGAGGACGCAACAAGATAGCGACCGCCCTCCGCCGGCACGAACAGCGCCACGACATCGTCCTGGTTCGCGAGATCGACCAGCAGGCGCACCGGCTGGCCGTCGCCGCGCCCGCGCGGCAGGTCCGCGGCCTTCAGCGTGTAGGCGCGGCCGTTGGTGCCGAACAGGCACAGCCGGTCGGTCGTTTGGCAGGGCAGCAGCAGCTTGAGCCGATCGCCTTCCTTGAAGCGCAGCTCGGCGGGATCGGCGACGCCGCCTTTCACCGCCCGAATCCAGCCCTTGTCCGACAGGATCACGGTAATCGCCTCGCGCTCCACCAGGGCGTCTGTCGAGACCTCGACAGCGGCCGGCGCGGCGCCCAGCTCGGTCCGGCGGGCGCCGAGCGAACCGCTGCCGAACTTCGCCCGGACCTCCTCGATCTCGCCGGCGATGCGATCCCACCGAAGCGCCTGATCCTTGAGCAGTGCCTGGATCCCCTTGCGCTCGCGGGACAGCGACTTGTGCTCGTTGCGCAGCTCTATCTCTTCCAACCTGCGCAGGCTGCGCAGCCGCATATTGAGGATCGCTTCGGCCTGCACGTCGCTCAGCTTGAACCGTTGCATCAGCCGCGGCTTGGGCTGCTCCTCTTCGCGGATGATGCGGATCACCTCGTCGAGGTTGAGATAGACAAGCAGGTAGCCATCCAGCACTTCCAGGCGCCGCTCTATCGCCGCGAGCCGGTGCCTGGAGCGGCGCAGCAGCACCTCATGGCGATGATCGAGCCAGGCGCGCAACACCTCACCGAGGCTCATCACGCGCGGTGTGCGGGTCGCATCGAGCACGTTCATATTCAACGAAAAGCGGCTCTCCAGCGCGGTAGCGCGGAACAGCGTCTCCATCAGCACTTCGGGTTCCACCCCGCGCGTCTTCGGCTCCAGCACCAGCCGCACCTGTTCGGTGCTCTCGTCGTGCACATCGCCGAGCAACGGCAGTTTGCGTTCCTCAATCAGCGCCGCGATCTGCTCGACAAGCCGACCCTTCTGCACTTGGAACGGGATTTCTGTCACTACGATCTGCCAGGCGCCGTACTTGCCCTTCTCCACAGTCCATTTGGCGCGCAGGCGGAACCCGCCTCGTCCGGTCTCATAGGCAGCGACGATCGAGGCCGCGTCCTCCGCCAAAACCCCCCCGGTCGGGAAGTCCGGCCCACGCATGTGGCGCAGCAGATCGGCGGTGCTCGCTTTCGGATGGCGGATCAGGTGGATCGCCGCGGCGCAGATCTCGCCCGCATTGTGCGGCGGAATCGAGGTCGCCATGCCGACCGCGATGCCCGCGGCGCCGTTCGCCAGCAGGTTGGGGAAAGCGCCCGGCAACACGACTGGCTCGTGTTCCTCACCATCGTAAGTGGCGCGGAAATCGACCGCATCCTCGTCGATACCGGTGAGCAGCGCCTGGGCGACCGCCGTCAGCCGCGCCTCGGTGTAGCGCATCGCCGCGGGATTATCGCCGTCGATGTTGCCGAAATTGCCCTGGCCTTCGACCAGCGGGTACCGCGCGGCGAAATCCTGCGCGAGCCGCACGAGCGCGTCGTACACGGCGACGTCGCCGTGCGGGTGGAACTTGCCGATCACGTCGCCAACGACGCGCGCGCATTTCTTAAAACCGGCGGCAGGATCGAGCCGCAGCAGGTGCATCGCATAGACCAAGCGACGGTGCACCGGCTTGAGACCGTCGCGCACGTCGGGCAGCGAACGCGACATGATGGTTGAGAGCGCGTAGGCGAGATAGCGCTCCGACAAGGCGTCGATGAGACGCGTATCCTCGATATGGCCGATGTCATCCGGCATCGTTGGTCTCCGATTCGGCCAGTGCGGCCACACGGTCGTAGAGCATTCGCCGCGCCTGGGGCAAAGGCCGGTGCTGCTGACCGAATGCGTCGCGCTCGAGGAAATGGCCGGTCAGGCGGAGCCCGTCGCGCCAATCCGTGGCCGTGCCCGGCACATCAGAGACCAAGAACGGCGGCAGCCGCAGCAGCCGGGTTTTCCAGACTCCCGCGCCCTGCCCGGTCACCGCCCGCCCGGTTTTCGGCGAGACCCAGGCAAGGCCAATGGTTTCTCCTGTAACGGCGCAGGCCGAAAGATCGAGGCCGTAGCCGAGTTCGGCAAGCAGCACGGCTTCCCACCGGATCAGCATGTCCAGCACTGTCGCACCCTGCGGCAGTGCGGCGATCAGTTGCAGGAGCCCGTCGAACACGCGCGGGTGCGGCTCATGTTCGGGCAAGACGCCGGCGGTAACCGCGCAGGCCGAACTCAGCATCGCCAACGCCAGCGGATCGGCCATCACCAGGGCGGCGGCCGGATGGATCAGCTCGGCGGAGAAGCTGCCGAGTTGCTCGGCCAGGCGCGCGACCCAGCGCACCTGCGCCAGGTTGCCGGGCTGCCAGACAGCGCCCTGCGCCCGCGAGGCACCGCCGCGGGCGAGTCCGCGATGCAGCCCGTGCTGCTCGGTCATCACGGTGGCGATTGCGTCGCCCTCACTGTATGGCCGCGCGTCGAGCACGATGGCCGGCGCGTCCCATTCCATCAGCGGATGCTCCTGTCGGTCTCTATTCGGCTCTCCTGCTCCTGCCGGAGGGCTCGGAGCCGAGCGAGGCGAACCGGGTGAGGGCCGCGCACCGGCGCCTTCACCCGCCGCGCCACGCGCGGCGCCTCTGCCGCAAACCGGAGAGATGAATGTGGGCGATGCTAAAACCAGTGGAACCCGTGCGCCATGACGCCCAGCAATCCGCCAAAGCACACCAGTATGGCGCCGATCAGCCACCGGAAGTCTGCACGATGCTCCTGGATGATCGAATCGAGGCGTCGCTCGATGGCTTCGAAGTGGGCGTCCACCGCCTCGAACCGGCAATCGACTGCTTCGAACCGGCGGTCGATCGCATCGAAGCGCCGATCAATCGCTTCGAAACGGCGGTCAATCAACTCAAATCGGTGATCTACTGCATCGAACCGCCGTTCCAGCCTCCAAACGTCTCGGCGTTGGTCTCGGTGATGTGCTCCAGCACGGCCAGTCGCGCCTCCACATTCCCAGGGTAGGGTGCGCCGCTTGTCGGTTCAACAGGCGTGTCCGGCATCGTTTGATCCTTGAAGGCCGGTTGCCCTGTATTCCGGCGACGTGAAGGAACCCCTACTCCGCTTCGTCTAGGCCAATTGCCCGCAACCGCGCGCCCTCCTCGTCCCAGCCCGAGCGCTCTTTGACGTTCAGAAAAAGATGCACCGGCCGCTCCAGCAACGTCGTCAGCTCCTGGCGCGCGCGCGCGCCGATCTCCCGGATCCGGCTGCCGTTGCTGCCGATCAGGATCGCCTTCTGGCCAGACCTGGCGACGTAGATCGTGGCATCGATGCGCAGCCCCCCATCCGGCCGCTCCTGCCAGGTCTCGGTCTCGACCGTGGCGGCGTACGGCACCTCTTCATGCGTCTGGAGAAAAATCTGCTCGCGCACGATCTCGGCCGCGAGCAACCGATCCGGTAGGTCCGTCAGGTCATCGGGCGGGTACAGATACGGGCCCTCCGGCATCGCTGCCGCCAGCGCGTCGACCATCAGGTCCAATCCATCGCCGGTTGCGGCACTGACCATGAACGTCTCTTCGAACGGCACCATCGCGCTAAGCGTGGCGGTCAGCGGCAGCAAGCGCGGCGGCGGCACCAGGTCCACCTTGTTCAACACCAGCCAGCAGCGTCGCTTCGCCTTCGCGAGTTTCTCGACGATCGAGCGCACCTCGTCGGTGGCGCCGGTCTTCGAATCTACCAGCAGCAGCGCCAGATCGGCGTCACGCGCCCCGCTCCAGGCCGCCGCCACCATGGCGCGATCGAGCCGGCGACGCGGGCGAAAAATGCCGGGTGTATCGACCAGCAGCATCTGGCTCTCGCCGTGCATGACGATGGCCAGCACGCGAAACCGCGTGGTCTGTGCCTTCGGGCTGACGATCGACAACTTAGCCCCAGCCAGACGGTTCAGCAGCGTCGACTTCCCGGCATTCGGCGCGCCGAGGATCGCCACGAAGCCGCACCGCGTCGTCACGTCGTTGCCTGCAGCAGGTTCTCCGCGGCAAGCTGCTCCGCGGCCCGCTTGCTTCTCGCGGTACCAGTGCCCTCGCGTCCACCGACCGAGACCGTCACGGTGAACTCGGGCGCATGCGGCGGGCCCGCCCGGGACGCAACCCGATAGTCCGGCAGCTCCATGCCGCGCGCCTGTGCCCATTCCTGCAATGCCGTCTTGGCATCCTTGGGGGGCGAGGTCTGCGCATCCATCACCTCCGCCCAGGCGCCGCGAACGAAATCCCGCGCGCGTTCCAGCCCGCCATCGAGAAACAGTGCACCAAGCGCTGCTTCCAGAGCGTCGGCAAGAACGGTAGCGCGCTGCCGCACGCCGGCCTTCACCTCGCCAGGTGCCACCGACAGCGCGACCCCGAGCCCGATCGCCTCGGCTACGCACGCCAGCACCGGTTGTGAGACCAGATGCGCAAGTCGCCGTCCCAGCTCGCCCTCCTGCTCGCGCGGATACCGCTCCACCAGCCACTCGGCAATCAACAGGCCCAGAACCCGATCGCCCATGAACTCCAGCCGCTCGTTCGACGCCGGCCCCCGCCCCCGACGACGCGCCGCCGAGCGGTGAGTCAGTGCCTCGCGCAGCAGTTCCGGGCGCGCGAAGGTATGACCGAGTATCTCTTCGATTGGACTGGTCACGGCCGGCCGCAAGCCTGCCAGCGGCAACGGAGCAGAGCTCTGGCAGCGGACCTCAGTGCACCACCATGCCGAAGCGGCCCCAGCGAATCTCCAGCGGCCATTCCCAGAATTCCCACCACGGCGCTTGCGCGTCGATCGAGAAGAAGATCACTTCCGCCTTCCCGATCAGGTTCTCCATCGGCACGAAGCCCCAGAACCGGCTGTCGGCGCTGTTGTCCCGATTGTCCCCCAGCACGAACAACTCGTTCGGCGGCACGACGTAGTCGCCGGTGTTGTTCATCTCGCCCTGGTCGGTTGCCTTCAGAAGGTAGTGGCTGACGCCGCCCGGCAATTCCTCCCGATAACGGCGGAGCACCATATGGATGCCGTCCTCGTCGGTGACGTAATCGCCCGCCGGTTGGCGCGGCACTTCCTGGCCGTTGATATAGAGCTGGCCGTCACGCACCTGAACGTGGTCGCCGGGCAGGCCGATCACCCGCTTGATGTAATCCTCCGACGGATCGGGCGGGTAACGGAATACCACCACGTCGCCACGATGCGGCAAACTGCCGAAAATTCGCCCGGAAAACAGATCCGGCGAGAACGGAAACGAGAAATGCGAAAACCCGTAGCTGAATTTCGCCACGAAGAGATAGTCGCCAACCAGCAGGGTCGAAATCATGCTTCCCGAGGGGATGTTGAACGGCTCGAACAGGAAAGTGCGGATCACTACCGCGATCAGACCCGCATAGACGATCGTCTTGACGTTATCGAGCAGACCGCTCGATTTGCGTTTCGCCTTGCTTACAGCCATGCGGGGATGATGTCCGATCCTGAATGCGGCGGATCAAGCGCATGCGACCGGGCGGTGTCAAGGAAACCGGCCCCGGCGAGGCTGACCGCCGCAAACGCCGCAACAACCCGACGGCCTTGCCGCACCCGATCCCTTGATATATATCATTGGTAGTCACCGCTGGAGAAGAATCCATGCCGGGTAGCGGGATCGCCAGATTGTTCACGCATGGCCGCAGCCAGGCGGTTCGTCTGCCACGCGAATTCCGACTGCCCGGCGATCGTGTGAGGGTTCGCCGGGTCGGCAGAGGCGTGCTGCTCGAACCGCTCGATACCGACATCGACGCCTGGTTCGCCGAACTCGATCGGTTCACCGACGTGCCCTTCATGGAGGGCGGCCGTCAGCAGTCGCCCATGCCCCCGCCCGAAGCCGTTTTCGAGTGATGTACCTCCTCGACACGAACGCTGTGATTGGACTGCTGAACGACAGGCCGAAGACGGTACGGTACCGGTTCCGGGCAGCCATGGAAGCAGGCGCATCGCTCGTCACCTCGACGGTCGTGCTGTTCGAGCTCGGATATGGCGTGGCAAACAGCCGGGATCGCAAGGCCAACGCGGAGCGTCTTCGCGTCTTCCTCAGCGGCGGCATCGGCGTGCTTGCGTTCGATGAGCAGGATGCGGCAGCCGCTGGGAAGTTGCGTGCGGAACTCCAAGCCACCGATAGCCCGATCGGCCCATACGACGTACTTATCGGCGCGCAAGCGCGTTGGCGGGGCGCGACGATGGTAACCGCCAACACCACCGAGTTCGCGCGGGTCCACGGGTTGATATGCGAGGATTGGGCGACCGCCTGAACCGGCAAGAGGTGGATTGGTTTGTCAACCGCCGCCGAGCAGCGCCAACACGTTGGCACCATAGCGCTGCAGCTTCGATGCGCGGACGCCCTTGATCCGGCCCAGCTCCTCGAGCGAGGTGGGGCGAACCGCCGCGATCTCGCGCAGCACGCTGTCGTGGAAGATCACGTAATACCCCCGCCCGAGAGACTGACGTACTCAACGCGGGATGGCCTTCATCGTCATGGCCGGGCTTGGCCCGGCCATCCATGTCTTTTTCTTGACACCCGGAGCGACACGGCGCCGTCCGCGGTCAGGCTGTCCAATGGAATGCGACCGGCTGTACGGTGAAGCCGTACGTCAATCGCATCATGCCGCCACCTCGCCGGCGAAGCCGAGATACACCAGCAGCGCGCGGCCGATCGCCACCATGGCGGCGGGATCGACGCGGCCGATGCGCTGACGCAGGTGGTAACGTCGGATCGTGGTAATGAGATCGACCGCAACCCGCGACGGCGCCGCCAGCCCGGTCGTGCTGTCCGCCGGCAGGAAACGCGCAGTAGCGGTGCGTCCCGGAAGGTCGTTGTGATTGCTACGACTGGCAGCGGGGCGGCTTCGTCAAGCAGCAGCGGCGTTTGCAGCAGGACGAAAGGCCGCGGCTCGGCGCTGAACTCGCCCGAGCGGTCGGCGGCGATTACGATGTCCCCGCGCCGCAGCGCGGTCACGTTCATTCGGGAAAGTCCGCATCGAACGTGCGCTCGATGAAGTCGAGTGGATCGGCATCTTCGCCGCCCGACACGTAGGTCTCGGCGACAAGCTTGGCCTGCCGGCGATATTCGTCGGCGAAGCCCGGCGCCCCGGGATCGGGAACCCAGACCTGGAGCAGCCGCATTCCCTGCCGCCGCAGCTTCTCGCGGTGACGAGCCTGATGCTGGGCATTGCCGGCACTGTCGCGCATGGGGTTATATATAAGTCAGTCGGTGCAGGCAGGCAGGCCGCCCGGCGATCGCCAGCCAATCGCGCCGAAAGTCCATCCCGCCACAGGCCCGTCCAGCGCCGTCGGATTGGCGGCGCTATGGCAGTGGGTTGAGGCCGTCAGGCTCATAACCCGAAGGTCCCAGGTTCAAATCCTGGCCCCGCAACCAAATTCCTTAACATTATCAGCCACATAGAAGCCGCCTTGGAGCACCAATCCCACAGGTGGTTTTCTGTGTCCGCGTGATGTCCGAAAAGGTGGCCAAACCCGGAAAATGTGGCGCGTGCGACAACAGACCGAGGTTGGATGCAAGAAGGCGTTCCGCGAGGTAGCATGCGAGGGAAGATCGATCAGAAGATGACACACGATCCATCAGACCATGCCTTGGCTCGGGCAGTCAGTTGGATTCGCCGCGAGTTTGGGGCCCTCGATGATCTTCCTAAGCCGCTAATTCCGGTCATCTGGGTTACCGTGTATCGGAGTATGGAGGTCGCGCTTGAGGCTGAGCGGAGGGGCGGTGTCACGGGACTGGTGAAGGACGCGTTGCAGCTCGGGGATCTTATGACGCGAGTCAAGGAGGCCACACTGACAATAGAATTCCTACAAAAGATGATCCCCCGCATTCGTGCAAGTCCGTCTCAACGAGCCAAGTTTGGAGACGCTCAGCTTCTAATTGATACCAGCCGCCCGGCTCGTTGACTCGAACGTGATTTGGTGCGGCTCGGAGCGGTACGATTCGGCGTCCCCGTTGGACGGAGGGGACAGCGATGACCGTAGCGATCACCCGTTTGGAGCGATCGGCGGCTGATCTGCGAGAGGCGGCGGCGGCCACTCGAGACGCCAAAGCGGCACGTCGGATGCTGGCGATGGCGTTGCTGCTGGAAGGCTGGTCGCGGGAAGCCGCGGCGGAGGCGTGTGCGATGGACCGCCAGACGTTGCGTGACTGGGTACATCGCTACAACAAGTCCGGGCTGGATGGCCTGTCCGACCGACCGTGCCGCCGCGGTCCGCCGCCCCGCTTATCGCCCGAGCAACAGGCCAAGGTGGTGGAATGGGTGCAACAGGGGCCCGACCTTGAGCGGGACGGCGTGGTACGTTGGCGCTGCATCGACCTGCGGCAGCGGATCAAGGATGAGTTTGGCGTCGAGCTGCACGAGCGCAGTGTCGGCAAGCTGCTGCGCCGGCTGAAGTTCACCCGGCTGCAGCCGCGTCCCTATCATCCGAAGAAGGATGCCGCCGCGCAAGAGGCATTCAAGAAGGAGTTCGCCAGCCAGGTGGCCGAGGTTGTGCCAGCCGCTGCCGCCGGCAAGCCGCTGGAGATCTGGTTCGGCGACGAAGCCCGTGTCGGTCAGAAGGGCACGCTGACCTACGTCTGGGCGCGACGTGGCTCGCGCCCGGCGGCGGTTCGCGATAACCGCCATGACTCCGCCTATATCTTCGGCGCCGTTTGCCCCGAGCGCAGCATCGGCGCTGCCATCATCATGTCGGCCGCCAACAGCGAGGCGATGGCCGAACATCTGAAGGAGATCAGCCTCCAGGTTGCCCCGGGGGCTCATGCTGTGTTGCTGGTCGATGGCGCAGGTTGGCATCAGCCGGGGCGCCGCCTGCCGGTGCCTGACAACATCAGCCTGTTGCCGCTGCCAGCTTACTCGCCGGAGCTGAACCCGGTCGAGAACGTCTGGGAGTTCCTGCGCGGCAACTTTCTCAGCCACTGTGTCTGGGACAGCTATGAAGCTATCCTCAAGGCATGTCGTAATGCCTGGAACAAACTGATGGCAATGCCCGAACAAATCGCCTCCCTCACCAGGCGCTCTTGGGCCAAACCGGCCATCGCATAGTAAGGAAGAAAGCCTAACCACAGAGACACCGAGGCACGGAGCCTGACCCTTCTCGGTGTCTCTGTGCCGCTGTGGTTAAGCTTTTTCTTACCTCCGTCACGAAATCAGGGGGCCGTGTCTGAGACACCGATGAGGTCATCCTCAGGGGCATGTCATGACGCCTGAAGCGAACTCGCAGAACTTCCCGACCGCATCGTCTCCCTCGCCAGGCGCCCCTGGGTCAAACCAGTCATCGAACAGGGCGGCTGGTATGACATGCTCAAATGGGGTATGATGGACGCTGCGGACTGGCCGCTATGGCGGAGGTTCCTTGCGAGGCTGTCTGCGAAGGCCGATCCGTTGTATCAGCAGCCGGTGCCATCCCAGCTCCTCGCAGGTTTAGCAGGTAGGGATCGCCTGAGCCATGATCGAAACTAACTCGTGTCCTGCTGGCATCGACCAGCAACTAGCGGAGATAGCCCGTGAGCTTCAGGTGGCGGTGGCTAATTACTGTCTCTTTCATCAAGCTGCCGTGGACCGCGACCTTCTGCAAAGGCTTGGAACTGGGCAGACCTCCTTAGCTTTCCAGGTAGTGCGCAACTCTCTGCACCAAGCGTGTGTAATGTCGTTGATGCGTATATGGGACAAAGACAAGGGCGCGCTTTCAATTGAGCGCGTGGTCAACGAATTGAATCGCTGTCGGAGTCCGTTGGCTGTTGACGCGCGTCTTGACGAATGTCTTTCTCTTGTGAGAGAGGCCAGAAGGGGGGGAGCAAGAAATATGCTCGAGGCTGTCAGACACCGTCGCATTGCCCACAATGAGATAAAACCCCCACCTCAGCGTCCTCCTGACTCACGTCAGCCGTTGTTCGGAGACGAGCGAAAGTTGCTCGAGCTGACGGCCTGCCTCGTAAGCAAGATGCAGGCCATAGCGCACGACGCGCATGTTGACCTGCGGAACGTCGAGAATGTATGGCGTCAAGCAGCAGCGAGTTTCTGGCACGCCGTCCGTGGTGAGCAACCGGGAGACAGACGTGAAATCGAGGCTGCCATCGCTCGGGTCTACCCGAACGAACACTCGCCAGGGATTTGACTTCCGACTTTTCCATAAGCGCGCTACGCAAGTAGCGCGTAGACGCGAAACTCGACAATTTTCTCAACCCAGCCGGTTGAGCTTTTCCAGTCCTCCACGCCGGTGCTAGGCCCCCATTAGTCAAAAAGGAACCTTCGTCACCAGCGCCGGAGCTTCCTAAATGTCGCGCGGTCCTGTCGGCCACGGAAATACCAATAGATGACGTGCATGACCACCCATGCGCCAGCGAGAAATCCGACTGCTATCGACGCACCGAGCCATCCAACATTGGCCGCCTCATTATCCGTGTGATTCGGCGCAAATCGGGCTAGGACGTAATCGCCAAAGTAATACCAGAAGGCCGTATTAGCGAGCCGAGCGATGACAATGGCGGGTAAGGTTACAAAGAAAAAGTATCGCAACTTCCATCTCCTTCATTAAGGGGATCAACCCGTAGCGTGCTTTAGCGAGTTTAAGCCTCAACCAGCCGGGGGAGCCGCCGCACCCGCCTGCGGCATCCGAGCGTGGAGCCGCCCCGAGAGCTTTCGCGGCAACAGTCGCCTTCCTGTCAAAATATGCAACCACTAATCAAGTGTGAGACGTCCTCAACCGCTGCGCAAGCGGGAAGATCGCGGTATCGAGTTGGTGCAGGCTCCGCCACCAGCAGCTCGCCCGACGCAGGCGCCGGCAAGATGCTGTGATGAAGGCGCTTACCGCGCCTTCGGGCCGAAGCCTGTCACGTGAGCGCGGTGAGGCGGTAGGGCGCGGCACGCCGCAGCAGTCCCGCACCAGATGCAGGGACGCGCCGCGCCGGACCGTGCCCCACAACGCAGCGCACGAATGGCCCGCCCCTGCATCTGGTGCAGGACGGCCGGGCTACCGCACCCTACCGCCACACTGCTCTCACGTGAGAAACAGTATCGTATGCAGAGAGGCACGTATCGTTGCAGACCGCCCATATTAATGGCAGAAAATCCTTGGGTGTCAGCTTCGCCGGGCCATCGACCAGCTCGCCCCCGGCGACGCTGATGGTGACCAGGCTCCGCCGCCTGGCCCGCTCGACCCGCGACCGGCAGCGGCGCGCTCAGGGGGCAACGCTTGCGGACCTCGCCAAGAGCCACAAGGTCAGCCCACAGAACCATTTCGCGGCTCGACGCGTCCTGACTTTTTCCCCAAGCCGTGCTAGCTTAAAGCCATGATTGATCTCTCTCAGGAAACCGAAGCTCTCGCACGGCGCTTGGCAGCCGCGCAGAGCGTCACCGTTGATACTGCCGTCAGGCAAGCCTTAGAGGCGCGCGCGCAGGCCGCGGGTATCGCGCCGGAGCCGCCGCGTAACCGATCCCCCGAGGCGGTTTCCATGCGGCGCGCGCGCATGCACCGGCTCGCGCGCGAGATCGCGTCCCTGCCGATCCTCGACCCTCGGTCCCCGCGCGAGATCGTGGACGACCTCAACGGCCCATGATCGTTGTCGATACCTCAGCCCTGATCGCAATCCTTTTCGACGAACCCGAAAAGCAAGCATTCGAGAATGTCATCGCCAGTGGCGAACGCTGTATCATGTCGGCTGTCAACGCCCACGAAACGGCGCTGGTGCTGCGCGTGAAGCGCGGCGCCGCAGCCGTCGAGCGGTTCTGACGGTTTTTGACCGACAGCGAGATTGAGATCGTGCCGTTCGATGAAGCGCAGGTGCACGCTGCATCGGCGGCTTTTGACCTCTACGGCAAGGGCGTTCATCCCGCTGCGTTGAATCTCTCCGATTGCGCGGCTTACGCTCTCGCCAAAGCCATGAATGCGCCCCTATTATTCAAGGGCGAGGATTTCACGCAAACCGACCTGCATCCCGCCTGTAAGCCCGCCGACTTTCCGTGAAAGGTTATTCGGCACTTCCGCAGGATCGCCGCGGAAGTGCCCAGCTCTCTGGCATCTCTTAGGCTCGGATCACGCCGCACAGAGCATGAAACTGTCGAAGAAGTCAGCGAGCGCGTCGTGGGCGTCGAGCGGCAGGATGTGGGCGACATACTGATCGGGGCGGACGACGACGATGCAGCCTTGGCTGCGATCTATCCCCCGCATGTCGAAAATGTCGTGGCCGGGCCTGGGGTCGGGGCAGAATATCTTTTCGTAGTCGCGCAGGCCGTAGCGGCCCTTGCTGGGCAGTAGCAGGGAGGGCATGGCCGCAAGGTCGAGGTCGCGGTGGCCCTGCTGGAAGATGGCACGAAGGTCGATGACAGCATCGATGTCTGCGCCCCGCGGGGTAAAGCGGCAGATTGGCGAGCGGGGAAAGGTGGCGAGAAAGGCACAGAGGGCACGAAGGCGGGAGGAGGGTGCCGCCGTGTCCTCGGCGGGGGCGAAGGCGTAGAGGCGCCACCGGCCGTCGGCACTGGCAAGATGGCCAAGATGGAGGGCGCGCGCGTCGGCAACGCGGATGACGGGAGCCGAGTGAAAGCGCCGTCCGATACTCAGGCCCGAGGCGAGGTGCTGCCAAGTAGGGAAGCCAGTTAAGATTGAGGTATGGTACTGGGTTTCGGTTCCCGCGGTGAAGCGAAGCTGTTGGGCGAGATAGCGCTGTAACTCGGTGGGCTCGATCCCATCGCTCTCGCGGTTCGCCGGGTCCTTGGGCTGGGCGCTGAACATCGTCGCGAGCTTGCGATCGAAGTCGATCAGTTCCTGGGCGACGGCGCGTCGTTCGTCGGAATAGGTGCGCAGCAGCATGGGGGCGGCAAGGCCGCGCAGCACGGCCGCAAGTTTCCAGCCAAGGTTGAAACCGTCCTGCATGGAGACGTTCATCCCCTGGCCGGCCTTTGGACTGTGGGTGTGGCAGGCATCACCGGCGACGAAAACCCGCGGGAGGACATCGGCGGCTAAATCATCAGGGACGTCATCAAAACGGTCGCAGAGGCGCTGCCCGATCTCGTAGACCGACCACCAGGCGACCTCCTTCACTTCGAAGCTGTAGGGATGGAGGATGCGACGGGCAGCGTCGACAAGCCGGTCGGGAGTGATGTTGAGGTTTGCGACGCGCTGGGTCGCAGCAAGCTTGTCGAGTTCGATGTAAATCCGGAAAAGGTATCCGCCCTCACGAGGGATGATAAGAGCGCTTCCTTGGTGAGCTGACTGTATCACCGTCTTCAGTCGGACATCAGGGAAGTCGGTGACGGCGAGGACGTCCATGACGCCCCATGCCTGGTTGGCAGAGTCGCCATGCAGTGCGAGACCGAGGGAGTGACGAACGACACTTCGTGCGCCGTCACAGCCGACGACAAAGCGAGCGCTGACGGTTTCGACCTCGCCCTCGTGCCCGCAGTCGATGCGCTCGAGCCGAACGATCACGCGCGCGTCTGGGGCGTCGGCGGGGATGACCAGGTCGAGCAAGCGGCGGCCGTAGTCGGGCTGGAGGCGCGTCGGTGAGTTGCGCATGACCTCAAGGTAGAAGTCGTGCACACGCGCCTGGTTGAGGACGACATGAGGGAACTCGGAGAGGCCTTCTTCGGTGTCCTGGATACGGTTGCTACGGACGATGGTCTCGCGGTCGGTCTCGTCAGGCTTCCAGAAGGCGATCTCGTTGACCCAATAGGCCTCCTTCATGATGCGGTCGGCAAAGCCGAACGCCTCGAACATCTCCATCGTGCGGCAAGCGATACCGTCGGCCTGGCCGAGCAGGAGGGGGCCAGATTTTTGTTCGACGATTCGCGTGGTGATGTCGGGGAAAGCAGCTATACCCCGAGTCAGTCATACTGCAGGGTAGAGCCGGTGGAGTTCTAATGCGTGCCTCGTTTGTGGTGAACCGCCAATTCGCTTTGACGTGAGCCTCGTTACGGCTCGTCTGCCAAGCGGCGATTTCGTCAACCAGGGTTTGCTTGTCGGGGATGCGCTCGTCGAGGCACTGAGTTGACACCACACTGAGTTCAGATTCTGCCAGATTCAGCCAGCTGCCGTGTTTGGGGGTGTAATGCCACTCAAATCTTTCGACCAGGCGGCGTGCCTCGGGAGCGGGGAAGGCCTCGTAGAGTGACGCAGGCTTATGGGTGTTGAGATTGTCCTGCACGAGCACGATCTTCTTGGCCTCAGGAAAGTGCGTGTCTGATAGCTCCTTGAGCACCTGGGCATAATCCACGGCAGTATGCTGATCGGTCACCTTGACCTCCCGCCAGCCTTCCAGGGGAGCGAACATCATGAATAAGTTGGCCGTCCCGTTGCGCTCATACTCATAGTCGTGCCGTGCGGGGCTTCCTGGCTTTGCGGGGATCGGTTGGCGTGTCTCGGCGACCAGTTGCTTCGAGGACTCGTCGAGGCACACCACCGGGCATGTCGGGTCATGCGGCCGATGGTAAACCTCCAGCACATCCTCCATGCCGGCTACGAAGGCGGCGTTGGCATCCGGCGGGATGACCCATTGCTTTTGCAGATGGGGCTTGAGGATGTTTTTTTTAGCGTACGCCCGATGGTGTTATCGCTCGCACGGTCGACGATGTTGAGCTCCACCACCGCCCCCTCCAGCAGTTTGAGCGTCCAGCGTTTGCGGCCCTTCGGTGGTTCGGAACAGGCCAAGGCAATCAGCTTGGCCTCCGAGGCTCCATCGAAGATGCGAGGCCTGGCCGAGGCCGGCGAGTGCTTGCGCTTTAGCACTGCCTCGAACCCTTCCTCCACCAGCTGCTGGCGGGTCCGGGCGACCGTCGCAGCGCTGATATCCAGAGCCGTGGCGATCTGGCTGTCACTCCACCCGTCGCCGCCTTCGGCGGCATCTGCCTTCAACAAGATACGCGCCCTGGTCAACCGCCATGCCGGGTGCTTGCCGGCACGGATCATCGTATGCAGCTGCCCACGTTCGTCATCGCTGAGCCTTACCACGTACTTCTTTACGGCAATTTGTTTCGCGGTCACGATGCATCTCCGTCGTTACGAAGTCATCGAATTCAGAGCTTCCCCACAAAATCAAGGACGTGGGGTACTAGTTGCGCGGCGAGGGTGAGGCCGGCGGGGCCACAGCCCACGATGAGGACGTCGACTTGCGCGGGGAGCTCGTCCGTGGCTCGGACCGCCTGTCGCGAGTTCAGCCTCGGAGATATCCGGATCGCCGGGGTGGAACCCGTTGAGATGGAATTGCATCGTGGTTCACTCCTCCGCGACGGCGCAGTCTGGCACGTCCCGCCACGAGGGACATCTGGAACGTACGCGGTCGTGTTCTTCCACGCTGTGGATGCGACGCGTAGCCGTTGTGGAACGGCGCGGATTGTGCGCGTTCCCGCCGCGGTTTCACGTGCTCATCTGCTCAACGCCGGTTATGGACTGGACGAAGCCGGTTACCGCTCGAGGAGTGCTCGGCGACCCGTTCCTTGGCATCCAGGTTGGTATTCACCCCCCAAGCAGAGCTAGCACTGCGGCGCCATAGCGTTGCAGCTTCGATGCGCCGACGCCCTTGATCTGGCCTAGCTCCTCGAGCGAGGTCGGGCGGACCGCAGCGATCTCGCGCAGCACACTGTCGTGGAAGATCACGTAAGGCGGCACGCGCTGTGTCTTTGCTTCGGCGGCGCGCCATTCGCGCAGTGCCTCGAACCGGCTGGCCGGCGGTGTCGGGACCGGGGGCGGCTCGACCATCGAGCGGGTGGGACGTGGCGGCCGACGGGGCGCGACGGCGTCTTCGCGCACCGGCACCTTGGTTTCACCGCGCAGGATCGGACGAGCCTTCTCCTCCACCAGGAATAGCCCGCCGTGGCCCTTGGTATCGACGTCGAGCGCGCCGAGCGCGATGAGCTGACGGACCAGGCCGCGCCAGAACGCGGCCGATCGTTCCGCACCCACGCCAAAGGTCGGGAGCTTGTCGTGGCGGTGGCGTTGCACCGCATCGGTCGGCTCGCCGCGCAGCACGGCGATGATGTGCACCACGCCGAATATCTGGCCAGTGCGGTACACCGCCGACAGCACTTTTTGCGCCTCCACGGTGCCGTCGGTCGTGCTGGGTGGGGCGGTGCAATTGTCGCAATGCCCGCAGGGCGCGGGCAGCCCCTCGCCGAAACAGGACAGCAGGGCACGGGTGCGGCAGCCGACCGTCTCGGTCAGCGCTATCATGGCTTCGAGCTTTGTGTGCATGGCCCGCTTCTGCGCCTCGGGCGCGGCGGATTGCGCCAGCCAGTGCCGTGCCTGGGCGATGTCCTGGCCGCCGTAGAGCAGCAGCATTTCGGCCGGATCGCCGTCGCGGCCGGCGCGGCCGATCTGCTGGTACCAGGCTTCCGGGTTATCCGGCATATCCAGATGCACGACGAAACGCACGTCCGGCCGGTCGATCCCCATGCCGAAGGCGATCGTCGCCACGACGACCAACGGTTCTCCAGAGCGGAACCGCGCCAGCGCGGTGCGCTTGTGTTCTGGGTCGAGTCCGGCATGGAACCCCACCGCCGGCCAACCCTTGTCGCGCAGGCGCGCGGCCACGCGCTCGGTCTTGGCGCGCGAGCCGCAATAGACGATGCCGCATTCACCGCGGTGATTGGACAGGAAGTCCAGGAGTTGGCCAGTCTCGCTGAGCTTCGGCTCGGCCTCCAGATAGAGGTTCGGGCGGTGAAAGCTGGCGACGAACAGCTCTGCCGTGTCCATGCGAAGCGCTGAGAGAATGTCGGCGCGCGTGCGCGGATCGGCGGTGGCTGTCAGCGCCAGCCGCGGAACGCCGGGAAAATGGTCCGGCAGGCAGGCGAGGCCACGATACTCGGGACGGAACTCGTGGCCCCATTGCGAGACGCAGTGCGCCTCATCGATCGCTATCAGCGCCACGCGAAGTCGCGCGAGGCGATCGAGCATGCCGTTGCCCAGCAGCCGTTCCGGCGAGACGTAGAGAAGGTCCAGGCCGCCTTCGATCAGCTCGCGGGTCGCACTGCGCGATTCGGCGGGATCGAGCTCGGAGTGCAGCGCCGCGGCGGCAACGCCGACCTGGCGGAGCGCAGCAACCTGATCGTCCATCAGCGCGATCAGCGGCGAGACCACTACCGCCGTGCCCGGTCGGCACAGCGCTGGCACCTGATAGCAGACGCTCTTACCGCCGCCGGTCGGCATCAGCACCAGCGCGTCGCCGCCCGCCAGGACGTGGCGGATGACGGGGTCCTGCAGGCCGCGAAATTGTTGGAATCCGAAGACGCGCCGCAAAACCTCGGCCGGGTCTGCGACCCCAGCCGCGTGGGCCGGCGCAGCGACGTCATTCATCCGCTCAGCGTGCGGCGAAAGTAATCGTAACCCGGCGGCTTTCCTGCGAGGTCAGGGCGAACTGGATTGAGCCCGTACCGGTTTGGGCAATTCGTTGCGTATCCACGCCGTCCGTGGCGAGCTGATCCACGACCACCTGCGCGCGCAGCTCGGAGAGCAGGATATTGGCTGCTCTGCTCCCCGTGGGATCGGCAGAGCCGACCACTTGCACGGTCGTGTTGGGATGCGCCTTGGCCCAGGTGGCGGCGTTGGTGATCACCGCCTGCGCGGAATCGTCGAGCGCGGCGGACCATTCCTGAAAATAGACGACGTAGGTCGGGGCTTGCTGGGCGTAAGCAGTCCCGGCGAGGAGGCTGAGCAGCAGCAGAACGGCGTATCGCATGCCCGAGTCCCTCTCGGTGGCGAACCTTTGCCTGTGTGCCGAGGCTGGGGCGGGGCGTCAACGAGTTTTGCCGGGAGGAGTGTGGGCCGGGTAAGTGGATTGCAAGCCTATTAATGATATACCATCTAATGTAGAGCCATCTATTTGGACGTCATCATGACAGCGGCCCGGAACAGCTTTGGGACTTTGCTCGCGCAAACGGCGCGCCATTGGCGACGTGCGGTCGATCGCGAGCTGCAACCATTCAGGTTGACGGAGGCGACGTGGCTTCCGTTGATCCGTCTCGCCCGTGCCCCCGACCCGATGCATCAGAAAGAGCTTGCGGGGTCGCTGTCGCTTGATGGCTCGTCAGTGGTGCGTCTGCTCGATTCGCTGCAGGCGGCGGGTCTGATTGAACGCAAGGAAGACGATACCGATCGCAGGGCCAAGGCGATTGTCCTGACGTCGCTCGGGCGGGCGACCGTCGAGCGGGTGGAAGCCGTGGCGCGCGACGTGCGCGAGAGAGCGCTGGCCGGCCTGTCGGAACGGGATATTCAAACGACGGTCCGCGTCCTCGATCATATCAATCGCGCTCTCTCCCCGGCTGCAGAGGAACGCATGCCGTGAACTTCTCCATCGGCGGCCGGATCGCTGGCGAGGTCGTGGCAGTGCCTGTTCCTCGAGCTCCGCTTTGGCTTTTGGCCTTGCTGACATTCAGCGGAACGCTGGCGATGCACATCTTCGTGCCCGCTCTGCCGCTTGCGGCAATGGCTCTCGGCGTCGGAGCCGGCGCCATGCAGATGACGGTGAGCGTTTATATTCTGGGCTTGGCGATCGGGCAGCTTGTCTATGGGCCGCTATCGGACCGTTTCGGACGCCGGGTGACGTTGATGGCAGGGCTTGTGCTGTACACCGGCAGCGGCCTTGTCGCAGCTTTGGCGCCGGGCGTGGATACTCTCATCGCTGCGCGGCTGTTTCAGGCCCTTGGCGGCTGCGCTGGGCTGGTGCTTGGCCGCGCAATCGTGCGCGATACCGCCGCGCCGCGCGAGGCGGCCCGGCGGCTCGCGTTGATGAACCTGATGGTCACGGTCGGGCCTGGAGTTGCGCCTGTGGTGGGCGGTGCCATGGCTTCGACGCTCGGATGGCGATCGATTTTCATTCTGCTCTGCGCGCTGGGCATCGCCAATTTCGTTATGGCGTGGCAGCTTCTACCGGAAACGAATACGTCGACGCCGGGGTTCCGTGGCGCATCGCTCGGCAGGAGCTATCGGCAGCTTCTGGGATCGCCGTCCTTCCTGGGCTTCTCGATTGGCGGTGGCTGCGCCACCACCTCGATGTACGCTTTCGTTGCAACGGCGCCGTTCATCTTCGTGCAGCAGTTGCATCGGGCCGGCCGTCGAGGTCGGACCCTATCTGGCTATACTCATTCTCGGCGTGTGGCTGGGTAGCATAATGGCGAGCCGCCTGATCACGAAGGTCACAATGACGCGGCTCATGGTGGGGGCAAACCTGGGGAGCATACTAGCTGCGCTGGTGCTGCTGAGCGCGGTACTTCTGGGGCATCTGACTGTCGGTTTGGCCGTCTGCTCGATGTTCGCCTTCACGGTGGGAGTTGGAATCGCAGCACCGACGGCGCTGATGCAAGCGATCAGCGTGAACCCGCATGTCATCGGATCTGCTTCCGGGCTTTATGGATGTACGCAGATGGCGGTAGGGGCGCTGTGCACGATGCTTGCGGGGACCGGTGGGAATCCGGCGCTTGCCGCCGCCATCGTTCTGGTCGTTGCCGGCGCTATCGGTCAACTGTCGTTCTGGATTGCATTGCGGTTCCGCGGATCCGGCGAGGAGGCGTAGGTGCAAGCGTCGGACACGCCGATGCACAAGCAGGGTGCCTGCTCCAACGAAGTCATACCGCAGAGGCGCAGAGCACGCAGAGACTCAACATGCACGCCAAACTGGGTGGCGAACTGACGCGAGAGGTGGTCGGGGCCGGTCGAAATACACCGCGAGCTTGTCGTTGAGGTTCAGCTCGGCTCGCTGATTCGATTTCAACAATGTCCTGCTGAATCACAAGCCTTGTCGGCAAGCAATTCCTCTGCGAGCTCTGCGCCTCTGCGGTGAATTTTCCTTACGACGCCGCCGACGTGCCGACATCCGCCGGCCGGCAATGTACCGCCAGCCAAATCGTCGGCTCTGACCCTGAAGTCCATTCGACGCGATGACGGACATGCGCCGGGATGGTCAGGTGATCGCCGGGCGCGAGCGATCTTGTCATGGTCTCGCCTTCGATGAGGAGCCCAGCCGATCCGCTGATCAACAGCACGAATTCGTCCCAGTCCTGGTCGAACCAGAAGCCCGGAACACTGGCCTGTCCCGTCGAGACGATGCGCTCGATTCTGGTCCCGGGCACGGCTAGCAGAAGTTGAACCTGCTCCTGGGTCGCAGAGGGGTCGAGCGCAGCGAACAGATTTTCCTGCTTGATCTGCACGACCGCATCCAAGAGCGGGCGGCAGTGGAACGCAACCAGGGCGCCGGGTTGTGTAAATGAGCGACTGGGGTTAAGCCTTCGTCATTCCGCCGCGCTTGCCTTGCATCGCCGCACAGTTACGGTATGCCGCCCACAGCAAGCAGAGGGGAGCGAACGCAGGCATGAGCGAGGCGGAGCCGCCGCTGATCGAAATCGACCGGCTGACCAAGCGATTCGGTCACTTCACGGCAGTGGATGACATCTCGTTCGAGGTGCGCCGAGGCGAGGTGCTCGGCTTCCTCGGCCCGAACGGCGCCGGCAAATCGACCACCATGCGCATGCTCGCCGGCTTCATGCCGCCCTCCGCCGGCACCGCGCGCATCTGCGGCCACGACGTGCAGGCGGACTCGGTGGTGGCACGGCGCATGCTGGGTTTCCTGCCGGAGGGTGCGCCCACCTATCCGGAAATGACGGTGACAGGCGTGCTGGCCTTCGTCGCCCGGATCCGCGGTTATCACGGCCGCGACCTGTCGGCACGGCTGGAAGATGCGATTGCGCTGACACGGCTGGAGTCGGTGCGGCTGCAGCCGATCGAGACCTTGTCTAAGGGCTTCAAGCGCCGCGTCGGCTTGGCCCTGGCGCTACTGCACGACCCGCCGGTCCTGGTGCTGGACGAGCCTACCGACGGTCTCGACCCCAACCAGAAGCACGAGGCACGCGAGCTGATCCGCCGGATGGCGCCGCGGAAGGCGATCGTCATAAGCACGCATATCCTTGAAGAGGTGGACGCGGTCTGCACCCGCGCCATAATCATCGCTGCGGGCCGCATCATCGCCGACGAGACCCCGGCGGCACTTTGCACGCGGCACGCGTCGGGCCGGCTCGACGACGTATTCCGCGAGCTCACCACCCGCTCGGCGGCGCGTGCCGCATGGGAGCGCAGCAAAACGCTGGAGGACGCGGCCTGAGCCCATGCGTGTCTCACTGATCGTCGCCCGGCGCGAGTTGGCCGGCTATTTCGCCACCCCCGTGGCAAGCGTGTTCATCGTGATCTTTCTGGTCCTGCAGGGCGCGCTGACGTTCAACATCGGCAATTTCTTCGAGCGCGGGCAGGCCGATCTCGGGGCCTTCTTCACGTTCATCCCCTGGGTGTTCCTGCTGCTGGTGCCAGCGGTCACCATGCGGCTTTGGGCGGAAGAACGGCGGCTGGGCACGATCGAGCTGCTGCTGTCGCTGCCGATCCGCGAATGGGAAGCGGTGGTGGGCAAATTCCTCGCCGCCTGGGCGTTCTGCGCGATCGCGCTCGCGCTGACGTTTCCGTTCGTCGTCACGGTCAACCTGCTCGGCAGTCCCGACAACGGAGTGATCGCCAGCGGCTATGTGGGCGCGCTGCTGACGGCCGCGGCGTTCCTGGCGATCGGTGCGGCGGTCTCGGCGCTGACCAAAAACCAGGTCATCGCCTTTGTGCTGGGCGTTGCCGTGTGTTTCGTGTTCGCCATCACGTCCTATCCGCTGGTCACCGATTTCCTCAGCCGGCAGGCACCGGTGCTGGCCGCGGTCGCACGGCGGCTGGCGGTGATCGACCGGTTCGACGACTTCGTCCGTGGCGTGGTCAGCGCACGTGATCTGATTTTCTTCGCGACCTTCATCGGGTTCTGGCTGTTCCTGAACACGATGATCGTCGAAGCTCGGAAGGCGGACTGATATGCGCCCTCGCTCATGGGCCGCCGTCGCCGGGGTGATCGGCGTGCTGTTGATGGTGGTCGGCATCAATCTTTTTGCCGACGCGCGGCTCGCTTGGACGCAGGTGGATCTGACACAGAACCACAATTACACGCTGGCGCCCGGCACCGACAGTATTCTGCGCTCGCTCAAGGAACCGATCACGCTGCGCTTGTTCTTTTCGCGCGACCTTGGCGCGGCGGTGCCGACCTATGGCGCCTATGCCGACCACGTGCGCGAGATGCTGCAGGAATATGCCGCCCGCTCGCATGGCAAGATCCGGCTCGAGCTCTACAATCCGGAGCCGTTCAGTAGCACTGAGGACCGCGCACTAGCCTATGGGCTTCAGGGCGTGCCGCTCGATCAGGGGGGCACGAAAGTCTATTTCGGCCTGGCGGGGACCAACCTGCTGGACGATCAGCGCATCATTCCATTCTTTCAGGCCGACCGCGAGCGCTTCCTCGAATACGATCTGACCAAGCTTGTCTATGAGCTCTCCAATCCGGCGCGGCCGATGGTTGGGGTGATGTCGTCGCTGCCGGTCGATGGCAACCCCGAGCTCATGATGATGGCGATGCGTCAGGGGATGTCGGGCAGCTCGCTCGGCCAGCCCTATGCCTCCACCATGCTGTTGCGGCAGACCGATACGGTGAAGACCGTGCCGCTCGACGCGCAGGTGATTCCGCCCGACGTCAAGGTGCTGCTGGTGGCGGACGCCCGCAATTTGTCGGACGCGACGCAATACGCCATCGATCAGTTCGTCATGCGCGGCGGACGGCTGATGGTGATGGTCGATCCGTGGAGCGACACGCTGGCCTCCACCCCGAGCCCGGACGGAATGCCGCCGACCGACACCGGCTCCGATCTGCATAAGCTGTTCGCTGCCTGGGGCATTCAGTACGACCCCAAGGAGGTCGTCGGCGACCTGGATGGTGCCTGGCGCGTGCAGACCCAAGCCGGCGGCGTGACCGACTATGTCGCCTGGTTCAACATCCGTAACGGGATCAACCACGACGATCCGGCGACGGCCGACCTGCACGCGGTGACCGTCGCCACGCCCGGTTTCATCGCCAAGGCACCAGGGTCGAAGATCGACTTTACCCCGCTGCTGACCAGCGGACCGCAATCCGGCCTGATCTCGGCCAGCTCGGTGGAGATGCCGGATCCGGCTAAGATCCTGGCCAATTTCAAGCCGGAAGGCGGGCCGCGCGTGATAGCCGCGCGCATTCGCGGCGTGCTGCACTCGGCATTTAACGGCCCGCCGCCGCTCTCCAAAGGCCAGCAGCGTCCGAAGGATTTCCCGCCCCATATCGCCCAGACGAACGGGCCCGCCGACATGGTCGTGGTCGCGGACAGTGACGTGCTGGCCGACCGCTTCTGGATCAACCAGCAAGACTTCTTCGGCCAAAAGGAAGCGGTCCCGTTCAGCGACAACGGGCCGTTCGTCGCCAATCTTGTCGATACGCTGGCCGGGTCGGATGCGCTGCTCGGGCTGCGTGCGCGCGGCACCTCGGTGCGGCCGTTCACCGTGGTCGATCGCATGCAGGCCGAGGCGGAAGCGAAGTTCCGCAAGACCGAACAGGCGCTGCAGGCGCATCTGGAAGACTTGCAGAAGCGGCTGACGACCTTGCGCACCGGGTCGGCGACTGGCGCCTCGGATAACGTCGCGGCGGTAATCACGCCGGCGCAGCGCGCGGCGATCCAGGCAGCCAACCAGGACATCGTGCAGACCCGCGCGCAGCTCAGGACCGTGCAGTTCGAGCTTAACCGCGACATCTCTCGGCTCAAGAGTGAGCTGATCGTGTTCAACATCGTGCTGGTGCCGACGGCGCTGGCGCTGGCGGCGATCGTCATGGGGGTGGTGCGCCGTCGCCGTCGCGCGCGGGCGCGCCATGACGAGTACGCCGCCACTCGAAGGCCGCTCGGGGCGGGAGCACGGGCATGAGGCCGCGCACCGGGATTGCGTTGCTGCTGGCCGGCGCGGTGGTCTTGGCCGGCGGATGGTATCTGGGTCCGGCGCAGACCCAGCCGGCCGCGCAGACGATCCAGCCCGGGGCCATGATGTTCCCCAATCTCGCCGCGCGTCTACAGGGTGCCGCGGAAATCGACGTGGCGCATCAGGGCAAGACGCTGGTGATTCGCAGGAAGGGGGATGTCTGGGGCTTGGCTGATCGCGGCGGCTATCCGGTGCAAGCGGAAAAGCTGCGGGCAATGCTGACCGCGTTGACCGAACTGCGGCTGGTCGAGCCGCGCACCGCCGACCCGGCGGACTATGACCGGCTCGGCGTGGGCGATCCGAACGCGCCCAATTCGACCGCTGACCTGTTGCGCGTACTGGACGCGTCCGGCAAGCCGATTGCGGCGCTGATCGTCGGCCATCGCCGCGTGCTGACCGAAGGCGACGTGCCCGACGAAGTATTCGTCCGCCGCCCGGACGAAGCGCAGAGCTGGCTTGCAGAGGGCAGTTTGGAGGTGGATGCCGATCCGCAGCAGTGGTTGTTGCGCGACATCATGAACATCGACCACACGCGCTTGGCGCATGTGTCGGTGCAACGCGGCGGCGTGACGCTCGATTTTGCCGGCGCGAAGGGCAAGCTGGCCATGACGGCGCCGGCAAACCATCCGGCGCTTGATGACTTCAAGCTCGACGAGGTTGCCAGCGGGCTCGAGTCGCTGACCTGCGAGGATGTTGTGCCTGGTCCGGCGCCGGCTCAAGCCGAGATCGGCCAGTCGGTGTTCACCACCACGGATGGATTGGCAGTGACGACGCAACTTTATCAGAGCGGCAAGGACGTGCTCGCCCGCTTCGAGGTTGCGGGGAATACGCCTGAAGCGAAGCAGTTGAGTGGCCGGGTTGGCGGCTGGACGTACCGTCTCGGAAGCTGGAAGGAAGCGGCACTAGTACCGGCGCTGACGGATTTGGCAAAGCCCGAGGACAAGTCCGCGCCCTCAGCCGGTCCGACGCAGTGAACGATCGAGAATACCCGGCGCGCCCGATCGTCGGGATCGGTATCGTTGTGTTGAAGGGTAATTCGGTCCTGCTGGTGCGTCGCGGCAAGCCGCCGAACGTGGGAAGCTGGACCCTGCCCGGCGGCGTGCAGGAACTGGCGGAGACAACGGAGCAGGCGGCCCGGCGGGAACTTGCGGAGGAAACCGGAGTGACGGTGGGCGAGCTGTACCTGGCTGCGACGGTGGACAACATCCGCCGTGACGCAACAGGGCGCGTGCAGTTCCACTACACGATCATCGATTACGCCGCCGCGTGGCTGGACGGCGAGCCGGTCGCCGGTACGGATGTCAGCGAGGCGATATGGGTGCCGCTCGATCGCTTGGAGGACTATGAGTTGTGGAGCGAGGCGCACCGAGTGATCGCCCTGGCGCGCGGGCTGGTCGGTTCGGCGTAGAGGGGATACGTAGCTGGTGGCCGAAGTCTTCGCTACACCTGCAGAAATGTAATGATCGCCGGACTTCCCACTGGCACATAAAGATTGGCGAAAGCCAGCGAGCCACTCGCGGGGTTCACCCGGAACACGGTGACGTTGTCGCTCCGATGGTTGCAGGCGTACATAAACCGCCCGCTCGGATCGAGCGCGATATTGCGGGGATAGTCGCCGCGCGTCCATTCCTCGCCGAGCCAACGCACCCGCCCGTCGGCAGCCACGGCGAAGATCGCGATCGTGTTGTGCAGCCGATTGGCGATATAGATGAAGCGCCCATTCGGTGTGACAACAATCTCCGAGGTGAAGTTCGTGCCGGCGTAACCGGGCAGGGTCGAGGTCTTCTGCTTCAGCGTCGCCGCCGCGTTCTGCGGGTTCCAGTCATAGACAGCGAGCTGCGACGCCTCCTCATACAGATTGTGGCTCGTCAGCGGAAACTGTGGGTGCTTCGGGGGTATACCGAGGGCTAGTTTTATCACTCAGCCGGCCGGCTGGTGGATTTGTGGACAACACAAGCGCGTTGCCCACAACCCCACAGCCGCCACATCGGCAGAAGCGGAGATATCATCCGCCACCACGGCAGGCATCTTTACGCCTCATCGCGGCTGATCTCAGGGTCTGTCAGAAAGCGGAACAACTTGCGGCAGGTCGTGTCGAAGGAGCGCTGCGCGGTGTCGGACTGACCATGGGAGAGCAGCGGCCCGCCATCGTCGCCGATGAGGGTGAGGACGACCTGCTTGATTGGCCGCCTCCGGAGGTCGCTGTCCATCTGCAATCGGCTGATGACCTCACCGCCGAGAGCCCAGACGTTGTCGCGGTGTCGGCGCAAGGTTTGGCGTGATAGCTGCAAGGCCAGCAGGTCGCGCAGGAACGGCTTGAAGCATTCCACCATCCGCCGGCCAGGCGGAATATCGCGCGCCTCATACGCCCAGCTGCGAGGCCACTGATCGAGGTCCGGACAACAGGTCTGCAAGGGATCGGCAGCAGCCCGTTGCGCCGGTACGCTGTCACGTCTGCCGGCAACTCCTTTGGGTCCCGCTGCCATGCGGCTGATCTCCCTGCTGAACCACTACCAGCACTTTCCTGGGTTCGTTTACGAGAAGGCGCGACATTGCGCCGAAAGCCGAACCATCGAGATCAGCGTGCGGCCCCGCCGCGGCTCGAGACCGGTGTGCTCGGGCTGTCGCAAGCCGGCGCCGGCCTATGATCACCTGAGCCTGCGCCGGTTCGAATTCGTGCCCCTCTGGGGCTGCATGGTGGTGTTCCTCTATTGCATGCGACGGGTCGATTGCCGGGCCTGCGGCGTGCGGGTCGAAGCGGTCCCCTGGGGTGTCGGCAAGCACCAGCTGACCAAGGCCTACATGCTGTTCCTGGCGCACTGGGCGAGGAAGCTGTCCTGGCAGGAGACCGCCGGGTCGTTTCGCAGCACCTGGGACAAGGTCTGCCAGTCGGTCGAGTATGTCGTGCAGTGGGGGATCGAGCACCGGCAACTGGGGCCGATCGTGGCGATCGGCGTCGATGAGATCCAGTATGCCAGGGGACACAAATACCTGACGCTGGTCTATCAGATCGAGCAGCAGTGCACGCGCCTGCTATGGATCGGTCGCGAACGGACGGTGGAGAGCTTCGAGCAGTTCTTCACCCTGATCGGCGAACCATTGGCTGGGCAGATCGAGTTTGTGTGCTCGGACATGTGGCAGCCTTATCTGAAGGTGATTCGTGAGCGGTGCAGCCAGGCCATCCACATCCTCGATCGCTTCCATATTGTCGCCAAGATGAATGCCGCGCTGGACCAGGTGCGTGCCGCCGAGGCTCGCCGGCTGGCCCGGGACGGCTATGAGCCAGTCTTGAAGAAGACCCGCTGGTGTGTGCTCAAGCGCAAGGCCAACCTGACCGAGCATCAACGCTTCCGCCTGCGCGATCTGCTGCGCTACAACCTGCGGACCGTACGGGCCTATCTGCTGAAGGAGGACTTCCAGCAGTTCTGGGACTATGCTTCGCCGAGTTGGGCCGGCAAGTTCCTGGATGAATGGTGCGGTCAGGTCATGCGCTCCCGCATCGAGCCGATGAAGAAGATCGCCAGGACGCTACGCTCGCACCGCGCGCTGATCCTGAACTACTTCCGCGCCAGGAAGCAGCTCTCCAGCGGTGTGGTCGAGGGTCTGAACAACAAGGCCAAACTGACCATGCGAAAATCCTACGGGTTCCGTACCTTCCACGTCACCGAAATCGCCTTGTATCATGCACTTGGTAAGCTGCCGGAACCCGACGTCGCCCACAGATTCTTCTGACGAGGCCAGATTGTAGAACACCCGCCCGTTCGGATGGAACGCGAAATGGCGAGGCCCGGCGCCGGCCGACGCGGCGGGAATGAATGGCGGATCGTTGGGCGTCAGCTTGCCGCTTTGTTCATCGATCCGCCAAAAGAAAGTGCGATCGAGCCCGAGATCGTTGACGATGACGAATTTCCCGCTCGGGTCGGCGGCGATCATGTGCGCATGCGGCCCGTCGTGATCGCTGATTGAGAAATTGCCTGGCGGGCCCTCAGCCGGGCGGCCGGCGCCCGGCGGCCCCTGATCGCCCTGCACATCGACCGCACTCCCGACGCCGCCATTCTGCTGCACCGGCAGAACAGCAATGTTCCCGCCTCCATAGTTGGCGACGAAGACGAAGCGCCCGGAGGGGTGCACGCTGCAATGCGCCGGCCCAGCGCCCTCCGAGCTCACGGCATTGATCTGCGTCAACTCGCCGGTCGCGCGGTCGATCCCGAATGCGGTGACGCCGCCCGTCTTGCCGCCGTTGAAATCATCGACCTCGTTCACCGCATAGACGAACCGTCGCTGCGGGTCGAAGGCGAGCCAGGATGGGCTGGCGCTGGGAAAAACCTTGACCGATGTCAGCCCGCCAGTGCGGGGGTCAATGCGCAGCAGAGATATGCCTTCACCGTGCCCAGGCGGTTTCGACGCCGAGGTGTAGCTGCCGACATAAGCAAGTACACTGCCGCCGCCTGCGGTCGCTCTGCGCCGCTGCGCCGCTGCCGGGAGCGCCGTTGCCGCCGCCGCCGCGACTACGGCACCCAGCGCCGTCCTGCGAGCGATCGTTTGGTGGTCCGCCCGTATGCTTTCGCGTTGCATCCTTACCTCCCCCCGAGTGTCTTGTGCACCAAATCGACGCAAGCCTGTGAGAACCTGCACCCTGAGCGCGCTGCGTTTGCCGCGATCTGGGTAACCTGGAAGATAACCTGACGATAGCCGACGCGTTCGGCAATACCGCACTGACCTACCTCTCTCGCCATCCCATCTTTGGGAGAGCGA
This sequence comes from uncultured Pseudomonadota bacterium, assembly GCA_963772445.1. Taxonomy (GTDB): domain Bacteria; phylum Pseudomonadota; class Alphaproteobacteria; order Acetobacterales; family Acetobacteraceae; genus CAVYXK01. The sequence continues at coordinate 875,581 of CAVYXK010000016.1, forward strand.
GTGCCATCAGAAACAGGACGGCGTTGGGTGACTTGCTGATCGACCTCCAAGTTTCGAAGGCATCTCGCGCCTTTTCAACAGCATCCGTTGCGCCCTGCTTCGTAAATGTGTGCACAAGGTCGTAATCAGCGGTGTGTCTTTCTTCTTGCAGATCGACAAATGTCTTCGCGACCCTTCGAAGATCAGGTTCGATCTCCCCGCTTTGGAGGTGGCGGATAGTGTCAGGAAGGTTGGCCGCTGAAAAACTCTTGCAAATTCTCTTCATCGTGCTGTGATCGAAGGCGCGCCCCATCTGCAAGCCAATATTCTTGGGCGTACTGGGCGCCATCCTGCGCACAGACTCTGCGACGAGAAGATGAAAGAGCGCATAATATGCCGTGGAAACCGAACGGCGGAGACTGGCCTGCTTTGGCTTCTTCTTTTCGTGCGACAGCAGCCGCACAGCTTGATCGAGCGGATCCTTGGCAGCGCCATCGGTCAGCGAAAATACTCTTCTGCTTCGCTTGCGGGACTGAACCGGATGTAGGGCCAGTGACGCAACCCCAACTCCATCAGTTCGCTTTCTGTCTCTCTGACAAACCTCGTCGTCTCGTCCAATACCCGCTTTGTGGGATTGGGATCATCGTCAACGATTAACCATATGGTCACGGCGGGATCGCCGGTTAAATCCGTGCCGAATTCAATCTTGAAGTCACGTATCAATTCCGGCAGCCTCCGTCTGCTTAGTACTTGGCGGATCCTGCGGTCTTCTTCCGTAATGTCGCCGTTCGCGAGATCGTTCATGTCGGTCGGACCTGTTTGAAACCGTGCTTACCCAGTATTGGCACCGCGCTAGGGTCTTCGCCACATAACGCGGCGCATCGTCATCCGGAGACTCTACCCCGCCAATCCCTCACGGCAGCAGCACCGTGCTCCCCGTCGTTTGCCGCGCCTCCAGCCTTCGATGCGCTTCCGCCGCATCCTTCAGTGCAAACTCCTGGTTCACCGCGATCTTCACTGCTCCCTTCTTCACCACATCGAACAGGTCGTTCGCCGTCGCCAGCAGGTCCGACCGTTTCGCCGTGTACGTGGCGAGCGTCGGGCGGGTGAGATACAGACTCCCTTTGGCCGCCAGCATGCTGATATCGACCGGCGGCACGGGACCCGACGCACTGCCGAAGCTCGCCATCAGGCCAAGCGGCGCGAGGCAGTCGATGCTCGCCGCAAACGTCTCCTTGCCGACGCTGTCGTACACCACCGGCACCATCGCCCCACCGGTGATCCGCTTCACCTCGGCCACTAGCTTGTCGTAGCCAACCACGGTGTGAGCAGCGCCGTGGGCCCGGGCAAGCTCCGCCTTGGCCTCGCTCGACACCACGCCGATCACCGTGGCGCCGAGGTGTTTCGCCCATTGACACAGGATCAGGCCGACGCCCCCCGCGGCGGCATGTACCACGATCGTGTCGCCTGGTTTCACCTGATATGTCCGCCGGATCAGGTACTGCGCCGTCATGCCCTGCAGCATCATCGCGGCTGCCGTCTTGGTGTCGATCCCGTCGAGCAACTTCACCAACCGGTCGGCGGCAATCACCCGTGCCGTCGCATAGGCGCCAATCGCACCGGCATAGGCCACACGATCCCCCACCGCGAAGTCGGTGACGCCTGGCCCCAGCGCGGCAACTGTACCCGCGCCCTCCATGCCGATAGTGATAGGCAAAGTCGGCGCCTTGTAGAGCCCGGTGCGGAAATAAACGTCGATGTAGTTCACACCGACCGCCTCCTGCTTCACCAACACCTCGCCTGGTCCGGGCTCCGGTGTGGGCACATCCTCCCACTTCATCACCTCGGGGCCGCCATAGGCGTGGATGCGAATGGCCTTGGACATGCGGTTCTCCGTGCTTGGGATCAGAGCAGCGCGCCGACCGGGGCTTCCAGCTCCAACAGCGCGCGCTTGGTTGAAACGCCGTCGCCGCCCGAGTAGCCGCCGAGCCCGTTGGAGGCGACGACCCGGTGACACGGGATGATGATCGGGATCGAGTTGGCGGCGTTGGCCTGCCCGACAGCACGGGGCGCACTGCCCAGGTCCATGGCGAGTTCGGCGTAGCTGCGCGTCTGGCCATAAGGGATGGCGCACAGGGCTTGCCAGACGCGCCGTTGGAATGCCGTCCCCCGGGGTGCAAGCGGCAGGTCGAATGCCGTTAGCTCGCGGTCAAAATAGGCATACAGTTGACGGCGAGCCGCCCGCAGCAGCGCGGTTTCCTGCTGATCCCTCCCCCAGCCCCAATCCACAGCGACGATGGCGCCATCCTCTTCGGAGACGGTCACGTCGCCGATCGGACTGTGGAGCGAGAGCTGGGGCATTTTGCGGCCGCCTCCGTGAGCCGGGCGCGGATGCCAGACCCGTGTTGCCGGACTGTCAAGAGAGCGGTCCGTCCGCCACTCCCGCGTTGCGGGAAAAGTCGCGGCGGATAGGAGCTTCACCCGATGGGCCCTCACCCGGTTCGCTTTGCAAACCGATCCCCGGGTCGGAGCCCGAGGAGAGGCTCTCTCCCGCAAGCGCCGGGAGAGGTGGAGTTGTCAGCCCCGTGCGCGCAGCATGGGGGCCAACACGGCCGGATCGGTGACGGGGAGCCCGCATACGTTGCGCCGGCAGATATAAGCCGCGGCGGCCGCAGCTCCGGCAGTCTTGCCATACGCAGGGTGCGCCGTCGGCAACGCGTCGGGGGCCGGCACGCGCAGTACGGTCGTCGCTGGGTCTAGACCAGCCAGGGCAACGGCGGCGAGCGCGCGCGCGGCAGCGCCATCGGCCGGCCCGACGATTGCCACGCTGGCGGCCTCCTCCAGCAAGTCGGCCGCGGCGAGCAAAGTCGGCATCGCCGCGAGTTGCTCGGGGATGCCGGTGAAGCCCCGCAGCACGGCGTCGGCACGGTTGCGCCAGGCCGCTTCGCCGGTCAGATGCCACAGTCGTGCGAAGACCTCGGCGATCAGCCCGTTGCCCGCCGGCGTCGCATTGTCGGCCGCGGTGCGCGGCCGGGCGAGTGGTACGTCCGCGGCGTCATCAGCGGTCGCAAAAAAGCCCCCGGCACCATCGCCGAAATGCGCGATCGCCGCCTCGGCAAGACGGATCGCCTGGGATAGCCGCGCCGGATCACCGGAGGCCTCGTAGAGCGCGAGCGCGGCGCGCGCCATGCTAGCCTGGTCATCCAACAGCCCGGCGGCGGTCACCCGTCCTAGCCGCCAAGCGTGGTGCACGCGGCCATCCGGTGCGCCAAGCTCGTGCAGCACAAAATCGAATGCCGTCGCCGCGCGCGCCAGCCATTCGGGCCGACCAAACACGCTGGCTGCCCGCGTCAGTCCGGCTATCGCCAGCCCGTTCCAGTCAGCCAGTACCTTGTCGTCGCGTCCCGGCCGAACTCGTTTGCAACGCGCCTCGAACAGGATCCGGCGGGCACGCGCGAGCCGGTCCTCTGCTGCGGCCTCCCCTGGTGACGAAACCCGGCGAAGGATCGTCCGGCCCTCCCAGTTGCCGGCGGCGGTGACGTCGTACGCCGCCTTGAAGGCCGGTGCGTCAGCGTCGAGCAGCTCGTCGATCTCGGCTTCGGTCCAAACGTAGAACTTGCCTTCCTCGCCTTCGCTGTCGGCGTCCTCGGAGGCAGCGAAGGCACCGCCAGCCGACATGTCGCGCAGCATCCAGCCAACCGTCTCCTCGGTGCGCTCGGCGTAGAGGGGGTCCGGGCGGTCGGCGTGGGCGAAGGCGAGCAGTTCAAGGATCTGCGCGTTGTCGTAAAGCATCTTCTCGAAATGGGGGACCAGCCAGACGGCATCGGTCGAGTAGCGGGCATAACCGCCGCCCAGATGATCGTAGATGCCACCCTGCGACATCCGTTGCAGCATCAGATGGAGGGCGTCGTGTCCTTCCTGGCGGCCGGTGCGGAACGCGTTCTGCCAGAGGAACCGAAAGATCGGCGGGTTGGGAAATTTTGGCGCGCCGCGCAAACCGCCCTGGTCCGGATCGGTGAGACGCAGCAGCGCCTGAGCCACCGCGTCGAGCTGCACCGGTCCCGGCAGTTCGCCGGGCCGCGGCGCGGACAGGCGCTCCACGGCGCGGCGCAGCGCCGCCGTGTTCTGGGTCACCATCCCGTCCTTCGCTCGCCAAGCCGCGGCAACGCCTTGCAGTACCTGGCGGAATGATGGCCGGCCCCAACGCGGCTCCGGCGGGAAATATGTCCCGCCCCAGAACGGCGCCCCATCAGAGGCGAGGAACATGGTCAGCGGCCAGCCGCCTTGCTCGCCCATCGCGTGCAGCGCGGACATGTAGAGGTGATCGATGTCCGGCCGCTCCTCGCGATCCACCTTGATGTTGACGAACAGCGTGTTCATCAGCGCCGCCGTGTCCGGGTCCTCGAAGGACTCGTGCGCCATCACATGGCACCAGTGGCAGGCGGCGTAGCCGATCGACAGCAGGATCGGTTTGTCCTCGGCGATGGCTTCGGCCAGCGCGGCCGCTCCCCAGGCACGCCAATGCACAGGGTTGCCGGCGTGCTGGAGCAGATAGGGCGAGGTTTCACGGCCCAGCAGGTTTGCGGCCTCGGCCATAACGGGTTCCTTCCAAGCGAGGACGCTGGAGAGATGGTGGCGCCGGCGGCGAGAGACAGGCGAGAGTGGGTGACCCAATCACAGTGCCGGCGGATAACGCTCGGCTATTCCGGATGACGGAAGATCGCCTCCGCCAGCCCTGAAACTGGCGCCGGCATGCGGAACAAGTTTCCCTCCTGCGGCCGCGCCTGCCGCTCTTCCTCGGACAGGGGATGGTTGGCCGAGGTCACATACAGCGTGTCCAGCCCGGCGCCCCCGAAGCAGGGCATGGTGGGATAGCGGCACGGCAAATCCACGCGTCGCTCCAACTTCCCAGCGGGATCGAAGCGCAGCAGGCACCCGCCACCGAACACCGCCACCCAGTAGAACCCGTCGCGGTCCACGGTCGCGCCGTCGGGCCCCGACGCGCCGGGAAGATCGACCGACGCGAACACCCGTTTATTTGCGACCGTCCCGCTGGCTTGGTCGTAGTCATAAGCCCAGACCGTTTTCTGCCGCGTATCGGCGTGGTACATCGTCCGACCGTCCGGGCTCCATGCCAGCCCATTTGAGGTGCGCACAGGATCAGTGAGCGGGGTCCATCGGCCGTGACCGTCATAGCGCCAGAGCGGCAGGCGCTCCGGCGCATTCGGGTCGGTCGGGGGCAGCGGCGCCAGCATGGGGCCGGCAAACAGGCGGCCCGAGCGGTCGCAACGTCCATCGTTGAAGATGAAGCGCCGCGCGTCATACGGCGGTCCAGCGCAGAAGCGCAGCGCGCTTGAGCCGGAGTCGAACAGGAACAGCCCGCCGCGCAGGGTCACCGCCACGCCATCCGAGGTCAGGTAGCAGGCGCCGATCCAGCCGGGCACTTCCCAGCACTGGTCCTGCCCGGACCCGGGATCGAACAGGTGGAGGCCGTTGCCGCGCACATCCACCCACCAGAGTTTGCCGAGCGGCGCGCTCCAGGTCGGGGACTCGCCGTTCAGCACCCCCCGGGGAAGCAGTTGCTCCACATCATGCCCACTCATCGGCCCTCAACCCTTCGAACGCAGCCTTGTGCCCGATAACGTCGCCCTTCGGCCGAACGGCCGCAAGGCCGACCGCACGGACGCCACGGTTGTCGCCACCCTCGGTTCGCCTACGACTGCTGTCCGCTTGCTGCGTTCCAGCATTGCAGTGGCAGGGGTTGACGCGTATCGTTCCGCCCCGGTGGGCAAGTCGTCCCGACAAGAAGGGCGGGGAACCTGCCGAGGGGACACTCGGGCGGCATCGTGTGGCGAGCGCGCGTGACAGGCGCGCCTGGCAAGCTGGGCCGCCCCCTGGCAGAAAGGCAGTGCGTCGATGCCGATGGGCACCGTTAAATGGTTTAACCCGACGAAGGGGTATGGTTTCATCGCACCGGACACCGGGGGGAAGGACGTCTTCGTCCATATCAGCGCCGTGCAGAAGGCGGGACTACGCACGTTGAATGAGGGCCAGAAGATCGGCTTCGAGGTCGAGCAGCAGCAGAACGGCCGCACTGCAGCGGTAAACCTGTCGCAGAGCGACTGAACCGTCTCAGCACTGGTCCGACATGGACCGCCGGCTGTTTGGCGCGGGCGGTGGAGTCGGCGCGACCGCGGAGCGGAAGGTACGGCTCGTTGGCGTTGGCCTCTATCTGGCCGCGATCGGTGTTTTCGCCAGCATGGATGCGATGACCAAAGTGCTGGTCGTGGGACTGCCTCCCACCGAGGTGATGTGGGCGCGCTTCGGCTTCCATCTGCTGGTTATGGCCACGGTATTGCGCACCTGGAGCGGGCAGTGGCGCCAACGCGCGCCCTGGCGCCCGCGGGCGTTGGGTGTGCATCATCCGCAGTCTGGCGCTGGCGCTCTGCAACCTGCTGTACGCTCTCGCCCTGCAGCGCGTGCCACTCGCCGAGTGCACCGCGATCAATTTCGTCGGTCCAGTGCTCACCGTCGCGCTGGCCGCGGTCTGGCTGGGCGAGCGGGTCGGGTGGCGGCGCTGGGCGGGACTTCTTGCCGGGCTCGGCGGCGTTATGATCGTGCTGCGTCCGGGTTTCGGAGCGGTCGCTCCGGCCGGCCTGTTCGCCCTGGCATCCGCTTTCGTCTACGCGGTGTACCAAATACTGACGCGCCGGCGGGCTGGGGTGGACACGGCAGGAACTACGATCCTGCACACCGGCCTCTAGGCTACGCTGGCAACCTCGTTTGCGCTACCCTTCGTCTGGGCTTGGCCGGGCTGGCTGGGATGGCTGCTGATGGCTCTGCTCGGAGCGCTCGGCGGGGTCGGTCACTACCTCCTGGTACTTGCTTACGAGCGGTCTCCTGCAAGCCTGATCGTGCCGTTGAGCTACGTCGGCATGTTGTTCGCCACACTCTACGGCGTGGTGCTGTTTGACGAAGCGCCGGATGTCGGCACCTTGCTCGGTGCTCCGGTGATCGCGGCGGGCGGCCTGTTGGTGCTGTCCGCCGAGACGCACCGCGTGCGCGCTGCCCGCCCGGCGGCGATTTGACGGTGATCCGGCTTGCGCCGTGCGGCGTCCGCGTCTAGGCAGCAGCGCCGAGGGAAACGCGTACAATGATTCGCACGATAGAGTCGCGCCGCGGCGCGAGGCGCCCGCCGCGGGCCGCGCTGGATGCCAATGCCGTGCGCGCCGCCTACCGACGCTGGGCCGGCGTTTATGATTGGCTGTTCGGCGAAGTGTCGGCGCCGGGCCGGCGCCGCGCCGTGGAGGTGATCAATCGGTTGCCGGGCCGCCAGGTACTGGAAGTGGGTGTCGGCACCGGCCTTGCCCTTCCGCACTACAGTTCCGAGAAACGGATCACCGGCATCGACCTTTCCGCCGAGATGCTTGCCCGGGCCCGCGCCCGTGTCGCGGCGAAGCGCATCGAGACTGTCGAGGCGCTGCACGAGATGGACGCCGAGGCGACCGAGTTCGCCGACGAGACGTTCGATATCGCGGTGGCGATGTTCGTGGCTTCGGTAGTTCCGCATCCGCGTCGGCTGCTGGCCGAGATGCGGCGTGTGGTGCGGCCCGGTGGGCACCTTCTGTTCGTCAGCCACTTCGCTGCCAAGAACGGCCCACGCTGGTGGGTGGAGTGGGCGCTGGCACCCGCCTCGCACGTGCTGGGCTGGCATCCGGATTTCGCCGTCGAAGCACTGCTCGGGCCGGAAGAACTCGCCCGCATCGAGGCGAGGCCGGTGCCGCCGTTCGGCATCTTCACCCTCGTGCAGCTCGTCAACTGACAATTCCCTCATTCGCCTACGCCCTCGCCACGGCTTGATCTGGCGCGACGGCTCCGCTAGGCGCAGAGTGCATCGACGGGCGGTCGCGCGTGATGCCGCCAGGGGACTCGAAGCGGGGAATGCAATCGGAAATGAATCGGCCGACCCAGTGCGTTCGGCGGCTGCTCGCCGCGACGGCTTTACTCGTGGCCGCGCCGGCACTGGCCCACGGTCAGCAGGCTACGGCGCCGGCAGGGCCTGGCGCCAATCTGCCGGTGCTGGGTGCGCCGCACGACTGGCAGATGGTGCTGCAACCGGGGTACAGCCCGGTCAAGCTCGAGATGATCAGCCTCAATCACCTCGTGCTGGTCATCATCTGCATCATCACCGCCTTCGTCGGCGGGCTGCTGCTTTGGGTGATCGTGCGCTACAATGCCAAGCGCCACCCGGTACCGACGGAGACCACCCACAACACCGTGATCGAGGTCACCTGGACCGTGGTGCCGGTGCTGATCCTGGTGCTGATCGCGATCCCCTCGTTCCGGCTGGTGTATTACGTGGATCGCACCTACGACCCGGACATGACCATCAAGGTGACTGGGCATCAGTGGTATTGGGAATACACCTATCCCGACCAGAAGAACCTCGATTTCATCGAGCAACATCGTTCCGGACGACAAGCTGAAACCCGGTGATATGCGGCTGTTGACCGCGGATAATCCGCTGGTGCTACCGGTTGGCAAGAACATCCGTATCCTGGAGACCAGCGGTGACGTGATCCACAGTTTCTTCATCCCCGCCCTCGGCGTGCAGCGCTATGCAATCCCCGGCCGGCTGATCGAGACCTGGGTGCGCATCACCGAGCCAGGCCGCTACTATGGCCAATGCAACCAGATCTGTGGCACCAATCACAGCCGTATGCCGATCGACGTTGTGGCCCTGCCGGATGCGCAGTTCCAGGCGTGGGTGGTGCAGGCGCAGAAGCAGTTCGCCGCCGATGCCGCGCCGGTCGCTCCGACCTGGACCCAGACCGCGCAAGGGACGGTGAAGGGGACTGTCCAGGCGGGCACGGAGATCGCTGCCACGACTTACAAAGACCAGACACGCTGACCGCGGTCTGAAGGAGACCAAGATGTCGGTTACCACTCATGATGACGCCCATGAGCACCACGGCCATTATCCGGGGTTCTTCGTGCGCTGGCTGTGCAGCACGAACCATAAGGACATCGGCACGCTGTATCTGACCTTCGCGCTGATCGGCGGTACCACCGGGGCGATCCTGTCGGAGATCATGCGCGCGCAGCTCAACGTGCCGCACAACACGCTGATCGACACCGGGCAGGAGTGGAACACGATCGTCACGGCGCACGGGCTGCTGATGATCTTCTTCGCGGTGATGCCGGCGTTGATCGGCGGCTTCGGCAACTGGTTCATCCCGCTGATGATCGGCGCGCCGGACATGGCGTTCCCACGGCTGAACAACATCAGCTTCTGGTTGTTGCCGCCGGCCTATTGCCTGATCGTCACTGGGTTGCTGATGCACGAATCCGGCACCGGCTGGACGCTGTATCCGCCGCTCTCGCTGTCGCAGTACGAGCCCGGTCCGGGCATGGACTTCACCCTGTTCGCGCTGCACCTGGCCGGCATCAGCTCCTTGCTCGGCGCGATCAACTTCATCACCACGATCTTCAACATGCGCGCCCCGGGGATGACGCTGCACAAGATGCCGCTGTTCGTCTGGTCGATACTGGTAACGGCCTTCCTGCTGCTGTTGGCGATTCCGGTGCTGGCCGGCGCAATCACCATGTTGATCTGCGACCGCAATTTCGGCACCGCGTTCTTCGATCCGCGCGGGCGGCGGCGATCCGGTGCTGTTCCAGCACCTGTTCTGGTTCTTCGGCCACCCCGAAGTCTATATCATGATCCTGCCGGCGTTCGGCATCGTCAGCCATGTGATCTCCACGTTCAGCAAGAAGCCGATCTTCGGCTATCTCGGCATGGCCTATGCCATGGTGGCGATCGGCGTGATCGGCTTCGTGGTCTGGGCGCACCACATGTTCGTCTCCGGCATCGATGTCGATGCGCGGGCGTATTTCATGGCGGCGACGATGGTGATCGCGGTGCCGACAGGCATCAAGATCTTCTCCTGGATCGCCACCATGTGGGACGGCTCGCTCGAGTTCCCGACGCCCATGTTGTGGGCGATCGGCTTCATCTTCGTCTTCACCGTGGGTGGTGTAACCGGCGTCGTTCTGGCCAATGCCGGGATCGACCAGATCCTGCACAACACGTACTATGTGGTGGCGCATTTCCACTACGTGCTGTCGCTCGGCGCGGTGTTCGGCATCTTTGCCGGTTTCTATTTCTGGATCGGCAAGATGTCCGGCCACCAGTATCCGGAATTCTGGGGCAAGGTACATTTCTGGCTGATGTTCATCGGCGTGAACCTGACCTTCTTCCCGCAGCATTTCCTGGGCGCCGCAGGCATGCCGCGGCGCTACCCGGACTATCCCGAGGCTTTTGCCGGGTGGAACTTCGTCTCCTCGGTCGGGGCCTATATCTCCGGGATCGGCTTCCTGGTATTCTTCTACGTGCTCTATCGCACCTTCACCTCGAAGGAGCCGGTACCGGCGAATTACTGGGGCGAGGGAGCGACCACGCTGGAATGGCAGCAGCCGTCCCCGCCGCCGTTCCATACTTACGCCGAGCTGCCGCTGATCCAGACATGAGCGGCTCGGCTGAGACAAGAGGCGTTGCCGATAGCAGAGGTGAGCAATCTCCCCTGCTGCGCGCACAAGCCCGGCCGCTTGAGACGGAGCTCAGCGACTGGATCGCGCTGCTCAAGCCGCGCGTCATGTCGCTGGTGGTGTTCACCGGGCTGATCGGGCTCCTGATCGCGCCCGGACATCTGCACCCGGTTCTCGGCTTCACGGCGGTGCTGTGCATCGCGGTGGGCGCCGGCGCCTGCGGCGCGATCAACATGTGGTACGAGCGCGACATCGACGCGCTGATGCGTCGCACCCGCAACCGGCCGATCCCGGCCGGGCGGATGCCGGCAGAATCTGCTTTGGCCTATGGCGTGACGCTCGCCGTGTTCTCCGTCCTGCTGATGTTCCTGGCCACCAACGCCGTGGCGGCGAGCGTGCTGGCGCTTTCCATCTTCTTCTACGTATTCGTCTATACGGTGTGGCTGAAGCGGCGGACGCCGCAGAACATCGTTATCGGCGGCGCGGCCGGAGCGTTCCCGCCGCTGATCGGCTGGGCCGCGGTCACCGGGTCGGTGTCGCTCGTGCCGGTGGTGCTGTTCGCCATCGTGTTCTTTTGGACGCCGCCGCATTTCTGGTCGCTGGCGCTGTTTTCCAACAACGATTATGCGCGAGCCGGCGTGCCGATGCTGCCGGTCGTGGCGGGTGCCAGACAGACGCGCCGGCAGATCGCGCTTTATACGCTGTTGCTGGTGCCGATCTCGCTTTTGCCCTGGGCGATCGGATTTACCGGTCCGGTGTATGGCGGCGCGGCTTTGGTGCTGGGTGCGGGGTTCCTGGCGAGTGCCTGGCGGGTGCTGCGCGACCGGCAGGATGTGGGCGGGATCAGCCTGACACGCGATGCGCCGGCCAAGGCGGCGTTCCGCTACTCCATCGCCTATCTGTTCGTGCTGTTCGCGGCGCTGGCGGTCGATCGGCTGACCGGGTGAGCAGATGGCGATCGATCCTGAAGAGGAGGATCGGCGCCGCCGGCGCGTTCGCAACTGGGCGCTGCTGATTGTGCTGCTGGCGCTAAGTGCGCTTTTTTATGCGATCACCATCGTGAAGATGACAAAGTCCTGACGGTGGGCGGATATTTTAACGCGATGGATGATCTCGCTCTGATATCGACCAGCGCCGAACTGCTGTTCGCCAACGGCCAGACCACCCAACGAACCGTATCCGACGTGGAGCGGCTTGCCGCAGCACTGGGCCTTCGCGCCACCGTGGTGCCACGCTGGGGCGAGCTGATTATTGGCATCGCTGATGACACCGGCTTCCGCAACGAGATTATCACCGTGGAGCCCACCGGTGTGGACATGAGCAAGGTCGCCGCCACGGTCGGCATGATAGACGAACTGTGCGACGGCCGTATCGATGCCGCCGAGGCGCGGTCGGCGCTCGATGCCATTTCGCGTCATCCCCCGGTTTCGCTGGCACGCTTTGCATCGCTGGCGGCGGCCGGAGCTGCCGCTCTCGGTGTTATCTTCGGCGTGAGCCATCTGCTCAGTCTGATTCTGATTGCGTTCAGCGCTGGGACCGGTGCCTGGGTCCGCCGATGGCTCGCCGGGATCAGTCGCAATCCGTTCGTGCAGCCGTTTTGCGCCGCGTTGCTCGCCGGTACTGTCGGTGCGGTGGCTGCGCGCCTGCACGTCAGCTCCGTGCTGCACCTCGTTGCGGTCTGCCCGTGCATGGTGCTGGTGCCCGGCCCGCATATATTGAACGGTACCCTCGATCTTGTTCGAACGCATGTCGCGCTGGGAGCGTCACGCCTGATCTATGCCGGCGTGATCATCCTCATGATCTGTACGGGACTGTTGGTGGGGCTTTCACTCGGCGGCGTAAGCCTGCCGGTCTTCGGAGTGTCATCGCCGGTACCGCTCGGATACGACGTGATTGCCGCCGGCGTCGCCGTTGCAGCGTACGGCACGTTCTTCTCTATGCCATGGCGGACGCTGCCGATCCCCGTGCTGATCGGCATGGTCGCTCACGCCGCGCGCTGGGTCATCATCTCGATGGCGGGCGCCAGCGCGCAGACCGGCGCGCTTGTCGCTTGTTTATTGGTCGGAACGGTCATGACGCCGATCGCGAATCACTTGCGGCTGCCTTTTGCGGCTGTCGCCTTTGCGTCAGTCGTGTCGCTGATTCCCGGAGTGTATCTGTTCCGTATGGCGGGTGGCCTCGTTGCCCTGACCTCGCTTGGCGAGAAGGCACCTCCTGATGTCTTGTTGGGTGCGATCGCCGATGGGAGCACGGCCGCCCTTATTATGATGGCGATGACGTTTGGACTGATCGTTCCCAAGATGTGTATCGAGCATTTCTGGCCGAATATTGCCTGGCCGGTTTCGCAAATCGCACGGGGCGGTCGAGGGCGATCATGAGCAGGACCATAATCTGGTCCAGCGGGCCGCTCATCCGTGCGCGCTCAAGCACGCGTGGGCCGGCGGCGTCACCGCCATCGCCCGCAAGTCCCTGCGGGCTTCCTGCGCACAAGGCAAGGGAATCAATCAGTTCGGCAAAACAGGCCCCCGTGCACACGGGCCGCCCAGTTTTCGCCAACCACCTGATTTCCTTGGAGACGCCAACCGGGCGGGCCCGAGCGACTTGGCGGGCTGCCAAGCCTCGGGAACGTAGGGTGAACGGCACGGACGGCGGCGTGCTCGTCGCGCGCCAGTCGGCAAAGGCGGCCCGCGCAAACCACCGCTGGGTGTCTTCTTCTCATGACGGACAAACTGACCTTCATCGCTTGGCACCTGCTTCCGCCGTCGCGGTATCCGGTGTGCCGAGATTGAGGAACGGCAACGGCGTCGCGGCACCAAGGAAGGTTGGCAGCTTGCCATCCCAGGTCTGAATCGCTCGCCACTGGATGATCGCCGGATCAAGCGAGCGGGCAATCTCGGTATTTGCCTTTGCCTCCGCATCGGCTTTGAGAACAATCGCCTGCGCCTCGCCGCGTGCCTGTTCGATGCGCGCTTGCGCCGCTGCCTGCGCCTCGACCACCTGTTGCTGTGCGCTGACGCGCTTCTGCTGGAGTTCATATTCTGCCTGCAATGCCTGCTGCTGCGCCACCTGCTTGTGTTCGATTGCTTGCGAGAAATCCGGCGAGAAGCTGAAATTGGTGATGTTTATCGCTGCGACGTGGATGTCGTACGGCGCCAGATAGTTACGCAAGGATGTCAAGGCCTGCTCGGCGACCTGATCGCGCTTGGTGATCAGCTCCTCGGCATCGAAATGCGCCGTCACCGCCTTGATCGTATTGGCGATCGCCGGCACGATCAGCCGGTCAAGGATTTGCGGTGCGGGACCGATTGTCTGATAGAGGCGAGCGGCTGCCGCGGGATCGATGTTCCAGTTGGTGGCGACCGATGCGTGCACATCCTGCAAGTCGTGACTGGCCGCCTCCTCGGTTTCTTGTTCTTTCTGCATGCGGGTGTCGATCGCGACCACCGATTGCACGATCGGTGTGATGACGTGCAGGCCCGGCGCGCGCGGTTGCGGCTGCACCGCGCCGAAATCGAGCAGCACGCCGCGGCTGCCGGCACCGACGATCACGAACGGATCGAACAGCACGGCGATGGCGAGCAGGGCGACTGCCCCGGCTGCCCAAGCGAGCAAGATCGGACGCATTGGTTTCTCCTGTGCTAATCGGCAAAGCCAAGATAGACCACGATGGCGCGATGGACCGCTTGCATGTCCTCCGTCGCGGCAAGCTCGCCGAGGGTTTGACCAACGCGAGACACCGGCACTGACAGGATGCGATCGATCATCACTCCTGGCGCGCGGCTTGGTGAGATCAGGTCCGGTCCATTCCGGCCAAGCTTCCCAGCCGGCGTGTTCCCACGCCTCCGAGAGTTCCCGTTCTTCTGGCGACTCCGGCCGCGCCAGCGCGCCGATGGCACGCGCCACTTCTGCCCTGAATTCCGGCGTGCTGGTGTCCGGCAACCGCTCGCGCAGCCGTCGGCGGAAGGCGGCGAAGTCGTCGTCGATTACCGGGCTGGACATGACCGTCTCAATCCGCAAAGCCAAGATAAACCATGAGCATGCGTGCGATCACCTGCATGTCGGTCGCGGCAAGCTCGCCGATCATCCGGCCGATCCTGCTGGTCGGAACCGACTGGACCTGGTCGATCATCACCTGCGATAGCGATTGCAGTCCATTTTCCGGCGCCGCCTCGATTGCGACGCGCAACGTCGGTGCGTCGATCAGCGTGCTGGTGAACGGCAGGATCGTCACCAGCGAATGATCTGAGAATTGATTGGCTCGCAGCAGGAGGAACGGGCGAGGCTTGCCGGAAGGTGTACCGATGGACGCGATGACGACTGCCCCGCGTTTCAATCCCACTTCGCGAGTTCCTCGGATGCGATCCGTTCGAAAGCATCCAGCATCGCCGCATCTTCGGAACTGAGCTTTGCCAGCGCGGCGGCGGCGCACGACGCTGCCGGCCAAGAAGGAGTCCGCGTGGCGTCCGCGCGTCTTTACAAAGGAAATCATTCACCGGCGAAGTATCGCTCTTTCCACGCTTCTTCTACGGCTTGCCCGCCGGGGGACTCGAACCCCACGCCAAAAGGCTGCGGATTTTAAGTCTCGTGTTCGTGGCTCCCGCTCGGGGTCGTCGGCCATCACGGACGATAGGGGGCGGCCGGGAACGGAGCAAGAACCCCGGCACCGTTCCGAACCGTGTATGCCGTAAATTTGCCGTATGGCGAGTATGGCGATGGTAGCGAACGCCGGCTGTATGCCAAAAAAGCTAGGAAAATCAAATCCCGTGCGGGATTCGAACCCGCATTGCCGCCGTGAGCGCGCGCGACGGGCAGCCTACGCAGGAGCGCAACCCGTGATCAGGGGTTCAGCCTGCTCGCAAGAAACAACGCGCCCAGGCGCCTCGCGGGCGAGCGCCGCTAGAACTGCAACGACATCGGATGCTGCGCACCGTTGCGTCGGATGACCACTGGGACGGCCTGCGCACGGGCTGCATTCAGACTGCTCGTGCGTTTTCTCTGCCCTTGGTCGCCCTGAAATGGGCGGCCATTTTCCTCGATGGTTTCGATAAACCTGTATTCTCGAGAGTGCCGAGTTCTGGGTTACTTCCTGGCGGCCTGTGACTTTCGCTCGTAGTCGTCAAGCCACTGCTCAGTGAGCCGGTCGAGCTCCTCGAGCTGGCGTTCGGAGTAGGATTCCGGCGCAAAGCCCTCGAGCCACCCGAGCACGTGAGTTTCGATCAAGTCGCGCGGCACGTCCGGATGCTCGGCATGGATGCGTTCTGCCGACTGCTCGATCGACAGCCGTTTCCCGTCGTCCCAGACGATCTTGCGCCGTTTGGGGTCGACGTTGGCATTATCCAGTGCGGCGAAGACCAGATCGAGCGCGTAGACCGAGCGTTCCCCCTCGGACGAGCCCATCCATTCGAGGAAGGCGTCAGTGAACGGGTTGTTCTCGAAGGGGTGTTTTGCGCGTCGCTTGCCCATCGGATGAGGATAGCACCGCGGGTCATTGCCGTCGCAAGGCTCGCTTCATCATCAAGCGGCTCTGCTCGATGCTCAAGGCGATCCACTGGGCGGTGAGCGCCTTGAAGCGCTTATAGTTGCGGATCTCACGCCGCACCTCGGGCAGATAGTCGCGCGGAACATATTCGGTCCGGCTCCTCATCTGCCGCGTGTAGCTGAGCTGGTAGTAGGGTCCCCTCCGGTTCTCTGGATCCTTGTACTGGCGGGTGAGCGATCCGGGCCGCATGTCTTCAATGCCGGCCAGCTGCGCCTTGATGCTTCCAATGCGCTTTCTGATCACTGCCAGGCGTTTGTTTGTCATAGGTTTAGCATACCAGTGCTATACTATGCTGGCAACAGAATTGAGAGGGCCCGATGCCGCTGTGGATGCCCTGGTGGAATGCGATTTGGCTGCTGCGTCCGGCGTTCTCGCGTCTGCGCACCTTCCTGTGGTTCGCCACCGCCGTGGCAGGCTTCACGGTGCGGACGGAACTGCTGGGCGTAACCAGCCTCGTGCGGGCGCTGAAGCTCGAGGCTCGCTTCTACAACAAGCTCGTCGATCACTTTCACAGCCCCGCCGTGAAGCTCGATCGGCTCGCGGCGCTGTGGACCCAGGTGGTGCTGCGGCTATTCCCGCAGCCGCTGCGCATCAACGGAAGGTGTATCGTGGTCGGCGACGGCATCAAGATCCCAAAGCGCGGGCGCAAGATGCCGGCGGTCAAACTCCTGCATCAGCAGTCCGAGTTGAACACCAAGCCCGAATTCATCATGGGACATTCCCTCCAGGCTGTGAGCGTGCTCGTTCAGGCCGCAGCCAGCGTCTTCGCCGTGCCGCTCGCCATGCGAATCCACGAAGGGTTGGTGTGGTCCAATCGCGATCGCCGCACCCTGCTCGACAAGATGCTTGCGCTCCTCGGGATCGTCGCCATCGCAGAACCCTTCTACTTCGTCGCCGACGCCTACTATGCCGCGCGCAAGATCGTCACCGGCCTGCTCGAGGAGAACAACCACCTGGTCACGCGGGTGAAGTCCAACGCCGTCGCCTACACCGCCCACCAGCAGCGTGGCCCGCGGAAGAGAGGCCGGCCCAGAGTTCTATGGCAGCAAGGTCAAGCTCAGATCCCTGCTGGAAGACCCCAAGGGCTTCCAACAGGCCGAAAGTCCCGTCTACGGCGAGCACCAGGTGACCATCCAGTATCGGGTCCGCGACCTGCTGTGGCGCCCGGCCGGTCAACTCGTGCGCTTCGTGGCGGTGATTCATCCAGTAAGAGGCTCGTGCCTCCTGATGTGCACCGACACCTCTTTGGAGGCTATCGAGATCATTCGCCTGTACGGTCTGCGCTTCAAGATCGAGCACACGTTCAAGCAGGCGGTGCGGCTGATCGGTTCGTTTACCTACCATTTCTGGATGTCCGACATGAAGCCGCTGCGCCGCCGCAGTGGCAATCAACATCTCCATCGTGAGTCGCTGGAATACCGCAACGCCGTCAAACGCAAGCTCCACGCCTACCACGTCTTCATCCAGGCGGGTGTCGTCTGCCAGGGACTGCTTCAGTATCTGGCCGTCGCCTTCCCTCAGGCCGTCTGGAATTCCTTCGGCTCCTGGCTGCGAACCATTCGGCCCGGCATCCCGCCCTCGGAGCTGGTCGTGGCCAATGCCCTGCGCCAGAGCCTGCCGGAATTTCTCTTGAATGCCACCCCGAGCAACACCTTCGCGAAATTCGTCATCGAACGACAGGACACCAATAAAATGGAGGCCTTCCGCCTAGCCTCCTGAGCCGAAATTCCTCCGGAACTCTGGACTCGCGAGCTGTATTCAGAACTGCAGTTTTTTCAGTTATACCAGCCGCCCGGCTCGTTGAACTCGAACGTGATTTGGTGCGGCTCGGAGCGGTACGATTCGGCGTCCCCGTTGGACGGAGGGGACAGCGATGACCGTAGCGATCACCCGTTTGGAGCGATCGGCGGCTGATCTGCGAGAGGCGGCGGCGGCCACTCGAGACGCCAAAGCGGCACGTCGGATGCTGGCGATGGCGTTGCTGCTGGAAGGCTGGTCGCGGGAAGCCGCGGCGGAGGCGTGTGCGATGGACCGCCAGACGTTGCGTGACTGGGTACATCGCTACAACGAGTCCGGGCTGGATGGCCTGTCCGACCGACCGTGCCGCCGCGGTCCGCCGCCCCGCTTATCGCCCGAGCAACAGGCCAAGGTGGTGGAATGGGTGCAACAGGGGCCCGACCTTGAGCGGGACGGCGTGGTACGTTGGCGCTGCATCGACCTGCGGCAGCGGATCAAGGATGAGTTTGGCGTCGAGCTGCACGAGCGCAGTGTCGGCAAGCTGCTGCGCCGGCTGAAGTTCACCCGGCTGCAGCCGCGTCCCTATCATCCGAAGAAGGATGCCGCCGCGCAAGAGGCATTCAAGAAGGAGTTCGCCAGCCAGGTGGCCGAGGTTGTGCCAGCCGCTGCCGCCGGCAAGCCGCTGGAGATCTGGTTCGGCGACGAAGCCCGTGTCGGTCAGAAGGGCACGCTGACCTACGTCTGGGCGCGACGTGGCTCGCGCCCGGCGGCGGTTCGCGATAACCGCCATGACTCCGCCTATATCTTCGGCGCCGTTTGCCCCGAGCGCAGCATCGGCGCTGCCATCATCATGTCGGCCGCCAACAGCGAGGCGATGGCCGAACATCTGAAGGAGATCAGCCTCCAGGTTGCCCCGGGGGCTCATGCTGTGTTGCTGGTCGATGGCGCTGGTTGGCATCAGCCGGGGCGCCGCCTGCCGGTGCCTGACAACATCAGCCTGTTGCCGCTGCCAGCTTACTCGCCGGAGCTGAACCCGGTCGAGAACGTCTGGGAGTTCCTGCGCGGCAACTTTCTCAGCCACTGTGTCTGGGACAGCTATGAAGCTATCCTCAAGGCATGTCGTAATGCCTGGAACAAACTGATGGCAATGCCCGAACAAATCGCCTCCCTCACCAGGCGCTCTTGGGCCAAACCGGCCATCGCATAGTAAGGAAGAAAGCCTAACCACAGAGACACCGAGGCACGGAGCCTGACCCTTCTCGGTGTCTCTGTGCCGCTGTGGTTAAGCTTTTTCTTACCTCCGTCACGAAATCAGGGGGCCGTGTCTGAGACACCGATGAGGTCATCCTCAGGGGCATGTCATGACGCCTGAAACAAACTCGCAGAACTTCCCGACCGCATCGTCTCCCTCGCCAGGCGCCCCTGGGTCAAACCAGTCATCGAACAGGGCGGCTGGTATTAGAGGTTCAGCAGCCCCGATCCGCCATGCTGCCATGGTGCAGCAAATTCAGCCACAAGCGTTCTCTGATCTACGCGTGAAGCTCCTCGCGGAGCCATATTGGTCCTATTCGCGGTTCTTGTTCCCGCAGCATACGCGCTCTTTGCGTGGCTGGCGTGGCACCTGTGGCATTGTTGTGAGTGGGAAATCGGAGGTTCGAGACGCTTCACAGCCGTCAACCGCAAATGGCGGTTCACGGGACCAGGAGTAACGGATCATTAGCCAGTCGCTGCCAGAGTGCCCAGGCCGTCGGAATTTCTCACCTCAAACGTCACCAAGACGGCGAAACTTATCCCAAGGGAACGTTCCGAATGACTATCAAAGGCGCCGTCCACACCATCACCGATCCGACCGCATTCTTCGCTCCGATCATTCTCGGGGACGGGAGCCACGGCGGCGGGTTCGTCCCGACCAAGAGCAGCGGGGTCAGCGTGATCCTGTTAGCCTGGATGCAGATCATTCCTGCTTTTCCGGCCATGCCTCTCCCATTTGCTACGACAGCGAGCGCCTCGGATGGGAGTTTCAGCCTGCCGGACATTCCGACCTCGCTCAACTCATTCGTGCCCAACGTCTCATTCCTGGTTTCAGTGCATGGGCGGCCGTTCTATCGATCTGGTCTGTTCCCTCGGGCACACCTTTCGCCGGAGAAGACCTTCGACATCTTCGTGTACCAGCCCACCATTCCGTCAACGGACGGGGTCTCCGCCGGCCTGATCAGTTCAGGCCTGGCAGGTGGCGGGCTTCCGGGCGACACGATGCTGTCTGCCAACCCCTGGGGCATCAGCGTGGTCGGAGATAGCTCCGGGGCGGATATCGAGTTCGGCATCCAGCTCACACCGGACACCTCGCCCAATCTCGGAGTCTTCTTCGATCTCGCACTGCACAACTGGGACATCCAGGTAGGGTTCCCGGCCGACTGGTGCACGAACGCGGACGCCATTCTTTCCCAGATCAAGACGGCGCTTCAGACCGACAACTCGAAGGCCAACCAGCTCGCCACCGGGACGATCAAGAAGGCGTTCGAGGGGCCTCCGTTGAACCTGAGCGCGGCGGTGGCCCAGACGTTGCTCAACGCCGTCTCGATCCAGTTCACGAGCCTGTCGCTCCCCAACAACCACACATGGCCGTTGTCGAACACCACCGACAAGACGATTGTCGTCGTTCCGACCCTGACTCTTGGTTTTCCGCGAGTTCTCTGAATAAATCCGTTGCCTGGGGGACGGACGCCGTTGGGCGCATCGGCGATCCCTCCCGCCGCGTTTGTTTCCCAGGCATCTCTTCGCTCGTCACTGCGGCTTTGCTCAGTCAGGACGCACATAGGTCTATAATCGACCGGTGATCTTGCTGCCCTTCGCCAGTACCGGCACCGTCGTGTCATCGCCATGGATGCGCTCGGCCGCCAGCGCTGAGACGTCGAGAGCAATGCCCTCGCGTGCGTAGGCGTCAAGCTGGTCGCTCTATAGAACCCACCCCCTGCCCCCCAAACGATCTGGCCTGCCTGCCACTGGTGGAGTGGCCGATCCCGTGCCCTGGGATGTCGCGCATATCGTTCGCAAGGTCATAGCCGCCATGCTCGGCGCGCTGGACACGGCGGGGTGGGAGGACGTGCAGCAGAGGATGTTCGGCGCGGCGCTGATCCGCTTTGCCCGGGAGAACCCCGATCGGAGTCTTGCCGATGGCGTGTTGGCTGCTTTATACGCAGGTGCGGAAAGGAACCTAAACCGTGCCGTCCCTAGATCCGATGCCGGCGACCGTCACCGCCGCCGCGGAGAAGCTCCGGCGGGACACAGCCCGCAGGTACGGGGTGCCCCTGTCCAGCGGGACGGCGACCGTCGGACCCACCCAAATCGACAACCACGGCCCCGACGAGCCGTTCCATCCTTGGAAGCTCGCCCTCGCGATACTTGCGCTGCTTGTGCTCGGCGTGATGATGGTGCCTGTAGCGCTTGTGCTAACGTTCGCGAGTTGCTTCGTGGTGCTGGTTCACGGGCTCGTGCGCTGGGCGCGGCGCTAACCCGCTTGCCTGGGCCTTTGCCGTTCTGGTGCGGACGAAATCCGGTTTCGATTTTGCTGGCGATAAAAAAAGTCGTGACCGACAGTCGGTCGAGATCAAAAACCAAATGGGGGGATGCATGCGCATCGCATCGGTGCTGGGGGCACTTGCCCTGGCCGTGACTCTGGTCGCGTCCGCCATGGCACAACCCTCAGGCTTTCCCGCGCTCGCAAACTCGCAGAATGCTGCCAATGCCAAACCCGGCCCGCGCACCGTGCCGGGGCGCACCATTCCCGTGCCGGATGACGTGAGCCCGGCGGCGCAGGCGCTTATTGCCGGTCCATATAACGCCCACTGGGGCGCCACCCCCGCGTCCGCCGACGAGTGGCGGGCACTCGTGCACAAGACCGCCGATGCCAGGCTGCCGGGGCTCCGGAAGACGCGCGCAGCACTCGGCGTTTCCCTGGAACCGACGGTTATCGGTGGGGTGAATGGGTTCGTTCTGACGCCTAAGGAAATCCCCCCGGCGCATCGCAACCAGCTCATCATTGCCGCCCACGGCGGTTATTACGTCCTCTTCCCCGGCGAGTCGGGCACGCTTGAGGCGACCCTGATGGCCGCTTACGGCGGCTACAAGGTGATCGAGTTCGACTACCGCATGCCACCGGATTTCCCCTATCCGGCAGCCCTGGACGATGCAATGGCGGTGTGGAAAGCAGCACTCGCGATGCAGGATCCGCGCCGCATGGCAATCATCGGCACCTCGGCCGGCGGCGGCCTCACACTCGCGATGATCCTTCGCGCGAAGCAGGAAGGGCTGCCCTTGCCGGCGGCAATCGCACCGGGCACGCCAGCGTCCGACCTGACCGATACCGGTGACAGCTACAAGACGAACGAATGGCTCGACAACGTGCTCGTCAGCTACGAGGGCCTTGGACGGAGTTCTGCTCTTCTGTATGCAAACGGCCACGATCTTAAAGAGCCATTCCTCTCGCCGATTTACGGGGACTTCCATGGCTTCCCGCCAGCGATCCTGACCACAGGCACGCGTGATCTGCTTTAAGCAACACTGTGCGCGTTCATCGTAAGCTGCGCCAAGCCGGCGTAGAGGCGGAGCTCGAAGTGTTTGAGGGGCTCTCTCACGCGCAATACCTGTATGCCTCAACTGGACCGGAGACGAAGGAGGCATTGGGCGAGATCACTGCATTCTTCGATCGGCACCTGGCGCAGTAGTCGTGTATATCTCGACCTCATCTCCGCGCGGATGGGTCGAGCGCCTCCATCGGGATGGCTGGCCATCCGAAATGCCTGTGATAGTTCGCTGAACTAGCCGATTTGCTGGCGATAAGTCGGCGCTTCCCGGCAACTACGGCAGCCGATACGGCACCTTGCTGAGCTCGATCGTGACGTTCTCATAGCCATGCTTCTTCAGCAGGTCCCCGCGCCCACTTGGGAAACGCGCTGGGCAGGTCCAGGCCCAACGTAAATCCGAGTTATAGGAAGTCGATGCTTTCCATCCGCGCCGACGTTTCTAGCGAAGCTGATTGGTAAATGGCGAGCCAGCAGGGTTCGTTTTTGGCGAAAGATCAGAGAGCATACATCTCCGGGGAGGAAACTCGTCACAAGCCGCCATTCTGCTTCGTGCCGGAAGGCGTGATGCTTGACTTGACGCTCGCTCCTACAAGATCGACCTGTTCGCTAAAGGCCATCAAGAACTGAGTGGCCCACTGTTCTATGCTGGGAGGTTGACGTTGGATGCCTTCAAGAAAGAGTTGGTTGGCCCCTCGGACCACGTCCTCGGCGACGGCTCGGTGTACGTCGCTCTTGTAATTCAAAGGGACGAGAAGCGTCCACGGTCTACTCATGGCGACACGCGTGAGTTCACCAATTTGTAGGCCAATAGCAAATCCACATTCGCCTCCCCCATAGCCACGCCACTGTCCCAAGTCGTCTTCGTTCTCTGAGAAGCACGTTACGAAGCGGCCATGTGTCGCGAAATCCGCGCCAGACAGCCCCTTGTCAGCGAGGCCCAGTAGAACTTCGAGATCGGCGTCGGTGTTTTTTTGGCGGGATGACTTCACTGCTTCATGGACGAGCCCCGCAAAATATCGCTGTTCCAGACTATCGTTGAGACAGGCGACCTGCGTGGACCAAAACTCTCCTTTCTCCAGTATGCCGATAAGGCCATCCGCTGTTGTGTAGTGCCAAAGTTCTTCGGGGTGCTCCGAACGCGCCAGGGAGTGGTCCCTAATCAGGCCGAGGCAGAAGTCCCAGTATTTTGCCCGGTCTTCCTGGCGAACGTATTCAAAGTCGCTCATTTGTCGCGCAACAACTCCGGAAGAAATGTCAACTCCGTTATGTTGGGGCTCGGGACAGAAATCCAATAGCTCGTAAAATCACAAAAACCCCGCCCCCGCGTGGTCCTTGAAGCTGTCGGCCCGGCGCACGTAGCCCCGCAGCGTGTCCACGCTCTTGTGCCGGGAGACATCCATCATTTTGAAGATCGACGCGCCATGCTCGGCGGCGCTGGTGAGAAAGCCTGCCCGCAGTGAGTGAGCAGCGAAGCTCTTGGGGTCGAGGACTGCGCGCACGATGGGCGCCCGCGTGCCTGCGCCAGCCGGACCTCGGCCTCAACTCGAGGAAACGATGCATGACGCCCGCTCAATTCGTATGGAACGCCGTCGCGGCCCGCAACCGCCTGCCGCACGGTCACGTTCGGCAGGGCTAGCAACGAAACGAATGGCTGGGATGCCAGCGCGCCGCTTACCTGCCGTCAATACCTGCCTGGCACGATCGGCGCGTGCCCGAGTTCGATGCCACGATCACTATCGGTGCCCAGCGGCTTGAGACGGCCGGCCTGGCGAACCGCTGTGACGAGGCTGCGGCAGCCGTCCGCCAGGCTGTCGAGCGCATGGATGGGGCGAATTGGATCGATGTCATGGCGACCGCCATCCCGATCCCAACGCGCTACCCGATGAGCGTCGTGTATCCGCGCGGCTGCTGCCCAACGTCCGGTACGGAGGAGTGGCGCGAGCTACAGCGGAGCTGCGGTCCCGGCCGGGGCAGCCGGACAGGTAGCACCCTCGTAGTCGATGCCTTCTTCATGGGGGCAGCCGATAATCCGGTCGGTCATGACGACCGACTTGGCTCCGGCCTCGGCGATGAACGCAAACTAGGAGGGAGGGAGAGGCAAAGACCTACGTTTTCTTCATATATTTTCGCGTCGCATCGAAGTTCCAGACGTGGCTGGCATATCCGTCGCCTAATTTCTTGATGTCATCACTGATTACCGACAGCTCTTTATAAAACTCGTCACTCTTTTTCTTGGTGGCTGTCCTGACTTCTTCCAATAGATCCGCTTTCTGCCCGGACAGTAGCTTTCGTTCGTCCTGGAGAACTTCGATCTGTTTTTCAATTTCCTTGATACGGGCGACGGTCTTCGCAGCAGCCTCCGAAACTAACTCTCCCTCGGATACACTCTCGGCCTTCCTGACCTTGCGGCCCAAGTTGTCGTACACGAAGTAAGCAGAGTGGATGTCCTTGCCGGCCTCTTCGAAGTCCGTGACCAGTGCGTCCGCGTTCTTCTCAGACGCGAGCTTCTTGTGATCGGCATCCTTCAGCGGGCGGGAGATTCCCAGGGTGTTCAGGGAACGCGTCACCCGTTCGTCGAGCTTGTGAAAGTTCGTGGCATCCTTCTTCGCGGCCGCGAGATAACCGTCGTAATTGACGTCTAGTTCGGCGGAAATCACCTTCTGCGTCTTGTCGTCGAGCTTGATCTTTCCGCCCATGCGCGTCGCTCCCCATTTGGCGTTGGTGCCTGCCGGATGTGAGCGGGCAGAACGTGGCCCAACTCGATCTGGTCGGGAGAAACACCCAATCCGACATTACGCATTTCGAGTGGCTTTACCAGCTCGAAGTGCTCGGCGTGCTGAACCCGAGGCTCGTGCACGACGAGCTGCAGCTCCTCGCCGGCGGGAAGGTGCCGGTCATGGTGTGCTGGGAACGGGCAGGCGGCCCGACCTGGTGCCATCGAGCCCTGGCTGCGCGCTGGCTGGCGGACGCCCTCGGCATCGAGGTCCCAGAGTTCGGGTTAGAACATCTCGACCAGGCCGACCACCCGCTCATGGCGCCGGAGCTGCGCCGCCAGGAAACCTGATCATCACGTGCTAATTGCCAGTGCAGGCGCTTGTGGCAGCGGCTGCACTTGTGGCCGCTGGCGCGCCATTCTAAGGCACCGCCCCCAGCCAGGGCGCTGGGGCGATTTTTTCCAGGGGGGCCGGGGGGTCGGGTCGCCGACGCTCCTGCCGCGCTGCGTCCCGATGCCTGGCGGGCGGAAAGGGGCCGATGCGAGAACCTCGCCATGGCCGGAGTTTCGAAGGCCCGGCACCACGCGTTCGCCACGAGGGCGGGCGTCCGCTGTGACGCCACCCGTCGGGATTGTCGCCGCGGGTTTCGGCCTGCATGTCCGCATAATGTCCGCAGAGGCTATGCCCGCAAGGCTTGCTGACCCGTTCCGGCATCACCCCGAAATCGACAAATTATCAAAATAGATCAATCACTTATGCCCGCCGGGGGACTCGAACCCCCACGCCACACGGCTGCGGATTTTAAGTCCGCTGCGTCTGCCATTCCGCCAGGCGGGCCCGGACGTCAGGCTGCGGCAAGCCGCTTCGCGATGTCCAGTGCGCGGCGCAGCAGCGCCTCGCTCGCTTCCGGCGTGCGGAAGGCGCTGTGCGCGGACAGCGTCACGTTCTCCAGCCGGGTCAGCTCATGCCCAGCCGGCAGCGGCTCCGTCTCGAACACATCCAGCGCGGCATGCGCAATCCGCCCGCTGCGCAGTCCGGCGATCATCGCCGCCTCATCGACCAGCGCACCGCGCGCCGTATTCACCAGGATTGCGCCCGGGCGCAGCTTCGTCAGCCGCGCCGCGTTCAGGAATCCGCGCGTCTCGTCGGTCAGCAACAGGTGCACCGATAGCACATGGCTCTCGGCCAACAGCGTATCCAGATCAACGAACTCCACCCCCGGCGCGGTCTTCGGCGTGCGGTTCCACGCCAGCACCCGCATCCCCCCTCCCCCGGCGATCCGCGCCACCTCCGCCGCGATCCCGCCGAACCCGACCAGCCCGATCGTCTTGTCGGTAAGCTGATGTCCCTCCGTGCGCGGCCAGCCACCCGCGCGAATCTCGCGGTCCATCTGCGCCAGTCCGCGCACCGCCGCCCACATCAGCGCGATCGTGTGCTCGGCCACCGCAGTGTCACCATAGCCCCTGATGATGTGCACCGTGATGCCGACCGCGGCGAGCTCCTCGGGGTGCATGTAGCTGCGCGCACCGGTCCCCAGAAAGATGATGTGCTTGAGTCCGGCGCAGCGCCGCATCGTTTCGGTGGGCATCTTCGTGTGGTCGTCGAGCAAGAAATCATAACCGGCGCACAGCCCGGGCAGCGTCTCCGGCGGCACCTCCTCCTGCTCGCGCACATCGATTGGCGGATCGTCCGGCCGGACCACCCGGCGGAATATGTCCGCCAAGTCATCCACCGCATCCAGGAACAGGCCCCTCATCGCGCACCCTCCATTGCGGGGGCGAAGCTTGCGCAGGCCATCCCGGCAACGCAACCCGTGCTTTCCCGACACGGCGCACATCCCGTAACACTCCCGCCAGATGCCTCGTGCTCCCATCACCGCGTCCAATTCGCGAATAAACGGACGCTTTGCCTATCCGGAGCCTTCGCCGCAGCCGGTGGTACGCCGCCGCCGGTTCCGCCTGCTGCGGGCCGCGGTGATCGCCACGATCTGGACCAGCCTCACGCTCGTTGTCCTGCTGCTGTGGTTCGCCCGCGACCTGCCTCGCCCCGACTCGGCGCTTGACGCCGCCCGCCGCCCCAGCCTGACGTTGCGCGACGACACCGGCCGGGTCTTTGCCAGTTTCGGCGATGTGGTGGGCGAGCCGCTGTACCTGTCTGATCTGCCCCCTTACGTGCCGGAAGCTGTGGTGGCGATCGAGGACCGCCGCTTCTGGCACGAACCCGGCATCGACCCGGTCGGCATCGCGCGGGCTGCGCTGACCGACATCGTTCGTCTGCGGATCGTGCAAGGCGGCTCCACGATCAGCCAGCAGGTGGCGAAGAATTTGTTCCTCACCAACGCCCGCACCTTCCGCCGCAAGGTGCAGGAGCTGCTGCTGACCTTCTGGCTGGAGGAGCATTTCACCAAACGCCAGATTCTCGAGATCTGGCTGAACCGCGTCTATTTCGGCTCCGGCGCCTGGGGGATCGACGCGGCGGCGAGAATCTATTTCGGCATCTCCGCGCGCCGCCTGTCGCTGTGGCAGGCCGCGGTGATCGCCGGACTGCCGCGCGCGCCGTCGCGCTTCAATCCGCGTGCCGACCCCGGAGCGGCGGCGGCCCGTGCGCGGGAGGTGCTGGCCCCGATGGTCGGCAACGCCGACATCACCGCCGCACAGGCCACAGCAGCGGCGGCGCAGATTGCCTTCCCCGCCGCCACGCCGATGGAGGCCGGCTGGTTTGCCGACTGGGCGGCGGGCCAGGCCGAGCAGATGCTGCCGGCCGACGAGGACGCAACTCTGCGCACCACGCTCGATCCCAGGCTGCAATCGGTGGCGGAGGCACGGCTGGCCGCGCTTCTGGGGAGCCTCGGCGCGGAGCATCATGCAACCGAAGGCGCGGTGGTCGCGCTGGACGCGGCCAGCGGCGCGATCCGCGCGATGGTCGGCGGGCGCAACTATAGGGACAGCTCGTACAACCGCGCCACGCTGGCCCGCCGGCAACCAGGCTCGGCGTTCAAGCCCTTCGTCTGGCTCGCGGCGCTGCAGAAGGGTATCGGACCGGACGATACAGTTTTGGATGCACCGATCCGGCTTGGCGGCTGGAGCCCGCGAGATTTCGAACCGCACTTCCTGGGCCAGATCACCGTCGAGGAGGCACTGGCACAGTCAATCAACACCGCCGCTGTGCGGCTATTGCTGCGAGCCGGCGGACCGCGTGCGGTCGCGGCCGTGGCTGCGCGCTGCGGCATCGAAGACAAGCTGCCGGACAACGCCTCGCTCGCGCTCGGTACCGGCGAGGTCGGGCTGTTGGAGCTGGCTGCGGCTTATGCGCCGTTCTTCAATGGCGGGCGCCGAGTAACGCCGTTTGGCGTCGCCGCAGTCACCGCCCAGGGCCGGACCGTCGCCGCGCCTATCGCCCCACCGGAGCAGATCATCAGCCCCGAGGATGCGTCGGCCATGGCGCGGATGCTGGGCGCGGTCGTCTCCGAAGGTACCGGGCGTGACGCCGCGATCGCTGGCCGTACGGTCGCCGGCAAGACCGGCACGACACAAGATTCGCGCGATGCGTGGTTCATCGGCTGGACCGACGGGGAGATCATCGGTGTCTGGCTCGGCAACGACGACGGTGCGCCGATGAAGGACGTAATGGGCGGCAGCCTGCCGGCGAAGCTGTTCCACGATATCGCGCTGGCGGTGCGCTGAGCCACTCGCTCAGCGTCGGCGCCAGCGCGGCGCTTGTGCGCGCACCCAGTCCGCGTCCAGCACCAGGTCAGGCTCGAGCGCGCGCAGTACCGGCGCCATGAGACGTGCCACTGCTTCGGGCCAAGCTTGCATCAGCGAGGCAATAGGCACGTCCAGTGCCGACGCGCGATGATCCCCGAGAGCAGCGCCGCTTTGCGCCCATCGTCCCTCGGGGTCGAACAGTTCGCGCCCGGCCAGGCCCCACCAGTCACAACGGAACACCGCTCGGCGAGCGCCGGCAAAGAACCGGGCGAATGATTTGGCGTGGCAGACCAACTCCGCCAGTTCACGCGCCAGCAGATCGGGATTGAGCCAAGTGCCGGGCTGCGTGCCCAGCGCCGCATTGACCTCCGCGCGATCTTCTTCGTACGGCTTTACGACCGTGGCGAAGCCTTTGGGCGAGACTCGCCAGAGATCGGCATTCTCGGTCGGCGGATAGGCCCGCAACCAGGCGGTTTCCAGGAAATCGGTATCGTCGTCGCCGGTACTCGGATCGGCAACGAACCGGGGTCTCGCCGCCAGGCGATAGGGCGGCTCGAACATCCGCAGGCCCGGGGGGAACTGCGCCTGCGCCTCGAAGGCGCAACGGCGCAAATGCTCCGGAAGCTGCGCTTGGTCCAGCGTCTGCGGATGTGACAGCTCCAGCGCATAGCTCAGCGCGTAATGGCGGCTGGCCAGAAGCGGGGCGGCCGGGCTGCGTGGGACCAGGGCGAGGAACGCGCGGCGCGCGGCGAGGTGCCAGTCCACTAGACGATCCTGCAGCGCCGGCGCCGTGCGGCGACCTTCCAGCGTCGCTTCGATCATGCCGAGCAGAGCTTCGCTGTCCTGGCGCACGCAGCGCCGGATCAGCCTGGCCCAGTCCTGCGGGGAGTCGATCTGGGCAGTTTCGGCGCGCGGGACGCCGGGCAGGCCGTGCTGCAAAGTACCGGTGGCGACGGATGTACACGGCGCCGCGCTCGATCAGGCGCATGCCCCCAACCGCCGGCCCGTCCCGCCGCGCGACAACCGGCGTGACGCCATGCCCGGCGACGCGGATAACCGGGTGCCATTCGCCAAGCGCCGAACGCATCAGATGCACCTCGCATCGGGGCGGCGGGTCCAGATACGTGCTGACGATCGCCGTGACGCGGCTCTCGGGGCAGTTGGTTCCGAACGGTTCGGTATCGACGGGTGCCAGCGTCCCCTCGTTGAAGCCAAACGTGATGTGGCCGCCGCCGATATTGGCGATCGCCGCGACATCGCGCGCCAACTCCGCCTGGTCCTCGGGATTGTCGAGGTTGCGCCAGCTTTTGAACTCGGCGTCCAGCGAGCGGCATGGCCGATCGACCAGCTCCTGAAGATCGAGCGGTGCCGCCGGAGCGCAGAAATCCTCGTTTGCCGGGGCACATTCCAGGTCCGGGAATGTTGCCTCGACGGGCAGTTGCAGCCGAAGGGGCGCTTGCTCGTTCATGCGGGGGCGACTTGGCGCGGGGATGATGGGAAGCCTGGGCGATGCTACTACGAGTTTGCGCCGGCGGCGCGGGTCGTCGGTACTGATTCCCGATGTGTTGCGCGGGCGCCGCGTTCGTGCCGCCGCCGCGCCACTGTCACGCTAGTTTCACGGCTGGGCACCCTCGCCCGGCACGCTCTGCGCGCCGACCTCTCCCGCGCTGAGGCTGTGAATTTTTCATCCTCCCGCCCGGATCTCTGACGATCGGGGGTTGCGCGACAGGAACTCGTTGCGATTCGCTGCGATCTCGCACGATTCGGAGATCAGCAATGTCGGCGGCTGAGGGTCTGTTCGAGGACGTGGCGGAGCCGAGCAAGGCATCTGCGCCGGCGAGCGAGGCACCGGTTCGGTTGCGGCTGGCCCAGCGTGACCAGCCCGAGTTCCAAGTGGTTGACCTGGACAGCCTGTTGCCGACGGAGCATCCGGCACGAGCGGTCTGGGCCTTCGTCGAGACGCTGGAGCTGAGCGATCTGCTGGCGGGCATCAAGGCTGTGGCTTTACGCCACGATCGAGGGGGTCGGCAGCGCCCGCGAGCTGGCGCGCCTATGCGAGGCCCATGTTGCCTATCGCTGGATCTGCGGCGGGGTGTCGATGAACTACCATACGCTGGCGGATTTCCGGGTCAGCCAGGTGGCGCTGCTCGACCGCTTGCTGGCGCAGGGCGTGACGGCGCTGGTTTCGGAAGGACTGGTGAAACTGCAACGGCTGGCGCAGGACGGGGTCCGCATCCGTGCCTCGGCGGGATCGAGCTCATATCGGCGGCGTTCCCGGTTGGAAGAGCTGCTGGCGGAGGCCGAGAAGCGGGTGGAGCAGTTGAAGGCGGAACTGGAGGCGGACCCGGCGGCGAGCACGGCGCGACAGCGCGCGGCGCGCGAACGGGCGGCGCGGGAACAGGTCGAGCGGACCAAGGCAGCGCTGGAACGGATGCAACAACTGGAAGCGGAACGGGCGCGCCGCGAGAAGACCCATCGGAAAGACACCGCGAAGCAGAAGCCGCCACGGGCCTCGACCACCGATGCCGAGGCGAGAGTCATGAAAATGGCCGATGGCGGCTATCGGCCGGCCTATAATGGGCAGTTCGTCAGCGACCCGCAGACCCAGCTGATCGTCGCGGTCGATCTCGACACCACCGGCTCGGACGGCGGGCTGATGGCGCCGATGCAGCAGCGCATCGTCGAGACCTATGGGCAGACGCCGCAGCAGTATCTGGTGGATGGCGGCTTCAGCAAGCTGGACGATATCGAACGCGCCCATGCCGCCGGCATCGAAGTGTTCGCCCCGCCGTCGGACAACAAGCACAAGACCGATCCCACGGCGCCGCGCAAGAGCGACGGTCCGGGGACGGCGAAATGGCGCGAGCGGATGGCGAGCGAGGCGGGCAAGACGGTATACCGCGAGCGCGCCAAGCACGAGTGCATCAATGCCCATCTGCGCAATTGTGGGGTCGGGCGTTTGCTGGTGCGTGGCTGCCAGAAGGTCCGAGCCGTCTTGTTGTGGTTCGCTGTCGCACACAATCTGCTGCGCGCCTTGGTGCTGCGCGACGCCGCGGCGCAGCCGATCGCGGCGCCCGCGGGGTGAAATGCGTCCGCGGCACGGCGAAGTACAACCTGGGCGGGCGGCCGGCGCGGGAGGTACTCGGCAGACGGGTGGAGCGGTCCTTCTGGCCGCGTTTCAACCGCTGTGCCGGCTCACCTCCGCCCTGCGCCCGCCGTGTCGACCCGCGCTTCGGTCACCGGCAAGTCGATTGCTTCACAGCCTCAGAGCGGGAGAGGTGGGTTCAGACCCCCACCAGGCCGCGAGCGAATTCCATCGCGTCGAACGGGCGCAGGTCGCTGGCCCGTTCTCCGACCCCGACCGCGTGCACGGGCAGACCGAACGTCTCGGCCAGCGCCACCACGATGCCGCCGCGCGCGCTGCCGTCCAGCTTGGTCACCACGAGCCCGGTGACATCGACCATTTCCTTGAAAACCTTCACCTGCTGGATGGCGTTTTGCCCGGTGGTCGCGTCGAGCACCAGCAGCACGGAATGCGGCGCCGTCGGATCGTGCTTGCGCATAACACGGACGATCTTGGCAAGCTCGTCCATCAGTACAGACTTGTTGTGCAGCCGGCCGGCGGTATCGACCAGCAGCACCTCGGCACGCTCGGCCGCCGCCCGCCCCAGCGCCTCGAACGCCAAGCCGGCGGCATCCGCCCTCGGCGGACCGGCGATCACCGAAGCACCGGTGCGTTGTCCCCAGATTTGAAGCTGCTCGACCGCAGCGGCTCGGAAGGTATCGCCAGCTACGAGCACGGGGTGCAGTCCTTGCTCGCGGTACTGTTGCGCCAGCTTGCCGATCGTTGTCGTCTTTCCGGTGCCGTTTACCCCGACCACCAGCACCACATGCGGCCGGCGCTCGGGATCGAGCTCCAGCGGACGTGCCATCGGCCGCAGGATGGCAGCGATCTCCTCGGCCAACGCCTGCTTGATTTCCTCGTCTGTGACTTCCTTGCCGAAACGGCTGCGGCGGAACGAAGCAATCACACGCTGGGCCACCTCGGTGCCGAGGTCCGCGGAGATCAGCAGCTCCTCCAGCTCTTCCAGCGCCTCGTCGTCGAGCCGGCGCTTGCGGAACACCTGCGTGATTCCACCGCCCAGCTTCTGCGTGCTGTGCGAGAGCCCTTCCTTCAGGCGGGAGAAGAAACCGCCGAGAGCCATCAGACCACCGCTGCGAGCAGGCCGTCGGCCGTGCCGGCGATCACGCGCGCCTGGATCAGCCGGCCAGGGACTACCGGGGAGGAGAGACGCACGGGCGCGAAATGCTCCGAATGTCCGGACTGGTCTGTCTCGGTCAGCAGGGTCACGGTCCGCCCGATCTGACCGGAGAAGAACCGGAGCGCCGCATACCGCCCCGCCGCGCGCAGGCGGGCCGCGCGCTCGCGCCGCACCGGCTTCGGCACTGCGGGCATACGCGCGGCCGGTGTGCCGGGACGCTCGCTGTACGGGAACACATGCAGGAACGGCAGCTCGGCCTCATCAAGGAAGTCGAGAGTTTCGCGGAACAGGCTCTCGGTCTCGGTCGGGAAGCCGGCAATCAGGTCGGCGCCGATCGCGATGCCAGGGCGAAACGCGCGGGCGCGCTGGATCGCTGCACGCGCATCGGCGGCGAGATGCCGGCGCCTCATGCGCTTCAGGATCAGGTCGCTGCCGGCCTGCAGCGACAGATGCAAATGTGGCATCAGCCGCGGCTGCTCGGCCAGCAAACGCCACAACTCGTCGTCGATGGCGGCCGGGTCGAGGGAAGAAAGCCGCAGTCGCGGCAGCTCCGGCACCAGCGCCAGCAGTCGGCGGACGAGCTGGCCGAGCGTGGGCCGGCCCGGCAGGTCGGGACCGTAGCTGGCGATATCGACCCCGGTCAGCACCAGCTCCTGGTAGCCGGCCTCGACCAAAGCGCGCGCCTGCGCCACCACGGCACCCACGGGAACGCTGCGGCTCGGGCCGCGGCCAAACGGGATGACGCAAAAGGTGCAGCGATGATCGCAGCCCTGCTGCACCTGCACGAAGGCACGCGCGCGGCCGGCGAATTCCGTCACAAGCTGCGGCGCCGTCTCGCGCGCCGCCATGATGTCCGAGACCGCCGCGGGCGCGTCCGCCGTCCAGCTCTCGGGCTTCAGCTTCTCGGCATTGCCGAGGACCCGTGACACGCCGGGCAGTGCGGCCCAGCCGGCCGGATCGATCTGCACCGCGCAGCCGGTGACGACGATCGGGGATCCTGGGCGCTGGCGGACCAGGCGGCGGATCGCCTGGCGCGCCTGGCGCTCTGCTTCTGCTGTCACTGCGCAGGTGTTGACCACGACCGTGTCGGCCAGCACGGCGGCGTGGCCGCGGATGATCTCGCTTTCGTATGCGTTGAGCCGGCAACCGAAGGTCAGGACCTCGACACTCATCGGGGATAGGCCGAGAGATCAACGCTGCCAGTGAAGGCGGTGGCGGTCGGGCCGATCATCAGCACGTGTTCGTTGGCCAGCCACTCGATGGCAAGCTCGCCGCCATCCATGACGACGAGCGCGACGCGACCGGTCAGGCCGCGGCGATGCGCGTTCACCAGCGCCGCGCAAGCGCCGGAGCCGCAGGCACGGGTCAGGCCCGCGCCACGCTCCCACACGCGCAGCCGGAGGTGATGCGGTCCCAGCACCTGGGCGAAGCCGATATTGGCCTGCTCGGGGAAGAGTGGATGGTGCTCGAGGCGCGGTCCGATTGTCTCGATCGGGATCGAGGCAAGGTCGGAGACGAAGAAGGTCGCATGGGGGTTGCCCATGCTGGCGGCCGCCGGGTCGGCAACCGGCCCTTCCGCGAGATCGAGGTGCAACGTATCCGCGGGCCCGGCGAGCGGGATGTCTCGCCAGTCGAGCCGCGCCGGCCCCATATCCACGGCCACGCGGTCGGGGCGCAGCACGTTGGCGTGGAGGTCGCCGGCGATGGTCTGGATGACGAGATGATGGCGGCCGGTCTCGGCGGCCAGCAGGGCGGCAACGCAGCGGGTGGCGTTGCCGCAGGCCCCGGCTTCCGAACCGTCCGGATTGTGGATGCGCATGAAAATGTCGGCGGTCGAGCCGGACGGCGGGGGCGCCATCGTGATGAGCTGGTCGCAGCCGATGCCGGTGCGCCGGTCGGCGAGTGCCGCCGCCTGCCCCGGCGTCAGGCCGAGCCGGCCGCCTCGCTCGTCAAGTACGACGAAATCGTTGCCGGTGCCGTGCATCTTCACGAACTGGACGCGCATGGCGGTGGATATAGAGCACGTTCGTCCTCGCTGGAAACGGCCGCCCCGTCGCAGTCCGTTGCAAATTGCCAATAGTATATCGACGCGCTCACGCATTCGTGAAAGACACCCTTTTCAGGGCGCACCAATTTCATGACTCACTAATCGGAGAAGAATCGCGGTTGGCCCGTTCGGCACCCGATATCGATTGACCGTCGCGTGTACCAGAAAATACGTACTTTGAACGCTCCTCGCGAGTCCAGAGTTCCGGAGGAATTTCGGCTCAGGAGGCTAGGCGGAAGGCCTCCATTTTATTGGTGTCCTGTCGTTCGATGACGAATTTCGCGAAGGTGTTGCTCGGGGTGGCATTCAAGAGAAATTCCGGCAGGCTCTGGCGCAGGGCATTGGCCACGACCAGCTCCGAGGGCGGGATGCCGGGCCGAATGGTTCGCAGCCAGGAGCCGAAGGAATTCCAGACGAGCTGAGGGAAGGCGACGGCCAGATACTGAAGTAGTCCCTGGCAGACGACACCCGCCTGGATGAAGACGTGGTAGGCGTGGAGCTTGCGTTTGACGGCGTTGCGGTATTCCGGCAACTCACGATGGAGATGTTGATTGCCACTGCGGCGGCGGAGCGGCTTCATGTCGGACATCCAGAAATGGTAGGTAAACGAACCGATCAGCCGCACCGCCTGCTTGAACGTGTGCTCGATCTTGAAGCGCAGACCGTACAGGCGAATGATCTCGATAGCCTCCAAAGAGGTGTCGGTGCACATCAGGAGGCACGAGCCTCTTACTGGATGAATCACCGCCACGAAGCGCACGAGTTCGACCGGCCGGGCGCCATAGCAGGTCGCGGACCCGATACTGGATGATCACCTGGTGCTCGCCGTAGACGGGACTTTCGGCCTGTTGGAAGCCCTTGGGGTCCTCCAGCAGGGATTTGAGCTTGACCTTCCTGCCATAGACCCTGGGCCGACCTCTCTTCCGCGGGCCGCACTGCTGGTGAGCAGTGTAGGCGACGGCGTTGGACTTCACCCGCGTGACCAGGTGGTTGTTCTCCTCGAGCAGGCCGGTGACGATCTTGCGCGCGGCATAGTAGGCGTCGGCGACGAAGTAGAAGGGTTCTGGGATGGCGACGATCCCGAGGAGCGCAAGCATCTTGTCGAGCAGGGTGCGGCGATCGCGATTGGACCACACCAACCCTTCGTGGATTCGTATGGCGAGCGGCACGGCGAAGACGCTGGCTGCGGCCTGAACGAGCACGCTCACAGCCTGGAGGGAATGTCCCATGATGAATTCGGGCTTGGTGTTCGACTCGGACTGCTGATGCAGGAGTTTGACCGCCGGCATCTTGCGCCCGCGCTTGGGGATCTTGATGCCGTCGCCGACCACGACACACCTTCCCTTGATGCGCAGCGGCTGCGGGAATAGCCGGAGCACCACCTGGGTCCACAGCGCCGCGAGCCGATCGAGCTTCACGGCGGGGCTGTGAAAGTGATCGACGAGCTTGTTGTAGAAGCGAGCCTCGAGCTTCAGCGCCCGCACGAGGCTGGTTACGCCCAGCAGTTCCGTCCGCACCGTGAAGCCTGCCACGGCGGTGGCGAACCACAGGAAGGTGCGCAGACGCGAGAACGCCGGACGCAGCAGCCAAATCGCGTTCCACCAGGGCATCCACAGCGGCATCGGACCCTCTCAATTCTGTTGCCAGCATAGTATAGCACTGGTATGCTAAACCTATGACAAACAAACGCCTGGCAGTGATCAGAAAGCGCGTTGGAAGCATCAAGGCGCAGCTGGCCGGCATTGAAGACATGCGGCCCGGATCGCTCACCCGCCAGTACAAGGATCCAGAGAACCGGAGGGGACCCTACTACCAGCTCAGCTACACGCGGCAGATGAGGAGCCGGACCGAATATGTTCCGCGCGACTATCTGCCCGAGGTGCGGCGTGAGATCCGCAACTATAAGCGCTTCAAGGCGCTCACCGCCCAGTGGATCGCCTTGAGCATCGAGCAGAGCCGCTTGATGATGAAGCGAGCCTTGCGACGGCAATGACCCGCGGTGCTATCCTCATCCGATGGGCAAGCGACGCGCAAAACACCCCTTCGAGAACAACCCGTTCACTGACGCCTTCCTCGAATGGATGGGCTCGTCCGAGGGGGAACGCTCGGTCTACGCGCTCGATCTGGTCTTCGCCGCACTGGATAATGCCAACGTCGACCCCAAACGGCGCAAGATCGTCTGGGACGACGGGAAACGGCTGTCGATCGAGCAGTCGGCAGAATGCATCCATGCCGAGCATCCGGACGTGCCGCGCGACTTGATCGAAACTCACGTGGTCGGGTGGCTCGAGGGCTTTGCGCCGGAATCCTACTCCGAACGCCAGCTCGAGGAGCTCGACCGGCTCACTGAGCAGTGGCTTGACGACTACGAGCGCAAGTCACAGGCCGCCAGGAAGTAACCCAGAACTCGGCACTCTCGAGAACGCTCCAGTTAGCTCCAAATTCCTGTTTGACAGACAACACTGGTAGGCCGCC
The DNA here is from genome assembly GCA_963772445.1 of uncultured Pseudomonadota bacterium. Lineage (GTDB taxonomy): Bacteria > Pseudomonadota > Alphaproteobacteria > Acetobacterales > Acetobacteraceae > CAVYXK01. Next base: position 913,169 of record CAVYXK010000016.1, read on the forward strand.
TGTCGGCGCATAGACGCACGACGCTGTTTCGAGGAGTCTTACCGAATGCAGCCAGTCGAGCCTGAACGAGTCGCCGAGCCCTTCTCCGGTCTTCTGGTTGTCGATCTGACACATGTGTTGAGCGGTCCCTTCGGAACCACAATCCTTGCCGACCTGGGCGCCCGCGTCATCAAGATAGAGCCGCCCGGTCATGGTGATGACACCCGGACGTATGGACCTTTCTACAAGGGCCAGTCGCTTTACTTCAGTTTCGTCAATCGGGGAAAGGAGAGCATCGTCCTCGATCTAAAAGAGGACCACGACCGTTCGATCTTTCGCAATATAGTGCGACGTGCGGATATCATTGCCGAGAACTTTCGGCCCGGCACGATGGACAGGCTGGGTTTTTCTTACGCCGAGCTTTCCAAGGACAATCCGCGACTGATTTATGCCTCCACGTCTGGCTTTGGCCAGACGGGGCCGCTCAAGACCTATCCCGCGTACGACACGATCGTTCAAGGGATGAGCGGCCTCATGAGCATAACGGGTTTCCCCGATGGGCCGGCGACCCGCGTCGGCACGTCAGTGTCGGACCTCGTGGCGGGCGTCTTCATGTTTTGCGGCATCGCGGCAGCGCTTTACGCGCGGGAGAAGACCGGGAAGGGTGCCCACATAGATGTCGCGATGCTCGATGGCACGTTCAGTTTTCTTGAGCAGGCGTTGATGAATTACCTCGCGACCGGGGAAGTCCCGCCGCGCATCGGCAACCGGCACCCTTTCATGACGCCGTTCGATGTGTTCGACGCGTGCGACGGCCCGTTCGTGATCGCCGCTGGCAATGATCATCTCTTCAAACAGCTCTGTCAAGCGATCGGCCGTCCCGAGCTCGCGGCCGACAAGAGGTTCCTGACCGATCGGGACAGGCTCCAAAACCATGTCGTCCTGAAGCAGGAGTTGGAGCTCGCTCTGAAAAAGGCGCCGAAGGACCACTGGCTCAAGGTCATACACGAGGCCGGCGTTCCGGTCGGGCCGATCCTCAATGTGAAAGAGGCCGCCGAGCATCCGCAAACCCTGGCGCGGAACATGATCATCGAGGCGGGCGGCGTTCGCATGCCGGGCAACCCAGTCAAGATCAGTGGCTACGAAGACCCGAAGGTGCGCGTCGGGGCGCCAACGCTCGACCAGCACGGCGCGGCGCTCAGGCGCGAGTTCGCCGCTTAAGCCGCTGACGCCGCCTAATCCATTCGTCCCCTCTCAACCCGCAAACACAAGGAGTTGTCATGAGCCTACCTTTAAGCGGAATCAAAGTCATCGACTTTACGATCGTGCAAGCCGGTCCCGCCTGCACTCAGCTGATGGCTTGGTACGGCGCCAACGTCACCAAGGTCGAACGTCCCCAAGGCGGCGACTCCACCCGCCACCAGCTGCGCGACATTCCCGGCGCCGACGCGCTCTACTTCACGATGCTGAACAGCAACAAGAAATCGATCGTGGTGGATCTCAAGAAGCCGGAGGGCAAGGAAGTCCTGACAAAGATGATCAAGACCTATGACGTCTTTGTGGAAAACTTCGGCCCCGGCGTCCTGGACCGCTTGGGGTTCCCCTGGGAGCGCATCCACGAACTCAATCCGAGGATGATCTTCGCGTCGGGCAAGGGCTTCCCCGAAGGCTCTCGGTTTTCGGACATCAAGGCCTACGAAAACGTGGCACAATGCGCCGGTGGGTCAGCCTCGACCACCGGGTTCTGGGACGGGCCTCCGATAATAAGCGCTGCCGCTCTCGGCGACAGCAACACAGGCCTGCATCTGCTGATTGGCGTCCTGACGGCCTTGATCGACCGGCAGAAGACCGGCAAGGGCCAGAAAGTCCACACGTACATGCAGGAGTCGTGCTTGGATCTCTGCCGGGTCAAACTGCGCGATCAGCAGCGGCTGGACCGCGTCAGCTATTTGGAAGAATATCCGCAGTACCCAATCCGGGCGGACGGCAAGTACGGAAGATTCGGAGAGGCGGTGCCCCGCGGCGGCAATGCAGGGGGCGGCGGACAACCGGGATGGGTTCTCAAGTGCAAGGGTTGGGAAAAGGATCCGAACTCGTACATCTACTTCACCATCCAGGATACGGACTGGGTTCGCACCTGCCAGGCGATCGGCAAACCCGAGTGGGAGCACGACCCGGCCTACGCCACGCCCGAAGCACGGCAGCCTCACATCTTCGACATCTTTGCCGAGATCGAGAAGTGGCTCGCCGACAAGACCAAGTATGAGGCGATCAGCATCCTCCGGAAGTACGAGGTCCCCTGCGCGCCGGTCCTCGACATGAAGGAGATCGAGCACGATCCCGATCTGCGCAGGAACGGGACGATCGTCGAGGTGCCGCACAAGGTGCGCGGCAGCTATCTCACCATCGGCAGCGTGATAAAGTATTCGAATTTTACGCCCACGGTCACGGCTTCGCCGCTCCTCGGCGAGCACACCGACGAAATCCTGGCGAGCTTGGGCTACAGCGCTCAAGAGATCGGCAAGCTCCACGCGGCCAAAGTGGTGGACCCAGCGACTCCGCCCGCGAAAGGGGCGTCGCAAGCCAAGGCGGGGCACGCGGCGGAATAAGCGAACGCAGCAAGACACGGGACCTCATGCCGCCGCAGCGAACAGCTGCGGCGGGCCTGCAGCAAATTGGAAAAGGCGCTCATCATGTCGGCAAAACCCGAAACCTCCACCTTGACCGACGGCTTCCACCTCGTCGTGGACGCCCTGAAACTCAATGGCATCGACACGATCTACGGAGTTGCAGGAATTCCAATCACCGATCTCGCCCGATTGTGGCAGTCGGAAGGGATGCGCTACTTCGGCTTCCGCCACGAGCAGAGTGCGGGCTATGCGGCCGCAGCGGCAGGGTTCCTGACTCAGAAGCCAGGTGTCTGCCTCACAGTCTCGGCCCCAGGGTTTCTCAATGGAATGGTGGCCCTCGCCAATGCCACCACCAACTGCTTCCCCATGATCCTGATGAGCGGCTCGAGCAATCGGGCCGTGGTCGATCTCGAGCGGGGAGAGTACGAAGAGCTCGACCAGATGAACGCGGCGAAGCCGTTCGCGAAGGCGGCGTACCGGATTGACCGGCCCGAGGACGTCGGCCTCGGCGTCGCGCGCGCCATCCGCACGGCGGTCTCCGGCCGGCCGGGCGGAGTCTACCTCGACCTGACCGGGGCCATGCTTGGCGAGACGCTCGACGCGGAGGCGGGACGAAAGTCCTTGATCAAGGTCGTTGATCCGGCGCCGCGGCAGATGCCGGCCCCCGACGCGATCGCGCGCGCGATCGATCTTTTGGGGAAGGCCAAGCGGCCGCTCATCATCCTGGGCAAAGGGTCCGCCTACGCGCAGGCGGACCGGGAGATCAAGAGCTTCGTCGAGAGCACGGGCGTCCCGTTCCTCCCGATGTCGATGGCCAAAGGACTCTTGCCCGACGATCATCCGCAGTCGGCGGCGACGGCGCGCTCCTTCGCCATCGGCCAGGCGGATGTCGTGATGGTGATCGGAGCACGTCTGAACTGGCTTCTCTCTAACGGAAAGGCACCTCTCTGGGGCGAAGACACGCAGCTTGTTCAAGTGGATATCTCGCCGATTGAGATCGACAGCAATCGGCCGGTCGCTGCTCCCGTTGTCGGTGATATCAAGTCGGCAATGACTGCTTTTCTCGATGCACTGAGGCCGGGCAGGGTCAAGCCGAGCACGGCATGGCTGGAAGCGCTCGGGGAGCACAAGCAGAAGAACATCCAGCGCATGGAGGCTCAACTTCGTGCCGATCCACACCCTATGAATTTCTCGAGTGCTCTCCGCGCGGTTCGTGATGTGCTCGCCGACAGACGTGACATACACATCGTCAACGAAGGCGCCAATACCCTCGACTTCGCCCGCAATATCATCGACATGCATGAGCCGCGCAAACGTCTCGATAGCGGGACGTGGGGCGTGATGGGCGTCGGCATGGGATATGCCATCGCCACGGCGGTTGTGACCGGCAAGCCGGTCGTGGCCATCGAAGGTGACAGTGCCTTTGGATTCAGCGGAATGGAGATCGAGACGATCTGTCGGTACAAGCTGCCGATCGTGATCCTCGTGTTCAATAACGGTGGAATTTATCGCGGCGACAAACCGGGCACGACTCCGCCCTCTCCGACTGGCTTTGTTCCGAATGCTCGATACGACAAGCTGATCGAAGCGTTCGGAGGGGTTGGCTATAATGCCGAGGACACTTCGAGCCTCGCCAAGGCATTGGAAGCTGCACTCGCCGCGGGACGCCCAGCATTGATCAACTGCGTCATCGATCCGACGGCGGGCACCGAGAGCGGGCATATACAGAGCCTGAACCCGAAACACGCCATCCCTGGTGCAATTGGATAGGATTGCGCGGTCGCCTGAACGCGTTGAGATGAACAATGCAATCCCTGGAAGCGAACGTAACCAGAAGAGGATCGGTGTCTGCCTAGCGCTCACGGCCGGTTATCTTGACGGCTACGGGCTGCTTGTTCTAGGAACCTACGTCTCGTTCATGAGCGGCAACACCACGATGGCCGGGCTAAGGGCGGGTCAGGCAAATCTGCTCGCTGCGTTTTCTCCAGCCGTCGCAATTGTCGGCTTCGTGACCGGAAGTCTTGCCGGTAACGTGATCACTCATTTCCGTCTGCATCAGGCGCATCGAATCCTTTTTGGCCTCATCGCGGTGTTGCTCATCATCGTTCTGCGGCTTGGTAGTCATCATGCGCTCAAGGACCTCAACATCGCCATGCTGAGCTTCGGAATGGGCATGGTAAACCCTGCATTGTCGCAGATCGGTGCCGAGGCCGTGAGCCTGACATTCATGACTGGCACGCTAAGCCGAATCGGAAGCCATCTTGCTCTTGCGCTGAGGAGGGCACCGGTCCCGGGATCGGAAGGGCCGTGGGACAGTCACCTCCGCCGGGCTCGCATCGATGCGCAGTTATGGGCCGCTTTTGCATTCGGAGCAGGCATGTCGGGTGTTGCCATGTCGTTCACCACGGGTTTTGCCCTTGTTCCCGCGATCGCCGTGATGCTCGTGCTTGCGATATTGAGTCGCGCCGAAGCTCCTTCTCGCTGAATTGTCGGTGCTACCTCTGGCGTCACGGCGACCATTGGCGTGCGCTTACGGGCAGGCCCGGCGGGCACCCACCCGGGTGGCGGGATTCTCCGCATCTAGATCGCGACTGCAGGATTGTCTCGATCCCACTTTGCCTGAGCGATCTCAAGTATCTTCTGTCTGGCTGCATCCAGAGTATCGCAGGTGAACAGGTCACGGGCGGAAAGCTTGCCGTCGGGTTGCTTGATAAAAACAGTCGCATTTGACGCAGGTGGCTTGACGAGGACCGGTTCATTGATGTCGCCGGTGATGTGCCAGGCGATGACGTGCTCCCACTCGTAAAGTATGTCGTCGATTGTGGGGCGCTCCCCTGGGGGCGCCGCTTCCCAGATAACGACTGCGACCTGGCCGGTGGCCGGCAAATAAACATCCAGTTCTTTGCTCATCACCAAATCGTACAATGGGACGGCGTGCTGCACAAGGATGATCGCGAGCCGGCATAGGTACGCAGGCCACCTCGCCAAGCGCTCCCCAGGCTGCCATCCTGGTCGCGCGATACGGGAGGGAGCGAAATGGCTGCACATGCCCGTGGACTTAAGGCGCTGATCGACGGACCCGAGCCGGTCGTGGCGCCGCTCGTGCTGAACCCGCTGATGGCCAAGCTCGCCGAACGCGCGGGATTTCCAGCGCTTTATCTCGGCGGCGGCGCGATGGGCTATCTAACCTGTTTCACTGAGGCCAACCTGTCGCTCACTGAGATGTGCCAGGCAGCCCTCGACATTCGTGCCGCCTGCTCCCTGCCCCTGATCCTGGACGGCGCCTGCGGGTGGGGCGATCCGATGCATCTGCGCCGCACGATCGGCATGGCCGAGGCCGCCGGCTTCACCGCAATCGAGATCGAGGACCAGATTCTGCCGAAGCGCGCTCACCACCACATCGGCATCGAGCACCTGATCGACGCCGACTTGATGGTTGAGAAGGTGCGCGAAGCCGTCGGGACACGGCGCTCGGATGAGTTCCTGATCATCGCCCGGACCAACGCGGTGCGCGACATCAGCATGGACGAGGCGCTGCGCCGCGGCGAGATGATGAAGCGCGCCGGCGCCGACATATTGTTCCTGACCGCGCGCAAGCCGGAAGAGCTGCGCCACATCGCCGAGCGGCTGCCGCCGCCGCTGATGTACATGTTCGCCGGGGGTGGCGTCGCCGCAACCGATATCCCGGTGCCGGAGCTGCACCGGATGGGCTATCGGCTGTTCGTCAATTCGCAGACGCCGCTGTTGGCGATGCACCACGCGCTGCGCGATTGCTACGTCGCGCTGAAGGCGTTGCGGTCCGATCCGCTGCTGGGCGCCGACGGCCAGGCCGAGCAACAGGCGGTGCACGAGACGATCGATCTCGAGACGCTGCTGGCGATCGAGCGGCGGACGGTGGAGCGGTGACGGGAACAGGTGGTCGATGCGATGGAGTTGAGGCCCACCCGTTGTGGCTTAAGAGCTGTTCTGTAATATCAGCCGACCTGTGCGGTGACGGGTCTCGATCCTACTCGGTCGTTCGCGCCCACACCATAGAACGGCTGATCCTGACCGAGCTCGGACCTACATATGGCGTGTCCAACAATGCGGTCTTGCCGCCGTGGTTCAGGCCGATGATGGCGCAGTTCACTCGGCGCACCACGGTCAGCGATTATGTCATGCACCGCGACGAGATTGCCGCTTCGACACATCGCACCTCGAGCATGCTCATGTGGTGTCCTTCCGAGGCAGCATCCCGAGCAGGCCGCGCTGGAAGAATAACACAATCACCATGAAGAATACCCCGATGAACGACATCCAGTTCTCGGTCTGGCTCGATACGTAGTCCTGGAGCACGACGAAGATGGCCGCGCCGATGAGCGGCCCCCAGAAGCTCCGCATCCCGCCGAGCACCGCCATGATGACGAAATCCCCCGACTGGTCCCAGCGCAGGTCGTGGGGGTCGGCGAAATTGTTGAGCAGCCCGTAGAGCGCGCCCGCGAGGCTGACGAAGGTGCAAGAGATCACCCAGGATATCCAAATGTGGATGTCCACAGGAATCCCGAGAAAAAGCGCGCGGCGCTCGTTCTCGCGGATCGCCAGCAGCGTGCGGCCGAAGGGTGAGCGTAGCAGTGCGGCCATGATGCCGATGGCGACCGCGAAGAATGCCAATACCAAGTAGTAGAACGCCTTGTCGTCGCGGACAATGTCCAAGGTGGTGAAGCCAAGATGTATCGGCAGCCGATGCCAGCCGGACAGTCCATCGTCGCCGCCGGTAACGTTGTTCCACCGATAGGCAATGAAAAAGAACACCTGGCCGAAAGCAATCGTCTCCATGGCGAAATAAATGCCTCTGCTGCGCGCGATCACCAGCCCGATAACGGCGGCCGCCACGATGCCGGCGAGCACGCCCACCGCCATGCCGACAAGCGTGTTCGGGACCAGGTACTTGATGGTGAGGCCGGTCCCGTAGGCGCCCAGGCCGAAATAGGCGGCATGTCCAAACGACAAGACGCCGGTATAGCCAAGCAGGAAATTCAGCGACATCGCGGCCAGCGCCAGGATCACGACGCGGATGCCGAGTTGCGTGTATCCGCCGACCGCATTGAGCCAGAACGGCATGGTGAGCAACAGCGCCCAGACAACGGCGTCGCCCAGGCGCTTGTCGAGGCGAAACATCAGAAGCGGCCCTCCTCCCCCAGGAGGCCGCGCGGGCGTATCGCCAGGACAAGGCCCATCAGGACATAGATGACCACCTCGGACGCCGACGGGAAAAATACGGTTGTGATACCCGAGGCGACGCCGATCAGCAGCCCGCCCAGCAGCGTGCCCGGCAGACTGCCGAGGCCGCCGATGATGATGGCGACGAAACTCGGCATGATGAGGTCGCTGCCGATCGTCGGCTGCAACCCCAACATGCCGGCCGCGAGCACGCCCGCCAGGCCGGCCAGGTAGATGCCCAGGCCGAAGTTGAGGTTGCGCAGCAGACGCACGTTGACGCCGAGCGCCGAAACCGTCTCGAGATCGAGCGTGCCGGCGCGGATGCGTATGCCCATGCGGGTCCGGGTAAGGATCCAGAACAGAGCGATCACCGTGACAGTGACCAGCACAACCATGAACAGGCGGTAACCGGTGAGGAAGAAGAACTGGGCGCTGAGCGGGGCAGACATCCAGGCCGGCACCGAGAACGGCAGAGTCGCCGGTCCCCAGATGAACCGTGTTCCGTCCTCGAGGACGAAGGCGAGCCCGAAGGTGAAGAGCAGGCTGTAGAGCGGGTCGCGACCATAGAGCCGGCGGATCAGCGTGCGCTCGATGAGCAGGCCGATGATGGCGGTCAGGAGTGGGGACAGCAGCAGCGCGCCCCAGAATCCGATGTATGGAATCAGCACGTAAGCGAGGTAGGCACCGACTGCGAGGAAGCCGCCGTGGGCAAAGTTGATGACGCCGGAGAGATTGAGGATCAGCGACAGGCCGAGCGCCATCAACGCATAGAACGCGCCGATAATGAGGCCGTTGAAGATATTGTACAAGATTAGCTGGGTCATTTGTCGAGGCGCGTCATTAAGGCGGTTCCATTTCTTAGATCAAACGGCCTGCCGGCCAGGTGCGCGGGCCGAGTCGAAACGAACGATGCGACGATAGCCAAGGTCCCCGTTGATCCGTCGAGCGCCGGGCACCGCACTTCTACGGCGCCCGGTTCTCAAGTCGCCGTCAGGCTGGCCACTTCATCTTGCAGCCGGTTTCGGCGACCGGCAGCGCGGCCTCCGCACCTTTCACTTCCTCGTCGACCACGAAGAGGTCCTCGGGATCGTCCTTGCCCTTCGCCACCGCATGGCCGACATAAAGCGTCGGCATGAGCTGGTTGTCCCCCTCGCGATAGAACGGGTCGTTGGGCATCAACGCAGCCTCGGGCGGCAATTTGAAGTTCTGCAGGGATTTGGCCAACGTCCTTGCATCGAGCGACTTCGTGCCATTGGCGGCGAGCGCGCAGGTCCAGACCGACACATAACCGAACCAATGACGCGCGGTGGGAACCTTGCCGCCGGTCCGCTTGCGGATCTCGGCGACGAACTCCGTCACGTGCGGCACGTTGGGCTGCTTCCAGTACCATTCGAAGACCCAGGTCCCGATGCGCGCCTCCGGCGGGAGGCCGTTGAGAACCTCGAGTTCCTGCTGCGCACCGGCGATATGGAACCGTTTGTCGAGACCGAACTGCACCGCCTGCTTCAGCGCGTTGACCGCGTCGTCTCCGGCCTGGAGGAAGATAATGATGTCCGGGTTGGCCGCTTGCGCCTTGATGAGATACGCCGAGTAGTCGGTCGTGCCGAGCGGCGTCAGCGACGTGCCGACCTCGGTGCCATTGTACTCCTTCAGCGCTGCCTCGAAGCCCTGTTGCAGGGTGTGGCCGAACGCATAGTCGGGCGTGAGGAAGTACCACTTCTTGCCATACTTCTTGAACAGCGTGGCGGCGACTGAGTTGGACTCCATCCGCGTCGTGTTGCAGACGCGGAAGACGTTCCAGTGGCAATCCGTGCCGGTCACGGCGTCGGTGTGGCCGCCGGTGACGATGTGCAGGATGCCCGCCGCGTTCGAGACCTCACCGAGGGCTATCGCCATGGCCGAATTTACGTTGCCTAGCAGGAACGTTACCTTGTCGCGATCGATTAGCTTATGTGCCTTCTGAACCGCCGTGCCAGTGTTGGCACTGGTGGAATCCTCCGCCAACAGCTCGACTTGTCGGCCGAGGATGCCGCCCTTGGCGTTGATCTCGTCAATCGCCAGCTCGCAGCCGATCTGCTCGTTCTTGCCGAGCTCGGCATAGGTGCCGGTAAAGGGATCATCGAGGCCGATCTTGATAGTTTCGGCTGCACGGGCCGGAATGACAAACGGCGCTGCAACTTGCGCGACGCCAGCGCCAGCGGCGATCTTCAAGACGGTACGGCGACCGATTGTGGGTGGATTAAGCTGATCCATTGCTTCACTCCCTGTTCTATTTTGTTTCGGACATTCTGAGCACGGCACGCCCGCTCTCGGAGGCTGGAAGGGCGTTAATCGGCGAGCCTACGGGACACTGATCGGAGAGCTGGTTCCACATCACTCCCTACAGCACGCTTGTTCTTACGCTCACGTTGACCGGCGCGAGCAGGCCCTTTGAGGCTGTCCTGCCTCCTACCTCTCCATAGCGTAGCACTACCAAACAGCGGAACGAACGATTTGTAAACCCACTAGTCAGTATACAGCCCCCGCGCAGCGAACGCCGCCTTGTGACCTCTGTGTCCTCGGTGTCGTCTGTGTTAAAATACCCCGCCAGGCATCAGGGCTTTGTCATCTTCACGATGGTGATTGCATAGAACAACGCGTTCAGCGCCAGCAGCACGATCAGCAGCGCCCAATTGCGGACGCGCCGGCGGCGGCGGCTCTCTTCATCCGGGTCGAACTCCATCCGCTCAGCCGGTCAGCCGATCGACCGCCAACGCCGTGAACAGCACGAACAGATAGGCGATGGAGTAGCGGAACGCCGCCTTGGCCGGCGCATCGCGTGTCAGGCTGACCCCGCTCGCATCCTGCCGGTCGCGCAGCACCCGCCAGGCATTCACCAGGAACCCGGCGCCGAGCACCAGAGCTGCGCCGCCATACGCCGGACCGGCAAATCCGATTGCCCACGGCAAGAGCGAGATCGGCACCAGCAGCAGCGTGTAGATCAGCACCTGCCGGCGTGTGTTGCGGGCGCCGGCGACCACCGGCAGCATCGGCACCCCAGCCCGCTGGTAGTCGATGTTGGCGAACAGCGCCAACGACCAGAAATGCGACGGTGTCCAGAAGAAGATGATGGCGAACAGCACCACTGGCACGAGCGAAACCGAGCCGGTCACCGCGGCCCAGCCGATCAGCGGGGGAATGCCCCGGTGGCGCCGCCGACCACGATGCTCTGCGGCGTTCGCCACATCGCCGAGCGGCCACCGCCGCCGCTCACGTACGTGTGCGCCAGGGCGGCGTCGCTGCGACCGGCATCCCGGTGCCGGAGCTGCACCGGCTGGGCTATCGGCTGTTCGTCGATTCGCAGACGCCGCTGTTGGCGATGCACCACGCTGCGCGATTGCTACGCCGCACTGAAGGCGCTGCGGGCCGATCCGATGCTGGGCGCCGACGGCCAGGCCGAGCAACAGGCGGTGCACGAGACGATCGATCTCGAGACGCTGCTGGCCATCGAGCGGCGGACGGTGGAACGGTAAGACGACATCGCAATTCGCGGGGTTTTTCAGGTCAGCAATGCAAGGGCAGGCGCGGAGCCACCGCAGGGCGGGGGCTTGACAACGGCGTTATACTCATATTTAGCATAATGGACGGCTAAGTTGGCCGGTTTTTTGGTCCCCACAAATGCTCATTATGAGCATAAAGGTGCCGCATGTCCCTGTCACAGGCTATCGACCGCACCGCTCCGCTCTATGCGCGCGTGCAGCATGTCATCCCGCCGATGGAGTGGCCGGTCTTCGCCGACGACATCGACGCCATCCTGGCGCTGAAGCGCCGGCGCAACGCAGTGATTCTGGCGCACAACTACCAGACGCCGGAGATCTTTCACGGCGTTGCCGACATTACCGGTGACAGCCTGGCGCTGGCGCGCGAGGCGATGAAGACCGACGCCGAGGTGATCGTGATCGCCGGGGTGCATTTCATGGCGGAGACGGCCAAGCTGCTGAATCCTTCCAAGACCGTGTTGATCCCTGATCCACGCGCTGGCTGCTCGCTGGCGGAATCGATCACCGCGCAGGACGTGCGGCTGCTGCGCGAGCGCTATCCCGGCGTGCCGGTGGTGACCTATGTGAATACGTCGGTCGCGGTAAAGGCAGAATCGGATATCTGCTGCACATCGGCCAATGCGCGAAAGGTGATCGAATCGCTCGGCGTTGAGCGCGTGATCATGCTGCCGGACGAGTACCTGGCGCAGAACGTGGCGGCGCAGACGAAGGTGAAGGTGATCGCCTGGGCCGGCCATTGCGAGGTGCATGAGCGCTTCACCGCGAAGGATATCAGGCAGGTGCGCGCCGATCATCCGGGCGTCGTGGTGCTGGCGCATCCCGAATGCCCGCCGGAGGTGATCGCCGAGGCGGACTATGCCGGCTCGACCGCCGATATGGCCGCCTATATCGGGCGCGAGAAGCCGCGCAGCGTGGTGCTGGTGACCGAATGCTCGATGAGCGACAACATCGCCGCACAGCATCAGGGCATCGAGTTCCTGCGGCCATGCAACCTGTGTCCACACATGAAGCGTATCACGCTGCCGAAGATCCGTACGGCGCTGGAGACAATGCAGCACGAGGTGACAATCGATCCGGCGGTAGGCGCTCGCGCCCGACGCGCGGTCGAGCGGATGCTGGCGGTCTGAGCGGAGAGCCGGGATGGCTGTTCCCGCCTTGCCCGCGGTGATGATCGAACCGGTCGTGCGCGCCGCACTGCTCGAAGATCTCGGCCGCGCCGGCGACATCACCACGGACGCGATCGTGCCCGCCGAGGCGCGCGCCCGGACTGTGCTGGTGGCCCGCCAGCCTGGCGTGCTGGCCGGCCTCGATTTCGCGTTGACCGCGTTCCGGCTGATGGACCCGGCGATCGATATCGCGCCGCAGCGGCAAGACGGCAGCCGGCTGGCGCGGGGTGATTCGATCGCAACTATTTCCGGCCCGGCGCGCGGCATCCTGACGGCGGAGCGGACCGCGCTCAATTTCCTGTGTCATCTGAGTGGCGTTGCATCGGCTACCCATGGGGTGGTCGAGGCTATCCGTGGCCACAAGGCGCAGGTGTGCTGTACTCGGAAGACCATGCCCGGCCTGCGCGCCGCACAGAAATACGCGGTGCGAGTCGGGGGCGGCAGCAACCATCGCTTCGGCCTGGACGATGCAGTGCTGATCAAGGACAACCACGTGGCGATTGCTGGTGGTGTGCGCGAGGCAGTGGAGCGTGCGCGCGCCGCGGTGGGCCACCTGGTGAAGATCGAGCTGGAGGTGGATACGCTGGCTCAGCTCGAGCAGGCGCTGACGCTGCGGGTCGATGCCGTGCTGCTCGACAACATGGGACCGGAGATGCTGCGGCAGGCTGTGGGCATGGTCGATGGCCGGGCGATCACCGAGGCTTCAGGACGCATAACCCCGGCCACTGCGGCGGCTGTGGCGGCGACGGGGGTTGATCTGATCTCGATCGGTTGGCTAACGCACAGCGCGACGGTGCTGGATATCGGGCTGGATTTTGAAGGATGACGTTGGGCGATGCCTTGGCCTCTGCGCCCTCTGCGTCTCTGCGGTTAGACTTCCTTAAGCTCAACCGCAGAGACGCAGAGACGCAGAGGAATATCTGTGATGCCGAAGCCGAGACCTTAAGGCGCGCCGCGCCGATCTCGTAGCCCGTCTACTCGGAAACGCTTGTAACGGAACCCGGCCTGCGGCGCCGCCTAGCGACGAGCAGCCCCGTTAGGGCGACACCAAGGACACTCAGGGAAGCCGGTTCCGGAACCGGTGCGGTACTGCCGGGGATCGAACCTGGCTGAAACAACGCCGACAGGTCATTGGCGGAACAGGACGCACCGAGGCACTGACCAAGATGGAAGATCTCCCCCATAGTCAGTAGATCAGAGGCGTGTGTATAAAGTTCCGAGCTGGCGAATGCGTTGCCTAAGGCATCAGGCGAGATGACGATCTCGGGGATCGTGTATTGCGCAGTGTCCCCGCCTTCCGTCTCATCCCACCAGAGCACGATCGCGCCGTCGTTCTTGAAGGCTTGTGATGCCTCGATCTCGGGGACGACGATGGACAGGAAGTTGTCACCTTCGGCAATCGCCGCCTGATCGCCCGTATAGCTGACACCATGATAGGTGAAGCCACCGCTCAGGGAGCTATGCATGTCGTTGTATTGGTCTGGCGTGATCCAATTGTATCGCGCCACGGTGTTGTTCGCGAGATCGGTCGAGAGCTGCTGCAGTGGGGCGTAATGGTATGTCGAGCTGGGACCGTTGGTATCCGTGAAGAACACCTGGGGGTCGTGCTTTGCGGCGTAGTTATACTGGTGGCTGCCGTTGTAGGGATTCGTATAGCCCGGGTTGGTACCAGACTGGCTGACCAGCGGCACCGTCCACTAGCTCTTGGGCAGTACCGTATTGGTGCTGAAATCCAGATCGATATCCTCTTGATATGACTTCCAGGAAATCCCTTTGCTCTGCAAAAGCCCAGTGAGGTGGGAGACACTGTAAATGTTGCCGTTCGCCGCCGACGGGTCCGCGTCAGTGGAGTTGCCGAGGTTCGAGCCGGCTTCGGAGTAGATATAATTCGGCTCCGACGGATGGGTGGCATCGGCGCTCTGATAGTTGGTCGCGTACGATGTCATCGCGGCGTTCGGGTTGCCCGGCGTGATCAGGCTGTTCACGTAGGGCGCTGCCGGGTTGCCAAGAATCTGCTGCGGCGAAGTGCCGGGAGGCTGAGTGAAGTTATGGTTTTCCAACGCAATGACAAACACTGTCTTGATCGGCCCGGCAACGGCCGGGGCGGCGATGGCAGTGGTCGCCAGCAATCCCAAAGCGAGTTCGTGGATGCGCATTTTCGTCCTCCTCGGTTTCCTGCTCTCAAGCGGAACCCGCCTACCCCTGTATGACTACGGGATTACGAAGCTCTCATTACTGAATATTAAAGCTTATGTGACGGCTGTTCGCCTACTCGTTCTGCCAGTCGCAGGACCTCTGGTTGGCCGACGCAGCCGCGGTAGGGGGATGGCAGCACCAACCGGCGGCCGCCAACTCGCGCCGTCTGCGACTCAGCAGGAATTAAGATTTGTAGGCGGTCCGTTCGGCCCCCTCCCCTGCCCCCTCGGGAGGGGATTTGTCAGCCCTCGTCTGCGGCTAGCAGCGCGGCGTTGCCGCCGGCGGCGGCGGTGTTGATCGATACCACCCGCTCCTCGGCAAATCGGTACAATGTGATCGGGCCGCCGGCTTTCGGGCCGGTGCCGGACAGGCCGCGGCCGCCAAACGGCTGCACACCAACCACCGCGCCGATCTGGTTGCGATTGACGTAGGCATTGCCGACGTGCAGCCGCTCGACGATGCGCCGCTGCGTGCTCTCGATGCGCGAGTGTACGCCCAGCGTCAGGCCAAAGCCGGTCGCAGCGATCGCGTCCATGACCGCGTCCAGGCGGTCCACTGCGTAACGCACGACATGCAGCACCGGGCCAAACACCTCCTCGCGCAACCGTGCCGGATCGTCCAGCAGATGGGCGCGCGGGGCGAAGAAGGTGCCGTGCTCGGTGCCAGTCGGCAGAGCGAGCTCGAACAGCAGCGCACCCATTCCTGCCGCATAACTCGCCAGGCGGTCGCGTGCTTCCTCATCGATCACCGGCCCGACATCGGTGGCTGGATCCAGCGGATCGCCGATCACCAGCGTCTCGGCCGCCCCCGCCAGCATGTTCAGCATCCGGTCGGCGACATCATCTTGCACGCAGAGCAGCCGCAGCGCCGAGCAGCGTTGCCCGGCTGAGCCGAATGCACTGGTGATCACGTCGGCAACTACCTGCTCGGGCAGCGCCGAGCTATCGACGATCATGGCGTTGATCCCGCCCGTCTCGGCGATGAATGGGATGATCGGGCCGGGGCGCTCGGCCAGCGTGTGGGCGATAGCCTGCGCCGTCTCGGTGCCGCCGGTGAATGCAATGCCGGCAATGCGCGGGTCCCGGATCAGCGGCTGCCCGACTGAAGGCCCATCGCCCAGCAGCAGCGCGAGCACATCTGCCGGCACCCCTGCTTCGTGCAGCAGCGCCACGGCGCGTGCCCCAATCAGCGGTGTCTGTTCGGCCGGCTTGGCGGCAACGGCGTTGCCGGCGGCCAGCGCCGCCGCGATCTGGCCGGTAAAGATCGCCAGCGGGAAATTCCATGGCGAGATCGCCGCGAACACGCCGCGACCGCCGAGGCTCCAGGTGTTGCGCTCGCCGGTGGGTCCGGGGAGATCGCGCGGGGTGAATTGCTCGCGGGCGCGGGCGGCGTACCAGCGGCATCCATCCGCTGCCTCCCGCACCTCCGCGATGCCGTCGACCAGTGTCTTTCCGCCCTCGCGAGCCAGCAACGCCAGGAGCTCGTCGCGCGCCGATTCGATCAGGGCGGCGGCGCGGTCCAGCACCGCCCCGCGATGCGCCGCGCCGGCTGCATCCCAATCACGCCAAGCCGCGGCCAGTCGGGCCAGCGCAGCATCGATCTCCCTTTCGGTCGCGTCGGCGATGGTACCGACCAGCATGCGCCGATCGGCCGGGGCGCGGATCTCGCGCACCGGTCCAGCTCCGCCGATCCGCTGCGTCCTGCCAGTGTAACGCCGCACCACCGCCAAGAGCGCCGGCGCCGCGGCACGGTCGCCCAGGTCAAGCCCGGCCGAATTGGCACGGTCCGGGTAGAGATCGCGAGGCAAGGGGATCCGCGGATTCGGCGTGGCTCCGGTGGCCCGCACCCGTCCGACCGGGTCGGCGACAATCGCTTCTTCCGGCACCGCGGGATCGACGAGACGATGCACGAAACTGGTGTTGGCGCCGTTTTCCAGCAGCCGGCGCACGAGATAGGCGAGCAGGTCCTCGTGCGTGCCGACCGGGGCATAGACACGCACCGGAACTGCCGGGCCGACGATAGTTTCGTACAGCGCCTCGCCCATGCCGTGCAGGCGCTGCATTTCGAATTCGGCATCGCCGGCGGTCTCCAGCACGGTGGCGAGACTGTGTGCGTTGTGTGTCGCAAACGCCGGCCGCAGTGCGTCGCGCCGGCCGAGCATCTGTCGCGCGCAGGCGAGCCAGCTCACATCGGTTGCCGCCTTGCGGGTAAACACCGGATAGTCGACGTGACCGGCTATCTGCGCGAGCTTGATCTCAGTGTCCCAATAGGCGCCCTTGACCAGCCGGACCGGCACGCGGTGGCCGGTGCGCACGGCGAGGGCAGCCACCCAATCGATAACCGCCGGCGCGCGCTTCTGATACGCCTGGACCGCGAGCCCCAGCCCATCCCATCCGGCGAGCGACGGATTGGCGAGCGCGGCGGCGAAAATGTCCAGACTGAGCTCTAGCCGGGCGGCTTCCTCGGCATCGACGGTCAGCCCGATCTGGCCCTGTTTGGCCGCCAGCGCGAGTTTGGTCAGTGCCGCGATCAAGGCGGGGACGCAGCGAGCTTCCTGCAACGGCTCATAGCGCGGATGCAGGGCCGAGAGCTTGACCGAGATGCCGGGCCCCTCGACCGGTCCGCGGCCGGCCGATGCGCGACCGATCGCTCCGATCGCGTCGCTGTAAGCTGCCATGTAGCGGGCGGCATCGGCGGTTGTCTTGGCCGCTTCCCCCAGCATGTCGAAGCTGTGGCGCCAGTGGCGGCCCTCGGCGCTGTTGGCGCGGGCCAGGGCTTCGGTGATGGTGCGGCCCATGACGAACTGGCGGGCGAGCACGCGCATGCCTCGGCGCAGCGCGGTGCGGATCACCGGCTCGCCCAGGCGACGGACCATGCGCAGGATCGCGGCTTGCAGGCCGCCTTCCTCTTCTTCGCGGCTGAGCACCCGGCCGGTCAGCATGAACGCCCAGGCGGAGGCATTCACCGCCAGGCTGTCGCCGTGGCCGAGATGCGCCTGCCAGTCGGCCGCGGCGATGCGGTCTTCGATCAGCGCATCGGCGGTGGCGGCGTCGGGGATGCGCAGCAGCGCCTCGGCGAGGCACAGCAGGGCGACGCCCTCGGCGGTGCCGAGGCCGTATTCTTTCAGGAAGTCGGTGACGTCGGCGCCAGGGCGGTGGGCGGAGCGCGCGGCGCGGACCAGGGCATGGGCGCGGGCTGCCACGCGCGTGCCGGTTTCTGGCCGGAGGGTCGCGTTTTCCAGGAGAGCGGCGAGTGCTTGCGGTTCTGCGATACGGTGCAGGCGGCGGAGTTCGGTGCGGTCGTCGGGCATCGGATGAGGATCACCGGGGGGCATTGCCAACCTTAATATGATGCGAGCCGAATTGTGGGTCATTCCTGCGCAAGCGTGCGCCTGCCCAATGTGGAGCTGGCCGGCTGGGTATTGACAATGTCTGTACATGGCTTCTATCCATGTAAAGAGCAAGGAGCTTGCGATGCCTCAGGCCGTTCGGACCGAACGCCGGCGCGGACAACCCGCGACCAGCCGCAAGGATGACGTGATACAGATCAGGGCGTCCGCCGACACCAAGGCAATCCTGAACCATGCCGCGTCGCTGCGCGGACAGAAGCTCTCGGAATTCATGCTCGATTGGCCCGACGACAAGCCGAGGAGACCATCCTCGATCAGCGCGTCTTCTTCCTTGAACCCAAGGCGCATGAGCGGTTTCTGGCGCTGCTCGATGCGCCGGCCCGCCCCAGTGATGAGCTACGCGCGCTGCTGACATTCAAAGCACCTTGGGAAAGGTGAAGCGCGCGACGTTCGCTGGGCCTGGGCGATGGGGGAGGACGCGCCGCGCATTCGGGCGCCCGAGCGCCTGACCGCCGGACATGATGTTTCAGCCTTTCGCAATGGCAGGCATTCCTCCCTCGACGATTGGCTTCGGGATCGTGCGCTCGCGAGCGAGGGGTTGTCGGCGAGAACCTATGTTATCTGCGCCGCGGAAGAGCGCGTCCGGGTGATCGGGTATTACGCGATCTCGACCGCGATGGCGCAACGGATCGCGCTCCCCAACGCGAAACTACGGCGGGGCATGCCGGAGCAAGTTCCGCTCCTGCTGATCGGCCGGCTGGCCATCGACGCGTCGTATCAGGGGCAACGCATTGGCACGGCCTTGCTGTCGGATGCGCTGCGGCGTTGTCGCCTTGCCGCAGACATCGTGGGTGCGCGCGGCGTTGTGGCACATGCCATCGACGATGATGCGCTTCGATTCTATCGCCGGCGTGGTTTTCTGTCCTCGCCCTTGGGCGAGCGCGTGGTGGTGATGCCGATCGAAACGGTGCGGCAGTTGTTCGCCGCGGACTGACACACGCTTCAGCGCCGGCACACAGCGGGCTTCCGGCAACGGCTCATAGCGCGGGTGCAGGGCAGAGAGCTTGATCGGGATCCCGGACCCTTGACCGGCCGCTCGCCCCGGCGAACGAATTACATCGACCGATCTATCCGCGACCCATAGCTGACAACAGCCCAGCGCCACCATCGAGGGCATTCGCTTCCTGGATCGGAAGAACTGATCGGCGGCTGCTTACGGCTCCCCGCCGCCAAACCCGCCAGACCGGGCCAAGAACGGTCAAAGGCTTCTAGCAGGGCAGACGCCGTTGTATCGCGTGGCCAGAAGGGTGATGTCGTCGGCTTGTTCTGCCGAGCCGGCATGATCGGTAACGGAAGCGGCCACCCGTTTGACGATCGTCTCCGGATCCTCCGCCCACCCGGCCGCAACGACTGCGCTTAATTCGGCAGAGCCGAACAGCCGGTTGCTCTCGTCCAGTGATTCACTCGCGAGTCCAGAGTTCCGGAGGAATTTCGGCTCAGGAGGCTAGGCGGAAGGCCTCCATTTTATTGGTGTCCTGTCGTTCGATGACGAATTTCGCGAAGGTGTTGCTCGGGGTGGCATTCAAGAGAAATTCCGGCAGGCTCTGGCGCAGGGCATTGGCCACGACCAGCTCCGAGGGCGGGATGCCGGGCCGAATGGTTCGCAGCCAGGAGCCGAAGGAATTCCAGACGAGCTGAGGGAAGGCGACGGCCAGATACTGAAGTAGTCCCTGGCAGACGACACCCGCCTGGATGAAGACGTGGTAGGCGTGGAGCTTGCGTTTGACGGCGTTGCGGTATTCCGGCGACTTACGATGGAGATGTTGATTGCCACTGCGGCGGCGGAGCGGCTTCATGTCGGACATCCAGAAATGGTAGGTAAACGAACCGATCAGCCGCACCGCCTGCTTGAACGTGTGCTCGATCTTGAAGCGCAGACCGTACAGGCGAATGATCTCGATAGCCTCCAAAGAGGTGTCGGTGCACATCAGGAGGCACGAGCCTCTTACTGGATGAATTACCGCCACGAAGCGCACGAGTTGACCGGCCGGGCGCCATAGCAGGTCGCGGACCCGATACTGGATGATCACCTGGTGCTCGCCGTAGACGGGACTTTCGGCCTGTTGGAAGCCCTTGGGGTCCTCCAGCAGGGATTTGAGCTTGACCTTCCTGCCATAGACCCTGGGCCGACCTCTCTTCCGCGGGCCGCACTGCTGGTGAGCAGTGTAGGCGACGGCGTTGGACTTCACCCGCGTGACCAGGTGGTTGTTCTCCTCGAGCAGGCCGGTGACGATCTTGCGCGCGGCATAGTAGGCGTCGGCGACGAAGTAGAAGGGTTCTGGGATGGCGACGATCCCGAGGAGCGCAAGCATCTTGTCGAGCAGGGTGCGGCGATCGCGATTGGACCACACCAACCCTTCGTGGATTTGTATGGCGAGCGGCACGGCGAAGACGCTGGCTGCGGCCTGAACGAGCACGCTCACAGCCTGGAGGGAATGTCCCATGATGAATTCGGGCTTGGTGTTCGACTCGGACTGCTGATGCAGGAGTTTGACCGCCGGCATCTTGCGCCCGCGCTTGGGGATCTTGATGCCGTCGCCGACCACGACACACCTTCCCTTGATGCGCAGCGGCTGCGGGAATAGCCGGAGCACCACCTGGGTCCACAGCGCCGCGAGCCGATCGAGCTTCACGGCGGGGCTGTGAAAGTGATCGACGAGCTTGTTGTAGAAGCGAGCCTCGAGCTTCAGCGCCCGCACGAGGCTGGTTACGCCCAGCAGTTCCGTCCGCACCGTGAAGCCTGCCACGGCGGTGGCGAACCACAGGAAGGTGCGCAGACGCGAGAACGCCGGACGCAGCAGCCAAATCGCGTTCCACCAGGGCATCCACAGCGGCATCGGACCCTCTCGATTTTGTTGCCAGCATAGTATAGCACTGGTATGCTAAACCTATGACAAACAAACGCCTGGCAGTGATCAGAAAGCGCGTTGGAAGCATCAAGGCGCAGCTGGCCGGCATTGAAGACATGCGGCCCGGATCGCTCACCCGCCAGTACAAGGATCCAGAGAACCGGAGGGGACCCTACTACCAGCTCAGCTACACGCGGCAGATGAGGAGCCGGACCGAATATGTTCCGCGCGACTATCTGCCCGAGGTGCGGCGTGAGATCCGCAACTATAAGCGCTTCAAGGCGCTCACCGCCCAGTGGATCGCCTTGAGCATCGAGCAGAGCCGCTTGATGATGAAGCGAGCCTTGCGACGGCAATGACCCGCGGTGCTATCCTCATCCGATGGGCAAGCGACGCGCAAAACACCCCTTCGAGAACAACCCGTTCACTGACGCCTTCCTCGAATGGATGGGCTCGTCCGAGGGGGAACGCTCGGTCTACGCGCTCGATCTGGTCTTCGCCGCACTGGATAATGCCGACGTTGACCCCAAACGGCGCAAGATCGTCTGGGACGACGGGAAACGGCTGTCGATCGAGCAGTCGGCAGAATGCATCCATGCCGAGCATCCGGACGTGCCGCGCGACTTGATCGAAACTCACGTGGTCGGGTGGCTCGAGGGCTTTGCGCCGGAATCCTACTCCGAACGCCAGCTC
The DNA here is from genome assembly GCA_963772445.1 of uncultured Pseudomonadota bacterium. GTDB lineage: Bacteria > Pseudomonadota > Alphaproteobacteria > Acetobacterales > Acetobacteraceae > CAVYXK01. Next base: position 934,829 of record CAVYXK010000016.1, read on the forward strand.
GAGGAGCTCGACCGGCTCACTGAGCAGTGGCTTGACGACTACGAGCGCAAGTCACAGGCCGCCAGGAAGTAACCCAGAACTCGGCACTCTCGAGTGATTCAGTGATGCCGTCGGTATATAATAAGAGTGTCGATCCGGGTTTCAGCCACACGCTGCCCGTGCCACCTTTGGCGTTCTCGACGAGACCCAGGATCAGTCCGGGCGGAACGGCATGGTATGCGACCGAACCGTCGGGGGACAGGATCAGCGGCGGCAAGTGGCCGAAATTGACGTATTCGAGCAGACCGGTCAGCGTATCGAGAACGCCCATGAACAGCGTCAAAAACATCGATGCCTCATTGTCCTCCGCGAGCGCGCGATTGACGCTCTGTGCCGTCGTGGACAGCGAGACCCAGTGAGAAGCCGCGCTGCGGATCAGAGTCAGTGAGCGAACCATAAACATGGCGGCACTGATGCCCTTGCCCGCAACATCGCCGATCGTCAGAACGAGATGGTCGGCATCTAGAAAGAACGCATCATAGAAGTCGCCGCCGACCTGTCTCGCCGGTACCATGTGAGCAAAGATGTCGACGTCGCAGCGATCCGGGAACCACGGATTTTCCCGTCGTAGCATGCCCATCTGGATATCGCGGGCGATACCGAGCTCCCGCTCCAAGGCTGCATGGCGGACACGGTCCCGCATCGCTTGCATGAGTACAGTCGATTCGTCCCGCAAACGCCCACTCAGCCCGCGCATGACGGTGTGCGCAATGTGGGGTACGGTGACCACATCCGACCAAAACACGCTCGCCGGAAGCAGCAAAATCCGGGACGGCTCGGCGGCGGTAACAAAGGCCGACACCGGTAACTGATCGATGATCGACATCTCGCCAAACATGCGGCCGACGCCGATCTCAATCGGCTGGGATCGGTTGTCGATTTCGAAGTGGACATGCACAAGACCACTGAGGACGAAGTGCAGTTGGTCGTTGGCGTCGCCACGCCGCAGGATCGTGTCACCCGCAGAGAACGTCGCGATTCGGCAATGCGACAGGACATCGGCAAGGCATTTCGGCTCCAGCTCACCGAGGACATCCCAGCCGGAGCATTCGGCGGGCAGGATCACGACAGTACGTTCAGCAATCCGCCTGCGCGCAGGCGCAGCGTTTCGTTACCTCGAAAATATTCCGTGCAGCCGACCTGCGATAAGTCTGCGCGTCCGTCATGCTCCTGATCAGGACGATGCCAAGTCCGCCGATCGCGCGCTCTTCGAGCGACGCTTCGAGGTCGGGCTCGGGAGCCCTGGTGGGATCGAAGGCCAGCCCGTCATCCTCCATTCGCAGGGTCACCTGAATGGAGCCGTCTTTCGGGACGGCTGCTATATCCACCGAACAACGTCCGGCCTCCTTGCCCACCCAGGCATGACGCGCGATGTTGGCCAGGATTTCCTCAGCCACGATCATGAGTTTCTGGGCCGATTCGGCCGTGCAGCCTACCTCGCGGAGGAACGCGCCGATAGCCTCGACCTGCGGCATGACCTCGGGCGTGGTCCCGGAAAACACGAGATGCAGTCGTCGCGACGGCTGGCCGACCGTGGTCAATTGGCATAGGCCGCCATGATTGTCGCCATGGCGTCCCAGACCTGGTTGGAAACCAGTCCGGCCGACCGGCCGATTTCCTCCAGCGCCACGACATCCTCGATGCGGGGCGCTGCCTTGGACAACTCCTCCTCGGTCAATATCGCGGACAGGGCACCGGTGGACTTCGCGAGTTCAAGCAACAGTGTGTCACGAGGATCGGGTACCTCGTCATGAAACAGGACAGCCATCAGGCGCGCCTTTGCCTCACGCTCCGCAATGCCGGTCACGGCGGGATAGGCCCGTCGCGAGAACACCCAAAGAAAATGGCGCTGTTCCTCCCGTAGAATACCGGCGGCGACCAACCGCCTCAGGACCCGTCCGACAAGATCCTCGTGGCGCGTGGACAGTTGGTCGATCCACCAGGTGCTGGAATGCAGTTCGGTTTCTGCCCCGATCTGTAGCAGGACCATGTCCAGGAGTTTGTCGCCCGTGGTGGACGTATCGACGATGAACAGCGATTTCAGGTCGGTATCGATACGTCCCTGCAGGGCGAGTTCCATAAGAACGCCGCCGGCCACCGCGACGCGCGCGATCAACGCGAGGCTCTCCCTAATCTCGCCGTCGGTGTCGTTCAGCATGAGAACGACGATCTCATCGGCAAGTGTGAGGTGTTTCATCGATTCAGTCTCCTCACGCGCCAAGGAGTTCGCGGGCGTGCATATCGCTCGATGCGATCGGAACAATCTTGCCGAAGCCGGCGATCGTGAAGACTTCCTCCACACCCGCCTGCAGTCCGAAGACGACAACACCGCCACCGGCGGACTCGGCCTTTTTCGCTGCCATCAGGATCGCTCGCAACCCGGCGGAGGATACATAGCCGACCTGCCGCATGTCGAAGACCATGCGCTGGCTTCCCCCTTGGATCGCGGCGTTCACCGCATGCTCGACGTCCTTGCTTGTCGCGAAGTCGATCGGGCCGACAATGTTGAAGACGGTCACGCCGTCATCGAGCGTGCTGGTGATGTCCATGGTGTCGTCAGCCCTTCAGACTGTTGGCCGGCGATCTTGGAGAAATATATCCCGGTTTGCAACGTCGGGACGATGCTGGACAGCACCGCGAACGAGATCGCCAGCCCGCGGGCGGGGCCCAACGTGTCCACCAGCATCGGCAGGCTGAACAACGGATAGCGCGCATCCTGGCCCTGGAAGGCGTGATGAACGCCACCGGGGCGGCGCTTTCCATCCACCCGGCAATGCACCAACCTGCTGGCCATCGCACGGAGGACATCGACCTGAGCGATCTGAGGGAGGTGCGGATCGCGGTGGACCAGGCGCATTCCGTCTCGGGCCTGCTGCAACTGCCTCGGCAGGCGACGGCTTGCTATGTGGTGGCGCATGGTGCGGGAGCCGGGATGACGCACTCGTTCATGTCGGCGGTCGCGGACGGCCTTTGCCAACGCCGGGTCGCCACGCTTCGCTACCAGTTCCCCTACATGGAGCAGGGTTCGAAGCGGCCGGATCGGCCCGCGCTTGCGCACGCCACGGTGCGCGCCGCGGTTGGCGCGGCTGCCCGGTTCGTGCCCGCGCTTCCGCTCTTTGCAGGAGGCAAGTCTTTCGGCGGGCGCATGACGTCACAGGCGCAGGCGGAAGCGCCGCTGCCCAGCGTGCGGGGTCTGATTTTCCTCGGTTTTCCCCTGCATCCGTCCAATCAGCCGTCAACCGAGCGGGCATTGCACTTGTCCCGCATCCGCATTCCGATGCTCTTCCTGCAGGGAACAAGAGATGCCCTGGCTGACGTGACTCTGCTTGCTGCGACGGTCAGGCAGTTCGGCGAGATGGCAACTCTGATACCAATAGACGGGGCGGATCATTCGTTCCATGTCCTGGCCCGATCCGGCAGGACAGACACGCGGGTGCTTGCCGATGCGTTCGATTCGCTCGCCGCCTGGACGGAAAGCCAGAGAGATCACTCCGGTCGATAGGCCGCAGACGACCCCTTCTCGGCCGTCCAGCTTCGAACCTTGAATGGCTCTTTCTGCTACCGGACGGCCGTTCAACAAGGCCCCAACGCACGACGCCACTTTTTTGCCTCGCTGCGGCGATGGCCTATTGGCATAAGCAAATCCCCAGACTAAGGTTAGCCTTGCGCCTGTGCCGTACGGGAAAGGGTTCGTCTTGCGGTTCGATCCACCCTCGTTTCAGCATCGACCGTTTCCGCATCGCGGCACGCGATCGGTGATCGCCCTGCCCGCCCGTTATGGCATTCTGCTGGCCCCGCTCGCCCTGGGGGCCTGCCAGCCCGCAGTGCTCGATCCGCAAGGCACCATCGGCGCCGCCGACAAGTCAATACTGATCGGCTCGGTCGTCATCATGCTGGCGATCGTTCTGCCGACCATGGCCGCGACACTTGCTTTCGGCTGGTGGTATCGGTCGTCCAACACCAGGGCGCGGTATCAGCCGGGTTTCGTCTATTCCGGTCAGCTTGAGCTGATCACGTGGTTCATTCCGTTGCTGACCATCCTGCTCCTGGGAGGAGTGGCGTGGGTCGGATCGCATGATCTGGACCCGGCAAAGCCGCTGCCGTCGAAGAGTGATCCCCTCGAAGTCCAGGTTGTGTCGCTCGACTGGAAATGGCTGTTCATCTACCCGGACCAGCATGTGGCGAGCGTCAACCGGCTCGTGATTCCCGTCGGCGTGCCCGTGCATTTCGCACTGACTTCCGCGAGCGTGATGAATGCTTTCTTCGTCCCACAGCTCGGCAGCATGATTTACACGATGAATGCGATGCGCACACGTCTCAATCTGATCGCCGATAAGCCGGGCACCTTCCTCGGGCTATCCAGTCACTATAGCGGCGATGGGTTCTCGACCATGCATTTCGACGTGGAAGCCGTGCCCGCGGACCAGTTCTCGGCGTGGGTCAACACGACACGCAGCAGCGGCGCGACGCTGACCGCGCAAAGCTATCAGGACCTCGAGAAACAGAGCCTGAGCGTAAATCCGTTCACTTACCGCGACGTCGAGCCCGACCTGTTCCAGAAGATTGTCGCGCAGGTGCTGCCGCCTGGCCCTGGACCGATTCCAGAGACCAATCCGGGCGCAGCCAAACGAGCGGAGCAGTAGTATGAACCCGCTTGGCAAGCTGACACTGGCCGCCATTCCGCTCGATCAGCCGATCCCGCTTTTTGCTGGGGCTATTGTCGGGTTCGGTATCTTCTGCGTGCTGATATATGTCGCGCTGAAAGGCTGGATCCCCTACCTGTGGAACGAATGGATTACCAGCGTCGATCACAAGCGGATCGGCGTGATGTACATCACTCTGGCGATGGTCATGCTGATACGGGGCTTCATCGATGCGCTGATGATGCGCTCGCAGCAGGCGTTGGCCTTCAGGTCGCCAGGGTATCTGCCACCCGACCACTACGACCAGATCTTTTCGGCGCACGGCACGATCATGATCTTCTTCGTGGCCATGCCGTTCGTGATCGGGATGATGAACGTCGTCGTTCCCTTGCAGCTTGGTGCGCGGGATGTCGCTTTCCCGACCCTCAACTCGGTCAGCTTATGGCTGACCGCGACCGGCGCACTGCTGGTGAACATTTCGCTGGTGGTGGGCGAGTTTTCCCGCGCCACCTGGCTGGCGTTTCCCCCGCTGTCGGAGCTCACGTACTCGCCCACCGTCGGCGTGGATTACTATCTGTGGTCGTTGCAAATATCCGGTGTGGGCACGCTGCTGACCGGCGTCAATTTCGTCACCACCATTCTGAAGATTCACGCCCCCGGCATGACGTATATGCGCATGCCGGTGTTTTGTTGGACGGCGCTCGCGTCCAACCTACTGATCGTCGCCGCCTTTCCCGTCCTCACGGCCACTTTTGCGATGCTGCTGCTGGACCGCTATCTCGGCTTCCATTTCTTCACCAATGAAGCCGGCGGCAACATGATGATGTACATGAACCTGATCTGGATCTGGGGGCATCCGGAAGTCTATATCCTGATCCTGCCCGCATTCGGCGTATTCTCGGAAGTGGTATCGACCTTTTCGGGCAAGCCCCTCTTCGGCTACCGGTCGATGGTTTTGGCGACGATGGCCATCTGCATTATCTCCTTCATGGTCTGGCTGCACCATTTCTTCACCATGGGGGCGGGAGCCGATGTGAACGCGGTGTTCGGCATCGCCTCTATGATCATCGCCGTGCCAACGGGCGTGAAGATATACAACTGGCTGTTCACAATGTACGGCGGCCGGATTGTCTATGCCACACCGATCATGTGGTCGATCGGCTTCATGGTCACGTTCATCATCGGTGGGCTGACAGGCGTGTTGCTGGCGGTGCCGCCAGCAGACTTCGTGCTGCACAACAGCCTGTTTCTGGTGGCGCATTTCCATAACGTCATTATCGGCGGCGTGCTGTTCGGTATGTTCGCGGGTTACACCTACTGGTTTCCGAAGGTATTCGGCTTCCGCCTGCATGAAGGCCTGGGCAAGGCGGTATTCTGGTGCTGGTTCATCGGCTTCTATCTGGCCTTCATGCCGCTTTACGTGGTGGGTCTGATGGGGATGACACGACGCATGCAGCACTACGACGTGCCCGCATGGCATCCCTGGCTGCTGGTCGCGGGCGTCGGCACGCTCGTCATACTGGCCGGGATCGTGCTGCAGATCGCGCAGCTCGTGGTCAGCATCCTGGAGCGTGAGAAGCTTCGCGACCGTACCGGCGATCCCTGGAACGGCCGCTCGCTGGAGTGGGCCGTGGCGTCGCCGCCGCCCGCATTCAACTTCGCCGTGCTGCCGCCGATCGAGGGGGCCGACGCTTATTGGGACATCAAGCAACGCGCCCTGCAGGGTGAACTCGGCGACGAGCCGGTATACGAAGAGATCGAGATGCCCCGCAACAGCCCGACCGGTTTCATCTGCGCCTTCTTCGCGACCATCATGGGCTTCTCCTTGATCTGGCATATCTGGTGGCTGGTCATCGTGGGCTTCATCGGCGCTTTCGCAACGTTCGTCGTCTTCGCGTGGCGTGACCGCACCGAGTACTTCGTTCCCGCCGAGGAGGTCGCCCGGATCGATCGGGCCAATCGTGCCGCCCGCCGCGCGGCATTCGCAGCCATGCAGCCGGCAGAATGAGCAGCGCAGAGGGAACCGCTGAGCGGATCGACCCGCACCACCTGGGTGGCCTCGGTCTCGCGTATTTGCGTGAGCCGCATGCCGAGCACGCGGCGCGCGACATCGTTTCCAAGCGCATCATCGTCGGCTTCGGCTTCTGGATCTTCCTGCTCAGCGATATCGTGATGTTCTCCGCGTTCTTCGCGACCTACGCGGTCCTGGAGGGGGCGACTGCGGGCGGGCCCAGCGGGAAGGACGTATTTCACCTCAACATCGTCGCGATGGAGACGGCTGCACTGCTGCTGTCCAGCTTCACCTGTGGCGTCGCCGCCATCGGCGCCAGGGCGCATCGCGACTCAATGTATTACCCCGCCATGGCGATAACCGCGCTCTTTGGGGCGATCTTCCTGTCGCTCGAGATTCACGAGTTCGTCGGGATGATCTCCATCGGCGCCGGGCCGCAGCGCAGCGCCTTTCTCTCCGCCTTCTTCACCCTGGTCGGGTGTCACGGGCTGCACGTGACTCTCGGCCTGATGTGGCTGCTGACGATGATGGCGCAGGTGTTCGCGAAAGGCTACCGCCCCGACATCCTGCGCCGCGTCCTGTGCTTCAGCCTGTTCTGGCACACGCTGGATATCATCTGGATCGGGATATTCACCGTGGTCTATCTGATGGGGGTAGCCCGATGAGCGACACCGAGCGTACACTGCGTCCCGGCGACATCTCCCCCGGCGATGAGCGTGCCGAGGGTCACGAGATCGCAGAAGGCCTGCTTGGCTATCTGGTCGGGCTGGGTCTCGCCGCGCTGATCACCGTGGTGGCATTCTTCATTTCGGGCACCACGCTGGTTTGGCAGCCCAGCATCCCTATCGCCCTCTTTGTGCTGGCGGTCGCGCAGATGGGCGTTCATCTGGTCTTCTTCATCCACATCACGACCGGTCCCGACAACTTCAACAACGTGCTTGCACTGGCGTTCGGGGTGCTGATCGTGATGCTGGTGATGGTGGGGTCGATATGGATCATTGCCCACCTCAATCAGAACATGATGCCGATGGACCAGATCATGCAGATGCAGCAGTAGGCGATAAGGTTGTACAGACCGCCGCAGAGATTGACCCTGTAGCGACCCCTGACCGTCACGCCCGGCGAAGCGTGTTCCTGCGAAAGCAGAAGGCCGGGCACTCGCGTCTTCCGGCCGCCTGTTTTCGCCGAAGCGAAGCCGCTCCGCTTCGCGCACCCCACGTTTGGAGGCGGGGCCCAACCTTGACCGGGCATGACCCGCCTCCATCCAGGCGACGAATGCGTCGAGCGCCGTTCGTCCAGCCCGCTTGCCAGCATGATTGCATTTGTGGTTGTCTGACGCGGCAACTCAAGAGGGATGGCAGCTATATCCGCGCGCAGGCAGTTCCGCCTCGTATTGATCAAGCCGTCGCATTACGACGACGATGGCTATGTCATTCAGTGGTTCCGCTCCTCCATGCCGTCCAACAGCCTGGCCGCGGTCTATGGGTTGGCGATGGATTGCGCGGCACGGCACGTGCTGGGACCAGACACTGCCATCCTCGTGGATGCCTATGACGAGACCAACACTCGGATTCGGCCGGAGCGGATCGCCCGCGACATAACCCAGGCTGGCACCGGCATGGTGGGGCTGGTCGGCGTGCAGTCCAACCAGTACGCGCGCGCGATGGACCTGGCCCGCCGGTTCCGCGCACGAGGCATCGATGTCGCCATCGGTGGGTTCCACGTCTCGGGCACTCTCGCGATGCTGCCAACCATTACGCCAGAGCTGCAGGAGGCGATGGACCTTGGCATCGTGCTCTATGCCGGCGAGGCTGAAGACGGGCTCAAGGAACTCCTCCGCGATGCCGCCGCCGGCACGCTGCGGCCGCTCTATAATCATATGGCGACACTCCCCAACCTCGCCGGGGTGCCGATCCCCTATCTGCCGCCCGACCGCGTCGCCCGCACCGCCGGACGAATGACCACGTTCGATGCGGGCCGCGGCTGTCCATTCCAGTGCAGCTTCTGTACCATCATCAACGTCCAGGGTCGCGTTTCGCGCCACCGCACCGCCGACGATGTGGAGGCGATCGTCCGCCAAAACGCTGCGCAGGGTGTGCAGAGTTTCTTCATCACCGACGACAATTTCGCTCGCAATAAAGACTGGGAACCAATTTTCGACCGACTGATCGTGCTGCGCGAGCGGGAGGGATTCAGTATCAAGCTGACCATCCAGGTGGACACACTGTGTCACCGCATCCCGCGTTTCATCGAGAAAGCCGCGCGCGCCGGCGTGGTGCGGGTGTTCATCGGCCTGGAATCAATCAACCCGGATAGTCTGCTCGCGGCGAAGAAGAAGCAGAACCGCATCGCCGAGTATCGCGACATGCTGCTGGCCTGGAAGCGCATCCGCGCGGTGATCTGGGCCGGCTATATCATCGGCTTTCCAGCCGATACCCCCGCTACGGTGATGCGCGACATTCGTATCATCCAGAACGAGCTCCCAATCGATTTCCTGGAATTCTTCATCCTGACGCCGCTACCAGGGTCAGAGGACCATCAGAAACTGGCGCTTGCGGGCGTCGTGATGGATGCGGACCTCAACCGCTACGACACATTCCACGTAGTGACCGCACATTCGACGATGAGTCGCAGCGAGTGGGAGCAGACCTATTGGGCAGCGTGGCGTACCTACTATACGTTTCCACACATGTGCACGCTGATGCGCCGTGCCGCTGCCACCCAAATCTCGCTCGGCAAATTGCTGAGCATGCTGCTCGGCTTCTGGAGCTTGAGCCTGGTCGAGCACACACATCCACTGGAGGGCGGCTACCTGCGCCGAAAGGTGCGCACCGAGCGCCGGCCGGGATTGCCCATCGTGCCAGCATGGCGGTTCTGGCCGATGTTTGGGGCCGACTTCGTGGTCAAGCATATGCGAGTCGGGGTGATGGCAGCGCGTCTGTTGATGCTGCGTCACCAACTGAAGCGAGACCAAACGGCGCGCGATTACCGCGACCTCGCGCTGACGCCAGTCGGTAACGACGAGGCGCTGGAACTGTTGACAGTGACGGCGGCCGCGCGCATCGCAGCACGAGCTAGGTTGAGACCGCTTGCATCTGCAAGTTGATTTCTGAATTCATCCTGTCTACTCGGAGACAGAAGCGCCTCGCGCTGCTTTCTGCGCTCGCTGTCATTGCGCCGACGTGGGTGTTTGGCGCTGGCGGCTCAGGAAGCTTCGCGTGAGCGCCGCAATCTCGTCCGGCTTGTCGTACAGAGCGAAGTGCCCGGCATCGATGATATGCACCTCTGCACCAGGCACATCGCGGCGATACGCTTCCGCCTCCGCCACCTCGAACGACGGGTCGTAGCGTCCCCAGACGACGAGCAGCGGCGGCTGCCGGCGCCGTAGCCACTCCTGCCATTCAGGGTAGCTCGCGACGTTGGTCCGGTAGTCGTAGAACAGCTCGATCTGGATGTCGGCCTCTCCCGGGCGGCTCAGAAAGGCGAACTCGTCCATCCAGCGGTCCGGATCAACAGTCCATGGACGTGGGTCGCTGCCAATATGACGTTGCCGCGTGCTGGCGAGCGAGAGGAAGTTATCCCGCAGTGCCGCCTCGCGCGCCTGGCGATCGGCCCAGAACGCGCGTCGCGTCTCCCATAGCGGGCCGAGCCCGTCCTCGTGCGCAACCGCGTTCTGCACGATGATCGCCTCGATCCGCTCGGGATGCGCCAGTGCCAGCCGGAAGCCCACGGGGCCACCGTAATCCTGCAGGTAGAGGCTGTAGAGATGCAGACCAAGAGCCTCGGTGAAGCCGTCGACGAACTGGGTGAGATGGTCGAAAGTATAGGCGAAATCCTTCGGGGCGGGCGCGGCGCTGTAGCCGAAGCCGATGTAATCGGGGGCGACGAGGTGATAAGCGTCGGCTAGCCTGGCGATCAGCGGCTCATACATTCGCGACGACGAGGGGAAGCCGTGCAGCAGCAACAAGGTCGGTGCGTCCCGCGAACCCGCCTCGCGGTAGAAGACTGTCAGGCCGTCCACGGTGGTTGTCCGGTAAGTTACTTCGGTCATCGATCCCTCGGTTATTCGCGTTGTCTGTGTCTCGGCCGCGGGCACCTTTACCAAGCGGTCTAAATTGACCGCAGCCGTGACCAGCGCGAGGACGGTTCGCCGTCGGTATGCCCGTATTCGGTCATGGTTGTTCGTGTTGACGGCCATCGCGTTCCACCGCCGCCCGCAGCAGCGCCGCCATGCGGTACACACCATGCACCATCTTGCTGTACGGCAGCAGCACGAACAGCGCCAGGATGCAGCCCAGATGCACCGCCAGCGCGATCCCCATATCCACCGTCGCCCGCAGCCCCAACAGCACCAGACCCGTCGCGGCACTGAGCGCCAGCAGCAGCAGCAGCGCCACATCAGCCCCCAGCAGCTCGCGCGCCGCCGGCACTGGATCATCGACCAGCTTCATCGCGAACAGCCCGCCGGCGCCCGCCAGCAACCCGATCCCGCCCAGCGTGCCCAGCAGCACGGGCAGGCTGAGGAACGGATAGGGCGCATCGCGCCCCAGGAACACGTGATACACGAACCCCACGCATGTCGCGGCGAAACACAGGAAGAAGCCATAGAACATCGCGTGGTGGAGCCACCGCCGAGTCATCGAGAAGCGTTCGGAATTGTCGTTGCAGCCGTGACCGCCGCCGCCTAGATTGCGCAGGCTCAGCACGTCGCCGGTCGCCCGCAGCACCGCGCCCATGGTGATCGGGCTCGAAGCTCCCGCGTCGCGCCAGAACCGCACCGCGCCCATCCCCAGCGCGACCAGCGAGAAGATGAACGTGACTAGCCCGACAAGCTGCATCGTCCAGAGCGGGATCACTGTGTAGAACGTCCCACCCTCGACCGCGTGCGCGGTGTAAAGCTCCTCCGGCGCGGCCCACGTAATGGTCAGGATCAGCACCAGCGCGAGCGAGGCCGCCGTGACCAGCGACGCCACCACCCCGTTGCGCTGAAACGCGCGCGCCAGCGGCTGCGGCCACGCGTACTCCTGGTAGCTCTCGGCCCGCACCAGCGCCAAGCTGCGCGGCACGTTGATGCCCCATTCATGCGGCGGCGCGTATTGGCACGCGTAATAGCAGCCGCGGCAATTGTGACACAGATTCGCCAGATAGCTCAGATCGGCGGCGCTGAACGCGCGCTGCCGCTCCATCGCCGGGAAAACGGCGCAGAACCCCTCACAGTAGCGGCAGGCGTTGCACACTTCCATCTCGCGTCGTGCATCGCCGACCGCCTCAGTTTCGCGCATGTCGTGCCGCCTCTTCTCCGGCGATGCGGCCGAACACCGTGCCGATCGTCATGCCGAACCCGGCGAGGTATCCCCTGCCAAGTATGTTGCCCGCCATGATCTCGCCGGAGGCGAACAGGTTGCCGGCGGGTCGTCCGTCCTGCATCAGCACCTGCGCCTGTTCGTTCACCCGCACGCCGAGATAAGTGAAGGTGATCCCCGGCCGCAGCGGATAGCCGGTGAAGGGGGGCGTATCGATCGGCCGCGCCCAGTTGGTCTTCGGCGGGTCGAGCCCTTCCGTCGCGCATCCATCCAGCTTCTTGTCGTCGAACCGGCCCGGTCGCAACGCAAGGTTGTACCGGGAAACAGTAGCACGCAGCTTGATCGGATCGAGGCCCAGTCGCTCGGCCAATTCACCCAGCGATTCGGCGGTGATTGCCGGATAGACCGACGGCATGAACAACGGCACCGACTTGGCATCGCAGATCGAATATGCAATCTGCCCCGGCTGCTGCGCGATCAGCCTGCCCCAAATGGCATAGCGCTTGGGCCAGAGGTCTTCGCCCTCATCGTAGAAGCGCTCGGCGTCGCGGTTGACCACGATGCTGAACGGCACGCAGTCGAGCCGCGTGGCGATGCCGCCGTCGAATTTCGGCGCCCGAGCATCGAGCGCCACCGCATGGCATTGCGTCGGATCGCCGACTGCCGCCACGCCCTGATCGAGCAGGTCCTTCAGCACCCGGCCTCGATTATACGGCGTGCCGCGGATAACGAAATTATCCACGGCCTCGCCCCAGTATTGACGCATCCAGTCTAGGTTCGACTGGAATCCGCCGGACGACGCGACCACACAGCGCGCCTGCACGGTCTTCGGGAAGCCCTTATAGGTAATCTCGGTCGAACGAACCATGCCATTGTTCAATTTCAATGAAACCACCTCTGCATCGTACAGAATGTCGACGCCAAGTCGCTCCGCGGTCAGATAATACGCATTGACCAACGCCTTGCCGCCGCCCAAGAAGAAGGCATTGGTTCGCGACAGGCTGAGCGTACCGGCAAGCGAGGGCTGAAACCGCACGCCGCACTCCTTCATCCAGCCGAACACGCCGGCCGATGCGCGGATTGTCATGCGCGCCAGCGTCTCGTCGGTGTTGCCACCGGTGACGCGGCGCAGATCGTCCCAGTACTCATCCTCGTGGTACGCATCGGTCAGCGTCTCGGTCGGCGCATCGTGCATGGCCCGCAGATTGCGCGTGTGCCGGCTGTTGCCGCCACGAAACGCACGCGGTGCATGCTCGGCCAGCAGCACGCTGGCGCCGTGCTGGCGCGCGGTGATGGCCGCGCACAGCGCCGCGTTGCCGCCGCCGGCGACGAACACGTCATAGGTCTTGCCGAGATCGGGCACGCGTGCTGTGTACGGACCCGCGTGCCGCCGCGCAAGCCGGCGCGCCGCCACACAGGAGGGACGCCGTGCAGACCGAAGAGACGCGCTCCTGGCACGAGATCGTCGTCGAGGTGCTGAAGCGCCACGCAGTGCGGCTGGTCACCTATGTGCCGGACAACGTGCTGCGCCCGCTACTCGATGCAGTGCATGCCGATCCGTTCTTCACTGCCTTCGCCACCACGCGCGAGGAAGAAGCGCTGGGCATCGTCGCCGGCGCCTGGATGGGTGGACTGCGCGGCATCCTGTTGATGCAGACCAGCGGCTTCGCCACGCTGGCGAACGTGATTGCGTCACTTGCCGTGCCGTTCCAGATTCCGGTGCTGATGATGGTCTCGGAACGCGGCACGCTGGGCGAGTTCAATCTCGGCCAGGCGATGGTGGCGAAGACGATGCGCCCGGTGCTGGATGCGCTGGCCGTCGAGCACCACACGATGACCCGTCTCGACGAAGTGGAGTTCATCGTGGATCGCACCATCCGGCAAGCCGTGGCAACGCAGGCACCCGCCTGCCTGATCCTCTCGCCGCTGCTGACCGGCGGCAAAGTGTTCCAGCGGTAACGGAGGCGGCGCATGTCGTTCGCGGCCAATCGTCCGGCAAGCCGAGACCAGGCGAAGGTGATGAGCCGCTTCGATTTGACGAAGCGGCTGGTAGCGAAATTGAAGCACGACGAGGCGGTGATCGGTGGCATTGGCTACACCAATTTCGATCTCTGGGCAGCCGGACGGCGGCCGCAGAATTTCTACATGCTAGGCAGCATGGGGCTGGCGGCGCCGATCGCACTTGGCGTCGCGCTGGCGCAACCGCAGCGGCGGGTGATCGCGCTGGAGGGCGACGGCTCGATCCTGATGCAACTCGGGTCGTTGGCGACGATCGCCGGTCGGCGGCAGAGGAATCTGGCGGTGGTGATCATGGACAACGGCACGTACCAGATCACCGGCGGACAGGCTGCGGCAACAGCCGCAGGGACGGATGTCGTGGCGATTGCTCGCGGGGCGGGAATCGAGCAAAGCGCCTGGGCCGCCGATGAGGGTGATTTCGAGGAGCTGATCGATCTCGCTCTAAACGAGGACGGGCCATGGCTGATCGGCTGCCGCATCGATCAGTCAGGGCCCGCTGACACGACCGAGCGCGATCCGGCCCGCATCCGCGATCTGTTCATGCGTGGCTTGGGGCTGAAGTAGGAGGGACGGCCGTAACGGTCGGGAGGGTTGTCTCAAAGCTTACGGTGGGAGTTCAGAGAGGGAGTGTGGCTCGTAAAACCGTCGATGTTGCCGTTATCATCCCGGATGCCAGTCCGGTGCTCACGCTCGCGCGCGTCGGGCGGCTCGACCTTTTGGGCAGCTTCACGGTGCCAGTGCGGATCGTCGATCAGGTGTATTACGAGATCACGAAGCCCGAGAACGACCCCGAGGGCGAGGTGGCGGCGGGACTTAAGCGACTGCACAACCAGATCGAGATCGTCGAAACCAATGTCGGCGTCGGTTATCAGACGCGCCGCGCGCGCAACCCGCAGGAGCCGGGCGGTAATCTCGGCGAGATTGCCGTGGACGAATACGCCACGGCCATAGCGCGCAGCACCGGGCCTGATTTCGTGCCACTGGTGCTGTTCGAAGACCCTGATGTGATGGAGTTGCGGATCGCTCGTCTCAAGGGTGTGCACCTGCTCAACACGACGGGATGGCTGCTGACGCTGCACCGAGAAGGGCTCTTGCCCGAGGCGCTGGAATTGGTGGAGAAAATCAACAGCAGCCGCGCGACACCGCTGATGCCGTTTGAGAAAGTCGGGCTGACCAAGAGGGTGCGGTCCAGTTGGCTGCGCCGGAGTTTCGGACGATGAATGAAGACCTCAAAGGTTCTTCCCTGGCTGATGTGCTGGAGAAGCTGGAGAAAGGCAAGATCGGGCATCGTGCAGCGATGGAGTGGCTGGACGTCAAGAGCTACAACGATCTGGTGGAGATCATGCACGTCAACGGCCGCTTGATGCCCGGACATCAGCCGATGCGCGTAGCGCCCGAAACGCGCGCGCTCGTGCGTCGGATTTTTCGGCCGCTCAAGATTGGGCGCGATAATCGGACTGGCCGCCCGGCATAACCGCCGCGACACGGAGGACGCAGAGTTTTCTCGGCGTCCTCTGCGCCTCTGCGCCTCTGCGGTGAACCTTTACTTATTTCATTTGCAACGGCATCACTGGCAGCACGACCCAACTCGGCCGCGCTGCATCGACGAACACCGTGTTCACCGCAATGCGGCTTCGCCGTGCGGCCCCCTCCCCCTCTCCCGTATTCGGGTTGACGTCGAACTTCGGGAAGTTGCTGGAGGAAATGTCCAACCTGATCCGGTGCCCGGCCAGGAACAGATTGGCGGTCGGAAACAGCGTAATGCGAATGTGCACCACCTCCCCGGGCCGAAGCAGACGCTGCTGCGATGGATCCTCCGCATAGCGCAGACGCAGAATCCCGTCGGTCAGGTTCATCGCATAGCCGCGCGGGTAATCGGCCGATGGCGGATGCACGTCGATCAGCTTGGCTGTGAAATCGGTGTCTGGCCCGTCAGTTGCGACGAACAGCTCGGCCTCGACAGGCCCGGCGATCTGCACATGTCGCGCCAGCGGCTCGGTTTGGAACACCAGGATATCGGGGCGCGAAGCCAGCGGCAGGTAAGGCGGCACGCAGCCGAAGAAAGCCGGACTCTCGACCTGATCGAAGGCGCCGGCGGTTGCCACCGGCCCCAGGCTGGCGAACGCGCCGCCGATCGTCGGCACCGCCCAGCGCGGGTCGAAATCATATGCCAGCGCCGCGGCGCCCGCATCCGGTGTGGCCGGATTCAGCCGTCCGTCCTCATGCAGATGAAAGGCAACGAAATCAACGCCAGGCGGCGGCCAGTCCGTCGCTTCGATCCAACGCCCTCCGTGATCCAGATGACCCGCCGCCGTCCGCCGGCCGGACCCGCCGCCCATCACGAACACCCGCACCGCCGGCTCATGCAACGGCGCACCCTTGATCACGTGATCGAAGAAGCGCAGCCGATAGTTTCGCCAATCGCCGGCCCAGGCGTCCAGCGGCGCGTCGGGACCGAAATCGACGTCGCCGAACACGCGATCGCTGCGGTCTCCATGCGTCCACGGGCCAAGGATCAGCCGTTGATGCCCACGCCCGGCACGCCGCAGGCCGGTGTAGTTGGATACCGCGGTCAGCGCGTAGGGATCGAACCAGGACGACATATGCACCGCGGCCGCGTGGCTGTAGCGGTCGTACCAACCTTCCGCGCAGATGCCGAGCTGCTGCCAGAATTCGTCAAACGTGCCGTGCCGCCACTGCTCGAACAGATAAGCCTCGTAGTCCGGATGATGGCGTAGCGGCGAATGCCCTGGCCGCCACGGCATCCGGGTGAACCACTCGCCGATGTCCTCGGCCGCCAGCGCTGCCGCTATCACCGGATCAGCCGCCGCCTCAGGCGAGACCTGGGCGTTGCGGAAAGCCCAGGTGGCTTGTTTCAGCTCGAACGCGCCCGACTGTCGGATTCCCGAACGCCAGGAATTGGCGAAGCCGCCGCAATCCAACGCCTGCGCAACCAGCCCCGGCGGATCGAGGCAGCCGAGCGCCGCCTGAGTGTGCGCCGCGTAGGACAACCCCATAGTGCAGATACGGCCATCGCACCATGGTTGCTGCCGCAACCAGGCACAGGTGTCGAAGCCGTCTTCGCCGTCGGACAGGTATTTGACGAACCGTCCCTCGGAGCCGTAACGGCCGCGCGTGTCCTGATAGACCACGGCATAGCCGTGCGCGGTGAAATACCCGGCCAGCGCGTCACGCTCTGCCGGTGTACGATCGGTGGCAGTGATCTCGCTGCGGCTAGGAATGTGGCGGCCGTACGGTGTGCGTTCCATGATCACCGGGAACCGGCCGGTGCGGTCCGGCAGATAAACGTCAGTGGCGAGCCGCACGCCGTCGCGCATGGCCACCGCAAAGGTTTCGGGCGCTGTCATGCGGCACCGACACGAAGCTGGGCGCCGGCAAAATCGGCAAAGAACTTGGCCAGCACCGCCACCGTGGCATCCAGGATGGCCGCCCCCGACTTCGCGGTGGCCGCCGCCGGGTCACCGACATAGCCCACGTCACCAGCGACGAAGATCGCACCCCAGAACGCGCCGGCCGGGCGCATCACGTCCGGCGCGTTGCCGGCGACATAGCAGGGCGTTAGCCGCGGCGGCAAGTCGCGGATGCGGGCCGCGATGCGCGCTGCGTCGGACGGGCGCAGCGCAAGCTGCAGTGCCGTCTCGAAGGCGCAAGCATGGCCTACGCCGTGCTGCGCGCCGGGCAGCACGTCCAGCCACTGCTTCTCGCCGGGCGAGAAATAGTTGACATAGCCGACTGCCAGACCGCGCGCCGCCAACCCGGTGCACGCGGCGGCGAGCGGACCCTGGTTGCCGCCATGCCCGTTGACGACCAGCAGCCGCTTGAAGCCCGTGCGGTGCAGGCTCTCCGCCACGTCCGTCACCATGCCGACGAACGTCTCGAGCGACAGAGTGATGGTGCCCGCCCAGGCGCGATGATGCGGGGAGAACCCAAAGGACGGGGGCGGCAGCACGTGCGGATCGGCGCAGCGCTCCGCCGCGAGCAGTGCCACGCGGTGGGCCGAGACCGAGTCGGTATCGACCGGCAGATGATCGGCGTGCTGCTCGACTGAGCCGACTGTCAGCACCGGCAGTGCACCGGCATCGCGCGCCGCGGCGATCTCGGCGCGGGTCAGCGCACCCCAGTCATGGGTGCGGCGGAAAGCGTCAGGCATGGCCCATCCCCCTGTTATCGTCACGGGGGATGCTGCCACACCAGCTTTTGCCTCCCAACCCGGCGGGATGGGGGTACCGCCTTGGTCAGTAGTGGTACCAGCCCCAACTGGGGCCGCCGAAGATGACCAACAATAGCAGGATGACGACGATCAGCCCGACCAGGCCGGCACCGCCGCCGCCGTAGTAATCGCGTCGATAGCCATAGTAGCCCCCACCGCCGAATATCAGCAGGATCAGCAGAATGAGGATCAGCAAGGTGAGCATCATGCCCCTCCATTCGCGTGTCCCGCCTCGATCGAGCCGCATCATTCCAAGAATCTCGCGGCGCCCAGATAAGGGACAAACGCGGGAGCTGGCCGGCGATGCGGGACGAGCACGACTATCGTATAGCTGCAGCGGTAGCGCTCGAACTTGCCCAACAATGCACAGACGCCGAACTGGCAGACGCATATCGGCAACTGGCCGAGTCGTACCTCGCGCTGGCACGCTTTCGCGAGCGCATTGTGCCAAAGCCGCCGTTGAACGACCCTTCGTAGCGCGAAGAAGTCATAACGCAGAGGCGCAGAGGGTTGTGCCTCGTGCCACCTATCTCGTTCCCGCCGTGGCATTTCAGCGCGATGCCCAGCAAGCCGACGTTGTGGTGCGGATTGCGGCTCTGCCGGTGTGGCGGCAAGCTGAGGCTAAGCTGGCAATCGGAGGAGATTCGCTGTGCCGGAATTGTCGGGGTTCGACCCGTTGGAGCTGCCTGAAAGTAACGCGACGAGCTATCCGGAACCGTACCGGGCCGCGAACCAGCAACGGTGGAACCGGCGCCTCGGCGATCATGCGAAACTCACCAATTATGGCGTCAACCTCACGCGCATCATTCCGGGCGGCCAGTCCTCGCATCGCCACGCGCACTCGCGACAGGACGAGTTCATCTACGTTCTGCAGGGCGAGGTTGAACTTGAAACCAACGCTGGCGTGGAGCTGTTGCGTCCGGGCATGTGCGCCGGCTTCCCAGCCGGGACCGGCAATACCCATCGGTTCGTCAACCGGTCCGCGGGGGACGTGCTTCTGCTCGTCATTGGCGACCGCACCGCCGGCGACGAGGTGAGCTATCCCGATATCGACATGCATGGCCGCATGGGACCGGACGGCAGGTATACATTCACCCACAAGGACGGAACCCCTTACTGAACGCACCTTGTCGCCAGCACCAGCCTGCCGCATGGTCCGCGCCCCACCAGCACGAGCGACGACCCCATGCCCCCTGCCCTCCTCAACGATCCCGAGACCGCGATCCGCGAAGCAACGCAACGCATCGAACCAGAACTGATCGAGATCCGTCGCGACATCCACGCCCATCCCGAGCTTGCCTTCGAGGAAGTACGTACTGCCGGCGTGGTTGCGCGCGAGCTGACGCGGCTCGGCATCCCGCATAGCACCGGTGTCGCCAAGACCGGTGTGGTCGGTCTGATCGAGGGTGGCAGGCCGGGCCCCGTACTCGCCATACGTGCCGACATGGACGCGCTGCCGATCGAAGAGCGGACCGGCCTGCCGTTCGCCAGCACTGTTCCCGGGCTGATGCACGCCTGCGGACACGACATCCACACCACGACGCTGCTTGGGGTTGCTTCCGTGCTGCAGGAGATGGCGCCCCAACTCGCTGGTACAGTGAAGCTGATTTTCCAGCCAGCCGAGGAAGCAATTGGCGGCATGCGGGAGATGATCGCCGCCGGTGTGATGAAAGATCCGGACATCACCTACGCGCTGGGCTTCCACAACCATCCGAACCTGCCGGCTGGGCGCTTCGGCTTCGTGCGCGGCCCGGCGCTGGCCGCCGCCGACGGGTTCGACATCGTCGTGCGCGGGCGGTCGGGTCATGCGGCGCATCCCCACAACGCGGTCGATCCCATCGTCGCCGCGGCGAACCTCGTGCTGCAACTCCAGACCGTGGTGTCGCGCGAGGTGCCGCCGATGCGCCCGGCAGTGGTGACGGTCGGCTCGATCCATGGCGGCACGGCGCGCAACATCATCCCCGATGAAGTGCGGCTGCTGGGCACGGTGCGTACCTTGCATCCCGAGGTGCGGGACATCGCGGAGCAAGCGATCCGCCGGCTCTGCGCCGGCATTGAAGAGGGCATGCGGGTCGGTTGCGAGGTGGTCGAATATCGCCGAGGCGTGCCGCCGCTGGTGAACGACGACCGTGTGATCGACCCGACGGTTGCGGCGGTGCGCAAGCAGCTGGGCGATGTGATCGAAGAGGGACAGCCGGTCCTCGGCGCCGAGGACTTCGCGCTGATGGCGGAACTGGTCCCCAGCTTCCAGTTGCGTATCGGTTCTGGCCAACCGGGCAGGAAGGACAGGCTGCACAACTCCGCCTATCAGCCGGACGAGCGCTGCATCGGCTTGGGCGTGCAGGCGGTGGCGCGCGCGGCGCTCGAAATCCTGTCGTGAGGTTGTGCGTCTTCGGCGCCGGTGCGATCGGCGGCTGGCTCGCGGGAGCACTTGCCGAGAGCGACGCCGAGGTCTCGGTGGTTGCTCGCGGGTCGCATCTGGCGGCGATCCGCGCTGACGGTCTGACCGTGGAGACTGCCGCGCGCACCATCCGGGTGAAAGTGGCGGCGAGCGATGAGCCGGCCAAGCTCGGCCAACAGGACGCGGTGATCGTCACCGTGAAGGCGCCGTCTCTGCCGGCGGTTGCTGCCTCGATCACCCCGTTGCTCGGTCCGGATACCAGCGTTGCGTTCGTGATGAACGGCATCCCCTGGTGGTATTTCCATGCGCATGGCGGGCCGTTGGATGAAAAGCGGCTCGGGCGGCTGGATCCGGGCGATGCGATGTGGCGCGCGATCGGACCGGAGCACGCAATCAGTGGCATTGCGTGGCCGGCAAGCTCGGTGCCCGCGCCGGGCGTGGTGCGGATGGTCAGCGGCGAGACGCTGGGCGTGACGTTCGGCGAGCCGGACGGTAGCATCTCGCCGCGGGTGGAGGCATTGGCGGGGGCATTCCGTGCGGCCGGGCTGACCGCCGCCGTCAGCGAGCAGATCCGCGACCTGATCTGGCAGAAGCTGATCTTCAATCTCAGCGCCGGGCCGATGTGCGTGCTGACGCAGTCGCCGGTACGGGCGACGCACGAGGAACCGGTGCTGGTGGAAACCTCGCGCCGGGTGCTGGCCGAAGCCGAGGCAGTGGCCCGCGCCATGGGCCGCTCGCCCATCGTGGATGTGGAGCGGACGGTGGCGACCAACACCAAGCTCGGGCATCGGCCGAGCATCTTGCAGGATCTGCTGGCGGGCCGGCCGATGGAGATCGACGCGCTTTACACGGTGCCGCTGGAGATGGCGCGCATGGTGGGCGTGTCGACGCCGACGCTCGATCTGCTGGTCGCGCTAATCAAGGTGCGGGCGCGGGCGGCGGGATTGTACGCCGAACAGTGAACACCGACGGGCGGACGGCATTCCATCCCTGACAGAACCGCTTCAAGGTGGCGGCTGAAATCCAGGCACGCCGGCCTGCCACAAGAGAAAAGAGAAAGCGTCGGCAAGGGCGACCTCGAACTGGTCCTTCGTCTCGAAGGCGTGGCCTCCGGCCTCCTCTATCCGCAGCAACACCGGCCGCGAGCTGGTGGTTGCGGTCTGCAGGCGTGCAGCGAATTTCGCCGGCATCCAGGGCGATACCCGCGTATCGTTGAGACCGGTGGCCATCAAAACTCCCGGGTACGGCACTCCATGCCTTATCTGATAATACGGGTCGATCGCAGACAGCATGCGGGCGCCTTCTTCGGTCTCGGCAGAGCCAAACTCCTCCGTGTTGAACGCGCCAATCGGGATCTGCTCGAGCCGAAGCGGGTTGACCAACCCGACATTGATGATCGCCGCACTGAACAGTTCGGGCCGTGCCATGATAGCGCCGCCGATCACAATGCCGCCGGCACTCTGGCCCACGGCCGACAGCGTCGCCGGGGCGGCCCAGCCGGTTCGTATCAGGTATTCGGCCGCATCGATGAGATCGCTGACACTGTTCGGTTTCTTGCCGAGCCGGCCCGCACGGTGCCACTCGCCGCCGAAGCCGCCGCTGCCGCGCACATGCGCGACGACCCAAATTCCACCTCGATCAAACCAGGCTCGCCGCATGGCCTGGAACGTCGGACCGATGGTCACGCCATAGGCGCCATAGGCGTAGATCAGCACGGGACGGCTACCGTCGCGAGCCGCAGCGCGCGGCGCCATGATGGAAAGCGGTATCATCGAGCCGTCACGGGCAGGCGCACGAATTTCGGTTGTCTCGATATCGTCGAACGAAACCGGCGAAGGCGGTGCAATTCCGGTGTCGACAAAGCTTCGCTTGTCCGGATCATAGACGAGTACTGTCAGGCTACGCGTCCAACTCTGCATGCGCAGAACGACCCCCGGCATAGTCGGGTTGGCCTGCAGCCCCATGAAGGAACCTTCGAAGGGCGTCGCCACCGGCTCCGGCGAGCCATCCCACGGCACGCGGACCAGCCGCCCGAACCCGCCTTCGTTGAGCCGCACATAGAGTGCGTCGGCTGCCGCTGCCATACCGTCGATCGTCCCTGTGCCCTCGGCTACGACCGTTGCGGCGTACGCGAGATCCGGAGCGGTGGCGGAGACGCGAATGATGCGCTGGTGCGGGGCGTCGCGCGCGGTTCGCAGATAGAGCATGTCACCATGCAGCGCGACGCCTCGCACGTCGTCCTCGAGTCCGGCAACCTTGCGCCACTCCGGGGCGCCGCCCAGCGTCGATTTCGGAGCGACAAACACAGCTCTGGGGCTGCTGGTCAGCCCAGCGTCGTATATGCCCACGATCATGCTGCTGTCCGGGCTTGCCAAACCCTGAAAGAAGTAGTCAGGCCGGACGTGCACGCCGGCGATTTTGCCCGGACCGAACACCACAACGTCGTTTGCCGGGTCGCTGCCCAGGCGATGCAGGTACACCTGACCGCCGGTCAGGTGCTGCGCTCCGCCGGGCGTCGGCTTCGGCAAACGCGTGTAGAGAAACGAGTCGTTGTCGATCCAGCTTGGTGTTACGTACCGCGTCCGGTCTATCTGACCAGGCAGATCAGTTCCGTTATCGAGGTTTCTGTCACGCAACGTGCCTGTCTCACTGCCTCCCAGCGAAACGCCATAGGCGATATGAAGTCCATCCGGCGCAACGCTCCAATAATCGAGGTGCGCCCGCAGTCCACCGCTATCGAACTGGCTGGGATCGATCAGCACCCTCTCGGCGCCGCCAGTGACCGGACGGACGAAGATTTTGGCGACCGAATCAGTCGGCGGGAGTTTACTGTAAACCCACCATTGTCCCGCACGAGCGACAGCGCCCACATAGGTTTCCCCGGAATCGAGGCTACGGAGTTGAGCGAGCAACGCTGCACGCCCGGGAATGGAATCGAGCTCGTCGCGGGCGTAATCGGCTTGGGCCGACATCCACCGGTCGAACTTGGGCCCACCAGCCTCCATCCAGTAATAGGGGTCGTTGAACGTCATGCCGAACAGTTTCTCGACATGCTCGATCGCAGGTGTTGGCGGTGGGCCCGCTGCAATCGTGAGCATAGCGATGGCAAATAGGGCAAGAACACGCACGAGCCGTTTCATTCTGGCCTCACGACGCAGCGGGCAAGAAGTATTCGTATAGGCGTGTGCCGTCACATGCGCCAATGACGATTCCGCGGCGGCGGTCTCCTGAAACAGCAGCAGAGCGCGTGTCATTGATCCGAATCAAGCCTCGGGATCCTGGTGTCGCTGATAAGGTGCGGGCGCGGGCAGCGGGATTGTATCAGGGGCAACCGGCAGCAACGTCTGGCCCAGCACCCAGCCTTCCCATCGCCGGATCCAGGGATCGTCGGGAGCGGTGTCAGGGCGGTTGCCTGCCAGCACGTTGAGCATGCACAGCAGGCCGAGGACGCAGTCGAGCCGGTCCTCGCCGGCCTGGTCAGCACCGAAACCGGTTTCAAGAGCTACCGCCAGCTCGGGGTCGGGCCGGGCGCGGAGCCGCGCCATCGCGTCGCGGAGCCCGCCGGCGAGCGCTGCGCGGTCCGTCTGCCGGCGCTTGCTGCCGGACAATTTCAGGCCGAGATGGCGCAGCGCCTCGGCCGGATAGGTCTCGGCCACGGCGATCGCTCCGGGCGCCAGCAGGGCGCGGAACGGACCCTCGAACGGCCACAGCCGGATGTCCTCGCCGGCGGCGAGCGCGGGCAGCAGCATCTCTCGCCAGCCTGCGATGGCCGCCTTGCCGACCTGGTTGGCGCCCAGGGTTCCAGAAGAGCGACGCGCCGGCCGGTCGCTCGGCCGTGGCGCGGTCGCAGACGCGGGACAGCGAAGCGGCGGTCTCGAAGCCGAGTGCCGCGGCGTGCGCTGCCCGGGTCATGCCGCGTATGCCGCGCGCCGGGTAGAACGGCCGGTCGGGGCTGATTTCGGTCAGGTCGGTGCAGACCTGGAAGAAGTCGGGCCGCTCGGCGGCGAGGCGCAGGAAATGCGGGAAGTCGCGTTCGGGCCGTCCGGCCGCATAGGCCCGCGGCAGCCCGAGCGGCAGGTCGAGGCCGAGCGCCACCGGGCCGCCGCCGGAGGCCGCGCGCAGCCGAGCGAGGAAGTGCGTGACCTCGCCAACCGGCGTGGGCGCGGCAAGGCACCAATCCGGCCCGGCGCGAAGCGCGATGGCAACCCAACGCTTACGGGCGTTGGTGCTCCAGTCCGCATGCGCCGCGAGGGACGCTGAGATGGGTGGGGCGGGGGCAAGGGGATTTTGGCACCGGACTTGCGCACTTGCGCACAGGATAGCTTCCACGAACGGTGTGGCAGAGGGGGCAGGCTGGGCTACAATGTAGCCCAAGGGAGCTGACAATTCCGTTGTGCGCGTCCGCATCGACGAACGCACCAAGAGGGAAGCGGCGGCGGTGCTCAAGACAATCGGCCTGACGGTGTCGGACGCGTTCCGCCTGCTGCTGGTGCGTGTCGCGGCTGAAAAGCGACTGCCGTTTGAGCCGCTGGTGCCGAACGCCGAGACGGTCGAGGCGATGAAGGCCGCGCGGCGCGCTGAGCTGGTGAAGGCCGGTAAGCCGCGCAAACTGCTTGGGAGCCTTAATGCGGGAGGTTAAATATACCTCCCGCTTCAAGCGCGACTACCGACGCGAAAAATCGGGACGGCACGGCAAGAGGCTGGATGCGCTCTTGATGGAAGTCGTGAATCTACTCGCGGCCGATCAGCCGCTACCGCGCCGCAACTCGATCACCCGCTGTCGGGCGAGTGGAAGGATTTTCGCGACTGCCACATCCGGCCCGATCTCATCCTCATCTACCGCAAGCCGGACGACGACAGCCTTGAGCTGGTGCGCCTCGGCTCGCACAGCGAACTCGGGTGGTAATCGGGCTCGCGTCCGCATCGAGCTCCCGCCCTACAGGGCGCGGCCGGGCCAAGTTGCCGGTGATACCGCCCGGTGTCCGGCCTTCTTCCGCAATCAGGAAATCGCAATGGCCACGACGATAGCCAGCAGGAAGTTTCGCGTCACGTCCATCAGGGGTAACCGGCAGCGTCGGCGTGGTGAGCGGACTCCACCAGCACTCCGATCCGCTCGAGCCGGTTGTCGCGCAGGCCAAGAGCCCGCAGGTGCTGGAGCGTCTCGCGCAGATACTCGGCACCGGAGCCGAGCGCTCCGCGAGCGACCGCGAGCCGTGCCGCCACCTCCGCGTCGCCAAGCCCGGCGACGTAGCGTTCGTGCCGCGGATTGGCGGTGAAGGCGATGGCGCGCACCACTCCCTCGGATGTCGCAACGTTCACCCAGCGCGGCAGGTAGGCGTAGGCGAACATCTCCCGCCGCCACACCAGCAGCAACTCGTCGCGGGCCTCGGCGGCGGCGATGCGAAACGCGATGCCATGGCAGGCGCCGCCGCGCACCAGCCCCAGCATCAGACCGGGGCGCTCTGGCGAGCCACGCCCGGCCAGCAGCCGGAAGCAGAACTGCCGGTGCCAGCCATGCAGCAACCCGGCGCATCGGCCCGCAACCCGGATCGCCGGGTTCCACATCAGCGAGCCATAGGCGAACAGCCACGTATCCTCAGCCGCGTCGTGCGGCGCCAGCATGGCGTCAAGCGATGCCTCGATTTCCGCGTCGCTACGCACCGTCATCCCGGGCTGCAGATTTGCGCGCACCCGGGCGAGCAGCGAGCCGTCGCGCAGTCCCTCCCGCGTGATGACGATGCGTCCGGTGGTGTCGGCTGTCATGGACCGAGTGTCGGTCCGTGCCGGTAAACGATCAATCGCCGGTACCGCGTTGGTGAGCCGGCCCGTAGTCGCTGAGGTTGAGCGCCGTGTTGATCAGCGCGAGATGCGAGAAGGCTTGCGGAAAGTTACCGACCAGACGCTGCGTCGTCGGGTCGTATTCCTCGGCCAGCAGGCCGACATCGTTGGCGAGCGCCAAGAGGCGCCGGAACAATGCTGTTGCGTCGTCGTAACGTCCTTGCAGCACCAGATTATCGGCGAGCCAGAAGCTGCAGGCGAGGAAGACACCCTCGCCAGGGGGAAGGCCGTCCTTGGTTTCCTCGGTTTGGTAGCGTCGGACCAGCCCGCCATGCACCAGCTCACGCTCGATCGCTGCAACAGTGCTCCGCATGCGCGGATCAGTCGCCGGCAGGAAGCCGACCAGCGGGATCATCAGCAGGCTCGCGTCCAGAACGTCGCCGTCGAGGCTCTGCACGAAGCTATTCTTCGCCGTGTTGAATCCGCGCCGGCACACCGTAGCGTGGACCTCGTCGCGCAACTTGCGCCAGCTATCGAGAGGCTCAATCGTCAACCGGCGCTCCTCGGCACTCTTCAACGCGCGATCGAGCGCCACCCAGGCCATCACCTTGGAGAAGGTGAATTGCTGGCGGCCGCCGCGCACTTCCCAGATGCTCTCGTCCGGCTGATCCCATAGCGTGACGAGGTACTCGACGATCTCCCGTTGCAACTCCCATGCCTCGGCCGGCGGGGAGAGACCGCCACGGTCGGCCTGATACAGCGCATCGACGACCTCGCCGAAGACGTCGATCTGCAGTTGCGTGCTGGCGCCATTGCCGACCCGAACCGGCCGCGCTCCCTGGTAACCGGCGAGCCACGGGACTTCCCATTCCGCTAGCCGCCGTTCGCCGGCCAGGCCGTAGAGCGTCTGAATCTGCTCGGGGCTGCCGGCAACGCTACGGTGCAGCCATTCACTCCAGGCGCGGGCCTCCTCGCGATAGCCGGCATGGATCAGCGCCAGCAAAGTAAACGTGGCATCGCGCAGCCAGCAGAACCGGTAGTCCCAGTTGCGCGTGCCGCCGAGTTGCTCCGGCAGGGAGGTGGTTGGTGCCGCGACGATCCCGCCGGTCGCATCGAAGGTGAGCGCCTTCAGCGTAAGCAGAGATCGCTGCACCGCTGGCTTCCATTCGCCGTCATAGGTGCCGCGATGACACCAGTCGGTCCAGAACGCCTCGGTGGCATGCAGCGCCCGGTCCGGGTCGGGCACTGCCGGTGTCGGTAGATGTGACGGGCTGTGGGTCAGAATAAAATACGTGTCCTCGCCCGGCTCGACGGCGAACTCGGCAACCGTGGAGAAGCCGCATCCTTCAAGCGGCACGGTGCTGTTCAGCACGACCAGCGACGGGCCTGCGATCGCCCGCACGCCGAAGCCGGTGCGTAGCCGCGTCACCCAGGGGATCACCGACCCGTAGTTGAACCGCAGTGTGAGATCCAGGCGCATCGGCACGCTGCCGCGCAGGCCACGCAGGATGCGCACCACCGAGGATGAGGCGCCGTCGATCGGCATGAAGTCGATCAGCAACGCGGCGCCCGCGTCGGTTTCGAACGTAGTCTCCAGGATCATCGTCCCCGGGCGGTATCGACGCGTGATGCGGGCGCGTTCGTCTTTGGGGGCGATGCGCCAGCGCCCTGCTCGCGGTGTGTCGAGCAGGGCGGCGAAACAGGCGTCGCTGTCGAAGCGGGGCCAGCAGAGCCAGTCGATCGAGCCGCCGCGGCTCACCAGGGCGGCGGTCGTGCAGTCGCCGATCAGCGCATAGTCCTCGAGCCGCGGCGGGAGGTCCTGCGCGTCGATCGCAGGATCGCCCGCTGTTTGGTCGGCGGGGTCAGCTCGCTGTGCCATACACGCGCCGGCCCGCGGTGTCCGTGCACCAGCATGTCCGGCCGGGCGCCCCCACACTCAACATCGGACAGACGAGCGGGCCGGCGTAGCAGGACTGGCCGGTCGGGGATGGAGGCGGCGAGGCATAGGCGATGGGCGGCGGAGGCGCGTACGCGAACGGCGGGGGTGGCGCATAGTAAACCGGCGGTGGGTAATAGACCGGCGGCGGGTAGTAGACGGGCGGTGCGACGCCGAAGCCGAAGAACACACCGACGCGGGCGTGTGCCGGCGCGGTGGTGAGGAGCAGGCCAAGTAACGCGGTGCCAAGGGTTGTGAGGGCGAGCGGACGGCCGAGCCGTCGGATGAGTGCAGTCATGAGGGACTCTGTATGCTGGGCAGGGCTGGACTGCATCTTAGCGCGACCGTGCTGCTAATCCAGGCTTTTCCGGGCTTTCGCCGGGCGACACCGCAGCGCAGCTTGACTTTCCGGCAGTTCATCTTGATATGGCGCGGGCAAGCGCGCGGACGTCCGGGTTTCGCGCGCTATAACGCGAGCGGTGTGCGGCACGTTGCGTGAACCGGCGCGCTCGATCGACTGGACGAGAATTTGACCGACACGATCACCGCTCCGGCGGACCCGACCGACCACGCGGCGGCCGTGATGGTAGCTGAGCCGCGCCGCCCCTCGTTCGATGATCTGGGGCTCTCCGAACCGGTGCTGCAGGCGATTGCCGAGATCGGCTACCGCCATCCGACCCCGATCCAGGAGCAGGCGATCCCTTTCGTCCTGATGGGCCGTGACCTGCTCGGCGCAGCGCAGACCGGCACCGGCAAGACCGCCGGCTTCACATTACCGATGCTCGACATCCTGTCTGGCTCGCGGGCGCGGGCGCGCATGCCGCGCAGCCTGATCCTGGAGCCGACGCGTGAGCTCGCCTTGCAGGTTGCCGAGAATTTCGTCCAGTACGGCAAGTACCTGAAGCTGACGCATGCGTTGATCATCGGCGGCGAGAGCATGACCGATCAGCGGGACGTGCTGATGCGCGGCGTCGATGTGCTGATCGCGACACCCGGCCGGCTGATCGACATGTTCGAGCGCGGCACGATCCTGCTGAGCGATGTGAAGATCCTGGTGATCGATGAGGCGGACCGCATGCTCGACATGGGGTTCATCCCCGATGTCGAGCGGATCGTCGGGCTGTTACCGCGCAATCGGCAGACGCTCCTGTTCTCGGCGACGCTGTTGCCAGAGATCCGGCGACTGGCCGATGCGTTCCTGCAGAACCCGAAGGAGATCTCCGTTTCTCGTCCGGCCTCGGTGGCCGCTACCATCACCGAAGGGCTGGCGCTGGTCGCTGTACATGACAAGCGCGAGTCGCTGCGCCGGCTGGTGCGCACGCAGCGAGTGCAGAACGCGCTGGTCTTCTGCAACCGCAAGCGCGACGTGGATATCCTCTTCAAGTCGTTGTCCAAGCACAAATTCAGCGCCGGCGCGCTTGCATGGCGACATGACCCAGACGGTGCGATTCGCCACGCTGGAGAAATTCAAGGCGGGCGAGTTGCAGTTGCTGGTGTGCAGCGATGTGGCTGCACGGGGGCTGGATATCGGCGGGCTGTCGCACGTGTTCAATTTCGACGTGCCACACCATGCCGAGGATTACGTGCACCGCATCGGGCGCACGGGGCGGGCAGGGTTGGAGGGACACGCTTTTACCATCGCCACGCCGGATGATCGTCAGGCGGTGGAGGCGATCGAGAAGCTGATCGGCCATCCGATCCCGCCGGTCGTCGTGGAGGGGCTCGATCCGGTGACCTGGGCCGAGAGCGACGGCCGGCGCGGGAAACGAAGCCGGGCGACGGCGCCGAAAAAGCCGGACAAGAAGCCAGAAAAACGGCCCGAAAAACGCGCCAGGCCAGCGCCGTCCGAAAAGCCGGTGGGGCCGGAGCGGCGCCGTGCGCCGGATCGGGCCCCACCGGCTCGTCAAACCAGCGCCTCGGGAACGCCAGCCGGAACTGCGCGAGCAGTCATCTCCGGTGAGAGGTTTCGGCACCGATGCGCCGGCCTTCATTCTGGTGCCAGCCCGTCCCGGGCGCGGCTCCGTACGGGAGGTGCAGAAGACGGAGGCCGAGGTATGACCGTCGCGGCGACCTCGTACAGAACACACTTCACCCCTTTCGCCTGGGAAGATCCGCTGCGACTGGATGGGCAGCTCGCGGAGGACGAGCGGGCGATCCGCGACGCGGCCCGCACCTATTGTCAGGAGAAACTGTTTCCTCGGGTTCTGGAGGCGAACCGGCACGAGCACTTCGACCGCGCTATCATGAACGAGATGGGAGAGATGGGATTCCTCGGCGCCACGCTGGAGGGCTACGGCTGCGCCGGCGGTCAATTACGTCTCTTACGGGTTGATCGCGCGCGAGGTGGAACGGGTGGATAGCGGCTACCGTTCCTGTTTCTCGGTGCAGTCTTCGCTGGTGATGTACCCGATCTGGGCATTTGGCTCTTCTGCGCAGAAGGAGCGGTACCTGCCGAAGCTGCGCAGCGGAGAGTTCGTCGGCTGTTTCGGCTTGACCGAGCCGGATGCCGGGTCTGATCCGGCGTCCATGCGTTCGCGCGCGCGCCGGGTGGATGGCGGGTTCGTGCTGAATGGGTCGAAGACGTGGATCACCAATTCTCCGATCGCCGACGTGCTGCTGGTCTGGGCGAAGGACGAGGCGGGCGACATCCGCGGCTTCATCCTGGAGCGCGGCATGCAGGGGCTCACCACGCCGAAGATCGAGGGCAAGTTCAGCCTGCGCGCCAGCGTCACCGGCATGATCATGATGCAGGACGTGTTCGTGCCGGAGGCCAACGTGCTGCCCGGTGTGAAGGGGCTGCGTGGCCCGTTCTCGTGCCTGAACAACGCGCGTTACGGCATCGCCTGGGGCGCGCTGGGTGCCGCCGAGTTCTGCTGGATGGCAGCGCGCGACTACACGATGCAGCGGATGATGTTCGGCCGGCCGCTGGCGGCGACCCAGCTCATGCAGAAGAAGCTCGCCGACATGCAGACCGAAATCGCGCTCGGTTTGCAGGCGGTGCTGCGGCTGGGACGGCTGATGGATGCGCACGATGCGGCGCCCGAGATGATCTCGATGCTGAAGCGCAACTCCTGCGGCAAGGCGCTGGCGATTGCCCGCGAGGCGCGCGACATGCACGGTGGCAACGGTATTGCCGACGAGTACCACGTGATCCGCCATGTGATGAACCTGGAAGCGGTGAACACCTACGAGGGCACGCACGATGTGCACGCGCTGATCCTTGGCCGCGCGCAGACGGGCCTCAACGCGTTCGGCGGCTGAGCCGTGCACGACCCGCATCGAGCGGGTCGGCGCAGAGGGCGATGGGATTGCGCATCATCCTGACGGCACGCCGCTTTACATTCCGCTGACATTGCCCGATGAGCTGGTTCGCGCGCGACCGAAGGCGGCACACGGTGAGGGTTGGGCGGCGTCGCTGGAAGCCGTCGTTGAGCCGAGCGGGGATCGTGCCGAACCGCCCTGTCCGCATTTCGGCATGTGCGGTGGTTGCGTGCTGCAACACTGGCGCGAGGACGGTTATCTCGCATGGAAGTCTGAGCTGCTGCGGAGTGCGCTGGTGCGTGCCGGGTTCGCTGAGGCGACAATCGCACCGATCGTGCGGACCAAGCCGGGCAGCCGACGGCGCATGGACCTGGCGGTGCGTCGGTCTGGCGGGGGCGTCTTGGTCGGGCTGCATCGGCTGCGCGGCGCCGAAGTGGTCGATCTGCGAACCTGCCTTGTCCTGCATCCGGTGCTGATCGGGCTGATCGAGCCGGCGCGCCGCCTGCTCACGGGCTTGTCGGGGCTGCATCGCGAGGGCTCGATGGTGGCGAACCTGCTCGAGTCCGGCGTCGATCTGTCGCTGGTCACCGATCGGGAGCTCAGCCTTCAGGATCGCGGCAGGCTGATCGATTTCGCCCGTGCGCACGAACTTCCGCGCGTCTCATGGGCATGCCGGGATGCGCTGCCGGAACCCGTGTGCGTGCTTCGCCCAGTGACCATATCGCTGTCCGGCGTGACGATCGCACCGCCGCCTGGTGCATTCCTGCAGGCATCGGCAGACGGCGAGGCAGCGATTATCAGCGCCGTGCTCGCCGGCGTGCCCGACAAGCTGCCGCCACGCGCGCGCATTGCCGAACTTTATGCCGGCTGCGGCACGCTGACCTTCGCATTGGCGCGGCACGCACGCGTTGCCGCGTGGGAACTCGATGGCGCCGCGGTCGGTGCGGTGCGGCTAGCGGCGAACGCCTCGGGCCAGGCCGGTCGGATCGAGGTGCAGCAGCGGGATCTTGGGCGCCGGCCCGTGTCTTCTGCCGAGCTTGCCCCGTTCTCGGCAGTGGTGCTGGATCCGCCACATGCCGGGGCGGCGGCGCAGGTCGCATCCATCGCGGCGGCCCGGGTTCCGCGTATCATTTACGTGAGCTGCAACCCGGCGACCCTGGCGCGCGACGCTCGCGTGCTTCGGGCGACGGGATACCACGTGCTTTCGGCGACGCCGATCGACCAGTTCCTATGGTCGGCACGCTTGGAGAGCGTTGTCGTGTTCGCGCTGTAGGTGTCAGTCAAGCGACAATCTTACGTTCCGCTGCGCCAATGCCGTGGCCAGAGCCTCCGGATGCCGCAACGTTACTTCACGCTGCGGGTTGGGGATCTCGACCCCATGTGCCTGATACAGGTCGTTCAGCAGCACCTGGCTCTTGACGTTCGCAGTTCCGTTCGCCGGATCGCGTGCCAGCCGGATTGCTTCGTGCGGATCGCACCCATAGGACACGCCGACCTGTGCATGCATCCGAACGAGATCGTTGGAATAGGACCAGTTGACCACGCGATGTGTGATCAGGTCCTCGTTCGGTATCAGATGTTCCTTACCGTCGCGGGTGCTGACCGACACGTAGCGTGCATTCAGGTTGGTGATCCAGCTATAGGTTCCCTCGATCTCGATCACGTCGCCGAGCTTGATCGAGCGATCGAGCAGCAGGATCACGCCGCTGACCAGGTTGGACACGACCTTCTGCAGCCCGAAGCCGACGCCCACGCCGATCGCGCCGGAGAACACGGCGAACGCGGTGAGGTCGATCCTGATGAAACCGAGCGCCAGCACGGGAAGCGCATCGCGAAACCCGTCGAATGACATCAACTCTGGTAACGCAGGCGGGCGAGCACCGGATGCATCGGGTCGGTGAACGGATTGGCGATCACAAGGCCATCCCAGGTGAAGCCGTCCTGCATGTCTTCACTCAGCAGAAGATCGCATCGGTCCTCGACGGCGACCGAGACGATGATCGCGTCTCACGTCGCGAGCTGGTGACTGGCGACGAATTCATTTGCGCTGACGAGGCTATCGATCGTTGTTGGCACGGTTTCGTAGCCACTGCGCCAGACCAGTACGGCATCCCGTACGGCCGCTCTGGTCCGTCCGGCCTTGCGTCAGCACATGCAGAAGTTCGCCCAGCACTTGGACCGGAATAACGACGTTGGCCCCCAACAGGCTGTCAAGCAGAGCCGTCGCTGCCCGTTGGCGGACCGGCCCGTTCACCCCCTCGGCATAGACAAGAATGTTTGTGTCGAGGGCGACCCTCACCGCTCGTGCAGTTCATCGCGGGTCCATGGACCGATGTCGATCGCCGGTTGCGACCTGAGCCGTTCGATCAGGCGTTTTCGCGCCCCGAGCCGCGCCGGGTCGATCGGCGCCACCGGCACGATGCGCGCCACCGGACGCCCGTCCGATGTCACGACGTACCTCTGCCCCTCCTGCACATCGCGCAGGAGGTCGGACAAACACCGGTTGGCCTCGGCAGCCTGGATGACCTTGTCCATCGGTCGCATAGCAGCGAAAGTGGTGAATGTCACAACTTTCGCCTGGGCG
The DNA here is from genome assembly GCA_963772445.1 of uncultured Pseudomonadota bacterium. Lineage (GTDB taxonomy): Bacteria > Pseudomonadota > Alphaproteobacteria > Acetobacterales > Acetobacteraceae > CAVYXK01. The sequence goes on from CAVYXK010000016.1 coordinate 969,035, forward strand.
TTCAAACGTGGAAGCTCTCCCCGCAACCGCACCGCCCCTTCTCGTTCGGGTTCGTGAAGGTGAAGCCGGATTGCAGCGACTTAGTCTCGTAGTCCATCACGGTGCCGATCAGGAAGAGGCTGGCCTTGCGATCGACCAACACGGTCAGGCCCTTGTCTGTCACGACCTCGTCGGTGGTGGCCGGCGCATCGGCCCAGCTCATGTCATAGGACATGCCGGAGCAGCCCTTGGTCTTGACGCCGATGCGCAACAGCTTGCCCTGCTCGCCATTCTCGTACAAGCGGCGCAGCCGCTCGGCCGCCGCGTCGGTCAGCGTCATCAGCGGCGGCAGCTCGCGAAGCGGTCGGCGGGTCTTGGTGGTCGTGGTGCTCATGGGCTCGATATCGCGTCGGGTCAGAACATGTTCAACTGCAGGCGGGCTTCCTCGCTCATCCGGCTCGGGTCCCAAGGCGGGTCCCACACCGTCTCAACCTCGCAGTCAGTCACGCCGGGCACCGCCATGACGGCGTCGCGGACCTGCTCTGGCAGCTCCTGCGCGCTGGGGCAGGCGGGGGCGGTCAGGGTCATCTCCACGCGCACCCGGCCGTCGTCGTGCAGGTCGATCGCGTAGATCAGGCCAAGTTCGTAGATATTGACCGGGATCTCGGGGTCATAGACCGTCTCGCAGGCGGCGATGATCGCGTCCTCGGTGGGCTTCGGCGCGGTCTCGCCATTCGGCGTCCAGGCCGTATGCACGGCCCCGAGCGAGCTAGCGTCATTCACTGCTGGCCTCCTTCGCCCCATCCAGGGCGGCGATCAACGCGTGCCACGGCAGCGTCGCGCATTTCACGCGCGACGGATATTCGTGCACGCCGGCAAGCGGTTCAAGCCGCTCCAACGGCTCGGTCAAGGCAGCGTCGCAATGCGAGCATGTGCCAGTTCGGGCCAGCTCGCGGAAGGCGGCGAACAGCGCCCGCACATCGGCTTCGCTGCGGCCCTTCACGGTCTCGGCCATCAGATCGGCTGAGGCGACGCTGATCGCGCAGCCGCGCGCCTCGAACGCGGCGTCGGCGATCGCCTTGTCCGGACCATAGGTCACGAACACCTGGACCCGGTCGCCGCACATCGGGTTATCGCCCTTGGCGGTGGCGTCGAACGTCGCCGGCCGGCGAGCGTGCCGCGGATGGCGGCCGTGATCGAGGATCACTTCCTGATAGAGGTCGCGCAGATCGTCGAACATCACGCAAAGAACTCCCTCACGCGCACGAGTGTATCGGCAAGCGCGTCGATCTCGGAACGTGTGGTGTAGATGGCGAAGCTGGCACGGGCTGTGCTCTCCAACCCGAAGCGATGCATCAGCGGCTCGGCGCAGTGATGGCCGGCGCGCACCGCAATCCCTTCGCGGTCGAGCAGTGTCGCCACGTCGTGCGCATGCGCCCGGTCGAGCGCGAACGAAACCACGCCACCGCGATCCTGCGCCTGGCCGAGGATGGTCAGGCCGGGGATCTCCGATAGTCGCGCCAGCGCGTGGTCGGTCAGCGCCAACTCGTGCGCCGCGATCGCGTCGTAGCCGATCGACTGGACGTAATCGATCGCCGCCTTCAGCCCGATGCCTTCTACGATCGCCGGGGTGCCAGCTTCGAACTTGTGCGGCACGGGGGCCCAGGTGGTACGCTCGTAGCTGACGGACGAGATCATCTCGCCGCCGCCGAGGAACGGCGGCATCCGCTCCAACAGCTCGCGCCGCGCCCAGAGTACGCCGATGCCGGTCGGCCCATACAGCTTGTGCCCGGTCCAGGCGTAGAAATCAGCGTCGATCGCCTGCACATCCACGCGCCGATGCACAACCGCCTGCGAGCCGTCGAACAACACCTTGGCGCCGTGCGCGTGCGCGATGCGGGTGATGCGCTCGGCCGGCGTGTACGTGCCCAGCACGTTGGACATGTGGGTGATCGCGACCAGCCCCACCTTGCCGTCTTCCAGCAGCGCCTCGAATGCCGCCATGTCGAGCTCGCCGGCGTCGGTGATCGGGGCGACGCGCAGCTCGATCCCGCGGTCGTCGCGCAGCAACTGCCATGGGACGATGTTGGAGTGGTGCTCCATGCCGGAGATCAGCACCGCCTGGCCCGGTCGCATCACGCCGCGGCCATAGCTGTGCGCCACGAGGTTGATTGCCTCGGTCGAGTTGCGCACGAACACGATCTCGTCGCGGTCGGGGGCGTTCAGCAGCGCCGCTGCTGCGTCGCGTGCCGCTTCCCATGCGTCGGTGGTGCGCTCGCTCATCCAGTGCAGGCCGCGATGCACGTTGGCGTACTGCGTCTCCATCGCCGTGCGCATGGCATCGATCACCGCGCGTGGCTTTTGCGCCGATGCTGCGCTGTCCAGGAATACCAGCTTCTTGCCGCGTACCGTTTGGCGCAGGATGGGGAAGTCCTCGCGGATGCGCGTCACGTCAAGCGGCATCGGGCGGGTTTCGACGTTCATGCGGCCTCTCTTTCCCACCACTGCTCGACGGCGCGCTCCAGCGCGGCGCGGGCCGTGTCATTGGTTACCACCTCCACCGCTTCGGCCAGGAAGGCGCGCACCAGGATCGAGCGCGCCTCGGCCTCCGGCACGCCGCGGGTGCGGAGATAGAACAGTTGGTCCGGGTCCAGCGCGCCCACAGTGGCGCCGTGGCTGCACTTCACGTCGTCGGCGAAAATCTCGAGTTCCGGCTTGGTGTCGATCTCGGCGTCGGGTGAGAGCAGCAGCGCCTGGCTCATCTGGTAGCCGTCGGTCTTCTGCGCGGCGCGCGCTACCTCGATGCGGCCCTGGAACACGCCACGCGAGCGGCCCGCCAGCACGTTCTTTACCGTCTGGCGGGATGCGCAGGACGGTGCGTCGTGGCGGACCACCGACGTGAAGTCGGCGTGCTGCACGCCGCGCAGCAACTGTGCGCCATTCAGGTGCACCGCCGCGCCCGGCCCCGCCAGACGCGCATGGATCTCGGTCCGCGTCAGGCGCGCGCCGATATTCAGCACGAAGCTGTCGTAGGTGCCGCCGGCGGCGACCTCGGCATAGACGGTGGAGAGGTGGAATGCCGCCGGTCCATCATCCTGCAGGCGGATATGCGAAAGCACCGCGCCTTCGGCGACATGGACCTCCGCCACCGGATTGTGCAGATATGCGCCGCGTCCGGTTGCCGTCTCGACCAGCGCCAGCCGCGCGTTGCGGGCGAGCCGGATCATGTGGCGGGGGTGAAGGGCGGTGGCGCGGCCCGATGCCTCGGCGGCGATGCTGACAAGCTGCACGAGCCCACCGTCGGTTTGGTCCGGCACCTCGATTACGGCGCCGTCCTCAGCCAGCATCGTGTTCAGCGCCACCAGCGGCTCGCGATCGGGCCGCGCCAGTGTGCCGAACTGCGGATGTTCGGCAAACGAGCTGACGTTGACCACGGCCGGTAGCTCTGAGAGCTCCGGGCGGAAGTGGCCATCAATGAAAACGAGCCGCGAGGCAACAATCCGCGGCACGGCATCGGTCAGCGCGTCGGCGTCGAGCAGAGAGGTCAACGGCTCTTGGAAGGAGGCTTCGGCAAGCGGGCGCAGATTGGTGTATTTCCACGCTTCCTCGCGCTTGCCCGCGGCGCCGCCCGGCACGCCCATGCGGCGGAACGCCTCGGCGGCCGATTCACGCGGCCCTGGATCACCCGGCAGGTGTTGCCGCAGCCCTTCGTAGCGGGCGAGAAAGCCTTGCACGCCGGTGAAGACTTCCGCCGTCATGCGGCCTCCGCGCCGAGCCCGGCATAGCCGCGCGCCTCCAGCTCCAGCGCCAACTCCGGCCCGCCGGAGCGCACAAGGCGCCCACCCGACAACACGTGCACGTGGTCCGGCACAATATGGTCGAGCAGCCGCTGGTGGTGGGTGATCACCAGGGCCGAGAAATCCGGGCCGCGCAGCGCGTTCACTCCGCCGGCAACGATCTTCAGCGCATCGATGTCGAGCCCACTGTCGGTCTCGTCGAGAATCGCCAGTCGCGGTCGCAGAATCGCCATCTGCAGTATCTCGTTGCGCTTCTTCTCGCCACCGGAGAAGCCGACATTCACGTTGCGCCGAAGCATGTCGTCCGGCATCGCCAGCCGCTTTGCCTCGGCCCGCGCGATACGCAGGAACTGCACGGCGTCAAGGTCCGGCTCGCCGCGCACGCGCCGCACCGCGTTCAGCGCCGTGCGCAGGAAATTGGCGTTGCCGACGCCGGGCAGCTCGACCGGTGCCTGGAATGCCAGGAACACGCCGGCCGCCGCGCGTTCCTCCGGTTCCATCGCCAGCAGGTCGCGGCCATCGTAGCGAATCGAGCCCGACGTGACCTCGTAATCCTCACGGCCGGCCAGCACATAGGCGAGCGTCGATTTGCCCGAGCCGTTCGGCCCCATCATCGCGTGCACCTCGCCCGCCGGCACGACAAGGTCGATGCCGCGAAGGATCGGCGTGCCGCCGACGGCAACCGCTAAATTCTTGATCTCCAGCATCGCTCAGCCCACCGAGCCTTCCAGGCTGACGGCCAGCAGCTTCTGCGCCTCGACGGCGAACTCCATCGGCAGCTCCTTCAGAACTTCTTTGCAGAACCCGTTGACGATCAGGTTGACCGCGTCTTCTTCCTTCAATCCGCGTTGGCGGCAGTAAAAAAGCTGGTCATCGGCAATCTTCGATGTCGTGGCCTCATGGCCGATCTTCGCCGTCGGGTTGCGGCTTTCGATATAGGGCACGGTGTGCGCGCCGCACTGGTCGCCGATCAGCAAGCTGTCGCATTGTGTGAAGTTGCGCGCCCCGGCGGCCCGCGGCAGCACGCGCACCAGGCCGCGATAGGTGTTGTTCGACCGGCCGGCGCTGATCCCTTTGGAGACGATGGTGCTGCTGGTGTTGCGGCCGATATGGATCATCTTCGTGCCGGTGTCGGCCTGCTGGCGGTTGTTGGTCACAGCGACCGAGTAGAACTCGCCGACGCTATTATCGCCTTCTAGCACGCACGATGGATACTTCCAGGTGATAGCCGAGCCGGTCTCGACCTGGGTCCAGGAGATCTTGGCCCGCGCGCCACGGCAGGCGCCGCGCTTGGTGACGAAATTATAGATGCCGCCACGGCCCTCGGCATCGCCGGGATACCAGTTCTGCACGGTGCTGTATCTGATCTGCGCATCGTCCAGCGCCACCAGCTCGACCACCGCGGCGTGAAGCTGGTTCTCGTCGCGCATCGGCGCGGTGCAGCCTTCCAGGTAGCTCACATAGCTGCCGGTATCGGCGATGATCAGCGTGCGTTCGAACTGGCCGGAGCTGCGGGCGTTGATGCGGAAATAGGTCGAAAGCTCCATCGGGCAGCGCACGCCCTTCGGCACGTAGACGAAGCTGCCGTCGGTGAACACCGCGCTGTTCAGCGCGGCGAAGAAATTGTCGCCAACCGGCACGACGCTGCCCAGGTACTTGCGCACCAGCTCGGGATGCTCCTGCACGGCTTCGCTGATCGGGCAGAAGATGACGCCCGCCTTCTTCAGCGTCTCGCGGAAGGTGGTCGCGACCGAGACGCTGTCGAAGATGGCATCGACCGCGACGTTGCTCGCGCCCTGTTCCACGCCGGCCAGGATGGCGCGCTCCTTCAGCGGAATGCCGAGCTTCTCATAGGTGGCGAGCAGCTCCGGATCGACTTCGTCCAGCGACTTCGGACCGGGCTTCTTCTTGGGTGCCGCGTAGTAGTGGATGTCCTGATAATCGATCGGCGCGTGCCAAACCCTGGCCCAGTGCGGTTCCTGCATCTGTTGCCATCCGGCATACGCCTTCAGCCGCCAATCCAGCAGCCACCCGGGTTCGTGCTTGCGCGCGGAGATCAGCCGGATGGTGTCCTCGTTCAGCCCCTTGGGCGCTAGGTCCATCTCGATGTCGGTCTCGAAGCCCCACTTGTAGCCGCCCTGGGTGACGGACTGGACGGTCTCGAGTGTTTCGGTAACGGCGGGCATCCTGCGTCCTATTCGGCAACGGAAATTGGGGTATGAGCCGGCGTGCGGAAGGCACGCGGGATCGACGCCTCTTGCATGTCGGCGAGCGTGATGTTGGTCAGCGCCTGTTGGATGGCATCGTTCACCGGGTCCCACCGGCCGCGCATCGGGCAGATGCGTTCGACCTCGCAGCCGCCGACGGCGCCTTCCACGCAAGCCGTGAGTGCGATCGGGCCATCGATGGCGGCGATCACGTCGGCAATGGGGATAGCGGCGAGCGGCCGCATCAACCGATAGCCGCCATGCGCACCGCGCTGGGAGGCGACAAGACCGCGACCGGCCAGGGCTTTCAGCACCTTGGCCACGGTGGGCTCGGGAATTCCGGTGGCGGCGGCAACGCCGGGCGAGGTCTGCACCGCCTCGCCACGCGACAGGCGCACAAGCACCACCACGGCGTAGTCGGTCAGCTTCGACAGCCTGAGCATGGCGGCGAACCCCAGCGGCGAACTATCCGGTGTAACAGGACCCATGTGGTCCTGATTGCCGCCACATGGCGCCTCCTGCCTGGTACGTCAAGAGGTTGGCGCGCCAGCCTGGACGCATCGACCTGTGAGGTAGCTCACAGCGAAATCGCGGCGGGTCTGACTATCGTCAAGTGTCCGGCTGTGAGTGAGGCTCCGGGAGCCCGGCAGAGGACATCCCATACAAGGCAACCCAGACAAGGAGGCAACAGTGCCGAATCTTGATCCGAATGCGCGCGCGGACGAGGCGGAGAAGATCCGCATCGATGCGGCGCATGCCGAAAAGCATGTGCAGGCGCAACAGAACAATGGCGACGAGAGCCGCTTCCCAGCCAAGTGGGGAAACTATTCGAAGGGGTTGGTCCACGACGCCAAGGGCGACGTGGACCCTCAGTCCTATGCCAGCATGCTCTTTGCGCTGAGCACCGGCATGCCCGCGGACTTTGAGAAGATCAAGCTGGGCGGCGATGTGCCGCTGGTCGATCCGCAGTCCGGTCTCGCCTATGTGCTGGAGGGGGGCGATCCGCAGTGCTTCGCGCTGCCGCCGGCACCCGAACTGGCCAGCGCCTGGCGCGCCGGCGAAGCGGTGGAGGATTACTGGATGGCGTTGTTGCGCGACGTGCCATTCAGCGAGTACGAGACCGACGCGCTGGCGCAGGCGGCGACCGCCGACCTCAATAAGCTCTCTGACTTCCGCGGTCCCAAGGAGGGGGGGAAAGTCACCGCCAAAACCCTGTTCCGCGGCTTCACGCCGGGCGATCTGCTGGGGCCATATGTCTCGCAGTTCCTGCTGCAGCCCTTCGACTACGGCGCCATCCATGTCGATCAGACGTTCCAGACCTATCTGCCTGTCGGCGGCGGGGGCAAGGACTACATGACCGACTTCGCCTCCTGGCTGGCGGTCCAGAAGGGGCAGGCGACAGACAAGGCATCGCTGCGCTCGCTGCCGTTCGGTCCCAACACCCCCGATCCCAAGCGGCGATATCTGCGAGACGGTCGCGGCCTCGCGGCTTATGTGCACGTCGACGTGCTGTTCGAGGCGTACTTCAACGGATGCCTCGTCGCGATCGATCAAGGAGCGCCCTACAACCAGGGCAATCCCTACAACAACACCAAGGTCGAGCAGGGATTCGGCACGTTCGGAACGCCATATGCCAAGACGCAGATCGCGGCGATCGCCGGGCCGGCCTTGAAAGCGGTCTGGTACCAGAAATGGTTCGTGCACCGCGCACTACGTCCAGAGGCCTACGGCGGCCTGGTTCACAAGACGCTGCTGCCTGCCTCCGACCCGCTCCACATGGACTATCCGGTGCAAAAGGAGGTGCTGAATTCTGACGCCGTGCAGCGGCTCTTCGCGAAGTACCGCAGTTATCTGCTGCCGGAGGCATTCCCGGAGGGCTGTCCATGGCATCCCTCCTATGGACAGGGTCACGGGACGGTGGCGGGCGCCTGCGCAACCATGCTGAAGGCCATCCTGAACGAAGACTGGGTTTTCCCCAACCCCGTGATGCCCAGCAATGACGGACTGCAACTGATGCCATACACCGGGCCGGACAAGCTGACGATCGGCGGAGAGGCCAACAAGCTCGCGGCCAATATCGCGCTGGGGCGCAACCACGCCGGCGTTCACTGGCGGTCAGACTATCACTCGCGAGTCCAGAGTTCCGGAGGAATTTCGGCTCAGGAGGCTAGGCGGAAGGCCTCCATTTTATTGGTGTCCTGTCGTTCGATGACGAATTTCGCGAAGGTGTTGCTCGGGGTGGCATTCAAGAGAAATTCCGGCAGGCTCTGGCGCAGGGCATTGGCCACGACCAGCTCCGAGGGCGGGATGCCGGGCCGAATGGTTCGCAGCCAGGAGCCGAAGGAATTCCAGACGGCCTGAGGGAAGGCGACGGCCAGATACTGAAGCAGTCCCTGGCAGACGACACCCGCCTGGATGAAGACGTGGTAGGCGTGGAGCTTGCGTTTGACGGCGTTGCGGTATTCCAGCGACTCACGATGGAGATGTTGATTGCCACTGCGGCGGCGCAGCGGCTTCATGTCGGACATCCAGAAATGGTAGGTAAACGAACCGATCAGCCGCACCGCCTGCTTGAACGTGTGCTCGATCTTGAAGCGCAGACCGTACAGGCGAATGATCTCGATAGCCTCCAAAGAGGTGTCGGTGCACATCAGGAGGCACGAGCCTCTTACTGGATGAATCACCGCCACGAAGCGCACGAGTTGACCGGCCGGGCGCCACAGCAGGTCGCGGACCCGATACTGGATGGTCACCTGGTGCTCGCCGTAGACGGGACTTTCGGCCTGTTGGAAGCCCTTGGGGTCTTCCAGCAGGGATCTGAGCTTGACCTTGCTGCCATAGACTCTGGGCCGGCCTCTCTTCCGCGGGCCACGCTGCTGGTGGGCGGTGTAGGCGACGGCGTTGGACTTCACCCGCGTGACCAGGTGGTTGTTCTCCTCGAGCAGGCCGGTGACGATCTTGCGCGCGGCATAGTAGGCGTCGGCGACGAAGTAGAAGGGTTCTGCGATGGCGACGATCCCGAGGAGCGCAAGCATCTTGTCGAGCAGGGTGCGGCGATCGCGATTGGACCACACCAACCCTTCGTGGATTCGCATGGCGAGCGGCACGGCGAAGACGCTGGCTGCGGCCTGAACGAGCACGCTCACAGCCTGGAGGGAATGTCCCATGATGAATTCGGGCTTGGTGTTCGACTCGGACTGCTGATGCAGGAGGTTGACCGCCGGCATCTTGCGCCCGCGCTTTGTTGGGGTGGACGGCCCCCGACGGCATCGATATGCCAGAATGAGGTCGTTGCTGATCTCAGACAAGGAGACCGTCCGTGGACGAAATTAGCCGAATTGGGATGGATACGTCGAAGCATATTTTTCAGCTTCACGGGGTGAATGCCGCCGAGGCTCCGGTTCTGCGCAAGAAGCTGCGGCGCAAGGAGATGGTGGCGTTCTTCCAGAAGCTCGCACCGACGGTGATCGCGATCGAAGCCTGCGGTGGGAGCCATCATTGGGCACGGCTGCTGCAATCGTTCGGGCATACGGTGAAGTTGATCCCGCCGCAGCTGGTCAAGCCCTACGTAAAGCGTGGCAAGAACGATGCGGCGGACGCCGAGGCGCTTTGCGAGGCAATGAGCCGGCCGACGATGCGCTTCGTGCCGGTGAAGACGGCTGAGCAGCAGGCGGCCTTAATGCTGGTCGGGGTACGCGATCGGTTGATCCGCAATCGCACGCAGCTGGCCAACGCCATCCGCGGCTATGCCGCCGAGTTCGGTCTGACTGCGGCCAAGGGAACAGCCCACCTGGTTCCGCTGCTCGCGCGCCTGCAAGCCGATGAGAGCCTGCCTCTCCTGGCTCGCGAGCTCTTCGCCATTCAGGCGGCGGAATATGCGCACTTGCAGGCGCAAATCGTCGACGTTGAGGCCAAGCTCATGGCCTGGCATCGGGCCGATGAATGCAGCCGGCGTCTCGCCAAGATCCCCGGCGTCGGCCCGATCGGTGCCGTGTTGCTGACCATGAAGACCCCGGAGCCCGAGCTCTTCCGATCGGGGCGGCAGTTTGCGGCCTGGATCGGCTTGACACCCAAGGATCATTCGACCGCGGGCAAGCTCAAGCTCGGCGTGATCACATGCGCCGGCGACGAAACTTTGCGAAGCACGCTGGTGGTGGGAGCCACCTCTCTGCTCCAGCAGTTTCGAAACGGACGCGGCAGAAATGCCCCGCCCTGCCGCGCCCCGCCCGCGCCCGGCCGCGCCTGGCTCACCGAGCTGCTCAAACGCAAGTCGCCGAAATTGGCGGCTGTGGCGTTGGCCAACAAGATCGCCCGCGTCGCATGGAAGATGATGGTGAGCGGCGACGACTACCGCGTCAAAGCCATGCCGCCGATTGTAGCGAAAGCGGCTTAGAAGATCGGCCAGACACGGGGAGCAACTCATCTGCAACCGTGCTGAGCCGATGCCAGAACTTGCAAGATAACGAGCAGATGGCGTGATCGATCGATCCCAGATGCGAGACACTCCGAAAGATCCCATGGCCCTCTATGAGGTCGCCGTTTTGTTTGGAACTCGTGTCGCGGAAACCATCTTGGCCAGCGTTCATGTGCGAGCGCACCAACAGGCCGGACATATGGACGCAAGCGATCTGATCAAAGCACTGCAAAACACCTTGCAAGGAGGGGGCCGTCCACATATGGGATCTTGATGCCGTCGCCGACCACGATACACCTTCCGTTGATGCGCAGCGGCTGCGGGAATAGCCGCAGCACCACCTGGGTCCACAGCGCCGCGAGCCGATCGAGCTTCACGGCGGGGCTGTGAAAGTGATCGACGAGCTTGTTGTAGAAGCGAGCCTCGAGCTTCAGCGCCCGCACGAGGCTGGTTACGCCCAGCAGTTCCGTCCGCACCGTGAAGCCTGCCACGGCGGTGGCGAACCACAGGAAGGTGCGCAGACGCGAGAACGCCGGACGCAGCAGCCAAATCGCATTCCACCAGGGCATCCACAGCGGCATCGGGCCCTCTCGATTTCGTTGCCAGCATAGTATAGCACTGGTATGCTAAACCTATGACAAACAAACGCCTGGCAGTGATCAGAAAGCGCATTGGAAGCATCAAGGCGCAGCTGGCCGGCATTGAAGACATGCGGCCCGGATCGCTCACCCGCCAGTACAAGGATCCAGAGAACCGGAGGGGACCCTACTACCAGCTCAGCTACACGCGGCAGATGAGGAGCCGGACCGAATATGTTCCGCGCGACTATCTGCCCGAGGTGCGGCGTGAGATCCGCAACTATAAGCGCTTCAAGGCGCTCACCGCCCAGTGGATCGCCTTGAGCATCGAGCAGAGCCGCTTGATGATGAAGCGAGCCTTGCGACGGCAATGACCCGCGGTGCTATCCTCATCCGATGGGCAAGCGACGCGCAAAACACCCCTTCGAGAACAACCCGTTCACTGACGCCTTCCTCGAATGGATGGGCTCGTCCGAGGGGGAACGCTCGGTCTACGCGCTCGATCTGGTCTTCGCCGCACTGGATAATGCCGACGTTGACCCCAAACGGCGCAAGATCGTCTGGGACGACGGGAAACGGCTGTCGATCGAGCAGTCGGCAGAACGCATCCATGCCGAGCATCCGGACGTGCCGCGCGACTTGATCGAAACTCACGTGCTCGGGTGGCTCGAGGGCTTTGCGCCGGAATCCTACTCCGAACGCCAGCTCGAGGAGCTCGACCGGCTCACTGAGCAGTGGCTTGACGACTACGAGCGAAAGTCACAGGCCGCCAGGAAGTAACCCAGAACTCGGCACTCTCGAGACTATCAGAACTCGTTGTATCTCGGGGAGGAGATCGCGATTTACGTGCTGCAGGACCAGAAAGCGATATACAACGAGAACGCAAGTTGGAGTTTCACGCGCTTCAACGGCAGCAAAATCACAATCTGAACCCCGGCGGGGCGGCTCCGGAACCTCGGAGCCGTACCCCATTCCGGCGCTCCGCCGCTGCACTGCGTAATGGCCGGCATCCTTCGCCGGCCATTACGGTGCGCTCAGGGCAGCGGGCTATAGGCTGGTGGTGCCTTCTCCACCTCGTGCCAGATGCGCGTCAGATGCGTGTCGCCACGGACGCCGGCAAGGCTCACGACCACTCCCATACCCGCCACCGTCATCGGATAGGCAAGCCCGATCAGCGGAATGCCGGCGAACGTGGTGGCGAGCCACGTGGCGATGAACGGCACGCCGCCGCCGAACACCCCGTTGCCCACGTAATAGGGCAGCGACATCGAGGTGTAGCGGATGCGTGCCGGGAACAGCTCCACCAGGAACGCGGCGATCGGGCCATAGACCATGGTGACCGGGATCACGAGGTAGAAGCAAAGCAGGGTCAGGATGGTCGGGTTGTTCTTGAAGGTCCCGAGCCAGGTGAACACCGGGATGTAGGTGAGGACCGCGAGCAAGAAGCCGGTGGTCATAATTCCGCGCCGACCGATCCGGTCCGACAGCCAGCCGAACACTACGAAGAACGGCGCCCCGAACAGCAGCGCGAAGGTCAGGATCAGATAGACCTCCACATACGGGATTTTCTGCACCACGGCCATGTAAGTCAGGGCGTAGAACTGCCCGGTGTACCAGACCACCCCTTCCGGCGCGGTGAAGCCGAACAGCGCGATCAGGATCAGGCCCCAATTCCTGCCACTGCCGAAGCTCTCCAGCGCCAGGTTGGACGATGCTTTGCCTTCTTCCTTGAGCGCGGCCAACAGCGGCTATTCCTGCAGGCGGAGCCGGATGTAGCCCGACAAGACCACGAGAACCGCCGACAGCATGAACGGAAAGCGCCACCCGTAGGCGCTGAACGCGGCATCGCCGAGGCCCAGCCGGAAGGCCAGGATCACCAGCAGCGCGGCGACGATGCCCATGGTCGCGGTGGTCTGGATCCAACTGGTGTAGAAGCCGCGCTTGCCGTCCGGCGCGGCTCGGCGATGTAGGTGGCTGCCCCGCCGTATTCGCCGCCGAGCGCGAGGCCCTGGACCACCCGGCACAGCACCAGCAGCACGGGTGCCGTCCAGCCGATCGTATCGAAGGTCGGCAGCAGGCCGACGGCGAAGGTGGCCAGCCCCATCAGAACGAGCGTCAGCATGAAGGTGAACTTGCGCCCAATCAGGTCGCCGAGATGGCCGAACAGCACGGCGCCGAACGGGCGCACGACGAAGCCGGTCCAGAAGATGCCCAGGCTGTAGAGAAAGCCCTTGGTCATCGTGCCTGGGAAGAAATGGGTGCCGAAGAACCCTGCCAGCACGCCATAAAGGTAGAAATCGTACCACTCGATCAGCGTCCCGCAGGACGACGCGGCGATGATGAACGGCAGGTTTGGCGGGGCCAACGCTGCTGGTGCATACGCGGGGTAGGTGGGAATGACCCCGGACGCGAATTGACAGCCAAGGCTTTTCCGTGTCATCGTTTTATTTGCTTGGTGGCCGTGACTTCATTCAGCGACGCCATTATCCGGGAGGCAACGCATGGCGCAGGATAGAACTGCGGAAGTGTCAGAGGCTGAGATCGCCGTCCACTGGCAGGAAGAGGCCTACGTCCGTCCGCCGAAGGCATTCATCGATCAGGCCAACCTGACAGACAAGGCGGTCTTCGACCGATTCACCCTCGACAAGTTCCCGGATTGCTTCAAGGAGTACGCCGATCTCCTCGATTGGTACAAGACCTGGGACGTTATACTCGACACGAGCAATCCGCCCTTCTGGAAATGGTTCGCCGGCGGTCGAATCAATGCCAGTTACAACTGTGTCGATCGCCATCTCCCCAAGCACAAGAACAAGACGGCGATCCACTTCGTCCCCGAGCCTGAGCACGAAGCCATCCAACACGTCACCTACCAGGAACTTTTCGTCCGAGTGAACGAGGTCGCCGCGATGTTGCGTGACTTCTGCGGTCTCAAGAAGGGCGACCGGGTGACGCTGCACATGCCGATGGTGGCGGAGCTTCCGATCACGATGCTCGCCTGCGCCAGGCTCGGCGTTATTCATTCGGAGGTGTTCAGCGGCTTCAGCGGCAAGGCCACGGCGGATCGGGTGGTTGATTCCGAAAGCCGCGTGCTGATCACGATGGACGGCTATTATCGCAACGGCCAGCTCCTCGATCACAAGGAGAAGGCGGATATCGCCTTCAACGAAGCACAAAAGGATGGCGTGACGCTCGAAAAGGTGCTCGTCTGGCAGCGGCATCCCGGGCGCTATTCGGTCAACACGCCGCTGATCGAGGGCCGCGACTTCGTTGTGAACGAGGTGCTGTCGCTCTTCCGCCACCGCCGGGTCGACCCGGTGCAGATGCTGGCCGAAGACCCGTTGTTCCTGATGTACACCAGCGGCACCACCGGCAAGCCGAAGGGCTGTCAGCACGGCACCGGCGGATACCTCGCTTACGTCGCCGGCACGTCGAGATACATCCAGGACATCCATCCCGAGGACGTTTACTGGTGCATGGCTGATATCGGCTGGATCACCGGTCATTCGTACATTGTTTACGGGCCGCTGGCCCTCGCCGCCTCCTCGGTGGTGTATGAGGGGCTGCCAACCTACCCGGACGCCGGTCGTCCGTGGCGCGTCGCCCAGGACCTCGACGTCAACATCTTTCATACCTCGCCGACGGCCATCCGGGCTCTGCGCCGTGCCGGCGCCGATGAGCCGGCAAAATACCACTACCACTTCAAGCACATGACGACGGTCGGCGAGCCCATCGAGCCGGCGGTGTGGCGGTGGTATCACGACGTTGTCGGCAAGGGCGAGGCCGTCATCGTCGACACGTGGTGGCAAACCGAGAACGGCGGGTTCCTCTGTAGTACGGTGCCGGCCCTTCACCCGATGAAACCGGGAAGCGCCGGGCCGGGCGTGCCGGGCATCCATCCAATAATCTACGACGATGACGGCAACGAGATTCCGCCACGCTCGGGGCGCGCCGGAAACATCTGCATCCAGAACCCGTGGCCCGGAATATTCCAGACGATCTGGAAGGACCCCGATCGCTTCGTCCAAACATACTACGCGCGGTACTGCAAGGACCCGACCAGCAAGAACTGGCGGGACTGGCCCTATTTCGCCAACGACGGTGCCCTACAGGCGGCCGACGGCTACTATCGCATCCTCGGTCGGATCGACGACGTCATCAACGTCGCCGGGCATCGGCTCGGGACCAAGGAGATCGAGTTGGCCAGTCTGCTCGTGGAAGAGGTCGCCGAAGCAGCCGTGGTACCGGCGCGCGACGAAATCAAAGGCCGGACCCCCGATCTCTACGTGGCGCTGCGACCCGGGATAGAACCCAGCGAGGAGATCCGCAAACGGGTGGAGGACGCCGTGGTCCGGGAGATCGGGGCGATTGCTCGCCCCCGTCACGTGGTCATCGTGCCTGACATGCCCAAGACGCGATCCGGCAAGATCATGCGCCGCGTCCTGGCGGCCATCTCGAACCATGAGGATCCCGGCGATATCTCGACGCTGGCCAATCCCGAAGTCGTCGAAGAGATCCGGCAAATGAAGGTCTAGCCCAGCGTCGCCCGCCGCGTTCGGCGTAATGCGTCTGAAGCAGACGGGGAGATCGCTGATTGCGTGAAGACAGGGACCAACGCCATGGTCGAACGAATCCGGTCATTGCTTGCACAGTTCCCGGAAGACGGAGAGACGATGCGCGAGCTTGTCGCGAGAGACGCGAAGTTCGATGCGCTTTGCCAGGAATACCGCAAGGTCCTCGACATGCTCGGTAGTTTCGAGGCCCACCTCAAACTGCTCAAGGAGCGTCGTGCCTGGCTGGAAGAGAACCTGGGCAGCGTCATCACCCGGCCGGCGGAATTGTGCTGCGATGGCGGGCCGGCGATCACCGCGTTCGCACGGCGCGCCAGGCTTACCTTCCATGTCTTGCCGGCCCGCGGCACTCCCAAGCCGGAGGCGCCAGAGCTGCACATCAACAACGTGAACGCCTACCACGGCCGTCTCAAGGAATGGATGCGGCGCTTCCACGGGGTGGCAACGAAAAACCTGCCGAACTACCTGAGTTGGCGATGAATGATCGAAGCGCTCGGGGCCACGCCAACCCCGGAGGCTTGGATCAAGGGGGCGGCTGGATTGGGGCCATACCAACAGCAAACGTTATAACAGCGATGAGAATTGCTGTGCGGACGCATTGTTCGTTGCACCCGAAGTTGACCGGGTATAATTTGTGTTCGGCGGCGTGCAAAAAGCGCGGCTGACGTCCCTCGTCACTTCAGAGCAAGGAAATCTCCAAGATGAAACTCGCCAATCCCGCGCCGCTCGGGCTGACCGGGTTCGCGCTGACCACCTGGATGCTGAGCATGGTCAACGCCGGCTGGTTCGTCGGTGCCGCGGTGCCGATGGTGCTGGCCACCGCCTTCGCGTTCGGCGGCACCGCCCAGTTCTGCGCCGGGCTGATGGAAATGCCGCGCGGCAACACCTTCGGCTTCGTCGCGTTCTGCTCGTATGGCGCGTTCTGGTGGGCCTTCGCCCTGTTCGTGCAGTTCTTCGCCCACGGGGTGCCGGCGGCCTTCGTCGGCTGGTGGCTGTTCATGTGGGGCTTCTTCACGCTGTTCATGTGGGTGGGCAGCCTAGCGCTCAACCGCGGAGTGCAACTGATCTTCCTGGCGCTGTGGATCACCTTCTTCCTGCTCGCCTTCGGCGAATGGACCGGCTTGGCCGTCTTGCACGTGGCCGGCGGCTATTTCGGGCTGCTGACCGCGGTGTTCGCGTTCTATGTGGCCGCCGCCGATGTCATCAACGAGACGCACGGCCGCATCCTGCTGCCGCTCGGCGCCCCGGCGGCACCGCCGTCCAAGCCGGTCGGGCAGGCAGCCTGAACCCACCGCCCGGCGCTTCGCCCGGCCGCTTGAAACGCGGCCGGGCGGTGCGTAGCCTGACTGCCGGTCAGTCGCCGCCGAGTTCGAGAGCCGTCCCTTATGGGGTGGAAGGCCCGAGCGTGCGAAAACGTACGGTAAAAAACGTGAACACGGCCCGGATTCGGGCGGTTCGGGCCGACAAAGGGCGCGTACGTTCGGTCTCCGGCACAAGGTGGCCGTTTATTGCGTGCAATCAGTGCGTGCAAGCCGGAATGGCCGGCATGTCGCCGTCATGCCCGGCGTATTGCACGCAACAAACCGGGGGCCTAACGCGGGGGATGACATTGCGTCCAATACAGGCGGCCGAGCCGATCTCGCACGCGCGCGACCGCTGCAACCGCGGGCTCTCTGCCTGCGCCATCCCGCACCATGACATTGCGTGCAAGCCGCTACCGTACATTTTCGCACGGTTGGGCCTTCTGACCCTCGCGGGGTAGGTGGTCGTGGACATTGTTTCTCCCCTTTGTAAGGCTGATTGCGCCCAATTCGGCCCAGACCCTCTATTCAACCATACTTCTTTCGCTCATGTAACGGGAAGCTTACGCACCCGCGCTGGGTTCCCATCCCGGCGCCTAGCCCCTAACCTCGCCGGGGTTGCACTGGAGAGGAGTGGTCGATGGCCGGGATGCTGGAGGGCAAGGTCGCCGTGGTCACCGGATCGGGGGGCGGCATCGGGCGGGAGATCGCCGTGATGATGGCGCTTGCCGGCGCCAGGGTGATCATCAACGACGTCGGCGCGTCATTGGCCGGCGAGGGGCAGTCGGCCACCCCGGCACAACAGACCAAGCAGATCATCGAGCAGCAGGGCGGACGCGCCGAGATCAGCACTGATTCGGTCGCCGACTGGGCCTCGGCGCAGAAGATCGTGCGGGCGGCACTCGATCATTTCGGCCGGATCGATGTCGTGGTCAACAATGCCGGCATCCTGCGCGACGTCATCTTCCATAAGATGACCGCCGACGACTGGCTGGCGGTGATCGGCGTGCACCTGAACGGCAGCTTCTTCGTCAGTCGCGCCGCAGCCGAGCACTACCGCAAGCAGGAGAGCGGCGCGTTCGTGCATATCAGCAGCACCTCCGGACTGATCGGCAATTTCGGCCAAGCCAATTACTCCGCCGCGAAGCTCGGTATTACCGCTCTGTCGAAATCGATTGCTCTGGACATGAAGCGATACAACGTGCGTTCGAATTGCATCGCGCCGTTCGCGTGGAGCCGGATGACCAGCTCGATCCCGGCGACGACGCCGGAGCAGCAGGCGCGGGTGGCCAAGATCCAGGCCATGACCCCCGACAAGAACGCGCCGATAGCAGTGTTTCTCGCCTCCGACGCCGCGAAGGACGTGACGGGCCAGGTGTTCGGCACGCGGATGAACGAGATCATTCTGTTCAGCTCGCCGCGGCCGATCCGCACCGTGCACCGCGCTGAGGGCTGGACGCCGGAGGCGATCGCCGAGCACGCGCTGCCGGCGCTGCGGCCGTCCTTCATGCCGGTGGACCGGTCCGGGGAGGTATTTTCCTGGGATCCGCTGTGACCCGATGAGCAGCCACCGGCTGATCCCCCGGCTCGCCGCCGCGCGGGTTGTGCCGGTGGTGCGCACGCATTCCGCCGCGCATGCGGCGACGGCGGTGCAATGGCTGCGTGACGCAGGCATCGGCATCTTCGAGATCACCATGACGATCCCGGACGCGCCGGCGCTGATCCGCGAGCTGGCCGCTGATCCGTCCCTGTTGGTGGGCGCCGGCACCGTTCCCGACCGTGCCACTGCCGCAGCCTGTTTGGCGGCGGGCGCGGCGTTCATCGTGGCGCCGTGGGTTGATCCGGGTTTGGCGGAGCCCTGCCGGGAGGCGGGCGCGTTGCTGATGCTGGGAGCGGTGACGCCCACGGAGGTCCGGGCGGCGCTGGCGGCAGGCGCGCAGGTGGTAAAGGTATTTCCGGCCGGGTCAGTCGGCGGGCCCGGACATATCCGGGCGTTGCGGAGCGTATTCCCGGAGGTGGCGTTCTGCCCCACGGGCGGGGTCGAGCCGGGGAATCTAGCCGCTTACCTGGCCGCCGGCGCGGCATTCGTCGGCATGGGCGGGGCACTGGTGGATGAAGCCCGCATCGCCGCCGGCGATCGGGCGGCGATCGAGGCGGCGGCGCGGCAGGTGCTGGGCACGGTGTGATGCCGGCCGAGCTGCTTTGCATGGGCGAGCCGATGCTGGAGTTCAACCAGCTCCCGCCCCAACCGGACGGGCGGCGGCTTTATCTGGAGGGGCGCGGCGGGGATACCTCGAACGCGGCTGTTGCCGCTTCCCGGCAGGGCGCGAGCGTCGGTTACATCACCGCGCTCGGGCGTGATTTCGCCGGCGACAGCTTCATGGCGTTGTGGGCGGAGGAGGGGGTTGATGCCTCGACCGTGCTGCGCAGCGAGCGGCACCCGACCGGCGTGTATTTCGTGTTCCATGGGCCGCGTGGCCACGAATTCCTGTACTACCGGCAGAATTCGGCAGCCTCGGCCTATACGCCCGCGGACCTGCCGCGCGACGCGCTGGCAGCGGCGCGGATGCTGTTCGTCTCCGGGGTCAGCCAAGGCATTTCGACGAGTGCCGCCGATGCGGTGTTCGCGGCCATCGAGATTGTCAAGCGCGCCGGCGGGATGGTGGGTTACGACACCAATTACCGCTCGCGGCTGTGGCCGCCGGCGCGGGCGGCGGCGGTGATGAACGCAGCAATCCGGCAGGCGGACTACGTGTTCCCGGGTATGGAGGACGCGGCGGCGCTGCTGGGGCTGAGCGAGCCGGACGCAATCCTGGATTTCTACCTGCAGCTCGGGCCGAAGGCGGTCGTGCTGAAGATGGGGGAAGCGGGAGCGTATCTCGGCACCCAGGAAAGGCGGCTGCGCCTCCCGGCGCATCAGGTTCGCACCGTGGATGCGACCGGGGCGGGAGATACGTTCTGCGGATCTTTCCTGGCCCGGATCCTCGCTGGCGATGAAGCCGAGGCCGCGGCCCGCTACGCCAATGTCGCCGCCGCGCTGAAATGCACGGGATATGGGGCGGTGGCGCCGATCCCTCGACCGGAACAGGTGCGGGCGGCGTTGGGCTAGTGCCCTCCTCCCCCCTTCATTTACGCGTCTCGCCGTTTCGCGCCCGGGTGTATATTGGCAGCTAGAGGAGAGAAAGGTGAGGGAGCCCTGCGAACACGGGGGCGACCATGATTGAACACACGATCGCTATGTAAGCGGTTCAGTGTGCGTCGATCGCCTGTCTTGCACGAAATGTCGCAAGCAAATATGGGACAGATCATATAGTTGGTGATTTCCTGCGGTTTACGACGGCATTTCCGGGGCGCTTGCACCTGCACTGTTTCCAATGTGCGAGAATCTTGCAGACCGTGTGAATACTCGCCCCCTTCGGGATTGCGCATTATCCATTGTCCTGGGAACAGCCTTGGGTCTAACCCCCGCCCATGTTAGCCTGTTGCACAGCCGGACAACCACGGGAGTCGGCGGAAGCTGCCGATGCCATTGAAGCGCAAGCCGCTCCAGACTCACCCACCCCAAGGCGACGCCGCCGTAGCAGCAATTTGCGCGGTAATCCGCCGCATCCCCAAGTGCTGGGTTGCCACCTATGGCCAGGTCGCTGCGATGGCCGGCCTGCCGAGGCGCTCACGCCTTGTCGGCCACGTACTCCAACACCTCGACCCGGCAACCGAAATTCCCTGGCATCGCGTCGTCAACGCCAAGGGCGAGGTGTCCTATACGCTCTCCCGCAATGGCAGTGACGCCGTCCAGCAGCGCTTGCTGGAAAAGGAAGGCGTCGAGTTCGACGACAGAAACCGCTTCAACTTGGAGCGATTTCGCTGGCACGATTAGATGAGGGTGTGCGGCCGGCGGTCAATTCCAGTCTGGGTGAATGCGCCATAGCGTCGATGCGCGGATTTAACAAGTGGCCGTGTCTTTCGATTTCGCGCCGAAAATTCTCACGTCGCTCGTTTTTGAGCTTCCTTATGTCCAAATCCGGAAATCTGTCATGCGGACAGCCTTGAAATCGTGCTGTTGTGGACGTTGTAGGTGCGGGCAATGTCGCGGATCGGCTCGCCGCTTTCCCGCCGCTTGATCGCCTCCCGCTGCCGATGCGGAGTGAGCTTCGGTCTGCGGCCCAGCCTTGCGCCGCCCGCCTTGGCCCGCTCGCGGCCTTCTGCCGTGCGCGCGCGGATCAGGTCACGCTCGAATTCCGCAAGCCCGCCGAGCACGGTCAGCATCAGCCATCCGTGCGATGTGGTGGTGTCCGCCCAAGCATCGCCCAAGGATCGAAACCCGGCCTTGCGGTCGGCAATGGCGGCCAAGATGTTCAACAGGTCGCGGGTGGATCGCGCCAGCCGGTCGAGCCGTGTCACCATCAGCACGTCGCCGGGGCGAGCTGGTCGATGACACGGCGAAGGCGCGCCCGGTCGGTCTTGGCTCCGATCACATGCACGTCGCGGAATACCATCTTGCATCCGGCCTTGGTCAGTTGCCGGGGCCTGCGCGTCAACGCTCTCGCTCTTGCCGCCTACCCTTGCGTAGCCGTATTTCATGGGGGCATTATGCAGCGGACTTATGCAGCAAAAAAAGCCCTTTCTTTTCAGTGTCCTATTCTCGCTGCGAAATTTTTGACTTGTGCACAGCAGCGCTAAGGCAGGTAAAGCTATTCGGACACAAGAAAATTCCGTAGTCTCGCCAGGCCTCTGCGGGTTGGCCCCGTCTGGCTGCCCGCGCAACTCACAACGACAGCGGGAGAGCTTCATCATGAGCGCCGAGCAGAACAAGGCAGTGATCCGGCGATTCTTCGACGCATGGAACAGCCGTCGGCCCGAGGCCTTCGACGACCTTATCACGCCGGACGTTGTCCGCCACTGCGACGCAACGCCGGGTGTCGAGGCTCGGAGCCTTGACGACATCAAGGGGTTTCTGGCACAGGATACAGTGATTTTCCCCAACTCTGTGCAAACGATCAAGCTCCTGATCGCCGAGGGGAATCACGTCGCCGCATGGGTTACCTATGAGGGCACACAGCAGGGACCAATGGGTCCATTGCCACCTTCGGGTCGCAAGGCACAATTTGATTTCGGGGCCGTGTTCCGCATCGACGGCGGAAAGATCGCAGAGTGGTGGGTGACCTGGGACAACATGAAGATACTCAGATCACTCGGCCACCTTCCGAATGGCTGAGATAGCTGGAACCCTCAACACGATTGGAAGGCAGTCTGCCGTGCCATGCTCCTGCAACTCCGAACAAGGTGGCGGTGATACCTTTTAAGGGTTCATCGCCATGTTTGGGGCGCGCGACATGGTTTCTGTCGGTGCAACTCCATTACGGTCATACCTTCCGGGAAACCCGGAAGTCTTGAATTTCGCAACGCCGCGCCGGGTTGATGCTCCTTGGGATGGGAAACCGTGGCGCTATCCCTGGGGAGAGGTCGCAGCGGCGATGCTGAAGGGTGAGGAGTCTGCGGAACTGAGACGGCAAATCGTGCTGCTGTGGACGTTGTAGCTCCGGGCAATGTCGCAGATCGGCTCGCCGTCCACGTCGCGCCGCTTGATTGCCTCGCGTCGCTGGTGCGGTGTCAGCTTCGGCTTGCGCCCGATCTTGAGGAAATCTTCTCCATAAACCTCGGCCACAAGCATGTCATAACCAAGTGCAGCGGTCAGTGCGCTTACCATGTCGCCAGCCGCGTCAGCGTTGCGCCATTTGAAGTAAAGCTCTTTGATCGGGATAGGGGGGCACCTCGCGGTGCCGCCCCTCCCACACCACCGGGCATACGGGTCACGTACCTCGGCGGTTCGATCGAGTTAAGCTGACGCCGGAACATAGAGCCGGGGGAGACCAAGCGAATCGAAGTGGTGGTTGCGTAGGGCCGCTTGAACCGCCGGGTGTCCTGACATGCGCCAGGTTCCCGTCGGCGAGCCGGCGGCGACCGCTGCTCTGAACTGTGTTACGCCACGATGGCGCAGTTCTTTGAAGCGGTTGCGCCCATTCCCCCACTGCCGCCAAAGATACGATCGCAATCTTCGGCGGACCCACGCTTCCAGGTTCGTGAGTACTCGCGGGGTCTGGCAGAACCCGAAGTAGCCACGCCATCCGATGAGGTACGGCGCCAGCTCTTCGATAATCCGCGACAGACTGATCCCGCGTGTCCGGCGGGTCTGCTCCCGGATTCGCGCCTTGAATGTGTCGAGTGCCTTCGGCGCGATGCGCCTCTCGCTCCCGTCATTCGAGATGCTAAACCCGAGGAACTTCCGCTCCTCCGGCCGCGCCACCGCACTCTTCGCCTCGTTGACCTTCAGCCGCAGCTTGGTGGTCAGGAACCGGCTCACCGACGCCATGACACGTTCACCGGCGCGATGGCTGCGGACATAAATGTTGCAGTCATCCGCGTATCGGCAAAAGTGGTGACCACGGCGGGTCAGTTCCCTGTCGAGATCGTCGAGTATGAGGTTGCTTAGGAGGGGCGAGAGCGGACCCCCTTGCGGGGTACCCTCATCCACTGCACGGACCAAGCCGTCCTCCATCACCCCGGCGTTGAGAAACGCCCGGATGAGTTTGAGCACGCGCTTATCGGTTATCCGTGCTGCGACGCGAGCCATCAGGATGTCATGGTTAACTCGATCGAAAAACTTTTCGAGGTCGAGGTCAACAACGACGTTGTAGCCCTCAGCAATGTAGCGTTGCGCTTGGGCCACCGCCTGATGGGCTGAGCGCCCCGGCCGGAATCCGTAACTGTGCTCGGAGAACGTCGGGTCCCATCGCTCTTGTAGAACCTGCAGTAGGGCCTGCTGGACCAGTCGGTCGACGACACAAGGCACGCCGAGCTTCCTGACCCCACCTCCCGGCTTGGGTATTTCGACCCGCTTAACCGGCTGCGGCTGGTAGGTTCCGTCGAGCAGCTGAGACCGTATGCTTGGCCAGTGCTCACGCAGGTAGATCTTGGCGTCGTCGATGGTCATCCCATCCACGCCAGGACTACCCTGGTTCCTTCGAACGCGCTTCCACGCACTTCGGAGATTCTCTCGGTCGCACACCTCCTCCATTAGCGGTTCCATTCCAGCCGGGCTTTCGGGTGTCGGCTCCGCCGCGAGTGGTTCGGCCCTTTGGAATCCGCTGACCAGGGCTTCACCCTGGCCCTCCGGTTCCGAGGCCAGTGAGTACTGGTTTTTCTGCCGCTTTCCACTCATGAGTTGCCGGTCCTACTTGCCTCTCCCAATCGTTCGGGCCTTCAGCCCTCGTTCCCGGTTCGGCCTATCTGTTTCTCCGCCTTTCGGCCTTGGAGTGCCTCAATTAGCCTCGCCGACGTCATGGCTTATTATGCCCTCTGCTGACTCCTGCGCCCCGGTCAGGTCGCCTTTCGGCTTCCTCAGTTCCAAGATCGGAACGTGACGCAGGCCTCCCTAGGTAAGTTCGATCGCCTTCCCCGCACCCCTGCCGGATCTACAGCCCTGGCCCTTGATGGATGTGGACTTCGCGATTAGTCGCCCGCTCGTCCGGCCAGGGATGCCTCGTATCCAGTTTCTGTTCGTCAGGTCGCGGTTTTGCTCCGCACTTCCTTCAGACACCGCCTCGCGGTGATGCCCTTGCGCTTCGCTAAGCCTTCACCTCCATCAGGTTGGCTAGGGGACTTTCACCCCCGAGCTATCGAACATGCTAGGCACGCGACTAACCCGCTTCGCGGAAGTCGTGTGACATAGACTAGTTTCCAATATTGCTGGGTTCGCTGGCGGCAATCGTCCGCCGTCTCCCTGGCCTGACAACTCAACTGCGAGACGATGCGGCGGCGCCATGTGGCGCCGTCCGTCTCCAGAGGAGTTGCCAATGACCCCGCTTCGCCGTCGCATGATCGAGGACATGCGGATCCGTAATCTCGCACCACTGACACAGACCGTTTACGTCGAGCAGGTCGCGCGATTTGCCCGCCATTTCGCTCAGTCGCCCGAACGCCTGGGCCAAGCCGAGATCCGAGCATGGCAGATTTATTTGGTCGAGGAGAAGCGCCTGGCGGTCAGTTCAATCTCGGTCGCAGTGGCGGCGCTTCGGTTTTTCTACACCGTCACCCTCAAACGGCCTTGGATTGTCGAAGACGACATCCCAACCAGCCGACAACCGAAAAAACTTCCCGTTGTGCCGAGCCCGGAGGAAGTCGCCCAGTTCTTGGACGCGGTGAAGAGCCCGAAGCATCGGGCGATCCTGACCGTGTGCTACGCGGCGGGCCTGCGCGTTTCCGAGGCGGTTTCCCTGAAGCCCGCTGCGATCGACAGCCATCGGATGGTTGTCCGCGTGGAGGCGGGCAAAGGCGGGAAGGACCGTTACGTGATGCTCTCCCCGACGTTGTTGGAGCTTTTACGGAGCTACTGGAAGGCGGCCCGTCCACAAGAGTGGCTGTTTCCGGGTAATCGGCCCGGGCAGCCGATCTCGAGGTGCGCAGTTGAGCTCGCGTGCAAGCAGGCACTCGAGCGATCCGGCATCGGTAAACCACTCACACCACATTCCCCGCGCCACGCGTTCGCGGTACATCTGCTGGAGTCCGGCGCCGATCTGCGCACCATTCAATTGTTGCTGGGCCATCGCAGCTTGAACACCACGTCTCGCTATCTGCGTATCGCTACCAGCAAGGTCTGCGCCACAGCCAGTCCGCTGGAAGCCTTACACGCCATGACAGTCAAGGTGCCTGGCCTCATGCCCGCCTGACGGCCCGGCCGTGTCTCGCGAAGGGCTCGAAGTGGCGGACGTATTCCGCCACTTCGGCCCGGCTTTTCGTGACCAGTATGGCGCGTCGCTGTCCGGCGCGCGCCGCCGTGCCATGATCGCGATCGAGAGTTGCCGCACCGCGGCTCTCGGCGGTCACGTCGAGCGATGCGGCGATTGCGGCCATCAGCGCATCTCATACAACTCGTGTCGTAACCGCAATTGCCCAAAATGCCAAGGTCTCGCACGGGCCCAGTGGCTTGAGGACCGTCAAAAGGAACTGCTCGACGTGCCTTACTTCCACGTCGTGTTCACCGTGCCAGCGGAGATCGAGGTCATCGCGTTCCAGAACCAGACCGTGGTCTACGATATCCTGTTCCGGGCGGCGTCGGAGACGTTGCACACTATCGCCGCCGATTCAAAACATTTGGGCGCGGAGATTGGCTTCCTTGCCGTGCTGCACACCTGGGGACAGAATTTGTTGCAGAACCCTCACTCATGACACCTGGCATTATCATCTCCTGCATTTTCAGTGAACAAGGCAAACTGGTCTTCCGTGCAGCCCCCTTGCAAAATTAGTTTGCAAGTGCGGTGGAGGCGATCAACAATCCTGCCAATGGGTGCGTCGTCCAAATCACTGCGATGAATTTCCCAAGGTGCACGAGGAGTTACCTGTTCGCCCTTTAACAGACCGGCCTCCACCAGCCGTTCGATCGTGCGATGACTGACGCCGCATATTCGCGCAGCTTGGCTCAAACTAACTCTCTCCAGATCAGGCAGGGCTCGCTTTTGACCGGCAATGGAATGGTTGCGCCTGGCTGTCGCCACGCGAATCTGATTCCATCGCTTCCCTTTGCCCGTAGAATAGCCGCGTCGGTTCAATACAGAGGCAATCTGGTCGTCGCCGTAGCGAACAGCCATACGACGAATGATCTCCAGCGCCTCCATAGGCGTGGCGGTTTCCGTTGCGGAACGCGGCCGCTCCATCGCAAGTTGTGTATGCGCACCTCCCTTCCAGTGAATCACCAACTCAAGGGACTTTTTATCCTGGTCAGTGCGCACGATGATCTCTTCGATGGCTGTACGGAAGATCATCTTCTTGAGTGTCGGAGGACAGTGGTTACTCTGCCAGACTTCAGCAAAGCGATCACCCATCGAGCGTATTCTGACTTCCTCTTCAATTGACAACGAATAGCGCTGCGCATCCAGACTGGAAAGCCGTTGCCTGACTGCCTCGATTTCCTCCAGCTTCTCATTCCATCGCCGTTCCAACTCGCTGGCTGCAAGCCGATTGCGAGCATCCACCGCGTCGTACTGTTCGAAGGCCTTTTTTGCCTCATACACCAGCTGCTCGAGCTTGCGGGACAGGGCGGCACGTTGAGCGGCACCACTGGCGCTCAGCTCTTCCAGCGCTCGCAGACTGGCTTCCACCCCCAAAGGCGCGATCGTCTTTAGTAGTTCTTGTCCCACCCGGCGGTCTACCGAGCTGCCACCAAAGCCGATGCAATACTGCCCGCCATCATCATAGTTGCCCTTGCAAAGATAGCGTGCATTGGTACCGCGGCCACCCCAATACCGTACATGTAGCTTGCGTCCACAGTGTCCGCAGCGGAAGAGTCCTACCAGAAGACCCTGGCCAGCGCGTATCGCCGCCATCGATTCGTCCCCCTCCCGGTTCACGGAATTACGCCGGATCATTCGTCGGTTCTCTTCGTATGTGGTCCAGTCAATATAACCTACATGATGATCGCGGATGAAGACGCGGCACTCTTCAGCAGGGCGCATCGCGCTCTGACGTTTTTCAAGCCTGCCGTCGACCAGCAAGGTCGTTACCGGACGCCGTGCCCAAACATAGGCGCCAGCATAGAAGGGGTTGCACAAAATGTCGCGGATCAGCCTCTGCGAGGGAATCTTCCAGACCAGCTGCGTTCCCTGGATCGGGTTGGCCGGTAGCTCCATGTCGTGGTCACGGAACCATTGGAATGTCTGACGCACGCTCCACAGTTCTCGAAACTTGGCGAACACGAGTTGGACCGCTTCGCAGACCCGTCGCTCGGGGTGAAACACAACCTTACCCACAGCGTCGCGGGCATACCCAATCGGGAGCCTTTTGAACAGTTCGCCGCGGCGGGCTTTGGACTCCTGCCCCGCTAGCAATCGTTGGCGTATGACCTTGAGCTCGACGACGCTGAGGGTCCCTTTGATGCCCAGCACCAATTGATCGTCGAGATAATTCAAATCGTATACCCGTTGCTCGTCAGCGATTAGCGTTCCAAAGATCTGACACACCTCCAGCAGCCGACACCAGTCTTTGTCCGTCCGGGATAGCCGCGATACCTCCCGGCTGCCGACGATGCCGACCTCTCCCAGTGCTACCAAGCTGAGGACACGCTCGAAGCCTTCCCGTTGGGCGGAGGCAATGCCCGCGCTCGATCCCAGGTCACTATTGATGATCTCGACCTGCTTCCAGCCCAGAGCGCGCACCCGTTCGGCCACTGCGTACTGGAGGAGTTGGCTTTCCTTATTCTGTCGTACTTGTTTCTCGCTGGACTGCCGAAGGTACACAATCGCCTTGCGAGCCAGGTGCTCCGGTTTGATCTTGGCGCTGTATACAACGTCCGTCATTGCTTCCCCTCTCCTCGTGAAAGACCGCCACCACAACGCGAGCCATGAGATCGATGAGATCGGCGCGTGTCGCTGCGTCCAGTGACACGGCATCGCATTCGTTTCGAATCATCAGGTCCAGAAGTTGAAGTTGCACCACGACGACCTCCCTCGCGTTCGCTGACGGGCGTTTGCAGAAGGCCATCGTGAACACGGTCTTCGGAGTCGGGTTGTGATGCAATCAATGAAGCAAGAGATAGGAGCGCTTCTTTACCCAGGTGCGGTCGTTTGGAGATCGTGATCTCGGCGCATTCCCGCAACAGCATCCAGACGGGAATCTTCAGTCGCCTCCCGCCTGGGTCCATGACACAGACCGCCCCATCTCCCCGCTTCGGTCTGCGAAGGATCTGCAGGGCAACGCCATGAAGCGGGTGAAAGGGATAGAAGACCTGAACATCCCTCGGGTCGGAGCGCGACGACAGGCCTCTTCCGCGAGGCGGGAGGGGCGGATGCCGCCGGGTTCGTTAATCCTCGACCGCCTGCCGGATCAGCACCTCCCGTTTGCCGACATGGTTGGCCGGGCCGACCACGCCTTCCTTCTCCATCTGCTCGATCAGCTTGGCGGCCCGGTTGTATCCCAGGTTCAGATGACGCTGGATAAAGCTCGTCGAGGCTTTCCCCTCGCGCGCGACCAGGGCAACCGCCTGCTCATAGAGCCCCCTCTCCCCGGCATCCGAGCCGAGCAGCCCCGGCAGCAGCGGGCCATCGTCATCCTCGATCTCAGTCACCGCATCGACATAGGCGGGCTGGCCCTGCTCGCGCAGGAACGCAACCACCTCCTCCACCTCCTGGTCCGAGACAAACGGCCCGTGCACGCGGGTGATCCGCCCGCCGCCGGCCATGTAGAGCATGTCGCCCTGGCCCAGGAGCTGCTCCGCCCCCTGCTCGCCCAGGATGGTGCGGCTGTCGAACTTGCTGATCACCTGGAAGCTGATGCGGGTCGGGAAATTGGCCTTGATCGTGCCGGTGATCACATCGACGGACGGGCGCTGGGTCGCCATGATCACATGGATGCCGGCGGCCCGGGCCATCTGCGCCAGACGCTGCACCGCCGCCTCGATGTCCTTCCCGGCGACCATCATCAGGTCGGCCATCTCATCGACGACCACCACGATGAACGGCAGCGGCTCGAGCGCCAGCGGCTGCTCCTCGAAGGTGGGGCGACCGGTGTCGGGGTCGAAGCCGGTCTGCACGCGGCGGGTCACCACCTCGCCCTTGGCGCGCGCATCCGCCACGCGGTCGTTGTAGCCGCCGATATTGCGCACGCCCAACTGGCTCATGGCCCGGTAGCGCCGCTCCATCTCGCGCACCGTCCATTTCAGCGCGGTCACCGCCTTGGCGGGCTCGGTGACCACCGGGGCCATCAGATGCGGGATGCCCTCGTACATCGAAAGCTCCAGCATCTTCGGGTCAATCAGGATCAGGCGGCACTGGTCGGGGGCCAGCCGATACAGCAGGCTCAGGATCATCGCGTTGACGCCGACCGATTTGCCCGAGCCGGTGGTACCGGCGATCATCAGATGCGGCATCCGCTGCAGATCGGCGACGATAGGCGCGCCGGAGATGTCCTTGCCGAGCGCCAGCGTCAGTCGGCCGGGATGCTTCTGCACGTCATCCGAGGCCAGAATCTCGGACAGGAACACCGTTTCGCGCTTGGCGTTTGGCACCTCGATGCCGATCACGTTCCGCCCGGGTACGGTGGCGATGCGCACGGCCATGACGGACAGACTGCGGGCAACATCATCGGCCAAGCCGATCACCCGGGCGCTGCGGATGCCGGGAGCGGGCTCGAGCTCGTACAGCGTCACCACCGGCCCGGGGCGGATCTCGGCGATGCTGCCCTGCACGCCGTAGTCGGACAGCACGGTCTCCAGAAGCCGGGCGTTGGCTTCCAGCGCTTCGGCGCTGGGGCCGGTGGTGGCGCGCGCCGGGGCTGGTTTGAGTAGCGAGAGCTGAGGAAACTGCCAGCCGGGCTCGGCCAGCGGCAGGCTCTGTTGCGCCGGCTTGCGGGCGGTGACGACTTGGCGCGGCTGATGGATGGTCGGCGGGGGTTGGTCGGGCGCCGGCGATGCGCGGGGATCTCCCACCCGCGGCTCGCGCCGCTCGGCCAGACTTGGCGGGGGTGCGTCCTTGTCGGGCGCGCGATAGCGCCGGAACAGGCGGATCAAAGGCGAAGCCATGCTGGCGCCCGCACCTCCTGCCCGCCCGACCACGGCTGCTGCGTTCCAACCGGTGGAGACCGAGAACCGCGCAACCCGGGCGAGGAACCGCCAGACGGCGCGCCACTCCGCGCCTGACAGGCCCAGCGCCAGCAGCACGAGCGTCCCGGCAAACGCCGCCCCAAGCGTCCAGACCAGCACGCCGCCCACCGGACCGAGCACCCCACGTCCGGCTTCCAGCATCGCAGGGGCGAGCACGCGCCCGACGGCTCCGCCGGGCCCGGCCAGTGTCGGCCAGGCGACAGACTGCAGGCGCGGCACGGCCTCGAGCGATGCGGCGAGCATCGGCATCGCCGCCCCGGTGACGGCCAGCCTGGCGGCCATGCTGCCAAGCCCGCGACGGGATGCGATACGCCACGCCCAGGCCAGCATCGCCAGGCCTGGCAGCGCGCCGGCGAGGCCGAAGCCCTGCAGCAGCAGGTCGGCGAGCACCGCGCCCACCGGCCCAGCCAGGTTGGTGGCCGGCCGCGCGGTTGCGGTGTTCAGGCTCGGGTCGGAGGCGTTGTAGCTGGCCAGCGCCACGAGCAGCGCGAGCCCGAGCAGTCCGAGTGCCAGGCCGCCGAGCTCTGCCGTCCGGCGCTGCATCAGGCTCCGGATCGCCGGCGAGGCGAAGCGGCGCCCCCCGGCCCCAGGGGATACATGGGCGGAGATGGGGGCGGATCTGACGGCGGCGGCCATGCAACTCGGGGCCCTGTCTTCGTGCGGGAGCGTAAATATACCCAGGAAGATGCTGGGAGTCTTGGGTTCTGGTGGGCATTTGCGCCGGCTGGCGGATGTCGGTATGCGTGTGTGATCTTTTTCTGGACCGGGTCCGGAGCCGCCGAGCATGACGAGCCAGCCTGGATGAGCGAGCAGAGGCCCGCCGCATCGCAGGGTCAGTGGCTAATCCAGTGGGCCACGCTGCTGGCCGGGGTCAGCTTGGTCCTGGTGGCGGTGAATATCGCGTTGGCGTTGATGGACCAGAGCGCGCAGGCAGAGGCGAACCAGCGCCAGCAGCAAATCGCCCAGGCGGCACAGCTTGAGGCGCTGACGAACGTGCTGATGCATGCGCTGACCACGCAGGAACAGAGCAGCAAGGATCCGCAGCTTCAGGACCTGCTCACGCGCGCCGCGGCCAGTGCCGGGCCGGCATCGGCGGGGGCGCCCACGGCCCCCGCGGCGGCGAAGCCCTGATCGATGCGTGATACCGCCCGGATCGAGGTGCCGCTGCTGCTGATCGTGGCGGCGTTCTTCCTGATCACCGCCTTCCAGACCGAGCGGCTGGTGCAGGAGCACAGCAGCCTGGTGGTATTGCGGGAGCAGCAGGACACCAGCCTGGTGCAGGCTGCGAGGATCCGTGCCCGTTTCCAGATGCTGGCCAGCGAGACCGCGAAGCTGGCCCAGTCCGGTAACGCCAATGCCAAGGCAGTGCTCGATCAGCTTCAGGCGCAGGGCATCACGGTTCGGCCGACGGGACCGTAGCTGCGGGGTGTGGGCGATCGGCGAGGGCAGATCGCCGCACGAGACCTGGATGCCCCGCCTTCATTGGCTTCATCGCGCATGACCGGTGGGGGCGGCTCGCGGCTGGCATGGCGCCAGCGGCAGCGCGAAGGAACGGTTATTTCGCGAGTCCAATTGACAACGTTACGCAAACGGCAA
Organism: uncultured Pseudomonadota bacterium; assembly: GCA_963772445.1. Classification (GTDB taxonomy): domain Bacteria; phylum Pseudomonadota; class Alphaproteobacteria; order Acetobacterales; family Acetobacteraceae; genus CAVYXK01. The sequence goes on from CAVYXK010000016.1 coordinate 1,001,123, forward strand.
ACGTCATGCTCGGCGAGGGGCGGTTACGATTACGCTTTGACGTCAACTGCAAGGAGGCTGTTATGTTCTCGTCCGTCCTTCCCATCAGCTCGCAAGGCGGAGACAGCAGTTTCCAAAACCACGTTCCCGACCCGGTAACCTCCGGCAAAGAGCTTCCAACTTTCAAGTTCGAGTGGGAGAAATCCGAACGCAAGGTGGACGGCAGCTATGGGAAGGAGGCGACCGTTGTCCAGTTGCCGGTCTCCAAGGCGCTGGCCGGTGTCTCGATGCGGCTGGAACCGGGCGTGATGCGGGAGCTGCATTGGCACGCGACGGCAGCGGAATGGGCCTTCGTGACAGAGGGGCAGGTGCGCACTACAGTTATCGACCCATAATGATTTCGGGCCGGGCGATGTCTGGTATTTTCCGCGCGGGCACGGACACAGGCTGCAGTGCCTGGGCGATAAGCCTTGCCACTTCGTCCTGGTTTTCGACAACGGTCATTTCTCCGAGTTCGGCACGTTCAGCATCACGGACTGGACGGGCCACGCGCTTAAGTAGGAGAGCAGGACATCGGTGGCCACCGGGTGCAGGTTAGGGCCCGCCGAGAAACAAACGAATCGGGATGGTTGGTCGGGCATCTATTCCACACCTTCCGCTTTGAGGCGTTCAGGCCGTCAGCCAGATGAAGCCGCCCATGGTGATAATCGAGAAGATCGGTACTGAAGAACAGACTTGAGGCCATTTCCTGCTCGGCCATCTGATACTGGACGGCGAGGATGACAGGGATCGAGGCTGTCGGGATGCCAGCGTGAGCACCGATTCTCTCACGATCTCCATTTCCATGCGGAAAGAGAGCATGAGTCCCCATATCACGGCCGGTATCACGGCGATGACGGCGATGCCCACGCTGAGGCTGAAAGCGACGCGGAACGAATACAGCACGATTCCCGAGGCAAATAGGGCGACGCCGCCGGTCGCGCCACCGAGCAGCCGGAGAGAGTTCTTCTATCAACTCGGGGAAATGCAGGTTGAAGAGTATCAGCACCAAAGCGAGCAGCGGCGCCCATACCACCGGCTGGCGCAATGCGTGAATGATATGCCCGCCAAGGGAGGGCCGCTTTGCGGTCGGTGCCGTGACCTTTTGGGCCATGCCGACTGATAAGAGCATGAGTGTCGCCGGAACCTGAATCAGGTTCATAACGAGGCCGGCGACGGAGATGGGAATGGCGCTGGAGTTCCCGAACAAATGCCCAGTACGGAGACGCCGATAAAGGGCACCGCGGGACCGGCTATCGCCAGCGCCTGCAAGGATGCCGTCATCAGATCCCGCCGGAAAAGATAATGCGAAATGAAGAAGACAATTGCGTAGCCGCCGGCCATGCCCAGAAGGATCGCAAACGCCAGAGGACCCTGAGAGAGAACCTGATGGCACGACGTCCCCACCATGCCAGCAAAAAGATTGAGCGGCAACGCGTAGAGCATGACCATGCTGTTGAGAACGGTTGCCTTCCTGGCGTCGAAATCGTGGTGCCAGCCAGCAACCAAGCCAAGCAGCAGCGTTACGACACTCTGACGGCGGCTGCAGGCTTACCTGAGCTTGCGGGTAGTTTTGCCTGATTGCTAAAAGCCGTCTCCCGACGCAGCATTGCCGGGCAAATGCCCTGTCCTTCTGCGCACGAGCCCCTCGTCACCTGGCTTTAGGGAGGACTACCGCGTGGACTGCCGAACGCGGTCGATGCACTCGTTGCAAAATCGTGCCCGCACGCGGCACGGGCGAGCTGCAGGACGAGCGGAAGCATGGATGGTCGGGCCTCAGTGATCGGTTCGTAACCCTGACAGCGGCCTGCCGGTTGACAGCCCCGCACTTTGCAATCAGCGTCTAGCAGATTTCATTCTTTGGTCAGGCATTCAATCGCCAGTCCTGATCGCGGTGGAAAGGAAACATGATCAAGCTTCGGATCAATGGCACTCTTCACCCGGCAGACGTGCCCGACGACATGCCGCTGCTCTGGGTGCTGCGCGACGTGCTGGGCTTGACTGGCACCAAATTCGGCTGCGGCATCGCGCAATGCGGTGCCTGCACGGTGCTTCTCGATGGTCAGGCCGTGCGTTCCTGCGTGCTGCCGGCTGGCACGGTCGGCGACGCGCAGATCACCACGATCGAGGCGGTCGGCGCCTCGCCGGTCGGGGTCAGGGTGCAGCAGGCGTGGCTGGACAAGGAGGTGGTGCAGTGCGGGTACTGCCAGTCCGGCCAGATCATGTCGGCGACGGCGCTGCTGCAGCAAACCCCGAAGCCGAGCGACGCCGAGATCGATGCAGCTATGGCCGGCAATATCTGTCGCTGCGGCACCTATGTGCGGATCCGGGCAGCAATCCATGCAGCGGCGGAGGCGTGAGATGAGCTACCCGAGGCGCGACCTTCTCAAGCTCTGGCTGCTCGCCGGCGGCGGCTTGGTGCTGGGCATCAGCCTACCCTCGCTGGCCGGTCACGCGGCCGCCGCCGACGCAAGCTTTACGCCGAACGCCTTCATCCGGATCGGTAGCGACGGATCGATTGTCCTGATCATGCCGAATGCCGAGGTCGGCCAAGGCATCTGGACGTCCGCTGCGATGTTGATCGCCGAGGAACTGGAGGTCGGCCTCGACCAGATAAAGCTGATGCCCGCGCCCCCGGATGCGGCCAAGTATGCCGATCCATTGCTGCTGGAGCAGGCGACGGGCGGCTCCACCTCGATCCGCGGCGACTGGGACCGGCTGCGTCAGGCTGGGGCGGCGGCGCGGGTCATGCTGATCACCGCGGCGGCGAAGCAGTGGGGTGTCGATGCGTCGACGTGTCGGGCGGCACGGGGCGTGGTGCACCACGATCCGAGCGGCCGGTCGGCGCCCTACGGGCAGCTCGCCGACGCGGCCGCGCAGCTCGACATCCCGAAGGACGTGCCGCTCAAGCCGGCCTCGGCGTGGACGCTGATCGGCACATCGCAGAAACGTCTCGACACGCCGGGCAAGGTGAACGGCACCGCCAGGTTCGGGATCGACGTGCAGGTGCCGGGCATGAAGATCGGCACCGTCGCGGCTTGTCCGGTCGCCGGCGGGACGCTGCGGGGCATTGACGAAGCGGCGGCGCGCAAGGTGCCGGGCGTGCACGACGTGGTGCGGCTACCGGACGCGGTTGCGGTTATCGGCGATCACATGTGGGCGGCGGTGCAGGGGCTCGTGGCAGCCAATCCGCAATGGGACAATGGACCGAACGCAACGGTCTCCACTGCCTCGATCGTCAAGGCGCTCGATGCGGCGTCGCAGACCAGCGGGCTGGTCGCCAGGAATGAGGGCGATGCCGCTCGGCAGATCAACTCCGCCAAGACGAAGCTCGCGGCGGTCTATCAGCTCCCGTTCCTCTCGCACGCCCCGATGGAGCCGATCAACACGACGATCCATGTGCGGCCCGACGGCGCCGAGCTGTGGGTGGGCACGCAGGTGCCGGTGCGCGCCCAACAGGCCGTGGCAAAAGCGACCGGGCTGCCGGCCGAGAAGGTTGTTGTGAACAACCATCTCATGGGGGGCGCGTTCGGCCGGCGGCTCAACGTCGATAGCATCGAGCAGGCGGCGCTGATCGCCCGCCAGGTCAGCTACCCGGTGAAGCTCGTCTGGACCCGCGAAGAGGACATCAGGCACGACCTATTGCGCCCATACTATTATGACCGGATCGCGGCGGGGCTGGATGCGAACGGGCGGATCATCGGCTGGACGCATCGCGTAACCGGCTCCTCGGTGATGGCGCGGTGGGCACCGGCCGGCCTGCTGAAGGACGGCCTCGATCCCGACGCGGTGGAGTGCGCCGCCGAGACGCCCTACGACCTGCCGGCCATGATGGTGGATTACGTGCGCCACGAGCCACAGGGCGTCACCACGGCGTGGTGGCGCGGCGTGGGGCCGACGCACAACCTGTTCGTGGTGGAGAGTTTCATTGACGAGTGCGCCGCGGCGGCCGGCAAGGACCCGGTCGAGTATCGCCGCGGGATGCTGCACAAGAACCCGCGCGCGCTGGCGGTACTGAAACTTGGCCGCCCAGAAGGCGGGGTGGGGCAGCCCGCTGCCGGGGAGGGGGCGGGGCGTGTCCGTGCAATTCGCCTTCGGCTCCTACCTCGCGCATGTTCATGAGGTCGAGGTGACGCCGCGGGGCGAGATCCGGCCCCGGCGCTCGGTCCTGGCGATCGATTGCGGCTATCGGGTCAACCCGGACACGGTCGCGGCGCAACTTGAGGGCGGCGTCATCTTCGGGCTTACCATGGCGATGTACAGCGAGATCACGCACCTGAACGGTCGGGTGCAGCAGTCGAACTTCAACGACTACCGCATGCTGCGCATCGACCAGGCGCCGAGGGTGGAGGTGTATCAGATCGACAGCACCGAGGCTCCTGGCGGCATCGGCGAAGCCGGAACCGCCGCGACCGCGCCCGCGCTGGCCAACGCGATCTTCTCCGCGACCGGCAAGCGGCTGCGCAAGATACCATTCGGCATCGCGCTGCTGTCATCGTGAGGACGATCGCGGCCCTCGCTCTCGGGCTGCTGCTTTGGTGCGGGCAGGCATGTGCCGTCGCCGACGCCGTTGCGCGCGGCGAATACCTTGAGCATGCCGCCGACTGCGCCGCCTGCCATCTGGGTGCCGACGGCAAGCTCTCGGGAGGCCGGGCGTTCAAGACGCCGTTTGGCACGATCTATGCTCCGAACATCACGCCCGACAAGGAGACCGGCATCGGCGGATACAGCGACGATGAGTGGGTCTCGGCGCTGCAGCGCGGCGTTGGGCGCGGCGGAAAGCATCTCTATCCGGCGATGCCGTACACCAGCTACACGCTGATGAGCCGGCAGGACGCGCTCGACATCAAGGCGTATCTGATGACGCAGTCGCCGGTACATGCGCCGACGCCTGCGAACCAGATGCGCTTTCCGTTCAACATCCGCTTCCTCATGGTGTTCTGGAACCTGCTCAACAATCGCGATCATCGGTTTCAGCCGGACCCGGCGCACAACGCCACGTGGAACCGGGGCGCCTTTCTTGCCGAGGCGCTCGGCCATTGCCAACAATGCCACACGCCGCGCGGTCTTCTGCAAGGGCTCGAGACATCCCGGAAATACGCCGGAGCCGTGCAGCAGGGGTGGAGAGCCTATAACCTGACCAGCGATCCCGAGTCCGGCATTGGTGCGTGGTCGGAGCAGGAGGTTGCTGCGTATGTCTCGACCGGACACGCCGAAGGGCGCGGCGTCGCCGGCGGACCGATGGCCGAGGCGGTGAGCTACTCGTTGCGGTACGTGTCGCACGACAACGTCACCGCGCTCGCCACCTATCTGAAGACAATCCCGCCGATCCACGAGCCGCAGCCCGCGGTGTCAGGCCAGGTAGCGGAGGATGAGCTCGGCCGGCGCATCTTCGAGGGCGCCTGCGCAGGTTGCCATCGCCTCGACGGCGCCGGGAGGCAAACGCCGTATGCCGCGCTCCGGGGCGACCGGAGCGTGGGCGACCCGCAGGGGACGAACGTGCTGCAGATCGTGATCGCAACACAGAATGGGGCGCTGTTCATGCCGCCATTTTCCGGGGGATATACGGACGAGGAAGTGGCTGCCGTTGCAAACTACACGATCGAGCATTTCGGCCATGTGCCAGGGCAAGTGACGCCAGCAGAGGTCGCAAAAGCGCGCGGGCCCGGACAGCGGCCCGGAGTGCCAAGCTCATAAGGCATTTCTGGAGCCTCGGGGGCGCACGCTGATGCTCTTGCTCATGGGACGGATGTAGCAAGCGCCGTCCTAATACCAGCCGCCCTGTTCGATGACTGGTTTGACCCAGGGGCGCCTGGCGAGGGAGACGATGCGGTCGGGAAGTTCTGCGAGTTTGTTTCAGGCGTCATGACATGCCCCTGAGGATGACCTCATCGGTGTCTCAGACACGGCCCCCTGATTTCGTGACGGAGGTAAGAAAAAGCTTAACCACAGCGGCACAGAGACACCGAGAAGGGTCAGGCTCCGTGCCTCGGTGTCTCTGTGGTTAGGCTTTCTTCCTTACTATGCGATGGCCGGTTTGGCCCAAGAGCGCCTGGTGAGGGAGGCGATTTGTTCGGGCATTGCCATCAGTTTGTTCCAGGCATTACGACATGCCTTGAGGATAGCTTCATAGCTGTCCCAGACACAGTGGCTGAGAAAGTTGCCGCGCAGGAACTCCCAGACGTTCTCGACCGGGTTCAGCTCCGGCGAGTAAGCTGGCAGCGGCAACAGGCTGATGTTGTCAGGCACCGGCAGGCGGCGCCCCGGCTGATGCCAACCAGCGCCATCGACCAGCAACACAGCATGAGCCCCCGGGGCAACCTGGAGGCTGATCTCCTTCAGATGTTCGGCCATCGCCTCGCTGTTGGCGGCCGACATGATGATGGCAGCGCCGATGCTGCGCTCGGGGCAAACGGCGCCGAAGATATAGGCGGAGTCATGGCGGTTATCGCGAACCGCCGCCGGGCGCGAGCCACGTCGCGCCCAGACGTAGGTCAGCGTGCCCTTCTGACCGACACGGGCTTCGTCGCCGAACCAGATCTCCAGCGGCTTGCCGGCGGCAGCGGCTGGCACAACCTCGGCCACCTGGCTGGCGAACTCCTTCTTGAATGCCTCTTGCGCGGCGGCATCCTTCTTCGGATGATAGGGACGCGGCTGCAGCCGGGTGAACTTCAGCCGGCGCAGCAGCTTGCCGACACTGCGCTCGTGCAGCTCGACGCCAAACTCATCCTTGATCCGCTGCCGCAGGTCGATGCAGCGCCAACGTACCACGCCGTCCCGCTCAAGGTCGGGCCCCTGTTGCACCCATTCCACCACCTTGGCCTGTTGCTCGGGCGATAAGCGGGGCGGCGGACCGCGGCGGCACGGTCGGTCGGACAGGCCATCCAGCCCGGACTCGTTGTAGCGATGTACCCAGTCACGCAACGTCTGGCGGTCCATCGCACACGCCTCCGCCGCGGCTTCCCGCGACCAGCCTTCCAGCAGCAACGCCATCGCCAGCATCCGACGTGCCGCTTTGGCGTCTCGAGTGGCCGCCGCCGCCTCTCGCAGATCAGCCGCCGATCGCTCCAAACGGGTGATCGCTACGGTCATCGCTGTCCCCTCCGTCCAACGGGGACGCCGAATCGTACCGCTCCGAGCCGCACCAAATCACGTTCGAGTCAACGAGCCGGGCGGCTGGTATAAGTCGCGAGATACCGCGCCGTGAGATGCGCCTCGAAATCCGTCGGATCGAGCGGCTTGCCAGTTGCCGCGCGCAACAGGCCGTTAAAGTCGAGCAGACTGCCGAGGCCGTGCACCTTCTCGCGCAGCCATCCGAGCAACGGCGACAGGTCGCCGCGCGCGAGCGCCGCATCCAGCTCAGGCAACGCGCGGCGTGCCGCCGCCATCAACTGCGCCGCCGCCATGGCGCCCAACGTGTAGTTCGGAAAATATCCGAATGCGCCGTCGTACCAGTGGATGTCCTGCAGACAGCCGCGCGCATCATCGGGCGGCGTCAACCCGAGCAATTCGCGGAATCCATCGTTCCACGCTCCTGGCAGGTCCGGCACAGTCAGATCACCGGCGATCAGCGCCTGCTCCAGACTGAAGCGCAGGATCACGTGCGCTGGATAGGTCAATTCGTCGGCATCGACCCGGACGAAGTCGCGCGACACGCGCCGCCACAGCCGGGCCAGGTTGTCCGCTCGATAGGGACGTCGGTCGCCGCCGAAGGCGCGGTGCAGCTCCGGGCCGAGCCAGGCGAGGAACGCATCAGACCGGCAGGCCTGCATCTCGACGATCAGCGATTGGCTCTCGTGCGCCGCCATGCCGGCCGCATCGCCAACCGGCTGGCGCTGATGCGCCGCCGGCAGGCCGCGTTCGTAGAGCGCGTGTCCGGTCTCGTGCACCACCGCGAGCACGGCCTGGGTGAAATCGGCCTCGTCGTAACGGGTGGTGATCCGCACGTCGGTTTGCGTGCCGCCAGAGAACGGATGCGCCGAGCGGTCGAGCCGTGCATGGTCGAAATCCAGCCCGATCCGCTCGGCGAGTCGCCGGCAGAGTGATTCCTGGGTCGCCAGCGGGAACGGGCCGACCGGTGGCTCAGGCGCCGGTAGCCGCGCCTGGCGTTCTTCCGCCTCGGGCAGGGTGCGCCGCAGGAAGGTTTCGTAGTCGGCGAATACTGGCGCTACATCCGCCATCCGAAGGCCGCGTTGGTACCCGTCCATCAGCGCGTCATACGGCGCGAGCCTCAGCGCCTCGCCGAGCGCCGTGGCTGCCTCGCGCGTCAGCGCCACGACCTTCTCGAGATCACCGGCGACGAGCGCAAAGTCGGAACGGCGGCGTGCCTCACGCCATACTTTCTCGCAGGCTGAGTTGACGCGTGCCTGCGCCTCGACCAGTGCCGGGGGCAAGGCGGTGGCGCGCGTGTACGCGTGGCGCATCAAACGCAGGTTCGCGGCCCCCCAGGGATCCGGGTCCTCGCCCATTGCCTCGGCCCCGGCGAGATCGTCGCCCACCTCTGGGCGGGCGAGCAGGCCGTGCGCCAGGCCGGCCAGCACCGCGAGCTGATCGCCCCGCGCCGCGGCGCCTCTGGGCGGCATCATGGCGGCCGCATCCCAGCCGAGCACGGAGGACGCTTCGTTGATAGTCGCGATCCGGGCGAACCGGGACGTCAGGCGGTCATAGGCGTTCATCTCGCAACACCTTTCTAGACCATGCCACGAACACCACCACGAGCGCGCCCGCCAATCCGTACCACGTCAGCGCGTATTGCAGGTGGTCGTTGGGCGGCCGGGGAAGGTGTTGGGCCGGAACCGGGTATCGGCCTGCAACCTCCGGGCCCAGCGCCACCAGCGTGAACGGCGCGATCCGCTTGAGGCCGAGGGCCGCGCCGATCGCCGGCGGGTCGAGCGCGTAGAACCGGCGGTGGGTTGCATCGTCGTGCGGGGTCAACAGGCCAGGCCGGTCCGGCGCGTGGGCATAGCCGTCCACGGTAACCGGCGACTGCGGCCAATAGATCGGGGCCGGCACCGAGGTGGGGACCCAGCCGCGGTCGACCAGGACGGGATCGGCGCCCGGCCGCTCGAGCGGCACGATGAGCTCGGCTCCCAGCTCCGGCCCGACGGGCGTGTCCTCGACCTCGGCGCCATATAACGCCGCCAGGTCTTCGCGGTAGCGGCCGGTTGCGCTCAGCTTGGCGAACGGCGCCGCATGCGGGCCCAGGGGCACGGCCGGGGCGGCTTCGGCGTGGGCGATCTCGGCGAGGATGCCTTCCTTCCAGGCGAGCCGCTTCACCTGCCATGTGCCGAGCCCGAGCAGGACCAGCAGCATGAACATGGCTATCACGCCTGGCCAAAGCAGGCGCATGAGGGGTCGCGTCATCCCGGCCGGTTCACAGCCCCATCTCGGCCGCGCGATGCCGATATTGCAGCGCCACTAGCGCGGCCTTGACCGGACGCATCAGCAGAATCGCGGCCGGTACCGTAATCAGCGGCCAGAGCACGGCATGCACCCAGAGCGGCGGGCTGAACCTGAATTCCACCCAGAAGGCGAGGGTCACCACCACGGCGCCGAGCACCAGAATCACGCCGACGATCGCGCCGTCGCCGGCATCGTGGCCGCGCAGATCGAGATCGCAGACCGGGCAGCGCTCGCGCACCGCCAGCAGGCCGTCGAACAACTTTCCCTGGCCGCAGCGAGGGCAGCGGCACTTGAGCGCCGCCGCCAGCACCGGCGCCGCATCAGGGCCCGGCAGCGACAGGGCTGGCGCCCCACCAGTAGATGCAGGTGAACAGGAATAGCCACACCACATCGACGAAATGCCAGTACCACGCCGCGGCCTCGAAGCCGAAATGGCGCTGTGGCGTGAACTGGCCAGCATTGGCTCGGAACCAACAGACGATCAGGAACGACGTACCGACAATGACGTGGAAGCCATGGAAGCCCGTGGCCAGGAAGAAGACCGACGGATACACGCCGCCGCCCGAGAACGGGAATGGTGAATGGGTGTATTCCCAGAACTGGGTGCAGGTGAACGCGATGCCGAGCAGGACGGTCAGGCCTAGCCCGGTCAGCAGCCCTTTGCGGTCGCCCTCGATCAGGCAGTGATGCGCCCAGGTGATCGTGGTGCCCGACAGCAGCAGAATCATCGTCATCAGGATGGCGAAGTGGAACGGGTCGGGCGTGTGGATGTTGGGCGGCGGCCAGACCGGGTTGGCGAGGCCGGAGACGTTTTCCGGGAACAGCGCGAAGTTGAAGAACGACCAGAAGAAGGCGACGAAGAACATCACCTCGCTGGTGATGAAGAACAGCATCCCATAGCGCAGGCCCAGCCGGACCACGGGGGTGTGCACCCCGGGGTACGGCTTTCGCGCACCACGTCGCGCCACCAGAAGTACATTACGCTGAACACCACCAGCGCGCCGATGGTCAGCACGATGTAGTCGCCGTAATGCGCGGCGAAGATGATGCCGAGCACGATCAGCAGGCCGCCGACCGCGCCGATGATCGGCCACGGGCTGGGATCGACCAGGTGGTATGGCTGCTTTAGGCCGGAACTCTCGATGATGGTGCCGCCGTGCGCGTGCTCGCTCATGCCTCGTGACCAGGACTGATCGCCGAGGAGGCCGCCCCGGCACGGGATCGCGGCGCATCATCCGCAAATCGGAGTGTGGTTCAAGGGGGCTGGTCGCGGGCACGAGCACGCGCGCGGGGCGGAACGCGAGCAGGCAGGAAATCGGAACCGCAGATGCACGCAGACCGCGATAGGAAGCTCAGGAAAGGGGGAAGCCGATGTAGGGAGGTGGAAACCATTGGTAGCGATCCAGAGGGTTGAACTCCCTCCCGGCACAGGCGAGCCAGCCAGCCGGAAGCGAGCCTTGCATGGGTCAGGCAACAACACTCGTGAAGCGTAGGCAGCGGGTACTGAAGCCGCGGTAGGTTGGCCTCGAAATCATCAGACGCTGGAGCCTTCGTCGCTCTGCTTGCGGGGGCAGCACCGGGGCGACCGCCAAGGCGAGGTCGCACCGGTCCGGCCGGGGTTAAGGACTCGCGGCGAAATAAACGAATCGAGGAGCCGCAAACAAAGCACGAATAGAATCTGAGAATTTGCTAGGTGCGACGCGAGATGCGTCGGCTAGCGTCGCGGTGTGATCGACATCGCCGACATCCGTGCGCGTTGGCGGAAAGCAGCAGCCTTCCTCGATGAACGTGCCCGGCGACTGTTCGCCGCCAACGAAGCGCTGGCGCAGGGCCCTGGCGGCGTCACCGCGACCGCGAGCGCAACCGGGCTGGCGCGCAGCACCATCCAGCGAGGCATTGCGGAACTGCGGTGCGGTCGCAATGAACTGGGCGCCCGGCTGCGCCGGCCCGGCGCTGGCCGCAAGAGCGCGGTGACCCGGCAACCCGGGTTGCCGGCGGCGCTGGAGAAACTGATCGAGGACGCCATTCGCGGCGATCCCGGCTCGCCGCTGCGCTGGGTCAGCCGCAGTCAGCGTCACCTCGTCAAGGAGCTGACCGCGCTTGGCTTCAAGGTCAGCCAGCGCGTGCTCGGCAAGCTGCTGCGGCAACTGAACTACAGTTGCCAGGCCAACCGCAAGACGCGGGAGGGGAGCAACCATCCGGATCGCAACGCCCAGTTCGAGCACGTCAATGCGACGGTGCAAGCGGCGATCGCCGCGGGCGAGCCGGCGATCTCAGTGGACACCAAGAAGAAGGAGCTGGTTGGGGATTTCAAGAACAACGGCCGTGAGCTGCGTCGCAAGGGGGATCCCGAACCGGTGCGGGTGCACGACTTCAAGATCCCGGAACTTGGCAAGGTCGCTCCCTATGGCGTGTACGACATTGCTGCCAACCACGGCTGGATCAGCGTCGGCATCAGCGCTGATACCGGCGCCTTTGCGGTCGAGAGCATCCGGCATTGGTGGCATAGGCTCGGCAAGCAGCGTTATCCCAATGCGACGTGCCTGACGATCACCGCCGACTGCGGCGGCAGCAACGGGCCGCAGGTGAAGCTATGGAAACGCGAACTCCAGCGTCTTGCCAACGAGACCGGCCTGAAGATCACGGTTACCCACCTGCCACCCGGCACCAGCAAATGGAACCGCATCGAACACCGGCTGTTCGCCTTCATCACCATGAACTGGCGCGGCAAGCCACTGGTGAGCCATCAGGTGATCGTGCAACTGATCAGCTCTACAACCACCGAGACTGGTCTCAGGGTCTGCTGCGAGCTCGACGGCAACCTCTATCCCAAGGGGGTGAAGGTGTCCGATGACGAGATGCAGGCGATCAACATCACGCGCCACGCATTCCATGGCGAGTGGAACTACACCATTGAGCCAAATCAACAACCGCCTTGAAGCACTTATTCCGCCGCGGGCCCTAAGAGCCGTGGCAAGGGTACGGAACGGATCGCCTGGGAACACTATGAGATCCCGTATCCGCCCATGCTGGCGAAGGACACCGGAGATCGGGAGGCCGGTTGAACAATCTCCCCGGCCTGGCGGGCACCCTCGGGTCCGTCAGGAGCGCTGCGGCGAGACACGAAGCGGACGGAGCCTGGAAGCGAAAACATAAGCGACCGGGAATGCGGATGCGGGAAGTCGTAGCGCCCTCATAGTACCGCTGAAGACGATAAGTGGCTGGCGGCCGGTGTCCTGGAAGACGGACACCTGCACCGCCCGACTGAGGGCACCCCGCAAGGTGGGGTCATCTCACCCTGTCTCTCGAACATCTTCCTGCACCATGTGCTGGATGGGTGGTACGCGAGCGCGGTGCGGCCACGCCTGCGGGGCGACAGCATGCTGGTCAGGTTCGCCGACGACCTGGTGATGGCGTTCGAGACATCGCTCGATGCCGAACGGGTGTTGGCGGTCCTGGGGAAGCGGCTTGAGCGGTATGGGCTGACGCTGCATCCCGACAAGACACGCTTCGTCGACTTCCGGCCGCATCGGCCGGCGGGCGAGCAGTCGCCGGGGACGAGTGGGACCACGTTCGACTTTCTCGGCTTCACCCATGTCTGGGGGAGGTCGCGGAAGGGCCGCATGGTGGTCCGGCAGGTAACGGCGAAGAGCCGTTACGCCAGGTCGGTGGCGGCAGTCACCGACTGGTGCAAGCGCCATCGGCACCAGCCGATGCGCGCCCAGCATGCGCACTTGTCGGCCATGATGCGTGGGCACTTCGCCGACTACGGCATCACCGGGAACAATCGGCGACTGAGCTGGTATGCGCATCAAGTCGTGCGGGTCTGGAAGAAATGGCTGTCGCGTCGCGGCGGCAAGGGGACGTTCCTGTGGTCTCGCCTCGACGAGTACCTCAGGCACCATCCGCTTCCACCAGTCCGCATCGTCCATCGCTACGCCACCGCGAGCGAAACTCTCGCGTGAGGAACCGGATGCTGGAAATCGGCACGTCCGGGTCTGTGGGGGGCGAGGGTGGCAACATCCTCGCCTACCCGGCTAAGATCGAAGGATAACGGCATCGTCTGCGCAGGTGGGGGCGGCCGGCCATGATGGGGGCTGGCGTCAGCCACCAACCACGACCTCGATCGGCCGCGCTGCATCGGTCACGGACAGCGGGGCGGTGCCGGCAGCATCGCCGTCGGCCTGTACAGGAATGGCCTCGTTGCCGATGAACTCGACGGAACGCGCCCGCAGTCGCCGCAGCCCTCGCCCCTTGGCCAGCAAATCGAACGGCAGCCGTGCGCCATAGAGCAGGGCCGCGCCGGGCCCGGTGTGGTCGAACAGGACGACCGAGAATCCCGGCTCCCCGGGCCGAGCCTCGGGTGCCAGCAGGTAGCGCCCGCCGTACAGGCGGCCTTTGCTTACGATCACACTCGCCGCCTCGGTCTCGGCGCCGTCCAGCCGAAGGCGCACCGGGACGAAGCCGTAGCGGACCAGCTCTCGTATGGTCTGGAAGACATAGGCGCTGCGCCCGCAATGCCGCTTCAACCGGGCCGGCAGCCGATGCACGACATGGGCGTCGAACCCCACGCCGAGCATCTGGACGAACAGCCGCGAGCGCTCGGGGCCGCGCGCCAGCCCGGGCCAGATCGTCCGGGTACGGCCGAAGGCCAGCGCCGAGGCCACCGCCGTGGGGGTGAACGGCAGCGCCAGTTCATGCGCCAGCACGTTCGCTGTCCCGAGTGGGATCACCCCGAGCCGGGCGCCACTGTCCATCAGTCCGTTCGCGACCTCGGCGATCGTCCCATCGCCACCCGCCGCCACCACCAGCCCAGCGCCGCGACACGCGGCGGCGCGGGCGAACGCCTCGGCATCTCCAGCGCGTTGCGTTTTCGCGACTTCGATGCGAATCCCATTCGCCACCATCACGTCCAGCACGCGCCACAGAAGCTGGGCCCGCCGCTGTCCGGCAACCGGGTTGAACACTATCAGCATGAGGGACGGCTACTACAAATCGGCGCGGTCAATCGGACACAAGCGCCCTTTGTGCGGGCGGCCCGTGTCAATGCGATGACAATCCGGTGACACAGGAATGACTTTCGCTCGATCACGAAATATTTCCGCGTGTCATTCAAACTTCACTGTTGCGACGCGGCAGCACGCGTCTTCCCTGCCGCCGCGATGACCAACGCCAGTAAAACCGGCCTCCGGCCGACGTACCGGAGCGTGTTCATCTCCGACACGCATCTCGGTACGCGTGGTTGCCGGAGCGATTTCCTGGCCAATTTTTTGGGCCGCACGACCTGTCATCATCTTTACTTGGTGGGCGACATCATCGACGGCTGGCGGCTGCGGAAGTCCTGGTACTGGGACGAGCATCACGACGAGGTGCTGCGCCGGATCATCCGCCATGCCCGCGCCGGCACCTCGGTCACCTATATCCCCGGCAACCACGACGAGATGTTCCGCGCCTGGCTGCCGATGGGCCTCGAAATCGGCGGCATCAAGCTGCGCGCCGAGGCGGTGCACGTCACCGCCGCCGGCAAGCGGCTGCTGGTCACCCATGGCGACGAGTTCGACAGCGTGGTGCGTTATGCCAAGTTCCTCGCCCTGCTCGGCGACTGGGCGTACAGCACGGCGTTGACTGTCAACCGATGGTTCAATGCCGTCCGCCGCCGGCTCGGATATCCCTACTGGTCGCTCTCGGCCTGGCTGAAGCGACAGGTGAAGGAAGCGGTGAAGGCGATCGACCGGTTCGAGAGCGCGCTCGCCGCCGAGGCGCGGCGGCGCGGCTTCGATGGCGTGGTCTGCGGCCACATCCACCACGCGGAGATGCGCGAGGTAGCCGGCGTGCTTTACATCAACGACGGCGACTGGGTGGAGAGCTGCACCGCGCTGGTCGAGCATCACGACGGCCGGCTGGAGCTGATCGACTGGGCAGCACTCAACCGGTTCTCATTCTTCGCTCCGCGCCAAGCCAGGCTGCCGCAAGCTGCCTGACACACTGCCCCCGATCGAGCTAGAGGGCTGCGAAGCGATGTTGCCGCCAGCGCCCTCGCACCGCATTCTGATCGTCACCGACGCTTGGTTCCCGCAGGTCAACGGCGTGGTGCGCACGCTCGCTACCGTCGCCGCCGAGCTGCAGGCCATGGGGCACGTGGTGGAAGTGGTTGGCCCGGACCGCTTCCGCACTATCCCGTGCCCGACCTATCCCGACATCCCGCTTTCGCTGCTGCCCCGACGGCGATTGGTCCGCATGATCGAGCAATTCGCCCCCGACGCGCTGCACATCGCGACCGAAGGTCCGCTGGGGATGGCGGCGCGAAGTTGGGCGCGGTGGACTGGGTTTTCTTTCACCACAGCGTTTCATACGCGTTTTGCCGAGTATATCCGGGCGCGCACACGGGTGCCGGTGCGGCCGATCTATGCCTGGATGCGCCGGTTCCACGGCGCCGGACGTGGCATGATGGTGGCGACCGAGAGCCTGCAGGATGAGCTGATCGCGCGTGGGTTCCGCAATATTCTGCCGTGGTCGCGCGGGGTCGATCTTGCGCTGTTCACGCCGGAGCCGCGCGAGGAGTGGGGGCTGCCACGGCCGGTGTTCATCTATGTCGGGCGGGTCGCGGTTGAGAAGAATATCGGCACCTTCCTCGATCTTGATCTGCCCGGCTCGAAGGTGGTTGTCGGCGGGGGTCCGCAGCTTGCTTCGCTGCGCCGGGCCTATCCGGGCGTGCGGTTCACCGGGCCGCGTTATGGCGAAGCTCTCGCTCGCGCGTATGCGGGGTCGGATGTGTTCGTGTTCCCGAGCCTTACTGACACGTTCGGTCTGGTGCTGCTGGAGGCGCTGGCCTGCGGCACGCCAGTGGCGGCATTTCCTGTTACGGGACCGAAGGACGTGCTGGCCGGTGCGGCGGGCCTCGTGGGGGCGGTGAGCCCCGATTTGCGCGAAGCAGCGTTGCTGGCTTTGGGCGCTGATCGCGCCGCATGCCGGGCGCATGCTGAACGGTTCAGTTGGCGTGCTTGCGCCGAGCTGTTCCTGTCGCATCTGGTTCCGATTGCCGCGGAGTAGTGGGGGCGTCTCGGGTCGACTCTCGGCTCCTCGGCCCCCTCCCCCTGGCCCCCTCCCGCAAGGGGCTACCGTTGTCCCACAACCCCGAATCGACTTTCCTGAGTGCTGAGCAGCGGATTTGAGGCGGGTCGAGTTTGCATCAGCGATCTTTCGAGGCTCCAGCCGAACGGGCGGCGGCAGCCGGTTGGCGCCGCCCCTCCGGCAGGCCCTTTGCAGCCCCCTGCGAATCAGATTCGCTCCCGACCAACAACCCACCGGAGCCGATTTGCATGAACGACCAGCCGCAGCTTGGTCACTTTGGCAATCGCCGCCTGGCCGCGGTCGGCGACAGCCTGCTGGGGGCGATGCAGAAGCAGCGCACCATGTGCCTCTCGGCATTGGCCGACAGCCGCGGCCAAGCCCGCCAGTTTCAGCGTTTCCTCGACAACGAGGCGGTCAGCATGCACGAGATGCTGGTGCATGCCGCCCAGCAGACCGCCCGGCGCGCCGTCGGGCGGCACGTCCTGGCGATCACCGATACCACGGAGCTGAATTACGCTCCCCATAGCGGCGCCAAGCGCGGCTTTGGCACGGTCGGCAACGGCAGCGATATTGGTGTGCTGCTGCACCCGGTGATTGCGGTGGATGCCGAGCAGGGCGGGCTGATCGGGCTGGTCGGTGCCACGGTGATCAACCGCACCGACGGCCCGGTGACGGACCATAAGACACGCCCGGCCGACGAGAAGGAGTCTCGCCGCTGGCTGGCGGCCGCCGAGACCGCCGGCGAGGTGCTGGCGGAGGCGGCGATGATCACTGTGGTCGAGGACCGCGAGGGCGACATCTATGACCAGTTCGCGCGTCGGCCGGACAACGTGCATCTGTTGGTGCGGGCCGCGCAGAACCGCTCGCTCGAGGGCGATGAGAAACTGTTCGCGCGATGCGCCGCCTGGTCAGCAGTAACACAGCACACCATCCAGGTGCCGGCCCGGCACGGCAAGCCGGCGCGGGCCGAGCGGACCGCCGTCGTGGCGGTGCGCTCCGGCGAGGTCACGATCAAGCGGCCACTGCGCGCCGAGCCAGGCCTGGCGCCGACCTTGACCCTGCGGGTGGTGGATGTGCGCGAGATCGCCCCACCGTCGGCGCAGCAACCCTTACACTGGTGTCTGCTGACCACGCATGCGGTGGGCAGTGCGGCGGAGGCGCTGCAGATTGTCGCCTGGTACCGGCTGCGTTGGATCATCGAGATCGACCAGGCATGGCGACTCTCGAGACTCTACAGGGTCAGGAGAGCCCGCCACGACGATTGGCGGCGGCCGACGACGCCATGGCGGGGGAGTTGCGCGAGCCAGCTTAAGGGCGGCAATCATGGCATCATCGGCGTGCACCAATTTGAACGTCGTGCCCTGGTGGCGAACCGCTCGACTGCGCAGACGTCCCTCCTGGACCCAGCTGTAGAGGGTCGATTTTGGCATAGCGAGATGCCGAGCCAATTCGGTAATCGTCCACTCCTCGGGCTGACGTTCAATGACCACAGGTCGCCGTTTGTGCCCAACGATTTCGACTTTGCTGAGGAGACGCTTAACCATCAACGCGGTGAATGTGTCACGTCGCTTAGGTGGTCGCCAACCTTCCTGGTTGAGGATTTCCGCGATCGCTGCATGGCGCTTCCCAGCACGCCGCAGCTCGGCTGCACGGGCGGTCAGTTGGTGGTAAGTGCTGAGTTGGTCGAGACGAGCAACCGGTCGAACCAGCTGGTGCGAGGTTTGGTGGCCACCGTGCCAATGACAGCTCACGCGGACTTGCTCCGTGCCGTCGATGACTTCAACCAACACCCGTTCGAGCAGCAGGCGAACCAGGGCTTGTCGCTCTTCCTGAGTGGCGGCTGCCCAGACGCCGGGTAAGTCGTGTGCCAGTTGGCGAATTCCTGCAACTTCGGCTGCGGTCAAGCTCCGCGGCTGGTCACGCTGGAAACGTTCATAGTCCCCTGCCAGGCGTGCCTGCTCGGCCAGCGCCTGCTCCCATTGGCGTTCGAGAGTACGGCCCACCAGTCGGTTCTCCGGTTCTATGGCATCGAATTGCCGGCGGGCTCGTTGCGCCTGGTAGCCTGCTCGTTCGAGCCGATGGCGCCACTGAGCGTCCAGCGCCGCGCGCTCGCGTTCCAGCTCGCCGGCCGCCAGCAAGCTTACCTCCAGCGCAGCCGGCTCGAGCGCCTCCACCACAAGCCGGCTTATCAGAGCATCAAGCGGCGCCGCCTTGAGCGTCTGGCAGACCGGTCCAGCGTAGTCGCTGGCCAAGTGGATACATACGTAGCGCGGAGCGGTGCCGTTTTGGTTGTACTGGGCGGTCATTCGTAGACCGCACCGACGGCAGATCAGCAGCCCAGACAGCAAGGCCTGGCCGGCGCGTGGCACTCCAGAGACCGTCGCCTTGTTCGACCGAAGCTGCGTTTGATTGCGCTGATACTGTTCCCAACTGATGTAAGCTGGAAGACGGTCCGGCAGAAACACCTCGGCTTCCTCCGGAGGGCTGGAGCGCCGTCCAGTACCCGGTCGCCCTGGTTTGCGCCGGCGTGGATCAGACGCTCGCCGGCCATATAGGTAGACACCCGCATAGGTCGGATTGTGCAACAGATCATTCAGCGAAACCCGGTTGGGGCGATGCCATTCCAACTCGCCCTTGTTGGTGCCGCCCTGCGTGCGCACCGGCATCCCGATGTCATGATCGACCAAGTAGCGCAGCACCTTGCCAATGGTGCGAAACCGATCGAACAGGTCGAATACCAGCCGGATCGTCGCCTGCGCCTGTTCGTCGGGCTCCAGGACGACTTCCCCCGACGGACGCCGCAGATATCCCATCGGTACCGTCTTGCCGAGTTCGCCGCGACGGGCCTTCGCTCGCCGCCCCTCTAACATCCGCGCCTTGATGATGTGAAGTTCGGCCTCAGACATGGTACCCTTTAAGCCCAGCAGCAGGCGATCGTTAAAATTACCCGCATCGTACACGCCTTCGGAATCCGCAATCAACGTGTCGAACAACGCGCAGATCTCCAGCAGCTGATGCCAATCCCGGCATGATCGGGCGAGCCGCGACATCTCCACCCCCAGCACAATGCCGACATGGCCGAGACCGACCTCTGCCACCAGACGCTGGAAGCCGGGACGGCCCTCGATCGAGGCACCAGACCGCCCCAAATCATCGTCGATCACCACGATCGATGCGCGGTCCCAGCCAAGCTGCAGCGCCCGATCCACCAGAGCATATTGCAGCCGCGTCGATTCTTGGTGTCGCTCAACCTGCTGAAGCGTGGACTGGCGAATGTAGACTATCGCCATCCGCTCCCGATGCCGACGGTGGATCTTGTCCGACACCATGCCGTGGGGCGCCGGACACCAAACCTCGCTCACCATGATTGGACTCCCCGGCCACAACCACCGCGCGGCTCTGGCGAAGTGTCATCAGCGTCAGTGCACGCAGCACCGTGCGTCGCCGGTCGTCGGGCAACATCTGCCATACCGGTCGACCGGCCTCGTTCATCGCGTGATCCCAGCCAGCGAACCAGCGCTCGAAGCGCCTCGCGGCCGAGTATGGGCGGTCCCGGCGAGTCGGTTAAACTATCAGCGGTATCATGGATGGGATATCGAACAGCTGTTCCGTACCTATGAAGACGGACGGTGTCGATGTGGAGACCTCGCAGATCACGACGCCGCTCAGCCTGGCGAAGCTGGTGACGGTGGCGCTGATTGCCGCCGTGCGGGTCATGCAACTGGTGATCGGTCGCGACGGCAGTACGGGGCAGTCCATAGAGGACGTTGCCGACCCCGCCGAACTGCCGGCGCTACGGGCGATCAGCGCCTCCCTCGAAGGGCCGACCGACAAGTTGAAGAACCCGTTCGATCCTGCCTTGCTGGCTTATTACGCCTGGATCGCCGCACGCCTCGGAGGCTGGTCCGGCTACACCTCCAAGGGATATCGGCCGCCCGGTCCCAAGACCATGGCCCGCGGTCTCAAGCGCCTCGATGCCATGGTGCAGGGCTGGATGCTGGCTAATCGTTCCGCACTTGTGGGACTCCGGTAGCCCGCAAGGGGAGGGGGAAGTGGTTAGAACAGTCCGAACAGGCCTCGCAGGAAGCCGGGGGTGAGCGCGGTCAGCGGGTTGACGACTACGTTGGGGTTGTGGATCGATCCTTGCAACGAATAGCTGCCGGCAATCACTCCGCCGCCCTGCTCGGGGCTGAACAGCCGTCCCAATACCGGCACCCGGCCGAGCAGCGAGTTGAAGAAATAGGCCGGCACGATGGTGCCATGCAGATCAACCCGCTGCGCGTTCAGATCGAAATATCCTTTGGCGGTAAGACCCAGCGATGGGCTGAAGGCGCGCGCATTATCCAATGTCAGGATGCCCTCGCGCCAGTGGAACGGTGCGACCAGCTTGCTGAACTCAAGGCCGGGGCCTCGTAGTGCTTGGACCAAGCCGTACAAAGTCACCGCCTGAAGAAGCTTGCCGACGGCCGGGGCGTTGCGGAGACTGAAATCATCGATCTCCGCGGTGCCGGCGAGCGCATGGCCCGGCGCTGCGTCGTCATAGGCGGCCGAGATGACCAGGCGACCGCCCTCCATAGAATCAGTCGCGGCGAAGGCGCGCAACATCGTTCCCGCATCGGCAGCCGAGGCGGTCAGCACGCGCCGTGGTCCGTCGGGCCGAATCACCAGCCGAACCGGTGCCCGCCTCGCGGTAAATCCATCCAAGCGGAGGTCCCTCACGACCCGGCCGTCATCGGCCGCATGTACTGTGAGATCGGTCAGTTCCTCTCCGCCCGCCATCACTACGCGGTCGAAATGCGCATCGGCTGTCCAGGGCGGACCGGGCGGGGATGACGCCGAAGGCGCGCGAGCGGGGCGCGCGGCGCCGTTAGACCTGGCAGGCGGCCCGAAGCGGGCGGACAGATCCAGTACGAGACCAGAGATGTTGGCCGAAATCGGTCCAGCTCCTGCCGGGAAATTCACAACGGCCTGTGCGGCCGTACGGTCCAGTCGAAGCCGGTTCGCTTGAAACGAAACAAGGCGGCCCTGCGCGAACTCGGCATGACCGCTCAGTTCCAGTCCGTCACCCTCGATTTGGATCGGGTCGATGCGGGTCAGCCGGTTGTGATCAAGCACCAGAAGTGCCGTTGCTGTCGCCGGACGGCCCTCGGCCTTCCGCCAACCGAGCGCTTCGACGGTCAGTGCCGCGGAGGTAAGGTCCGCCTTCACGTCGACCGTGCCGGCGCCGTTGCGCCGTTCGGCCACGTCGGCCGAGAGCGGCACGGGCCCGGCCACAAATTCGCCGGCGTCAAGCCCAAACGCGGCAAGCTCGTGCGCGTCAGGTCGCCCGGTGATCCCGATGCGCTGCACTACACCGTTGGGCGGCCCGGCGCGGAAATCCATGCTGGCCTGAAGCTGCACCGGGACGTGCGCCAGCAAAGCGGTGCCGCCGAGGCTGAGCCCGTTGTTGCCCGCGGTCAGGTCGAGCGTGCCCTGATCGAGATCGTTGTTCGCCACGACCTCGCCGAGATGTACCTCGGTCAGATGCGCCTGGGCGGCAATCGAGATCTGATTCATCGTCACCCGCGCATCGAGTGGCAACGACACCTTCAGGCTTGCATCGACCTGGCCGGCGGGGTCGTTCAGCGGCAACGGATGGCGGGACAGCAGACGCAATCTGGGGTCGCGCAGCAGCGCTATCGCAGCAGGAACTGAACCAGCCAGTTCCGTTTTGATCTCCGCCGTCTGCTCGTTGTGCATCATGCCGGCTACGCGCATGCGCAGACCGCGAACTGCGAGGCTTTCGCCACCCGGCGTTTCGGGTGCCGACTCTCCCGAGAGCATGGTGATTTCGAGCGTATCGGGATCGATAAGGTGCAAGACAGCGTGACCCTGCACCACGGGGGGCACCGGACGTAGCCAGTACACGGTGAGACCCTCGGCCTCGATCGTGCCACTGGCGCTGGTCAGAGCGAGGTCCGAAAGATCGTCCGAATCCGTCAATGTAAACTCGAAATGGCCGTCATGTGCGGTTCCGGTGGTGACGTTCGCTACCACCCAGCCGCGCGCGCCGCCGCCGGTTCCCGCGGGCCAGAACTGGGGCAACTCGGGGAACGAGACGTGGTCGACGCCGAGGGCAAGCGAGGCTTCTATTTGCCCGCTGTCGCGTTGCACCGTGCCGCTCAGTTCGATCGTTGAAGGCAAATTCCCGGGGGCGCCCGGCAGTACCACGCGGGCGGTTTCAAGGACCATTCGCTCCGGCGTGCCGGCCGCAACGAGCGTGGCTTGCTTGATCGGCACGGTTCCATCAGCCACATGAGCCGTCCCGGCGCCGGCCTGCATGGCGAGCCGCATCTGCTGCACCACCAGATGTGGCCCCACCGTCACCTCGACTTCGCCGCCCACCGGCATGTCGAGAGCGGAGAGCGGCGCCAGGACTGAGACCGCGCGCGCCCATGCCGACAGCAGTACCGGCGAGACCTGGAGCTGGAGGCGGGTCTCGGTGCCGCCTGGGGGCAGGCTGATCGACCCCGTCAGCTCTGCGCGCTGGTCGCCGACCATGAGACTCAGCGCCATCTGCCCCTGCAGCCCGCCTTGCCTCGCCCGTGCAAGGTCAAGTTCCGCCTGCGGCACCAGCCAGGTCACGCCGAGGCGTCTGTCGATCAGGCGCAGCGTGGCGCCGTCGATCCGGAGGCGGCGAAGTCGGCTCAGGTCACCGGGCCGGCCGCGGCTTGCATCTGTCGCCGGGGGGCGGGCCAGTTCGGCGAGGATTGCGACGGGATCCACATCAGGGCCGGCGGCGGGAGCCGGTACTCCGGCGGCAGGCATCAGACTGATCCGACCGTCGGACGATCGCTCGACGACGACATTCGGCTGATTGATGGTGATATCTTGCGGTTCGATCCGACCACCCAGCAAGCCAAGAAGCGACAGGGTGATCTCGGCATCCGGCGTCGCGATTTGCGGCGTGCCATGGGCGTCCACGAGCGAGACGCGGCTCAGCCGGATATCGACTGGCGACCCTTGACCCCGATGGAAGCCCTCCCAGGCGAGCGCTGAAGAACCGATCTCGAGGCGGAGTGGTTCGGCTTGCTGATTGACCGCGGCCGCGATCCGCGCACCGATCCAGGGAATCTCGATGGGTCCTTGCGAGAGCCGCCAGGCCAGCACGGCGCTGGCTGCGATGATTACCACCAGCAGCGCCAGTGCGATTGCGCAAAGGCGGTGCGTGACGATCCAGAGGTGACGCGCGGCTTGACCCGCCAATCGTCTCACGGCCAGCCTGTCGGCTGATGGACAGCTCCGCCTTCCGACTGCCCGGGCACTGGCCGGCGCCGCACGATCCAGCCGCCGGGGAACGGCTGATCGAGCGGTTCGCCGCGCTCGGGCGGACCGAGGCGCGACTGGCCGCGCAGCCCGAGATGGCCGCGCTGCTCGCGGCGCTCGGTGGCAACAGCCCGTTCCTTGCCGACCTTGCCTTGCGCGAAGCGGCGTCGATGCAGGTGCTGGCGGCCGATGGGCCGGACGCGGTGGTCGGAGAGGCGATGGCGAGCCTGAGGGCGACGCCGCCCGGTGTGAGCCGCGAGCGCGTCGTGCCTGCCTTGCGGCGGGCCAAGCGGATCGTCGCTCTGGCCGTCGGGGTGGCGGATATCGGCGGAATTTGGCCGCTGGAACGCGTCACCGCCTCGCTCTCTGAGTTCGCCGGTACGGCGCTCACTCTCGCGGTCGCGCATCTCCTGCTGGCTGCGCACGAGGCGGGCGAGCTCCGCCTCGCCGATTCGGACGATCCCGCCCGGGGGAGCGGCTTCGCGGTGCTTGGCATGGGCAAGCTTGGCGCCGGCGAGCTGAACTACTCGAGCGATATCGACCTCGTGCTGATCTATGACCCTGCCGCTCCGGTATACACCGAACGGACCGGTGGCGATGCTCTGCGCGGCTTCACCAGCCGGATCGCCCGCGGCCTGGTGGCGCTGATGGAGGCGCGGGACGCCGACGGGTACGTGTTTCGGACCGACCTGCGCCTGCGCCCCGATCCGGGTGTGACGCCGCCCGCGGTCTCATTGCCAGCCGCCATGACCTATTACGAGAGCATGGGGCAGAACTGGGAACGGGCGGCAATGATCAAGGCCCGCCCGGTGGCGGGGGACTTGGTCACGGGCGCCGGATTTCTCGAAGCGATCCGGCCGTTCGTCTGGCGGCGGGGGCTCGACTTCGCCGCAATGGCGGATATTCGTGCGATGAAACGGCGGATCGACGTGCATAAGGGCGGCGCCCTGGCGGCGGTGCCTGATCCGGCGGCACGCGTGGCCGGGCACGACGTGAAACTGGGCGAGGGCGGCATCCGCGAGATCGAGTTCCTGGCTCAGACGCTTCAGCTTGTCTGGGGCGGACGCGATCCGGAATTGCGCGACCCGACCACGCTGGGGGCGCTTCGCCGGCTGGCAGAAGCCGGGCACATTCCGGGCGATGCCGCCGCGGAGCTGGCGGATGCGTACCGTTACCTGCGCCGGGTCGAGCACCGTTTGCAGATGGTGGCGGACCGTCAGGTGCACGCGCTGCCGCAACGACCGGCCGAGCTGGCGCGCTTCGCTACGTTCATGGGCTATCCCGACGCGGCGGATTTTGCCGGTGCGCTGCTGGATCAACTCGATCGTGTGCGTGGCCGCTACGCCGAGGTGTTCGAGACGGTTCCGAGCGATCCGGACGGTGATGCCATCGCCTCCGATCTGGACTTCCGCGGCGATGACCCGGCGCCTGCTCGGACGATTGCGGCGCTGCAGTCGCTCGGGTTCACCGAACCGGCTCGGATCGTTGAAGCGGTGCGCGGCTGGCAGTCGGGACGGGTCCGCGCGCTTCGTTCGGCACGTGCGCGCGACCTGTTAGGCCAGGTGCTGCCGGCGCTGCTCGCTGCCTTGGCGCGCCAGCCGCAGCCCGACGCGGCGTTCGGCCGGTTCGACATGTTCCTGTCGCGATTGCCGGCGGGGGTTCAGCTTCTGTCGTTGTTCGAGCGCAATGCCGGGCTGCTTGGCCGGATTGCGGCGGTGCTGGGAGCGGCACCGTCGCTTGCCGACCATCTGGCGAGCCACCCGGCCTCGCTGGAGGGACTGCTTTCGCCGGAAGATGATGCACCCGACCCGGCCGGGCTGCTCCGCACGCGGCTTCTGGATGCGCGCCGGCTCGAAGAGACGATCGAGATTACTCGCCGGACGGTGCGGGAGGAGGATTTCGCGATCTCGGTCGCCACGCTGGAAGGCAGGCTCGACGCCGACGTTGCGGGATCCCGCCGTACCGACGTTGCGGATGCCGCGCTGGCGGAGTTGCTGCCGGCTGTGCTGGAGGATTTCGCAACGCGCTATGGGCGGGTGCGTGGCGGCGAGATGGCGGTGGTGGCGCTAGGCAAGGCGGGCGGGCGGGAGATGATGGCCGGCTCCGACCTCGACCTGATGCTGGTCTATGACCATCCCGAGGATGCCGGCGATTCCAGCGGCGCGCGCGAGCTGCCGCCCTTGGTCTATTTCACGCGGGCCGCCCACGCGTACGTCGCGGCGGTCACCGCGCCTGGGGCGGACGGCCAGCTCTATGCGGTGGATATGCGACTGCGCCCGTCCGGCAACAAAGGGCCAGTCGCGGTCTCGCTTGGCGCGTTCCGCCGTTACCATGCCGAGGCTGCGTGGACGTGGGAACGCATGGCGCTGACGCGGGCGCGGGTGATTGCCGGTCCGGCGCCGTTGCGGGCGCGGACCGAGGCGGCGATCGTCACTGCGCTCGCGAGGGCCGGCGCGGCGAAGCGGGTGCGTGCCAATGCGGCCTCCATGCGGGCGCGGTTGGCGCGCGAATTGCCGCCGGCGGGACCGTGGGACGTGAAGCTTTGCGCCGGTGGCCTGATAGAGGTGGAGTTTATTGCGCAGACCCTGCAGCTTATCCACGCCGCGGCCGACCCGGGGCTATGCCACCCGACCACACGGGTCGCGCTGGGCAATCTGGCGGCGGCGGGCCATCTGCCGGGCGAGGACGCGGCGCTGCTGATCCGCGCCGACCGGGTGTGGCGCACGGTGCAGGGGATGCTGCGGATCACGTTCGGCCGGGCGCCGCCGGCGGCACTGACCGACGCTTCGGCCGGGCCGCTGCTGCGCGCGACGGGTGCGGTTGACGTGGCCGGGTTGCGCGCCAGTCTTGATGCGCTGGCCAAACAGGTCCGCGCCGCCTTCGTCCGCCATATCGGGGAGATCATTGCATGACCGCGCAGGAAAACGAGCCCGCTCCGGATTTCGAGATGCCGGCAACCGGCGGGCGCACCGTCAGTCTCGCGGCCATGAAGGGAAAGCCGTTTGTGCTGTATTTCTATCCGAAGGCGGATACGCCCGGCTGCACGAAGGAGGCCTGCGCGTTTCAAGAGGCGCTGCCGCAGCTTGGCAAGCTGGGGCTCGACGTGATCGGGGTGTCGAAGGACAAGGTGGCGGCGCTGGAGAAATTTGCCGCCAAGTACAAGCTGAGCTTTCCGCTGGCTTCCGATGCCGCGAGCGGCGTGGCGGAGGCTTATGGGACGTGGGTGGAGAAATCGATGTACGGGCGGACGTATATGGGGATGGAGCGCAGCACGTTCCTGATCGATCGGCAGGGGCGGATCGCCAAAGCCTGGCGGAAGGTGAGCGTTACCGGGCACGCGGGAGCGGTGATGGAAGCGGCGGCTGGCCTCAAATAAACCCCAAAACCGCTGTACTGATGCCGTGGCAGGATCGAGGTTTCGCCACGATGCCTGCCCAGATCGCGCCCGCAACCGGTAAAGGAAGCGGATCATGCGCAAGTTGTTGTTCTCGGTTCTCGGGCTGATCAGCCTGATCGCGGCTATGGCAGCGCCGGCCCTGGCGTTTCCCGCCGTGCCGGTCGAATCAGCCGGACAATCTGCTGGTGCGATCGTTCGGGCCGACTACTACTATGAACATCATCGCTATCATCACCGGCACTGGGACGAGCATTACCATCACTGGCACTACTACAACTGACGGCGGGGTACACCATACGTCTCGCGCTTCCGGGTGAGGGCCTCGCCTCCGGCACCCTCACCCGGTTCACTTCGCGAACCGACCTCTCCCGCAGGGCGGGAGAGGTGGATTTCATCACCCCTTCTGCTGGTCGTCGCCGCTGCCGAGCGGGACGGGGATCCACTGCATGCCGTCTTGACGCTGGATCAGCATCAGCACGGAGCGGCGGTTCTCTTTGCGCACAGAATCTCACGTGCTGCTGCACGTCTGCGGGCGTGTTCACCTCGCTCTGTTGCACCTCGACGATCACGTCGCCCGGCTTCAGCCCCTGCTTGGCCGCTGCGCCGTCCGGCGAGACGTCGGTGATCACCACGCCTTTCTGGTTGTCGCTGAGCCCGTACTTGTCCTTCGTTTCATGCGAAATCGGCGCGAGCTTCATCCCCAGCCCCGATACGTCGCTGGGCGGCGGCACAGCCGGCTGACCAGGAGTGGCGGCAGCGAGCTGGGTCTTGTCGTCGGGCATCTCGGCCAGGGTGGCCTGCAACGTCACCTCCTTGCCGTCGCGCCAGACCACCACAGGGACCTGCTTTCCGACCTCGGAATCGGCTACGATGCGCGGCAGGGCGCGCATGTCCTTCACATCCTGGCCGTTGAACTTCAGGATCACGTCGCCGTTGCGCAGGTGCGCTTGGTCGGCCGGACCGCCCGGGTTGACCCCCGCCACCATGGCACCGCCCGGCTGATGCAGAGACAGGCTCTCGGCGATATCGGGGGTCACCTCCTGGATCCGCACGCCGAGCCAGCCGCGGCGCGGGTGACCGTATTGGCGAAGCTGATCGACATCGAGCTTCGCCATGTTGGCCGGGATGGCGAAGCCGATTCCGATCGACCCGCCCGAAGGCGAGTAGATCGCGGTGTTAATGCCGATCACCTGCCCGTCCATGTTGAACAGCGGGCCACCGGAGTTGCCGCGGTTGATCGGCGCATCGGTCTGAATGAAATCGTCGTACGGCCCTTCGTGAATGTCGCGTCCGCGGGCCGAGACGATGCCGGCGGTGACTGATCCGCCGAGGCCAAACGGGTTGCCGATCGCCAACACCCAGTCGCCGATGCGCATCGCGCCGGAATCGCCGAACTGCAGGGCAGGCAGCGGCTTGTCGGACTTCACCTTGAGCAGCGCGATGTCGCCTGCGGTGTCACGACCCACGACTGTTGCCTTGAGCGAGGTGCCATCTTGCAGTGTGACGGTGATCTCGTCGGCGCCCTCGATAACGTGGTTGTTGGTCACGACCAAGCCCGAGGGATCGATGATGAAGCCGGAGCCGAGGCTCTGCATCCGCCGCTCCTCGGGCGGCGGCTGGTCCTCACCGCTGCCGGGCGGGCGATGGCGGTTCATGAAGTCCTTGAAGAACTGCTCGAACGGCGAGCCCGGGGGAAACATCGGCATATCCGGTCCCGCCGTGGTCTTCACTTCGGTGGTCGACGACACGTTGACCACCGCCGGCAGCAGCTTCGCCGCGAGGTCGGCGAAGCTGTCCGGTGCCGGGCGGGCGATAGCGGGCGGGGCGAACGGCAGGCCGGCCAACGGCGCCACGGCCAATGCGGAACAGGCCAGCAGAGCGGCGCGAAGGGTGCGGGAGGCAGGGCGCTTCATGGGCGAATGGTCCCTCTGTCAAGTCGTCGGTTGCGTCCCCTGGATACCTTCCCCGGGCAGGAGACCCGGCGTCACGGCGACGCCGGAACTGGTGGGGTGAGAAGATAGCGCAGGAAATCGTTGTCGGGGGTCAAGATCAGGCGCGTGTGGCCGCTGGCGAAAGCGTCCCGATACGCCTGCAGCGTGCGCCACGCAGCGAAGAAGCCTGGGTCCTGCCCGAACGCGGCGGCGTAGAGCCGGCTGGCCTCAGCTTCCCCTTCGCCGCGGAGCTGATCGGCGGTCGCCTTGGCATCAGCCAGCAGCACGGTGCGGTCGCGGTCGGCGTTGGCGCGGATCTTCAGCGCCGCCTCGGCGCCTTCGGCGCGCGCCTGAGCGGCGACGCGCTGGCGCTCGGACTGCATGCGCGACAGGATCGCCTCGGTGTTCTCGCGCGGCAGGTCGGCGCGACGGATGCGGACGTCCTCGACCAACACGCCGAAGCCTTTCATCTCGCCGTTCACCTGATCACGAATGCTGGCCATGATGTGGTCGCGGTCGGCCGAAAGAACATCGGGCAGCGAGCGGGTGCCGAGTTGACGGCGGATTGCGGAGGCGACGATCGCATCGAGCCGGATCTGGATGCCCTGCTCGCCGGCGCCGACTGCCTGGTAGTAGCGCAGCGGATCGGCGATCCGGAACATCGTGAAGCTATCGACGATGAGCCGCCGCTGATCGCCGAGGATCACTTCCTCGCTCGGTGTTCCGAGATACAGCAGGCGACGGTCGAACTCGATCACGGTCTGCACGAGGGGGATTTTGCTGTGCAGCCCGGGCTGTTCGATCACCCGGACCGGCCGGCCGAATTGGGTGATCAGTGCCTGCTGGGTCTGCCCGACGGTGAACAACGTCGAGTTGACCAGGATGAACAAGACGACGAGACCCGCCAGGACGGCGACCATGCCGCGTCTCATTGTGAGGCTCCCAGTGCCTGCGGCGCCCCGGGCGACGGCGCGATTGGTGACGATGCCGGCGGCGACCCGACAGCGGGCGGTGGCGTCGGGGCAGG
The DNA here is from genome assembly GCA_963772445.1 of uncultured Pseudomonadota bacterium. GTDB lineage: Bacteria > Pseudomonadota > Alphaproteobacteria > Acetobacterales > Acetobacteraceae > CAVYXK01. The sequence continues at coordinate 1,031,274 of CAVYXK010000016.1, forward strand.
CATGCCATCGACCTGCAGGAAAGGCAGAAGCCCCTTCACCTTGTCGTCGAGCACGATGGCTGGGGCATGCGTGAGGATGTCACGCATGGTGTCGAGATACATTCGCTGCAGGGTCACCTGCTTGGCAGTGCGATACGCCGCCAGCACGGACAGGAAACGCTTCGTGTCGCCGGTCGCCTGGGCGATCGTCGCCTGCTTTTCGCCCTGGCCGGCGGCCACGATCCGTGCCGCGTCGCCGCGCGCGCGTGGAACGATGTCGTTGGCATAGGACTGTGCTTCGTTGCGCAACCTTTCCGCATCGGTATTGGCGCGCTGCACGTCGCGGAAGCTCTCGATGACCGCGTCCGGCGGATCGACCTTCTGCAGCAGCACCTGGGTTATCTGCACACCCGCGCGATAGGTATCCAGTATCTTCTGCGACTGATCTATCACGTCAGCGGCGATCTGTGCGCGCAGCGGGCCAAGCGCCGGCTGGATCGGGGTGCGGCCCATCACCTCGCGCAGCACGCTTTCGGCGACTGCTTTCACCGTCACGTCGGGATCGCGGGTGTTGAACAGGTAGTCCACGGCGTTATCGATACGCCACAGCAGCGTAAGATCGATGTCGATGATGTTCTCGTCGCCGGTGAGCATCAGGCTTTCCGCCGGCACCTCCTGCCGGCTGGCGGAATCGCTGGACTCGTCCGCCGAGGCACCCGAGCGGTAGCCGATCTCGGTCCGATTGATGCGGGTGACGGCCGGCGTTTCAGCAGACTCGATGGGCCACGGCAGGTGGTAGTTGAGGCCGGGTAGCGTCGTGCGGTTGAAGGCGCCGAAACGGAGCACGACTCCCTGCTCATCGGGCTCGACGCGATAGAAGCCGCTGGCGACCCAGAGGGCGATCACCGCGATGCCGAGCAACATGAGGCCGCGGTTGCCGGACGCGAAGCCACCGCCGCTGCGGCGGCTGAACAAGCCGCGGATGGCCGCTTGCAGCCTGGCGATGATCTGGTCGAGGTCAGGGGGCTGGGGGCGCCCTCCGCCGGAACCCCAGCCGCCGGGTCCGCCGCCCGGTGTCCACGGCCCCCCTGGGCGCCGCGGGCCGCCACCATTCCCGCCGTCCCCACCGCCAGTCGGCGGAACGGAGTGCGATCCGCCGGGTCCCCAGGGACCCGGGCCGCCCGAATTGGAAGCCATACCGGAAACAGCTCCTAGCTGGTCGTTGATGGAGCTGCGGGGCGGACATTGGCGGTTGCGCCGCCATGCGCCACATATGCGGTCCATGCTGGCCGCAGCTTCACGACGGCGTCATATCCACCGCCAGGACAAGGTTTGCAAGTGAATGAGCACAGGCAGGCAATCGCACCCTTCCTCGGAGACATTGCGGGAGGCAATGCGGCAGGTCACGGATCCGGCCTCGGGCCGGGATATCGTGGCGGCGGGGCTGGTCGAAGGCATCGAGGTCAAAGGTGGCATTGTGCAGGTGGCGCTGCTCACCGACCGGGCCCACGCGGCGGCGATGGAACCGGTGCGGCGAGAGGTGGAGCGGGTCCTGGGCCGGCAGCCCGGGGTGACGAACGCAACCGCTGTGCTGACCGCGCACAAGGCACCGGCCCAGCGGGCTGAGCCCGCTGCCGCGCCAGGCGGGCATAAGCCGGCACTGCTGCTGCCAGAGGTGAAGGCGATCGTTGCGGTCGCCTCCGGCAAGGGTGGGGTGGGCAAATCCACCGTTGCGGTCAATCTTGCGGTCGCGCTGGCGCGGCGTGGGGTCGCGACCGGGCTGTTGGATGCCGACATTTACGGCCCGAGCCTGCCGCGCATGCTGGGTGTCTCGCGGAGGCCGGAGGTTCGCGCCGAGCGGATGATCCCGCTCGAGGCCTGGGGCCTGAAATGCATGTCGATAGGCTTCCTGGTGGAAGAGGAGACGCCGATGATCTGGCGCGGTCCGATGGTCATGGGCGCGCTCGAGCAGATGATGGGGCAGGTCGATTGGGGGCCGCTCGACGTCCTGGTGGTCGATATGCCGCCGGGCACGGGTGACGCACAGCTTACGATGGCGCAGCGGGTCGCTCTGACCGGCGCGGTGATCGTTTCCACGCCGCAGGATATCGCGCTGATCGACGCCCGACGCGGCGTGCGCATGTTCGAGCGGGTGCGCGTGCCGGTGCTGGGGTTGGTCGAGAATATGAGCTTCTTCTGCTGCCCGAGTTGCGGTCATCGGGCGGAGATATTCGGCCATGGCGGCGCTCGGCTGGAGGCGGAGCGGCTGCGGACCGAGTTCCTGGGTGAGGTTCCGCTGCTGCTTGATATCCGCACCGCCTCGGATGCCGGCACGCCGATCGTCGCCGCGGCGCCTGATGGTGCGGCGGCGCAGGCATTCGGGGCGATTGCCGGGCGGGTGTGGGAGAAGGTTTCGGGTGATATGGCGACGCGCGGGAGCGGGCCGCGAATCGTTATAAATTAAGGCTGTTTCCAGAGTAATCAGATGTGTGAGGGTTCCACCGGGTGGCACCCTCACCCGCCACGCTCCGCGTGGCCGACCTCTCCCGCAGTGCGGGAGAGGTCGATGTTGGCCGCCTGCCGCTCGTCGGCGGGAGAGGTGTGTCCGCCGTAGCTTGACGGCTAGGAACGAGCAGTGCGAGCTTCGTATCGCCAAGCAAATCCAAAATACGGGGAGAAGACATGACGCGAACAGGTTTTACGCTTATAGCGGGCAGTGTGCTCGCGCTGAGCCTGGGGTTCGCTGCGCCGGCGGTACAGGCGCAGGATGTGGTCAAGATCGCGGCCGGTGCGCCGCTGACCGGCCAGATCGCCAAGCCGGGCCAGGAGGTGGCGAACGCAGTCAAGCTCGCGGCGGACGACTGGAACAAGAAAGGCGGCGTGCTCGGCAAGAAGATCGAAGTCGTGGAGGCTGACGATCAGGGCAATCCGCAGGTCGGCGTCGCCGCCGCAGAGAAAGTTGCGGCGGATCCGGCTGTGATGGGGACGGTGTGGGGCATCACCTCGGTCACCTGCATTCCCGCCTCCGAGGTCCTGGCCCGTTCCAATATCGTGCTGATCACGCCAGGCTGCACCAACCCGAAGGTGACCGACCGCGGATTGACGACCGTGGATCGCGTCTGCGCTCGCGACGACCTGCAGGGTCCGGCCGGCCTCTATTACATGGTCAACACCTTGCATATGAAGAAGATCGCGGTGTTCGATGACGGCACGACCGGCCCGCGCGGCGTCGCCGACGCCGTCGAAGCCGAGGGCAAGAAGCTCGAAGTCACCATCGTGCGCTACGTCATCCGCGCCGGTGATAAGGATTTTCGCGCGATCCTCGGCACCATACCGAAGGACGTTGACGGGATTTATGCCGGTATCTGGGCGCCGGATGCCGCGCTGATTGCCAAGCAGCTTCCCGATGTCGGGCTCAATGTGCGCATGCTCGGCCCCGACGGGCAGTTCGAGCCGGTGGATTACATCCAGGCCTCGGCTGGCGCGGCGGAAGGGAACTACGTCACCTTCCTGGTGCCGGACATAAACAAGATCCCGGCGGCGGCGAATTTCCTCAAAGAGTTCGACGCCAAGTACGGCACGCTCAGCTCCTACGGACCACTCGCCTATGAAAGCGCCAATATCCTGCTCACTGCGATCCAAAAAGTGGGCAAGATGGATCGTGCCGCAATAGCGGCCGCGGTGCGTTCTACCACCAATTACAATGGCATCCTGGGCTTCCCCATCACGTTCGACGACAAGGGCGATGTGAAGGGTGCGCAGGTTTACATCTACCAGGTGAAGGGTGACCACTTCGAACAACTGGGCGCGGTGACGCTTCCAGCCACCTGATCCGACCAGGACTGGCCAGGGCGTGTCGTCGCTCCTCGCGGTGCGCAAGCTGTCGAAGGATTTCGGCGGCTTGCACGCCCTGCAGGGGCTCGATCTCGAAATCGACGACGGCGAGATCGTCGGCGTCATCGGCCCGAACGGTTCTGGCAAGACCACGCTGTTCAACGTCATCAGCGGCATTCACCGCGCCTCCTCAGGCGCGGTGAGGCTGCTCGGACGTTACGAACTGACCCGCCTGCCGCCGCATCGGATCACCGCGCTTGGCGTGGCCCGGACCTTTCAGAACCAGCGCTTGTTCAACCAGATGACGGTGCTGCAGAACGTCCTGGTGGGCATGTGCTGCCGTATCCACGCGGGGCTTGCGCGTATCCTGTTGGGCACGCCAGGCTCGCGCGCCGAACAGCGAGCCGCCGAAGCGCGTGCGATGGAGCTGCTCGGCATTTTCGGCACTCGACTTGCACCGAGACGCGACGAACTGGCGTTCTCGCTGTCTTACGCCAATCGCCGCCGTCTGGAGATCGCTCGCGCGCTCGCCACCGAGCCGAAGCTCTTGCTCCTGGACGAACCGGCCGCGGGTATGAATCCAACGGAAACGCAGGAGTTGATGCACGACATCCTGAAGATCCGCGACCGGGGCGTGACCATCATCGTGATCGAGCATGACATGCGGCTGGTGCGCGGCATCTGCTCGCGGGTGGTGGCGCTCGATCATGGCGTCAAGGTGGTGGAAGGCGACTTCAACGAGGTGCGCAACCATCCCGCTGTGCTCGAGGCCTATCTCGGCCACCGCGCCGGCGAAACGCTCTCCGCGGCGCATGCCTGACGCCGGCACCTCGCTCACCCACCCGTTGCTGCGACTTGACCGAGTAGAGGCCTGGTACGGCCCGATTCCCGCGTTGCGCGGCGTCAGCATCGAAGTGGGGCGAGGCGAAGTGGTGTGCCTGTTGGGCGGCAATGCCTCGGGCAAGTCGACCACTATGAAGACGATCCTGGGCATCGTGCGACCACGATCCGGGACCGTGACATTCTCCGGCGAACGTATCGACGGTCTGGATACGCAGGCAATCGTCAGTAAGGGAATCTCGCTGGTGCCGGAGGCGCGCCGCCTGTTTGGGCGCATGACGGTGTGGGAGAATTTGATGATGGGCGCGTTCACCCGCCGGGGGAATCGCCCGCCGAACTCGCGCAGGATCTCGACCGCGTTTACGCCCTATTCCCACGGCTAAAAGAGCGGCAGGCGCAATATGGCGGCACGCTTTCGGGCGGTGAGCAGCAGATGGTGGCGATCGCGCGGGCGCTGATGGCGCGGCCGCGCCTTCTGTTAATGGACGAACCTTCGATGGGCCTCGCGCCGGTGTTCGTCGATCAGGTCTTCGACATCATCAAGACCATCAACGGCCAGGGCACAACTATTCTTGTCGTGGAACAGAATGCCGCGGTCGCACTCGGCATCGCGCATCGCGGCTATGTCTTGCAGAACGGGCGCATCGTCGTCGCCGACAGTGCGGCCGCGCTGCTGGGCGCCGATGCAGTGCGCCGCGCCTATCTCGGCGAGGTATGAATGCTTACCTTTTCCCAGCTTGTTCAGATCCTGCCGCAACAACTGGTGTTCGGTATTACGCTCGGCATGATCTATGGGCTGATCGCGCTCGGCTACACCATGGTCTATGGCGTGCTGTTCATGATCAACTTCGCCCACGGCGATGTGTTCATGGTCGGCGCCTACATGGGTTGGGCGGTGCTGGTGGCGATCATGAACAGCCACTTCGTGCCACTCAATCCGATACTGGTGCTGCCGCTGATGCTGGTTCCAGCCATGCTGTTTACCGGCATGATCGGACTAGGGCTGGAGCGTTTTGCCTATCGGCCACTCTATCTCAGAGGCGCGACGCGGCTGGGGCCGCTGATCAGTGCTGTTGGTGCGTCCATTTTTTTGCAGAATGCGGTGATGCTGAGCCAGGGCGCGCGCATGAAGGTGCTGATGACTTACAGCCTCTTTCCGCGCGCCTGGCGGTTCAATGTTTTCGGTACGAGCATTTCTGTCCTGGTGCTGGTCATCGCGGCAGTCAGTGCGGTGATGATGTGGGGGCTCGACTGGCTGGTGCGGCGCAGCACACTTGGCCGCTCGATCCGCGCGGTCGCCGAGGATCGCGAAATCGCGGCGGTCATGGGCGTCAATGTATGGGGCGTTGTGTCCACCACCTTCCTGATCGGCTCCGCGCTAGGGGGCGCCGCCGGCGTGCTGGTGGGTCTCTACTACACGCAGATCGATTTCCTAATGGGCTACTCGGCCGGGTTGAAGGCGTTCACTGCGGCCGTGTTGGGTGGTATCGGCAACATCCGCGGCGCCATGCTAGGCGGCTTGTTGTTAGGCATCATCGAGAAGTCTGGCGAGCACTTTCATCAATCCCGCGTTCAAGGACGCGGTTTCATTCGGCGTGCTGATTGCGGTGCTGGTATTTCGCCCCGGCGGCATATTGGGAGAGTCGCTGCCGGAGTGGAAACGGGTATAGCAAAGATGGTGGGATCCGTAGGGCGGAAAAGCGCAGCGCATTCCGCCATGTGGTGGCGGAATGCGCTGCGCTTTTCCGCCCTACGCAATCCTGCGCTCGTGCTGGTCGCTCTGGTGATTCCACTGGGGGTGCCCAACGACTACGTGATGGGCGTGATCACGCGCATCTGCCTTTATTCCATCCTCGCCCTGGGGCTCAACATAGTGGTTGGCTTCGCGGGGCTGCTCGATCTCGGGTACGTCGCGTTTTTTGGTATCGGCTCATACACCTATGCATTCCTGGCTTCGCCGCAGTTCGGTGTGCATCTGCCGTTCCTGGTGGCACTCCCGATTGTCGTTGTGGTCGCTGCCATCTTCGGCGTGCTGATCGGCGGACCGACGCTCCGGCTGCGCGGCGACTACCTTGCGATCGTCACGCTCGGGTTCGGCGAGATCACCTATATCCTGCTGACCAATCTCGACCGCCCGATCAACATCACTGGTGGACCCTCCGGCATCATCAGCATCGATGCGCCGTCGTTCTTTGGCTATACGCTCAGGACCGACACACAGTACTACTACCTGTTCGTGGCGCTGATGGGCGTGGTGCTGCTCGCCTCGAAGCGGCTGAGGGAATCGCGCATCGGCTGGGCCTGGCAGGCGATCCGCGAAGATGAGCTGGCGGCGCAGGCGATGGGTGTGAACACCGTGCGGGCGAAGCTGCAAGCTTTCGCGACCGGCGCGGCGATCGCCGGGATCGGCGGCAGTCTTCTTGCTTCGTGGCAGCGCTCGGTGTTCCCCGACAATTTCCTGTTCACGGAATCCGTCAATATCCTGGCGATGGTTATCCTGGGCGGTGTCGGCAATCTGTTGGGCGTGATCCTCGGCGCCACTGTGATCGTGGCAATGCCGGAAGTGTTCCGCGACTTTATTCTCTACCGGCTGTTTGCCTTCGGCATCCTGCTGATGGTCTTGATGATCTTCCGCCCCAATGGATTGCTGGCCTTCACCGCGCGGCCGCCGCGGATGGCCGAGGAAGCGGTAGCGGCGGCTGGGGGTGCATCTGCGGATTCCTGACCGACGCCGATTGGGGGATTCGAATCGGCTTGTCCGCCAGGAGAGAGCTAACCCGACGATGGACGAAGCGCTGCATCGATCTCAGCCGCTGTCGGCATGGTGCCCTGGCTGCCGGGGCGGGTGCAGCAGAGCGCGGCGGCGGCATTGGCGCGGTGCAGCGCGGGCTCGAGCGGGACGCCGCGATCGAGCGCTGCCGCCAGCACGCCGGTGAAGCAGTCGCCGGCGCCGGTGGTATCGATCGCCTCTATCTTGCGGCCGGGGATGTTGATCGAGCCGTCTGTGCTTGCCGCTTCGGCGCCTTGCTCGCCCAACGTGCGAACCACCACGCTGCCGAGCACCTGGTGCAGGCTGGTTGCCTCGGCGCGTGAGCCCAGACGCGATGCCAGCCACGCCGCCTCGGCTTCATTCAGCACCAGCACATCAATCGCCCGCAGCGCATCGGGATCGAGCGGCGCGGCCGGGGCGAGATTGAGCACGATCCGCGCGCCACGGGCGCGAGCGCGACGGATCAGGGCGGCGTTCTCGGTCGCCGGCACTTCCATTTGCAACAACAGGGTAGTCGCCGAGCTCAGCAGTGCGCCTTCCACCTGATCGGAGCGGACCGCGAGATTGGCCCCCGAGCCGACGCCGATCACGTTGCGCCCTTCGCCATCGACGAAGATGCCGGCGCAGCCCGTCGGGTTGTCAGTGCCAATCACGCGCGACAGGTCGATCGCCGCCTGGCGTAGCAGCACGAGCGCGCCGTCGGCGAGTGCGTCCCGCCCCACCGCGCCCGCCATGACGACCCGCCGGCCGTCGCGCACCGCGGCAAGCGCCTGGTTGGCTCCCTTGCCGCCCGGCTCGATGCGGACTGACGGTGCGAGGATGGTCTCGCCAGGCGAGGGCAGTGACGGCAGCGGAAAGATCAGGTCGAGGTTGATCGAGCCGAAGACGAGAATCACCTGTCGATAGCTAATTCTCGAGAGTGCCGAGTTCTGGGTTACTTCCTGGCGGCCTGTGACTTGCGCTCGTAGTCGTCAAGCCACTGCTCGGTGAGCCGGTCGAGCTCCTCGAGCTGGCGTTCGGAGTAGGATTCCGGCGCAAAGCCCTCGAGCCACCCGACCACGTGAGTTTCGATCAAGTCGCGCGGCACGTCCGGATGCTCGGCATGGATGCGTTCTGCCGACTGCTCGATCGACAGCCGTTTCCCGTCGTCCCAGACGATCTTGCGCCGTCTGGGGTCAACGTCGGCATTATCCAGTGCGGCGAAGACCAGATCGAGCGCGTAGACCGAGTGTTCCCCCTCGGACGAGCCCATCCATTCGAGGAAGGCCTCAGTGAACGGGTTGTTCTCGAAGGGGTGTTTTGCGCGTCGCTTGCCCATCGGATGAGGATAGCACCGCAGGTCATTGCCGTCGCGAGGCTCGCTTCATCATCAAGCGGCTCTGCTCGATGCTCAAGGCGATCCACTGGGCGGTGAGCGCCTTGAAGCGCTTATAGTTGCGGATCTCACGCCGCACCTTGGGCAGATAGTCGCGCGGAACATATTCGGTCCGGCTCCTCATCTGCCGCGTGTAGCTGAGCTGGTAGTAGGCCCCCCTCTGGTTCTCAGGATCTTTGTATTGGCGGGTGAGCGACCCGGGCCGCATGTCCTCAATGCCGGCCAGCTGCGCCTTGACGCTTCTGATGCGCTTCTTGATCACTTCCAGGCGTTTGTTTATCATGGGTATAGCATATTAGTGCTATACAGCATTGTCAATAGCAACGAGGGACCCGATGCCGCTGTGGATGCCCTGGTGGAATGCAATTTGGCTGCTGCGTCCGGCGTTCTCGCGCCTGCGCACCTTCCTGTGGTTCGCCACCGCCGTGGCAGGCTTCACGGTGCGGACGGAACTGCTGGGCGTAACCAGCCTCGTGCGGGCGCTGAAGCTCGAAGCCCGCTTCTACAACAAACTCGTCGATCACTTTCACAGCCCCGCCGTGAAGCTCGATCGGCTCGCGGCGCTGTGGACCCAGGTGGTGCTGCGGCTATTCCCGCAGCCACTGCGCATCAAGGGAAGGTGTGTCGTGGTCGGCGACGGCATCAAGATCCCCAAGCGCGGTCGCAAGATGCCGGCGGTCAAGCTCCTGCATCAGCAGTCCGAGTCGAACACCAAGCCCGAATACATCCTGGGACACTCCCTCCAGTAATCACCAGCAAACCATAATGCGCAGGTCCGCTGGATCAAGCTCTGCGTTTCGCGTCAATAGGCCGAAGTGTACTCAATCTACTGCGCATTATTTAGGGCGTGGCATCATTGGTTGTTGATCCGGACCAACCATGGAGCTTCGTATGCCACATGATTCAAATGCCCTAATCGCCGGAGCGCCAGGCGCTTCCTTTCCCATCTGGCGGTGAGGAAGATTGCCGTCGAGGCCGTAACGCCGGCCGATGTCTCGGATCAGGCAAACGGCCATCGTGGCGGCAAGACCACAGTGTTCTAGCCTGGCTCGACACCCTTTAAGGTCGGCATGATAATGTGAAGGAAATCGCCGGCTATCGCAGCGAAGTGCGGAGAGAATGGCGCTCCTTCACATTATCGCCACCTCGCGATTACTGGAGTAGGACTAACCCGCTACGCGGGAGTTGATAAGCTGCAATCAATGAGGTGGTGCGACCAGTGGCGGCCAAGTCGCCATCTTCGAACAACTCCATTTGCGACAGCATGAACCCGGCGCCCATCGGGGGCGCTGTCTGTCACAATGGAGGCTTCTTATGACCCCTCTCCGCCAGCGAATGCTCGAGGATATGCAGATCAGGAATCTGTCGCCTCATACCCAAGCTTCGTACGTCCAGCAGGTCTCTCAATTTGCTCGGCATTTCAGCAAATCACCTGCGGAACTCGGCCCCGAGGATATCCGCACATATCAAGTCTATCTTACCAATGAGAGGAAGCTTGCGCCGGAGTCGGTACTGATCGCCGTCTCTGCCATCCGCTTCCTTTACAAAGTAACTCTCAAAAAGGATTGGGCCTTCGAGGAGGCTATCCCGACCTGCAAGAAGCCGCAAAAATTGCCAACGATCCTCAGTCCCGCCGAGGTACTGCAACTGCTCGCCTGTGTGCGGACCATCAAACAGCGCGCGATCCTAACCACCTGCTACGCAGCTGGCCTACGCGTCTCCGAAGCCGTCCACCTAAAGCCCACTGCAATCGACAGCCAAAGGATGGTTATCCGTGTGGAACAGGGTAAAGGGCAGAAGGACCGCTATGTGATGCTGTCGGCCAAGCTGCTCGAAACACTCCGCAGCTGTTGGCGTGCCGTGCGGCCGCAGGAATGGCTATTCCCGGGCGATCATCCGGGGCGCCCGATCACTTCGTCAGCCGTGGAGCTGGCGTGCAAGTTAGCTCGCCGCAGCGCCGGAATTACTAAGCCTGTCACGCCGCATTCCCTGAGGCACGCCTTCGCCGTACACCTTCTCGAATCGGGCACCGATGTCCGTACGATCCAGCTTCTGCTCGGACACCGTAGCCTAGCCACGACAGCCCGCTATTTGCGAATTGCCACGAGCAAAGTCTGCTCGAACGTCCAGTCCGCTTGACCTCCTACCACAGCCGATAGTCGTCCCGCCAAAGCCAGCCCTGCCTGAGCACTTCTAGACGCCGGCCCCATGCCGGCCGGGTCCTTAGAAGTGGCGGACGTGTTCCGCCGGTACGGCCAAGCTTACCGTCAACAGCGTGGCGCTTCGCTCTCGACGGCGCAGCGCCGCGCTATGACCGCGATCGAACTCTGCCGCACCTCCGCTCTTGGTGGACATGTTGAGCGGTGCGATAGCTGTGGCCATCAACGTGTTTGGTACAACAGTTGCCGGTCGAAGGTGTTGCCCAGCATGTCAATCGCTCGCACGCGCCCAGTGGCTGGAGGATCGTCAGACAGAACTCCTCGACACCGAATACTTCCACGTCGTCTTCACCGTTCCCCAGGAGATTGCCGCCATCGCCTACCAGAATAAAGCAGAGGTCTACGACATCCTCTTCCGCGCGGCAGCCGAGACCCTTCGAACAATCGCCGCTGACCCCGCGCACCTGGGGGCGGACATAGGTTTCTTCGGTGTCCTGCATAGTTGGGGTCAAAATTTGCTGTTTCATCCGCACATTCATTTCGTCGTCCCAGGCGGTGGTATCTCGCTAGACGGAACACGCTGGGTCGCCTGCCGGCCGGGCTTCTTCCTTCCGGTCCGCGTCCTGTCGCGTCTTTTTCGCCGGCTGTTCCTGCGCCATCTGGAGGACGCATACCTCGTCGGCAGACTGAAGTTCTTCTCCTCCCTCCAGCACCTCAGTGAGCGCGCTGCCTTCCAGCGGCATTTGGCACCTGTCCGGACCGCCGAATGGGTCGTCTATGCCAAGAAGCCATTCGCAGGACCGCAGCAAGTCTTAGACTACGTGGGACGCTATACCCATCGCATCGCCATATCCAATAATCGCCTGCTCTCGATCGACGACGGCAAGATCCGCTTCCGCTGGAAAGACTACCGAAACCGCAACCACCTCGGCACGATGACCCTCGCTGCCGAGGAGTTTATCCGCCGGTTCTTGCTTCATGTCCCGCCTGAAGGCTTTCAGCGCATCCGCTACTACGGCTTCCTCTGCAACCGCTATCGGGAGCAGAAGCTGAGGCGTTGCCGCGAGCTACTCGGGATGGTGACAGAAACGCCCCCGGCCAGTGAACAATCCGATGATTACCGCGATCACTATGAGGCTGTCGTGGGTGTTTCCCTCAAGGAATGCCCCGTTTGCCACCATGGACATATGGTCCTTGTTGAAGTCATTCCAAAACCTTCCGCTCATCGGCCTTGTTGGGACTCGTCATGATACCGCACCCCACACTCGGACAGCATGCTCAGCAACTCGACCCCTCGAGCCATGCGCGCGTTGCCGCCGTACTGGCACTCAAGGGCCAATTCGGGGCGTCAACCTCCATCGCGAGACTCCTGCACCTCCATCAGGTTCTCTGTTCCGTAGCATTTGTCGGCCACATTGCTTCGCCGCCGCCGGGACGCAGCGTCCCATCACGCTGATGGCGCCATTCAATGCCCATAGGCTGATTCGCCTGTTGGCGACAGGGTGCAGGCGGGTTAGTCCAATCCGTTTTTAGCTCACCGGCGCGGCCCCGAAATTGGCCACCCTCTCGTCAGCCATGTGCGCCGCGCCGCCAAGCTAAAAACGCTCTGCATAATGGCGACCTCGCCATTACTCCAGGCTGTGAGCGTCCTCGTTCAGGCCGCCGCCAGCGTCTTCGCCGTGCCGCTCGCCATGCAAATCCACGAAGGGTTGGTGTGGTCCAATCGGGATAAGCGCACCCTGCTCGACAAGATGCTTGCGCTCCTTGGCATCGTCGCCATCGCAGAACCCTTCTATTCGTCGCCGACGCCTACTATGCCGCGCGCAAGATCGTCACCGGCCTGCTCGAGGAGAACAACCACCTGGTCACGCGGGTGAAGTCCAACGCCGTCGCCTACACTGCGCACCAGCAGCGCGGCCCGCGGAAGAGAGGTCGGCCCAGGGTCTATGGCAGCAAGGTCAAGCTCAAATCCCTGCTGGAGGACCCCAAGGGCTTCCAACAGGCCGAAAGTCCCGTCTACGGCGAGCACCAGGTGATCATCCAGTATCGGGTCCGCGACCTGCTATGGCGCCCGGCCGGTCAACTCGTGCGTTTCGTGGCGGTAATTCATCCCGCAAGGGGCTCGTGCCTCCTGATGTGCACCGACACCTCCTTGGAGGCTATCGAGATCATTCGCCTCTACGGCCTGCGCTTCAAGATCGAGCACACGTTCAAGCAGGCGGTGCGGCTGATCGGTTCGTTTACCTACCACTTCTGGATGTCCGCCATGAAGCCGCTGCGCCGCCGCAGTGGCAATCAACATCTCCATCGTAAGTCGCTGGAATACCGCAACGCCGTCAAACGCAAGCTCCACGCCTACCACGTCTTCATCCAGGCGGGTGTCGTCTGCCAGGGATTACTTCAGTATCTGGCCGTCGCCTTCGTCTGGAATTCCTTCGGCTCCTGGCTGCGCACCATTCGGCCCGGCATCCCGCCCTCGGAGCTGGTCGTGGCCAATGCCCTGCGCCAGAGCCTGCCGGAATTTCTCTTGAATGCCGCCCCGAGCCTCAAACATCCCCTCATTTTCTGTAAGACATAAAAGAATCGGGCAGCCATAGGGGCAATTCCGAAAAATCGTGAAACCGCCGCGGATGATGGATCCTTGCGAAGTCGCGGAAGCGATTCCCCGCGCCCTGCAGACCAGCGAGTCTGCCTCCCAATGCCAATTCGGGAGGTACTATGGTCATCAGGGAGCGCTTCTCCTACCAAGGAATTCGCGACGTTCTGGGCGGCTTGCTGGAGCAGGACCTTCACGCGAAACGTGTCAATTCTCTCTGTGACGCCACGCTTGGCGTGTTGCACAGCGGCTCCCTGGCGATCTGTGCCATCGGCCAAGGCCTCGCCGCCGCGCGTAGTTTGAAGCCCAAGCATGCGATCAAGCAGGTCGACCGACTGCTCTCCAAGACACGGACATAATGCTGGATATCGGGTCCGTGAAGCGACAATACACTACCGCTTCCATCCTTACGCGGGCCTGACCCTCATCATTGCCGGAAGGAATGTTCATCGTGGCTTCGAGGTTTTAATTGTCCGCCAGCCGGACGGCACCGTCGGGCATATCCCGGAATGGATGACGCGACCTGAGGCAGCAGCTCTCAACCTGCGCGACCCTCCGACCATCCCGGTGCAGTGCTTGCGTGATCTACGTGACATGCTTGATGGCCTTCTAGGCTTGTTCCCTGACAACTCGATCAGCGGAGGGAGCCATGCGCCGACGATGCAGTCACGTCCAACCGGATCTGTTTCACCTGAGCCCACCCGAGCCGCGGCTGCGCCCAGAGAAGTCCATAGAAGTCCTTCCTTTGGTACAGGACCTGCTGCGGGAGATCCTGTCCGGCTTGACCGCCGACGCGGCCGACATGGAGGGCGGTGATGAGTAAGATCACGCCCGACCATCTTGCCCGGTCCGCCTACGTCTACATCCGCCAGTCGAGTATCGATCAAGTTCATCGGAACCAGGAAAGTCGGCGGCGACAGTATGGCCTGGCCGAGCGCGCCCGGCAGTTGGGTTGGACCGATGTCGTGGTGGTTGATGACGACCTTGGCGTATCAGGCTCCGGCGTTAGTCGACCCGGTTTCGAGCGACTGCTGGTGGCGATTTGTGAGGGCCAAGTCGGCGCCGTGCTATCCATCGAAGCCTCGCGGCTTGCCCGCAACGGCCGGGATTGGCATACACTGCTAGAGTTTTGTGCCGTGATCGGCTGTCTCATCATAGATGAGGATGGCGTTTACGACGCGCGTCTTCCCAACGACCGGCTATTGCTGGTACCCCAAGTCAGTCATACTGCAGGGTAGAGCCGGTGGAATCTAATGCGTGCCTCGTTTGTGGTGAACCGCCAATTCGCTTTGACGTGAGCCTCGTTACGGCTCGTCTGCCAAGCGGCGATTTCGTCAACCAGGGTTTGCTTGTCGGGGATGCGCTCGTCGAGGCACTGAGTTGACACCACACTGAGTTCAGATTCTGCCAAATTCAGCCAGCTGCCGTGTTTGGGGGTGTAATGCCACTCAAATCTTTCGACCAGGCGGCGTGCCTCGGGAGCGGGGAAGGCCTCGTAGAGTGACGCAGGCTTATGGGTGTTGAGATTGTCCTGCACGAGCACGATCTTCTTGGCCTCAGGAAAGTGCGTGTCTGATAGCTCCTTGAGCACCTGGGCATAATCCACGGCAGTATGCTGATCGGTCACCTTGACCTCCCGCCAGCCTTCCAGGGGAGCGAACATCATGAATAAGTTGGCCGTCCCGTTGCGCTCATACTCATAGTCGTGCCGTGCGGGGCTTCCTGGCTTTGCGGGGATCGGTTGGCGTGTCTCGGCGACCAGTTGCTTCGAGACTCGTCGAGGCACACCACCGGGCATGTCGGGTCATGCGGCCGATGGTAAACCTCCAGCACATCCTCCATGCCGGCTACGAAGGCGGCGTTGGCATCCGGCGGGATGACCCATTGCTTTTGCAGATGGGGCTTGAGGATGTTTTTTTTAGCGTACGCCCGATGGTGTTATCGCTCGCACGGTCGACGATGTTGAGCTCCACCACCGCCCCCTCCAGCAGTTTGAGCGTCCAGCGTTTGCGGCCCTTCGGTGGTTCGGAACAGGCCAAGGCAATCAGCTTGGCCTCCGAGGCTCCATCGAAGATGCGAGGCCTGGCCGAGGCCGGCGAGTGCTTGCGCTTTAGCACTGCCTCGAACCCTTCCTCCACCAGCTGCTGGCGGGTCCGGGCGACCGTCGCAGCGCTGATATCCAGAGCCGTGGCGATCTGGCTGTCACTCCACCCGTCGCCGCCTTCGGCGGCATCTGCCTTCAACAAGATACGCGCCCTGGTCAACCGCCATGCCGGGTGCTTGCCGGCACGGATCATCGTATGCAGCTGCCCACGTTCGTCATCGCTGAGCCTTACCACGTACTTCTTTACGGCAATTTGTTTCGCGGTCACGATGCATCTCCGTCGTT
>CAVYXK010000017.1:0-787500 GCA_963772445.1 uncultured Pseudomonadota bacterium
AGTATGCAGCGGGTAAGCGATCTCCGCCTCGCGCTAAGCGAGATCGATGGCGCACTCCGGGAAACACCTGAGGTGGCCTACCGGGCGCGTGGCGGCATCGCTGTACTTCAAGATTCGGCTGGCGAAGAGCCAGCCCTGGGCCACGCGCCAGATATCAAAGATTTCCCTGAAACCAATGGGAGCGAAATCGGCGGCGACCCGCTGATAATCGCGGAGCTCCTGCCCGAAGTGGAACGAGACGCCGCAACGCCGCTCATCTCGGCAGAGGAAGCAGAAGAAATCCGGGCATGGGTCTCAGTCCACGGCACGGATGCTCTGGGATGGTACGTGACGTTTCATCAAACAACGGGCCAGTGGGGCGTATACATTTCAGCAGATGGTATCCGCTTCCTTGCGGATCCTATTCACGGCGTGTTTGGCCGGCTCGGGGTTAGCCCACGGCGGCGCATCGAACTCGCGTGCCATGCGATCTTGCGGCATGAACTCACTCACTTTGCCATCGATTATATGGCCTCTCAGTGGGAGATTGCGGCGGGCATTCGCTGTTTTTGGCCCGGTTGGGACAAGCTTCGTGATCCGAAACTCGGGTCCCCTTTGCTCGAAGAGGGAATCGCAAACGGATACATGCTTAGAGGATTTCGGTTTCCTTCGCAGCTATTGCGAGAACCTGGACCTGCCCCGGTTTGGTGGACAGGTGAGTGTTTGGGTTTATGACACCTGATGGGACGGCATTTTGTCCTCCCGTTTGCGACCATTCTTTAGTTTCCGGGGGCCCCTGGCGGAGCCATTCCCTGCCTCCCGGCTGGTACCGGGTGGGGATGGCCGCGCGCAACGGCGGTCAAGGATCGCCGCAGGCGACCGCCGAAGGCGGCGCGAAGCGTCCTTGACGGCCGCGAGCACGGCGGCAGGCTGGTCATCGTCGGGAACGACGATCATTGCATAATGCCGTCGTTCGTAGTCGATCGGTGAAAGATACTCGATCGAGGAGTGACGACGACGCGGATTGTAGAAGCCTTCGATGAAGGCGAACACCGCGCGGCGAGCTTCGGCCTGAGTCTTGAAGCGACAGCGGGCGAGAAGCTCGCATTCGAGGGTGGCGAAGAAGCTCTCGCACATGGCGTTGTCGTAGGCGTCTCCAACCGAGCCCATCGAGGGACGCACGCCGGCCTCGCGGCAACGATGGCCGAACTCGATCGAGGTGTATTGCGAACCCTGATCGGAGTGATGGATCACGCCTCTGGGTCGTCGCGTCACCAGCGCCATGTTCAGAGCATCAAGCACCAATTGCCTGGCGAGCGTGGTGGCCATCGACCAGCCGACTACGCGGCGGCTGAAGGCGTCGAGCACCACGGCGAGATAGAGAAAGCCCGCCCAGGTCGGGATGTAGGGGTGAGTAGGCCGGAGGAATCTCACCTCCGGCCCCTCGCAGAACCGGACGTGAACCTCTCGGCTCATCCGGCTCCCATCATCCAGCCTACGACAGATAACCCATCGACCAGTGAATGAAAGCACCCGGCCGACCTTGCGCAAATCGCTTGAGTATCTCGGCAGCCCTTGTTTTATGGCCTGCCAGCCTCTTGTGCTTGCGCATCAGCCACCGGATCAGGAACAGGTTCATGTGCCGCCACACCGGCTTGAGCGCCGATCCGTGGAACCGGCCGTAGTATTGCTGCCAGCCTTTCAGGACCGGAGTGAACATGGCCGATAGATCGTCCAAGCTCTTGTCGCTCTTCAGTTGCAGGTGCCATCCCCTGATAGTCTGCCGCATGGCCTTGAGGGCGTCGCGGCTGACCGCCGGGGAAAAGTTCACGTAAACCCGGCCATACTTATCCAGCGCCTTGCGGGGCCGGAACGTATAGCCGAGAAACGTGAACTGGACGACGGGGTGATCCCCGGTCCGATTGATGTCCTTGCAATACACGATCCGTGTCTTGCCCGGATGCAGTTCGAGCTTGCAGGCCTGGAACCGTTCCCGGATGCGATCAAGCACATACTCCGCCTGCCATTTGCTCTTGCAGTGAAGCACCGCATCGTCAGCATACCGGGCAAACCGGACGCCGGGCAGATGTCGTGTCACCCACAGATCAAACGCATAGTGCAGGAACAGATTGGCCAGGATCGGTGACACGACACCCCCTTGCGGCGTGCCTCTGTCGCGTTCCAGGATCTGCCCATCCGTGGTTTGCATTGGCGCTTTCAGCCAGCGTTCCACATAGAGCAGGATCCAGGGCTCCTGACAGTGCTTGCGCAGAGCCCTCATCAAGAGGTCATGGTCGAGATTGTCGAACAGCCCCCGGATGTCAAACTCTACAACCCAGTCTTAGTCCCAGCAGCGGCGTCTGGTGACAGCGATTGCCTCCAGCGCCGACTTTCCCGGACGATACCCGTAGGAATCCTCGCAGAAGATCGGATCGAGCCGCGGCTCCAGCCGCATCTTCACCGCCGTCTGCGCGATCCTGTCGGCCACCGTCGGGATGCCCAGAATCCGGACGCCTCCTGACTTCTTCGGGATCGGCACGGCCTTCACCGGCGGCGGAAAGTAGCTGCCGGCGTTCATCCGATTCCAAAGTTTGTATAGGTTGTCGCCCAGCCTCTCCTCAAACTGCTCGATCGTCTCGGCGTCGATCCCCGCAGCACCTTGGTTGGCTTTTACATGTAACCATGCCTCCCATATCAAGGTCTTGGGAATGTCATAGGGTTTGCAGGTCATGCGGGACTCCTCCCGGTCGCCCGGTTGATCCCCCATGCCTGCCGGATGACGCCGCCCCTTCGCTCCCCCGCCATTACGGCGGTCTCAACGCTACTACGAGCGGCTCCGTCCCTTGGCGGCGCGTCACTATTATCGGCCTCGCCTTTCGGGCTTGCGCCTTTCGCTTGGCATCGCCGCCGAAGGTTCCCGCAGTTCAACGTGAGAGCCTGAAACAGGATCGCGCTGCCTCTATGCCGGACGCCGTCCGGCCCGTCAGCAGGCACCGTCCGGACTGATCCCGGCGCAACATCACTCGCCGGTTTCAACGTCATTTGAGTACTTTCGACACTTGAACGGCAGTTCACTGGTGTTCGCCTTCCTGTCTCCCACCTGACGCCTCGCGGCGCCTTTTCCGTGACGCTCACGACCCGGGCTTTTGACCCGCGCCGCTCACGGCGGTTTGCAACCTGCTCCTGCAAGCCGGTTGCGGGGGGCCGCCCCCCATCTCTCACGCCGCTTGCTGCGGCACACTGATGTCAGCGACCCACAGCCGATCCGGCGCTTCCGCCGTGAAGTTGCGCTCGACCAGGTCGGGTGCCTCCCGGCCATCGCCCTTGACCGTGGTGGTGACGAACTTGCGTCGGCTCACACCGGCGAGACCTGCCTTCGACATCAGCCGGGCGACACGCTTGCGGCCGATGCGGATGCCCTTGGCAGCCAGCTCGGCATGAACCCGCGGCGCCCCATAAATGCCGCACGAACCCGCATGCGCGCTACGGATCTCCGCCATCAGCGCCGCGTCGGACCGGGCCCGCTGCGACGGCTGGCGTTTCGCCCATGCGTAGTAGCCGCCGGAGGAGACACCCAGCAGCCGGCACATGGTGGCGATCGGGTAGTTCGCGGATGCCGCTTCGCGGCATTTCCCTCCGGGGGATCGCTTCGCGATGGTGATCGCTCACGAACCGGAACCCTTCGCGGGGATCGCGTTCGTCTCCCGAGCAAACCAGGCCGCCGCCTTTGAGAGGATTTCCCGCTCAAGCCTAAGCCGGCGGTTCTCACGTCGCAGGCGGTTGAGCTCTTCGCGCTCCGCCGTCGTCAGGCCCCCATCGCCGCGACAGCATCTTGCGCCACATGCCCGCGCCGCCATCGACCGCAACGGCGGTCCATCGGTCCTGCTCGCGTTCGTGCAAAACCGCAAGGACGTCGCCGCGGCACCAGGGCGCCAGCACCTCAAGATGCGCAGCACGACTCAGCCCAACTCCATCGCGGCTGCGGCGGAACAACAGGCGCACGCGGGCGGAGAGGCGAACAAGGGCCCACATTGCTCGTTCCTCACCCCTGTTCTAGCGCGATTTGCACCACACGCACGACGACCAGGATCGCCGCAACGGCGAGATACAGACGCAACACCGCCAGCCACGTGCGCTTTGCAATCGTCAGTCGCGGCGGCAGAAGTTGCCCGAGTGGCGGCATGCGCCAGCTCGCACGATCGGCGTCGGCATCGGTCGGCTTGACCGCGTGCCCGCTTGGTCTGCGTCGTCGCAGGAGCCAGGCGATCGCGGCGATTGCCAGCCCGAACCCCGCTCCGCCGCCGAGCGTCCACAGGATCGCGGCATCGCTGATGTCGGGGTACAGGACGGCGGCGGTCAGGATCACCGACAGCACCACCAGTGCGGCGATCACCGCGCCGGTGAACAGATTGGTGGCGCGTCCGTTCACCCACGGCCCGAGCACCGCCCGATCGTTGCAAAGCAGCAGCAGGAACACGGTGGCGCTCGGCAGCAGCACGCCGGCAAGCGTCTGCACGCCCTCGGTCAGCAAGCCCAGCGGCGAGCCCGGGATCAGGACCAGCGTAGCCGCGATCGCGATCAGCCCGGCATAGACCAAATAAAACCCGATCGCGTCGCCAGGTCTGCGGTGCAGCGAATGACGCACCTCCAACACATCCCCGATCGCATAAGCCGTGGCGAGCGACACGGCGGCGGCGCCGATGATGCTGGCATCGATCAGCGCCACCGCGAACAGCACACCGGCGACCCGACCGACATGCTCGCCTAGCCCGGCCGCGATGCCGCCGGCATCGGTGAAGTTGCCGAACTCCGGCGTGTGGTCGAACGCCGTCGCGGAGAACGCCATCATCGCGATCGCGCCGATCATGACCAGCGCGATGCCAATCCAAAGGTCGGTACGCTCGTACGCCATGAAACGCGGCGGAATGCGCTTGTCCACGACATAGCTCTGCTGAAAGAAGAGCTGCCACGGCGCCACGGTGGTGCCGACAATGCCGATGATCAGCAGCATGATGTCAGACAATTTGCCGGCGGGCGGCCAGGGGATCAGTAGGTCGCGCGTCATCGGGCCAAGCGCCGGGTGCGCCATCAGGAAGATCGGCACCAGCAACAGGCTGCCGAAGCAGAGCATCAGCGCAAACTGCTCGAACCGACGAAAATTGCCGGTACCCGCCGCGGCAATGGTGAGCGCTGCCGCAAGTGTCACGCCGAGCAGCTTGGACACGCCGAGATAGTCGAGTGCAAGGCTGATGCCGATGAACTCGGTCACGATGGTGAGCGCGTTCAGCAAAAACAGATCGATGACGCTGAAGGCGCCCCAGAGCCGGCCGAACCGCTCGAGGATCAGGCGCGCATGGCCGACACCCGTTACTGCGCCGAGCCGCAGCACCATATCCTGGTTCACGTACAGCACGGGAACCAGCAGCAGCAGCGTCCACAAAAGCGAGGTGCCGTAATTCTGCCCGGCCTGGGTGTAGGTGGCGAAGGCGCCGGCGTCGTTGTCGCCGACCATGACGATCAGCCCGGGGCCGAGGATCGCCAGCAGTGTCGCCAGCCGATGCCGCCAGGTCAGGCGCGGCCTGACATCGTGCTGACAGATGGTGCCGAGCGCCCCCTCGATGTCGCCGATATGAGCGCTGTCGAGTACGGCACCGTGCACCGCCACGACGTTCGCGCCGCCAGCAGCCCCTGCGGGGCGAAGATGCATTAGGGCGGCCATTGGTGCCTCCTGATGCTCAAGCAGTTGCCCGAGCCCGGGAGGCTTGGCCGCAGGGGCTCAGCGCATCAGCGCAGGAACCTCAACGGTCACATGCACGGCCCGGGCGGTCGTCCAACCCGACGGCGTCACAGACGGCAAGCGCCTACTGTGGCTCTCCGTGGGTTCGCTGGTAGATCGCGGGTTCATGTGATCCCTAAGTCTGGTTGCGTCGGTCCCGGCCGAAGCCAGGATCGGCAAGGGCGCGATAAACCGGCTCGCGTTCCTGCCAAGGCGACGATATACTCCTACTGGGTACCAGGTCAAGGGTCATGACGAGTGCGGACGGAGAAAAAACCAAGCTACTCCAACGGCTCAACCGGATTCGCGGCCAGGTCGAGGCAATTCAACGCGCGCTCGAGAGCGACGCGAGCAGTTCGGCCGTCCTGCAACAGGCGACGGCCTGTCGGGGAGCGCTGGATGGCTTCATCGCCGCGGTGATCGAAGACCACATCCGCGAGAGGCTGGTGCAAGAGAAAGACCGGGCCATCGCGCGCAAGGCAGCCGAGGAACTGATCGGGATCGTCCACTCCTACCTGACGTAGCGTAGGCCTGGATGTCGCCAGCCAGTCGCGCCGGCGAGGCGAGTTCCGTGAGCCAGGGGCTGGGCCCGACTGCCCTCACGACCGGGTGCCGTTCCGTCGATCAAGCGCCCAAAGAAAAGTGCGCAGCCGGGGGCTGCTGACGAGGCCGGAGTTCCGCTCGTTCGGCGGGCGGGATGCCGCAGCGGTTTCCGATGCGGTGACGGATGTGGCGCTGGAGCGGGGGCTGTCGGCGAATATCGTGAGGGCGCAGGCGTCGCAGGGGGGATGCGGATTGCACCGCCGCTGACGGTGAGCGAGGCGGGGGTGGATTTCGGGGTGGGCCTGCTGGGAGAGGCGGTGTGGAGGGTGGTGAGCCTATAGCAATGTCAAGCTAGCGGTGATAGCTGACTGATAGGGGCGCATTGTGATGGTGTCCGACGCGGCGGCTGTTGTTTCAGCGAAGGTGACGACAATCGGAGAGCAGTTTATGCAGGTCGAAATCGAATATTGCGGCATGTGAGGCTACGAACCGCGCGCCCGTGCGGCGGCAGGTTTGATCGAACGGTCGGCGCCCGGCACGCAGGTGCACCTGCGCCGGTCAGGCGGTGGCGTGTTCGAGATTACCGTGGATGGCAGGCTCGCCTATTCCAAGAAGGCGACCGGCCGGTTCCCAACCGACGAGGAGGTGCTTGCGACCATTGGCTGAGGTGGACCCGTCGGCCAGGACCACCGGATCCGGTTTGCTGTGCACGCGTTGATCTGGCGGACGCAAGGAGTTGGCGCGCACGTTTTCGCGGCCGCCGCGCTGCTCTCGCGCGACGGTCGAGAGCGCCGCCCTCGCGTGGAAGCTGATGGAAGTGCTGAATGATCGGCAGAAATTCTCGCCGCAGGAATTGAGCGAGATTCTCGTCCGTATGCTGGTCCGCTCTCGGCTTTGGCCGGATGGACCCTTTCCAAATCGGGAAATGCATCGAGCGCATCGACAGTAAGGTAGAAAATGTAACAAGAAGTAACCGCCCTTCCGAGCCGGGCAATAAGTGACGGTACATCTGCGGCTCCCAAAGCGCCGGGCGAGACGTATTCCAGCACGCGCCCTACCACCGAGCCGCACGCAGAGTGATCGGAGACGAGCCGTCAAACTGCGTCGAGTTCCAGTTCATCTTAGAACCTGTCTCTGAATGATAGCGAAACAGCCGCTATCGACCCTGAAGAGACACTCCTCACTACGTCAGCGGATGATCGAGTCCAATAAGGAGCGGACATTCGGGGCGGATTTCTACGGTCGCCAATCACCAACTCACGTCAGTTCGTCGAGCAGCGCCTTGGTCTCTTCGAGGTCGGCGGTGTCGAAGCCCTCGGTGAACCAGTTGTAGACTGGTGCGAGCAGTTCGCGGGCCTCAGCCCGCCGACCCTGTTCACCCCACAACCGGGCGAGATCGCGGGCCGCGCGCAATTCCAGCGATTTCGCATGTTGAGCTTGGGCGAGGCGGATCGCTTGCGTAAGCGAAGCCCCAGCCTCGTCGAGCTTGTTCTGCGCCAGTAACACCAAGCCCCGCAGACGGTGAAGCTCCGCGAGCCACGTTTGCTCGCCGGTTGCCTCGATATGCTCAAAGGCCTCGCGCACGGCCGCGAGTGCTTCCATATAATCGCCCCGCGACAGCAGCGCTTCGGTCAATAGACACAGCCCGTAAGGGCGCCACACTAGCGACCCCCCCGTTTCCGGCGCCAGCCCCTCGCGGAGACAAGCGAGGGCATCGGCGGGTGCGCCTCTTGCGATTTGGACTGCGCCGCGCAAGATCGCCGGTCGGAAGACGGACGCGACGCGCTGCTCCGCACGCAGCGCCTCTGCCGCCGCAACCCGGCCATAGGCCAATTCGGGGTCGCCACGATGCAGGTAGAGAGCCGCGGCATACTCGTTTGCAAGTTCCAGGCTGAAGGGATGATTGATCTGCCCGGCAAGCACCAACGCCTCGGTGCTGCTCGCCAAAGCCTTGTCCGGATAGCCAAGCAGCCATTCCGCCTGCCCGCCGGTCATCCGGGCACAGACGCCCGGATCGTGGCCGCCATAAACGAAACGATGGAGGGTCGGAACCGGCTGTCCCGCACAGAGCCTCACCCCGGCGGACAGACACTCCGGGATAGCCCGTCATCCAACCGGTCAAAACCTCTGTGCAGAGGTACTCTGATGTTCGTTGTCAACCCTCTTGAGCATGACAATGCATTCTCCATCATAGTTGCGGAGTGATACGATATATGGCTGTTGCGCAGCACAGGGGGCAGAGTCGCTGAGACGACGGTTTGCAGACTCTGATGCGCGGGTTGGATACCGCATTTCCGTGTGTTCGTCCGGGGCTTTCTCGATCCGCGTCGGGATTATCGACGGGGCCACTACCACGCACTCGTGGCCAAGCGCCGTGATCTGCCTGTGCAGCCCGTACCCGGTCGGCCCTGCTTCATAGCAAAACCTGAGCTTCTGGTGGCGTTTCCCCAGCTTGTTTACCATGTGCTCAACCATTGCCGGTGCACTGTCGATGTCACCGAAGAAACGCACCTCGCCAGTACGCCCCGTGTCGGCAACGGCGACAGAAATCTTCTGCTTCGATGTATCCAGACCGACGAAAGCTTCGCTATTCTCCTGCACGGCTCGTCCTCGCTATGTGTTGAGGCCCTACGCTGGCCACTCCAGCGCAACCCTCGCTCGTCACATACCGCAGGGACGAGCCACCCGTCTGGCCACGAACATACGGTCTAGCGGGCGTTCTTCCTGACTGGAAACGCCGGGTTCCCTTTACCTCTCCCGCACTGAGGCTGTGAAGCAATCGACTTGCCGGTGACCGAAGCGCGGGTCGACACGGCGGGCGCAGGGCGGAGGTGAGCCGGCACAGCGGTTGAAACGCGGCCAGAAGGACCGCTCCACCCGTCTGCCGAGTACCTCCCGCGCCGGCCGCCCGCCCAGGTTGTACTTCGCCGTGCCGCGGACCCATTTCCCCCCGCGGGCGCCGCGATCGGCTGCGCCGCGGCGTCGCGCAGCACCAAGGCGCGCAGCAGATTGTGCGCGACAGCGAACCACAACAAGACGGCTCGGACCTTCTGGCAGCCACGCACCAGCAAACGCCCGACCCCACAATTGCGCAGATGGGCATTGATGCACTCGTGTTTGGCGCGCTCGCGGTATACCGTCTTGCCCGCCTCGCTCGCCATCCGCTCGCGCCATTTCGCCGTCCCCGGACCGTCGCTCTTGCGCGGCGCCGTGGGATCGGTCTTGTGCTTGTTGTCCGGCGGCGGGGCGAACACTTCGATGCCGGCGGCATGGGCGCGTTCGATATCGTCCAGCTTGCTGAAGCCGCCATCCACCAGATACTGCTGCGGCGTCTGCCCATAGGTCTCGACGATGCGCTGCTGCATCGGCGCCATCAGCCCGCCGTCCGAGCCGGTGGTGTCGAGATCGACCGCGACGATCACCTGGGTCTGTGGATCACTGACGAACTGCCCATTATAGGCCGGCCGATAGCCGCCATCGGCCATTTTCATGACTCTCGCCTCGGCATCGGTGGTCGAGGCCCGTGGCGGCTTCTGCTTCGCGGTGTCTTTCCGATGGGTCTTCTCGCGGCGCGCCCGTTCCGCTTCCAGTTGTTGCATCCGTTCCAGCGCTGCCTTGGTCCGCTCGACCTGTTCCCGCGCCGCGCGTTCGCGCGCCGCGCGCTGTCGCGCCGTGCTCGCCGCCGGGTCCGCCTCCAGTTCCGTCTTTAACTGCTCCACCCGCTTCTCGGCCTCCGCCAGCAGCTCTTCCAACCGGGAACGCCGCCGATATGAGCTCGATCCCGCCGAGGCACGGATGCGGACCCCGTCCTGCGCCAGCCGTTGCAGTTTCACCAGTCCTTCCGAAACCAGCGCTGTCACGCCCTGCGCCAGCAAGCGGTCGAGCAGCGCCACCTGGCTGACCCGGAAATCCGCCAGCGTATGGTAGTTCATCGACACCCCGCCGCAGATCCAGCGATAGGCAACATGGGCCTCGCATAGGCGCGCCAGCTCGCGGGCGCTGCCGACCCCCTCGATCGTGGCGTAAAGCCACAGCGCCATCAGGATCTTCGGGTCCGCCGGCGGACGGCCTGGCTCGCCGATCCGGGCCTTGATGCCCGCCAGCAGATCGCTCAGCTCCAGCGTCTCGACGAAGGTCCAGACCGCTCGTGCCGGATGCTCCGTCGGCAACAGGCTGTCCAGGTCAACCACTTGGAACTCGGGCTGGTCACGCTGGGCCAGCCGCAACCGAACCGGTGCCTCGCTCGCCGGCGCAGATGCCTTGCTCGGCTCCGCCCGTCCTCGAACAGACCCTCAGTCGCCGACATTGCCGATCTCCGAATCGTGCGAGATCGCAGCGAATCGCAACGAGTCCTGTCGCGCAACCCCCGATCGTCAGAGATCCGGGCGGGAGGATGAAAAATTCACAGCCTCAGAGCGGGAGAGGTCGGTTCGCGAAGCGAACCGGGTGAGGGTCCCTGCGCCGTCCCTCACCCCTTCCGTATATTCCAGAACACCGGATTGCCCGTCAGCACCCCGGTCAGCGTCGCTTGAAACGACGTCGGCCCGAAATACTGCCCCAGCGGCGCATACGGCACATCCCTGAACGCCTGCACCTGCATCTGCGCGGCGATCTTCTTCTGCGCCGCAAGATCAGGCGCCCTCAACCACTGCGTCCGCAGCTCCTCCAGCTTCGGCGCCGACGGCCAGCCCACCGTCGCATCCGCCCCGTTGCCACGCAGGAACTGATGCCCCACCGGGTTCAGCATATCGGTGCCGCTCCACGACGTGTGGTACACGCTCCACCCGCCCTGATCCACCGGCTTCTTCTTCGCCCGCCGCTGCACCAACGTCGCCCAGTCCATCGCCTGATACTCAACGTTCAGCCCCACCTTCTTCATCATATCATTCGAAATATCAGCAAGCGCCTTCGCGCTGGCGATATCGGTAGGTGCCAGCAGCACGACCTTCTCCCCGCGATACCCCGCCGCCGCCAGCTCGCTCTTCACCTTCGCCAAATCCCGAGACCCAGTCAGCACCTCCAACCCCGCATCGCTCGCCATCGGCGTCCCCGGCGTAAACACCCCACACGGCACATGCCGCATCTCGGGATCAGTCCCGACCATCCCGATCATATACTCCGTCTGATCGACCGCCCCCAGCATCGCCCGCCGGATCTCGGCATTGTTGAACGGTGGATGCAACTGATTGAACCGCATCGTCGCGACGAAGCCGGTCGGGTCATTGTTCCGCACCACCAGCTTCTTGCCCGCCAGCAGAGGCAGCAGATCGGCGTCCGGCGTCAGCCACCAGTCGATCTCCCCCTGCTCCATCGCCGCGGCGACGGTGCTCGGGTCCTTGATGATGTGCCACTCGATCCGATCGAGATACGCCACCTTCGGCCCCGCCGTGCCGCTGGGCGTCCCCCCACTGCGAGGCACATATCCGGCGAATCGTTCGTACACGACAAGCGAGCCCGGCACCCGCTCGTCCAACTTGTAACGATAGGGCCCGCTGCCGACCATCTCGGTGACCTGCTGATACGGATCGGTCTTCGCCAGCCGCTCCGGCATGATCGCGCAGATGCTGGGCGGTGTCTTGCCGAGTGCCTGCGGCAACAGCGGGAACGGATATTTCAGCCGGAACCGGATGGTCTTGTCGTCCGGCGCCGAGACCTCATCGGTCGCGGCGATCAGCGCCTGACCATAGGCGTCGCGCACACCCCAGCGCCGCACGCTGGCGACACAGTCGCGCGCCAGCACCGGGGCGCCATCATGGAAATTCATCCCCGGCCGCAGCGTCAGCGTCCACTGCGTGCCATCTGTCGAGGTATCAACCCCCTCAACCATCTGCGGCTGCGGTTGATAATGGGCGTCGATGCCGAACAACGTGTCGAACACCAGGAACCCGTGATCCCGCGTCTGATACGTGGTGGTCCACACCGGATCGAGCACCGCGAGGTCCGCTTGCGGCACAAAGGTCAGCGTCTGGCGCGACTGCCCGCGGACAACACGCGGTGCAGCAAGTGTGGCAGCGGCAGTAACCAGGAAGTTGCGTCTGCGCATCGGCCCTCTCCTTCAGCGGACGGCCACTCTATGGCGGCTGAGACGAAGCTCAAGGTCCCGTTTGCCGGCCGCCTAACCGCTGCTACCATCGCCACCCATGTCACGCCGCTTCCGGCACCTCTCTGGTTACCTGCGTTTCCTGCTCGCCGCGATCGCGCTGGTGAGCCAGTTGGCGCTCGGAGCCATGGTGCTGCCGGATGACGCCCCCCAGGGACAACTCGCAGCACTCGACGCGGCCAGCATCCTCTGCGGCGCAAACTATCCTTCCGGCCACGGTGTCCCCGCTTCGCACCGGCACCAGCGCGCCAACCCCGCCCTCTGCCCAATAAGCATCGCGTTGGCGCTACCCAGTGTCATCCCGACATCCGCGCCCGAGCTGCCGGTATCATCCAACGCCGTCCTGTATCCAAGAATCAAAGAAAGACCACCCGGGCGCGGCCCGCCGGCAGCCACCGCGCGAGTCGGTGCACCACGCGCTCCTCCCCTGACGGCCTGAGACTCGCCTTCGCGCGACGCCACGCACGCTGCGTTGGCGTCCGGCATCTCACGCCACAGGAAAGGAACCCCTCGTGCGAAACGCGCTTCCCGCAGTCGCCCTCGCCTGTGCGGGCGTGGCCGCTCTGAACGCCGCTCCGGCACAGGCCCACGTCGTCGTCGGCAACCGCGTGTTTCCCGTTACCCTCACTTTCGATGACCCCGGTGTCGGCGACAAGTCAACGCTGCCGCAGTTCGTATACCCGCCCACCTCCGACGGCCAGACCCGGTATCAATTCCAATGGGAATACGACAAGACGATCACCTCCACCACCGCGATCATCTACAACCAGGGCTGGGATATTCTGCAGCAGCAGGGGATGAAGACGCACACTGGGCTCGAGAACGCGATCCTCACCGGCAAGTGGCAGGCCATCACCCTCCCGCGGACCGAATCCGTAATCTCGCTCGGCGTCATGTATGAGTTCGGCGGCAGCGCTGCCACTCAAAGCATCGGCGGCAACGAAACCGGAGCGACCCTGCCCACGTTCTATTTCGGCCAGGGGCTAGGCCCGCTGCCCATCGGCCTGCTACGCCCGCTCGCCATCACCGGCGAGCTCAGCTACAGCATCCCCGACCACCGGCTCAACACCACCGGAGACAATGGAGGCCAGCCGTTCTTCTGGGCGGGTGGCCTCTCGCTCCAGTACAGCATCCCGTATCTGCAATCGCAGGTGAAAAACATCGGGCTTCCCGATTTCTTCGGCCACATGATTCCACTGGTCGAGCTGGACTGGTTCTCGCCCGCCGCCGGACCCGCCCCGGGACTGCCCGAAACGCTGACCGTCGCCCCGGGTGTGATCTACCTGGGCAATACCTACCAAGTCGGCCTGGAGGCACTGATCCCCGCCAACAGGGCAGCCGGGTCGCATGTCGGCGTCATCTTCCAAGTGCACTTCTTCTTCGACGACATGTTCCCGAACACGATCGGCAAGCCGATCTTCCCATGATCCAACAAGGGAGTCCTCGCATGTACACCGTCCGCACAATCGCGCTCGCGGCCGGCTTCGCCCTCTTGGCGGGGCATGCCTCGTCGCACGCCTTTCTCAAGACCGCCAGCCCCGCCGTCGGCAGCACTGTGTCGCAGGCACCCAATCAGGTGGTGATCAACTTCACCGAAGGGGTGGAGCCCCGTTTCAGCACGATCGTCGTGCAGAACGCCCAAGGCGCGCAGGTCGAGACCGGCAAGCCGCATCTGGTAGGCGGCGACACACACCTTGCCGTCGACCTCAAACCGCTGCCGCCAGGAACCTATACCGTCGTCTGGCACGCAACGGCGACCGACACGCACAAGACCCAGGGATCGTTCCACTTCACGGTGGGCTCCAAATGAGAGCGCATCAGCACTCCCGCCGGGCAATTCTCGCTGCGCTACCCGGCACCGGGCTCGCGCTTATCAGCGGACTGCTCCCAGCCGGAGCGGCAGCGCAGTCACCCCAGATGACAGTCGCGGACGCCTGGTCGCGCGCGACACCGCCGCACACGGCAACGGGCGTGGTCTACATGACGCTGACGAGCGCAACCGGAGACAGATTGATCGGCGTTTCCACGCCGGTTGCACAGCAAGCGGAGTTACACCAGACCACAAATCAGGGCGGCGTCATGCGCATGCGCCCAGTCGCGGGCGGCCTTGAGCTGCCTCCCGGCAAGCCGGTCTCTCTCAAGCCGGGAGGTTATCACATCATGCTTATGGGCCTGAAGACCTCGCTGCAGGCAGGCCAGAGCATTCCGCTGCGCCTGACCTTTGCGCACGCCGCGCCTGTCGACGTAGAAGCAACAGTGCGTCCGCTGACAGCCGGCTCGGGATCGATGCCCGGCATGAAGATGAACTGAAGCGAACGGGTCAGTGCCGACCTTCGCCCCCGACGGCGGAGCTGCGCTTGTCCTTGCGCGCGGGTTCGCCGTCGCCTTCCTGCTCTCAGTGTCCGGCACTCTGGCGTTCCGGACCGTGGTCATGCCGCGTACCTACCCCCGCATGACGCCCGACATCATCGGCCCGATCGAGCGTGGCCTGGTGCGGTGGAGCCAATTCAGTTTGATATTCGCCGCCCTCGCGTTGTGTGCCTGGCTCGCCGTCCTCACATCCTACCTTGCCGCCCCCGAGACGATCGGGGACTGGCCGGACGACCTGTGGACGGTGCTGATCACCACCAGCTTCGGCCACGTCCTTCTGCTGCAACTCCTGTTGCTGCTCGCAACGGGACTGGTGCTCGGCCGCAGCCCCAGCGCGGCCCGCTGGCGTATCGGCCTTGTCCTGGGAACGGCCGCGGCGATCCTGGAGGTAGGACATGGTCATGCCTACGCCATGGCAAGCGGTCTGAGTGTTCTCGAAATCTCCGAGGCTTTGCATCTCTGGGCGGCTGGCGCATGGCTCGGCGGCTTGCTGCCATTGCTGCTTGTCGTGCTGCTGGCGCCCCCACCCGCCGCCGCACTCGCCGCGCGCTGGTTCTCTCCGCTTGGCAAAGTCTGCGTCTCGCTGATGGCCGCTTCGGCTTTTGTGCAAGGCTGGATATTGGTCGGCAGCACGAAGGCGTTGTTCCACACCGCCTACGGCTGGACAGCTTTGCTGAAGCTCAGCCTGTTCGGAGTGCTGTTCGGCTTCGCCGTCCTCAACCGCTACTGGCTTGCGCCAGACCTGCGCGGGCGCAATCCCGACCTCGCCCGCCGCCGACTTCTCCGCAGCCTTTCCTTCCAAACGTGCTTCGGATTGCTGATCGTGCTGGCCGCGGCTCTGCTAGGCCAACTGCGTCCCGGCATGGATATATCGATGCCGGGCTAGAGCAATGTCATGAAGACTGAAAATCATCCAGAGGTCGGTCCACAAAGCGCCCCCCCAAACACCTCTCCCGCCCCGCGGGAGAGGTCGGTTCGCGCAGCGAACCGGGTGAGGGCGCCGCGCGCCGCACACCAAGACCGACGCCACAGAAACACCCGCCGAACCGGCATCATCGTCTTCTCCGCCGCAGCCGGCCTGCTGCTGCTGACCGCCTCGTATCTCTGGCTGCTCGGCGGCACCACCCCGCACAGCGTACCAACGATCGGCGGCCCCTTCACCTTGACACGGGGCAACGGTCAGGTAGTCACGGACCGCGATTTCCGAGGCCGCTACCTCCTGATCTACTTCGGCTACACATCATGCCCGGACATCTGCCCGACAACGCTGAGCGCAATCGCCGATGCAATCGACATTCTTGGCACCAAGGCCGAACGGCTGCAGCCGCTTTTCATCACCGTGGACCCCAATCACGACACGCCGGCGATTGTCCGGGCCTATGTCCGCTCCTTTAGTCCACGCATCATCGGCTTGACCGGAACCCCCACACAAATCCGCACAGTCGAGCAGGAATATCGCGTCAGCAGCACCATTCACCAAACCAACCCAGGAGCAGACAGCTACACGGTCGATCACACCGCAGTTCTTTTTCTCGTGGCCCCCAACGGTCGTTACCTCGCCCCCTTCGCCGCAACCGAGACCGGTCCCGAACTCGCCAAACGCCTCGCCCGGTACCTAGGGTAACCGCCGCGGGGGGAGGATTCGTTATACCCCTCCCCTTGCGGGAGGGGGAAGGGGGAGGGGGCCGTCGAGCAGGAGACAGTCTGGCCGGGCCATTTTCGGATCGGCAGACCGCCACGGAAACGTCTCGGAAGCAAGAACCCGAAAAGCTCCATGCAAAGCTCGACCAGTTACCAATGGAACGGTATCCTCTATCAGTTCGGGGACAAGCCTTTTCGCGAAGGCCTCCGGTCGATCCGCCTGGATCGGAGGCGGTTGCTGATCTCGCCGGCGCGCCGGGCTCTATCACGACTTGCAAAGCGCCGATCCAACCCCAAAGCTGTCGCGGCACGCGCACGCGGAACAGCCATCGGGGGGAATCTCGGTTCGATGGAGTACGAGCGAAGGTTCAAGTTCCTGGTCTGTGCGCGTGCCTTCGACGACGACGATCTGGAGGGTCAACGCCTCGCACAGATCGTCGATGAGGTCGCGCGCAGCGGCTACACCGTCATCAAGGCGCGCAAGCCCGAGGACGCCGAGCTCGTCATCCGCACCGACGCCGCGGTGGGCTGCGTCGTGCTGGACTGGGGCAAGCTCGGGCCCCAAGGCAAGATGGCGGCGCTGGTCCAGTTCATCCGCAAGCGCGGACTGGAAACGCCGATCTACGTCCTGGTGCGCCGTCACCGGCTGGAGGACATCCCGGTCGACGTGATGTACGAAGCCGACGGGTACGTCTTCCTCGCCGACGAGACGCCGGAGTTCATCGCGAAGAACCTGGTCAGCCGACTTCGCCAGTACGCCGAGACGTTGAAGACGCCGTTCTTCGGTGCACTCGTCGACTATAACGAGGAGGCCAACCAGCTCTGGACCTGTCCGGGGCACAACGGTGGCGTGTTCTACTCGCGCAGCCCGATCGGGCGGATTTTCGTGGACCATCTCGGCGAGGCCGTCTTTCGCGACGACCTCGACAACTCGGTGGTCGAGCTCGGCGACCTGCTGACGCACGAGGGGCCCGCGCTGGCCGCGCAGCGCGAGGCGGCGAAGATCTTCGGTGCGGAGCGGACCTACTTCGTGCTGAACGGCACCTCAACCTCGAACAAGATCGTGCTGCAGGGTCTCGTGGCGCCCGGCGACCTCGTGCTGTTCGACCGCAACAACCACAAGGCGGCGCATCACGGCGCGCTGCTGCTCGGCGGCGGCATCCCGATCTACCTCCCGACCGACCGCAACGCCCACGGGCTGATCGGGCCGCTCGATGCCGCCTCACTCGACGAGACGGCGCTACGGGAGCGCATCCGCACGCACCCGCTCGTCGATGATCCGCAGGCGTGGCGGCGCGAGCGCCCGTTCCCGGTGGCGGTCATCGAACAGTGCACCTACGACGGCACGATCTACTCCGCCGAGGAGATCGTCCGGCGCGTCGGGCATTTGTGCGACTATATCATGTTCGACGAGGCCTGGACCGGCTTCATGAAGTTCCACCCGATCTATCGCGGCCGCTTCGCGATGGGGCTGGATGGCCTGGATGCGAGCGCTCCCGGCATCATGGCGACGCAGTCGACGCACAAGCAGCTCGCGAGCTTCTCGCAGGCGAGCCAGATCCATGGGCGCGACAGCCACATCGCCGGCCAGGCGCGGCGCCTGGAGCACCGGCGGTTCAATGAATTCTTCATGATGGCTGAGGGCGCGAGAACGTGCGCGACGACCCGTCAGTTGCCCGCGAGACGGCTCTCTGCCCGCCGGAGTCAAACAAAACATGAGCAATTTTCGGCCTGGATATTGAGCAGTCGTTTGCTCGATCATTTCCGCTCGTCGCGTAAACGACACAAAGGAGATCGGAAATGGACACGAACTTCGCCGCAACGACCTCGTTCATTCGCGGGCCAGGAGTCGGTCAGACGCTCAACTTGCTGGGTGTCACCCACATCTACAAAGCGACGGGCGCCGAAACCGCGGGGTCCTTCTCGCTGTGGGAAGCCGTCGTTCCACCAGGCGCAGGCGCGCCGCCGCATACCCATACAAGAGAGGACGAAGCCTTCTATGCCTGAGCGGAGAGCTCCTCATCGAGCTCGAAGGCGAGCCGGCGCCCCGTCGCGTCGGACCTGGCGGCTTCTTCTATGGCGCGCGCAACCAGCGCCATGCCTTTCGCAATCCCGGTGATGAGCCGGCCCGTGTCCTCATCCTGTGCGCCCCGAGTTGCGGCCTTGATCAGATGTTTGCCGAATTGGAGACCGCCACCGCCACAGGCACACCGGAAATGAGCAAATTAGTGGCCATAGCGGTGAAGTACGGCGTCTCAATGGAGCCGCCTACCCATTGAGTCACCCGAGCAAAACATGAGCAGTTTTTGGTCTGGATACTGAGCAGCGACCCGCTCGATATCCTACGGCGAACCGTGAAACAGCGCTGCTGCTTCGACGGGAATGGTGTCGAAGCACTGCCTCCGCTGAAAGGAGCAAGACATTGACTGATCTGATCGAACGAAGGCTTCGCCGGCTTCGCGAGCGGCTGTCGGGAGGTATTTCGCGACCGGGTGATGACCGCTACGCTGCCGCAACCGCGATTTATGTGAAGCCAGTCGGCCCTCTGCCACGCGCGATCGTCCATTGCCTGACGACTCGAAACGTCCAGTCGGCAATCCGAGCCGCACGTGATTGTGACCTCCCGCTCTCAGTGCGTGGTGGAGGTCATGATCCGGCTGGTCGGGCTCTGTGCGAGGGCCTCGTTATCGACCTGCGCGGCATGAACAGTGTGGAAGCATATCTGGAGAATTGCACCGCAAGAATTGGCGGCGGCGCCCGCGCGTCAGACGTTGTCAAAACCACAGACCCGCTTGGGCTTGCGCCCGTAACGGGGGCGGTCGGTGCCGTCGGAATGGCAGGACTCACATTGGGCCCGCTGATTCCGCAACGAACCTACTCCTGATCTCGCTGTGAGAGGCAACATCGAATAACCAGCGAGGACTTCAGGTCGTGGGCAGAGCCGTTCAAGCACCCGGTTGCGGCTGAAACACGATTCCTCCGAGGTGCAACAGGACCGCATTTTGCAGGCACCATAACAAGCGTCCTTCGCGCAGTGCGGGACTTGGCAGCCAGCGCCCGACAAGGACGCCTTAGGTCCGACCGCCCGCCCATCCTGCTCTCGCTTCAAGTCGAAAAGGAGCTTCGGCCGTCGTGGGCCGCGGCCGAAAGGAGTGCAACGATGCTGGGTTCAAAGGATCGAATCAGCGCAAGCTGTGCGGACGAGCTGCGGGCAGCCATATCCGGCCGCGTGGCGCTGCCAGGGGACGAGCTCTATGACGAGGGCTCCCGCGTGTGGAACGGCGCCGTGCGCCGCCGCCCGGCGATAGTCGCGTTCTGCAAACAACCCGAGGAGGTGCAGGCGGCGGTGCGTGCCGCGCGGCGCCACGGCCTGAAGCTGTCTGTGCGCGGCGGCGGGCACGACTGGGCGGGGCGGGCCCTGCGCGACGATGGGCTCGTCATCGACCTCACCGGGATGCGGGATGTGGCCGTGGACCCGCGAGCGCTTGTGGCCACTGTCGCGGGCGGCGCCCGGGTCAAGTGACGTGGCCGCCGCCGCCGGCGCCCACGGCCTAGTCGCGGCATTGGGCAACTGCGGCACGGTCGGCATGGCCGGCCTGACTCTGGGGGGCGGCTACGGCCCCCTCAGCGGTACCTGCGGCCTGGCGGCGGACAACCTGCTCGGCGCCGAAATCGTGCTGGCGGACGGGCGGCGCGTGACAACCGGTCCCGACGCGGAGCCGGACCTGCTCTGGGCGCTGCGCGGCGGCGGCGGCAACTTCGGCGTCGTGACCTCCCTGCGCGTCCGCCTCCATCCGGCGCGCGACATGCTCGCGGGATCGATCATCTACAACTGGAACGAGGCGGGCGCGGTCCTGCGCCGCTACGCTTCATTTGCGGCGACGGCGCCCGACGAACTCGGCGTTTCCGTCGGCGTGATGCCCGGCCCGAACGGCGAACCCGTCATCATGGTCTTGCCGCTGTGGAACGGCGACCGGCGTCGGGGCGAGCGTGCCATGGAGGACGTGCGGGCTTTCGGCACGCCGCTATCCGCGCAGGTCGGGCCGGCAACCTACGCCGACCTGCTCGCCCAGTTCGACGCGTGGGTGGAGGCCGCGGACGGCTACCACTGGGAGACCCGGACGCGCTCGCTGCCCGCGCTCACCGCGGGCGCTGCCGACGCGATCATCGCGGCGAAGGCCCGCGCGGCGTCGCCGTATTGCTCGGTCTTTTGGCACCACTTCCACGGCGCCGCAACGCGGATGGCACCGGATGGCGCCGCATTCGGCCTGCGCCGTGAGCACTTGATGGTGGAGATCGTCGCGGGTTGGAAGCCCGATGGGGATGACGGCGCGGCGCACCGACGCTGGGCACAAGATCTCTGGCAGAGCCTCGCCCCGTTCGCCCTGCCTGGCGGCTACGCCAACCTGCTGGGGCCGGATGACCGCGAACAGGCGGCTGGGGCTTATGGCGGCAACGCCGCCCGGCTCCGGGCCCTCAAGCACCGCTTCGATCCCGATGGGGTCTTCGCGTCCGCCATCCCGCTGCCGGAGGGGTAAAGCTGTCCGGTTACGTTTAAAACGCTTTCCCGTGAGCTGCAATCGAACCGTAGTTTGCGAGCTCCAGACTGTCGCTTTTCGCTCCCTATTCGGAGGATAGCCCGATGACGACGCTTCTCGACAAAGCAATGGTTGGCGACCAGCGACGCCCAGAGTCCCGACGTTATAGCCAACAATCGAATGTAAACTTAGCCACACTCTCGGAGGTTTAGCTATGACCAGGATCGCGCATTGCTGCTGCGGCTCGCTGCGCGCGGAGGCGACCGGCGAGCCGGCGCTTATCGGCGCGTGTCATTGCATGGAGTGCCAACGCCGGTACTGGCTCGCCCTTTGGCGTCAGCACCTATTTTCCGAAAGAGCAGGTGCGCACCGAGGGGCCGAGCAAGGTCTACGTGCGCGGCAGCGACTCGGGGCGAAAGATCGAACTCCATTTCTGCCCCGACTGCGGGTCCACGGTGTTCTGGTACGCGGAAATCTTCCCGGACCTTATCGGCATCGCCGTTGGCGCGTTCGCTGACCCTTCGATGCCCTGGCCGACGCTATCCGTGTGGGAGACGGCGCGGCATCCCTGGGTGACCTTTGATCACCGACTCGATCACTTTGTGCATCAAGTCGAGCTGACCGAAGACCCTGTCACAGCCCGCCGGTGAGCGCCCGCGCCGCCCGGATTCAAATATGCCGGAGGAGTAAACCTATCCGGTTACGATTGAAACGCATTCCCCGTGAGCTGCAATCGAACCGTAGTTTGCCAGCTCCAGACTGCCGCTTTCTCGCTCCCTACCTGGAGGATAGCCAGATGACAACGCTTCTCGACAAGCAACGGTCGGCCACCAGCAACGTCCAAGGTCCCGACGACGCCGCACTGGATCAGGTGCTTTCGCGCATCGCCGCGCTCGCGCCGATGGTCGCGCGGCTCGCTCCCGACATTGAGCAAGGTCGGCGACTGCCGGCGGAGCTCGTGTCCGCTCTCAGGTCGGCACGGATTTACGGCATACTCGTACCTCGGCGTTACGGCGGCCTTGAACTTGACGCGCCGAGCGCCTTTCGGGCGGTTGCGGCCCTGGCCAGGCTCGATGGGTCGGTGGGCTGGAATTCCATGATTGGCCACATCGGGGCCCTGATGCCGTTCCTGGCGAGCCCGAACTTGTGTGAGCAAATCTACCAGGACGGAAAGGATCACGTCATTGCCGGTTCGGGTCAGCCGGTAGGCACGGCCGAGCGCGTTCCCGGCGGATGGCGGGTCACCGGCTCATGGCCGTTTGCCAGCGCGTGCCAGAACGCCGAGTGGATCGCGGGCACTTGCGTGATGATGGAGGGCGGTTCCCCCATCGACGCCTCGCACGGACCTGGCCCGATGACCCGCACCTGTCTCATGCGGGCCGAACACTGGGAGATCCGGGACACCTGGCGCGCGTTCGGCCTTAAGGGCACCGGCAGCCACCACGTCGCGTTGACGGACGTGCTTGTTCCCGACGAGAACTTTTTGGAGTTTCCGTTCGGAACCTCGTTCGCGTCCGATCCCATCTTCGGCAAGTTCGCCGAGGTCCTCGTGCTGTCGCATGGCGCCGTCGCCGTGGGGATCGCCGAGGGCGCCATCATGGACCTCGTTGAACTGGCGGGGGCCGGCGTCAAACAACTTTTCATGACCACCCCGCTGGTGGAGACCGAGCGCTTCAAGGAGGGCTTGGCACGGCTTGATGCCGAGCTCATGGCGGCGCGCGCGCTGCTTGAGGCGCAGATTACCCACGTTTGGGAAAATCCCGAGCGATCGGGGGCGAAGGACCTGGCCGGCGTGGCAGAGCAACTGCAAGCGGCGATCTGGATCACCTCGGCCTGCGTCCGCGTCGCCGAAGGCTGCTTTGAACTGGCCGGAAGCAGGGCCGCGTACGAAAGCTCGCCGCTGCAACGAAGGGTGCGGGATCTTCGCGTCGCGGCCCAACACGTGGCGGTCCATCCGCGCCACTACGTAACGGCGGGGGCCGCTGTGCTCGCGCGCCTGTCATGAGAGCAGGTGCCGTAATGGCCGATGGAATGTAGTGGCACGACGCTATATTGGGAGGTGGATGCATTTCCTCACCTCTGCGGCATCGCTGTCGGCGCCTTTGACGGGCCAAAGTTCCAGCCGCCGACGCATTCATGGTGGGAACGCTCGGCACATGCTTGGTGCATGTGCCGGACAGCGTACAGCATTCTGAAACCCAATGACCCCCTTTCGTTGCCGCCGTAGCAGCAATGGAGGCACCCCATTGAATCACCCAAGCAAAACATGAGCAGTTTTTGGTCTGGATACTGAGCAGCCACCCGCCTGATATCCTGCGGCGAACCGTCAAACAGCGCTGCTGCTTCGACGGGAATGGTGTCGAAGCACTGCCTCCGCTGAAAGGAGCAAGACATTGACTGGTCTGATCGAACGAACGCTTCGCCGGCTTGGCGAGCGGCTGTCGGGAGGTATTTCGCGACCGGGCGATGACCGCTACGCTGCAGCGACAGCGATTTATGTGAAGCCAGTCGGCCCTCTGCCACGGGCGATCGCCCATTGCCTGACGACTGAAGACGTTCAGTCGGCAATCCAAG
Organism: uncultured Pseudomonadota bacterium; assembly: GCA_963772445.1. Classification (GTDB taxonomy): domain Bacteria; phylum Pseudomonadota; class Alphaproteobacteria; order Acetobacterales; family Acetobacteraceae; genus CAVYXK01. Next base: position 23,522 of record CAVYXK010000017.1, read on the forward strand.
CCGCACGTGACTGTGAGCTCCCGCTCTCAGTGCGTGGTGGAGGTCATGATCCGGCTGGCCGGGCTCTGTGCGAGGGCCTCGTTATCGATCTGTGGGGCATGAGCACCGTGGAAGCATATCTGGAGAATTGCACCGCCAGAATTGGCGGAGGCGCCCTCGCGTCAGACGTTACCAAGAAGACAGACCCACTCGGGCTTGCAGCCGTAACGGGGGCGGTCGGTGCCGTCGGAATGGCAGGACTCACATTGGGCGGGGGTTATGGGCCTTTGATCGGCCGCTTCGGCCTCGCGCTCGACAACCTGGTTGCCGCAGAGGTTGTCCTGCCCGACGGCCGCATCGTCGTCGCCACAGCCGATAATGAAACCGAGCTCTTCTGGGCACTGCGTGGTGGCGGCGGAAACTTCGGCGTGGTCACGATGATGCATCACCGTCTGCACTATTTGCCAAGCGTCCGCTCAGGCATGCTCATTTATCCCTTCACGGAAGCGAGTGCCGTCCTGGGACGCTCTGCCGAGATTGCGGCTTCCACGCCGGAAGACCTGACGGTCCAGGTTGGGCTTGTCGTTCGCCCTGACGGGACGCCCACGGTCCTTGTCATCCCGACGTGGTGCGGCGACCCTGGTGAGGGTGAAGCACGGGTCGCACCATTTCTCAAGCTTGGAACGCTGTTAGGCGGCGGCGTGAACACGACCCCCTACGGACCCTCGCTGAATGTGTTTGATCCCTTCATCGTCAACGGGCGTCGAACTTTCATGGAAACATGCTGGCTCCCTGCGCTCGACAGCGCCGGTATCGACGCGATGATCCAGACGCTGGCGACCCTCACGTCCCCGGTTTGCGCCATCTTTACCCATGAATTCAAAGGTGCTGCCTCGCGGGTGCCGTTGGAGGCAACGGCGTTCGGCCTCCGCCGCGACCATGTACTCATCGAGATCCTGGCGGCCCAGACTGATCGATCGAACGGGCTCGAGGAGCAACATGAGCATTGGGCTCTTGCCGGTCGTCATGCCTTTGATGCGATAAGCGCTGCCTGGCGGATACCCGAACCTTCTCGCGAGTGACGATCCGGATCGCGCGGCGAAGAGCTATGGCCCAAATGCCGAGCGGCTGATCCGAGCCAAGCGGCACTATGACCCCGATAACGTCTTTCGCTCGGCCGTTCCACTGCCGGGGCCCGTAAACCGCAGGAGTTATCTGGATTATGCGGCAGAGTGATCTGGCGATGGCGATGGTGAATTGCTGGATCTGTTCGGACCGCAAGTTCAGCTCATTACAGCATTGTCGGATCAAGATGACGGGTACTGCTTGTTCAGGGGCACTCTTCCGTCGGGTGCGGTTGTGCCGCTTCACAGCCACGCGGAGCGCGAGACGTTCTACATCCTTGAGGGAGAGCTCCAGGGATTTCGGCAGGATCGTTGGCTGACGCTCGCCGCAGGCGATGTCCTGAACATCCCGGGCGGCGTGAAGCACGCCTTTCGCAATGTATCGCCTGCACCGGTATATTTGCTGTTCGTGACGACGATGCGCCTGGGCCGGTTCTTCTGCGAGGTTGGCCGGCCCGTGGCCACGGTTCCGCCCGGCCCGCCGACGCCGGCTGATCTTCAGCGCTTCTTCGAAATCTCACACGCATACGGCCACTGGCTTGGCAGCCCCGAAGATAATGCAGCCATTGGCATATCGTTGGTCTGACGACGCAGGACAGTCCTGGCGCCTACCTCTTGTTGCAACAACAAGGTAACAGCGCCGCTGTTTTGAAGCTCACCATTTCCTCGTTACAATCGTAGTTGTAGTGGTTGCGGTCACTAGGAGCCAGTCTTATCTTTAGCACTCAGTCTGAGAGGAACGGAGATGAACGTACCAATCCTATCCGCCCCGGTCGCCGATGTGGAGTCCATGCCGCTCGACCAGATCGACGTGAGCGATCCCAAGCTGTACCAGAACCACATCTGGCAGCCCTATTTCGCGCGCCTCCGCCGCGAGGACCCGGTGCACTGGCGCGAGGACGGCATGTACGGCTCGTTCTGGTCGATCACTAAGTACAGCGACATCCTGGATGTCGAGACGCGGCATCAGGAATTCTCGTCCGAGGCGGCGCTCGGCGGGATCATGATTACCGACCGGCCAATGGATTACCGGCGGCCGAGCTTTATCTCGATGGATCCGCCGAAGCATACCGAGCAGCGGCGTGTCGTGGCGCCCACGTTCACGCCGACGAACATGCAGAAGATGGCGGTTGGGATCCGCGAACGCGCGGGCCGTATCCTTGACGGCCTACCGCGCAACGAAGTGTTCGACTGGGTCGATCTGGTCTCCATCGAGGTCACGACGCAGATGCTTGCCACCCTGTTCGACTTCCCCTTCGAGGAGCGACGCAAGCTCACGTTCTGGTCGGATGTCGCCGTAATGGATGTGAACGCCGGCGGTGTAGTCGATTCCGAGGAAAAGCGCCTGGAGATGTTGACCGAATGCCTGGAGGCAATGGCCGGGCTTTGGCTGGAGCGTGAGAAGCTGCCGCCGCGCCCGGACCTGATCTCGATGATGGCACATAGCGAGGGCACCCACGACCTGCTGGATCGGCCGATGGAGTTCCTGGGAAACCTCGTGCTGCTGATCGTTGGCGGCAACGACACCACGCGCAACTCGATCTCGGGCGGATTGTGGGCGCTCCATAACTATCCTGATCAGTGGAAAAAGCTGCGGGAGAACCCACAACTGATTCCGACCTTCGCCCAGGAGGCGATCCGCTGGCAGTGCCCGATCATTCACATGCGGCGTACCGCGCTATGCGACGCCGAGGTGGGCGGCAAGCACATCCGCAAGAATGATAAGGTCGTGATGTGGTACGTCTCCGGCAACCGCGACGAGACTGCGATCCCGGATGCCGACCGGTTCATCATCGACCGCGAGAAGCCACGCCAGCATCTGGCATTCGGCTACGGCATCCACCGCTGCGTAGGCGCGCGGCTGGCGGAGTTGCAACTGACGATCCTGTGGGAGGAGATTTTGACCCGCGGCCTCAGGATCGAGATAATGGACAAACCGCAGCGCATTTATTCTAACTTTATCAACGGCATCAGCTCATTGCCGGTGCGGATCGCGGCGTACTAGCTCAGAGGATAACACGGCCGTACATATCGTTGGGCTGACGACCGCGGTTCGATTGGAAAGCGGCGATGAACCCCGACCCCGAAGAACAGGCAGCGGCGAACTTCGCCCAGGGCGTTCGCACGAATCAGCGGAAGCTACTGGCGGACCTCAAGCCTCAGTACCGACTTTGCGGCTCCGGCTCATCCGGTTCCGTGGTTGCGCATCGGGGCGCCGATCTCAATCGATGGAGGCTGGGTGGCAACAGTGAGCCGCCGCGAACAAAACATCACCCCTGCTGCGGTACCGCCTTGGAGAGGACCCTCGAGGAGGACAGAATGACTGCAATCAAACCTGCCCTGCACCACGTAACCTTTAGGACCAGTCGCCTCAATGAGATGGTGGCGTGGTATGCAACCGTCCTGGGTGGGACGGTCAACTTTAGGAACAGAGCCAACGCCTGGATGACGAACGACGAGGCCAATCATCGCTTTGCCTTCTTGTCGGCGCCGGCCCTGGAAGATGACGCCGATAAGGTCAAGCACAACTGCATGCACCACAGTGCGTTCGAATATGGAAGCTTCTCCGACCTGATGTCGTCCTACGAGCGTCTGAAGGGCGAGAATATCGTTCCAGCATTCGCCTTGGATCATGGCATAACCATGTCCCTGTACTACAAAGACCCAGACGGGAACTTCGTGGAGGTGCAGAGCGACAATTTCGGGGATTGGAAGCTGTCCGGCGACTGGATGCGGACGTTGGCCGATTTCAGGTCCAATCCCATCGGCACGTTCTTCGACCCGGAGAAGGTGTGCCAGGCGCACAAGGCCGGTCGGCCATATGAACTCACTGCAGCCAGCTATCCGCGCCGGGGAGTTCCTCCCAGATCCGATCCCAAGCATCGGCATGCCGGGTTAACACCTCGCGCCTGCGCCACTCGATCATGCGCGCGCCTGCACGCGCGAAGTTGATTTCCGATTGAGCAGCCAGTCGAGACAAGGGGGCGAGCCTAATGATGGACTTCCAGGAGCCTCAATGAAGCGGCGCTATCTTCTTCGCGCCGGTGCTGGCGTGAGCGCTGCCGCCGCCCTCGGCGTTCCGCCCGCGCTGGCCGGCGGGACGACGTGGGTAAGACCCGGCATGCCGGGCTGGCCGAGCGAGGCCGACTGGGCAGGCCTCAACCAGGCGGTGGGCGGCCGTCTTTCACCCGTCACCCTGCCCAATCTCGAAGACCCGGCGGTGCATAAGCTTATCGCCGATCCGTTCTACCTCCTCGATCAGCCGGGCCTCACCGAAAGCTCCGGATGGCTGGACGCGTGGCGCTCTTCTCCCAGCGCCTATGTGGTGGCGGCCAAAAACGCCGCCGCCGTCGCCGCCGCCGTCCGCTTTGCCACTGCCCATAACGTACGCCTGGTGGTCAAGGGCACCGGCCACAGTTTCCTCGGCACTTCCAACGCCCCGGATTCCTTGCTCGTGTGGACCCGGCCGATGAACACCATCACGGTCCACGACGCCTTTACGCCACAGGGTTCCGGCGCCGCCCCGGTTCCGGCCGTGTCGGCAGGCGCCGGTTGCATTTGGCTCCACGTCTACCAGGCGGTGACCGGCGGCGCCGGACGCTATGTCCAGGGCGGCGGCTGCACCACGGTGGGGATCCTAGGCCTAGTGCTCGGGGGCGGCTTCGGCAGCTTCTCCAAGGCCTATGGTACGGCAGCCGGTAGCCTGCTGGAGGCCGAGGTCGTCACCGCCGACGGTCAAACTCATATCGTCAGCCAGGCCCGCGAGCCCGATCTGTTTTGGGCGCTGAAAGGCGGCGGTGGTGGCACGTTCGGCGTTGTTACGCGCATGACGTTGGCCACCCACGAACTCCCCGCAACGTTCGGCGCAGTGAACCTCGATCTCCAGGCACTTTCCGACGAGGCCTATCGGCGGCTCCTCGCCCGCTTCGTTGACCTCTACGCGACTGACCTCTGCAATCCCCACTGGGGCGGCGAGGGCGCGATGGCGGGGCCCAACAGCAGTCTGCAACTCAAGATGGTCTTCCAGGGCCTCACACAGGACGAGGCCCGCACCGCCTGGATGCCACTGATCGAGTTTGCCAACAACAGCGCCGACTATCTGGGCCAGAACACCTTGAGCGTGCACGCCCTGCCGGCCCGTTATTACTGGAACGCCGAGTTCTTCCGCCGCTATGCGCCCTCGGCCGTCGTTTTCGATAGCCGGCCTGGCGCTTCACCGACCGACTTCTGGTGGACCGGCGACGGCGGCGAAGTCGGCGCCTTTTGGTATTCCTTAACCTCAGCTTGGATGCCGTCTTCGCTGCTCAAGCCGCAAAACCAGGCGCGGCTCGTGGATGCCTGGTTTGCCGCCAGCCGCCATTGGTTTGTGACGTTTGCCTTCAACAAGGGCCTCGCCGGTGTCCCTGCTGCTGCCATCGAGGCCGCGCGCGACACCGCCATGAACCCCGATGTGCTCGACGCCTTCGCGCTTGCCCTTTTCGGCTTCAGGGGCCCGCCGGCATTCCCAGGCTTTCCCGCACCCGATCTTGTCGTGGCCGGCGCCTTCCGTTCTAGCGTTCAGGCCGCCATGGCCGCGTTGCGCGTCGCCGCGCCCGAGACCGGCGCTTATGTCAACGAATGCGATTACTTCCAGACAGATTGGCAACAGGCCTTCTGGGGAGCGAACTACCCACGGCTTGCCCGTATCAAACGCCACTACGATCCCGACGGCCTCTTTGTCGTCCACCACGGCGTCGGCAGCGAATTTTAATGATATAGCTACGCGGATTCGGCTGACGACACAGGGACACTACGGGCCAGTCTTATCTTTTGGTTCAGCTTAGAGGAGCGGCGATGAACGCACCGATCTTATTCGACCCGGTCGCGGAGGCGGAGTCCACGCCGCTCGACCAGATCGACGTGAGCGACCCCAAGCTATACCAGGACTACATTTGGCAACCCTATTTCGCGCGCCTCCGCCGCGACGACCCGGTGCACTGGCGCGAGAACGGCATGTACGGCTCGTTCTGGTCAATTACCAGGTACCTGGACATCATGGATGTCGAAACGCGGCATCAGGAATTCTCCTCCGAGGCAGCGCTCGGCGGCATCATGATCACAGAGCGGCCAGTGGAGTACCGGCGGCCGACCTTCATCGCGATGGATCCGCCGAAGCATACCAATCAGCGACGCGTTGTGGCGCCTACCTTCACCCCGTCGAACATGCAGGCCATCGCGGTGGGCATCCGGGAGCGCGTACGCCGCATTCTTGACGGTCTGCCACGCAACGAGGTGTTCGACTGGGTCGATCTGGTCGCCATCGAGGTCACGACGCAGATGCTTGCTACCCTGTTCGACTTCCCCTTCGAGGAGCGACGCCGGCTCACGTTCTGGTCGGATGTGGCCGTGATGGATGTGAATGCCGGCGGTATCGTCGATTCCGAGGAAAAGCGCCAGGAGATCCTGACCGAGTGCCTGGAAGCAATGACCCGGCTTTGGCTGGAGCGCGAAACGCTCCCGCCGCGTCCGGACCTGATCTCGATGATGGCACATGGCGAGAGCACGCATGACCTGCTGGATCGGCCGATGGAGTTCCTGGGTAACCTCGTGCTGCTGATTGTCGGTGGTAACGACACCACGCGGAACTCGATCTCGGGCGGGTTGCGGGCGCTGCATAACCATCCTGATCAGTGGAAAAAGCTGCGGGAGAATTCACGGCTGATCACGAGCTTCGCGCAGGAGGCGATCCGCTGGCAGTGCCCGATCATCCACATGCGGCGTACCGCGCTGTGCGACGCTGACGTGGGCGGCAAGCGCATCCGCAAGGGCGACAAGGTCGTGATGTGGTACGTCTCCGGCAACCGCGACGAGACTGCGATCCCGAACGCCGATCGCTTCATCATCGACCGCGAGAAACCACGCCAGCATCTGGCGTTCGGCTACGGCATCCACCGCTGCGTCGGCGCGCGACTGGCGGAGTTGCAGCTGACGATCCTCTGGGAGGAAATATTGGCGCGCGACCTCAAGATCGAGGTGATCGACGAGCCGAAGCGCGTTTATTCCAACTTTATCGGCGGGATCAGCTCGTTGCCGGTGCGGATTGCGGCATAGTAGCTCCTCACCGCGCGCTTAGTGCCGGCCCCAAGTTGGTCCCGAACCCTGGGAGGAGGCCATATCACGGACCCGTTCAGAGTCCTGAAGTCTACCCCTTATTGTAGCACCGGGGTATCGCAATGACCGCGATCTGTCGGTAGCACACGATATGTCCGGTTTAGGTAGCACACGATCTGTCCGGTGATGATGGGCTCCTTTGGAGGAGCCCTGAATGCGCCGGTCGGAAGCCCTTCAGGGTGTGCGAGTGATCAAGTTCCGGAGCGTGCTGGACGGGTATGAATTGAGCGAACTCAACCAGTGCGAAGCGGCGGAGCTGCTTGGGATCAGCGAGCGGACATTCCGTCGTTGGCAACAGCGCTACGAAGAAGCCGGCGAGGCCGGTCTGCTGGACCGGCGGCTTGGCCGGGCGTCCGGGAAGCGGGTTCCGGTCGATCGGGAGGAGGAGGTCGAGCGGCTGTATCGGTACGCGTTACAGCGGGTTCACGGCGAAGCACTTTCACGAGCACCTGGTGCGCCGCCACGGTTTCCGCTGGGGCTACACGTGGACGAAGGCGTACCTGCAATCGAAGGGGCTTCTGGAGCGCGCCCCGCGGCGCGGCGCACACCGGCGCAAGCGGCCGCGACGGCCGTTGCCTGGGATGATGCTTCATCAGGACGGGTCGCGCCATGAATGGCTGGCGGGGCGGGAGGCGCTGGACCTGATCGTGACGATGGACGACGCGACGAACGTGATCTACTCGGCGTTTTTGGTAGCGGAGGAAGGCACGGAATCGACGTTCCAGGCTCTGCTGGAGGTGTTTGGCGCGCATGGCCTGGCACTGAGCCTGTATACGGATCGGGGCAGCCACTACTTCGTGACGCCCGAGGCTGGCGGCCCGGTTGACCGGAAGCGGCTGACGCAGGTTGGGCGGGCGCTGGCGCATTTGGGCGTGGAGCACATTGCGGCCTACTCACCGCAGGCCCGTGGTCGTTCGGAGCGGCTGTTTCAGACGTTACAGGACCGCCTGATCAAGGAGCTGGCGCTGGCTGGGATCACGACGGTTGCGGAGGCCAACCGGTTCATTCGGGATTGCTACCTGCCGGCGCATCACGCCCAGTTTGCGGTGAAGGCGGAGCAGGAGGGATCGGCTTTCGTCGCAGTTGCTGGTGTCGATCTGCGGGAAATTCTGTGTATCCAGGAGGAGCGCCAGGTGGACCGCGACAACACGGTTTCGTGGCGACGGATGAAGCTGCAAATTCCACCCTCGCCGCTGCGTGCTCATTTCGTGAAGGCACGGGTGAAGGTGCGGCAATATCACGACGGGAGCCACGCGGTGTTCCACGGCCCGCGCTGCCTGGGACGCTATGACGCGCAGGGGGCGCTGCGGATGGCGGCGTTGGACGCGGCGGCATGATCTCGCTTGGGTCCGGCTCGCCTGTGGATTTGTGGACAACGGAAGAGCGTTGCCCACAACTCCACAGGCGCATCAGCAAAAGAAGGAAATTGATTCATGGTTTGAAGAAGACAGTGGGGGCGTACCGTGCCCCGTCGCCAGCCGTTCTGTCCCTGCTCTTGCGAACAGACCGGAAACAAGCGGACAACTGATGTGCTACATAAACCGGACAACATAATTAGCTATCGACACGCAATGACCGCGATCACGCTGTACTTCGCACCTGATACATGCGCACGCGCTCCTATGGTTGCCTTGGAGGAGACGGGTCATCCGTTCCAGACAAAACTGATCGCCTTCATGCGCGGAGATCATTGCTCACCTGGTTATCTCGCCCTCAATCCCAAAGGCAAGGTGCCGACTCTCGTCGTTGACGGTCGCCCGCTGACGGAAAACGTGGCGATCCTGACCTGGCTAGCTACACGGTTTCCGGAAGCGAATCTCTTGCCGGAATGGCGCGACACGCTCGATCGAGCACAGATCATCAGCGACTTGTCCTTCTGCGCGTCCGGCTTGCATCCGATCGTCACCAGGCTGCGTATTCCCCAATATTTTTGCGATACACCGGACGCCAGCCTTCGGGTCTTCAGTCTCGCCGAGGCAGTAATGCGGCCGTACTTCGCACTTATCGATAAGCGGCTGAGTGAAAGCAGATGGTGGTATGGGGAGAGGTGGTCAGTCATAGACGCCTACATCAATTGGGTCTGGTTTCGTGTCACGGGGACCGCCTACAACAGTAGGGCCTATCCGAACTTCGCCCGCCACGACGAACGCATGCGGCAACGACCGTCGATGCAACGCGCGTTGCGCCGTGACAGCGAGGCTGCGGCACATCTTGAAGCTCAGGGGCTCGCTGTGAGATTCAGCGGCAAAGGCGCATTGCGGGCGCCTGGCTCCTGGATGCACGCTGCCAGCGGAGTAACATTGGCCGCGCTAGAGCATGCCCATCCTCGTCGCGCCGCAGGCGATCGCTTATGCGATGGATCGTTATCTCGATCAAGACTCGGTCTTGGCAGACAATTTGTACGAACATCTCGCCTGCGACGACATTGAGCTCCTAATCTGATCCTTACGAACAGCCCAGCGGTCGTGCGCCAACCTCAGCGAGCGACCGATTTCGGGAAGCACGTCGAGGCCCACGAATGACTCGAATGGGCGCGTTGTGGCCGGAGCTGGCCGGAAGGAGACCGACCGCTTCGGAGCGATCTCCCGATGAAAAGCGTCTCGAACGCCTCCAACACGATTTGTCGGCTGCGTTCTTCTGCGGTCGTGGTCATCGGTCCAACCCCTCGACCGTGAGTTCACCCGTTCAGGAATATCCGCGCATGCTCGAGGAAGGCGTCCGCGTGCTGCGACGCCACTCCGTGGCTCGCATCCGGATACATCACGAGCTGAGCGTTAGGCAGGTGCTGCTCCAGCAGGTAGGCATTAATTGGGATAACGACGGTCTCTTTGGCCCCATGCGCAATCAACGTGGGCTGGCTGATCCTGCCCAACATGGCGAACCGGTTCTCCGACGGTATGGTACCCCACTCGCGAATGGCCGCCAGTTGAGCCCCTGCGGCTTTCTCGGAGACGGGGGCGTCGCGGTCCGCGACGCGAAGCTTCAACCGATCGACATAGGCCCGCCCCGCCGCCTGGCTGGCCTCGCTTGGAGTGAAGAACGCATTCATGAGCAGGGCAATCGGATCCGCTAACTCGTCGGGCGAGAGCTCGTCGAAGGTCATACCTTCACCGCCTCGCGGGCCGGTGCCGACCAGGATCATCCGCCGCACCATCTCAGGGTATTCAAACGCAAGTTGCTGCGCGATCATCCCGCCGAGCGAGAAGCCCAGGACATCCAGCTGTGTCAGGCCGACCCCGCGGCAGAAGTCGACGCAGCTCCTCGTCATCGCCATGACCGTCGACGGCGTCTCGCCGGTCGAACCCGCGACGCCGGCGTTGTCGAACAGGATAACCTCACGTTCGGCCGCGAAGCCATTCGTCAGCTTGGGGTCCCAGTCGTCCATGTTCGCGGCCAAGAAGTTGACTAGCCTGGATTTCCACGGAGCCGAGCCCGCCTAACGGTGGGCAAGTCAAGCGATTCTAAAGACTCGCTTTTTTGCGTGATTTGTTATGCATGATGGTGCGCTGATAGCCCATTTGTACGTTGTCTTCTCCTTGCCAAAGGAAGACTGCCAGGATTCCGCCTCGCCATCGGTTGATGCAAAAATGCAGCACCATAGCCCTTCTCTGGCAGGCGCAGGGGTTGTCACGTCTTTCTCGCTTGACACTATATATGGGGTTAGACACCGTGCACAAGTGGCTATCAGAGCACCATATGACCTAACAAAGTGCCGCCGCTTCTTCGTCCGGCCGGCGACCCCACGGCAGCGCCAATACGAGGCATTGCGCGCCTATTTCTTCGAAGGCATTGGCTCTGACGCGGCGGCGCGACGGTTCGGCTACTCACCGGGCGCATTCCGGGTGCTCTGCCACGCCTTTCGTCGCGGCGAACTGCCAGACTTCTTCGCCGTCGTCCGACCGGGTCGGCGTGAGCAGCCCAGAAAGGGCCGTGCCCATGACCAGATCGTGGCGCTGCGCAAACGCAATTACTCAGTCTACGAGATCAGTCAGGCGCTTTCCGAACGGGGAATGCCACTCAGTGCGACTGCGGTACGCGAGGTCCTCGCCGCGGAAGGGTTCGCACCGCTGCCGCGGCGGCTCGACGAGGAGCGTCCGGCCGTAGCCGGGCCCAGCACCGAGGCAGTCGCCAACATCCGCAGCTTCACGCTCACGCCGCGCGAGTTCACGACACGGGTCGGGGGGCTGTTCCTGTTCATCGCCGAACTGGTGCGTTTGAACACCGACACCCTGGCGCTCGGCGCCAAACTCCCCGGCTCGCGCATGATCCCGGCCGCGCATGCTTTGCGCGCCTCGCTGGCTCTGAAGCTATGGGCCATTGAGCGGAAGAGCCATATCATGGCGCTGGTTGCCGACGAAGGCCTGGCGCTGTTCTGCGGGCTCAACGTCATGCCGAAGAGGAGCTTCCTGTCGGAGTATTCCTCACGGATCACCCCGCAGAACGTCTCGCGGTTGCTCGCTCTGTGGCACGAACGGTTGGCCGGAGAGGCGCTCTTCAGCGGGGAGTTGATCAACCTCGATTTCCACTCCGTGCCCTATTTCGGCGAACACCCGGTGGTCGAAACCCACTATCTGCCGAGGCGCAGTCGCCGTCAGCCCAGCATCCTCACGTTCCTCGCCCAGGACGCCGACAGTCAGGTGTTCTGCTACTCGAACGCCGACATTCGCAAGGGTGAGGAGGCCGAGGAAATCTTCCGTTTCATCGAGTTCTGGAAGCGTCAGCATGGCAAAGTGCCGCAGCACCTCGTATTCGATTCCAAACTCACGACTTACGAAGGGCTCGACCGGCTGGATGCCGCCGGGATCACCTTTATGACGCTGCGCCGGCGCTCCAAAGGCCTGCTGGCCGAAGTCTATGAGCTGGCAGCATCGGCGTGGCGCACCATCACGCTCAACCTGCCCAGTCGCAAATATCGCACACCCCAAGTCTTCGAGCAGAAGGTCTGCCTTCGCGAACGCACCTACCGACAACTGTTCATCAAGGATCTCGGCCACGATGAACCCACTATCCTTGTCACCAACGACAGGCATGCCAGCGCCCGCAACCTCATCACTCGCTATGCCAAGCGCATGCTGATCGAAAATGCGCTCGCCGATGCCGTACGCTTCTTCCACATCGACGCGCTCTCCTCTTCAGTCGGCTTCAAGGTTGATTTCGACATGGCGCTCCTCGTCCTCGCCAGCGCCCTCTACCGGTTGATGGCCCGACGCATGCGAGGCTACGATGATGCCCAAGCCCGCCGTATCTTCCGCGATTTGATCGACATGCCGGCAAACGTCGCCATCGCCACTGACGAGGTCACAGTGCGCTTCCACCGTCGCGCCCATCTTCCAATCGTACTCGCCTCCGGACTCATCGACCAACCCGTCCTGGTGCCATGGTGGCAAGGCCGTTCGCTCCGCCTGATCCACTAGCATGTGAAACCTGTCGTGTTAGGCGATTTCCGGTCCGTGGAAATCCAGGCTAGCAGCAGAGGGAGCCCGCCGGGCCGGCCGAATCGCCGATACGCAAACCGGACATCTCCGACTTGGGCGAACTGTGTGCGAGCGGTTTCGTGCGTATCACTGAACATTGGTCTGTCCTCTCGATCTATCTCAGTGGTCCCGTTGCGATGGACACGCCACCTCAGCCTCTTCCCCAAACGTAAGTCTTGCCGATTGTCGATCACGCGTGCGACTTCGGCTCAGGTGGTTCCGCGAAGATCGAGAAGCACCTTTCCGCCCCGCTGGGCGTGAAGGACCGCTTCGCGCAATAAGGACAGAGGATAGGTTGCGGCGATGGGCACCTGGATCGCGCCGGAAGCGACGAGCGGTACGGTTTCACGTAACGCTGCGTGGATCTTCGGCTCGATGTCGGGATGGTTCAGGAAGAAGCCTTTGACGACGATGCGCTTCGCGATCAGGTCGAACGGGTTGATCATGACCGGCCCTCCGCCCATGTATGCATAGACAACGAAGATCCCACGCTCGCTGAGCGCGCCGGCTATCGCGGCGCTGCTCTTGCCCGCAACTCCGTCGATGGCGAGCGGCACGCGACCGTTTCCGACTGCTGCCCGGATCTCGTCGAGTGCGCCATCGTCATCCAGGACTACGAGATCACCGCCGATGGCCTGCAACTCGGGGATGAGCTCCGGGCGACGCACGAGATTGATCGTCCTAATATCCCGCGCTTTGGCGATTGCGATAAGCGACCTGCCGACACCTGAATTGGCAGCGTTCTGGACGACCCAGTCGCCAGGCTTGAGATCGGACGCTTCGTCGAGGAGCAGCGACGCCGTGGGTGGATTGATGCCCAGCATCGCCAGTTGCTTCGGTTCGGCCTCGGGGAGGCTGAATAGACCTGTCGCAGGCACGACCAACCGTTCGCGCCAACTGAAGGCATAGAGCGGGATGAGGGCCCGATCGCCGACCTTTAGATGCTCCACGCCGCTCCCAACCGCCAAGACGCGGCCGACGCCCTCATTGCCGACGATACTAGGCAGCGAAGGTCGAACCGGAAATAGGCCCTGAATCAAGTATAGGTCGTTCATATTGATCGGCGCGTACTCGACACCGACCAACACCTCACCCGCAGCCGGTCCCGAAGGCTCCGGCACGTCTGAAAGCTCGAGCACTTCCGTCGGTTCACCAAAGGCCTTGATCAGCGCTGCGCGCATTGGCGATTTTTCTCCATTGACTCAGAGGCTGCCGAAATCGACGAGGTCGCGACCGGCGAGCGGACCGCCCGCCTGCTGCACGCGGCCGCCGGTCGCGAGACCGCCAAGGTAGACCGCCACGAAGCCGAAGCTCTCGATCACGCTCTTGACGAAATCGGTCGGCTCTGGGTGATCCCCGGAGACGAAGATGACGCGGCGGCCGCCATTCTTTATGGGCCCTTCATTGAAGTGCGCGGTGACGATCGAATTGAACGCCTTCACGACCCGGGCGCCGGGCGCCAGGGCGGCGACCACTTCGCTCGCCCCCTTGCCCCCCAGGTCGGCCAGCACGAGTTTGGGGCTGTACTCGATGAACGGATTTGTTGCGTCGATGAGTACCTCGGCCGTTCCACGCTGGCAAGCCGTGCAGCGCGTCCTCGACATTCGGCCAGGGAACGGCGAGCAGGACATAGTCGAGGCTTGCGGCCGCCTCGACCGTGGCCGCGGACGCGCCCTGCCCAAGATCGGCAACCTTCCTGGCAAGAGAACTCTGGACCTCGTCGGCTGCTCAACACTACTTCATGACCAGCAGAAGCCACCAGGCAAGCATGCTCGACGCGCGGAATCAGGGTACGCGAGGCGGCGGATGCCCACTTCCCCGGTCCCGGAGGCCGCAAGGCCTCCCGCTGACTGATGCCAGTCCGCCGGGACGTGCTCGGGCCATCCCGACCGGCTGACCAAGACCAAGGTCAATATTCGAACCAAAGCTTGAGCGCGCCATTCTTCTCCAGCGTGTAAGGAGGGAAGAGATGGTCGATCGCGACATCCGGCGGCGAGATCAGCATCGACTTGGCGTGGGTCAGCATGTCGAAGCCGTATTTTCCATAGTAATGGCCCATGCCGGCCGGCCCGACGCCGCCGAACGGCATCGTCTCCACGAAAAGGTGGATGTTGACCTGATTTACCGCGCCGCCGCCGAAGGACAGTTCGCCGATGAAGCGATCTATCGTACTCTGATCGCGGCTGAAGATGAACGCCGCCAGCGGGTGCGGCGTGGCCGCGATCCTGTCGAGCCCCTCGTCAAGCGTCCGGTAGGTCAGGACGGGTAGGATCGGCCCAAAGACCTCATCCTCCATGATCGGATCGTCCCAGCTTACCGGATAGACGATTGTAGGATCGAGGTAGCGCGAGTCGGGATCAGATCGGCCGCCGATGATCACCTTCGAAGGGTCGATCAGGCCGGCGAGGCGGGCGACCTCGCGGGCGCTGATGATGCGCGAATAATCGGAATTGGATTTAGGGTCCTCACCAAAGAGCGTGATCAGGGCCGCCTTAGCCTCCGAGGCGAATTCCTCTGCGATGGACTCGTGCACATAGGCGTAGCCTGGGGAGGTGCACCATTGCCCGCCCCAGGCCATCGCGCCCCAGACGATCTTCTTGGCCGCATCCTTGATGTTGGCGGTCTCATCGACCAGCGCGGGGTTCTGGCCACCGAGTTCGAGGAGGACCGGCGTCAGGTTCTCGGCGGCCGCTCGCGCGATGACCTTTCCCGTGCTCGTGCTGCCGGTAAAGAAAATGAAATCGAAGGGGAGCTTGAGAAGCTCCGTAACCTCTTCGCGATGACCCGCCACTGCGGCGACGGCGCTCGGCTCGAAATACTTCGGCACCAGAGCGAGCAATAGCGCGGACGTTGAATTAAGCTTCTCACTCAGCTTGAGCACGCAGCAATTGCCCGCCGCGAGCGCCGTGATCGCAGGGCGGAGCAGCAATAGGAGCGGGCCATTGAAGGGACCGATTATCAACGCCACGCCATAAGGATCGCGATAGACAACACCGCGATGCCCGGTGGCCGCCAGCGCCCGGGGCACGGGCGCCTCGACCGGCTTCATCCACGCCTCGACCTGGCCTTTCTGGAAAGCGACCTCGCCGAGACACGCGAGCGTCTCGAAAATCTGCTCCTGACTGGCGGTCTTGAAATCCTGCGCGATCGCCCGCTGGAGCTCTGTTTCGTTCTCGATGAGGAGCCGGGCCATGCGGTCAAGCTGTTCGACCCGCCATGCATAGCTACGTGTCACGCCGGTTGCGAAGTGGCGTTTCTGCCGGTCCAACAGATCCTGGAACGAATTCATGGTCGCCATTCCTCAGAGAGGGGGATTACTTTCGAACTGCTGGGCGCCCGGCACGGGCATCACCCATGGACGGCGGCGGCCGACGAACAGTTCCATGACCGGGTGGAACCATTCGTTGGAATCGATGCCGCCCGTTTTCACCATCATCACTTCCGGCGCCACATCCGGTTCTGTCGTGAGCGGCGAGCCGCAGCGCGGGCAATAGCGGCGCGCGACCGGCAGGCCGCTTGAGCCGATGTCCTCGAACACCGCCGTCTCACCTTCCAGTGTGATCGTCGAACGCTTGATGATGATGACTGTCGAAAAGGCGCTTCCGGATTGCGGTCGACATCGATCGCAATGGCACAGAGCGGCGACCATAGGCACTCCCGAAATCCTGTAGCGGACAGCCCCGCACATGCAGCCGCCGGCGAGCTTCTCCGGCAATGCGCGAACCTCCTCGTTCATGGTACACACCTCGTCTCTGCTGTATCGGCGGGTGGTCAGTTCATGGTCAGAACCATGCGAAAACGCGCCTTCCCAGCTATCATCTTCGCGTAAGCGGCCGCCGCTTGCTCAAGTGGGGCGGTCTCAATCATGGCGGACACGCCGCTCAGCGCACTGAAGCGTAGCGTTGCGTCAGCGGTCGCCGGGTTCCCGGTTAGGGCGCCTTCGAGCTTGCGGCTCTCGAATATGAGATCCATGCTTGAGGCCTCGATCGGCTCAGGCCCGACGCCGAGGACAATCGAGACACCGCCGGGACGCAGGCCCTTGAAGGTTGCAGAGACCGTCTTGCCGTCGGAAGCCGTTATCAGAATGACTTTGGCGCCGCCGAGCGCCTGCAGAGCCTCGGCGGGGTCGGTAGCCGCGCTGTCGATGTAGTGGTGGGCAGCGAGCTTCCTCGCCAGTTCCGCCTTGTCCGCGCCACGGGCAATCGCCGCTACCTCGAATCCCATATGCCGCGCATATTGCACGCCCAGATGACCCAGGCCGCCTATACCGACCACAGCGACAAGCTCACCGGCCTTTGCCGGTGCGTTTCGCAGCGCGCTGAACGTCGTGAGCCCCGCGCACAACAGCGGCGCCGCATCGACCGACGACAGGGAGTCTGGGATCGCCACAAGGCCGCTGGCCTTTGCGATCATCACTTCGGCATAGCCGCCGTCATGATGAATACCGGTATATTCCTGGTTCCGGCAGTTCACGAGATCGCCATCGCGGCAGAACCCGCAATAGCCGCAAGAGCCCCCGAGAAACCCAACCCCGACGCGCTGACCGACCGCCCAGCCGTGGACGCCGGAACCAAGCGCATCGATGCGGCCGACGACCTCATGGCCTGGGACGCGCGGCCATTCGATCGGGAACAGAGCTTCCACCGTCCCGGAGTCCGAGTGGCAGACCCCGCACGCCTCGACGCGGATGCGTACCTTGCCGGGTCCCGGAGCCTGAATTGTTTTTTCGGTCAGCTTCAGGCGACCTCGGCTGACCGCCTGCACTGCGCGATAGGTCGATGCGGCTTCCATCATTAACTCCCCGTCATTCGAGCAGGGTGTCATTGCCCTAACTTGTGGTAAGGTGCTTCCGCCCGTCGGCACTTTACAATTGCCGCAAGGGTCAAAGTTTTGGCCGCAAGCGACAAAAAGGCGATGCCGGATGTTTACGTGACGGACGCCGAGGCGGAGGGCGCCGCATTTGCGCAGAGGCGCTGGCGAAGCGGTTTCCAGAGATTACTGTTGACACGAATCAGCGCATTATTGACGGTGGCGACATCATCACGGCGGGCGGATTCCTGGCGTGGGTCGACGTTGGCCTGCTTCTAGTGGACAGGCTTCTTGGCGGTGCCATCAGGGCGGAAACGGCTCGCTTTATTCTCTCCGATCCAGCCGCGAGTGCGGCGCGCTATTTCCCTGGCTTCGCTCCTAGCCTGGATTTCCACGGAGCCGAGCCCGCCTAACGGTGGGCGAGTCAAGCGATTCTAAAGACTCGCTTTTTTGCGTGATTTGTTATGCATGATGGTGCGCTGATAGCCCATTTGTACGTTGTCTTCTCCTTGCCAAAGGAAGACTGCCAGGATTCCGCCTCGCCATCGGTTGATGCAAAAATGCAGCACCATAGCCCTTCTCTGGCAGGCGCAGGGGTTGTCACGTCTTTCTCGCTTGACACTATATATGGGGTTAGACACCGTGCACAAGTGGCTATCAGAGCACCATATGACCTAACAAAGTGCCGCCGCTTCTTCGTCCGGCCGGCGACCCCACGGCAGCGCCAATACGAGGCATTGCGCGCCTATTTCTTCGAAGGCATTGGCTCTGACGCGGCGGCGCGACGGTTCGGCTACTCACCGGGCGCATTCCGGGTGCTCTGCCACGCCTTTCGTCGCGGCGAACTGCCAGACTTCTTCGCCGTCGTCCGACCGGGTCGGCGTGAGCAGCCCAGAAAGGGCCGTGCCCATGACCAGATCGTGGCGCTGCGCAAACGCAATTACTCA
This sequence comes from uncultured Pseudomonadota bacterium, assembly GCA_963772445.1. GTDB lineage: Bacteria > Pseudomonadota > Alphaproteobacteria > Acetobacterales > Acetobacteraceae > CAVYXK01. The sequence continues at coordinate 42,005 of CAVYXK010000017.1, forward strand.
GTCTACGAGATCAGTCAGGCGCTTTCCGAACGGGGAATGCCACTCAGTGCGACTGCGGTACGCGAGGTCCTCGCCGCGGAAGGGTTCGCACCGCTGCCGCGGCGGCTCGACGAGGAGCGTCCGGCCGTAGCCGGGCCCAGCACCGAGGCAGTCGCCAACATCCGCAGCTTCACGCTCACGCCGCGCGAGTTCACGACACGGGTCGGGGGGCTGTTCCTGTTCATCGCCGAACTGGTGCGTTTGAACACCGACACCCTGGCGCTCGGCGCCAAACTCCCCGGCTCGCGCATGATCCCGGCCGCGCATGCTTTGCGCGCCTCGCTGGCTCTGAAGCTATGGGCCATTGAGCGGAAGAGCCATATCATGGCGCTGGTTGCCGACGAAGGCCTGGCGCTGTTCTGCGGGCTCAACGTCATGCCGAAGAGGAGCTTCCTGTCGGAGTATTCCTCACGGATCACCCCGCAGAACGTCTCGCGGTTGCTCGCTCTGTGGCACGAACGGTTGGCCGGAGAGGCGCTCTTCAGCGGGGAGTCGATCAACCTCGATTTCCACTCCGTGCCCTATTTCGGCGAACACCCGGTGGTCGAAACCCACTATCTGCCGAGGCGCAGTCGCCGTCAGCCCAGCATCCTCACGTTCCTCGCCCAGGACGCCGACAGTCAGGTGTTCTGCTACTCGAACGCCGACATTCGCAAGGGTGAGGAGGCCGAGGAAATCTTCCGTTTCATCGAGTTCTGGAAGCGTCAGCATGGCAAAGTGCCGCAGCACCTCGTATTCGATTCCAAACTCACGACTTACGAAGGGCTCGACCGGCTGGATGCCGCCGGGATCACCTTTATGACGCTGCGCCGGCGCTCCAAAGGCCTGCTGGCCGAAGTCTATGAGCTGGCAGCATCGGCGTGGCGCACCATCACGCTCAACCTGCCCAGTCGCAAATATCGCACACCCCAAGTCTTCGAGCAGAAGGTCTGCCTTCGCGAACGCACCTACCGACAACTGTTCATCAAGGATCTCGGCCACGATGAACCCACTATCCTTGTCACCAACGACAGGCATGCCAGCGCCCGCAACCTCATCACTCGCTATGCCAAGCGCATGCTGATCGAAAATGCGCTCGCCGATGCCGTACGCTTCTTCCACATCGACGCGCTCTCCTCTTCAGTCGGCTTCAAGGTTGATTTCGACATGGCGCTCCTCGTCCTCGCCAGCGCCCTCTACCGGTTGATGGCCCGACGCATGCGAGGCTACGATGATGCCCAAGCCCGCCGTATCTTCCGCGATTTGATCGACATGCCGGCAAACGTCGCCATCGCCACTGACGAGGTCACAGTGCGCTTCCACCGTCGCGCCCATCTTCCAATCGGTCCTCGCCTCCGGAACTCATCGACCAACCCGTCCTGGTGCCATGGTGGCAAGGCCGTTCGCTCCGCCTGATCCACTAGCATGTGAAACCTGTCGTGTTAGGCGATTTCCGGTCCGTGGAAATCCAGGCTAGACAAACACACGGAGATACAGCTGTACCTGAAGGCTCAGCAGTGGGTGCACATCAGAGATGGTCGAGACGCCTCTCTCGCCTCCATGGCGGCGGCGGCAGGATTGGAAAGGCGCACCTTCCTCCGCCGGTTCGCGAATGCAACGGGCATGACGCCGATCGAATATTGTCGAGCTGTTCGCATTGCGCGTGCGCGCGAGCTTCTGGTGTCCGGCAATACCCCGCTAAAGTTGATGGCCCAGTCCCTCGGGTACAAGGACGTCGCTTCGTTTGCACGCGTTTTTCACAAGGCCACAGGATCGGCCCCGGGAGCCTACCGGAAAAGGTTCGGCCTTAACGGAATGTCGCCCAACGGTTTTGCGTCGGAGGACGAGTCACACGAAAAGCGACGCATTCTCGACCAGGCAGGCGTTCGGCCGGGATAAACGACGAAAGGCACGACGAAATACTTCCCGGCAGCACGGCGACGATGGCGGCGAGACGCAGTGACTGGAGCCTCGAAAAGGGCTGGGGCCAGCCGGGCTCGGCAGGCCGTCCATAGCGGCCAGAAGTGCGACGTTGGCGTTCATGTCCGCTTTCGGGACATGAATTGTGGAGGCCGAATGACTGATATGGTGAAGGTTTTCGGACGCCGGCCATCTCCGGTCGCGCGTCTGGGCACGGGGCCGGCGTACCAAAACCGCCCATGCACGAACCCGCGGGGCTGCGACGATGGTCTATGGGGATTTCGAGTTTTGCTCGGTTGTGGTGACGGCGGAACCGGCTGGGCGCTGGAACCGGCGAGAGCTTGGTGAGTGAGATTTTCCGCCGGGCGAGGCTAGAATCGGGATCTGGCGGCGGCTGATATTCAGCACGTTTGCGCTGATCTTGGTGAAGGGCGTGCCTGGGGGCATTCGTCGTAACAGTGGTGTTGCGGCGTGAGGTGAGCGCAAGCCGTGCCGGGTCACGACGAAGTGCTCCCGGTTGGTGCGGGCGCGTGCGGTGGCGCGCGGGGTTGCCTCCATCGCCCGAAGGTCTCGACGATGGTCATGCGCCCGCCACAGCAGGGACAGGGCGGCAGCCAATCGAGTGGTTCTGGCACTTCGACGGGCTCCGGCGGCGGTGCCACGGCAAGCAGTTCGCGGGCACGCATGATATTGGCCTTGCGTGCGGAACTGGCGAGCAAGCCGTAATGGCGGATGCGGTGGAAGCCATGTGGCAGGACATGGAGCAGGAAGCGGCGGATGAACTCGTGCGGCGCGAGCGTCATGACGCGCTGCCGCTCGGGACCATCGCGGCGGTAGTCCTTGTAGCGGAAGGTGACGCCGGTCTCGTCGAACGCAATCAGGCGCTGGTTGGAGATGGCGACCCGGTGGGTATAGCGCGAGAGATAGGCGAGCACGGCCTCGGGGCCGGCGAACGGTGGCTTGGCATAGACCACGAACCGCTTCTTCCTGACCGCGGCGAGGTGACGCAGGAAAAGGCGGTGGTCGGCGAGACCGGCCTGCGCGCCGAAGAAGGCAAGTCGCCCCGCCTTATGGAGCTCGATCAGCCGGGTGAGGAACAAGCGGCGAAAGAGCGAGCCCAGCACCCGCACCGGCAGGAGGAAGGCCGGACGCGAAGAGATCCAGCGCTGTCCGTCGAGCGAGATGCCGCCGCCCGGCACGATCATGTGGATATGGGGATGGTGCGTCATCGCCGATCCCCAGGTGTGGAGCACGGCGGTGATGCCGATGCTGGCGCCGAGGTGCTTAGGGCCTGCCGAGAAATAACCGCGTCAAGGAGGTTGTTGATTAGGTGATATGGAATAGTTCCATTCACCGTGAAAATCGTCGCGGGAGATGTTGATCGCCAGCATCTCCTGCTCGCTGACCTTGATGCCGCGGGGGTAGAGATTGGCGTCGATCTCGCAGCACACCTGAAGGCCGGTCTCGGTCGTCGTGGCTCCGATGAGCTGCACAATCACCAGGTGGCTGACCAGTGGCTTGCCGCGCCAGTTCTGGGTGATGAAGGCGAACAGACGGTGCTCGATCTTGTTCCACTTGCTGGTGCCGGGCGGCAGGTGGGTCACTGTTATTCTCAGGCCGGTCTCGTTGGCGAAGCGTTGCAGCTCGCGTTTCCAGAGCTTCACCCGCGAGCCGTTGCTGCCACCGCAGTCCGCCGTGATCACCAGACGGCTGGCGTTGGGATAGCGCGCCTGACCCAGCTTCTGCCACCAGCGCCGGATGCTCTCGACAGCGAAGGCCCCGGTATCGGCGTCGATGCCGACGCTGACCCAACCATGGTTGGCGGCGATATCGTAGACGCCATAGGGGGCGACCTTGCCGAGTTCCGGCAGTTCGAAGTTGTGCACGCGAACCGTCTCGGGTTCCCCCTGGCGACGCAACTCCCGGCCGGCGTTCTTGAAATCGCCGACCAGTTCCTTCTTCTTCGTATCGACGGAGATCGCCGGCTCACCGGCCGCGAGCGCTGCCGTCACCGTCGCATTGATGTGCGCGAACTGCGCGTCGCGGTCCGCATGGCTGGCCCCCTCGCGGGTCTTGCGGTTGGCCTGACAGCTATATTTCAACTCACGTAGCAGGTTCGCCACCACCCGCTGACTGGCCTCGAACCCTTGCTCGGCCAACGCCTTGACGAGGTGACGCAGGCTCCGGCTGACCCAGCGCAGCGGCGAAGAGGGGTCCCCCCGGATGGCGTCTTCGATCAACGCCTCCAGCGCCGTCGGCAAGCCTGGCTGATGCGCCACCGCGCTCTTGCGACCGCCGCCAGGACGGCGCACCCGGTTGCCGATATCGTTGCTTGCCGATTGCAGCTCGCGGATGCCGCGATTGATCGTGCTGCGCGCCAAGCCAGTCGCCGCCGCCGTTGCCGTGACCCCGCCGTAGCCTTGCGCCATGGCCTCGTTGGCGGCGAACAGCCGTCGGCGACGTTCGTCGAGAAATTTCGCCGCCTGCCGCCAGCGTTGCCGGATGTCGTCAACGTCGATCACTCGCTCAGGATTGTCTCGGGGCGCCGCGTCGTGCCTAGCGAAATTGCGATTCTATTCCTGCGTTCTTGCGGGCAGCCCAATTCGTTTATTGCTCGGCGCGCCCTTAGGGTCGGCCGCGATCGTCATCATCGTCTCCGACGCCGCACGGAACAGCAGATCGTAGACGATCGCCTTGTTCTGCACGGCGATGTCTGCAAGCTCGGTGGGAAGCGTGAAGACGACATGGAAGTAGCCGACCGGCAGCAGGTCGGCTTCGCGCTCGGCCAGCCAGGTGCGCGCAGCGGCGCCCTGACATTTGGGACAGTGTCGATTGCGGCAGCTATTGTAGGCAATGCGCTGATGCCCGCAGTCCTCGCAGGCATCGACGTGACCGCCGAGCGCTGCCGTGCGGCAGTTCTCAATCGCCGACATGACCTTCAGCTGGGTCAGGCTCAGGTGACCGGCCTGGGCGGCACGATAGCCGGCCCCTTCAGCTCGGAAGATATCGGCGACCTCGATCGAGGCGCGCAAGCCGCTTCAGCCGCCGGGATCCTCGCCTTGCATCAACAACGCCAAACGCTCCAGAGGACTGGTCACCGAGCGGATCGTCTTGGTGGCAACGCGCGCATAGAGCGCGGTCGTATCAAGCTTGCTGTGCCCCAGCAGGACCTGGATCACGCGGATATCGACATCCTGTTCCAGGAGATGGGTGGCGAAGCTGTGGCGCAGCGTATGGGGCGACACCCGCTTCCTGATCGCCGCTGCTTCGGCTGCCTCATGGATCGCGCGGTTGATCTGCCGGGTTGAGATCGGATCGGTGGCACTGCGTCCGGGGAACAGCCAGCCATGAGGCAGCATGACGGAGCGCCGCTTGCCTTCCTTCCACCACAGCCGCAGCAGCGCGAGCAGCTGGGGTGACAGCATGGCGTTGCGGTCCTTACGTCCCTTGCCCTGTTCGACCCTGATCAGCATGCGCGTGCTGTCGATATCATCGACCTTGAGGCTGGCCACTTCCGAAACGCGCAGGCCCGCGCCATAGGCAGTGCCGAGGATGGCCTTGTATTTGATGCCTGGTGCCGCTTCGAGCAGTTGGCCCACTTCCTCGACACTCAGCACCGCTGGCAGTTTGCGCGGATAGCGCGCCAGGACCAGGCGCCGCGACAGGTCTGGCCGGTCGAGCGTTACGGTGAAGAAGAAGCGCAGCGCCGAGACGGAACAGTTGATCGTGGGTGGTTGTACTCCGCTCTCGCGCTGGTGAACCTGAAACCGGCGAATATCCTCAGCCGTTGCCGTATCGGGCGGTTGCCCCAGGAAGGCTGCGAAGCTGCGCACAAAACGAATATACTCGTGCTGCGTATCGGATCGCAGGCCGCGCATCGCCATGTCTTCTATCATGCGCTGCCGCAGCGCACTGACCGGGCGGTCGATAGTTGGAACAGGCATCGGAAGTTCCTCTCATGATGAAGGGAACTCCATGTTCGAGAGGCAACTACGCCTCGCTCAAGACTTCATCGAAAACGCGCATGAGTATTGAGGTCCAGGGGCTCGGCCCCTGGCGGGGTTTGGGGCAGCGCCCCAACCTTACTTGCTTCATCGGTCAATGGTTCGGGTACCGGGTAATAACTCACCCGCAGCACCAATCCCGCGAAGCGGGTTCGTGCTTGGGCGCTAAGCGGCCCCTCTTTCCAAAAAGCCCGTACTCGGCTTTCCACCCTTGCAGACATCCAAGTTCACACGACCGAGACCGCCGTATCAGATCAGAGTTGAGATCCAGCGTTCAAGCTGCGCGCGACGTGACTGCGGGCTCGACGGGAAAACCGTTGCGACCGTCCATATGAAGATCAACCAACTCTCGAACCCACAACATCGAAATCCGTAAATAACCTCCAATGCCGGATGTATTTCGGCGCCCTCAAATCGATCCTGCTGGACATCCGCAACCCGCCACCCCCCGAACCCAACCTCACCCCTCATCCGGCAGTGGCAGCCCCCGCCACGGCACCGGCACCGACTGCACGATAGAGGTCGTCGTCTGCCCATACGCCAGGAACTGGTCCAGCACGCGGTCCAGTCGATCCAACGCCTCGATCTGCACCCGCATGATGAAGCAGTCCTCCCCCGTCACCCGGCAGCACTCCACCACCTGAGGCATCCGTTTCGCGAGCTCAGCCACCTTCCCCAGCTCCCCGGGCGCCGGCCGCACCCGCACGAACGCCGAGACCGGATACCCCAACGCCGCCGCATCCAGCTCCACCCGGTATCCGGCGATGACCCCGGCCTCCTCCAGCCGTTGCAGCCGCTCGCGCACCGCCGGCGCCGACATCCCCACCCCGCGCGCCAGCTCCGACACCCCCGCTCGAGGATTGCCCCGCAGCAGCCGCAGCAACTCCACGTTCCGCGCATCCAGCAGCAAAGCCGACCTCTGAAGGCGCAACCGCAAATCCTCCTTCAATCCCAAGCCAAACTCATCCTACCACCTTCGTCTCGGCATTCCAAATCCCATCTCCACCCACCATGCTTGCAGCGCCATGCAGCCCGTCCTCACCACCACCCACCCGACCCCGGCCGCCAACCGAGCCGCCAGCATCCCGCCGCACGCCTTCTTCCTCATCAGCGCGCTATTCCATTACCTCGGCCCCTCCTTCGCGGTCCTGCTGTTCGTGCGCGTCGCCCCGCTCGGCGTCGCCTGGCTCCGGATCGCCAGCGCCGCGATCGTCTTCGGCTTGTGGCGCCGCCCCTGGCAGTTCCTCCGCGCCCTGACCCCCGCCGAGCAGCGCGTCATCGCAGCCCTCGGCATCGTGCTGGCGCTCATGAATTCCTGCTTCTACCTGGCGATCGCCCGCCTGCCCCTCGGCACGGTCGGCGCGATCGAGTTCCTCGGCCCGATCGGCCTCGCCGCCGCCGGCATGCGCACGCCCCGCAACTTCGCGGCCCTAGCCTTCGCCGCCGCCGGCGTCTTCGTCCTCACCGATGTCCGGATCACCCACGAGCCGATCGGCTACGTCTTCGCCTTCGCCAACTGCGCGCTCTTCGTCCTCTACATCGTCCTGGGCCACCGCATCGCCTCCGCCGGCCAGGGCATCGACCGCCTGGGCGCCGCCATGCTGATCGCGATGATCGCCGCCCTCCCGATCGGCATCGCCGACGCCGCCCCGGCGCTCACAGACCCGCTGCTGCTCGGAGCCGGAATCGGCGTCGGCGTCTCCTCTTCAGTCATCCCCTACGTCTGCGACCAGCTCGCCATGGCGCGCCTGCCCCGCGAGACCTTCGCCCTGTTGCTCGCCCTCCTCCCCGCCACCGCCTCGGCAGTAGGCCTCGTGGTGCTGCGCCAGATCCCCACGCCATCCGAACTCGCCGGAATTGGCTTGGTGATCGCCGGCGTCGCCCTCCACCGCCAGCCCCGCTGACCTCGCAGGCTTGACCCCGCCTGGCCGGCACCCAATTCGTTGCGGTCGTCGCCATGACCCCGAGGGCCGCACCGTGCAGTCACCCTATGATCCTGCATCTCGCTCGAAACGAAATGAGACAACAGTGAGACTCCGATGAGCATCCGCCCTGATCTCATCTCATGATCCTGCGTCTCACGCGAAACGAAATGAGACACCCGTGAGGCCCACCAGCCACGCACCCCTATCTAACTTCATGATCCCGCATCTTGTGCAAAACGAAATGAGACAACGGTGAGACTTTAGGCGCTCCCGCTCTTGTCTCAACCCATGATCCTGCATCTCGCCCGAAACGAAACGAGACATCCGTGAGACTGACTTGCGGCGCCCGCGAGCAGCGTTTCCAGCCGGCATCAAACTGCACTAGCGTTCGGCCGACCCACTGGGGAGCCCTGATGCCCGCCCACCCCACGCCCGACCTCGCCCTCGCCGCTCGCCTGTTCGAAGCCCTGCACGAGAAGACTTTCGACGGCGTCGGCGTCACCCGCGACGCCTATGGCCCCGGCGAGCAGGCCGCACACGACCTGATCCGCGCCACCGCCGAGGGCCTGCGGCTCGAAACAAACACCGACCCCGCCGGCAACCTCTACATCACCCTCCCCGGCCGAGACCGCCAAGCGAAGCGGATCGTCCTCGGCAGTCACCTCGAACTCAGTCCCGCAAGGCGGCGACTACGACGGCGCCGCCGGCGTCCTGGCCGGCCTCGCCGTCGTCGCCGGCATGCAGAACGCCAACTTCTCCCCCCAGCGCGACATCACCGTCATCGCCGTCCGCGCCGAGGAAGCCGGCGCCTGGTTCCCCATCTCCTACCCCGGCAGCAACGCCGCTCTCGGCCGCCTGCCCCCATCGGCACTAACCATCCGCCGCCTCGACACCGGCCGCACGCTGGAAGAGCACATGCGCGCCCTCGGCCTGGACCCGGAACCGGTGCGAGCCGGCAAGCCACGCCTGACCCAAGACAACACCGCCGCCTACCTCGAACTGCACATCGAGCAAGGCCCGGTGCTCGACGCCGAGCAGATCCCCATCGGCATCGTCACCGGCATCCCCGGTTCCCGCCGCCTGCGCGCCGCCCGCGTGCTCGGCGAATACAACCACTCCGGCGCCACCCCCCGGCGCTACCGCCGCGACGCCGCCATTGCCCTCGCCGAGCTCGCCCACCGCCTCGACGACCACTGGGCTGCCCTCGAATCCCAGAGCCACAGCCTCGTCTGCACTTTCTGCGTGCTCGCCACCACCGCCGAGGCCGGCTTCACCAAAATCCCCGGCGAGGCCCGCTTCCAACTCGATATCCGCAGCGTCGACCCCGCCACCCTCGACGCCATGTTCACCGAGCTCCATCGCCTGATCAGCCAGATCGAACCCCGCCGAGGCGTCCGCTTCGACCTCGGGGAAGAAACCGGCAGCGCACCAAGCCCGATGGACCCCGCAATCCAAGCCGGCCTGATCCGCGCCGCCGAGACCCTGGGCATCCCCCATCGCCGCATGCCCTCGGGCGGAGGCCACGACGCCGCCGCCTTCGCCCAAGCCGGCGTGCCGGCCGGCATGCTGTTCGTCCGCAACCAGAACGGCAGCCACAACCCAAACGAGGCCATGCGCCTGGAGGATTTCGCCGCCGGCTGCGCCGTGCTGACAAGCTGGGCCGCCGAGATGGCGAGCTGACCCAATGGCATCCCCAATCGTCATCATCGGCGGCGGCATCGTCGGCTCCTGCACGGCGCTGTTCCTGGCGCCGCACGCCGAAGTGCTCGTGCTGGAGAAGGACCCCACCTACCGCTTCGCCTCCACCACGCTCTCCGCCGCCTCCTTCCGCCAGCAATTCTCGCTCCCCATCAACCTGCACATGTCGCGCTTCGGCGCGGAATTCCTCGAGCAGCGGGCCGAGCGCGTCGGCCTGATCCGTCGCGCCTACCTCATCCTGGCGACCGCGGCCGGCGAGGCCCAGCTCAAGGCGAACCGCCAGATGCAGCTTGCGGAAGGCGCCAAGGTAGCGCTGTTCGACGGACCAGCCGCCATCGCCGAACGCTTCCCCTGGCTGCACACCGAAGACCTCGCCTGCGCCACCCTGGGCCTGGCAAACGAGGGCTGGTTCGACGCCTACAGCCTGCTCCGCGCCGTCCGCGAGGAAGCCATCGCCGCCGGCGCCCGCTACCTCGCCGACGATGCCACCGGCATCGATCTCGCCGGCGACACCGCAACCTCCGTCCGCACCGCCAAGCACGAACGGATCGCCGCCGGCCACGTGGTGATCGCCGCCGGCCGCCACGCCGGCCGGGTCGCCGCCATGGCCGGCATCCCCCTGCCAATCGAACCCCGCAAGCGCACCGTCTTCGTCCTGCGCGCCCCGCTCGACAACGCCGGCATGCCGCTGGTCTTCGACACCACTGGCGCCTGGCTGCGCCCCGAGGGCGACGGCTTCATCGGCGGCATCTCCCCCGCCCCCGACAACGACCCCAACCCCGGCGAGGATTTCGACCCCGATCTCGATCTGCTTGAAGATCAGGTCTGGCCCGCCCTAGCCCACCGCATCCCCGTGCTGGAGCGGCTACGTATGGTGCGCGCCTGGGCCGGCCACTACGACATGTGTCTGTTCGACCACAACGCGGTGATCGGCCGGCACCGGGACATCGCCAATCTGATCATCGCCGCCGGCTTCTCCGGCCACGGCGTCCAGCACGGCCCCGCCACCGGCCGCGCCGTCTCCGAGCTGATCCGCTTCGGCGCCTACCGCACCCTCGACCTCACCCCCCTCGGCTACGATCGCATCCGCGGCAACCGCCCCATGCCCGAACTTGTGGTCTATTGACGTGAACTCAGGCGGCACGGGCGATTTCCAGAGACAAGCTGGGCTCGACCAACCCGACCGCCTCCAGGAAGGATGCACGGAACGCGGCCTCCGAGAACCGCTCGGCGGCATAAGCAATCCGCGCTGCGCACCGCGATCGCCACAGCACATCGTCGGTCAGCAGTGCACAGGCAGCAGCAGCCAGCCCCGCCGGATCAGCCGCGATTGCCGCCACCTGCTCCAGCCCCGGAAGGCCCTGTGCCCCCACCGGCGTGGTCACCAGCGGCGTCCCCTCCCGCAGCGCCTCCACAACCTTGAGCTTCACCCCCGCCCCATAGCGAACCGGCGCCACGGCCACGCGAGCCGTGCGGTAGTGCCGAGACAGCTCCGCTGCTTCCACATCCGCGAACACCGCAACCCCCCGCCCGGCCAGCCCACGCACCGCCGGACTGGGCTTGGACCCCACCACGACGAGCCGCGCGTCGCGCACCCGTTGTCGGATCAACGGCAGGACCTCCGCGGCGAACCAGAGCACCGCGTGCTCGGTCGGCGGATGCGCGAACCCGCCGACGAACAGCAGGTCCCGCCCGGACGGCGGAGAGCGCAACTGGCCAAGTTCCGTAAATCCGAACGGCACCACCGCTCGAGCGGATGCCGCGGGCTCCAACGCCGCCACCGCGGCCGCCTCCTCTTCCGAGGGATAGAGCACCGCATCCACGCTGCGCCAGATCCAGCGCTCGAGGCGTTCGATCCGCTCCGCCTCCCTGCCCACAGCCACGTCGCCGGCGATTTCCGCCTGCAGCCGCAGTCGGCGAGAATGCAGGTCGTGCCCGTAATAAGCGAGCCGAGCCGCACTGTGCCGCTTCACTGCACCGAGATAGCCCTGCGCCACCTCCGGCCGGCTCAACACAATAAGGTCGAGTTCGGCCCCATTCTCGGCGATCCATTCTTCGAACGCGTCGAACCGTCCGCCATAGAACACCTCTACCCCGGCATCCTGAAGCGCCTCGGTGTAGCCGGGAGTGTACATCCGGTTATGCGGCCAGAACTTCACCGCCGCACCGGCGGACAGCAGGGCATGAATGAAGCCGGCGATGGTGCAAGAGCCGGCGTCTCGGTCCGGCTCCGGCACGTAATGATCGATGATCAGGGCCACCGGCCGATGCCGCGCGCGCTCGCGTGCCCGCAAGACGCGACAGCCGGGCGGGAAATGCTCCTCCGCCAGCGTCTCGGCCCATCGTCGGGCGAACAGCCGCTGGTTGACCAATTGATGCCTCTTGATCCCCCGCGCCGTGTCCGTGCCATGCGAGGTGCCCTCGAGATGCAGCACCCGCGAGCGCGGCTGATAGAACACTTTACGGCCATGCGCGCGCAGCCGGAACGCAAAGTCGCTGTCCTCGCAATAGGCCGGAGCGAAGCTCTCATCGAAGCCGCCCAGCTCGTCCCAGAGCGCGCGCCGAACCATCAGAGAGGCGGCGGAGCAGTAGTCCACTTCTCGTACGTAGTTGTAGTCCGGCTTCTCGGGATCGTCGCCGCGGCCATAATTCCATCCGGACCCATCGCACCAGAGGATGCCGCCGGCCTCCTGCAGCCGACCGTCGGGATACAGCAGCATCGAGCCGACCGCCCCGGCATCCGGTCGCGCACGCAGCAGTGCCAGCATCGAATCGAGCCAGCCCTGCATTACCTGCGTGTCGTTATTAAGGAACAGCAGATATTCGCCCCGTGCCAGCCGAGCCGCGACGTTGCAGCTCCGTAGGTAACCAATATTAACATGATTGACCACCAGCCGGACCCCGCGCACCAGCTCGAGCAGCGTGACATCGGGATCGCCAGAGGCATCGTCGATCACGATGATCTCGATCGCCGCCTGTGGCGGCCAGGCGGCGATGGAGGCGAGGCAGCGCAGCGTGGTGCCGACTTTCCCAAAGCTCGTGATCAGGACAGAAACGAGCGGCGCTGCACTTGTCGGCAGCCGGAGCGCGGTTGGGCTGACCTCTTCGGTGATCAGAGCGGACAGAGTCCAAGCCGGCTTCTGTCGCGTGCGCCGCGCATGCAGCCAACAGGCGGCGTGTCGCGGCAGCTGCAGAGTGAGCGTCCACCAGATCAGCAAGGCGATGCGTCGGGATAGCTGTCGCAGACGGTTGGCGCCCGGAAGGCGTCCGGCCAGGCGCGCGACCTTCTGCACTGTGAGGTCTCGCGCGACTGCCAGACGCCAGCACATCAGCTCCCATGCAGGTGCGGTCGTGGCGGGCCGGTCTGATTGCATGAGCACCCCACCTCCTGCGGGGACGACGACGCCCGCGCTGGCGCAGGCACCGGGTCTCACGCTAGGAGCGAAGCGTCACGAAAGCGTTAGCGCCGCGGTGACAGCCCGCTCGGTCGGTGGTCTCACGCAAAGTTGCGGGCGTGGTAGGGATGGTCAGATTTTAGCCGCAATCCATCCTGGATGTAGCCAGCATCGTCGCCAAGCTGGAGCTTCGTTCGCTGGCTTCCTCCCCCAGCAGCAGCGCGCTGCCAGCACAGGTTCGTCCTGGCGCGCTGCCACCTTCAGGCCCCGCACCCCTGGTGCGGGGCCACTTTTATCTTTGCCTCAGCAATACTTCGATTTGTTTCCTGAGGTCTCGAATCTCCTCGAAGCGGGCGGTCACGTCGCGCATCACCGCCGCGATCCCTGCCATGCGCCCGTCTTCAGTGCGGAAGGGCACGATGGTGAACTCGACCGAGATCCGGGCTTGGTCCTTGCGTATCGCCGGTACTGCCAGCAGGGCGCCTTCGCCGTAGCGGCTCTGCCCGGTCTCCATGACACGACGGTAACCGGCCCAATGGCGGCTGCGCAGGTTCTCGGGGATGATCAGGTCTAGCGACCGCCCGATCGCTTCGGCAATGGTGTAACCAAACATGCGCTCGGCGCCGCAATTCCAAGACCGAATGACCCCGCTGGCATCGGCGCAAATCACCGCGTCCGGCATTCGAGTGATGAGCGCTGCGGCAAATTGCGGATCGTCCACATTCATATCGGATCCCCGCCACTGTCTGCTGACATGCAACACTGTAATCCCACTGCCCCGCGCTTGACAGCCATTCCCGGCGCTGGTTGACACTCGCGAGAGGCCCGGCATGGGCTGTACCGGTAAAGACAACGATCCCGCCCGGGGTCATGGGGGAAACGATGACAGGGACGACGACGCGTCCGGATTCAACGACTTCCGCGGGCCGACGCGACGTGCTCAAGGGTGGCATGGCCGCAGCCGCAGCCGCCATACTGCCGGCCGGGATAGCCGCGGCGCAAACCACCGATATCCCGCGCGACAAGACCATGATCCTGATCGGGATCAACAGCCGTGACGGCCGTTGGGTCGATTACGAGTTGTGGAATCCCTACGCCATCGGGGCGAATCACCAGAACGGTCCGAACCTGATCTACGAGCCGCTCGCCTATTACAGCGCCTTTGCGGACAAATGGTACATGTGGCTGGCGGAAAGCTATCAGTTCACGCCCGACTTCAAGCAGCTCACGATCAAGACGCGACCGAACATCAAATGGAGCGACGGCACGCCGTTCAGCGCCGAAGACGTCGCCTATACGATGAACAGCCTGCGCGATCTCGGGCCCAGGGTGAGATGGGGCATCGATGTCAACCTGGCGCTGGATCATGCGACCGCCACCGACCCGAACACGGTGGTGCTGAACTTCAAGATTCCCTCGCCGCGGTTCTTCTTCTTCGCCACATATAAATACGACATCGGCATCTACATCGTGCCGAAGCACATCTTCCAGGATCAGGACTGGACCACGTTCAAGCACTACGACCTGGCGAAGGGCTGGCCAGTCACGACCGGGCCCTGGAAGGTGGTGGAATCCACGTTGCAGCAGAAAGTGTTCGATCGGCGGGATAGCTGGTGGGCGGCGGATCAAAAACTCGCGCCGATGCCGAAGATCATGCGCAACATCTGGTTGCCCCAGCAGGGCGAGCAGCAGAACGCGCAGGCACAGATCACCAACAACTCGGACTTCGGCGGCCCGTTGCAGCCGGCGACCTTCCCCACTGTCATCCGGCAGAACCCGAAGGTCACCACCTGGTCCGGACAGAAGTCTCCCTGGGGCTATGTCGATTGGTGGCCGATCTCGCTGTACGTCAACAACGAGGTCAAGCCGTTCGACGACCCGCAGGTGCGCTGGGCGATCAGCTATTACATGGATCGCAAGACCATCATCGACGTCGCCTATCTGGGGGCCGAGACCGTCTCCTCCCTGCCGATGCCGCCCTATAAGCCGCTGCTGCCCTATTTCGATGCCGTCAAGGACCTGCTCGCCAAGTACAACACGCTGGAGTTCAACCCGAAGAAGGGCGACGCGCTGCTGGCAGCGAAGGGCTTCAAGAAGAAGGGCGACATGTGGCAGACGCCGGACGGCAGGCCGTTCACGCTGGACATCATCGGCTTCGGTGCTGGCGGTTCGGCCCTGGGGCCGGTGCTGTCGCAGTTGCTACGGCGACATGGCGTAACCGCCAACATGAGCCTGCCGCCCGATTTCGACAATCGGTTCCAGAAGGGCGATTTCGTCGGCTCGATCTATGGGCACGGCGGCAGCATCCGCGAACCCTATGACACCTTGCGCCTGTATCAGAGCTCGAGCATCGCGGTCCCAGGTGCGCACGCGGTGAATTTCAGCCGCTGGAAAAACGCCGACTACGACAAGATCGTGGATGAAGTCTACATCACCGACCCCGAGAACGTGGACAAACTCAAGCAACTGTTCAGAGCAGCCATGGAAATCTGGCTGCCCGCCCTGCCGGACATCCAGTTGGTGCAGAACTATCACCGCATCCCGTTGAACACCACGCATTGGACGAACTGGGCGACCGAGGACAATCCTGTCGTCAACAATGCCTCGTGGCATCTGACCTACAATCTTGTGCTGTGGAACGTTCAAGCGGCGCAGGCCTGAGGCGAGATGTCCAAGCTGAACCTGCCCCGCCGGGACGCGATCAAGGCGGGGCTTGCGACCGGCGCGGCGGCGATGCTGCCGGCCGGGATCGCCGGCGCACAGCCGACGGCGGCACCGCGCAACCGGACGCTGATCCTAATCAAGAATGGCGGCCGCGACGGCCGCTGGATCGATCACGAGCTGTGGAACCCGTACTCCATCGGCGCCAATCATCAGAACGGCCCGAACATCATCTGCGAGCCGCTCGCCTATTACAGCGCGTTCGCCGATAAGTGGTACATGTGGCTGGCGGAGAGTTATCAGTTCACCCCCGACTTCAAGCAGCTCACGATCAAGACCCGCCCGGGCATCACCTGGAGCGACGGCACGCCGTTCAGCGCCGAGGACGTCGCCTACACCTTCAACACGCTGCGCGACCTTAGCCCGAAAGTAAGATGGGGCATCGACGTCAACCTTGCGCTGGATCATGCCACCGCCACCGACCCGAACACCGTCGTTCTGAACTTCAAGATTCCCTCGCCCCGCTTCTTCTTCTTCGTGACCTACAAATACGACATCGGCGTGTATATCGTGCCGAAGCACATCTTCCAGGGCCAGGACTGGACCAGCTTCAAGCATTTCGACATCAGCAAGGGCTGGCCCGTCACCACCGGGCCGTGGAAGGTCGTCGAGGCGACCGAGACGCAGAAAGTATTCGAACGCCGCGGTAGCTGGTGGGCAGCCGAGCGCAATCTTGTGCCCATGCCGGCCATCCTGCGCAGCATCTGGCTCCCCAACACCGGCGAGCAGGCAACCGCACAGGCGATGATCACCAATCAGTCCGACACCGCCTATGACATGCAGCCGTCCAGCTTCCCCACCATGTTCCGCGGCAACCCCAAGATCACCACCCATACCGGGCAGAAGCCGCCCTACGGTTATGTCGATTGGTGGCCGCTTTCGCTCTACGTCAACAACCAGGTGACGCCGTTCGACGACAAGGACGTGCGCTGGGCACTCAGCTACTACATCGACCGCAACCAGCTCGTGCAGGTGGCGTTCCTCGGCGCATCCCAGGTCTCCGCCCTGCCGATGCCACCCTATCCGCCGCTACTGCCCTATTTCGCCGCGGTGAAAGACCTGCTGTCGAAATACGACACCCTGGAGTTCAACCCGAAAAAGGGCGACGCCCTGCTGTCCGCCAAAGGTTTCCGCAAGCAGGGCGACAGATGGACCGCGCCGGACGGCAAGCCGCTCACGCTGCCGATCATCAGCGCCGCGGGCGGCACCTTCGGTCCCGTCACCGGGCCGGTCGTGTCCGAGATGCTGCGGCGCCACGGGGTCGATGCCAGCCTGGCCCTGCCGCCCAACTTCAACGACCGCTTCAGCAAGGGACAATATGTCGGCTCGATCTACGGTCATGGCGGCAGCATCCGAGAACCCTATGACACGTTGCGCCTGTATCAAAGCGCCAGCATCGCGGTGCCGGGCGCGCACGCGGTGAATTTCAGCCGCTGGAAGAACGCCGACTATGACAAGCTCGTGGACGAGGTCTATGTCACCGATCCGCAGAACGTCGCGCGCTTGAAAGACCTGTTCCGGGCCGCGATGGAGATCTGGCTGCCCGAGCTGCCCGACATCCAGCTCGTGCAGAACCACCATCGCATCCCGATGAACACGACCTACTGGAAGAACTGGCCGACCGCCGAGAACCCATACATCAACGGCGCATCCTGGCACCTGACCTTTCCGCTCGTGCTATGGAACCTGCAGCCGGTGTAGGCCGCCGATGCAAGCCATCTACATCATCAGGCGCTTCGGCGTTTTTCTGCTGATCGTCTGGCTCGCCGCCACGCTGAATTTCTTTCTGCCCAAGCTCTCCGGCCAAGACCCGGTGCGCACCAAGCTGCTGGAGCAGGCCGCGCTGGGCGGCTATGTCCAGGGCGGCATCGAGCAAATGGTGAAAGTCTATCAGCAGCGGTTCGGGCTGGATAAGCCGCTGTGGCGTCAATATCTGACTTACGTCGACGAGGTATCGCACGGCGACCTGAACTATTCGATCGCCAACTACCCGCGCACCGTCGTCGGCATGATCGGGGAAGCTCTGCCGTGGACTGTCGGGCTGCTGGGCGTCACGACGGTGTTTTCTTTTGCCATCGGCACCGTGCTGGGTGCCCTGCTTGCGTGGCCCGGCGCGCCGCGCTGGATGCGCTGGCTGATGCCGCCGATATGGGCACTGCATGCCATCCCGTTCTTCCTGCTCGGCCTGGTTCTGATGTGGCTGCTGGCTTTCCAGTTTCAGTTGCTGCCGATCTTCGGCGGCTACAGCGCCGGCACCAACCCAGCGCCGACCTGGGGTTTTGCTCTCGACGTGCTCCGCCATGCCATCCTGCCTGCCCTTTCCATCGTGCTGGTTTCGATCGGCGGCTGGGCGCTGCCGATGCGTGGAATGATGGTCACCACGATGGGCGAGGACTACGTCACCTTCGCCGAAGCCAAGGGGCTGCGCAGCTCGACGATTTTCACCCGCTATTGCATGCGCAACGCCATCCTGCCGCAGACCACGGGGCTGGCGCTGGCGCTCGGGCAGATCCTGTCCGGCGCGGTGCTGGTGGAGGTGATCTTCGGTTATCCGGGCATCGGCGCGCTCCTGTTCCAGGCGATCGAGGAGAATGACTTCTTCCTGATCCAGGGCATCGTGTTCACCGTGATCGTGGCGCTCGGGTTCGCGACATTCGTGCTGGACGTCATCTATCCCCTGCTCGATCCGCGCATCTCTTACCGGCGGGCTTAAGGGACGATGCTCAGCTACCTTCGTCGCAACGTCTCGCTGGGGGTTGGGATCGGGCTGCTCGGCATCCTGGCGGTGTTCCTGGTGGTCGGAGCATTCACCGTCGATACCAGCAACGCCCAGCCGCTTTCAGTGCCGGCGTTGCAGCCGCCGTCGTGGGATTATCCATTCGGCACCGACCGCCAGGGACGCGATCTGCTGGCAGTGATGGTGGCCGGCACACCGCTGACATTGCGGATCGGGTTCATCGCCGGATTCATCGGCGTGGGGGTGGGCGGTGTGCTGGCCTTCACCGCCGCTTATTACGGCGGGGTCGTGGATACGGTCATCCGCAGCATCGCTGATATCGGCCTGACCATCCCTGGTCTGCTCATACTCATCATCATCGCCGTTTCGCTCAAAGGCAGCCTGACGGTCAACCAGATGGCCATCATCGTCGCCTTGCTGGCCTGGCTTAGCCCGACGCGCACCATCCGCTCCCAGGTGCTGACGCTGCGCGAGCGCGGCTATGTGGAGATCGCGCGCCTCAATGGCATGAGCGGGCCGGAGATCATCTTCCGTGAGCTGGTGCCAAACCTTCTGCCCTACTTGGCGGCGACGCTCGTCGGCAGCGTGTCCGCCGCGATCCTCGCCTCGGTCGGGTTGGAAGTGCTGGGTCTCGGACCAGTGGAGGCGCCGACCCTGGGCATGACGCTCTACTGGGTGCAATTCAACGCGGCGATCATCAACGGCTGGTGGTGGTGGTGGACGGCCCCGCTGGTGGTGATCATCATCGTCTTCCTCGGCTTGTTCTTCCTCACTGTCGGCCTGGACGAGATCGCCAATCCCAGATTGCGGCGGGCAGTGTAATGGGTGTGAGCACCTCCGTCCTGCGCGTCGAGAATCTGTGCGTCGCCTACGATCACCCGCTGGGCGCGGTGCGCGCGGTCGATGACGTAAGTTTCAGCTTGCGCGCGCGCGAACGTTTCGGACTGGCTGGCGAATCGGGCTCTGGCAAATCGACCATGGCGCTGGCGATCCTGCGCATGATCAAACCGCCGGGCCGGATCGAAGGCGGCGAAGTGTGGCTGGAGGAGACAGCACTCTCCGGCCTCACCGACGACGCGATCCGGCGACTGCGCCTGGCCGGCATCGCAATGGTGCCGCAAGGCTCGATGAACTCGCTCAACCCGGTCGTGCGCATCCGCGACCAGATTGCTGATGCACTCGCCGACCACGGCACGCGGCTTTCGCGTAACGAGGTGGCGGAGCGGGTGCGCACGCTGCTTGTGCAGGTGGGATTGCCGCAGGAGGCTGCCGACAGATATCCGCACGAACTGTCGGGTGGAATGAAGCAGCGCGCCTGCATCGCCATCGCGATCTGCCTGCGGCCCAAGGTGATTATCGCCGACGAGCCGACCAGCGCGCTCGACGTGGTGGTGCAGCGGCAGGTGATGGAGACGCTCGGCCGCGTGCAGGAACAGCTTGGCGCGGCGGTTATCCTGGTAGGCCACGACATGGGGCTGATGGCGCAGTTCGTCGATCGGTTGGGAATCATGTACGCCGGCCGACTAGTGGAGGTAGGCCCGATCCGGGATATGATCACTGCGCCGCGGCATCCTTATACGCGCATGCTGATCGATAGCCTGCCGTCGCTGGAGCACAAGGGCCAGTTTGTCGGTATTCCTGGCCTTGCGCCGCTGTTGCGCGAGCTGCCGCCGGGCTGTGCCTTCCATCCGCGCTGCCCGATGGCCGAGGCACGCTGCCGGTTGGAGAAGCCCGCGGTGCGTGCGTTCGGCGCGGATGCGACAGTAGCGTGCCACCTGGCATGAGCGCGCTGGTCGAACTTCGCGACGTGACCAAGAGCTTCGGTGGGGGCGTGCTTGGGCGCGAGCGGCTGGTGGCGCTCGAGCGGTTCTCGTTTACCATCGATCCGGCGCGTCCCGGCATCACCGCGGTGGTGGGCGAGAGTGGCAGCGGCAAGACCACGCTGGCTCGGCTGCTGCTCGGCCTTGTCGAGCCGACCGATGGCGCCGTTCTGTACAAAGGAAACGACCTTCGCCAGCTTTCGGCAGCCGGACGACGCGAGTTCCGCCACGACGTGCAGGCGATCTTCCAGGACCCGTACGAGGTGTACAACCCGTTCTATCGGGTCGATCACGTGCTGACCACGCCGGTGCACAAGTTCCGGCTGGCTCCGTCGCGCGCGGAAGGAAGGCGACTGATCGAGGAGGCTTTGCGCGCCGTCGGCCTGCGGCCGGAGGAGATTCTGGGCCGCTATCCGCACCAGCTCTCCGGTGGGCAGCGGCAGCGAATCATGGTAGCGCGCGCGCTTCTGCTGCGGCCGCGGGTAATCGTTGCCGACGAGCCGGTCTCGATGGTTGATGCCTCGCTGCGCGCTACGATCCTTGGCAGCCTGCGCAAGCTGCACGAAGAGCTGGGAATTTCGATCCTGTATATCACGCACGACCTCGCGACCGCGTACCAGGTCGCGGACACGATCCTGGTGATGTATCGCGCCTCGGTGGCCGAGGCGGGCGACGTCGAGCTGGTGGTGAAGGCGCCGCAGCATCCGTACACACAGTTGCTGATCGGCTCGATTCCCAAGGTCAGCACGGTGCGCGACTGGGCGGTCGAGGAGCGGCAGGGCCGCGTCGCGGCCGTCTCCGGTTGCAAATTCGCCGACCGGTGCCCGGCGGCCATGCCTCGCTGCGCGACTGCCCCCCCGCCGTTGTATCGCACCGACCCGCGCCGCGCCGCCGCGTGCTTCCTGCTGGATGACTTCCCCATCCTGCCGGCGGGCGATATCGCATCGGTGCTGGTGCGGGAAGAACGGCCGGCGCGTGCGAGTGTGGTCGCGTGATCGAGAAGTCGTCGCGCCCATATCGTCGGGCCCGAAGATGTGTTCATCTGGTGCCACATGATCACCGCTACGCGGCGGAATGGAGGTTCACATGAGCACCAGCCTGCGAGGGACCGGCGGCCCGCGCTACAAGGTTGCCGCCGGCGACGCTGCTCCCTACGAGAGCATCACCGTCGACCCGCTGACGCCGATCATCGGCGCGGAGCTGTCCGGGATCGACCTGTCTCGTCCGCTCGGCAACCGCCAGCTCGATGAAGTGCATCGCGCCCTGACGGAGCACTTGGTGATCTTCTTCCGCGACCAGCACATCACGGAAGAGCAGCACCTTGCCTTCGGCCGCCTGTTCGGCGAGCTGCACCTGCATCCCGCCGCGCCGCACGCCCCGGGCCATCCGGAACTGATGATCATCCACGCCGACAAGGACAGCCCGCGCGCGAACGGGGAGGGCTGGCACAGCGACGTCTCCTGCGACCCCGAGCCGCCGATGGGCAGCATCCTTTACATCCGCACTTGTCCGCCACGCGGCGGCGACACGCTGTTCGCCAGCATGTACGCCGCCTATGAGGCGCTGTCAGATCGGATGAAACAGTACCTCGATGGGTTCACCGCCATCCATGACGGGGAGGACGTGTATCGGGGGCTGTATGCCAATTACGGCGTCGCCGATAAGCCAAGCTACCCGCGCGCCGAGCACCCGGTGGTGCGCACGCATCCGGTCACCGGGCGCAAGGACTCTATGTCAACCGCGGCTTCACGCGCCGCCTCGTCGGGGTCCCGCGCGACGAGAGCGACGGGATACTGCTCTATCTCTACGAGCACATGGAGAACCCGCTGTTCCAGTGCCGCTTCCGCTGGCGCCCGAACTCCATCGCTTTCTGGGATAACCGCTGCGCCCAGCACCGGGCGATGTGGGACTACTGGCCGCATACCCGCTCCGGCCATCGTGTCACGGTCAAGGGAGAGCGGCCGGTTTGAGCGGGCAGGACGCGGCGGCCGATGGCGTGGACTCCGCGAAATCGGGATACGAGAATGGCTCACGCCCGTGACTTTCATCGACCGTCCCACACGGTCGCGCGACCCACGCAGTGCCGGATGCCGAGGATAACGGCTCCCACATGGGTGGTCACGGGATCGCCTGCAGCGAGCCGTCTACCCGCCTGAACGCCGGCCCCGGGCCGCTCAGCCCGGAGCGTCGCGTCGTACCCAGACGCCGCCCAGCTTTCGATACTGACGCTTCACCGCCCCCCAGGCGATGCGATGCACCGTCGCCTCGTCCAGGGCGCCGGACAGTTCCCGCTGGTGCCAGGCGCTATTGAAGGCGGCGCGATAAATATCCTGGGCATGCGATGGCAGTGCACCCTGAACGGCCGGCGGCAAATCCTCGTTTCGGCTGTATGGCATGACCGCTCTTCCTGAGAAATAATGGCAGCAGATGCCGGGCCTTCATTGACCCACGTCAACACCTGGACGATCGGACCCGCGCATTGATAACCTCCGTCCAGGCAGGAGAACACACGATGCAGGCGAGCGACATCATGACGCCCGAGCTGGTGACGGTCCGGCCCGACACGCCGCTCGAGGATGTCATTCGGCTCATGCTCACGCATCGCATCAGCGGTCTGCCGGTGGTGGAGGACGGCGCGGTTGTCGGGATGGTCAGCGAGGGCGATTTGTTGCACCGCCCGGAAACCGGGACAGAGCGCCGGCGACGCCACTGGCTGCAACTCTTCAGCTCCGGCGAGACCGACGCGGCGGATTATGTTCGCACGCATGGCATGACGGCCGGGGAGGTGATGACGACCGACGTCGTCAGCATCGCCGAGACAACCCCGCTCGAGGATATTGCCACGTTGCTGGAATCGCGGCGGATCAAGCGGGTTCCCGTTCTGCGCGAGGGCAAGCTGGTGGGCATCGTCAGCCGTGCCGACCTGCTGCGCAGCCTCGGGTCCAGACTGGCTGTGCCGCGGCAGGAAAGTGACAGGGCCATCCGAGCATCGCTGCTCGCCGAGTTGAGGTCTCATCCGTCCTGGGCGCCGCTGCCGGCCGAAATCAGTGTCCTCGTCCAGGATGGGGTGGTCCACTACTGGGGCTATGTCCGGTCCGCGCCCCAGCGGCAGGCGATGATCGTGGCCGCTGAGCGGATCGCCGGGGTCCACCAGGTGGAAGACCACATGGTGGACTGGAAGGAGCCCGATCCGCTGTTCCGGCCAAATTGGCCGAGCCCCGGTCGACCCTGAGAACGTGCTGGCGCGCAGAGGCGCGCCACGTACGGAGGTGCGAGCACGGCGCATGTCACGACGCTCTCAGGCGGTAGGGCCGAAATGCGGTGCGCCTATGCCGGCAATCCCGGAATAAGCTCGGCACCCTTTTCGAACTTGATCGTCGATCCCTCGAATGCATCCCCCACCGGCTCGACACCGCCGCCCAGATAGCGGCCAAGGAACGCCTCGATCACCGCGCTGAACGCCATGCGGTTTTCCTCCCGGACAAATCCGTGACCTTCATCCGCGAACGTCGCGTAATACCAGCCGCCCTGTTCGATGACTGGTTTGACCCAGGGGCGCCTGGCGAGGGAGACGATGCGGTCGGGAAGTTCTGCGAGTTTGTTTCAGGCGTCATGACATGCCCCTGAGGATGACCTCATCGGTGTCTCAGACACGGCCCCCTGATTTCGTGACGGAGGTAAGAAAAAGCTTAACCACAGCGGCACAGAGACACCGAGAAGGGTCAGGCTCCGTGCCTCGGTGTCTCTGTGGTTAGGCTTTCTTCCTTACTATGCGATGGCCGGTTTGGCCCAAGAGCGCCTGGTGAGGGAGGCGATTTGTTCGGGCATTGCCATCAGTTTGTTCCAGGCATTACGACATGCCTTGAGGATAGCTTCATAGCTGTCCCAGACACAGTGGCTGAGAAAGTTGCCGCGCAGGAACTCCCAGACGTTCTCGACCGGGTTCAGCTCCGGCGAGTAAGCTGGCAGCGGCAACAGGCTGATGTTGTCAGGCACCGGCAGGCGGCGCCCCGGCTGATGCCAACCAGCGCCATCGACCAGCAACACAGCATGAGCCCCCGGGGCAACCTGGAGGCTGATCTCCTTCAGATGTTCGGCCATCGCCTCGCTGTTGGCGGCCGACATGATGATGGCAGCGCCGATGCTGCGCTCGGGGCAAACGGCGCCGAAGATATAGGCGGAGTCATGGCGGTTATCGCGAACCGCCGCCGGGCGCGAGCCACGTCGCGCCCAGACGTAGGTCAGCGTGCCCTTCTGACCGACACGGGCTTCGTCGCCGAACCAGATCTCCAGCGGCTTGCCGGCGGCAGCGGCTGGCACAACCTCGGCCACCTGGCTGGCGAACTCCTTCTTGAATGCCTCTTGCGCGGCGGCATCCTTCTTCGGATGATAGGGACGCGGCTGCAGCCGGGTGAACTTCAGCCGGCGCAGCAGCTTGCCGACACTGCGCTCGTGCAGCTCGACGCCAAACTCATCCTTGATCCGCTGCCGCAGGTCGATGCAGCGCCAACGTACCACGCCGTCCCGCTCAAGGTCGGGCCCCTGTTGCACCCATTCCACCACCTTGGCCTGTTGCTCGGGCGATAAGCGGGGCGGCGGACCGCGGCGGCACGGTCGGTCGGACAGGCCATCCAGCCCGGACTCGTTGTAGCGATGTACCCAGTCACGCAACGTCTGGCGGTCCATCGCACACGCCTCCGCCGCGGCTTCCCGCGACCAGCCTTCCAGCAGCAACGCCATCGCCAGCATCCGACGTGCCGCTTTGGCGTCTCGAGTGGCCGCCGCCGCCTCTCGCAGATCAGCCGCCGATCGCTCCAAACGGGTGATCGCTACGGTCATCGCTGTCCCCTCCGTCCAACGGGGACGCCGAATCGTACCGCTCCGAGCCGCACCAAATCACGTTCGAGTCAACGAGCCGGGCGGCTGGTATAAGTCACCGGTATGCCCCGCTGTCGCAGCGCATCGACGACCTGCTCCAACTCCTGCGGCTTCACCCGGACATCGTTCATCCCTTGGATGATCAGCAGCGGTCGCGTGATCCGCTCCGCCCGCGTGATCGGCGATCGCTCCATGAGCCATGCCCGCCCCTCCTCCGTCTTGGGGTCGGCGAGACGGCGACGAAACAGCGCGAACCAGGTCTGCCAATAAGGCGGGATCGCCTCCATCAGCGTCACCAGGTTCGATGGCCCGAAGATATCGACGATGCAGGCGAATGTCTCCGGCGTCTGCGTCGCCGCAACCAGTGCGGCATAACCGCCATAGCTCGCGCCAAAGAACCCGATACGCGCCGGGTCTGCATAACCCTGCGCCACAGCCCACGCGGTCGCATCGAGCAGATCACCTGCATCCGCCCCGCCCATTCCTGATCCGCAGCGCGGATGAACGACTTGCCGAACCCGGTCGAACCCCGAAAGTTCACGCTCAGCACGCCATAGCCGCGGTTTGCGAGCCATTGGTGCAAACCGTTGTAACCCCAGGTGTCGCGTGAATACGGGCCGCCATGGATCGCCAGCACGAACGGTCCATTGTGAAAATCGTGGCGCGGCAGCGTCAGATAGGATGGCAGCGCCAACCCGTCGCGCGCCTGAATGGTGACCGGCTGCATCGGCCGCAGCGGCACGTCATCCAGGTCTGAGCGTCCCTTGAACAGCAACTGCAGCGTGCGAGCGTTGCGATCATACAGCAGGAATTCGGCAGCCGCGTCGCTTCGTCCGGCGAAGATCACCAACCGCTGCATCTCCAGGTCCTGACTGACGATACCTAACTCGGGCGTTGCCGATCCGGGTGCGAAGGAAATCCAGATCCTCGCGCACCGCCGGGTCTATCAGGTGCCAACGTCGCCGGCTCCCCTCCGCGGGCGCGGCCACCGGACGCACCGTGCGCGGATCCCACCAGGCTCCGACGATGTCCGCCTCGGGGTCCTCGGCAATCACCCGTGTCTCGCCGGTCTGCAGATCGTACTCCACCAATGCTGCAGTGTCGCGACCGCGGCTGTCTCGCAGGAACAGCGAGCGCCCATCTCGCGAGTAGCGCCAAACGTCAGTGGTTATGACATCCTCGTGGGCCACGTCGAGGAACAAGGACGTGGTCCCGTCGGCGGCGACTTCAAGAACCTCCACGGAGCCGTCGGGTCGCACGCGGATTGCCAGGCGGACGGCAAGCGCGTCGTCCATCAACAGGCCCGAGTAGCCGGGATTTTCGAAGACGAGACGGCTTGCACCTGTGGTGATATCGAACCGAACGACGTCGAAATGGCGACGGTCGCGCGCATTGACCCCGAGCAACATCTCCGTCGGGTGATCGCGCGACGCCCGCCAGATGAACGAACGAACGCCTTCCTCCTCGACCAGCGCCAGCTCCTGACCCGTATCGAGATCAACACTGCCGCAACGGTAATTCTCGCTGCCGTCTCCATCGCGAAAAATAGCCAGGTGACGGTTCGTGTACGCCCAGAGGTAGCCGGAGATTGACCGATGCCTCTCGTGCGTGATCTGCCGGGCGCGCGCAAGATCATTCACCGGTGCGACGAAGACGTTCTGGACACCGCGCACCGGCTCCGTCCAGGCAAGCTGCGTTCCATCGGAACTGAGCTGAACGTTCGCGCGATCAGGGTTACGGAAGAATATCCGGCGAGGAACAAGAGAAATGATCACCTCCTTGCGCAACGACAAACGGGCGGCAACGACCCACGCCCGTGAAATCGGCGGCCTGCCGCCTCTGAGATGGAACCGGCACCCTTCCATCGCGCCCGCCTGCCGATACATTCCCTGGCATGGCGGCTCCCGCATTCCGAACCGACTGGCTGCGACGCCTGACCGGCCGGCCTGAGTTGCTGACGCCGGCCGAGATGGCCCGCGCGGATGCTCTCTCACTCTGTCTCGGCGTGCCCGGGCAAACGTTGATGGAGAATGCCGGGCGCGCTGTTGCCCGCGCCGTGCAAGCCCGCTTTCGCCCATGCCGCACGCTGGTGCTGTGCGGGCCGGGCAACAATGGCGGCGACGGGTATGTCGCTGCCCGCCTGCTGGCACAGCAAGGATGGCCGATCGGTGTCGCTGCCTTCGCCGCTCCACGGGATGGGTCTGATGCCGCCGAAGCTACCCAACGCTGGCCCGGCCCGCAGGTGACTTTCGCGCCTGAAGCGGCCGAACGTGCCGAGTTGGTGATCGACGCGGTGTTCGGTGCCGGCTTGGCGCGCGATGTTGATGGCTTGGCCGCCGACACGCTGCGATCCGCACGACGGGTTGTCGCGGTCGATGTGCCCAGCGGCATCGACGGTGCTACCGGTGCGGTCCGTGGCTTCGCGCCCGCCGCGGAGCTTACTGTAACCTTTTTCCGTCTTAAGCCCGGACACTTGCTGCTGCCGGGTCGCGAGCGCTGCGGGGAGATCGTACTGTCGGATATCAGCCTGCCGGACGCGGCGCTCCGTCAGGTCGGTCCGACAACCTTCGCCAACCTGCCGGAGCTGTGGCGGATTCCCTACCCCACCGCCTCGGGACACAAATACAGCCGCGGCCATGTCACCGTACTCGGCGGCGCGGCGATGACTGGTGCCGCACGCCTTGCCGCCGATGCCGCCCGCCGGGCGGGCGCCGGTATGATCACCATCGCCGCGACGCACGGTGGTGCCGAGGTGTACCGGACCGGCTCGCCAGGCATCATTGTGGCAGATACGCCGCTCGCCGATCTTCTTGCGGACGAACGCCGCGTCGTCTGGGTGTGCGGGCCCGGGCTTGGTGCCGAGGCAGCCAAACAGGCCCTGCCCGTGCTGTTGGCCGCGCACCGGCAGGTCGTGGCGGACGCCGACACCTTCACTGCCTTCGCGGGTCGGGCAGATGCGCTCGCCGGCGCTGCTGTGCTGACGCCGCATGCCGGGGAATTCGCTCGCGTATTCGGGCCGGCGGGCGACGACCGGCTCGGCGCAACCCGCGCGGCCGCCAGGCGCATCGGTAGCGTCGTGCTGTTGAAAGGCAGCGACGCGATCATCGCGTCGCCTGACGGGCGCGCGGCGATCAACGCCAACGCGCCGCCCTGGCTCGCGACCGCCGGCGCCGGCGACGTGCTTGCCGGCATCATCGGCGGGCTGCTCGGCCAGGGCATGCCGGCCTGGGACGCCGCGTGCGCCGCCGCCTGGCTGCACGGCGCCGCCGCCCAGCACGCCGGACCCGGCATGATCGCCGAGGATCTGCTCGTCGCCCTGCGCCCCTGAGCATAACGCGATGCCGCACTGCACGCTCGCCCCAAGCGCGCGCACCGATAGTGTGCCTATACTCCGCAATTCGCCCAGGAGCCCCGAATGAGCGAAGCCGCCGCCCCACCGGGACTATTCGACCGTGCGATCCGTCGTCTCACCGCCGTCTGGCGCGACATGGCGGCGGGCGTCGCCGAGGAGGACGACAGCATCGAGGCGCAGATGCGCGCCTGCCTGCGCTCCCGCGGCGGCGAGGTCAGCGCGCGCAACCGAGCCGCCCGACTGGCGCAGACCTATCTGAGCCTGGACGACGAACGGACAGAAGGATTTTCTGCGCACACTGGCAACGCTTCGATTCCGATCCCGACGCCGTCGCTACCGCCTATGCCGCTGTGCAGCAGGCGCATGACCCGGCCGAGCGCGCCGTCGCCCAGGCGAATCTGCGGCGCGCCCTGGAGCCGCCCCGGCTCAAGCTGCTAACCCAATTCACTACGATCCCCGATGGGCGGAAATTCCTGGTCGATCTGCGCGCGTTCCTGCTCGATCACCGCAACGACGATCACCTGCTCGCGGCCCTGGAGTCCGACCTGCGCGGCCTGCTGGCGGCCTGGTTCGACATCGGCTTCCTCGAGCTGCAGCGCATCGACTGGCATAGCCCGGCGGCGCTGCTGGAAAAGCTGGTCGGGTACGAGGCGGTGCACGAGATCCGCTCATGGCGCGACCTCAAGAACCGGCTCGATTCCGACCGCCGCTGCTATGCCTTCTTCCATCCCGCGCATGCCGACCGAGCCGCTGATCTTCGTCGAGGTGGCGCTGGTGAAGGGGCTTGCCGGCAGCGTGCAGCGCTTGCTCGACGAGAAGGCAGCCAGTGCTCGATGCGCGCTCGGCCGATACCGCGATCTTCTATTCGATCAGCAACTGCCAGCGCGGGCTTGGCGGGCATCAGCTTCGGCAATTTCCTGATCAAGCGCGTGGTGGAGGAATTGGCAAGCGAGTTCCGCAACCTGAAGACCTTCGCCACGCTGTCGCCGATCCCGGGATTTCGGCGCTGGCTCGATCCCAAGCTAGCGGCGGCCGAGCCCGGGCTGCTGACCGAGGAGGAGTCGGTCAGCACTGCGCTCGGCGACCGGAGCCGATGGCGCGACCGCGCTGGCCGAGCTCCTGGCCCGCCGGTCCTGGTGGCGCGACCAGACGCTGGTGCGCGCCGCCGAGCCGGCGCTGGTCCGGCTGTGCGCGCGCTATCTTCTGCTGGAAGCGAACGGCAAGCGCGCGCGCGATCCGGTGGCGCATTTCCACCTCTCCAACGGCGCCCGCATCGAACGGATCAACATGGGCGGCGACGTCTCGGAGAAAGGCGCGAGGGAGAGCGCCACGCTGATGGTCAACTACCTCTACGACCTGGCAAAGATCGAGGATTGGCACGAGGACTATGCCGGCGACGGCAAGCGCAACGCCTCGAGCGCGGTGCGCCGACACGTTGGTGGCCGCCAATGGTCCGTCGTCGGCAGTCTTCAGCCCGCGGAGCGACGGGGATGAACGTCGATATCGCCAGCCCGCCGCGGGCAGCGGCGCCGGATGCGCGGCGGCTCGACATCCTCCACCAGCTCGAGCACAAGCTGCTTTGGCTGTCCGCCTGGATGGTGCATCACGCCAACCATATCCGGCCCAACCGCGACGGGCTGAAAGTGGGCGGACACCAGGCCTCCTGCGCCTCGGTGATCTCCATCATGGCGGCGCTCTATTTCGAGATCGCCCGGCCACAGGATCGGATTGCTGTGAAGCCGCACGCGGGGCCGGTGTTCCACGCCATCAACTACCTGTTCGGACGGCAGAGCATCGAGAAGATGGAAGGGCTGCGGGCGTTCGGCGGCGCCCAGTCCTATCCTTCGCGCGTGAAGGACGGGCCGGAGGTCGATTTCTCGACCGGCTCGGTCGGGCTGGGCGTGGCGATGACTACCTTCTCGGCGCTGATCCAGGATTATGTCCGGCTGCACGGGCTGGGGCGCACCGACCTGCCCGCCGGGCGGCACATCGCGATTGCCGGGGACGCCGAACTCGACGAAGGCAATATTTACGAGGCCCTGCTGGAGGGCTGGAAGCACGACGTCCGCGATGTCTGGTGGATCGTCGATTACAACCGCCAGAGTCTCGATTTCGTGCTCCCCGACCGGTTGTTCGGCCGGATCGAGGGTCTGTTCCGCGATATGGGCTGGAACGTCGTCACGCTGAAATACGGCCGCAAGCTGCAAGCCGCCTTCACGCGACCCGGCGGCGATGCGCTGCGCCGCTGGATCGATGATTGCCCGAACAGCCTGTACGCGGCGTTGACGTTCCAGGGCGGCGCAGCATGGCGCCAAGCCGTGCTTGCCGATCTCGGACGCTCCCGCGCTGTGCGCGCCATTATCGATTCCCTGTCAGACGACGAGTTGGCGGTGCTGATGACCAATCTCGGCGGCCACGACATCGAGACGATCATTGAGGCGCTGCGCGCGGCCGGAGCCGGAGGCGACCATCCGACCTGCTTCATCGCCTACACGATCAAGGGCATGGGCCTGCCCTTCGCCGGCCACAAGGACAACCACGCCGGCATGATGACGAAAGAGCAGATGGAGGGGTTCCGCGCGGCGATGTCGATCCGCCCGGGCCACGAGTGGGACCGGTTCGAGGGGCTCAACTTGCCGGCTGCCGAGCTCGCAGCATTTCTTGATGCCTGTCCTTTCGCTGCAAAATTGACCCCTGAGGGACGCACGCTGACCGCACCGGCAATTGCAGTCCCCGCGGAACTGCCGATGCCCAAGCTTGCCGGGCGGAAGCTATCCACTCAGGCCGGGTTCGGCGACATCCTGGCCGAGATCGGCCGCGGCCAGGGGCCGCTCAAGGAACTGGCCGAGCATATCGTCACCACCAGCCCCGACGTGACCGTTTCGACCAACCTCGGCCCCTGGGTGAACCGGCGCGGCATCTTCGATCGTCACACCCGCAACGATGTGTTCCGCGACGCCAAGCTGGCTTCGGCGCAGCGATGGGGCATGAGCCCCCACGGCCAGCATATCGAGCTCGGAATTGCAGAGCAGAACCTG
The DNA here is from genome assembly GCA_963772445.1 of uncultured Pseudomonadota bacterium. GTDB lineage: Bacteria > Pseudomonadota > Alphaproteobacteria > Acetobacterales > Acetobacteraceae > CAVYXK01. The sequence continues at coordinate 73,511 of CAVYXK010000017.1, forward strand.
TTTCTGCTTCTGGGCGCGGCGGGTTTGACCCATGCGTTGACCGGCGCGCGACTGCTGCCGGTCGGCACAGTGTACGACCCGTTCGTCAATCGCGGCCTGGATGCACTGATCTACGCCTGTTACCAGGATGCGCGCTTTATGTTGGTCTCCACCCCGTCCGGACTGACTCTGGCGCCGGAAGGCGGGCAGCACCAGTCGGTCAACACGCCGCTGATCGGCATGGCGGCCGACCGCTTGGCGAGCTTCGAGCCGGCCCATGTCGACGAGCTGGCGATCCTGCTGCGCCACGCCTTTGCGCATATCCAGCAACCGGACGGGTCGGCGGTGTGGCTGCGTCTCTCAACTCGCCAACTCGAGCAGCCGGGGCGGCAGCTAGATCCCGCTTCGGTCATTGCCGGCGCCCATTGGGTTGTCGAGCCGGCGCCGGATGCCCGCATTGCCATCGGCTATCAGGGGCCTGTCGCGCCCGAAGCGGAAGCCGCGTTCGCCGAACTGCGTGCGGAAGAACCGAGCGCGGGGCTGCTGGCGCTGACCAGCCCCGACCGCCTGCACGCCGGCTGGCTCGCCGCCGCGCGTACGCGGCGCTCGGGCCTGCGTGATGTGCGCTCGCACATCGAGCGAATCCTGGCGCCGCTTGCGCCAGACGCGACACTGGTCACGGTGCTCGATGGCCATCCGGCGACACATGCCTGGCTGGGCGCGGTGAGGGGCCAGCGTGTGATCCCGCTCGGTCCTGATCATTTCGGCCAGAGCGGCGACATTCCGAGTCTGTATCGCGAATATGGAATCGATACCGACGCGATACTGGACGCCTGCGCGCAGGCGCTGCTGACCGGCTGGGCCGACGAACAATCGCTCTCAATTTCCTGATTGATTTTCGAGATTGAGTGGGGAGCCCGGAATAGAACCGGTTTCGGCCGGCCGAGTTGCTATACGTCACGTCGGCGGCCCTCAGTGCCATTGCGCCGACAGCCAGGAAGGAGAACCAGTATTAGAACCCTGTTGTTGGCCACTGCGGCTCTGTTCGCGATTTCGTGTGGGTCGGCGCTTGCCGCTGCCGGCGGCGGCAGTGCAGGTGCTGGCGGTGCAGGTGGGAACGGTGGCGGTGCCAGTTCCAGCGCTGGCGGGAGTGCCGGCAACAGCGGCGGCGGGAATGGCGGCATGAAAGCGGCCGTCCCGGACGCCACACAGCCGAGCTATGGCGTGACGACAAACACGCAGACCAACTCTGCGGGATTGAACAATGGCTCGACGACGGGAAACCCGACGCAGAACAATGCGTCCGCATCTTCCCAGCAAAGCCTGACATTTGTGTGAAAAGACGGCCCAGCACGAAGGTGCAGGGCCTTTGCGTGTCTGAGAAACTGCCAGTCGTTAACTCCAAATCGACTCCCGCAAAGTAACGCCAGCTTCGTATCATGCAACGGCCAGGCGCGATTGCACCGGGTCTTTCTAGCGAGGTACCTCACGAAATTGCCATCTATGGATGTGACAGACAGAAGCACGAAAGAGCTGAACTTCCGTACGCGACAGCACGGTTCAAGCTCGTGTCATTTGTCCTTGTTCGCGGCGTGTCTGCAACACAGGTCCCTTCCAGCCAACAAGTTCTGGCAAGGAGAGGCAGACGTGCCGCACAACTTCGACGACCAGTTGATCGCTTTTCTTCCCAAGATGCGGGTTTGGGCGCTAGCGCTCACCCGGAACCGCGCCGCAGCCGAGGATTTGACACAGGACGTCGCCACGAAGGCATTGGTAGCGCAGGATTGCTTCACCCCTGGGACGAATTTCTCAGCCTGGGTGCACCGGATCATGCTGAATCACTTCATCAGCAGCGTGCGCAACAAGCGTGAATTCACCGACACGGAAAGCATGCCGGATCAGCCGGTCTCGGCATCGCATGAGGACCGGACCGCGCTGCACGAGCTTTCCTGGGCGCTCGACCGCCTGCCGCCCGACCAGCGTGAAGCTTTGTTCATGATTGCCTTGCAGGAGATTCCCTACGAAACCGCAGCCGAGAAGACGGGTTGCGCGATCGGCACCCTGAAGAGCCGGGTCCACCGTGCTCGTCTGCAGTTGCGCTCCTTCATGCTGGGTGAGGGTGCAAACCGTAGCCGTTCAAACCCGAACACCGCGGGGCATCGGAGTCTCGCGGGAGAGCCGGCGCCGGTATCCGCTCCGGCTACCTGATCCCGGTGATCGATACGCTCACAGCGCGGGGATCGCGAATTGGCCAGCGACCGGCTTCCACCTGAGCGAGGAACGTGCCGACGATCCGATTGAACGTGTCAGGGTCCTCCAGATTGATTGCATGCCCGCAATTCGGCATGACCGCGAGCGCCGCCGACGTAATCGATTGCTTCATAAGAAGCGCCGGCTGAAGGCACGGCCAATCTTCGTCGCCCGTCAGGATCAGCGTCGGAACGGTCAGTCGTCGCATCTCGTCGACGAGGTCGTAGAGCGATGGACGCTCGCGCTGGACACCTAGTTGCGTATTGCGCGCGCCCGTTGCGTCGTGCTCCGCCAGCATCCGCTTGAATTCGGTGAAGCCGCGAGGGTCCTTGTTTTCGAACTGCACGCGCGTTGGGCCATAGGCGTATTTCTCGGCGAACGCCTGCATGCCGTGCTGTTCGATGAAGGCTGCGACCGCTTCCGCCTCGGCGCGGAAGCGGTCGCGTTGCGCCGGCTCGGCGCCGTAGCCGCAACCGGCGACGCACAGCGAACGGGCCCGTTCCGCGTGGCGGAAGCCAAAGTGCAAGGTGGCGAACCCGCCCATCGACAGGCCGACGACATGCGCCTTGTCAATACCGACGTGGTCGAGCACTGCGGCTATATCATCCGCCGCCCGTACCTGAGAGTACGAGGTAACGGCCGGCGGCACGTCGGACGGCGGATAGCCGCGCGCGTTGTAGGCGATGGCGCGATAACGCTGGCCGAAATGACGGAGCTGCGGCTCCCAGCTTCTGAGGTCGCCGGCATATTCGTGCACGAAGATCACCGGAGCGCCTGACCCGGTCTCTTCGTAATAGAGCCGCACTCCATCTTCGGCGGGGGCGTGGGGCATGGCAAGCTCTCCTGCGTGCGCGGCGGGTGACTTCGGCGCCTCGTGAAGGAGTATAGCGGCAGTGACGCCGGGTGCGCAGGGGTGGAGGCAGCGTCAGGGATTTTGGCCGCCAACTGCAAGATTATTTGCCACGATACAGAACCTCTGCGACCTTGGTGTCCTCAGCGTGCTGCTCTGTGTCGATAATACGCCGCGCGCCGCATCGGCACTGACTGGAGCGCAACCATTGGCGTCGCGTGGTCAATTGTGGAGAAACGCCTCGTCGGGAATATCCTCGGCAGCGGCATCGCCCGGAGGCCCCGGCGGCAACGTCAGCTCTCCGCCAGACTGGATCGTACCCGCCAAGCGCTCTGCCCGCATCCCGGCGGCGAACTCGGCGCAGGCACGGCTCCACAGCTCGCCCACCGCGACATCGGCGCGCCATGGACCGCCTGGCAGGCCAATCACCTGCACCGACACGCCAGGGGCAACGAACACCATCGCCTGAGCGTGTCCGTCGAGATCGCGCAGCTTGACGACAGCCGGTTGTTCACCGCGGTTGTGGATCAGCAGCTTGGATTGCCCGCCGGAACCGCGTCGGGCCAGCACCTCGGCATTGGCCGGAGGCGGCCCGGACTGGTCGGCGCAGAACGCCTGTCGTGCTGCGGCCGCGTCGCCTGGCGTCAGCCGTGCCGCATCCACGAACCCGACCCCGCCTCCTTCCAAGGCGACGGCGATCAGTCCTCGATCGGGCACGAACGCGACGGCGTGCACACTCGTGAAGGGTGAGAGCCGCGCAACGGGCACGAGGCGCTGGCCCGCCTCGTCGCGCAGCCACAGGATGGCTGGTCCGGGGCCTGGCACCACGTAGTGGGTTGGGCTGCCTGCCAACCGCACCGTCGGCAACGGTTGGGGCGCTATTCGGCGGGCTGTCGCAGGGGCGGGTGTCGGCGGACGGGGTTCGGAGATGGGGCTGGCGAGCCGCACGAGCACCAGCACCGCCGAGACCGTGGCCACGCAGAGCAATGCCAACGAGACGAAGAAAGCCAGGTGTCCGGACCGCTTTCGGGTGGGCGGCCTGCCCGGCGCGGGTGCCGGCGAGGCCCAAACCGGCGTGGGAGGGGGCAGTCCGGAGCGATCGTATTCGGCCCGCCGCAAAGGGTCGACAAGCGCATCGTAGGCTGTCTTGAGCGCGACGAATGCCTCGGCATCGCCGGTACCCGCCACGTCTGGATGCACGATCCGCGCACGACGCCGAAACGCCGCGGCGATCTCCTCGGTGGTCGCCCCAGGGGGTACGGCGAGCTGCGCGTAGTAGCCTTTGGGATCGGCGTTCATCCCTGGTATCATAGCCGCGAATGCCGGCGCGGCATTACGCGACACGTGCCGCCGTCTTCCTGGTTGCTACCGGCCGGCGGTCCTATCCAGAACAGGGACCCAGGTGCAAACACGACCCTTGGCGGCCACGCTTTCGCCGGCCGCGCGCTGGCTGGCGCTGATCGTCCTGCTTGCCGGCGGGTTCTTGGGCCCGGTGGATTTCTTCATCGTCAACGTGGCGCTGCCTTCGATCCAGGCCGGTCTCGGTGCCAGCGACGCGGCGATGCAGTTGGTGATCTCGGGCTACTCCGCCGGATACGCCGTCCTGCTGATCACGGGTGGCCGGCTTGGCGATCTCTATGGCCGCAAGCGGGTGTTCTCGGTGGGGATGGCTGGCTTCACCGGCGCGTCGGCGCTGTGTGGTTTTGCACCGTCGGCGAACGTGCTGGTGCTGGCGCGCGTGGCGGAGGGTGTGGCCGCAGCGTTGATTGCCCCCCAGGTGCTGGGCTCGATCCGTGCGCTCTACGCCGACCGGGAGCTGGGCCGTGCACTGAGCCTGTATGGCGTAATGATGGGCCTGGCGGCGGTGACGGGCCAATTTGCCGGTGGCGCCCTGGTTACGCTCAGCCCGTGGGGACTGGGCTGGCGGGCAGTGTTCCTCGTGAATCTGCCGATCGGCGCGGCCGCACTGATCGGTGCCTGGTTGCTGGTCCCCGAGACCAGCGCGCGCACCCGCCCACGGCTCGACATTGGCGGCGCGGCGCTGCTTTCGCTGGCGCTCGCCTGCCTGATCCTGGCGCTCTCGGAAGGCCGGCAGGAGGGCTGGCCGGCCTGGACCTTCGTGATGCTCGCGGCAAGCCTGCCCCTGCTGTGGGCATTCCTGCGCCTGGAGGATCAGATCGGTGCCCGGGCCGGGATGCCGCTGCGTCGATCTGGAACTGCTGGGGGTGAAGAGCTTTCGCCGGGGCATCCTGGTCGCCACGCTGTTTTTCTTCACCTCACCCTTCTACCTGCTGTTCGCGATGGAGCGTCAGGATGGTGCCGGGCTCGATCCTCTGCATACCGGGCTCAGTCTGCTGCCCTATGGTGTCGGCCTGTTCGTGGGACCTCTGGCCAGTGCCCCGTTGCTTGGGCGGATGCGCCACCGCCTGCTGACCATCGGTCTGGTGGTGGAGGCCTCGGGCTATGCCGCGACGGCTGCGGCGGTGGCTTTGCAGGCTGGCCGTTGGGCCGTTGATCGCGACAGTGTTCGTTGGCGGCTTCGGCCAGGGCATCGCGATGCCGCGGCTGTTCAACACGGTGCTTGGAAGACGTGCCGGCGCGTCAGGGCGGGCTCGCGGCGGGAGTGGTTGAATTCGATGCTGCAGATCGGCTCAGCGATCAGCGTGGCAGCGGTGGGCACACTGTTCTTCGCCGTGCTCGGCAGCGGCACCGGGCCGGCGGCGTATGCGCATGCGTTCGGTATCGCCATGATCGCTGTCGTAGCAGCGCTGGCAGGCGCGGCCCTGCTCAGTCGACAGTGAGCCGACGACAGTTGGTTCGTTGCGACTCAGTTGTCAGCCAGCAATTCGTCCAATGTCGCCTGGCAGGTGGCGGGCACCGCCATAGGGGGCTGGCCGTCGATCGTCTCGGGCAACGCACGGAGCGCGTCCGCGTAGAGGCCGGGTACATCGAGCTTCTGGCGCATGGAGGGCGTGAACCGTCGCCGGGCCTGCAAGAGGAACCCACGCGCATCGGCGCGCCACCCTGGAGCGGCCAGCGAGTTCGGCCACGCCGCGGCCTTGAGCCTGTGGACGAGTGCCTGGAACAGCAGCGATTCAACCGCGTCCGTCTGGCTTCGCCCCACGCTTTCGACCTCGTCGATGATGTTGGGCCAATCCGGTGTCTCATTGACCGGCTCGCCCGCCGCGACGCGACGCAAAAGCGCGCCCTGCCGTTCGGACCACACGAGGATGTCGCTATCGTAGTCGCTCATGTTCGCCTCGTCCCGAGGGATACATAGGCGCTTTGGTGGGCCGTTCAAACACGCATTGGCCAGTCGCGTTGCTGGTACGCGCCATCCCAAAACAGCCACTCGTACAGGCTGGCGCGGCAGAATGCGCTCAACATTCTGGTTTGAACGGCATCAGTTGCTGCGGCGGCTGCACGATCAGTGATCGCAATGACTTGCTGAACTCTCTTGCCGAATGCCTCATCGGCATATGTCTCGATCCAGGCGCGATAGGGGTTCTCCGATTTAGCACGCTTAGCGATGGCGCACCCGACGTCCCAATAAATCCAGAAGCACGGCAGCAACGCGGCAACGAGCACTTCCCAAGGATCCTGGTAGGCCGTTGCCAGAAGGAAGCTGGTATAAGCCAAGCAGTCCGGTGACGGTTCGGCGGCGCTGAACTGTACCGCGTCAACGCCGAATTCGGCAAGGTAGCGCTCATGCATCGCCCGCTCGACCGAGACGACTTCGAGTGCAGATTCCGCAAAGACCTGCAGAGAGGAGCCGTCTGGCGCCTTCGCTCCGGCAATCGCCAGCGTTCGGGAAAATTCGCTTAGGTAGATGGCATCCTGGGTTATATAGCCTCGGAAGCGATCGGAGCTCAGCGTGCCGTCGGCCAGTTCGGTGTTGAACGGCAATTCGTGGATGGCTTGGCGCAATCGCGCGATGCATTGCCAGGCCATCTCGGAAAACGAAGTCATTTCTGCCTCCTCGCCCCGTGTGTAAGAATGGTGCGCCGCCCGCATGCAAGCCGGTACTCGGTTGGGACGCAACGTGACGCTGCTCCCGTTATGGCCGACCCACGTGTCCGGCCAATGGTCCGACCGAAGACAAGCTCTGGCCCGCAATTCACGTTCTTGACCCGGTATCCCGCTGGGAAACACGTGAATTGCCGGCCATGGCGGCGATCACCGCCCTGCCTCCCCTTGTCATCCGCCCGGTTTCCGCCGATGTAACGGGCAACCGGCCCAGGTCGGTCCCCATTCCCACAACAAGCTCAGGCCGCGATCATGTTCATCGAGACTGAAGGCACGCCCAATCCCGCCACCCTCAAGTTCCTGCCCGGCCGCGACGTGATGGGCGGCGGCACGGCCGACTTCGCCTCCGCCGAGGCGGCGGTGCAGAGCCCGCTCGCCACCGCTGTCTTCGCCCTGCCGGGTGTCGCCCGCGTGTTCCTTGGGAGCGACTTCGTCACGGTGACGAAGACCGACGCGATCTCCTGGCAGGCGCTGAAGCCGCAGGTGCTCGGCGCGCTGATGGAGCATTTCATGTCCGGCCGCCCGGTCATCGAAGGCGAGGCCGACCCCGATTTCGACCTCGTCGAAGAAGACGTGCTGCCCGAAGACGAGGAGATCGTGGCGCAGATCCGGGAGTTGCTGGACACCCGAGTCCGTCCCGCCGTCGCCGGCGACGGCGGCGACATCGTGTTCCGCGGCTATCGCGAGGGCGTCGTGCGGCTCACTGCAAGGCTCTTGCTCGGGCTGCCCGTCCTCGCGCGCCACGCTGAAGCACGGCATCGAGAACATGCTGCGCCACTATCGTGCCGGAGGTGGTCGCGGTCGAGCGGTGGACCTGTGATGCTGGACGCCGCCACCCGGCTGGAGGCCTCAGCGCTCGATACGCTGTTTCGCGAGGCGCGCACCCACAACAAATTCACCGACGAGCCGGTGTCCGACGACACGCTGCGTGAGCTGTACGACATCCTGAAATGGGGACCGACTTCGGCGAACAGCTCGCCGGCGCGGTTCCTGTTCCTGCGCACGCGGAGAGGCGAAGGAGCGCCTGGCACCGGCACTGTCGTCCGGCAACCTCGACAAGACGATGGCGGCGCCGGTGACCGTGATCGTTGCCTATGATCCGAAGTTCTACGAGCATCTGCCGCGACTGTTCCCGCACAACCAGGATGCGCGGTCGTGGTTCACCAGCAACGAGGCGCTTGCAGCGACCACCGCGTTCCGCAATGGCACGCTGCAGGGCGCCTACCTGATCGTGGCTGCCCGTGCGGTTGGGCTGGACGCCGGGCCGATGTCGGGCTTCGACAACGACTTGGTGGATGAGACGTTTCTGCGCGGCTATGGCTGGCGATCGAATTTTCTCGTCAATCTCGGCCATGGGGACCCAGCCGGGGTGTACCCCGATCCCCCCGCCTCGATTTCGAGGATGCGTGCCGGCTGCTCTGATCCGGTACAGCAACAAAGCGCGAGCGGGGTATGGCGCCGGCCTAGCCCGGTGCTGTCGCTTATGGATTCCGGACATCTGCGGAACGAATGGGACCTCGCGCAAAAAAGGGTTCACACGGTGGACCACGGAGGATCGCACGGAGGACCACGGAGGTGTTACAGCGTCCAGCAACCTGACGAACTCCGTGGCGCTCCGTGGATTCTCCGCGGTCCTCCGTGTCAACCCTTTTCGAACCATAAGCCCATAAAGGTCCGCCAACTGGCGTTTGCCGGCTGGCCCGCGTTCGGTGCCGATGGGGATGGCATCCGCAGCAGCAGCCGGCCATTATCCCAGGCAAGATTATCAACCAAATCAGCAGCTCCCCGGCGCCTCGGCAGAAATTCTTCGCGTGCCGCGAGGATTTGTGGGGTTAGCAATGCAGAGGAGTCCGTGTCCGGACAAAATGTCGGGCTGACCGATCGGGTTGTCGTGCCTCGTCGATGCGCATCCTGACCCTCGATGCTGCGCTGCGCGGCTGCTCGGTTGCGATCGTGCGCGATGGCGAAGTACTCGCCCGACGCGAACAGCCGGCTGAACGTGGCCAAGCGACGCTGCTGCCGGGCATGGTCGATTCCGTGTTGGCTGAGGCCGAGATGCCGCCGGCCGAGCTTGATCTGATCGCCGTGACCGTCGGGCCGGGCAGCTTCACCGGCATTCGCGCCGCCCTCGCGCTGGCGCATGGGATCGGGCTGGCTGCGGGCGTGCCGGTGATCGGCGTGACTGTCGGCGAGGCGTTGGCCGCAGCGATGCCGCATCTTGGGCGCCGGCAATTCTGGTCTGTCGTCGACGACCGGCGACGACGCGTGTTCCTGGAGCGGGCCGGGAGCATCATCGCCATCGCCCTGGATGATCTGCCTGTTCCGGACGGCCCTGTCGCGATTGCCGGCGACGCCGCGATCGAGGTGGCGGCCCGCTTGGCCGCGCGCGAGGCCGATGTCATGTTGACCGACGCCAGAGTGCCGCAGCCGCACCACATCGCTGTGGTCGCGGCTTCACGCCAAGCCGGCCGCCTGCCGCCCCTGGCCGCGCAACCGCTTTATGTCGATGCGCCCGCGGCGAGACTGCCGCAAGGCGGACTGCGTCCGCCCCCGCTGCTGTGAGAGCCGCCTGCGCGGCGGACGCCGAGGCGCTGGCGGCAATCCATGGCACGGCTTTCCCTCCGTCGGAGGCCTGGGGAGCGGCGGCGATTGCCCTGCAAATCAGCTTGCCCGGAGGGTTTGGTCTGATCGACGCGAGTGGCGGAATGATCCTCGCCCGAATCGCCGGCGAGGAAGCCGAGGTGCTGACGCTGGCCGTCATCCCCGCCAGTCGGCGTCGGGGACTCGGCAGCGCGCTGTTGGCCGGTGCCCTAAGCGAGGCCCGGAGTTGGGGCGCACGCGCGGTATTCCTGGAGGTCTCTGAGGCCAACGAGGCAGCCCGCGCTCTTTATGCGGCGGCCGGGTTTGTCCAGGTCGGCCGGCGCCGGCGCTATTATGCGGATGGGACGGGCGCGCTGATTCTTCGAGCGACGCTCAGCCTTTCCGCAACAGCAGCGTGCTGATCCCGTCCGCGTCGGTTTCCAGCGCGAGCACCTGATGACCCTGCTCGGTGGCGTTGCGCGGGACGTTGCGGAGGGGTTCCTGGCCGCACAGGCGGACCCGGAGCACCTGGCCGGACGCCATCCGGTCGAGCGCCAGGCGCGTGCGAACGAAGGTCATCGGGCAGGTATCCCGCGTGATGTCCAGTTCGTGGTCGACGGCTTGAGTTCTAGTCATGATACTCGGCTAATTCTTGGGCCGGCAGGGTCCGACTGTAAAGAAGCCTGAAACAGAGCAAATATCATTGATGACAAGCCCTCGATCACATTATATATTGCAAATTGTCCGCGTCGAAAGGAATTACGATGGCCGAGCATCCGGCGAATACAAGTGTGCTTGGACTGACCGCGCAAATCGTGTCCGCGCATGTGTCCAATAACTCGGTCTCTCCGGATGCGCTGCCGTCGTTGATCCAGGAGGTTTACAAGACGCTGGCCGGGGTCGGCAAAGAGGCGAACGAGCCGGAGCGGCCGCAGCCGGCCGTGCCGGTGAAGAAATCGGTGTTTGCCGATCACATTATCTGCCTGGAAGACGGCAAGAAGCTGAAGATGCTGAAGCGGCATCTGAAGACCGCGTACAACATGACTCCCGACCAGTATCGCGACCGCTGGGGACTTCCGCCCGATTATCCGATGGTCGCACCGAACTATGCCCGGCACCGTTCGTCACTGGCCAAGAAGATCGGGCTCGGCACCAAGCCGCGCGCCGGGCGCAAATAGCGCGCCGGCCTCGCCGCCGGGCGGGCGTCACGGCCGGCGTTTGCGCCCGCACCCCTCGGCCCGGTAAGCTCCCCTGTGGTCCGTCGGCACCAGACGCCGAATTGCATGGCGGACGGGTGGGCGCCGCTGATCGGCTTGGGGGACCGCGAGGATCCGGATGGAATCGCGCATCGAGCGCCTCTGTATCGAACGGGGCTTGAAGATGACCGGCCAGCGCCGCGTGGTCGCGCGTGTGCTGTCCGATTCCTCGGATCACCCCGATGTCGAGGAGCTGTATCGTAGGGCTGCGGCGCTGGATGAGCGGATTTCAATCGCCACCGTCTATCGCACGGTCCGTCTGCTGGAAGAGAAAGGCATCCTGGAGCGGCGGGATTTCGGCGGCGGCCGCGCCCGCTACGAGCCGACCGAGCACGGCCACCACTACCACCTGATCGACGTGGACTCCGGTAAGGTGATCGAGTTCCAGGACCCGGCGCATGAACGGCTGATGCAGGTGATCGCCGAGCGGCTGGGTTTCGAGTTGGTTTCGCTGCGCTTGGAACTATTCGGCCGGCGTATTGCTCAGGGCGAGAAGCGGGAGCGCACGACGCCATCACGCGGTCGTCCTGCCGCGATCGACGCGCCCGAGGTCGATCCACAGCACGACCAGGCGCCCCGGTGGGCCCCGCGGTGACGGCCGCCCCCCCGCTCGGCCGCCGATCCAGCCGCGCGCCAGAGTTTCCTGAACTGCGCGCCGGGAATCTCGGCGTACGGCTGGCCGTCACCCGCGCCGAGCGCGATGCAGTGCAGGCGCTGCGCTACCGCGTATTCTATGCCGAGATGGGCGCCGCAGCGGACCCGCTCACGGCCTCATCCCGCCGCGACCGTGACATTTTCGACGCAGTCGCCGACCATCTTCTGGTGATCGATCACGCGATCGGCCCAGGTCCGGAAGGGGTGGTCGGCACCTATCGCCTGATCCAGCGCGACGCGGCGGCGCGGATCGGCCGATTCTACTCGGCCGGTGAATACGACATCACTCCGCTGCTCGGGTTTCCCGGGCGCCTGTTGGAGCTCGGCCGGTCCTGCGTCGATGCCGGCTATCGCAACCGTGCCGCGATGCAGCTTCTCTGGCGGGGCATCGCCGCCTACGTGTTTCAGTACCAGATCGATCTCATGTTCGGCTGTGCCAGCCTGCCGGGCACCAATCCGGACGCGCTGGCCGCCGAGCTGACCTATCTCTATTACAACCATCTTGCGCCGCCGGCGCTGCGTCCGCGGGCGCTGCCGGATCGCTATGTCGATATGCGCCAGGTGCTGCCGGGCTCGATCGATCCGAAGCGCACGCTCAATCTGCTGCCGCCGCTGATCAAGGGCTATCTTCGCCTCGGCGGCTTCGTCGGCGACGGGGCGGTGATCGACCAGCAATTCAACACCACGGATGTCGCCGTTGTCGTCAAGACCGACCTCGTCACCGACAAATACTACCGCCATTACGAGCGCCAGCTCCGCGAAGCGCTCGACTGATCGGCCGGCATCGTCGCGTGGTGGGACGTTGCGACCAGGTCTAGTCGCCCGGTTGACGGCGCTGCGGGGCTGGAGGGCGGACCTGGCGGCGTTCACACTGGGCGCGCTGTCGGCGGCAGCACTGCCGCCGGTCTATGCGTTGCCGGTGCTGCTGCTTGCCGTGCCTGGCCTGCTGCTGCTGATCGATGGAGCACGCGGGCCGGCGGTCGCCGCCCGGCGTGGCTGGTGGTTCGGCTTCGGTCTGCATCTGATCGGCCTCTATTGGGTCACCGAGGCGATCCTGATCGAGGCGGCGCGCTTCTGGTGGTTCGTGCCAATTGCCGTGCCGGCCCTGGCGGCGACGCTGGCATTGTTCATTGCCCCAGCGGCGGCACTGGCGCGGTGCGCCAGGCCTGGCTGGCCGCGCGCACTGGCGCTGGCAGGTGCGTGGGTGCTGGGCGACCTCGCGCGGCAGTTCGTGCTGACCGGCTTTCCGTGGAATTTGTGGGGCAGCGACTGGGAGTTTCCGGGGCGGCTGGGCGACGTGTTCATCCAGCCGGCGGCCTGGGTAAGCATTCATGGGCTCACATTCGCAACGGTCCTGCTCGCCAGCGTACCGTTGCTGGGCTGGCGGTGGCGGGCCTTCGGCGCGGCGCTGCTGGCGGCCTGGGCGGCGGCCGGGCTGCTTCGCCTGGACAGGCGGAAGCCCACGACGCCTCCAGGACTCAACGTGGTGCTGGTGCAGGGCGACATCGCGGAGGGGCAGAAATGGGACCGCGTCCTCGCCGTGAGCATATTCAGCCGGTATCTGGACCTCACGCGTGAGGGTGTCGCCAAGGCCGGTCCAGGACCGAAAGTCATAGTTTGGCCGGAAGCAGCGAGCCCGTTCCTGCTTGGCCGGGATCCGACCGCGCGACAGGCAATCGAAGCGGCCGCCGGCGGCGCGCCGGCGCTGATCGGCGCGGTTCGCTTCGACCAACAGGGGCAGCCGCGCAACACGCTGTTCGCCCTGGAGGGCGACGGGACGATTGTCGCCCATTACGACAAATGGCATCTGGTTCCCTTCGGGGAGTACCAGCCGCCCTGGGTGCCGATTCCCGTGCAGGTGGTGCCGGGCGGCGGATTCTCCCGTGGCAGCGGGTCGGCGACGCTGCACGGGCCGGGTCTGCCGCCGCTCGGGCCGTTCATCTGCTATGAGGCGATTTTCCCCGGTGAGATCATTGATGAGGCGGATCGGCCCGGCTGGATGGTCAACGTCACGAACGATGCCTGGTTCGGCAATTCGACCGGCCCGCGCCAGCATCTGGCGGCGGCCCGTATGCGCGCCGTGGAGGAGGGATTGCCGTTGATGCGCGCAGCCAATACCGGCATATCCGCCGCCTTCGACGCGCATGGACACGAGCTGGCTCGAACTCGGGCTCGAGCAGACAGGAGTTCTTGATCGTCCCACTTCCCGGCAGGTTACCACCCACCCTGTTCTCGCGCTTCGGGCTGCCAGTTCCGCTGGTGATCGCGGGAATGGCACTTGCCGTCGGCGTGCTGGCGGGCCACACCCCCCGTTTGGCGAGACGCGGTGCAATTTGTAGAAATAGTGCGACGTACGGCACGGATTTCCGGAATTTAATTCACCTGTTGACAATTCTCGGTTGTAGGTTTACGCTTATCTAACACTCGATAGGGACCGGTGGCCGTCGTTGGGTCGGCTCGGGGAGTTGTGCAGACGGGGGCGTTGATGCTCGACGAGACTAAGGACAGTCCTGCGCAGATGCGCGCCAGCCCGGCTAGCGGGGGAGACAGAGATGCGCGGCCGAGTCCGATCGACGTGCATGTGGGCTCTCGCATTCGGTTGCGTCGCACCCTGCTGGCGATGTCGCAGGAGCGACTGGGTGATGCGCTGGGCCTGACGTTTCAGCAGGTCCAAAAGTACGAGCGCGGGGTGAACCGGGTGGGTGCCTCGCGGCTGTTCGACCTCTCGCGGGTGCTGGACGTGCCGATCAGCTTCTTCTTCGACGACATGCCGGAGTTTGTCGCCGGGCAGAACGTTGTGGCCGGGCGCCGCTCAACGGGCTTGGCCGATGCCCAGGACCCGTTCGGAGACGATACGATGAGTCGCAGGGAAACGCTGGAACTGGTGCGCGCCTACTATCGAATCGCCGATCCTGCCTTGCGCAAGAAAGTGTTCGAGTTGATCAAGTCGATGGGGCCCGCAGAGACCTGATCGGGGCCATGACATGACGTTGCGCTGGTCGTACAGCGTCATCCCCGGCGAAGCCCGGCCATCCACGTCTTTTTTCCCGAACCGGCGCCCGGTATCAGTCCCGCAATTGCGGGTTGTCGTAAACTGGGTTGCGCAGCCGGTACAACGCCTCCTTCAACGCCGCCGCCAGGTCGCGCTTCTCTGCCTCCCCTAACGCGACACCGATCTCCCGTCGCAGCTCACGAGCGACCAGCAGCAGCCGCGGGACACGGCGCGGCACCTCTTCCAGCAGCACATTCAGCCAGCAATGGGGCAGGTTCTCCGTGTGCTTGCGTCCCGACGCGTCGGTACGGGTCAGATGCAGACCGGCTTCTGTCAGCAGCACGAGCTCGCTCTGGCGGGCGCGGCGGGCGTTCAGCCGGAGCAGCAGGATCGCGAACGCTACTTCGACCACGCTGAAGGCGACGACCGGCCAGGCGCGCAGCAGCAGAAAACGCAGGGCGGTGAGCGCACAGCACCCGGCGATCACGCCAATGAGGATTCGCAGTCCGCGTGGCGAGAGGCTGCGATACGGGACGATCGTGGCTTCGAACAGGATGGGGGCCCCGGCAGGCGGGCGGTTTTCCATGGTGCCACTGTAGCGCATTGCCGGCGCCGGTGGTGGCTCTTGCCGCGCGGTCACGGAAACGCGACAACGCCGATATGAAGCCGGCTGCCCGCCGCTCGCGCGCGATGACGCGCGCCGATGTGCGCCATTTCCTCGCAGCGCTCGCCCGCGCCATGCCGGATCCGCGCAGCGAACTCGACTTCATCGACCCCTACACCTTGCTGATCGCCGTAATGCTGTCGGCGCAGACCACCGACGCAGCGGTCAATCGGGCCACCGAGACCCTGTTCCAGGAAGCCTCTACCCCCACCGCGATGGTGAAGCTCGGCGCCGACGGCGTGGCCCGGCACATCCGCGCCTTGGGGCTCTGGCAGGGCAAGGCGCGCAATGTGGTGGAGCTGTCGCGGCAGTTGCTCGAGCGCCATGGCGGCGAGGTGCCCCGCGATCGCGCCGCGCTGGAGGCGTTGCCCGGCGTTGGGCGCAAAACTGCCAACGTGGTGCTGAACGTTGCATTCGGCGAAAACACGGTCGCGGTCGATACGCATATCTTCCGATTGGGTAATCGCACCGGGATCGCTCCGGGGAAGACGCCGCTCGAAGTGGAGCTGGCATTGCTCGAGCGGGTACCGGCGGAATTCTTGCACAACGCGCATCACTGGCTCATTCTGCACGGGCGTTATGTCTGCAAGGCACGCGTGCCGGAATGCTGGCGTTGCGTGGGCGCCGAGTGGTGCCGCTATCCGGACAAAACACCGGTGCCGGCGCCGTCCAGGAAGAAACAACCCGCATGAGTGAAGCCGGCCCGATCGATTGCGACCTCCATCCGACGGTGCCGGGGCTGAAGGCGCTGCTGCCCTATCTGGATGAGCACTGGCGCGAGACGGTGGTGCGTCGCGGCTTTGATGAGCTGGTGCCGATCTCCTACCCGAGCGTCAACCCGCTGACGGCGCGCGCCGACTGGCGAGATGCGCAAGGCAAGGGTGCCACCACGCCAGAGCGCCTCGGGGCCGAGGCGCTGGCGCCGTTCGGGACCGAACTGGCCATCTGCAATTGCCTCTACGGCGCGCAGGTGCCGTTCAGCGAGGACATCGCCGCGGCGTTCTGCCGCGCGGTGAACGACTGGATGGCGCGCGAATGGCTGGATCGGGACGAGCGGCTCCGCGCGTCGATCGTGGTGCCGATGCTGAACGCCGAGCTGGCCGCCGACGAAATCGAGCGCGTCGCGCCCGATCGCCGTTTCGTGCAGGTACTGCTGTTGGTCAGCGGTGAACTGCCCCTGGGCCGGCGGCAAAACTGGCCGATCTATGCCGCCGCTGAACGCCACGGTCTGCCGGTCGGCATCCATGCCGGCAGCACCTATCGCCACCCTGTTACGCCCGTCGGTTGGCCAAGCAGCTTCGTCGAGGACTATATCGACCAAGCGAGCGGCTTCCAGTCGCAGCTCACTAGCCTGATCACTGAGGGAGTATTCAGCAAGTTCCCGGCACTGACCGTGGTGCTGCTGGAATCCGGGGTGACTTGGCTGCCTGCCTATCTCTGGCGGCTGACCAAGTTCTGGAAGGGGTTGCGCAGCGAAGTGCCATGGGTGTCCGACCCGCCATCCAGCATCGTTCGTGAGCGGGTGCGGCTGACCTTGCAGCCGTTCGACGCCCCGCCTGAACCCAGTGCGATGATGCGGGTGATCGAACACATCGGCTCGGACGAGACGTTGCTGTTCTCCACTGACTACCCGCACTGGCAGTTCGAGGGCGCCGCCGCCTTACCTGACGGGCTGGACGCGGCGCTGGCGCGGAAGATCATGGTAGAGAACCCCCGGCGGACCTATTCTCGGATACAGGAGACCGTGTCATGAACGTGGACGTCCTGAACCGCTCCGGCACCCGGCCGGCGACCCAATTGAAGCTGGCAATTGCCGACTGCGATGTGCATCCGCGCCCGCGCGCATCCGGCATCGGTGGGGTCAGCAAGGCGCTCTATCCCTATCTGTCGAAGCGATGGCAGGAGCATGTTGCGACGTTCGGCCTGACCTATCGTCAGCCCTGGGAGCGGGGCTCGGCCTACCCGAAGGGTCAGCCTCTGGCGTGCCGCCGCGATGCCTGGCCGGGAGGGGACACGCCCGGCAGCGATCTCGCCTTCATGGCGTCGCAGCACCTCGATCCGAACAATGTGGCGCTGGGCATCCTCAATCCGCTGAGCAGCGGCCAAGGGTTGCAGAACCCGGACCTGTCGGCCGCCGTCACCCACGCCACCAACGAGTGGCAGGTGGCGGAGTGGGCCTCGAAGGACAAGCGGCTGCGAGCATCGGTGGTAATTCCGTTTGAGGATGCGGCCGCCTCGGTGCGTGAGATCGAGCTCCGGGCCGGCGATCCCAATTTCGCCCAAGTGCTGTTCCTGAGCCGCACCGCCGATCCGCTCGGGCACCGCCGCTACTGGCCGATCTATGAGGCTGCGGCAGCGGCCGGGCTGCCGGTCGGGGTGCACGCCTTCGGCTACGGCGGCTGGCCGATCACCGCCGGCGGCTGGGGATCCTTCTACATCGAGGAGATGGTCGGCCACGCCCAGGCCCAGCAGGCGCTGCTGGTCAGCATGATCTTCGAGGGCGTGTTTGAGCGGTTCCCGGCATTGAAGGTGGTGCTGATCGAGGCTGGCCTAGCCTGGGCCGCGTCGCTGGCGTGGCGGATGGACCGGCAGTGGGCGAAGCTGCGCGGCGAGGTGCCACAGGTGAAGCGGCCTCCGTCGGAGTACATGCGCACGAATGTCTGGTTCACCACGCAGCCGGTCGAAGAGCCCGAGCCGCGCGAGCAGCTTGCGGAGACGATCGACTGGATCGGCTGGGACCGCGTGCTGTTCGCTACCGACTATCCGCACTGGGATTTCGACGACCCGGCACATGCATTGCCGATCCGCATGACGGATGCGCAGCGCCGGGCGGTGTTCCTGGAGAACGCGAAGGCGGTGTACGGGGTGGCGTAACGTCGGAAAGGTAGAAGGCCACAGCCCGTGCTGACGATCGACGCCCAAGTGCATGCTTACGAACGCAATCATCCTGGCAGACCCTGGTCTGCCGTTCTTCAGGGACCACTGGAGGTCACCGGCGACGACATGGTGGCGGCCATGGACGCTGTGGGTGTCGATGGCGCGCTGCTGGTGTCGCCGTTCACCATGTACGGCTACGACGCTAGTTACGCTGTCCAGGTTCATGCCTCTCATCCCGACCGTTTTGGGCTGATCAAGCCAGTTGATCCGACCGATGCCGCGGTAGCCGACACGATCGCCGAGTGGGCAGCAATGGATGGCACGGTCGGGATCCGGCTCATGCTGAATCGTGGCGCATCGACCGATGCCGCCGACCCAGGCCTTAATCGCGTTCTGGTCGCCGCCGCACGGCACGGATTGCCGGTGAACCTGCTGTGTTGGGGGCGGCTGGAGCAGGCAAAATCGCTGGCCGCCCGAAACCCAGACACTGTGCTGGTGATCGACCATCTCGGGCTGCAGCAACCGTTCGAGCCGCCACCTCCTGCGGAGCCGTTCGCCGATCTGCCGAAGCTCCTGGCTCTGGCGGCGCACGACAACATCATGGTCAAGATCACCGGGGCCTGCACGCTGTCGCACGAGCCGTTCCCCTACAATGACATATGGGATTCGCTCGGTCGGATCTTCGACGCGTTTGGCATCGATCGATGCATGTGGGGCACCGACTGGACCCGGGCGGTTGCGTTGTTGACATACGAGCAGGGGGTCGAGGCGTTCCGCGTCGCCGATCGACTGTCCGAGAGCGATCTAGCGGCGCTGATGGGTGAGACGTTGCAGCGGGTCTATAACTGGTCGCCGGGGAGGGCTTGATTTCCCACCCCTGTCACTGGGCGTCACGATATAGTTTCGGTCGTGCGCGCACCGGGTCCAGCAGGGACCAATCGCCTTGTTCCACCTCGAAACCTTTGGGGAAGGGCGGACGGGCCTCCATGTCCAGCGACCGCATCACGCGGTCGTCGCGGTAGTAGCATTGCAGGATGGTGCGGGTGAGGTGCGTCAGCGCGGGACCGCCGGTCTCACGCAGCCGCACGGTAACGGCGTTGCGCCGTTGCGGGTCCAGATCGGCGAAGACGCCCCCGGACAGCGTATCCAGCGTTTGCAGCACTGCCACGACATGGTCCGCGTCGCGCCCGAAACTCCGGAGAATATCGGCGAAGATGAGATCCTCGCCGGCACTCGGGACGCCGTATTCGGCGCTGGCCGGGATCATCGTCTCGGCAAGACACTGCAAGGACCGGCACTGATCCGGTGACAAGACGTGAGCCCGAGAAGATTGAGAAGTGGTCTGCATGATCATCTCAATCGAACAGGGTGGCGAGGCGTTGTTTCATGGTATCCGCGATGTAGAGCGCGAGCGCCTGGATTGTTCGTGTAGGGTTCACGCCCGCCGAGGTGACAAAGATGCTGCCATCGACGATGAACAGGTTCTTCACGTCATGGCTGCGGCCCCATTCATTGACGACAGATCGCGCCGGGTCAGTGCCCATACGCGCGGTCCCCATCAAATGCCAGCCGCCGTCAGCGATTGGCGCGTCGAAGCCCACGTCATGCGCGCCCGCAGCCCGCAGAATTTCGCTGCCTCGCGCCACCGCATGATTCAGCATGCGGCGACTGTTCTCGCTCAACGTGTAGTCGATCTTCGGCGCCGGGATGCCGCTCGGATCCTTCAGCGCCGGATCGAGCGTGACGGTGTTGTGCTCTTCCGGCAAGTCCTCGCAGATCGCAACCATACCGGTGCGGTGGCAGAACAGCTTGCGATAAGCGCGGTGATGATCGGGACCCCAGGGCAGGCGCCCGGTCTCCATGCCCTGCACGGCGGCCATGACCGGCCCCTGGCCGCGCGCGAATTCGAACGTGTAGCCGCGCACGAACCCGCGAGAGCGGTCCGTCTCGTAGAACTCTTGGCTCCATATGCAGTTTCCCGGGCCGCGATAGCCATCCAGTGGCTCGTCGAAATAGCCGAAGATCCGTGCATAGGGGTGGAACATCAGGTTCCGGCCGACCAGGCCGCTCGAATTAGTGAGGCCGTTCGGGAACCGCGTGGAGGCCGAATTCAGCAGGAGGCGCGGTGTCCCGACGCCGTTGCAGGCGACGATGACGACCTCGGCGGGTTGGAACTGCTCGACCCCACCGGCGTCGAAATAGACCACGCCGGATGCCATGCCGTGCTCGTCGGTGGTGATCTCTCGCACCCGACAGCGGGTGCGCAGCTCGACGCCGGCTCGGATAGCGGCGGGCCAATAGGTGATGTCCGTGCTCGCCTTGGCGCCCTGGGCGCAGCCCGAGGTGCAATGGCCGAGATTGATGCATCTCGCGCGGCCTTCGTAGTCCACCGAGGCAATCGCGCTGTCGGATGGCCACCAGTGCCATCCGAGCTTGTTGAGTCCGCGCGCCAGCGTCGCGCCAGACTTGCCCAGCGGCAGCGGCGGCATCATTGGTTGCTTCGGCGGATAGGCCGGATCGCCGGCGAGGCCAGACACGCCCATCATACGGTCGTTTTCGGCGTAGAACGGTTCCAGCGTCGCGTAGTCGATCGGCCAGTCGTCGGCGACGCCGTCCAGCGTGCGCGCCCGGAAGTCCGAGGGGTGAAAACGCGGGAAGTGGCCCGCGTAGAGCACCGTACCGCCGCCAACGCCATTGAAATTGGCGATCCTGATCGGCGAGTTATCATCGTTAATGGGATAGTCGGTGTCGCGTGCCCTTCTGTTCGGGCTGTAGTGGAAATCGTTGAGTTGGCGCGTCTCCCAATCCCGGCCCGTGCTGGGATATTCGGATGGGTTCATCCAGTCGCCTTGCTCGAGACAGAGTATGTGCATTTTCGTCTCGGCGAGGCTCCAGGCGACGACTGCACCGGAAGCGCCGGCGCCAATGATCAGAACGTCGACTGATGTTGTCATTTCGAGTCCGCTGGGGTCCTGCAGGCGGTGAGTGTATTTATCCGTGTGGCTGGAGCCGCAGAAAGGCGGCGCGATCTTCGGGCCGTTCGATATGCTCGGCCAGCGTCGACCACAGCTCTGCCGGCGTGCGGGAGGAAGCCAGGGCGCGCTTCACCAGCACTCGCGCTATCGGCCCGATGAGGCGGGACAGCTCGGCCTGAGCGAGCTCGACAGACCGCTGGGTAATCGCCGATGGCGGATTGGCCGGCTGAGATCTGCCCGCGCTCGGAGCGACGGCAGCCGCGTCTACTCGGGACGGCTGGGGGATGCGTGCGCTCGAGACGGCGCTACCGACTTCCCTTCGTGCGTCGCGGAGGAAATGTTGCCGCTCGTCGGGGTTCTCGATGTTTTTCGCCAGCAGCTCGCAGAGTGCATCGGGGTTTGCTGCATTGCGGACCGCGCCGCTGACCAGCACCTTGGCGATCGGCCCGACATGACGCGCCAGGCGCCGTTGCAGGGTCGTCAGCACTTGGTCATCGATCCAGCTCTGCCCTGACTGATCAGCGCGAGAAGCGGGCGGCGGCTGAATGACTGTCAACTCGTCCGCCGTCGCTTGCCTGGGGGGGCGCAAGGCGCCTGCCATGGCCGCTGCCGACGGGAAGCGGTCCTGGGGCCGCTTTGCCAGGGCGCGCCGGACAGAAGCGGCAAGTTGATCGGGCACGCGCCCTTTCAAATCCGGCGGTTCGTCGTAGAGAATCTGCTTTATCAGGACGGTGACGTCGCGGCCGGGGAAGGGCCTCTCGCCAGCCAGCAGCTCGTGCAGCACCACGCCGGCGGAAAACAGGTCGCTGCGATGGTCGGCTTCATCGCCGCGGCATTGCTCTGGCGACATGTAGCTGGGCGTTCCCATGAGCGAGCCGCTCTGGGTCAGCGTTGATGCGCCGATGCGGGAAAGGCCGAAATCGGTCACCTTCACGCGCCCATCCTCGACCAACAGGATATTCGCCGGCTTCACGTCGCGATGCACGACACCTAGCCCGTGCGCGCAGCCGAGTCCTTCCAGGAGTTGCCCCACGATAAAAGTCGCCTCGTCCTGGTGGAATCGCGTGCCGCGTGCGAGCGCCTGCGCTAGGCTCATGCCCCGCACGTATTCCATCACCAGGAACGGATTGCCCTCGTGCATGGAGTAGTCATAGAGCGCGACGATATTGGGGTGCGTGCAGCGGCCGGCGGCCTGGGCCTCACGGCGGAGCCGCTCGAGATAGTCGGCTCGCTCCTCACCCTCGAGTATGTCGGCGCGCACCAGTTTCAAGGCAACAGGTCGGTCGATCTGCGGGTCATGCGCCTTGTAAACAACGCCCATCCCCCCGCGCCCCAGCACCGCTTCGATCCGATAACGGCCGATGCTCTCGGGGTCTGTCGTCATGGCCGCTGCACGGTCAATTCGCCCGTTCCAGCATCTGCATCGCGTTCACCAGGCTGCGTCGCATCCGGTTAAACGATTGCGCCAATGAAGCGATCTCATCGCGACCACGTGGTTGGTATTCGGGAATATCGAAGTTGCCGAGACTCACTTCGCTCGCCGCGGCCGAGATTCGCCGCACGGGCCGTACGATCAGTACATGCACCAGAGCATTCAGCAACACCAGCGTCACCGCGAACACGGCGGCCAATCCCACCATCAGCACGAGAAACAGGTGGCGCGCCTTGGCAAAGGGGACGGTCATCGGCACGGTGACGATCTGGGCGCCGACGACATCGCCCAACTTCCAGCCGAACCCGTTGGCGGTGCCGTAGAGATCGATCATCGAGGGTGGGGCTGTCTGCGGCGTGGAGTGGCAGCCCAGGCAATCCTTGGTGTCCACCCGTATCGGCCGTGCCAGGTTCAGCGTGAGGCCGTCCGGCGTATGGCGCTCGGTGATCAGCTCCGCCTGATCGGGATTGCGTTGGAAGGTATTGATGATATCGGCCTGCCAGTCGGTTGCCCGATCGGCCGGGTTGGTTGGATTGAGCGCCGCCTCCTTGTACGCGTAATCGTGATAGTCCGACGGCAGGCCGCGCAGCACCGTCTGCGCGGCAAAGAACGGGATTGTTTGCGGTAGAAAGCGGACGTTGCTCTGCACGGCCAGAAGCGGCCCGACTTCCCTATCGGTGTACCCGCGGACCGCTGACGCCGCATCGATCATGAGACGGGCTTGCTGCTCGACTGCTTGCTGCGCGTCGCGCTGCACGATGGAGTAGGACAATAGCGCGGCAAGCCCCAACCCGAGCACGAATGCGGCAAGCATTACGCCGTTGAATTTGGCCTTCAGTCCCATGCCGCGCACCCTCCCTCGTCCCCCATTACTGTCCGCCTTGCGCCAATCCGGCGACCAAGCGCGTAGCTTCGGCGGGTGTTAGCGTTCCAGTCATTGGCGCACCGATCTCGTGCTGGTAGCGCCGGATCGCCGCGCGCGTCTCCGGCCCGAAGGCTCCGTCCACCTCGCCGTCGTAGTAGCCGAGCTGCCGCAACGCGGCTTGGATCCGACGGCGGTCCAACACCGAATATTGCGCTTCTTCCGGCAACTCGACCGTCGGGGCTGGCGGTGGTGCCGGCGCCGGTGGCGGTGCGGCAGTGGGTGGTGCCGCGGGTGGCGGTGCGGCACTGGGTGGCGCCGCGGGTGCCACAGCCACAGCGGGCGGCGGTGTGGGCGGCTTGGCGGGAGGCTTCACCAGCGTCAGGCCCCCGCCGCTACCGGAGACCGCAAGGGTCACCCTGCCGGCCAGATCCTTCCGGACAGCAGCCGTCGCCTGGTCGAGGTCCACAGGCGGGACTGCCAGCGTAGCGGCCAACGACTCAGCGAGCGGCGTTGCCGTCGTGCCCACGGCAGTCTCGGCGGCGGCCAGCACGATGTGATCGGGAGCCGGCGCCTGGCCGGCGACGAAACGCGCCATAGCTGCTGGCACTCCCGGTTGGGCTGGCGGCTGGGCGAAGGTGTCGAGCACGCTCCAGCCAACGCGCGTCTTGCGGCCGGCGACGTCGAGAAAGGACTGTGCCGGCAACCCCTGGGTCAGCACGTCTGTTGGGCGCGTGAGCGCCGCTCCCACCGGGAGAAGAAAGAGGCGGTTGTCGAACGCCGCCTGGTAGCCGCAGAAATAGATCACGATGGTCGGTTCCAGAACCGTCGCCGCCCGGCTCGCCAGATTAATCAGCGCCGCGCTCATCACGCCATTCGATGCGTCCGTTTGTTCCGTCACGTCGAAGCCGAGCGCGCGAAGCCGCTCCCCGACCACCTGCCCAGAGACGGCGCAGCCCGGCAGATGCGGCAGGTTCTCGTACCCGGATTCGCCCAGCACCAGTGCAAACTGGTCTGTTGCCGGCGCGGCGCGGGTGTGCCCGACCGCCATCAGCACAGTGCAAAGCGAGAGGAGTCCAAGAAGACGGCTGAGCCTGAACATCCAGCTATCATAACCCCATGACGGAATTTGTCGCGCGTTTGCTTCCCAGGGAGGCCAAGCGCCACGGCCACGCGCGTCCCTGATCCCAGGCGGATACACGGCGGCGCGGGAGGCGGGCGAGGCATTGTATCTTTGCCGGACGCAGCGGTAGCCTAGTGGCGCATCGCTAACTCTTTCCTAACGGAGATCGGGTGAATGAGCTGGCTGCCCGGGGATGACCCCACGCTTGGGGATAAGCGCTCCTGCGACGCTCTGCAGCTCGTCATCGTGCCGCGCGTGCGCGATATCGGCGGGTTCGAAGTGCGTCGGGCGCTGCCACACGCCGGGCGACAAATGGTCGGCCCGTTCATATTCTTCGACCAGATGGGACCCGTCCAGTTCATCGCTGGCCAAGGCATGGATGTGCGGCCGCATCCGCATATCGGGCTCGCGACAGTTACCTATCTGTTCGATGGCCGCATCATGCATCGCGACAGCGAAGGCAATGCGCTGGAGATCGTGCCTGGCGAGATGAACCTCATGACCGCGGGGCGCGGCATCGCGCATTCGGAGCGCACGCCTGGAGGCGCGCGCAACCGCGGCGAACGCATGTTCGGGATACAGAGCTGGATCGCCCTTCCGGAAGCACTCGAAGAGACTGATCCGTCATTTCAGCATTTTGATGCCGCGGAGTTGCCGATCGTCGAAGCCGGCGGGATCCGCGCGAGAGTCATCGCCGGATCCGCATTCGGCACAAGGTCACCGGTGCAGATGCTGTCGGACTGGCTCTATGCCGAAGTGCGCTTGGATGCGGGCGCTGGCGCGCCGCTCGATCCAGATCAGGAGGAGCGGGCGATCTATGTGGCCGAAGGCGAGGTGGAAATCGCCGGCGAGAGATTCGAGGCGCCTCGGCTACTGATCTTCCGACCCGGCGATCGCATCACTGTTCGCGCAACACGCCCGGCACGCCTGATGTTCCTGGGTGGCGCCGCGATGGAAGGACCTCGGCACATCTGGTGGAACTTCGTCTCGTCACGAAAGGAACGTATTGAGCAAGCCAAAGAGGATTGGAAAGCAGGGCGATTTGCACTCGTACCCGGCGAAACGGAGTTCATCCCACTTCCCGGCGCTTGACTGCGATGAAGATCACCGAGGTCGAGCCGATCCTGCTCCGCGGCGATTCCGCCTACCGCGCGAGCGCCGGTGCCGAGGAGGCGATCGACAACGGCGATTGGCAGCTTCTGGTTCGGCTCGCCACGGATGAGGGGCTGACCGGCTGGGCGGATGTCGAGACGCTCGCCCCCGCGGCGGTGGCAATCATTGCCGGCCAGAGCATGTCAACGCTTGGATTCCGCACCCTGAGCGACCTGCTGATCGGCGAGAATCCGCTAGATGTCGAGCGGCTGTGGGACAAGCTCTATGTCGGCAGCGCCTATTACGGGCGGCGCGGCATTGCCATGCAGTGCATCTCGGCGATCGACAACTGTCTGTGGTCGATCCGCGCGCAGGCCGCGGGCATGTCCTTGGCGCGCCTGCTCGGCGGCTACATGCGCGATCGCATTACCGCTTATGCGTCCACCCTGTTTCGTGAGACACCGGAGGCGATGGAGACAGCGGCGAAGGGGTACGTCGACCGCGGCTTCCAGGCGGTGAAGTTCGGCTGGGGCGTGTTCGGCGAGGATCCCGGCCGCGACCGCGAGCTGGTCGCTGCCGCGCGGGCGGCACTGGGCCCGGACCGACACCTGCTGGTCGATCCCGGCTGGTATCCGGCCGGCTGGCAGAACCCTGGCCAACCCCGCAGCCGCCGCGAGGCCGAGGCGTTGTGCCAGTGGTTGGCCGACTACGACGTGGGATGGGTGGAAGATTTCATTCATCCCGAACGCTTCGATGAATATGCCGCGGTCCGGGCGTGCAGCCCGGTCCCGATCGCTGCCGGCGAGCAGGTCGCCACGATCTGGGACTTCACTCGCTTCATCGGCGAAGGCTGCGTTGATGTGATTCAGCCGGACCTGTCGCGCTGCGGCGGTGTATCCGTGGCGGCCAAGGTTGCCCTGCTGGCGGAAGAAGCCGGGATCGACCTGGTACGGCATTCCTGGCTCACCCACTTACTGACGGGCTATAGCCTGCAACTCATCGCTACCCTGCCACGCGCCCGCTTCGTCGAGTTCAATGTGAGCCAGAGCAGTCTCACACGGGGTATCGCGCACGCCAGCTTCGAGTTGGCCGAGGATGGCACGGTGCCGATCCCCGATATACCCGGCATCGGGGTAGAGGTTGATCTCGATTTCATTACCAGCCATCGAGTGAACTGATCATGCACCCCAAGATTGCCGCCCCCCTGCGCCGGCACATCTAGGAACGGCAGGGTCAGGCCAGCCAGGAGTACCGTTGACGCCATGGACGTCGTGACACAGCGACCGCAGCCGACAGAGGCTGCCTGGTACCGCACCGAGCAGGATGGGGATACCTTTCGCCTGATCGTCGGTGGTCGTTGGCTGATCAGCGAAGCGCGCCGGCTCGATCCCTTGATGAAGACGATCGATCCCAACGGGTCTGCGCGCGTTGAGTTCGATTGTAAAGCCCTCGAGCAGCTCGACACGGTCGGCGCCTGGCTCCTGTTGCGCACCAAGCGTGTGCTGGTGCAAAAAGGCTTCAAGTTTGGGGTGGTCAACGTGCGCGATGAATATCGCGCCCTCGTCCACACCATCGACCACGACTGCACTGCGCCGCCGGTCGAGTTGCCGCCGCCGCACACCTTCATAGACCGGCTGGCGCGCATCGGCCGCGCCCAGATTCACGCACTCCAGCAAGCCTACGAGCTGATCGGCTTCTTCGGCCTTGTCGCATTCGAAACGGTCGCCACCATCCTAAAGCCGCGTCGACTGCGTGTTGCGGCGCTTTTTCGTCAGGTTGAGGAGACCGGCGTAAACGCTCTGCCGATCGTCGGGCTCCTGTCCTTCCTGATCGGTGTCGTTGTCGCCTATCAGGGGGCCGACCAGCTACGCCAGTTCGGGATAGAGGTGTTTACCGTCAACCTGTTGGGCGTCGGAATCCTTCGCGAGCTCGGCGGGCTGATGGCCGCCATCATCGTGGCCGGGCGATCCGGCTCGGCCTTCACGGCGCAGCTCGGCACGATGAAGGTGAACGAGGAACTTGACGCCATTGAGACATCCGGCCTCAACACCATCGAGGTGCTGGTGCTGCCCCGCCTTTTGGGCCTGATGATTACCCTGCCCCTCCTGACCTTCTATTCCAATATTATGGGCCTGATAGGAGGGATGGTCATGTGTTATTTCGATCTGAGCATCACCATACCAGCTTTTTTGGAGCAGCTTCGCGGCGCGGTGGTGGGTTGGACCTTCTGGGTCGGCCTTATCAAGGCGCCCGTATTCGCCTTCATCATCGGCCTGGTCGGCTGCTATCAAGGATTGCATGTGGAACGCAACGCCGCGAGCGTTGGTGCGCTCACGACGCGGGCAGTGGTCGAATCCATCTTTCTGGTCATAGCAGCGGACGCGGCCTTTTCGATCCTCTTTTCGATGCTCGGAATATGAGCGACACCGCTTCGGATGCCCCAGCAATCCGGATGCGAGGGCTGGTGACGCGGCTCGGTGGCCATCTTCTGCATGACCACATCGATCTGGACGTATCGCGTGGGGAGATCCTGGGTGTGGTGGGCGGCTCGGGTAGCGGCAAGTCGGTTCTGCTGCGCTCGATCGTCGGTCTGCAGCAGCCGACGGAGGGCACTATCGAGGTGCTGGGACAAAATATCGCGCATCTTAACGGCGACGAGCTGGTGCGACTGCAAACCCGTTGGGGCGTGCTGTTCCAGGACGGCGCCTTGTTCAGCGATCAGACCGTGGCGCAGAACGTCCAGGTGCCGCTCCGAGAGCACACCGATTTGCCGCAGCACCTGATGTGCGAGATTACCTCCGTCAAGCTTAGTATGGTCGGGCTGCCGCCCGATGCTGCCATGAACTATCCCTCGGAGCTATCCGGCGGCATGCGCAAGCGGGCCGGCCTGGCACGGGCGCTTGCGCTCGATCCCGAGCTTTTGTTTCTCGATGAGCCGACCGCCGGTCTGGACCCGATCGCTGCCGCGCAGTTCGACGAGCTTGTGCGCGAACTTCAGAAGAGCCTCCGCCTGACTGTCTTCATGGTGACGCACGACATTGACACGCTTCGCGCGACGACCGACCGCATTGCGGTGTTGGTCGATCGCAAGATCAAGGTCGGCACCATTGCCAGCCTGACCCATGATACTCACCCCTGGATTCACGAGTACTTCACCGGCGCGCGTGGCCATGCCGCGCTGGCGTCCTGATCGGAGAGCTGCGCCATGGAGACGCGAGCAAATTATGTTGCCGTCGGTGCCTTCGTCCTGATCGTGCTGGCCGGCATCTTCATCGCGGCATTGTGGTTGGCACGGGTACAGTTCCAGACCCAGTTCAAGTATTATGAAACTGACGTCACCGGCCCGGTGACCGGGCTGGGGTCGGGCGCACTGGTCCGGCTGAACGGCATCGAGGTTGGGCGCGTCACCCGTATCGAGCAGGATCCGAAGGATCCGGAGCTTGTCAGGCTGATCCTGGAGGTCAGAAACACCGTCGAGATCCGCGCCGACTCCATGGCGTCGCTTGAGACCCTGGGGCTCACGGGTGTCAGCTATGTCGAGATCTCAGGAGGAACGCTCAACTCGCCAATGATCGTGACCGCCCCCGGACAGGAGTACCCGACAATCGCTTCGCGAGAGTCTTCGCTGCAGCGGGTGTTCAACAATGCGCCGGAGCTGCTGTCCCGGCTGCTCGTCATCGCGGACCGGATCACGTCGATACTCGACGAGAAGAATCGCCAGGCGATTGCCGATACGCTCGCGAACATTCGCGACGCAACGGCCGTCTTCAAGGGCCGCACTCGGGACATCGACCAGCTTATCGCCGATAGCGGCAAGACTATGCACAATCTGACGGCTGCCAGTACATCGCTGGAGGAGATGTTGGGTAAACTCGACCACACGTCCGACAAAGCTGATCGGCTGGTGGCGGCAGCGAATGACGCGATCCATCAGGCGACAAAACTGGCGGCCGATCTCGATGGTGTCGTGGTATCCGCCAAGCCTGGATTGCGTGACCTCACGACCAACGACGTCGATCAGCTCGACGCACTCCTTAGCGACGCGCGCCGCCTGATCGCCAGCCTCAACCGGGTCTCCGCCGAGCTGGAGCGTGATCCCAGTGGCTTGCTGTTCGGCGAACGCCGCGCAGGGTACGCGCCGAAATGACGGGCCTGCCGCCGTCGCGCCGCCGCGTCCTTGGTCTTGCGTCTTGTTTGGTGCCACTCGCCGGATGCAGTTTGCTGTTCCCGACGTCTGCGCCGCAGCTCTACCGGCTGACGCCACAGACTGATGACACTTCGCGCGGGCCTGCGGTGCGCGCGCAGCTTGTCGTTGTCGCGCCGGTGGCCCCCGAAAGCCTCGACACCGAGCGGATCGCGCTTACGCGCACTCGGACAGAACTGGACTATTTTGCCGGTTCCGCCTGGACCGATCGTGCGCCCCGTCTGCTGCAGGGGTTGATGATTGATGCGTTCGAGAATAGCGGCAGGATCGTCGCGGTCGGACGCGATTCGAGCGACCTCAACCCCGATTACCTGCTCGAGACCGACCTGCGCGACTTCCAGGCGCGCTATATGGGTACCGGCGACCAGCCGCCGACAATCGTCGTGAGATTGGGCGCCCAACTGGTCAAGATGCCGGATCGCAAGGTCACCGGCGACATGCTGGCGGCAAGAGAGGTGCCGGCGGCGCGCAACGATCTCAATAGCATCGTCGATGCATTCGATACCGCCACCGGCGAGGTTATTGCCCAGATCGTCGATTGGACGTTGCGCATGATGGTCCGTGGCCGATGAACGGCGCGACTGGCGTACCCGACGCGCGATTGTCCCACCGTCATGGCCGGGCTTGACCCGGCCATCCACGTCTTTTCGCGACGCCAGCAGGAAAGCTTCTCAACCTTAGACTATCTCCATCAGCGCCGCACGCTCGGTCTCGGACAGCGGCCTTTTGCGGCTCAGTTCTGCCCGGATCTCGGCGGCGAGCTCCGGATTTGCGCGGCGGATTTGCCCGGCGCGCAGTGTGGCGGCGATGTTGGCGCTGGGCGCTGCCTCCCATGCTTCCAGGAACAGCAGGTCGGATGCGGTCACGGCATCTCTGTTCGTGCTCAAAGCGCGGCGAACGGCTTCGGTGCGCACAAAGCTCTGCCGGTTGGTGAACGCTGAGATCGGCACGGTCTCCCTCCGGGTCGTTGGTCGATAGGCGCGCGTTTTCCCGCGCCCGGCGACTGGGTTACGCCAGACTGCCAGCCGCCGCCAGCCATGATTCGATGACAGGCGGTGAAATATAAGTGTACGGCTGGGTCAATAGCGATACAATTCGTGCTTGAAAGGCCCGTGCACTGAGACGCCAGTATATTCGGCCTGCTTGGGCGACATCTTGGTGAGCTTCGCGCCCACCTTCGCCAGGTGCAGCGCGGCCACCTTCTCGTCGAGTTGCTTGGGCAACGTGTACAGCTTCCTCTCATAGCGGCCCGGTGCAGCAGTGAACAACTCGATCTGCGCCAGCACCTGGTTGCTGAATGATGCGCTCATCACGAAGCTAGGGTGACCGGTGGCGTTGCCCAGGTTCACCAAACGCCCCTCGGACAACACGATCAGCCGTTTGCCGTCGGGGAACACCACCTCGTCCACCTGCGGCTTGACGTTCTCCCAGCGGTAGTTGCGCAGCGCCTCGATCTGGATCTCGGAATCGAAGTGGCCGATATTGCAGACGATGGCGCGGTGCTTCATGCGCCGCATGTGATCCAACGTAATCACGTCGACATTGCCGGTGGCAGTGACGAAGATGTCACCTACCGGTGCGGCGTCGTCCATGGTGGTAACCTGGTAGCCTTCCATCGCGGCCTGCAAGGCGCAGATCGGATCGACCTCGGTCACCATCACGCGGCACCCCGCGTTGCGCAGGCTGGCGGCCGAGCCTTTGCCCACGTCGCCGAAGCCATTCACCACCGCGACCTTGCCGGCCATCATAACGTCGGTGCCGCGGCGGATGCCATCGACCAGCAACTCGCGGCAGCCATACAGGTTGTCGAATTTCGACTTGGTCACGCTGTCGTTCACGTTGATCGCCGGTACCAACAGAGCGCCGTCGCGCGCCATGTCGCGCAGCCGGTGCACGCCGGTGGTGGTTTCTTCCGACAGGCCCCGCACATCGGCCATCAGCTCGGGGTATTTGTCGTGCATCAGCTTGGTCAGGTCGCCGCCGTCATCGAGGATCAGGTTCGGCGTCCAAACTTTGTCGGACCCGTGGGCTGGGCCGCAGACGGCTTGTTCGATGCACCACCAGAATTCCTGCTCGGTCTCGCCCTTCCAGGCGAAGACGGGGATGCCGGCGGCGGCGATCGCCGCGGCCGCATGATCCTGGGTGGAGAAGATGTTGCAGGACGACCAGCGGACGGTGGCACCGAGCGCCATCAGCGTCTCGATGAGTACCGCCGTCTGCACGGTCATGTGGAGGCACCCTGCGATGCGGGCGCCCTTCAGTGGTTTGGATGGACCGTATTCCTGCCGGATCGCCATCAGGCCGGGCATCTCATCCTCGGCCATGGAGATCTCCTTCCGGCCCCACTCGGCCAGGGAGATGTCCATCACCTTGTAGTCCTTCGTCGCAGCCATTGTGCATCCCTCGTCCAATGGAGCGAGTATATAAAGATATCTCTATATGTGCAATGGCCGGTGATGGCTGGCAGCTCAGCCGGGCCCGGCGCCGATCCGGTCGATTTGGTCGCGCAACCGGTACCACGCGCCGACTGCCGGCAGGAACCAGGGATTGCCCCGGTAGAGCGGATGCGTCGGGAAATCCTCAGTCTCGAAGCTGCAGGGGCGGTTGGCAATGCCGGCGATCTTGCGTGCGGTCTGATGGCCGAGATAGGTCATCATCGCGATGCCGCTGCCATTGCAGCCCATCAGATAATGCGTGCCGGCGTCCCGCCCCATATGCGGCAGCGCATCCAGCGTGAAGGCGACATTGCCGGTCCAGGCATGCGTGATCCTAACGCCGGCCAGTTGGGGAAAGCGCCTCGTCATAAAGCGATACAGCACTGGCGCGCTGATCTGCGGCGTTACCTGCGTGAAGCGCGCCCGGCCGCCGAAGATCACGCGCCTCCCGTCCGGCGACATCCGATAGTAGCACAGAATCCGCGGCGTGTCCGAGATCGTGCGCTGCTTCGGGATCAACGACGCGGCAAGGTCCGGCGGCAGTTCCTCGGTGGCGATGATGTGGCTGGCGATCGGCACGATGCGGCGTTTCAACTGCGGCGTCAGGTCGCCGGTATAGCCGTTGGTGGCGATCACCACGTCGCCGGCTTCGACGTTGCCGCGGCGTGTCTCCACGCGCCAGCCGGAGCCGAGCGGAGCAATGCGGGTGACCGGCGCGGCGGCACAAATGGGCACACCGCGGCGACGGCAGGCATCAAGCAAGCCCTTGTAGTAGAGTGCCGGATGCAAGCTGGCCGAACGTTCGACAACCATGCCGCCGCAGTAGAAATCGCTGGCGATCTCCTCGCGCTGGCGTTCGCGCGGCAGCATGCGGCAGCCGGATTGCGCCGCGTCGTTCAGCCGGGCCAGGCTTTCTGCCTGCTGGGCATAGTGCTTCCGAGTCCAGGCGCCGGCAAAGCGGCCTGCTTTGCGCCAGAAGCAGTCGATCTTCTCGGCTTCGATCAGGTGCTCGATCAGGCTGAAGGCATCGGCGGCGTCCGACAGCAGAGCATCGGCACGCGCGGGTTCGGGCTTGATCCGCCGGCCGGAGAAGCTTTTGCCGATATTCACGCCGCCGCTGACCGCGCCGCCGTTGCGGGTGCTGGCGCCGAACCCGAGCTCCTGCGCTTCCAAAACGACAAAGTCGACGCCGAGACGGGCGAGCTCGAGTCCCGTGCAGAGGCCGGCGTAGCCGGCACCGACGATCGCCACCCGGGTTTTTGCCGGGACGTCAACCGGCTCCTCCGCACCGGGCCGGTAGGCCTCCCACCAATAGGGCATGGGCCGGAAATCGGGATGGAAGACACCATTGGCTTTCATGGCGTAGTACCATCGCAGGCCCGTGGCACTGCGGCAACACGGTCCGCTTGACCCGGCGGGCGACTGCTGAAGCTCGCTCGCGGATTGCAAGGAGCCAGAGATGCGGTTCGGACTTTTCGGCGGTGCGCGCACCAAGCGCGGTCCCAGTGTAGCCGCCACCCATGTTGGGCTCGGCGACAGTCATTCCTATCGCGGTTTCATCGAGTACGTGATCGAGGCCGAGCGGCTCGGCTTCGACAGCGTGTTCCTGGTGGAGCATCATTTCACCGGCCAGGGGCAGGTCTCGGCATCGCTGGCGTTGCTGGCCTATCTGGCGGCGCGTACGCAGTGTATCCGGCTCGGCACTGCGGTGGTGGTGCTGCCCTGGCACAATCCCGTGCTGATCGCCGAACAGGCGGCGACGGTTGATCTGCTGTCCGGCGGGCGGCTGGATCTGGGGGTGGGGAAAGGCTATCGGGCGGCGGAGTTCGCCGGGTTTTGCATCCCGCCGGCGGAAGCGACGGAGCGCTTTGACGAAGCGATCGAGGTAATCCGCAAGGCGTGGACGACGGAGGGCCGGTTCTCGCATCACGGCAAGCGCTGGCACTACGAGAACATCGTGGTCGAACCCGAGCCGGTGCAGCGTCCGCACCCGCCGCTGTGGCTGGCCGCCGGCAGTCCCAGAGTCGATCCGGCGAGCGGCGCGCGAGGGGTTCAACCTGTTGCTCGATCAGTTGGGATCGACCGGGATCACCATCGAGCGGGTGGGGCTGTTCCGCGAGGAGTGCAAGCGCGCCGGCCGGCCCTATGATCCCTCGATGGTGGCGGCGGCGCGAGCATTGCAGATGGTCCGCAACGAAATGGAGCGCGAGGAGGCTTATGCGACGCGCGCGCAGACTTGGCGCGTGATCGGCGATCTGGCACGGGGCGAGACGCCGCCTGATGATGTGCGCAAGGACGACTCCCCGCTATTGGGGACGCCGGAGGAGATCGCGGTCAAGTTGGAACGGCTGCGGGCCGGCGGGGTAGAGACGATATTGCTGGTGGACCCCAAGGCGTCGGTGGCTGGGCTGCAGGCATTTGCGCAGGAGGTGATGCCCCGGTTCCGCGTGCAGCGGCCGGCGGCGGCGGAGTAGTTGCGCGCGATGCTTCCCATGTGCCCGTCCGGCGTGCTGAAGTCGCCGGCGACACAGGGGAAGAGGAACTGGCGATGCAGCAGGACATGGGCACCGTTACGCCGGACGCTGGAGAGGCTGTCCAAGCCCTGGGCGTTGGCGCCAGCAGGCCGTTCGACGACGCCCGAGCGATGCCTCCGTCGGTCTATACCGCACCCGAGGTACTGGCGCGCGAGCGCGAGCGTATCTTCCGCCGCGAATGGATCTGCGTCGGCCGCGCCAGCGTGGTCGCCAGCCCGGGGGACTACCTGACCTACGAGATCGCCGATCAACCCATCGTGGTGCTGCGCGACACGGAGGGTGTGCTGCGCGCGTTCGCTAATGTTTGCCTGCACCGTATGTCGGTGCTGCTGGAGGGTACTGGGCGGGTGCGGAGCATCGTGTGTCCGTACCATGCCTGGACCTACAATCTGGACGGAACGTTGCGCGCGGCGCCGCAAATGGACCGTACCTCCGGTTTCTGTCGAGAGGCATATCGGCTGCCCGAGCTGCGGGTGGAGACCTGGCACGGCTGGATCTATGTCACGCTCGATCCGACGTTGCCGCCGATTGCCGAACATCTGGCAGAACCCGAAGCGCTGATTGCCCGGTACGGCATGGGAGATTACGTGGAGACCTTTCGCGAGGAGCACGTCTGGGACACCAACTGGAAGATCCTCGCGGAGAACTTCATGGAAAGCTACCACTTGCCGATGCTGCATCGTGCAACGGTGGGACCGCACTCCAGGATCGAGGAGATGCAGTGTCCGCCGGGGCGAGCGGCGTTCAACTATCACTGGATCACCAAAGACGCGTCGCTTCCGATCGGCAATGCGCATCCCGACAATACGAGGCTGGAGGGCGACTGGCGGCGCACCGTGGCGCTGCTCGCGATATATCCATCGCATCTGATCTCGCTGACGCCTGGTTACTTCTGGTACCTGATCCTGCGGCCGCGCGGCGTTGGCCAAGTGCATATGGTATTTGGCGGCGGACTTGCGCCCGAATTCATCCGAGATCCTCGGGGGGCCGAGTACCTGGCTACTCTGAAATCCCTGCTCGATGCGGTGAATGCAGAGGACCGCCGAGGAGTGGAGGCGGTGTTCCGCGGGGTGCAGGCGCCGCTCGCGCGGCCTGGTCATCTCAGCCACCTGGAGCGACCGAACTACGATTTCGCTCGCTATCTCGCGGCGAAACTGGCCGGATAACGGCTTCAGCCAGGCACCGACTAGAGCCGCACCGTCGTCCCGCTTCGCGCGGACTCCTTCACCGCCAGGGTGATCGCGAGCGTGCGGGTGCCCTCGCGCGCATCGATCAGCGGCCTCTCTTGCCCGCGCGCCACAGCGCAGAAGTGCCGGAGCTGGCGTGCGAGCGTGTCTTGCCGAGGCGCGACGCGACGATCGCGCGATATCGGGCCGTCCAGCCGTTCGTGTCGTCGTAATGCCAGTGATGGAGCTGTGGCACCGTGAGCGACCCCTCGGTCCCGCCGATGAAGTAGCAGGGCTCTCCCGGTGGTCGGGAATGTCTTGTCCTCGCCGCAGGTCATCTCCCAGCTCCAGGGCGCGGCGATCGTGTCGGACAGCGGGATCGTTCCGAGCGCGCCATTGGCGAAACAGAGCAGGACCGCGGCAGTGTCTTCGACCGCGTAGCCGCGGACGCTGCTGAACTCGATAGCCTGCACAGTCGCCACCTCGCCAGCCAGATTGCGCAGATCGTCGATGACATGGATCAGGTTGAGCAGCACCCGGCCACCGCCCAGCTCGCACCGCCAGGCACGCCGGCCGCCTCGGCCGCCTCGGTCAGGCGTATCGCCTCTGCCACGTCGTCGGCCACCGGCTTTTCCAACAGCATCGGGATGCCGGCTGCGACGCAGGCGAGCGCACCAGCCACGTGAAGCTGGTTGGGCGTGGCGATGATGGCGGCGTCGGGTTTGCCGGCGCAGAGCAGCGACGCGAGATCGGCGAACCATGGCACCTGAAACGATCGGGCGAGCGCCTGAGCTGGCGGCGCCGGATCGACAATCGCCGCCAGCTCGGCTTCAGGCTCGCTTCGGACGCGCTCGATGTGCCGGCGGCCGATGGTGCCGGCACCGATCACCGCGATGCGGACCGGCGCAGTCATGACGCCTGCTCAGCTTCGAATACTGGCGGCGGGCGCTTCACATGGTTCAGTCCCCATCTGCGCCGGCACTGACACTTCCAGCAGTTCGAACGTGTCAGAGGTGCGGATCTCATTGTGCGGGGTGCCGCCGGGGATCATGATCGAATCGCCCGCTTCCAGCCGCAGCATGGCGCGGTCGGCGAATTCGAGCTCGAGCCACCCGTCCAGCACATAGACGAACTGCATCTCGCAGACATGTCGGTGCCAGCCGGTGGGGCGCGACATGCCCTGGCTGGCCGAGGTGATCTGCGCGCGCATGCGCCCGCCAGTGCCGTCGGTGACGCCGAGGTCTCGATATTTGAAGAAGGCGCGCCGGCCCTCGACGAAGCGCGGCTCTTTGGCATGCGATACCGCGAGCTTCATGGTCGCAGCTTGTGTCGTGGTGGTGTGATCGTCCATGGCCGGTCTCCTTGATGCCGTCCGAGGTTACCGCCTTTCCAGACAGATCGGAAACCAGGCGTCGCCCGGCCACTCGCAATCACGTCCCTGTCCGCTCGACAGGACCCGAAGGCGGCAGGCTGCCTTCGCACCATGATGCGAGATGGCCCTCGAAACCTGCTGCCTTGAGAAGCGCATCCGGATCCAGGATCTCCAGCCGGGGTTTCCGGAAATGCAGCACGCCCTCCTCCCGCAGTGCACGCAAAATCCGGCTCACGTGGACCGCGGTCAGGCCGGTTGCCTGAGCGATGTGCTCCAGGCTGAGGGGCAAAGACGCGACATCACCGACCAGCGGTGGAAATTTCCGCTGCACGCGAAAGAACAGCTCCGCCATGAGATGTGCGACGCGCCCAAAGGCGTCCCTGCCGCTGAGATTGGCCAGATGGTCTTGCGCGCGCGCCTCGTGAGCCGCCGCGAGTTCGGTCAGACGGAAACAGACGGTGATGCGGCTCGAAACCAGGTGATCAAACCGGGCACGCGGCAGCAGGCACGCGGTAACATCTGTCAGACACTGGGCCGACTGGCCCATCAGCGCTCGCGGCGCTGGTTCGATCCCAAGGAAGGTCCCGGGAACCCCGAAATCGAGAATGTGGCGGGACCCATTTTCGAGGACCTTCTGAAGCGCTACCCAACCGGCAAGCACGATGACGTAGTCGTGGCAGGGTTCGTTCTGCCGGTACAGAAGTGAGCCCGCCGAGACGACACGAGCGTGCCGCTTGATTTCAGCAAGGGCTGCGATGTCCTCGGCCGCAAGCTGGGCGCACAATCCAAGACGGCGTGCCGGGCAGGCAGCACAGCTTTCCCATGGGCGCATGGATCGCCAGCTCACTACTTTCAGCTCAGCCTCCGTCGGCGAAGTTCCTGTTTGGGGCATCTGGCTCTGCGGCCTTCAGACCTGGCACAAGCAAAGAGCATGCAAAATTCCAATGACTCTTGATCCAGATCAAGGTACACAGCCAAGCGACGACAATATCTTGCTTCTAGGTCTTGGGGGGTGCCCCCCGCGAATGAGCATGAGAGGGTTGGAAATGATTGGCCGAACAAGTTCGATGGTAAGTGCTGCTGCCTTGATGGCAGCGCTGGTCGCCACGCCGATGGTCGCGTTTGCGGCAGGTACGCACCCATGCCCACCCGGGACTCACCCGAAGCAGCCGACGCTTGCCGAGTCCGGCGGTGGTAACGGCGGGAAGCAGCCGACGCTTGCCGAGTCCGGCGGTGGTAACGGCGGGAAGCAGCCGACGCTTGCCGAGTCCGGCGGCGGTAACGGTGGGAAGCAGCCGACGCTTGCCGAGTCCGGTGGCGGCAACGGCGGGAAGCAACCGACGCTTGCCGAGTCCGGCGGTGGTAACGGCGGGAAGCAGCCGACGCTTGCCGAGTCCGGCGGCGGCAACGGCGGGAAGCAGCCGACGCTCGCCGAGTCCGGCGGAGGCAACGGCGGCAAGCAGCCGACGCTTGCCGAGTCCGGCGGTGGTAACGGCGGGAAGCAGCCGACGCTTGCCGAGGCGAGTGGCGGCAACGGCGGGGCTCAGCAGCAGCTCGCCAATGGTGACTGCGAGTAGGGCAATTGTTTGCGGGCCGGATACACCCCGTATCCGGCCCTGTTCTTTTCAGTCTGCGGGTGAAGTGAACTTGCGTATCCGTCGGTGAGATGGGCAGGAGCTGACGGCGCTCGGACTGGCGTAAGAGTGCGTTCGTATGACTGGACAAACGGCGCATCAGGAGTGGGTCAAGGGCTCGGTCCGCCGATCGCGCCAGCGTCTCTGGACCCGGTTGTTGATGGTTTGGATCGTGGCGCTGCTTGCGCAGCACGCGCAGGGGCGGCAGCCAACGGTTGATTTACCGACGCTAGTTGCGGCGGCACTGCCGGGAGTGGTGAACATCAGCGCCATCCGGCTTGAGCCGGGGCCACATCCGGGGCCCGGCGCGCCTGCAGCGCACCAAGTCGTCGAATACGGGTCAGGTTTTGTCATCGATCCGTCCGGCTTGATTGTTACCAATCGGCACCTCGTCGAGGGTGCCTGGGCTATTGCGGTCGTCTTCCAGGACAGAACGCGACTTCCGGCGGCGCTGGTTGGAGCGGGGCAGCGGCTCGACGTCGCGCTGTTGAAGGTGGCGCCGACCGAGAAGCTTACTGCGCTGCGCTTCGGGCGGAGCGATCAGTTGCGCATCGGCGACACGGTAGTGGCGATCGGGAACCCGTTAGGGATTGGGGCCTCGGTGAGCACCGGGATCGTCAGCGCACTCAACCGGGACATTGGTGAAACAATCCTCGATGATTTCGTGCAGACGGATGCGGCCATTTACCGTGGCTACTCCGGCGGGCCGCTGCTGAATGCGTCCGGGGAGGTGGTCGGGATCAACACGGCGTTCGACTCGACGACGCCGAACGGTGGACCTATCGGCATCGGCTTCGCGTTGCCGTCGGACGGCGCAGCGATCGTCGTCGATCGCCTTCGGCGCTACGGGCGGAGTTGGGTCGGCGTGATTGGAGCATTGTTCCAGGAGGTGATGCCGGACGTTGCCGCCGCGCTAGGAGATCCGGAACTGCGCGGAGAGATCGTGACGTCGGTGCGGGTGGGGGGACCGGCGGAGCAGGCGGGGCTGCGGGTTGGCGACGTCGTGACCGTTGCCGGCAACAGGGCGCCAGCCGACGAACGGGCTCTGCTGCGGATCATTGCCGGGTGGCCGATCGGATCGAAGATTCCGCTTTCGGTCTGGCGGGCAGGCACCACGCTGACGCTGACCCCTGTCGTGAAGGAGCTGCCGAGGCCCACGGAACAGCCGGCGGCGGCGCCGCCGACATCCATGAGCACGTCAGAGCTGGGTCTGGGGCTTGCCGCGCTGACCCCGGCACTGCGCGCCGAATACAAACAGGCCACGGATGAGACGGGCATAGTGGTGGCGAGCGTGGAGCCGGGGAGCGTCGCCGCGCAGCTCGGTCTCGCGCCGGGGGATGTGATCCTGCGCATTGGAGCGCAGCAGATCGCGCGCGTGGATGAGGTGCAGCAGGCGATCGAGGGAGCGAAGAAGAGCGGCCAGCAATATGTGTTGCTGCTCGTGCACGGACGCGCGGGGCGCCGGTGGTATGCTCTGCCGCTGCATCCGCAGACGCCGTAGGAGCCCGACGACGCGATATCATGTCGATCCTACGATTCGCCTGATCAATCGGTTCACCTCGCCAGTCTTCTCCATGTGCGGCAGGTGACCCGCTTGGTCCAGAACATGGACCTGCGCGCGTGCAGCAATCGCATCAGCGTGTTCGACGGGAATGATCCGGTCGTCACGACCCCAGATCACTTGAACGGGTCGTTCCAATGCCATGACATCGGCAACGATGTTCACTGCTTGGCGACCGTCGGGAAACCACGCATGCGCGACCGTTTCCAGAGCTGTTGTTACACCATCCAGGCGCTTGTAGCGCAGAACGTCTTCCACCATCGTCCGGCTCACCAGCGATGCGTCATGCACGAGCATGTGCAGCACTTCGGCGGTGTCCTTGCGCCGCGAGGCACGCACGAAGCCCTCGATGAAGGCAGCATTGATCTCCTGCCCAAGACCCGCCGGCGCGATCAGAGTGACTGTCGCCACGAGCTCCGGCCGGCGCGCTGCGAGCGTGGCGGCGAGTGCACCGCCCAATGAATGACCGACGAGGTGCATGCGGTCGATGCCGAGTGCGGCCAGCGCCGTTTCGACCGTATCGGTCAGTGTAGCAGGATCTCCCGCCCCAACCTCCTTGGTCGAGCCGCCATGGCCCGGCAGGTCCAAGGCGATCGTTCGCCCGGCTTCGGCCAGCACGGGTTGGTTGAACATCCAACTGTTGAGGTCGGCGCCGAAGCCATGCAGAAACACGATGGGCACTTCGGCCGCGTCGCCAACTTCGAGATAGCGAAGACGCTTGCCGGCGACATCGAGCGCGCGCGCCTCTGGGGCGGTCGGTTGCTCGGCCGTATCCTCCGATGGTTCGACAGCGACGAAGCTGGAGATGAAGGTGTCGATCTCCGCCGCCGGAGTATCGGCGGGCGCGACGACGGCAAGCAAGGCGCCGATCGGCAGCGTGGTTCCTTCGGGTGCCACGATCCGAGTCAGGACGCCGGGCGTTTCGGCTTCGATCACGTTGGTAATCTTGGACGTCTCGATTTCGAGCAGTTCGTCGCCTGGGGCGAAGGAGACTCCTTCCTGCTTGGACCATCGGACGACCTTGCCCTCAGTCATCGTGAGGCCCCATTTCGGCATGGTGATCGCGGCAAGAGGGGCGGTCATCGCACGTATCCGTATACCTCGCGCACCGCCGCGGCGATCCGGTCGGGGTCGGGTATGTAGAGCTTCTCCAGTGAGGGCGCGAACGGCACCGGCGTGTGCGGCGCAGTGACCCGGCGGACCGGCGCCTTCAAATCCGAGAATGCCTTGTCGGCGACGAGCGCTGCAATGTCGGTCGCCATGCTGCAACGCGGCGTGGCTTCATCGACCACCACCAGCCGGCCGGTTCGCTCGACGCTTTCGAGGATCGTGTCCTCATCCAGCGGCGAGGTGGTCCGAGGATCGATGATCTCGCACTCTATGCCCTCGGCGGCGAGCTTCTCTGCTGCTTCGCCGGCATAATGCACCATCCGCGCCAAGGCGATGATGGTAACATCGTCACCGTCGCGCACCACGTTCGCTTCACCGAACGGGATTGTGTAGGCCTCGTCCGGCACTTCGGTGCGCAGATCGTACATCAGCTTGTGTTCGCAGAATATCACCGGATCGTCGTCGCGGATGGCCTGGATCAGCAGACCCTTCGCGTCATAGGCGTTCGACGGCACGACCACTTTCAGTCCGGGGACCGAGGTGAAGATGTGATACGGGCTTTGCGAGTGTTGTGCGGCGGCACTGCGGCCGGCGCCGATCATCGTGCGGATCACCAGCGGGGTGCGGGCCTTGCCGCCGAACATGTAGCGAAATTTCGCAGTCTGGTTGAAAATCTGATCGAAGCAGACGCCGAGGAAGTCGGAGAACATCAGTTCCGCAATCGGTCGCAGTCCGGTAACCGCTGCACCGGCTGCCGCGCCCATGATGGCGGACTCGGTGATCGGGGTGTCGATCACCCTGGCTTCGCCAAACTCCTTGATCAGGCCTTTGGTGACGCCGAGCACGCCGCCCGCGGCGTCGCGTCCGCCTTCCGTGCCGGCGCCTCCGGAGACATCTTCGCCAATCACGATCACGCGTGGGTCGCGGCGCATTTCGTGCACCAGCGCTTCCTGGATCGCCTGGCGGATGGTCTTCACGGTCATGGCGCGGCCCTCTCAGTAAGACACGTAGACATCGGTGAGCAGCGCGGCCGGATCAGGCCGCGGGGCGGCGCGAGCGGTCGCCACGGCCTGATCGATCAGTGTCGCAATTTCCGCATCCACCGTATCCAGCTCATGGGCTTCGAGCAGACCGGCCTCGGTCACGCGGCGGCGGAAATTGCGCAGGCAGTCGCGTTCTTCGCGTAATCGTTTCACTTCATCCTTGCCGCGATAGAGCTGAGCGTCGCCGGAGTGGTGGCCGAAGAAGCGGCAGGTATCGACTTCAATGGCGCTCGGCCCGCCGCCAGTGCGCGCACGCTCCACGGCTTCGCGTGCGGCCTCGTGCACGGCGAAGAAATCGTCGCCGCTGACCTTGACCGCAGGCAGGCCGAAACCGGCGGCGCGGCCGGCGATATCGCGGCTGCCGACGGCATAGGAGGCGGCGGTGTATTCGCCGTAGCCGTTGTTCTCGAATACGAAGATCGCCGGCAGTTGGAGGACGACGGCCATGTTCATTGCCTCGAAGGTGGTGCCCTGGTTGGAGCCGCCGTCGCCAGTGAAGGAGACTGCGACGGTGCCGGTGGCCAAGGTCTTCGCGGTGAGCGCCGCGCCGATCGCCAGCGGCGGCCCGCCGCCGACGATGCCGTTCGCGCCCAGCATGCCGTGATCCAGATCGGCGATGTGCATCGAGCCGCCCTTGCCTGCGCACAGCCCGCCCTGGCGGGCAAACAGCTCCAGCATCATCGCGGTCACGTCGCATCCTTTGGCGATGCTGTGGCCATGCCCGCGATGCGTGCTGGCGATGTAGTCCTTGGGGCCAAGGTGCGCGCAGACGCCGACGGCGCAAGCTTCCTGGCCGGCGTAGAGGTGCACGAAGCCGGGGATCTCGCCTTTGGAGAATTCCTCCTGCACCCGCTCCTCGAAGCGGCGAATCGTGCACATGGCCCGATAGGATCGGAGCAGCTCGTCACGGTTGAGTTGCATGGCGTCCTCCCGCTATGTCTTCGTGTTTTGCTTTGCACCTTTATTATGCAAGGTCAGTGCGCGGCGATCAATCGCTGCCGGCCGCCATCGCCAACTTGACCCTGCCGACCCTGCCGCCCTAACCAGCCCGACAGCACCCCCACCAGAGGATACAGGATGAGCGTTCCCCCCACTGACCGCGCTGCTGCTGCCGAGCAGGCACGCGTCCTCGCGCTCGCGCTGCCGTATCTGCGCCGCTACGCCGGGGCGACGGTGGTGGTGAAATATGGCGGCCACGCGATGGGCGAGGAGGCGCTGGCGGAACAGTTCGGTGCCGATATCGCAATCCTCAAGCAAGTCGGGATCAATCCGGTTGTGGTGCATGGCGGTGGGCCGCAGATCAACGCTATGCTGAAGAGGCTGGCCATCCAATCGACCTTCGTTGACGGGCTGCGCGTCACCGACGCCGCCATGGTCGAGGTGGTAGAGATGGTGTTGGCCGGCACCGTCAACAAATACGTGGCTGGGCTGATCAACCGTGCCGGTGCGCTTGCGGTCGGCATTTGCGGAAAGGATGGCGGGCTGATCCGCGCACGCAAGCTGACCCGCACC
Organism: uncultured Pseudomonadota bacterium; assembly: GCA_963772445.1. Lineage (GTDB taxonomy): Bacteria > Pseudomonadota > Alphaproteobacteria > Acetobacterales > Acetobacteraceae > CAVYXK01. The sequence goes on from CAVYXK010000017.1 coordinate 117,694, forward strand.
AAACGCGATCCCGACAGCCGGATTGAGAAGGTGCTCGATCTTGGCTTCGTCGGCGAGCCGGAGCGGGTCGATGTGCGGGTGATCCACGCGCTAACAGGCGCCGGACTGATCCCGGTGATCGCACCCGTGGGCGTGGGCGAGGATGGGCAGACCTACAACATCAACGCCGATACCGTTGCCGGGGCGATCGCCGGCGCGCTTGGGGCCACACGGCTGCTGATGCTGACCGACGTGCCGGGCGTGCTGGATGGGGAGCAGAAGCTGATCCCCGAGATGACTGTGGCCGAAGTGGAACAGGGCATCGAGCGCGGCGTGATCACCGGCGGGATGATCCCGAAGGTGGAGAATTGCGTCGACGCGGTGCGGAGCGGCGCCAAGGGCGCGGTGATCCTCGATGGACGGGTGCCGCATGCCTGCCTGTTGGAGCTGTTCACTGAGGCCGGCCCAGGGACGATCATCCGGCCGTAGGGCCGCGCCGTGGTTAAAGAAACACCTCCGGCTCGTTGCCCAGCATGACCGCACCGATCGCCTCGAAATGTGCGGCGCGTGCCTGGGTCTGCTGCGACAGCGTGTGCATGTCGCGGAATTGCCGTTCGAATGCGCTGCCGGCAAAGATCGCATCCGCGCCGGCGCCGCGATAGGCGGATTCGGCAACCGCGATCGAGGCCTCGATTGCCAGCGTGGTCGCCAGGCGCAGCCGCACGCGCGAGGGTACGTCGATTGGCGTTGTCTCGTCCGCTTCGGACCAGATCGTCTGCAACGTATCCAGAAGATATGCGCGCGCTGATGAAAGCTTCGCTTCGGCCCGCGCCACATTGGCTTGGACGACGGCATTGCCTGCCAGTGGCGCCAGCGCACGTGGCGTCTTGCGCCGCGCCAGCGCCACAAATGCGTCCAGCATCGCGCGTGCCAGTCCCAGCGCGACACCGGCGGCGCCCACCGCGTATAACCCCTGTTGGGTGAAGGCATAGAGCGGCCCCGGTTCGAGCCGCAGCGTCGGGTCCTCGCGCGTGGAGCTGAACGCCTCCGGCACGAACAGGCCGGTGAGCGAATAGGAGTCAGAGGCCGTGCCGCGCAGCCCGATTACCTCCCAGCTTCCGTCGATCAGCTTCGCTTGTTCGGCGGGGAACAGCAGTGCGCGCACGGTGGGGCGGCCAGCCCCGTTCAGCCGCAGCGATCCGTCCGGCTCGATCACCTGGCAGTGTGCGCCCATCCAGCTTGCGTGACGGCAGCCGCTGGCGAACTGCCAGGTGCCGCTGACGCGATAGCCGCCGGGCACGGCATGCGCCTTGCTCGCGTTCGGCGGGCCCCAGGCGACGACGGCGCGCGGGTCACCCCAGATCTCGCGCGCCACCGCCGGCGGCAAATAAGCCGCCATCAGTGCACTGCTGTTGCCGGTAAACAGGCACCACGCCACCGATCCGTCATGGCGCGCGACTTCCTCGACCGCGCGTACATAGACGGTGGGTTCCACGGCGTCGCCGCCGACCGAGCGCGGCAGCAGCATGCGGAACAGCCGTGCGTCGTGCAGCCGGGTCAGCAGCGGTTCCACGATACGCTGCGTTCGCTCGATTTCGTCGGAGGCGGCCGCGAGCTCGGCGGAGAGTTCCTGCGCGCGTGCCACCGGATCGGTGTGGGTGAGCTGGTCCATCGGGGCCAAGGTTGCGCCCGGGCGCGGACGGCTGGCAACCTGCTGGGGTGAAACCCAGCCTCTGATGGAAAGGCAGACCGATGCTAGACCTGCACTTCTGGCCCACCCCGAACGGCAAGAAGGTCACCATTCTGCTCGAGGAATGCGGCCTTCGATACAACATCATCCCGTGCAATATTGGGCGGGGCGATCAGTTCAAGCCCGAGTTCCTGAAGCTCAATCCGAACCACCGCATGCCGGTCCTGGTCGATCACGAGCCGGTCGGCGGCGGTGGGCGGATCAGCGTGTTCGAGTCCGGCGCGATCATGATGTACATCGCTGAAAAGGTGGGGAAGTTCTGGCCGCAGGACATCCGCGGCAAATACGAGGTCGCCCAGTGGGTAATGTGGCAGATGGCGAACCAGGGCCCGAAGCTTGGCGAATGCGGGCATTTCCGGCGACTGGGCGACAAGCAGGGCGACCAGTCCTATGCGGTGCACCGGTTCACCGATGAGGCGAACCGCTTGTACGGCGTGCTGAACATGCGGCTCTATGACAGGCGGTACCTAGCCGGAGACGAGTACACGATTGCTGATATGATCTGCTATCCCTGGACGGTGAACTGGAAGAACCAGGGCCAGGACATCGAGGAGTTCAAGTACTTCAAGCGCTGGTTTGACGAAATCAGTGCGCGTCCCGCAGTGCAGCGCGGGCTGGCGGTGGGCGCCGACCTGTCCGAGGATCAATCGAAACTATCGCCCGAGGAGCAGGAGCGGCGGGCAAAGCTGCTCTACAACCAGCGCGCCCGGCCAGTGCCGGCGTAGCACCCGCGTTATTCCGGCGGAGTCGGCGGACTGACGTCCGCCCTACGGCGTGAGGCTCGTAGGGCGGACGTCAGTCCGCCACTCTGCGCACCGGTTTCACTCCGCGCGGGTCGGTGGGGAACTGGCGCGACAAGACCCTAAGTGTCCGTCCGGAAGGTTTGCGAGTTTTTTGAGTCGGTTAGCCTGTGGCCGAGAAACGCTCTTGAACCCGCTGGATTCGTTGTGACTTTATAGCTGGCACCGATTCGTGAGGTGCCAAATGTGGACCGATGAGACGCGGGCTCGATATGACCGAAGCGGGCTGCGCTATCCGAGCGATTTGACGGATGATGAGTGGGCTCTGGTCAAGCCATTGATCCCGCCGGCGAAGCCCGGCGGGCGCAAACGCAAAGTCGATGAACGGGAAGTTGTGAACGGCATCATGTATGTGCTGAGCACGGGCTGCCAGTGGCGCTATATTCCGAAAGACCTGCCGCCAAGGAGCACGTTGCACGACTACTTTGACCGCTGGAACTACGACGGCACGCTGGAGAAAATCCACCACACGCTCTATGTGAAATGTCGCGAAGAGATGCGGCGAGAGCCGAGTCCCACAGCTTGCGTGATCGACAGCCAAAGCGTGAAAAGCGCCGAAAAAGGCGGGGCCTGTATTGATCCGCATGGATACGATGCGGGCAAGAGTGCGCCTCGACGGCGCGCATCATCTATGGAGGAAGGTTCCATCCGGAGAGTTGTCGATTGATCCGGAAGCTGACGAGCGGCTTGGCTGGGCAACCGGCTGGGTCGAAGCCTCGTGACAAAGACCGCCTTGGGCGGCCGAGCGATCCAATGGGCCGTAACGTGAGTGAAGTTCGAGCAGGCCTCGAAAGAGTTGATGCAGATGCCGACCCGTCTCTTGCTCGGGGAAGGCCGCGCGGGCAGGGAAGAAATCGACAAGCGCACCTGCCTGGTCTGCCGGGGTATTGGGCACGGCACGTTGGAAAGGTGATGCGGGTAATCGAGGGAGACCCATCTGAGTCGGAGGTCGCGGCTCCAACACCGCGTATTGGCGGTGGACTCGGGCGGGTGTCGGACAGGGTCATAGTACCGTTGAGACCGGGTAACGCCGGCGGAGGGAAGGGCCCTGACTTCTGGTGCGCTTTCGACGATGGCGAGGTGGGGGTGATTGGCGATGAGCCTTGAAACACCCGACAAGATCAGGAACCTTCAGAGAAAGCTCTACCGCAAGGCGAAGGCGGAGCCTGCCTTCCGCTTCTACATTCTGTACGACAAAATCTGCCGCGAAGACGTGCTCCTACACGCCTATGCGCTTGCCCGCGCCAATGCGGGTGCCCCAGGAGTGGACGGCGTGACGTTCGAGCAGATCGAGGCGTCGGGTGTAGAGGTCTGGCTGGCGGGCTTGCGCGAGGAACTCGTCTCAAGGACCTACCGGCCTGATCCGGTGCGGCGGGTGATGATCCCGAAGCCAGGCGGCGGCGAACGTCCGCTCGGCATCCCAACGATCCGGGACAGGGTGATCCAGACCGCTGCCAAGATCGTGCTGGAACCGGTCTTCGAGGCGGACTTTGAGGACAATGCCTACGGGTATCGACCGCGCCGAAGCGCGATCGATGCGGTCAAGGAAGCGCACCGGCTGCTATGCCGGGGCTACACCGATGTCGTCGATGCCGATTTGTCGAAATACTTCGACACGATCCCGCATGCGGACCTCCTGAAATCAGTGGCCCGCCGGATCGTCGACCGCCACGTGCTGTGGCTGATCAAGCTGTGGTTACGAGCGCCGGTCGAGGAGCGGGATAGCGACGGGAAACGGCGGGTGAGCAGGGGCAAGGACCACAAGCGCGGCACACCACAAGGTGGGGTCGTAAGTCCGCTACTCTCCGTCATCTACATGAACCGATTCCTGAAGCATTGGCGTCTGACGGGACGCGGCGAGGCTTTCCATGCGCACGTCGTTTCCTATGCCGACGACTTCGTCATCCTCAGCCGCGGCCACGCAGCGGAGGCTCTGACCTGGACGAAGGGGGTGATGACGAAGCTCGGGCTGACGATCAACGAGGCAAAGACCTCGGTGAAAAGTGCCCGGCGCGAAGGCTTCGACTTCCTTGGCTACACGCTGGGACCGCGCCACCTGCCGAACGGTGGTCGCTGGTATCTGGGGGCATGCCCGTCCAAGAAGAGCGTGCAGCGGGTCAAGACCAAGATCGGCGACTTGCTGGTGCCGGGCAACAAGGGTGCCTGGGATGAAGTGCGAGCGCAGCTGAACCGTGTCCTACGCGGTTGGTCCGCTTACTTCTCCTATGGCGCTCTCGCCTCGGCCTATGAAGCCGTCGATCAACATGTCTACGACCGTGTGCTGCACTTCCTCCGCCAACGGCACGACGTGCAGGGGCGCGGTACAGGCCAGTTCTCCCGCGAGCATGTCTACGGGGAGTTGGGCGTACCTGTGCCTTCGACGCGAGCGCGGGCGGTCGTCGCCGTGGGCCATGCGGTGAAGCCAGTCGGAAAGCCGGATGCGGGAAACCCGCACGTCCGGTTTGATGAGCGGGGACGGGAAACGGGGCACAGCTACCGCGCCCGTCCTCGACTTTACAGATCAAGGGAAAGAAGCGCCACATTCTGGTCGATACACTAGGGCTGTTGCTGCATGCCGTGGTTCACCCGGCTGACATTCAGGACCGTGATGGTGGCGGGCTGGTGCTAGCGACCTTGTTCGGCATGTTTCCCTTCCTGCAGAAGCTGTTCGCCGATGCCGGATATCAGGGGCCGCAATTTCATGCCGCGGCGGCCACGGTCCTGCCGAAACTATCGATCGAGATCGTGAAACGCTCGGATCAGGCGAAAGGCTTCGAGGTGCTCCCAAAACGCTGGGTGGTCGAGCGTACCTTTGCCTGGTTAGGGCGCTGTCGTCGGCTGGCAAAAGATTTCGAGAACCTCACCCGAACTGCGGTTGCCTTCATCCGCCTTGCCTCGATCCGGCTCATGCTGAGAAGGCTCTGCAATCCCTGCTAAACTTTCCGGACAGACTCTAAGGGCCCGTCAGGAATCAACTGCGCGATCTGAGCGATTGCCCGGGTGAATGGTGTAATTCCATTCGCCGTGGAACTCGGCGCGCGTCATGTTGATCGCATCCATCTGCTGGTCGGACACGGCGATCGCCTTCGGATAGGTTCGTTCGTCGAGTTCGCAACGGACGATGAGGCCTTTATCGGTTGTGGTGGCGCTGATCAGATCGACGATGACGCGATAGCTGACCAGCGGTGTGGCACGCCAGTTCTGGCTGATGAAGGCGAACAGGCGGTGTTCGATCTTGTTCCACTTGCTGGTGCCGGGCGGCAGGTGGTGAACCTTGATGTCGATGCCAATCTCGGTGGCGAGACGGTGAAGTTCGCGTTTCCATAGACGCACACGCGAGCCGTTGCTGCCGCCCCCATCCGCGGTGATCGTCAGGTGCTTGGCGTCAGGATAGCGCACCCGCCCGACCTCGTACCACCAGCGGCGGATCGTCTGCACCGCGAACTCGGCCGTGTCATTGTCCACCCCGATACAGACCCAGCCGGCATTGGCGGCGAGGTCATAGACGCCATACGGTACCGCACGCCCCAGTTCCTTGATCACGAAGTCATGCACGCGAACCTCTTCGGGGGTTCCCTTCGGCCGCCATTCCCGCCCGGCGTTCTTGAAGTCGCCAACCAATTCCTTCTTCTTGGTGTCCACCGAGATCACCGGCTGATGGGCTGCCGACGCTTCGCTCACGCTCTGATCGATCTGCCGGAACTGCGCGTCCCGGTCCGGATGGTCGCCGCCTTCTCTGGTCTTGCTGTTGGCTTGCAGGCTGAAATTCTGCTGTGCCAGCAACTCGCCAACCACCGTATGGCTGACCACATGGCCCTGAGCCCGCAGGTCCGCCGCCAAGCGCCGCAGGCTCTTGCAGGTCCAGCGTAGCGCCGACATCGGATCGCCTCGCTCGGTCGGCTCGACCAACGCCAGTAGCGCCGGCAAGAGCCCCGGGTCGGTCACCACCCGCGGCTTGCGACCGCCGCCGGGCCGTCGAACCCGACCGGGATCGAGGTTAACGTCCTCGGTCAAATCGCGCTGGCCGCGTCCGATCGTGCTCGGCGCGATGCCGGTGATGCGCGACACCGCAGCGACCCCGCCATACCCGGCACTACTCGCCTCGGTTGCCGCAAATAGCCGTCGTCCCCGTTCATCCAGATACGGCGACAACGCCACGAAACGTTCGCTTATGCTGTCCGAATCGACCATCCACACAACATATGGTGGATAGTCGACGCGGAGAATCCCCAACCGTTACCCGATTCGCCTATTGTCTGACGGGCCCTAAGCTCGCAACCCGCGCTCTGCGCGCGTTTCGCCGAGATCGTCCTCGACGAACGCCCGAACCACATCGACCAGCTTCTCGTGGGAAGAGAAACCCAGAGTGCGGGCACGCATCGGCTCGAAGGCGGCCGGCCAAGTCTCAACGATCGCGGCGATCGCCGGATCCGAAGCATGGCGGACCAGGCGGGATGCGCCGGGCTGGACCTCGTCGAGCGCTTGCAGCATGTGCGCGACGGTGGCGCTGATCCCCGGCAGGTTCACGCTGCGGTCGATGCCCATCTGCTCGGTGTGCATCGTCGCAGCGTGCAGCAGCCAATCGACTACACGGCGTGGACTCGCCACCCAGGCGGCGAACGCCTCTCCGACCGGCAGCTCAGTTTCCAGGCCGAGCAGCGGTTCGCGGATAATCGCGGAAAGGAAGCTGCTGGCAGCACGGTTGGGGCGACCCGGTCGAACGATGATCGTTGGCAAGCGCAATGATACGGCATCGAGGAAACCGCGGCGGGAGGCATCGGCCAGCAGCAATTCGGCTGCGGCCTTCTCGGCGCCGTAGCTGTTGGCCGGCACTTGGCGGGCGTCGTCCAGCAGCTTGGCGTCCTGCCCGCCGCTGAACGTCGCTATCGAAGACGTGAAGACCACGCGGGGCGGCTTGCCCCCCGCTTCGGCGATGCGGCGGCAGGCGCCGATCAGCGCCTCGGTGCCGTGCAAGTTCACGCGCATGCCGAGGTTGTAGTCTGCCTCGGCCTGAGCGCTGACCACGGCCGCGAGGTGGAAAATGACATCGGTGCCAGGCGGGATGGCTTCCGCCGGCAGTTCCGCGATGTCGCCGACCAGCCGCTTGACCGGAAAGTCCGCGTCGAGCCAGCGGTGCGTATCGACGAAATCGAAGGAAACGAGGCCGATCACCCCGTTGTCCCCCAGGCGGCCGTGCGTCGCCAGATGTCGGGCAAGCTTGCGGCCCAGGAACCCCGCGCCGCCCAGAATAGTGATCTGCATGAATGCTGCTCCGCTACAGCGCGTCGATCATTGGGTCGGACCTCGCGGTCCGCGATCGTGTGAACCGGATCACATCTCGGGATCGTCGATCCCGCTATGCAGACCCGATCGGTTCGGAGCGAGGTAGGCCATGCTTCCACCCCGATCAAGGTGGCGGCCGGCGCGACGCGGGCTTCTGATGTGCTTGCCGAACCTGCTACTGGCGGGCTGTGCCGTGGACCCGTCCAGGCCCGGCGACGCCGCGATGACCTGCGATCAGATCACCGCGGAGATCGCACAACAGGATGCGGCAGCACAACTCGCCGAACGTCGGGCGAGTGAATTGCGGCCGAGCTATTACGCATACCAGGCCGCCGAGATGGTGCCGATTGTCGGTGGCTTTCTCGGGCTCGCCGATCAGATGAGCGACGCGTCGCACTCGCGCGAGCTGGATCATTTGAACGAAGACGCGCGGGATGCCAACCACCGACGCGATTACCTGGAAACCATTCAACCAGCGCATTGCGCGGCGGTCCCGCCGACGGCCGGGGCTCCGCCGGCGCCGTCGCAAACCGGGAGCCCTCCTGCATCGGGCTAGGCCGTCTGGCATTCGATCAGAATGACATTATTGTAGGCCCTGACGCTGCGGAGGGTTGTCCTGAGTGGGTCGAGTACCGGATGATCATCGGGACGGACAGCAACACACTGTCTCCGTCGATACGCGCTCGCCCAACCGTGCCTATAGGAGACCCCGATGCAGCCCGATCAGGTTCTCGCCGCATTATGGAGCGAAGTTGCTCTGCCGGCCGATGTACTCGACGATGTGCGCCTGACTGGCGGCGATCCGGTACTGCCATCGTCGTTCGCTGTCGGGACCGCGGCGCAGACGGCGATTGCTGTGTCTGCCCTCGCCGCGGCGACCATTGGTCGGTTGCGCGGCGCCCCGCGGCAGCAAGTCAGCGTCGATATGCGACACGCCGCCATCGAGTACCGCTCTGAGCGATGGCTTCGGATCGACGGCGCACCGTTCCCCGAGCATTGGGACAAGGTCGCCGGTACGCATCCGTGTGGTGACGGGCGCTGGGTATTGGTGCACGCGAATTTCCCGCACCACCGCGAGGGCGTGCTGAGGCTCCTCGGCTGCGACAATGATCGCGCTGCCGTCGCCGCCGCACTGCTGCGGCGCCGCGCCTTCGAGTTCGAAGATGAAGCCGCCGCCGCCGGCCTGTGCGTGACGGCGATGCGCACCTTCGCCGAATGGGATGCGCATCCGCAGGGCCGTGCCATGCAGAGCGAACCGCTGGTGGCAATCACCCGTATCGGCGACGCGCCGCCAGAACCGCTGACTTCCGCGGAGCGCCCATTGGGCGGGGTGCACGTGCTTGACCTTACGCGGGTGATTGCCGGGCCGGTGTGCGGGCGAACGCTTGCCGCGCATGGTGCCGACGTGCTGCTGATTACCGCGCCGCATCTCTACAACCCACGACCGCTGACGATCGAACTCGGGACGGGGAAAGCTGTCCGCGCAGCTTGATCTGCGCGATGAAGCCGCGCGTGCGACGTTGTGTGACCTGCTCCGTAGGGCTGACATCTTCGTGCAGGGCTATCGTCCCGGCGCGCTTGGCAAGTTCGGCTTGGCGCCGGAACAGACTGCGCGCATCCGGCCGGGCATCGTGCATGTTTCGCTGTGCGCGTATGGGCATACCGGTCCCTGGTCCGCGCGGCGCGGTTTCGACAGCCTTACGCAGACCGCAAGCGGTTTTAACGCGGCGGAAGCGGAAGCCGCCGGGCAGACCGAGCCGAAGCCGCTACCGGTGCAGGCGTTGGATCATTCCTCGGGCTATCTGATGGCGCTCGGCGCTCTGGCCGCGCTGCACCGCCGGGTCACGATCGGCGGAAGCTGGCACGTGCAGGTGTCGCTGGCGCGCACGGGGCATTGGATCCGCGGGCTCGGTCGCGTGCCAAACGGGCTCGCCTGCCACAATCCTACGCGTGATGAGATCGCCGATCTGCTGGAGGAAAGCGACTCAGGCTTCGGACGTCTTTCCGCCGTGCGCCACGCGGCGCAGATGTCGGTGACGCCGGCGCGGTGGGACAGGCCCTCGGTGCCCCCCGGCACGCATGCGCCGCGCTGGCCCTGATTCGCATGGATGAGCCAATCGTCTTCGGCGCCGCATACAGCGTCTATGTGCGTATCGTGCGGCTTGCGCTCGAAGAAAGCGGGTCCGCTACCGTCTTGAGGAGATTGATATCTTGGCTCCCGGCGGACCGCCGGCAGACTACGCCCGGCGCCATCCGTTCGGCCGCATCCCGGCGTTTGAGCACGAGGGGTTCCGCCTCTACGAAGCCGGCGCGATCAGCCGGTACGTGGACGAAGCGTTCCCCGGCCCGACGCTGCAGCCGACCCAGCCGAAACTTCGTGCCCGAATGAACCAGGTCATCAGCGTGCTCGACAGCTATGCCTATCGCACGCTCGTCTGGGACATCTTTGTCGAACGCGTCCGCGCGCCGCAGCAGGGCCGACAGACGGACGAGCAACGGGTGCACGCCGCGCTGCCTGTCGCCGGCAAATGCCTTGACGCGCTTCAGGACATCAAGGGCGACGGACCGTGTCTGTGTGGCGCGGAATTGAGTTTAGCCGATCTGCACGCGGCTCCGATGTTCGCCTACTTCGTGCTTGCGCCGGAAGGTACAGCATTGATGGCCGCACATGCCGACCTTCACGGCTGGTAGGATCGCATCCGCCGGCGGCCGAGCATGATCGCAACCCGATCGCCGCTCGAAGACGTGACGTGACGTGCTTGAGAGCCGGACCGCTCCGACGCAGACTTGCGGCCGCGAGACATTCAGAGAGGATCCCGGCATGTCGGTCGTTCCCATTCGCGGCCTGTTCGAGGCGCATCTGACAGTCCGTGACCTTAGCCGTTCGATCAGCTTCTATCGCGACGTGCTGGGCCTGCCGCTGGCCCACGTGATCCCGGCGCGCAACGTCGCGTTCTTCTGGATTTGCCGACCGGGACAGGCCATGCTCGGGCTCTGGTCGATCGGTACCGCGCCGTTGTTCATGCGGCTGCACATCGCATTTGAAACCGAGCTCGAGCAGGTGATCGCCTCGATTGATCGGCTGCGCGAAGCTGGACTCTCCCCGCGGTCCGGCGACGGAGCGCCGATCCAGGAACCGGTCGTGCTCTGCTGGATGCCCGCCGCCAGCGTGTATTTCGACGATCCGGACGGACATTCGCTCGAGTTCATCTGCATGCTGCACGACCGACCGAGACCGGAGTTGGGCATGATCCCGCTATCGGACTGGAGGAGACTGTAATGACCGATCCGGTTTTGGTCACCCGCCATGACGGCTGGCGCAAGATCACGCTGAACAGGCCGGACAAGCTGAACGCGCTGAACGCGGAGGTGCTGGACGCGTTGTCGGCGGCACTGGACGCGATCGAGGCGGACCGCTCCTGCCGGGCGGTGCTGCTGACCGGCGCGGGCCGCGGGTTTTGCTCTGGCCAGGAGCTCGGGCCCGCCATCATGCCGGGACCCGAGGGGCCGCCAGACCTCGGGCCGATCGCCGGCGCGTATCATCGCCGGCTGGTTCGGCGGCTGCGCGCGCTGCCTCTGCCGGTTGTGTGTGCGGTCAACGGTGTCGCGGCCGGCGCTGGCGCGAACATTGCGCTGGCGTGTGACATCGTGCTGGCCGCAAACAGCGCCAGCTTCGTGCAGGCGTTCGTGCGCATCGGGCTGGTGCCGGACTGCGGCGGCACGTTCTTCCTGCCGCGCCTGGTCGGCGAGGCCCGTGCACGCGCGTTGGCCATGCTGGGCGAGCCAGTGTCCGCCGCGCAGGCCGAGGCATGGGGGTTGATCTGGAAATCGGTGGACGACGCCGCGCTGATGCCGCAGGCGGAAGAGATGACGAGCCGCCTTGCCGCGGGTCCGACCGAGGCGTTCGCCTTGATGAAGCGCGCCTTCGCGGCCTCTGCTTCGAACGGGCTGCATGCGCAGCTCGACCTGGAGCAGGAACTGCAGGGGCTGGCCGGCCGCACCGCCGACTATGCTGCCGGCGTGCAGGCCTTCGTGGCCAAGCGGCCACCCATTTTCACCGGCGGCCGATGACAGACGGTGGCGCTGCGCTGGCTCGGGCCTGCGCCGAGGCGATGTGGACCGAAGATCGCGCCAGCGCCGGTCTCGGGATGCTGCTGGAAGACGTAGCGCCTGGGCGGGCGGTCATGACGATGACGGTTACCGAGGCGATGGTGAACGGGCACGGCATCTGTCACGGCGGGTTCATCTTCGCGCTGGCCGATTCGGCTTTTGCTTTCGCCTGCAACAGCTATGGCGAGCGGGCGGTGGCCCAGCACGCCTCGATCACCTTCCTGCGCCCCGGCTGGCTCGGCGAGACACTGCGTGCCGAAGCGATCGAACGCGCGCGCAGCGGCCGGTCCGGCATCTACGACGTGCGGGTAACCGGCGAAGACAGCAGCTTGATTGCCGAGTTCCGCGGCCATTCCCGACTTACCGGTGGCCCTTTCTTCCCAGCGGGAGACCGGTCGTGAGCCAGGCTCTTCCCGTCGGGTTGGATCCGATCGAAACCGCCTCGCGCGACGAGATCACCGCGCTGCAGTGCGAGCGGCTCGCCTGGACGCTCGGCCACGCCTACGCGAACGTGCCGCACTACCGCGCGGCTTTCGCCGCCGCCGGTGTGCATCCCGACGATTTTCGCCGGCTGGACGATCTGGCGAAATTTCCCTTCACCACCAAGCACGACCTGCGTGCAAATTATCCGTTCGGCATGTTCGCCGTGCCGCGCGAGCGGATCGCACGCATCCACGCCTCGTCCGGCACCACCGGGAAGCCCACTGTCGTCGGTTATACACAGAAGGACCTGGAGACCTGGGCCGGCGTCGTTGCGCGTTCCATCTATGCGGCTGGCGGACGGCGAGGGATGATCCTGCACAACGCTTATGGCTACGGGCTGTTCACCGGCGGGCTCGGGCTGCATGACGGAGCCGCGTGGCTCGGCTGCACGGTGGTGCCGGTCTCCGGCGGGATGACTGAGCGGCAGGTGCAGCTTATCGCCGATTTCCGGCCCGACATCATCTCGGTTACGCCGAGCTACATGCTGGCGATTCTCGACGAGTTCCGTCGCCAGGGGCTCGATCCGCGCGCCTCGTCGCTGAAGATCGGCATCTTCGGCGCCGAGCCCTGGACCAACGCGATGCGGCGCGAGATCGAGGACGGGTTCGCGATGGATGCGGTCGATATCTATGGGTTGTCGGAAGTGATCGGCCCCGGCGTCGCCAACGAATGCATCGAAACCAAGGACGGTCCGACGATCTGGGAGGACCATTTCTACCCTGAGGTGATCGATCCGGAGACCGGTGCGGTGCTGCCGGACGGCGAGCCGGGTGAGCTGGTGTTCACCACCCTCACCAAGGAAGCCATGCCGGTGATCCGCTACCGCACGCGCGACCTGACGCGCCTGTTGCCCGGCACCGCGCGCAGCATGCGGCGGATGGAGAAAGTCACCGGCCGTTCGGACGACATGCTGATCGTGCGAGGCGTGAACCTGTTCCCGACGCAAGTTGAGGAGCTGCTGCTGCAGAGCCGGTTGCTGAGCGGTCACTACCGGCTGCTACTGACGCGCGAGGGTCGTATGGATGAGGTTACAATCGAGGTCGAGGCGCAGCCTCATGCGCTGGAGCCTGCGTTGCTGGAGGCCGAGGCGTCAGCGATCACTGTACGGATCAAGGAGCGGATCGGCTTGACCACGCGGGTGGCGATTCAGCCACCCGGCACGATCGAGCGGTCGCTCGGGAAGGCGAGTCGGGTGGTGGATCGGCGGGCGGAGGGGAGGTAAAGGGGAGATAACGGAGAAGGGTCACCGCGGAGGACGCTGAGGCTGGCGTCACGCCGCAGCACCGAGCGGCTTTGCACGCTCGATCCGCTCGCGCTCGCGGGGGCTGTTCATTGCCTCCCACAGATCGCTGCGCCGCTGCACGTTCAGCCAGAAATCGGGGCTGTTTCCGAATACGCGCGCAAGGATGAGCGCGGTCGCGGCCGTGATGTTTCGGCGGTTGTTGCACAGCTCGTTGACGTGCTTGCGTTGGACGCCCATCGCCTCGGCCAGCGCGACCTGGGTGAGCCCCATCGGCCGCATGAATTCCTCAATCGAGTATCTCGCCGACCGTCGCCGGCTTGCGCTTCGTGGTCAGCATGGTTCGCCTCATCTATAGCTGTGGTTGTCGAGATAGACATCTTCTGCTTCGCCACGACCGCCGTCCCACCGGAAGATCAGTCGCCACTGATTGTTGACACGGATCGAGTGGAATCCCGCCAGGTTACCGCGCAGCTTCTCGAAATGATTGCTGGGCGGCACTCGCAAATCCTGATCGGTTGTCGCGTCGTCGATCATCTGTAGCTTCCGGAAAAGCCGACTTTCGAGATCGGGTAGGAGGTGCCGTGATTTCCTGTCCTCGACGAAGAAGGCACGCAGCCACTCGTCTCGGTAGCTCACGATCATGCAGCAATCCGCCGTTGAAGTCTGATGTACCACCCTCTGGTACGCAAGGCAATGGCTGGGATCGCGCAACTTCACCCAGCGCGGAAACTTCGAGCGTTCGAAGCCGCTTAGCTAAGCCGCGGGTCGGGCACGCGGGCGGCAGCCAGCACATCGACGACAACCGCTCCTGCCGCCAACAGCACCGCGGCGCAGGCATTCGCGGTGGCGCCCGACGTCATCACATCGTCCACCAACAACACGCGTTGGCCAGCAATTTGCTCGACGCGGGACGGACAGATTTCGATCGCGCCGGTCAGCACGGCGGCACGCTCCTCGGCTGACTTGGCCCCAAGCGATGCGGTTCCGCGCACGCGACGAAGCGCATCGAGCAACGCCGGCCGGCTCACGGCACGGCCGAGGGCGCGCGCCAGCAACGCCGCCTGGTTATAGCGGCGGCGAAACAGACGGGCACGGTGAAGCGGGACGGGAACCAGGATGTCCGCGTTCACCAGCAGCTCGGCGCCCGCCCGCGCCATATATGCGGCGAGCACGCCGGACAGCTCCACCCGATCGGCGTGCTTGAACGGCAGGATCAGGCGTCGTGCCGCAGCGTCGTAGCTCAATGCGGCCCGTGCGCGGCGGAACACGGGCGGCGCCTGGATGCAGGACGGGCAGAGCCCGGCCAATCCGGCCGAGCCGAAGGGAACGCCACAGCGCTGGCAACAGGGCTCGGTGATGAAGCTGACAGTGCGGAAGCAGGTAGGGCAAAGAAGACCGTGCGTCGTTACCGCTTCGTCGCAGGCAGAGCATTGCGGCGGCAGCAGCAGGTCCAGGGCGGCGCGTACGAGCAACATCAGGGGCAGTATTCCTCTGCGCCTCTGCGTCTCTGCGGTTAAGCTTAAGAAAGTCTAACCGCAGAGACGCAGAGGCGCAGAGGCAGGCGTTACGCCTCAGCTCCGACGCCGAATTGCACGGTTCCGTCCCGAGCGATCTCGTGGACCAAGTCGATCTCCCACGACAAGTAGGCCTTCATAGCCTCCTCGACGCCGGAATTGCGGTCGTACGGGCGCAAATAGAAATCGACGCACGCTTCGTCGGGCGGGTTGGTCCGGTCCTTCACCAGCGGACGACCGAAGGCGTGCCAGGCGGCGGTGCCGCCTTCCAGCCCAGCGACCTCGGCGTTGGTCAGCGGCACGATCTCCTCCACCGCCAGCCGCGCGAGCATCCCGTCCGGCGACGTGGCAATCACATGCCGCGCCGGTGCCAGCACCGGCCGCAACACATCCAGTCGTGTGCGGATGCCCCAGTGCGCGCCGGGAATATGGCCCTCGCGGTAATCGACGCTGCGGCCGAGATCGACCACGACCGTGCCCTCGCCGGCATCGAGCAGCTCGGTCAGTCGCGGCACATCTATACTCGGGACCGGTGCGGTGAGTTCCGGGATCGGAGCAACGGCAACGCTGGAGCCACGCACCTCGTCCAGCCCGCCCTCCACGACGAATACGTCGCGATGGCCCATCTGGCGCAGCCATCCGGCCGCCATCCGCGCGCGCACGCCGCTATCGTCCAGCAGCACGATCCGCGCGTTGCGCACGCCGATCCACTGGTCGGTCGCCTGCACCAACTGGCCACCCGGCGCGCTGCGGCTGCCCGGGCGGTGGCCGGCACGGAACTCCGCCGGGTCGCGCACATCCAGAAGATACAGCGTGCGGTCGGTGTCCTCTTCGAAGCGGGCAAGGTCGAGCGCGCCGATCACGCCGACGCCCGATGTCTCGGCAAAGAACTTCGCGCGTTCCAGCGCGAGTACCGCAGTCTTCGGCGTCCCTGGCGGGAAGCTGTCGGTGCGGCCGCGTTCGCAGCGCAGGCCGGCCAGCTCCCAGCCCATCGTGCCGTTGCGCAGCGCTACGACCTTGTTAGGGATGCCGGCGCGACGCAGGCTTTCGGCGCCTAGGATGCTGCGCGTCCGCCCGGCGCAGTTCACCACCACCAGCGTCTTCGGATCTGGGGCGAGGTCGCCGATCCGATACACGAGTTCACCACCTGGCACGCTGACGCCGGTCGGGATCGACATCCGCACGAACTCCTCATGCGTGCGGCTGTCCAGCACGACCATGTCCCGCCCTGCGTCCAGCCAGGATTTCAGCTCGGCGGCATCGATGCTTTCCGTCCCGTAGTGGTGCTCCACCCATTCGCCGAACGCCTTGGACGGCACGTTAACGCCGCTGAACAGGACGTAACCGGCGGCCTGCCACGCGGCAACGCCGCCATCCAGCACCGCGACATCGGTGCAACCATCGCTTTCCAGCCACGCGGCGAGGCCCTCGGCAAGACCACGTCCATCATCCATGCAAACGATGCGGACGCTCTTACGCGATAGCAAGGCGCGGGCACGGATCTCGCGCTTCGAGAGAGGGCAAGGTACCGCCCAGAACAGGTGCGAGGTGCCGAATTCGCCCTCTTCTCTGGCGTCCAGCAGGGCGATCTCCTGCCCGTCGGTAATCCAGGCATGGAGGGTTCGGGCATCGATCCGCTTCATCTGCGCACTATGCGCGCGCTGTGGCGGTCGGCGCCATGAAGTTCTTGTTGTACGGCAGAACCTCGCCGGTACTCATGTCGAAGGCCCGGCGACCGTCCAGCTTCTCCAGCGCCACCCCGTACATGTGGAGATGCCGCGTGGGAACTTTGCCGGTGGTGTGGATCGAGTGGATGTCGTCGGGCATCAGCGCGATCCCGCGCCCTGGCTCGACCATCACTTCGTGGTCGATGGAAAGCTCGCAGCGCGCAGGGTCGCTGCCGTCATCGGTGCGACGATAGACCTTGTTCAGCTCCTGCCCTTCGACCGCGACCACGACTGCCCAGGTGGTGTGGTCGTGCGGCTTGGTCTCGTTGCCGGGGTCGAGCGCATTCAGATGGAGCGCGAACCGGTTGTCGGGGTCTTCCTGCAGAAGATAGCGATTGGCTCCGGTCTGACCGGCGGGCGGAGGCGGGAACTCGGCGCTGGGAAAGAGGTGTTCCTGCGCGGCGAGTCCCATCATCTCGGCCTTCACGGCTTCGAGCATAGCGCGGGTCACCCCCTGGATGCGCTCGATGCCGCGAATGCGGTCGATGGTGGCGGCGACGGCGGCGGCGCGGGCGGCCTTGATGTCAGCGGCGTTCATGGCGTGCTCCGTTCCTCGACGTTGGGGGAAGAACTTGCTCCGAGCCTAGCTGGGGAGAGGAGAAACACCAAGCGGCGGGCCGGATCGGCCGGGCAGGCGTGTTGTTGCGGTTGATGGCGCTGTTCATCATGCTCCGGCTGCGCGCCTGGATCGTGATGCTGAAGGAGAACGGGGAATGAAGCGATGAAAGTTGGCCGGTTCCGTTGGTGGATGGTGTGGCTGCTGATCGGGCCGATCACCTTCGTGATGTCGCTGGATCGCACGGCGATCGTGGTGGCGGCGCCGGTGATCCAGAAGGAATACGGCTTCACCCTGGTGCAGATGTCGTTGATCCTGACCAGTTTCTCCTGGACCTATGCGTTCCTGCAGATGCCGGCTGGCTGGCTCGCCGAGAAGATCGGGCCGCGCCGGGCGCTCTACTGGGCGAACCTGTTGTGGTCGTTGCTGACTGCGTTGACGCCGGCCGGCTTCAATCTGGGTTCGTTCGTCGCCATTCGCGCCGCTTTGGGCGTTGGGCAGTCGGCCGATTGGCCGGCCTCGGTGCTGGCGCTGCGGCGTTGGTTCCCCAAGCGCGAGCGAGCCAAGGGGAATTCGGTGCTGCTGGGCGGGCTGTATCTCGGGCCGATTATCGCCGCGCCGATCACCACGGCGGTGATGCTGAGTTTCGGTTGGCGTTTCGTGTTCTATGGATTCGGCGTGCTGGGCATACTGCTGGGCTTCGCCTGGTGGTTCGCGTTCCGCGACGACCCAGCCGAGCACAAGCTGGTGTCGCGCGAAGAAGCCGCGCTGATCGCCGCCGAGCGCGAGCCGGAGGCGCCTGCCACACCGCGCGGCGCGGTGCCGATGCTGTTCCGCTCGATGCAGTTCTGGGCCATCGGGCTGCAGTATTTCTTCCTGATCCTGATCCAGAGCTTCTACACCGCCTGGCTGCCCACCTACCTTGTGCAAGCGCGCCATTTCTCGTTGAAATCGATGGGCATTTACGCCTCGCTGCCTTGGGTTGCGCTGTTCTGCATGGTGTTCGTCGCCGGCGGAGTGGCCGATCGGGTGCTGCTGGCTAGCGGATCGATTTGGCGGGCGCGGGTGCCGGCGGCGATTGCAGGCTTCGTGATCAGCGCGGGTGCGATGATTGTGGGGGCGGAGACGGCGAATATTCCGCTGATGATGGCGCTGCTCTGCGTTTCGCTTGGGGCGATCGGGCTGACTCAGGTCTCGATCTGGTCGGCTTGCCAGGATCTTGGAGGCGCGGCGACCGGCGTCGTGACCGGCTGGACGAATTTCCTTGGCAATGCATCGGGATTCGTCGGGCCGTTGATGATCGCGTTGCTGGTGAAGTGGACGGGCGGCTGGTCCGGCGCGCTGCTCGGCATCGCGCTGGCCGGGCTGTGCGGCGCGGTGTTGTGGGTGTTCGTGCATCCGGAGCGGCGACTGGAGTTGCCGGAGACACAGGTCAGCATCGCCGAGGCGGCGTCCGGCACATGAGCCAGCAGGTGGGTCGGTCCAATCGCATGTGATCTGCGTCCCATCTCTGAGTCCCTCCCCCACCATTGGTCACGTGCATCGGGCGCGCCGGGCCATTGAGCGACGACAGGCCGGCGATCCGCCGTTGCAGAACGGACCGGTCAGGGCCTATGTTATCCTTGCGGTGGTCGAATTGGCCGATCATCGGGGAATTCCGGATGAGACGGTTTGTTTTAGTGCTGGGCGCAGTTGTAGCGCTGGCGAGCGTGGTCGCCTACATGGCATATCTGGACAGGCCGACGGAGAGGCCGCCCCGATCTTCGGAGTCAAAATCCCCCCCGGATACCGCGACCGGAGCTTGATCTCCGTGGCCCACGAAGAAGGCAACCTCAACGATTTGCGCGCCATTCTGGGCAACGACGTAGCAATCAAGGCCTCCCGGGAAGGAAAGCTCCCGTTCCCGGAGGGTACGATAATTGTTCGGCTTGCCTGGAGTTACGTCCCGTTGGAGGAAAGTGAAAAAGCCTTTGGCCGTCTCCAATCTTTCGTGGCCGGGCCCCCCACGAACCTTCAGTTTATGGTCAAGGACTCAAGGAAATACGCCTCGACCGGCGGCTGGGGCTTCGCTCAATTTGACGACGGCAAACCCGCCAGCGATGCTGTGCACAACACCTGCTTTTCCTGCCACGCGGCCGTCAAAGCTCGCGACTTTGTCTTCAACCGTTATGCACCATGAAGGCCGAACGTGGAGAGAGCCATGAGGAAACCACGACATGAGTTGCTGGAGTTGACCCGGTTTCGTGGACACCTGAGCAATTGCGTTCGAGGAGTCCACCATGTCGAAGACGAGACGATGTTACGCACCTGAATTTCGGCGTCAGATGGTTGAGTTGGTGCAAGCTGGACGCTCGCCGGAGGAGCTGGCGCGCGAGTTTGAGCCAACCGCGCAGTCGATGCGGAACTGGGTGGCGCAGGCGAAGCGCGATGCCGGCCGCGGCGATGGGGGCCTGACGACGGCGGAGCGCGAAGAGCTCAACCGCCTGCGACGTGAGAACCGCCAACTTAGGCTTGAGCGGGAAATCCTCTCAAAGGCGGCGGCCTGGTTCGCTCGGGAGACGAACGCGATCCCCGCGAAGGGTTCCGGTTCGTGAGCGATCACCATCGCGAAGCGATCCCCCGGAGGGAAATGCCGCGAAGCGGCATCCGCGAACTACCCGATCGCCACCATGTGCCGGCTGCTGGGTGTCTCCTCCGGCGGCTACTACGCATGGGCGAAACGCCAGCCGTCGCAGCGGGCCCGGTCCGACGCGGCGCTGATGGCGGAGATCCGTAGCGCGCATGCGGGTTCGTGCGGCATTTATGGGGCGCCGCGGGTTCATGCCGAGCTGGCTGCCAAGGGCATCCGCATCGGCCGCAAGCGTGTCGCCCGGCTGATGTCGAAGGCAGGTCTCGCCGGTGTGAGCCGACGCAAGTTCGTCACCACCACGGTCAAGGGCGATGGCCGGGAGGCACCCGACCAGGTCGAGCGCAACTTCACGGCGGAAGCGCCGGATCGGCTGTGGGTCGCTGACATCAGTGTGCCGCAGCAAGCGGCGTGAGAGATGGGGGGCGGCCCCCCGCAACCGGCTTGCGGGAGCAGGTTGCAAACCGCCGTGAGCGGCGCGGGTCAAAAGCCCGGGTCGTGAGCGTCACGGAAAAGGCGCCGCGAGGCGTCAGGTGGGAGACAGGAAGGCGAACACCAGTGAACTGCCGTTCAAGTGTCGAAAGTAATCAAATGACGTTGAAACCGGCGAGTGATGTTGCGCCGGGATCAGTCCGGACGGTGCCTGCTGACGGGCCGGACGGCGTCCGGCATAGAGGCAGCGCGATCCTGTTTCAGGCTCTCACGTTGAACTGCGGGAACCTTCGGCGGCGATGCCAAGCGAAAGGCGCAAGCCCGAAAGGCGAGGCCGATAATAGTGACGCGCCGCCAAGGGACGGAGCCGCTCGTAGTAGCGTTGAGACCGCCGTAATGGCGGGGGAGCGAAGGGGCGGCGTCATCCGGCAGGCATGGGGGATCAACCGGGCGACCGGGAGGAGTCCCGCATGACCTGCAAGCCCTATGACATTCCCAAGACCTTGATATGGGAGGCATGGTTACATGTAAAAGCCAACCAAGGTGCTGCGGGGATCGACGCCGAGACGATCGAGCAGTTTGAGGAGAGGCTGGGCGACAACCTATACAAACTTTGGAATCGGATGAACGCCGGCAGCTACTTTCCGCCGCCGGTGAAGGCCGTGCCGATCCCGAAGAAGTCAGGAGGCGTCCGGATTCTGGGCATCCCGACGGTGGCCGACAGGATCGCGCAGACGGCGGTGAAGATGCGGCTGGAGCCGCGGCTCGATCCGATCTTCTGCGAGGATTCCTACGGGTATCGTCCGGGAAAGTCGGCGCTGGAGGCAATCGCTGTCACCAGACGCCGCTGCTGGGACTACGACTGGGTTGTAGAGTTTGACATCCGGGGGCTGTTCGACAATCTCGACCATGACCTCTTGATGAGGGCTCTGCGCAAGCACTGTCAGGAGCCCTGGATCCTGCTCTATGTGGAACGCTGGCTGAAAGCGCCAATGCAAACCACGGATGGGCAGATCCTGGAACGCGACAGAGGCACGCCGCAAGGGGGTGTCGTGTCACCGATCCTGGCCAATCTGTTCCTGCACTATGCGTTTGATCTGTGGGTGACACGACATCTGCCCGGCGTCCGGTTTGCCCGGTATCTGACGATGCGGTGCTTCACTGCAAGAGCAAATGGCAGGCGGAGTATGTGCTTGATCGCATCCGGGAACGGTTCCAGGCCTGCAAGCTCGAACTGCATCCGGGCAAGACACGGATCGTGTATTGCAAGGACATCAATCGGACCGGGGATCACCCCGTCGTCCAGTTCACGTTTCTCGGCTATACGTTCCGGCCCCGCAAGGCGCTGGATAAGTATGGCCGGGTTTACGTGAACTTTTCCCCGGCGGTCAGCCGCGACGCCCTCAAGGCCATGCGGCAGACTATCAGGGGATGGCACCTGCAACTGAAGAGCGACAAGAGCTTGGACGATCTATCGGCCATGTTCACTCCGGTCCTGAAAGGCTGGCAGCAATACTACGGCCGGTTCCACGGATCGGCGCTCAAGCCGGTGTGGCGGCACATGAACCTGTTCCTGATCCGGTGGCTGATGCGCAAGCACAAGAGGCTGGCAGGCCATAAAACAAGGGCTGCCGAGATACTCAAGCGATTTGCGCAAGGTCGGCCGGGTGCTTTCATTCACTGGTCGATGGGTTATCTGTCGTAGGCTGGATGATGGGAGCCGGATGAGCCGAGAGGTTCACGTCCGGTTGTGTGTCCAGAAAAGGCTGGCATGTTCAGCAGGAGACAGACCTGCCGGGGTAGAAGTCAGAGCCCCGTAGTTTGGATAGCGGAGGGGAGGGAAACCGAACCTTCGAAGCCTATCGACAAGATCTCCCATGGGGAGGTCACGAGTCACCGGGCCGTAACAAAAGTGAACGCATTGTGGCCTCGAAAGTGAATAGCCCCGAGGGCCGAGCCCGCAACCGTAGGGCGAAGGCAGCATGACCAGCCGAATACTGACCGACACGACTGGTCACCTCGGCGGGGTGGAAGCGACAGCACGGTGACAAGGGCGTGCCAAGCAACTGGAGAAACCCTCCTCGTCCCAGCGAGAAATCGCCGGAGCAAGGTAGGTCGTATAACCGGCGAAACCGGGAAATCGGCCGAAGACGAGAGGGTGGCGGCTGGGTCCGTAGTAGCGATGAAACGGAGTAATGTCCGTGGAGCAAAGGGGCCCTGCCATTTGCAAAGTCTCCGACGTAAGGAAGGCAAGGACGAGATGATAAAGGCGTCCATCGATGTGCAGGACCTGAGGCGGAGAATATACGTCAAGGTGAAGGCTGAACCGTCCTGGCGTTTCGGGAGAAGGCGCCATCTGGCGCATGCTCAGAAACGAAAGGGCTTCGGTTGGGAGCGGCGGAGTAGGCTCACTCGGGGCTGGTTAACGGCTATCGGGTGAAACACGGCAGGCCGAAAGTCGCCCCAGCAGGATAGGTCCCATAAGCCTTGGCATGAAGCAAATGGGGGCGCGCAGTGCGGGAAATCTGCACGCTGCGTGCGACGTGGAGGGGGCTGGAGACGTGGCACGGTCGAAATACGTGGGCAAACCGGCGCGCCAGTCCTCGACCCTACCTGCGAGGGGCCGGAGGTGAGATTCCTCCGGCCTACTCACCCCTACATCCCGACCTGGGCGGGCTTTCTCTATCTCGCCGTGGTGCTCGACGCCTTCAGCCGCCGCGTAGTCGGCTGGTCGATGGCCACCACGCTCGCCAGGCAATTGGTGCTTGATGCTCTGAACATGGCGCTGGTGACGCGACGACCCAGAGGCGTGATCCATCACTCCGATCAGGGTTCGCAATACACCTCGATCGAGTTCGGCCATCGTTGCCGCGAGGCCGGCGTGCGTCCCTCGATGGGCTCGGTTGGAGACGCCTACGACAACGCCATGTGCGAGAGCTTCTTCGCCACCCTCGAATGCGAGCTTCTCGCCCGCTGTCGCTTCAAAACTCAGGCCGAAGCTCGCCGCGCGGTGTTCGCCTTCATCGAAGGCTTCTACAATCCGCGTCGTCGTCACTCCTCGATCGAGTATCTTTCACCGATCGACTACGAACGACGGCATTATGCAATGATCGTCGTTCCCGACGATGACCAGCCTGCCGCCGTGCTCGCGGCCGTCAAGGACGCTTCGCGCCGCCTTCGGCGGTCGCCTGCGGCGATCCTGTGTGCCGGGCGTGCCCGGCAGCCTGGGGGTGAAAGTCCCCTGTGCAACCTGATGGAGGTGAAGCACGAGCGAAGCGCAAGGGCGGAACCGCGAGGGACCGTCTGAAGGAAGCGTCGAGCGAAATCGCGTCCCGACGAACAGAAACCAGATATGAGGCAGCCATGATCGGACGAGCAAGCAGGACAGAGCGAAGTCCATATCCATCAAGGATCACGGCTGTAAATCTGGCGGGAGTGCGAGGAAGGCTGTCGGACTTACCCCGGGAGATCTGTCGCGTGTCCCGTCCGGGACTGGGGTGGTCGCAAGATCACCCGAGCGCGCGGCAGAAGTCAGCAGAGGGCGTAGTAGGCCAGACCATCGGCCGAAGGCCCGAACGGTCCCCGCAAGGGGTTGAAGGAGAGGGCGAGTAGCTTGGGCGTCTCATGGTCCCAGTAGCGGCCGCGAAGCCACGGCGAGTGGCGCTTCCTTCTGCCGGTCGAGGTGAAGCCTCAGGGCGGCCGAGGGCAAGCTGGCCGAAGCGACCACGGCGGCGTCCGAACCCGAAAGTCCGGTCATGACCAGTACCCTGATGGAGGCAATCTGTGACCCGGACAACATAGCGTCAGCCGTGCGTGCGGTGATGCGCAACAAGGGCGCGCCCGGCGTCGACGGGATCACCGTCCGACACCTGCCGGGCGTCCTGGAAGCGCACTGGCCGGAGATCGAAAATCAACTGCTTCAGGGGCGCTACCAGCCGCAACCGGTACGTCGGGTGCAAATCCCGAAGCCGGCCGGAGGGACGCGCGACCTCGGCATTCCAACCGCGATTGACCGCGTGATCCAGCAGGCGGTGCTGCAGCGGCTGCAGCCGCTGTGGGACCCGACATTCAGCGAGCATAGCTACGGCTTCCGGCCGGGCCGCTCGGCCCACCAAGCGGTGACACAGGCGCAAGCCTATGTCAGCGAAGGCTATCAGTTTGTCGTTGATCTTGACCTGGCGAAGTTCTTCGACCGAGTCAATCACGACCGGCTAATGGCTGCGGTGGCCGCGCGCGTGTCCGACCGGCGGGTGCTTCGGCTCATCCGGAGCTTTCTGACCGCCGGTGTGCTTCATGGCGGGCTATTCGAAGCGAGTCACGAGGGCACCCCGCAAGGTGGCCCGCTCTCGCCCTTGCTCTCGAATCTCGTGCTGGATGAACTGGATCGCGAACTCGAGCGCCGCGGCCATCGCTTCGTGCGCTACGCAGATGACTGCAATATCTACGTGCGCAGCGAGACGGCTGGCCGGCGAGTGATGGCGAGCATCACCCGCTTCATCGAACGGCGTCTCAAGCTTCAGGTCAATGCGGAGAAGAGTGCCGTGGCTCATCCATGGCAACGCTCCTTCCTCGGCTTTACGCTGACGGAGGAGAGCACGCCACGCCGACGCATCGCCGACAAGGCCGTCGTCCGGTTCAAAGACCGGGTGCGGAATCTGACGGGACGCAACCGCGGGGTGAGCCTGTCGCGGATGATCGCCGACCTGAACCCGCTGCTGCGGGGATGGGCCGGCTATTTCGGCTTCAGCCAAGGACGTGAATTGTCCTCACTGGACGGTTGGGTCCGGCGGCGCCTCCGTTGCGCCGCCTGGATTCAATGGAAGACCAGACCACGGCGCCTCGATGAACTGCGCCGCCTCGGCGTCTCCCGGCGGACGGCCTTCGCGGCCGTCATGAGCCCGCGGGGGCCGTGGCGCGTCAGCACGAGCGAGGCGCTACATCTCGGCTTCTCGAAGGCTCGCTTCCGCGGTCTCGGACTGGCCTCCATGGAGAGCGCTGGCCGGACCTAATCCGCCGAACCGCCGTGGTACGGACCCGTATGCCCGGTGGTGTGGGAGGGGCGGCATCGCGAGATGCCCCCCTATCCCGATTGACCGCCGTTGCGCGCGGCCATCCCCACCCGGTACCAGCCGGGAGGCAGGGAATGGCTCCGCCAGGGGCCCCCGGAAACTAAAGAATGGTTGCAAACAGGAGGACAAAATGCCGTCCCATCAGGTGTCATAAACCCAAACACTCACCTGTCCACCAAACCGGGGCAGGTCCATGCTGATATTCTTCGCACAATGGGGCATGCTTTCTGAACAATTTCGTGCGCAACACCAACCAGCTTCCATCGCTCACAATCAAAGCGCAACATCCTTTTTTCGCAGCCAGCATTGGGCGGCTAGCAAGAAGTTACTTGCAATGATCGAATTCTCGACAGTCCAACCGCTCCAACGGAGGAGACACCATGACGAGACACACTTATGACAAGGAGATCACTGCACTTCTGGTGATCGATCCGTATAACGACTTTATTTCCGAGGGAGGCAAGATATGGGACCGCATTCGGGCTGTTGCAGAAGCGAATGACTGCATTCCTCATATGCTGCAGGTCCTGAACGCCGCGCGGAAGGCGAAGCTTCGGGTCTTCTATGCCCTGCATCATCGATACCGTCCGGGCGACTACGAGACTTGGAAGTACATTGCGCCCATTCAGAAGGCAGCATGGGTGCGAAAGAGCTTCGAATACGGCACGTGGGGTGGCGAGATCCGTCCCGAGTTCGAGCCTGAGCCAGGAGAGATTGTCGCTACGGAGCATTGGTGTTCCAGTGGCTTCGCCAACACTGATTTGGATTTGCAGCTCAAGAAGCACGGCATTCATCAGCTCATAGTCATCGAACTCATAGCACATACCTGCATCGAAGCGACCGTGCGCTTTGCCGCTGAGCTCGGCTACGAGGTCACGGTGGTAAAGGACGCGACGGCGGATTACTCGAATGAGGAGATGCACGCCGCTCTCGACATCAATATCCCGAACTACGCCAGTGTCATTGTGACCACAAATGAAATCGTCGACTTGATCTCTTCTGAGGAGAGTTACTAGGGATGAGTTTTCCACCCTTGGACGTGTGTCGCCAATCTCAAGGCACTCAAACCTGAGGGGCTAGACATGAGCAATACTCAAGTGCGCAGCGAAACTGCAATCGAGACCCCGAGAGGGGCAGAGGGTCGACATGAAGCTCAAGGTCGTCATTATTCCTGTTTCGGACGTCGATCGGCGCCAAGCGCTTTTACAGCAACCTGGGTTGGAGGCTCGACGCCGACTTCGCGACGAGTGACCAGTTGGGGTCGTACAGTTCACGCGTACAGGCTCGCCCTGCTCGATCATCTTCGGCCAGGGAATCACGTCGGCCGTGCCGGGCTCGGCACAGGGACTTTATATTATTGGGTCTTCAGGAAATCGAGTGGGTGGTTTTGAGGGATCATAGCGGCGGAAGCATGATGGAGACTGGCTTTTTGGAGTTTGGTGCTGCCTCGGATTCCGGCATGATGAGGCATGGCACGATCGGACAAGCGACGGCGGCGGCTGTCGGATGGGTATTCGTTCGCGGGGTTTCGTGCGCAAGCGACGGTACGCGGTGTATTCGGTGATCGGGATGTACGGATCGTCAGGCTCGATCGGCGCTCAAAAAAACCGTTTGCGGTTGCTGCGGGCGGGTCCAGTCGGGCTGGTACGACCGGCGGAAGCGGTGGGTCCGGGATCTTCCGAGCGCCGGCTTTCGCATCGTTCTGGAGCTCGAGATGCGGCGTGTGGCGTGCGGTATTTGCGACAGCGTGAAGCTAGAACGGCTGGATTTCCTGTCAGACAACCCGCACTTCACCAAGCGCTTTGCGTTCTACGTCGGCCGTCGCTGCAGGCAGGCTTCGATCCGCGACGTGGCCAAGGAGCTGAAGCTCGACTGGGACACGGTCAAGACGCTAGAGATGCAGTACATGCGCGCCCAGATCGAGCGTGCCGGCGCACCGACACCCGAGGTGATAGGCATTGATGAGATCTCGATCCGCAAGGGCCATACCTATCGCATCGTGGTCAGCGACTTGGTTCGCAAGCGGCCGATCTGGTTCGGCGGAGACGACCGCTCAGAGGCCAGCATGGCTCAGTTCTACGCCTGGCTAGGACCCAAGAAGACCAGCAAGATCAGGCTCATCGTGATGGACATGTGGAAGCCGTTCGGCAACGTGGCGCGGGAGACGGCGCCGCAGGCGGTGATCCTATTCGACAAGTTCCATATCATGCGCCACCTCGGCGAGGCGCTCGACGGGGTACGCAAGGCCGAATATGCCCGCCTGCGAGGCAGCGACCGGCGCTTCATCAAGGGGCAGAAGTACACCCTGCTGTCACACCGCGACAATCTCACGCTCGGCGGCAAACGCTCGCTCGCGTTACTGTTGGCCGCCAATAAGCGCCTCAACACCGCCTATCTGCTGAAGGAAGCGTTCGGCCAGCTCTGGGACTACCGGCGGGAGGGCTGGGCGCGGCGCTTCTTCGACAACTGGCGGGCCAGCCTCAAATGGCAGCGGCTCAAGCCATACGAGCGTTTCGCCGACATGATCGATCGCCACTGGCACGGCATCACCGCCTACTGCCAGCCGCAGAACAAAGTCTCACTCGGCTTCGTCGAAGGCCTCAACAACAAGGTCCGGGTCTGCCAGCGACGAGCCTACGGATTGAAGGACGAGGAATATCTCCGCCTCAAAGTCCTCTCCATCATGCTTCCGCCGCTATGATCCCCCAAAACCGCCCACTCGATTTCCTGAAAACTCATATTATTGTGTCCGACATTGAGGCAGCGTGCGCCGAGGTCCGGTTTCTAAACACCAGCGTCGCTTAAATTCGCGGTCCCATCGGCCGCCAACGTCGCGAGCGGACCGCCGCCGGATTGTCAAGGTGCCCCGGTGGGCTCACAACGTTGAACCCGGTGACGGGGAATGGACAGCAATGGCGAAATACGAGATCGCAGCAATGCCGGCGCAGATCAGCGCTGAGGTCGTGGCACTGCTGGAGAAGACCGAGACCGCGACGGTCGGCCATTGGCGGCACTGGGGCTTCTGCAACCGCGCGGTCCACGCGCTGCTGCCAGGTCGCCGAGTGGCCGGCACGGCGGTAACGCTCGCAGTGCCGGGACCGGACTCGACGTTGCTGCATCACGCGCTCGGTTTGCTACGGCCGGGCGACATTCTTGTGGTCGATCGGCTTGGTGACGACCGGCATGCCTGTTGGGGCGGCGGCGTCACGGTGGCCGCCAAGGCCGCCGGGGCGAAAGCCGGTGTGATTGATGGACCATGCACCGATCTCGAGGAGATCACCGCGTCGGACTTCCCGATCTGGTGCCGCGGGTTGGCGCCGATCACCACCCGGCTCTACGACCTTGGTGGGCGGCTCAACTATCCGGTCGCGATTGGTGGTGCGGTGGTGATGCCGGGGGATGCGGTGCTTTGTGACGAAAGCGGCGTGCTGATCCTGGGCGCGCACGAAGCCGAGGCCGAGGCCCGTCAGGCGATCGTGCGCCAGGAAAGCGGCACGGCGACGCAAGCAAAAGTTGCGGCCGGCGCGAAGCTGGGCGAACTCAGCGGTGCCAGCGCGAAGGTGCTAGCCGCAACCTGATTCCCCCTCCCCTTGCGGCAGGGGGAAAGGGGAGGGGGCCGCGGGCCGAAGGAAACAGCCTTACGACCACCCACGCCGCGACGGCGGATGCGCCCGCACCACCTCCTCTTTCACCTCCGCTCCCCACCCCGCACCACCAGGCAGCAGCAGCTCGCCGTCGCGGATCACCGGTGGCACCGTCACCAGCGAATCCTTCCACGGCACGTCATCGACATCGATCTCCATCACCCGGAAGTTCGGGATCGCCGCGCAGAAATGCGCGCTCATCAGCGAACCGAGATGACCGTTGAAATTATGCGGCGCCACATTGATCTCGTACGTCTCCGCCATCGCTGCGATCTTCATCGACTCCATGATGCCGTTCCACGGTACGTCGACGATCGCCACATCGACCGATTGGTTCTCGAAGAACGGCCGGTACTGCCGCCGCCCAAACAGCGATTCGCACGAAGCGATCCGGGTGCGCGAGCAGCGTCGGATAGTCGCCAGCGCAGCCGGATCATAGGAATCCACCTCCAGCCACGCCAGCTCGAACGGCTCCATCGCCTGTGCGATACGGATATAGCCTTCGGTGCGGAAGTTGAAATTGAGATCGAGATGCAGTCCCACACCGCGCCCTGCACCCTGCCGGAACGCCGCCATCTGCTCGACCAGCCCCTGCACCAGGGCGGCGTCGACCGGCAGGTCCGGCGCAAACGGCGCGTTGAAGCCAGGCATGTGCAACGTCGGCGCGCCACCATCGAAGCGCATGATGTTGGTCTTCAGGCCGCGGAACCCGCGTCGCGCCACTTCGGCGCCCTGCGCCGTCACATCATGCAATGACCGGATCGGCTCCCGTCCCGTCCATTCCCTGAACTGCTCGCCGAACATTACCTGATACGAGCCGCAATGCGACCAATAGAGGCGCAGTCTGTCGCGCACCGGCCCGCCCAGCAGCTCGTACACCGGCACGCCGAGCGCCTTCGCCTTCAGATCAACCAGCGCGTTTTCGACCGCGGCGATCGCCTGCTGGTTGATCCCGCCCGGCGCGGCGCGGGTCACCCCGTGCAAGAACGCCGTATGCCGTTCCACCGGACGCGGGTCCTGGCCCACCAGCCTTTTCGCAAGCCGCCGAATCACTTCGGAAAGCCCCTGGGAGCCGTAGAATTCCATGTATTCGGACCAGCCCACCAAGCCTTCGTCGGTGCTGATCTTCAGAAATGAGAAATCGCGCCATCCGGCGTTGCAATGCAGGTCCTCGACGCTGGTGATGCGCATGGCGTCCTTCCCCCTTGTGCCAAGGCGAGCGTAGGCCGGCACCCAGATCGGGTCCAAGCCGGACAGTCCGTTGCCACCCCGGCGCCTTGCCGCTATAGCCCGGTTGAAACCAACCAAAGGGGTCAGCGACGATGCAAACGGTCCTGTGGAGATTGTTGCCCAGGTTGATCCTGCTGGCCGTCGCGCTGACCCTCGGCCTCGCCGCGATAAGCCCGGCCCCCGCACGGGCCGACGACAAGACCGTATATTTCCTCACCTGGGGCGGCACGATCCAGCAGATGCTGGAACGCGACGGCTGGAGCAAGAAATTCGCCGCCGCCACCGGCTACAACGTCGTGCTGGTGCCGAAGGCCACGGGGCCGGAGATCATGGCCGCGGCGATCGCCCAGAAGGCGCATCCCCAGGTCGATGTGGTGATGTCCGACATGCTGCCCTGGCTCGCCGGCGTCGATCAGGGGCTGTTCGCGCCGCTCGACCCGGCCGCTGTGCCGAACATGGACAAGCTTTACCCGGCCGCCCGAATCAAGGACCCGGTCAGCGGTCAGGTGATCGGCGTGGTGCCGTATGGCGACATACTCGGTTTCATCTACAACAAGGACGTGTTCGCGCAAAAGGGCTGGAGCCCGCCCACCAAATGGACCGACCTGGAGCGGCCGGAGTTCCGCGGCCAGCTTCTGCTGGCGCCGGGTGATACGACCTATGGCATCTACAACCTGATCATCATGGCGCACGCCAATGGCGGCAGTGAGCACGACATAGACCCCGGTTTCGCGGCGCTGAAGAAAGTAGCGCCCGGCGTGGTCGATTGGAGCAATACCTACGCAAAGATGGCCGACCTGCTGCAGGACGGCAGCGCATCAGTCGCGATCTATTCCACCGGCTCGGCGGCCGACATGATCCGTCGCGGCCTGCCGGTGACCTACACGGTGCCGTCGCCGACGTATATGAGCCCGAGTGCCGCCGGGGTGATGAAGGACGCGCCCAATCCGGCCGGCGCGCGCGCCTTCCTGAACTGGTGGATCGGTACAGAAGTGCAATCCTATCGCGCCGAGGCGTACAGCAATCCAGTGATGAACCGCGACGTCGTGTTATCTGCCGAGGCCGCCAAGCGGGTGCCCCACGGTGCGCAGCTCGAGGACCTGACGCAGATCGACTACGCCTATGTCCTGGCACACCGGGCAGCATGGACCGAGCGCTTCCAGAAGGAAGTTCTGACCGCGAAATAGCGCCGACGCACGTGGCCTTACAGATCGAGGGCCTCGAGAAGAGCTTCGGCCCGGTCGCCGCGGTGCGCGGCATCGATCTCGCGGTGCCGACCGGTGAGTTCTTCACCCTGCTGGGCCCGTCAGGCTGCGGCAAGACCACGATCCTGCGCACTATCGCCGGGATCTACCGCGCCGATCGTGGCCGTGTCCTGCTCGAGGGGCGCGATGTCACGAGGATCCCGATGCATGCGCGCGACATGGCGTTGGTGTTCCAGAACCATGCGCTGTTTCCGCACATGACGGCGTTTGACAACGTGGCATTTGGCTTGCGCATGCGGCGACTACCCCGCCGCGAGATCACTGCTCGCGTGGACGAGGCGTTGACTCTCGTGCGGCTGAGCGGTCTGGCACAGCGCCGGCCCGCGCAGCTCTCCGGCGGGCAACAGCAGCGCGTGGCGCTGGCACGCGCCCTGGTGGTGCAGCCGCGGCTGCTGCTGCTCGATGAGCCGCTCAGCAATCTCGACGCCCGGCTGCGCGACGAGCTACGCGAAGAGATCCGCGCTCTGCAGCGCCGGCTCGGCGTCACCACCGTGCTGGTGACGCACGACATCCAGGAAGCCTTCGCGATGTCCGACCGCGTGGGCGTCATGCAGGCAGGGCGCATCGAGCAGGTCGGGCTACCGCGCCAGATCTATCGCCAGCCCGCCACGCGCTTCGTCGCCGGGTTCCTCGGGCCAACCAACCAGTTCCGGGTCGCGGTCGCGATGGAGAACGGCACGCCCGTCGGTCACTTGCCCGGCCTCCCGGCGTTGCGCCTGCCGCCAGACGCCGCCGCCTGCGCCGGCAACCAAGCGTGGCTGATCCTGCGCCCCGAACATGTGCGCCTCGGCGAGCATGGCCTGGACAACCGTTTCGACGCGATCGTGGAGAACGTCATCTATATCGGCGCCGTCACCCAGGCGCGGCTGACCTTCGCCTCGGAAAGCCTGGTCGTTTTGCTGCCAAGCACGACCGCTGACCACCTGCATCCCGGAATGTCCGTGCCCATCGGCTGGAACGCCGCCGACACCGTTATCCACCCCGATGAATAGCCAAACAAATTCCCCTCCCCTCGCGGGAGGGGTTAGGGGAGGGGGTGCTGCCAGTACCGCGCCGACCGCCTGGCTATTCCTCCTCCCACTTCTCGCCCTGCTCGCCGTCGCCTTTCTCTGGCCGCTGTGGGGCGCCGCCCTCAACAGCCTGCACCCCAACACACCCCAAGGCATCGACACCTCGCACTGGACGCTCGCCAACTACACCCGTCTGGCCGATCCCCTCTTCGCCACGATCTTGCTACGCACGCTGCGCATCGCGCTGACCGTCTCCGCGATCAGCGCGCTGCTCGTCTATCCGGTGGCGCTGCATCTCTCGCGCCGCTCCCCGCAGGTGCAAAGCTGGATGATCCTGGCCTATGTCAGCCCGTTCCTGATCAACACCGTCGTCAAGTCGTTCGGCTGGAGCCTGCTGCTACGACAGAATGGTCTGATCAACACCGGCTTGCGGGCGCTGCACCTGATCAACGCGCCGCTGCATCTGATGCTGAACGAAACGGGCATCATCATCGCCCTGGTGCCCGGCCATTTCATGTTCGTGCTGCTGCCGCTCTGGGCTGCGATCGGCGGGCTCGATCCGGCGCTTTCCTGGGCGGCGGG
The DNA here is from genome assembly GCA_963772445.1 of uncultured Pseudomonadota bacterium. Lineage (GTDB taxonomy): Bacteria > Pseudomonadota > Alphaproteobacteria > Acetobacterales > Acetobacteraceae > CAVYXK01. Next base: position 150,997 of record CAVYXK010000017.1, read on the forward strand.
GACGCTCGGCGCGCCGCCACGACAAGTGTTCCTTCGCGTGATCCTACCGCTGACTTTGCCCGCGCTCGTGGCCGGGTTGGCCATCAATTTCATCATGAACATGACAGCCTTCGCCGCGCCGGCGATCCTCGGCGGCGAACGGGCGACAGTCGCCTCTATGCTCGCTTTCCAGATCAACCTGGAGCAACTCGACTGGCCCTTGGGCAGTGCGCTCGCGGTCGTGCTGCTCGGCCTGACCCTGACCCTGGTCGGGTTGGCGCAACTGCTGGTGTTACGGCGGCGGCCGACATGAACCCGGCGGTCAACGCGGCAATGCTCACAGCGATGTTGGCGCCGATCGTGCTGGTCGTGTGGATGTCGTTCACGCCGTTCGCTTATTTCGTGCTTCCGCTCACGCATTTCTCATTGCGCTGGTACCGCGAGGCGCTGTCCTACCCCGGTTTCGTGGATGCCTTCGGGCTCAGCGCGGAACTGGCGGTGCTGGCCGCCGCCCTTGCCGTCGCCGCTTCATTCCCCGCGGCCTACGGATTGGCGCGCTACCGGTTACCGGGCACCGCCGCCTGGCTCGGCCTGTTCACCGCACCGCTGCTGGTGCCGGCCGTCGTGTTCGGCATCGCCATGCTGCAGTTCGTTAACAGACTGGGACTCTACAACCGACTGGCGGGCCTGGTGCTGGCTCACGCCGTCGTGGTGACGCCGTTCGCGATCCGCTCGCTCTACACGGCGCTGCAGGCGGTGCCGGAGGAGGTCGAGTGGGCCGCGATGGTACTCGGCGCGCCGCGCCGGCGCATGCTGCTGGCGATCACGATTCCGCTGTGCGCGCGTGGTATGGTCACAGCGTTCCTGTTCTGCTCTTTGTTGTCGTTCTCCGAGGTGACCATGACGATCTTCATGACCGGCCCGGCGCTGCAGACGCTGCCGGTCCGCATCTACAGCTACATGTCCGATCGGATCGACCCGACGGTGGCGGCGGTTTCTTCCCTGGTCATCCTGGTCTCGGTGCTGCTGGTTTTGGCCCTGAACTTGCTTGGCGGGTTGCAACGGTTTGCGATCGATCGATAGAGGGTTGGTGATGAGGCTGCCATTCACCCGATTCGGCCGCTATCTGATGGGCCCCCAATTTCAACCGTGCACCACATGACCGTCCTCTCCGTCGTCCACCGCACCATCTACCGCTACGCCAACCCGGTCACCTTCGGCGAGCACCGGATGATGATGCGACCGCGCGACAGCCACGACCTGCGGCTGCTCGATACCGCGCTGGTCCTACGCCCAGCCGGCGAGGTGCACTGGTTGCACGACGTGTTCGGCAACTCGATCGCCATTGCGCGGTTCCACGAGCCGGCAGACGAGCTGTTCGTCCAATCGTCGTTCCGCGCCCAGCATTTCCCACTGGCGGAGACCGCGGTCGAAATCGCGGAATTGGCGCGGCGCTATCCGTTCAGCTACGACGTGGAGGAAATCCCCGATCTCGGCCGCACCGCCGAGCGGCACTACCCGGATCACGATCACCAGGTCGATCGGTGGGCACGCCGCTTCGTCGATGCGGCCTCAGATCACGATACGATGGGCATTCTCACCGCGATGACGAAAGCCATCCACCGAGAGCTGCGCTACAACGCACGCCACGAGATGGGGACGCAGGACCCGGTGGCGACGCTCGCATCCGGCAGCGGCACCTGCCGGGATTTCGCAGTGCTGATGATGGAGGCAGCCCGCAGCCTGGGTCTCGCGGCGCGTTTCGTCTCTGGCTATCTCTATGACAGCAGCCTGATCGAAGGCGGCGAGGCGACGCTGGTGGGCGGTGGAGCGACCCACGCCTGGGCGCAGATCTACCTGCCAGGCGCCGGATGGCTGCCGTTCGATCCCACCAACGGGCTGGTCAGCGACCACAATCTGATCCGTGTCGCCGTCACCCGCGATCCGAGTCAGGCTGTTCCATTGAGCGGGACGTTCTTCGGGCGCCCGGGGGATTTTCTGGGCCTGACTGTGGAGGTGGAGATCAAGGCTGACCCGGAGGGGTGATCGGGGCGCACCTCTGCGGCAGTGCTTGTCGTTTCAGGAAGGAAGTATAACCACAGAGGCGCAAAGGCCGCAGAGGTCGAGACCTATAGCTCGAACAAACGCCCCGCACCGGGTACCGCGTCGCGCACGCCCGCCAGTCGCAGACAGTGCCAGGCCATGGCGTGGTCGCTCGATGTCACCGGCAGGCCAGTTGCGGCTTCCGCTTCGGCCACCACTTCGGTCAGGCGCAGGCTGGTGCAGGACACGAACACGCAATCCAGTCTCGTGCTGCGCGCCAGCGCCTTCACCCCCTCAACGATCGACTCCGGCGCGATACGCGCGGCCTTCCGGTCGTCGCGCTCGTCGAACGTCGCGAAGGCGGCGACATCGACGCCTTGACTGGTCAGGTAGGCGCGCACGCCGGCATTGATCTCCGCCGAATACGGCGTCAGCACGCCCACCCGGCGCGCCGACAGCGCCTTGAAGGCCGCGAAGGCGGCGGTAACCGGCGTGGTACAGGCGACCTCCGGCCGGATCGAGCGGATCTGGCGGAACACCTCCTCTTCACCGAGCTCCATGCTGGCCGAGGTGCAGCCGAACGCGACCACGTCCAGCTTGCAGCCGGGCAGGATCAGCTCGGTGGCCGGGGCGATGCGCTCGCGCATGGCGCGCAGCGTCGCCGGCGTGATGTCCGCATCGTTCCATAGTCGGCTCTGGTACAGCGCTACCCCCGGCTGGCGGATCAACTGGCGGAACTCGTGCTCCATCGTCTGGTCGGTCGCCAGCACCAGCAGCCCGATCGCGGCACGGCGGCCGATGCCCTCGTCCAGGCGGCGAGGTAGCACGCCCAGATCAACCATGCCCGGCATCGTCACGTCGTTCATGTGCGTCCCCTCCTTCCGAGGTCGCTCCGAGCCCAGCCTCCGTCGGGCTCCAGTATGCCATGCCGGGAGGGAGATGGACACTGCCCCTCCGTCGCCTTATCGAGCGCAATGTCACACGGTCGGTGTGGCTCCACCGTCAATCCGAATTGTCGTCCCGGTCATAAAATCGCTCAGTGGACTTGCGATGAAACAGACGGCGGCAGCGATGTCCTTCGGCTGACCCAGCCGGTCCACCGTTTGCCGGAGCACGTTCTTTATCGCGAAGTCTTCACCGACTTTCGGATCGTCGCTGCCCTGCTGCTTGGCCAGGTCCTCGAACCAGGGATCGACCAGGGGCGTATAGATAAGCCCAGGCATAATGGCGTTCGAGGTCACACCCGTTCCTGCGAACGCTTTCGAGAGGCTCAGCGTCAAGTTGTTCAGCGCAGCCTTCGCTGCTCCATATGCGCCGAACTGAGGGTACGGAGAAATGGCGTTTCGCGAGGAAATGTTGATCACACGGCCCCATCCGCGCTCGCGCATCGCCGGGACCAGGGCGCGCGCGAGCCGCACCGCCGGCAGCGTGTTCCCGTGGTAGTTCTCGGCCCATTCCTCCGCTGGCATGTCGAACCAACTCGCATAGGAGGTGGCGTCGGACGCACCAGCATTGTTGACCAGGATGTCAACGCCACCGAAGGCCTGTTTGGCTGCCCTGATCACGGCTTCTGCGCCTTCAGCGGTTCGAAGGTCTCCCAAGGCAACGGCGGCTTGTCCGCCGTTGGCCTCGATGTCGGCGACGACCTGCTTCGCTCGGGCGTGATTGCGACCGTGGACGATGACCCTGACACCTTCCATGGCCAGCATCCGGGCGATCTCCGCGCCGATTCCGGAGGTGCTGCCCGTCTCGAGCGCCCGCTTCTCGGCCAATTGCAAATCCATTCCGAGCCTCATTCCGTTCGGGTGCGACCCCTGTTGCCGTGAAAAGTCTACACCTGTAGACTATAATGCGTGGTATGTCAATGGCTGTGGAACTGAAGGGGCCGACGGAAGATGCATTCCACCGCGACCGTGCGACGCCGGAACGCGGGCGCCACTCGCGAAGCGATTCTCGCTTCGGCCCGGCTCGCCTTTGCGCGCGCGGGTTACGACGGGGTCGGCGTTCGAGAGATCGCGAACGGGGCCGGCGTGACCGCGATGCTGGTCAATCGGTACTTCGGATCAAAGGAGCAGTTGTTTGCCGAGGTCGTCGCCGAAACCATGGAGACGCCCAACATCCTCACAACAAAGGTCACCAACTCGCAGTCCTTCGCTAAGGATATCGCGGCCGCACTGATCGGTCAGACGAAGCCGGGGGTTACCCCTCTCGACGGGTTTCTTATCATGCTTCGCTCCGCACCCAACGAGCGCGCAGCGGGAATTTGGCGTGAGCAGCTCGAAAGCCATCACCACAAGGTGCTGACCTCGGCTTTGGGAGGGCGGCTGGCGGCCGAGCGTGCCGCGCTGATCCTCTCCTTGATCGCAGGATTTCAGGTCATGCGGCAGATGGTGGGTCTCTCGGCACTGGCAGGCGCCCCGGCAAGTGGGCTGTCAAAAATACTCGTGCGGATCTTTCAGCAACTCGTCGAAACCGAGCCAGAAGGCGGCAAGGTCGCCGATAGCGGCGACCGGCGCGGGCGGGGCGCGCCGAAGGTCTGAGATCAGGCCAGTCCCTCCGCGGGAATCGCCGGCGATCGTCCGCCGATCAGGTCGGCCACCATCTGCGCCGTGCCGTGCGACATGGTCCAGCCGATATGCCCGTGGCCGGTATTGTACCACAGATTGCGGTGCGTCTTGCGGCCGACGATCGGCAAGTTGTCGGGGGTCATCGGCCGCAGTCCCGCCCACATCTCCGCCCGGTCGTAATCCGCTCCGTCCGGGTAAAGCCCCTGGACCACGCTTTTCATGAAGGCGAAGTCCGAGGGCCGGTGGCTCTTGTCCCAGCCGGCAAATTCCGCGGTCGCAGTCACCCGCACCCGATCACCCATGCGCGAAACCGCGACCAGGTTGTTCTCGTCGATCGTGCTGATCGTCGGCGGCGCACGATGGTTGCCGACCGGAATGGTCAGCGCATATCCCTTGATGGGATAGATCGGCAGATCGACCCCGAGCCCGCGCGCGAGGATCGGGCTCTGGCAGCCCAGCGCCATGACATAGGCGTCGGCGCTTACCGTCCCCGCAGTCGTGCGCACCGCGCTTACCGTGTCGCCGGCCGCGTCGATGCCGGTGATCTCCTCGCCGGTACGGATCTCCGCGCCGCGTGCGCGGCAGATCGCGGCGAGTCCCGCCGTGAACTTCTGGCAGCTTCCGCTCTCGTCGGTCGGGCAGTGGATCGCCCCGGCAATCCCGGCCGCCGCGCTGGACAGCGCCGGCTCGATCTCCAGCATCTGCTGGCGATCGAGCATCCGCACCTCCTGCCCGTCCTTGGCGAGAAGCTGCATATGCGCCACGCCGGCATCAAGCGATTTCTGCTCGCGGTAGAAATACAGAATGCCGCGGTCGTTGCGATCGGTACTCAATAATCTCGTTTGCCAGCGTATCATGCAGCACGTGCTGGGAATAGACCGCGATCTGGTGCTTGCGCAGCGTGTTTCGCCGCGCCTTCGCCTCGGTGCACTCGGCCAGGAACCTGAGCGACCAGCCCCAGAGCTTCGGGTCAAGGGAGGGGCGGAACCGCAGTGCCTGGTTCTTCAGCACCAGCGATTTCAGCAGGATCATCGGCGCACGCGGCGAGGACCAGACGAAGGAATGGCCGGGCGCGATCATGCCGGCATTGCCCCAGCTCGTCTCCAACGCGACATCGGCGTTACGTTCCAGCAGCACCACCTCGTGGCCGTCGCGCAGGAGCTGATAGGCCGTGGTGACGCCGACCACGCCGCCGCCCATCACCAAAACCCGCATCTCGCCTCCCCCCGCGCGATGATTTCGGGGGATTGAGCGTCGTCGTCGGGTTCCCGTCAAGCCGGGAGCGGGCAGTTGCCAGGGTGACGGCAGTAACGGTGGAAAGTTGGCGCGATACAAGTGGCGGCGCCCGGGCTACCGGCTACGTCTTCATCGGAGCTTGCCCGAGGGGATGCGAACGGGCGGCCTGATGGCGTGCCGCCGATCCCCGACCGCGAAATAACGGCGTGTTGACGCATTATTGATGGTTCGGCAATTAGAATGCTATTGGAATCACTCAGCTTTTTAACTAGTAAGGCGGTTGTGGTGGGAACGTAAGGATACGGTGACTCATACCCGCGAGGTTCACTATGCTCGCTAACGATGATTCGCCGTATCTGCAACACTTCGGTCAGGCGATTTCGAACTGCGGAATTTTCCTGCTTGAGCAGGATGGCCGAATTGCTCGATGGAATTCAGGCGCCGAGCGCCTCTATGGATGTCGGACAAGCAACGTCCTGAGGCACAACTTCGCGGTCCTGTCCTCCGATCACGACCAGCAGCTCGAAACCCCGGCGACAGCGCTAGCGCTCGCTCGACAAACCGGCCGAGCCGAGTGCGTGAACCAACAGCGCCGTAAGGACGGGAGCACATTTTGGGCTGCCGTCCGTATCGATGCGATACGTGACGATGCTGACCATCTCCGGCACGGATCGGGCAGCGAAGTCGTACTGTCCATCAGCGACAATGGGATCGGACTCCCTGCTGACTTCGAAGTTGTGAATGTGTCAACACTTGGCATGCAGCTCTTAAGCCTGCTAGCCGATCAACCGGGTGCGGGAATGAGCATCAAGCCTGCACATCCCACACAATTCTCACTCCGATTCACCGTCGGGTGAAGGCGGTTACCATGATAAAGGGGCGTATCCTCGTAGTTGAAGACGAGCGGATCGTTGCGCCAAGTCTTCGACAACAGCTCATTAAGCTCGGTTACGAGGTCCCGTCGACTGTTGCCACCGATCGCGAGGCGCTGCAGCAGATCGAAACCCTGCGTCCCGATCTTGTGCTGATGGACATCCACATCGAAGGAGAGATCGACGGGATAGAAACCGCCCCGCGGATGCCGGCTGAGCTGGCGATCCCGGTGATCTGTCTGTCCGCGTATTCGGAAGAGCTGACGCTGGATCGTGCGCGGGCCACCAGCCCCTATGGTTACCTTCTGAAGCCCTTCTCCGAACGCGAGCTGCATGCCACCATCCAAATGGTGCTCGAGCGGCGTCGGGTGGACCTCGCGCTGCAGCAAAACGAGCGACGGCTGGCCCAGGTTGTCGAGCAACGGACGGCAGAGTTGCAGGATCAGATCGCTGAACGCCTGAAAGCGGAGCGTGCGCTGTATCACGCGCAGAAAATGGAAGCTGTGGGACAACTGACCGGTGGCCTCGCACATGATTTCAACAACCTGCTGACAGGCATTTCGGGTTGCCTCGATCTGGTGCAGAAATACACCAATGATGCGCGCGTCGACCGTCTGCTGGACACCGCCAGGCTCGCAGCCGCACGTGGACAAAAGCTGATCTCTCAGCTCATTGCGTTTTCCCGGCAGCAAGTGCTCCGTCCACAAGTGTCTCACATCAATCCGCTGATTGCCGTATTCTACGATCTCTGGCAGCAGGCATGCGAATCGGTTGCGCTCGAGGTTAAGCTCGAAGCCGCACTCGGCATGGCTAACATCGATCCGGCACAGCTACAGTCCACAATTCTGAGCTTGGTGGTCAACGCACGTCAGGCAATGCCGAACGGCGGACAGCTTACCATTGAGACGACCAATGCCGAGATTTATCAATCAACTGACGTTACCGGAGCGGCGATAGCACCGGGTCGTTACGTAGTTATCAGTGTGCGCGACACCGGTGTCGGAATGACGCCGGAAGTGCGCGATAAGGCAATCGAGCCTTTCTTTACAACCAAGGAGGTCGGGCGGGGATCTGGCCTGGGGTTAAGCCAGGTTTATGGATTTGTCCGCCAATCCGGTGGCTACTTGCAGATAGACAGCGAACCGGGCAGCGGAACGACCGTCCATCTGTTGCTGCCCCGGGCGGAGTTGGCGCCAGTCCCCACGCCGCACCCCGACACCGCGCCCAAAAAACCGGGCGTGCTGATCGTGGAGGACGACCCCGTTGTTCTCGAAGTCGCCGTCGAGATGCTGTCGGGGAGTGGGTATCAGGTCTATACGGCCGAAGATGGCCCCCACGCGATGGAGCTGTTGCGGACTGATATCCCGATCGACGTTCTGTTCACGGATGTAGTGATGCCGCGGGGCCTCAACGGGATGCAGCTCGCCAGGAAAGTGCGAGAGCTTCGGCCCGATATCGGCATCCTGCTGACGTCAGGTTATCCGCGTGATGCTCTGGAAGATCAAGAAGGACTGGCGCAAGACCAGGAATTGCTGCCTAAGCCGTACCGTGCGGCGACCTTGATCGATGCGATCAACCGGGCCATCAAGGGGGCCACTCTGATTCCGTTTCGTCACGGGGCGGACCCCGGGCCCAGTACCAAAAGTGCTACTCGAACCTAACCGCGGTCGTATTGGCGCCGCAGAGCAAGACCGCAACGCGCTCATTCGGATCGGGGACGAACTTGCCGGCAAGCAGCGCGGCGAAGGCCGCGGCGCCGCCGGGTTCGGCCACCAGGCGGACCTTGTCCCAGAGTGCGCGCTGCGCTGCTCGGATGTCATCGTCCGAAACCAGCACCGGACGTTCGACGTAAGCCTGCGCGATCGGGAACATGATCTGGCCCACGCGCTTAGGGGCCAACGAATTGGCGGCGATTCCTTCGGCCTCGGCATCGGCGGGCTTCCCAGCCGCGAATGCACGCCAAAGCGTCGGTGATCCTTCCGGCTCGACCGCCACGATCTTCGCTCGGCCGCGGAACCAGGCGGCAATTCCGCCGACCAGCCCCCCGCCGCCGACAGCGACCAGCAGCGTGTCGATGTGCGGCAGGTCCGCTTCGATCTCGAGCCCAAGGGTTCCCTGCCCGAGTAGTGTCTCGGACTGGTCGTAAGCGTGGATGGCAAGCGCTCCGCATTCGGCGACGAAGCTCTGGCTCGCAGCCAGTGCATCGGCGTAGCGCTCGCCGGCGACGACGAGCACGGCGCCGTAGCTTCGAATGCGTTCGGCTTTCGCCGGCGAGGTGACGCTCGGCACGAAGACAGTGGCTGGAACGTTCAGTCGCATGGCGGCATAGGCGACCGCCGCGCCATGATTTCCGCCGGACGCGGCGACAACGCCCGACTTCGGCAACGGCCGGGTCAACAGATTGGCAAAGGCGCCGCGCACTTTGAACGAGCCCGAATGCTGAAGGCATTCGAGCTTGAGGTCCACCGGTTTCGGCGTCAGGCCGAAATCGGCCATATCGATGCTCAACACGGGCGTGCGGCGAATATGCGGGCGGATCAGCCGCTCGGTCTCGACAATGCGTTCCGGGGGTGATGGACGGATCAACGGACATCGGGCTGCTCGCGCAGGGGGTTGACGAGTTAGTTTGCTATTCTGCAAAATGACGAAATGCAAGGGGTCGAGATCATCAAGGCGCTTGCCAATGACCGCCGTCTCTTGATCCTGCACTGGCTGAAGGACCCGCGCGCGCATTTCCCCCCGCAGATCGATGGCGACCTGGAGCAGGACGGGGTCTGCGCCCTCTTCCTTGCCGAGAAGCTCGGCATCACCCAGGCCACGCTCAGTGCGCACATGCGTCTTCTGCTTCAGGCGGGACTGGTGCGCTCGAAGCGCATCAAGCAGTGGATTTTCTATCGCCGTGACGAAGAGCGCATCCGCGCCGTAAAGGCGGGACTGCTCGCTGATCTGTAATATCGACGACCTCGCGCGCGCTTCGACCCGAGAGCCTGCCCCGGACTCGTATGGGGGGTCGCTGTTGGGGGCCGCGCCCAGTGAGGCACCAACCCGCTACGCGCGACGACCTCGCGGGCAGGGGAGGGGGCCACACAAACCGGGTGGCGGCTTCACCACGGCAGACGCGAAACCCAACCAACCTGCCTGGATTGCCCACTTCGCCGCCGCCGTCCCGCAGCGTCGCGACCGCAGTTGCGCTCCGTGCAGCCTCCGTCGCGCCCCAAGGTATCTCACTGCATGATCCGGCATCCCATACGCAGCGAAATGAGACGGCGGTCAGAATGACTATACCACCTGCCGGTCAGGGTGACTATCTCGCGCCGGGCGCACGGCTACCGCTCTCGCGCGCAACTCCACACTAATTATAAGCTTCGTGGCCTTCCTGACCTGTACCTCCTTCGTATCAGAACCGCCGGTGGTGCAGGCGAAGTGATGGAGTTATCACGACTAACGACGAGGCTCCACGAACTGGAGACTGAACACGTGGATACCCGTCGGAGCTTGTCACCGGTCCCGGGCACGATGGATTGGAGATCCGCGAGGTCGGCCTCAAAGACGGGTGGGATTAGCGAGCCTACGCCCGAGGACGCGCAATGGCCGGCACAAAGCCGGCCATTGCTACCAAGTGGGATGATCGCCGTCGGCCGCCGCTCTCACGGCTCTCCGGGTCGCTTCTCCTCGTGCTGCGGGGCCGGATGCGGCGCCGGAGCCGGATGCGCAGCCGGTGCCGCCACGTGGACCTCTGGCCGCGGCGCCGGTGCTGCCGGATGTGGCGCCTCCGGCCGGGCCACCGCCGGATGCGCCGGCTCGTGCATAGTCGGTGCCTCGGGCCGGACCACTGCCGGGCGAGCCGGCTCATGCACGACCGGCGGTGCCCCAGGCCGGGCCGTTGCCGGCGCGGGAGGCGTCACTCCCAGTGGCGTCTCCGGTCGCGTCACGACGGGAGAGGCGAGATGCTGCTGTGGCGGCACCACATGTTGCGCGGCCGTCTGCGGACCGGTCACGCCCCCCGGCACGCGCGACGGCGCGGCCAGCGCGGTGTGGCCCGCTTCGTTTCCGATCGGCGGACGGCCTGCCTGACCAGCCCCTGGCGCTCGCAATGCAGGCGTGGCGTGCTCAGCCACTGCGGGCGCGTGTCCCGGGGTCACTGCTGTGCCAGGAGCGCCACCAGGGCGCGTACCAGGTGCAATCCCGGCGACGCCGGCCGCCGGCGCATGCGGCACGCCGGCCACCCCCGCGGCGGCTGGCGTGCCCGGTCCGCGCAAAGCAGGCGGCGCTGGCCGAATCCCCGGTCGAGCGGCAGCGAGTGTCTCGGGCCGAATCGCCGGGCCCGGCGCGGTAGGCCGCGTCGGAGCTGTCACCCCCCCGGGCAGCGCGGCGATGTGCTCCTGTCGCGCCAAAGCCGGTGTCACCCCCAACGTCGCGATGGTCGGCGGCACCGGGGGCCGCCCAAATACCGGGCGCGCAGAGGCAAGCTGCTCGGGTCGCACCGGCTGCCCCAAACCCTGGATCGGCCGCGACGTCACCATAGCGGCCGCCGGCACCACCGTCGCAGCCCGCGCATTGCGGAAATTGTTGATCGTGATGTTGTTGATGGTCGTGTTGCGGATGCTGGTGATGTTGGTGACGTTGCGAACGTTCACTGCACGGAAATAGGCGGGACTGGCGTTGAACCACGGATGCCAGGGCTCGTTCCATCCCAACGGGACCCAGCCGACGGAGCCGTTCACCAGCGACCCGATCGCCAAGCCGACGCCTACGCCGACTGCCGCGGCCGCGCCGATACCAAAGAACGTGACGAGCGCGGGCGCATAGACAGGATAAGGCGCACCCGCGACCGCCGCGCCGGGGCACCAACCCCAGCGGCCACCGATGTCGACCCAGCGCCCATAGTGGAATGGCGCAAAGCCCCATGGATCGCTATCGACCCACGTCCAGCCCCAGGGTGCCACATAGGCCCAGGAGCCCTCACGATACGGGACCCAACCGGGCGCGACCTGCGGATACCAGACGTCGCCATAGTCCGACGACTGCGACCAGCTTCCATACTCCGCCAAATCGGCGCCGCCGGGCATCTGCGCCACGACTTGCCGAACAGCGGCCGGTTGCGCTGGTGCGTACCTGCTCGCGCGCTATCATCGCGTCGAGAAATGCGTCGTGCACCGCGGGTTCGAGCTGCGCCTGGAAGGTCTGGTCGCCGGTAATCGCGGCGGTCTGGCCGGCCGGCACGTTCAGCGGCTGAGCACCTTGCCCGCCTGGGCTGACCTGTGCCGTACCCTCGAGCACGGTGACGAGGGTTGGCGATTGGGTCGTTCCGGCAGCTATCTCGTAGCGGCCCGGGCTGGCGACCGTCACCGTGCCGCGGGGTGTCTCGAGCATGTAGTTCTCGCCCTGGGCGAGGTCCCGCACATGCACATACACCTCGCCCTGTGGCTCGGTGGCGAGGAAGTTCGAATCATCCAGCGTGTTCACATCCAGCTCCGTGGTCGCATCCATCGCCAGCAGCGTGTTGGAAACCTCGATGCCGGCCTGCGCACTAGGCTGGGTCCAGAACGCGACCCCGGAGGTCACCGGGTAGTTGACGACCGCCGGGCTCCAATTGTCCTGGTCAGCGGTGTGAAACGACACCGTGCCCTGGAGCCAAGCCAGTCGTCCGACGCGCGCCGGGGGATTGACCTGGGGACTCTGGTCGGGCGCCGGCGGGGCACCTTGCGCATAGACCCGGTCAGGCACAACCGGGCCGAGCACCAGGCCGGTGACCGCAATCCACGCGGCCAGTCGAAACATTTTGTTCTGCGACAGCATGGGAGGCCCCCTGAGCTGCGAACCGGTTGAACGGGACTTCGTCGTGCGGGCAGTAGCCTGAGCGCCTCAAGGTGGCGAAATCACGACAGAGTCGACACCAAATCGCCGCGATGGGTGCGTTGGTGGGGGAGTGAACCACAACCAGCGAGGATGTGATGTCAGTCCGGTCTCGACTATGCGCCCTGCTGCCGATCGCGGCGATTGGGATCGCCGTGTTGCTGGGGGGCTGCGTCTATGATCCTTACGGCTACTACGGCTACGGCTACGGCTATCCGTACGGCTACGGCTACGCGCCAGCGTCAGTCAACTTCGCCTACGGCGGCTGGGGCCATCCGGGCTGGGACCACCACTGGGACCACTGAGGTAGTCACAGCCCCGTCATCGGCAGACGCAGGATAGCGCGCGCGCAGGCTTGCGAGCGCGGCACCAGGCTGTCGAGGCGCAGGAACTCGTCAGCGGTATGTGCTTTGCCGCCGACCGGCCCGACGGCGCAGATGGTCGGCGCGCCGACGCCGGCTGTGAAGCCGGAATCGGCGCAGCCGCCGGTGAACTCGCCAGCGGTGGCGAAGCCTGAGTCGGCGGCGGCACCCACATAGAGATCGAACAGCTTCTTGGCCGACTCGCTCTGCGTCATCGGCAGAAATTCGCCGGCGATCGTCAGTTCAGCTTTGGTGCCGGGCACGAAGCTCTGTTCGACGATTCGGCCTATGCTGGCCACGATATCGTCTCGGTCCACCGGGCGGATGTAGCGAAGGTCGATCTCGCCCTCCGCCCAGGGAGCGATGGTGTTCACGCTCTGGCCGCCGCGCACCAAGCCCACGTTCAACGTGATGCCGCGAGCAAGGTCGGTCAGCACATGGATCGCCTGGATCTTTCGCGCCAGCTCTTCGATCGCGCTAACGCCATCGGTGAAGTTGCCGCCGGAATGGGCGGCCTTGCCGGTGATCCGCATGCGCATGAACACGCCGCCCTTGCGTCCGGTAACAACATTGCCGGACACTCGACCAGGCTCACTGTTGAACACGGCCCGGGCGTGCCGGGCCTCTGCTTCGATCACCGCGCGTCCTTCCGGGCTGCCGATCTCCTCGTCGCCGGTGAACAGGCCGACGAGCGGTGCGGGCGCTCCGCCAAACTCGGCGAAGGCTGCCAGCACAAAGCAGTTCATCACCAGCCCTGCTTTCATGTCGGCCACGCCCGGGCCGTGCGCGTTGCCGTCGCGGATGGTGAACGGCCGGCGCGCGGCCGCACCGTCAGGGAACACGGTGTCGCGATGGCCCATCAACACAATGTTGGCGCCGAGATTGGACTGGCGGCCAGCGCCGGCTTCCGCACTGTTGGGCGCGACCATCGCACGCAGGCAATCGCCGTGCTTCGACTGGGGGATGGTTTCAACCGGAATTCCGCGGCCGATGAGGAACCGGCGCACCGCTTCCCCGACCGCGTCGATGCCTGGCTTGTTGTAGCTGCCGCTGTCGATATCGACGATCTCGCGCAGCAATGCGATCATGGCGTCTTGCTGCGTGGCGAGCCAGGCGGTGATCTGCGGTTCGGATGATGCGGTCATCGACGGGTCCCAAAGCGAATGGTGACGCATGGTCGCCGACCGGGCAGGAAGGGGCAAGCATCGGATGGAACGGAAGCCCACTGAACCGACCACGCCGGCCGCCCGGCAACGACCGCCGACCGAGCAGGAAGCCAGGCGAGCCCGTGAGGCCGAGGCCCTACGGGCCAATCTGAAGCGGCGCAAGGAGCAGGCCCGCGCCCGCAAGGCCAACGCCCCGTTTGCCCCTGGTTCGAGCCTGGGCTAGACGGGCCGCCAGCGCGCCCGCCTGGCCCTGGAGTCGCCCCGATGCCCGTCATGTCCGATCGCTGGATCCGCCGCATGGCGCTCGGGCACGGCATGATCGAACCGTTCGAAGAGGCGCAGAAGCGCCAGGGCGTGATCAGCTACGGCCTATCCAGCTATGGTTACGATGCGCGCGTGGCGGACGAGTTCAAGATCTTCACCAACATCGATTCCGCAGTGATCGATCCCAAAGACTTCGCCCCGGCGAGTTTCGTCGATCGCCAGAACAAGGTCTGCATCATTCCACCGAATAGCTTCGCCCTGGGCCACACCGTGGAGTATTTCCGCATTCCGCGCGATATCCTGGTGATCTGCCTCGGCAAATCCACCTATGCGCGCTGCGGTATCATTGTGAACGTCACGCCGCTGGAGCCGGAATGGGAAGGCCAGGTGACGATCGAGATCAGCAACACCACGCCGCTACCGGCAAAGATCCACGCGCACGAAGGCATCTGCCAGTTCCTGTTCTTGCAGGGAAACGAACCATGCGAAACCAGCTACGCCGACAAAGCGGGCAAATACATGCGCCAGCGCGGCGTCGCGCTGCCGCGGCTATGACGCGCCCGCTGCGAGTTGGGAAGGTGCGAGAGAAGGCCAGGGGGGCTCTGCCCCCCTGGCCCCCCCGCCAAGGGCATCGCCCTTGGAACCCTTCCGTTTTGGTTTGGTGTGAAGGGGGGCCGGGCGAGACCGAGCGGTTGGCGAGATCTCGGACGGCCCCCCTTCACACCAAACCAAGTCCGAGGGGTCCAGGGGACGACTGTCCCCTGGCGGGGGCCCCAAGGGAACACTGGGGGGCAGAGCCCCCTGGTCTTTTCTGCCAGCCGCCCGGACCCGGAGCCTGCGCGTAATGGACCGCATTCGCATACGCGGTGGGAGGCCGTTGGCGGGGGAGATTGTTATCGGCGGCGCCAAGAACGCCGCCTTGCCGCTGATGGCGGCGGGCCTGCTGACCGACGACCGGTTGGTGCTGGAGAACGTGCCGCATCTTGCCGACATCCGGACCATGGCGGCGCTATTGTCGCAGCACGGCATCATGGCGGAGCGCAGCAGCGAGGATGGGCGTACTCTGTGGCTCGGCGGCACCATCACGAACACCGTGGCGCCATACGACATCGTGCGGAAGATGCGCGCTTCGGTGCTGGTGCTTGGGCCGTTGCTGGCCCGTACCGGTGAGGCGCGGGTTTCTCTGCCCGGCGGTTGCGCAATCGGTCCCAGACCAGTCGATCTGCACGTGAAGGGGCTGCAGCAGATGGGCGCCGAGATCGCGCTCGACGGCGGATATATAAGCGCTGTGGTGCACGGGCGGTTGCGGGGGGCAACGATCGTGTTCCCGTCGGTTTCAGTTGGCGCCACCGAGCACCTGCTGATAGCGGCGACGCTGGCCGACGGGCGCACGGTTCTGGCGAATGCCGCGCGGGAGCCAGAAATCGGTGATCTCGCAACATGCCTGGTCGCAATGGGCGCGCGGATCGAGGGCATCGGCTCGGACAAGCTGACGATCGAGGGTGTGTCGCGGCTGCATGGCGCGCGTCATGCGATCACTCCGGACCGCATCGAGACCGGTACTTATGCCTGCGCGGCTGCCATCACTGGCGGAGAGGTGCGGCTGCGTCATGCGCGACTCGAACATCTGGGTGCGGTGGCGCGTACGCTGCGCGAGGCCGGCGTGGAGATCGAGCAGGAGCACTGGGGCCTGTTGGTGCGCCGGGTGAACGGGCTGCGCGGGACCGATGCGATCACCGAGCCCTATCCGGGCTTCGCCACCGATATGCAGGCGCAGTTCATGGCGCTGATGTCGGTTGCCGAAGGCGCGGCGATGGTGACAGAGACCATCTTCGAAAACCGCTTCATGCACGTGCCGGAGCTGAACCGGATGGGTGCTCGGATCAACGTGCATGGCGCATCGGCGATCGTGCGCGGCGTGCCGGCGCTGTCCGGCGCGCCGGTGATGGCGACGGACTTGCGCGCATCGGTGTCGCTGGTGCTGGCCGGGCTGGCGGCGCAGGGGGAGACGGTGGTGAGCCGGGTCTATCATCTGGATCGCGGCTACGAGGCGGTGGAGCAGAAGCTGGCGGCTTGCGGCGCGGATGTGGAGCGGCTGGTGGAGTAGGGGAGCCTGGCCAGCTTGCACGATCTGCGTGCCGCCCGTGCCCGCCTGGAGTCGACACTTGCCGAGAAGGAGCGGGCGCTAGGGCCGGATTATCCCGAGCTGGCGAACGACCTGCGCGACCTCGGCCGCCTGACCCACGAGCTGCGCGACCTTGCGACGGCGGCTACGCTGCTGGAGCGTGCCCGCAGCTTGCACATAGCTGCGCTTGGCCCGGGTCATCCAGAGGTTGCTACGGACACCAACCATCTCGGTCTCGTGCTGCACGATGCCGGCGATTTGCAAGCCGCCCAGGCGCTGTTCGAGCAGGCGCTGGCGATCGACGAACGCGCCTTGGGCCCGCTGCACCCCAGCGTCGGCCGCGATGCCAACAACCTGGCCGGTGTGCTGCGCGATCAAGGCGATCTGCTGGCCGCGTGCAGTGCGCTGGAGTGGGCGCTCGGCATCTACCGCGCCGCCCTCGGTCCTGATCACCCAACCACGGAGAGCGTTGCCCGCAACCTCCGCGGGCTTGCAGGAAACGCGTCACCGGTCTGAACGCCGGCCGAGCCGCGAAAGGAAGGTGAGATGTTCGAGGGATTCACCCATACTCAGATCGAGACCAGTGGGGCGCGCATCAACCTGCGCCATGGCGGCAGTGGCACGCCACTGTTGCTGCTGCATGGCAACCCGCTGACGCACGTCTCCTGGCACAACGTCGCCAATCGCCTCGCCGAGCATTTCCATGTCGTCTGCCCCGATCTGCGCGGGTATGGCGACAGCGTCGGTCCGGAGGATGGCGGCGAAAACCATATCAACTACTCGTTCCGCACGATGGCGCGCGATCAGGTGGAAGTGATGGAACGGCTCGGCTATCGCGAGTTCATGGTCGCCGGCCACGATCGCGGCGCGCGCACTGCTGCTCGCATGAGCCTCGATCATCCAGGCCGGATCACGCGCGCCGCGGTCCTCGACATCCTTCCCAATTATCATATCTGGACCCACACCTCGAAGCAATGGGCCACAAAGTCGTGGCACTGGCTGTTCATGATCCAGCCGTACCGACATGCCCGAACGAATGATGGCCGGGGTGCCGGCCGCCTATTATATGGAGAAGAAACTATCGAAGCCAGGCATCGGACTTGGGTTCTTCCACCCTGAGGCTTTTGCCGAATACGTTCGCTGTTTCACCTGGAAGACGATCCGCGGTTCCTGCGAGGACTACCGGGCCTGTGCAAGCTGCGACTTCGAGATGGATGAGGCGGACTACAAGGCCGGGCGCAAGATCGGGTGCCCGTTGCTGGTCATTTGGGGTGCGAAGAGCCATACCGGATCGGTGCATGGCGACGTGCTGGCAGTGTGGCAGGATTATGCGTCGAACGCGACGGGCGGGCCGATCGATTGCGGGCATTATGTCCCAGAGGAAGCACCAGACGCAGTCTTCAATGCGTTCATGCGCCATTTCGGGGGCTGACGCGCCGGACGCGTCATGCGTAGAGATGGCATGCGACGCTGTGGTTCGGGGCGGCGTCCCTGCGGACCGGCACTTCCTCGGCGCATCGCGGCATGGCGTGCGGGCAACGCGTGTGGAACCGGCAACCGGGCGGCGGCGCTAGCGCGCTCGGGATCTCTCCTGAGATGGCCAGCCGTTCGTGCTTGTCGTCGGGGTGCGCCGGCAGCGCGGCGATTAGTAGCGCCTGGGTGTACGGGTGCAGCGGACGGGCACAGAGCTCGGTGGCCTCGGCGGTCTCGACGAGCTGACCGAGATACATTACGGCGATGCGGTGGCTGATGTGTGCCACGCCGGCAAGGTCGTGGCCTATGAACAGATAGCTTACCCCGAGCGCGGCCTGCAGTTGCTCCAACTGGTTCATGATCTGCGCGCGGATCGACACGTCGAGTGCCGAAACCGGTTCGTCCAGTATGATCAGTCGCGTGCCGGTCACCAGCGCACGGGCAATCGCGATGCGCTGGCGTTGCCCGCCGCTGAACTCATGCGGGAACAGGTCCGCCACGTCCGGCTGCAAGCCGACAAGTTGCAGCACCTCGGCGACGCGCTCGCAAATCTCGGCACGCGATAGTTTGGTGTGGATCTCCAGTGGTTCGGCGATGATGTCGCGCACGCGCATGCGCGGACTGAGCGAGCTGTACGGGTCCTGGAACACCACCTGCACCGCGCGGCGGTAGCGCATCAGAGCGTCGCCGCGCAGCTCGAGGATATTTGCGCCCTCGAAGCGGATGCTGCCGGCGGTGGGCCTTTCCTGCAGCAGGATCAGCTTGGCGGTGGTGGTCTTGCCGCAACCCAACTCGCCGATCAGGCCCAGAGTCTCGCCGGGCATGATGACAAAATCCATCGCTTCGACCGCTTTCACCCATGCGGTACGGCGCTGCAACAGACCGCCAGTGTTGACGGGGAAGTATTTCTGCAGGCTCTGTACCTCAAGCACTGGCGCGGTCATAGGCCTCCTTCGCCGGCTGCACGGCGGCCAGCCAGCAGCGGGCGGTCCAGTTTGGACCGAACGAAGTTTCCGGCGGCGCGTCGGTCGCGCAGCGTGCAACGGCGTCGGGACAGCGCGGATGGAACGCGCATCCTGACGGCAGGTGCGCCGGGTTGGGGGGCTGGCCCGAGACCGCGTACAGCGGCTCCTTGCTGCCGAGTTTCGCGATCGAGCCGAGCAGCGCGCGCGTGTAGGGATGCTTCGGAGCGTCGAACAGGTCCCGCACCGAACCATGCTCGACGATCCTGCCGGCATACATCACCGCCATGCGGTCGCACATGCGCGCGACGATGCCGAGATTGTGGGTGACGAAGATGATCGCCACGCCGGTCTCGCGCTGGATATCCCTCAACAGATCGAGGTATTGCGCCTGAATCGTCACATCGAGATTGGTGGTCGGTTCGTCGGCGATGATCAACTTCGGCCCGCCGGCAAGCGCGATGGCGCCGACGATGCGCTGCCGCATGCCACCGCTCATCTGGTGCGGATAGTCGCGCATCCGCTGCGCTGGCGAAGGAATCCGCACCAAACGCAACAGTTCCTGAACGCGCGCGCGCAGCGGGCGGCCGCGCATGTTCCGATGGTAATAGGCCGGCTCTGCGACTTGGCGGTAGATGCTGAACAACGGGTTCAGCGAGGCCATCGGGTCCTGCAAAATCATCGCGATCGCACGGCCGCGGATGCGGCGGAGTTCGCGCGAGGTCTTCTTCGTGAGGTCCTCGCCCCCGAAGGCAATGCGCCCGCCGACGATGCGCGCATTCGACGGCAGCAGGCCCATGATGGAGAGACAGGTGGTGGTCTTGCCGCAACCTGACTCGCCAATCAGGCCGAGCGCGTCGCCTTGGTTCAGAGTGAAGCTGATACCGTCCACCGCCTTGACGACGCGCGTGCCACCGAATGAGGTGAAGTACGTGCGGAGGTCGGAGACTTCGAGGAGTGGCGGCATGGGGTTATGCCGGATCCGCCATGGCACGCATCACAGGTTGCGCAACTGCGGGTCAAGGCGGATGCGCAGCCAGTCGCCGAACAACTGCGTGGCGAGCACCACCAGCATGATGCAGAGACCGGGGAAGATGGTTAGCCACCAATCGCCGACCATCAGCATGGAGCGCCCATCGGCCAACATCGAACCCCAGGCTGGTTGTGGTGGCGGGACGCCAACACCAAGGAAGCTCAGCGACGCCTCGGCGATGATCACCACGCCGATGGTCAGGCTGGCCAGCACCATCGTCGAGTTCATCACGTTGGGCAGGATATGGCGCAGGATCACGCGTGTCCGGCTGGCACCGGCGATCTCGGCCAGCTTGACGAACTCGCGTTCGCGCAGGCTGAGCACCTCGCCACGGATCACGCGGGCATAGCGCGTCCAGTACACGCAACCGAGGATGATGACGATGTTCCACATGCTCGGCCCAACCATCGTGGCCAGGAATATCGCGAACACGATCGCCGGCAGTGCCAGCCAGGCATCGGTGACGCGCATGATGAGTTGGTCCACCCAACCGCCGAGATAGCCGGCCAGCATGCCGAGAGCCGTGCCGATGGTGCCGGCCACGATGGTGCCTGTCACGCCGACAATCAGCGACACGCGCGCCCCGAAGATCAAACGGCTCAATACGTCGCGGCTCTGGTAATCGGTGCCGAGCAGTGTATGCACGCTGCCGCCTTGCGACCAGAACGGCGGCTCGAATATCTTCGCGCCTGGAATCGGCTCGGTCGGATCGTACGGCGCGATCACATTGGCGAACGCCGCGATCAGCACGAAGGGAATCAGGATCGCCAGCGGCAGCAACGGCAGGTCGCGACCGATGCGCAGCCGGTTCAGCGCGCGGAGGACGGGAGCGATCGGCTGGACGGTGGTGACAGACATGACAACCTACCTGGTGAGCCGGATGCGCGGATCGATGTAGGCGTAGAGGATGTCGATCAGCAGGTTGATCAGCACGATCATGACGCCGGCCTCCATCACGATGCCCTGAACCAGCGGGAAGTCGCGTTGGAAAATGCCTTCGTAGAGCAGCCGGCCGATACCAGGCCAGGCGAAGATCACTTCGATGATCACCGCGGCGTTCAGCATCACCACGAGATTGACGCCGGCCAACGTCAGCACCGGGATCAGCGCATTCTTGAACGCGTGCATTGCGATCACCACGAATGCCGGAAGGCCCTTCAGTCGCGCCAGCTTGATGTATTCGCTCCGTAACACCTCCAGCATGCTGGATCGTGTCAGGCGCAACAGCGACGCGGCGAAGTACCAGCCAAGCGCCACCGCAGGCATGATCAGGTTGCGCCAGCCACCCTGCCCGCTGGTCGGCAGCCAGCCCAGCCAGACGGAAAACACCAGGATCATCACCAGCCCGAGCCAGAATCCTGGCACCGACAAGCCGAGCAATGCGATGGTCTTGCCGACGTGATCCCACACACTATTGATGCGAACCGCCGAGATGATGCCGGCGGGAATGCCGATGACGAACGAGATCAGCGTTGCGGCCAGGGCGAGCTCCAGCGAATTCGGCAGGCGCTGGAAATACAGCGTGCTCACCGGCATCTCGTAGTTGAACAACTCGCCCAATTCGCCGGTGAGGATGTTCTTCACGAACGCCGCATATTGCACCGGCCATGGCCGGTCGAGACCCCATTCCTTGCGCACCAGCGCCAGGTCCGCTTCCTGCGCACCAGGCTCCGCCATCAGCGTTACCGGGTCGCCCGTGAGCCTGACCACCGTGAAGATGGTCAGGCTCAGGATGAACAGGGTAAGCAGCGCGTATAGCGCGCGCCGGATCACGAACTGCCCCATTGCCGCTCTCCCAGGCTAGACGAGCTGGATATCCTCCCACGGGTAGGCATAGCCCGTGGTCACTGTCGGAAACACATCCTGCCACTTCGTCGCCTTCACGCGCGGCCCGATCGCGTTCACGAAGGCATGGCGGAACACCGGGATGACATAGTATTCCTCCAGCATCCTCCTTTGGATCTGCTCCGCCAACTGCTTGCGCTCATTTTGGTCGTACGATGCCAGATACTTTGAGAATGTGTCATCAAGTTCCTTGACGCAAAAAAAGTCCTTCGACTGGAAGCCGCCGCATTTGAACATCGTATCGTACCAGTTCGACCACGTGCCGCCGATGCGCGTGCCGTTGAGGATGATCTGCACGCCGGGCCATTGCCGCAGCCCGGTCTCCATCCGCTTCAGGAACACGCCTCGCTCCATCACCTGCAGCTTCGAGCGGATGCCGATAGCCTGCAACTGCGACACGATCCGCTCGCCGCGCGAGTAGTAGTCCGGCACCGGCGTGACCCAATCGACAACGAAGCCGTCGGGATAGCCGGCCTCTGCCATCAACTGCTTCGCTTTGGCGATGTCGTGCGGCCATTTCGGCCATTCGATGCCGTATTCGACATCGTCATTGATCCAGTTGCCGTCGGTCACTCCCATGCCGTCGCATTCGGCCTGGTTCATTGCGTCGCGATCGATCGCAAGGCTGATCGCCTGGCGCACGCGCTTGTCGTGGAACGGACTTTTCGGGTCCTGGAACCCGGGGAATTCAAGCCACCAGTTCGCGGACAACACCGGCGCCAGGCGGAGCTTCGGATTGTTCTTCACGCGATCGATCAATTCGCCGGGGATGAAATAGATGATGTCCGCTTCACCACGTTCCAACATCGCCACGCGCGTCGCGGCCTCCGGCACGCTGAGCATGGTCAACTGTTTGATATGGACGGGGCGGTAGTAGTCGGCGAACGCCTCGAACTCCAGCCGCACGCCCGGTTCCTGCGATACCAGCCGGTACGGGCCGGCACCGATCGGCTTCTGCAGGAAGCCCGACTGGCCGACCTGCTGGTAGTATCTCGCCGGTACCGGCCAGCCAGCGCCGCATACGTTACCTGTCCCGAAAAGGACCGGGAAATCGAGGAATGGTTGCTTGAAGTGGAATTGGACGGTGTGGTCGTCCACGACTTCGACGCCTTGCGTCTGCTCGCGCAACACCTCGCCCCAGGCGCCGTGATAATGCTCGTAGCTCCACTTAACGTCCTCCGGCGTGACCGGCGTGCCGTCATGGAACTTGATTCCTGGCCGCAGCCAGAATGTCGCGCTCCTGGCGTTCTCGGCGAACTCGTAGCGTTCGGCGAGCGCGGGGTGGTCATAGCGCACCTCGCGGAAATTCTTGATCAGGCCGTCGTGCAGTGCCATCAGGAAATTGTCGGGGCTGGCGGTGCCGTCATGCTGCTGCGGATCGAGCCATCGTGCCGCGATGTTGGTGTGCCAGGCGAGGGTCAGCTTGCCCTGCGGCATGATCTGTGCCGCGCGTGCCGTGCCGGCGGATGTCATTCCGGCAAATGCCGCGGCGGCGCCTGCGAGGACGCCGCGCCTGCCCAACAAGACGTTTTTGGGCGCAAGCTGGTCCGGGTTGCCGTCGTTTGGTTTCATTGCTGCCTCCCTCAGCGGTGCAGATTCTTGGCCTGCGCCGTTCTTGTCGAGCCACTATTCCGTCTGGTGCGGCCAGCAGGCTGGATACGATCCGAGACGGCGGGCTGCGGCCGCCCTTCGCACATTCGCAGGCCCCTACCCACGATACGGTACCTCGTGCGGCGTGTCCCGAGGGCCGGTCGGCGGACCCGTCACAAGAGTGCAGCGCCATTATGACGCGAAATCGCGCAATACGCAACTCAAATGCGAAGATCATGGCAAGTGGCCTGACCACGGGCACCTTTGGTGCCGATCTGGGCCGAGCGTTCTTCCGATCACGTGGGGATATGGGCGTGATCAGACGGGCGCTCGACGGCTGGTGCCAAACGAGGTTGAATAGCAGCGAAGCGGAGGCCTTAATGCAACCAAGAATTGCTATCGTCGGCACTGGCGCGGTCGGCGGCTACGCAGGAGCGCATATGGCGAAGGCGGGAGAGGACGTGATCTTCATCGACCCCTGGCCCGACCACGTCGCGCGCATGCAGACCGCAGGACTGCGCATCAGCCATATCACTGGCGAGGAGTTCACCACCCCGGTTCGTGCGCTGCATCTGACCGACGTGCAGCACCTGTGCAAGGAGCGGCCGATCGACATCGCCTTCGTCTGCATGAAGTCCTACGACACCGCGTGGGCGACGCAAATGATCGCGCAATATCTCGGCCCCAACGGTTTTGTCGTGTCGCTGCAGAACTGCATGAACGAGGAAACCGTGGCGGGAGTGGTCGGCTGGGGCAAGACGCTCGGCTGCATCGCCAGTTCCATCACGGTTGATCTGTGCGAGCCCGGTCATGTGCGCCGCGCAGCCGGAAAAAGTCGCGGCAAGGGACACACCGTGTTCCGGGTGGGCGAGGTTCACGGCCGCATCACCGAGCGCGCCCAGGAAGTGCGCCGGCTGGTCGACTACGCCGATGGCGCGCTGGTCACCTCCAACCTATGGGGCGAGCGCTGGTCGAAGCTGGTGACCAACGTGATGGGCAACGGACTCTCGGCCTGCACCGGCATGATCAGCCGCGACATGCTGAGCAACGACGCGATCCGCCGCTTCGGCGCACGCTTGGGCTCCGAGGCGATCCGCGTTGGCCAGGCGTTGGGCTACGACTCGGAGGAGATCAGCCACCTTCTGCCTGAGGTGATCGCCCGCGCCGGCGAGGGTGATCCCGCCGCGACGCGGGAATATGACGAACACCGGCTAGCGGAAGCGCGGCGCCCCGGCGGCGGCGCGCATCGCCCGTCCATGGGCCAGGACATGGTCAAAGGCCGCCGCACCGAGATCGAATTCCTGAACGGCTTTGTGGTGCGCAAGGGGGAGGAGGTCGGCATCGCCACGCCGGCCAACGCGGCGCTAACGGATATTGTGAAGCGAGTCGAGCGGGGGGAACTGCAGCCGGACCCGCGGCATATTGTGAATTTGCGGCTGAATTAGACGGGCATGCTGTCACTGCGAGGGGCGACGCGACGAAGCGATCTCCCACGGGTGCCCGAGCCGGGCGGGGGCGAGGTGATCCAACGCAACCGGGGGTATCGAGAAATCCGCAATACGCGCCAGCCGCGGCGCATAGAGGTTCGCGTGGTCCCATCCCATGCGCATCTTGAGCGTGACCGGCACCCACGCGGCGTTCACGGTGGCTTTCAGGGTGGCGGCGGCAGCGGTTTCGTCACGCATCAGGGCCGAGCCAGCCTGCTGCTTCCTCGACAATAAGCGTCAAATCATCCGTATCGGAAGGACACATGTGTCGGGCGCCACAACTCGGGCAGTCGTCATCGCACATGCAGGACCATCCGTCCTCCCACGTGGAGCCAGATACGTCGCAACCGTACCTGTTAAGAAACCACGCCATACACGGTCCGTTAGAGCGTCTCATTCCGATATTTCAGTTAGCCTGTACATTCCCTTGCCAAGGAAATTAAGGTAGCGTTTATCTCGCAACACCTGAAGTTGCTGACGTATTTTCTCCCTGATATGCCTGTTCCCCGGATATGCTTGGCTCAGCTCCGCTTCGAACCCATACACATCGCCCAGCGAGAATGTGGGCTTACCCAGTTTCTCGATACAGTGCATTACCTCGAGCAGCCAGCCCCTCGCGGTATCCGACTCCTCACGAAGGAAAAGCGTCCTCTTCCACTTGGCTAGCACAGACTGCTTGGGTTCATCCTGCTTTCCTTGACAAGGAATATGCGTCCTGCCTCTGGAATCCGCTCAAGCAGTATGTTGCAACCCACCCATCCAGCACGTCTAGCTCCTGCAGACAGCGGTTTTCTTCGTTCTGTCACATCGGAAACAAAGAAATGCTTTGGGACAATTACGAGATCTCTTACCTCTAGCCTTTTAACATCATAATTTAGAAGTAGCAAATTCGGGTTTCTCTTGGACCCTGGCTTTGCCAACATCGCTTTATAAGCTCCGTCAACAACTTTCGAGCCAAACTGACCCTTCTGGCTTTTGAGTTCGTATTCTTCGCGGCATTTGTCACATGAGAAATCGGCTGCAGGATTGTTGTTAGCATACTTCGCTAGCGAGGAGCCGCCACAGCCCGGGCAATAGCCTTCTCTGCGTACCCAATTTTCGCTCAGGACGCGAACCTTTTGCGGGGCGCTACGGTAGGAAGCGGCCAGGGCTGGTTCGAAGGACAGGTTCATCATGCGTCTCGGTCGACCTCTCCTCGAACGTAAATCGTCGAAAGATGCGCCACCGACTCCAGAATCTTGGTAACCGGAAGCGCCGCGATCTCTTCCGTGCTGAGCGCAAATCGGTCGCGGGATCGAGCCCTCCCTGCATACGCGTGCAACCCCGTGAACCGTAGGGGCGCTGTCGATAGCTAATTATGTTGTCCGGTTTATGTAGCACATCAGTTGTCCGCTTGTTTCCGGTCTGTTCGCAAGAGCAGGGACAGAACGGCTGGCGACGGGGCACGGTACGCCCCCACTGTCTTCTTCAAACCATGAATCAATTTCCTTCTTTTGCTGATGCGCCTGTGGAGTTGTGGGCAACGCTCTTCCGTTGTCCACAAATCCACAGGCGAGCCGGACCCAAGCGAGATCATGCCGCCGTGTCCAATGCCGCCATCTGCAGCGCCCCCTGCGCGTCATAGCGTCCCAGGCAGCGTGGGCCGTGGAACACCGCGTGGCTCCCGTCGTGATATTGCCGCACCTTCACCCGTGCCTTCACGAAATGAGCACGCAGCGGCGAGGGTGGAATTTGCAGCTTCATCCGCCGCCACGAAACCGTGTTGTCGCGGTCCACCTGGCGCTCCTCCTGGATACACAGAATTTCCCGCAGATCGACGCCGGCAACTGCGACGAAAGCCGATCCCTCCTGCTCCGCCTTCACCGCAAACTGGGCGTGATGCGCCGGCAGGTAGCAATCCCGAATGAACCGGTTGGCCTCCGCAACCGTCGTGATCCCAGCCAGCGCCAGCTCCTTGATCAGGCGGTCCTGTAACGTCTGAAACAGCCGCTCCGAACGACCACGGGCCTGCGGTGAGTAGGCCGCAATGTGCTCCACGCCCAAATGCGCCAGCGCCCGCCCAACCTGCGTCAGCCGCTTCCGGTCAACCGGGCCGCCAGCCTCGGGCGTCACGAAGTAGTGGCTGCCCCGATCCGTATACAGGCTCAGTGCCAGGCCATGCGCGCCAAACACCTCCAGCAGAGCCTGGAACGTCGATTCCGTGCCTTCCTCCGCTACCAAAAACGCCGAGTAGATCACGTTCGTCGCGTCGTCCATCGTCACGATCAGGTCCAGCGCCTCCCGCCCCGCCAGCCATTCATGGCGCGACCCGTCCTGATGAAGCATCATCCCAGGCAACGGCCGTCGCGGCCGCTTGCGCCGGTGTGCGCCGCGCCGCGGGGCGCGCTCCAGAAGCCCCTTCGATTGCAGGTACGCCTTCGTCCACGTGTAGCCCCAGCGGAAACCGTGGCGGCGCACCAGGTGCTCGTGAAAGTGCTTCGCCGTGAACCCGCTGTAACGCGTACGATACAGCCGCTCGACCTCCTCCTCCCGATCGACCGGAACCCGCTTCCCGGACGCCCGGCCAAGCCGCCGGTCCAGCAGACCGGCCTCGCCGGCTTCTTCGTAGCGCTGTTGCCAACGACGGAATGTCCGCTCGCTGATCCCAAGCAGCTCCGCCGCTTCGCACTGGTTGAGTTCGCTCAATTCATACCCGTCCAGCACGCTCCGGAACTTGATCACTCGCACACCCTGAAGGGCTTCCGACCGGCGCATTCAGGGCTCCTCCAAAGGAGCCCATCATCACCGGACAGATCGTGTGCTACCTAAACCGGACATATCGTGTGCTACCGACAGTGAACCGTAGGGGCGCTAGCAGCCCCGAGCCAAGTCTCATAAAATCGCATCCGAAGCGATTCGTCGTCAACAATCCGAATGCGACGATCCAATATTGCCGGCTCGGAATTGCCGAGCCGCATCCGAATACCGCTCCGGCAAGCCCTTGCACCCCTCCGCCCCTTCGCGCATACCGTCCCGGCCCTGCCTGAAGGATAGACGGATGCGCCTTGCGGTGCTGAAGGAACGCCGCGCGTCCGAGACGCGCGTGGCCGCCACCCCCGAAACCGTCAAGCGGCTCGTCGCCCTCGGCCTGACCGTCGCGATCGAGACCGGCGCCGGCGCCTCCGCTGCCATCCCGGACGCCGAATTCGCCGCCGCCGGGGCCGAGATCGCCCCCGATCCGCCATCCACGCTGGCCGACGCCGGCATCGTGTTCGCGGTGCCGACGCCGCAACCCGACATCCTGGCGCTGATCCCGCGCGGCGCGTTGCTGGTCTGTATCGTCAACGCCTTCGCCGAACCCGACATCGTCCGCACGCTGGCCGCAGCCGGCATCGACGCAGCGGCCATGGAGCTGCTGCCCCGCATCACTCGCGCGCAGTCGATGGACGTGCTCTCGTCACAGGCCAACCTCGCGGGCTACCGCGCGGTGATCGAGGCGGCGGGCGCATTCCAGCGCGGCTTCCCAATGATGATGACCGCCGCCGGCACGGTCCCCCCTGCGCGGCTCTTCGTCATCGGCGCCGGCGTCGCCGGCCTGCAAGCGATCGCCACTGCGCGTCGGCTCGGCGCCATCGTCTCGGCAACCGACGTGCGCCCGGCGGCGAAGGAGGAGATCCGCTCGCTCGGCGCCAGCTTCGTCGGCGTCGAGGACGCCGAGACGGCGCAGCAGACCGGTGCCTATGCGCGCGAAATGAGCGAAGAATTCCGCCGCAAGCAGACCGAGCTGATGGCCACGACCGTCGCCAAGAACGACATCGTCGTCTGCACTGCCCTGGTGATGGGCCGCCGCGCCCCAGTGATCGTCACCGCGGCGATGGTCGCCAGCATGCGTCCCGGCAGCGTAATCGTCGATCTCGCCGCGGACGCCGGCGGCAACTGCGAATCAACTGTGCCCGGCGAGCGCACGGTCACGGCCAACAATGTCACCATCCTCGGCTATCACAACTGGCCCGGCCGCATCCCGGTCGCGGCCAGTTCGCTCTATGCCCGCAACCTCCTAACCTTCCTCTCCACCTTCTGGGACAAGGAAGCGAAAGCGCCGCGCCTGCCGCCGGACGATGACATTGTGCGCGGTGTGATGCTGACGCGTGGCGGTGCGGTCGTACACCCGCAGTTCGCGGAACAGCAGAGCCAGGCCGCCTGAATACCGGAGATACGCGATGAACCCGAACCAGTTGGCGGACGAGGCCGCCCGGCTCGCCGATCAGGCTCATGCGCTGGCGGCGCACGCGGCAACATTGGCCGGTGGCGCCCTCACCCCGGCCGGCACGGCGCTCGCAGCCGGCATTCCGTTCATCTACCTGTTCACCATCTTCGTGATGGCCTGCTTCGTCGGCTACTACGTGGTCTGGAACGTCACCCCGGCGTTGCATTCGCCACTAATGGCGGTGACGAATGCGATCAGCTCGGTGATCATTGTCGGCGCCATGCTCGCGACCGGGTTGGCCCTGTCCGGCTGGTCGCGCGGCTTCGGCTTCATTGCCGTCACCCTCGCATCGGTGAACATCTTCGGCGGCTTCCTGGTCACTCACCGGATGCTGTCGATGTTCCGCCGCAAGCAATAGCAGGGCGCGGCGATGTCCTCCGAGCTCACGGCGTTCTTCTACCTCGTCGCTGCGGTGCTGTTCGTGCTGGCGCTGCGCGGCCTCTCCAGCCCTGTTACATCCCGTCGCGGCAATCAGCTCGGCATGCTGGGCATGCTGATTGCCGTGCTCGCCACGCTGATCGGCAACGACATGTGGGCGAGCGGCTACGCGCTGATCGTGCTCGGCGTCATCATCGGCGGGTCGATCGGCGTGTTCATCGCAATACGCATTCAGATGACGGCGCTGCCGCAGCTCGTCGCTGCGTTCCATTCGCTGGTCGGCCTGGCAGCGGTGCTTGTCGGTGCCGCGGCGCTGAACGCGCCGGAGGCGTTCCACATCGGTACGCTGAACCACATCTACTCCGAGAGCCTGACCGAGATGTCGATCGGGCTTGTCATCGGCGGCATCACCTTCACCGGGTCGGTGATCGCGTTTTCCAAGCTGCAAGGGATCATGAAGGGCGCGCCGATCACCTTCTCGATGCAGCACCCGATCAACCTGGCGCTCGGCGTGCTGGCGGTGCTGCTGATCGTGATCTTCGTCGCCACCGACAGCCAGGTGGTGTTCTGGCTGCTCGCGGTTCTGTCGTTTGCGCTCGGCGTGCTGATCATCATCCCGATCGGCGGGGCCGACATGCCGGTGGTGATCTCGATGCTGAACAGCTATTCGGGCTGGGCGGCGTGCGGCATCGGCTTCACCATCCAGAACCTGGCGCTGATCATCACCGGCGCGCTGGTGGGCGCATCCGGCGCGATCCTGTCTTATGTGATGTGCAAGGGGATGAACCGCAGCATCATCAACGTGTTGCTGGGCGGGTTCGGTTCAGAGGGCGCGGTGGCCGGGGCGGCGGGCGTACCAGCGGCGGACCGCACGGTGAGGAGCGGCAACGCCGAGGACGCGGCGTTCATTCTGAAGAACGCCACCAAGGTGATCATCGTGCCGGGCTACGGCATGGCGGTCGCCCAAGCGCAGCACGCGTTGCGCGAAATGGCGGATACGCTGAAGGCGGAAGGGGTGGAGGTGAAATACGCGATCCACCCGGTGGCCGGCCGCATGCCAGGCCACATGAACGTGCTGCTTGCCGAAGCGAACGTGCCGTATGACGAAGTCTTCGAGCTGGAGCAGATCAACAACGAGTTCGCCACCGCCGATGTTGCTTACGTGATTGGTGCCAATGACGTGACGAACCCGGCGGCGAAGACCGATCGGGCCTCGCCTATTTATGGGATGCCGATCCTGGAGGTGGAGAAGGCTGGCACCGTCCTGTTCGTCAAGAGATCGATGGCCACCGGCTACGCAGGCGTGGAGAACGAACTTTTCTTCCGTCCGAACACGATGATGCTGTTCGGCGACGCAAAGAAGATGACCGAGGAGATCGTGCAGGCGCTTGGCCGGTGATCGGCAGAAGCGACCCCAAAGCTTAACGTTTCGGAACCTCGTGCGTCGTCCTCCATATCGCTATTGAACAGTGCGCTCGTTGTGCCGCCCGCTTGAGGCAACGAGCGTCCTGGTCTGTCAGCAAAATGGAGCATCAGATGCGACCGATCCGTATTGCCACGATGTGGCGGGTTACGGCGATGTCTATACCGAGGGCCGGCGCGACATCACCGGCAAGGTGAACGGGAACGGCACGCTGACGATCTACGGCGTCACCTCCACCTATAGCAATATCGGCGACGGCATGGGGAATACGATCGATTCGGGCGCCGATCCGAACGAGCTGGTCTCCATCACCGACACACTCGCCGCGACGACGCTGCCGGGCAGCGAGATGTTCAACGTGCTGGCCGGGCCAGTATACGGGACCGTGTACCGTGGCGTGGCGTTCGCGCCGAGCGTGCCGGAGCCGGCCTCGGTGCTGCTGCCTCGCCGGGCTTTGCGTGGTTCACCGCAGGTGCCCGACTGGCTGAGCCGACGTTCTCAGTTCAACTCGGCTTCAATGAGGTCGCGCAGGGGGCACTGCGCGGTCGCCGCCTCGCGCGACCTCACAGAAGCCTCCCGATTTTATTGATGCCGACCGCCAACTCTGCGCAAGTTCGGCTAGCTAGAATATCGATCTTCCGGCGGCCAGTCCCATCACCAGGAAGACGAGGAAGACCACAAGGAAGATGAAGAACAGGATTTTGGCGATCCCGGCCGCCGTCGCGGCGATGCCGCCGAAGCCGAAGATCGCCGCGACGATGGCGATGATGAGGAACAGCAGCGCCAATCTGAGCATGATTACACTCTCCTGAACGGAGGAATATTTCTAGCGCAAAAGAACGGAACCGAACGCCCGGTGGTTCGGCTCGCCAACGGGAAGTTGACCGGCTACCGGGTGGATGTCAGCGGAAGTCGCGCGTGGGCACCTTAATACCGGCGCGCTCTCGCGAGTCCGGACCGCCTCCGCCGCCGCGGGCCTCGTCGGCCCGGCCGGGCTGGAAAGAGAACCCCTCCTCTGATTGGCCGAGCCCGCGTAGCAGGTCGGAGAGGTCCGCCAGGTGCTCGGCTACCACGTGGATCACGATGCCCTCGCGTTGCACCCGGCCGCGAGCCGCCATCATGCCGGCTGTCAGTATGAGGCGGCGCTGGCGCTCGAAGAGGTTCGGCCAGACGATCAAGTTGGCGATGCCGGTCTCGTCCTCGATGGTGATGAACAGGACGCCCTGTGCTGAGCCTGGGCGCTGGCGCACCAGCACGATACCCGGCACCGTCACCCGTGCCCCATCGCGCGTTGTTGCGAGGTCGGCGCAGGTGATCATGCCGGCGCGAGCGAAATGCGGCCGCAGGAAGACCGCCGGGTGCCGCCGCAACGACAGTCCGATGCTGCGGTAATCCTCCACCACCTCGCGCGTCTCGCTCATGGGCGTCAGGGCTACGGCCGGTTCGATGACCTCATTTGTGAGAGACGGTAGGAGATCGCCGGCACAAGGCCGGCCATGACGATGTTGGGCGCGGTCCAGGGCGGCGAACAACGGCAGCGGTGCTTCGGCAAGGCCGCGAATCGCCCATAGCGCGGCTCGCCGATCAAGGCCGAGGCCACGAAATGCGTCGGCCTCCGCCAGCCTTTGCAGCGCCGCGCGTGGCACCCCGGCGCGGCGCCAGAGGTCACGCACGTCGCGGTAAGGCTGCTCGCCGCGCGCAGCGACGATCTGCGCGGCGTGCTCGCTGGCCAGTCCCTTTGTCATGCGGAGTCCGAGGCGAAGGGCGAGGCCCTCACCCGGTTCGCTGCGCGAACCGACCTCTCCCGCAAGCGGGAGAGGTGAAGTTGGCTCGAGCGTGCAGTCCCAGTGGGATGCGTTCACGCAGACGGGCCGAACCTTGACGCTATGTTCGCGCGCGTCTCGCACGATCTGCGCCGGCGCATAGAACCCCATCGGCTGACTGTTCAGCAGCGCGCAGGCGAAGACTGCCGGATAGTGGCACTTCATCCAGGCCGAGGCATAGGCGATCAGGGCGAAGGACGCCGCGTGGCTCTCGGGGAAGCCATAGGAACCGAACCCCTCGATCTGTGAGAAGGTCTTCGCTGCAAACTCCGGCGTATAGCCGCGCTCGATCATTCCGGCGATCAGTTTGTTTTTGAAACGACTAACCCCGCCGGTCGATTTGAATGTCGCCATGCTGCGTCGAAGCGCATCCGCCTCGGAGGGCGTAAATCCGGCGCAGGCGATTGCCACCTGCATCGCCTGCTCCTGGAACAGCGGCACACCCAACGTCTTGCCCAGCACCTTCTCCAGCCCCGGCCTGGGATACTCCACCGATTCCTTGCCTTCGCGCCGCCGCAGATACGGATGCACCATATCGCCCTGGATAGGTCCGGGGCGGACGATCGCAACTTCGATCACAAGGTCGTAGAATCGCGCGGGCTTCAGGCGCGGCAGCATCGACATCTGCGCGCGTGATTCGATCTGGAACACGCCCACCGTATCGGCCCGCTGGATCATCGCGAAAGTAGCCGGATCCTCGGCCGGGATGCTCGCCATATCCAGTCTTGGACCGCTGTGTTCTTCCAACAGATCGAAGGCGCGACGCATGCAGCCGAGCATGCCGAGACCCAGCACATCGACCTTCATGAAACGCAGGACGTCGATATCGTCCTTGTCCCATTCGATCACCTGCCGGTCCGCCATCGCGGCGGGCTCGATCGGCACCAACTCGTCCAACCGGTCCTCGGTCAG
Source organism: uncultured Pseudomonadota bacterium (assembly GCA_963772445.1). Lineage (GTDB taxonomy): Bacteria > Pseudomonadota > Alphaproteobacteria > Acetobacterales > Acetobacteraceae > CAVYXK01. The sequence goes on from CAVYXK010000017.1 coordinate 184,639, forward strand.
CACGAAGCCACCCGGATGTTGCGAGAGATGGCGGGGAAAACCGATCAGCTCGCGCGCCAGCTCGATTGTCAGGCGCAGTCGGCGATCCTCCAGGTTCAGGTTCAATGCGGCGGCGTGATCCTCCTCCACGCCCTCATCGGACCAGGACCAGACCTGGGAAGCCAGCGCCGCGGTGACATCGTCGGTCAGGCCCATCGCCTTGCCCACTTCACGCACTGCGTCGCGTGCACGGTAGCGGACCACCGTCGCACAGAGAGCAGCGCGGTCGTGGCCATAGGTGTCGTACACCCACTGAATCACTTCCTCGCGATGCTCATGCTCGAAATCCACGTCGATGTCGGGTGGTTCGCGCCGCTCGGCGCTGACGAAACGCTCGAACAGCAGGCCAGAGCGGGTGGGATCGATCGAGGTGATGCCGAGCACGTAGCACACTGCGCTGTTGGCGGCGCTGCCGCGGCCCTGGCAGAGGATGCCCTTGGAGCGGGCGAAGCGGACGATGCTGTTGACCGTCAGGAAATACGGCGCATAGGCCAGCGTTTCGATCAGCCGCAACTCGTGGCGAAGCTGCGCTGCGACATCATCCAGCACGCCGTCCGGATAGCGGTGTGCCGCGCCTTCCCAGGTGAGGCGTTCCAGTGTCTGTTGCGGGGTCAGCGTCGGATCGTCCACCTCGCTCGGATACTGATAGCGGAGTTCGCTCAGCGAAAACGGGCATCGGGCGACGATCTCCAGCGTGCGCGACACTGCTTCGGGATAGCGAGCGAACAATCGGGCCATCTCCGCCGGAGATTTCAGGTGCCGGTCGGTGAAGCGTTCCCGCCGGAAGCCGGCTGCATCGATCGTGCAACCCTCGCGGATGCATGTCAGGACATCCTGCAGGATGCGGCGCCGGGGCACGTGATACAGCACGTCTCCGGTTGCCACGGCAGCAACTCGGTGCCGGCGGGCGAGCTGGGACAGCGTCTCGATCCGCACCGCGTCGTCCGGACCGCGGTGCAGCGTCAGCGCCAGATAGGCGCGGTCGCCAAATGTATCACGCAACCGGGAGAGGTGGAAGGATGATCCGGTTCCGTCCGTAACCAGGATCGTCAGCAGGCCATCGGCATGCGCCGCCAGATCCTCCCAGTCGAGATTGCAATTGCCTTTTCCGGCGCGCTTCTTGCCGATCGTCAGTAGGCGGGTCAGTTGTGCATAGGCTAGGCGGTCAGTCGGATAGACTAGCACCGAACACCCATCCAGAAGATCGAGCCGACAGCCGACGACGAATCGCACGCCGGCCTCCTCAGCGCGCTGATGCGCGCGCACGATGCCGGCAAGTGAGTTGCAGTCGGTTACGGCGAGTGCAGGCAGGCCGAGCACTGCCGCTTGTGCGAACAGTTCCTCTACGTGCGAAGCGCCGCGCAAAAAAGAGTAGTTCGTGGTGACCTGGAGTTCGGCGTATCCCGGCATGTACTGGCGCATCAGAAAATTCCGTGCAGAAACCAGCGCAAGTCGCCGGTACCGGGGTCATCCCCGTCACCACTGCGATAGAGCCAGAAGCGCCTCCCACCCTCGTCCTCGACCCGCCAGTAGTCGCGCATGGCTGCCGTCTCCGCCGTGTGGCGCCACCATTCGCCGTGGATACGTTCTGGTCCGTCGGCGCGGCGAACGCGAAACCGCCGGCGTCGCCAGGTGGAGGCAGCCGGAGGGCGGTCCGGCAACAACGCGATCGCCTCTACCGGCTGAGGTGGGGAAAGCAGACGCACCGGGCGCGGTAGTTCGTCTGGCCAGCCCTTGTCAGCCTGCAAGGCCATCGGAGGGATGCGACGCACCGAGCGTTCAGGAACGTCGCTTTCGACGGGTGCTACGCGCCAGACATGCGCGGCACCCAACCGGTTGGCGAGACGATCCACCAGGGACGAGATGTCGGGTTGCGTGTCTCCATCAGTCAGAGCGGCGGCGGATTGTTCCCCGCTCAGCCGGTCGGTGAGCGATACCACCAGCCGCACCGCCTCTACGCCGAGACCGGGATCAATCATTTCCAACCGCTCGGTCAGCAGCCGGGCGAGATGGGCCGCGTCGCGGCTCGGGTGAGCGGTGCCGGTCCGTATGGTCTGAACTGAGCCGTCCACCCGCTCGAACCATAGATCAAGCCGGCGGGCGCCAGTGCCGGCCCGCGCCAGCTCGCCGCAGACCCGCATAGTGAGCCGTTTGATCACGGCAGCGAAGGCATCGGCGGTCAGCAACGGGTCGATGAAACCGAGGCGGCTGGCTATGGCGGTCGGCGGTGTCATCGGCGTGATCGGCTCGGCCACGCGCCCCAGCGCCTGATCCAACCGGCGCAGCACGTCCAGGCTGAAGCGGCGGGCCAGCGGACCGCGCGGGATGGCGGCGAGCTGGTCGATCCGCGACAAGCCGAGACGATGCAGGCTATCGGTCGTTTCGGCATCGAGCCTCAGCGCCGCCACAGGCAATGCGGCGAGGGCGGCGACCGTGCCGTTCGGCGGCGCGATCGTGAGCGGCCTGGCCGCATGGCGGGCGAGGGCGTGCGCAGCCCCGGGCGTGTCGGCCACGGCGGCACGGATTGCGATGCCGGCGGCTTCCAGGCGCGTGGTCAGATCGGCAAGCAGCGCTGCTTCACCAGGGGGGCTCTGCCCCCCTGCACCCCCCGCCAAGGGCATCGCCCTTGGAACCCATCCGTTTGGTTTGGTGTGAAGGGGGCCGGGCGAGATCTTGCCGTCTGCCCGGTTTCGCCCGGCCCCCTTCACACCAAACCAGTTCGAGGGGTCCAGGGGACGACTGTCCCCTGGCGGGGGTCCAGGGGGCAGAGCCCCCTGGCCTTGCAGATGCGCGCAGCCGGTGATGTCGATCCACAGGCCATCCGGTGGGTCGGGGGCAACCAGCGGGGCATAGCGCAGGCACCAAGCGGCGAGCCGCCTTAGCCCGGCTTCGTCCGCCTCCAGCTGCGCCGGCCGGATCGCCAGACCGGGGACGAGCGCCTGCGCCTGGGCGAGCGCCATGCCGGGCTGGACGCCCAACGCACGTGCACGCTCATCGACAGCGACAACTGCCTGGCGGCGGCCGTCATGGGCAACAGTAATCAATGGTGCTTCAGCCGATAGCGCGTCGAAGCCTGCCAGCGCCTGCTTGCGCAGCCGGTCGGTCGGCCATGTCGGCAGCCAGACGGAAACAACCCTTCGCATCGCATGCCTCCACGATCCAGGTTGAAGGCTCGCCACCACGGCAGCGAACCAGCTCGAGCCGCCAATGCGCGGGCCCGAGGCCTGGCACGTCGGGCCTTTCGGGCAGCGGCGGAGGAGAGGGCAAGGCGGACAACCGCCAGCGCGTCACCGCTGCCGTGGGCTCGGCCAGAACAGGATCGTCATGCCGGCGGCTGCGTCGGAGCACGAACCCCGTCACTCCGGATGCCTCGGCAGCAAGCTGCAACCGGCGCGAGGCGGTCAGGCTCAGTTTTCCGCCGATTTCGCCCACCACGGCGGCCAGTCCGGGATGGCGCAGCCCTTCCTCCATGGCGAGCAACACTGCATCCGGCTTGCCAGCTTCGGCATACACCACGCGATGGGGCGCCAGACCCACGCCGGCGAGAGCGGGAGCGAACAGGTCGGCTCGCACCAGCACCCACAGCACGTGGCCCCGCACCCGGGCGAGCCAGCCGGCAATGAACAGCGCCGCCGCGGCGCCGTGCTCTGTCTCCGGCCCGGCGCCGGCAACCTCATGCAGCGCGCCACGCGCCAAGCCACCACCGGGAAGATGTCGGTCAATCGCCGGTACGTCGAACGCTGCCACCGGCCTCTGCCGCCACGTCGCTCCCTGCTCCAGCCGCGCGATGCGAGCGCGAAGCGCTGCGAGTTGCTGGTCCTGGATGCTGGCTAGGGTGCCCGATGCCATTCAGAACATATAAAGAACGCGGCTGGGCCGGCCAAGCCCTGGCCAGGGGTGTTCAGTCCAAGGCTCGTTCCAATGCTAGCTCAGCGCTTGACCACCGCAACCTTGCTGTGATCGACCTGGACCGCAGTGCAGCATCCGGGTGTCGGTCCCTTGGTCGTGTCGAAGGTAGAACAGGCGTTGGATCCGGCGACCGCGGTGCAATTCCTGAAATTCGGTGCCGTGGGGACCTTGGGGTTCCTGGCCGATACCGCGGTGGTGTACGCGCTGCGCGGAGCACTTGGCCTCTACGCGGCCGGCATGGTTTCATACGTACTGGTGGCGAGTGGAAATTGGGCGCTGAACCGGGCTTGGACATTCCGCGGCCGGGGAAGCGGACCGGCGCATCGGCAATGGGCGAAATTCCTTGCTGCGAACTCGCTCGGGCTGGTGCTGAACCGCGGAACTTACGCAGCGTTGATCGCGACCGTGCCGCTGTGTGTGGAAGCCCCGGTGCTGGCTGTAGCGGCAGGATCGGTCGCAGGCATGATCGTGAACTTCACATTGTCTCGCCAAATGGTATTTCGCTGATTTTTTAGCTGTTCTTCCGCTTTTGTTCGCTTCGACTTGCGAGGCGAAATATCGGCAAGTCGTTATTAACCCCCGAGTCAAAGTTTCGCCGGAACATGTCCGCGCACAACATCGGAGGCGAGGATGTCCGGCACGGCCAAGACGCTTGACAACTTTTATCCGGTAGGTGGCCGTGGCGCAGTAGCGCCCGCTTTTGGCTTGGCGGCGCACCCGCGCGCCGTGCCATTTTCTGCTCGTGCCCTCCCCGTTTGGGCCTGCCGGATCAAACGGGTCGAGGATCTCATTATTGCCGCTGTGGCGCTATGCCTTTTGCTAATTCCCATGGTGCTGATCGCGCTCTACATCCGCCTCGACAGCCCCGGACCGGTTTTGTTTCGTCAGTGGCGTATCGGACTCGGCGGTCGCGAATTCGAGGTGCTGAAGTTCCGCACTATGCACACCGATTGCGTCGAGGAGGCAACTTGCCGGCAGGCGACGCGCGGCGATCCGCGTGTGACGCGCGTCGGCGCTTGGCTGCGGCGCTTTTCGGTTGACGAACTGCCCCAATTTTTTGGCTCGTCAGCGGAAACTGTGGGTGCTTCGGGGGTATACCGAGGGCTAGTTTTATCACTCAGCCGGCCGGCTGGTGGATTTGTGGACAACACAAGCGCGTTGCCCACAACCCCACAGCCGCCACATCGGCAGAAGCGGAGATATCATCCGCCACCACGGCAGGCATCTTTACGCCTCATCGCGGCTGATCTCAGGGTCTGTCAGGAAGCGGAACAACTTGCGGCAGGTCGTGTCGAAGGAGCGCTGCGCGGTGTCGGACTGACCATGGGAGAGCAGCGGCCCGCCATCGTCGCCGATGAGGGTGAGGACGACCTGCTTGATTGGCCGCCTCCGGAGGTCGCTGTCCATCTGCAATCGGCTGATGACCTCACCGCCGAGAGCCCAGACGTTGTCGCGGTGTCGGCGCAAGGTTTGGCGTGATAGCTGCAAGGCCAGCAGGTCGCGCAGGAACGGCTTGAAGCATTCCACCATCCGCCGGCCAGGCGGAATATCGCGCGCCTCATACGCCCAGCTGCGAGGCCACTGATCGAGGTCCGGACAACAGGTCTGCAAGGGATCGGCAGCAGCCCGTTGCGCCGGTACGCTGTCACGTCTGCCGGCAACTCCTTTGGGTCCCGCTGCCATGCGGCTGATCTCCCTGCTGAACCACTACCAGCACTTTCCTGGGTTCGTTTACGAGAAGGCGCGACATTGCGCCGAAAGCCGAACCATCGAGATCAGCGTGCGGCCCCGCCGCGGCTCGAGACCGGTGTGCTCGGGCTGTCGCAAGCCGGCGCCGGCCTATGATCACCTGAGCCTGCGCCGGTTCGAATTCGTGCCCCTCTGGGGCTGCATGGTGGTGTTCCTCTATTGCATGCGACGGGTCGATTGCCGGGCCTGCGGCGTGCGGGTCGAAGCGGTCCCCTGGGGTGTCGGCAAGCACCAGCTGACCAAGGCCTACATGCTGTTCCTGGCGCACTGGGCGAGGAAGCTGTCCTGGCAGGAGACCGCCGGGTCGTTTCGCAGCACCTGGGACAAGGTCTGCCAGTCGGTCGAGTATGTCGTGCAGTGGGGGATCGAGCACCGGCAACTGGGGCCGATCGTGGCGATCGGCGTCGATGAGATCCAGTATGCCAGGGGACACAAATACCTGACGCTGGTCTATCAGATCGAGCAGCAGTGCACGCGCCTGCTATGGATCGGTCGCGAACGGACGGTGGAGAGCTTCGAGCAGTTCTTCACCCTGATCGGCGAACCATTGGCTGGGCAGATCGAGTTTGTGTGCTCGGACATGTGGCAGCCTTATCTGAAGGTGATTCGTGAGCGGTGCAGCCAGGCCATCCACATCCTCGATCGCTTCCATATTGTCGCCAAGATGAATGCCGCGCTGGACCAGGTGCGTGCCGCCGAGGCTCGCCGGCTGGCCCGGGACGGCTATGAGCCAGTCTTGAAGAAGACCCGCTGGTGTGTGCTCAAGCGCAAGGCCAACCTGACCGAGCATCAACGCTTCCGCCTGCGCGATCTGCTGCGCTACAACCTGCGGACCGTACGGGCCTATCTGCTGAAGGAGGACTTCCAGCAGTTCTGGGACTATGCTTCGCCGAGTTGGGCCGGCAAGTTCCTGGATGAATGGTGCGGTCAGGTCATGCGCTCCCGCATCGAGCCGATGAAGAAGATCGCCAGGACGCTACGCTCGCACCGCGCGCTGATCCTGAACTACTTCCGCGCCAGGAAGCAGCTCTCCAGCGGTGTGGTCGAGGGTCTGAACAACAAGGCCAAACTGACCATGCGAAAATCCTACGGGTTCCGTACCTTCCACGTCACCGAAATCGCCTTGTATCATGCACTTGGTAAGCTGCCGGAACCCAACGTCGCCCACAGATTCTTCTGACGAGGCAATTTTTTAATGTGCTCCGGGGCGAGATGTCGGTGGTTGGGCCGCGACCGCACGCACCGGGTACCTGTGCGGGCGGGCGGCCATTCGAACAAGTGGTTGCGGTCTATGCGGCGCGTCATTGCGTACCGCCGGGCATGACCGGCTTGGCGCAAGTGCGCGGGTGGCGCGGCGAAACCGAGACCGAGGAGAAGTTGGTATCCCGGCTGAAGTGCGATCTTGAGTACATCGTCACTTGGTCGGTGTGGCTCGACTTCAAGATTATTGCTCAGACGCTGGTGGTTATTTTCACTACTCGGAACGCCTACTGAGGGCGCTTGAATGACAGCTTTGGTTGACGTCCGTCGGCCGGTTGGAACGTCGACGGCGACGCGACCCGATCTCGACCGCCTATTCATCGGACTGCGCGTAGCGGTACTCATCCCTTGCTTCAACGAGGAAGCGGCAGTGGCCCGCGTTATCGCCGGCTTCCGCGCAAGCCTGCCGACGACGACGATTTATGTCTACGACAACAATTCTGTTGATCGGACCGTACCCCGTTGCACGCGGTGCTGGTGCGGTGGTGCGCAGTGAGCGGCTGCAAGGCAAGGGCCATGTCGTGCGGCGGATGTTCGCCGATATCGACGCCGACGTGTTTGTGCTGGTCGATGGCGATGATACCTATGACGCCGCGGCTGCGCCGGCGATGGTGCGAATGCTAGTCGATCAGCAACTCGATATGGTGACTGCTTCTCGTGAAACTGATGCCGTGGACGCGTATCGCCGGGGCCATCGCGCCAGCAACACCTTGCTGTCGGGGATGGTGCACTGGATTTTCGGCAACCAGGTGAGCGACGTGTTGTCCGGTTACCGCGTATTCAGTCGGCGTTTCGTGAAATCCTTTTCCTGCCTTGGCGGCAAAATTTGAGACTGAGACCGAGTTCACCGTGCACGCCTTGGAACTCAATATGCCGATTGGTGAGACGCCCACCGGGTACCGCGCCCGGCCAGCGGGTTCTCAGTCGAAGCTGCGGACCTGGGCAGACGGATGGCGGATCCTGCGCACCATTGTAGTGCTGGTGAAGGAAGAGCGACCGTTGCAGTTCTTTGCAGTGGCCGGAGCGCTGTTGCTGGGCGCGGCGGCGGTCGCCGGGGTACCGGTGGTCCTGCAATTCCTGGTCAGCGGCCTAGTGCCGCGACTACCCAGTGCGGTACTGGCGACCGGCCTGGTGTTGCTGGCGTTCCTGTCCTTCGCCTGCGGGCTCATTCTTGATTCGGTGGCGCGCGGGCGGAAGGAGATCAAGCGGCTCGCGTATCTGGCGATCCCGGCTCTGCGTGTCCCGTGAATGGCGTCCGGCATGTGGGCGGCGCAAGCGGGCCCCTGCCTGGGCCGTATGACGCCGATGTCGTGATCCTGGCACTCAATCGTGCTACCGAGACCGAGGCGGCGATTGCATCGGTGCTGGCTCAGGACGGGGTTTCCCGACATCTGTTCGTCGTTGATCAGGGCTCGCGGCCGGAGGCGCTGGATCGTCTCATGCGGGCGGTTGCCGGGCGGGAGGATGCGACATTGGTTTCATTCGGAGCCAATCGTGGCGTGCCGGCGGGGCGCAATGCCGGCTCCGCGCTTGGGCGGGGGCGGGTGATCGTCGGGTTGGACAACGATGCGGTGTTCGCCGACCGCATGACGCTGGCGCGGGCGGTGGCGGCGCTCGATGCGGCGCCTGACGTCGGCGCGATCGGGTTCCGCATACTGGATTATGCGACGGGAGTGGACGATCGATCGTCCTGGGGGTATCCGCTCGCGCTGCTGCCCCGCGCGGCAGAGGCATTCGACACCGTGACTTTCGTCGGCGCCGGGCATGCGATTCGTCGGACCGCATGGCAAGAGGCAGGGGGATACGATGAGAGCCTGTTCTTCTGCTGGGAGGAGTATGATTTCTGCCTCCGCGCGATCGAGTGTGGCTGGCGTGTCCGCTATCGGGGCGACATCGTGGTACACCACAAGCTGAGTACCCGAGCAGCGCGTCGGTTGGTCCGACGAGCGATGGTTCCGGTTCGTGCGCAACCGGCTGTACATTGAACGAAAATGGGGCGCCTCGCGGCTGTCGCTGATGCCTCGGATCGGGGGGTATGTCATCAAGGGCGTGCGCAACGGCCATACGGTTTCGACATTGCGGGCAATTTTCGCTGCCAACTCAACGTCGCCCAGCCATGTCGCGCAGTGGCGTTCGGCTGCCGCCCGCGACTACTTGCGGCGCAATGATCTCGCCTATCGTGGGTCGATGCTGCGGAGGTTGCGCCAAGACGTTCTCGGGTTGCTTCCCGACCAGCGCCCGGCAATCCGATCCGGCGGGTGAGTGACGACAACCTGAACCCAACGTCAGGGATGGCACGAACTGATGACGCAAGCCGGCGGCAACCATCATTGCGAGTTCCGTACCGGCCCTGGGGCGAAGCAATCTCTCGGGAGGGACGGAACATCATGGGTATTGCTTGGCCGGGTCAGGCCCCGGCACCGCTTCGCTCCTCGCAATGACAGCCAGGCGCCGCAACCGGCTCTCACGAAGGATCAAATAGTGCTATCGCACGATAGCGGCGAAACCCGTCTTTTAGTTTGACGGATTTGAAGTTCAAGAGCAGCTCGGACTTTGCAGCCGCTCAGGCGGAGGTACCCAGCATCTCTGCCTCGTGCATCGGGAGGATGCGTCCGACAGATTTTATCTCGAGGATCGTCTGCTGATCGACGATAATGTCGGCGCGATAGGGGCGACATCCCTTCGTGATCTTCGCGCCCCTCGTGATTTTCGCGTTGAATTGCCCTATCCACCGGCACCTCTCATGGGAAGTAGGCACAAGATCCCACGACCTGACATGAATGCCGCTCACGACACCAACAATCCCATTCCCGCCGCGCGCCTAGCAGAGTTCGTGCCCCGTCCGGCGCGCTCAGTCCGCGGACCGCCAGTTGTCCTCCAAGTCCTTCCTTCCCTCGTCACCGGCGGTGTCGAACGCAGCACCATCGAGATCACAGAAGCGGTCGCGGCAGCGGGCTGGACGGCGCTGGTCGCCAGTGGCGGCGGGCCCCTCGTCGCGGCGGTCGAGCGAGCCGGCGGGCGGCACATCGCGCTACCGCTCGACCGGCGGACGCCGATGGCCATCTGGCGCAACGCTGACTGTCTCGCCCGTCTGATCCGTCAGGAACGCGTCGACATCGTGCATGCCCGCTCCCGCGCCCCCGCGTGGTCGGCTTGGCTGGCGGCACGGCGAACGGGCACTCGGTTCGTCACCACATATCACGGGACGTACGACGAGGACCTTCCGTTCAAGCGCCGCTACAACGCGGTCATGGCGAAGGGCGAGATCGTTATCGCCGCCAGTCGTTTCATCGCCGACCTGATCATCACCCGTCACCGGATTGATCCATCCCGTATCCGCGTGATCCCGCGCGGCGTTGATCCCGTTGTCTTCGATCCAGGTTCCATCATCGCGGAGCGGCTCGCGCGGCTGGACACAGCATGGTCGCTTCCGCCCAGCGCCCCGGTGATCACGCTTCCCGGCCGCCTCACCGGCTGGAAGGGCCAGACAGTGCTGCTGGACGCTATCGCCCGGCTCTCACGGCGGGACGCGGTCTGTGTGCTGCTCGGCTCGGACCAGGGGCGCACCGGCTATACCGCCGGCCTGCGCCGCCAGGCCCAACGGCTCGGCATCGCCGATCGTCTCCGCCTGCCCGGCGAATGCGACGACATGCCGGCTGCCTTGTTGCGGTCCGATATCGTGGTGCACGGCTCCACCCGGCCTGAAGCCTTCGGCCGGGTCGTGATCGAGGCACAGGCCATGGCGCGGCCGGTCATCGCTGCCGATCTCGGCGGCCCGGTGGAGACGGTCGAGCACAACGTCACCGGCTGGCGCATTCCCCCGGGTCAGCCGGCAGCGCTCGCGGCGGTGATCGATCGGGTGCTGGCGCTGCCGCCAGAACGGGGCGCGGCGATCGGCGGCGCGGCACGTGCGGCTGTTCTCGCGCGCTGCACCAAGCGCGCCATGCAGCAGGCGACGCTTGCCGCGTATCGCGAATTACTTGGCGCCCCCGCGCAAGCCGGGGTTGCGGCGACGCAGGCCTGACGCCATAGACCTGGGTTCTCGCAAACTGGGAGACCCCGATGCCCGCCATCACCCTGCCCGACGGATCCGTGCGCCGCTTCGACGGCACGGTGACAGGCACGGCGTTGGCGGAGTCGATCGGCCCCGGCCTGGCCCGCGCCGCGCTGGCCCTGAAGCTCGACGGGCGTCTCGTCGACTTGGCGACCACCATCGACCGCGACGCCACCGTGGTCTTCATCACCCGCCGCGATCCCGAGGCGCGGGAGCTCATTCGCCACGACGCCGCCCACGTTCTGGCCGAAGCGGTGCAGTCGCTCTATCCGGGGACGCAAGTCACCATCGGCCCGCCGATCGCCGACGGCTTCTATTACGATTTCGCCCGCAACCAGCCGTTCACCCCGGAGGATTTTGCGCCGATCGAGGCGAAGATGCGCGAGATCATCGCCCGCGGCGCGCCATTCCGCCGCAGCGTGATGGAGCGCGACGAGGCAATCGAGTTCTTCAAGAAGATGGGCGAGAAATACAAGGCCGAGATCATCCAGGACCTGCCGCGCGACGAGCCGATCAGCCTCTACTCGCAGGGCGGGTGGATCGATCTCTGCCGCGGCCCGCATATGCGCACCACCGCCGATGTCGGCACCGCCTTCAAGCTGATGAAGGTCGCCGGCGCCTATTGGCGCGGCGATCACCGCAACGCCATGCTGAGCCGCATCTACGGCACCGCCTGGCGCGATCGCGCCGAGCTCGACGCCTATCTGCACATGCTGGAGGAAGCCGAACGGCGCGACCACCGGCGAATCGGCAAGGCGATGGACCTGTTCCATTTCCAGGAAGAAGCGGTCGGCAGCGCATTCTGGCATCCCAAGGGATGGCGGCTCTGGCGCACGGCGGAAGACTACATGCGCCGCCGGCTCGATGCCGACGGGTATCAGGAGGTGCGCAGCCCGCAGCTCGTCGATCGCGCCTTGTGGGAGGCCTCCGGCCACTGGGAGAAATTCCGCCAGCACATGTTCGTCGCGCAGGTGGAGGATGAGGACAAACTCCTGGCGCTGAAGCCGATGAACTGCCCCTGCCACGTGCAGATTTTCCGTCAGGGGGTGCGGTCGTACCGAGAGCTACCATTGCGGCTGGCGGAGTTCGGCTCCTGCCATCGCTACGAGCCGTCCGGCGCGCTGCACGGGCTGATGCGGGTGCGCGCATTCACCCAGGACGACGCCCACATCTTCTGCACCGAGGCCCAGATCGCGTCCGAGACGGTAAAATTCGTGGCACTACTGTCGTCGATCTATGCCGATTTCGGGTTCCCCGAGTTCCGGGTGAAATTCTCCGACCGACCGCCGGAGCGAACCGGCTCGGACGTGGTGTGGGATCGCGCCGAGGCGGCGCTGAAGGAAGCCTGCGCCATCGCCGGCGTGGAGTACGAGCTCAATCCTGGGGAAGGGGCGTTCTACGGCCCCAAGCTCGAATTCGTGCTGCGCGACGCGATTGGCCGGGACTGGCAGTGCGGCACGTTGCAGGTCGATTTCAACATGCCTGAGCGGCTCGACGCCGAATATGTGGGCGAGGATGGGATGCGCCACCGGCCGGTGATGCTGCACCGGGCTATCTTGGGCAGCTTCGAGCGGTTCCTCGGCATCCTGATCGAGCACTATGCCGGCCGCTTCCCGCTCTGGCTGGCTCCGGTCCAGTTGGCGGTGGCGACGATCGTCTCGGATGCCGACGAATTCGCCTGCGAGGCCGCCCGGGCATTCCGCCAAGCCGGGCTGGAAGTGGCAGTTGACCTCTCGAACCAGAAGATCGCCGCCAAGGTGCGCGGGCATAGCCTGGCCCATGTGCCCGTGCTGGCGGTGGTCGGCCGGCGGGAGGCGGAGAGCGGGACCGTCGCACTGCGCCGGTTGGGGGCGGATGCGCAGGAAGTGCTGTCGCTGGCCGCCGCCGTTGTCCGTCTTGCAGCCGAGGCGACCGCTCCCGATCTCAAGCGTAGTGGCCAGGCAGCGCCGGAGTTTGCTTGATCCGGAACGGCCGGATCGGCCAGACTGTTGCCCGAGGGCCATGCTGAACCAACAACGATAGGAGAACACCATAGCACGAGGACCACTGCCCGCCCCGCCCACGCGCGACGGGCCGCGAGTGAACGAAGAGATTCGAGCACCGCAGGTGCGGCTGATTGATCAAGACGGCGAGATGCAAGGGGTGATGACCATCCGGGAGGCGCAACAGCGCGCCTACGCGGTGGGGCTCGACCTGCTGGAGATCAGTCCCAATGCCGACCCGCCGGTGGCGAAGATCCTTGATTTCGGCAAGTACAAGTACGAACAGCAGAAAAAGAAAAATGAAGCCAGGAAGAAGCAGAAGGTCATCGAGATCAAGGAGATCAAAGTTCGCCCGAATATCGACGAAAACGACTATCAGGTGAAGATGCGCGCCATGAAGTCGTTCATCGGAGAGGGTGACAAAGTCAAGGTGACGCTGCGCTTCCGCGGCCGAGAAATGGCTCACCAGGAGATCGGCGTTCGTGTGCTGGAACGCATCCGTGCGGAGATGGACCCTCTCTCCAAGGTAGAGCAGATGCCGCGGATGGAGAATCGCCAGATGGTGATGGTGCTGACGCCTCGGTAGTTGTCAGTTTTCAGTCGCCAGTGGTCGGAAGAGAGAGCGCGGCGCTTACGCGCCGAGTTTCGTGGCCATGTCCTCGATGTCGGTCGCGACGATGTCCCAGTCTGCCTCGGGGGCATAGTCCCTGGCTTGGTGGGGCCCGTACTCGGTCGGACGGGGGAAGAAGGCTGTCATCAAACCTAGCGCGCGGGCCGCGGCCAAATCGCTGTTGTGGGCCGCCGCCATCATTATCTGACCCGGCTCCAGGTCGAGTAGCTCGCAAACCCCGAGATAGGTCTCCGGGTCGGGCTTGTAGTGGCCGAAGAGGTCCGTCCCGAACACCATGTCCCATGGCAAACCTGCGCGCTTGGCCATGTTGATGAGCAGCGAGACGTTGCCGTTGGACAGCGGGCCGATGATACACAGGCGCTTGAGGCGTGTAAGACCGGGGACGGCGTCGGGCCATGGCTTCAGCCTGTGCCACCCACGGTTTATGTGGCGACGATCGGCCTCGGTCAGGCAGTTGATGTCGAACTCCTGCACGAGCCGGTCCAGGGAGGCGCGGTGCAGGTCATCGAGTTTGGTCCAGGGAAGCTCGCCGCGGCGCACTCGGTCCATCGACGGGCGATAGGCGGCGCGCCAAGCGTCCACCAACGCAGCCCAGTCGGCATCGATGGCACGTTGCTGGCCGAGGTCGGTCAGCTCCGCGACCAAGCTACCACGCCAATCGACCACGGTGCCGAAGGTGTCGAACACGATTGCCACGGGTTGCCTGGTTGACATGGGCGCCTCCTGTGTGGAGCCGAATATGAAAGGGCTACTGGTGGTTGGCCAGAGCAGGAACGCGGCGATGGCAACCCTCACTGGACACAGATCGGGGCGTGCTGGTACTGGCCGCGCATGAAACGCTGGACGCGGCGTCCTTTGGTGCAGGAGGCACTCGGTTGGCTGCTCGCATCCTATGTCACTTTCGCACTGCGCACGACGCGATGGACGCTTGAGGGAGTGGAGCACATTACACCCTTTGCGGCAGGGCGGCCGGTCATCGTAGCTTTCTGGCACGAGTGCCTAGCGCTGATGCCAATGGTATGGGTGCTGTCACAACGGCTGCCTCAGTCACAGGCGGGCCGCGCCCACGTACTGGTCACACGTCATCGGGACGGGCGGCTGCTGCGCGCGTTCCTGCGACGATTTGGGCTCAATATTGTGACTGGCTCCTCGACGCGGGGCGGGGCTGCGGGTCTTCGGAACCTGCTGGCGCTGCTCGACCGTTGCGAGCACGTTGCGATTACGCCGGATGGCCCACAGGGTCCAAAACGGGTAGCGGCACCGGGCGTGGCACACCTTGCCGCTCTCTCTGGTGCGCCGGTCTTGCCGTGTGCAGGACAGACGTTGCGCCGCTGGGTGTTGCGAAGCTGGGACCGAATGGTCGTCCCCAAACCGTTCGCCCGTGGGGTGATCGTCTGTGGCCCTGCGATCTCGGTTCCCCGCGAAGGGTGGCAGGAGGCTGTGGCGGTGATCGGCTCGGCACTCACTGCGGCAAGCGAGGTGGCCGACCGGCTCTGTCAGGCGTGAGCGCGCTGCCTTCAATCTGGTCGTCGGCGGCCAGCATGGCGACACCGGCATTGAGGGTCCTGCTGCGTCATCGCGCACGGCGGGGCAAGGAGATTGCCGCGCGCTTGCACGAGCGGGAGGGGCGGGAGCCGATCCCACGGCCGAGGGGTCGTCTGCTTTGGCTGCATGCGGCCAGCGTGGGTGAGAGTGTTTCCATTCTGCCTGTGTTGACGGAAATCGCCGGGCAGGCTCCGAATTTGACGATGCTGCTGACGACCGGTACCGTCACTTCGGCGACATTGCTGAAGCAGCGTTTGCCCGAGCTGGCGCTGGGCGAGAGGGTGATGCATCGCTTCATCCCGTTTGACGTTCCGCGATGGGGGGGGCGTTTCCTTGACCATTGGCGCCCTGACGTGGCGGTCTTGGTGGAAAGCGAGCTGTGGCCGAACCTGCTTGCCGGTTGCCGCTCGCGCGGCATCCCGGTCGGTACTACTGAACGCACGCATGTCGGCTGCCAGCCTGCGGAGATGGCGCTTCGCGCCTGGACTGGCGCGGGAGCTGCTTGGCTCGCTAGCGGTGATCCAGGCGCAAAGCGAGACAGACGCGGAGCGCCTCCGCGAGCTGGGAGCCCGGGCTGTTACGGTGCCTGGGAACCTCAAATTTGCGGCGTCGCCGCTGCCTGCGGACACAAATGAGCTGTCACGGATGCGGGAGTGCCTGGGCGAGCGCCCCTGTTGGCTCGCGGCCAGCACGCATCCGGGCGAAGAAGCGATCATCCTCGATGCGCACCGAATGCTGGCTAGCTCACATGCCGGCTTGGTCACCATTGTTGTTCCGCGACACCCAGAGCGCGGACAGCAGATCGCGGCCGCGGCGCGGAATCTCGAGGTCAGTCGCCGGTCGTTGGGACAAATGCCGCCGGCGGGGGGCGTGTGGATAGGCGATACGCTGGGTGAGCTGGGGCTTTGGTACAGGCTGGCGGGCCTTGCTCTTGTGGGTCGCAGTCTGGTGTCGCCTGGCGGCGGACAGAATCCGCTGGAGGCGGCGAGGCTCGGGTGTCCGGTCGCAACGGGACCGTATACTGACAATTTCTCTGATGCCGTGCAGGTACTCGAGTGTGCGGGAGGGCTCATCCGGGTGACCGATGCCCGCTCGATTGCCGACTGGGTCGCTGCCATGTTTCGCGCCCCGCGTGAACGCGCGGCCATTGGGGCGCGGGCCCAGGCAGTGGCTGCGAAGCATGAGGATCTACCGCGCCGGATCGCGACCGAATTGCTGGCGCTTGCGTCAGCGGGTCGGTGATGCTGCTGCATCCGCCTGCATTCTGGCAGGGTCGCGGCGACGGGGTCCTCGCCAAGCTACTCTCGCCGCTCAGCGCGGTAACCACGGCCGCGGCCGCCCGTCGGGTTGCGCGGCCGGGATGGCGTGCGCCGATTCCGGTGATCTGCTGCGGCAACGTCACTTTGGGTGGCAGCGGCAAGACGACGCTTGCGTTAGATCTGGGGCAGCGTCTGCGTTCACGTGGACTGGTTCCGCATTTTCTGCTTCGCGGCTACGGCGGCACGTTCCGGGGCACAAAGCGCGTGCTGATCCGAGACAATGCTGCGCTGGTCGGGGACGAGGCGTTGCTGCTGGCAGCGGAGGGGCCCACGTGGATCGGAGCCGATCGTGCCGCATCTGCCCGCGCGGCAGTGGGGGAAGGGGCGAACATCCTGATCCTGGACGATGGGCTGCAGAACCCGACGCTGGTGAAAGACCTGTCCTTGCTTGTAGTGGATGGCGGGTTCGGCTTCGGCAATGGGCGCGTGTTTCCGGCCGGCCCCCTGCGCGAGCCGCTGGCGGGTGGGGCCGCGCGATGCAATGCGGCCGTGTTGATCGACCAGGATCGATCCAGAGCTACTGCCGCGCTGCCGCAATGGCTCCCAGTATTGCGTGCACGGCTTGTCGCGGGACCGGATGCAGCAGTGGTCGCCGGCCGTCGTGTGCTGGCCTTTGCCGGCATTGCGAGGCCAGGAAAGTTCTTCGCGATGTTGGAGAAGACTGGTGCTGTTCCGGTTGGGCGGCTTTCATTTCCCGATCACCATCCATTCGCGGATCGGGAGTTCCAGCGAATCCTTCAGCAGGCCGGGCGACTGGACGCTCTGCCTGTCACTACTCCAAAGGACGCCGCACGGCTGAGTTGGGCGCAGCGCGCAGCCGTGCATGTGATCGGGGTGCGTTTGGTCTGGGACGATCCGAACGCCATCGAAGGGGTGCTCGATCAGGTTACCGCACGACGGAACACTTCGATGAACCGGTCCACATCAGTCTCGTCGTTACTCGCGAGTCCAGAGTTCCGGAGGAATTTCGGCTCAGGAGGCTAGGCGGAAGGCCTCCATTTTATTGGTGTCCTGTCGTTCGATGACGAATTTCGCGAAGGTGTTGCTCGGGGTGGCATTCAAGAGAAATTCCGGCAGGCTCTGGCGCAGGGCATTGGCCACGACCAGCTCCGAGGGCGGGATGCCGGGCCGAATGGTTCGCAGCCAGGAGCCGAAGGAATTCCAGACGGCCTGAGGGAAGGCGACGGCCAGATACTGAAGCAGTCCCTGGCAGACGACACCCGCCTGGATGAAGACGTGGTAGGCGTGGAGCTTGCGTTTGACGGCGTTGCGGTATTCCAGCGACTCACGATGGAGATGTTGATTGCCACTGCGGCGGCGCAGCGGCTTCATGTCGGACATCCAGAAATGGTAGGTAAACGAACCGATCAGCCGCACCGCCTGCTTGAACGTGTGCTCGATCTTGAAGCGCAGACCGTACAGGCGAATGATCTCGATAGCCTCCAAAGAGGTGTCGGTGCACATCAGGAGGCACGAGCCTCTTACTGGATGAATCACCGCCACGAAGCGCACGAGTTGACCGGCCGGGCGCCACAGCAGGTCGCGGACCCGATACTGGATGGTCACCTGGTGCTCGCCGTAGACGGGACTTTCGGCCTGTTGGAAGCCCTTGGGGTCTTCCAGCAGGGATCTGAGCTTGACCTTGCTGCCATAGACTCTGGGCCGGCCTCTCTTCCGCGGGCCACGCTGCTGGTGGGCGGTGTAGGCGACGGCGTTGGACTTCACCCGCGTAACCAGGTGATTGTTCTCCTCGAGCAGGCCGGTGACGATCTTGCGCGCGGCATAGTAGGCGTCGGCGACGAAGTAGAAGGGTTCTGCGATGGCGACGATCCCGAGGAGCGCAAGCATCTTGTCGAGCAGGGTGCGGCGATCGCGATTGGACCACACCAACCCTTCGTGGATTCGCATGGCGAGCGGCACGGCGAAGACGCTGGCTGCGGCCTGAACGAGCACGCTCACAGCCTGGAGGGAATGTCCCATGATGAATTCGGGCTTGGTGTTCGACTCGGACTGCTGATGCAGGAGTTTGACCGCCGGCATCTTGCGCCCGCGCTTTGGGATCTTGATGCCGTCGCCGACCACGATACACCTTCCGTTGATGCGCAGCGGCTGCGGGAATAGCCGCAGCACCACCTGGGTCCACAGCGCCGCGAGCCGATCGAGCTTCACGGCGGGGCTGTGAAAGTGATCGACGAGCTTGTTGTAGAAGCGAGCCTCGAGCTTCAGCGCCCGCACGAGGCTGGTTACGCCCAGCAGTTCCGTCCGCACCGTGAAGCCTGCCACGGCGGTGGCGAACCACAGGAAGGTGCGCAGACGCGAGAACGCCGGACGCAGCAGCCAAATCGCATTCCACCAGGGCATCCACAGCGGCATCGGGCCCTCTCGATTCTGTTGCCAGCATAGTATAGCACTGGTATGCTAAACCTATGACAAACAAACGCCTGGCAGTGATCAGAAAGCGCATTGGAAGCATCAAGGCGCAGCTGGCCGGCATTGAAGACATGCGGCCCGGATCGCTCACCCGCCAGTACAAGGATCCAGAGAACCGGAGGGGACCCTACTACCAGCTCAGCTACACGCGGCAGATGAGGAGCCGGACCGAATATGTTCCGCGCGACTATCTGCCCGAGGTGCGGCGTGAGATCCGCAACTATAAGCGCTTCAAGGCGCTCACCGCCCAGTGGATCGCCTTGAGCATCGAGCAGAGCCGCTTGATGATGAAGCGAGCCTTGCGACGGCAATGACCCGCGGTGCTATCCTCATCCGATGGGCAAGCGACGCGCAAAACACCCCTTCGAGAACAACCCGTTCACTGACGCCTTCCTCGAATGGATGGGCTCGTCCGAGGGGGAACGCTCGGTCTACGCGCTCGATCTGGTCTTCGCCGCACTGGATAATGCCGACGTCGACCCCAAACGGCGCAAGATCGTCTGGGACGACGGGAAACGGCTGTCGATCGAGCAGTCGGCAGAACGCATCCATGCCGAGCATCCGGACGTGCCGCGCGACTTGATCGAAACTCACGTGCTCGGGTGGCTCGAGGGCTTTGCGCCGGAATCCTACTCCGAACGCCAGCTCGAGGAGCTCGACCGGCTCACTGAGCAGTGGCTTGACGACTACGAGCGAAAGTCACAGGCCGCCAGGAAGTAACCCAGAACTCGGCACTCTCGAGGTCGTTATAAACGTGGGGACTAATCCTTAAGCGTCCAAGACGCCGGCTGACGTATACGCGCTCCTGTGCGAGCCGTTCGATCAGGCTGGATGGCATGCCGATCGGGAAAGACAGGCTGAGGATATGCGGGGCACGTACGGCTTCATCCGATACCTTCACGGCAAAGTCGCGTGAGGCCTCGGCGAGGCGGGCGGTCAGCATTCTAAGCCGTGCGGTGATCGCTTCCGCTCCCCAATCTGCCATCATCTCCATTCCGATCGCGGCCATTTCAAGCGTTACAAAATGATCGCGTTCACCCATGTCGAAGCGCCGGGCGTTCGGCACATAGGTTGTATCCCGCATGTACGGCGCGGCCTCGGAGTCGATGGCGCGGCGACCGGAGCCTGTCTGCTCCAGCGGGACGCTGTCCTGCCATCGTTTTGAGACGTAGAGGAAAGCACGCCCATAAGGGCCGAGTACCCATTTGTATGTCGGGAAGACCAAAAAGTCCGGGTCGAAGCTACGGACATCGGTGTGTAAGGCGCCGACACTGTGTGTTGCATCCACCACCAGCCTCGCGCCAACACCGCACAGGGCCTCAGCTACGCGGTTGAGATCGACCAAGCCGCCATCTGACCAGTGCACAGACGAAATGGAAGCTAAAGCCACCGGTGGGCCGGCACGCTTGATGGCCGCGAGAAGGGCGGTGGTCCAGTCGCCGCTTGGAGGTCGTTTAACCACTTCCAGGGTGGCGCCCTAAGTCGCCGTCCGGCCCAACCACTCCAGTACCGGGGATGAGTGATCGTCCTCCGGGGTCGGAATTTCCTAGGGGTGCGCTGGACTAAAAATGCTGGCCTAATCAGCAATTTAGCCGTATTCCCCGGTCACCGAAGGTCGCATAAGGGTGCCCAAAGGCAGAACGTCGGTCGGGGGCAGAACCGGGGGCAAAATCGATGGGCAGATTGACGGCAACAGCGGTGCGCGGGCTGCGCACCAAGGGCAAGTATCTCGACGGCCAGGGTCTCGTGCTGGTCGTCAGGCACACGGGGCAGCGATATTGGCAATATCGCTTCCAGCGTGGTGGCCGCGAGCGCGTGATGTCGTTCGGCAGCGCTGATGACGTGACGTTGGCCGACGCGCGCAAGCTGCATGCCGAAGCGCGGGCACTGCTGCTAGTCGGGAAGGACCCTCTGGAAGAGCGGGACCGGGTCAAGCTGGATCTGACCCGACGGTTCGCCGACGTGGCTGACGCCTATATCGCTGCCCACGAGCCACGTTGGCGCAGCCCGATCAGCGCTCGACAGTGGCGTGGGAGCCTGCGGGATTACGCCCACCCCCTGATCGGCAAGGTGCCGGTGGCGGAAATCGGCGTGCAGCACGTCCTGAAGGTGCTGCGACCGATTTGGGGCAAGGGCGAAGGAAAAAAGCCGGTGACCGCAAGCCGGGTCCGCAGCCGTATCGAGATCGTGCTCGACTACGCTTCTGCCATGGGCTGGCGGACCGGTGGCAACCCGGCGATCTGGCGCGGTAGCTTGAAGTCGCTGCTGCCCGCCAATTCGGACCTGCACACAGTCAAACACCACGCGGCGATGGACTGGCGCGCGTGCCCTGAGTTCATTGCCAAGCTCCGACAGCGGCCGGCCGGTATGGGCGGCTTTGCCCTGACCTTCCTGGTCTACACCGCTGCTCGGTCGGCGGAAGTGCGGGGTGCGACCTGGGATGAATTCGACCTTCAGGCGGGCATCTGGACAATTCCGGCCGATCGGATGAAGGCCCGCAAGGAGCATCGGATTCCGTTGAGCCAACCAGCAATCGACATCCTGCGGATGCTGATTGAACTACGTACTGGCGCTTTGGTGTTCCCGGGCAACCGTCCAGGCCGCCCGCTGGGTGATACCACGCTGAAGGATCAGCTGCGCTGGCTGGGGCATGGCGATGTCACAGTCCACGGCTTTCGCAGCAGCTTCAGGGATTGGTGCGCAGACACCGGCAAACCGTCCGATCTCGCTGAAGCGGCGTTGGCGCATACACCGGCGAGCGGGGTTGTCAGGGCTTATCAGCGGTCCGACCTGCTGGAGGCTCGACGTGGGCTGATGGAGGCGTGGGCGACGTTCCTGAGCCGCCCAGCGGGGGTGGTGGTGCCATTGCGCACCGCGGTGGGGTGATCGCGTTCTCCGGTGCGCCCGGCGACGATGCGGATCAGCGGCATGTCCCAGATTGCCCTGGCAAGTGCGGGACGCACCCGCACCAGTTCGTGCTGGACCCAGAGCGAGGTGAGCACTGATGGCTGGCCCTCGGTAATGACCAGCATCAGCGGTCACGTTCCCATTTGCTGCGGCTCCATGCCCACTGGGCGAGGCCGAGAACCCAGTCGTCCAGCGTCGTCGCCTTGCTGACGGCTTGTCGGGTTGCCCATTCGTGCAAGTCTGCCGGGAATTGGATCGTGACCGGGATGGTGATATCGGCCGGCGGTGGTGGCGGTGGCTCGATCTCGGGCTCGGGTGGTGGCCGGACAGCAGGCGGTGGTGTGACCTTCAGTGGGCGGGCCGACGGCAGAGCCGGCGGAGTCGGCGGCGACTGCGGTGGCTTCGGTGGTGGCAGCTTCGGCGTAGCCCGACGCTGTTTTTCCGCTCGCAGCGCCCTGACCGAGGGCCGACTGGTCGATTTGCCTGCCGCGAACTGTGCTTCAGCCGCTGCGCACCAGTTGAGCAGCGAATCCTGTTCGGCTTCACTCAGGGAGGTCAGTTCGACGTAGTGCGAGAACTCAACCGTTTCCCAACGTCGGGAAAGAGGAAACGCGCTAGCAACGACTTTGCCGTTGTCCAAGGTCCGCCGGCTGGGACCGGTCCAGTTAGGGGGCAGGTCACGGGATTTCCGGGCCAACCACCAGTCGGCCCACCACCACGGTGTTGCGTGCTCGATCTCTTGCAGGGTGACGCCCATGCGCAGCCAAGCTTCATCCGAAAGATGGGGCGGCGGGATCCAGCCGGTCGTGGTGAATCTCCCGATATCCATCTTGTCGCGCACGCTTTCGACAGCATAAGTCGAGGGCTTGAATTCCGGCGTTTCGATAGCGTCCAGCAGCTTGCGTTTCTGGCCGGGCGTCAGTGGGCGTCTCACAGCACTGCCCCCGCCGCGTCGGCCGCGAGGTAGGCTTGCACCAAACCTTCGATGTCGCTGATCCTGGGCGGCCTACGGTCGTTTGCGAGCAACCAGGTCGCGGTTAGCCGACCTCTCTCATATCCCCAGGTATCGCGCCGTTCCCCGACCTGTTCATCGTAGTAGAGCGGCTTCGGTGGAAGCCCGGCCAGCCGATCGCGGTAGCCGGATCTGAACTGCGGATCGGCGACAAGAGCGCGAATGGTGGTGGGCCGCGCCCGTTCATTGTCGCGATCGTAGTAAACCGGACGCTTGGTCATTACAGGAACGCCTGCCCGGCCGGGTTCCGAAAAAGCTCGGCGCTTCGCACGTAACCGGCGAGCACATCGATGCTCTTGTGCCGGCTGACCGCCGTCATCGCGAACACGGTCGCACCAAACTCAGCAGCGCTGGTAAGGAATCCTGAGCGCAGGCTGTGGCCAGCAAATTCCCTTGGATCGAGACCAGCTTCTGCCGCGCGCCGTTGAACAACAGTGGCAATCGCAGCGCCGGACAGCCCGGAGGTGCGCACGGCGCCTGAGCGATGAACCTGGCGCAGCAGCGGTCCTTCCACGATCCCAGCCGCTGCGAGCCAGGCTTGAACTGCTGCAACCGGCCGCAGTCGATACCCACGTGGAACGGCTATAGTTTGTCCGAGCGACGTTTGGTCAGTTTTTGACTTGCGGACGGTGACCTTGTAGCCGTCCTCGACCAATTCGAGATCCTCGAACCGCAGCCCCGCCAACTCAGAGCGGCGAAACGCGCCGGCAAAGCCCAAGGCAAGCAGCGCGCGATCACGAACGCCAATCATGCTGTCGATCGGACAGCAGTTGATCATGCGCTCGATCAGGTCATGCGTTGCTGCTGTTTTGCGCCGGGGTTTGGCGCCGACCGTGCGGCGGATGCCGGCCAAGGCTTCCTTCACAGCCTTCGAGCCGGTCGGCGTTTCGTATCCGGCCAGGCTGTGGGCGTAGGCAATTCCGGCAACCCGCCGGCCGAGGCTGCTGACTGACAATCCGTCCTTGGCGGCTGACGCCAGGTGCCAGACGACGGTGTGTGGCAGCGCCGGCATCGGTTCGAGTCCACGGGCGCGACACCAGCCGACGAACGCC
Source organism: uncultured Pseudomonadota bacterium (assembly GCA_963772445.1). Taxonomy (GTDB): domain Bacteria; phylum Pseudomonadota; class Alphaproteobacteria; order Acetobacterales; family Acetobacteraceae; genus CAVYXK01. Next base: position 208,528 of record CAVYXK010000017.1, read on the forward strand.
TTCATGTCGCTCGTGTAAGCCCTGCGCGTGCTGGCAGCCTTGGCGTTCTGCGTGAAGGTCTGAATGGCTGCATGCTCGTCGGCGTAGCTAATGAGCGCGCCGCCGGGCTCGATGGTGGTGACAACATTCATTGCGATGCGGTGCCCTTCCAGCCCGTGGGAATTACGGATACCGGGGCACGCTTAATCGTAAAATCGTAAGCGGTCAAGCGATTATTGCCACAAATCGTAAAGCCGGTTAAATCGGCCAGGCCCCCACAGGGCAGGAGAGCACCGAAATGAGCAAACCCCCTGCAGGTCAGCCGGCCCCTGAGGCTCGATCTAAACGGCTGACGATTGACGTCTCGCTGGACCTACACCGCCGCATCAAAACAGCCAGTGCGCATCAGGGCGCGTTAATGGCCGACACGCTGCGCGCGGTGCTTGAACGAGAGTTCCCGCCGCTGCGCGATGGTATCACGAGGCCAGCGCGCGGGAGCTGAGCTGAAGGAGGTGACGGCCGGCGCGGAGACCAAGCGCACGCCGGCCGTCGGGGAGGGAAATCGCGTGAGGCCGCGACATGCCCAAGCACGAGCCTAGCACATTCACGGTGCTCGAGGTCGCTGGGATATGGAACAGTCTGACCACTGAGCACCAGGACATTATCAAGGCGGAGTGTGACCGGCTTGACGAGCCGCTGGGCACGTTCCTCGACAGCTGGCTGCAGCCCAACGGGAATGGCTGGGGTAATCTCACTGACCCCCCAGGCCATGACGCGTTCCTGGCTGCTGATCGGGCACGGCGACGGCTGCGACATATCGGGGCCGAGGACGAGTTGCGCGCTGTCCTCGAGCTGTTCGATGAGCCGCAAGCGCCGTCCGACACCGATCCGCCGGAGATGCCCATACCGACGGTAAAGGTCGTCATGGACCCACCGACGCCTACAGCCCCTGCCGTGACGCCTGTAATCGAGCCGGCGTCTGCAACCCCGGCTGTGCCGCCCACAAGCGAGCCGGTGGTGGCACCGGGGCTGAAGGCGCAGGCCGACGCCTGGGCCGCGGAGCACCCGACGTGGGGTCAGCGCAAGCTGTATCAGGAGTGGAACGCGGACCCGGACCGGCCACGGATTCCGCGCAAGGCATTCCGCACCCTGGCGCCGAACTACTGACCCCTACCCGCCCTACCCGGGTAACCCCTACCCACGGGTATATAGACGGGGAGGGTCAGCTTGGGTTTTCGTTGCGACATGCCCGACGCACCTTCCTCCCTTCGTATACTGCGCGGCCCAGAGGTTGAGCGCCTCACCGGTGTCGGCGAGGGCGCGCGCAACCGGATGGAGGCTGCGGATCAATTTCCGCGTCGCGTGAAAATTACCGACAAGGCTGTTGGCTGGATCGAAGGCGAAGTAATGGCCTGGATTAGAGGCCGGATGTCGTTGCGCGACGAGCTTGAAGCGAAGGAGGCGCATCTGCCGCCCGCGGTGCGCTACCGACTGCGTGTGCAGCGCGAACAGGAATCCGAAGACGCGCCCGCTGCCTGATCGAGTCGCTGTAAGCCCTTTTCTCGGTCACTGCCAAGTCGAAACGACACGTGAACCGTGGGAGGCGGAGCTGTGCCTACAGCAACAGCATTGTGTGCGCTGCTCGTTGACACCTGCTCGATGATGCGGGAGGAGGGCGGCCGGCGCCTAATCGACATGGCTGCCGACGTCGTGACGATGGTGCTGGCCGATGCACCGACAGCAAGGGTTGTCGCGTTCTCTTCGCTGCCGATCGAGTTGATCGGGCTCGGAGCTGGAACACGCAGTCTGCGGCTGCCTGAGCCGCACCTGCGCAATGTGCAACTGCCGCATCCGGACGGTAGTCAGCCACCAGCTCTGCCGGCACCAGGCGGCTCAACCGCCTTGCATCTGGCCCTGAACTTCGTGGGCAAAATGATGCCCAGGGTGACTCGCCTCGTCGTGGTCAGTGATGGCGAGCCGGACAGCGTCGAGGCCGCGCTAACGTCGGCACGTGCGCTCGCACCGGTCGAACTCTCTGGGTTCTACGTCGGCCCTGACGACAACCCCGCCGCGCTCAAGTTTATGGCCGACTTAGCGCAAGCCGGAGGCGCTGCTCCCGGTGCGTCGGGTGCGCGTTCGCTCGCCAAGCCGGCGGAGCTTGCAAGTGAAATCGCCGGGCTGCTCGCAGGACCGTCACGATGAGTAAGCCCGTGGCACCAGAGGATCGTGCGCGGCTGATCAAGCTGGCCGGTCTGTTCTCAAGCGACCATGACGGCGAATGCGTCAACGCCGCCCGCATGTTCTGGGCATTTCTACAATCGCGCGGGCTGATGCCCGAGGACGTGCTGGCTGAGCCGCCGGCAAGGACACAAGTGCAAATTGTGCAGGCGCCGCCACTGCCGCCACGCACGTGGCGTGTGGTCGCTGAAGAGGTGTGGACCAGTTGTTACCACGGTCTCAACAGCCGTGAACGTGAGTTCCTGCATGACATCCTCACACGCGGGTGGGCCGCGACCGAGCGGCAAGTTGCGTGGCTCGCAGGCATCGCCGGCAAGCGCGGCATCGCGTTGTGGGAGATCGCGCCATGACGATCAGCCCACTCGATACCCCGCGCCATTTCACGATGTTTCCGGATCTGCTGGCCACCCAACGGGAAAGCCTGTTCTCATCGCTCAGGGAGTTCGCCGAGCGACTGCGCGACACTCGTGCGCCGACCAAAGCCATGCTGCCGTTATTTTCGTGCTGCAGCTTTGACAGCAAGCGCACTAGCGCAGGATCGTTACGCCACAACGCCAATGTGCGTGAGTGTTTTTGTATCGTCGGTGACTACGATCGTGGCCAGATACCACTGAACGACGCCGCCGAGGCAATGCGCCGCGCCGGCATCGCGGGAGTGTTGGTTACTACGCCGTCGTGGACTGCAGCAGCCCCACGTTGGCGCGTCGTTGTCCCACTCAGCGATCCACTGCACCGCAGCCGAGTTAGTGCCGCCGGACTACGTCTGAGCGATTACGGAAAGCTGGTGTCGAGACTAGGCGGCATCTTTGCCGACGCGATCCACCCTGAGTCTTGGACATTAAGCCAAAGTTGGTATTACGGAACAACTAACAGCGCGTCGGGGCATCAGGTCGTGCTGATCGAGGGCGAGCTGATCGACCTGCGCGCCGATCTCGACGCTGCCGCGATCCCGAAGCCGACGCCGACACCAAAGGCGAATCCTGCCGCAAAACCTCGCGCACCCCGCGCACCCCGTCCCCCCACACCTCAGCCCTCACCTGGCACAACCGCTGTCGATGACGACGCTGCTCTGGTGCCGCCGGAGATCGCCGAGCTGCTTGCCGCGATCAGCGTGGGTGAAGGATCACACGCCGCATTGCTGACCCTGACCGGTAAGTTCGCCGCGCAGAATATGCCGATCGAGAGCGCCGAGGAGATCCTGCTCGAGGCGGCCGATCAGCGGCCAGAAGCCGGCCGAGACCCCGGCTGGATCAAGTTGCGCAACGACATTCCGCGCGTCTTGGCGTGGACCTACGCCAAGGAGACCGACACCCGGAAACGGCTGGCCGCGATTATCGCCAGCGCGAGCAAGCGTGAGGGCAACGGCACGGGCAACGGCGATGGCGCTGCGCTAGTGCTGCCGCCAGCCACCGACACAGGCTCGGGATCGAGCGCGAGCACGGGCCCGAGCCCGGGCATAGGTGGAGCACCACCGCCACCGCCATCAGGAGGTGGCCCAGGCCCAGGTGCGGCACCCGGAGCACCACCGCCACAGCCCGGCGCGCGCACATCCGTGCGTGGCATGATTCGAGACGAGAAGCCGCGCTACGCCGGCATCATCGCCAACGTCATCACCGTCCTGCTGAACATGCCGGCGCTAGATGGCTGCGTCGCGTATGACGAGATGGCACTTCAGCTCGTGCTGTGCCGAGCCCTGCCGGGCGATGCTCCGATCACCGAGCCGCGCCCATGGACGGATGCCGACACCACCCTGCTTCAGGACTTCCTGCAACGCCACGCCGAAATGGCGCGGGTCAGCCAGACGACGGTCGATCAGGGCGTGGAGGCTTTCGCCCGGAAATACCATCGCTTCCACCCTGTAAGAGCGTTTCTCGCGGCCCAGCAATGGGATGGCGTGAAGCGTCTGAATACGTGGCTGCCGACTTACATCGGCACCGCCGACAACGAATACACCCGTGGCATCGGCCACATGTGGCTGATCGGCATGGTCGCCCGGATCGAAGAACCCGGCTGCCAGTTCGACTACATGTTGATCCTGGAAGGCCCGCAGGGCGTCGGTAAAAGTTCGGTCGCTTGTGCGCTGTGCGATCCGTGGACAACCGATCAGGTCGACCTGCGGCAGGACAGCCGCATGGTGTCACAGACCCTGCGCGGCGTCTGGCTGGCCGAAGTCGCTGAGCTGTCGGCGTTCCGGCACGCTGAAATCGAGCTGCTCAAGTCGTTTATCACTCGCCGGATCGAGCATTACGTGCCGCGCTACGCCGCGCGGGCGGTCACCGAGCCACGCCAATGCGGCCTGATGGGCACCACCAACCGGACGGTCTATCTCGACGACGCGACCGGTATGCGGCGCGGCTGGCCAGTCAAAGTAGGCACCATCGAACTCGACAAGCTCCGTGCCGATCGCGGCCAGCTTTGGGCCGAAGCCCTGGTAGCGTTTCGTGCACGCGAACCTTGGCATCCAACCCCTGCGTTCGAGGCGAAGTATCTCAAGCCGGAACAGGACGAGCGCTACGACGAGGACGGCTGGACGCCACTCGTGGCGGACTATGTGGAACAGTTTCTAACCGCCACGGCCGCCGCGCAGAAAGCCTGGGACAAGCAGCCGCCTGGAGTGAAGGTGCCGAAGGATCGGCCACAGGTCCGGCTCGTGCCGATCCAGGTCTATCGCGAAGCCCTTACATCACCCACGACCTCGGCCGTGTCGCTGCCACACTTTGGCAAGCGCGAAGCGGCCCGGATGGCCGACATCCTGGAACGGCTCGGCTGGGAGAGAGGCCGCAAGACCGGCTCTCATCGCTGGTGGGTGCCTGTGCCGTGACGCAAAGCGTCCCTCTCAACGTCCCACCGCCTCAAGCGTCCCAGCATATGCGTCCCACCGTCCCAGCTTGTGTCCCACCATGCGTCCCATCAAGTTTTCTAAGCATATCAGCTACTTACTACTATAATTCTATAGATGGGACAGAAATGACAGAGAAAAGGAAAAGACCCTCCAATCCAGCATTTAGGGTGTCTGTGGGGGGGTATGTGCGTCTGGAAGAGTCTTTTTCCCTTTTTCACGCGGTGCGTCCCACCCCAACCCCAAACCGCGAAGGACAAAGCGATGCCACTGACACGTCAGCTGGGCGGCGACATTGCCGACTTGCTCAACCGGGCACAGGCACATTGCCGCGTCGCATGCATCCTTGCCGAAAAGACGCGCCCAGCGCCGCGCTGCTTACCAGCGTTGCCACCCGTGCTGCGCGACACGCTGGCTGAGTTGGAGACCATCCTGGTCACTGCCCAGGAGATCGTGGCCTTGATCAGGGCTGAGCCGTGGGAACAACCGGTCTCGCCATCCAGCTTCAGCCACAACCCGTTGCCTACCCGCCGGCATCCCGCCGTGCGGCAGTCTGCCCAAGGAGGACATAACCGTGACTAGGATCAGCGACATCTACTCAGGCGGCCTCTACAACGCGTCGCATTTCACCGAAGTGCACGAAACCGTCGTTATCACGAAGGTGACGACGGAGTTGTTCGGCAAAACCCCGAAGCCGGTGCTCGACTTGTGCCAGCCGGACGGCACACCTAAGCCGCGTCGGCTGCCGTTGAACAGGACAAACAGCCTCATCCTGGCCGACGCTTTCGGTGATGAAATCGAGCCTTGGGTCGGTCGGGCGATCGAGGTGTGGTCGGGGCCGACCGAATTCGAAGGCAACCCGACGACGGGAATGATGGTTGCGCCCGCCGCCAGCAACGGCGCTGGAACCAACGTCATCGCGATGCCAGCGCCGGCCAAGCCATCCGGCGGCGGTGACCTCGATGATGAGGTTCCGTTCTGATCCCGCAGCATCCCGCACAGCCCCGCCGGGCAACTTGCCCAGCCCGGCGGGCGTGCCTTCCCAACAACCTTTAAGACGAGGAAACGGCGACATGATCAGGCTCGATCTCACCAGCAACAAGATGAGCGCGGTCACACCGCACTGGTTGTCCTACTACGGGCTGCCAGAACATGCCGACCAGCTCATGCCGATCATCACGCTGGCCGGCGGCACTGTGATCGACGTGCTGGACGACTGGCAGACCGGCATCGAGTATTGGGCAACGATCCAATTCAGCGGCACCGATCTGGTGTTCCGCAAGGTACAGGGTATCGCCGCCATCGTCAGCGGCAACCTTCAGGTCCGCGCTGGCACACCGGAGCCAGAGCCGGAGCAGAAGCCCTCTTTTGATGACATGCCGCTGCAGGAGCAGGAGCGAGATCCGCGCGATGTTGCCCAAGAGCGGCGGCTGGACGAAGCGCTGGCGCTTCTCGCGCGGGTCTACGACCACGACGAGATCTGGGCCAGCCCAGCCGTGGTGCCGTCGCCGGAAGGGGAGACACAAGCGTTGATCGACGAGATTGCCGTCATGGACCAAGCGGCGCTTGCCGCACTGGAGATGCAGCCAGCATTTAACCGGCGCGTGCTGGGGTTGTCATTCCCGGACCAGGATCGCGTCCTGGCTGCCAAGATTGCACGCCTCAAGGCATTGGCGAGGGCATCGTGAGCAACGTGAATCAAACTTATCGCCACCCAGAGAGAGGAGACTGAGCAATATGAGCGACATCAATGCTGTTGACCTAAAGCCCGTCATGCGCGCGCTCGAAGTGCTGAGTGTGGACGACGAGTTCCAGGGCGCCGAAATCACCAAGTGTCTGAACACCACACGCCGCGAATACGACCGCCTGCTGGGCGACGCGCGCTGTCTGGTGCTGCGCCTCGCAGACTACCGCAAAGCGCTGCTCGAGTGTCTTCATGCGTTCAAGACGGACCCGCTGTCCCTGAATGACGGAGACGACGAGTTGTCCATGCTCCGATCCGACCTGCTCGCGGAACGCGGGGGCCAAGAACAGGCCGAGAGAATCCGCACCGGCGCGGTAGAGGACTGAGCGATGGACGAAGCACAATTCCTCGCCGAGTTCATCGCCCTGCGCGACCAGTTTCCGCGCGGCAGCAGCTTCGTGCGGAACAAGGGCGACCTGCACTGCGGCGATCGCTGGATCAGGGACGAGCATGCATTCCGCGATGCGCTTCCCGACATCACCTCGTTCCGCGTTGCCTGGGACGGCCGCATAGTAAGCCCGCCGCCCAAGCAAGTCGAGCATTACCTCCAACACTACGACGGGCGGTTTGGGCCGGTGTCGCTCAAGGAGACCCGCCGCCACCCTCTGTCCGATGAAGAGGTCCGCAGGGTCGTGCTCATTGGGGTGCGCATCGAGCTAGAAAAGTGCCGCGCCTCGATCGCTAAAGGCGTGGCTACGCGCAAGCGCCGTCTGGAAGCTAAATTGAAGGAAGTCACCGACGCGTGGCTGCGTGGTGACGGCGCAATCTACGCCAACCGCACTGCGTGCGTCTGCTGCGACAAGGAGCTGATCGACCCGGACAGTATCCAGCGCGGCATCGGCCCGGCATGCTGGGAAAAGATTGTTCGGCGCATCGAGCGCGCACGGGCCGAGCACCCCGAAGCCGCGTGAATTGCATTTACCAAGGGCCAGATACTTGACCGCGCCTCATGACCAACCCGCCTGACGACACGGTCGCGCAGCTTCTACGGCTGGCCACTGCGGTCAGGCACTTGCGTCCGGACTGGCGATCGGCCGAGGCGTTTTACGAGGCGCGGTCCGAGATCGTCGGTGAGCTGCGCGCCCTGGCGCGCTCTCCGTTGACGGTGCGGACTGTGGTGAGGATCGTTACTGTGTCTGCGCCGCCTGCACCGCCGAGCCCGGCCACGGTTGTTTCGTTGCCTAGATCGCGGCGGCTGCGACGCGGACGTTGGCTGCCGTTACCGCCTCGCTCAGTGGCCGGGCAGGCGACACTGGCACTGGCCTGAGCCGAGCGCCGGGCGCTGTGTGGCGCCTTCCTAGTCCCGGCATACCGGGTTTATGACGGTCCTTATGGCCACGCCCACAGGCGTCACAAACATCGCCGAAGCTCGGACCCGAAAGAACGGGCGTCCGCCGTTTGAGCCGGCGGCGCATCACCGGGATGTCGTTCAAGTGCTGCGGGCAAATGGCGTTGACGTTGCCACCATTGCCGGCGTGCTGAAGATCAGCATCAACACCCTGAAGAAATACTTCCGCCAGGAACTCGCCGACGGCTTCGAGCAGATCAAGGCGAAGATGGGGATCGCGCTGGTCAAGGCGGCGCTGAACGGCGACGTGAGCGCGATGAAGTTTTGGCTGGTGATGCGTGGCGGTCCAGAATGGCGGATACCGCGAAACGTGCTCCCGGCAGACAGTCCCGTCGCCGACAACGTGCACTTCTACATGCCCCCGAACGGACGCGACAAACCGGAACCGGATGACGACCCGGAGCCGGATGCCGCTTAGGCTCGACGAGTAGCACACCGGCGACTACGTTCTGACCGGTGAGAAATCCGCGCACACGGTCGAGGCGCTGAAGTCTGGTAATGGTCGACCTCGGATCGATGAGGACGAAAACCTGCGACGACGCATTGCCGAGCGTGACATCGCGAGGGCCGATGCGGCGGCTGCAGAGCGTGCTGCGCGGGTCCTGAGTACTGCCGCTGCCGACGCCAAGGCCGAGGCGGTGCGCAAGGCTGCGGTTGCCGTGTTATACCAGAGGCCCTGTCCAATGACCGCTTGGGGTAGAAACCGGACCTTCAGGCCTGCCCCAAGGCTGACGTTTCTACCGGTTCGCGAGGTGCGGCGTGAGATCCGCAACTATAAGCGCTTCAAGGCGCTCACCGCCCAGTGGATCGCCTTGAGCATCTAGCAGAGCCGCTTGATGATGAAGCGAGCCTCGCGACGGCAATGACCCGCGGTGCTATCCACATCCGATGGGCAAGCGACGCGCAAAACACCCCTTCGAGAACAACCCGTTCACTGACGCCTTCCTCGAATGGACGGGCTCGTCCGAGGGGGAACACTCGCTCTACGCGCTCGATCTGGTCTTCGCCGCACTGGAAAATGCCGACGTCGACCCCAGACGGCGCAAGATCGTCTGGGACGACGGGAAACGGCTGTCGATCGAGCAGTCGGCAGAACGCATCCATGCCCAGCATCCAGACGTGCCGCGCGACTTGATCGAAACTCACGTGGTCGGGTGGCTCGAGGGCTTTGCGCCGGAATCCTACTCCGAACACCAGCTCGAGGAGCTCGACCGGCTCACCGAGCAGTGGCTTGACGACTACGAGCGCAAGTCACAGGCCGCCAGCAAGTAACCCAGAACTCGGCACTCTCGAGGTCAACGACATCGATCTGGAGAAGATTCATCGCCGAGATGATGTGGGATCACGGTGTGCTTCGCTTAAGGAATCGTAGATCGGCGGATCGCGGAGAAGGGTGGGCAGCAGCATCGCGACAAAGCAGGCCCCTAGCATCGGTAGCAGCATTGTGACGCTCGCGGTCATCTCGGTCACCAGCACAAGGCCGGTCAGCGGCGCGCGTACGACGCCAGTGAACAAGGCCGCCATCCCGACGATCGCGAATCCCTCCGGTTGGATATGCAACTCTGGGAATACCAGCCCGCAGATGATGCCAAAGAACAGGCCCAGTTGCGCGCCCAGGACGAGCATGGGCGCGAACAGGCCGCCCGGTGTGCGGGCTGCGTACGACACCGCGCCGAGCCCGAACCGAAGCAGGAGGGCCGCTGGAATGGCGGCGAGCGTCTCCGCTCCGACGAGAGTACGCTGCGTGATCGTGTCGCCGCCGCCAACCAGGCCCGGCGCGAACCATGCCAACGTCCCGACAGCGGCACCGATCAACCCCGCGCGCAGCTCTACGGGCCATGAGCTGAGCCGGTCCGCCGCCGCCATCGTCCCGAGCAATACGCGATTGTAAGCGATGGCCACGAGTCCGGCGACGGCCCCCAATATAAAGTAGAGCGGCCTGATTTCCGCGCCGGCATAAGCGAGTGCTCCGACATGGAAATCCGGCAACTCGCCAAGAATGCTACGTGACACCGCGATGGCAGTTGCTGATGCACCGAGAGCCACAACGGCGATCCGAATCTCGAACTGCCGCACCAACTCCTCGAGCACAAACACCGCCCCAGCCATCGGTGCGTTGAAGGCGGTGGCCAGCCCGGCACCGGCGCCAGCCGCGAGCAGCACTCTGCAGTCGGCCCAGTCGCGACGAAACATAAGCCCGATACTGTTTGCAATGCTCGCACCCATCTGCACGCTCGGGCCTTCACGGCCGAGTGCTAGCCCGGAACCGATGGCGAGGACGCCTTCGATGAACTTCACCGGAACCAAGCCAATCCGCACTGGTTTCAAGGTCCCGTTCAGCACGGCCTCGACGTGCGGGATTCCGCTCCCTGATGCCTGTGGCGAGTACCGCCGAACGAGCCAAGCCGCCAGGGCGGTGGCGGTTCCGCACACCACAAGAACCACCAGGAACCCTGCAAGCTTGTAGCCATGTGCCGCGGCGATCAGCGCGTCGCGCATCCTGTCGGCCTGACCAAGCGAGAGCCGGAAGATCGCACCGACCGTGCCCGCAGCCGCACCCACCACGGGTCCCAGCAGCGCGAGTGCCACCAGGCTGGTGTGGCCAGCTCCGGCATCGACGGCAGGCTCCGGTTCTGGCGGCATCGATCCGCCCTATCAGACAAGCTGGCCGCGGTGCAACTCAACCGATAGCGAAAGGATTTTCCCGTCGAGGCCGCCGAGTAATGGCCGGAAAATGGGACACAAACATAGCGGTGCACAATGGATCGCAATGCGCCGGCAGCGACTACTGGGCCCGCCTGCCGACATCAGGTCCCGCAGAAGGTCTGTTGCACACGTTCCCTCGGAGCAGGCGGCGCGGCGTAGCGCTCGTAGCCCAGCCTCTCTTCGAACGGGCGCGACAGGACTTCCAGCAGTTGCTCGAACGGAGCGAAATCCTGGCGGCTGACTGCGGCGTCGAGCGCCGCCTCTACAAGGTGGTTGCGCGGGATGTAAGCCGGGTTCACCGCCTCCATCGCGGAGCTGCGCGCATCCGGATCCATGGTGTCCTCCCTCATGCGCCGTCGCCAGCATGCGGCCCAGGCGTCATAGGCGCAGCCGTCTGCAAACAGCGCGCGCACTGCTGCATCACCCTCCGTGTCTGCCGACGCGGCACACAGAAGGCGGAAGGACAAGGTGAAGTCGGCATGGCTCTCCGCCATCCGCGTCAGGAAGTCCTGGGCAAGCTCGGCATCGCCCTCGTGCTCCGCGGCAAGACCACACTTGCGTCGAAGGCCGCCGAGGTAGGCCGCGTGGAAGATTGCGGCGAACGAGCGGGGCGCTGGTGCCGCGCAGTCGACCGAGTGACCACGATAAAGGGAGGCAAAAGGTCTTGTATCCTGACTTGTATCCTGACTTGCGCGCCGCCTTTGTCGCTGTGCTGCTGGGCGCAGCCGCGGCTCCGGCATATGCCCAAGCTGTGCTAGTCGCCAGTGTGCCAGCGCCTGACGCGAGCGTGCCCCTCGGGGATTTTGCCTTTTATCTGCGGTTCATCAACTGTGGCCACACAGGCGATGGTTGCTGGAGTTCTTGGTGCACTACTTGCAGCCGTAGAGCGGTTGACCGATGAGCGGACGTGGACGGATGGCGCGTTACGTGTGAAGACGGCAACTACTGGCAAGTTCATGATCTTGCGTTCCAAGATGTCGGAGGTCACGGAGGAAGACGACAAGTAGGAGATAGACGATGGAGCTAGACCCGGTCTTTCTGTCACGCCTGCAATTCGGATTCGTCATCAGCTTCCACATCATTTTCCCCGCTTTCACAATCGGGCTCGCTGCCTGGCTCGCCACGATCGAGGGGGTGCGGCTGGCGACCGGCAGGCTGGTCTACCGACGCGTCTTCGATTTCTGGCTCAGGATATTCGCTCTGTCGTTCGCCATGGGCGTGGTCAGTGGCATCGTGATGGCGTTCCAGTTCGGGACTAATTGGAGCGGGCTGTCCGAACGCACCGGGTCCATACAGGGGCCGCTGCTGGGCTACGAGGCGTTTACGGCCTTCATGCTCGAAGCGACGTTTTTCGGCGTCGTTCTGCTCGGCCGGGACCGAGTGCCGCCCTGGTTCTATTTCCTGTCTTGTTGCATGGTTTCTCTGGGGACCATGTTTTCCTCGTTCTGGATCCTCTGCAACAACAGTTGGATGCAGGTTCCGCTCGGCCACGCCTTCGTCGACGACAAAATTGTGCCGGATGACTGGTGGGCAATCACGACTGGACCCATCGTGCGAATCCGGTGGCCGCACATGCTGCTCGCGGCGTTTCTGACGACGGGCATGAGCGTCATCGCCACCGGCGCGTGGCACATGCTGCGCGGCCGGCACGTTGCGGAATCGCGGGTCATGCTGCATTGGGGACTAGCCTGGATTTCCACGGACCGGAAATCGCCTAACACGACAGGTTTCACATGCTAGTGGATCAGGCGGAGCGAACGGCCTTGCCACCATGGCACCAGGACGGGTTGGTCGATGAGTCCGGAGGCGAGTACGATTGGAAGATGGGCGCGACGGTGGAAGCGCACGGTGACCTCGTCAGTGGCGATGGCGACGTTTGCCGGCATGTCGATCAAATCGCGGAAGATACGGCGGGCTTGGGCATCATCGTAGCCTCGCATGCGTCGGGCCATCAACCGGTAGAGGGCGCTGGCGAGGACGAGGAGCGCCATGTCGAAATCAACCTTGAAGCCGACTGAAGAGGAGAGCGCGTCGATGTGGAAGAAGCGTACGGCATCGGCGAGCGCATTTTCGATCAGCATGCGCTTGGCATAGCGAGTGATGAGGTTGCGGGCGCTGGCATGCCTGTCGTTGGTGACAAGGATAGTGGGTTCATCGTGGCCGAGATCCTTGATGAACAGTTGTCGGTAGGTGCGTTCGCGAAGGCAGACCTTCTGCTCGAAGACTTGGGGTGTGCGATATTTGCGACTGGGCAGGTTGAGCGTGATGGTGCGCCACGCCGATGCTGCCAGCTCATAGACTTCGGCCAGCAGGCCTTTGGAGCGCCGGCGCAGCGTCATAAAGGTGATCCCGGCGGCATCCAGCCGGTCGAGCCCTTCGTAAGTCGTGAGTTTGGAATCGAATACGAGGTGCTGCGGCACTTTGCCATGCTGACGCTTCCAGAACTCGATGAAACGGAAGATTTCCTCGGCCTCCTCACCCTTGCGAATGTCGGCGTTCGAGTAGCAGAACACCTGACTGTCGGCGTCCTGGGCGAGGAACGTGAGGATGCTGGGCTGACGGCGACTGCGCCTCGGCAGATAGTGGGTTTCGACCACCGGGTGTTCGCCGAAATAGGGCACGGAGTGGAAATCGAGGTTGATCGACTCCCCGCTGAAGAGCGCCTCTCCGGCCAACCGTTCGTGCCACAGAGCGAGCAACCGCGAGACGTTCTGCGGGGTGATCCGTGAGGAATACTCCGACAGGAAGCTCCTCTTCGGCATGACGTTGAGCCCGCAGAACAGCGCCAGGCCTTCGTCGGCAACCAGCGCCATGATATGGCTCTTCCGCTCAATGGCCCATAGCTTCAGAGCCAGCGAGGCGCGCAAAGCATGCGCGGCCGGGATCATGCGCGAGCCGGGGAGTTTGGCGCCGAGCGCCAGGGTGTCGGTGTTCAAACGCACCAGTTCGGCGATGAACAGGAACAGCCCCCCGACCCGTGTCGTGAACTCGCGCGGCGTGAGCGTGAAGCTGCGGATGTTGGCGACTGCCTCGGTGCTGGGCCCGGCTACGGCCGGACGCTCCTCGTCGAGCCGCCGCGGCAGCGGTGCGAACCCTTCCGCGGCGAGGACCTCGCGTACCGCAGTCGCACTGAGTGGCATTCCCCGTTCGGAAAGCGCCTGACTGATCTCGTAGACTGAGTAATTGCGTTTGCGCAGCGCCACGATCTGGTCATGGGCACGGCCCTTTCTGGGCTGCTCACGCCGACCCGGTCGGACGACGGCGAAGAAGTCTGGCAGTTCGCCGCGACGAAAGGCGTGGCAGAGCACCCGGAATGCGCCCGGTGAGTAGCCGAACCGTCGCGCCGCCGCGTCAGAGCCAATGCCTTCGAAGAAATAGGCGCGCAATGCCTCGTATTGGCGCTGCCGTGGGGTCGCCGGCCGGACGAAGAAGCGGCGGCACTTTGTTAGGTCATATGGTGCTCTGATAGCCACTTGTGCACGGTGTCTAACCCCATATATAGTGTCAAGCGAGAAAGACGTGACAACCCCTGCGCCTGCCAGAGAAGGGCTATGGTGCTGCATTTTTGCATCAACCGATGGCGAGACGGAATCCTGGTAGTCTTCCCTTGGCAAGGAGAAGACAACGTACAAATGGGCTATCAGCGCACCATCATGCATAACAAATCACGCAAAAAAGCGAGTTTTTCGAATCGCTTGACTCGCCCACCGTTAGGCGGGCTCGGCTCCGTGGAAATCCAGGCTAGGGCTCGTTGCCGCGCTCATTCCGGTGCAAATGGTATTCGGCCATCTCACCGGCGAGTACGTCCTGCATTATCAACCCGAAAAATTCGCCGCGATCGAGGCGCGCTGGCAGACGCAGCAGCCGGCGACCGAAGTGCTCATAGCCATTCCCGACCCGTGGGCGCAGCGCAACTTATTCCCGATAGAGGTGCCGAAGCTCGGCAGCTTCATCGCGTCGGGCGACTGGACCGCGAAGGAGATCGGTCTAGATGCGTACCCGCCAGATGACCGCCCGCCTGTCGTCATCCCGTTTTTTGCGTTTCGTATTATGGTGGGCATGGGTCTGATCATGATGGCGGTTTCCTGGGTCGGAGTCCTGCTGATTTGGCGCCGCGGGCTGGAGAGCGCGCGCTGGTTCCTTTGGGCGGCGTTTGTGTGTTTTCCGACCGGCTTTGTCGCCGTGCTCTGCGGCTGGTACACGGCCGAGGTCGGCCGTCAGCCTTGGGTTGTCTACGGCCTCCTGCGAACGGCGGACGCGATTACGCCGTCGCTGACCGGCGGCCAGGTCCTGTTTTCGTTGATCGGATATGTCGCCGTCTACTCCGTAATCTATGCGTTCGGTTTGACGTACATCTATCGTGTGCTGCGAGCGGGACCGGCGGCTGAACCGGAAAGCGCCAGTTCCTTGTCGCCGGGTCGGCCGATCGCCGTCGCCCTGCAGAGGAGGCCGCGATGATCCCGGCTGAGCCATCAAGCCTGGCGCTGTTCTGGGCCGGCGTCATCGTCGTCGCGATCCTGGTCTATGTGATCCTGGACGGGTTCGACCTTGGCGTCGGCGTCCTGTTTATCGTCGCCGAGAACGAAGCGCGGCGCGACGCGATGCTGGCGACGATCTCGCCCTTTTGGGACGGCAACGAGACGTGGCTCATCGTGATCGGCGCATCACTGTTCGCGGCCTTCCCGATGGTCTATTCCGTTTTCCTGCCGGCGTTCTACATCCCGGTGCTGCTTATGCTGTTCGGGCTGATTTTCCGCGGCGTCGCCTTCGAGTTCCGCTACCGCGACGCGCGGAAGTTTTGGGACGGTGGGTTCTTGCTTGGCTCGGTTGTGGTCGGCTTCGTGCAGGGCGCTGCGGTCGGGGCGATGATCCGTGGCATTCCGGTGACGGACGGCCAATATACCGGTGGTGCATTCGAGTGGCTAGCGCTGCTGCCGGTGCTGACCGGGATCGGCCTCGTTCTTGGCTATGCGTTGCTCGGCGCCGGTTGGCTGGTCATGAAGAGCGAGGGCGAGTTGCGAGAGTGGGCGCGGAAGCGCATTCCCTGGCTCGCGATCGGGGTGCTGGTTGTGCTCATCTTGGCGTTTGGCGCGGCGCTTTTGCACCGAGAGCAGATCGGCGCGGATCTCGTCGATCGCCGCTGGGGTCTCGTGTTCCCCGGCCTCGGCTTGCTGGCGATGGCCGGCGTCTTCATCGGCGTGCGCGAGCGCCGCGACGGCATGCCTTTCGCGATGACCGTGGCGTTATTCATCGCGGCGTTCCTGACGCTCGCGGTGTTGTTCTGGCCCTACATGATCCCCTACCAGGTGACGGTGACCGACGCGGCAGCGCCGGAGAAGGCGCTGTCGTTTCTGTTCTGGGGCGCCGGGATATTCGTGCTTCCGGTGATCGCAATCTACACCGCGGTCGTCTATTGGGTGTTCCGCGGCAAGCTGCATCAGGCATGAGCGCGGTCGAAAACCGGACGACAGGAGACGCACAACGGAGGCTGGAATGAGTCGCAGGCTTGAGATCATCATTATCGTGCTGGTTGCGCTGGGCGCGGCCGCGGTGGGCGCTGGGATCACCTTCTTGGTCGCGAACAAGACCCGGGTCGAGGTGGCTGTCGGCGAGACGCGCGGCGAACTTCTCTCGCTGCGAGCGCCTCCCGGAACCGTAACGACAGAGACGAACCCGGCTTACAAGGGCGCCGCGGCGCCCGCGCCTGCGGCCGGTCCCTCGCCGGCCGCTGCGGACTGGCCGAGCTACAACCAGACGCTTTCCTCCGAGCGCTTCTCCGACCTCAGCCAGATCAACACCAAGAACGTCGGGAAGCTGAAGGTGCTCTGCACCTACGACACCGGACGATTCACGAGCTTCGAGACCGGCCCGATCATGGTGGAGGGGGCGCTCATCGGCACGACCGAATTCGATATTTTCTCGATCGACCCGGCGACCTGCGCCGAGAACTGGCGGACGCACGAGGAATATCCGACCTACATTATACCGACCAATCGAGGCGCGGCGTACCTCGATGGCATGCTGTTTCGCGGGACCGAGGACGGGCGGGTGCTGGCCTACGATTTCAAGACCGGCAAGCGGCTGTGGGAGACGACGATCGCGGATGTGAAGAAGGGCGAAGCCGTGCCGGCGGCGCCGATCGCGTGGGAGGGGCTCGTCTTCATCGGCAATGCCGGCGGCGACTTTAAGGGCGGGAAGGGGCGCATGTACGCGCTCGACGCTAGGACGGGCAAGATCGTGTGGGAATTCTTCCTCGTGCCCAAGTCCGAGGGCGATGCCGTTCGCGGGCCCCAGGGCGTTTCCCCGCTCGATAACTCGACGTGGAAAAACGTGCCCGGCGCGCCGATCAGCGGCGGGGGAACCTGGACTTCCGCGACCTTGGACCCGGCGACGGGGCTCTTGTATGTGCCCGTGGGGAATCCGGCGCCCGACTTCGACATCGGCGCGCGCGAGGGCGAGAATTTCTATACCGACTCGGTCGTCGTCCTCGACGCCAAGACCGGCGCCTACAAGAATCATTACAAGATCGTGCCCAGGGATTGGCACGATTGGGACGTCTCCAACCCGCCCGCTCTCTTTCAGACGACGGGCGGCAAGAAATTGATGGCAGTGTCGCCGAAGGACGGTTTTCTCTACGGATTCGATCGCGCCGACAACAAGCTCTTGTACCGGACGCCGGTGACGAGAATCGAGAATGTGGAAGAGCCCTTTTCGACCGAGAAGGACGTCCATTATTGTCCCGGCGCCGGAGGCGGGGGGGAATGGAACAGCCCGGCCTACGACCCTGTGACCAATCTCATCTTCACCGGCGACGTCGACTGGTGCACGACGGTGAAGTTGCAGACCAGGGACGAAGTCGTAGCGTCCTCGATCGGGCAACCGTGGACGGGAGAGAAGTCCTTGAATCCGTTCAATGTGTTCGGAAAGTTCACGCGCGCCGACGGCGTCTGGGCGGGATGGCTTCACGCCGTCGACGCCGACTCGGGGGTGTGGAAGTGGAGGCTGAAGTCCAATTACCCGATCATGGGCGCCGTGACGCCGACCGCCGGAGGCCTCGTGTTCTTTGGCGACATGGGCGGCAACTTCTATGCGATCGACGCCGCCACCGGCCAGAAGCTGTGGGGTCAGAAGATGGGCGGCGCGATCGGCGGCGGAGTGATCACTTATACAGCCAACGGCGCGCAAAAAGTCGCGGTGGCAACTGGCTACATTTCCCCCGCTTTCCCGGTTGAAATCCGGAGAGCGCAGATCGCGATCCTTGGCGTCGAGGGTGGCTCCGGGAGCCAATGACAAATGGCTTCGCGACCCGGCGGTTTCAAAGGTGGCTCGCATCTATGCGCCGAACTAGTGTCGCCGATATCGCCGGCAGCGCGCCATGCGCAGCCGATTGGCACGAGCACGATTTTATCGGCTTCCGATGCGTTATCATATCGTAGCTTTGCTAAATCGGGAAGCAGGAGTAGTGCGATGACTGATGCCCATCCGCAGGAACTAGGTCTACTTGCCAGGCTGGTCGTCGCGATCGGCATCCTGTTGTTCGTCACCGGCGTCATGTGGCACGGCGTTACGGTGGGGACCTTCCCGCGTATCTGGAACGGATTGGTCGGGCGGTTGGGCGCCCCGATGAAGTTTCGCTTCATTTTGCAGCCGTCGATGGCGGCGATCGCCGCGATCCATGACGGTCTCAAGGACGCGCGGGCTGGCCGCTCTCCTTATCTATGGACGATACTGGAGAGGCCGAAAAAGCGCGTTGAGCGGCTGCGCGAAGGGTTGAACGCGACTGCCAGGATCATCCTCCTCGCGCTCGTGATGGACGTGATCTATCAGCTACTCCTGCTCAAGACGTTTTACCCGAACGAGGCGCTCATCGTCGCGTTGCTGTTTGCGTTCGTTCCGTATTTGATCATTCGTGGCGTGGCACTGCGCGTCGCGCGGCGGCTGCACGGTGGCGCGTCTCCGCACCAAATCCCCTAAGTACGCTCAAGTGAATTGTCAGCAAAAGGCAGCAGGTATGGCAGATCAACGCGCCGCCCCGAGCGTGGAACGGTTCGAAGTCAGGGTCACGGCGGACAGCCACTTTGGCTGGATCCGCACCCAACTCAGCCTCGAACGCACGATGATGTCGTGGCTGCGCACCGCCACCGCGCTGATCGGCTTCGGGTTCGCGATCGTCCAGTTCTTCGAGCGCTTGCAGCAGACGCCTGAAGCGCGCTCCGCCTATCTTCCGAACGCGCCGATCTATCTGGGTCTTGCGCTCATCGCATGCGGAGTCCTGGCGCTTGTCGTTTCCGTCTGGCAATACCGGTGGACGGTTCATTACCTGTGGGGCGGCGCGTTCGCGCCGATCGCCGGAATGACTGAGGAGCCAAAGAACTCGCCGGTTCTCGCGATCGGCGTCCTGCTCATCCTCATCGGCCTGTTCGCCTTCTTCGCCGTACTGCTGCGCCTGGCTTGACGCCCGCGCCAGTCGCTGTGACGGTCGGCGCGGTTTTTCATATCGGTGGGTTCAACTGAGGAGGAGCGGAGAGAGCAAGACAACATCGAGCAAGCCCGCGCGGCGGGCCTGAACGTCAACGCGCAATTCTTGAACGACAGGAGATGGAAAATGCCCAAGACGGACAAGCCAAACATCCTCGTTATCTGGGGCGACGACATCGGCATTGCGAACTTAAGCTGCTATTCGCATGGCCTCATGGGCTACAAGACGCCCAACATCGACCGCATCGCCAGGGAAGGCATGATGTTCACCGATTCCTACGGCGAACAATCCTGCACCGCTGGCCGCTCGTCCTTCATCACCGGGCAGAGCGTCTATCGCACCGGCCTCTCCAAAGTCGGCATCCCCGGCGCCCCGATCGGGATGCAGGAGCACATCGTGACCATCGCCGCCTGCCTCAAGAACCAGGGCTACACGACCGGCCAGTTCGGCAAGAACCACCTCGGCGATCTCAACAGCATGCTTCCGACCAACCACGGCTTCGACGAGTTCTTCGGCAATCTCTATCATCTCAACGCCGAAGAAGAGCCCGAATTGCCCGACTATCCTAACGAGAAGGAGTTCCCGAACTTCCGCCAGAGGTTCGGGCCGCGTGGGGTGATCCATTCCTGGGCGATCGACTCGGACGATCCGACCGAGGAGCCGCGCTGGGGCCGGGTGGGAAAGCAGAGGATCACCGACACCGGGCCACTGACAAAAAAGCGGATGGAAACGTGCGACGACGAATTCCTCGGCGCCGCCAAGGATTTCATCAAGCGCCAGAACGACGCAGGCAAGCCGTTCTTCGTCTGGCTCAACACGACGCACATGCATTTCAAGACCCACACCAAACCCGAGAGCCTCGGGCAGGCGGGACACTGGCAGTCGCCCTATCACGACACGATGATCGACCACGACAAGAACATCGGCCAGATGCTCGACTATCTCGACGAGCTCGGGCTCGCCGACAACACCTTCGTCATGTATTCGACCGACAACGGCCCGCACATGAACACCTGGCCGGACGGCGCCATGACGCCGTTCCGCAGTGAGAAGAACACCAATTGGGAGGGCGCTTTCCGCATCCCGATGCTGGTGCGTTGGCCGGGAAAGATCGCGGCGGGCCAGGTCTCGAACGAGATCGTCCAGCACCACGACTGGTTCCCGACCTTTCTCGCCATCGCCGGCGATCCGAACGTCGTCGAAAAGCTCAAGACCGGCTATCAGGCGATCGGCCGCACCTACAAAAACCACATCGACGGCTACAACCTCGTGCCTTACCTCACCGGCCAGGCGAAGGAGAGCCCGCGCAAGTTCTTCATGTATCTGAGCGACGACGGCGACGTGCTCGGCATGCGCTACGACAATTTGAAGGTCGTGTTCATGGAGCAGCGTCGCCAGGGCACACTGCTGATCTGGGGGGAGCCGTTTACCCGTCTCAGGATACCGAAGATCTACAATCTGCGCACCGACCCCTATGAGCGCGCGGATGAGACGTCCAACTCATACTGGGAATGGTACATCGACCACATCCCCATGATCTATGTCGCGCAGGCGCTCGCGGGGCAGTGGGCGGCGACCTTCAAGGACTTCCCGCCTATTCAGAAACCCAACACCTTCACCATCGACCAGGCGTTGGCGATGATGCACGAGGCCGGCGCTGGGATGCACTGAGCCCCCTTGTTCGGCTTCGGGCGGCAGGCTTTTGGCCTGCCGCCTCTGGCGCTCGACATTGAAGGGGCGGGCGCTGAGGCCGGAAATCCGAGGAGGTCCGAGGTGAACCGCAGCGAGGAAGTCCGCGACTTCTACGAAAGGATGCCCTATCCGGTCCCCGTCACGAATCTGGACGCACACCGCGACCTCTACAAGAACCCGGACCGTCGCCGAGTTGAGTTTCATCTGATATCTGATATGGCCCGCCGATATTGCCGCTAGGAGATCAGACATGAGCGACCCAACTCTGCCATCTTTCCGCTACCGCTTGGAACACCTGCCACACCGTTCTATGCGACTGAGACTGCGCCTCCGGACTTCGACGCGATGCTCGGGAAGGTAGTGACAGAGCTGGGCTTCTCCCCGCCGCTAGCGGACTTTCTCTACCGTGATCCGTACCAGGCTTTGCGCGGCAACGTGCAGTTCGGGGTCTATCTCGGAACGACAGACGTGGGTGGCAGACGCTGCCACACGCTCGCCTTTGTGGAAAAGAACATCGACTGGCAGATATGGATCGACACTGGGCCACAGCTGACCCCATGCAAGCTGGTCATCACCTACAAGACACAACCTTCGCAGCCACAATTCAGCGCCGTGTTCACCGATTGGAATTTCTCTCCCCGCATTGCCGAGCCAGTGTTCACGCCGGAACTGCCGGCGGGAACACAGGAGATCCCATTTGCGCCAGTCGTTGCCAGTGTAAGCCCCAAGTGACGCGCGGAGGATGCCGATGACCAAGCAGTTTTCTTACAACGCGAAGACAAGTTTCATATTGATAGCAGCAGCGGCGGTGACCGTTTGTCTGGGTCTCGGCGCCGATCGCGCGATAGCGTTCCGCGGCGGGTTTGGCGGAGGATTTCGCGGCGGCGGATTCGGCGGGTTCCATGGCGGTGGATTCGGCGGGTTCGGCGGCTTCCACGCCGGCGGGTTCGGCGGCTTCAGCCATTTCGGCGGCTTTCGCGGCGGCGCCCCTCGCTTCGGCGACGGAGGATTTTTCGACCGGAGCTCCGATGCCGGGTTTGGGCGTGGTGGCTGGGGGAGCGTTCACAACGCCGGGACTTTCACCGACCATGCTGATACATTCCAGCAAAGCCACCCAGAATATCAGCATAACGCGAGCCAATACCAGCAGAACCGTTTCAATGAGGCCAACACGTTGCAGTCGAACCGCTACAATGACGCGCGCAGTATTCAGAACAACCGTCAGACCAACTTCAACTCCTACAGCAACGACTGGGGCGGGTACTACTCGGGCGCGGGGTTCGGTGCTGGTCTCGCCATGGGCGCGACGCTCATGGCGCTTCCTGCCGCCGCGGCCGCCATCTCGGTCGCCGGGAGCCCGTACTACTATGCCAACGGTGTCTATTACGCCCCGCAAGGTGGGCAGTATCAGGTGGTGCCTCCACCGCAAGGTGCGGTGGTTTCAACTCCACCGCCTTCCTGCTCCACCGTGTATCAGGGTAGCACGCCCGAACTCGACTGCGGTGGCGCATTCTATTCCTCGGTGCCGAACGGGTATCAGGTGGTCCCGCCGCCGATCGGTGCCACGGTGACGACGCTGCCAAGCGGTGCGGTCGACGAGAATGTCAAGGGCACAACGTATTTCACATTCGGTGGGGCGTATTATCGGCCGTTCTATAGTGGCAGCAGCGTCATCTACGAAGTGGTCGCGAAGCCGGCCTGAGCCGATACGGATGTCAAGAGCCCACAATCGGAAGGCCCCATGACACGCGCAGCTCGATCGCGTTTGGCGCTGATCGCCGCTGTGGGCGTGGCGGCGAGCGCGGGTGTGCATGCCCAGCAGACTCGACCACTGCCGCCGGCCCCGGTTGTCCGAGTGGCCCTGTCGCCCGACGCAGCTCCCGGCCAGGGTGCGGAAGACGCGACGAGCGAGAGCACTACCGATCTCGCCAAGAAGCTGCAAAATCCGATCGGTGACCTGATCAGTGTGCCGTTCCAGAACAACACCAACTTTAATGTCGGACCCAACAAGGGCACCCAGGACATCCTCAACATTCAGCCGGTGATCCCGATCCATCTGAACCAGGACTGGAACCTGATCACCCGGACGATCCTCCCATTGGTCTGGAGCCCGTCCTTTCAGCCTGCGCAAAGCGTGCCGTTCGGCTTGGCGCCGACCACGGTCTCGGCGTTCCTGTCGCCGAAGAACCCGGCCAATGGGTGGGTGTGGGGCGTGGGTCCGATCGCGGAGTTGCCGACCATCACCAACAAAACGCTCGGCTCCAATGTCTGGGGTCTTGGCCCGGCCATCGTCGTGGTCAAGCTGGCCGGTCCGATCGTTGCCGGCGCGCTGATCAACAACGTGTTCTCATTGGGCGGAACCTCTGGCCCCGCAGGAACCAAGTACAGCCTTTTTACCTTCAACCCGTTTATCAACTACAACTTCGGCGGGGGCTGGTTCATCGGCGCTGTCCCCATCGTCACCGCTAACTGGCTTTCGGGCGGAGAGAAATGGACGCTGCCGGGGGGCGCGCAGGCCGGGCGGCTGATCAAGCTCGGCGGCAAGCTGCCAGTCAATCTGTTGGTCGGAGCCTATTACAACGCGCTGCGGCCGCAGTTCGGTGCGACTTGGCAGCTTCGTACCCAGATCGCAATCATCTTCTAGCCGCGCTAGATGATGAGCATATTTGGCAGACCGATGGGTTGCGGATCACATAGCCAGGTACTGCACCTGGGCAAATCCCCGATAGGATGATGGCGTCATGCACCTGCTCGATGCACTGAGATCGCACGTCCTGGCACTCCCGGACTTGGCGAAGTTCGCGGTCGTCATCGCGGTTATCGTCGGCGTTCCAGCAATCGCACGTCGCATCCGGCTGCCGGAGATGATCGGGTTGCTGCTGTTCGGGGTCGTCCTTGGGCCGCACGTCCTTGGCTTCTTCGGCGAGGAAAGACCCACCGCCGACTTCTTCGCTGAGCTGGGCAAGCTTCTGTTGATGTTCTCAGCTGGGCTCGAGATCGACATGGCCCAGTTCCGAAAAGCGCAAACCCGGGCAATCGAGTTCGGTCTCGTCACCACCATCATGCCATTGCTGCTCGGCACTCTCTACGGCCTTTTCTTCGGCTATGACCTCATCCCCGCGATCGTCATCGGATCACTGCTCGCGTCTCACACGCTGCTCGGCCTTTCGATCGTCATCCGGCTCGGTGCTATCCGACGCGAGCCCGTCATCGTCGTGATCGGTGCGACCGTCGTATCGGACACTTTGTCGTTGATCGTATTCGCGATCTGTGTCTCGACTTACACGACAGGCTTCTCGCTATCTGGCATTGCCATCCAGCTCGTTGAAATCGCCGTCTTCGTCCCCCTGATCCTGATCGGACTCAGCCGCGCCGGTGCCTACGTGCTGAGCAAGGTGCAGGGAAGCGAGGAAGGATTTTTTGTTGTGATGCTTGGCATCATGGCGGTGGCCGGCACGGTTGCGGACCTCATCAATCTACCTGGCATTGTCGGTGCGTTCTTGGCGGGACTGGCCGTCAACGGCGCGGTGCAACACCATCCGGCCAAGGCCAAGCTAGAATTCTTTGGCAAGGCGCTATTCATTCCCAGCTTCTTCATTGTGACAGGTTTCCTCATCGATCCGGTGGCGTTCGTGGAAAGCCTTATTGGCCATTTCCCTCTGGTGTGCGGGATCGTGGCGGCTCTCCTCGCGGGGAAGTGGATCGCCGCGGCAGGCGTGGGCCGTGCCTTTGGCTATCCACGGGCGGCGCGTTTGACGATGTGGGCGCTGACTTTGCCGCAGGTCGCTGCCACGCTCGCCGCCACGCTTGTAGCCTATGACACACGCAACACGGCGGGTCAGCGGTTGTTGGATGGCACGATGCTCATTGTGTCAAGAACGTGTCGAAGGAACACGATGCTGTGCCCGAGATGAAGGTAGGCCCTTCGGAGCCGGCTTGTAGGAGCAGGCTTCAAACAGCCGTAAGCTGCTGCAGTTCAAACGGCTGTGGTAGTGAACGTTACGGTCAAAAGGCGTGAGACAAACACGTCATGTGTGGATCAAAGAGACGAATGGAAGTGAACCACTGATGACGCATCGAAATGCATTCAGGTGACATCGAAACTGGGGACGTGAGCATTTCCCAGGATCAGCATGACGGGTGCCTACTTATTGGCCATGTGGTGTCCGGTGTATAGGTGGCGTGACTTTGGTCCGGGCTTGGGTACGGAACTTGAGAACTCTTCATGCAATGCCAAGGGAAAACCCTATAAGTGCGAAACACGAAGGGGGAAACTACCGATGTGCATGGAGGGGGCGGATCATCCGGTAGTAGTGATGAAGTGCCTGTAATGGGTGCGGAGCGAAGAGGATGACCCAGTTCAAGGAAGGTGGATGTCAACCGAGAGATCGGGAGGAGCACTCGTCTTCCGCGTCGGCTGTCACCGCGAGGTGGCAGAAAATGGCTGGGACGAGCCGTGTAAATCGAGAGGTTTACGCACGGTTCTGTGGGCGGCTGGAGGTGAAATCCCTCCGGCCGACCCGGCATGCCGTGCTCGTGCTGATGCTGGCTACGTCGGTCCTCGGGCCGGTACTGACGGAACTGTTTGCCCCCCGGATGCTCGCTGACGTGGCACATGAGAGAGTCCCTCTTGGATAAGGTGTAGTTAACGGCCCCCACCAGCCTACCGCCGCCATCAAACAACGGTGTGGGATAGGGCATGATGGGGACACGGGTTCCGTCCGGCCGCTCGGCGACCGCCTCCTGCCCGCGCACAGGGCGGCCCTCCTGGAGGGTCAGGGCCATCGGACATTCATCCTGCGGCAGGGGCGTGCCGTCAGGACGGTACAGGCACCAGGTTACCTACCATTCATCGCTGCCGAGTTCGAGGGCGTCGACCGGCGAGTTCCGCCGCCGCCTGGTTGTAGTACGTGATTTTGCCCGCCGTGTGGGTCGTGTGGATGGCCACCGGCAATGGAGCCCGGCTTTCGTCCGGCGGCTTTAAGATCTGCACAGATCCGGTTTACGGTGGCGGCTGGCGCGGCCGCGTCGTGAACAATTCGAGTAACGGCAAGCCGCCCGAGCCGATACTTTCAATACGTGCATGGATCGAGAATTAAGGGAGGCACCGAATGGTCGATCAGCCCGACCTCAGGTTGATCCGCGCAGTGCGGCGGGCTGATGAGGAACGCGAGGCAAGATTGAAAGCCTAACACCAGATGCACAGGCTCCAAGGTCAGCTTAACGTCGCGAGGCGCAAGCTGGCGCTGGCTCGGATCAGGGCCGTCGATTCGACGCCTGAGCCACCGGCTGAGTAGCGGTAGGGGCAATTATCATGGGCCAGCGGCGCAGCAAGAAGCGGGCGGGCAAGTTGCCCAGCTTCGCCCTCGATCCGGAGGCCCCGCCCGAGATCAGGCTGCGCAACGCCACGGTCATGAAAGGATCATGGGTCGATCCGGATGACGTCGTTCCGAATTCACGGCGCACTGCCCGCGAGATCACCGGCTTTCGTGCTGCCTGCGCGCTGCGGCGGATGCTGCACCGCGACGGCGCCCGGTCGCAGATCACCGACCAGCATGTTCTGGCCGCCGACATGCTGCGCGCCCAGGCCGATGCGATCCTTTACGGGTTTTCCAGTAAGCGCGAGTTCCTGCCGGTCCGGACGATCGCCTACGGGCCGCTGTCCGGCCCGAGCACCGCCGCGCTCCGCACCTTGCGGGCCTGGGCGCCGTTCCGGGGCGCCATGGCGCTGTTCGACCTGGGCGAGAAGAAGCTGCTGACCTGGGTTGTCTTAAAGTCTGTCCGGAAAGTTTAGCAGGGATTGCAGAGCCTTCTCAGCATGAGCCGGATCGAGGCAAGGCGGATGAAGGCAACCGCAGTTCGGGTGAGGTTCTCGAAATCTTTTGCCAGCCGACGACAGCGCCCTAACCAGGCAAAGGTACGCTCGACGACCCAGCGTTTTGGGAGCACCTCGAAGCCTTTCGCCTGATCCGAGCGTTTCACGATCTCGATCGATAGTTTCGGCAGGACCGTGGCCGCCGCGGCATGAAATTGCGGCCCCTGATATCCGGCATCGGCGAACAGCTTCTGCAGGAAGGGAAACATGCCGAACAAGGTCGCTAGCACCAGCACGCCACCATCACGGTCCTGAATGTCAGCCGGGTGAACCACGGCATGCAGCAACAGCCCTAGTGTATCGACCAGAATGTGGCGCTTCTTTCCCTTGATCTGTAAAGTCGAGGACGGGCGCGGTAGCTGTGCCCCGTTTCCCGTCCCCGCTCATCAAACCGGACGTGCGGGTTTCCCGCATCCGGCTTTCCGACTGGCTTCACCGCATGGCCCACGGCGACGACCGCCCGCGCTCGCGTCGAAGGCACGGTCCGCCCAACTCCCCGTAGACATGCTCGCGGGAGAACTGGCCTGTACCGCGCCCCTGCACGTCGTGCCGTTGGCGGAGGAAGTGCAGCACACGGTCGTAGACATGTTGATCGACGGCTTCATAGGCCGAGGCGAGAGCGCCATAGGAGAAGTAAGCGGACCAACCGCGTAGGACACGGTTCAGCTGCGCTCGCACTTCATCCCAGGCACCCTTGTTGCCCGGCACCAGCAAGTCGCCGATCTTGGTCTTGACCCGCTGCACGCTCTTCTTGGACGGGCATGCCCCCAGATACCAGCGACCACCGTTCGGCAGGTGGCGCGGTCCCAGCGTGTAGCCAAGGAAGTCGAAGCCTTCGCGCCGGGCACTTTTCACCGAGGTCTTTGCCTCGTTGATCGTCAGCCCGAGCTTCGTCATCACCCCCTTCGTCCAGGTCAGAGCCTCCGCTGCGTGGCCGCGGCTGAGGATGACGAAGTCGTCGGCATAGGAAACGACGTGCGCATGGAAAGCCTCGCCGCGTCCCGTCAGACGCCAATGCTTCAGGAATCGGTTCATGTAGATGACGGAGAGTAGCGGACTTACGACCCCACCTTGTGGTGTGCCGCGCTTGTGGTCCTTGCCCCTGCTCACCCGCCGTTTCCCGTCGCTATCCCGCTCCTCGACCGGCGCTCGTAACCACAGCTTGATCAGCCACAGCACGTGGCGGTCGACGATCCGGCGGGCCACTGATTTCAGGAGGTCCGCATGCGGGATCGTGTCGAAGTATTTCGACAAATCGGCATCGACGACATCGGTGTAGCCCCGGCATAGCAGCCGGTGCGCTTCCTTGACCGCATCGATCGCGCTTCGGCGCGGTCGATACCCGTAGGCATTGTCCTCAAAGTCCGCCTCGAAGACCGGTTCCAGCACGATCTTGGCAGCGGTCTGGATCACCCTGTCCCGGATCGTTGGGATGCCGAGCGGACGTTCGCCGCCGCCTGGCTTCGGGATCATCACCCGCCGCACCGGATCAGGCCGGTAGGTCCTTGAGACGAGTTCCTCGCGCAAGCCCGCCAGCCAGACCTCTACACCCGACGCCTCGATCTGCTCGAACGTCACGCCGTCCACACCTGGGGCACCCGCATTGGCGCGGGCAAGCGCATAGGCGTGTAGGAGCACGTCTTCGCGGCAGATTTTGTCGTACAGAATGTAGAAGCGGAAGGCAGGCTCCGCCTTCGCCTTGCGGTAGAGCTTTCTCTGAAGGTTCCTGATCTTGTCGGGTGTTTCAAGGCTCATCGCCAATCACCCCCACCTCGCCATCGTCGAAAGCGCACCAGAAGTCAGGGCCCTTCCCTCCGCCGGCGTTACCCGGTCTCAACGGTACTATGACCCTGTCCGACACCCGCCCGAGTCCACCGCCAATACGCGGTGTTGGAGCCGCGACCTCCGACTCAGATGGGTCTCCCTCGATTACCCGCATCACCTTTCCAACGTGCCGTGCCCAATACCCCGGCAGACCAGGCAGGTGCGCTTGTCGATTTCTTCCCTGCCCGCGCGGCCTTCCCCGAGCAAGAGACGGGTCGGCATCTGCATCAACTCTTTCGAGGCCTGCTCGAACTTCACTCACGTTACGGCCCATTGGATCGCTCGGCCGCCCAAGGCGGTCTTTGTCACGAGGCTTCGACCCAGCCGGTTGCCCAGCCAAGCCGCTCGTCAGCTTCCGGATCAATCGACAACTCTCCGGATGGAACCTTCCTCCATAGATGATGCGCGCCGTCGAGGCGCACTCTTGCCCGCATCGTATCCATGCGGATCAATACAGGCCCCGCCTTTTTCGGCGCTTTTCACGCTTTGGCTGTCGATCACGCAAGCTGTGGGACTCGGCTCTCGCCGCATCTCTTCGCGACATTTCACATAGAGCGTGTGGTGGATTTTCTCCAGCGTGCCGTCGTAGTTCCAGCGGTCAAAGTAGTCGTGCAACGTGCTCCTTGGCGGCAGGTCTTTCGGAATATAGCGCCACTGGCAGCCCGTGCTCAGCACATACATGATGCCGTTCACAACTTCCCGTTCATCGACTTTGCGTTTGCGCCCGCCGGGCTTCGCCGGCGGGATCAATGGCTTGACCAGAGCCCACTCATCATCCGTCAAATCGCTCGGATAGCGCAGCCCGCTTCGGTCATATCGAGCCCGCGTCTCATCGGTCCACATTTGGCACCTCACGAATCGGTGCCAGCTATACAGTCACAACAAATCCAGCGGGTTCAAGAGCGTTTCTCGGCCACAGGCTAACCAACTCAAAAAACTCGCAAACCTTCCGGACGGACACTTAGAGAATCGCAGCCTGCGGTCCTGGTGTCAGGAGCACGCAATTGCGACACCGCCACGTGCAATGCAGGCACTGGTAAGCATCCTGGATCGGTTGGCAGACCACTATGACGTGGCCGACGATCGCCGCGGCGAGCGCGCTGCTTGAGCTGGCTCGGGCTCCTCGTCGAGCGCTGCCCGAAGACAGGCGTTTAGGATCCAGATTTTGTCGCGCTGGGTCAGCCGGCGCGTCGCGTCGCTAATCCGGTCCATGGCCAGCTCGAGGCGCCGCAGGTAGCGGCCATCGGGCGTCGGGGAGTCGGACATTGGCGCGTGTCCGCCGGTGATCCCTGCCGATTACTCCCGCCAATTCCGACGCCGCAATCCGGTTTTTGCCGGTTTTAGGGGCAATCGAGCCAGAAATCGGGGCAAAAGCCGCGAGACGGTGTAAAGGTGGCGGGACCAGCTTCCTGACCGGTCCCGCCCGCTCGCGACACGCGGTGTTCTCGTCGCTGACGGCTCATACCAGCCGGCCTGTCCGATGACCGGTCTCGACCCAAACCAGACCTTCGCTGGTCAACCCAGTGCCATGCCAGGGCGCCGGACTTGAATAGTGGCGCCGAGGCGCGTCGTTCGGCCACTCCGAACGACGCTACAGCACAAATCAAGAATCTCGCGCAGGTGTGACTCCAGTCACACGGGGATCGGGTCACCACCACTCAAGATCGGAAACGTGACCAGGGGTAGGCTCCGGTCAAAAACGGATGGACGAAATACCATGATAAAGTTTCTAGCTCCTACGTTGGTAATGTTCCCGCTGCTGAGCGGGGGGATTCCAACGGAAGCGGCGACCGCCGCAACGAACAACACACTTGGTAATCCTGGGAGCCAGGCGCCGATCGTGATGGTCGAAGAAGCGTGTGGCAATGGCTATTTTCGTGACGGAAACGGCTGTCGTCCTTGGTACGGCCCCGCGACCGCGGGTGCCCCACACGAGGAGTGCCCATTGGGTAGGCATTTCGTGCACTGGGCTAATCACAGAGGGGGATTTTGCAAGGCAGACTGGTAAAGTCATGAGCGACGCGTTCGACACCACAGATGACACTAACAGCACAGTCGATAGTTGAGCGATGGAGCCTCGCGCCGGCTCGGTCCCCCTAGCCGGCGCTTTTGTTGAAGACGTGGCGCGATATACAACGGCGCATCGCTGAGATGCATCACCGACGCTTTTTCTTTCACCAGTCGTCGGCGTGTTATACCAGCGGGCATGTCCGATGACAGCTTTCGACCCCAAACCGGACAACCGCGCGTCTCCTGGGGGGCCTAATTTTTTGCCTCGTCAGAAGAATCTGTGGGCGACGTTGGGTTCCGGCAGCTTACCAAGTGCATGATACAAGGCGATTTCGGTGACGTGGAAGGTACGGAACCCGTAGGATTTTCGCATGGTCAGTTTGGCCTTGTTGTTCAGACCCTCGACCACACCGCTGGAGAGCTGCTTCCTGGCGCGGAAGTAGTTCAGGATCAGCGCCCGGTGCGAGCGTAGCGTCCTGGCGATCTTCTTCATCGGCTCGATGCGGGAGCGCATGACCTGACCGCACCATTCATCCAGGAACTTGCCGGCCCAACTCGGCGAAGCATAGTCCCAGAACTGCTGGAAGTCCTCCTTCAGCAGATAGGCCCGTACGGTCCGCAGGTTGTAGCGCAGCAGATCGCGCAGGCGGAAGCGTTGATGCTCGGTCAGGTTGGCCTTGCGCTTGAGCACACACCAGCGGGTCTTCTTCAAGACTGGCTCATAGCCGTCCCGGGCCAGCCGGCGAGCCTCGGCGGCACGCACCTGGTCCAGCGCGGCATTCATCTTGGCGACAATATGGAAGCGATCGAGGATGTGGATGGCCTGGCTGCACCGCTCACCAATCACCTTCAGATAAGGCTGCCACATGTCCGAGCACACAAACTCGATCTGCCCAGCCAATGGTTCGCCGATCAGGGTGAAGAACTGCTCGAAGCTCTCCACCGTCCGTTCGCGACCGATCCATAGCAGGCGCGTGCACTGCTGCTCGATCTGATAGACCAGCGTCAGGTATTTGTGTCCCCTGGCATACTGGATCTCATCGACGCCGATCGCCACGATCGGCCCCAGTTGCCGGTGCTCGATCCCCCACTGCACGACATACTCGACCGACTGGCAGACCTTGTCCCAGGTGCTGCGAAACGACCCGGCGGTCTCCTGCCAGGACAGCTTCCTCGCCCAGTGCGCCAGGAACAGCATGTAGGCCTTGGTCAGCTGGTGCTTGCCGACACCCCAGGGGACCGCTTCGACCCGCACGCCGCAGGCCCGGCAATCGACCCGTCGCATGCAATAGAGGAACACCACCATGCAGCCCCAGAGGGGCACGAATTCGAACCGGCGCAGGCTCAGGTGATCATAGGCCGGCGCCGGCTTGCGACAGCCCGAGCACACCGGTCTCGAGCCGCGGCGGGGCCGCACGCTGATCTCGATGGTTCGGCTTTCGGCGCAATGTCGCGCCTTCTCGTAAACGAACCCAGGAAAGTGCTGGTAGTGGTTCAGCAGGGAGATCAGCCGCATGGCAGCGGGACCCAAAGGAGTTGCCGGCAGACGTGACAGCGCACCGGCGCAACGGGCTGCTGCCGATCCCTTGCAGACCTGTTGTCCGGACCTCGATCAGTGGCCTCGCAGCTGGGCGTATGAGGCGCGCGATATTCCGCCTGGCCGGCGGATGGTGGAATGCTTCAAGCCGTTCCTGCGCGACCTGCTGGCCTTGCAGCTATCACGCCAAACCTTGCGCCGACACCGCGACAACGTCTGGGCTCTCGGCGGTGAGGTCATCAGCCGATTGCAGATGGACAGCGACCTCCGGAGGCGGCCAATCAAGCAGGTCGTCCTCACCCTCATCGGCGACGATGGCGGGCCGCTGCTCTCCCATGGTCAGTCCGACACCGCGCAGCGCTCCTTCGACACGACCTGCCGCAAGTTGTTCCGCTTCCTGACAGACCCTGAGATCAGCCGCGATGAGGCGTAAAGATGCCTGCCGTGGTGGCGGATGATATCTCCGCTTCTGCCGATGTGGCGGCTGTGGGGTTGTGGGCAACGCGCTTGTGTTGTCCACAAATCCACCAGCCGGCCGGCTGAGTGATAAAACTAGCCCTCGGTATACCCCCGAAGCACCCACAGTTTCCGCTGACGAGCCAATTTTTTCGCCACAGTCTGCGTCAGTGTCCAATCTCTTCTGCGGGAGGATGGCGACCTTGGAGGATATCTCGGCCTTCCTGCAGGGGGAGCTCGTCGGTTAAGCAGCGCTCGTGACTCGTTCTCGATCGTAGCTAGTGACGTAGGTCACACCGGTGCAGAAAGATTTCAGCTATGGTTGTTTTTTACCCGAGAGGATTCATTCAAAACCCGTGGGGAAGAGAAATGTCCGAGCAGATCCGCTACGAGGATTGTCACTGGACGGCGACCACAATGTCCCGCCGTGCCAATGGCCTTTTTCTAGGCCGCAACACGGCGATCGCGCCAGCCGTTGCGGGACTCGCAGAGCGCCCAAACTGTCAATGATGCATGCGGCACGACGCATTTGGCTCGCCATGATCGCGATCGCGGCCTTCGCCGGGCCATCAGTTGCCGACGACGCACTCGGCCAGCCGGCCCCAGCGCGTGTGGCGCTGGTGATCGGCAATACCGCCTACACGCTTGCCCCCGCCCTGCCTGCCTGCGCCGCTTCGGCCAATCTGGTCGCGGACCGCCTCAAAGCCGCCGGGTTCGACGTTGACGAACGCCTGGATGCCACCAACGGCCCCATGGGGGCAGCGCTCATCGCTTTCGACCAGGCGGTCGCGATCCATCCGGGCACCGCCGCTGTGGTCTATTTCTGTGGCTACGCCGTGAATTATCAAGACCGCGACTTTGTCCTGCCCGTCTCGGCGGCACTGAACATGCCAAGCGATGCGCTGACGGAGGGCGTCGTGGCACGCGCCCTTGGCGCCACCGGCGCCGGCAGCGTCAACGTGGGCCCCGCGCTGGTGCTGCTCGACTTGTTCGGTCTGCCGAACGACAAGGCGACGGCGCCGACCGCCACACTCGCCCAAGAGATACCAACGGACGGCTCGCTATCGCAGTGGCTCTGGAGGCGTCCGGATCGGACGAGGCCACGCCCGTGGCAACCGCTTTGGGCACAGTCCTCAGTCAGAAAGACGTTAAGCTGCCGGGGCTGATCGCGCACCTGCTATCCCTGATGCCGAGTGGCGGCGGCCCGCCGCCCTTCATCGGCCAGCAGGAGGCGACGGCTGACCTCTGGCTAAGTGGCGAGCCGCCTGAGCCGTCCGCGTGGGCACCGGCGCCCGAAGGAGCGGCCGCCGCCCCTGCGCCAGCGCTGGAACCGCTACCAACGACCCCGCCAGCGGCCGCTGCCCAACCGACCCTGGGCACTCGGGCAGCGCCAGCCCCATCCGCTGCCTATACGCCTCCGGCTCCTTCGGAACCGGCCGAGACGCAAGCCGCTCCGCTGGCCTCGCCGGAGCCCGCACCGCCCCCGACGCAGCCCCCGGCTACGGTTGCCTCGCCGGCTGCTACGCCACCGGTACCGCCGGCCCCAAGCCGACCGCCACGGCCGGACGAGGCGAACATGACCCACGCGGACCGGCGGGACGTGCAGATCACGCTGGCGCGGCTGGGCTACTACGAAGGGCAGATCGACGGGCTGTTCGGTCCCGATACCCGCGCCGCAATCCGGCGCTGGCAGCACGAGGTCGGCGCCGAGATGACCGGCACGCTGTCCGGAGCGCAGGAGACACGGCTGGTTAATCAGCAAGTCCTGGTGACGATGGGCGGCGGCAACACACTCGCGCGCGTCAACCGGCACATCCGGCAAACGCAGATCTTCATACCCCCCGCGCGGCAAACGCAGATCGTCACCCCCCCCGCGCGCACGCGTCCGTGGTGGCATTTCTGGTGAGGTGATGCGATGGCTGCCTGACTCGTTCCCTGTCCGCTCAGGTCGAATAATAATAATAAGTGGCTGCAAAGCCAGAAGGTAGCGGAACCAGGCTGGCAGTTACCAGGAAATGCACGCGGTCACCCAGTGCAACCGAGAAATTAGAAACCACGACCGAGCTGTTCTGATATGGGACCCACTGCGTCCAGGCACGGTAACCAAGACACTACTCCCAGGAGGAGAGTCCCCTTCTATGTCCGCCTGGACCAACGCCAATTGTCGGGGCTGATCATGAGGTCGCCCCCAAGACCAACCCAGCACCCCAGTGCAAACCCTTCTGGGTCATCCAGATTTTGATGTTGCCACATACCGTCAGGCGCAGGATTTTTTCAACAGTATCCATGAATTATGCACCAGCCGTTGGGCCCTGCTTAGATCAATCCCAGTCAGCGTTCTACGCCCGTCGAACGGCAGCTTTCCACCCAGAGCGGCGGTAGCCAGGCCGCCACCCGAACCGCCGGAGTTGACCCTGAGCAGACCTACTACCGACCCCCACTATGCTTTGACCGGTCGTGCCACGGCGGCGCAAGCACCCATATGAGGCGAGGCGGCGCGCGGTGTCGCGGCGCGGGGAATATCACGATGAACCCATCCCCGCCGGTCATCGAGATCCACGGTGACGATGTCACGGTCGAGGCGGGCTACCTCGCCGCGCGGCTGGGCCTGTCGGTGGCCCGGCTCCGGACAGAGATGCGGGGGGGGATCATCTACAGCGTGGTTGAGCGCGGTGTGGGCGAGGACGCGGGGCGGCTGCGCCTGACCTTCCGCTACCGTGCGCGCACCTGGACGATGGTGGTCCAGCGCGACGGGACCCTCAGCGAGGCGCCGTAGTCGCAGGGGCGACCGGTAGCCACCAACCGCCTCCAGAAGGCGTCCTTGCGGCCTGTGGAAGCTCGCTGG
Source organism: uncultured Pseudomonadota bacterium (assembly GCA_963772445.1). Lineage (GTDB taxonomy): Bacteria > Pseudomonadota > Alphaproteobacteria > Acetobacterales > Acetobacteraceae > CAVYXK01. Next base: position 244,100 of record CAVYXK010000017.1, read on the forward strand.
CTCGTTTCCTGCCCTGGACGTTAGAGTTCAATTTTTCCTGCTATCTTTAGAGCCGCGAGCCAGCGCTCCAACTCTTCCAGGGTGAGGCATGCCGCCTTGTCGCTGTCGTATCGCCACGCTGCCCGACGTTGGCGGACGTCGTGGCCTGCTGTGCGTCTGCTTTTGACTGGCAGCGTTGATGTGGTGGAGCGTCTTCCTCGTTGACCTCAAGCGAAGGAGCACAAAATGGCAAAGGTCGTCTGCGTCCTCTATGACGATCCGGTCGACGGATATCCAACAACCTATGCGCGGGACGGCCTCCCAAAGATCGATCACTATCCAGGTGGTCAGACGCTTCCCACGCCCAAGGCCGTCGACTTTCAACCAGGCACACTGCTCGGCAGCGTGTCCGGCGAGCTCGGGCTAAGGAAATTCCTCGAACTTCAGGGCCACACACTGGTGGTCACCTCCGACAAGGATGGTCCCGACAGCGTCTTCGAACGCGAACTCGTGGACGCCGACGTCGTGATTTCGCAGCCGTTCTGGCCGGCCTACCTGACCGAGTATCGGATCGCCAAAACGGAAAAACTGAAGCTTGCGATCACGGCAGGGATCGGGTCCGATCATGTCGATCTTCAGGCGGCGATGAACCGGGGCATCACGGTCGCCGAAGTGACCTATTGCAACAGTATCAGCGTATCCGAGCATGTGGTCATGATGATCCTGTCGCTGGTTCGAAATTATCTCCCGTCCCATGAATGGGTGCTCAAGGGCGGATGGAACATCGCGGATTGTGTCCAGCGCTCTTACGATCTCGAAGCCATGGAGGTAGGCACGGTCGCCGCGGGGCGCATCGGCCTTGCGGTGCTGCGCCGCCTCAAGGCGTTCGACGTCAAACTCCACTACACCGATCGCCACCGCCTTCCGGAGGCGGTCGAAAAGGAGCTGGACGTCACCTTCCACCAGGACGTTGCATCCATGGTTTCCGTCTGCGATGTGGTGACGATCAACGCTCCGCTGCATCCGGAGACGGAAGATCTCTTCAACGGGACGCTGATCGCCAAGATGAAGCGGGGCGCCTATCTCGTGAATACGGCGCGCGGCAAGATTTGCAACCGCGATGCGATCGCCCGTGCGCTCGAGAGCGGCCAACTCGCCGGCTATGCCGGCGACGTTCGGTTCCCGCAGCCTCCGCCCAAGGATCATTCCTGGCGCTCCATGCCGCACCACGGCATGACACCGCACATCTCGGGGTCCTCGCTCTCCGCTCAGGCGCGCTACGCCGCGGGCACCCGCGAGATCCTGGAGTGCTGGTTCGAGGGCCGGCCGATCCGCGACGAATATCTGATCGTCGACGGAGGCAAGCTTGCCGGCGCCGGAGCTCATTCCTACAGCGCAGGCGACGCGACACGCGGCTCGGAAGAAGCGGCGCGCTTCAGGGGCAAGGCTGATTGAAGCCAGGGGCTCCGGACGGAGATCCAGAGCCCCTGGATCTTGGCGATCTCGGGAAGTGTCGATTTTGGCGGATGGCGGGCAGCAGGTTCTCACCCATAGTGAAGTGCCCCGGGTCAGAGGCGCCCCACAGGCTACGCGGCTCGACTTCGTAGGTCCGGTTTCCACCCAAACCGGTCATGGGATAGGCCCGCCGGTATCACTCATTCGCCGACGAGACGTCTCAAACTGCTGACCTTCACCAACCGCATGGTCCCGACCTTGACGCTCTCAACCGTGCCGTCGGCGATCATGGCTTTCATCTTCGAGATGCCACAGCCGACAAGTGCTGCTGCCTCAGCGACTCTAACCGCAAGCGGCTCCAGCCCCGGCGGCCGGGACACGCTCGCTCCCGGCGGTCGTCTATTGCGCGATCCCGGTGGGCGACCACGGCGCGGCTTAACGGATTGGCTGTCGGGCACGCGTGAGCACCTCCGAATTTTCGGATTCGCGCTCATGGCCGACAAAACGTGTCAGCCGCTCGGTGCTCTCAATGCGCGGAGACGATGAATAAACGAGGCCACGTCCGGTCTGCAAGATCCTTCAGCGGCCACTGACGGTCACACGCGTTTTTGGGCGTGTGACTCATACAATGTCGGGGGCAAGGCCGGGATCAGACGCCTGTCGTGCCGCATCAAAACCTGCGGTTTCAACAGCTTATGGCCGTGGATTGAAGGAGTGATCGTCCTCCAGAACTAATACGCGGGAGCCCTTCGGCAGCGGTAACGCGCGCCCGGCGGTGGCAACGCCGTAGCTCACCGACGGGATCAATGCGACGTCATTCGGGTCGGCATTGATCAGGCGCGCAGCCGCCGCTCGGGCCCGCTCGAATTGACGTGGGGCGTTGCCGCCTTCCATCTCCCAGGGGCGGACCTTCCGGGCGATCCCTCGCTCGCCGGCATCGCGCGATGCCTGTGGAATTGGGCTGTAGGCCGCGGCATTGAGCCAGCACACATCCCGCGGCAGATCGAAGAGCGTGCGCTGTGACTCGAGCATGGCCGGCCCTTTCACTGTCATCCCGCCAGGATGGCACGGCTGCTGGTCGCCGAGGAGTGCCAGCACGTGTTTCTGGAGGGGAGTCATTTGTACCAGGCGAGTCCTGGAGGGCATCTTGATTTTGGTTCTTAATCAGTATGTAAGATGCGATTCCCGAGTCGACGTGGCAGGAATCCTCTATGACCATTTGTCGCATGCCCACCCGTCGTGTGCTAATCGGCCGGGTCGGGTCCGCGATCGGGGTGTTCGGCACGTTCCTGCTCCCGTGGCGGGGTGTGGGGGCAGGTTCCGCGCCAGGGCGCACCGATAGGAAAGGCGCGGGGAGAGCGGACAGGGGTTTGGCGCCGCTGGTCATGCTTGATCCCGGGCACGGGGGCAAGGATCCCGGAGCGATCGGCGTTTCGGGCACTTACGAAAAGCATATTTCCCTGGCCGCTGGCGTGGAATTGAAGCGTCTGCTGGAAACGGAGGGTCGCTACCGTGTGGCCCTGACCCGTACGCGGGACGTGTTCATCCCCCTGGAGCAGCGGGTTGAGATCGGCCAGAGCCAAGGGGCGGCGCTGTTTGTGTCGATGCATGCCGACGCCTTGCCCTATCGGGACGTTCGGGGCGCAAGTGTCTATACGCTGTCGAATACCGCATCGGATCCCGAGAGCGCGGCCCTTGCGGCGCGCGAGAACAGCGCCGACCGATTTCTGGGGCCGGCCTACCGAGCCGTCACTCCGCAGATCGCAAGCATATTGAGCAGCCTGGTTCGACGAGAGACGCGGATGGGGTCAACCCGCCTCGCCCGGCAAATGGTGGGCAGCCTTGAGCAGGAAGTGCCGATGTTGCCCAATCCTGACCGCCATGCCGGGTTCGTCGTGCTACAGTCGGCTGAGATTCCGAGCATTCTGGTGGAGATGGGCTTTATGTCCAATGCCGAGGATGAGTCGTTCCTTCGGCGGGCGGCGTATCGCCAGAGGGTGGCGAGCGCGATGAAGCAGGCGATCGATGCCTATTTCACCGCCACACACGATAGAGAGATGACTGGCTAGCAATAAAACGCGCTGGTCGCTGGCAACGGGAAGGCCCATATGATCGCCGTCATGCCTGCACCACTGACAGCGGGGCAGCCGCTGGTCCCGCGGGGCGGCGGTCGTCCCCCCGACCGTTGGCGGCGTTTACCGGCCGGTGGGCGGCGCCATTGGTCATGGCCGCGAAAGGTGGTCGGCGGTCTGCTCGGGCTTACCGCGCTTACCGTCATAGTCGCTGGGGTCTGCGGCATTCTTGCTTGGCTGCGAATCAGTGCGGACCTGCCAAGCGTCGATGGGCTGCGCAGCTACCAGCCCCCAATGATGAGCCGAATTTACGCGAGCGACGGGCGGCTGATCGCCGAACTGGCGGCACAGCGGCGCATATTTGTTCCGGATTCCGCGATACCAGCCCTTCTGAAGGCCGCATTCATTTCGGCGGAGGATCAGAATTTTTGGCGAAATCCGGGCATCGATCCGCTCGCGATCGTTCGGGCTGGAATATACGATCTGATGCACCTTGGCACCGGACGCCGACCGCTTGGGGCTTCCACTATTACTCAGCAAGTCGCCAAGAACATGCTGCTGGGCGACAGGATGGATCTTACTCGCAAAATCGAAGAAGGAGTTCTGGCTCTTCGCATGCAGCAGGTTCTGAGCAAGGAGCGGATACTCGAAATCTATCTGAACGAGATTTACCTGGGTGAACAGTCGTACGGGGTCGCTGCCGCGGCGCAGACTTACTTCAACAAGCCGCTCGACCAGCTCTCGTTGGCGGAGGATGCTACACTCGCTGCGCTTCCGAAGGCACCAGCCAATTACGACCCATTCCGGTTCCCGCAAGCGGCTAAAGCCCGGCGCGACTGGGTATTGGATCGGATGACCGACGATCATGTTATCTCGCCGGCCCAGGCAGCGGCGGCGAAAGCCGAACCGCTGGTGCCAGTCGTATTCCATCGGCCGGCAGCAATCGCCGGTGCGGGCTGGTTTGCTGAGGAAGCGCGCCGTGAACTGACTGCGCAATTTGGCGATGACATGGTCCTGCAGGGCGGTCTGACGGTTCACACCAGCCTTGATGCTACATTGCAGGCAGAAGCCGAACAGGCTGTTCGCGACGGGCTGACGGACTATGATCGAAAGATGGGCGGGTGGCGTGGAGCTTTGGCACATCTGAGCTCCACGGACCTGAAGGGTGACTGGTCTGATCCGCTTTCCCACGTTAGTCGGCCCCCGGGAGTGCTGCCCGACTGGCGACTAGCAGTGGTCCTGACGGTATCTCCGGCGGACGCACGCGTTCGGTGGATCGCCCAGCAACAAGCTAAGAGTACATCACCGGTGGAACGGGTCGGCACCGTCCGGTGGTCAGATGGGGCGTGGTACCACCCAATGACACCGGACGGCAAACAAGGGGCGCCGTACCACAGCCTGACGGAGATGCTCCACTCTGGGGACGTGATATTGGTTCAACCCGAGGGTGGCTTGGCCGGGATTGCGCCTGAGCGCGTCGCATTGCGTCAAATTCCCAAGGTGCAGGGCGCGCTGGTCACGCTGGACCCCTCCTCGGGACGTGTGCTGGCTATCGTCGGTGGATGGAGTTTTGAGGCGAGCCAATTTAACCGGGCGACCCAGGCTGAGCGGCAGCCGGGGAGCAGCTTCAAGCCGATCGTGTATCTGACGGCACTGGAGAAGGGTATTTCTCCAAGCGAACGATTTCTGAATGGGCCGATAGTGGTTTATCAGGGCGGGGGTGCCTGGCGCCCGCACAATTATGAGGGGAATTTCGGCGGCCCAACACCGCTTCGGGTGGCACTGGAGCAGTCCCTTAATCTTGTCACGATTCGTGTCGCAGAGCGGATCGGTATGGCAGCCGTGGCGAAGACGGCGAAGGATTTCGGCATGGTGGACTCGATGCCGAAGGTCCTTCCGGCGGCACTCGGGGCAGTGGATACCACCGTCCTGCGGGAGGCTGGCGCGTACGCGAGCCTTGACGAAGGCGGCCGTGCGGTGGTCCCGACGCTGATTGACAGCGTGCAGGATCGCGAGGGGCATGTGGTCTGGCGCCCCGCTGGCCTTGATTGTGCCTGCGACGACCCGTCGAAACCACCGCTGGTGACCGATGAGCGGACACAAATCGCGGATCCGCAAAGCGTATTTCAGCTTGTGACGATGATGCAGGGCGTGGTGCAGCGCGGAACCGGCGTGCCGGCGGGTGCGGGACTGCATCGACCTATTGCGGGCAAGACCGGGACGACGCAAGACTTTGGTGATGCCTGGTTCGCCGGTTTCACCCCCGATTTGGTGACGGTCGTTTGGGTCGGTTTCGACGACCCCTCCAGCCTGGGCGATAATGAGACCGGTGCCGCCGTAGCGGCGCCTATCTGGCACAATTTCATGGCATTCGCCCTGAAGGAGCGGCCGGTTCTGAATTTTCCGCAGCCGCCGGGCGTTACGATGGCATCCTGGGATAGCGGGTTCGGAACGGTGGTGGACGCCTTCAAACCTGGCCAGGTGCCAGGTGCCTCGGGTCCGGTGGGGGTGGCGGCCGGCACCTCTGGTAGTGCCCCGGGGGGAGAAGACGAATCTACCGCCAGCACGGCAGGTGGGATCGACAGTTCCCTCGGCGGACTATATTGACGTGCCCCATTGACGGTTTTGCCCGTGACGTAAGCATGTCCGCCGAGTCCGACGATCTGAACGACCAGATCAAGCGATCTGTGGCGCTGCTGAGGAGGCATCTTTGACTGGGATGCTTCGCAGGCCCGCCTTGCAGAGCTGAATGCCCAGGCAGAGAGCGCTGAGCTGTGGTCGAATCCAACGGCTGCGCAGAAGGTCATGCGGGAGCGGAATCAACTTGCAGCCCGGATCGAGGGGGTGCTGACCCTTGAAGCAGAGGTAGCGGACACCTTGGAACTGCTCTCGCTTGCCGAGGCCGACGGCGATGAGACGATGATCTCAGACGGGCTCGCCACGTTGCGGGCCCTGGCGGAGGAGGCCAAGCATCGGGAGCTGGAGAGCCTGCTCTCCGGCGAGGCAGATTCGAATGACTGCTACGTCGAGGTCAACGCCGGCGCAGGCGGCACGGAAGCCCAGGACTGGGCCGAGATGCTGGTCCGCATGTACACCCGCTGGGCCGAGCAGCACGGCTATAAGGTGCAGCTTCTGGGAGAGAGCGAGGGCGAGCAGGCGGGGGTCAAATCCGCCACTCTTCTGATTAGCGGGCCCAATGCCTACGGCTGGTTGAAGACCGAGGCGGGGGTGCACCGGCTGGTCCGGATCAGCCCGTTCGACGCCGCGGCGCGCCGGCATACCAGCTTTGCGAGCGTCTGGGTCTATCCGGTGGTGGACGAGAGTATCGATATCGAGCTGAATGAAGGTGATCTGAAGGTGGACACTTTCCGTGCGTCGGGCGCAGGCGGGCAGCACGTCAACAAAACAGAAAGCGCGATCCGCATTACGCATCTGCCGACCGGCATCGTGGTTGCCTGCCAGACCGATCGCAGCCAGCATCGCAATCGGGCGACGGCCATGGCGATGCTCAAGGCCCGGCTTTATGAGGCTGAGCTGCAAAGACGGGAGGCGGCGGCGGCGGCGCAGGAGAGCAGCAAGGCGGACATCGGCTGGGGACACCAAATTCGCAGCTATGTTCTGGCGCCGTACCAACTGGTGAAGGACCTGCGCACCGGGGTGGAGAAGGGAAGTCCGAATGCCGTGCTGGACGGCGATCTGGACGCATTCATGGCGGCGGCCCTGGCGGCGCGGGTTGGCGCCACGCGTAGCGAGGCGAGCAGTCAAGCGCGTTAAGCGTTGATCTTCGCCGCAGGACGCGGAATGGTGCTGTTATGCCGATTCTGTCTGGGATGGCGCGGGTAGCCGGGATCGCGGGCTGGCCGGTGGGGCATTCCCGCTCGCCGCGGATTCACGGCTTCTGGTTGAGGCGCCATGGGATAGACGGGGCCTACGTCCCGCTGCCTGTTCGGCCGGGTCAATTTGACATGGCCATGCACGGTCTGGCGGCAGCCGGCTTCGTCGGAGCCAATGTCACCATCCCGCATAAGGTGGACGCCTTCGCATTTTGCGATGAGTTAGACTACGCCGCCCGCCGGACCGGGGCGGTGAACACCCTCGTATTCATTGATGGGCGGGTCCAGGGGCGCAACACCGACGGTTTCGGCTTTATTGCTAATCTCCGGGATCATCTGATTGATCCGGCGGCCGGACCGGCTCTGGTTCTGGGTGCAGGCGGCGCAGCCCGTGCGGTTGTTGCCAGCCTGACGGAGCTGGGCGCACGGGTCACAATCGCCAACCGCACGGAGGCCCGCGCAGAAGTGCTAGCGACGCAGTTCTCCGGTTTGCGTGTCGTGCCGTGGCATTTCCGATCTGCGGTGCTTCGCGATCATTCCTTGGTGGTGAACACAACCCCGCTTGGAATGTCGGGGCATGAGGCATTGGAGTTGGATCTAGGATTGGCTGGCCCTGCTCTTGTCGTCGTTGACCTGGTGTACACGCCGCTGGAGACCCCGTTGCTGCGCACGGCACGTCAGCAGGGGCTGCGTGCGGTTGATGGTCTGGGGATGCTTCTGCATCAGGCTCGCCCGGGGTTCGCGGCTTGGTTCGGCGTTGATCCAACAGTGGATCAGGAACTACGGCGGTTCGTCACCGCCGACCTTACTGGCGCATGAAGATCATCGGGCTGACCGGCGGGATCGGCATGGGGAAGTCGACCGCCGCTGCCGTATTTCGTCGAGCCGGCATCCCGGTCTTTGACGCGGACGCTACCGTCCATCGGCTGCAGGCGCGTGGTGGCCGCGCGGTACCCGCCATCGAGGCAGCGTTTCCCGGTACTGTAAGAGACGGAGTGGTTGATCGGGCAGCGCTACGTCATGCCGTGCTAGCGAGGCCGGACGCTCTGACCAAGCTCGAGGGTATTCTGCATCCCATGGTCAGGCAGGAAGAGGCTGCATTCCTGCGCCGGGTGCGGTTAGCTGGAAAGTCTCTGGCTGTACTGGATATTCCGTTGCTGCTCGAAACAGGAGGGGACCGCGACGCCGACTGGGTCGTCGTCGTGTCGGCCCCACGGACCATACAAGAGCACCGGGTTCGGCGCCGCCGTGGCTTGAGTGCCGCCCAGGTCGGCACCATCATTGGTCGACAGATGCCAGACAGCGAAAAGCGGCGTCGCGCTGATACGATCATTTCGACTGGCCTTTCGCGTCATCACGCATTTCGTGCGCTCAGCAGATTGATCAAGGAGCTTCGCCATGACCCGCATGGTGCTGTTCGATACGGAAACCACAGGTTTGGAACCGCATCTCGGGCACCGCGTCATCGAAGTAGCAGCTCTGGAGCTGATCAATGATCTTCCGACGGATCGGCATTTCCATTCGCTGATCGACCCTGGGCGGGAGATCTCATATGAGGCGACACGAGTGCACGGCATTACCATTGCACAGGTCGCCGGAAAGCCGCGCTTCGCAGATATCGCTGCTCCGCTACTGGATTTTCTCCGCGATAGCACGCTGGTGGCGCACAATGCTGAGTTCGACTTCGCGTTCCTGAATGCCGAGCTGCGTCTTCTTGGTCTGCCGCCGCTGGATCCGTCACGAATGATCGATACGCTCGCGCTTGCGAAGGCGCGTTTCCCTGGGCTGCCCAATAGCCTCGACGCCTTATGCCGCCGCTTTTCGATCGATCTCTCCGGTCGCAGCAGACACAACGCCCTGCTCGACTGCCGATTGCTGGCAGATGTCTATGTCGAACTCATGGGAGGCCGCCAACGCGGTCTCTTGTTGGCGATAGCGGCCGTGCAAGCGCCGCTCATTTCATATAGCCACAGCGGATTGCGAACGCCCCGACTGGTGATCCCGACCCCGGCCGAAGTCGCTGCACATGCAGCGTTCATAGCTCGCTTGAAGGGTCCCATATGGCTGGCGGCCTGAACACGGGCGGCCCGCCGTGGTCAGACCGGCATCAGACCGAGGCAGCGGCCCATTCGGCCAGCCAGGCAAAGAAACTCGACCAGTTCACCAAGTGCAGGCAACGTCGGGCGCTTCAACACGGACGACAAGCCCCAAACTTCTTCGACGGCATCGGCTGCGCCCGCCAAGGCCGGATCTTCGCCCGTCAGCAACAGGATCGGCAAATTTCTGTCGTGCCCGGCGACTGTCTTCATCACGTGGCAGCCGTCCTGACCATTGGCCTCGATCGTGGCGAAGACCGCCATTGGCCGGCACTCCGCCAGCACTGGGCCGAGATGTTCGTGGCTCGCTACTGGCCGGACGGTCACTTCAAGAAAATCGCAGATGTCCGTGATCGTTCCAGAGAGGCATCCGTCGTCCTCGACGACGACAATGACCGGCTCACGCTCGCGCGGCAGCGGTATCGGCGCGGGGTTCCCGACGAGATCTGATGCAATCTTCCCACCAAAACCATCCATGGCACACACCCTTTTGTTTTGAGGGCCCCAAAGGCTCGCGGGTCGAATTGTGTCTAAAGATGGTTAACGCCGAAAGCGGGTTTGGTGTCAGTTAAGCGTCAGAGATCGTCAGAAGAGCGTCAAAAATCGTCAAATCGACATAGCGGGGGTGGGAGGTGGTTGGGATGCCAGTAGCCGGTGGCATCTCATCCGGCGGGGCGAAATGCGTAGCCGATGCGTCGGCGCTCGAGATATCCGGCGGAGCGCGAGGCAGTATGAAGATGGTACGGCCGGCTGCGGAGGCGGCTCGAGAGCATACAGAGCTGGCCGTTGCGACGCTGGCGACGATAGCCGGCAATTCGGAGACATCGGCTTCAGCTCGGGTGAGTGCAGCGGTCGCGCTTCTGAACCGGGGCTGGGGCAGGCCGTCGCCGATGGTACGGGTCAAAGACGGCATTGAGACCCTGACGGATGACCAGCTCCAACAATCAATTGACGGCTGGATGGCCGCGATCATGGCTACTGGCGGACTCCGAGGTGCGGGCGCTGATCTTGGAGCAGCGGCGACGGAAGATCCGGCGATGCCTGACTGCTTGGGCTGAGCACGCGCTGGCACCGTTCGGTCAAAGACCGGCGCGGCACCATCGGCTGCTGATTGGCGAGCTTGAGCGAGTGGAGCGCGGCGAGGTGGACCGGCTGATGGTATTCATGCCGCCGGGCTCGGCGAAATCGACCTATGCGTCAGTTCTGTTCCCCGCGTGGTGGTTCTGCCGGCATCCGCGTTCGGCGGTGATTGCTGCGTCGCACAGTGCTGAACTGGCGGAATCGTTTGGCCGGCGGGTGCGCAATACGATCGCCGAGCATGCCGCGACGGTAGGATTCGGCCTGGCGGGCGATCGCGCGGCAGCAGGATGGTGGGATACGGACGCGGGGGGTGAGTATTACGCTGCTGGCGTCGCGGGTTCGATTACCGGGCGTCGTGCCGACTTGGCCATCATTGATGATCCGGTGAAGTCGCGAAAGGCGGCAGAAAGCGAAACGCATCGCAAACGCACCTGGGACTGGTTCCGCGCCGATCTGCTGACCCGATTGAAGCCAGGTGGTCGTGTCGTTCTGATTATGACTCGGTGGCACGAGGACGACTTGGCTGGCCGGCTGCTGCTGATCGAAGCGGACCGTTGGCGCGTGCTATCCCTGCCGGCTGTGGCCGGAATGAATGATCCGCTGGGTCGAGCGATCGGTGAGCCGTTATGGCCGGAGTGGGAGTCGGCGGCGGAACTTGCCAGCAAACGCCGGACGTTGGGCGAGCGGGACTGGTCGGCGCTTTATCAACAGGATCCGCGGCCCGCCGAAGGCGCGCTGTTCCGGATAGAGCGGATCCCGATTTTTGATTCAGTGCCTTCTGAGACCCGCGTGTTGCGGGGTTGGGACCTGGCAGCGACGGCGGCCGTCGGAACCGCGGACCCGGACTGGACCGTGGGGCTGAAACTCGGGCGGGTGGGCGATGGCAGGTTTGTCGTGCTGGATGTCGTGCGGTTGCGTGGCGGACCGGATGAAGTCGAGGCAGCGATCGTCAGGACGGCTGGTGCTGACGGTCGCGAGGTGCTGATTGAGTTGCCACAGGATCCCGGGCAGGCGGGCAAGGGACAAGCGCTGTACTTGGCCCGCCGACTGGCGGGTTTCCGGGTCAGGGCGAGCAGGGAAACGGGCGACAAGGCAACCCGCGCTGGACCGGTTGCCTCGCAGGTCAACATCGGGAACGTCGGGCTGGTGCGTGCGGCCTGGAATCGCCCGCTGCTCGATGAGTTGGCGGCGTTTCCCTCGGGGCGACACGACGATCAGGTGGATGCACTGGCTCGCGCTTTCGGTGCCCTGATCGCGCCGCCGGAGCCGGCACGGCGGGCAATGATCCCGATCATGGGCCGCTGAGCCCGCTGAAAGTACCTGACGCATGTCCATTGTGAGAGATGCTATTATGGGGCGCACCGCACATCCAGGCTTCAGGGCCTTGGCAGGATCGATAGCGAGGGAGGGCGTCTCGGCCGAACTTGGTGCGCGCGCGCGCCACGTCGGCGCGGTGGCGCGCGAAGCCACCCCGCGACTTAATCGCGCCGAGAGCAGGTAGCGGCCGGTGTTCGGATCGATTGCGGCCCGCGTCCCGCACGACAAGGACTTGTCCGAACGCGCGTGGCGCCTCGAGGTGCTGCGGCGAGTGCTGGACGGCACACTTTATGACGTACTGCCTCACCCGTTCCACGACGAGCGGAAGGCGGGCGGTGAATACGTACCACTACGGGACCGCCGTCCCTGCGTGCGATACGCGCTCTGCCGCACAGTGGTCGAGGACAGTGTATCGCTGTTGTTCGGCGAAGGTCGATTCCCGACAATCGACTGCGCGGACGAGCCGACACAGGAATCGCTGCACGACCTGCTGGTCGAGGCGGGTGCCAACCGGATAATGATCGATGCCGCCACGCGCGGCTCGGTCGGGTCAGTGGCGATCCTGTTACGCATTCTGCACGGGCGCGTCTTCCTGGACGTGCTGGATACGCAATATCTGACTCCGATCTGGGACCCGGAAGCGCCGGACAGGTTGGTATCGGTGCGCGAGCGCTACAAGGTACGCGGTCGAGCGTTGCGGGAGCAGGGCTTCGACATCCGCGAGGACGAGCTGGAGGCGGACTACTGGTTCGCGCGCGAGTGGACCGCGAACGATGAGACTTGGTTTTTGCCAGTGCGCGTAGCGGTCGATGCAGCGCGCGTAGCCCCGGAGATCGACGCGGATCGCAGCGTGCGGCACGCCCTTGGCTTCGTGCCGATGGTCTGGATCCGGAACCTGCCGGGCGGCGACACCCCCGATGGGTGGTGCACCTTCCGGTGTGCAATCGATGCACAAATCGAAATCGACTATCAATTGAGCCAGGCGGGGCGCGGCCTGAAGTACAGCTCTGATCCGACGCTGCTGATCAAGGAGCCGGCGGCGCCGGACGGCGAGATCGTCAAGGGCGCAGGCAACGCGTTGGTTGTCAGCGAAAAGGGCGATGCCCGACTGCTGGAGATTGGCGGTACGGCGTCGGCCGCTGTGCTGGATTACGTACGGACGCTGCGTGAGTTGGCGCTAGAGAGCGTGCACGGCAACCGGTCGAACGCCGACAAGGTGAGCGCGGCGCAGTCAGGTCGTGCTATGGAAATGATGCATCAGCCGCTGATATGGCTGGCGGATCGGCTGCGTATCTCCTACGGTCAGGAAGGATTGCTGCGGCTGGTGCGAATGATTGTAGCAGCAGCGCAAATGTATCCAATCAAAGTGCAGGGGCGGTCGGTGCGACTGTCCGCTGGCGCACCATTGTCGCTCCGCTGGCCCGAGTGGTTCTCGCCGACCGGCGAGGACAAACAGCAGGCGGCGAGTACCCTGGCAACGCTGCGCGGAGCAGGGCTCATCAGCCGCGAGACCGCCGTCAAGGATCGTGCACCGGTCTATGACGTGGACCACGTGGCCGCTGAGTTGGCACGCATCACCGCTGACGAAGCAGTGGCAGATGCGCGTGCTGGAAATCAGGACGCGCACGTGACTGCAGCGGAGACACTCCCCGAATAACCGGCACAGCGGCCTGACGCCGCCACAACCACGAGGGACATCGATGTCCGCTACTTCCCCAACTCCGGAGCTGCCCGCGTCGAAGTCTGCGACGGCCAAGGAGCCGGAGACGTTTTCGCGCGAGTACGTGCAAGAGCTGCGACGAGAAAACGAGCAATGGCGGCACAGAGCGCGTGGCCATGAGAGCGACGCGACCAAGGCACGGGAGGAGATGGAGATTGCGAAGCGAGAGCGGGAGGAGGTCGCTGCTAGAGCGAGTAGGGATGCTCAGGCGGCAATCGCGGAAGCGCGTCGTGCCGCCGATGCCCGGATCATCCAGGCGGAACTGAAAGCGGCAGCACTGGCAGCGGGTATGGTCGATGTCGACGGGTTGAAGCTGCTTGACACCTCAGTCGTTAAATTGAATGACGGTGATGTTATAGTACCAGACACCTTCTTCCTGGACGCGAAGAAGGCGAAACCCTGGCTATTCGGCCAAGCCAGCACATCGAGCACGGCGGCGACGCCGAAGGTCGAACCACCAAGGACCAAGAGTGTGCGTGAAATGGACGACAAGGAACGTCGCGCGTTCGAACGCGAGCACGGCATCTATCGCTGATCACGAGCCGGCTACGACAGCGTCGGCGACTCGCCGCCCACCGGGCCATGACGGCCAGGGCCTTCCCCACACGAGAACGAGGAGTCCCCTATGGGCATTCAGAACTTCCCAGCTCAACTGCAGCCGATCATTCAGCAGGGTTATCTGGAGCACGCGTTTGAAGAGGCTCTGCGCGCCAAACTGGCCTATCGTGCCGTGGCGGATCGCGAGCCGTTCGAAGGCCAGATCGGTGAAACGAAGACCAAGACCCGCACCGGGCTGCGGCCTCCTGCGACCACGCCGTTGGTACCAGCGAACAACACCAATTTCGACAATGGTATGACGCCTTCAGTGCCAGGCGTTGAGCAGTACACGATGACCCTGAATGCCTATGGGGAAACCGTCGATCTCAACGTTGTCACTCAGAAGGTCGGCATCGCAAACCAGTTCATCATGAACGCGCGGCAGCTCGCCGAGCAGGCAGCGCGCACCCTCGATACACTGGCGGTGAACGTACTGCTCAACACCTATCTGGGAGGTAACACGCGCGTACGTGCCACGCTCGGCTCGGCCGGTACCACGATTTCGGTCGATGATATCCGCGGCTTCCAGAATGTATTCACGAGTACCTGGCGTGCTGGTCGCGGTGTCCGCATCGAACACCCTGACGGTGTCGATCAACGGTACTGCCTATACAATGATCGGTGCCACTCCGGACGGTACGAACGTTTCGACCGCTCCGGGTGGGATCTCCGGCACCTTGACCACCTCGACCAACGTATCGGTCGCGAACGGCACCGCGGGTAATCCGGTGGTGGCGTCGATCGCACCGGCGGTGATCCGGCCCAACAACCGCGCCACGACGGCCGCACTTGTCTCTGGCGATACGTTGACAATGGTGGGCTGCGTGCTGCAGGCGGCGACGCAACTGAGGTTGAATAACGTGCCGGAGATCGACGGGGCGTACAATTTCTACCTTGATGCACAGCAGCTCCAGGGATTGTTCAACGACACCGCGTTCCAGACCTTGTTCCGTGGCGCGTACCGTTCGCCGGAGTATCGGCAAGGCGAGGTGTTCGAGCTGGTCGGGGTGCGCTTCATTCCGACCAACCTGGCGCCGCAACAGAACCTGGGTGGCCTCAATGTCCGTCGCGGGCTGGTTTGCGGCGCGGGAGCGTTGATCGAGGCAGATCTGCCAACGGCGAATACCGAGACCGACAATCCACTCGCCGAGGAGATCGTAGTGGACGGCGTGCGGATGATCACCCGCGCACCGATGGACCGTTTGCAGCAGATTGTCGCGCAGTCCTGGGAGTGGATCGGAGCGTTCTGCACGCCGTCCGATACTACTGCCAATCCGGCCGTGCTGCCGACCGCCACGAATTCGGCGTGGAAGCGGACTGTAGTGATCGAGTCATTGTGACGTCCGACTACACTGGCGCGGCTC
This sequence comes from uncultured Pseudomonadota bacterium, assembly GCA_963772445.1. GTDB lineage: Bacteria > Pseudomonadota > Alphaproteobacteria > Acetobacterales > Acetobacteraceae > CAVYXK01. The sequence continues at coordinate 259,613 of CAVYXK010000017.1, forward strand.
GCCGGAGGGCGTCTCGAGACGGCTTCGGCGACGCCGCGTGACGCGTCAAATTCGAAAACAGGCGATGGAGTACGACATGTGCAGTCTGAGCGGCACAGCGCTCGAAGGCATGTCAGGCGGGTGATGGATGTCCGGCACCATCACCCCTTCGCCGGCAGCGGTCTATTCGACCGCACTGTTCAGTGATGCGGAGAAGGCTGACATTCGCCGCTTCTGCGGCTATCCGGCCTATGGCGGCACGCCGTCGGGGTTCCAGAGCTGGCGGTATTTCCAGGTCTATGGACTGCTCGAGTTCCGGCTGAACAATCTCGCGCCGGCGGAGGCTCAGACTGTCCGGTACTATGTGAGTACCCTGTATGGCCTCGAAAGCGCGGTCCCAGGTGCTGAGGGCAACCTGGACACCGATCAAGCTGCAGTGTGGAAGCACAACAAGGACGAGGTCCGGGACCGCGCCGCGCTGTTCGACGACTGGCGGCGGCGGCTGTGCGGTTTCCTGGGTATTCCGCCGGGGCCAGACCTTGCAAACGGCAATACTATCGGGCTTATTGTCTGATGGTATCACAGGCAACAGTCCAGGCCAAGGTGAACCAGGGCTTCGGTATCGTCGCCAGCAAGGCCGGCGTGTCCTGTGAGTGGTATCGTCCCAGCCCGGCCAACAACCCGATCTCAGGCGGCAACTGGCTGGGCACTTTGCAAGTTTTGTTCGACACCGCGCCTGACCTGATGCAGCGTATCCCGCGCCGGCGGGACAAGCCGGAGGAGTGGTTCGGCGCGTTCGATACCACTGGCATCGCGGTGGGCGATTACTTGGCCACGCCGAGCCCGGAGACGCTATTCATTGCCGCAATGGATCCGTTTCGGCCGGCACGGCTAGTGCTTTGCAACCGCACCGTGGATGTCCGGCAACCGGCCGCAAAAATTGGTTTCGGTGCAATCGGGGGGTATGGCGGCGACACGCGGACAGCGGAGACGGTGCTGGCGAGCAGTTGGCCTTGTGCGATGGTGCAAGGCACCAAGGGCGAGACGGGCGATACGCGGCTGCCTGGCGACGTGAAACTGCCGTGGTCGATCGTTCTGCTGCCTGCCATCCCGGGTCTCGTACTACGCAATGACCTGATCCTGGTTGATGATCTGAACTTCCGCCGCGTGGTCAGCCAGGCCGAATTGACTCCGCTGGGATGGCGGCTGTCGGTGGTTCTGGAGACCACGTAAATCGATGGCCGACACGTCCGACGTACAAGCAGCTCTGGTCTTGCTGGTGGGCAGCATGCTGTACCCAGCGGGTCTGGCGGGCGCCGGCGGCTACGATCAGGCCGGCGGCTACGACCTCGGCTCCCTCGCGTATGGCGACCTTGCTAACCTTGTGACCAGTAGCACGGCCGGCCTGCCGGTTCGCATCTATCGTGGCTGGCCGGTGGCCGAGCAACTCGATATCGACCTGGATAACGGCATCGCGCACGTAACGATTTTCGAGCAGTCCGGCATGTCGCGGCTTCCGGGCGGCAATCTCGATCCGGATATTTCGATCCCGGTGGTTAGCACGCTGTCGGCGAGCGTCACCGGAAACGTGGTGACGTTCTCCGGATCGTGCGCGGCAGGGCAGCTCGCCGGCGTCGAGTTCGGCGGCGCGAGCTGGTACTATCCGGTGCAGGCATCGGATACGCCCCTTGTGGTCGCAGAGGCATTGGCTGCGGTGATCGGCGGCGGCGCCTGGCTGCTGGAGAGCGGGGAGGCAATCACCGACGGGACAGCCGACCCGATCCTGCTGAGCGGCGGAGCAGAAGCCTCGGCCGGCGGCAGCGGGACCGGCGTGCTTACGATCGATACCACGCTGCCGGTGATCGCCCGCACTGGACAGAGCGGGCAGTCGCGCCGGCGCCCACGCCAGCAGGAACAAGGCTACTGCATCACTTGCTGGGCGCCGGATCCGGCGAGCCGGGACGCGATTTGCGCTGTGCTCGAACTCGGGTACTGTCGGACACGCGCTGGCTGCAATTGCCCGATCAGGCGGCGCGGCTGGTGTGGCACGACACGCGCAGTGACGATGTACCGTCGAAAGCGCGGCTGTGGCGACGCGACCTGACGTATACGGTGCGCTACTGGACCACGCTGACAACGGCAGCGCCCCCGATGCTATGGGGTGGTGGTCAGCTCTCCGGCGTGCGGTTCGGCGACGCGGTGCCGGGCCCAGCGACCGGCACTGTCTATGAGGATATCGGCCGCAACTTGCTGACCGACAGCAGCGGAAATCTGATTGGAGTGCCCCCCGGGTGAGCGGAACCTACGTCCCGGTGCCGGTGTCGGTGATTGCCGCTCAGGCGGCGACAATCATCGCCGGTAATGCGTATGCCGGAGTGGACCTGTCGGACGCGTCCGTGACGCCGCCCGATATGGGACAGACACAGCTGCTGGCGACCGCGATTTCGCAGCGGCCCGGCATCTCGCTGTCGGCGTCGAACGCGATCGGCAACGGCGTGACCGACGACACCGCCGCGATCAACACATTCTTGGCGCGCTTCACGGCTGGCGCGCGCGTGTCGCTGCCTGCTGGCAAGTTCTATCTGATCAACAGCGGTAACCTAGTGGTACCCGCCGGTGTGACCATTGAAGGCGCTGGTAATCCGTTCGCACTCGGCGGCACGGCGATGTTGGCAGGCTGCGGGTTCCTGGTGAACCCTGCCTACTCGATCGTCATGCGTGATCATTCGTCGCTGCGTGGCGTGCGGGTGCTGCGCCCTGGACTGCTGGCCGCACCCACCGCGGCACAAGCGATCGCGTCGATCGCAACGTGGGGCGCTGAGAGCAGCGTTGGCATCTCGATCCCACCAAACATCAACGGCGTGGTGATCCATGATGTCGGGATCGTCGGCTTTAACACCGCGATCAAGGCACAGGCGGGCGAATTTCACCTGAATCGCATCTGGATCGACTGCTACAACGGCGTGGCGGTCACTGCTGCGGGGGACAATCACTATATATCCGAGGTACGCTGCGAGCCATTCTACTGCACTGGTGCAGGTGTGCCGGCGGCCGGCGGAGCGTGGGATCGTCCAGGTATAGCCTTCAATCTATACGGCGGGAATACCGGCGGCACTCTGGACCGTTGTTTCAGCTTCATGTGGCGAACCGGCCTGGTCATCAATGCGATCGGGGTGACCCAGATCACCGGATGTGGGTTCGAGGTGCAGGCCTCTCTTCTCAACGGAGTTAATTCAAGCACTACAGCCGGTGTTGTCTTTACTTCCGGTACGCACAGCGCCGAGATAATCATCGCCGATTGCTATCTGAACGGGTTTGGAACCGGCGTGAGCTGGGGTTCCTCCGGGGAGATGACCTGGATAGGTGGAAGTATAATCGTCGCCAATGATGGCTATGCTGGGGGTCATGTGGTGACTGCCGCAGGTCAGCCGGTGTATGGTGGCTTCTACAATGTTCAGTTCAATCTCGGCGGGAACAGTGCGGCGCCTCCGGTATTCACGGTGTCGTCCGGAGCTTACTCCGTCAAGATTGTTAGTCCCTTCATTACGAACGGGACATTAGCTGGGAACTGGATAAGTCTTCCAGGTGGTGCTACCAATAACCAGGTTGATATTATCAATGCGCATGGGGTCAACGGCGGGGCGCCGACCGCCGCAACCGTCCAGACGCACTTCAATGAGAAAGTCTGGGCAACGAGCGATAGCAGCATTACTGTTATCGACGCCAGCCCCTCAGCGCCGATTTGCGCTGAGTCCAGCACTGCCGGTGCGACGAGCGCGCAGAATCTCGCGCTCTGGCGGTCTGGGACACAGATTGGCTCACTGCGCACGGTCCCAGCCGGCGGCTATCAGCCCGCCACGATCTTACAAACCGATCTCGCCAATGCGTCGCTCGTGCTGGCGCCAAATGGCACAGGCGCCATCCTGGCCCAGGTGCCGGACGGCACGACGACCGGAGGCAATACGCGCGGCGGTGGGGTGGTTGATCTCCAGACGACCCGCAGCGCCGCATCCCAGGTGGCTTCCGGCGGGCGGTCGGCGATCGTGGGCGGTGGTGGCAACACGGCGTCCGGCACGTTCTGCGTGGTCGGCGGAAACAGCAACAGCGTCTCGGGGGGGACCTCGGTCGCTTTCGGGTTCGCCAATCAGCTCAGCGGAGCGAATTCGTCGGCACCGGGCGGGGCGAACGCCAACGACCATGGGCGTACCTGGGGTGCTCGTGTGGAGCTCCAATGCAACCGCGATCTCGGGCGCGCAACAGAGCGCCAAGCAGATACTCGGGGGCTCGACCAGCGGCACCACACCGGTCCGGCTGACTGCGGACGGTCAAGCGGCTGGCGCAGCCAATACGGTGAACATTCCGAGTAACGCCGCCTATGCGCTACGCATTGTCGTGGTGGCGCGCCACGTCAGCGCTCAAGATGTCGCGGTGTGGCGGCTCGATCCGGTTGTTATCTCATGCGGCAATGGCGCGAGTACCGTCACCGTCGTCGGTGGCGGCACGGCGATCGCGCCCACGTCATCGACAGGCAGCGTCGCCGGTTGGTCGATCAGCGTGACGGCTGACACTACGAATGGCGGCCTGAACATCACCGCCACCGGGGCTTCCAGCTATGTGATCGACTGGACCGCCGAGGTGAGTGGACCAGAGGCGGGATAGCGCTGACAGCGCCAGTCGCAAACAGGAGACCATGACAGATGCCGATCGTCCAAGCGGGCGCGATCAACACGACCGCGCTGGTGGTACCCGATCTCTACGTGCAGATCGTGCCGCCGCAGAACCTGGTTATAAATGGGGTGCCGACCAACGTAGTCGGTGTCGTGGGAACGGCAAGCTGGGGGCCGGTTGGACAGCCGGCTATCGTCGGCACCATGGCCGAATACGCCCATCAGTTCGGGCCAGTGATGAACCGAAAATACGATATGGGAACCGCAGTCGCGATCGCCGTTCAGCAGGGGGCGCAGGACTTCGTCTGCGTGCGCGTGACGGACGGCACCGATCAGGCTGCTGCTGCGATCTTCAATGGCTCTGCCACTTCGAACTACTCGTTTGTGGCAACATCGCTCTATACGGGTTCGCTCGCTAACGGCGATGTGCTGACGCTGTCGATGGGTGCCACACCCGGAACCTACAATCTGACGGTTGTGCGACCCGGTTTGCCCGGTGAGCTCTTTACTGGGATCACGAGTACCGGTGCTGCATTTTGGGCGAACCTGATCGCAGCGGTCAACACCGGAGTGGGCCAATTGCGGGGGCAGTCCCAGCTTGTCACGCTATCGGCGGGCACCGGCTCCAATGCAAGCATCAACCCGTCCTCTCTGACGTTGCCGATGTCGATCACGCTCGGGTCCGGCACCGGAGCGACGGTGGGTGTTGATGGTTGCACAACCATCACTGCGGCGACGCTGATCGGCCAGGATATCCTTCCACGCAAAGGCATGTATGCGCTGCGGGGTCAGGGGTGCTCGATCGCCGTGCTGGCGGATGCGGACGATTATACGCAGTGGACTACGCAGGATGCTTTTGGTCTATCCGAGGGCGTCTATATGATTTGCGTGGCGCCGGCGGGCTCGGCGATCCAAAACGGCATGAGCGGCTACAGCGGTGGCACCGTTGACCAAAAGAACGCCGCTGGGCTGAACGATTATGCCTGCAAGCTGTTGCATGGCGATTGGATTTACTGGAACGATCAGACAAATAACGTGCTGCGGCTGGTTTCGCCGCAGGGCTTCGCGGCCGGTCGGCTGGCCAACCTGTCGCCCGAGCAGTCGGGGCTCAACAAGCAGATCTATTCAGTCGTCGCCTCGCAGAAATCGGGCGTACCGGGGTCTGGGCAGGCGGGGCAATATGCGCTCGCCGATTTGCAGACCCTGATCGAGAACGGGATTGATGTGATTTGCAATCCGCAGCCTGGGGGCAGCTATTGGGGCCTACGCGCGGGGCACAACTCGTCGACCAATCCGGCGATCAACAGTGACAACTATACTCGATTGACCAACTACATCTCGGCGAGCCTTGCGGCCGGAATGGGTGTCTATGTCGGCCAAGTGATTAACTCGACGCTGTTCCAGAATATCCGGGCGACGTTGTTGGCTTTCCTGCAGAACATGCTGGGCCAGGGGCTGCTTGGATCGCTGGACGGAAGCACGCCATTCTCAGTGGTGTGCGATACTACGAACAACCCGCTGTCGCGCACATCAATTGGTTACGTGCAGGCGGATTGTCAGGTGCAATACCAGGGAATCAACGAGAAGTTCATCGTGAATCTGCAAGGCGGAACTACCGTGCAGGTGACGACACAGACTCTTCCGAGCGGGCAGGTGGGCCCCTGACCGTGGCATTCCGTAACGCGTACAACCTGATGGGAGGCCGGTAGTGTCCGGTACCTACAACAATGACTTCTCGCTCGGCAATGACTGCCGAGTCGTGTTGATCCTCGGCTCACTGGGGCGGTTGGATTTCTCGCATGTGATCGGGTTCACCGCCAATCAACTGGTAAAGAAGCTGCGTGTGCCGGTGCTGAACTATCCGCCGCTCGGCCGCGATGTGCCGGCGGGTTGGGAGGGCTCATTCGACGTCGAGCGCGCCAACAGCGTGGCCGACGATATGTCGGTAACCCTGGAGGCGATGTTCTGGAACGGCCAGCGCCTTCCTACGGGACAGCTCTATCAGTATCTCAACGAAGTGGACGGGTCTATATCCACCTATCTGTTCGAGGGGGTAGCCGTGAACCTGCGCAACGCGGGCACGTTCCACCAGGAACAGACGGTAAAACAGACGGTTGAGTTCTTCGCACGCCGTCGGGTGCGGCAGTGATGGGGGATGCCATCGTCATAACGGATGCGTCCGGCCGGCGGCTCACCATGCGGACGCTCTCGGCGCGGGAGCGGTTCGAGTTGTTCAAGGCGATCCCCAACGAGCAGCAGGGAAACCTGTCGTGGATGGGCTGGACGTTGGCGGCCTGCAGCGTGCGCGCGATCAACGATGTGCCGGTGCCGATACCAACAAGCGAGAAGGAGATTGCGGCACTGGTGTCGCAGCTCGATGACGACGGAATTGAGGTGGCGCAGCAGTTCATCATCGATCGACAGAAAGAGCGGGTAGCGCGCGCAAAAAACTCACCCGGGACTCCGGATTCCGAGAATGCCTTTGGCTCGTGAAGAACGGGGTCCCCTACGATATTGCATTCGAAATGGATGATGCTGCCCGCCTCGCACATCTGATCGTGTTCGGCGAATATGAGGGCAATCGCTGGAACTGGCGCCGGATGGGCTGGGAGGAGCGGTGACGAAGACGCTTGACCTTGCAGGGCTTGCGACGCAGATCGGTGAACTGACTGCTAGGCTGACGGCGATCGAAGAGGTCCTGCTCGATCGCGCCGCACAGATGATAGAGTCAGAAGCTAAGCGGACAATTGGAGAGTATCAGGCGGCGACAGATAGGCCGGCCCTGCGGAAAGGTGACCTTGGCGACAGCATCGAGCATACAGTACGTGCGCCCAGTGCACATGTCGGCTCAAACGATCCCGAGGTCGAGTACCAGGAGCTGGGCAGCCGGACCACTCCTCCACGATGGTTCCTGAAGAGCTCGGCGTTCCGCAAGGGAATAGAGGTGCGGGACCTGATGGGCGATCATTTCTTGCGTTTCATCTCTGGCCCTAATGGGTGAGGTAGACAGGTGTTATTCTCCGAGTGGACTAACCGTCAGACACCGGAAGCGGACCTAGTTCGAGCATAGCGACAGTCCCGAAGAACCAGCGCATGGACGTTTATCGTATCGGTGTCACCATTGACATGGTGAACAACGCCTCCGCGGTGTTGGGGGTGGTTCAGCGCGACGTGCTGGGGCTGCACCGGTCAGTCAACATGTTGACGAGCGGGTTCACCGCTGCGAAAGAAGCGGCTGCCGGACTTAGCTCAGTTCTGAGCCGTGGAGCGGTACTCGGGGGATTGGACGGGCTGGCGTGTCAGCAGGTCCTGGTCCAGGAACAGTGGCGGAATATTCCAACCACCAGTTTGGCCGGAATCGCCGGAACAGGGACAAGCGCTGCGGCAGGAGCGTTGACTACAACCAACCAGGCTGGGCACTCTGACAACTTCGGTGACGTTCTCGCGCTGCTTGGGCCATTCGGTAGAGCACCGGTAGTCCCGGACAATCTGAAATTTGGCACGAAGGCCTCTCCCGGAGCTAGGATTGAAGATCGATTAATCGACCTGATGAGCACACTGGCAACCACAGACAGCCTGCCGGAGTTGAATTCTGCTACGATACTGGGTGCGACGACCGCGGAGGATGGTCAAAACCGTCTTCTGGCAGGTTCGGATTTCCTTAATGCATTCAGAAATGGGTACGGCTCAGCAAGGGATTGGTCGAGTACCTTTGTTGACGCTGTCTTGCCGAGACTACTGCAGTCTCCGAATGCGAGTGATCGCAATATCTCCCCAGTTGCTGCCCGCGATCAGCACCCGGTCTTCCAGGAATCCATCAGCTACGCAAGGAGAGATGGCCAACCGGGGACTGAGACGAGCGCGCTTGAGTGGCGCACGAAAGCCAATCTGCTTGGTAACCACGATTCCCAGCAATTGATGACCCGAATCGCCACACAGCAGGCGCGGTTCCAGACGGATCCATCCTTGAACCGCAGCGCATCCGGGATGGGCGCGTATGACGCGCTAGCCTGGATTTCCACGGACCGGAAATCGCCTAACACGACAGGTTTCACATGCTAGTGGATCAGGCGGAGCGAACGGCCTTGCCACCATGGCACCAGGACGGGTTGGTCGATGAGTCCGGAGGCGAGTACGATTGGAAGATGGGCGCGACGGTGGAAGCGCACTGTGACCTCGTCAGTGGCGATGGCGACGTTTGCCGGCATGTCGATCAAATCGCGGAAGATACGGCGGGCTTGGGCATCATCGTAGCCTCGCATGCGTCGGGCCATCAACCGGTAGAGGGCGCTGGCGAGGACGAGGAGCGCCATGTCGAAATCAACCTTGAAGCCGACTGAAGAGGAGAGCGCGTCGATGTGGAAGAAGCGTACGGCATCGGCGAGCGCATTTTCGATCAGCATGCGCTTGGCATAGCGAGTGATGAGGTTGCGGGCGCTGGCATGCCTGTCGTTGGTGACAAGGATAGTGGGTTCATCGTGGCCGAGATCCTTGATGAACAGTTGTCGGTAGGTGCGTTCGCGAAGGCAGACCTTCTGCTCGAAGACTTGGGGTGTGCGATATTTGCGACTGGGCAGGTTGAGCGTGATGGTGCGCCACGCCGATGCTGCCAGCTCATAGACTTCGGCCAGCAGGCCTTTGGAGCGCCGGCGCAGCGTCATAAAGGTGATCCCGGCGGCATCCAGCCGGTCGAGCCCTTCGTAAGTCGTGAGTTTGGAATCGAATACGAGGTGCTGCGGCACTTTGCCATGCTGACGCTTCCAGAACTCGATGAAACGGAAGATTTCCTCGGCCTCCTCACCCTTGCGAATGTCGGCGTTCGAGTAGCAGAACACCTGACTGTCGGCGTCCTGGGCGAGGAACGTGAGGATGCTGGGCTGACGGCGACTGCGCCTCGGCAGATAGTGGGTTTCGACCACCGGGTGTTCGCCGAAATAGGGCACGGAGTGGAAATCGAGGTTGATCGACTCCCCGCTGAAGAGCGCCTCTCCGGCCAACCGTTCGTGCCACAGAGCGAGCAACCGCGAGACGTTCTGCGGGGTGATCCGTGAGGAATACTCCGACAGGAAGCTCCTCTTCGGCATGACGTTGAGCCCGCAGAACAGCGCCAGGCCTTCGTCGGCAACCAGCGCCATGATATGGCTCTTCCGCTCAATGGCCCATAGCTTCAGAGCCAGCGAGGCGCGCAAAGCATGCGCGGCCGGGATCATGCGCGAGCCGGGGAGTTTGGCGCCGAGCGCCGGGGTGTCGGTGTTCAAACGCACCAGTTCGGCGATGAACAGGAACAGCCCCCCGACCCGTGTCGTGAACTCGCGCGGCGTGAGCGTGAAGCTGCGGATGTTGGCGACTGCCTCGGTGCTGGGCCCGGCTACGGCCGGACGCTCCTCGTCGAGCCGCCGCGGCAGCGGTGCGAACCCTTCCGCGGCGAGGACCTCGCGTACCGCAGTCGCACTGAGTGGCATTCCCCGTTCGGAAAGCGCCTGACTGATCTCGTAGACTGAGTAATTGCGTTTGCGCAGCGCCACGATCTGGTCATGGGCACGGCCCTTTCTGGGCTGCTCACGCCGACCCGGTCGGACGACGGCGAAGAAGTCTGGCAGTTCGCCGCGACGAAAGGCGTGGCAGAGCACCCGGAATGCGCCCGGTGAGTAGCCGAACCGTCGCGCCGCCGCGTCAGAGCCAATGCCTTCGAAGAAATAGGCGCGCAATGCCTCGTATTGGCGCTGCCGTGGGGTCGCCGGCCGGACGAAGAAGCGGCGGCACTTTGTTAGGTCATATGGTGCTCTGATAGCCACTTGTGCACGGTGTCTAACCCCATATATAGTGTCAAGCGAGAAAGACGTGACAACCCCTGCGCCTGCCAGAGAAGGGCTATGGTGCTGCATTTTTGCATCAACCGATGGCGAGGCGGAATCCTGGCAGTCTTCCTTTGGCAAGGAGAAGACAACGTACAAATGGGCTATCAGCGCACCATCATGCATAACAAATCACGCAAAAAAGCGAGTCTTTAGAATCGCTTCGACTCGCCCACCGTTAGGCGGGCTCGGCTCCGTGGAAATCCAGGCTAGCGCAGAACGACCCGAGTGCAAAAATCGAGTCGTTCCAGGAAACCTGGAAGAACCTTCTGACTGCACTTGGGGCGCCTCTAGTGAATACCGGGACCACCATGATGGTCTCGCTCACGCATGCAATGGACGAATTCACGCAATGGGTAGTTGCGCATCCGGAGTTGGTGGGAGTCATTGGGAAGACCGTTGCCGCGTTGGGGGGCCTGGTCGCTGAGATCAGCTTGTTCGCGACAGGTGCGACCGCGGCAACCGCACTCGGCTTCCTGACTGGCTCGTCAGGTTTGATCGGGCTCGCAGTGGGCATCGAGCGGCTAGGAAAGGTGCTGCCTTCCGTCCCACCCTGGCTGGGGCAGTTGGGAGCGGCGACAGCGGCTGGGGCGGCAGTGGGCTCCGTAGCACCTGGTATCGGGGCAGCCGGGCCAATGGGTGTGCGCGGCATTGCACTGGCCAATGCCAACTCGACCAATGCCCCGCACACCCGAGCGTCATATATCCCTGACAGTACCGGTGACGTGTGGCTACCGGCTTGGGAGTCAGCGGTGCCGCCAAGCGGATCGAGCGCAGGACCGAGCGGACCGGTACCGGTGTACGTCGTCAACGGCCGGGATATTGCCGAGGGCACGACCGCACATCAGACAGCGCAGCTCTCTGCACCGCCAGTCGGCCCAACGGGAGGCGATCCGCGGATGAACCTTCCAATGCCAGCTTTTGGTACGATCGTCGGGCCGTAACTCATGTCAGGGCTCCTCTCAGCCACTGGAATTGCGGGGGCGGTATCGGAGGTTCTCGGCCTCGGCGGGGGCTATGTAACGCTGGACGGTGAGACGTTCGCCGAGCTTGCTCTGCCACCGAAGATGACATGGGGCGGCCAGCAACGGTTGGTGCGGCACATAGCGCCGGGTGGCGTCGTGGTGATCTCCTCACTTGGGCCAGACTGGCGACCGATCCGCTGGGGCGGTATCCTAGAGGGTTCGGATGCATCGAGTTCGAGCCAAGCAACTCTACGCGATGATGCTGGCGGCGCGGGCAGTCCCGCTGGTATGGCTCGACCAGCTATGGATGGTTGTGATCCAGGAATTCTCCGCTGACGACACTACGATCGGCTGGGTGCCGTACCGGATCGCCTGTGCGGTGAGTGCCGATCCGTCGCAGATCGTCGGGCTAGACGATCCTACACTGTGGGATCAGGTTCAGGCCGATATCGACGATGCACTGGGTTTCGATGTGGTGGACAGCACCGGTTCCGCGATGCCGGCCATGACGACAGTCCAACAGCAAGTCATTGTTCCGGACGCACTGACTTTTGGCTCGGGAGCCTTCGCTACGCTCACAGCGGCTGTCGGCGTGACCGAGGCCGCCGTGGGCAGTGCGGTTGCGCAAGCAGAGTTCAGCCTAAACGCACTAGGCGGCTCCGCAGTGAGCGGGCCCGCAGCGGGGCTCGTCTGGATGAGCAGTGCTGCCACACAATCCGGCAATCTGGCGAATGCGGTAGCGGCAAATGGGCTGGTGGGCCGGATCGCAACCAACCTAGCGAATACGAGCACATGAAGACGCTGCAAGTGGTGGGCGGGGATCTGTTCCACATCGCGGCGCAGCAGCTTGGCGATGCGACGCAGTGGATACGGATCGCTCAGTTGAATAACCTCGTTGATCCGAACATCCCGGGGCCGATGACGCTGCAGATCCCGGACGTGAACCCGAACGCCACCGGCGGCATCGCCACGCAGTGACAAGCCCGATCAACAATGCATACACGCTGCCGGCGGTGATCCGTCCACGGCTGCGACTGCTGGTGAATGGGGAGAGTATCCCGACGATGCTGTCCGCCTCGATCACCAGCACGAACAACTATCACGGTGACCGATACACCGCGACGCTCGCCCCCCCGTTGTCGGGGGCGGGCAGCTTCGCGTGGTGGGAGCAGCAGACCGACATCGCCGCCGACGTGCAGATCGGCGTAGTTCCGCCCGGCGCGCCGGAAAACGCCGTGGTCTGGCAGTCGATCGTGCAGGGGCCAGTGGATCGCACTACGCATGGTTTCAACGCCGGCACGATTTGTATCGAAGGGCGCGATTACACAGCGAGACTGATTGACTTCAAGACTGAACTGGCGAACGTGAACCAGACATCGAGTGAGATCGTCACTGCATTGGCCGCGCAAGTCGGCTTGCAATCGCAGGTGACGCAGACAACAACGCCGGTCGGGCGATACTACGAGCTTGAGCATGCCGGCGTGCAGCTAAATCAGTTCCATCGAGCGATCACCGGATGGGACGAGGTCGTGCTGCTGGCTCGCTATGAGGGATTTGATGCCTTCTTCGTAGGCGACACGCTGTATTTCCGGCCACCTGTCGCGGCCGGGTCCGCTCCTTATCTGCTGTGGTGGCAACAGGACGGGCAGGGGCGCGTGCAGAGCAACATGCTCGCGTTCTCCGCTGAACGAGCGTTGACTTGCGCCAAGGGCGTGAACGTAATAGTCAAGTCCTGGAATGGTAAGCAAGCGCGCGCCTTCACCCGCGGCTACCCCTCCGCCAAGCCGTTCGGCACGAACAGTAAGATCCAACAATATGTGTTCGTGCGACCGAACCTGACCGAAGACCAAGCGCAGCAGCTCGCGAACCAACTATATGCCGAGATTGTCAGGCACGAGCGTACGATCAATGTGACGCTGCCGGGAGACACAATCCTGACGCCGCGCGCGCTCGTGCAAGTAACCGGGACCGGCACGGGGTACGACCAGACCTATTATCCGAACACGATCACGCGGACCGTCGATCGGTGCGGCTACCTGATGCGCTTGAGTGCCAAGAATCACAGTCCGCAGACGGAAGAAGCAGCACCATGATGTCCGGACCAAGTTCGGCCTTGACAGTCGAGGATCGGGCTTCTGCCCGCAGCCACATATGAGCACCGATCACCTGCTGAATACGCTCAAGATGCATATGGCATCAATGGATACGCAGCTTGGCCAAGCGCGGATGGGCGTGGTGCAGAGCTATGACCCAAGCAACGGCACCGCCAAGGTGCTGATCCAGCCAGAAGGCGTGCTGACAAGCTGGTTGCCCGTACTGTCGCAATCCGTCGGAGCTGGCTGGGGCGTTCACACGCCACTGGCCGGCGGCGAACAGGTGCTCATGCTGCCGATGGAAGGCGATGCCGACAACGGTGTGATTGTTGGGCGTGCCTGGTCGGACCAGATGCAGCCGCCACAGAATCCGTTCGGAGGCATGCTCGGGGCCGCCCAGATCCTTTTACTCGATAAGAGCGGGTCGGCGGTGCTGCTCGACGCGGCGGGCAACATCAAGGTGAAGAACGGCGCTGGAGCGAGCGCGCTTATGCAAAGCAATGGACAGATCGTGCTGACCGACGCTTCGGGGGCGTCAATCGCGCTGGCCAATAACGGAACTGTAAACGTAACCGGCACGCTGGCGGTAAGCGGCGACATCATCGATCGGGACAATGCGTACGGCTCTGTGCAGACGTTACGATCGGCGTACAATGCCCACCATCACCCCGGGGTTGAGGCCGGTAGCAGCAGCACCGCTACCACCGACGATCCGGTGCCCTAATGCCAGATATCTCGCACTTGGTGGGCTTTGACCTGGCGCTCAGCTCGACCGGAGATCTGGCGGTCGTAAGCGATGCTAATCTCGGCCAGCAGCGGGTATGCGACGTCTGCTGACCAATCCAGGGGATTACATCTGGAACCTGACGTACGGCGCTGGGCTGCCCGGTATGGTAGGCAGGATAGGCCAACCAACTGCGATCCGGGGTCTCATTACCTCGCAGATGCTCCGCGAGGCAGCGGTGGCGCAGTCGCCGCTGCCGCAAGTCACCGTCTCGTCCGACAATGCCGGCACCGTCTATGCCTATGTCCAATATGGCGATGCCACGACGGGTGCGACACAAGTTCTGACTGTGCCAATCAGCGGTCAGTAGTCCGTTGTCAGTGGTCACGAGGAAAGCCGACCACTGACCACCGACTACTGCTCTCTGACAACTGACAACTGACAACTGGAAACTGAATGCTGCCTCTGCAGACGTTCACCGCGCTGGTGCAGCAGTTCGCCGCTGCGGCGCAGGGCGCGGCCTCGGCGCTGCTCGATTTCACGGTCGGTTCGATCTCGCGGGCGCTGGCCGAGGGCTGCGCCTCGATCGCATTGTGGCTGCAATGGATCGCCGTCCAAATCCTCCAAATGACGCGGGCGGCGACCAGCGTTGGGTCGCAGCTCGATAGCTGGATGGCGGATTTCTCGCTGACTAGGCTGTCGGCGGTGGCTGCGACCGGACCGGTAACGTTCTCGCGGTTTACGCCAAGCAGTTCGGCGCTTGTGCCGGTCGGCGCGCAGGTCAAGACGGCTGACGGCTCGCGCATCTTCGCGGTCGTGGCCGACGCCACGAATCCTCTGTGGAATGCGGCGCAGAACGGGTTCCTGATCCCGGCCGGAGTTGTCTCGGGCACCTGCACGGCGCAGGACGTGACAACAGACGCGAACGGCAACCTGTCGGTCGGGACCGCCGGCAATGTCAGCACCGGCGCGATCTCCTTGCTGGCGAGCGCGATCCCGGGGATCGACACGGTGACCAACCCGGTCGCATTCACCAACGGGATCGACGCCGAGACCGACGCGGCGTTCCGGGCGCGGTTCGCGAATTACATCCAGACGCGGAGCCTGGCGACGGACGGTGCGGTGGCCTATGCGATCCAGTCCGTGCAGTCTGGCTTGCAGTTCACCATTCAGGAGAATGCCGCCGGCAGCAATTACCAGCCGGGAAATTTCGTCGTGACGGTGGATGACGGGTCGGGTAACCCGCCGTCGGCGCTGCTGTCCGAGGTCTATACCGCGATCAACGCGGTGCGGCCGGTGGGCAGCACGTTCAGCGTGCAGGGGCCGGGCGACCTGACGGCGAACATCACGTTTACGCTGACAACGAACCCGACCACGAACAAGCCGAATTTGATTGGCCCGATCATAACGGCGATCGATACCTACGTCGATACGTTGCCGGTGGGGGCGACGCTGGCGTTCACGCGACTGGCGGCGGTGATCTACGGGGTGGACCGAAGCATCGTCAACGTCACGAGCCTGGAGATCAACGGCGGCACTGCCGACATCGTGCCGACGCAGAGTCAGGTGGTGAAGGTCGGAACGGTGGTCATTTCCTGACATGGCGACCGGCGATCAGAACGACATCGCCGCGCGCATCGCGGCCGTGCTGCCAGACGGTTGGTTCCCGGACCAGGCCGACGCGCCGATCCTGTGGGGCATCCTGATCGGCTTCGGTGCTGTGTGGGCGCCGATCTATTCGCTGCTAGCGTGGGTCCAGTTGCAGACCCGGATCACCACGGCGACGGGGGCGAACCTCGATCTGATCTCGCTTGATTTCTTCGGGACTTGGTTGCCGCGGCGATCGGGCGAGAGCGACAGCGCCTTTGAGGCGCGGATCGAGCGGGAACTGTTCCGCCCGAAGGGCACGCGGGCGGCGGTGGTACGGGAGCTGACCGATCTCACCGGGCAAACGCCCCGCGTCTTCGAGCCGCGGCTGACCTCGGACACCGGCGGCTACACGGTGGGCGGTGTCGGGTATGGGGCGGGCGGGGGATACGGGAGCCTGCTGCTGCCGTTCCAGTACTTCGTGCAGGCGTATTTCGCGGTGCCGTCCGGCATCGCCAACGTGGGCGGCTACTACCTGCACTCGGGCTGGGCCGGTGGCGGATATGGGATGGGCGCGATCGAGTATGGCGACATAGGTGAGGCGCCAGGCTTGATCCAGGATGCCGACATCTATGCGGGGGTGAACAACGTGCGGCCGGCGGCGACGATCGCCTGGGTGGCGATCAGCCCGGCGCGGGTGTTGCCCGATCCGCCGGGTGCCCCGGGTGGACTGGGGGCGTCATGACCATCACCCCGACGAGCATCGGGCTGTCGTGGATAGCGCCCGTGAGTGGCGGCGCACCAACATACGGCTATACGGTCGTATCGCGGCAGACGGGCTCTGGGCCGTTCTCGATTGTTGCAGCAGGCTTGGCCGGGACCAGCTACGAGGTCACCGGGCTGGCACCGTCCACATCCTATGATTTTGCCACGTTCGCGGTGAATGGGGCGGGGCCGGGACCTATGTCCGGTATCGTCACGCAGTCCACGCTTGGCGCGGTGCCGAACCCACCGACCGGGCTCACGGCATCGGCTGGCTCGCCGGCCTATTCGGCTGTGGCGCTGTCGTGGACCGCCCCCGCGGGTGACTCCACTAACGGTCCGGCCAGCACCTACATCGTCCAATATGCACTGCATGGCACCGGGATCTGGACCACGGCGGCGAGCGGGCTGACGGCGACCAACTATACGCTGACGGGGCTTGCACACACCACCAGCTACGATTTCCAGGTCATCGGCGTGAACAACGCCGGCAGCAGCCCGGCATCCAGCACGGTTACGCTGGCGACCACGGCGGCAGCGCCGAATATGCCGACGGCTGTGATGCTTGGCACGCTGACGCAGATCACCACGAGTTCGATCCAGTTGTCCTGGACGGCATCGACCACCGATGCGGCGCACGACGCACCGACCAGCTACACACTCCAGTATTCTGTGCACAACGCCGGAAGCTGGACGCAGATCACCGGGATTACGGGCACGAGCGAGACGGTCGCGAGGCTGTCTGCCGGCACGTCGTATGATTTCGAGGTCGAGGCGGTAAATGCCGGCGGCAGCTCGGTCTATACGTCGGCCGTCACGGGATCGACCTATCCCAATTCGGTGACGATGAACTCGGCGCCGCCGTCGTCTTTCACGCATGGCAGCGGGCCAGGGTTCAACGTGGCGATTTCACCGAACACGAACGACACCAATACGCAGGCGGCATGGAGTAGTTCCTCGACTGTGGCGCCCACAAGCGGCTGGGCAGCGGGGACCAATTACAGCGGCGACCTGTGGGCCTGGTATCTGAGTGGCGGCGCATCGTCGAGCCCCGGCACCGTCTATCTGTGGGTCGAGTCTCTCAACAGCAGCAACGTGCTGACCGGGCTGTTGGTGTCCGGACCATACACCGTTACTTGATCGAAGGATCACGAATGTGCGTCACGCAGACCGCCAAGCGGCGGCGGAGGCTGCGCCGCGATCGTCGCCGTCGTGCGCGCGGCTCGGTTTCCGCATCGCTCCGAAGTCGCCAGCCGAGGGTGGGAAGCAAGCCGGCGAGCCAGAGCCGCAAGTAACCTGGCGTTGCCCCTGCGGCTGCGTGAACCTTGCCCACCACACCTGGTGCTCGCGCTGCTCCGGCGGGCGCAACGAGTGAGCTGGTCGCGCCGTGTGCTCGTCGTGCTGACCCCCGATGGGCAGCCGTGGAACGATCGCGCATTCGGCACTGAGCAACATGCGTGCGCATCGGTGTGCGGTGCGATGGGCGTTTATTGGCCGCAGCTCGTGGCGCGTGGCTGGCGGATCGTTCCAGCGCAACTGGATTGGTCTTAGGAGATACCAAACGTGGACATTGTGATCGTCCAGGCAGCCGGATGCGGCGGCGTGCCGGTGCATTTCGACAGCCTGCTGCTGGCGATCGAGTTCTTGCGGATGGTGACGCACCAGATCGTGCCCGAGCAGTGGGTCGCGCTGGTCAAGGCGCTGATACCGGAGCCACACACTGGCGAGGCGGTAAAGGCAGCGCTGGACTTAGCGACAAAGTGCCTCGGGACGCCTTCGTAACCGCTTCATCCTGACGAGAGAACCGATATGGACCGCCAGATCGTCTATCCGGGCGCAATCCCGCTCGACACCGACGTACTGAACCTGGAACGGAATGTGATGATCGCCGAGGGCTTTCTGGCCCAGGGCGCGTTCGGCACCGGCACGCAGGTGTGGGGGCTTTCTTGCGGGCCGACCTCGCCGGCCTCGATGAGCGTGGTGGTGACGCCGGGAGCGATCGTGTCTAGCCAGGTGGTCGATCAGAATGCGTTCGGTTCGCTGGCGGCGGACACGTCCGACGCGTTGGTGAAGGTCGGGATCAACCTGACCAGCACTACGCTGACTACCACGGCGCCGAGCAGTGCCGGGCAGTCGATCAACTATCTGATCGAGGCATCGTTCCTGGAAGAAGACACGACGCCAGTCGTCCTGCCTTACTACAACGCCTCCAATCCGGCGCAGCCCTATACCGGCCCGTCCAACTCCGGGGCGGCGCAGAACACACAGCGGCTACAACGCGTGCAGTTGCAGCTCAAGGCTGGCACGCCGGCGAATACCGGCACGCAGACCACGCCGGCGGTCGATAGCGGCTGGGTTGGGCTCTATGTCGTGACGGTCGCTTATGGGCAGACCACGGTTACGTCCGGAAATATCAACACTTATCCAGCGGCACCGTTCGTCGGTGGCGGCTCGCTGAACCGGGGCAGGCTCCTCAACGTGCAGACCTTCACCAGCAGTGGAACCTACTGGTCCACGCCGGGAACAGCCTCGATCATTATCGAGGCAGTCGGGGGTGGGGCGTCGGGTGGCGGCACGGCGGCCACTGGGGCGAGCCAGGGCGCCGCATCGAGTGGCGGTGGTGCGGGCAGCATCGCGGCCGGACGCTTCACGTCCGGCTTCACCGGTGGGCTCGCGCTGACGATCGGGGCCGCCGGTGCGGCGCCGGCGGCCGGGCAGAACGCCGGCAACAACGGCGGCACGACTAGCGTTGGATCGCTAATCTCTTGTCCCGGTGGTCTGGCGGGTCAGGGTGGCCCCGCGAATAGCAACAGCATGATCGTTTCGGCGGCGTCGGGCACCCCGGGCGCACCGAGTGGCGGCAACATCTATCAGGCGACCGGCCAGCCAGGGGGCTACGGGATCATCCTCAATCCAAGCGGAGCTTATTATGCTGGCGCCGGGGCTGGCGGCATCTCGCCCCTGACTGCGGGCTCAGCGGGGCCGGGTGCCGGAGGTGCCGGCGTCACGGCGGCAGGCGCCAATTCAGCGGCAGCCGCCGGCATCGCCGGCAATGCCGGGCTGGTTGGCATTTACGAATACTCGTAGGCCTCCGCATGCCAACGATCGCGCAACTGCCGCCGGCCGCGCAGGCGCTGTCCAGCGCTGATTTGATTCCGGTCGATCAGAACGTTAGCGGGACATATCAGACGGGGCAGACGAACCTCGGCGCGCTGCTATCGCTGCTGGCGGCGAGCAACATGCTTCCGGTGTCGATGTATAGCGGGTCGGGTGCTCCAAGCGGCGGGACAGGCGGCATCAACGGCGATAGCTATGTGAACGTCGCCAACGGCGATCTGTGGCAGTGGGCCACCGGGTCAGGATGGACCAAGGTCGGCTCACTGGTCGGCCCGGCGGGTGCTGCGGGCGCCACTGGTCCCGCCGGGCCGAGCTACTCGATCACGCAGCAATCGATCGTGACGAGCATGGCCGGCACCGATCTGGTGGGGATCAGCCAGGGCGGGGCAGATCACACCATCACGCTGGCGAACCTGCTGGACGGCGAGACGATCGACCAGGGCGCGGCTGCTGCACCTGTGTCTGGCACCGACACGTTCTGGACCGGCCAGGGCGGAAGCTCTATGATGGTGCAAAGCATCAGCGCCCTGTGGCCGTGGATCGAAAAGCAGATACCGACATACTTTATGTCGGTGATTGAGCTGACCGGCAACACGACGCTCGACGGCTCGGTCCACAACGGCAAGATCATCATCTGTTCGCAACCCATCACGGTCACTGCCGGCGCCACGATGGGCAGTGGGTTCACTTGCACGGTCATCAATGCCAGTTCCGGCAATTGCACGCTTTCCGGGTTCATTACGTCTTCAGGCAACGGGACGCTTGCTACCGGCCAGTCCGCGGTTGTCAGCGTAGCCAGCTACAGCGGCGGCACTCTCTACTACGCGATGATCGCCGGCGGAGCTTCAACGCCGCCACCCGCCCCTGGGCTGCCGACAAACCTGCAAGTCACCGCAACCACGGCTTCCGCGGTATCCCTGAGCTGGAACGTGCCGGGAACCGGCGGCTCTCCATCCGGTTACACAATTCAATATCAGGTAAGCGGGGCAAGCTCCTGGACTGACGCGAGTGCCAGCGGCACGACCACGACCATCACCGGCCTTTCTCCAAGCACGACATACAATTTCGAGATCGAGGCATATAACGCTGGTGGGAATAGCGGCTTTACGGCGGCGGTTCAGGGCACGACAGCGGCCGGAACCACGCCGGGTGTTCCGACTAACTTCAGCGCCGGATCGCCGACTAGCAGCAGCGTCGCTCTGTCGTGGACCGCGCCATCGGTCGGCGGCACTGGCGCAACATACAACGTGCAGTATCAAATCGGATCAGGCGCGTGGACGCAGATCAGCGGGATCAGCGGCACGTCCTATACCGTGACGGGCCTGACCGCATCGACCACCTATAATTTCGAGGTCCAGACGGTCAACGGCGGCCTGACAAGCTCTTGGACCTCGCCGGTTTCAGAGGCAACATCGGCGGTGAATAACTACAAACTGACCGCCGAGCTGCCATCCTCTGCCACGAGCTACTCAGTGAGCCAGGGCGGCATTCCGATAGCCGTCAACGACAATAGCACGTCGGCCGACGGAAGCTACACGGTCCCCGGCAGCGTTGGTTTCGGCTGGTCCACCAGCAGCTCGGTGGCGCCGGGTTCGTTAACCGCCACGTCAGGCCCGATCCAGACCGACAACGCCACCGGGATAACCGGCGCTCTGTATGGTCATAACATCTGGTATCAGTGGATCAACGCGCCATCGACTGCCGGAACTTATTACCTGTGGGTCATCGCTTACAGCGGGAGCGGACTGACCGGAACGCAGGAGGCCAGTGTGGTATGGCCGTTCACGTTCACGGTCAGCTAACCCCATGGCTGTAGCCCTCATCGCGCCCGGCGTGCTGGTTGCGCCGCGGCACCCGGCCTTGGTCTCGCAACTCGCCGGAGTTTCATCTGGCGGCGGGGGTGGTGGAGGATCATTCTCCGGCCCATATCCGTCCGCCATCTCTGGACTGACCGGCTGGTGGGATGCCGGCGTGACGGCCGACATCCTGGACCCGGGCGGCGATCCGATCGCGGGATGGAACAGCGCGGTCGGCAGTTTGGCGGACAAGTCAAGCGCCGGCCAACCACTGACGGTCTATCACTACTCAGGCACAACGCCGGCACCCCAAGCTACGCCGCGTCTGAACGCGCTGCTTGGCGGCCTCGGCCTCAATACCATCGTGCCGCCGACAAGCCTGCCGGCGACCAACCAACCCCTGCCGATAATGAGCCCGGACCAGGGCTTGCAATCGGCGCCATTGCCTCTCGGATCAGGGCAAGCGTGGACGCTATATCTCGTGTGGTCGCGCCCGAACTGGCGGGCCAATACGTCGTCGCCAAGCGTCCTGCTGAGCGCGGACGGGACCGATATCCTGACGGTGGACAACAACGCTGGCACCGGCAACCTGACGCTGTTCCCCGGCGCGAGCCAGACCGTCGTTACTGCCCCGGTGGCGCGTCGGCACACGCATGCCGTCATCATCCGCAATACGCCCGGCAGCGGGATCGATGTGTGGCTGAGCGGCTTCCATTTTATTACTAGCGCAACGAATCCGTTCGCGTCCACGCTGAACACGAACCTGCTGTTTCTGCATGACGGCACGAATGGCGGCGGGGCGCAGTGTTGGTTCCACGAGGCAGCAACATGGGGTCACGCGCTGTCTTCGGGCGACATTACCACACTGATCTCGTGTCAGGCGCGATGGGCTCTTGGCGCGCGCAAGTGCATGCAGGTGCTTATCACCGGGCAGTCCAACGCCGGCCTGGCATATACATACGGGGCCTGGCATTTGCTTGCTCAAGGGATTGCGTATCACCTTGGCGCGCTGGCCTACGGGGTGATCGGAGACTACACGGGCGGTTCTACCGACACGACGTGCATCGGTGGAGAGGGTATCTATGACGTGCCGGCGGGCGATCCTGGCGCCGGCTTGACTGGATCGTTCGTTGTCGATCCGGGTAATGGATCGAACCCAGACACATGGGCGATTGGCAGCGACGGCGAGGCGGTGCAGACCTTCCTTAACGGCAGCGCCGCCGAAGACCTTGCTGATATTGTTGCGATCCTATGGCCCTGGTCCGAGACAGACAGCACGCGGGTCTATTCCGAGAAGACCACTTTCACCGAGGCCGCCGAGCAATGGCTGTCTCTGGAACGCGGGATGCTGTCGCGATCCGCGGCGAGCCTCCCGCTGCTGTGGTGGAATGCGATTCCGTTCCCGTGGGGCAATAACGGCGGGATGCAGATGCACCGCGAAGCGGTTACTGCCGTAGCTGCCAACTCGGCGCAGAATTGCGTCATCGTGTTGCCGCAGACATCCGACAGCATCCCGCTTGGGGCGACCTACGATCCGTCAACTGGCCTGTGGGCCATCGGAAGCGCAGGCAATATCCACCGATCCGAGGCCGATATGCTGCGCTTCGGCATGGAGGCAGCCCCGGTAGCGGCACGCGCCGTTCTGGCATCAACCGGCGGCGACACCATCCAGTCGATCCCGTCCGGCATCCCTGCGGTGGGCGGCCCGCAGATCGTTCACGCCTACCTGGAGAACAGCACCACCGTCATTCTGACGATCCAGCATGACGCTGGGACCGATCTGGTGATCCCACTGTTGGCGGCCAGCGGGCAGGGCTTTGCCGTGATGGACGGCGGATCGGTGGCATCGCCTGGCAACGTCGTCAACGCGACTGCCTGTGTGCGAGTCGATGCGACACATCTGCAACTAACGCTCGCGAACACGCTCGTGAATGCAGCTTCGAGCTGCCTCCTGTTCTACCCCTACGGATATTTCGATATCGGCAGCGGCAGTGCGGTCACGGATAATTTCTCGACCATTACGCCGCCGGGTGGATGGGACATCCTATCCGATCTCGGATGGTCATGGCCGGCTCCCGCGGGACCCGCGTTCCCGAACAACTATCCGCTGCAAGCTACCACGACGCCGGTCGCGCTGAGCACCACACCGGACTAAAGGATCCAGTAAGAGGGGCAAAATTCCGGGCGGGGGCTGATTTTTTTCTTGCCCCGACGCGGGGCGGTACAATTCAAGCTCACTGTGGTCGTCCCGCCCGACATCGATGGTCTGCCACCGGCCGAGCTGAAGCAGCTGGTAGTGAAGCTGCTGGAGGAGAATGCCGAGCAGAGACGCGTGATAGCGGAGCTGCGCGACGAAGTTGCGCGGCTCAAGGGCCTGAAGGGCCGGCCGCCGATCAAACCGAGCGGTATGGAGAACGCCACCGCGCCGAAACCAGGCGGGAAACGCGCCCGTCGCCGCGGCCGCGGCAAGGCAACGCCACGGGTCAACGTCGAGGAGCAGATCCTCAAGGCGGAAGTTCCAGCCGGCTCGCGATTTAAGGGCTACGAAGACTTCCTGGTGCAGGACCTCGAGCTGCGGGTGCGGGTGATCCGCTACCGCCGCGAGCGCTGGGTCACTCCGGATGGGCGGACGGTGATCGCCCCATTGCCGCCCGGTGTGAGGGGGCACGTCGGGCCGGAGTTGCGCCGCTTCGTGCTGGCCCAGTACCACCAGGGACAAGTCACGGTACCGCGTTTGCTCGCGCTGCTGCAGGCGATCGGCGTCGGCATCTCGAAGCGACAGCTTGTGCGACTGTTGATCGACGGGCGGGAGGAGTTCCTGGCAGAAGCGCGCGATGTGCTACGCGCCGGGCTCAAGACGGCGAGCTGGATCACGGTGGATGACACCGGGGCGCGGCATAAAGGCGCCAACGGGGTGTGCACGCAGATCGGCAACGACAACTTCGCCTGGTTCGGCACGACGGGGAGCAAGAGCCGACTGAACTTTCTCGATCTGCTGCGCGCCGGCCACACCGATTACGTGATCAATGACGCGGCGTTGAGCTACATGCGTGAACGGGCACTGTCCGGGTCTGTCATCGCTCGCCTGGCGGAGCACCCGGACAAGCAGTTCGCCGACACGGCGGCCTGGCAGGCACATCTCGAGCGACTTGGCATCACCGAGCTGAGGGTGACCCCCGACCCGGTGCAGATTGCCACTGAGGGCGCGCTGTGGGGCAGCATCCACTCGCATGAATTTCTGCGCGAGGCAGTGGTCGTCAGCGATGATGCCGGCCAGTTCGATGTTGGTCGGCACGCGCTCTGCCGAGTAGGTGGGGATGTTACCACCCCCACCCCTCACAGACCCGGACGAGCAGGTTTCCCGCATCCGGTTCTTCACGAGAGAGTTTCGCCAGCGGCCGTGTAGCGATGAACGCTACCTCGCGCCGCCGCCTCGCCAAGTCGGCTATCCGTCGTCCTTGTGTGGACAGGTTTGCGGGGTTCAGTGTCCCCTCCCGTGTTTCCGGCCAACGGTTCTCTCTCCGTGGCGCCTCCCTTCCCTCCATCGGGTCCCGGTGAGTCCCGGTTCCCCGACTTCACGAGGTACTATGAAGGCGCTACGACTTCCTGCGCGTGCATTCCCGGTCCCTTATGGATTCGGTTCCGGGCTCCACATGCTCCCCCGTCTTCGTGTTCGCCGAAGCGCTCCCGGCGCGGCAGGGGGCCGCCTCCGGACCTGGGCTCTTTGGTCAGCCGGTATGCCCCTCTCCGGCAGTTTGCACATGGGCACGCACGGGATCTCTCAGGTTTCCTGGCGTTCCCTCCCGTACCTCTGCCCGGCTCTCAGACCCCGGCCGGATCGGCAGGACCTCGCCATTTGCAGTCCTGTCGATGCTGCCCCCGGACCCAACACGCCGAAGGCTCCAGCACGAACATGATGTCGGGGCTCAACCCCGGGCTTCGGTACCTGCTGCCTACGCTTCACGAGCGGCGTCGCCGTCACCCGTGCAAGGCTCGCTTCCGGCCGGCGGGCTGCGCCTTTACCGGGAGGGAGTTGAACCCTCTGGACCGCATCGAAAGGTTTCAGGCTACATCCGTCCTCCTTTCCAGGACTTTCCTGACGCAAGCTGGGTGCATGCCGAGCGGCTGGTGCACAAGCTTGACACCTTCACCGAGCCGCAACGTGTCGCGCAGCGGCGCGTCCGCTCGCTGATCTGGCGGTTCTACGCCGACCTGAAGGCGTATCGAACCAACCCGACAACGCGTCGCCGCGGCCAGTTGCGCGCCCGCTTCGACCGCATCTTCCGCCGGCACACTGGGTTCGCCACCCTCGATCGGCTGCTCGCCCGGCTGCACGCCAACAAGGCTGAACTGTTGGCTGTGCTCGATCATCCGGACATCCCGTTGCACACCAACGGCTCGGAAAACGACATCCGCTGCCAGGTGACGAAGCGAAAGGTCAGCGGCGGCACGCGCAGCGATCTCGGGCGCGACTGTCGCGATGCCTTTCTCAGCTTGGCCAAAACCTGCGCCAAGTTGAGTGTGGCGTTCTGGGATTACCTCGGCAGCAGGCTTGGCGTCGCCGGACAATCGACCGTGCCGCCGCTGCCGGAACTCATCCGCTGCCGCGGACAGCCAGCGTAGCCGCCGCTGCCCGCAATTTTGCTCCTCTTACAGGATCCATCCATGTCCTATATCAACCTCTCGGTGGCAACCAAGGCCGACCGGGCGAATAAGATCATCTCCGATCTCGGCAGCGGCGGCTATGCCATGTTCTATTCTAACTCGTATCCGCCCGGCCCTGACGTTCTGGTGCTGTCCGGCAACCTGCTGGCCGCGCTGCCGCTGTCCAGCACCGCCGGCAGCATCGTGTATTCTGTGCAGGGCGCGTCGGTTTATGCCGGCGGATCGGGTGGCACGAACGGGACGCAGACCGTCACCGGCACCACAGGCACCGGGACCAAGTTCCAGGCCAGCGTGACCGTATCAGGCGGTGCGATTACCGCGGTGAACTCGATCAGTGTGGCGGGTGCCTATACGGCGCTGCCCTCCGTGTTGAATGATGAACCCGTCACCGGTGCGAGCCTGTCCGGCGCGGCGCTGTCGCTGGCGATGACTGCGGGCGTCAGCTTCAACGCGATTACGACCGAGAACGCCAGTGCCACTGGCACTGTGGGGTTCTGCCGATTGGCGGCAAACAACACAGCCGGGGGAGCCGGGATCGTCGATCTCGACGTTGGGATCTCGGGGACCAGCGTGATCGTCAACACTACGTCGTTCGCCAGTGGGGGGCCAATCGTGGTGTCGAGCGCAGCGATTACCGAAGCCTGAGCGGACGATCCACCAGAGTCTCGGCGGTGCGGGACAGGTTGTGACTGTTGTTCTGCTTACCACCGCCGGGAGCGGCACGTGGAACCCTCCTACAAGCGGCGCGACCGCGTGTCCTACCGGCACCGTCCTGACGATTGAGTGCTGGGGTGGCGGCGGCGGCGGTCTGACAACCGGTGGCACTGGAAGTGGCGGCGGCGGCGGCGCTTACGCGCGAGCTTCTTATACGGTGGCGTCTACAGACGTTACAAACGGCATCTCTTACTATATCGGGGCCGGAGGCGCCGCTAGCGGTTCCGGTGGCGGACCGCTGGCAGCAGGCGCTGGTGGCAGCACGTGGTGGAAATCATCTTCGACGATACTGGCAACCGGAGGCGCCGCCGGCGCGGGTAGCGGCACGGCTGCTGGCGGCGCCGCTGGCTCATGCATCGGCACTACTGCCTATTCCGGCGGCTCGAGCGCGGCGGGTTCCTATCCTGGCGGTGGTGGTGCGGCGGGTCCTGATGGGAATGGGAACGCGTCATCCGGCCACACCGGAGGTCCTGGCGACGCTGGCGATGGGGGCGCCAGCGGAACGTATCCTGGGGGAAACGGCGGTAACGCCGCCGGTTCCAGTGGCGGTAGTGCCGGCGGCGGTGGGGGTGGCGCCGGCAGTACCAGTGTTGCCGCGGGTGCTGGCGGATCGCCTGGCGGTGGTGGTGGCTGCGGGACAAATGCCAAAGGTGGAGGCGCCGGAGCCTCCGGCCAGATCCGGATCACCTATACTGCATCGAGCGGCGAGACCGCGAACATCGCCACTACAGCCCGGATGCCGGGCGTGTCTTTCCGGGTGGCAGCGGGCGAGCCCACAAGCGCAACGGCCAGCGTCCGACGCCCGACTGGTGTGGTTGTCGCGGCGGCAGGCGAGACTGCAGGCGTCGCGGCCGTGGCTCTGCGGCCCGCTTCAGCAGGCACAACGGAGATCGGCCAAGCAGCGATCATAGCAGCTACTGCTTCTAGGCCTCAGGGGACGGCGAGCACGAGGGCCGGCGAGACCACACATGCGGCGGCCACAGTGCCCAGCGCCAGCGCAGTTGCTCATGCACTCCGGGGCGAGGCGGCGACGATTACGACTGCCGCGGACCGACCGTCTGCCGTTGTTGGTGCCAGGACCGGAAGCGCAGTTCGTGGGAGCATCAGCACGAGCACACTGCGCCCGCAAGCATACATCGCCGGCGCGGGAGGTGATACTGTTGGTGTCGTCGCCATTGTAAGACGTCCATCTCTCTCGGGGCGCGTGGGAGTAGGCGCGGTGGCGGCGATCGCCGGCCTTGCTCCGCATTCTTTAGCAGGCAACATCGCGGCAATCGGTGAGTCCGGCCGGCTCGTCACTTCCACGTCGCGTCCGATTGCCAGTTTCAGCTCCGCCGCGTGCCGAGCCGATATCATGGCGACTATCACGGCGACGCTGCTGCAACCGGGCGCGACGGTGACGCTCATGCCGATTGTTGCACTTGCGCCCGATCAAACGCTGGCAGCGCTTCGAGGCTCGCGATGGCTTGCTGCGGCAGCGTCCACGCGCAGTCGCCCGGCGCCGGCTGATATCAGGAGCCGTCGATGCCAGTAACAGCCCGGTACACGCCAATTGCGCCGGGAGATACCAATGAGACGCTGGCGTTCGACTTCTCTCCCATTCTGTTGACAAACGAGACGGTGACGGGTGGGGGATTGACGATCGCAACCAATACGTCTTCCCCTGTGGCCTCAACAGCTTTGACAGTAAATTACGTTGTTGTCTCTGGCACTGCCCTGGTGGCGAGCGTGACAGCGGCGGGAAATGGCAGCGGCGACCACATCCTGACCTTCACCGCGGCGACAACGTCGCGGCCGAGCCTGTCGCGCACCGCGCTGATCTTCGTCGGACCGACGTCATGACCGCCCCTACGCCTAAGGAGACGAGGATGGTGGATGGGTTTTCCGCCGATGAAGCGCGCTGGGTGCGCGATAGGCTAAATTGGCTGGGCGATGCCACGGCGCGCAACAGCGAGCGGCAGAGCGCGCATGAAGCGACGTGCGCCGAGCGATATGGCGCAATCGTCGCTGGACAGAACCGATTGCAGTCGCTCATCAAATGGACCATCGGCTCGGTGATCCTGCTGATGCTAGTCGAGCTCGGGCGGGCCAGCTTGCCTGACGTGCTGCGCATGCTTGTGAGCGTCGTGCGCTGAGTTCCGGGCTTCGTGGTTCCAGGCGTCTCCGTCTTCCTGCCTTAGAGGTTACCGATGCAATCCCTGCATGTTGTCACCGCGATCGCCAACCCAATCCGGTGGGAGAGCCGGTTGCGTTTGTATCGCGACTTCGAGCAGCACATGCTCGACAGCGGGGCGCGGCTGACCGTCGTCGAATGTGCCTATGGCGAACGTCCGTTCGAGTTGGCCGGCAATCCGCACGTGCGGCATGTGCCGGTGCGCGCCAAGACGCTGGTGTGGAACAAGGAGAACCTGCTCAACCTCGGCATTGCGCGGCTGCCGGACGACTGGAAGTATGTCGCCTGGATCGATGCCGACGTGGCGTTCCGCAAAACCGGCTGGGCCAGCGAGACCGTGCACGCGCTGCAGCAATACGACGTGGTCCAGCCGTGGTCGGATTGTTACGACCTAGGGCCGGACGGCGATCATCTGACGGTGCATCGGTCATTCTGCAGGCTCGTACACGACGGCAAACCGGTCGTGCCGAGTGGGGCTGCCGCCTACCAATTCGCCCATCCAGGCTACGCTTGGGCGGCGACGCGGCGGACGCTGACCTTGCTGGGCGGGCTGGTCGATACCGCGGCGTTGGGAGCTGGTGATCACCACATGGCACTAGCGCTGATCGGGCGCGTGCGAGAGAGCGTGCCGGGCGGTATCTCGGCGGCATATCTGCGCCCGCTGCTGCGATGGCAGGACCGCGCTACGCTGCATATTGCGCAGAACATCGGCTATGTGACCGGCACCATCGAGCATGCCTGGCACGGGTCCAAGGATAAGCGCGCCTATGTCGATCGATGGGCGATCCTGACCCGCCATGGCTTTGATCCGACACTGACCTAGTTCGCAACACATGGGGCGTGTTCGAACTCGCCGGAAATAAACCTGAGCTGCGATCGGACATCGACCGATATTTCCGCGCACGAGACGAAGACTCCAACACCATCTGACAAAGGGCGATCCATGAACTCCAATCAGCGCGGCGCGGTGGCAACCGGCGCGGCATCCTCCGGCGTGGCCGGGGCAGTAGTTGTTATCCTTACCTGGACGCTCGGCCTGCTGCATGTCGAGGTACCTGCCGAGGTTGCTGCGGCATTACTCGTAGTGCTCTCGCCGGTGTTGCATTTCTCCTTGGTACGGCTCGGCATCGAGCCTGTGGCTGCTGGCGCGGAGGAGCCGAAGTAAATCGCCGTCATTTTCTGACCGGCACCGGCGCGCTGCTCGTCGTAACACTCAATGGGTGCGCCGGGTCGTCGGATGTTCCGGTGAGCGTGGTGAGCGATGCCGGGCTGATCGCTGCCGGCCTTGCGGGGGCGTTCAAGGACGTTTCTGCGGTGCCAGGCGCCGTGGTGGCGGCGTTGACTGACCTGGCGAGTGCTGCGGAGGCGTTGGCCGATGCAGACACGATCGCATTTGCTCAACCGATGGTACTGCGAATTGAGGCGGACATGAATGCGCTGGTAGCCGCAGTTGGGGCGTTGCCTCTGCCGGCCAATGCGGCGTCGGCAATACAGGCGGCACAGGTGCTGCTGACGGTGATCGAGGCCGGGGTCAACCTACTGGTGACGGCAAGCGCTGCGCCAGGGGCCATGACGCCCCAGCAGGCGCGGCTGGTGCTAGCTGCGGCGGCGGCGCGCTGACATGCCCCCGCTTACCGCTAAGCCGCTACAAGAGCCGGCTTACGCACAGCGGCGGGCGCTGGAGCGCGTAGGTAGGGCCGCGGCCGATTGGCACCGAGCCGTCTCGCAGGCCAAGGCGGTTGGCTGCCCGGACAATTGGATCAGGGCGGCGAGGGCGGGAGATTTAGACGCCCGGAGGAAGGAATGAGCCGAAAGCTCGGGCGCCTGCCGCACGATCGGGCTCTGTTCGCGCGGCTGCCGAAGGCTGCGCCCCACCTCGCCATGCTGGAGGATGGGCCGGCTGTCGTGGACTGGAGCCGGGGCGTGGCTCTGGGGAGCTGGGGCATGTGCGGCAACGACGTTCTCGGCGATTGCACTTGCGCCGCCGTCGCGCATGCGATCGTACTGTGGGAGAGCTACTGCCCGCCGGCTACCTTTCTAACCGATCAGGAGGTGGTAACGCTGTACAGCGCGGTCTCTGGTTACGCGTCGGGGCGGCCGGAGACCGATCAGGGCGCGCGCTGCGCCGATGTGCTGCAGCACTGGACGAGGCAAGGCGTGGCATGCGCCGGGAGCATCGATTTGTTGTCAGCATATACGACGATCGAACCGAGCAACCATGCGCATGTGCGGGCTGCGCTGTGGGCGATGGGGGCAGTCTATGCTGGCGTTCTGCTGCATGAGGCCCAGGAAAGTGAAGCCGTGTGGTCCGACCTGACGAGCCCGGTCCTCGGTGGCCACTGTGTGCTGCTGGTCGGAGCCGATAATGACGGCCTGATCTGTGTCACCTGGGGCGAACTGCGCCGTATGAGCTGGGCTTGGTGGGATGTCTGCGCGGAGGAGGCCTATGCCCTGCTGTCGCTGTGCTGGGTGCAGGCGGGACGCGCGCCGCAAGGGTTCCTAGTGACCGCGCTGCAGGCGGAGATGCGGGCGGTGGCCGTCTGATCGGCTCTCGACGTGGCGGATGCCACGCGAAGCATGGCGCGAGTAGGGACCGGCGCGCCACGACGTATTCTGGTCCCTAATGTCAAAGTCTGATAGGAGGCGACAGCATGAAGACCACACGGAAGATCGGTGATGGCATGCGCAAGATCGGCGACGGCATGCGCCGCATCGGCTGACCTTCAGCAAGCCATCTGCTTGAGAGACCCGCGCTCGGCCGTTGGCCGGCGCGGGTCTTTTTTTGTTTTCGGAGTATCGGATGTTCAATTCACCCGAGACACGGTTCATTTGCCTGCTTGATCTGCCGATGACGCCACGACCAGCGCTGAGAGACGCGGCTGGAACACTGCCGATGCGTGCCGTCCGGTACTGCGAAGCAGTGACGGCGGCCTGCGGGTTCGGTTGGTGGCTCTATCCGCCGATCGATGCGCTGCTGGTTTGGGATGGGCGATCGGTATCCTGTTCGTTCGACGGCAGAACTTGGGAGCCAATCGACGACATGGTGCCATTCCCAGGCCTGAGCGAGCGCTTGGCCCGGCGTGCGCCGCCGGAAATCGGGCCACTGGCGCCAACGCTGTTCCAGTGTCCGCCGGAGGGCGGCGGCAATATCCAGGTAAATCTGGGTGTGATCGCCCGGACCGCGCCTGGCTGGTCGCTGTTGCTGCGCCGGCCGGCGAACCTGCACATCCACCCCGGCTTCGATCATTTCGAAGGCATCATAGAAACCGATCGGTGGTGCGCGCCGCTCTTTATAAACCTGCGGCTCACACGCACACATACTCCTATCCGACTGAATGCAATGTTCCCGCTGGTGCAGGCGCAACCAATTCCGCAGGCTGTCTATGACAGCGAGGTGACCAAAGCTATAAGAGTTGAGGGAATCGACGACATGACCCCGGCGGATTGGAGTGCCTGGTATCGGACATTTGTCGAGCCCGACAACCGGCCGGAGCGGGTCTCTGGCGAGTATGCTGTGGCGTGTCGCAAGCGACGGCACAACGGGTGCCTGATGGGAACGATATGATATTGGTATTGCGTTACGCTCACTGAGCTGCCACGAATGTTCGACTCTCGGTTTATGATGCGTCCGAATGTTACTTAGGGGGTGAAGATGTCGTGTGCGGCAGTAGGACCAAGCCCTTAATGTCGATTCCGACAACAAGCATGCAGTAACAGGCTTGATCAACAGATCGGCGGCAGTATCAGTGTGAAAGCCATTACCGGCTAGGGTAGGTCGCACTACCCCAGTGCGGATGACAAAATCGGCGAACAGCTCTCCCTTGTCGCGGCCGGCGGCGTACTCGTGGAACAGCGGCGCAAGCGCAGCAACAATCCCAGCGTGGTCGAGGTCCCTAACCTGAAGGTACAACTTGGATAGCCGCGTGCCGTCGAATGCGCCGCCGAGATAGGGGTTGTAGGTGCCCGGTCCGGTGCCCACGAGGCCGATCTCCGCGAGATAGGACCGTGCGCAGCCGTTCGGGCAGCCGGTCATGCGGACTATGATCTCGTCGGCACCGAGGCCGGCGAACTCGATTTCCAATTCTATTGCCGTTGTCAGTTGCGGCAGATAGCGCTCGCTCTCGGCCAGCGCACGCAACTCGGCCTGATTCGGTGGGTCCATGCATATCGATCCCAGTGTCAGGCGCTCCGGTGCGAGTGCCATGGAGATCATCGGCTTTGCCGACGCGACGGCGGGGGAAAGGCTGGTCAGATCAGCACGTTCGAGCCCGGCTACAACTCCTCTAAACAGATACAGAGCAGAATATCTTTCAGATTGGCAGCAGGCGGCTCACCAAAGGAAGATGTTCCTCCTGTGTGAGCGAAAGGAGTTTAACCCGAATTTCGCAACTCGCGGGGCGGCGAAATGCTAAGTGACTGATTTCATTCAGGTGCGCTAGCCAAGGTCGGCACCACAGATCGGTCCGTCACGCCGATCTGGGAATCTCGGTGGCGGTAATTCTGGGGGGCGGCTGGGCGGGGAGGTGCATCTTCAACTGCTGGAGCAGGACGGATTGATCGGCTTCGGGTTCGCTGTAGCGTGACAGCACGACAGTACGGCCATCTGTCGTCGGCAGATGGACATCGACCATCTGAATCGCCGCCATCTTCTCCAACATCGATCGCGGGGTCAGCCCCGCCGCCAGCGATCGCAAGCGCTGCTTCAGCGTGACCTGTAGGCAGTAGGCCATGAAGGCGACAAAGATATGCGCCTCGATGCGCGCATCGGTTTGATGGTAAACCGGGCGGATCGCCAGGTCGCTCTTGAGCTCCTTGAACGCCTGTTCCACCTCGACCAGTAGCAAATAGAACGTCCAGAGCTGGCCGGCATCGGTCCCCGTCATGTTCGAGCGCAGCAGATAGCTGCCTTCCCGGCGTCGCGCTTCGCGCAATCTCTGCCAATTCAGGCGAAAGCTGAAGCTCTCCGGCGTGACCGGCTGGTCTTTCCTCGGCAGTTGGATGTCGATGATCCGGTAGATCGCCGGCCCGGCCTCTTTCTTGGCGGCTCCGAGCTTGATCAGCAACTGGTCGCGCGTGAGTTTCTGTTGGCGCAGCTCATGCAGGCGCTTCACCAGCTTTTTCAGCCGCCGGCGCCGCATCGCCTGCTCCTTGTCGCGCCGTGCGTCGCTGCGAGCGAGCACGTAAAGCTCGCCGTCCTGTTCAACCAGCTTCACCTGCAGCGTCTCGCGCACCTCAGTCCACGGCTTGTCCAGGAACTGCCGCTCCATCTGACTGAGCCGTCCACGCGGAGTGCCGACCAGATAACACATCGGCGTCGTAGATTGCCGCATCTCTGACAGCACCGCTTCCGTGGGGATGCCGCGATCCATCACCCAGGTGCGCCTGAGCTTGCCATACTGCGTCTCGATCTGCCGGATGAAGTCGCGCAGCGTCGTCTTGTCCGCGGTGTTGCCGGGCATCACTTCATAGGCCAGGGGAAAGCCCTCAGGCGTCACCACCAAGGCGATCACCACCTGCACGCAATCGGACCGCTTGTCCCGGCTGTAGCCGAAGCGCCGTTTGCTGTTCTCCGGTGGATCGCACTCGAAGTAAGTGCTGGTGAGGTCATACAAGAGAACTGGACCTGCCCCGGTTTGGTGGACAGGTGAGTGTTTGGGTTTATGACACCTGATGGGACGGCATTTTGTCCTCCTGTTTGCAACCATTCTTTAGTTTCCGGGGGCCCCTGGCGGAGCCATTCCCTGCCTCCCGGCTGGTACCGGGTGGGGATGGCCGCGCGCAACGGCGGTCAAGGATCGCCGCAGGCGACCGCCGAAGGCGGCGCGCAGCGTCCTGTGTGCCGGGCATGCCCGGCAGCCTGGGGGTGAAAGTCCCCTGTGCAACCTGATGGAGGTGAAGCACGAGCGAAGCGCAAGGGCGGAACCGCGAGGGACCGTCTGAAGGAAGCGTCGAGCGAAATCGCGTCCCGACGAACAGAAACCAGATATGAGGCAGCCATGATCGGACGAGCAAGCAGGACAGAGCGAAGTCCATATCCATCAAGGATCACGGCTGTAAATCTGGCGGGAGTGCGAGGAAGGCTGTCGGACTTACCCCGGGAGATCTGTCGCGTGTCCCGTCCGGGACTGGGGTGGTCGCAAGATCACCCGAGCGCGCGGCAGAAGTCAGCAGAGGGCGTAGTAGGCCAGACCATCGGCCGAAGGCCCGAACGGTCCCCGCAAGGGGTTGAAGGAGAGGGCGAGTAGCTTGGGCGTCTCATGGTCCCAGTAGCGGCCGCGAAGCCACGGCGAGTGGCGCTTCCTTCTGCCGGTCGAGGTGAAGCCTCAGGGCGGCCGAGGGCAAGCTGGCCGAAGCGACCACGGCGGCGTCCGAACCCGAAAGTCCGGTCATGACCAGTACCCTGATGGAGGCAATCTGTGACCCGGACAACATAGCGTCAGCCGTGCGTGCGGTGATGCGCAACAAGGGTGCGCCCGGCGTCGACGGGATCACCGTCCGACACCTGCCGGGCGTCCTGGAAGCGCACTGGCCGGAGATCGAAAATCAACTGCTTCAGGGGCGCTACCAGCCGCAACCGGTACGTCGGGTGCAAATCCCGAAGCCGGCCGGAGGGACGCGCGACCTCGGCATTCCAACCGCGATTGACCGCGTGATCCAGCAGGCGGTGCTGCAGCGGCTGCAGCCGCTGTGGGACCCGACATTCAGCGAGCATAGCTACGGCTTCCGGCCGGGCCGCTCGGCCCACCAAGCGGTGACACAGGCGCAAGCCTATGTCAGCGAAGGCTATCAGTTTGTCGTTGATCTTGACCTGGCGAAGTTCTTCGACCGAGTCAATCACGACCGGCTAATGGCTGCGGTGGCCGCGCGCGTGTCCGACCGGCGGGTGCTTCGGCTCATCCGGAGCTTTCTGACCGCCGGTGTGCTTCATGGCGGGCTATTCGAAGCGAGTCACGAGGGCACCCCGCAAGGTGGCCCGCTCTCGCCCTTGCTCTCGAATCTCGTGCTGGATGAACTGGATCGCGAACTCGAGCGCCGCGGCCATCGCTTCGTGCGCTACGCAGATGACTGCAATATCTACGTGCGCAGCGAGACGGCTGGCCGGCGAGTGATGGCGAGCATCACCCGCTTCATCGAACGGCGTCTCAAGCTTCAGGTCAATGCGGAGAAGAGTGCCGTGGCTCATCCATGGCAACGCTCCTTCCTCGGCTTTACGCTGACGGAGGAGAGCACGCCACGCCGACGCATCGCCGACAAGGCCGTCGTCCGGTTCAAAGACCGGGTGCGGAATTTGACGGGACGCAACCGCGGGGTGAGCCTGTCGCGGATGATCGCCGACCTGAACCCGCTGCTGCGGGGATGGGCCGGCTATTTCGGCTTCAGCCAAGGACGTGAATTGTCCTCACTGGACGGTTGGGTCCGGCGGCGCCTCCGTTGCGCCGCCTGGATTTAATGGAAGACCAGACCACGGCGCCTCGATGAACTGCGCCGCCTCGGCGTCTCCCGGCGGACGGCCTTCGCGGCCGTCATGAGCCCGCGGGGGCCGTGGCGCGTCAGCACGAGCGAGGCGCTACATCTCGGCTTCTCGAAGGCGCGCTTCCGCGGTCTCGGACTGGCCTCCATGGAGAGCGCTGGCCGGACCTAATCCGCCGAACCGCCGTGGTACGGACCCGTATGCCCGGTGGTGTGGGAGGGGCGGCATCGCGAGATGCCCCCCTATCCCGATTGACCGCCGCGAGCACGGCGGCAGGCTGGTCATCGTCGGGAACGACGATCATTGCATAATGCCGTCGTTCGTAGTCGATCGGTGAAAGATACTCGATCGAGGAGTGACGACGACGCGGATTGTAGAAGCCTTCGATGAAGGCGAACACCGCGCGGCGAGCTTCGGCCTGAGTTTTGAAGCGACAGCGGGCGAGAAGCTCGCATTCGAGGGTGGCGAAGAAGCTCTCGCACATGGCGTTGTCGTAGGCGTCTCCAACCGAGCCCATCGAGGGACGCACGCCGGCCTCGCGGCAACGATGGCCGAACTCGATCGAGGTGTATTGCGAACCCTGATCGGAGTGATGGATCACGCCTCTGGGTCGTCGCGTCACCAGCGCCATGTTCAGAGCGTCAAGCACCAATTGCCTGGCGAGCGTGGTGGCCATCGACCAGCCGACTACGCGGCGGCTGAAGGCGTCGAGCACCACGGCGAGATAGAGAAAGCCCGCCCAGGTCGGGATGTAGGTGATGTCAGCGACCCACAGCCGATCCGGCGCTTCCGCCGTGAAGTTGCGCTCGACCTAGTCGAGCGCAACTTCACGGCGGAAGGCTGTGGGTCGCTGACATCAGTGTGCCGCAGCAAGCGGCGTGAGAGATGGGGGGCGGCCCCCCGCAACCGGCTTGCGGGAGCAGGTTGCAAACCGCCGTGAGCGGCGCGGGTCAAAAGCCCGGGTCGTGAGCGTCACGGAAAAGGCGCCGCGAGGCGTCAGGTGGGAGACAGGAAGGCGAACACCAGTGAACTGCCGTTCAAGTGTCGAAAGTACTCAAATGACGTCGAAACCGGCGAGTGATGTTGCGCCGGGATCAGTCCGGACGGTGCCTGCTGACGGGCCGGACGGCGTCCGGCATAGAGGCAGCGCGATCCTGTTTCAGGCTCTCACGTTGAACTGCGGGAACCTTCGGCGGCGATGCCAAGCGAAAGGCGCAAGCCCGAAAGGCGAGGCCGATAATAGTGACGCGCCGCCAAGGGACGGAGCCGCTCGTAGTAGCGTTGAGACCGCCGTAATGGCGGGGGAGCGAAGGGGCGGCGTCATCCGGCAGGCATGGGGGATCAACCGGGCGACCGGGAGGAGTCCCGCATGACCTGCAAGCCCTATGACATTCCCAAGACCTTGATATGGGAGGCATGGTTACATGTAAAAGCCAACCAAGGTGCTGCGGGGATCGACGCCGAGACGATCGAGCAGTTTGAGGAGAGGCTGGGCGACAACCTATACAAACTTTGGAATCGGATGAACGCCGGCAGCTACTTTCCGCCGCCGGTGAAGGCCGTGCCGATCCCGAAGAAGTCAGGAGGCGTCCGGATTCTGGGCATCCCGACGGTGGCCGACAGGATCGCGCAGACGGCGGTGAAGATGCGGCTGGAGCCGCGGCTCGATCCGATCTTCTGCGAGGATTCCTACGGGTATCGTCCGGGAAAGTCGGCGCTGGAGGCAATCGCTGTCACCAGACGCCGCTGCTGGGACTACGACTGGGTTGTAGAGTTTGACATCCGGGGGCTGTTCGACAATCTCGACCATGACCTCTTGATGAGGGCTCTGCGCAAGCACTGTCAGGAGCCCTGGATCCTGCTCTATGTGGAACGCTGGCTGAAAGCGCCAATGCAAACCACGGATGGGCAGATCCTGGAACGCGACAGAGGCACGCCGCAAGGGGGTGTCGTGTCACCGATCCTGGCCAATCTGTTCCTGCACTATGCGTTTGATCTGTGGGTGACACGACATCTGCCCGGCGTCCGGTTTGCCCGGTATCTGACGATGCGGTGCTTCACTGCAAGAGCAAATGGCAGGCGGAGTATGTGCTTGATCGCATCCGGGAACGGTTCCAGGCCTGCAAGCTCGAACTGCATCCGGGCAAGACACGGATCGTGTATTGCAAGGACATCAATCGGACCGGGGATCACCCCGTCGTCCAGTTCACGTTTCTCGGCTATACGTTCCGGCCCCGCAAGGCGCTGGATAAGTATGGCCGGGTTTACGTGAACTTTTCCCCGGCGGTCAGCCGCGACGCCCTCAAGGCCATGCGGCAGACTATCAGGGGATGGCACCTGCAACTGAAGAGCGACAAGAGCTTGGACGATCTATCGGCCATGTTCACTCCGGTCCTGAAAGGCTGGCAGCAATACTACGGCCGGTTCCACGGATCGGCGCTCAAGCCGGTGTGGCGGCACATGAACCTGTTCCTGATCCGGTGGCTGATGCGCAAGCACAAGAGGCTGGCAGGCCATAAAACAAGGGCTGCCGAGATACTCAAGCGATTTGCGCAAGGTCGGCCGGGTGCTTTCATTCACTGGTCGATGGGTTATCTGTCGTAGGCTGGATGATGGGAGCCGGATGAGCCGAGAGGTTCACGTCCGGTTGTGTGTCCAGAAAAGGCTGGCATGTTCAGCAGGAGACAGACCTGCCGGGGTAGAAGTCAGAGCCCCGTAGTTTGGATAGCGGAGGGGAGGGAAACCGAACCTTCGAAGCCTATCGACAAGATCTCCCATGGGGAGGTCACGAGTCACCGGGCCGTAACAAAAGTGAACGCATTGTGGCCTCGAAAGTGAATAGCCCCGAGGGCCGAGCCCGCAACCGTAGGGCGAAGGCAGCATGACCAGCCGAATACTGACCGACACGACTGGTCACCTCGGCGGGGTGGAAGCGACAGCACGGTGACAAGGGCGTGCCAAGCAACTGGAGAAACCCTCCTCGTCCCAGCGAGAAATCGCCGGAGCAAGGTAGGTCGTATAACCGGCGAAACCGGGAAATCGGCCGAAGACGAGAGGGTGGCGGCTGGGTCCGTAGTAGCGATGAAACGGAGTAATGTCCGTGGAGCAAAGGGGCCCTGCCATTTGCAAAGTCTCCGACGTAAGGAAGGCAAGGACGAGATGATAAAGGCGTCCATCGATGTGCAGGACCTGAGGCGGAGAATATACGTCAAGGTGAAGGCTGAACCGTCCTGGCGTTTCGGGAGAAGGCGCCATCTGGCGCATGCTCAGAAACGAAAGGGCTTCGGTTGGGAGCGGCGGAGTAGGCTCACTCGGGGCTGGTTAACGGCTATCGGGTGAAACACGGCAGGCCGAAAGTCGCCCCAGCAGGATAGGTCCCATAAGCCTTGGCATGAAGCAAATGGGGGCGCGCAGTGCGGGAAATCTGCACGCTGCGTGCGACGTGGAGGGGGCTGGAGACGTGGCACGGTCGAAATACGTGGGCCAAACCGGCGCGCCAGTCCTCGACCCTACCTGCGAGGGGCCGGAGGTGAGATTCCTCCGGCCTACTCACCCCTACATCCCGACCTGGGCGGGCTTTCTCTATCTCGCCGTGGTGCTCGACGCCTTCAGCTGCCGCGTAGTCGGCTGGTCGATGGCCACCACGCTCGCCAGGCAATTGGTGCTTGATGCTCTGAACATGGCGCTGGTGACGCGACGACCCAGAGGCGTGATCCATCACTCCGATCAGGGTTCGCAATACACCTCGATCGAGTTCGGCCATCGTTGCCGCGAGGCCGGCGTGCGTCCCTCGATGGGCTCGGTTGGAGACGCCTACGACAACGCCATGTGCGAGAGCTTCTTCGCCACCCTCGAATGCGAGCTTCTCGCCCGCTGTCGCTTCAAGACTCAGGCCGAAGCTCGCCGCGCGGTGTTCGCCTTCATCGAAGGCTTCTACAATCCGCGTCGTCGTCACTCCTCGATCGAGTATCTTTCACCGATCGACTACGAACGACGGCATTATGCAATGATCGTCGTTCCCGACGATGACCAGCCTGCCGCCGTGCTCGCGGCCGTCAAGGACGCTTCGCGCCGCCTTCGGCGGTCGCCTGCGGCGATCCTGTGTGCCGGGCATGCCCGGCAGCCTGGGGGTGAAAGTCCCCTGTGCAAC
Organism: uncultured Pseudomonadota bacterium; assembly: GCA_963772445.1. Classification (GTDB taxonomy): domain Bacteria; phylum Pseudomonadota; class Alphaproteobacteria; order Acetobacterales; family Acetobacteraceae; genus CAVYXK01. The sequence continues at coordinate 300,331 of CAVYXK010000017.1, forward strand.
CTGATGGAGGTGAAGCACGAGCGAAGCGCAAGGGCGGAACCGCGAGGGACCGTCTGAAGGAAGCGTCGAGCGAAATCGCGTCCCGACGAACAGAAACCAGATATGAGGCAGCCATGATCGGACGAGCAAGCAGGACAGAGCGAAGTCCATATCCATCAAGGATCACGGCTGTAAATCTGGCGGGAGTGCGAGGAAGGCTGTCGGACTTACCCCGGGAGATCTGTCGCGTGTCCCGTCCGGGACTGGGGTGGTCGCAAGATCACCCGAGCGCGCGGCAGAAGTCAGCAGAGGGCGTAGTAGGCCAGACCATCGGCCGAAGGCCCGAACGGTCCCCGCAAGGGGTTGAAGGAGAGGGCGAGTAGCTTGGGCGTCTCATGGTCCCAGTAGCGGCCGCGAAGCCACGGCGAGTGGCGCTTCCTTCTGCCGGTCGAGGTGAAGCCTCAGGGCGGCCGAGGGCAAGCTGGCCGAAGCGACCACGGCGGCGTCCGAACCCGAAAGTCCGGTCATGACCAGTACCCTGATGGAGGCAATCTGTGACCCGGACAACATAGCGTCAGCCGTGCGTGCGGTGATGCGCAACAAGGGCGCGCCCGGCGTCGACGGGATCACCGTCCGACACCTGCCGGGCGTCCTGGAAGCGCACTGGCCGGAGATCGAAAATCAACTGCTTCAGGGGCGCTACCAGCCGCAACCGGTACGTCGGGTGCAAATCCCGAAGCCGGCCGGAGGGACGCGCGACCTCGGCATTCCAACCGCGATTGACCGCGTGATCCAGCAGGCGGTGCTGCAGCGGCTGCAGCCGCTGTGGGACCCGACATTCAGCGAGCATAGCTACGGCTTCCGGCCGGGCCGCTCGGCCCACCAAGCGGTGACACAGGCGCAAGCCTATGTCAGCGAAGGCTATCAGTTTGTCGTTGATCTTGACCTGGCGAAGTTCTTCGACCGAGTCAATCACGACCGGCTAATGGCTGCGGTGGCCGCGCGCGTGTCCGACCGGCGGGTGCTTCGGCTCATCCGGAGCTTTCTGACCGCCGGTGTGCTTCATGGCGGGCTATTCGAAGCGAGTCACGAGGGCACCCCGCAAGGTGGCCCGCTCTCGCCCTTGCTCTCGAATCTCGTGCTGGATGAACTGGATCGCGAACTCGAGCGCCGCGGCCATCGCTTCGTGCGCTACGCAGATGACTGCAATATCTACGTGCGCAGCGAGACGGCTGGCCGGCGAGTGATGGCGAGCATCACCCGCTTCATCGAACGGCGTCTCAAGCTTCAGGTCAATGCGGAGAAGAGTGCCGTGGCTCATCCATGGCAACGCTCCTTCCTCGGCTTTACGCTGACGGAGGAGAGCACGCCACGCCGACGCATCGCCGACAAGGCCGTCGTCCGGTTCAAAGACCGGGTGCGGAATTTGACGGGACGCAACCGCGGGGTGAGCCTGTCGCGGATGATCGCCGACCTGAACCCGCTGCTGCGGGGATGGGCCGGCTATTTCGGCTTCAGCCAAGGACGTGAATTGTCCTCACTGGACGGTTGGGTCCGGCGGCGCCTCCGTTGCGCCGCCTGGATTTAATGGAAGACCAGACCACGGCGCCTCGATGAACTGCGCCGCCTCGGCGTCTCCCGGCGGACGGCCTTCGCGGCCGTCATGAGCCCGCGGGGGCCGTGGCGCGTCAGCACGAGCGAGGCGCTACATCTCGGCTTCTCGAAGGCGCGCTTCCGCGGTCTCGGACTGGCCTCCATGGAGAGCGCTGGCCGGACCTAATCCGCCGAACCGCCGTGGTACGGACCCGTATGCCCGGTGGTGTGGGAGGGGCGGCATCGCGAGATGCCCCCCTATCCCGATTGAGGGCGGTCGTGCGCGCTGCGACCATCACAGCAGGTCTCGGGCGAAAAAACCGCCGAACAGTCGATTTTCCACTTGACCTCAAAAGTAAGAGGTCCGTGCGTGACGCATTGATGGTCCGGGCGGCCCGTTCAGGGTGGGCCGGTGCAGGCGGGAACTGGGGATTGCGGGGACGGCATCGGCCATGCGGGAAACGCGATGATGGGCCACCCGTCCATGGGAATGGGAATGGCACTGAAGCTGGGGCTGCCACTGGGGTCGTCGCTGGGACTGTCTCCAGTGGCGGAATGCGCTTCGCTTTTCCGCCCTACGCGCCCCGGATCGCTCCCGCAGGGTGGAAAAGCGACGGGATCGGCGGAGCGCCGCCTGCCCTGGCGCTTGAATAGGAGAGTGGTGAGACTGCCGCCGTAGAGGATGACGTTCGAGGTGAAGTTCGTCCCACGTCACGCGATCCATCTGTCCAGGCACGATGCCGAGATCGAGGCAGATGTCGACGAGGACGGCGCCGATCGGGCGGCGGCGGTCCTTGGCGACGATTTCCTCGGGCGTGGGCAGACGGGCAAGGGACGGATCCTCGGCCGGCCCGGTGGGCGTGGCGGCGTCCGGCTTGCGTTCGGAGGGCAGGCGGAGGGCCAGCGGCTTGAGGTCCCGGCCGCGGCCGGCGCGCTTGCTGAGCCTGGCTTCGAGCGCGGCGGCGCGGAGCAGGCCGCGTGTGATGCGGGCGAGGATCAGCGCGAGATCGGTGGTGCCGAAGATTGACGTGATGAAGGCGAAGCAGGGGAGGACATGCGGGTCGGCGGCATGCTGCCGCAGCGTGTCAGCGAGATTCTTGCCGTAGGCGGTGAGCGGTGGACGACGCCGAGGACCTTGCCGATGTGAGGCGGCACGGCCCGATTGGGATCGGGTTGGACGGCTGCGACCGGTTCGGTGGCGGCGTCGAACATGGAACAAAATAAGAACACAGAACGCGGACGAATGCAAAGAAAACTTTCTGGGGTGGGAGAATTTTTTCTGAGGCCCGCCGGCGTGGGTGGCTCGCGGCGCGCGAGGCGGGCGGCGGTGGACAGCACAACCGGCCGTGACACGGTGGGGGTCCGTGCGGAATTCCTTTCGCAATTCCCCGGCGAGCGGGTAGCCTGATCCGGGATGGGGTCACCTGAGCGAGCGTCTCGGCGACCGCTAATCGCGCCGGCATGAAGCCGGTGCCCCGGTGGGTGGCCTGAACAACAACTTCGGGAGAGTCCCGATGCATGGAGTCATGCACCAGGGCGGGGTCGGCCTTTATCCGCTGGCAGGCCTGCTCGTGGGACTGCTGGTCGGGCTGACGGGCGTCGGCGGCGGCTCATTGATGACGCCGCTCCTGATCCTGCTGTTCGGCGTGCATCCGGTCACGGCGGTCGGCACCGATCTGCTGCAGGCGGCCGCGACCAAGACCGTCGGCACCGCGGTGCACGGGTTGAGCCGTACGGTCGAGTGGCGGATTACGGGACTACTCGCCTGCGGCAGCGTGCCGGCAACCGCATTGACGGTCCTGGCGCTGTCATTTCGGACCGAGCCGGCTGCGTCGCACCTGGTTTCCCTGCTGCTCGGGATTGCGGTCATCCTTACGGCGGTCGCGCTGTTGTTCCGCAGCGCCTTGTTGCGTCTTGCGACATCCAGCGCGGTGATGTTGCAGCCACGCCGCGTGGCGCAGCTTACGATTGCGGCTGGGCTGGTGCTGGGGGTGCTGGTTACGATCACATCGGTCGGCGCCGGTGCGCTGGGCGTGGTGGCGCTGGCGTTTCTTTATCCACATATGCCGACGCAGCGGATCGTTGCATCTGATATCGCCCACGCGGTGCCGCTGACGCTATTGGCGGGGCTTGGCCATTGGTGGCTCGGCACGATCGACTGGCGGCTGCTGGGCTATCTGTTGGTCGGTTCGATCCCGGGCATCGTGATCGGCAGTCTGGTGGCGACGCGGGTGCCGGAGCGTGTGCTGCGGCCGGTGTTGGCCGGCGTCCTGCTGCTGGCGGGTGGCCGGCTGCTGGGTTGAACCCGGCGCTTATACCACCGGTCCGTCCGATGGCCGTTCTCGACCCTACCAAGCCGTTGGGGAACCGAACTGCCGATCCCGTAACCAGTCCTTCGCCGGCATATGCCGGTAGTGGCTTCGCGCCCCACGCCGGACATCCAGGCGCCTTCGTCGGCTTCCCAATGCCAATGATTTTCTGTTCGCTCTTTGATCCTGATGGCAGTCTGACATCAGCAATTCGTCGCTCATTCATGACGGCGACACTGCGAGGAACCCGCACAGAGATACGGCTGCTCCTGAGCCGCAAGATCGAAGCATCTGCTGGCACTCCTCGAGGGGCTAAGAACCAGCAATAAGAAATTTCTAGTATCATAATTTGGGAGGCATGGAAGCGATGGCACGCTACGCATCCACCAACATCCCGCGCGGCGCTGCGTCTGCTTACAGTAATGAGCGCTTTCTTCCGGTGACGCTCTGGCAATCGGCACACAATAACGGACACTCGCAGCCGCACCGCTCTTTGTGGCGTTCTGCCGCACCTGAAGAGACCAACATCCGCCCGCGGCTCCGTCACCGCCACCCCGCGTCACGTGCGGCAGGTCACGGCGCTGGCCGGCCCCTGATCGGCCACGGCTGTCAGCTGTGGGCCGATCCACAGCTCGAACAGTTGCGGCTTTACCCCGGGCTTCTGTGTGAAGCCACCGATCATCCGGCAGGTGAGCCCGGGCAGCATGGTGCTCAGGCGTCCGGCCAGCGCGGCCGCTTCGTCCTTGTCCCCGGGGAAGAAGTAGCGGACCTCGGATGGTCCAGCATAGCGCTGCACCAGTTCGATGCCGGGCGCATCGACGTTCGTGGCCGCGAGGCTACTGCGAATCTTCTCCGCGGTCTCGCGCTGGTCCTCGCGCGCAATCTGAATGAACAGGCGCGGATGGCCCGGCAGAACCAACGCCTTCAACTCGGGCGTCGCATCGACGGCTTGCGGAAACGCCGAGGTGACCTGTGCGACGACTTGCGGATTGGCGCCGGCGCCCGATGTGGCCGAACGTGCGACGATGACCAGCAGGCGATCGCGTGCCGCTAGCGGCAATTCGTCGCTGAGGATCTGTATATAGTCGGCGGCCGACGCGACACGGTTCTTGTCGAGATCGGTAGCGAGCTTCACTACCTCCAGTACCTGCTGCTGCTGCGCCTCCGACAGGTGTTCACGGAATTCCAACCATTTTAGCAATCCTTCCGCACCACCGCCGAGCATCCCGCCCACCAGGCCGGACAAGGCGGTCCAGAACGTAATGCGTCGCCCAAGGCTGCCGCCGCTCTCTTCGCCCATGCACAGGCTCCTCCTGCCGTCGACTGACTCGCGCCGAACGCATAGGCAGCGCGGCCAAAGCGTTCAGGCTACCGTTTCGCCCGCCGCCTGTAACGCCTTCAGCATTGTCGCTGCGCCCCCCTGTTTGGAGACCAGTTCCGGATCGAACTTTCCGTCCTGCCCGAACTTTCCCTTCGCGTAGTGATTCGAGAAACTCCACAGATACGGTGTCGCCAGGCCGAACTGGCGATAACCCATGCCATTATAGTGTTCAAACAGATAAAGAATCCGCGGCAAGGTAAAGTCGGTCTCGCGGTCGAAGTTCTCGAACGCCAACGCGTCCTGCGCACTTGCTTCCCAGGTGAAGGGTGGCGTACCGATCGGCGGCCGACCGGCAGGAACATGCACCGTACGATCGCTCAGCGGATCGCCGTTGTGCAAATGCGTGTGGAAATTGAAGCTTCCCTCCATGCTGTGAATAACACCGACGAAGTACCAGGGCATGTTGGAGAAATGCGTCGCTACCGCAGCGTATCGTGACTTGTTGGCGCGAAGCACGCCAATGCTCTGTTGCACCAGCGACGCCTTGTCCGGACGGATCACGCAGGAAGCGAACATGGCGGTATATTCAGCGGCAAGTTCAGGGAACTTGACGCTGTGGCTCACCGCCGTGGCGTCCGCCACAACAGCGACTGGCGGCGCCGGTGCCGGTGCCGGCGCGATCGCCGCATGGGCGACACCATGCGCGGCACCGAGTTTGTCGAGGTGACCGTTGATCAGATCCACGAATTGTTGCACTGGATCGGTGTGTGCAGTCGCAATCGTGTCCTGCAACGCGGCGGCCGCGGTCGCGACGGCAGCGGCGGCCGCCAGCAGGCCCTGCTGGTTGACCAGATCGATCTGCTGTTGCAGTTGCGCGATGGCATTGCTGAGGGAATTGAGCTCGTCGGCATCGGTGGCGACGTTTTGCCGGTTCACAAGGTCGGCCAGCGACGCGTCGAGCTCGGCCTGAATCGCCTGGATATTGTCGGGCATCGTCTCGTCTCCTTCTCCGGTGACTGTCGTCAGGGCGTCGTTGGCATGATGCCGGTACGCAGCATCGCATATGTGCGCAGGATCGCCGCCGCATCGGCCTGAAGTTGGCCGACGCTGTTGGCGACGTTGGCCAGTGACCGTGCCGAGGGCGCCTTGGTCGCAGCGACGGTCTGAATCCAGGCGTCGCGCAACTTGCTGAGCAATACCACGTAGTCCGACACGATCTTGCGATACGCATCGTACTTTGCCTTGTCGGCCGCGAAAGTCGCAGGGCTCTTCTTCTCGAGGTTGAGCTGCACCGGGCGCGTGACGGTTCTGAAAACCTGCGGTGCGCTGTTGGCCAGCGCGTCGATCAGCGCGGTGACCTGCGGCTCACCCTTCAGAATCACGCGGCGGACCTCCTGCACCGAAAGCTGCTGCGCCGCCTCGCTCAGGATCGGCTGCAGCGCCGTGAGCGCCGCGGGAATCGCTGCGCCTGCGGCGCCGGCGCCAAACGTGGCCAGCAGTGCGCCGACCTTTTGTCCAAGCACATTCACCTGCGCCACTGCATCTGATGCAGACTTGCCATCGGTGAGCGAGAGCAGCAGGTCGACATAACTCTTCAGGACTGCGAGTCCACCGCGGAACTCCTGCGTTGCCGGCGGATCGCCTATGTCGGAGAAATACGGTGCATCCTGGTTGCAAAATCCCAGCATCACGCTGCTGTTGCCGGAGCGGATTTGGGAATGCGGGCACGCCGCGCCGGGCGCCGCCGCGTTGCTCTGCCCCTGCTGCCGTTCGGCGATCGCCAAGTCGTCTAGCAACGGCTGCCCCACGGTATTCACCGCATCGAACGCGCTACTGAAATAGTGGATCTGCTCGGTCGGTGCCGTGGCACAACCAACCAGCACGCCCAGCACAACCAACACCGTGACATCCCACCCACGCCCCGGATCGCGCGAGGCATGCGTTCGTTGCAGCGGCCACATGGCGTCTCCCCCCGTCAATTCGCCAGCCGATTGTAAATATCATCACTTGTCGTGACCCACCTGTGAGCCATGTCACAGGCGAAGCGAGATAATTCGACATAGTCCCGCACCAGCCGACTACGGTGTGCTGGCAACCGATCCCAGACAATCAATAGCCTAATTGCCTTTGAACATTGTGGCAAATCTAAATAGGGTTCAGATTGGTCTCTGCCTCAAGTCTGAACGATCGGGACCGGGATGCGCCTCGCCGACGCACGGCAGATGCAGGGTCTTCATGGCCTTCCCACTCTGCCGGGGAGAGCAGCCGTGTGATGAAGCTAGCCCAGAATGTTTCGGCAGAAGGCTACCCGTTTCCGGCGCGCGGCGTGGGACATGGCGGACAAGGATACCTTCCTCGCCCTGCACGAACTGGCGGACAAATACGACGCTGACGCGGCTGCGCACGAGGCTGCGGCACGACCGACTGTCAGAGGGCCTCCAAAAGCCCAATTCACGAACGCTTCCGACCAGGCAACTGACCACTTTAGCCTAAGCATCGCCCGAAACCGGCCGGACGGCTTTCCACCCAGAGCCGTCATCGGACAGGCCCGCTGGTATTACAAAGCCGCGAGACTCAACCGGATATTGCCGAACGGATCGAGCGCGGCGACGGCGCCGTGCGGAACCAGGCAGGTCGCATCGTATTCCTGCACGATCAGCGGGCCCTCGCGTGAATCGCCGGCGAGCTTGGCTCGGTCGGTCACCGGCACCTCGATCCAGCCGGTACCGGCGAACCAGGCTCGCCGGCTCGACGGCACCTGGGCGACTGCCGGAGCAATGGTGGAAGGCAGGCGCGGCCGATCGGGGATGCCGCGGGCGATGACCGAAAGCCCGACGATCTCCACCGGTTCGTCTGGGGGTGCGCGGAAGCCGTAGGTGCGTTCGTGCTCTTCGGCAAACAGCCTCGGCAGCGCCTGCAGGAGTGCGGCGGGGTCCTGGTCCGGCAGCATCACCGAGATCTCGCTGGACTGACCGAGATAGCGAGCCAGAGCGGCGCGGCGGAAGGCACGCGCCGAGGGCAGGAAACCGTCTCGTTGCAGACGCTCGTTGCCGGCAGCGGCGAGCGCGTCAAGTGCCGCAGCGAACTCTGCTGCATCCGGCGCGTCGGTACGCGCACGCAGGGTGCGCGTTGCGTGATGCTCGGTGTCGGCCACCAGCAGTCCGAAGGCGCTGAACACGCCGGGCATCGGCGGCACGATCACGCGGCTGATGCCCAGCTCGGCGGCGATCCAGGCACCGAACAGCGGGCCGTTGCCACCGAATGCCAGCAGCGCGAACTGCCGCGGGTCGCGTCCGCGCTCCACCGAGACGGCGCGGATCGCCCGCATCATGTTCGCCGAGGCCACGCGCAACATGCCGGCGGCGGCGTCCAAAGCGGGGTAGTTACACTAGACCATCCCTTCCCGAAAGCGGATCGGCAGAAAACCACCCCGGCGGACCTAACAGTCCGGCGACTCGGTGTCCGCTAGCGCGACAATCTTCGCTCATCGTCGATCAGGGTGAGGTGCGCCGGAGGCGCGTTTCCCCATTGCCAGAGAACCAGGTTGAAGTCGTGCTCGGAAGCCCCGGGAGCAAAGCTTCGCACGAGTAACGCGCAATAGCCCTTTGTAATCAGGTTTCGGGCAAACGTTTGCGTCCTTGCCTCTCCTTTGGACTTCATCTCGTCGCGCCAAGTCGTGGCCGACAGAGCTGCCGCGTCCATGCCCTCTATCTGGAGGGCCGCCTCGTCCCGGCTGTCGAAGACACCCTCGATTTCCGCATCGTATGAGATCAGCATCGTAGGCTGGAGATTGCCGACCTGGTTTGCCTCGCGCACAGCCGTCAAAATCGACAACGAACAATAGAGGGCTGCTGTGCCCTTCGGATTGAAGCGCCCGCCGTAGCGCCGGGCGCCTTCCCCGGACATCGGCTCTCGAGCGTAGATCGGATTGAACGCGCGGTAGAGCTTGCCACTATAGGTACTCGTCACGATCAGGCGTGAATTCCGGCGTCAACCGCATCGATGTATTCGAGTACCTCGTCGGCCCGCCCGCTCAGCACGAGATGCATTGGCGTCTGGCCGGAGAAGCCGGGCAGAGGCTCGGACCGGTACCAGGCATAAGCCATCATGACGGAACCGAAGCGCGGGGCGACCTTGTTGAGGATCTCGACCATCTCGCGCAGGCGGCGCTGCGTTCTGTCTGACCGAATCCGCTCCTTTCGCTGGACGGCGTCTCGCCCAAGGCCGGCCGAGCGCGCGACCTCCTCGCTCGTGGTCCTCAACTCCCTGGCGATCTTCCGCGGAGCAAAGAACCCCTCGTCAGCGAATTGCAACAGATCCATGGCTGGCTCATCACCCGTCTGCCACATAGTCCGACGCTATTTAGCGTCAGATCATGCGCAAATCAAGGGTCCGCCACACTCGTACGTCGTTGCCCCGCCTCAGGGCTTTGCCGGCGATCGGCCGCTGCAGGGTGTGCAGAAGCCAGGCTCGGCCCAGACCCGGCGCGATGAGGCGAACGTCAGGTTTCGCGGCACCGTGCCCGAAAACGGACTGGCCGGCTGCCACCCTGAGCGGTCGTCGGACAGGCCCGCTGGTATTACGGAGCCGCGAGACTCAACCGGATATTGCCGAACGGATCGAGCGCGGCAACAGCGGTGTGCGGCACAAGGCAGGTTGCGTCGTATTCCTGCACGATGAGGGGGCCTTTGCGTGGATCGCCGGCCAATCCGGCGCGATCGGTCACCGGCACCTCGATCCAACCAGAGCCGGCGAACCAGGCGCGCCGGCTCGAGGGCACTTGGGCAGTCGCCGGAGCGATGGCGGACGGCAGTCGTGGCCGATCGGGGATGCCGCGGGCGATGACCGAAAGCCCGACGATCTCCACCGGTTCGTCTGGGGGCGCGCGGAAGCCGTAGGTGCGTTCGTGCTCTTCGGCAAACAGCCTCGGCAGCGCCTGCAGGAGTACGGCGGGGTCCTGGTCCGGCATTGTAACCGAGATTTCGCTGGACTGGCCGAGATAGCGCGCCAGAGCGGCGCGGCGGAAGGCACGCGCCGAGGGCAGGAAACCGTCTCGTTGCAGACGTTCGTTGCCGGCAGCGGCGAGTGCATCAAGTGCCGCAGCGAACTCTGCTGCATCCAGTGCGTCGGCACGCGCACGCAGGGTGCGCGTTGCGTGATGCTCGGTGTCGGCCACCAGCAGTCCGAAGGCGCTGAACACGCCGGGCATCGGCGGCACGATGACGCGGCTGATGCCCAGCTCGGCGGCGATCCAGGCACCGAACAGCGGGCCGTTGCCACCGAATGCCAGCAGCGCGAACTGCCGCGGGTCGCGTCCGCGCTCCACCGAGACGGCGCGGATCGCCCGCATCATGTTCGCCGAGGCCACGCGCAACATGCCGGCAGCGGCGTCTTCGACCGAGCAGCCGAGGGGTCGCGCCAGTCGCTCTGCCACGGCGGCGCGCGCAGCCTCGGCGTGCAACGGCAGCGCACCGCCGGCGAGGCCAGCCGGGTCGAGATAGCCCAGTACGAGGTTGCAGTCGGTGATGGTGGGCTCGGTGCCACCCATACCGTAACACACGGGACCTGGATCGGCGCCGGCACTCTCCGGCCCGACCTTCGGCGCGCCCCCGGCATCGAGCCGGCATATCGAGCCACCGCCGGCGCCTACCTCGGCGAGGTCGATGGCGGGTAGTTTCAACATGTAGCCGGCACCGACTAGCAGGCGCGAGCCGGCCATCACGCCGGCGCCGACCTCCAGCGCCTCGGTCAGCACTACCTCGCCGTTCTCAACGAGACCGGCCTTGGCGGTGGTGCCGCCCATGTCGAAGGTGATGATGCGCGGCTCGTTGAGCTGTATAGCCAAAGCCGCCCCGCCCACCACGCCGGCAGCGGGACCGCTTTCGATAATGTGCACCGGCTGGGCGGCGGCGAAGTCGGCGGCGGCCAGCCCACCGTTCGATTGCATGAGCTGGAGCGGCGCGGCGATGCCGAGCGCGTGCAGCCGCGCGGCAAGCGCGGTGAGGTAGGCGCGCGCCACCGGCTGCACGTAGGCGTTGATTACCGTCGTGCTGGTGCGCGGGTATTCCTTGATCTCCGGCAGGATCTCGTGGCTGACGGAGATTGCGAGGTCGGGTAGTGCGGCCCGTACACGCGCGGCGACGGCGCGTTCGTGCTCGGGATTGGCATAGCTGTGCAGCAGGCAGATCGCCAGGCTCTCCACGTGCTCGGCGCGCAACAGCGCAACGGCGGCATCGACGCTGGCCATATCCAGCGGCACAGCGACCGACCCGTCGGGCCGCATTTTCTCGACGACCTCCAACCGGAGTCGGCGCTCCACCAATGCCGGCGGCTTGGTCCAACTGATGTCGTACAGGCGCGGTATCCTGAGATCACGGATATCGAGCAGGTCGCGGAATCCGTGTGTCGTGATCAGCGCGGTGCGCGCGCCTCGGCCTTCGAGAACGGCGTTGGAGCCGATTGTCGTGCCGTGCAGCACTTCGCCGACATGATCGCCCGCTTCCTCCAGCAGAGCGCGCAGGCCCTCGACGATGCCTTCGCCGTAATCATGCGGGGTCGAGGCGGATTTGCGAGTCAGCACTCGCCCGTCCGCAGTGATGGCGACGAGGTCGGTGAAGGTGCCGCCGATATCGACGCCGATGCGCAGGCTCATGCGGCGGCACCGGCGCGGCGCTGTGCGCGCAGAGTAGCGGTGGCGGGGAGGTCGATCTCGGGCGGATCGCCACGCGCGACCACGCCGTAATCTCGTGCGGCGCCCTCGATGGTCACGAGTCCGCTGCGCAGGTCCTGCGCCGCCAGCGACAAGTCGCGGTCAAGCGCATCGCCCCAACCGCCCGAGCCTGGAAGTTGCAGACGAAACACCTCGCCGCGACGGAACCGCATGGTCAGCTTGGCGTGCAGAACCTGTTCTTGCGGCGTGTCGGGGTTGAGCATGGTGCGTCCCGGTGCGCCGGGGCCGCCGCCGTGCAATCCATAGGGCAGATGTTTCTGTCGGTCAGAGCGGACCTGTAGGATTCCTTCATCCTCCAGCATCCGCCACGTCTTGCGCATGGCGACGCCGCCACGGTACTTGCCGGCGCCTCCGGTGTCCGCGATGTAGCTGCAATCGAGCACTTCGAGGGGGTTCTCCGCTTCGATCACTTCGATGCTGAAGCTCGCCATGTTGGCGAACATCGTGGTGTTTCCTTCGAGCCCGTCGGCCCATGGCCGCGCGCCCCAGCCGCCGGAGAAGAAATCAACGTAAATGAATGGCCTGAGGTCCTTGTCGTAGCCGCCGACGCTGACGCCGGCATTGCCACCGTCGCCGGCGGCGAACACGCGGTCCGGGTAGAGTTGCGCCAGCGCGCCAAAGGCGGCGTCGCAGCAGCGGAAGCCGGTCAGTCCACGCGCTGCGCAGGCGGCCGGCGGCAGCCCGTGCGTGATGGTGCCAGGCGGCGCGGTGACGGTGATCGGACGGAATACGCCATCATTGTTCGGCATATTGACCGATAGGATGGACTTGGCCGCAGTGAAGCTGGCCGCCGCGGTATAGCTCCAGGTGTTGTTGATTGCGCCCTTGACCTGCGGCGCGCTGCCGGTCCAATCGAATGCCATGGTATCGCCGCGTTTGCGCACGGTGCAGACCAGGGGGATCGGCTTGCCCATATCGATTTGGTCGTCGTCGATCCAGTCGGTGAAGGTCGCTTCGCCATCCGCGAGTTCTGTCAGGCAGTGGCGGGTCAGGCGCTCGCTATAGTCCATCGTTTCACTCATTAGCGTGCGCACGCCATCGGCGCCGTGGCGGGCGACCAGGTCCGCCATGCCGCGCGCGGCGATCTCGCAAGCGGCGAGCTGGGAGCGCAGGTCGCCGAGCACGCGTCCCGGCACACGCACGTTCTTTTCGATGATCCGGTGCAATGTCGTGTTGGGCCGGCCGCCCTCGTAGAGCTTCAACGGCGGGATGCGTAGGCCCTCGGCGTAGATCTCGGTGCTGTCTGACGCGTTCGAGCCGGGGACCCGGCCGCCCACGTCGGTGTGGTGGCAGATTGTGGCGGCGTAGGCCAGCAGCGTTCCGTCGGCGAACAGGGGTTTGAATATGAAGATGTCGGGGAGATGCATGCCCCCTTCATACGGGTCGTTCGAGATCAGGATATCGCCTTCGGCGATGTCGTCGCCGTAGCGCCTGATCGCCGCCTTGAGGGCGACAGGAATGCTGCAGAGATGGCCAGGCAGGCTGAGCCCTTGGGCGACCAGCCGTCCCTCTGCGTCGCAGAGGGCGGCGCTGTAGTCCATGATGTTCTTCAGCACCCCGGAATACGCGGTGCGGTAGATGGTCAGCACCATCTCGTCGCCGATCGCGGCGACGGCGTTGCGGAAGAGCTCGGCGGTGATCGGGTCCATGCTGGGGATCGGATCATCTCTTCGGCTTTGGTGCAATGCCCGATTGCACGAGTTCATCCCGCTGCTTGCAGTTGCGATCCGTGCCCGACATCTCTCTGCTGTTTCTGGATCGCGCCCAGGTCGAGGCACTCAGCCCCGAAGCCAGTACGCTGTTGAGCGTGATCGAAGCGGGATTGTCGGCGCATGGGCGTCGGGAGGTGGTGATGCCGCCGAAGGCGCATCTGCATTTCGATCCGCTGTTCAGCGACCATTTTGACATTCTTTCCAACTATATTGGCCTCGACCCACAGAGCTGATGTCAGAGTGGCTGGTAACTATACTGACAACTGTCGGTGCGACCTGCCTTCCCAGGTGCATTTCTGAAACCGGGGGGCCCTGCGAGCCTGCCCTGGCAGCACCGGCGCTGTGAGCTGCATAGGCGCGGTCCATCTGGCGCGGCCGGATGCGTTTTTCGTCGCACGTCTGTGCGCGCGGTCCAGCATTCAGCAACCTGCGCCTGTCGCCAGCGGATTCCACTGAGCGAAGTTCGCATCAACGGCGACTGCGTTGCACCGCCAGGAGAGCCATGCCGGTCAACGGATCCTCACGAGATCGTGTAGCGCTCGTTCTGTCAGCGCGCCCCCCAGCCGTGTGTCCCCGTGCAATCTTAAAACCCTGAAAACCCTTAATTGCGGGGCGCGTGCCGTGGCGGCAGACGGCGAGATCGTCGAGTTTGGCCGGTTCCGATTGCACCGACGCGACCGGACGCTGCTGGCCGATGGTGTGGAACTGGAGGTCGGGGCACGCGCCTTCGATCTCTTGCTGGCGTTGATCGATGCCGGCGGGTCAATGGTGAGCAAGGACGAACTGCTGAGCCGGGTCTGGCCTGATGCCATCGTTGAGGAAAACAACCTGCACGTGCAGATCTTCGCCTTGCGCCGTGCGCTCGGTGCCGATCGCGACGTGATCAGGACGGTGCCCCGCCATGGGTATCGCTTCACCGGCGCACTCACTGCGGCCTCCAGATCAGCTTCGGCAGCGCCCGTGGGTCGGGTGCCGACTGTGCCGCCCGCCAGCAATCTGCCGATACAAGTTGGCGAACTGATTGGGCGGGAGGGCGATCTGCAACAGGTGGTCGAACTGCAGACCAACTATCGCTTGCTGACGCTCACCGGGCCTGGCGGGATCGGCAAGACCAGCTTGGCCCTTTCCGCGGCATGGCGCCTGGTCGATCGCTATCCGGACGGCGTGCGGCTGGCCGATCTGGCGATGTTGGCTGATCCCAACTTGGTGTTGCCGGCGATCGCCGCGGCATTCGATTTACCGCAAGTGCTGTCGCCGCTGCTGCCTGAACACGTTGCTGCCAGCGTGGAATCGCGGCGATTGCTGCTGGTGCTCGACAACTGCGAACACCTGATCGAGCCGGTCGCGCGCATCGCCGAGGCGCTGCTGCATGGTGCACCGCACTTGCAGATCCTCGCCACCAGCCGGGAACCCCTGCGTGCCGAAGGCGAATGCGTCTATCGCGTTCCGGCCCTGGCCGTGCCCGGCGATGAGATCACCGACACCGAGGCTCAGCTCCGTCATAGCGCGGTGCGCCTGTTCGTCGCGCGTGCCCGCCTCGGCGGTGCGCGGCTGCAGGTGGATGATGACCGCGCCAGAATCATTAGCGGCATCTGCCGACGACTCGATGGCATTCCTTTGGCGATCGAGTTGGCAGCCGCCCGCGCTGTTGCGCTGGGGGTGCGGGGCGTTGCCGCCGGCCTGGATGATCGTTTTCGCTTGTTGACCGGCGGGCGACGGACGGCGCTGCCCCGTCACCAGACCCTGCGGGCGACGCTCGACTGGAGCTACGGGTTGCTCTTCGAGGCCGAGCGCGCGGCGCTGCGTCGTTTAGGGATCTTTCCCGGCGGTTTCGAGCTGAAAGCAGCGCAAGCAATAATGGCGCCTGCCGATGGCGAGGCGCTGGACGTCGTCGATAGCCTCGCCAACCTCGTCGCGAAGTCGCTCGTCATCAGGGATGGCACCAACGTACCCGTACGCTACCGGCTGCTCGACACGACGCGCGCCTACGCACTGGAGAAGCTCACCGAGAGCGGCGAGTTGGAAATAACCGCGCGGCGCCACGCTGAATACTATCGCGACCTCCTTTGCAAAGCCGAATCCGAAGCTGCGACGCGGGCCGCGGGCGCCGGGCGCGAGGAGTACGCTCACCGGATCGGCAATCTTCTCGCTGCGCTCAATTGGGCATTTTCGGATACCGGTGATGTAAGGCTCGGTGTCACCCTCGCCTCA
The DNA here is from genome assembly GCA_963772445.1 of uncultured Pseudomonadota bacterium. Taxonomy (GTDB): domain Bacteria; phylum Pseudomonadota; class Alphaproteobacteria; order Acetobacterales; family Acetobacteraceae; genus CAVYXK01. The sequence goes on from CAVYXK010000017.1 coordinate 316,186, forward strand.
GCGGCGACCGATTTCTGGCTTACCGTCTCGCTGCTGAGCGAATGTTGCAATTGGGGGGTCAAGGCGCTCGCCCACCTGGGTCTCGCCGAAGGGACGCGCGAGGAGATGCTGTTGCAATGCGGCCTCGGGCTGGCTCTGATCTATGTCCGGGGAATGACACAAGAGGCTCGGAGCGCCCTAACCAGGGCGCTGAGGCTCTCCGAAGCGTTGGGGGATTTCAACTGTCGGTTTCGGGCCCTGTATGGCTTATGGCTATTTGCCCTCCGCGTGGTCGATTTCCGAGAATGTCTGGCGCTGGCCGGCCAATACGAACAACTTGCGGAGACCATCGGCGATCCTGCGGCGAGCGCCATTGCCGACTGGATGCTTGGCATGTCGCGATACTACTTGGCGGAGCATGCGAGCGCTGCCGCGAACCTCCAGCGGGCGCGTGCCTCGTACCCGATGGCGATGCGCAGCCGCGACCTGATTCGATTTGGTGTGCATATGGAGGTCAGCGCCCTTAGTTATCAGGTGGTGACCTTTTGGTCTTTGGGTTTTGCAGACAGGGCAATTCGAGCCAGTCGGGACGCCGTTCAATATGCTCACGACGCCAACCATCCCGTTTCGCTTTGTATTGCGCTCAACCACAGTAGCATCCTGCTTGTAAGAATCGGTGATCTGGAGAGGGCAGAGTACTGCATCGACGAACTGATCGACCACGCCGGCAAGCACTCGCTTGTCCCGTACTATGCGGCCGGTTTATGCGGAAAGGGCAGCCTGCTGGCGACCCGTGGCGATCTCGTGGCAGCCGAACAATGGTTACGTTCCGGTCTGGAGCGCACGCGAGAAGTTGCGTATTACCTCTTCTATGCCTTCTTCCTTGGCCAGTTGGCGGAAGTGCTGGGACGCGCTGGTCGTATTGAGGAAGGGTTGGTCGAAATCGACGCGGCCCTCCGTTATGCGAACGAGTTCGAATCTTTGTGGTGTATGCCCGAACTGCTCCGCATCAAAGGCAATATCCTCGCAAAGCAGGACCGGCCTGACTTCGCCGCTGTCTATGACCACTTGACCCAGGCGCTCGATCTGGCACACCAGCAAGGTGCGCTCTCCTGGGAACTGCGTGCGGCCACGAGCCTCGCCCGGCTCCTGATCGATCAGGGCCGTTCCGCCGATGCGACGGCACTGCTCCGGCCGGTCTACGACCGGTTCACCGAAGGGTTCGCGACCGCTGATCTCAAAACGGCAAAGGCGTTGCTCGACGATCTGTCATCATTCGGAAGAAGGTCGATGACTTAGTGCATCCTTCTAAATCTGCGTTTAAAAACTTTCCTTAACGATGCTGCTGGCGGATGCTTATGAAAGCATTGCCCGTCGCAGCGAGGCGATTGAGCAACGGATTCTCACGAGATTGTGTCGCGGCGCATCGCAGGCATGACGGCCGAGAGTCGCTCTCGCGCGCGGTTGACATTATCCCTGTGCCATCTCGAGAGTGCCGAGTTCTGGGTTACTTCCTGGCGGCCTGTGACTTTCGCTCGTAGTCGTCAAGCCACTGCTCAGTGAGCCGGTCGAGCTCCTCGAGCTGGCGTTGGGAGTAGGATTCCGGCGCAAAGCCCTCGAGCCACCCGAGCACGTGAGTTTCGATCAAGTCGCGCGGCACGTCCGGATGCTCGGCATGGATGCGTTCTGCCGACTGCTCGATCGACAGCCGTTTCCCGTCGTCCCAGACGATCTTGCGCCGTTTGGGGTCGACGTTGGCATTATCCAGTGCGGCGAAGACCAGATCGAGCGCGTAGACCGAGCGTTCCCCCTCGGACGAGCCCATCCATTCGAGGAAGGCGTCAGTGAACGGGTTGTTCTCGAAGGGGTGTTTTGCGCGTCGCTTGCCCATCGGATGAGGATAGCACCGCGGGTCATTGCCGTCGCAAGGCTCGCTTCATCATCAAGCGGCTCTGCTCGATGCTCAAGGCGATCCACTGGGCGGTGAGCGCCTTGAAGCGCTTATAGTTGCGGATCTCACGCCGCACCTCGGGCAGATAGTCGCGCGGAACATATTCGGTCCGGCTCCTCATCTGCCGCGTGTAGCTGAGCTGGTAGTAGGGTCCCCTCCGGTTCTCTGGATCCTTGTACTGGCGGGTGAGCGATCCGGGCCGCATGTCTTCAATGCCGGCCAGCTGCGCCTTGATGCTTCCAACGCGCTTTCTGATCACTGCCAGGCGTTTGTTTGTCATAGGTTTAGCATACCAGTGCTATACTATGCTGGCAACAGAATTGAGAGGGCCCGATGCCGCTGTGGATGCCCTGGTGGAATGCGATTTGGCTGCTGCGTCCGGCGTTCTCGCGTCTGCGCACCTTCCTGTGGTTCGCCACCGCCGTGGCAGGCTTCACGGTGCGGACGGAACTGCTGGGCGTAACCAGCCTCGTGCGGGCGCTGAAGCTCGAGGCTCGCTTCTACAACAAGCTCGTCGATCACTTTCATAGCCCCGCCGTGAAGCTCGATCGGCTCGCGGCGCTGTGGACCCAGGTGGTGCTGCGGCTATTCCCGCAGCCGCTGCGCATCAACGGAAGGTGTATCGTGGTCGGCGACGGCATCAAGATCCCAAAGCGCGGGCGCAAGATGCCGGCGGTCAAACTCCTGCATCAGCAGTCCGAGTCGAACACCAAGCCCGAATTCATCATGGGACATTCCCTCCAGGCTGTGAGCGTGCTCGTTCAGGCCGCAGCCAGCGTCTTCGCCGTGCCGCTCGCCATGCGAATCCACGAAGGGTTGGTGTGGTCCAATCGCGATCGCCGCACCCTGTTCGACAAGATGCTTGCGCTCCTCGGGATCGTCGCCATCGCAGAACCCTTCTACTTCGTCGCCGACGCCTACTATGCCGCGCGCAAGATCGTCACCGGCCTGCTCGAGGAGAACAACCACCTGGTCACGCGGGTGAAGTCCAACGCCGTCGCCTACACCGCCCACCAGCAGCGTGGCCCGCGGAAGAGAGGCCGGCCCAGAGTTTATGGCAGCAAGGTCAAGCTCAGATCCCTGCTGGAAGACCCCAAGGGCTTCCAACAGGCCGAAAGTCCCGTCTACGGCGAGCACCAGGTGACCATCCAGTATCGGGTCCGCGACCTGCTGTGGCGCCCGGCCGGTCGACTCGTGCGCTTCGTGGCGGTGATTTATCCAGTAAGAGGCTCGTGCCTCCTGATGCACCGACACCTCTTTGGAGGCTATCGAGATCATTCGCCTGTACGGTCTGCGCTTCAAGATCGAGCACACGTTCAAGCAGGCGGTGCGGCTGATCGGTTCGTTTACCTACCATTTCTGGATGTCCGACATGAAGCCGCTGCGCCGCCGCAGTGGCAATCAACATCTCCATCGTGAGTTGCTGGAATACCGCAACGCCGTCAAACGCAAGCTCCACGCCTACCACGTCTTCATCCAGGCGGGTGTCGTCTGCCAGGGACTGCTTCAGTATCTGGCCGTCGCCTTCCCTCAGGCCGTCTGGAATTCCTTCGGCTCCTGGCTGCGAACCATTCGGCCCGGCATCCCGCCCTCGGAGCTGGTCGTGGCCAATGCCCTGCGCCAGAGCCTGCCGGAATTTCTCTTGAATGCCACCCCGAGCAACACCTTCGCGAAATTCGTCATCGAACGACAGGACACCAATAAAATGGAGGCCTTCCGCCTAGCCTCCTGAGCCGAAATTCCTCCGGAACTCTGGACTCGCGAGTGCCATCTTGAGACCCTGAAATCGAGGATTGCGTGCCCGTGCCATCAGACGAGGACATCATCGAGTTTGGACGGTTCCGATTGCACCGACGCGACCGGGCACTCCTGGCCGATGGTGTGAAACTCGACCTCGGCGCACGCGCCTTCGATCTCTTGCTGGCACTGATCGATGCTGGCGGGGCGATGGTAAGCAAGGACGAGCTGCTGAGCCGGGTCTGGCCCGATGCCATTGTCGAGGAAAATAACCTGCATGTGCAGATCTTTGCGTTGCGCCAGGCGCTCGGTGCCGATCGCGACCTGATCAGGACGGTACCCCGCCACGGCTATCGTTTCGCCGGCCGTGTCACCACGGCCGCCGGTTCAGCTTCGGCAGCGCATGTTGGTTCTGCACCGACTGTGCCGCCCACAAACAATCTGCCGATACAGGTTGGCGAGTTGATCGGGCGAGAGGCCGCTTTGCAGCAGGTGGTCGAACTGCAGACCACCTATCGCCTGTTGACACTGACCGGGCCCGGCGGGATCGGCAAGACCAGCCTGGCGATTGCGGCGGCGTGGCGCCTGGTCGATCGCTATCCGAACGGCGTCCGGCTGGTGGATCTGGCGACACTCGCCGATCCGAACCTGGTGTTGTCCACGATCGCCGCGGCGCTCGATTTGCAGCGATTGCCGTCGCCGCTGCTGCCCGAACACGTTGCCGCCGCGTTGCAAGCGCGGCGATTGCTGTTGGTGCTCGACACCTGCGAACACCTGATCGAGCCTGTCGCGAGCATCGTGGAGGCGCTGCTGCATGGCGCACCGCACGTGCGGATCCTCGCCACCAGTCGGGAACCATTGCGCGCCGAAGGCGAGTGCGTCTATCGCGTTCCAGCCCTGGCCGTGCCAGGCGATGAGATCACCGACGCAGAGGTTCAGCTCCGCCATGGCGCGGTGCGCATGTTCTTCGCGCGTGCGCGCCTGGCCGATGAGCGGCTGCAGTTGGATGATGACCTCGTCGCGGCCATCAGCAGCAACTGCCGGCAGCTCGATGGCATGCCGCTGGCGATCGAGCTGGCGGCAGCGCGCACCGCGCTGCTGGGGGTGCAGGCCGTCGCCGGCGGCCTCGATGATCGCTTTCGCTTGCTGACGAGCGGCCGACGGACAGCATTACCGCGGCACCAGACACTGCGGGCGGCACTCGACTGGAGCTACGACCTGCTGGCCGAAGCCGAGCAGGCTGTCCTGCGGCGTCTCGCCGTATTTACCGGTCCGTTCACCCTGGACGCCGCTCAGGCGGTCGCGCCAGACCACGGCGCCGAGGCGGACGAGATCGCCGAAATTGTAGTGAACCTCGTGGCCAAGTCGCTGATTGTGTCCAACATAGGAAGCAGCGCGCGCTACCGTTTGCTGGACACCACCCGCGCCTATTTGCAAGCGAAATTGTCTGACGCCGCCGAGGAGAACATTATCGCACGGCGTCATGCGGAGTTTTTCCGCACGCTGCTCGAGCGGGCCGGCGCGAGGTTCCAGCCTTTGCCGAAGCGCGCGGATTCGGTGCCTACGCCGAGCATGTCGGAAATGTGCGCTCAGCGCTGGAATGGAGTTTCTCGCAGCGCGGCGACATCGATCTTGGCGTTGCCTTGACGGCGGCGGCGGCCCCGTTGTTCCCGGAGATGTCTTTATTGGCCGAATGCCGGGGCTGGACCGAAAAGGCCCTCGCCGCGCATGCGGCGATCGGGGAGAACCCACGCGATGAAATGGAGTTGCAAGCGTCGCTCGGTCTCTCACGCTTGTTCACCGAGGGGAATTCCCCCGCCGCTCTCGAGACCCTGAATCGGGCGCTCGACTCTGGCCGAAGGGATCGGCGAGCTTGGCCCGCAATTGCGGCTGATCGGGTCGCTTCACCTGTTTTATACGCGGATCGCCGACTTCCGCGGCTCGCTCGGGCTCGCCGAACGCGGCCTTGATGTCGCCGCCCGGATGGGCGATCCGGCCGGGTTGGCTCTGGCCGAATGGATGTTGGGTGTGTCTCATCATCTGGTTGGAGATCAGGCAAGCGCCGTCGTCCATTGCCAGAGCGCCGTTCCGCGACCAGACGCCTCCAGGCGTCTCGATGTCATGCGTTTCGGGTTCGATCATCGGATTCGCGCGCTTTGTGCATTGACCCGGGCCCAGTGGTTGCGCGGTGCCGTGGACGAAGCAGCGGAGTTGGCGCGCTACACCATTAGCGAGGCCGAAGCTCTCGAACATCCGGTAACCTTGTGCATCTCGCTGATCTACACGGTGTTTGTATTCCTCTGGATGGGGGACTGGCCGGAAGCCGAGGTGATCATTGAGCGACTCATCTCGGACACGGCGAAACACTCGCTCGTCCCATATCACGCGGTGGCGCTCGGTCTGAAAGGCGAGCTCGCCGTCCGGCGAGGCGAGGCGGCGGACGCCATCGCGCTCTTGTCGGACTGCTTGCAAACCATGCGCTCCGGGCGACACGAGATACTGGCGTCGGTATTCACGAGCGACCTTGCCGAGGCGAGGGCAATGACCGGAAGGCTCGACGAAGCGTTGGCGACGATCGGCGGGGCGCTCTCTAAAGTTGAAGCCAGTGGCGGGTCCTTCGATATGCCGGAAATGTTGCGCCTCAAGGGCGATCTTCTGCTGAACAGGGATTCGTCGAATATAGCCGGGGCGGAGGATTGCTTTCGCCGGTCGCTCGAACTCGCTCGCCGGCAAGGGGCATTGAGTTGGGAGCTACGCACGGCCTCCGGGATGGCGCGGTTACGGGCCAGCCACGGCCGCCGCGAGGAAGCTCGGGCAGAGCTTGCCCCGGTGTTCGAACGCTTCGCCCAGGGAAAGGAGACAATTGATCTCCGCGCAGCAGGTGACCTGCTGAATGACCTCGCCTGAGCCCAAGCTCCGGTTGCACGAGCCTATCCACCTGCTTACAGTCGCTGACCGTGCCCGACATTTCTCTGCTGTTTCTGGATCGCGCCCAGGTTGAGGCACTCAGCCCCGAACCGGATGAGTTGTTGAGCGTGATCGAAGCAGGATTGTCGGCGCATGGGCGCCAGGAGGTGGTGATGCCGCCGAAGGCGCATCTGCATCTCGATCCGCTGTTCAAGGGACATTTCAACATTCTTTCAGGCTATGTTGCCCCAATCCGCCGTGCCGGTGTCAAGGTGGTTGGCGATTACGTTGACAACTGGCGGCGAGGCCTGCCCTCCGAGGTGGCGCTGCTGACGCTGTACGATCCGGAAACCGGCGTGCCTTGCTGCATCATGGATGCGACGAGCCTAACCTGGCAGCGCACCGGCGCGGTGACCTGCATCGGCGCCATCCATCTGGCGCGGCAGGATTCTCGCATCGTCGCGCATCTGGGTGCGCGCGGGACGGCGTTCAGCAATCTGCGCTTGCTGTCAACGAGGTTTTCATTGAGCGAAGTTCGTATCAACAGCAAGCGTCCGGAAACGCGGGAGCGGCTGGCGGCACGGGTGCGGTCCGAGCTTGGTGTCGCAGCGTACGCGGTGGCGTCGCCGGCAGAGGCTGCGGCGGGCGCCGATATCCTCGTGGAGGCGACGCGGCTGACCGCTCCCGAGGCGCTGCTGCACAATGCCGACCTGGCAGCAGGTGCGTTGCTGGTCACCTATGGATGGGTGCGGGCGATCGAACCACTGCTGGCGCTTTCCGTGGACAAGCTGGTGGTGGATGACTGGGAGCAATGCACGAAAGGTGGTCAGCTTCATGAGCTGATTGAGTCTGGCGAGCTGACACGGGCGCGCGTGCATGCGGAGATTGGGGAGGTCACTGCCGGGTTGCGGCCGGGGCGGGAGGGCGCGGAGGAGCGGATTTTGTTCTGGCATCGCGGATTCGCGGTCAGCGATGTGATGCTGGGGGACTGGATTTATCAGCGTGCGTTGGCAGAACGGGTGGGCACCAGGTTGAAATTGCTGAGTGCGGCGGAAGAGTAGGGGAGGGACGGATCAATTCAGCGAGCGGAGCGTCGCTTTCGCACAGGCGTCGCGCCGAGCCGGGCTTGCATCTCCGCCGCGACCTGAGATTCCGGCTGCAACTTGCTGCCCGCCAGCCAGAGCTCCGTCACCCCGTCGGTCTCGTTGCGTGTCCGCCGGACCGGCTCGCCATGGCTTCCATAGCCGGCAGCGAGCGTGATCCGACCTTTGTCCTTTCCCGCCACCGTGACTTCGCTCGCATCCAGGAACGGGTTTCCCGCATGCGGATTGGCCAACAGCACAATCTTTCCCATGGGAACGAGATCTACGGCGCCCCAGCTACTCCACCACCGGCCCGTCCAGTCGCTCACGTTCCGGGACGCTGCGCCACGAGTGGCGAAGCCGCGCAGAATATGCAGCACGCCATCGAGCCAATACCCAGCCCAGCCATCAACCGCGTTGGTCAAGACGCTCACCGTCAGTTCACGGTCCGGCACGACGCAGGTGCGGGAGATGTAACCTTCCAGCCCGCCGGCGTGGCCGAACCAGTCCCAGCCTCCGAGGGTGCCGCTGATGGTGCCGAGACCGTAATAGCCTTCGAGATTGGAATGGGGATTGCGCCAGTGTCGCCGTGTCATCTCACGGCGGCTGCCGACTGACAGCACGCTCTTCTTCGCGTTCGGCACAAGCTGCGCGAAGAACCGAGCCAGATCGCTTGCCGTGCTGACGACCCCACCGGCTGGGGCGAGCGCATTCGTCGGATAATCGCCGGGGATGCTCAGGCGCCGGCCGAGCAGCAGCTTGCTGCTGTGGCCGTGTGCGAAGGGGGTGCCCGCAGCGATGGGCATGTCGGGCTCCGTCTCGTCCAGCCCTGCCGCAGCGATGATCTCGCGTTTGATCCAGGTCTTGAAGGGCTCGCCGGTGACGGCCTCGATGACGAGCCCGAGCAGGCCGAAGCCGTGGTTCGAATACTTGAAGCGGCTGTTCGGCTCGATGGGTGGGGGCATCCGGAGATCGGCCAGGAGTTCCTCCGTATCCAGGAACGGTCGCCGGCCGGAAAACTGGCCTGAGTCCGCGCCGTCTCGGGTCAGGCCGGCGCTGTGGGAGAGAAGCTGCCTGATCGTGGCTTCGGCAACCCGAGGGTGCAGGCGGCTGACATGCTGACCAACCGGATCGTCGAGCCTGAGCTTGCGTCGTTCGCACAATTTCATGATGCCGGCGGCAGTAAAGCTCTTCGAATGCGATGCCATCCGAAAGCGGTGACGCGGCGTAAGATGCTCACCTGTGGCCAGGTCAGCATGGCCGAATGCATGCTCGAGCAGAACCCGGTCGCGATTTACGACAGCAATGATGCAGCCTGGCTGTTCGGACATCCGCAACTGAAACTCGACCCACGATGGGACGTAGTCGAGAGCGGCTTGCAACCATTTTTCCATGGGCTCGACCCGGGTTTCGGCGGGCCAATGAACTCCGGCAGACGGGCCGCGTCAACGCCCGACAGATGCTATCTAATGGTCAATGATGTGCTATAGACCAGTCCAGGTGAGGGTGGACGTAGCGTGTTACAGATCTGGACAATCGGGCATTCCAACCATTCCTATGACCGCTTCCGCGATCTTCTTCGCGCGGCCGAAATTACCGCGGTCGCAGACGTCCGCACCGCTCCGTTCTCTCGCCGCTTTCCGCACTTCAACGCGGATCAACTTGGCTCCAACCTGCATCAGGATGGTATAACCTACATCTCTCTCGGCAAGCAGCTTGGTGGACGGCCGGCTTCCCGGGCGCTCTATCGCGACGACGTCGCCGATTATGAGGCGATGGCAGCCACAAGTGAATTTCGTGAGGGCCTGGACCGGCTCATCGATGGCGCGCATAGGCACCGCATTGCCCTGATGTGTTCAGAGCAGAATCCCCTCGATTGTCACCGCTGCCTGCTGGTCGGACGCGCGCTATCGCAGCACGGCGTGCAGGTGAACCACCTGCTCGCGGATGGTCGGACGATGTCTCACCCTGACATCGAGCAAGAGCTTCTCCGGTTGACGGGTCGGGATAAGGAAGACCTGCTGATATCACGAGACGAGAGGCTGGCGGCCGCGTATCGCGAGCGCGCGCGCAAGGCTGCGTTCCACCCGCGGCACCTCATCTTATTGAACGATGGAACGGAGCGCTCAACACCTCGGGGCGCCTGAATGCTCGGCACCAACTTGCCCCCGACCGTCATCTGCCACAGGATACGCTCCGCCGCCTCAAGGAGAGATACATGTCCGTTGCACTACACCGACCGCGCTCCGAAATGACCGACGCCGAATGGCAGACCCGCTGCGACTTGGCTGCACTCTACCACGTGGTGAACCATCTCGGCTGGACCGATCTGATCAACACCCATATGTCCGCCCGCATCCCCGATGCGCCGGACACCTTCCTGATCAACCGCTACGGCGAGATGTTTGACGAGATCACCGCCTCCAGCCTGGTCAAGATGGACATGGACGGCAACGTGCTCGGCGATCCCGGCAAGTTCAACAATGCCGGCTTCACCATCCACAGCGGCGTCTATAAGGCGCGATCGGACGCGATGTGCGTGATGCATACGCATACCCGCGCCGGTGCCGGCGCGGCGTTGCTGGAAGACGGGCTGCGTCCCATCAGCCAGGACGTGTTGTCGATTCTCGACGACGTTGCCTATCACCCCTACGGCGTCCCCGCCTCCGCTGAGGAATGCGAGGCGCTCGGTCGTTCCTGCAAGCGCGGCGGTTGCGTCGTGCTGCTGAACCATGGGCTGCTCACGCACGGCCCGACGATTCACGGCACGCTGATGCGCATGTACGTGCTGGAGCGCGCCTGTGAGCTCGAGCTTACCGCGCGGATGCTCGACGCGCCACCGGTGCGGATCGCCGATTACATCGTGCGCAAGGCCGCCGAGCGGGGCCAGAAGCGCCGCAACAGCGATGACTACGGCCTAATGGAATGGCAGGGGCTGCTCCGCACGATCGAGCGGAAGGGCGCCGATTACCGCCACTGAAGCGCCGGCAAGGCGCTCGGGTCACGACTCGCCCAGACCGGTCTGTACGTCTGTCGCCACACCGAGATAGTGGTGCAGGACAACCGCGTGATGATTCCACAGCAGGCCGTTCCCGGGGCCTAGCAGCACGGCACGCCGAGCTGACGCTTGACGGCCGGGCGGTCGGCGCTGAGCGTGCCTGACGGTTCGCGAAGGAGCCGCGCATGAGCCTGCCGCCGAGGATGGTCTATATCGCCGTGGACAAAGCCGGCGGGCCGGAGGTGCTGAAGCTCGCCACCGGCCCGGTACCGGTGTCGAAGGCGGATGAGGTGCTGATCCGGGTGCAGGCGGCGGGCGTGAACCGTCCGGACGTTGCTCAGCGCGCCGGTAGCTACCCGCCGCCGCCGGGCGCCAGCCCGATCCTCGGTCTTGAAGTCGCCGGGGAGGTCGTCGCTACAGGTGCGGAGGTCACCGGCTGGAAGCCGGGCGACAAGGTCTGCGCGCTAGCCAACGGCGGCGGCTACGCCGAATATTGCACCGCGCCGGCGACGCAATGCCTGCCATGGCCGAGCGACTACGACGCGATCCGCGCCGCCGCGCTGCCCGAGACGTATTTTACCGTCTGGGCAAATGTGTTTCAGGCAGGTCGGCTGCGGCGAAGCGAGGCCCTCCTGGTCCACGGCGGCACCTCTGGCATCGGCGTGACAGCGATTCAGCTTGCCCACGAATTCGGCGCGACGCCCTACGCCACTGCTGGGTCGGACGAGAAATGCGCCGCCTGCCGACGCTTCGGCTGCGCGGCGGCGATCAACTACCACACGCAGGATTTCGCTGAGGAGATCAAGCGAATTACCGATGGGCGGGGCGTCGATGTGGTGCTGGACATGGTCGGTGCACCGTATATGGCGCGCAACGTGCGCTGCCTGGCGATGGACGGGCGGCTGGTGATGATCGCGTTCCTGCAAGGCTCGAAGGTCGATGGCTTCGACTTCATGCCGGTGATGCGCAAGCGTCTGGTGATTACAGGCTCGACGATGCGTCCGCGCTCCACAGCGGAGAAGGGTGCGATCGCCGCCGAGTTGCGCGACAAGGTGTGCCCGGTGCTGGACCAAGGACGTTGTGCGCCGGTGATCCACGCGACCTTCCCGCTCGCTCAGGCGGCAGATGCGCACCGGCTGATGGAGAGCAGCGCGCATATCGGCAAGATCGTGCTGCGCGTCGCGGAGTGAGTCGCGGCTCGAAGGCATTCAGGCGACGGCAGAGCGAGAGGGCGGAATAAGTTCCGCCCCCCGCTACCCTGTTACGATGTCACATCCTGCGGCGCGATGCCGACATATTTGTACTGATGCACCATGTCGGTCAGTGGATAGGCGGGGTTGTGCTTGATCTGAAACACGCTGATGACGCGCGAAGTCAGATCGCCGTTCTTGTCGAACGAGATCAAGCCTTGCATCGTGTTGATCCGGGTTGCCTCGATGGCATCGCGCATCGCCGCCCGCGTGAGCGGCTTGCCCGATTGAACGGCCCGGCCCAGTGCGTCCGCGATCACCAGCACTGCGTCGTACGCGGTGATGCAGTAGTCGCTCGGCTGGCTGTTGTAGCGTGCGGCAAACCGCGCGACCCAGGCTTGGGCGCTGGGATCATCCAAGAGATGCGGCGCGGCGATGGTTGCATACCATCCCTCGGCCGCCGGGAAACCTCCCGCCGAGAGGATCTCTAACTCATACATGCCGTCGCCGCCGCCCTTCACGATACCCGGCACGATGTCATAGGACTGCTTGACGACCTTGATTCTGGCCAGCGCATCGCCGCCGTAATAGAGCGATGCGGTTCCCAGCGACTTCATCTTTGTCAGGACCGACGAGTAGTCGGACTGCTTGGGATCGAGCCGGTCACGACCGAGCACCTTGATACCGATCTTGGTTGCTTGTGCTTGGAACGAGTCTGCGATCCCCACCCCGTAGGCGCCGCTGTCATCCAGCAGGTACACGCTAGGCATCTTCAGGACCTTCAAATAGTAGTTGGCCATGTTCGGGCCTTGATATGCGTCGGTCGTGACGGTACGGAAGTAGATTGCCGGCCCGGCTGGGCGATAGATTTGGGCAAACTTTGGATCCGTGATGTCCGGGTTGGTCGAGGCGGGCGTGACGATCGCCAGGCTGGCTGCGCTCAGGATCGGCGACATCGCCTTGCCGGAGCCGCTGTTGTACGGGCCGAGCGCAGCCAGCGCGAGCGGGTCGTCCACCATCCGCCGCGCATTGATTGCCGCCTGTGCCGGATCGTAGCCGCCAGCGGTGGATGTGCCGTCGTCCATCGGCACCAGTTGCAGGGTGTACCCGGCAACGCCGCCTTTGGCATTGATCTCGTCGATCGCCATCGCGGCGCCATCCTTTACCAGCGTGGCGCCCTCGGCTTCCTGGCCGGTGAACGGAGCGTCCATCGGAATGTGCACCACCTTGTCGGCGGCATGGGCTCGTGGCCACCCGGCAATAGCGGCACCGCTCCCCAGCACGATGGCGGCGCGACGGCTCAGGCGTGGGCTGATATTGATCATCGCAGTCCCCTTGGCTGATGTTGCAAGGTGACTGGCGGACCCCCCGGTCGCTCCGACGGTAGCGCCCACGAGGGGAAAGAGTCAAAGGAACTGAAACCGGTAGCACGGTTATCCGCCCCTTGACGGCTGCCCTGCTGCTTCGTGGGCGAGCACGAGCGGCGTTTTTGGTGACTATGGCCGGGAATCGAGCCATGCTCGGCGGTGGGCACGCTGCTGGAGATTGCACGACCGGGCAATGACGGCCGGAGGGAAAGGGGATGGATGGATGAAATCGCGGCTGGTGGTGGCCGCCCTGCTTGCGCGGGGCGTGGTGGAGCGTGCCCGCGCTGAGTTCGACGCGCTGGTGCACGAGGGCGACGAAGACATGTCGCCGGACGAAGTGGTGCGCGCCGCCATCGAGCACCGCGCGGAGGCGCTGCTCTTCGCCAACACCCTGGCGCTGTCCGCCGATGTTATCGCCCGGTTGCCGGCACGCGTGAAGGTCGGTGCGACCAGCAGTGTCGGCTACGACCATATCGACGTCGCCGCAGCCCGCGCGCACGGGTTGGTGGTGACGAACACGCCCGACGTACTGACCGACTGCACCGCCGATTTCGCCTTCATGATGCTGCTGGCCGCGGCACGGCGCGCGTACGAATATGACCAGATCATGCGTGCCGGCTGGCGGCGTCGGATCGGACAGGGCGATCTGTTGGGTGTGCGGGTCAGCGGCAAGACGCTCGGCATCCTGGGGATGGGTCGGATCGGGCAGGCAATGGCACGGCGGGCACGCGGCTTCGATATGCGGGTGCTGTATCACTCACGCCGTCGGCTGCCCGACGAGCTGGAGCAGGGCGCGCGGTACTTCGCCGATTTCCGGGAGATGCTGCCGCACTGCGCATTTCTTTCCCTGCACGCGCCAGCCGCGCCTGCTACTGACCGCATCGTCAACGCCGAGACCGTGGCGCTGCTGCCGCGCGGCGCAGTGCTGGTGAACGTCGCGCGGGGCGGGCTGGTCGATGAGGACGCACTCTACGATGCGTTGGCCTCGGGCCATCTGTTCGCGGCCGGTCTGGACGTGTTCCGCGCCGAGCCTAATTTTGACCTACGCTTTCGCGAGCTGCCGAATGTGATCATGTCCCCGCACATCGGCAGCGGCTCGGTGGAGACGCGCAATGCGATGGGGTTCCGGGCGCTCGACAATATCGCCGCCGTGCTGGCCGGGCGGGGGGCGATCGATCCATTGTGGCGGTGAAGCCGAGCCGAAAGGAGAATCGATTGGCACAGACTGTGCTGGCGCGCGGCGCGGATGCGCCATCGCTGTTTTATCGCGACGAGGGGGCAGGCCAGCCGGTCATGCTGATCCACGGGGTGGGTGCGGACTCATCGAGCTGGGACGAGATAGCGCCGGGCCTCGCGCAGAGGTTTCGCGTCCTGCGCCTCGACCTGCGCGGGCACGGGCGCTCCGGTCGGATCGAGGGGGATTGCACGCTGGATGATTTCGTCCGTGACTTGCTCGATGTGATGGACGCGGCGGGTGTGGACAAGGCGCATGTGGTTGGGTTCTCGCTCGGCGGGCTGATCGCCCAGGGGATAGCGCTGAGCCATCCCGATCGGGTGGACCGGCTGGCGCTGATCAGCGCGGTGGCTGGCCGCACCGAGGAGGAGCGGGCCAAGGTCCGTGCCCGGCTGGAGATTTTGCGGAACGAGGGGATCGCAGCGATTACGGCCGCCGCGCAGGAACGCTGGTTCACGCCGGGCTTTGTGCAGGCGCATCCCGAGAAGGTACGGGATCGCATGGAGCAGTTGAAGCACAACGATCCCGATTCCTATAAAGCGGCTTACACCGTGTTCTCGATGAGCGATCTTGGCGAGCGCCTGCACGATATCCGCCACCGCACGCTTATCGTGACGGGAGAACACGATGTGGGTTCGAACACACGAATGGCCCGGTATATGCACGACCAGATTTCAGACTCCGAGCTGCGGATACTGCCCGGGCTCAGGCATAGCGTGCTGACCGAGGCGCCGGAGCAGACCGGAACGCTACTTATCCAGTTCCTGGAGGCCCCGACGTGAAATTCTCCATCGCCGTCAACATGGAGCGCGGTCACCCTGACCAGGACATGCGGCAGGTGGCACGGAACGCGTTGGAGCTGGTCCGGATGGCGGAGCAGGGTGGATTCGAGATCGCCTGGGCGGCCGAGCACCATGCAATCGAACTGACGATCGGCCCCAACCCGTTCACGATCCTGACGCATTGGGCCGCCCATACGTCTCGTATCCGGCTCGGCACCGCCGTTGTCGTCGCCCCTTACTGGCACCCCATCCGCCTCGCCGGCGAGGCGGCGCTGTTCGATATATTCAGCGACGGACGGCTGGAACTTGGGCTTGGGCGCGGCGCATTTCAATACGAGTTCGATCGCATGGCTGGGGGCATCGAGCAACGACAGGGTGGCGCCTATCTTCGGGAGATACTGCCGGTCGTTCTGGCTTTGTGGCGCGGCGACACCGAGCATCGGGGCGAGCGTTGGCAGTTTCCGCTCGCCACCTCGGTCCCGAAGCCGTTGCAACGCCCTCATCCACCGATCTGGGTGGCGGCGCGCGATCCGGATACGTTCGCCTGGGCTATCGGATCAGGTGCCAATATCTTGGCCACGCCTTTGTCGCGGCCACACGCCGAGGTGGGGATTCTAGGCCGGCGCTTCGATGAAACGATGGCCAAGTTTCCCGACCACCCGCGGCCACGGTTCCTGATGTTGCGCCGGACCTGCGTGTACCGGCATGCGGAGGATTGGCGCGTTCCGGTCGAGGCCTCGATCGCCCACGACGGGGAATTCGACAGTCTGTTCCAGAATGTGGGAGGGGTGACGAACGGGTTCGTGACGCCCGAGCAGCCAAACACGGCGAAAAGCCGCGGCGATGAGCGGGCGAGCATGGTGCTCGACAGGATGGTATTCGGCACGCCCGATCAGGTGATTGCCAGACTGAACGAGTATGAGGCAGCCGGCGTCGATCAGTTCTGCTACGGTGTGTCTTTCGGGCTGCCGCACGCCGCCGCCTGTCGGTCGCTGGAATTATTCATCACTGATGTGATGCCGCATTTTGCCGTGCGGACCGCATCGGCACTGCTCCGACGATCCGGCCACCACGGCGCCAATGCGGGAGGGCTCAAAGGTCTGTGAGGCAACGTCTCCGTGACGTGTCGCATTATAGGAACGGCGCAAATCGCCGTGTCATGAGACGCGTCCGACGCTACCCATGAAAGGCAATTGCCATGGCCGCACGGCCGATCTGGCGCGGACATCTGCGCCTCGCTCTGGTTTCCTGCCCGGTCGCGCTCTACTCGGCGCACCGCGCGCGTGGCGAGCGGCCGCTGCGCCACGGACCACGCTGCACAAGAAGGTATCAAGAAAGCGAGCCTGAGGCGGGACCCGAGGTCGTATCAGTCCTCGGCGGGCATGGGTGCTGGCGTTTGCGCCGTCGCCACGCCTGCTTCGGCCGAGGGCACAATCGCCGGGGTTTCCGCCACTTGCCGCAGTGCCTGATGCGCCCGCCGCAGAGCGACCGATGGCCGGTGGTCGGCTTCCAACGCGAACAACGCCACCGAGCGGGCGGTCACCAGGTATTCTTCGCCGGACTTCATTGCAAACGCGCCTTCCGAATCTGGGATATTGGTGTCGAGCAACCGGCGCCAGCGTTGTCCGCCCGCTACCCACGGGAGGCGGAACTTCACCACATCGTGGTGCGCGTTCAGCACCAGCAGTGCCGTCGCGTCCATCGACGGGCGTTTGATGCCGGTCGCCTGTGCGCGGCCATCGAGCAGCATGCCGATGCAGCGCGCGTTGCCGTCGCCCCATTGCTCGTCGGACATCTCGGTGGCGTTCGGGGCCAGCCACTGCACGTCCTTGAGATCGAGGTCGACGTTGTACTCGCCGGTGAGGAAGCGGTTGCGGCGAAGGATCGGGAATGCCTGGTGCATCGCGATAAGCTTGCGAACGAAATCGATCAACTGGCGGTTATATTCGTCGATCTCCCAATTGACCCAGGAGATCTCGTTATCCTGGCAATAGGCATTGTTGTTGCCCTGCTGGGTGCGGCCGAACTCGTCGCCGGCCAGCAGCATCGGCGTGCCCTGCGCCAGCAGCAGCGTCGCCAGCAGGTTGCGCTTCTGTCGGTCGCGCAATTCTAGAATCTCTTCGTCTTCGGTCGGTCCTTCGACGCCGTGGTTCCATGACAGGTTGTTGTCGTGGCCGTCGCGGTTGTCCTCAGCGTTCGCCTCATTGTGTTTGTCGTTGTATGAAACCAGGTCCTGCAACGTGAAACCGTCATGCGCGGTGACGAAGTTCACGCTCGCCCATGGCTTGCGGCCGCGGCGGTTGAACGCATCGGACGATGCGGCCAGTCGCGTTGCAAGGTCCGGCAGCTTGCCCTCGTCGCCTTTCCAGAAACTGCGCACGGTGTCACGGAACTTGTCGTTCCATTCCGCCCAACCGGGTGGGAAGCCGCCGACCTGGTAACCACCCGGACCGATATCCCAGGGCTCGGCGATCAGCTTGACCGAGGACAGCGCGGGGTCTTGCAGACAGCTATCGAGGAATCCGCCGCCTTCGTCGAACCCATACCACTCGCGGGCGAGGATGGTGCCCAGGTCGAAGCGGAACCCATCGACATGCATCTCCAGCACCCAGTAGCGTAGCGAGTTGGTGACCATCTGCAGCACGCGCGGATGCGACAGGTTGAGCGTGTTGCCGGTGCCGGTATCGTTGACGTAGTAGCGCGGCTGGTCAGACAGCAGGCGATAATAGCTGGCATTGTCGATACCGCGGAACGACAGCGTCGGCCCTCGTTCGTTGCCTTCCGCGGTATGGTTATAGACGACATCCAGGATTACTTCCAGTCCGGCGTCGTGCAGCCGCGCGACCATCTCCTTGAACTCCGAAAATACAAAGGTGGGGACGGCCGAGTAACGCTGTTCAGGAGCGAAGAAACCAATGGTATTGTAGCCCCAGTAGCTGGTGAGACCCTTCTCTTCCAGATAACGGTCGGTCACGAAGGCATGTACGGGCAGCAGCTCCACCGACGTCACGCCGAGCGAACGGATGTAATCAACCACCTCTTTGTTCCCGAGTCCCGCATAGGTGCCGCGCAGACGCTCAGGCACAGCCGGGTGGAGCCGGGTAAATCCTTTCACGTGCAACTCGTAGATGATGGTGCGTTCCCAGGGGACCTCAGGCGTGCGGACGCGGCCCCAGGTGAAGGCGGGGTCGATCACGCGGCATTTGGGCACGAAAGGGGCGCTGTCGCGCTCATCGAAGCTCAGGTCGTCGCCCTCGGACCCGATCGTATAGCCGAAGCACGCGTCGTCCCATCGAAGCTGCCCGACATTCGCCTTGGCGTACGGGTCTAGCACCAGCTTGTTGGGATTGAACCGATGACCCTGCTCGGGCGCATAAGGGCCGTGGACGCGATAGCTATAGATCGTGCCGGGCCGGGCATCCGGCAGGTAGCCGTGAAATATCTCGTTGGTGTACTCGGGTAGCTCGATCCGCTCCATCTCGGTCTCGCCGGCGTCGTCGAACAGGCAGAGCTCGACCTTACTCGCGTTGGCGGAGAACAACGAAAAATTGACCCCCAGCCCGTCCCAGGTGGCGCCGCGTGGATTCGGCGACCCTTCGGCGATACGAGACCTGAGAATGGACGGCGGCATAACGTCTCCTTGGTACGGGTGGTGGTGCGGGCACCCACCGTTGGCTGAAGATTGCCTGCCGCGTCCCGTGTCAGCCAGACAACAATTAAGGAGCAGGTGGACGCCCTACGCCGCCGGATGGCAGGAATGCCCGGGCCGTGCGACATTATCGCCGTGCTGCGTTGACGAGCGGGACAAAAGGACGGGAGTGGGCATCGGATCATGACCGACGCAATCGGACGGAACCGCGCCAAGCAGATGCTGGCACGGGATGAGTTGGTGTTGTGCATGGGAGTGAACCAGATGCGCACGCCGAACATCGCACTGATCGCCGCTGCCTGCGGGTTCGATGCCATCTATATCGACCTGGAGCACAACCCGACTTCACTGGAGACCGCCGCATCGATTTCTATTGCCGCGCTCGGGGCGGGGGTTACGCCGATCGCGCGGGTGAGTTCGCACGATCCGCATGATGCGACGCGCATTCTGGACTGCGGCGCGCAGGGTGTGATGGTGCCGCACGTTACCTCGGCGGCGGAGGCACAGGCGATCGTCGAGGCGTGCCGCTTCGCGCCGCTGGGGCACCGTTCGGCGGCCGGCGCTGTGCCGGCGCTGGGTTATGCGGCGTTGAAGCAAGGCGAGATCAACCGGCTGCTGAACGAGCACACGCTGCTGATCGCCATGCTGGAGACGCCGGGTGCGATCGAGCAGGCGGACGCAATCGCCGCGGTGCCGGGGATCGATGTGCTGCATATCGGCTCGACCGATCTCAGCACGGAGATGGGCATTCCCGGAGAGTACAAGCACGCGCGGATGCAGGCTGCCTACGAGGCGACGGCACGCGCTGCACGCGCGCACGGCAAGTCGTTCGGCGTCGGCGGCGTGCGCGAGGACCTGGAGTTCCAGTCCTGGCTGCTGAAGCTGGGGATGCGCTATCTGACTGGTGGTTCGGATGTGGGGTACATCCTTAGTGCGGGGCGGCGCGATGTGGCGCAGCTTCGCCAGGCGGGGCGGAGCTAGCGCCGGGACGCTTCGTAGGGTCATACGCTTAGCCACGAATACAATGCTTGGTTGCGGTAGCGCGCGAGAGCGGTCGCCGTTCGCCGGGGCGGCATGTTGTCGCCGCCAGGTTGGCGCCCAATGAGCAAGGGTGGAGATGGACCGCGGGCTTTTTCGACACGAGGCGGGAGAGGGGCTCGGCTTTTCGGCATGGTAGGCAATTATACAGTTAGCGAGTCGCCCGAGCATCGAAGCGCTTGAAGGGATGCACCGTGATGGAGCCCGGACCATGCGCAGCCGGGTTATGGCGGCGCGGCCGCCAGGACCCCAACAACTGTGGCACACAAGATGAACTTGAGCCGTGCTGCGGAAGGTATCGCTGAATTGAGTGGGTCGCGGCGTTCAATAGGCTCCGGGTTCTGCGCCCTTCGAGGTGGTTCGAGCAATCGCTGCGATCGATCGGATCCAGCCGTGCGACTGGCTCACCCGTCCAAGCCAATGCATTCGCGGTCGGCCGACGACAGCGGCTCACGCGAGAGCACGTAAAGCAGGTGAGCCTGATCCGACCGGCTTGGAAAAGGAATGTATTGCCGCGCGACCGAGAAGCCCACTGCGCGGGCTCGCTGGACAAAGTTCGGGTCCTCGAAGCCTGACCATAGCAGGAGGTGCCCCGAGGGCGCGAGGCTGTCCCGACAGCGAGCCAGGCCGTGTTCCCCGTAAAGCACGGCGTTGCCGGGGGTCGAGAGCGCTTCGGGGCCGTTGTCGATGTCGAGCACGATCACGTCCCAGCGTTGGTCTATGCCGAGATGGGCCACGACGTCGCTCTCGATCAGGTGCACGCCAGGCGACAGCGTCGCTGCGAGACGCGGGTTTATGTGGGTGCCGAACCAGCGCAGCACGGCGGCGGACCGCTCCGCCACTGTGATGCTCGCCCGGGTGGGCTGGAGCCGTTTGTTCAATGTCTCCAGAAGGCTCGCCAGCGTGTAGCCAAGGCCGAGGCCGCCCAGAAGGATCTCGGGATGCGACCCGCTCGGGAGCAGGCCGGCGAGACGACCGAGCTGGTCCTCCGACGCGTGATACTCACCGTTCATCAACTCCCAGCCGTCGGCGCGTATCATGTGCAGGCCGTTTCGCTCGTAGAGGTCGAGGTGGTTACCTCGCGACGAGGCGGAGGCGATATGGGTCCACATGCAAGCTCATACTGGCGGCAAAGGATGACGCGGCACAGTCTCATGAAAGGGGACGCTGCGCCACCGCGCGCTCCGGCGCTACGCGCAGTGCTCTCCCGCGCAAGCGGGTTCGTTCTTGGGTGGAAAGCCGCCGTTCGGTTTCGCCCATCGAATGGCTCATGTGCGCGACGACCGGACCTTTGCAAGCGCATTGGGCAAAATACGCGTTAAGCCTATTATTCTGCCGCCCCCGATCCCGACACTGCATCGTGTACACGCGCGCCGCAGCGGAACGCCACCGCCCAAAGTGCGGGCGGCAGATCGACACAGTCGAGCGCGGTGCCGCTCGGTAAGGCGGATCAGTAAGTGTCGGGCACGAAACGCTAACTCGCCATCTTCGGACGCTTGTAGCCGGTATCTGACTGGCGTGGAGGTAGCTCGACCTCCACGGGGCTCAGGTCGTTATAGGGAACTTGTGAGAGCAGATGGGCAATGCAGTTGAGCCGGGCTCGCTTTTTGTTATCCGCGTTCACCACGTACCATGGGCTTGTCTTGGTATCGGTTTGGGCAAACATCTCGTCCTTGGCCCGCGAATAGTCGACCCAGTGGCGACGTGATGCAACGTCCATCCCACTTAGCTTCCAGCGCTTGATCGGGTTGCGCATGCGGTCCTGGAACCGTGTTTCCTGCTCCTCATCGTTTACCGAGAACCAGTACTTTACGAGGATGATGCCAGAGCGGATCAGCATCTCCTCGAAAAGTGGGCACGAGCGCATAAATTCACGGTACTCATCGTCGGTGCAGAAACCCATAACATGCTCGACACCCGCGCGATTGTACCAGCTGCGATCGAAAAGGACGATCTCCCCGGTGGAAGGCAATTCGGCGACATAACGTTGAAAATACCATTGTCCGCGCTCTCTTTCAGTCGGCGTGGCGAGGGCGACAACACGACAAACACGCGGATTCAGTGGATCAGTGATGCGCTTGATAACGCCACCCTTGCCCGCCGCGTCCCGCCCTTCGAAGATGACGCACATCTTCTTGCGGCTTTGCTTTATCCACTCCTGCATCTTAATAAGTTCGATTTGGAGATGGGTGACTTACTCAACGTAGTTGTAATCTTTTGGCGGTTTGTGCGGCTTGGATTGACCCGCCAAGACCCAGTACTGCTCAACTTGGGCCGTTTCCCTCGCCAGCTCCCGCACTTCGCCACCAGATTTTTGAGATTTCTTCTCGCTCTCCATGTCGACCCCCTCAGTTTTCAGACAATCCCCCCAATCCGGTAAATCTGATTGTCGAGCGAGCATATCATCCCTCGCTTCGTCGGACCTTGCAATGTCCGTCGACATGCGAGAGCGGTCATCGGATAAGGTCGCTGGTCGCGACCCCAAACGATCTCGATAGTATCGCTTTCACAGCCGACGGGGGATGTAACCCGCCAGCGCTGCAGATCCAACCATCATGACGCCTGCCGCAGCGAACACAGATGGCAGCGCGAACACCGACAACAGCGCAGCGCAGACCAGGGGCGGACCAAGCTGCGAGACATCACGATAGCTGACGAACACAGTCGTCATCTCCGAACGCTCGTAGGGATGGACCGCGCGCAGGAACAGGAGGTTGCCGGCACCGTCGATCATCTCGGCACCAAATCCAGCCAGCACGAGTGTTGCCGCGCCCACCCAGGGCAGGTGGAATGCCGCGGCAGTGGCTACGGTCATCAGGCCTGTAGTCCCATACCCGGCGGCCAGCAGCCGACGCAGCCCGTAACGCCGGCCAACCCAGCCCCACAGCGGCACCAGGAAGATCCAGGCAGTGCCGATCGAGGCGATGGCGCCGCCTGCCTCGGCGCCGAGCCCGGACACCACCGCAAAGATCGGCGTGTAGATGTAGAAAGTGCTCCACCAGGCCGAGCGAGCACCCGCCAGGCCCCAAGCCAGACGCAGCCGCGGCTGGGCGAAGAAACGCGGCAGGTAGCGCAGCGGGTTCGGCGGCTTGCGGCGGGACGGCTTCAGCTCTGTCAGGCGTAGCCACCAGAACAGAACGAGCAGTAGCATTGCTGCGACGGCGGCGATGGCAAACGGCGCCGCGAAGGCAACGCGTTGCTGGAGATAGACACCGAGCCAGGGACCAAAGGTCACAGGACCGGCACAGGCGAAGATGCGTGCCGGCTCGAAACGCCGCAACTCCTGGCGTGGGATGTGGTCCAACAAATAGAGGTTGCTGGCGATCTCGATGCACGCGAAGGCAAAGCTGTTGAGCGCCAGACCGCAGGCAAATGCCGACACACCGCCGCTCGTCAGCAGCGAGGTGCCGACGATCAGCAGCAATGCACCGAGGCTGAGCACGAACCGCCGCCGGATCAACTGCACCAGCAGGGGGATGCTGAGGCGTGCCACCACGGCGGCCAGACCGGCGGCAACGTAGAGCAGCGTCACCGCGCGGGCGGTCCCCAGTAGCCGCAGCGCCTCCAATGGGACGACGGTGAGCAGGATCGACTGCGCCACGCTGGGGACGACGAACAGGCCCAAGAAGGCGGGCGTCCTGCGGCGCGGTGCGGCGTGGACGATAGCCGAGCCTGCCGGGGCATACGCGCTCATGCCCGCGCTAGTACCTGCGCCGCCCGCCGGCTCCGCGGCAATCGTCCGAGGTGCATCGTTTCCCCCATGCGGACCCTGACGGCTCCGCACCGGCAGCCTTGCACGAACCCGGCCTCCTGCGTAGTCCAGCGACCAGCGCATCCGCAATCATTGGCCTGCGATCGTGCGGCTGAGTGTCAGCGAGGGGTGGGGAGCAGGCGTTCGACATCGCAACGGCGCGTTGAGGTGAGGTCACCAGTCGGCCGGCCGCACCACGTCTTCGGGCTTGCCCGCCAGCTCCCACGCCTCGCGGCCGCCGCGGTACCAATAGACGTTCGTGTAGCCAGCATGGCGGATCCGTAGCGCGAGGTTGTAGCCGTCGAACAGCGCTACACTGAAACCCATGGATGCCGGGTTCAGTCAGGCGTTCAACGACGTGATGGCCCGGCTGTTAGCCGACCAGGCCGGGATAGCTCAATCGGCAGAGCAGTCGTTTCGTAAATGACAGGTTGTGGGTTCGATGCCCTCTCTCGGCTCTGTCGCTTTTGAGTCGGTATGCTAATCCGGCATGTTTGACATGAAACTTTTGGGTCCTTCCTGACTTTGAAACCATCCGCGAGGTTGCGCGCCGGCGGCACCCGGTTAGGCACAAGCCGTCCTAGAGGGCCATAATAATCAGGCGATACTATTCGTCATAGACCTGCCGAGGATGGCAAGACGCCGAAGTGGTGGTGCTCTACAGCGCCGTATCGGGCTGATTACCCTCGATCGAGTAGTTCGAGCACGGGCATGAAGGCGTCAATTCCGACCACGGTACTCGGTTCCAGGAAGATTTGGACGTGGTCGACCCCTGCACGGGCGAAGGCGCGCAGAAGCTCCGCCAGTTCTTCTGGCGTGCCGGTCGCCGGCTTCCTTGAAGCACGGTACCGCGAAATCCCACCCGCGGCTGGGTCGCTCTCTGACCCCGGCAGATCAATCAGCACGGTCACTGTCCGCTGGAGCGTCGCCGGGTCGCGGTGCGCCGTGACACAGGCGGCGTCCATGGCTTCCCGCGCCGGGACAAAGTTTGCAACCTGATTGACGCTGAAGATGTTCCAATAATCTGCGTATTGGGCGGTGAGCCGAAGCGCGCGGGGCCGGTTTGGCTCTGCTCCTATCAGAATCGGGGGACCGTCGCGCCGGGGGCCGCGGGGCCGCAGCTCGCATGCCCGTGCCTCATAGTACTTCCCTTGGAAGTCAACCGTGCCCTTGCGCAACAGCGTATGGATAATCTGCAACGCCTCCTCGAACCGCCCGACAAGGTGGTCGAAAGGATAGCCGAATGCCCGAAACTCGGGCTCGTGATACCCGGCTCCCAGACCAAGGATCAATCGCCCTCCGCTGATCTCATCGACCGTATCAGCCATCTTGGCCAACAGTGCCGGATTACGGAAGCTCGTGCAGGCGACGAGCGCTCCGAGCTCAACGCGTGTTGTGGCAGCCGCCAGAGCCGCGAGTAGCGACCAACACTCCCATCCACCAGTCGGCGGCACGCCTGGATCGCCGTAGTCGAAGACCAGATGGTCCTGCACCCAGATCGAGTCGAAGCCACCCGCCTCCGTCTGTTGAACTATCGTCTTGATATTGTTCCAACGGGCCGTGCCGCCCGCCATCTCCCCCTCGCCTGTTGGTAGGAACAGCCCGACCTTGAGCGGGCGCGCTGTAAGTTGGGGCATCGATGTCCTCCCATGATCTTCTGAGAGCCGGTTCTATATCCATCGCGGACCTGGTACCCGGTTCCCGCACGTGTTAAGCGATCTAAGCCGCGGCGGACAGGCAAAATAGGCGGGACGCGGCGCAACGGCGAGAACGGCAAGAATGGCCGTGGCAAATCACACTTGGCCTGTTCATGGCGCTTGGCTCCCTCCGACATCGGCTGCGGCACAGTCGCAGTCGGCGCCATAATAGGCCCGCGACCAACTGCGATCACCAACAAAAACAGCGGTCGGGCGCCGCTGGCTCTCCGTGGCTGATCCATGCAGAACTCAAGGGTTTCGCACTGCCTTGCGAGGCTGGTTGGGTTAGCTGGTGCAGAATTCCGGTGCACTTTGACCGCTTGGGGTCGAAACCGGTCATCGAATAGCGTCGTTAACGAGCGGCTGCGAAATGGCAGGCGCCAGCACAACTCCTACACGTAGCAACGATGATCTGGCGATTCCACCGCCGCGAGTCTCCAACGCAGCCACCTCACCCCCGCGCCCGAACCGTCCACGTCGGGCGCCGGCCCCCACGGCCGTGGCTTATGCCTGCCGACTGACCGAATCCCACCACGGGCACACGCCGGTCATCCGCTGATAGTTACCGTCCATGACCTGCAGCGGCGCGCGGCGCGTCTCTATCGGCTCGGCCGGTGGCGGATGATCTGGGGGCGGTCCATCACCTCCGATCGAGCTGAACAGCCCGTGGTGTCCCCAGAAACTGGCGACGCTGCTCATCTCCGACGGCTGCCAAGTGGCGTCATTCACTTCGCGCCCGCCCCAGCCGTATTCCACCAGTATGTCAGACGGCGTGCGCACATAGAACGAGGTGACAAGGTCGTTCGGATGACGCCCGAGCGTCGCCACGATCCGCTCCCGTTCGCCCAGCGCGATGTCATAGCCCTGCCCCACGTCGTCGAACGAAAACAACTCCACCATCAGATGGTGCATGCCGCTCCTGCCAGCTTCGAACAGCGCCAGGCTGTGATGCCGCGGATTGACGTGCAGGAAATAGGCAGAGATTGGGGCGTTGATGTAGTCGCTGATGCGGAACCCCAGCAGGTCGCGATAGAACGGCAGCGCCGTGGCCATGCTCGGCACCATCAGCACCGCGTGCCCCATGCCGAGCGGCCCAGTGCGGAAGCCGGAAATACTGCGACCGGGACGGAATGGTTCATCGGCAATCTGCGCGCCGTGAAACGCCTCCAGCCGGTTGTTCGCCGGATCGGCAAACGAGATCAGCTCGCTCACGCAGCGCTGGTCGGCGAGCGCACCCGGTTCTCGGTGCACTGCCACGCCGGCGCGTTCCAGCCGCGCCGCGAGCGTATCCAGTGCGGCTGCGTTCGCTACCTCCCAGCCGAAATAGCGCTGACCCTCCGGCATGGCGCGGTCGATGACGAGGCGTTGCTTGCGATCGTCCATTCGGAACGCGCGCACGCCAGCGCCGCGATCCACCGCCTGCATGCCGAGCCAGCCCGTCGCGAAGTCGGACCAGTCGTCGAGTTTCGCGGTACCGATCCCGAGGTATCCGAGCGCCTGGATTTCCATTTATTGTCTCCTCCCTGGTGTCGGTCCGATTGCAACCTATCATACCGACGCCGGCAGCGCAGCCGGAATTCCGCAGGGGTGCCAGTTCGCCCAATTCGGTTCGAAAGCGGTCCATCGAACCGGGCCGCTGATATCATATTAGACGCCCAATCTTGCGGCAGTCCCGTTTGACCCCGTGGCTCTCCTGCCCCTCAATGGCCGGCTTGCGGCCGCGTTGCTGCCATTGCAACGCCTGGGCCTTCGTGGCCCTGCGTTCGCCGCCCGCGCAGATTGGTTGACGCTCGGCTGCGGGGGATGCCGAACCGCTGCACGAGAGTGTAGAAGGCCGGCGTGAAGACCAAGCCGAAGCCGGTGACGCCGAGCATCCCGCCGAAGACGGCGGTGCCCAGGGATTGCCGCATCTCGGCACCGGCGCCGGTCGCGACCACCAGCGGCGCCACGCCGAGAATGAAGGCGAGCGACGTCATCAGAATCGGCCGCAGCCGCCGCCGCGCCGCACTGACGGCCGCCGCCGCGGGCGCGCTGCCGGCGTCCTGCGCCTGGTGGGCGAACTCGACGATCAGGATCGCATTCTTCGCCGCCAGGCCGACCAGGACCACGAAACCGATCTGGGCGAGGATGTCGATCGGCATGCCGCGGAACATCAGCCCGGTAACGGAGGCGAGCAGACACATCGGCACGATCAGCACCACTGAGAGCGGCAGCTTCCAGCTCTCGTAATTCGCTGCCAGCACCAGGAATACGAACAGTGCGGCGGCGCCGAACACCAGCATCGTCGGCGTGCCCTTCTGTTGCTGCTGATAGGCGATCTCGGTCCATTCATAGCCGATGCCCGGCGGCAGCGCCTGCGCCGCCAGCTCCTCCATCCGATGCAGCGCCGTGCCGGTGGCCACACCCGGCGCCGCCACGCCCTGAACCTCGGCCGCCGGATAGAGATTGTAGCGCGGCACACGATAGGGGATCGTCGTATCCCGCAGTTGCGCAACCGTACCAATCGGTACCATATCGCCACTCGCGTTGCGCGCTTTCAGGCCCATCAGGTCCTGCTGGTCGCGCCGGAACCGGCTGTCCGCCTGAACAATCACCTCGTAGGTTCGGCCGAGGTAATTGAAGTCGTTAACGTATTGCGAACCGAGATAGACCTGCAGCGTGTCGAACACGTCGGTCGGCGTGAGCCCGACCTTCTCGGCCTTCAGGCGGTCGATATCCGCATAAACCGACGGCGATCCGGTGTTGAGCAGCGTGAACGCGCCGGCGAAGCTCGGGTCCTTGTTGGCCGCGGCCACCAGCGCATTTGCAGCGTCCACGAGGGCCTGGGCCCCAAGGCCCGCGCGATCTTCCAGCATCATCTTGAAGCCGCCGGAATTGCCGATGCCCTGCACCGGCGGCGGCGGGATGGTCAGCACGTAGGCGTCCTCGATCACCGAGAGACGCTTGCGCAGATCCGCCAGCACCGAATTCGCAGTGATCCCAGGGATGTCGTGGTTGTAAAGCGATGGCAGGCCGGAGAAGATCGTGCCCGCATTGGACGCGACCGTGAACGTCGTCGCATCCAGCCCCGCGAACGGCGCGACATGCTCGATGCCCGGCGTCTTCAGGATAATATCGATCGCGCGCTTCACCACCTGCTCGGTGCGCTGGAGGCTGGCACCGGGCGGAAGCTGCAGGACGGTGATGAGATAGCCCTGATCCTGCTCGGGGATGAAGCCGGTCGGCTCGCGGGAAAATTCGAAACCGGCGGTGCCGATCAGGGCGACGTAGATCACGACGACGACCGCCAGCGAGCGGACTGATCGCCGGGTCAGCGAGCCGTAGGCGTCCGAGAGTTGCTCGAACCCGCGATTGAAGCGGCCGAACGCAGCGAGCAGGAGCCGTCCCGCCAAGTTGCCGGGGGCGGCCTGGTGCGGGTCGTGCGCCCCGAGCAGCAGCGCGCAGAGTGCCGGGCTGAGGGTGAGCGAGACAAAGCAGGAGATCACCGTCGATGCCGCGATGGTCACGGCGAACTGGCGGAAGAACTGTCCCGAGATGCCAGACAGAAAGGCCGCCGGGACGAAAACCGCGCACAGCGTCAGCGCGATGGAAACGAGCGCGCCGCCGACCTCGTCCATCGTGCGGTGCGCGGCCTCCTTCGGGGTCATGCCGGCGGCGATGTTTCGCTCGACGTTCTCGACGACGACGATCGCGTCGTCGACAACAATGCCAACCGCCAGCACCAGGCCGAACAGCGAGAGGTTGTTCAGCGATATTCCGAGCGCGAGCAGGATGATGAAGGTGCCGACGAGCGAAACCGGAATGGCGATCACCGGGATCAGCGAGGCGCGCCAGGTTTGCAGGAATAGGAATACCACGCAGACGACGAGCAGGATCGCGACGAAGATCGTCGTCACAACCTCGCGCACCGACTTCGCCACGAAGATCGTCGGATCGTAGATGACGATGTACGAGACGCCGGAAGGGAAGTCCTTCTTGAGATCCTGCATCGTCGCGAGGACTTCATGCTCCACAGCCAGCGAATTCGCGCCGGGCTGCGCGAAAATCAGCAGAGGCAGGCCCTCGCTGCGATCCATGAAGGCGGTGGAGCCGTAATCCGCCGCGCCGATCTCGACGCGGCCGACGTCGCGGATGCGGGTCGGGCGCCCCTGCGCGTCGGTCTTCAGGATGATGTCGGCGAACTGCTCGGGCGTGGTCAGCCGCCCGAGCGTCTGGACGTTGAGCTGATAGGCCGCATTTCCGGACACCGGCGGCTGATTGAGGATGCCAGCGGAGACCTGCACGTTCTGCGCCTGCAGTGCCGCGAGCACCTCGCTGGCGTTAAGCTTGTAAGCGGCCACCTTGTCGGGATCTAGCCAGATGCGCATCGCGTAGTCGCGCGCGCCGAACAGCTGCACGTCGCCCACGCCGGGTAGCCGCGCCAGCGCGTCCTTCACGTGCAGCGTCGCGTAGTTCGAGAGATAAAGATTGTCGCGCGACCCGTCGGGCGAGAACAGATGCACGGCGAGCAGGATGTTCGGTGTCGCCTTACGTACCTGCACACCCAGGCGCTGGACGTCCTCCGGCAGCCGCGGCAGCGCGTCCTGCACCCGGTTTTGGGTGAGCATCTGTGCCACGTTGAGGTCGGTGCCGATGCGGAACGTGACCGTGATGGTGAGCTTGCCGTCACCGGTTGACTGGCTGCTGATATAGATCATGTTCTCGACGCCGTTGATCTCCTGCTCGAGCGGCGTTGCGACCGTCTGGCTGACCACCTGAGCGGACGCGCCGGGGTAGCTCGTCGTCACCTGCACCGTGGGCGGCACGATCTCCGGGTATTGCGCGACCGGCAGCGCCACCAGCGCGCCGAGCCCGAGCAGCGTGAGGAAGACGCTGATCACCGTCGCCAGGATGGGACGGTCTATGAAGCGGTGCGTGAAGCGCATCGCGCTCTCCCCTAACCATTGTCGCCCGTGGGATCGGGCTTTATCGCGCCGTCGACCGGCGTGACCTTGATGCCCGGGCGCACGCGCACCAGGCCGTCGATGACGACGCGGTCGGTCGCCGCGAGACCGCTGCGGATGACGCGCAAGCCGTGATAGAGATCGCCGGTCTCGACCACCTTCGGAACGATCGAGCCATCCACAGCCACGGTCATCACGAGATGCTGCGACTGGTCCGGGACGACCGCGGAAGCTGGCACCAGCAGGACCGGCGCGGAATGGCCGAGTGCGACGCGAAGCCGTGCGAACTGGCCGGGCGTGATGGTCAAGTCCGGATTGGGCAGTGTCACGCGTGCGTGGATCGTCCCGCTGCTGCGGTTCACCACGTTGTCTATGAAGTCGAGCGTGCCGTGGCGGTCGTACTGCCCGTCGCCGTCGAGGCTGATGGCGACGTTGGCATGTGGCGCAACGCCGCCGTTGGCCTGCTGCCAGGCCAGGTAATCGGATTCGCTCATGTCGAAATCGAGATAGATCGGGTCCAGCGAGACGACCGTCGCGAGCAGCGTCGTCGGGCTCGTGCCGCCTCGGCTGCCACTCACCAAGCTGCCGACCGAAACGAGATGCGCGCCGATGCGTCCGGTCAATGGCGCGGTGATGTATGAGAATTCGAGGTCGAGCCGGGCGTCCGTGATCGCGGCCTTGGCAGTCTCGATGGCGGCTTGCTCGGTGCGCAGGTCGGCGGCGCGCTCGTCGACCGTTTCGGCTGTGCCAAAATCGGTCCGCTTGAGCTGCTGTGCCCGCCAGAGCTCCGCCTCGCTCAGCGTCTCCTTGGCCTGCGCGGTCTGGAACTGAGCGACGGCCTGATCCAGTCTGATCTGGAACGGTCGTGGATCGATGACAAAGAGCGGATCGCCTTTGTGCACGATCTGTCCGTCCTGGAATTTGATCGCGATTAGGGTGCCGCCGACCTGTGCCCGCAGCTCCACGGTATCCACCGCGGAGAACTGGCCGAGGAAGTGGCCGGTGGGCTGCACCGTCTGCCGCAGCGGCAGGCTCACGGTTACCTGCGGCGGCGCTAGCGGCAGGGCGGCGGGATGTTGGCCATTCCGCCACGCCCGCTCGCCGCCTATGCCGGCCAATGCCGCAACGACGCCGACGAGTGCGACGGCATGCCACCCTCTCCGGCGGCGGACAGTCGGGCGGCTGCCGTCGACGACGCGAGTGCGCTCGCCGACGTCCTGGTCGGTCAGAGAGACGTTGTCCATGTCCCGACCATCAGTCCGGGATTTTGCTCATGTTGGGATGGCCCCGATGGGTGCTGAACGTGGCAGGCGAGGCCGCTTGGCGGCACGCGACGGCGGGTTGTGGAGCGACTCGGGTGTGCTGCGCGTCTTGTCGGATACCGTCCCTTGAGACCCGGCCCGCGCGAACTACCTAGACGCCCGTATTCGTAGCGATCACTATCATCGCGCCGATAGATAGAGGTCTCTATCAACAGATCAAGTGGCTGCCGGGAGCGATCCGTGAAGGTTTCGGGAAGGAAGGTGGCGGAGCATCGCGCCGCCTTGGTGGCGACGGCGAGGCGATTGCTTCAGGAGCGGGGGTTCGATGGGGCCGGCGTCGCCGAGATCAGTCGCGAAGCCGGTCTTACCCAGGGTGCGTTGTATGGTCAGTTCAAGTCGAAAGACGCTCTTGCCAGAGAAGCGGCTTGCAAGGCGTTGGCGGACGGGGCCACGAGTTGGCGCGAACTCCGCGAGGTCGTGCCCGATCCGCTTTCGGCCTATCTCGACGCCTATCTCTGCGAGTTGCACATGAAGGATGCGGGATCGGGCTGCCTGATGGCGGCCTGCGTCTCGGACGTGGCGCGACAGGACGCTACAATCGGCGCGGCTTTTGCTGAGGGGTTTCGGGACTTGGTTGCGCTGATCGAGGATGCTCTTCCTAAAGGGATGTCGAAGGTGGTGGCGCGCCGGCGCGCGCTCACCCTAGTATCGGCGATGGTCGGGAGCGTCGCCATGGCCCGTGCTTTGGAGAGAACCGATCCGGACCTGTCCCGGGAGATCCTCGCAGCCGCGAGAGAAGAGCTTGAACATCTAGCCGTCCGGTGATGATCAGGGCTGCTAGTGGACGGAGAGTGTCACTGGCGTCTTGGAGGGGTCGAGGAAGTTCCCTTCGTACCTAGCGACGACAGCGCCCAGAACTCGGACTTTACGACGCGAGCGGCAACTCGACGTTGTCGAACAACGCTTCCGCGATGCCGTCATATGGCCCAGGCGTTACACTCACCAGTTGCACCGCTTCTCGAGTTGCCGTTTGGATGGTTCTGGATCACATTTGGTGGCTCTTCCTCAATCTCTGTGGCTCGTGGCGACGTCATCATGCGTGTGCACCGACCGGAAGCATGCGCGCTGGCGACCCGTCGCCGGATTTCGAGATGGTCATTGTGCCGGCGGATCGCCTCTCATGCGCAGCGCGCGCGTGGGGCATGCACGGACCTCTGCCCCCAGCCGCCACCGCTGAACGCACGGTAAATGCCAGATGTATATCCGAGCCCTCCGCCGGAAACGGATGTACATCAGCCTCCGCAAAGCCTCTCTGCGCTGCAGCAGAAGAGGTTGTGGTCGAACTCAAGGCGTCGGGACTTGTGTCCGCCGTTATTAGTTGATGATAATGTAATGAATCGTGAAGTGCACCGGAATGGTGGCCTCTGTCACGTCGGGGGGTAGCGGCGGCAATGTGGCGCCACGGAACACCGCGACCGCTGCCATGTCGAGCCATTGCGATCCGGAACCGTCCTCGAGCTGCACCATCTCCACCGTGCCGTCGTGGCGCACCAGCAGCTTCACGGTGGCATCGCCCTGCTCGCCGTTCATCCCGGCCTGCGGTGGGTAATAGGCGTGTCGCTTCCACCAGGCCGCGACGAGATTGAACCAATTGTCTCCGATGTCCTTGTCGTCGGACCACGCGCCTTCGCGAAGCTGGTCGGAGAAGCGGCCGGCTGGCGCGAAGGCCAGATCGATCGCGCCGTGCCCGCCGGTGCCGCGGGGCGCCGCTTGCTGCCGGGGCGGCGCACCGAAGGAATAGGCCATCGGCATCGGCAGGACCGGGTGCGGGCGCGACCGGGGCGGCGGCGCCAGACGCGGCGGGGTGGGGAGTTGCGGTAACGGCGGCGGTGGCCGCAACAGATCCAACGGTGGCGGCGGCACCAACAGGATCGCGGTCTCCATTGGTGGTTGCGGCGCCGGCTTGGGCGTCTCGGGCGCAGGTGGGGGCGGCGGGACGGATTCGGCTGGCGCCGTCGATTCGGGGAGTGGAAGCGGCGTCGGCTGCGGCGGTGCCTCCACCGCGGAAGGGGGCGGGGGCTGCTCGGCCGGGACGCGTGGGACGACTTGGGCGGGGGCCGGCTGCACCGGCGGTGTCGGGGCAGGGGTGGGCTGTACTGGTGGCGCGGGCGGCGGTTGCGGTGGCGCCGGCAGTTCGGGTGGAGCCGGGGCCGCCTGCGGTGCGGTCTGCGCCTGTGGCGGTGCGGGCGGGGTCGGTGTTGCCTGCGGGGCCGGCTGCGGTGTGGGTGGAAGGTTGGGGTTGGCCGGAGCCTGGTTGGGTACCGACGGGCCTTCCTTCGACCCGCCCTGGAACACCATGTCGATTGACGGTGGCGGCAGCCAATTCGGCTGGCGGGGGCGCAGCCGCACGACAACCAGCAGCGCTGAGATCACCAGCGCGTGCAGCAGCAGCGAGACAACCAGCGAAGAGAGCCGCCGGCCGCCCGACCGCGACGGTGCCGATGGCAGTCGATCTGTTACGAAACCGGCAACAGCCAAGGGGTCACCGTTGTTCGGCCCAATCCCAGCCCTGCCCGCTTACGCCGCGGCGCCGCGCCGCGCAACGCATGCGCAACGCCGGAAGACTGTGTCTTCTTGGCGATACGTCAACCCTCTCCGAGCGGGGCGCACACTGCGTCCAGCCAGTCGCGCGCATCCGTCGGCAGCGCCGGACCGACCTGTTCGGCAACCCGGGCGTGGTAAGCGTCGAGCCATGCGGTCTCGGCCGAATCAAGAAGCCTTGGATCGATCAGCCGCCGGTCGAACGGAGCGAGCGTGAGCGTCTCGAACCGCAGGAATGGCTTTGCCGACTCGGGTAGATCCGCTGGCTGCACAAGCAGCAGGTTCTCCAGCCGAATGCCGTAGTGGCCGGGCAAATAGTAACCGGGCTCGTTCGACAGGATCATCCCGACGGCTAGGGGCACGGGCTTGGCCAGCCGCGACAGGCTGACCGGCCCCTCATGCACCGCCAGATAGCTTCCCACGCCGTGGCCGGTGCCGTGGTCGTAGTCGAGCCCGGCCTGCCAGAGCGCGCGCCTGGCGAAGGCATCGAGTTGCACGCCGCTGGTGCCCTGCGGGAAGACGAGCGTGGCGATGGCGATATGGCCCTGCAGCACGCGCGTGGCCTGCTCGCGCAGCGCCTGGGGTGGCTGCCCGGTGCCAGTCCAGACCGTGCGGGTGATGTCGGTGGTGCCGTCCAGGTACTGGGCGCCGGAATCGATCAGATAGGCCTCGTCCGGCCGGATCGGGCGGTTGGACTCCGGCGTGACTTTGTAGTGGATGATCGCGCCGTGCTCGCCGGCGCCGGAGATGGCGGGGAAGCTTTCGCCGCGGAAATCCGGCATCTCGGCGCGCAACGCCCGTAGTCGGGCCGCGGCGGACATTTCCGTTTCCGCTCCCTCCGGCCCGGCGGAAGCGAGCCAATGGAGGAAGCGGCAGACGGCGACGGCATCGCGCAGATGGGCGTCGCGCGCGCCCTGTTGTTCGACGGGATTCTTGCACGCCTTGGGCAACAGGCAGGGATCCGGACCTGCCGCCACGATGGCGCCGTACCGTCGCAGCGTTTGCGCGAACCAGGCTGGCGAGCCGGCTGGATCGACGCGGACCCGCTTGCCGGCAAACCGGCCCAGCGCCGAAGCCAGCGTTGCCGGGTCGGCGACTGCTACCTCGTTGCCCAGCCAGGCGCGGGTCTCGTCGCCGAGCTTGGCCGGGTCCATGAAGAGGGTGGTGCGTGCGTCGGCTTCGATCAGTCCGTATCCCAGGGCGAACGGCGCGTAGGGCAGGTCGCCGCCGCGGATATTGAGTAACCAGGCGATCGAGGCCGGGTCGGTGATCACGGCGGCATCCTGCTTGCTCTGCCGCAGCAGGCCGGCGATTTCGGTGCGCTTGTCGGCGGCGCTGCGTCCTGCCCTGTCCAGAGGGTGGGGCACAGCCGGCGCGTAAGGAGGGGCGGGGCGGTCGGTCCAGATCGCGTCGATCGGGTTCTCGTCGACCGGGCGCATGGTGAGGCCCGACTCGGTGTAACGGGCCAGCGATTCTTCGCCGATGAGCTTGGGGTCATAGCCGATCGCGGCACCCGCCGGGGCGTGCGCGGCCAGCCAGTTCGGCGGCGGCTCGTCGATGATGTGCCGGCGTTCCCAAAGTGCCGGATCGGTCTCGGCCGCGAGTTGCAGCACGTAGCGGCCATCGGTGAAGACCGCGGCGCGGTCGGGCAGGACAGCGGCTAGCCCGGCGCTGCCGGTGAAGCCGGTGAGCCAGGCCAGTCGCTCGGCCGAAGGCGGGACATATTCGCCGAGATGCTCATCCGCCCGGGGTACGATGAAGCCTTGCAGGCCCAGCCGGTGCAATTGGGCTCGTAGCGCGGTCAGCCGCTCCACAGCGCTGCTCACGAAGTCTTGCCGGACATGCAGACATGCCCTGGGTGCATCACGGTCGGCATTTGTATGCGCTTTCCGCATGCCTGATGGAGGAACTCCGCACTCATCCGCGTCCAGATCGTTCTTATGTTGCAGTGCGAAAAGCCTCGGGAGTGCCCCGCCACCACGACGCTGCGCTGGACCCGATGGCCAATCGACTGGGGAAGTTGACCCATGAATGCCTCAATGAACAAGAACACCTTCGCCTTCAAACTGCCGGAGATGCTCTCCTATCACAGCACCTGGGATGATGCCGACTACGAGCCCGCGCTTCCGCGTCGGCGGCCGAGCTGGGTGGTCCGCTTGGCCGCTGCGCCGGTTCGGTGGGCGAGCGCCTATGCCGAGCGCCGGCGGGTGATGAACGAGTTGATGCAGATGTCGGACCGCGACTTGGCCGATCTCGGGATCAGCCGCCACGACATCCCGCGGGTGTTCGATCCGAAATTCGCCGCCGAGCACGCTGCGCGGATGTAGAGTCGCGGCTTCGGGCGCGGCGCCCTCACCCGGTTCGCTTCGCGAACCGACCTCTCCCGCAGCGCGGGAGAGGTGTAGTGTGGGGTTCGCCCTAAAGCGGCGGCTTACTGATCCACCACCGACCCGTCCACATGTGGGCGCATGCGGATGGGGCGGGGGCGGGTCGGGAAACGCCGCTCCACATCCGGCACCAGCTCAACGCCGATCCCCGGCCTCTCGGGGATGCGGATAAAACCGTCTTCGTGCTCCGAAAGGCCGATGGCGAGGTCGTTGCCGAGTAGGCCGGCGTTGCCGTCGAGGTCGGGCGTGCGGGACGGGTATTCCTGGATCGCGAAGTTCGGGATGCAGGCCGCGATCTGCAGACACGCCGCGGTGCTGATCGGCGAGAGCGGGTTATGGGGGACGATCTGCGCGTCGTGCGCCTCGGCAATCGCGGCGATCTTCTTGGCACCGGTGATGCCGCCACACAGGCACACGTCGGGGCGGAGATACTCGACGCCGTGACGGGTCAGCAGCGTTTGGAATTGGTAGATGCTGTGGAAGCGCTCGCCGGTGGCGACGGGGATGTTGATGTGGTCCGCCACCCAGGCCATCGCGTCGAAGCTGTTCGGGCGTAGCGGATCCTCGAAGAACATCGGCGTGTATTTCTCGATGCCGCGGCCGAGGGCGATTGCCTCCGGTGGGGTCATCCGGCGGTGGATCTCGATGCAGAGATCGACGCTTGGCCCGACCGCTTCGCGCAGCCGGCGTACATTGTCGATCGCTTCTTCGATCTTGGCGGCATGCGATTTGTGGTACGGTTCTGACTCGTCTTCGTCGAGCAGCGGATTGAGATGGCCGAGCGCGGTGAACCCTTCATCCTTCAGGCGCTTGGCCTCTTCGACCAGCTTCTCGATCGTGCGGCCCTTCACATGGCCGTAGAGCCGCGCCTTGTGGCGCATCTTCCCGCCCAGCAGCTCATAGACCGGGACGTTGAAATATTTCCCCTTGATGTCCCACAGCGCGATATCGATGGCCGAGACCGCGCCGCTGATCGCCCCGCCGGTGAAATGGTTGGCGCGCAACATCACGTTCCAATGGTGCTCGATCGGCGCCGGGTCCTTGCCGACAAGGTATTCGCCGTATTTGGCGATCGCCGCCGCCGAGGCTTCAAGCTGGCCCCAGGTGCCGGACTCGCCGATGCCAGTGATGCCGGCATCGGTGCTGATGCGGACATAGAGAAAGCGATCGAGCAGCAACGGTTCGACTTTGGTGATCTTCATGGGATGGTCTCCGTTGTGATCTATCCGGCCACCCGTTCGAGCTTGCCCACCACGAAGATGTAGGAGCAGGCACCGAGCAGGGCGATGCAGGCGATGAAGGTCAGCGGGCGGGTGAAGTCGCCGCCGCGCAGCAGGAAGCCGATGATGATCGGCGCCGAGATGCCGGCCAGTCCGCCGATGCCGTTGAACATGCCACTGGTCAGGCCGATCAGCCGCTCCGGCGCCGTTGCCGAAACCAGCGACCAGTGGATCGAGGCCAGCCCGTTGGCGAAGAAGGAGAGCGAGAGGAACAGGATGATGAACGCCGGGCGGTCCACGAAATTGGCGCCGACGATGCTGGTCGATAGCGCCAGACCGCCGATGATCGGCGTCTTACGCGCCACGCTCAGGCTGAAGCCGCGACGATACAGCCAGTCCGACAGCGTGCCTGAGCAGAGCACGCCGACGAAGGCGGCGAGGAATGGTAGTGACGCGTAGAACCCGGCCTTGATGAAGTCGAGATGCCGGTAGGTGACGAGATAAGTGGGAAACCAGGTCAGGAAGAAGGTCGAGGTGGTGCCCCAGGCGAAATGGCCGAAATAGATGCCCCACAGCTTGCGCCGCCCCAGCACGATCCCGAGGTCGCGCAGCACTGAATCCGTTCGCGCTGCATGCCGCGTGGTGATCCGGCTCGACAGGTCGGGGATGCCTCCGCTTGAGCGGATCAGCTCGATTTCGGCTTGGTTGATGCCGGGAAACTCTGCCGGATCGCGGTAGCTGCGGCGGAATGCGTAGGACCAGACCAGGCCGATCACACCGGTGAAGAAAAACACGGCAGGCCAGCCGAAAGTCACCTTCAGCCACGCCAGCACCGGAGTGAGAAAAGCAAGGCCGACGAACTCGGCCGAGGTATAGACCGCGATGCAGGTAGCACGCTCGCGCTCGCCGAACCAGGTGGTGGCGATGCGGTTGTTGATCAGGAAGCTCGGTACCTCGAACAGTCCGACCGCCATGCGCAGAACGATGAGCATGATGAGGCCGGTGGAAAGGCCGACGCAGAGCGTGGCGATCGACCAGCACAGGATGGTCAGCGGATAAAGCACGCGGGGGTGCACGCGATCGACCAGCCAGCCGCCGGGGATCTGCAAGGGCGTGTAGGTCCAGCCGAAAGCCGAGAACACGATGCCGAGCTGCACCGGGTGCAGCCCGAACTCGCCGGCGATGCTGGGCGCGGCGATGGAGAGGTTGCTGCGGTCGAGATAGTTGATCACCACCGTGACGAACAGCAACGCCATGATCAGGAAGCGCCGGTTTGAAGCGGTCAAGGCGGCGGCCGCCGGCGCCGATTGCTGCGCGATGGACATGGTGACCTAAGCTTTCCTGGGCTTTCCCCGATCAACCATAATCCCCCGGTCGCGGCTGGCGCAAACCTGGCGGATCACGGCATGATGGCGGCAGTGACCGGGGGTGCGCGCGATGAAGCTCGGTTTGTTCCTCAACACGCAGTTTCCACCCGGCGAGACGGTGATGTCCCGCGTGCCGCATCTGGTGGAGCAGGTACGCGCGGCGCGGCAGAGCGGCTTCGCCTCGCTCTGGTTCCCGCATCATTACCTGACAGCACCGCTGCAGATGTTGCAGCTTACGCCGGTGATGTCGTTCCTGTTGCCGGAGGCCAAAGGCATGACGGTCGGTCCCGGCATCCTGATCCTGCCGCTGCTCAATCCCGTGCACGTCGCCGAGGAAGCCGCCACGCTCGATGTGCTGAGCGAAGGCAATTACGTGCTGGGCGTCGGGCTTGGTTATCGGGAGGGCGAATTTACTGCCTTCGGGATGCCGTTGTCGGAGCGTGCGGCACGGTTCAATGAGGCGATCGCGCTGATCCGGCAGCTCTGGGCCGAGGATCGCGTGACGCACGAAGGACGGTTCTATCGCGTGCGGGACGATGGCATCAGCTGAAGCCGGTGCGCGGAAGCGTGCCCGTGTGGGTTGCCGCGCAGGCGGATCCGGCAATTCGCCGCGCCGCCCGCATTGGCGATGCCTGGCTGATCGTGCCGTCATCGACGCTGGAGACTGTGGCGGCGCAGATGCGTGTTTATCGTGCCGCGCTGGCGGAAGCCGGACGGCATCCGCACTGCTTCCCGCTGGAGCGCGAGTGTTATGTCGGCGCCAACTACAAGACCGCGTTTGACGAATGCCGCGGACCGCTCGAATACAAATATGCCGCCTATGCGTCTTGGGGGCTGGCAGGCAGCTCAGAGATGCCGTTTGAGGATTTCGTACGCGACCGCTTCATCATCGGGGACGCGGCGTTCGTGAAGGAGGAGGTCACGCGATATCGCGAGGCGCTCGGGGTGGATCATTTCATCATGCGGGTGCAGTGGCCAGGGCTGGAGCAGGAGAAGGCGCTCGCCTCAATCAGAAGGCTGGGGGAGATCTTCGCATGAAGCTCGGCACGCTTATCCCGCAGAACGACATCGGTGGCACACCCATCGCGATCCGCACGTTTGCACAGGCGGCGGAGGAGTTCGGCTATGATGCTGGCCTACCCCGCTGGCGCGGAAGCTGTCGCCGAGTTCGACAAGAAGCGCCGCTATGCCGAGCAGGAAGGTCGTGATTCGGCGGGACTCGGGATCGAAATATGGACGTCGACCGCGGTGGGTGGCGAGAAGGACTGGCGCGAGGAGTTCCTGTTCTGGAAGCGCGCCGGCGTCACTCACGTGACGGTTGCCAGCACGCATGGGCGCGGCATACATGTGCGGATTCCCGGCCGTACGATGAACAACCAGATCGAGGCGATCCAGCGTTACCGGCGGTGGTGGCAGATTTGCTTTGACGCATCGACCAAACCGAGCCGGCCGCGGATTGTCGAAGCGGACGCGTTAGGGGGCCGTATATCCCATTGACATATCCCTCTCTGGCGACTATGTCCCGGGGGCCAGCACGCGAGATCCGCCATGACCCGCACGACCTTGTTCCAGACCAACCGCTCGCAAGCGGTTCGCTTGCCCAAAGATGTCGCGTTCCCAAAGGGCGTTCGGGACGTGTCCATCCTGAAAGACGGCCCACGTCGGATCATTGTCCCGGCAAATGCTGTCTGGGATGACTTCTTCGAACTCTCCGGGCATCGACCTGGGCGAACGAGAGCAGCCCCCGCCGCAGGAGCGCGAGACGTTGTAGTTGCTGCGCTACATGCTCGACACGGACCTGTGCATCCGGGTGCTTCGCGACCGTCCCAGATGGCTGCGGGCTCGCTTCAATGCGGAGACGGACGCTCTTTGCATTTCGACCGTTGTGCTTGCCGAGTTGTTGCATGGTGCTGGGAAGTCGGCCAAACCCATCGACAACCGCCACGAAGTGGAACGCTTTGCCGCCCGCCTTGACGTTCTGCCGTTCGACGCAGACGCCGCAGCGCACTCCGCCGAGATCAGGACGACACTTGATCGACGTGGTCGGTTGATCGGCGCCTATGACCTGTTAATTGCCGGGCACGCGCGAAGCCGTGGCCTGGTGATCGCCACAGGAAACCTGGCCGAGTTCAGTCGGGTCGATGGTCTCCGCAGCGAAGACTGGCTGGCCGATACAGGTGCTCGGTGAGCGGTGTCTTTCGCTGCGCTGACGAGCTTCCATCGAGACGCCAGAGAAGTCGTCCCGCAGCGCGATGGGTGTAGGGTGCGCGTGCGAAGCACCGAGCATGAAGAACGCATCCGGGCGATGCTGCATGCCGCGTTGCGGACGGGGTACGCGAGCTGGAGGCGTTGCACTGGGGGAGCACAGGGAGGAAGCGATGGCAGAAGGCCGCTTGAAGCATTTCGGCTGGGGTCGCGAAGGCGAGGCGATGACCCCCGAGGAAGAGAGCTTGGTCCTGGACCGCTATCGGCAGCTCTTTGGCGTTGATCATTTCGAGCAGAAGGCTGTTCCGGGGCTGCAGGACCTCAAACTGCGGGCGCCGCGGATCGCGCCGCCCGCTTCGCTTGCGCCGATCTGCTCGAACGATCTCTACGACCGTGCCCAACATACTTACGGCAAATCCTATCCTGACGCGGTTCGCGGCCTCGAGGGTGATTACGCGGTGGCGCCGGATGTGGTGGCCTACCCGCACAACGAAACCAACGTCGTCGCGCTGCTGGATTGGGCGGGCAGCATTGGGGCCGCGGTCATCCCATTTGGCGGCGGCTCAAGCGTGGTTGGCGGGGTCGAGCATCGCCTTGACGGTACCCGCTATAAGTTCGCTGTCACCGTCGATCTCGAGCGGATGGGGCGCGTGCTGGCGCTCGATCGCGCTTCGCGGGCCGCCAGGATCGAGGCCGGCGCCTTCGGGCCGGCGCTGGAAGCCCAGCTCAAACCGCACGGCATTACGCTCCGTCATTTCCCGCAGAGCTTCGAATTCTCCACCCTGGGCGGTTGGATCGCAACTCGCAGCGGCGGACATTTCGCAACGCTCTACACCCATATCGACGATTTCGTCGAAAGCCTTGTTGTCGTGACGCCACAAGGCCGCATCGAGACGCGGCGACTGCCCGGATCGGGCGCGGGACCAAGCCCGGACCGGCTGTTCATCGGGTCGGAAGGCATTCTCGGCATCATCACCGAGGCATGGATGCGGTTGCAGGACCGGCCG
Source organism: uncultured Pseudomonadota bacterium (assembly GCA_963772445.1). GTDB lineage: Bacteria > Pseudomonadota > Alphaproteobacteria > Acetobacterales > Acetobacteraceae > CAVYXK01. The sequence continues at coordinate 358,540 of CAVYXK010000017.1, forward strand.
CGCTTCCGTGCCGGCGGCGCCGTCCGGTTCAAGGATTTGTTCGCCGCTGCGCGTGCGGTGCGGGCGATCGCGCAGGCGGGGCTGTTTCCCGCCAATTGCCGCGTGCTCGACGCCCAGGAGGCGTTCAACACGGGCGCCGGCGACGGGAATTCCGCCGTCCTGGTGCTTGCGTTTGAGTCCGGTGACCATCCGGTCGAGCCGTGGATGAAGCGTGCACTCGAATGCTGTGTGGATCATGGCGGCATCGCCGAGACGGCGGAGAGTGCAGACGCGCATCGCGAAGGGGCTGCGGGACGCTGGCGCAATGCCTTTATCCGCATGCCCTATGGCCGCGAGCGTATGGTGCCGCGTGCAATCATCAACGACACGTTCGAGACTGCGATCACCTGGGACCGCTTCGAAGCTCTTCATGATTCGGTCAAGGCGGCGACGGAGGTGGCAATAAAGGAGGTGACCGGCCGTCCGGGCCAGGTCACCTGTCGTTTCACCCATGTCTATCCCGACGGACCGGCACCCTATTTCACGTTCCACGCCCTGGGCCATCATGGCCAACTGATTGAGCAGTGGCGGCACATCAAGAACGCGGCCTCCGATAGGCTGATTGCGTCAGGCGGCACGATCACCCATCACCACGCCGTCGGACGCGATCATCGACCCTGGTACGATCGCCAGCGGCCGGAGCTGTTCGCGGTTGCGCTGAAAGCGGCGAAGCGCGCGCTCGATCCGAGCGGCATGCTCAATCCTGGTGTGCTGATCGATCCCTGAACTGGCAGGGGCGCCCCGCAGTATGCTTACTTCGGCACCAGCACCGCATCCGCGTCCGCCGTCGCGCTCACCGGGATATCCTCGGCCTGCGCGCTGGGCGGCGTCGGCGCAGCGGCCGCCATGGCCATCATCGCGCGTGGCAAAATCGGCACCGGTTGCGGCGTGGCAATGCTGACTCGCTGAAACGAGTTCGAAGCGCAGACCGAGCAGCCCGGCCGCCTCTTCAGCGCGCGCCCGCAACGCACTCAGCGCTTCGCGCATAGCCTGATCGCGAGCCGTCCGCGACGCCTCCGACGAAAGCTGCCAGGAGAGCTCGCTCGTCGCGAGGCCCTTCTGCTGGAGCTCGCCGACCAGAGTCAGCAACGCCGGTCCGTCGTGACTGCGCAGCGTCAGGATCTGGCTCGCCTGCCAGCGCTGCGGCTGCGTCGCTTGCCACCCAGTGTATCCCTGCGTTGCCGCGGTCACGCCGGCGACCTGCCGTGCGCGCGCCAACGCCGCCGCCATCACGTTGTTGACGACCTGCTGCGTGGCCGCGGCACTCGCCGCGCTGGCTTCAACGCGCAGTGTGGCGACCAGCTCGTCCGGATGCGCCATCACTGTCTCGGTGTCGGCGAGATGCAGGATGGTGTCCGCCAGCGCCGGGCCACACGCCGTCAGCATCGCCGCGGCCGCGATCAAGGCGCTTCGTCGCCACCGCATGTGGGTCCCTCGTCCGTTGCCGGGCGCACCCTGCGCGCGGGCGAGTTGACGAGCAAGCCGACGGCTGCAAAGGCGGCGCATGCCGTTGTGGATACCGATCGCCGTCGCTGCCGCGCTGTTCCAATGCTGGCGTACTGCCATGCAGCAGAAACTGCGCTATCTCCTGTCGGTCAACGGCGCGGGATTCGTGCGGTTTCTGTATGGCGCGCCGGCGGCGCTGGTGTTCCTGCTGGCAGCTCTCGCCGCTTCCGGCGCCGATCTGCCGGCGGCTCGTGCAACGACGTTGGCGTTCGCCGCCGCCGGCGGTTTCTGCCAGATCATCGCCACCAACCTGCTGATCATGGCCTTCGGCTTTCGCAACTTCGCCGTCGGCACCGCCTATTCCAAGACCGACACGGCGCAGAGCGGGATCGTCGCATTTATTGTGTTGGGCGAGGCGCTCCGCCCGCTCGCCTGGGCCGGCATCGCCGTCGGCCTGATTGGCGTGATGACGCTGTCGCTTGCCGGCCGAGGACTGCGCCCACGCGCTCTGGCTGCCGCCACGGTGCAACCGGCGGCACTGTGCGGGCTCGGTGCCGGGTTCTTTTTCGCGCTGACGACTGTGTTGATCAAGTTAGCAACGGGGTCTGTCGTTACACAGAGCGTGTTCGTCCGCGCCCTTTTCGTTCTGTTTGTCACCAACGCATTGCAGACGCTGATGCAGGGTGCTTATCTGGCGTGGCGCGAGCCCGCCGAGCTGCGCAAGGCGATGACGGCGTGGCGGAGCTCGTGCTGGGTGGGTATCCTGTCGGCGTGTGGCTCGGCCGGTTGGTTCACCGGCTTCGCCATGACCGACGTCGCGCTGGTGCGCGCGGTCGGCCAGGTGGAGGTGATCTTCACCCTGTTTTTCAGCCGCTTCTACCTGAAGGAGCGGCTGAAGCACCGCGACGTAGCTGGGTTGCTGCTGGTGGTGGCTGGCGTGCTGTTGATCGTCATCAGCAGTCGGTAACACTCACCAGTAGCCGCGCACCCGAAAATTACGGTGTGATCGCGACTTTGATCACACCGTCACGCTGGTGGCCGAACAGATCGTAGGCGGCCTCGATGTCGTCCAGCTTGAAGCGGTGCGTCACCATCGGCTTAAGGTCCACCCGGCCGGAACGGATTACCTCGATGAGCCGCCGCATGCGCTCCTTGCCGCCGGGGCAGAGTGTGGTGACGATCTTATGGTCGCCTAACCCGGCGGCGAACGGACCCAGCGGGATACGCAAATCGGTGGAATAGACGCCGAGGCTGGAAAGCGTGCCACCGGGGCGGATCACCCGTAGCGCCGCCTCGAACGTCGCCTGGGTGCCCAGCGCCTCGATCGCGACATCAACGCCTCTCCCGTCGGTCAGCGCCATGATCTGCTCGACCGGATCGCCGTCATGGATATTCACCGATATGTCGGCGCCGAAACGACACGATACCTCCAGCCGGGAGGCAATACCATCGACGCCGATCACAGTGGTTGCGCCCGAGAGTTTCGCGCCAGCCGTGGCGCACAGGCCGATCGGCCCCTGCGCAAACACGGCGACCGTATCGCCTATGCGGATGGCGCCGCTCTCGGCGCCGGAGAAGCCGGTCGACATAATGTCCGGGCACATCAGCACCTGCTCGTCGGTCAGCTCATCCGGCACCACGCAGAGATTGGCCATCGCGTCTGGCACCAGCACGTAGTCGGCTTGACAACCGTCGATGGTATTGCCGAAACGCCAGCCGCCGATCGCTTTCCAGCCATGCCGGGTACCGGAACCGTCCTGGCTGCACACGCCGCACAGGCAGGCGTTGGAGGTGCCACTTGGCGTGATCGCACCGGCAATTACCCTCTGGCCTTCCCGAAAGCCGTGCACCGCCGTGCCAAGCTTGGCGATCAGGCCCACCGGCTCGTGTCCGACAGTCAGCCCCTTTGCGACCGGGTATTCGCCTTTCAGAATGTGCACATCAGTGCCACAGATCGTGGTGGTGGTGATCTTCAACACCGCATCCAGCGGGCCGGGATCAGGGATCGGCTTCTCGTCCAGCACGATGCGGCCGGGCTCGACGAAAATGGCGGCTCTCATTTTTCGCATAGCGATCTTTCCCCTGAGGTGGGGAGGTGCTCTAGCCTGGATTTCCACGGAGCCGAGCCCGCCTAACGGTGGGCGAGTCAAGCAATTCTAAAGACTCGCTTTTTTGCGTGATTTGTTATGCATGATGGTGCGCTGATAGCCCATTTGTACGTTGTCTTCTCCTTGCCAAAGGAAGACTGCCAGGATTCCGCCTCGCCATCGGTTGATGCAAAAATGCAGCACCATAGCCCTTCTCTGGCAGGCGCAGGGGTTGTCACGTCTTTCTCGCTTGACACTATATATGGGGTTAGACACCGTGCACAAGTGGCTATCAGAGCACCATATGACCTAACAAAGTGCCGCCGCTTCTTCGTCCGGCCGGCGACCCCACGGCAGCGCCAATACGAGGCATTGCGCGCCTATTTCTTCGAAGGCATTGGCTCTGACGCGGCGGCGCGACGGTTCGGCTACTCACCGGGCGCATTCCGGGTGCTCTGCCACGCCTTTCGTCGCGGCGAACTGCCAGACTTCTTCGCCGTCGTCCGACCGGGTCGGCGTGAGCAGCCCAGAAAGGGCCGTGCCCATGACCAGATCGTGGCGCTGCGCAAACGCAATTACTCAGTCTACGAGATCAGTCAGGCGCTTTCCGAACGGGGAATGCCACTCAGTGCGACTGCGGTACGCGAGGTCCTCGCCGCGGAAGGGTTCGCACCGCTGCCGCGGCGGCTCGACGAGGAGCGTCCGGCCGTAGCCGGGCCCAGCACCGAGGCAGTCGCCAACATCCGCAGCTTCACGCTCACGCCGCGCGAGTTCACGACACGGGTCGGGGGGCTGTTCCTGTTCATCGCCGAACTGGTGCGTTTGAACACCGACACCCTGGCGCTCGGCGCCAAACTCCCCGGCTCGCGCATGATCCCGGCCGCGCATGCTTTGCGCGCCTCGCTGGCTCTGAAGCTATGGGCCATTGAGCGGAAGAGCCATATCATGGCGCTGGTTGCCGACGAAGGCCTGGCGCTGTTCTGCGGGCTCAACGTCATGCCGAAGAGGAGCTTCCTGTCGGAGTATTCCTCACGGATCACCCCGCAGAACGTCTCGCGGTTGCTCGCTCTGTGGCACGAACGGTTGGCCGGAGAGGCGCTCTTCAGCGGGGAGTCGATCAACCTCGATTTCCACTCCGTGCCCTATTTCGGCGAACACCCGGTGGTCGAAACACACTATCTGCCGAGGCGCAGTCGCCGTCAGCCCAGCATCCTCACGTTCCTCGCCCAGGACGCCGACAGTCAGGTGTTCTGCTACTCGAACGCCGACATTCGCAAGGGTGAGGAGGCCGAGGAAATCTTCCGTTTCATCGAGTTCTGGAAGCGTCAGCATGGCAAAGTGCCGCAGCACCTCGTATTCGATTCCAAACTCACGACTTACGAAGGGCTCGACCGGCTGGATGCCGCCGGGATCACCTTTATGACGCTGCGCCGGCGCTCCAAAGGCCTGCTGGCCGAAGTCTATGAGCTGGCAGCATCGGCGTGGCGCACCATCACGCTCAACCTGCCCAGTCGCAAATATCGCACACCCCAAGTCTTCGAGCAGAAGGTCTGCCTTCGCGAACGCACCTACCGACAACTGTTCATCAAGGATCTCGGCCACGATGAACCCACTATCCTTGTCACCAACGACAGGCATGCCAGCGCCCGCAACCTCATCACTCGCTATGCCAAGCGCATGCTGATCGAAAATGCGCTCGCCGATGCCGTACGCTTCTTCCACATCGACGCGCTCTCCTCTTCAGTCGGCTTCAAGGTTGATTTCGACATGGCGCTCCTCGTCCTCGCCAGCGCCCTCTACCGGTTGATGGCCCGACGCATACGAGGCTACGATGATGCCCAAGCCCGCCGTATCTTCCGCGATTTGATCGACATGCCGGCAAACGTCGCCATCGCCACTGACGAGGTCACAGTGCGCTTCCACCGTCGCGCCCATCTTCCAATCGTACTCGCCTCCGAACTCATCGACCAACCCGTCCTGGTGCCATGGTGGCAAGGCCGTTCGCTCCGCCTGATCCACTAGCATGTGAAACCTGTCGTGTTAGGCGATTTCCGGTCCGTGGAAATCCAGGCTAGTCGTCAGCCTCGCCGTGCGGCATTGACGCAGATCAAGTCGGGTATCAGGCGGACAGCCAGCGAATGCGTCGAAGAGTTCAATCTCGCTGTGGCCAGATCAGCTCAGTACCGCGAAATGCGCCTCGGTCGGCCGGCATGCTCGGCCGTTGATCGGTACGAAATCCTGCGGACAGGCCGAGAACGCGATCACCAGATCCATCTCCGCGCGCAATGCGACATAAGAACCGGGTGTGGAGACCGGCGGTTCGAAGGACAGCTCCCCCTGCCCGGTCCAAGGGATGTTCATGAACAAATTGAGCGGGCTCGGCGTCTCCGGCGGTGCCAGCCCCAGCTCCGCCAGCCCCTGCGCCAGATTGTCGGTGCAGTTGTCGTGGTGTCCGACAACGCCGAGCTGTTCGTAGCGATAGCGATCGCAAGCGGCCAACAGCGTGTCGTGAATGCCGCCGGACGTATCCTCGGTCAGCGTCAAGATCGGCCGGCGATGATTGGTCAGCAACGTGTCGCCGACGCGCGGGATCAGGCGGCGGATACCGGACCGGCTGTGCTCCATCGACATGAACTCGGTCAGGTCGTGGCGGTTGAAGGCCCAGGTATCGACAACCTGCTCCCCATGCGTGTTGACGACCCGCACGGTCTGGCCGGCGGCGACGAACGCCGCCTTGCCGCGCCGTGCCGGAATGGTAATGAGATCGGACATCTTTCCCCCTCAGCTTGGCAGTCTCAACAGCCGGTCGGCATTGCCGTGCGCGATCTTTTCCCGATCCGCCGGTGAGACCGGCAACTGGTCCAGGAAAGCGCGCGCACGGGCATTGGGCGCAAACGGATGATCGACCGAGAACAGGATGCGGTCCGCCCCGAACGTCAGCAGCGTCGCCAGGAACGGAGGCAGGGTGAAGAACCCGCTGGTGGTGATCCAGACCTGTTCCAGGATCGTCTCGCTCACGCTGCGGTGCAGGTGTTTCGCGGCCTCGGCCCCGAGCGTCTGCTCGCAACGAGCGAGCATGAACGGCAACGCCTCGCCCATATGGCCCACGATAAGCTTCAACCGTGGATGCCGATCGAGCGCGCCGGACAACACCAGCCGCAGCACGTGTACTGCCGTTTCGATGTGCCAACCCCACGCGGCGGTTGACAGGATGTAGCCGAGAGCACCCGGCAGGCCGTCGTAATAGGCCGCACGCACGGACTTAGGCGGAATGCCGGGATGGAGATAGAGCGGCACGTCCAGGGCCTCGGCCCGCGCCAGGATCGGATCGAACGTGGGGTCGTCAAGGAAACGCCCGTCGGTTACTCCATTGATCAGCGCGCCGTGGAAACCGAGCCGGGTGATCCCGCGCTCCAGCTCGTCGGCGGCGGCCGCAGGCGCGGCCATTGGCAAATGCGCGAAGCCACGGTAGCGGTCGGGATGTGCCGCCACAGTGCGGGCGAGCGCATCGTTGTAGTCGCGCGCCAGCGCGATGCCCGCTTCGCCCGCAAGGAGGTCCGCGCCCGGCCCCGATACCGACAGCACCTGCACCGTGATCCCCGCCGCATCCATGTCGGCAAGCCGCGGTGCGCCGAGCTCCTGCAAGTCCGCCCGCTTGCGTCCCGGTCCCCAAGGCGCGTCCGGCGGGGGGAATCCGCGCTGCGCGATTGCGTCACGGTCGATGCGGCCGACCAGTTCGGGAAGCGCAAAATGTTCTTCCAAAGCGACGATGCGCATATTTGTTTCTCCCGACCTCAATCATCATACCTGGGGAAGCAGGCGTCCACAGGACCGCCCCGGATCGTGGTGTGGCATGGATTCCTGCTTGCTCAGGAATGACGATCGGATCGCCGAGTTTCTGTCGCTCGGCATCAGAAATCGGCAGGGGTGCCGAGATGGAACAAACAGTCACCGCGTGCGGTGCGCCCGGGGATCCGCTTACACAGCACGATGCCGTCGCGCTGGAATCGTACCTCGGCGGGCGGTGCCCACGGCGTTTCGGGGAAGTGGATGCGTCCCGCAATCTGCCCTTCATGCACGGACTGACCGAGCTCTGCCGCCGGTTCGAACACGCCAGGCTCAGGCGTATAGGTGTAATAGTCGGGTCCACCCACTTCCAGGAAGCGCGTCGGCTCGGGCGTGGCCATGCGTTCGCTCTCGGGCAGGATGCCGACATGCACGAGCAGGTTCCTGATCCCCCGCTCCGCGATGCGCAACGCCGCCGGCGTGACCGCGCCCGATCCGCCGAGCTCGGTCCCCATCGCGACCACGCCCTTGCGCGCCGCTCCGCCCGAGGCGGTCGCACTCCCGCCGGGGCCAGATCGCGTGACATATGCGTCCGGTGCGGCGAAGGCCTTCAGCGCTGCCATTTGGCGTGTCTGGCGTGCGGCGTCGCCGCCGAGCTGAACCAGTGCCGACGGCAGATACATCAGCGACGAGCCGCCGGAGTGCAGGTCCGCCATGATGTCGGCCATCGGGATCAGCTCGTTCTCGATATACCACGCGATCTGCTGCGTCACCGTGCCGTCGGGATCGCCGGGGAATATGCGGTTGAGGTTGAGATCGTCGATCGGTGATACCCGGCGGCCAGCCATCGCTGCGGGGAAGTTCGCTGCTGGCAGCAGGATGACGCGGCCGCTGATCTTCTCCGGTGTCAGCCATTTGGCCAGGCTGCAGAGTGCCACCTGGCCTTCATACTCGTCACCGTGGTTGCCCGACATGAAGAAGGCGGTCGGGCCGCTGCCATTGCGGATGACCACGATCGGGATCGGGATGAAGCCATAGGCCGAGGCATGAGTTGAATGGAACAGACGGAGGAAACCGTGCTGCTTTCCGTTCTTGTCAAAATCGACCTCGGGGACGATGCGCGTGCGGCGCGGTTCGGACATGGGTGGGTGATTCCTTCTGCGGCAAGCGCTGACCACAAGGGCACCATGCATCCCGCACGGTTGCAAGGGCGGGGACGCAGAAACCCGTTCCCCTCCGCGCCGGGGGTGCTTAACATGACCGAAACACGGGCTGGGAACCACAATCGATGCAGGATGACGTGCTGCCGCGGCGGGGCGTTCTGGGCGGCTACGATCCGGGTGCGCTGTTCTGCGAGATGCTGCGCGCCGGGCGACCGGCCGACCCGGCGCTCCGGCTGCTGCTCGACCGGCTGGCGCGCCTGCCAGTCGAGGCGCTGCGCCAGCGTGCCGCCGAGGCGCAGCGCGACCTGCTGGAGCGCGGCATCACCTTCACCGTCTATTCCGATGCCACCGCGATCGACCGCATCCTGCCCTTTGACCTGATCCCGCGCGTCATTACTGCCGAGGAATGGCGCACGCTGGAGGCCGGGCTGATCCAGCGCGTGCGCGCGCTCAACCTATTCCTGCATGACGTCTATCACGACCAGCATATCCTGGCCGACGGCGTCGTGCCGCGCGCGCTGGTGCTCGGCAATGCCGCGTACTGCAAGGCGATGGAAGGCTTCGACGTTCCGTGCGGGACGTATGTGCATGTTTGCGGCATCGATATCGTGCGCGACGAGTCCGGACGCTTCCTGGTGCTGGAGGACAATGCGCGGACGCCCTCGGGCGTCGCTTATGTGGTCGAGAACCGCCACATGTCGCTGCGCGTGCTGTCCGATTTGATGGCCGATCTGAACGTGCGCGGGGTCGATGAATACGGGCTCCGGCTGCACCAGGCGATGGCCGAGATCGCGCCGGCGGGAATCGACGACCCGCAAGTCGTGTTGCTGTCGCCCGGCATTTTCAACTCCGCCTATTTCGAACATGTGTTCCTGGCTCGCGAGATGGGCGTGCCGCTGGTCGAGGGGCGCGACCTGTTGGTTGAAAACGGCATGGTGTGGATGCGCACTACTGCGGGCCTGGCGCCGGTGCACACGATCTATCGGCGGCTGAACGACGATTTCCTCGACCCGACGGCGTTTCGCCCGGACAGCCAGCTCGGCGTGCCCGGGCTGATCGAGGCATGGCGGCGGGGTGCGGTGTCACTGGCCAATGCGGCCGGCACCGGCGTGGCGGACGACAAAGCGGTCTATGCCTACATGCCGCGGATCATCCGCTACTATCTGTCGGAGGAGCCGATCCTGCCGAATGTCGAGACGATGATCTGCGCCGAGCCGGAGGGGCTGGCCTATACGCTCGATCATATCGACCGTCTGGTGGTGAAGCCGGTGGCGGAGTCCGGCGGCTATGGTCTGCTGATCGGACCGCATGCTTCGGCGGCTGAGCTGGAGACGTTCCGTGCCTGTGTGCGCGCCAATCCGGCAAACTATATCAGCCAGCCGATGGTGAAGCTGTCGGTCTCGCCCACCTTGTGCGAGCAGGGCGTGGCGCCGCGGCATGTCGATCTGCGGCCGTTCGCGGTCACCGGCCGGGACACGTGGGTGTTGCCGGGCGGGCTTTCCCGGGTGGCGCTGCGGGCTGGCTCGATCGTCGTGAATTCCTCGCAGGGTGGTGGCTCGAAAGACACGTGGGTGCTGGCATGAGCATGGGTGAAACCATTGCCGGACACGGCCCGCTGATCGCCCGGCACGCCGGCAGCCTGATCTGGTTGGCGCGCTACATGGAGCGGATCGAGAACCTCGCCCGCCTGCTCGACGTGACGAAGACTTACGCGAGCGACCGCGGCAACGAGCGCACCTGGCTTGCGATCCTGCGCATCAACGGCGACGAGACGGGCTTTTTTGTCGGCCATCAGACCGCCGATGCGGGGAGCGTGGCACGATTTTATCTGCTGGATGCAGGCACCCCGAGCTCGGTGCAGTCGGCGATCCGCTTCGCGCGGGAGAGCGCGCGCACGCTGCGGGCCTTGATCTCGACCGAGATGTGGTTGCAGATCAACGTCTTCCACGGTCAGATCACGGCGCTATGCGATGCCGATATCGCACCCGACCGGCTGTCGCTCGTCTGCGCCATGCTGAAGGAGGGCACGCAGGCACACACCGGGATCACCGAGGGCACGTTCTATCGTGACCAATGCTGGCATTTCTACATGCTCGGTCGCCACATCGAGCGGGCGGACCAGACCACGCGCCTGCTCGACACGCGGTTCAACGTAATGGCGCCATCCCGCGCCGATGGCGAGATCGATGCCGGCAACTGGATGACGTTGCTGCGCGCCGCGGCCGGCTATCACGCCTATCGCCGCGAGCACCCGCACGGTTACAGCGCCGAGGAAGTGGCTGCCTTCCTGCTGAAGAACGGCGCCTTCCCGCGCTCGGTCTGGCTGAACCTGTCACAGGTCGAATGGCATCTGTCACAGCTTCGCAGCCGCTATCATCTGCGGGGTGTGGCCCGGCCGATGGAGCGCGCCGATCACCTGCTGGCCATGCTGGCGAGCCAGACGGTGCGAGAAATCATGGCACGCGGGCTGTCGCCGTTCCTTGATTGGATGCAGCGCGAAATAGCGGCGTTGCAGGATGACATTTCCGTGGAGCTGTGCGGCGGCTGATCGGGCGGCAGCAGGGATGCAAACAAGGCGGGATCTCCGCATGCGGATCGAACGCGTGCCCCACGAAAAGGCGGCGCGGATTCGCCTTGGCGCGTATGCTTTCGAGAAGAAGGGCGTCTCGCGCTTCGATTTGCGCGATCCTTACCATCTGGCCGTTGCACTGAGCTGGCCGCAATTCCTCGCGGCCTTGCTGGCGCTTTATCTGCTCGTGAATGTCGTCTTCGCCACGCTTTACTGGCTGGTTCCCGGCTCCGTGGCAAATGCCCGGCCGGATAGACCATTGGACTATTTCTTCTTCAGCACAGAGACGCTGGCAACCGTCGGCTATGGCCAAACGTACCCGGCCACGCTGTACGGTCATGTGATTGCATCGACCGAGATCATGTGTGGGCTCGCATTCACGGCCATCCTGACCGGGCTCACCTTCGTCCGCTTCTCGCGACCACGGGCCAAGTTCGTATTCGCCACCAATCCTGTGGTGGCGATGCACAACGGAAAACAGACGTTGATGGTGCGGATTGGCAACGGGCGCGCGGCCCCGCTCATGGACGCCACGGCGAAGCTGAACGTCCTGATGTTCGAGACGACCGCGGAGGGTAACGTGTTCCGCCGCGTGCAGGAGTTGCGCCTGCAGCGAGCGCACCTTCCCGTCTTTCCACTCACCTGGACTATCATGCATGTGCTGGACGAGCGGAGCCCTCTGCACGGCTACAACGAGCCGCAGGCGATCGCGGCGGACGTGCGGATGTTCATGACGCTCGAAGCGCGTGACCCGACACTCGCGACAATGGTGCATGACCTCCGCGCCTATGCGCCGGAAGATATACGCTTCGGCATGCGCTATGCGGACGCGGTGACCGTCGGAGAAAATGGCATCATTGTTGCCGACCTGACCAAGATCAGTGCGCTCGAGCCGGACGTCAGCGACCACCAGGAGCCGGGTTGGACGGAACAAGAAGAAGAGCAGGAACAGGCTTGACCCCGCGAGCCGCCGGCTCGACGCCCGCGCGCGGGTCGCGTACCGTGTGGCCTCATGCGCCCCTTGGACGGACTACGCGTTGTTGCGCTTGAGCATGCCGTGGCAGGGCCGCTCTGCACGCGACATCTCGCCGATCTCGGCGCCAACGTCGTCAAGGTCGAGCGGCCGGACAGCGGCGATTTTGCCCGCCACTACGATACTTTCGTGCATGGCGAGTCGAGTTTCTTCATTTGGCTCAATCGCGGCAAGCGGAGCCTGACGCTTGATATGAAGGCGCCGGACGGGCAGGACGTGCTGCACCGGCTGGTGCGCACCGCCGACGTGCTGGTGCAGAATCTGGCGCCGGGCGCGGCAGCACGGCTCGGCCTGTCACATGCGGCGCTGGCGCCGGAGCATCCTCGGCTGGTGGTGTGCGATATCTCGGGCTACGGCGAGAGCGGGCCATATGCCCGCAAGAAAGCGTACGACCTGCTGATCCAGGCGGAGTCGGGCGTGATCAGCGTGACTGGCACGCCGGACGAGCCATCGCGCGTGGGCATCTCGATCGCCGATATTGCAACGGGCATGTACGCGCAGAGCGGCGTGCTTGCGGCGCTGCTGCGACGGGAGCGGACCGGGCAGGGAGCCAATGTGAAGATTGCCATGCTCGACGCGCTGATCGAGTGGATGATGCCGCCGCTTTATCGGTTCGGCTATGCCGGTACGACAACGCCACGGGCGCCGACCAGTCATCCGCTGCTCGCCCCGTATGGCGCGCACCGTACCGGCGACGGGCAGGTGATCTTCGGGCTTCAGAACGAGCGGGAGTGGGCGATCTTCTGCGCCGAGGTGCTGTATCGCCCGAAGTTGGCGACCGATCCGCGTTTCGCCAGCAACATCGCCCGCTGCGAACATCGCGATGAGCTGACGGAGCTGATCGAGGCACACTTCGCGGACAAGACCACGCCCGAAGTAGTGGAGCTATTGGATCGGGCCGGTATCGCCAATGGACGGCTGAATGCGCCCGAGGACGTCTGGGCGCATCCTCAGCTCGCGGCGCGCAATCGCTGGCGTAAGATCGGTGCGCCGTCCGGTCCGGTGCGCGCCCTGCTGCCGCCGGTGACATTGACCGATGTGGAAGCGGCAATGGGCGATGTGCCGTCGCTCGGCCAGCACACCGGCGATGTGCTTGCCGAGTTGGGCTATTCGTCGTCGGAAATCGCGCGCCTGCGGCGGAATGGTGTGGTCTGACGACGCCCGGGTCAGATCGCCGAGAGAGACCGCCAAGCTTGCCACAAGGGGAGCGCCGAACCAGGCGTGATGTGCGAGGGGAGGGGAGCCAGCCGCCGGTCCTGCTGCTACCATCAACCAGTCGAAACCCGCTCGCGCGCGACGAATGGCACACGCTCCTGCTCTGTCTCCGTCGGCCCGCTGGCAGGCCAGCGGATCAGGATAGTGGTGCCCTGGTGGGGCCAACTGGTGATCTCGAGCATCCCGTCCTGTCGCACGATCAGGCGCTCGATCGGCCGCAACGCGTCCTCCCGAGCCCTCTCGTCGGAGCCAACCGCATCATCCGAGACGCTCACCTGAACCCACTCGCCACTACGTGAGGCGGTCAGCAGCACCCGTCCTACCAGCGCCTGCGAACAGGCATGCCCCACCAGCTCCTCTAGTATCTGGCGAAACACGGCACGATCAGCCCGGAGCGTCAGCCCCGGTTGCACCGCTATTTCGAGCCGGACAGGCTGCCGTCGGGGAGCGGCAGTGACGTCGCCGAGGACCGAGCGGATTTCCTGCTCGACCCCGAACGCCGCCGGTCTCACTGGGGCGGGCGATGTCTCAGTTCCGGTGCTCGTCTCCGCAAGGCGCTCTCGATTCTGTGCGGACGCAGGTGCCTGCCCGCCCGTGCGAACGAGGCGAAGAACGAAGCGAGTACCCGCGAGCCAAGGTGACAAAGACACGTGTAACCATATGCATTCGCGGCGGCGTGCTGCCAGACCTGTGCCCGTAATTTTCGCAGACTTCACCCTGTCGAATGATTTGCCAGCGCGCCCGGATATTCAGCATCATTCACGAACGGGAAGGGTCCCGGAAATTGCTCAACCGGGACGGCGTGCGACACAATTCCATCCGCCGCTGTCCAGCGATGAAGCTGGTAAGCCGGCGGCTCGAACACGAAGGCCCCTGAATTGTGCGGGTCGAAGGTCAACACCACTTGATGCGCGACCGAGGGCGCGATCGATGCGATAGCATGTGCCACCCGGGCGATCACCGGGCGGTGAACGTGGCCGCAGATGATCCGCTCCACCTGCCGGTGCCGGGCGATCACGCCGGCAAACGCCTCCGAGTTGCGTAGGCGGATCCGATCCATGTGACCAATGCCGCAGGCGAAGGGCGGGTGATGCATGGCGACGATGGTCGGCCGGTCCGGCGCCGCCGCCAGTGTCTGCTCGAGGAAGCGCAGCCGATCGGCACAGAGCTCGCCGTAGTCGGCCTCGGGGACCAGCGTGTCCAGCATGACCAGGCGGACGGCATGTCCTTCTACCGCGTACTGGACGAAATGCGGGTCGGCCGTCACGCCCGGCAGATGCGCCAGCCCCCGGCGCAGCGCCTCGCGCCTGTCGTGGTTGCCGGGTATGACGAACACGGGCATCGCCAAGCGGCGGCGCAACATGTCGGACAGATTGGCGTATTCGGCCTCGAGGCCGCATTCCGTCAGGTCGCCGGTAATCACGACCACGTCCGGGCTCGGCTGGAAGGAAGCGACCGAGCGCAGTGCCCGCTCGGCGAACGCATTGGTTTCGACCACGCCGTTGGCGACCTCGCCGAGGGGACGCACGTGAAGATCGGTAAGCTGCGCAATAAGCATGAGGGTCTCGTACAGAGGGGTTCAAGCGGCGCTTGGAGGCGAAACGTCCGATCCTGCGTCTAATCGGCCCTCGTTGGGAAGCCGTAAAGTTGGCAGGGATTTTCCACCAGGATCCGGCGACGCGCGGCGGCGTCCGGCACCCAGGCGAAAAGCTGGTCGAGCAAGCGACCCGCCTCGGGAACTGGGCTCATGCCTGGGTGCGGCCAGTCGGTGCCCCAGACGCAGCGTTCGGGCGCCGCGGCGGCCAGCGCGGTGAGGTTTTCCGCCACGTCGTCCCACGGCGCCCCTTTCGAGGACACGCGGTAGCTGCACAGCTTGACCCAGGCCCGACCGCTGTCGAGCAGCCGCAGCAGCGCCCGGAACTGCGGATGACCGGTGCCCAGGCTGGCCGGGACGCCACCCATGTGGTCGATGACGACTTCCACTGACAGGCGCGTCAGCAACGGGACGAGCTGCTCCAGCTTCTCGCCCTCGGCATAGATCTGCGCGTGCCAGCCAAGCGGCGCGATCCGCCGGGCCAGGGCGTCGAGCTGATCCTCCGGCGTGCCATTGCCGCTGACGAGGTTGAAGCGCACGCCACGGACCCCGGCCTCCGCCATCCGGCGCAGGGCTGCATCGTCGAAGCTTTCGTCGATCACCGCCACGGCACAGGCGCGGCGGGGCCCGATCCGCTGCACGGCGTCGAGCGTTGCCCGGTTATCGGTGCCGTACGGGCTGGGCTGCACGATCACCGCGCGTTGCAGCCCGAGCGTCTCGGCCATCGCCAGGTACTCGTCGATCCCTGCCGGGGGCGGGGTGTAGCGGCGGCCAGCATCGAGCGGAAAGCGATCATAGGGGCCGAAGATGTGGAAATGGCAGTCGCAGGCGAGCGGCGGCGCTCGCTCGGGCGATGTGGGCATTGATGTTCTGGTCCTTCAGGCGAAACCGTGTGTTCGGGCGGCGGCGGCATAGCCGATGCGGCGCGCGAGTGGAACCGGGCGCCGCGCGGCGACCCGCTCCAGCAACAGGCGCACGTCGTTCGCGAGCCCGGCCCTCACGGCGGCGTCCAGGAAGAGCTGCTCTAATACGTCCTGTTGCGCGTGACTGCCGCCGAGCTGGTGCATGCCGCCGAGCGCCGGGCGCATGAGCGCCACTGCCTTCGTGTGCTCGCCGCGTGCATGCGCCAATACCGCTTCGCCGACCGGCAGCGCATAGCGGCGCACCAGCTCGGCGGCGAGCCCGTCCCGCGCGCCAAAATCGCGCATCGCGGCGAGCATCCGCTCGCCCGCGGCATGGCGGCCGGTGGCGCCCAGCGCCATCATCCAATGCGGTAGGGTGAAGGCGGACTGGCAGTCTCCTATCCGCGCCTCCGCCTTGTCGGCCAGCTCGGTCCAGCGGTCGCCCACATCGACGCCGCGAAGCCGCAGGCGGAACAGCATCGAGGCGGCGTTCTGCACGTCGATATAAAGGTCGGGCTGCGCCTGGGTGAGCGGCGCGCCAAGGTTGCGGAAGGCCGCATCATAGAGTTCCAGCACCCGATCGGTCTCGCCCCGCTCCAGATGGAACAGGGCGGCATGCCACCAAAGATGGTGGCGCAGGTTGTTGGCTCCGTCCCAGTTTCCGCTGAGCTCGTCGAGCCAGGCAATTCCCTCGGCGCGGCGGCCCTGCATCTCCATGACGTGGGCAACGCCGTGGGCGGCCCAGAGGTCGGCCGGGTCATACTCGATCGCTGCGCGACCGGCGGCCTCGGCCTCAGCGTAATGGCCGCATTCCTCGAGGGCGAAGCAGCGGCAGCCCAGAAGCGAACCCCACCCCGGCAGCTCCGGCGTCCAGTGGCGCTCCACGCCAAGCACTGAGGCCAGCATCAGGTCGGGTCGGCCGAGCCAGAAATTCACGAAATGCGCGAGCCGGAAGGCGAGCACGTCGCGCGGATGCTCGGCGAGGATTTCTTCCCAGATGGCGATGGCGCGGTCGGGCTGGCCGCCAACCCAGGCGTCCAAGGCGACGACATGGGCTTGCTCGCGGCGCGTGCCATGGATTGTCAGCCGGCGGGCATCCACCGCCGCCTCGGCGGCAGCGGGAAGCAGCGCCTGCTTGTAGCCGAGCATGGCGAGATAGCCCTTCAGGCAGTGCCCCATCGCAAGCTCGGGGTCGGTGGCGAGCACGGCGCGCATGCGGTCGGGAAGGTCGGCCCGATAGGTGAGATAACCCAGGACCGCGTGATCCAGCGCGTGCACCGCCTGTTCCGAGATAGAAGTGACCGCGAGCCCGTGACTGTCGCGATACATGCTGGTGTCTCTCCTGTCGTTCGAGCAGATATGGCACAGACGCCTCAGGCGGTCTGTCACGGTTTCCGATTGCGAGACGGATTTCATTCTATTAGGACGCTGCGCGCAGTCACGTTGACTGATTGGTAGGACACTGCCGGTACGCGCAGGTCTGTAACCTCTCCTGCTGAGCGAGAGAGGTCGGTTCGCGTGGCGAACCGGGTGAGGGCCTTGCTCCCGGCACCCTCACCCGCTGCGCTTCGCGCAGCGACCTCTCCCGCAGAGCGGGAGAGGTGTGGGGGTGTGTTGGGGGTGATGGATGGACCAGGAGGATATGGTCGCAAGTAAGCCCGGCCGAGCCCCACGCCCGGCGCATCTGGCGATACTGGAAGCGGAGAGCATCCGCATCCTGCGGGAGGTCGCTGCCCAGGCGGCGCGGCCGGTGCTGCTCTATTCGATCGGCAAGGACTCCTCGGTGCTGCTGCACCTCGCACGCAAGGCGTTCTACCCCGCCCGGCCGCCGTTTCCGCTGCTGCACGTCGATACCACGTGGAAATTCCGCGACATGATCGCGTTCCGGGACGCCACGGCGGCACGCTACGCGCTCGATCTTCGCTTGCACACCAATCCCGAGGGACTGCGCCAGAACGTCAATCCGTTCGACTACGACAGCGGCATTTATACGCAGATCATGAAGACCGACGCGCTCAAACAGGCGCTGACCGACGGCAAGTACGACTGCGCCATCGGTGGCGCCCGCCGCGACGAGGAACGCTCGCGCGCGAAGGAACGGGTGTTCTCGGTGCGCGGCCCCGGGCATAGCTGGGACCCGAAGCGCCAGCGCCCGGAACTGTGGCATCTTTACAACGGCCAGCTCGGGCCCGGCGAGACGCTGCGCGCCTTTCCGTTGTCGAACTGGACCGAGCTCGATGTGTGGACTTATATCCTGCACGAGGGGATCGATGTCGTGCCGCTCTATTTCGCCGCCATGCGCCCCACCGTAGAGCGCGACGGCGCGATCATCGTGGTTGATGACGGGCGCATGCGATTCCGGCCCGGAGAGTCGCCGGTACCCCGCCTGGTGCGCTTCCGCTCGCTCGGCTGCTATCCGCTCAGCGCCGCGGTGGAATCCGACGCCACCACGATCGAGGACATCGTTGCCGAGATGCGCAGCACGCGCGTGTCCGAACGGGCCGGCCGGCTGATCGACCACGATACCGATGCCTCGATGGAGAAGAAGAAGCGGGAGGGGTATTTCTGATGCCCGACTCGCTTCTGCGCGTGCTGACTTGCGGCAGCGTTGATGATGGCAAATCGACGCTGATCGGCCGCCTGCTGTTCGAGTGCGGCAGCATTCCCGACGATGTCATGGCGGCGCTGGAACGCGACAGCCGCCGCTTCGGCACGGTCGAGAACGGCGTCGATTACGCGTTGCTGGTGGATGGCTTGGCTGCCGAGCGCGAGCAGGGCGTGACCATCGACGTGGCCTACCGCTATTTCGAGACACCATTGCGTCGCTTCATCCTGGCCGATACGCCGGGGCATCAGCAATATACGCGCAATATGGTCACCGGCGCATCGCTGGCGGACCTCGCGGTGCTGCTGGTGGATGCGCGCAACGGCCTGCTGGCGCAAACGCGCCGTCACGCTGCGATCGCCGCGATGCTGGGCATCCGTCAGGTGGTGCTGGCGGTCAACAAAATGGACCTCATAGGCTTCGACCGCGCGGTGTTCGACGACATCGTGGGCCGGTTTCACGACATACTGGAAAAGCTCGGGCCGCTCCGCGTTACCGCAATCCCGCTCTGCGCGCGCGATGGTGACAACGTGACAGCGCCGAGCCGTCGCATGTCATGGTATTCCGGTCCTACGCTGTTGCGTGCGTTGGAACACGCCGAGACCGGTACGCCCGACCTGGACCGGCCGTTCCGGCTGCCGGTGCAGCTCGTTGTCCGACCCGATCATTCGTTCCGCGGCTATGCCGGCACGGTCTGCGATGGGCGCCTGCGGGTGGGCAGTCCGCTCGTCAACGCCGCTGCGCGCACCGAGGCGCGGATTGCCCGGATCGTCACCATGGACGGGGACCTGGACGAAGCAGCGCCCGGCCAGGCGGTCACGGTGGTGCTGGATCGTGAGATCGATGCCTCGCGCGGCGACGTGCTGGCGGCGGCGCCGCTGCCGGAGATCGCCGACGAGATCAGCGCACGCGTAGTCTGGATGGATGACACGCCGCTGTTCCGTGGTCGTGCTTATCTGCTGCTGCTGGGGGCCAGCTTGGTGGTTGGCACGGTGACGGAGATCGTCAACCGTCTCGACATCGATACGTTGACCGAAGAACCGGTCCGCGAACTGCACCTGAACGAGATCGGGCTGGTCAGCGTGTCGCTGTCGCGCGCGGTTGCCTGCGAGCCCTATTCGACCAGCCGCGAGCTGGGCGGCTTCATCCTTATCGACCGGCTGACTCGCAGCACGGTTGGCGCCGGCATGATCGCCGAGGTGCTATCGGGGCGCAGCGGGATTTATTGGCACGATCTCGATGTTCATAAGGCGGCGCGTGCCGAGCTCAAGCACCAGCGACCGGCGGTGTTGTGGTTCACCGGTCTATCCGGGGCTGGCAAATCGACGATCGCGAATCTGGTGGAAAAGCGGCTGCACGCCGAGGGTCGCCACACCATGGTCTTGGATGGCGACAACGTGCGCCATGGGCTGAATCGCGACCTGGGATTCACCGAAGCGGATCGGGTGGAGAATATCCGGCGCGTCGCCGAGGTGTCGAAACTGTTCGTCGAAGCCGGGCTGATCGTGCTGGTGTCGTTCATCTCGCCCTATCGGGCCGAGCGCATGCTGGCGCGCGACTGCGTCGAAGAGGGCGAGTTCCTGGAGATTTTCGTTGATACGCCGGTCGATGAGTGCCGGCGGCGCGATCCAAAGGGGCTCTATCAGAGGGCCGATGCGGGCCAGATCCGCAACTTCACCGGCGTCGATGCACCGTACGAGGAGCCGCTGGATCCCGAGATCCGGCTGCGGACCCTGGAGGAAACTCCCGAGGCATTAGCCGAGATGGTAGTGGCCGAGCTACGCCGGCGCAGCGTCGTCGCCTAGGAAAGCGAATCCCCCTCCCCTTGCGGGGCCTTGCGGGAGGGGGCAGGGGGAGGGGGCCGGGCCACAAGGAAGACTCATGGCTCAAGGGCTGCCGTGACGAAGCGTGCTCTGGACCAGCTGGCCGCCGAGGTGAGGCGTTGCCGAGCTTGTGCCGATCTGCCGCTCGGGCCACGCCCGGTGTTTCGCGTCTCTACAACTGTACGGCTGCTGATTGCCGGGCAGGCACCGGGAACGAAAGTGCACGAGACCGGTATCCCATGGAACGATCTCTCGGGAGATCGGCTTCGTGCATGGCTCGGGATGACACGAGAGGCATTCTACGACGAACGAACGATCGCCATCGTACCGATCGGCTTATGTTACCCGGGACGGCTGCCGGGTGGCGGCGATGCGCCGCCACGGCCGGAGTGCGCTCCGCTCTGGCGCAGCAGGTTGCTCGCGCTGATGCCGGACGTGCGGTTGACCTTGCTGGTCGGAAACTATGCGCAGACCAACGTGCTAGGGCCGGGTACGATGACCGATCGCGTGCGCCAGTTCCGGCAGTTCATGCCGGCGTTCTTCCCGCTGCCACATCCGTCCTGGCGCACCACCGCCTGGGAGCAGCGGAACCTCTGGTTCGGAGAGGAGGTGTTGCCGGCGTTGCGGGAAGGGGTGGCGATGGCGCTGAGGTAGTCCGACGTTGATCGCATCACTGCAGCTGCACGCGCAGAGCCTTGAATCGCTTGTATTCGCTCTCTGCTTGATCTGCTGCGCTATCGCAGTAGCCACCCCACCTCGGGTCCTTCGACAGGCCGCGCACCTTGCCGTTGACGAACCTGTTGAATTCTGCGCAGGCCTCCTCCGCCTTCGCGTAGACGTTGATCTTCTTGGCATTCGACAGCGTATCGTCGATGTTGTCGGCGGCATCCCGAGCCTTGTTGACTGCTTTCAGGGCGTTGGACATCCCGGTGTCCTTGTCCTTGAACAGCAGGAGTTGGACGGCCTGCTTCTTGACCGCTGACGCCGTGGCCTGATCCCAATCGAACGTTCCCAGGGGTTGGACCGCCTGCGCTTGGGCCGGTTGGGTGCCGACGGCCGGACCCGGCTGGGTGGGCGCCGCGACCGGCACGGCGATCGCGAGCATCGCCTGCTTACCCGTCTGCAGCTTCAGCAGTGTGTCCCTCGCGACTTTCAGGTTGCCCGCGCCGCCGAGCGCAAGTTTGATGTCCTCCAGGTCTTTGAAGTATTGCGTCACGTCCTGCGGCGCGTTGTCCGGTGCCCGAAGCCCCTGGAAGTCTGTGACGAGCGCAGCATGGGCAACACGCACATCCTCCAGCGCCGCTGCCGCGACCGCGTTGTACAGGGCTGTGGCATCCAACTCCACCTCCGTGGCGAAGTCCTGCGGTGCCTGGTTCTGAACCGGGCCTTGTGCGAGCTTGGCTGTAAGCTGCTGCCACTGGGCCAACAACGGCGCCGCATTGGCAGGATCGGAAAACAGGTCGAGGCCGGTTTTCGCGTTCGCCAACAGATCGGTCGCATAGGTCGACGCGACCGCCGTCGGATCGAGCGCCCCGGCCTCCAGCGGCAGCAGCCTGCGGAACCTCCGGTAGCGCTGTTAGTCCGTGTCCATCTCCCGCTCCAGCGCCTCGATTTCGGCATCGCTGAAGCCGAAATGGTGCGCGATCTCGTGCACCAGCACGTTGCGAACGAGGCGGAACAGATCCTCGCCAGTCTCGATCCACTCGAGCAGGATGGCTTCGCGGTAGAGGAAGATCAGGTCCGGCTGACGCGCGATATCATCGATGCTGCGGTCGGGAAGCGGTGTGCCGCGGTAAAGCCCGGTCAACTCCCAGGGCAATTCGATCCCCATCTCGTCCAGCGTTTCGTCATCGGCCGAGTCTTCTACCGTGATGCCGACGCCCTCCACGTGGCGGGCGAGCCGGGCCGGAATGGCGGCCAAGGCGCGCTCGGCCATCTCGGCGATGTCGTCGAGGCTTGGCGGTGCGCCGAATGTCGGGCGATGGTCAGCGTCGTCGGTCATCGGGGTATCGGGACAGGATGCCGGAGTTGGGTCAAGCAGGGGCGGCTGGGCCGAGCGTGCTGGAATGCGCGGCGGCGATCCGGCGGGCGGCCGCACGGCTGTGCGGGCGACTGGGCTGGGCGCCGCTGCACGAGGTGCCGCTGCCGAACGGGCGACGGGCCGACATCCTGGCACTGCGCCCAGACGGCGGGTTCGCCTGCATCGAAGTGAAGTCGGGACCGCGCGATTTCCTGGTGGACGCGAAATGGTCGGAATATCGCGAATTCTGCGACGCGCTGTTCTTCGCCGTTGGGGTGGAATTCCCGCTGAACCTGTTGCCGGCCGAGGCGGGGCTGATCGTCGCCCACGGGCTGGAAGCGGAGATACTGCGCGATGCGCCGGTGCACCTGCTCGCCGGCAGCCGGCGGCGGGCGCTGCTGCGACGGTTCGCTCTGCTTGCAGCGGGGCGGTTGGCCGCGCGGGAGGATCCCGCCGGGTTCGCCGAATTGCGGGCAGCGATGCGGGTGGAGTGAACTTAAGCAATCCGGAGTTGAGGCGTGTGCGGCGAGTCGGCTAGATCAGCTCGCTCCTTGAATAGAGAACGTCCAGCCATGCGTACATCCGTTCTGCGAGCTATTCTGCTATCGGCCGCCGTGGCACTGGCGGCAGCGCTACCGGGGGCCCCGCAGGCTGCTGCCGCTGGGGTCGAGGATCCCGGTCTTGCCGACCTTGTCGCTACGCTGCTGCCGAGCGTCGTCAATATCACGACAACCCGTTACAAGGACATTCAAATCCCGCCGGGTAACTCGGTGATAGCTCAGGCCGCGGAACCCGACAAAAGCCTGTGGTATGGCAGCGGGTTCATCATCTCCACCGACGGATACGTTATCACCAACAAGCACGTGGTACACAACGGGATCAGCTTCAAAGTCACTATGAGCGACGGCGTGCAGTTTCCCGCGGATCTAATTGGCGAGGCTGTCTGCTGCGATATTGCGGTGATCAAGATACTGGCCAACAGGCCCTTCGTTCCGGTCAAGAGGGGTGACAGCAGCACGCTGCGCCAAGGCGATTTCGTGATTGCGATCGGCAATCCGCTGGGTTTCAACAGCACGGTGACCACCGGTATTGTCAGCGCTCTCAACCGCGATTTCCACTTCACCCAGTTCGACGATTACATCCAGACCGACGCCGCGATCAACGAGGGCAACTCTGGTGGCCCCCTGTTCAACGCCAAGGGCGAAGTGATCGGGGTCAACTCCGCGCTCTACACGACCGGCACCAGTACGGGCAGTATCGGCATTGGGCTGGCGATCCCCATCAACTCCGCGCATTTCCTCATGAGCCATATGCGCGACGTAGAGATGATGAATATGAAGCCCGCGTATCTCGGTGTGCAGATCCAGTCGCTGACACCCGATCTGGCCAACGCCTATGGGCTTCCGGGGCCGTGGGGATCCATCGTCCTGAAGGTGCTGGATGGTACCCCAGCCGCACAGGCGAAGCTTCGCGCCGGCGATATCATCACGTCGGTGGGAGATAACTTCGCGGCAGACAGCCGTGCCCTGCTGCGCGATATTGTCCAGACGGTACCGGGAACAACCGTCATGCTGGGCGTCTTGCGTGACGGTACGCAGCAAAGGGTGCGCGTCACTTTGACAGAAGTGCCCGATTACGCGTTGTATGGCACCTTCCTTGGCGAACCCGGTGCACCCAAGCCTAAATTGCCTTCGGAGGCAACGACCAATTTTGGTTTGCGGATGGCGGCGATTACCCCAGAGCTTCGCGCCAAATATCATCTCAATGACCAGCAACAGGGCGTGGTGATCACCGGTATTGCGATTGGCAGCACGGCCGCAAATGCTAAGATCAATGCGGGAACCGTCATCGTGCAGGTGCGCGATACGGCGGTTGCTTCGCCCGATGATGTAGTGAAACTCGCGGACGGCGAACGCAAGCAGATGCATCCGTTCGTACCGATGCTGATCGCGGAGCCGTCTGGACTACGCTGGGTGTCACTCCAGTTCGAGTGAGAAAGCCTGCGGCCGTTTGGAAGCCGATGCAGACTGGTTGGTGGTGCGCGGAATGTCGGGCGATTGCCTGGGTCGTCGGTTGTAGGGCGGTCGGGACAGGCTTTCGGAGTTGGGTCAAGCGAGTGCGGCCGCGCCAAGCCTTCCGGAGGCTGGCGGCCGCCGGCGGCTGCCAGGCGCTTGCCGGTGCGGGAGGATCCTACCGGAATTCGCCAATTGCGGGCTGCGATGCGGGTGGAGTGAACTTAAGCAATCCGGAGTTGAAGCGTATGCAGCAAGTCGGCTAGATCGGCTCGCTCCTTTGAATAGAGACCGCCAGCCATGCGTACATCCGCTCTGCGAGCCATCCTGCTGTCGGCCGCCGTGGCGCTGGCGGCGGCGCTACCGGCTGTCCCCCAGGCTGCTGCCGCCGGGGTCGAGGATCCTGGTCTTGCCGACCTTGTCGCCACTCTGCTGCCGAGCGTCGTCAATATAACGACGACCCGCTATAAGGATATTCAGATCCCGCCGGGCAATTCGGTGATAGCGCAGGCCGCGGAACCCGACAAAAGCCTGTGGTATGGCAGTGGGTTCATCATCTCTACCGACGGATATATCGTAACCAACAAGCACGTCGTACACAATGAAATCAACTTCAAAATTACCTTGAGTGACGGCACGCAGTTTCCCGCGGATCTGATCGGCGAGGCTGATTGCTGCGATATTGCGGTGATCAAAATAGTGGCTAACAGGCCCTTCGTTCCGGTCAAGATGGGCGACAGCGACGCGCTGCGCCAGGGCGATTTCGTGATCGCGATCGGCAATCCGCTGGGTTTCAACAGCACGGTGACCACCGGGATTGTCAGCGCTCTCAACCGCGATTTCCACTTCACCAAGTTCGACGATTACATCCAGACCGATGCTGCGATCAACGAGGGCAATTCTGGTGGTCCGCTGTTCAACGCCAAGGGTGAAGTGATCGGGGTCAACTCCGCGCTCTATACGACCGCCACGAGTACGGGCAATATCGGCATTGGGTTGGCGATTCCGATCAACGACGCGCATGCCATCACAAGCCATATGCGCAGCGCCGAATTGATGAAAATGAAGCCGGCCTACCTGGGTGTCCAGATCCAGTCGCTGACCCCCGATCTGGCCAGCGCGTACAGGCTTCCAGGGCCATGGGGATCGATTGTCCTGAAGGTGCTGGATGGCACCCCGGCCGCGCAGGCGAAGCTTCGCGCTGGCGACATCATCACGTCGTTCGGAAACCGCTTCGCGGCAGATAGCCGTGCCCTACTGCGCGACACTGCCGAGGCCGTACCGGGAACAACCGTCATGCTGGGCGTCTTGCGTGACGGCACGCAGCAAATGGTGCCCGTTACTTTGATCGCACTGCCCGACTACAGGTTAGAGGGCACCTTCCTTGGCGAACCCGGTGCCCCCAAGCCCCAACTGCCACCGGAGGCAACGACCAATTTTGGTCTGCAGATGGCGGCGATCACCCCGGAGCTTCGTGCCAAATATCATCTCGAAGCGCAGCAACAGGGTGTGGTGATCACCGGTGTTGCGATCGGCGGCGCGGCCGCAAATGCCAAGATCAACGCCGGAGCAGTCATCGTGCAGGTGCGCGACACGGCGGTTGCTTCACCCGATGATTTCGTGAAAACAGTGGACGGCGAACGCAAGCAGATGCATCCGTTCGTGCCGATGCTGCTCGCGGAGCCGGCGGGACTACGCTGGGTGTCGCTAGAGTTCGAGTGAGAAAGTCTGCGGTCGTTTGGATTGCCGATGTAGACTACTTTCAAGGAGAAGGTCTTGCATCCTTGGATGCGTGCCGCTTGGGTTGCAGTAATGCTCGGCGCAGCGTCGACTGCGGCGCATGCGCAAGCCGTACTGGTGGCCAGCGTGCCGGCGTCCGGTGCGAAAGTGTCCGCGGGTGATTTCGCATTCCACCTGCGGTTCAACAGCCCTATCGATCACGAGCGATCGCGGCTGACGCTGACGCACCCGGATGGCAGCGCGGAGTATCTGGTGATTGCCAGAGGTGGTCCGCCCCAGGAACTTGCCGCGCTGGTCCGGCTGACCGCCGGTGCCTATATGCTGCACTGGGAAGTGTTGCCGATCGGTGGGCAAATCACGAGCGGGTCTCTGAGCTTTACAGCTGGCGCTCGGTAATTGCCGTGATGGCGGAATGCGCTGCGCTTTTCCGCCCTACGGTATCAAACGAAACCAGGCAGAGACGAGCGGGTCGGATTCCAGCGCGGCACGCACTGAAGCGTCACCCTCTGGCGTGCTGCAGACCGCGACGACGCCGCGGAAGAAATCCAGCTCGCCCCGTGCTCGCGCCAGGAACAGGTGGCCGAGTGCGTCGGCCGCCGGCGAACGGGGGGCGCAGCACGGGCACCCAGGCGGGTGGAGGCCGGCGGGTCCCGCTGGTGCGAAGTGAGCAGCAGGGAGGCCAAGCGGGAAGGAGGCGTCGCCTTCGATCAGCAGTGCGGACCCGGCTGCAGCATCCTGCACCGAGCCGAACCGCAGCGGGACGCGGGCATCGACGAAGAGGGGCATAGGCTGGACATAAGGATATGTTTATGTCAGATACAAGCCCATGGAGAGCTTGCTCGCCGCCCTGCGCGCCGCCGCCGAACCGACCCGGCTTCGGATCTTGGCGCTTGCCGGGCGGGGGGCGTTCTGCGTCTCGGAGTTCACGGAGATTCTGGGGCAGTCGCAGCCTCGGCTGTCCCGCCACCTGAAGCTGCTCTGCGAGGCCGGCCTGCTGGAGCGGGTGCGGGAGGGGGCGAATGTCTGGTTCACGGTGCCGACCGGAGAAGCGGGCGCGCTGACCCGCGAGTTGCTGGCTCGGGTTGCCGAAGATGATCCCACCATCGCGGCGGATCGCCGGCAGGCGGGGCGGGTGCTGTCGGAGCGGGCTCGCACTGCGTCGGAGAGCTTCCAGCGCAAGGGGGCGGACTGGGACGAGGTGCGCGCGATGGGGCTGCCGGCTGCCTCGATCGAGGAGTGGCTGCTGGCGCTGGTGCCGGAGGGGCACGGCGGGCGGCTGCTGGACATTGGGACCGGGACGGGGCGCGTGCTGGAGCTGCTGGGGCCGCGCGTGGATGAGGGGCTGGGTATCGACGCCAGCCGCGCGATGCTGGCGCTGGCCCGCTCGCGGCTGGCGAGAGCGGGGCTGGCGCAATGCTCCGTCCGGCTGGCTGACATGTACAGGCTGCCGCTGCGCGACGCGTCGTTCGATCTCGCTGTGCTGCAGATGGTGCTGCATCACGCCGACGACCCCAAGGGCGTGCTGGCCGAGGCGGCGCGCGTGCTGCGTCCGGGCGGAAACCTGATCGTCATCGACCTTGCCGATCATCAGCAGTCGGCCGTGGCGGAAAAGCTCGCGCATCGCTGGCCGGGCTTCGCCGACGAGGTGATGCAACGCTGGCTGGCTGGCGCCGACCTGGCGGCCGAGCGGAAGCTGGAGATCCCCGGCCCGGCCGAGCTGCCGGTGCGGATCTGGTCCGCCACCCGCACCTCAGCCGCCCCGACCGACCGCCTGATCGAACTCGCCGTCTGACGCAGGACACGCCGCCATGTCCCTACCCCGTCTGCTGGATGCGCTGCGCGACCATGTGCTGCTGTGCGACGGCGCGATGGGCACCCGCGCCCAGGAGCTCAACCTGGACGTCGAGCGCGACTACTGGGGCAAGGAGAACTGCACCGACGTGCTGACGCTGTCGCGCCCCGATCTGGTGCGCGAGATTCACCGCGGCTATTTCGAGGCCGGCGCCGACATGGTGGAGACCAACAGCTTCGGCGGCTCGCCGATCACCTTGGGCGAGTTCGGGTTGGCCGACCGCGCTTTCGAGATCAACAAGCGGGCTGGCGAATTGGCGCGCGAGGCGGCGGAAAGCTTCGCTGACGGGCGGCATCGCTGGGTGCTGGGCAGCCTCGGGCCGGGCACCAAGCTGCCGACTCTCGGCAACATCGCGTATGACGCGCTCGAGACAGCGCTGGCCGAACAGTGCCGCGGGCTGATTGCCGGCGGGGTCGATGCGATCCTGATCGAGACCTGCCAGGACACGTTGCAGATCAAGGCCGCGGTGAACGGCGCCAAGATCGCTCGGGCGGAGGCGGGTACGGACACGCCGGTGTTCGTGCAGGTAACAGTCGAAACCACTGGCAGCCTGCTGGTCGGCCCGGACATTGCAGCCGCCGCCGCGGTGGTGGCGGCGCTCGACGTGCCGCTGATGGGGCTCAATTGTGCCACTGGCCCGCAGGAGATGGCCGAGCATCTGCATTGGCTGTCTGGCAACTGGCCGGGCCTGCTGTCCGTGCAGCCCAATGCCGGGCTGCCGGAACTGGTCGATGGACATCCACACTACCCGTTGGGCGCTGCTGAGTTGGCGAGCTGGCTGGAGCGCTTCGTGGCCGAAGACGGGGTGAACCTGATCGGCGGCTGCTGCGGCACCTCGATCCAACACATCGCCGCGCTGGATGCGATGCTGCGCAAGCGGGGAGAATTCCGGCCCGTACCGGTTCCGCGCAAGCAGGTCTGGGTGCCCAGCGTGGCGTCCCTGTATCAGGCGGTGCCGCTGCGTCAGGAAAACGCGTTCTTCGCCATTGGCGAGCGCTGCAACGCCAATGGTTCTCGCCGGTGGCGCGAGTTGCAGGAGACCGGGGACTGGGACGGCTGCGTGGCGATGGGCCGCGAACAGGTCGGCGAAGGCTCCAACGCGCTGGATGTTTGCACCGCGTTCGTCGGCCGCGACGAATTGGGCGAGATGACCGAGGTGGTGCGCCGCTTCAACTCCTCGGTGAATGCGCCGCTGGTGATCGACAGCACCGAGACACCGGTGATCGAGGCGGCGCTGAAACTGTATGGCGGCAAGCCGATCATCAACTCGATCAATTTCGAGGACGGCGAGAAGCACGCATCCGACCGGTTGGTGCTGGCGAAGCGCTTCGGCGCCGGGGTAATTGCGCTGACCATCGACGAGCAGGGCATGGCGAAGACCGCCGAGCGCAAGCTGGAAGTGGCACGGCGGCTGGTTTCGTTTGCCTGCGACCGCTACGGCCTGGCACAGTCCGATCTGCTGATCGACCCGCTGACCTTCACCATCGCCACCGGCAACGAGGACGACCGCAAGCTTGGTTTGTGGACGCTGGAGGGCATCAAGGCGATCCGCGAGGAATTTCCCGACATCCAGATCATTCTTGGGCTGTCGAATATCAGCTTCGGGTTGAACCCGGCGGCGCGCGCGGTGCTGAACTCGGTGTTCCTGGACCATACGGTGCGCGCCGGGATGAAGGGGGCGATCGTGCATGTGTCGAAGATCCGGCCGTTGCACCTGATCGCACCGGAGGAGGTGGCGGTCGCCGAGGACCTGATCTTCGATCGCCGGCGCGACGGGTATGACCCGTTGCAGCGGCTGCTGGAGATGTTCGCCGACCGCAAGCTGGCGGATGTCACTGTGAAGCATCGCGCCGCGACCGCCGAGGGACGGCTGAAGGACCGCATCGTCGATGGCGACCGCAAGGGGCTGACCGATGACCTGGACGAGGCGCTGACGCGATTGTCGCCGCTCGACATCATCAATACCGTGCTGCTGGACGGGATGAAGGTGGTGGGCGAGCTGTTCGGCGCCGGCAAGATGCAGCTTCCGTTCGTGCTGCAAAGCGCCGAGACGATGAAAGCCGCCGTGGCTTACCTGGAGCCGTTCATGGAACGGGTCGAGGGCCAGGAGAAGGGCACCATCGTGCTGGCGACCGTGAAAGGCGACGTGCACGATATCGGCAAGAACCTGGTCGATATCATCCTGACCAACAACGGGTATCGGGTCGTCAACCTCGGCATCAAGGTGCCGCTGCCAGACATGCTGACGGCGGTACGCGAGCATCGCGCGCATGCCATCGGCATGTCGGGCCTGCTGGTGAAATCGACCGTGGTGATGCGCGAGAACCTGGAGGAGATGTCGCGCCAGGGGCTGGAGATCCCCGTGCTGCTCGGCGGCGCGGCGCTGACGCGCAGCTATGTGGAGGATGATTGCGTCCGTGCCTATGCGAGCGGACGAGTGGCCTATGCGCGTGACGCGTTCGACGGGCTGCACCTGATGGAAAAGGTCACTGGCAACGGGTTCGACGATTATCTGGCGGCGGTGCAGGCGCGGCGCCGCGGCAAGCCGCGCAACACGGCGCGCAGGCTGGGCCAGGCGGATGCGCGCGCCTTCCGGCCGATCGATATCGGCGCCGTGCAGGCCAGGCGGCGGCGGATCACGCGAGGGGTGGAGATTCCGCGTCCGCCGTTCTGGGGTTCGCGCGTTTTAGAAGCGGCGCCAAAGGCGATCGTGCCGTTCATCAATGAGCGCAGCCTGTATCAGTTCCAGTGGGGGTTCCGGAAACAGGGTCGCTCATTGGAGGATTTTCTCGGCTGGGCGAAGCAGGAGCTGCGGCCGGTGATGCGGCGCATGCTGGGGTTGTGCGAGGCGGAGGGGATTTTGGCGCCGCGCGCGGTCTATGGGTACTGGAAAGCGGCGGGGCAGGGGAATGATCTGATCGTGTTTGCCCAGGACGGGGCGACCGAGGTGGCTCGGTTCATCTTGCCTCGGCAGCAGAAGGAGGACGGCGAGTGCATCGCCGATTTCTTCCGCGACGTGGATGACGTCGAACGCGACGTGATCGGGCTGCAGGTGGTAACGATCGGGCAGAAAGCGTCCGAGACGGCACGCGCCTGGTTCGAGGACAACCGCTACCAGGATTACCTCTACCTGCACGGGCTGTCAGTGGAGATGGCCGAGGCGATGGCGGAGTACGTGCACAAGCGCATCCGCGCGGAGTTGGGTTTCGCCGGCGAGGATGCGCGGGATATGGAGAAGATGCTGGGCCAGGGGTATCGGGGGTCGCGCTATTCGTTCGGCTATCCGGCTTGTCCGAAGCTGGAGGACCAGGCGCCACTCTTGGCGCTGCTGGGGGCCGAACGAGTGGGGGTGTCGCTGTCGGACGAATTCCAGTTGCATCCAGAACAATCGACCAGTGCGATCGTGGTGCTGAATCCGAAGGCGAAGTATTTCTCGGTATAGTGGCAGGCCGCTAGGCTCGGCTCGCCATGCCTCCGCAAGCAGGCATCCATGGGATGGCGCTGGGCTACGACTGCCCTGCGATCTCATCGTAGAGATCACCCCGCGTCGGATTGCAGGCATGGCCACGGAAAGTCGGCACCGCTTCTACAGGCGGTCGGGTGGTGGTATGGTGCGAGTATGAACATCGCGCTGCGCAAGCCGTGGACGATCAATGAGTTCCTCGCCTGGGAGGAACGGCAGGAGCCGCGTTACGAGTTCGACGGCGTCCAGCCTGTCGCGATGGTCGGCGGGACGGTGAACCATAACCTGACTGCCGGAAACGTTTTCGCAGAACTGCGGGAGCGCCTGCGGGGCAAGCCGTGCCGGGTGTTCATGGAAAACATGAAGATCGAGGTGACGGGCAGGGTCCGCTACCCGGATGTGGTTGTGTCCTGTTCTCCCGCTGCGGGCAATGCGACGGTGCTGCCCGATCCGGTCATCGTCTTCGAGGTGCTGAGCGAGGGTACCTATCGCATGGATTGGTACGACAAGAACGAGGAATATCGCGATACGCCTTCGATCGTCCGGTGCGTCATGCTTGAGCAGGACACGTTGCACGGGACAATGTTTTGCCGCGAGGGTCAGCGTTGGATCGGCACACTGCTGGGGCCTGATGCTGTGATCGACATGCCGGAGATCGGTGTCGGGCTGAAGCTGACGGATGCATACGAGGGCGTTGAGTTTCCGGCGCCCCCGGACGAACCGGGCTAGCGAAGAGCAACCACGCTCCGCCCTTATCCCACCTCATCGCCAGGCCAGAAATCCTCGGTCATTGTTTGCTCGGGCGACCAGGGGCAGGTCGGCGGAAAGGTCTCGCGGCGGAGGCCGGTTTCGCGGGTCGCGACGATGCGCGCCAGGCGATAGGCGGCACCCAGGCTTGTGGACAGCGTCGCCTTCAGGCTTGGATTGTCCTCGAGATGGTCCGTCAATCGCTGGCGCTGCTCCTCTATAGTCAGCCGCCAGCTCGTCCCACGCAGGGTTGGTTGGTACTGCCATTTCAGCAGGTGCGTAAGCAGGACCGCGAGGCGATTGACGAGCTCCCGCTTCTCGGTCTTGCCCATGCTCTCGATCTCCTCGGCGATATGCTCGATGTCTGCCTCAGCGAGCCGGCCTGCGCGTAGCAGGGCCGCCTGCTCGTTCGCCCAGGCGTGGAAATCCTGCTCGTAGAGCTGCGAATTGCGCATCACGCGTTGTTCCCTCGAAGTGCGCGGCGGCGAGCCTTCACCCGTTCGCTTTGCGAACCGGCCTCTCCCGCAAGCGGGAGAGGCGCCGTACAGCATAGGATATTATGCGGCGGCCGGGCGCGCGAGTTGGAGCGCGTGGACGGTGGCGGGCCGTCGGACCAACGCTGCGGCTAACGCGCAATCGAGTTGCTTCTGGCTGAAGTGCCGGCGCAGCGCGGCTCGGCCGGCGCGTGAGAGCGCGGCGTTGTGGGCGGGGTCGATGTGCAGCGCTAGGATCAGCCGCGCCAGCCCCTGGGCATCCGGGGCTACCGACCCGGCGAGTGTCGCGTCGAGCGGCAGCCCTTCCGCCGCGATCGGTGTCATCGCACACGGCAACCCCGCCGCCCACGCCTCCAGCACCTTGCCCTTGATCCCCGCGCCGTAGCGCAGCGGCGCCACAGCCAATCGCGCCCCGGCCAGCAACGGGCGCAGATCGGGCACGTGGCCCAGCAGTTTCAGCCGAGCATCGGTCAGCGTGCGCGCGATTCCCGACGCGAGGCCCGCGCCAGCAAGCGTCAACGTCAGATCCGGCGCCTCGGCCCACACCAGCGGCATGACCTCGCGCGCCAGCCACAGCAATCCGTCGGCGTTGGGCTCGTGCGCGAAATTGGCGACCAGCACCATGCCCTGGCGTTTCGCCCACGGCCGCGGCGCGGGTCCGGGGCGCACCGCCCATGGCACCACCTGCACCTGCACGCCCGGTACCTCGCGCGCCAGCACCGCTGCCTCCACCGGCGAGTGCGTGATCACGGCATCCGCCTGCTGCACCGCCAGCAGCTCCTGCCGTCGCAGCGCCGCCGCACGGCGGGCAAGCTCGGGTCGTGCCTCCACCGCAGCCTGTCGCGCGAGCCGGAGGTGATGCAGGTCAGCAACGCTGTAGATCAACCGCGCACCCGGCTGATAGCGGCGCACAAGGCCGGCATAGGCGGATGCGACGGGCAGGCGGTGCAGATACACGAGTTGATACTGATCGGCCGCATCCCGCAGCAGCTCTTCAACTGATGCTACGTCGGGCGCGGCGTGGCAGATGATGCCGAGCGCCTCCAGCGCAGCTTTGGCGATAGCATCGTCGCCGAGCGGCGCGGTCGCGGTGAACGACACGTGCCAGCGGCGCCGTTGCAGCGCCCGCATGTGCGAGACGATCGCCTGCGAGCCGGCGTCGCGGTCGGTGCGCGGCCAAGCCTCGTCGATCACCAGCGCGCGGCGGGCAGGGGACGGGGCGGCGCCGCGGCGGTGCTCAACCGGGCCTTCGCGGCGCAGCAGCCGCAGGCGGGCGAGCTGCGCCTGGCGGGCCTCGGCGAGCAGCAGTCGGTGCAACGTTTCGGCCTCCGCGACGCTTTCCGCGCGGGCGGTGGCGTGGCGCAGCAACGAGGCAACCGTCGCGCGGGTGGGCTCGTCGAGGCGGTCCGCTGGTTCGATGACGACCGGCGCGACCGCCAGCGGAGCGTGATCGACGGCGCGGCGAAGCGTGACCGTGTGCCGCAGGAAGGGATCGAGCGGGCGGGTGAAGCGAAGCTCGAAGCCATGGCGGCCGTCGCCGATGCGGGCGTCTTTCAGGTCGGCGCGGAACCGGTCGGCGAGCACGGTGCCGATGAGCTGATCGCCGGCCAAGATTTCTAGGCGAACTTGCGTGTCGGGCAACGCCTTGCACCAAGCCCAGCCGCTAATGCCCGTGTGCGTGGCGTAGTCGATATAGCCGTCGAGCGGGCAGGTGTTGCCAGGGCCGAAACCGATGCTTGCCGCGCGCGCGGCGAGGCGATTGTTGATAGCGACCAGCTTGCGGCCGCGTTCGACGACCTTGGCGCAGAAGCGCCATTTGGTTTGTTGTTCGTCGGGGTAGAGATGGGCGTATTCCGTCGCGTTGTGGAACATGCCGCGGCTGTCGCAATCGACGAAGGTCTCGGCCGCGGCGCCTTCGGCGTAGATCACGTCGTGTTGGTCAAGTTCGATGTGGAAGTAGCGGATCGGGTCGATGTCGCGCGTCGCCAGGATGGAGGTGCCGTTGACCAGTTGCCGCGCCGGCACCAGCACGCCGTCGAGATACATGGCGTGCTCGGGGGAGACGTAGAGATCGCGGCGCGGCACACCGTCGGCGAGCGCGCCGGCCCGGATCAGCACGGGCGCGAGCGTGGGGTTGGCGGCGGCGAAGGCGCCAGCGTAACTGCGCCGGCCGATCCATTTGATCGGCTTGGGTTTGCCGGAGCGAGTGATGACGTTATCGCCGATGGCGAGCGATTCGACCGGGACTTCGCCCTTGTCGGTGAGGATGCGGGTGCCCTCGAGATAGCAGGCTACCTGGATGTAGTCGTTGCCCGTGGTTGCATCGAAGCCGGTCAGCAAGCGTGTGCTGGCGCCCGCGGCAAAGGTGACGTCGTTGAAGATGTAAGTTTCCGAGCCGGTGACCGTGATCGAACCCACATCGGGGGTACTGCCCTGGTTAAAGACAGCGTCCGAGATCGAGATGCCGGCAAGCTCGATGCGGTCGAAATTCTGCAGATTGATGATCGCGTCGGCGGACTGTGTGCCGGGCGTGCCAAGGATCATCGCGGCGCTTGTGCCGCCGAATGTCACACTCTGGCTGTCAACCGAACCATCCAACCTCAGGTTCGCGTTGGCATCGATATCGATGGCGCCGGTGCCGGAGACGCTCCCAGTAATCTCCAGCGTGCCCGGCGACGGCTGCCCGGCGGCAACCGAACTGCTGGCTTCGATGTTGCCATCGTTCACTGCCCCGGCGCTGATCAGCCCGTTGCCAACCAGTGTATGGCCGCTTTCGATCAGAACATCGCCTGCGTCGAAGCTGCCCGAGGTGCCGATATCCACTGCGGAACTGGAATCGACGCTAAGCGTCGAGCCACTCCAAAGGAAAGCTTTTCCAGATACGTCGAGTGTGCCGCCGAGTGTGCCGCTGCTCTGCAGCACGACCGTGCCGAGTCCATCGACGCCTGGCGTACCAGACTCACCGCCGATGTTCAGGGATCTGCCCATCTCGATCTTCACCAGGCCACCCGAGGCGATCGTCATAACGCCCTGTGCGACCTGCCCAACACCGACCCCGAGCGTGCCCTCAGCGATGATCTCCGATCCGGTCCCCGATACGACGACGGTGCCTGAACTGCCGGCGACGTGGCCGATGCCAATTCCGCCCCCCTGTATGGAGACGGTACCCCCGCCCTCCACTTCGAGGATTCCCGTTCCCCCGTCGCCGGGATCGATACCGGCGGCAAGGCTACTGAACGAAATAAGCGCGCCGGCGCCATCCACTATCACGGTGCCGGTAGCGCCAGCAGTGGTACCTACACCTATATGGTTGGCCTGAAGAGACACCGTGCCACCGGCGAGAACCTCGAGAGTGCCGGTTCCGCCTTTGCCGACACCAATCCCTGTCGTCGCGGTGCCGAGTGTCACCAGAGCGCCACTGCCGGAAACGATCAGCGTGCCCGACCCACCCAGCGTCGCGCCGATAGCGATTCCGCCGCCGGTGACGGAGACTGTACCGTCGCTCTCTACATCCAGCGTGCCGGTTCCGCCCTTACCGACACCAATTCCGTCCTCGCTGCTGAGCAGTCCGCCGGAGACCAGAACT
The DNA here is from genome assembly GCA_963772445.1 of uncultured Pseudomonadota bacterium. Taxonomy (GTDB): domain Bacteria; phylum Pseudomonadota; class Alphaproteobacteria; order Acetobacterales; family Acetobacteraceae; genus CAVYXK01. The sequence continues at coordinate 394,716 of CAVYXK010000017.1, forward strand.
GTCCCGGCGCCTCCCGAATTGTTTCCTATACCGATTCCGTTGCCGGTGAATGTGGTCCCGTTGTTAGGAAAGTGCCGATATTGCCGACCGCAACGGTGCCGCCGCTAGCAATGTTCAGCGCACCTGACCCCGATTGTCCGACAATCAGGAACCCGCCGGAGGTCAAACCGATATTCCACACGCCGCCCGAGGTGACATTCACTATCCCGGCGCTATCGGTGGATGAAGCGATCCGCGCGAATGTCGTCTCGGTCAGCATCGCATTGTTGGTAACCGTCAGCGTGGCCGCGCCGGCGATGGGCGGGACAGGCGTGTTGCTCGCCTGGCTGTTGTCGCCAATGACCATGTACCCGCGCGTGGTTAGGGTGTCGCTTGGGTCGCCGGCGTCGGTCCATTCGGTTCCAGAGCCTGTCAGGGTCAGGTTTCCGAAGGATGTCGGATCGGAATAGAGGACGGAGTAGGTATCGGAGACCGATCCGCCTGCCTCGACTGTAACTGTCGTCGGGGTGCCGTCGCCAGCATTACCAATCTCCAGATACCCACCGGTACCGGCGCTGCTCGAGCTCGCATTGAGTACCGCGTCATCCACGACGGTGGTCCCCATGAGGTCCCCACCGAACGTATTGCCGTTCTGGACACCGATGATGCCGTTGCTGGCGAAGGTGAGGCTCGGTCGACCGATCACGTCCATCACCGCGCCCGGATCAAGCTGCAGGCTCGTCGCCGCAGTGAGCTGACGGAATCCGTGAGAGACGAGCGTGCCGCTGCCGGTGACCGCGATGGTGCCGGCCATTTGCTGCAGAAGCTGCGGCGCGACGGTCAGGCTATCGCTGACCTGCAGGGTTGCGTTCGGGTCATCCAGGATCAACGAGCCGACGGATATCGCCCCCGCGCCAGTCGTGACCGTAAAGGTGTCGGTGTTGCCGGTACCGATCCGCGCGGTATTGCCGGCACCGGGGACGATGCCGCCGGACCAGTTCGAGCGGTAGTCCAGGCGCCGGTGGTGTTGTTCCAGACAGTATTGGTAGCGGTGGTCTCGATCAGGGTCTGGCCGGCGACAGTCGAGACATCGAAGCTGCCGGTGGTAAACACGCCTGAGCTGAAGTCGAGCGATGCGACCGTGCTCCCAGCGTTTATGATACTGAGGATGTTGGTGGTGGGATCGAAGCTGTCGCTGGTAAACGGCACACTGCCGATATCGATCGTATCGCCAGCCTCGAAGCCATAGATGCGGGCCGAGAAGGAGCCGATCTGATCGATCTTCAGCAGGTCGTTCGAGCCATCGTTGAACACATAACTGCGAAAGTTGCCACTTACGCCGGCTGGGAATGCCGTATTGTCCTCGACGGTGCCGCCGTTCTCCAGGATGATCGGCCCGACCACCGGTGCCGCGCCCCCGGCGATCGCGCTCGGGGCGGCGGTGATGAACAGCGAGCCCCCGTTGTCAACGACGGAGCCGACATTGAAGAACTCGGCATTCGGGCCGATGGAGATCGTCAGCGTGTTGCCGGAATCGACGGCAATCGTGCCATAGTTGAAGTAATAACCCGCCGCCCCGGACGTCCCCTGCTGCACGTCGATCGTGAGCGAGCTTCCCGCCGGCCCGTTGGCCTCGACCGTACCCTGGTTGACGAACGTCCCGATCGCGTCGAGCAGCGCCTGCTCCGCTGTGGTCTGGCCCGGCACCGACATATCGAACAGTGTCATCGAATCGAGCGTCGGGTTTGCGTAGGTGACGAGCGAATCGCCGGTGAAGATGCCGGCGGCAACCGATGTCGTGCCGCCGGCCTCTATCGTGTTGGCGGTCAGGTGCACGTCCGGTGAATTTACGACAGTTCCAAACGGCACGATCGCCGTGTCGCCGGGCGCGGACGGGGTACCGCTCATATTGCCGGGGCCGGACACGAGGGTCCAGTTCGAGGCGATGTCGAAATCGCTAGTGCCCGGATTGGTCCACCGATAAATGGAAGCCATTTGGCCGCCTCCCCCCTATCGTTGCTTGAACGGTGGTGCGCCGCCTGGTTCCTTGTCAATTAAAATCCCTGGTTCGAGACGCTCGCCTTCCTCCCGGCTGCCGTCTTGCACGCTGATGCGCCGCCAAGAGGTGGCGGGGCCTGCGTTTTCTAGTCACGGCAGATGCAATTCTCTCGCCACAACCAGCGGTGGTCTTCATGATCATGGGTGGTGGCGCTGCCCGGGCTGGCCGCAGACGCGGTGCCCCGCCCGCTGGCTTTCCCGACCGCCGGGACAGGACTACGATTGCGGCATGAACGTGGGCGGAAAGGGCTCAAGAATGCCGACAGCAACCGCCAGCCAGACTATCGGCCCCTACTGGCACCTTCTTGAAGACCCGTCCTGGGCGGACCTGACCCGCTTCGGCGCCGCGCGCGCTTATCCGGAGCGCGAGCGGATCACGCTGAGCGGCGTCCTCACGGACGGAGACGGATTGCCGTTCCCCGATGCCTGCATCGAGATCTGGCAATCCGATCCGTCTGCGTGCGACGCGTTTCCGGCGTTCGGCCGCTGCGGCACCAATCGAGATGGGCAGTTTCGCTTTATCACGCTGAAGCCAGGGCCGGTGCCGGGTCGTGGGAATGCGCAGCAGGCACCGCATATCGCGGTCACTGTGCTGTCACGTGGGCTGATGCGGGGGCTGGTGACCCGCGCTTATTTCCAGGGCGACCCACTGAACGAGACTGATCCGCTGCTTGTGTCAATCGAGGATCCGGCCCGACGCGCCACGCTGATCGCGCGCCCGGACGGTCCGGCGAGCTGGCGGATGGATATCTGCTTACAGGGGGCGAATGAGACGGTGTTTTTGGATGTTTAGTATCCGCTGTTGCTCGGACCCCTCCCCCTGCCCCCTCCCGCAAGGGGAGGGGGAACGTTACTATGCGGGCGCGGGTTCGGCTGCTTCGTAAGGAAACCGGCGGACGCGGTCCATGTTCACGCCTTCGATACGCAGCAGGCGGGTGGAATCGTCGCGACGAGGCGAATGCAGCACGCCTGGTTCGTACAGATACGCCATGCCTGGGGTCAGTGTGTAGTCGCGGGTGCGGCGCGCCTTGCCGGGCGTCGTGGCAGTGGGGCGCGCGAGGCACTCCCAGTCGGTCATGATCGTTTCACCCGAGGCTTGGCCGTAGATGGCCCAGGATGGCCCGTGGTCGTGCGGCTTCGAGTTTTTCGCACCGCGGTAGCTGTGCGCGAGGATCGTGAAGCCAAGCTCGGGATCCTCGGTACAGCACTTTCCGCTCCGGCCCGTCGGGCTGGATATAGGTATCGACGAACTCGCGGTCCTTCAGTGCATCCTGCACCAGCGCGCAGACCTTCTGCCGGCCGTGCGGGCCGGGGTCAGCGGTCAGCTCCCGCTTACATTGCGCCGCGAACTGCTCGAGTGTCATAGCCATCGCATGCGTCTCCTGAATTGGTTACCTACGATACGGATAGCAGCGCGCGCGGTCCAGCGCGATGCCGAAATGCTCGGCCAGCGCGCGGATCGCTTCGCCGTGCTGCGGATAGGGGTCTGCGTTGGCCGGGCCGACGATGATCGGGCTGAACGACCGGTCAGGCTTGCCGCCCGGCGGCAGCATCGCCGTGACGAGTGCCTTGCCGTCCGTGTCGCGCAGCGTAAGAAACAGAGGCATCTCGCGCCGCGCATGCGCCTCCAGCCCGATCGCCTGCTCGAAAAACACGCTGGACATCGGCCGGAAGCTCGCCTCCGCCTTCTCGCGCTCGCGGCGGAAATATTTCTCCACCGCATGGCGCATCTCCTGTGATTCCGCTGCCGCTTCACCTTCGGTCACGATTCGGAACCAGGTCAGATCGCCTGGCGCGTCGCAGACATAGTCCATGCGTTCCCTCCTTGGCGTTGCCGGCTGCCTTGGATTGGCGTCCGCCGCAAGCTTAGAATGCCCGTCACCGACAATCAATCGCACGAGGGGAGGAGCATGCCAGCACATTCCCGACAATCGGCGCGCGTCATCCCCGCGTCATGGCCGGCGAAGGCCGCCCATCCACGACTTCTATCAATCTGCGTTGCAAAGACGTGGATGGCGGGGCCAAACCCGGCCGTGACGAGAGGCCGGCGTTCGGCCACGATGAGGAGAAGATGAACACCGCAGCGGAACCGGGCCTCCGAAGCGCCGATGTGTTCGATTACGTGATCGTCGGCAGTGGCGCGGCCGGGTCGGTGCTGGCGTACCGGCTGACCGAAGATCCGGGAGTCACGGTGTGCGTGCTGGAGGCAGGGCCGCCCGATCGGCACCCGTTCATCCACGTGCCCGGCGGGTTTATCAAGATGTTATTCAACCCGCAGTACACATGGCAATTCAAGACCGAGCCCGGCGAGGGCACCGCCGGGCGGCAGATCCCGACGACGCAAGGCCGCACCCTGGGCGGGTCGAGCTCGATCAACGGCATGGTGTACAACCGCGGCCAACGTGCCGATTTCAACACCTGGGCGCAACGCGGCAATCGCGGCTGGTCCTATGTCGATGTGCTGCCCTATTTCAAGCGCACCGAGCGGCGGCTCGGTTTGTGCGACACACGCTATCACGGCACCGAGGGCCGCCTGCCCGTCACCGACATCGACTGGATCCATCCGATCTGTGAAGCCTTCATCGAGGGCGCCGCAAGCCTGGGGATCCCCCGCTGCGCCGATTACAACGGCGAGTCACAGGAAGGCGTCGGCTATTTCCAGCGCGCGATCTATCGCGGCTGGCGCCACTCCGCCGCGCGCGCCTTCCTGCATCCGGCGCGCGCACGCGGGCTTGCGGTGCGCACCGATGCACGCGCCGCGGCGATCCTGTTCGAGGGCAAGCGCGCGGTGGTCGCGACAACGGCCACGATGGCTGAGAAGCTGCCGTTCTGATTGCCGCTCAAATTATAGCGATGCAAGGGGCGCAGACCGTGTGCGAACTGAGCTGGCGTTGTCGCCTTCATCGACAGTCGCGCGGCAATGCGAGACCACCACGCCACCAAGTTCTCATGCTGCTGGATCATATCCTTGCCTCCTGAGGCCTTCAGGAAATGGTCGGCCACGGGACCCGCGTAGAGTTCCGCGAGAGTTAACTGTGCGCGAAAGGTCTGGGCAGGGCCGGCCCGTAAACTGTCAGCCCTATCGTCGCCACGTAGAACAGGAACAGCGTGGCTTGACTCGACCTTCGTCGCGCGTGCGCCGTCCGAGGTGGTCGAAGAAAACCACGAGCGCCGCTCCGCCTTCCACCAGGAGGTCTCCCGCCTCGACAGCGCTGCACCGGATTGGGTAGAGCAGGTAGCGGTTCAAGCTCAAAATCATCGTGCTCCAGCTCCAGAGACTTCCCCGTCCGCACTCCAGACAAACAGCATGATCGCGGCTACGAAGCACAGGATCTTTGAAATGACGTTCAGCGCGAGCGGCAGCGGTTCTGCGGGAAAGGCGAACCCGAAGGCAGCCCAGACGGCGAATACCACAAACATTGCCGCCACCGCGTAGCAGGCGTACGCGGTCACCCGCATCGAAGGCAGCAACGTCAGCAATGATACCGTTGAGAACTCGGCCAAGAATAACGGCAGGAAGAAAAGCTGCCGATACAGCATTGGATGGGGCGGGATCGGCGGATTGGTCCGCGCCATGACGATCAGATCGAAGGGAAACTCGAAGATCATTGGCGCGGCGGCAGCCCCGATGACCGCGCTGGCCAGCGCGACCTTCCAACCCCAACGCCGCGTGAGGTAGAGAATCACGAAGAAGGTCGCCGCCGCATCGACGAACGTGCCGACGCGCACGTGGCGCGCGGCGAAGCCCGGATAGGCCTGCTTCACTTGCAGTCCGTAGACGACTGTGACGATGACGACGGTATAGATTGTTAGCAGCCAGATCACGATCATGAACCCGGCGGCAACGCCTCCTGGCCGCGTGACCCTGAGCGGGGCACGCAGCCGTTTGCCGGCATAGGCAAATCCGCTGGCCACCACGAGCAGCACGATCGCCAGGAGGATCACTTCGCCGCCGCCATAGGAAATCCAGGAGACGGGCGCGTACGGCGTCGGCGCGGCTTGTTGGGCCTGCGCAAGCCGCAGAAGCGCGCCCCCGCGCGCTAACCCTTCGGATATCCCTGGCCCCATCGATCGAGACACGTAATTCTAGTGTTATCACTTACAAGTGGAACACTGGTCTTTAGGAGAAAAATTGATGGTGATCAAGGTGTGTTGACGAGTTCAAGGTAACAAATAGTAAGAGGATTTATGGAGGCTTTTTGAGGCAACATTCCGCGAGCATCGCGCCTATCAGATCGGTCAGACCGCGTCGGCGAATCGTCTTAGGATGCTTCGCCGGCGCCGTCCAACCGTCAACAAGACCTGGCTCCCTGCTCGGCCGCTGCGACGCACCGATCCTTCCAAGGAAATCATTCGTTATCGAGTGCGGTAGATCGCCATAGCGAGCGCCTCGCGCCTCTCCGTTGTCTCGGCATCCTGGAATCATTATCGGCCGTTCGGTCGATCTTCCACATTCGGCGCCTGCGCGTCGCTAGACATTCACGCTATGGCCATACGCCTGATCAGTGCTGCGAAATTCTTAAGATATGCGCCGGATGTCACCCTTCTCGAAGCTCCACCCCGTGCACCACCCGTTCGGAGCGCCGCCAATCGCGTATATCAACCTGCGATGGGTTCGAGCCGTTTGGTGCGGGCGGTTTCCCCTCGCTATGTGAAGGGGAAGCCGGATTCCGGCCACGGCTATATTGCCGTGGCGAACAGCCCATGACCCGCTTGAAGGCAGTGCTGAAGGCGCTTTCGGATTCGTAGCCGAGCGACAGGGCAATGACGGAAATGGGATCACCGGAATTCATCAGCCTGTCCCCGGCCAGCAGCATTCGCCAGCGCGTCAGGTATTCCATAGGTGACGCTCCGACCGTCTCTTTGAATTTCGCCTCGTCAGAAGAATTTGTGGGCGACGTTGGGTTCCGGCAGCTTACCAAGTGCATGATACAAGGCGATTTCGGTGACGTGGAAGGTACGGAACCCGTAGGATTTTCGCATGGTCAGTTTGGCCTTGTTGTTCAGACCCTTGACCACACCGCTGGAGAGCTGCTTCCTGGCGCGGAAGTAGTTCAGGATCAGCGCGCGGTGCGAGCGTAGCGTCCTGGCGATCTTCTTCATCGGCTCGATGCGGGAGCGCATGACCTGACCGCACCATTCATCCAGGAACTTGCCGGCCCAACTCGGCGAAGCATAGTCCCAGAACTGCTGGAAGTCCTCCTTCAGCAGATAGGCCCGTACGGTCCGCAGGTTGTAGCGCAGCAGATCGCGCAGGCGGAAGCGTTGATGCTCGGTCAGGTTGGCCTTGCGCTTGAGCACACACCAGCGGGTCTTCTTCAAGACTGGCTCATAGCCGTCCCGGGCCAGCCGGCGAGCCTCGGCGGCACGCACCTGGTCCAGCGCGGCATTCATCTTGGCGACAATATGGAAGCGATCGAGGATGTGGATGGCCTGGCTGCACCGCTCACGAATCACCTTCAGATAAGGCTGCCACATGTCCGAGCACACAAACTCGATCTGCCCAGCCAATGGTTCGCCGATCAGGGTGAAGAACTGCTCGAAGCTCTCCACCGTCCGTTCGCGACCGATCCATAGCAGGCGCGTGCACTGCTGCTCGATCTGATAGACCAGCGTCAGGTATTTGTGTCCCCTGGCATACTGGATCTCATCGACGCCGATCGCCACGATCGGCCCCAGTTGCCGGTGCTCGATCCCCCACTGCACGACATACTCGACCGACTGGCAGACCTTGTCCCAGGTGCTGCGAAACGACCCGGCGGTCTCCTGCCAGGACAGCTTCCTCGCCCAGTGCGCCAGGAACAGCATGTAGGCCTTGGTCAGCTGGTGCTTGCCGACACCCCAGGGGACCGCTTCGACCCGCACGCCGCAGGCCCGGCAATCGACCCGTCGCATGCAATAGAGGAACACCACCATGCAGCCCCAGAGGGGCACGAATTCGAACCGGCGCAGGCTCAGGTGATCATAGGCCGGCGCCGGCTTGCGACAGCCCGAGCACACCGGTCTCGAGCCGCGGCGGGGCCGCACGCTGATCTCGATGGTTCGGCTTTCGGCGCAATGTCGCGCCTTCTCGTAAACGAACCCAGGAAAGTGCTGGTAGTGGTTCAGCAGGGAGATCAGCCGCATGGCAGCGGGACCCAAAGGAGTTGCCGGCAGACGTGACAGCGTACCGGCGCAACGGGCTGCTGCCGATCCCTTGCAGACCTGTTGTCCGGACCTCGATCAGTGGCCTCGCAGCTGGGCGTATGAGGCGCGCGATATTCCGCCTGGCCGGCGGATGGTGGAATGCTTCAAGCCGTTCCTGCGCGACCTGCTGGCCTTGCAGCTATCACGCCAAACCTTGCGCCGACACCGCGACAACGTCTGGGCTCTCGGCGGTGAGGTCATCAGCCGATTGCAGATGGACAGCGACCTCCGGAGGCGGCCAATCAAGCAGGTCGTCCTCACCCTCATCGGCGACGATGGCGGGCCGCTGCTCTCCCATGGTCAGTCCGACACCGCGCAGCGCTCCTTCGACACGACCTGCCGCAAGTTGTTCCGCTTCCTGACAGACCCTGAGATCAGCCGCGATGAGGCGTAAAGATGCCTGCCGTGGTGGCGGATGATATCTCCGCTTCTGCCGATGTGGCGGCTGTGGGGTTGTGGGCAACGCGCTTGTGTTGTCCACAAATCCACCAGCCGGCCGGCTGAGTGATAAAACTAGCCCTCGGTATACCCCCGAAGCACCCACAGTTTCCGCTGACGAGCCTGAATTTCAGGGCAAAGGTCGATCGCGACATGCCGGCGCGCTTCGCCAGCTCCTGCAATGCCCAGCGATGCGCCGGATCGCCGTGCATGGCGTTGATCGCCGCGCCAATCTGCTTATCCGCCAGGGCGAAGAGCCAGCCAACGCCACCGTTCGACCCTTCCGTCAGATGCAGCCGCAGGGCCTGAACCAGCATCATGTAGGCGAGGTGTTGTGCGACCAGAAAGCCGCCCGGCTGCGGCTCGCGCAGCTCCTGCCTCATCCGCTCCATAGACCAGCGCAGCGCGGCTTTGTCGGATTCTTTCTGGATATGGACGATGGGCGGCAGCATCCCCAACAGGATGCCGGCATGGTTGCCGGCAAGGACGAAGTGCCCGCCGACAGACGAGAAATCCCCGCCGCCATTGAGAACGGCGATGCCGCCATTCAGCGGGGCCGGAAAGAACGTGCGGGCGTCGGTGGGCGTCAACGTCAGATCGCTTGCAACGCGGAAGGGCCGCCCGCGCGGCAACAGGAAGCAGTCCCCCGTCTTCAGTCGCACCGCGTCGGGAACGCCCTCCACGGAAAGCCAGCACTGGCCGGAAACCACAGCGTAGCACTTGATGCCTTCGTGCTGGCCGAAATGGATTGACCACTCTCCGCCAGCGTCGAAGCCACCGAACATATAACTGCGCGGCTTCAGCAGCGACAGCACGTCAGAGAGCGGGTCCATCGGTCATCCTGGACGATCGCGAAGATAATACGGACTTTAGCGCATAGGTCGTATCTGCTCAAATGCCTATCTCGATAACCACGGGGCTGCGAATGCGGCCGTGGTTATCAGATGAAGTAAAGGATGAGTTGTGATGCGTGTCTTCGTTACCGGTGCTACAGGTTTTGTCGGTTCCGCCATTGTTCAGGAGCTGATCAACGCTGGCCATCAGGTGCTCGGTCTTGCGCGCTCGGATGCGGCCGCCGAGTCTCTTATCGCCGCTGACGCCCAGGTGCATCGAGGTGATCTTGAAGATCTGGAAAGCCTGCGCAGCGGAGCCGCCATATCGGATGGCGTGATTCACACCGCCTTCATCCACGACTTCTCGCGGTTCGCGGCGAACTGCGAGATAGATCGGCGCGCCATCGAGGCACTCGGCGCCGCGCTTGCCGGCTCTGACCGCGCCTTTATTGTCACCTCCGGGACCGGGCTGCTTGCACCAGGCCGCCTCGTGACCGAAGAGACTGCGCCCCCTTCCGGCTCCGCCCTGATTCCCCGCGTTTCAGAACAGGCAGCCTTTTCGATGACGTCAGGCGGCGTGCGCGTGTCGGTGGTGCGCCTTCCGCCATCGGTCCATGGCGATGGCGATCACGGCTTCGTTCCGCGCCTCATCAGTTTCGCGCGTGAGAAGGGCGTTTCGGCTTATATCGGTGACGGGCTCAACCACTGGCCCGTGGTGCACCGGCTCGATGCGGCCCATCTCTACAGGCTCGTGCTTGAGAAGGGTTCCGGACGAGCCCGGTATCACGGGATCGCCGAAGAGGGCATCGCGTTCCGCGAGATCGCCGGCGTGATCGGCCGCCGGCTGAACGTGCCGGTCGTCAGCAAATCGCCAGAGGAAGCAGCCGACCACTTCGGCTGGTTCGCGCCTTTCGCGGCGATCGATAACCTGGCTTCTAGTCAGCGAACTCGGGAGGCGCTGGGGTGGCAGCCGAAGCAGCCCGGGCTGATTCCCGATCTCGACCGGCCGCGGTATTTCGAAATCTGATAATGACATACGCCTGCCGTCAGGCCAGCGCACCCTCACGCCGCAGCGCACGAATCGCCGAACGGAACGCATCCAACGTTACCGACATCTCCTCCTCGTCGTGCGTGCAGGAGATTGTGCCGGATGGCCCGGAATTGACGTCAACCCCGTTGACCAGCATGCCCATGCGCAACGACGATGAGAGGCCCTCGCCGCGCTTGCTGGCCATCATCGCCGGAATGAACGCGACGGGATCGAACGTGCCCGGGGTGATGTCCGCGTTCTCCGGGTTGATATAGACGTGGAACCCGGAATAGGAGCCGTGCACGGCCCACTTCACCCTTTCGTCCTCAAGCACCTCGTTCATCCGCTGGCGCAGCGTTGCACCATAGGCGTTCGCCTTGTCGCAGGCATCCGTGGTGGACAGGATCTCCAGCGCGGCGACCCCGGCAGCGGCGGAAACCGGGTTGGCGTTGAACGTGCCGGGATGCGCGATCTTCTCGATCCCCGCCTCTTTGGTGCGCTTGAAATCGAGCAGATCGAGTATGTCGCGCCGCCCCGCGACCGCACCGCCCGGCAGCCCGCCCGCCAGGATCTTCGCCAGCGTGGTCATGTCGGGCGTGATCCCCAGCGCCTGCTGCGCGCCGCCCGGCGAGCAACGGAACCCGGTGACCACCTCATCGAAGATCAGGATCGTGCCGCTGTCCTTCGTGAGCGCGCGCAGCGTCCGGAGGAATTCCGGCAGGATCGGCATGCGGCCGAAATGCGCGCCGGTGGGCTCCAGGATCACCGCGGCGATATCGCGGTGCTGCTCGAAGATCCGGTTGAGTTCCGCGGTGTCGTTCGGATCGCACAGCAGTACGTTGTCCGCGATGCCACCGAGCACGCCAACCGTGGCGGAGCCATCGAAATGATCGTGATGGCCGCTGGTCATATGGTCGTGCCAGCCGTGGAAATGCCCTCGGAATCGCAGCAGCTTGCTGCGGCCGGTGTAGGCCCGCGCCAGGCGCAGCGCCATCAGCGTGGCCTCGGTGCCCGATGAAGTGAACCGCACGCGTTCGGCCGATGGCACCATCTTGCACACCAGCTCGGCCCAACGGACCTCCAGCTCGTGGCAGGCGCCGAAATGCGTGCCACGATCCAGCGCGGCATGCACCGCTGCCAGCACCTTGGGATGATTGTGCCCCAGGATCAGCGCGCCGTGCCCGCCGAAGTAATCCACGTAGCGGTTGCCGTCCACGTCCCACTTCAGCGGCCCCTGCGCGCGGGCGACATAGATCGGATACGGATCGAAATGGCGGCTGTCATGCGCCAACCCGCTCGGCAGCACCGCGCGCGCGGCTTCGGCCAACCGGGCCGAACCCGGGGTCATCGCTTCATAGCTGGCGTGGATGGTAGTGTTCGGCAGCGTCGTGGCGGACATCGGTGCGGTCTCCCCGGGTATGAACCGCTCAGCGCGACGGCCAGCGCGCCAGCGTGTTGGCCAGAATGCTGGCGAGCTGCCGGTCGATGCCGAACAGCTCGACATTGTGCGCAAGCTTTACCCCGTCCGTCGGATTGCGCTTTGCCGCGGCGATCCAGTCGCACAGCATCTCGACAACGTCGAACAGGTCCATGCCGGCAATGCCGGCGGCGCCGTAGTATTCGGGATGGTGCGAGTTGCATTGGTAATGATGTTCGAGCGCCGGCCGGGCCTGCTCGATCACCGCATCCCATTCCGGCGACCCGTACGCCACCCCTTCCAAGAGGGGAAACACCTGGTCGAAGACCGGCTTCTCCTGCGGGCCCAGCTTGCTCGCGTCGTGCACCCGGCCACGTGCCAACAGTGCTGCGACGAAGGTTTCCAGGTTGTCGCGCACCGCATGGATATGCGCGAGCGTGTCGGCACGGCTGTCGTATCCTGTCATGTCTCCTCTCATTTATCACACCACCCGGGAAACGTCTGCATTGGTCGCCCGTGCGATCCTCCGTGTGAACCCCTTTTGCACGAGGTCTCCATTCGTTCCGTGGATATCCGGAATGCGTAGGCGACCATGTCTCCGCTCATTCTCGTCGCAGACGGTGGAGGATCGTCTCGGCTTCGTTGCGATCCATCAACAGCGCACGTGATGCGACCGATTGGGTAAACCCCGCGCGCGCCAGCACGCCCTGCTCACGCCGGTGCAGTGTCTCGTCAAGCGTGGTGTCCAGTCGGCGAAACGGCCCGATCCGGCGCCGCGCGGCGAGGGCCAGGGCGGCGGCGAGGTCGGCATCGTCCTCGGCGGGCAGTGCGGCGCGGGCGGTCTCGGCGGCCACCCCCTTGGCGGCCAGATACGCGGCCACAGCGCGCCGGGAGCGGCCGGCACAACTCAGGCTGCGTGCGCGCGCGACGGCGAAGGCGGCGTCATCCACGGCGCCGGCCGCGGCCAGCCGCGCCACGACGGCGCGTACCAGCCGTCGCGCTTCCGCCAGTTCGCCGGCGTCGGCCTCGTGGCCCTGCGCACGCGCCCATCGATCGACCCGGCGATCAAGGACGCGTCGCAGCGTCACCTGGGTCGCGGCGTATCGGGCAAGATAATCGAGCGCCGCCTCATGCAGCGATGCTTCGTCGGGTGGACTGGCGGGGCGCGCCGCCGGCATGCGTCGTCAATCGCCTGCCGGGACCAGGGTGGGAATCCGATCGCGCGCCAGCAGCCGGGTGGCGGCGTTCAGCACGGCGCCGACCGAAAGCTCATGCATCGAGCTGCCAGGGGCCACAACCGCCTCGGCTCGCCGGCCGGCTGGTGCGTATTCGGCGGCTGGGGTCGGGCCGAACAGGCCGAGCGTCGGTACGCCCGTGGCTGCCGCCAGGTGCATCAGCCCGGAATCGTTGCCCACGAACAGAGCGGCGCACGCGAGACACGCCGCTGCCTCGGCCAGGGTCAGGCGGCCGCGGAGATCGATCGCGCCCGGCAGCGCCGCCAGCAACGGTGCAGCCATGGCGCGCTCCTGCTCGCCGGGCCCGGCAAAGACCGCCGGACGAGCGCCCGGCAACGGCCCCGCTTCGAGGCGGTGGAACAGCATGGCGAAATGCTCGGCGGGCCAAGCCTTGGGCGGCCAGTTGGCGGTCGGGCCGAGGGCGACGATCGGGCGGCCCGCCGGCAGCAGCGCCGCTGCCCGGGCTCGGTCCTCGGGGCCGGTCCAGGCCACGGGCAGGGGCGGGTCGCGCAGCCCCAATACGGCCGCGAGCTGCGCGGTCTTGTGCCCCGGTCGGCGGCGCATCACCGCACGGCGCTTTGCCCAGACCATGAAGGCCAGCGCCGAGCCGCGGATATCGACCACCAGGTCCCAGCGATGCGACGCCGCCCATGCCCAGAGCGGCAGCCAGTGCAGGTCCCATGGCTGCTTGTCGATCACCAGGGTGCGCTCGCGGTTCGGCATACGGGCGAAGACCCCGACAGACGGCGGCCCGCAGGCGACGGTGATGCGCGCATCCGGATGCGAGCGGATCAGATGGTCGAGCAGTCCCGTGGAGAGGACCGCGTCGCCGACCCTGTTGGAGGTGACGAACAGGATGCGCATCGGCCGGTCGCATAGCCGATACGCCGGGCGAGCGAAAGCCGGGCCGGCGGAGGGGATGGTGGGAGATGTGCATCGGGACCGCCGGGGTCCGTTCACCGGTTGCCCGTCGTTGCGTTGCTTTTGCAGCGCCCATCGTTACAAATATCGGCTGGCGCTGGCTGATCAGAGAGAATGCGTGCTGCGCTATGACAATGAATCCGGCAAGGGCGATCACCGCCAGATCGGTTGGCAGGAACAAGCCTACCAGTTCAGCAGCATCGAAAAGCTCCTCGAAGACTTCGACGCGGACACGAGGGCGTACCTCGATGAACACCCTGGTGATTAGTAACCAATCACCGGAAGAACGCCGATCGGCGGTTGTCCGCGCGTGGGACAGCGGCAAGCAGGAACCGGCCGCCAGATTCAACTTCGAAAGCATTGAAGCTGCGAGGGAACTGCTCAATGCCAAGCGTTGGGCGATTCTGAAGATCATGGCCGGGCAGGGGCCGCTTTCGATCCGCGAGATCGCCCGCCGCATGGGACGCGACGTGCGCGCGGTCCACAGCGACGTGCGCCTGCTGTATCTCTCGGGCGCGATCGACAAGACTGGCGATGGCAAAATGGTTTTGCCCTACGAGGTGATCCGCCTGGATTTCACGCTGGATACAAGGAAGGCGGCCTGATCCCGGATGCCTGGTGTCGCCGCGAGTTTTTGCTTTCGTTGGCAACGCATGAACATCCGTGTCCGGGGATCACGCCTCTGCCCCGACATGGCCAGTCGTCCCGGTCGGCCGAAGCGCACGTGCAAGCGGGTGGTGCTCTTCGACGAGGCGCGCCAACCGCTCGGCCAGCACATGTGTATAGATCTCGGTGGTCGAGATATCTGCGTGACCGAGCAGCATCTGCAGGCTGCGCAGATCCGCGCCGCGCGCCAGCAGATGCGACGCGAAAGAGTGTCGCAGCACGTGCGGCGACACGCGCGCGGGATCGAGACCGGCCGCTAACGCCACTTGCTTGAGCAGCCGCGCGAAGCCCTGCCGCGTCATCGCCCGGCGACGGTCGCGTCCAGGGAATAACCAGGCAGAGCCGGTGCCGGCCGCGCGGGTCAGGGCGGAAGCGGCCTCCTTGGCCTGGGCTGATAACGGGACAATACGTTCTTTCCCGCCCTTGCCGCGGATCAGCAGCGCCGGCGCATCGCCGGCGAGGGCGCCGGCGCGGAGCGAGAGAAGCTCGGAGACCCGCATCCCGGTGGCGTAAAGGATTTCCAGCGCCGCCGGCGCCAGTAGTCCGCCTTGTCCCGGGCGGGTCAAGGCGGCGGCGAGCAGGGCGTCCACCTCCTGCTCGGTCAGGTATTTAGGCAACGGCTTTGGCAGCTTCGGCGTGTCGAGCAGCCCAGTCGGATCGTCCGCCCGCACCCCCTCGCGGAGCAGAAAGCGGTGGAACTGGCGTAGCGCGGAGAGCTGCCGTGCCGCCGTCCGAGCCGATCGGCCGGTGGATTGCAGGCTGGCCATATAACCTTGCAGGATCGCCGCGTCCGCAGTCGCGGCGCCGGCGCCGCGGGAAGCGGCGAAAGCAGCGAAAGCTCCCAGGTCCGCGGCGTATGCTGCCAGCGTGTTGGGGGCTGCCCCGCGCTCCGCCGCGAGCATCTCCAGGAATGCCTCGACATGGCGGTCGGCGGGATGCGTCACAGCCGGCTGCTCCTATTGCCCCTTGATTTGCTCGTTCGGCACGGTGTGCTCGACGTGATGTTCGGCCGGGGTGGGCGGGAACGCGCCCAAGATCAGCGCCGCGAGCGCGACCACAATGAGGCCGGCGGCGAGCACGATCAGGAACATACGGCTCATGAGGCGGCTCCAGCTCGGTCGCGACTCCCAGGTGTTTGGCCTGGGGCTCGGCCGGTGTGCTAGCCTTCGCTTACCATGTCACGCAACACCGCGCTCAGGGAAGCGGCGCCGTTACCGGATGCGCTGGCCGGCCGCAGCGTCGTTCTCGTGGGCTTGATGGGCGCGGGCAAGACCTCGATCGGACGGCGCCTGGCGGCCCGGCTCGGTCTGCCGTTCCGTGACGCGGATACCGAGATCGAGCTGGCTGCCGGCAGCACCATTCCGGAGATTTTCGAGCGGTACGGCGAGCAAGCGTTTCGCGACGGCGAACGACGGGTGATCCGGCGCCTGCTGTCTGGCGAGCCGATTGTGCTGGCTTTCGGCGGCGGCGCTTTCATGGACCAGGACACGCGCGCGCTGGTGCGCCGCGGGTGCATCTCGGTGTGGCTGCGCTGCCGGTTGCCGACGCTCGTGCGGCGCGTTGCCGGACGCGACCACCGGCCGTTGCTGGCCGGCGGCGATCCGGCTGAGATCCTGCAGCGCCTGATCGACCAGCGTGCCCCAATTTATGCCGAGGCAGACGTGATCGTGGATTGCACCGACGAGCCACCCGAGTCCACCACCTCGCGCGTGCTGGACGCCCTGCTGGCTTGGCGGGCTCCGCGGCGGTTGGCGGTGACGCTGCCGAGCGCGAGCTACGATGTCGTGGTCGGGGAAGGATTGCTGAACCGAGCCGGAGCGCTGCTGGCCCCCGTGCTGCCGCAGAAACGCGCCGTCGTGGTGACGGACGAGGTTGTGGCGGCCTTGCACCTGCCGGCGCTGCTGGCTGGGCTGGCGGAGACCGGCATTGCCGCGGAGTCGATTACCGTTCCGGCCGGCGAGGCTTCGAAGAGCCTGGAGGCGTGGGCGGAGCTGGTCGATCGGCTGCTGGAGCAGCGGGTCGAGCGAAGAACTGCGGTGATTGCGTTGGGCGGCGGCGTGGTGGGGGACCTGGCGGGCTTCGCTGCCGCGACCACCCTGCGCGGGCTGCCCTTCGTTCAGGTGCCGACTACTTTGCTGGCGCAAGTGGATTCCTCGGTGGGCGGGAAGACCGGGGTGAACTCCGGCCGTGGGAAGAACCTGGTCGGGGCGTTCCATCAGCCGCGGATGGTGCTGGCGGATACCGGCACGCTGGCGACCCTGCCGGTGAGGGAAAGACAGGCGGGATACGCCGAGATCGCCAAAGCGGGGCTGATCGGCGATGCCGCGTTCTTCGCTTGGTGCGAGCAGCACGGAGAGGCGGTGCTGAACGGCGACCGCGAGGCTCAGGCCGAGGCGATCCTGCGCGCCTGTGCCTTCAAGGCCGCGGTGGTGGGCGACGACGAGCGGGAGGAGAAGCCATCGGACGGCCGCGCCCTGCTCAACCTCGGTCATACGTTCGGCCACGCGCTGGAGGCGGAGATCGGCTACTCGGGCGGGCTGTTGCACGGCGAGGCAGTGGCGGTGGGGATCGGGCTGGCGTTCCGGTTGTCGACGCGACTTGGGCACTGCCTGGCGGAAGATGCTGAGCGTGTCGTGTCGCATTTGGCCTCGGTGGGGTTGCCGGCGGAGTTGCACCGGTTGAACCGCCGGTTTAGTGCCGAGGCGCTGATCGGTCGGATGCGCCGCGACAAGAAGGTGCGCGATGGGGCGCTGACCTTCGTGCTGGTACGGGGGATCGGCCGGGCGTTCACGGCACCCGACGTGCCGGCCGAGGCGGTGGGGGCGCTGCTGCGCGACGAGGGGTGCGAGTAGGCTTACTTCGGGACACTGCGGGGCTTATGCTGTCAAGCGCAGCAATGACAGCGCTGAGGCATGCGTGGCTACCCTTACGGTCCGCAATCTCGAGGAAGACGTTGTTCGGCGCCTGCGGATCAGGGCGGCTGAACATGGCCGTTCGGCAGAGGCCGAGCACCGGGAAATCTTGCGTTCGGTGTTGGCGGTGGAAGGCCAGCGGATGGATCGCCAGCAGGCGGCCGATCGCCTCGCGGCGTTCCGGCGTCGGACCGGTGGCCGCGGGTCGGCACCGGTTTCCGAGCTTCTGGAGGAGGCGCGCGCCGCCCGGACGCGGTCGCTGACCCGCTTGCCTGAGGGAATTTGAGCTGGCGCTCGTCCTCGATGCCTCGGTCGGCCTCAAATGGGTGCTTCAGGAGGACGACAGTCATATCGCGCAGGCCCTGGCCGTCAGCGGGGAGGAGTTGCTGGTCCCCGATTTCTGGCTGAACGAAGCCTGCAACGTGCTGTGGCTGCAGGTCAGAAGGAGGGTGTTCACGGCGGACGAGGCGCGGGAGGGCCTGGCCTTGCTGCGCGCCCAGGTCGAGCCGACGCCGACCGCCGAGCTGGGGCTGCACAACGTCGCCCTGGAGATCGGCCTGGCCGTTGGTCATTCGCCATACGACACCTTGTATCTGGCGTTTGCCGTCGCGACGGGAGCGGAGAAACTGGTGGTGGCGGACTGCAAGTTCGTAACGGCGATAGAAGGGTATCCTGCTCCGGGTCTTTCGAACATGCTCATGCTGCTGGGCGAGTGGGGAGCGGCGCACGGCATGTGAGGCCGCTTTGCAGGGAGGGGACCGATTTGGCCATCGACTACGTGAAGCGCGACGGGATCGCCACCATCACGCTGAACAACCCCGGCAAGGCGAACATCCTGGACAAGGCCATGTCGGACGAGATTTCGGCCGCGTGGATCGATCTGTGGGAGGATCGCAACATCCGTTGCGCCATCGTGACCGGTGCGGGGGAGCGGCATTTCTGCGGCGGACACAATCTGGCTCCGCGCCCGAACATCACCGAGGAAGAGCGCGAGTACCTGCGCACCAAGCGCATCTTCTGGCCGCTCGCCGCTACGGTGCATGGGCAGAAGACCGGCGTCGACGGGCGGATGGGCGATCATTATCCGCGGGTGTGGAAACCGGTGATCGCGGCGGTGAACGGTTGGGCGGCGGGCGCCGGGTTTTACCTGCTGCTGTCCTCGACGGATATCCGCATCGCCAGCGCCGAGCATGCGCGATTTAAGTTCGCGCTGATCTCGCAGGGCTGGCTGGGTCATGGGCCGGGCGCCACTCTGCTGTCGCGGCAGCTTCGCTACATCGACGCGATGAAGATCCTACTGACCGACGAACCGTTCGATGCGGCGGAGGCGCTGCGGATCGGGCTGGTCAACGAAGTCGTGCCGCATGCCCGGCTGATGGAGCGGGCGCAGCAGATCGCTCGCCATATCGTGACGCTGCCGCCGGTCGCGGTGCGCATGATGAAGGAATTCGTGATCCGCTTCGGCGAGATGCCGATGGACCAAGCCTGGCACGTGCAGACGTTGATGAACTCGCTGTTGATTCAGGCAACGATGGACGGCGAGGAAGGGCGGCATGCGTTCAATGCCAAGCGCCCGCCGGAGTTTACCGGCGCGTTGCGGCGCCGTGGCGAGGCGTGGGAGGAACCGACAGGCGACGACGCGCAGCGCCTCGACGAGGCGTACCGCAGCGGGGAGTTTTAGCTGCTTAAAGCGTTCTATATATCCGGCCAACGCTGGCGGCCGTGCATCACGCGTAGGATTTCAACCGTGTCGCCACGTATGCGGTAGGGCACGACATCGGCGTCCGATCGACGACCAGTTCGCGGGTCCCCTTCCGTCTGCCCGGTCGTCCCATCTCGGGGAACTGGAGCAGGTTGACGACCGCTGCAAGAACTCGTTCGATCTGTCGGTCAGCCGCGGACGGGTTGGTATCGGCAATGTAGAGTCTTGCGGCGGCCAGATCGCGGAGGGCGGGTTCAGTCCAGACTATTCGTATTCAGGCATGGGGAGTTCGTCGCATTGTCCCCACGACTTAACCCAAGCAACGACATCCTCATGGGCTACCAAACAATTTGTATCGGCAGCCCGAATCCCCTTATCGATCGCCGTCAGTTGCCATTCCTGCATGGTGACGAAGTCCCTTACGGCCTGCTCGATCACCCGCGATTTCGGGCGGTCGAGGGCCGCCGCAATCGCGGTCACCCTGGCATTGAGAACAGCTTCGAGACGGACACTCACAGGTGCGACTTTGGTACTCATATCCGACTGGGTTCTCTTGGTTGCGTTGCGTGCACTGCACATGGTGCTGGTTCCACGTTGAAGCTAGTGGTCATCCAACCCCGCCCCACACCTCTCGCGCCACCTCGACGCACAGCCGTAGCTTCGCCCATTGCTCGTCCTCGGTCAGCAGGTTGCCCTCCTCGGTCGAGGCGAATCCGCATTGCGGACTGAGCGCAAGCTGTTCCAGCGGCAGGTATTTCGCCGCCTGCTCGATGCGGCGCTTCAACTCGTCTTTGCTCTCGAGCGCGCCAGTCTTGCTGGTCACCAAGCCAAGCACAACCATCTTCCGCCCGCGCGGGACGAAGCGCAGCGGCTCAAACCCGCCGGCACGGTCGGAATCGTATTCCATGAAATACGCGTCGGCATTGATCTTGTTGAACAACACCTCGGCCACTGGCTCGTAACCCCCGGAGGCAACCCAGGTGGAGCGGAAATTGCCCCGGCAGAGATGCATGCTGATGGTCATGTCGTCCGGCCGGCCGGCGATCGCTCGATTGATCAGATCAGCATAGATGTCGAGGAGACCCTCCACATGCTCCCCCCGTGCCTTGAGTCCGGCGATCTGCTCGGGGTCGCAGAGATAGGCGATGTATACCTCATCCAGTTGTAGATACCGGCAGCCCGCGGCGGCGAAGGCCTGCACCGCGCTGTGATAGGCTTCGCCCAAATCGGCGAAAAACGCGTCGAGGTCGGGATAGGCCGCGCGATCGATGGCAGCACGGCCGCCACGAAAATGTACCACCGACGGCGAGGGGATCGTCTGTTTCGGCACCGCACTGTGAACGTGATCCGCTAGGAACCGATAGTGGTCCACCATCACCGGCCGCCGGTAGCGGATGCGTCCGGTCACCCGCAGCGCGTGCGACAGGGTGGCGCCCTTGAACTGGATCTTCTGCTTCGGTTCATAGATTTCGACGCCATCCAAGGCGGAAACGAAATCGTAATGCCAATAGGCACGGCGGTACTCGCCGTCGGTGGCGGCGCGCAGCCCGATTTCCTCCTGCCGGTGGATCGCCGCCGCGATGCACTCATCCTCCAGGGGGCGCAACCGCTCGGACGACAGGGTTCCCGCCCGCCAGGCCGCGCGCGCCTCGTGCAGCTTGGCCGGACGCAGCAGGCTGCCGACGTGATCGGCGCGGAACGGCGGAAAAGCACGTGGTGACATGGGCCTCCTCCTGTGGCGGCATTCTGCGCCTCGGCCGCCGTGCCTCATAATCTCCGGGGCGCGCGCGCCGGCCGCATGGACCCGCCGCTGGGGAGCGACTATCACCGCCGCCTATGTCGCTCCAAGCTCTGCTGGTCCACGTGGCCGACACCTGTCGCCGCCACGCCTTTCCGGTCGTCGCAGGAGGCGTGCTGGCCGCCGTCCTGGCGCTGGTGTACGCCGCGGGCCATCTCGGCGTGACCACCGATACGTCCGAAATGTTTTCGAGCGAACTCGCGTGGCGGCAACATGCCGAGGAGCTCGCGCGCGACTTCCCGCAATTCGACAATCTGCTGGTGGTCGCGATCAAGGCCGCGGAGCCCGAGGAATCCGAGGCCACCGCCGCGGCCCTGGCCGACCGACTGGCCAAGGACCATGCGACGATCCAGGACGTTACCCGCCCTGACGCCTCGCCCTTCCTGCGTAAAGAGGGGCTGCTCTTCCTGGACACCAAGAAGCTCAGCGACTTGATGGACGAGATCATCTCGGCGCAGCCGTTTCTGGGACAGCTTGTCGCCGATCCGTCGGCGCGCGGCCTGTTTTCCGCGCTCGGCCTGCTTGGCGTCGGGGTGACCAAGCAAGGCACCGACCTCACGCCCTATTTTCCGGAGCTGCGCGCCTTTCACATGGCAATGGAAAGGGCGCTGGCCGGCCATCCGCAGCCGCTGTCCTGGCAGTCGCTGTTAGGCGGCGGCCTGACCGACCTGGCGGGCCAGTACCGCTTCGTCCTGGCGCATCCGAAGCTGAACTACGGCTCGCTCCAGCCTGGCGGCGCGGCCACTGCCGCTATCCGCGCCGCTGCTGCCGACCTGCCGTTCGTGAAATCAGGTAAAGCCCAAGTTGCGATCACCGGCCAGGTGGCGCTGGCCGACGAGCAGTTCAAAACGGTCGCGGAAGGCGTGGTGGTCGGTCTGTTCGGCAGCATCGTGCTGATCTCGTTCTGGCTCTATTTCGCCGTGAAGACCTGGCGGCTGATCGTACCGATCCTGCTCACACTCGGTACTTGGATTGGCGTTGACGCTGTGCTTCGCCGCGGCCGCTGTCGGCACTCTGAACCTGATCTCGGTCGGGTTCGGCATCCTGTTCGTCGGGATTGCGGTCGATTTCGCCATCCAGTTCTCCGTTCGCTTTCGGGAACGGCGCTACGAGTTCAACGATTTTGGCGAGGCGATCCGGCAGACCGCGGCCCGCACCGGCGTGCAGATCCTGGTTGCCTCGATAGCCACGGCGGCTGGGTTCCTCGCCTTCGTGCCGACCGCCTTTAGCGGCGTCGCGGAGCTCGGGTTGATCGCCGGCGTCGGCATGCTGATCGCCTTCGTCTGCACGATTACTTTCCTCCCAGCGGCGATTACCCTGCTGCATCCACCCGGTGAGAAGGGGCTGGTAGGATTTGCCTGGGCGGTGCCGCTGGATCCGCTGGTGGCGCATTGGCGCAAGCCGATCCTGCTGGTCTTCGGAGCGCTGGCGATCGCCGGCATCGCGCTATCTCCGACGCTGACGTTCGACGCCAACCCGCTCGACACGAACAATCAGAACACCGAGGCGATGCGCACGCTGAAAGAGCTGATGAACTCGCCAATCACCAACCCCTTCACGATTGATATCCTGGCGCCGAACGTGCAGGCCGCCACGGCGCTGGCGGCGCGGATCAAGCCGCTCTCCACGGTCGATAGCGTGCGTACGATCGCCAGCTTCATCCCCGACGATCAGACGCAGAAGCTCGCCATCATTGCCGATGCCCAGTCCATCCTGGAGCCGACCCTGACCGCACCGGCCTCCGCGGCGCCGGTAACTGCCAGTCAGATCCGTATGGGGGCGAAGACCGCGCTCGAGCAGATCGAACCAGCCTTGGCCAAGGTGGCGCCGAACAATCCGCTGCGGGCCATCGCCGGCGACCTGTCGAAGGTCGAGACTGCATCGGACGCCACCATCATGGCTTTGAATACGGCGCTGACGCAGTTCCTGCCGCTCGAGCTGCAGCAGCTCGATCTCTCGCTCAGCGCAGAGCCGGTGACGCTGAACAGCATCTCGGCGGACATCAAACGGCAATGGATGCTGCCGGACGGACAGGCGCGTGTGCAGGTGCTGCCCAAATTCGCGGACAGCAATATCAGCAAGGGGCTGGCGGAGTTCGTCCGTGAGGTAACCGCGGTGGCGCCGAATGCGGGCGGTTCAGCGGTCACCATCGAAGCGAGCAGTAACACTATTGTTGGCGCCTTCCGCCAAGCGGCGATCTATGCGCTGGCGGCGATCACGCTGATCCTGTTCGTGTTTCTCCGCCGTGTGCCCGCCGTGGCGCTGGTGCTTGCGCCGCTGCTGTTATCGGGGCTGGTGACGCTGCTGATCATGGTTCTTCTGTCGCTGCCGCTCAATTACGCCAACATCATCGCGCTGCCGCTACTGCTCGGCGTCGGCGTGTCGTTCAACGTGTACTTCGTCATGAACTGGCGGGCCGGGCGGACTGCGCTGCTTGGGTCGGCAACCGCTCGGGCGATTGTCTTCTCGGCACTGACCACCAGCACCGCATTCGGCTCGATGGCGCTGTCGCATCACCCCGGCACCGCGAGCATGGGCAAGCTGCTCCTGATCAGCCTCGGCTGCACGCTGCTTGCGAACATGGTGTTCGTCTCTGCGCTGCTGTACAGCTTGCGCCCGCCAACGCCGCGTTAACGCTATCGCATCATGCTAGCTGGCATGCGCGGCTGGTGGCTTTCCGCTCTGCTGGTGATGATCCCGCCCTGCGCGAGCGGGCAGCAGGCCGACTGCCCGTCCGCGCCGTCCAACAGCGGCTCCGGGCTGCCGTTATCGATCGACCTTGCCGGCCGACCTGGTGTGCCGAGCGGCGTGACCGGCCAAGTGTATATCCAGGTGCCGAGCGATCCGCGGGTGATCGCCCTGGCTTGGGCGGCCGCAGCGGGGGGTTGGATGCTGGCCGAGCTGGCGCCGCTCGGCCTGTCTGTTGGGTTGGAGGCAGCCAACCGCGCTCGTGCCGCGCGGCTGCGCGCGCGGCGGGAGCGGCTGCTGGAGGAATGGCCCGGGCTGAGGGCGGGCTGATCGTGGTCCTGACGGCACGTTCCGTCGCCCCGCATTGACAGAGCGGTAACCCGCCGCTAACCCGCGCCGCGCTTCGCGCGGAGGCAATTCGCTCGCCCATGCCAGTTCACGCCTTTGTCTTCCCCGGCCAAGGCAGCCAGGTCGTCGGCATGGGCCGCGACCTTGCCACGGCGTTCCCCGTCGCCCGTGAGGTGTTCGAGGAAGTGGATGAGACTCTGAAACAGAAGCTCTCGCGCCTGATATTCGAGGGACCGTTCGACGAGCTGACGCTGACCCAGAATGCGCAGCCGGCGCTGATGGCGACCTCGCTTGCCGTGCTGCGCGTGCTGGAGAGCGAGGGGGGCTTCACTCTGAGGCGGAAGGCGGCTGTGGTCGCCGGGCACTCGCTGGGCGAGTACAGTGCGCTGGCCGCGGCCAGCAGTTTCACGATTGCCGAAGCGGCGGCGCTGCTGCGGCGGCGCGGGCGGGCGATGCAGCAGGCGGTGCCGGCTGGCGAGGGGGCGATGGCCGCGCTGCTCGGCATTGAGATGGCGGAGGCACGGGCGATTTGCGAGGCGGCGGCGCCCGTTCCGGAGAGCGAGACGAACGAGACGCAGGTGATCGAGCCGGCCAATGACAATGGCGGGGGGCAGATCGTGGTATCCGGCCATCGCGCCGCGGTGGAGCGGGCCGTGGAGATCGCTAAGGACCGCGGCGTGCGGCGGGCGATGATGCTGCCGGTCTCGGCGCCGTTCCATTGCTCGCTGATGGCGCCGGCCGCGGAGGCGATGGCTGCGGCGCTGGAGGCTACGCCACCGCGCGCGCCCATGGTCCCGGTGATGGCGAATGCTTCGGCGGCGAAAGCGACAGACCCGTTGGAGATTGCAGCGCTTCTGGTGCGTCAGGTGACCGCGACGGTGCGGTGGCGGGAGAGTGTGCTGGCGATGACGGCGCTGGGGGTGGATAGCTTCGTTGAGGTGGGTGCCGGCAGGGTGCTGAGCGGTTTGATCCGGCGCATCGTGCCGGATGTTGCTGTTGCGTCGGTTGCTATTCCCCTGGAGGTGGAGGCGGTGCTGAAGGTGCTGACATGAGGGGGGGATCAGGCGGGACCCTCACCCGGCTTGCTTCGCAAGCCGACCTCTCCCGCAGAGCGGGAGAGGTGGATTCTGGCGTCCCTTTACCTCTGTCCCGCGGTCGGTAGGCCGATGTTCCGCTTGGACGGGAAAACCGCGCTGGTCACTGGTGCCTCGGGCGGAATCGGGGCGGCGATCGTCCGTGCCTTGCATGCTCAGGGGGCCGCGGTGGTGCTGTCCGGGACGCGGGTGGAAGCGCTGGAGGAGCTGGCCGCCGAGCTGGGCGGGCGGGCGTTTGTGCGTCCGGCGGATCTGCGCGACCCGACTGCCCCCGAAGCGCTGGTCACGGCCGCCGAGGAAGCCGCTGGGCCGCTCGCCATCCTGGTCAACAATGCCGGCTTCACCCGCGACATGCTCGCGTTGCGGATGGATGACGCCGACTGGAACTCGGTGCTGGAGGTGGATCTCACGGCGCCGTTCCGGCTGGCGCGCGCGGCGCTGCGCGGCATGCTGCGCCGGCGGGCCGGGCGGATCATCAACATCTCCTCGATCGTCGGTGCGACCGGCAATGCCGGACAGGCCAACTACGCGGCCGCCAAGGCCGGGCTGATCGGGCTGACGAAGGCGCTGGCGCAGGAGGTCGCGTCCCGCTCGATCACGGTGAACGTGGTCGCGCCCGGCTTGATCGCCACGCCCATGACCGCGGCGCTCTCCGAACAAAACAGGGCGCGGGCGTTGCAGGCGATCCCCCTGGGGCGAATCGGCCAGCCGGCCGACATCGCGGCGGCGGTGGCGTATCTGGCCTCGGACGAGGCGGGCTGGGTCACCGGCGCCACGCTGCACGTCAATGGCGGGATGGCGATGTTGTGACCCGCCGGCTTGGCCATGCCGGGAAACCATGCTAAGCGCCGATTCGATCGTCCCGCACGGGTTCAGCGGCACCGGACCCTTTCGAGGGATTCCGCAACACAGCAGATGCAGGAGTTGCCGAGCCGATGAGCGAGATCGCTGACAGGGTGAAGAAGATCGTGGTGGAGCACCTTGGGGTTGACGAATCGAAGGTCACGCCCGAGGCGTCGTTCATCGACGATCTCGGCGCCGACAGCCTGGACACTGTCGAGCTGGTGATGGCCTTCGAGGAGGCGTTCGGGGTGGAGATACCCGAGGACGCGGCCGAGAAGATCAGCACCGTGAAGGATGCGATCGACTATATCGAGAAGCAGAAAGCCGCCTGACCACGAGGTCGCACGGAAGTCGCAAGGATGCGACGCGTCGTAGTGACGGGCATGGGCATCGCCTGCCCGCTTGGCCTTGGGGTCGAGCACGTGTGGCAGCGCCTGATCAGCGGCCACTCGGGAATCGGCGCGATCCAGGCCTTCGATCCAAGGACCTGCCGTGCAAGGTGGCCGGCCAGGTGCCGCCCGGCGTCCGGGCCGAGGGCAAGCTCGACATCGCCGAGTGGATCCCGATCAAGGACCAGAAGAAGATGGACCGGTTCATCCATCTGGCGGTGGTCGCAGGCGACCGAGGCGGTCGAGAATTCCGGCTGGAGGCCGGAGACCGAGGACGAGCGCAATGCCACGGGCGTCATGATCGGTTCGGGGATCGGTGGGCTGGAAACGATCTACGAAGCCTCGATCCAGGTGCATGAGGGGCGGGCGCGACGTCTGTCGCCGTTCTTTATCCCTTCGGCACTGGCCAATCTCGCGTCTGGCCAGGTTTCGATCAGATATGGATTCAAGGGGCCGAACCATTGCGTGGTGACGGCGTGCGCGACTGGCGTGCACGCGATCGGCGATGCGGCACGGCTGATCATGCTGGGCGAGGCCGAGGTGATGGTCGCGGGCGGGGCGGAAGCCGCGGTCTGCGAGCTGGGCATCGCCGGATTCTGTGCACTCGCGCGCGCTATCGACTGCGTTCAATGACACGCCGGCGGCTGCCTCCCGCCCCTGGGACAAGGACCGTGACGGATTCGTCATGGGCGAAGGCGCCGGCGTGCTGGTGCTGGAGGAGTACGAGCACGCGCGCCGGCGCGGTGCTAAGATCTATGCCGAGATTGCCGGATACGGGATGTCGGGCGACGCGTATCACATCACCGCGCCGGCGGAGAATCACGCGGGCGCGGTGCGCTCGATGCAGGCGGCGCTGCGCAACGGGCGGCTTTCGCCCGCCGATATCCAGTACGTGAATGCGCACGGGACCTCGACGCCGCTCGGGGATGATCTTGAACTGGATGCGGTGGAGCGGGTGTTCGGATCGGCTGCGCGCGGATTGGCGATGTCGTCGACCAAGTCGGCGATCGGGCACCTGCTGGGTGCGGCGGGCGCGGTCGAAGCGGTGTTCTCGATTCTGGCGATTCGCGATGGTGTGGCGCCGCCGACACTGAACCTGGAGCACCCGAGCCGGGACAGCGTGATCGACCGGGTGGCGAACGTCGCACAGGAGCGACGGATCAAGTTCGCGCTGTCGAACAGCTTCGGCTTCGGCGGGACCAACGCGAGCATCATCTTCCGGGCGGCCTGACCGTCAGTCATCATTGCTGCGCAACCAGGAATTCATCGCAGCCATGATCACTCTTTACTCTTATCCGACGCTCTTCGGCGTGGCCGACAACAACGGCTACGGGCTGAAGGTCTTTGCTTTTCTACGGCTCGTCGGCCTCCCGTTCGTGCATGAGCACATTTTCGATGCGTCGGCAGCGCCGCGCGGGCAGCTTCCGTATATCGTCGACGACGGCGAGACCGTCGGCGACAGCGAGACCATTATCGCCCATCTGACCGGCAAATATCGGCTGACGATTGATGCGGCGCTGGGCGCGCGCGAGCGCAACTTGAGCCTCCTTGTCACTCGCCTGCTCGATGATCTCTACTGGGTGATGTCGTATTCGCGCTGGAAGGACGAGCGCTACTGGCCGGCGTTCCGCGCAGCGCTTATGCGCGAGCACCCGAGCCTCACTGAAGAGGGATTGGCCAAGGCGCGCGAATTCAATTTTCAGCGCTATTATTTCCAGGGGATCGGCCGATACGCGCCGGAGGCCGCCTACGCGCGCGGGCTCGCCGATCTCGGTGTCCTCGCCGATCTCGTTCCGCTCGGCGGATATGTGCACGGAGTAGACCCGACCAGCGTCGACGCCGGGATTTATGGGTTCATTGCCAACATCTATTTCTATGATATAGACACGCCTCTGAAACAGTTTGTTTCCTCGCGACAAAATCTCGTGCGCCACTGCACGGTGGTCCACGAAACGGTGATGCGCGGATAGCCGAATGGCGGATTGATATGAGCGGGGCAATCCGCTGACCTGGAGCGCCGGATGCGTATGGCGCGCCACGCCACGGCCAATGCGCCACCATAGTGGCCGACACATCCGCCGCTCGCGGAGAGGACTGCCCAGGCGAAGCGTCGCGTGAGGGTGAAACGAAACGTGCGGAGCCCTCACCCGTTGATCCGCTTCGTGGCTTAACCGCTCCGCTCGCCGAGCCCGGCCTTCGCAAGGGCAGGCCTCTTCCGCTTCGCGGGGAAGGTATTGTCCACCTCCGGACCGCCTGCCAGGGACACGAAACAATTCCACCACGCGGCGCCGACCCGAAGCGTTCCAGGGTAGCGGGGCCGGCAGGATCGCTGCCGCAGCCTGGGCGGGCGATTTCGTTACGACTGAGGGGGCCCAGTTTTCAATGTCTCCGGTGGACCAGATTCTGATGTCGCTTGACACGATTTACTCGGTCGTGTGTGATGTTGCACGAACGGGCTGGACCACACAGCCCTTGGAGCGTTCTGCACGCGGCGCGGCGGCGCGTGTCTGGCCCCCCTGCCCACGCTGCCTGAGCTAACTATTTACCGCCACTTCTATTAACGATATAACGCCCGGAAGGCCGAGCCCGCGAACATCTGTCCCGCCGGCGGCCCGCCCCGTACTCCCCGGCCAGCGCGACGGCGCGCGCCCCGAAGGCCAGGCCGCCGAATTCCGACAAGGGGAGAATGTTCACACCGCCTTCGCGGACCAATCGCCCCCAAACGACGGCCCAGAGCTTCGCCCCAGGGCAGAGCAGCCGCCAGGCAGTGCTGATCACCACGCCTGCACTATCTTTCCGGCCCCGAGCCCCACGACCAGCAGGATGCCGAGGCCGACGCCGCCCAACGCAAGCAGGATCGAGACAATCTTCAACCGGCGAGACCTGGGCCGCATCGCTGGCGAAAAACTCAGCGGCGGCGTGCCTGTCGCGCGGTCACTCCGCTGCTATGCGTCCGTAATCGACGGGTTCGGTATGCCAGCCGTCGCGGCGGAACCGCCAATACGCGTCGCTCAGCCGTTCAGTGACCGGCCCCGGCCTGCCATTGCCCAGGATACGCTCGTCAAGCCGGGTCACGCCCATCACCCCGCCGGCCGTGGAGGTGATGAACACCTCATCCGCCTCGCGCAGCTCCTTCGCCGGTACTGGACGGACCTCGCATTTCACGCCCAACTCGCCGCACAGCTCGATGGCCGCCAGCCGGGTAATGCCCTCCAGGATGCCGAGATCCGGCGTGGCGACAACTCCGTCGGTCACGGTGAACACGTTGAAACCCGGCCCTTCCGTCACGTTGCCGTCGAGCCCGAGCAGCACCGGGTTGTCGGCGCCGGCGTCGTGTGCCTCGAACAGGGCCCGGGTCATGTCGGCCCAGTGGAAATTCTTGGCCCGCGGATCGACGCAAACCTCCGGTATGCGCGGGGTGGAGGCGATGATCAGATGCGCCCCCCGCTCCATCACCTCGCGTGGCATCAGCCAGACATAGGGAACGGCGTAAGCGAGCAGATAGTTGCGGCTGTTCGCCGGATGCCGGCGAGCGCCGGCGGGCGGGTGGCCCCGCAAGCAGTCCATCGCCACATAGGCCTCGCGCAGGCCGGTGCGCCGGACCAGCTCGTGCAGGATGCCGCGCAGTTCCTGTTCGCTTTCGCGGGGCTGCAGGCGAAACGCCGCCATCGAGGCGCGGAAGCGCCGCAAATGGTCATCGAGCCGGAAAAACGCGCCGTCCCACACGCTGACCACGTCATACGTCACGTCGGAGCGCCGGTAGCCCCACTCGGTGACCGGGATGGCGGCTTCGCCCACCGGCATGAAGCGGCCGTCGATATACGCGGCGCCGGCCGGCCACATGGCGGTTTCGGCCGCGGCGAGCGGGGTTGTCGCCATCGCTGTCATCTCCTGCCGCATCCGCCGCCATTGTTACGGCCTTTGTTGCGGCTGGCAACAGGCCCCTTGTCCCAGCGCAGCTAAAGTAGTAACATCTCTACATCGTGGAGCACAGCGTTATGACCATTACGACCCTATCGAGCCGCGAGTTCAATCAGGATGCGAGCCGGGCCAAGAAGGCGGCCGAACATGGTCCGGTTTTCATTACTGATCGCGGCAGGCCCGCGCATGTCCTGCTCAGCATCGAGGAATACCGGCGGCTTACCCGTAATAGCCGCAAAATCGCCGATGCACTGGCCATGCCCGGTGCGGAGGACATCGAGTTCGATCCGCCCCGCGCTGTGATCAACGTCCGCCCGGCCGAATTTTCCTGATGTTCGTTCTCGACACCAATGTCGTATCCGAGCTGCGCAAAGTGCGCGCCGGCAGAGCAGACGAGCGGGTTGCAAAGTGGGCCGACAGCCTTGACGCGGCGGACATGTACCTGTCGTCCATCACCGTCATGGAACTGGAAATCGGCGTCCTGCATATACAGCGCAGAGACCCGGCCCAAGGCGTGGTGTTACGGACATGGCTGGATGACCACGTCCTGCCGGAATTCGCCGGGCGAATCCTGTCCGTGGATACCGCGGTCGCGCAACGCTGTGCCCGCCTTCATGTGCCTGATCCGCGCAACGAACGAGATGCGCTGATCGGAGCCACCGCGCTTGTTCACGGCATGGCGGTCGTTACCAGGAACGTTGCCGACTTCAAGGCGAG
Organism: uncultured Pseudomonadota bacterium; assembly: GCA_963772445.1. Taxonomy (GTDB): domain Bacteria; phylum Pseudomonadota; class Alphaproteobacteria; order Acetobacterales; family Acetobacteraceae; genus CAVYXK01. Next base: position 425,891 of record CAVYXK010000017.1, read on the forward strand.
CAGGGTGCCGGTTATCAATCCGTGGCTCCCGTAGCGCGGAAGCGAAGCATTCCGGCGCCCTTCGCCGAGACGACATGTGTCAGGCCATCAGTGTTGCAGAGCCGGCGGCGTCTGGACGAACGGTGCGGCAGCATCGAGGATCGCTCTTCGATCACCCGAGAGTGGCAGGTAGATTGTCTGGCAATTGATCGTTCGCTTCACTCGCTTCGCCCCCGTGCCCGTGAGTACCACATGGCGATCCCAGCCTTCGGTATAGACGGCACCCCACGAACCGAGGTCGAGCACGGTTACGTACCAGTCGATACGGAATGGCAACATCGACTCGCCGAGCAGATCGTACACAACATTATGCCCGGCAAAGCGGTCCATCGGGCGGGCATGCTGGCGGCCTGGAGCGCCTCCAGCAATTCGTCGGGCTCGAGCTTGGTCTGGTCGGCAAGGGCGGGGACCGCGTCTGCCACCGCAGCGCCACCGTTCGAGCGCTCGATCGACCGCGCAAGGGAGCTTGCAAACTCCTATCCAGGATAGTATATTCTATGGGATAGGAGAGTTTAATGGCCGGACTGGCATATCCATCGACCAAATACGACCCCTCACCCATCGTCGATCTCGCATCCAAGGAGGAGCGGGAGAAGCTCAGTCCGTCGGCGCTCAAGGCTTTTTTCAACATCATGGACCGCTGGCAAATACGCGACGAGGATGCCCGACAGCTTCTCGGCGGGGTCACGAACGGGCCGTATTATGAGATGAAGAAGCATCCGGAAGGCCGCGTGCTCGACGCCGACAGGCTGCTGCGCATCTCCTATCTGATCGGCATCTTCAAAGCATTGAACATCCTGCATGGACGGGAACTCGCCGATGAATGGGTCCGCCTGCCGAATACCAACCGCATCTTCCGTGGGACTACGCCGCTCAGCTACATGATGAAAGGCGGAGTTCCGGCGATGCAGATGGTGCGGCGCCTGCTTGACGCGCGCCGAGGCGGAGTGTGAGCGAACTGCCGCCGACATCGCTCGTCCGCCGCAACGATACTCACCGCCTGATTCCCTCGAAGTACACCGGCGACGGCAGCAGCGTGCTCGCCGGCATCGCCGATGATGACAAGCATCTCGCCGACATCTTCGATCTCGACAACGCCACCAACGACCGAATGTTGGCAGAGAATGAGCTGTTGCCCGGCATCGGCGTGCATGAGCTCATGTTTGGGCTTCCCTATTATCGGATCGTCAACGCCGCTTTCACGCACCCACATCCAGTCGGCAGCCGGTTCAATGGTCCCGATCGCGGCGCCTGGTACGCTGCTTTCGAACTGAGGACGGCACAGGCGGAGGTGGCGTTCCACAAGACCGTGCAGCTCGCGGAAATCGGGCGTTTCGAGGACGAGGTTACGTTCGACGACTACCTCGCCGATTTCAGCAGCGAGTTTCACGATCTCCGCGATGCCACTGCATTCGCAGATTGCCTCGATCCTGATAGTTACGCGAAGTCGCAGGCGCTTGCGGAGCGCTTGCTCGAAGCCGGTTCGCTCGGCACTGTCTATCCGAGCGTTCGGCGCGCCGGCGGCACCTGTCTTGCTTGCTTCCGCCCCGCGCTGGTCATGAATGTACGCAAGGGAACCACTTACCAATTCCGTTGGAGCGGTCGTCCAACGCCGGCAATCAACACTGTGCGCTAGGCTTGACCGCCCGCGATCAGGGCCGCTCAGTGAAGCTTGACCTGTGGTCCTGTCCGGCGTGACAGGTTGCGCGACAGTACCCCGAGCACCGTGCGGCGGTTCCCGTGCAATGCGTGCTCATGCAGTGTGTGCAACGAGCGGTACATCAGGCGCGCGAACATGCCTTCGATGAAGATGTTGCGCCCAAGCAGGCGCCCCATCAGGTTGCCCACAGTGCTATACTCGCCCAGCGAGACCAGCGAGCCGAAGTCGCGATAGGTATAAGCACGCAGAGGCTCGCCGCGTAGTCGCCGCTCGATCTGCCGCACCATGTGCGTAGCCTGCTGATGCGCGGCCTGCGCGCGCGGCGGGACGGGGGTGGGATACCCGGGACGCGGACAAGCGGCACAATCGCCGATCGCAAAGATGTCGGGATCGCGCGTGGTCTGCAGCGTCGTCTCAACGACAAGCTGATTGATCCGGTTCACTTCCAGCCCGTCCATGTTCCGCAGTACCTCCGGCGCCTGCACGCCCGCCGCCCAGACCACCAGTTCGGAGGGGATCACCTCGCCGCTCGCAAGTCGCACCCCATCCGCCCGCACCTCGGCCACCTTGGCGCTGGTGCGCACCTCGACCCCCATCTCATCGAGCAGCCGTCGCGTCGCGTCGGAGATGCGCTGCGGCAGTCCCGGAAGGATGCGGTCCGCCGCCTCGATCAGCACGATGCGGATGTCGCGCTCGGGATCGATGCGGTCGAGCCCGTAGGCCACCACAGCGCGGGCGGTGCGATGGAGCTCGGCGGCGAGCTCGGTCCCGGTGGCTCCAGCGCCGATGATGGCCACGTGAAGCTGCCCCGGCCGTACCGGCGCATCCTGCATGTGCGCACGGATGAAAGCATTGACCAAGCGGCGGTTGAAGCGCGTCGCCTGCTGCGGCGTCTCCAGCGGCACTGCATGCTCCGCCACGCCCGGCGTGCCGAAATCATTGGTGACGCTGCCGATCGCGATCACCAGCGTATCGTAGTGAACCTCTTGCGCCGGGGTGATCTCCTTGCCCTCGTCGTCGAAGCTGGCAGCGAGCCGCACCACCTTGCGGGTGCGATCGAGACCGGTCAGCTCGCCCAGCCGGTAGCGGAAATGGTGCCAGTGTGCCTGCGCGAGGTAATTCAGCTCGTGCTCGCCCGGGTCCATGCTGCCGGCGGCCACCGCGTGCAGCATCGGCTTCCAGAGATGCGTGCGGGCGGAGTTGATCAGCGTGATCTGCGCGCGGCCCCGCCGGCCAAGGCGGTCGCCGAGCCGGGTTACCAGCTCGAGCCCGGCCGCGCCCCCGCCCACGACGACCACATGGTGCTGCGTTTTGTCGCTCATCCGGAATTCGGTCCCGCGCCTGTCGGCGGTCAATCTTCGGGCGATCGCAGTGCCAGGGGAAGCGGGAAGTTCTGTGCTGGCACCGGCAAATTGACAGCATTCCGGCTTCCGAGGACGGTTGCACGCACCGACGGAATGGGGCGGGAATGGACAGCGCGCAACTCAGAACGGTGGTCGGCACCGGCCAGGCCGGATATGCCGGCGATGGCGGACCGGCGGCGCAGGCACACCTGAACGGGCCGTTCGATCTGGCATTCGACGGCGCCGGCAATCTGTTCTTTGCCGATACGTTCAACCACTGTGTCCGCCGCGTCGATGCCGGAAGCGGGCGCATCCACACCGTGGCCGGTACCGGGCAGCCGGGCTTCTCCGGCGACGGCGGCGCCGCAACTCAGGCCTGCCTGAATGAACCCTACGGGATTGCGCTTGATCGAGCCGGCAATCTTTTCATCGTCGATCGGCGCAACCGTCGTGTCCGCCGCGTCGATGCCCGCTCCGGCGTCATCAGCACCTTGGCGGAGGCGAGGCTGGTCGAGCCGAATGACGTCTGCGTCGATCACGAGGAACAGCGCCTCTTCATCGCCGATGTCGCCGGTCATGTGGTGCAGGCGATCGATCTCGGCGCCGGCAGCATGACGACCGTGGCCGGCACTGGTGAAGCACGGCGCGACGGCGATGGCGGCCCGGCCGTGGCCGCGGCGCTGCACGGTCCGCGGGCCGTCGCCGTTGCGGCTGACGGCGCGCTGTTGATCCTCGAGCGGAACGGCAACGTGCTGCGGCGCATCGACCCGGAAGCAGGGCTGATCGCCACCATCGCTGGTACCGGCGCGCGCGGCTATGCCGGCGATGGCGGTCCGGCGATCGCCGCCACGTTCGGCGCGCCGAAGGAGCTCGGAATCGACCGCGATGGCGGCCTGCTCATCGTAGACACCGAGAACCATGTGATCCGTCGGATTGATCCAAACAGCGGGATCGTCGTTACCATCGCCGGAAACGGCAGACACGGCGGCGGTGAGGCATCGCTGGCTCGGCCGCACGGCGTGGCCGTCGGTCCGGACGGGGCGATCTACATCGGCGATACCGAGAACCATCGGATCTGCAAGCTGGAGCGCGGGGCGTGAACCGCCGCACGACGAACGACGACGAGACGTTCGATACAATCGTGACCGGTGCCGGATCGGCTGGTTGCGTCGTCGCCGCGCGGTTGAGCGAAAACCCCGGTCACCGCGTGCTGCTGCTGGAAGCAGGCATCGCCGACCGCAATCCGTGGATCCATATCCCGCTTAGATACGCGAAGCTGTTCGCCAATCCCGCGGTCAACTGGATGTTCGAAAGCGAGCCGGAGCCGGAGCTGAACAATCGCACGATGTATCAGCCGCGCGGCAAGGTGCTGGGCGGCACCAGCTCGATCAACGGCATGATCTACATGCGCGGCAACCACGCCGATTACGACGAGTGGCGCCAGCGCGGCTGCGAGGGCTGGGACTGGGACTCCGTGCTGCCGTATTTCCGCAAGGCCGAGGACCAGGAACGTGGCGCCGACGAGTTCCACGGCACTGGCGGGCCGCTGCGTGTTTCCAATCAGCCGCAGCGGTGGGAGTTGGCGGAGGCGATCCTGGCGGCCTGCCTACAGGCCGGTATTCCGCGCAATGATGATTTCAATGGCGCCCGGCAGGAGGGCGCGGGCTACTATCAGACCACCACGAAGAACCGCCGGCGCTGGAGCACGGCGTCCGCCTATCTGCGCCCGGCGCGTGGGCGGGCGAATCTGACCATCCGCACCGAGGCGCATGCTACCCGCGTGCTGATCGAGAACGGCCGCGCGGTGGGCGTGGAATACCGCACGCCGGACGGATTGCGCACGGGGCGGGCACGCGGCGAGGTGGTTGTCTCCGGCGGGGTGTACGGCTCGCCGCAGCTTCTGCAGCTCTCCGGCCTCGGCCCCGGCGAGTTGTTACAGCAGATGGGCATCCCGGTGGTGCGCGACATGCCGGGTGTGGGTGCTAACCTGCACGATCATTTCAATACGTACTGCACCTATCGATGCGCCAAGCCGATCACGCTGAACGAGTTGCACCGGAGCGTCGTCCGCCAGGCGGTCGCCGGGCTGCGCTATTCGCTGTTCCGCTCCGGGCCGATGGCGGGGAACGGCCTCTATGTCGGCGCCTTCGTGCGCAGCGATCCGCGCCTGGAGCGGCCGGACTTGCAGATGAACATGTTCTCGTGGAGCACGCTCGAGCGCACCCGCAGCGGAATCGTCGTCCACCCGTTCCCCGGGTTCTCGTTGAGCCCGGTGCATCTCCGCCCCGACGGCCGCGGCACCGTGCGGATCAAAAGCCCGGACCCTATGGTGGCGCCGGAGATCCGGTTCAATTTCCTGCGCAGCGCGTACGACATGCAGGCGATGCTTGCCGGCATTCGCCTGGCGCGTCGGATCGCCGCGCAGCCGGCCCTTGCGCCTTATGTGGTGGAGGAGGTCGCACCCGGCGCCGCAATGCAGAGCGATGCCGATCTGGCCGAGGATGTGCGCCGGCGTGGCGTGTCCAACCTGCATCCGGTGGGGACTTGCCGGATGGGGCACGATGCGGGGGCCGTGGTTGATCCTCGTCTGCGCGTGAATGGCATCGATCGGTTGCGCGTGGTCGATGCGTCGATCATGCCGTCGATCATTGCCGGCAACACCAACGCCCCGAGCATCATGATCGGCGAGAAGGCCGCCGACATGCTCCAGCAGGACGCGCGAGCCGCATAGTCAAAAGGCTGAGGCGGTCTACTGCAATAGCGCGCGGCATTCGGCGAGAACGGGAACGTCGAGGACGGTTGGAAACCAGTCCACGATGGAGCGCAGTTCTTCAAGCGCCTCAACGGGGTCGCCTGTTTCGATGCTAAGCTTGGCGAGGTCGCGGGCGGCGTGCAGTTCGAACAGGCGCGCTTGCTGATCACGTGACCGCGCGATGGCCCGCTCAAAACAGAGCCTAGCCTGCTCGTGATAACCTTCCCTCTGCCAGATACGGCCGCGCAGCCGAATGATTTCGGCGAGCTGATCCTTTTCCTCAGTCGTTTCGGCTAGAAGTTCGGCTTCATGGATACTCGCGCGGGCCTGTTCGAGTTGATTTGCTCGCAGTTGATATTCGGCAAGAATCGTCACATTTCGTGCCAGCATAAAGATGCCGCTTGTCTTGCGCCATAAGGCGAGCCCACGTTGAATGTCTGCCAAACCCCGTTCTTCGTCGCCGAGATCAAATAATGTCGGGCCTCGGTGCAGGAGGACATTCCCGATTCGTGAGTCAAAGCCGTATTTCTCGCAAATCTCGATGGCATGATCGGCACACGCGACTGCTTCAGCGTAGCGACCGAAACTGCGCAGTGCAAATACACGGGACACGCTCGCCCAGACGACTGAGAACAGGTGGCCACGATCCAAGGCGATTGCCATGCTTTGCTCGGAGACTGAGAGTGATCGGGCGAAATGACCCATCATCCGCGACGCCATCTCTACGTAGTCGCGCGCAACGATGGCCGGGTCGGCGCCTGCCCACGGAGCCTTGTGCGTGCAGTTGACTTCATCATCCAGCTCGATCGCTTTCTCCGAGAAAGCAAGTGACTGCTGGAACTCACCGACATGGCAACTGGCCGAGCCCATCATTACCCAGACATGCACAAGCGTTTCGGGACGCAGGCGGACAGGGTCTCCCCTCAAAATTTTGTTGCCGATTTCCATGACATCGCGATGGCGACAGCCACCGAATAGGAACGGCGCCATGCGGATGCCAGCTTCTGCAGCCTCGTCCTGCTGGTCCAGCGCCAGCGCTGCGTCGCGCGCTTCCTGGTAGGATTGCAATACTTCTTCGGAATGGTAGCCGGCCATCTGCATCTGTGCATTGCCCAGCTTCATGAGGACTTCCGCGACCCGCGCCCGGTCGGCAGCAGGTAGGTCCGCTCGCTCCGTCAGTTGCTTTGCGGATCGGTAATGCGCAACGGCTTCCTGGTTCGCGCCGCGCCGCTCAGCGGCATCACCGGCCGCGATCCAATAGGCGAGGGCCGCAGTGAAATTCCCGGCCTCCTGGAAATGATAAGCGAGCAACTCCGGTTCCGTCGCGCGAACGAAACCGTCGTCAAATTCCTCCAGCACCGTCGCGACGCGCTGGTGGCAGATTTGACGACGGCTCTTGAGCAAGCTCGCGTAGGCGGCATCGCGGGTAAGAGCGTGCTTGAATGTATAAACGGCGTCTGGCGGCGCGCCACGTCGAGAAGCAAGTCCGGAGGCGACCAGCTCGTCGAGCCCTTGTGCGAGCTGCGCCTCCGACAGTGGCGCCGCAGCGGCAAGCAACGCACGCGGAAATTCTCGGCCGATCACCGCGCCGATCTGCGCTACCTGCTTAGCCGCCGGGAGCCGGTCAAGGCGCGCCATCAGCGAAGCTTGCAGCGTGCCCGGAACTTCGAGCGGTAGCGCAGCAGCGTTGGGGCCTACGGAAGCTTCCAGCACCGCCTTGGTTAGTTCCTCGATGAACAGCGGCACACCGTCGGTCTGCATGACGATCCGTTGCAGGAGGTCAGGCGTGAGCACGCGCTCTGCGGTCGTCTGCGCGGCCAGCGCCTCCGAATGCCCCCGGCTCAACCGGCTCAGCGCGATCAGGCTGGTGCCCGCGCGGCCGACCCAGGGGGCAGCAAATTCAGGCCGAAAGGATATGACCAGCAGCAGCGGCAGCTCCGCCAGCCGGTCGATCAATCTGTCAAGCAATTCGAGCGAGCTGGGGTCCGCCCAGTGCGCATCCTCGAAAAGCATCAGCACCGGCCGGCTTCGTGTCACTCTGTCCAGCCGACGGAGCAGCGCGTCAAACGTCCGTTCTCTGCGCCGCGGCGGGCTGAGTTCAAGTTGCGGATAACGATCGCCCGTCGGGACCGACAACATCGCCGCAATCAGCGCAATATCCTCGAGCGGCGGGCCGGCCGGCGCGACAATGGCCTCCAGCTTGTGCAGACGCTCCTCGGCCGAATCCCCACGCGAGAAACCGGCCTCCTGCTCCCAGCGCGCAACGATCGGATGAAGCATGCTGTCCTGATGCAGCGGCGAGCAGAAATACCGCAGGCTTCCATGCGGCTCGGGGGCTAATTCTTCTTCCAGGGCCGCAAGCAGGCGCGACTTGCCGATCCCCGGCTCGCCGGAGAGCAGCAGCAAGCGGCCCTCGCCGGACTTCGCCTGCCGCCAGGCGCGGAGCAGCGTAGTCAATTCCTCCTCGCGGTCGACGAGCGGCGTCACCGCCGCGGCATAAACCGCCTCGGAGCGGCTGCCGAGCGCGCTTGGGCCGAGCAGCTGCCAAGCCGGCACTAAACCGGCGACGCCCTTTGCAGTGAGCGGGCCAAGGTCGCGATAAGCGAACAGATCGCCGGCCACCCGCCGGGTGCCTGCATCGATGATGACCTGGCCCGGCTCGGCAAGATGCTGCAACCGCGCAGCCTCGCCCGGCGTCTCGCCAAGCACCTCGCCGGCTGGGTCGGCGACGACGAGGCCGCTTGCCACGCCGATCCGTACGGTCAGCCCGGCGGGAAGCGTCATCTCCCCCTCGGCCAATTGCTCGGCCAGGGAGAGGGCGGCATGGAGCGCACGCTCGGCGGCGTGTTCCTGTGCCACCGGATAGCCGAAATAGGCGAGCACCTCGCGCACCCGGCTCTCCGCCATCACCCCGCCATGCCGGACGACGACGGCAGCAGCGTAGTGGCGATAGGTATCGATGAGCGCGCGCAGCTCCTCCGGATCTCCCGGCAGCTGCTCCCTTCTGCCGGGAGTAGCTCTGCGGCGAGAGCGATGACGTAACGTCGTTCGGGGAGAGTCGGCGCGGCTTGCAACGGAGCAGCAGCCGTCTCGATTTCCGGCACCAGGGCCTCCGCCTGGCGCACTTTGGCCGCGAACTTGTAACCGCTGCTGGGCACAGTGACGATCAGGGTCGGGTGCTTGGGGTCCGGCTCAATCTTGCGGCGTAGCCGGACGATCTGCATGTCAATGCTGCGGTCGTAAGCCTCGGCTTCGCGCCCGGCCAGAAGCTGCAGCAGCCGTTCGCGGGACAACACCCGTCCCGCTCTTTGCACCAATATCCGCAGCAACCCAAACTCGGCGTGCGTCAGGTGAACTTCCTTCCCTGTCGGGTCTAGGAGCCTGTGGCCGCCGAGATCCAAGCGGTATCCGGCAAACTGCAGCATCGGCTCCACGGTGTCGGAATCGGGAGCCGGCGCTAGCGCCTCGGCCACCCGGGCGAGCAATCCAGCCTCATCAGTTAGATCGAGCAGATCGGAGTCGGGCTCGCGCTTGCTGCTGGTCGCTGCGACGAGCAGGACGTTGCCGACTGCGGCCCGCAGTTCCTGTAGCAAGCCTCTTTCTGCGGGGCCGCTCCCATCGGGAACGACAATCGCCAGCGCGGTACCGGCGAAACCGATGCGGCAGGCGTGCGAAGCGCTCTCGGCGATCTCGACGCGGTAGCCGCCGGCCTTGAGCAGTCGCGCGAGTTGCGCGCGCAGCCCCACGTCCCGAGCAACGATCATTATCCGGTCGCGCACAAAACCACCTGGGAACCTGCCAGCGTGCGGCGACCGTACCCCGGTTCAGGGCCTTGTTACCAGCCCGTTACCCGCTTGTGGTCAGACAGTGACACCGTGCGGGGATGATCGCCCGGCAGAGATGGGAGCCGAACAATGAGTGCAGCCGCGATCGCCGCTAACAACAGTGCGTTCGAGAACGCCGTGGAGAGGGGAGACGTGGAAGCGATCGGAGCCTTGCTAGCGCCCGATGTCATGGCTCTTCCCCCAGATGGTCCGATTGTCAGGGGCCGCGAGGCGGTCAAACAGCTCTGGGCCTCCGCGATCACGGATCATGGTATGAAAAGCTGCCGGATCACGACGGACGAACTCGACGTCGTCGGTGACGTGGCAAGTGAAGTTGGCCACGTCGCAATGACCTTGGCGTCCCCGGGCGGAAAGAGCGAGACGGCAAAGATAAAATATGTCGTTGTGTGGAAGCGGCTCGGCGGCAAGTGGTTGCTTCACCGCGACATCTGGAACGCCGCTACGGAATAGTTACAGCGCGGGGTGAGGAACGGCGGCATGTCGTGCCGAAGCAACGAATAGAAGGCATATTCTAAACAACAAGGGGAACGACGTGGTTTCGGAAGCTGTGACCAAATCCTTCAGAGCATCGCTGCGAGGTGTGTCATTCGTCCCTGGTGAGCCGGGCTACGACGCAGCGCGCGTCGTCTTCAACAGGATCGTCGATCGCCACCCTGCGCTCATCGCTCGATGCGCCGGCGCAGCCGACGTGATCGCCTGCGTCGGCTTTGCGCGCGAGCATGGGCTTTCGGTCTCGGTGCGCGGCGGCGGTCACAGCATTGCCGGCAAGGCGATCTGTGACGACGGGCTCATGATCGATCTCTCGGCCATGAAGGGTATTCGCGTCGATCCCGCCACGCGCACCGTTCGAGCCGAACCTGGCCTCACTATTGGCGAGTTCGACCGCGAGACGCAGGCCTTCGGCCTCGCGACTACGATGGGCGTGATCAGCACGACTGGTATCGCCGGATTGACCCTTGGCGGCGGCATGGGTTGGCTGATCGGCAAACACGGCCTGGCGTGCGACAATGTGATCGCTATGGATGTCGTGACTGCCGACGGACGCCTGCTCACTGCCAGCCACGATCGGAACGAGGATCTATTCTGGGGTATGCGCGGCGGTGGCGGGAATTTCGGTATCGTCACGTCCTTCGAGTACCAGCTCCATGAGCTTGGCCAGGTATTTGGTGGCGGTGTGCTTTATCCGATCGACCAGACGCGCGAGGTTGTGCGGTTTTATCGGGATTTTGCCGCCTCTGGCCCGGATGAACTGAGCACGCAGGCGGGACGGATCTGCACGCTGGACGGCGTTCCGGTGATCGCGGTCGCTGGCTGCTACAGCGGTCCGCTGGATCAAGGGGAGCAAGTGCTTGCACCGTTGCGCAATTTCGGCAAGCCGATCGCCGACCTGTTCGGACCGATCAGCTACCTGCGGATGCAAAGCATGTTTGATCCCTGGTTCCCGCCTGGGCGTCAGGCCTATTGGAAAGCCAATTTCCTGCATGCCTTGCCGGACGAGGCGATCGAGATCTTCCACCAATATGCGCAGACGGCACCGTCGCCGTACACGACCGGCCCATGGCTCGAGAGCGTCCATGGCGCGGTGTCGCGGATCGGCCCCACCGAAACGGCATTCGCCCATCGCCAGCATCCGTTCAATTTTCTGGTGCTGTCGAGCTGGGCCGAAGCGCCCGAGGCGGACCGGAACATCAAATGGACCCGCGAGTGTTGGGATGCAATACGCCCGTTCATGGTCGCCGGCGCCTATGTCAACTACCTTGAGGAGGAGGCCGATCCTCGCTCGCGTGCGGCGTATGGCGCGAATTACGACCACCTTGTTGCGCTTAAGAACAAGTATGATCCGACCAACTTGTTCCGGATCAACCATAACATCCGGCCAACGACCGCCTCGTAGGGTATGCGGAAGGTCTTTAGCGGTCCTCGGCCTAGAAAGTCTCAAAATATTCCCGATGTTCCCAGTCGGTGACGTACGACTGAAAACGTCCGATTTCCTGGCGGCGGACGGATATGTAGTGATCGATGAACTCGTTCCCCAGCGCCTCTCGGAACATGGTCGATGCGGACAGCGCATCCACCGCTTCGCCCAGGCTGCTCGGCATCAGCGGTTTTTCCACCTGTGCATGAGGATCCGCGAGGGGGCTGCCGGGATCGATCCTGTTTGCCATGCCGTCCAGCCCGGCGACGATCTGCGAGCCCATGTAGAGGTAAGGATTGGCTGCGGGTTCGCCGGATCGATTCTCAATATGGGTTGCCGGATCGCCCATGCCGCCGACCAACCGACACATGGCGCCCTTGTTGTCGTACGACCACACGACCCGCTTCGGCGCCAGGGGATTGGCGTGCAGCCGCTTGTAGCCATTGATGGTCGGATTCGAGAAGGCCGCGCTCGCACGTGCATGCTCGAGCAGGCCACCCACGAAGTGCAGCCCGGTCCTCGAGATCAGGGCGCCAGCTTCGGCGAAGGCATTCTTGCCGCTCGCCGTATGGAACAACGACTGATGCAGATGCCAGCCGCTCGAAAGCACGTTCGGAAGCGCAGGCTTTGTCATGAAAGACGCCAGCAAGCCCATACGGCGGCAAACCTGCTTGACGGCACCCCGCAGCAAGATCACGGCGTCCGAGGCTGCTACGTTCTCCATCGGATCGAGCGATATCTCGATCTGGGCCGGTCCCCACTCCGCCTCCAGAGTCCGAAGTGGCAGGCCGACGCCGATCGACGCATGGCGGATGGGTGTGATGATCGGTTCCAATTCGTCCAGGACATTCTCTGACATGTATTGGTAACCGTGGCGCAGGGCCTCGACACCTGGCGGCGTTGGGGGCTGAGTACAATCCGAAAGGTCAACGCGTGCGTCAGTGATCTTCAGGATGTGGCATTCAATCTCCACTCCTGCAATATAGGTCAATCCCTGCTGCGCCAGTTGGTTGCAGGCGGTTTGCATGATCGAGCGGGGATCGAAGGGGCAGCGCTCCCCGGATGACAGATAGAGGTCGCTTATGACCCAGCCGCATTTGTGCGCCCAAGGCAGGACCCGAAAGGTGCTGAGGTCCGGCACCGCCAACATGTCTCCGGCGCCGCCCATGGTATCGCGGCCGAAGCCACCATCTCGGGAAAAGACGTTCTGGAAAATATTGTTGGCAGAATCCATGGCGAACAGCGCTGTGGTAAACGGTACTCCGTTCCGCGCCGCCTGAGAAAGCAGGCGCGCCTCGATCGGCCGCATTCGGACGATGCCGTGGGTGTCGACGAAGGCAACGCGAACGACCTCCAGCTTCTCTTCGTCGATTTTCGCGAGAATGCGCGCCAGCATTTCCTGGCGTTCAGGCGAATCCTGCCCAGCACGCGCCACAAAATTCGGGCGACCGAGCGAGTTCTCGCCAGGTCCTCGTGTGTTCGCGTCAAGACCGTCGGACGGCATATCCGGCCCCCGATAATACCAGATGCTAAAAACTATGGCTCGTCAGCGGAAACTGTGGGTGCTTCGGGGGTATACCGAGGGCTAGTTTTATCACTCAGCCGGCCGGCTGGTGGATTTGTGGACAACACAAGCGCGTTGCCCACAACCCCACAGCCGCCACATCGGCAGAAGCGGAGATATCATCCGCCACCACGGCAGGCATCTTTACGCCTCATCGCGGCTGATCTCAGGGTCTGTCAGGAAGCGGAACAACTTGCGGCAGGTCGTGTCGAAGGAGCGCTGCGCGGTGTCGGACTGACCATGGGAGAGCAGCGGCCCGCCATCGTCGCCGATGAGGGTGAGGACGACCTGCTTGATTGGCCGCCTCCGGAGGTCGCTGTCCATCTGCAATCGGCTGATGACCTCACCGCCGAGAGCCCAGACGTTGTCGCGGTGTCGGCGCAAGGTTTGGCGTGATAGCTGCAAGGCCAGCAGGTCGCGCAGGAACGGCTTGAAGCATTCCACCATCCGCCGGCCAGGCGGAATATCGCGCGCCTCATACGCCCAGCTGCGAGGCCACTGATCGAGGTCCGGACAACAGGTCTGCAAGGGATCGGCAGCAGCCCGTTGCGCCGGTACGCTGTCACGTCTGCCGGCAACTCCTTTGGGTCCCGCTGCCATGCGGCTGATCTCCCTGCTGAACCACTACCAGCACTTTCCTGGGTTCGTTTACGAGAAGGCGCGACATTGCGCCGAAAGCCGAACCATCGAGATCAGCGTGCGGCCCCGCCGCGGCTCGAGACCGGTGTGCTCGGGCTGTCGCAAGCCGGCGCCGGCCTATGATCACCTGAGCCTGCGCCGGTTCGAATTCGTGCCCCTCTGGGGCTGCATGGTGGTGTTCCTCTATTGCATGCGACGGGTCGATTGCCGGGCCTGCGGCGTGCGGGTCGAAGCGGTCCCCTGGGGTGTCGGCAAGCACCAGCTGACCAAGGCCTACATGCTGTTCCTGGCGCACTGGGCGAGGAAGCTGTCCTGGCAGGAGACCGCCGGGTCGTTTCGCAGCACCTGGGACAAGGTCTGCCAGTCGGTCGAGTATGTCGTGCAGTGGGGGATCGAGCACCGGCAACTGGGGCCGATCGTGGCGATCGGCGTCGATGAGATCCAGTATGCCAGGGGACACAAATACCTGACGCTGGTCTATCAGATCGAGCAGCAGTGCACGCGCCTGCTATGGATCGGTCGCGAACGGACGGTGGAGAGCTTCGAGCAGTTCTTCACCCTGATCGGCGAACCATTGGCTGGGCAGATCGAGTTTGTGTGCTCGGACATGTGGCAGCCTTATCTGAAGGTGATTCGTGAGCGGTGCAGCCAGGCCATCCACATCCTCGATCGCTTCCATATTGTCGCCAAGATGAATGCCGCGCTGGACCAGGTGCGTGCCGCCGAGGCTCGCCGGCTGGCCCGGGACGGCTATGAGCCAGTCTTGAAGAAGACCCGCTGGTGTGTGCTCAAGCGCAAGGCCAACCTGACCGAGCATCAACGCTTCCGCCTGCGCGATCTGCTGCGCTACAACCTGCGGACCGTACGGGCCTATCTGCTGAAGGAGGACTTCCAGCAGTTCTGGGACTATGCTTCGCCGAGTTGGGCCGGCAAGTTCCTGGATGAATGGTGCGGTCAGGTCATGCGCTCCCGCATCGAGCCGATGAAGAAGATCGCCAGGACGCTACGCTCGCACCGCGCGCTGATCCTGAACTACTTCCGCGCCAGGAAGCAGCTCTCCAGCGGTGTGGTCGAGGGTCTGAACAACAAGGCCAAACTGACCATGCGAAAATCCTACGGGTTCCGTACCTTCCACGTCACCGAAATCGCCTTGTATCATGCACTTGGTAAGCTGCCGGAACCCAACGTCGCCCACAGATTCTTCTGACGAGGCAAAACTATATCACATTCGTGAATGCCCGCACACACAGATTATCTCGCCGAAGCGGGTTCTTAACCTCGGGGGAAGTAAACTGCGCAACGGTGGAACGTCCGTTGAGTGTCTGTGCGTTACGTGGCCAGGAACCCGATGGTCGAGCCCTCCAGCACCGCGCAGGTCAACGGACCGCCGAACACCGCGCCGGTGTCGATATCGATGCGGTTGGCGCGCACCACCGGCATCTTCACCGGCGTATGTCCGTGCACCACCACCATGCCGAAGGACTGGTCGGTGTAGAGGAACGGTTGGCGGATGCGCAGCAGATCCTCGGGTGCTTGCGCGTCCAGCGGGATGCCGGGGCGGATACCGGCATGCACGAACAGATAACCGCCCTCCTGGTGGCTCATCGTCAGGTTGCGCAGGAAGACGAGATGTTCGGCTGGTATCGCATCGGCCCAGCGCTCGCGTGGGCCGTCCGGATCGGCTCCGTAGCTTTCCAGCGCCGGGCGGCCGCCCTGAAACAGCCAGTCGGTGCCGGCGGCGCGGTCGCCGGCCAATGCATCGAGCATCGTTTGCTCGTGGTTGCCCTTGAGATTGATCACCGGCACATGGTCGATCACGCTGCCGCGCAGCAGCCGCGCGACGACGCCGGCACTGTCGGGACCGCGATCGACGTAGTCGCCGATATGCAGCAAGAGCGGCGAAACCACCGGCCGGCGTGCCAAGTCCTCGGCGATGATCGCGTGCAGCGTCGCGAGCAGCGCGTCGCAGCCGTGGATATCACCGATCGCGTAGATCCGGCGGCCGGGCGGCAACGCCGCCGGGGCGGGGGCAAGCTCGAGCATTCCCAATCGGCTTCCGACAGCGGTGCGGGGGCCATAGGGCCCGCCGCATCGCCGTCGTCAAGCCGTGGTGGCGTTTAGAGCTCGGGAACGAGAGTGAGGTCGGAGATCAGGATCTTGCCCTTGGTCTCTGGGCCAATGAGCAGGGCCAAGATGAACACCAGGGCTGCTCCGATTGTGGTGATCAGCATCGGGACCACGAAGCCGAGCGGCTGGCCCGCCGCCCATAAGGCAAGCACCGGGGCGGTGAACCCGGCCCAGACCGCCCCCTGATGGTAACAGAACCCGGATGCCGTGGCGCGCACCTCGGTGGGGAAGCGCTCGGCAAGGTAGCTTGGATTCTGCCCATAGATTGCGCCCAGGAACGCGCCCTGCACGATGAAGGCAATGGCGATCGCGGCGTAGCTCGATGAAAACAGGTAGACCGGCGTGATGAAGATGCCGATCGCCGCCGGGATGATCATCGCCCAGCGCCGGCCGTATTTGTCGGCCACCCACCCCCAGAAGCAACTAGCGAAGAAAGCGACCAGGTTGGCAAGCGCCAGCGGCGTCGCCACCAGCCCCGGGCTGAAATGCAGATCCTTCTGCAGGTGCGTGGCGAACATGCCATACACGGAGTAGTACACGATGAAACCGCTCGCCATCCAAAGGCAGGCGGTGATGGTGTTACCGAGCACGCGAAGGCGGAAAATCTCGAACAGCGGCGCGCGGCATTCCTTTTGCTGCATGCGCTGCTTCTGCCGGTTCTCGGCCCAGACCTCCGGCTCTTTGACATAGGTGCGGATCCAGACGACCGCCAATGCCGGCAGAACGCCGATCATCAGCAGACCGCGCCAGCCGATCGAATCATAGAGCAGGCCGTAGGCAAGGCTGGAGGCCAGGAAGCCGAGGCTCCAGGAGCCTTGCAGGACCCCGCTCATGAAGCCGCGCGAACGGGCCGGCCAGGATTCCATGGCAAGCGCGGCGCCGGCCGGCCATTCCGCTCCCATGCCGATGCCGAGCAGAGCGCGGAAGACGAACAGCAGCAGGAATGTGGGTGACAGGCCGGCGAGGAAATTGCAGATGGAATACCAGAGTATGGAGATCATCAGCGGCTTCTTCCGCCCGATCCGGTCGGCCAGCCAGCCGGATGCTGTCGCGCCCACCAGGCGCAACCAGAGCGTGACGGTGAATACCGCGGTCACGGCAACCAGCGGCACGTGGAAATACTGTGAGATCGGCACCATCAGCAGCAAGAAGATCGTGAAATCGAAGGCATCGAGGGTCCAGCCGAGCCAGGCTGCGACCCAGGCGAGCCATTGATCCTTGGTTGGCTCTTTCCACCACGCGACGGGGCCGATGGTCCCCACGGACGTTGACATGAGTTGTTGTCTCCCTGGCGTATGAAATCATTCCTATGGGCATGCACCCAACGCCGCCCGTCGTTCGGTGGGGCGGCGCTGATCCTTTACGTCGGCGGTCGGTCGCGGTCAACGATAACAGGCCGAATCGGTCTCGCGGCCGCTCCTTGCAGCGCAAGAGACGACGGCACGATCGCATTGCGTCTGGTATCAGTTGCCGCTGGCGACCGCCTGCTCGAGATCGTCTATCAAATCCTCCACGTCCTCAATCCCGACGGAAAGGCGCAGTAAGTCCGGCGCCGCCGGACTGCCCGGACCTTCGATCGACGCCCGATGTTCAATCAGGCTCTCGACCCCTCCGAGCGACGTGGCGCGTTTCCAAAGCTGGACCCGCGCGGCGGCGGCGATTGCCCCATCTCCACCCCCACGAACCCGGATGCTGAGCATTCCGCCAAAGCCCCCCTGCATTTGCCGAGCCGCTACCGCGTGTCCGGGATGGCTGGGGAGTCCTGGATACAGCACAGCGACAACGCGGGGGTGATCCGCAAAATGCTCCGCGATCTTCTGAGCGGAACGACAGCAGCGTTCGACCCGCAGCGGAAGCGTACGCATGCCGCGCAGCAGCAGCCACGCTTCGAACGAGCCGAGGATCGCGCCAAGGTTGGTCCTGTTTGCACTGATACGCTCCCACAGTTCGTCCTGTGCCGCCGTCACCAGGGCGCCGGCGAGGTACATCGCTATGACCATTCAGGTACTTCGTCGCCGAGTGCATGACGAGGTCCGCACCGAGTTCGATCGGTCGCGTCAGGATCGGCGTCGCGGCAGTACTGTCGATCGCCAAGCGTGCACCGGCGCGGTGCGCGAGTTCAGCGGCGGCGGCGATATCGGTTATGCACCAGGTCGGGTTTGCCGGAGTTTCAATCCAAATCAGCTTCGTCTGACCGGGTCGAATTGCTTCCGCGATCGCGTCGTTGGCTGAGGCGTCCACGAACTCGATGGACAGACCCCACTCGCGAGCGAAACTCTGGAGCCAGTTTCGTAGTCCCCAATACATGACCCGCGGCGCGATGACGTGGTCGCCTGGTCTCAGGGCCAGGAACACCGCCATTGCCGCAGCCATGCCTGACGAGAAGGTGAGGCACGCTGTCCCGCCTTCGAGCGCCGCCAGAAGAGCCTCTGGAAGCCTGAACCCTGGATTGGTGTCGCGCCCATAGGAGTAGCCGCTGCGATACTGGTTATCCGGATCGCGGATATACGTCGTCGCCACATGCACTGGCGGCACAACCGCTTTGGTCGTTTCGTCCGTCCAGCCGAGCGCCTGGGCGGCCAGTGTGGCGGGACGCTTCTGCTTCATGGGGTAAACCTCCGTCCTGTGGTGAGCCCAAGGCCTGAGCGGCAGCACGGTGGCGAGCGCTGATGAGCGTGTTGTCGCGTAGCCGCCCCAGCGCCCCCCAGCCTGGAGCCGGTTGAGGGAGTTCCCATTAAGTCAGGCCGAGGCTAGTGCGTCGGTTTGAATGTCTGCAAGGGTGGGGAACACCGACACGGCGCGCACGCCTACATAGTCGCGGACCGCAACAGCTACCGAGGAGGCCCACCGCCTCTCACCGCCCTCCCGGCACGCGTTTGAGGTCGGGAACCCTCCCGCCTCTTAATATTACAGGCTGACCCCAAAGCTGCCGCACCGCCGCCGGCAGATTCAAGCGGCGACGCCTCCCATCGAGAGAGAGGCGAAATCCTTCAAGGACTCGGGCCGACAAGTCATCGTTCCTCATCGGCCCGCTTTCATCCTGCCGCTTACTCGATCTGCCAGTCTCCTACATGGTGCGCGATCGCCTCCCAGCCGCGATCGCCACTGCTGTGGTAGTAGGTCGGCTTAGCAACACCTTTGGCAGTGATGCCCTTGAACTTGCCGGTGCCGCCGACAAACTCCCAGCCGTTCACGTCGTACGTGTAGAAGATGTGGTCGTTGTCCTTGTCCGTCTTGACGCAACTCCCTGAGTAAACAGGTTTTTCGCCGACAACCTGGGATTGGGAAACACAGCGGAAGGTCAGCAGTTCGAACGGTGCCTGGCCGCTGACCAGTCTGTCAAAGCCCTCGCTCTCGGTGATCATGCCTTTGCCGGCGCCGCTGTCGATGGTGCTAACGATATGCGTGGTGACGTAAGCGTCGAACTCGGCGTGGCCGGATTTCGGCGCGCCGGCCGCCTGGCCCTGCTGGACAGCCATGGCGGCAAGAGCAATCACGCCAGCTCCGAGGATATTTGGCTTTTTCATAGCGCGGAACACTCCGATGTCGGTCGCGGGATTGCGACCGCCGATGCGGGGAGCGGCACGTTTTATGGACGGTGTTCGGTGCCTGCGGTGGCAGTGACGCGCGTCGGCGCAGCCAGAGCAGACCCAGGCCAAATAATTTTCATAAGCCAAATAAGTCTCAATGTCAACCCTTTCGTTTTTGCCGGTAGTGCGTCATTTGACGCACTACCCGGCCGAGATAACATTGAACGTGTCAGCTTGGAGCTGATGGGCATGATAGTGCGGGATTTGCAGAGCTAGTAGCGAGCGGATGCGGACGGAGGGAGGCGCTAGGGCTGCTGCTTCGCTCGTCGAGCAGGTTCGCCGGCTCGATCGGCGCCTTGACCGGAACGCCCAGGGCCCCATAGTCAGCGGCATGGAAACGGGTCGCCGGTACGCACGAATTATCGACCCGGCGCCTCGCTAAGAGCGCCGGGATACCCCTCGCGCACCCACACCATGCCGCGGTATGCGGCTTCCCGGACAGGCCCATGAACGACGCCCCACGCGATTACCGCGACACTGTCTTCCTGCCGCAGACCAGCTTCCCGATGCGCGGGGACCTGCCGAAGAAGGAGCCGGAGCTCCTCACCCGCTGGGACGCGATGGGCCTCTGGACCCGGCTGCGCGAGACGGCGCGCGGGCGGCCGCCGTTCATGCTGCATGATGGGCCGCCCTACGCCAACGGCAACATCCATATCGGCACCGCGCTCAACAAGATCCTCAAGGACATGGTCAATCGCAGTCGGCAGATGGCTGGCTACGATGCGAACTACATCCCCGGCTGGGACTGCCACGGCCTGCCGATCGAGTGGAAGATCGAGGAACAGTACCGCGCCGCGGGCCGTGACAAGGACGCCGTGCCGGTGCTGCAGTTCCGCGCCGAGTGCCGTGCCTATGCGGCACACTGGATCGAGGTGCAGTGGAACGAGTTCCGCCGCCTCGGCGTCGAAGGCGGCTATGCCGAGCGCTACGCGACGATGGACCGCGAGTCCGAGGCGGCGATCGCCGCGGAAGATCTGCAAGTTCCTGCTGAACGGCGCGCTGTATCCGCGGGCTGCGGCCGGTGCTGTGGTCGCCGGTGGAGAAGACCGCGCTGGCGGAAGCCGAGGTCGAGTACCACGACCACACCTCCACGCAGATCTGGGTGCGGTTCCCGATCATCGGCGCATCCGTTCCGGGCCTTGCCGGCGCGGCGGTGGTGATCTGGACCACCACGCCCTGGACCATCCCCGGCAACCGCGCCATCGCCGCGGGCGCGGAGTTCGACTACGCCCTGATCCACGTCGATGGCGTCACGGAAACATCGTCGGTGCGGGTGGGCGACCGCCTGCTGGTAGCGCTCTGCCTTGCTGCCGCAGTTCCTCGCCGAGGCGAGGATCGCCACGCATCACGTGGTGCGCGTGCTCCAGGGCGCCGAGCTTGCCGGCACGGTCTGCGCCCATCCGCTGCGCGGGCGCGGCTACGATCACGACGTGCCGCTGCTGTTCGGCGATTTCGTCACCACCGAGGCCGGCACCGGCTTCGTGCACGTCGCCCCCGGCCATGGCGAGGAGGATTTCGATCTCGGCCGCGCGCATGGACTCGAAGTCCCGGAGACCGTGGGCGACGACGGAAGGTTCAACGCCTGGGTGCCGCTGTTTGCCGGCCTGCACGTGTACAAGGCCGACGGTCCGGTTGCCGCCGCCCTGGCCGAGGCGGGCGCGCTGCTCGCGCGCAGCACGCTGGTGCATTCCTATCCGCATTCCTGGCGCTCCAAGGCACCGCTGATCTTTCGCGCCACGCCGCAATGGTTCATCCGAATGGACGGCGAGCCGCAGCGCATCCGCGAGAGGGCTCTGGAGGCGATCGCCAAGACGGTGTTCGTTCCGGAATCGGGGCGCAGCCGCCTGGCTGGTATGGTCGCCGCGCGGCCGGACTGGTGCATCAGCCGCCAGCGCGCCTGGGGCGTGCCGCTGCCGATCTTCGTCGATAAGCGGAGTGGCGAGCCGCTCCGCGACCCGGCGGTGGTCGCGCGCATCGTCGAGGCATTCACGGTCGAAGGGTCGGATGCGTGGTTCGCCTTGCCCCCTTCGCGCTTCCTCGGCAATGAGAGGAACCCGGACGACTACGAGCAGGTGAAGGACATCGTCGAAGTGTGGTTCGAGTCCGGCTCGACCCACGCCTTCGTGCTGGAAGCGCGTGGGCTACCGTGGCCCGCCGACCTCTATCTGGAAGGCTCCGACCAGCATCGCGGGTGGTTTCAGAGCTCGCTCCTGGAAGCCGTCGGCACGCGCGGTCGCGCCCCGTTCAACGCAGTGCTGACGCACGGCTTCGTATTGGACGAGCAGGGCCGCAAGATGTCGAAATCGCTCGGCAACGTCATTGCCCCGCAGGAGGTGGCAGACCGATACGGTGCGGACATCCTGCGCCTCTGGGTGGCGATGTCCGATACTGCCGACGATCTGCGTATCGGCCCGGAGATCCTGAAGCAGCAAGCGGAACTCTATCGTCGGCTGCGCAACACGCTGCGTTGGCTGCTGGGCTCGCTCGCCGGCTTTGCGGAGGCGGAGCGCGTGCCGCTCGCGGAGATGCCGGAGCTGGAGCGGTGGGTGCTGCACCGGCTGGCCGAGCTCGATCGGCGTATCCGCGCGGCGGTGTATAGCTATGACTGGACCGGCGTCTATCCCGAGCTGCACAATTTCTGCGCCACCGATCTCTCCGCCTTCTATTTCGATATCCGCAAGGACGCGATCTACTGCGACCGGCCGGACAGCGCGCGCCGGCGCGCCGCCCGCACGGTGCTCGATCACCTGCATCGCTGCCTCACGACGTGGCTCGCCCCGGTGCTCTGCTTCACTGCGGAGGAGGCGTGGTGCGCCCGCTTCGGCGAGCAGGACAGCGTGCATTTGCAACTGTTTCCTGACGTTATCGGCGGCGTGGCGGGACGACGCTCTGGCGGCGCGATGGGAGCGGATCCGCGAGGTACGCCGGCGCATCACGGTGCCGCTGGAAGAGGCGCGCCGGGCTGGCCTGATTGGCTCGTCGCTGCAGGCGGCGGTGGCGCTTCCGTTGAGCGCGGAGAACGCGACGCTGCTGTCGCCGGAAGAATGGGCCGAGATCGCCATCGTATCGGCAGTGCAAACGGAGTTCGACGCCGGCGAGCCTCCAGCCACGATCCGGCTCGCCGAGGGCCGCAAATGCGCCCGCTGCTGGCGCGTGCTGCCCGAAGTGGGGCAGCAGCCCGGTCATTCCACGCTCTGCGCCCGTTGTGCGGATGCAGTCGACTCCGGGCTCGTATGCCGGGCTGCCGCCGAATGAGCGCTCCGGCAGCGCGCGGTCGCCACACCAGGCTCGGCCTTCTGGTCGGGCTGGCGGTGCTCACCGCCGATCAGGCGAGCAAATGGTGGATTCTCGACGTGCTCCGCCTGCCGGTGCGCGGGCATGTGCGGCTGCTGCCGGTGCTCGACCTGACGATGGTCTGGAACCGCGGCGTCACCTTCGGCCTGCTCGCCGGGCTGGGGGCGTGGAGCAGTGCGGTCCTGGCTGTGCTCGCCCTCTGCGTGGTCGCGGTGCTCGGGTGGTGGCTGCACCGCGCCGAGTCGCGGCTGACCGCGATCGCGCTGGGCGCCATCGCCGGCGGCGCGGTGGGGAATGTAATCGACCGAGCGCGCTTCGGCGCGGTGGTGGATTTCATCCGTGCGCATGTCGGCGCCTGGTCCTGGCCTGTGTTCAACCTCGCCGACGCGGCCATTGTGTGTGGGGTCGCCGCGCTGGTCATCGGCAGCCAATGGGGGCGGCGCGAGGACAGCGGCGGGGAGCTTGCGAAGCGGCAGGCCGATCGTCCGACGACCGGATAACGGGCTTGCGAAACCGGCCGCAGCGGCGCTAAGCGTTTCCCCATGTTGCGTTCTCCCCCCACCTTGCCGCAACGTCTGACGTGCTCCCTGCTGCTCGGGTGCGCCGCCATCGCGTTGACCGGCTGCAGCGGCGATTCGTTGTCCCGCACCTTCGGCCTGAGCCGCGACCCACCCGATGAGTTCAGCGTCACCACCCAGGCGCCGCTCGCGATGCCGCCCGACTACTCGATCCGTCCGCCGCGGCCCGGCGCGCCGCGGCCGCAGGAGGTGTCGGATCGCCAGCAGGCGGAGCAGGCGTTGATCCCGCAGACCGCGCTTTCCCCGGACACCGGGCAGATGAGCCCCGGTCAGGAGGCGCTGCTGGCGGCGGCCGGCCCGCCGGCGCCAGCCAATATCCGCGCCGAGATCGCGCAGGATCGCTCGCTCAACAATCCCGGCGAGAGCTTTGCCGACCGGTTGATGTTCTGGCGCGCGGCGCCGCAGCAGGGGATCGTCGTCGATCCGACCAAGGAAGCGCAGCGGCTGCGGCAGAACGCCGCCCTCGGCCAGAGCCCCGAATCGGGTGAGACGCCGATCATCCAGCCCAAGCCACGGGGCTGGCTGGAGGGGATTTTCTAGTCGCGGACCGCAGGCGGGGACGCAGATAGAGCGTGCTGCTTCAAAGCCTGCTGGCTGCATTACGAAGTTCGAGCCGTTCGTAGCAGAGACGTCGCGGGTAGCGTCATGCGTCGGCGCCAACATGCGACTTCATTTTCCGGGGCGCGGCATCAATAAAACACAGAGGACACAAAGAGCACAGAGGTCGCAGAGAAAGTATTATTGCCAATCATTTTATTCTCCGCGGAAGCTGAGCGGATAGCCGTTCGTCGCGGAACAATCGTCCTGCATATGGGGTACCGCAAATAGTTATCGAACGGCCTGCGTCGTCGCTCCTGTGGACCGTGTCGCCATCCTGAACTGCTATCCGTCGGTATGATTATCCCTTGAGCAAGTGCAGAGCTTGACGCCTAGAACGATCTCGGTGACCTCTGTGGCCTTTGTGTCCTCAATGTCGAATTGATTCTCCCACACCACGAAGACCTCGCCCATTCGGCGTACTACCGTCGGTCGGGACCCGAACGTGTCGCCGGCGATGCATCGCTGGCCAGTTTCGGCTACACTCCGACTTCGCCCGAGGCCCGAGTCCAGCATGCACACAAGCGCATCAGCCCCTCTCCGCCGCCAGCCGACCGCCGAAGCCTGATGCCGGCGATTCGCCTGCTGCCGGAATCCGTCGTCAACCGCATCGCCGCCGGCGAGGTGATCGAACGGCCGGCGGCGGCGGTGAAGGAACTCGTGGAGAACGCGCTGGACGCCGGCGCCACCCGGATCACCGTCGCGCTGGACGGCGGCGGCATCGAGCGCATCGAGGTCGCCGATGACGGAAGTGGCATGGATGCGCAGGAACTCGCGCTGGCGGTCCAGCGCCACGCCACCTCCAAGCTGCCGGGCGATGACCTCGTGCGGATCGCCACGCTCGGGTTTCGCGGCGAGGCGCTGCCCTCGATCGGCGCCGCGGCGCGGCTCGCGATCACCTCCCGCCCGGCTGGGGCGCCGCATGCGCACGCGATCCGGGTCGAGGGCGGGCAAGTCTCGCCGGTGATGCCGGCTGCCGGGCCGGCGGGCACCAGGGTGACGGTGCGCGACCTCTTCTTCGCCACGCCGGCACGGCGGAAATTCCTCAAGCACCCGCGCAGCGAGGCCGAGCACGCCGAGACGGTGCTGCGCCGGCTGGCGCTCGCCGCCCCGGCCGTTGCGCTGCGCCTGGAGAGCGATGGGCGGACGGTGTTCGACCTGCCCGGCCAGGACCGCGCGGGTCGCGCGGCCGCGCTGTTCGGGCCGGAGGTCGCGGCGGCACTGCTGCCGATCGAGGCGGAGCGCGGGGCGCTGCGTCTTAGCGGGCTGGTGGCGTCGCCGGCGGTCACGCGGGCCTCGGCGGCGCATCAGGCGCTGACGGTGAACGGGCGGCCAGTGGCCGATCCGGTGCTGAAGACGGCGCTGCGGGTTGCCTATCGCGACGTGATCGCCGCCGGGCGGCATCCGGTGGCAGCGCTTTGGCTCGAGCTGCCGGCCGAGGAGTTGGACGTCAACGTCCATCCCGCCAAGGCCGAGCTGCGCTTCCGCGATCCCGGCGCAGTGCGGGGGCTGGTGATTGGCGCGATCAGCCGGGCATTGGCGGGCGCGGCAGGAGTCGCGGTGCCAGCGCATCGGCCGGCGCTGGCCTTGGCGCCGCCGCGGCCGCCCGCCGGCGCGATCCGCGCGCTTCCGCTGCCGGGGATGGCGGAGGCGCAGCTTGGGCTGGCGGCGCCTCCGGCCGCGCGCCCGGTTGCCGCCGCCGATGCGGCCGACCACCCGCTGGGGGCGGCGATCGGTCAGGTGCAGGATGTCTACATCATCGCGGTGGCGGCCGACGGCAGCCTGATCCTGGTCGATCAGCACGCCGCGCATGAGCGGCTGACGCACGAGGCGCTGCGCGAGCAGATGCTGGCGGACGGGGTGCGCGGCCAGAGGCTGCTGGTCCCCGCCGTGGTTGATCTGCCGCAAGCCGACGCCGCCCGGCTGGTAGCGCACTCGGCCGATTTCGCCACGCTGGGGCTGGAGCTCGAGGCCTTCGGGCCGGGGGCGGTGCTGGTGCGGGCGCTGCCGGCGGTGCTCGGCGCGCCCGATCCGGCGCCGCTGATCCGCGACCTCGCCGACGAGCTGGTGGAATTCGGTGAGGCCACAGCGCTGTCCGCGCGGCTCGATGCGGTGATCGCCCGCATGGCCTGCCATGGCTCGATCCGGGCCGGACGGCGGCTGGGCCAGGCCGAGATGGACGCGTTGCTGCGCCGGATGGAGGCGACCCCGCGCGCCGCCACCTGCAGCCACGGCCGGCCGACAGTGCTGCGCTTCACTCCCCCGGAGCTGGCGGCGCTGTTTCGCCGGGGGGCGTGAACCAGTACCAGCCGGTGCCCCCGATCAGGCCCTTGCCGACGGTGCGGTCGCCGAGGATGTCCTCGACATAGACCCGCGTGACCCCGACTATCAATCACCAGGTGGCTGACCAATGGCTTGCCGCGCCAGTTCTGGGTGATGAAGGCGAACAGCCGGTGCTCGATCTTGTTCCACTTGCTGGTGCCGGCGGCAGGTGGGTCACGGTTATTTGCAGGCCGGTCTCGTTGGCGAAGCGTCGCAGCTCGCGTTTCCAGAGCTTCACCGCGAGCCGTTGCTGCCACCGCAGTCCGCCCCCTCGCGGGTCTTGCGGTTGGCCTGACAGCTATATTTCAACTCACGCAGCAGGTTCGCCACCACCCGCTGGCTGGCCTCGAACCCTTGCGCGGCCAACGCCTTGACGAGGTGACGCAGGCTCCGACTGACCCAGCGCAGCGGCGAAGAGGGGTCTCCGCGAATGGCGTCCTCGATCAATCCCTCCAGCGCCGCCGGCAAGCCCGGCTGATGCTCCACCGCGCTCTTGCGACCGCCGCCAGGACGGCGCACCCGGCTGCCGATGTCATTGCTTGCCGATTGCAGCTCGCGGATGCCGCGATTGATCGTGCTGCGCGCTAGCCCAGTTGCCGCCGCCGTTGCCGTGACCCCGCCGTAGCCTTGTGCCATCGCCTCGTTGGCAGCGAACAGCCGCCGGCCGCGTTCGTCGAGAAATCCCTTCGCGTGCCGGTAGCGCCGCCGGATGTCCTCGAGGTCGATCACGCGTTCAAGCTTGCCTCCTGACGCCGCGTCGCGCCTAGCGAATTTGCAATTCTATTCCTGCGTTTTTGTGGTCATCCCAATTCGTTTGTTTCTCGGCGGGCCCTTAGCGCAGCGCCGCAAGACCGCCGCGTTGCTGATGGCTTTTCGGCGGTAGCCGCCGTAGCCGGAAAGCTGGTGGGGCGTGAGGCACCGTCACGTTTCATCCTTCCCGGTGGGCGCGTACGGTATGTCGGGTGCCGGCGCTGTGATGCCGAGGCCGGGTAAGGAGTGGCGGTATGCCGGACCGGCGGCGCAGCCGGGTTGAGGGACCGGCTGCGCCTGGCCCGAAACATGTGGAGGTCCAGCACCACGGATCGGGCTGCCAGAACATACCCACCCAACAGGCCAGGGCGATGTGAGCGAGTTCACAGAGAGGCTGGTTTGACCCGGTTCGATGCTGGGGGGGCGGCCTGACCGAGAGGCCGATGCGCTACTGGATCGGGCCGAAGCGGCTATGCCGGAAAGGTCAGTCTTGGACGCGCTCAACCCGCAGCACGCCGGCACCGGCTTTCTCGACATCGTGCATGGCCGAGCCGGCAGCTTCCGCGAAGGACGAGGCTTCCCGATCGAAATCGAGGCGCATCACCCCGTCGCGCACTACAATCGTGGCGTCGTTGCAGCCGGCCTCGTACAGCGCATCCTCGTAAGGTCCCTCGGTGTCGATGCCGGCGACATATACGGCGAACGCGTGGCGCTCAATCAGTGCGGGCATTTGCGAACCTCACGGCGGATGTCCTTGGCGTGAGCGAACGGGGTGCGTGGGGTGGACGCAGCACAGTCGGCTGCTCCGCTGGGCGGCCCTTCTGCTGTCGAAGATCGGGCGCCGTGACCGGTTAATATCCGGTTCAGCCGAGGGGTGCGATTGGAGCCGGGACGGGCGATTTCCAGAAATCAATTTGTAAATCAAGAGCCTAAATGCTGAGCCCGGAGGGACTCGAAACCTCGACCCCAAGATTAAAAGTTACCCCCCATGCGGACACGGCAAATTGTGTCCGCATGATGCCAGACCCAGAACTCGGCTAGAGCGCGCATTTGCGAGAAGACCGCGAAACAATTCTTGACACAACCGGACAGCTTCTTCACCACGCGCTCAACCATCGCCGGCGCACTGTCGATGTCACCGAAGAAGCGCACCTCGCCAGTACGTCCCGTATCGGCAACGGCGACAGAAATCTTCTGCTTGGATGTATCCAGACCGACGAAAGCTTCGCATTCTCCTGCGCGGCTCGTCCTCGCTATGTGTGAGGCCCTACGCTGGCCTGTCCAGCGCAATCCTCGCTCGTCACATACCGCAGGGACGAGCCACCCGTCTGGCTCCGAACATACGGTCTAGCCTGGATTTCCACGGACCGGAAATCGCCTAACACGACAGGTTTCACATGCTAGTGGATCAGGCGGAGCGAACGGCCTTGCCACCATGGCACCAGGACGGGTTGGTCGATGAGTCCGGAGGCGAGTACGATTGGAAGATGGGCGCGACGGTGGAAGCGCACTGTGACCTCGTCAGTGGCGATGGCGACGTTTGCCGGCATGTCGATCAAATCGCGGAAGATACGGCGGGCTTGGGCATCATCGTAGCCTCGCATGCGTCGGGCCATCAACCGGTAGAGGG
This sequence comes from uncultured Pseudomonadota bacterium, assembly GCA_963772445.1. Taxonomy (GTDB): domain Bacteria; phylum Pseudomonadota; class Alphaproteobacteria; order Acetobacterales; family Acetobacteraceae; genus CAVYXK01. Next base: position 454,536 of record CAVYXK010000017.1, read on the forward strand.
CGCTGGCGAGGACGAGGAGCGCCATGTCGAAATCAACCTTGAAGCCGACTGAAGAGGAGAGCGCGTCGATGTGGAAGAAGCGTACGGCATCGGCGAGCGCATTTTCGATCAGCATGCGCTTGGCATAGCGAGTGATGAGGTTGCGGGCGCTGGCATGCCTGTCGTTGGTGACAAGGATAGTGGGTTCATCGTGGCCGAGATCCTTGATGAACAGTTGTCGGTAGGTGCGTTCGCGAAGGCAGACCTTCTGCTCGAAGACTTGGGGTGTGCGATATTTGCGACTGGGCAGGTTGAGCGTGATGGTGCGCCACGCCGATGCTGCCAGCTCATAGACTTCGGCCAGCAGGCCTTTGGAGCGCCGGCGCAGCGTCATAAAGGTGATCCCGGCGGCATCCAGCCGGTCGAGCCCTTCGTAAGTCGTGAGTTTGGAATCGAATACGAGGTGCTGCGGCACTTTGCCATGCTGACGCTTCCAGAACTCGATGAAACGGAAGATTTCCTCGGCCTCCTCACCCTTGCGAATGTCGGCGTTCGAGTAGCAGAACACCTGACTGTCGGCGTCCTGGGCGAGGAACGTGAGGATGCTGGGCTGACGGCGACTGCGCCTCGGCAGATAGTGTGTTTCGACCACCGGGTGTTCGCCGAAATAGGGCACGGAGTGGAAATCGAGGTTGATCGACTCCCCGCTGAAGAGCGCCTCTCCGGCCAACCGTTCGTGCCACAGAGCGAGCAACCGCGAGACGTTCTGCGGGGTGATCCGTGAGGAATACTCCGACAGGAAGCTCCTCTTCGGCATGACGTTGAGCCCGCAGAACAGCGCCAGGCCTTCGTCGGCAACCAGCGCCATGATATGGCTCTTCCGCTCAATGGCCCATAGCTTCAGAGCCAGCGAGGCGCGCAAAGCATGCGCGGCCGGGATCATGCGCGAGCCGGGGAGTTTGGCGCCGAGCGCCAGGGTGTCGGTGTTCAAACGCACCAGTTCGGCGATGAACAGGAACAGCCCCCCGACCCGTGTCGTGAACTCGCGCGGCGTGAGCGTGAAGCTGCGGATGTTGGCGACTGCCTCGGTGCTGGGCCCGGCTACGGCCGGACGCTCCTCGTCGAGCCGCCGCGGCAGCGGTGCGAACCCTTCCGCGGCGAGGACCTCGCGTACCGCAGTCGCACTGAGTGGCATTCCCCGTTCGGAAAGCGCCTGACTGATCTCGTAGACTGAGTAATTGCGTTTGCGCAGCGCCACGATCTGGTCATGGGCACGGCCCTTTCTGGGCTGCTCACGCCGACCCGGTCGGACGACGGCGAAGAAGTCTGGCAGTTCGCCGCGACGAAAGGCGTGGCAGAGCACCCGGAATGCGCCCGGTGAGTAGCCGAACCGTCGCGCCGCCGCGTCAGAGCCAATGCCTTCGAAGAAATAGGCGCGCAATGCCTCGTATTGGCGCTGCCGTGGGGTCGCCGGCCGGACGAAGAAGCGGCGGCACTTTGTTAGGTCATATGGTGCTCTGATAGCCACTTGTGCACGGTGTCTAACCCCATATATAGTGTCAAGCGAGAAAGACGTGACAACCCCTGCGCCTGCCAGAGAAGGGCTATGGTGCTGCATTTTTGCATCAACCGATGGCGAGGCGGAATCCTGGCAGTCTTCCTTTGGCAAGGAGAAGACAACGTACAAATGGGCTATCAGCGCACCATCATGCATAACAAATCACGCAAAAAAGCGAGTCTTTAGAATCGCTTGACTCGCCCACCGTTAGGCGGGCTCGGCTCCGTGGAAATCCAGGCTAGTAGAGTTCCGGCACAATCATCTCCTGGGGCACGGGATGGCGCACATAGTCCGGATGATGGACGCGCTGCGGAAGCACGACCTTGGCGTGCTCCACCTCCTGATACGGAAGCTGACTCAGCAGGTGGTTGATGCAGTTAAGGCGGGCAAGCTTCTTGTCGACGGCTTGAACCACCCACCACGGCGCTTCCGGTATGTGGGTGCGCTCGAGCAGGATTTCTTTTGCTTGCGTGTACGCTTCCCAGCGGCTGCGGCTTTCAAGGTCCATCGGGCTAAGCTTCCACTGCTTCAGTGGATCCTCGATACGGGCCCGGAATCGCGCTTCCTGCTCCTGATCTGTGATAGAAAACCAGTACTTTATGATCTTGATGCCGCTGCGCGACAGCATCCGCTCGAACTCGGGCACCATATCGAAGAACGTCTGGTATTCCGGGTCGGTGCAGAAACCCATGACACGTTCGACACCGGCGCGGTTGTACCATGACCGGTCGAACAGCACGATCTCGCCACCGGCCGGCAGGTGCGAGACGTAACGCTGGAAATACCACTGCGTCCGCTCGCGGTCGTTCGGCGCGGGAAGCGCCGCGACGTGGCAGATGCGCGGATTAAGCCGCTGGGTGATGCGCTTGATCACGCCACCCTTGCCCGCCGCATCCCGCCCTTCGAAAATCACCACGAGCTTCTGGCGGTTATGCGCGACCCAGTCCTGCAGCTTTACCAGTTCGCCTTGCAGCCAGAACAGCTCGCGGAAATAGACGCGCCGGTTAAGCGTCGAACCGCCTTCCACGCTTGCGGAGAGCCGAGACGGCCATCATCCATCTCCATCTCAAGCTCTTCGTCCCAGCTGTCGACGAAATCCTCGCGCAGCCTCGCCGCCGAGGCGGCGCTGAAGAATGTCGAAATCGCCTGGGTTCGTGATTCCACAGGCGTCATCACGGCGCGACTGATCGCGGAGAAGTCGAACCCGCGCGCCGATGCGATCTGGGGCCTGTCGGTCTACAGCCTGCTGCAGTTGGAGGCGCTGGATATGTTGCAGCCCTACACACCGGTGGGCGCCGACCAACTGAAGCCGGCCTTTCGATCCAACCGGGACCCCATGACATGGACCGGCATGGACGCCTTCGTCTCGGCGATCTGCTTCAACACGGTGGTGGCCAAGCAAAAGAATCTGCCGACGCCGAAGACCTGGGCTGACCTGCTCGATCCGGTCTACAAGGGCCAGGTGGTCATGCCGAACCCCGCCTCATCGGGCACGGCTTCCTGACAGTCGCCGGCTGGATCGAGGAAATGGGCGAGGCCAAAGCTTGGGACTACATGACTAGTCTGCATTCTAACATAAACACCTATCTGCACTCCGGCTCGGCACCATGCAGCAATGCCGCGCGTGGCGAGTACGCGGTCGGCCTTTCCTTCGACATGCGCAGCGTCGAACTGAAGAACCAAGGCGCGCCGATTGACATCATCGTCCCGACCGATGGCGTCGGCCTCGACTTGGAAGGCACCGCCATCGTGAAGGGAACAAAAAACCTGGAGGCCGCCCAGCGTCTGGCCGACTTTGCCGTCAGCAGGCCGGCCATGGAGATGTATGGCAAATTCTACGCTCTGCTTGGCCTGCCCGGCGTGAAGCCGGCGGTCGAGGGCTATCCGGCCGACTTTGAGCAGCGGATGGTAAAGGCCGATTTCACCCAGGTCGCAGCCGACCGCGACCGGATCCTGAAGGAGTCGTCGGCGAAGTTCGACAGTAAGTCGGCACCGAAGAAATAAAGGAGAGGTCCGCCACGCAACCGGTTGCGGACGTAACCCGGCCGGCGGCTGACGGGGCACATGCGGCAGTCCCGGCGGCCGCAGTCGAGAACGACGGCTATCTGGTCGTACAAGGAGTGTGGAAGAACTTCGGTTCCTTCGTCGCGTTGCGCGATGTATCGCTCAGCGTGCGCACCAGCGAATTCGTCACCTTTGTCGGGCCCTCGGGTTGCGGGAAGACGACGCTCCTGCGCGCCATCGCCGGCCTGGATCCCGCGAGCCGCGGGCAGATCCTCCAGGCTGGGCGGGATATCACCGGCCTGCCGCCGGCGCAGCGCGATTTCGGTATCGTGTTCCAGTCGTACGCCCTATTCCCGAACCTGACGGTGGCTGAAAATGTCGGCTACGGCCTGCGCGGCGCCGCTTGGCCGCGCAGCCGCCGCCGGGAGCGGGTGGCCGAATTGATCGAGACGGTCGGCCTGGGTGAGCAGGCGGACAAGTATCCGGCGCAGATGTCCGGCGGCCAGCAGCAACGTGTCGCGCTGGCCCGCGCGCTCGCGAACGAGCCGGGGCTTTTGCTGCTTGACGAGCCGCTGTCCGCGCTCGACGCCATCGTGCGGCAGCACCTCCGCGCGGAACTTCGCGCCCTGCAACGCCGGCTCGGCGTGACCACGATCATGGTGACCACGACCAGGAGGAAGCGCTCTCCGTCTCCGACCGGATCGTTGTGATGAGCCACGGCCTGATCGAGCAGGTCGGCACGCCCGAGGAGATCTATCGCCGGCCGGCCAGCGGCTTCGTTGCGACTTTCGTCGGCCGCGGCACCGCGTTCGACGCCGTTATCGAGAGCGGCGGCGTGCTGCAGGCTAAAGGCCTGCGCATCACCGCCCTGGCCGTATCGGCATTCTCGGCGGGCACGCCCGTGCGAGCCTTCATTCGCCCCGAGGACGTCGTCGTGGGACGGGACGCGCAAGGCCATCCCGCGGCGATCGAGGCGACGGTGGTCTCCACCGAGTTCCTAGGCCCGACTTGCCGTCTGTCGCTGCAGGCCGGGCCATTGATGGTCGAAGCGGACATCCCATCGGAACACCTGCGGGACGAAGAGTCCCTTGAAGAGCAGCGCCTGCCGCTGCTCTTGCCGCCCGAACGGCTCCTGGTGTTCCGCTCCGATGTCTGAAGCGGTCAGCCGGCGCTTAGGGCCCGCGGCGGAATAAGTGCTTCAAGGCGGTTGTTGATTTGGCTCAATGGTGTAGTTCCACTCGCCATGGAATGCGTGGCGCGTGATGTTGATCGCCTGCATCTCGTCATCGGACACCTTCACCCCCTTGGGATAGAGGTTGCCGTCGAGCTCGCAGCAGACCCTGAGACCAGTCTCGGTGGTTGTAGAGCTGATCAGTTGCACGATCACCTGATGGCTCACCAGTGGCTTGCCGCGCCAGTTCATGGTGATGAAGGCGAACAGCCGGTGTTCGATGCGGTTCCATTTGCTGGTGCCGGGTGGCAGGTGGGTAACCGTGATCTTCAGGCCGGTCTCGTTGGCAAGACGCTGGAGTTCGCGTTTCCATAGCTTCACCTGCGGCCCGTTGCTGCCGCCGCAGTCGGCGGTGATCGTCAGGCACGTCGCATTGGGATAACGCTGCTTGCCGAGCCTATGCCACCAATGCCGGATGCTCTCGACCGCAAAGGCGCCGGTATCAGCGCTGATGCCGACGCTGATCCAGCCGTGGTTGGCAGCAATGTCGTACACGCCATAGGGAGCGACCTTGCCAAGTTCCGGGATCTTGAAGTCGTGCACCCGCACCGGTTCGGGATCCCCCTTGCGACGCAGCTCACGGCCGTTGTTCTTGAAATCCCCAACCAGCTCCTTCTTCTTGGTGTCCACTGAGATCGCCGGCTCGCCCGCGGCGATCGCCGCTTGCACCGTCGCATTGACGTGCTCGAACTGGGCGTTGCGATCCGGATGGTTGCTCCCCTCCCGCGTCTTGCGGTTGGCCTGGCAACTGTAGTTCAGTTGCCGCAGCAGCTTGCCGAGCACGCGCTGGCTGACCTTGAAGCCAAGCGCGGTCAGCTCCTTGACGAGGTGACGCTGACTGCGGCTGACCCAGCGCAGCGGCGAGCCGGGATCGCCGCGAATGGCGTCCTCGATCAGTTTCTCCAGCGCCGCCGGCAACCCGGGTTGCCGGGTCACCGCGCTCTTGCGGCCAGCGCCGGGCCGGCGCAGCCGGGCGCCCAGTTCATTGCGACCGCACCGCAGTTCCGCAATGCCTCGCTGGATGGTGCTGCGCGCCAGCCCGGTTGCGCTCGCGGTCGCGGTGACGCCGCCAGGGCCCTGCGCCAGCGCTTCGTTGGCGGCGAACAGTCGCCGGGCACGTTCATCGAGGAAGGCTGCTGCTTTCCGCCAACGCGCACGGATGTCGGCGATGTCGATCACACCGCGACGCTAGCCGACGCATCTCGCGTCGCACCTAGCAAATTCTCAGATTCTATTCGTGCTTTGTTTGCGGCTCCTCAATTCGTTTATTTCGCCGCGAGTCCTTAGGACTCCCCGGAGTCCCGGTGCGGCTGGTGGTGTCCGCCGACGACCGCATCATGCAGGCCGGGCTGATCCTGGCCGCGCTGTTCCTGACAGTCGCGCTCGTGCTGCCACTCGGTATGCTGCTGTGGCGCAGCTTTCTCAGCCCCGACGGCGCCTTCGTGGGCCTGGCCAATTACGTAACCTACTTAACCACCCCGTCGCTGGCTTCATCGATCTGGAATAGTATCTAGACAGCGGCGCTCACCGCGGTCGTCGTAGTTCCGACCGCATTCTGCTACGCGTACGCTCTGCATCGGTCGTGCATTCCGGCCAAGGCCGTGTTCCGCGCCATTTCGCTGATCCCGGTGCTCGCGCCGTCATTGCTGCCGGCTTTGGCACTGATCTACCTGTTCGGCAACCAAGGCTTCCTGCGTCCGCTGATCGGCGGCCCGATCTATGGGGCATGGGGCATCGTTGTCGCGCAGATATTCTATACATTCCCGCATGCCGTGCTGATCCTCGGCGTGGCCCTGTCAGCCGCCGATGCCCGGCTGTTCGAGGCTGCCGAAGTGCTGAAGGCATCGCGCGCCCGGATCCTGCGCACGGTGACGCTGCCGGCCGCGAAGTTCGGCTTGGTATCGGCATCCGTCGTGGTGTTCACGCTGGTGGTGACCGACTTCGGCATCCCCAAGGTGATCGGCGGTCAGTTCAACGTGCTGGCGACCGACGTTTACAAGCAGGTGGTCGGTCAGCAGAACTTCAATATGGGCGCTGTGGTCGGCATGATCCTGCTGGTTCCGGCGGTGCTCGCCTGCCTGCTCGAGCATTGGGCGCAGAAGCGGCAATCCTCGGCGCTGTCGGGCCGTGCCGTGCCATACGTGCCGCGGCCGCGCACCCGCCGAGATGTGCCGCTGCTGGCGTTGTGCATCGTGGTCGCTCTGGTGTTGGTCGGCATCGTCGGCGTGGCCGTCTGGGGCTCACTGATCCGATTCTGGCCCTACAACCTGACGCTGACGCTGCGGAACTATGAGTTCTCCCGTTTCGATGCGTCGGGCTGGCACTCCTTCGCGGTGTCGTTGGAGATGTCCCTTTATGCGGCGGTGCTCGGCACGGCACTGGTATTCATCGTCGCCTACCTGGTGGAGCGCGGACCCAAGGGCGGTCCGTTGCCCTCACTCGTGCGTTTCGCTGCAAGCCTGCCGCTGGCGGTACCCGGACTGGTGCTCGGTCTGGCCTACATCCTGTTCTTCAACGAGCCATCCAATCCGCTGGTCTTCCTGTACGGGACCCTCGGCATACTCGTTCTAAATTCGATCACGCATTTCTACACCGTCTGCCACCTGGCCGCGACCGCGGCGATCCGGCAGCTCGATCGGGAGTTCGAGGCGGCAAGCGTCTCGCTCAAGGTGCCGGTCTGGCGGACATTCCTGCGGGTTACGGTGCCGATCTGCCTGCCGGCGATTTTGGAGATCGCGATTTATATCTTCGTCAACGCGATGACGACAGTATCAGCCGTTATCTTCCTGTACGGACCCGACACGAAGCCCGCCCCGAAGGTCCGCGCCGCCACCCTTCGGCTCAGCGTTCTGGCTGAAGATGCGCCGCGAGACGGCGTCGAGTTCGGTTCGGCTACGTTCTAGCATATCTGCGAGCGAATCGACGATTCGCTCAAGCAGCCCGACGAGAGCGTGCCAACCGCTCTGCGCCGTGTTGTGACCTTGAGCCATCGCCTCGGCGTAGGCATCCAGGACCGGAATTCTGTTGAAACGCACGGTCAGCAGATGGTCCGCGGTCAGGACGAAACCGAGTGGCGTCGCGCAGACCCTGCCGTCGGGATCCGGATGCGCGAGCGGGAGGCTCAGATAGAGCGTTCCATCGCGGTCGACGAGACGGCTCGATGTCTCGATCTCAGTAAGGTTGCTCTCGCTCGGCAACGTAATTCCGGTCGCCGACGCAACCGCCGAAGCTTCCTCGGCTGTAGGATTGAACGCGTCGATCCAGAGCGCGGTGGCAAGCTGGCTCGAGGCGGAGGTCGCTATCTCGGTGCCAGGCGCGACTGGCGTACCGGGCGCGGCCAGGGCGGCGAGCATTGTGTTCCCTCCTCAAACGCATCGATCACGCAGCGGTGACCGCCATGGTGGTGACGATCCTCCCGACCCACGACGCTAGCAAGATCGCCCAGATCGACGCCTCGTCGGTAGTGAACGGCCTGACCCAGTCTTGGCGTCGCAGGTGAATTGAGGCGATCATGCGCCGGGCAGCACGCGTTCATTCTGCCAGCGGCGGCAAGGAGAGCGTCACGTGCACCGAGTCACCTTGGTTCTGTACCGCGCTCGGCAGGCCACTGCGCCGGAAAACGGCCAGCATCGAGAGGTTGCGTGTCAGGACGCTGGCCTCCAATTGAGAGAGACCGTTCTGCCGAGCGATTTGAACGAGGTGCCCAATGAGAATGCTGGCGATGCCGAGCCCCTGATAGTCCTCTTCTACCGTAAGGGCGAGCTCCGCAGTGCGATCTGGCCCTTCATCAATAGTAAAATAACTCGCCCCGCCGATAACGGTCTCCACTTCGCCGCAACCGATCGTGACAAGCAGCGCGACGTCCCGATTGAAGTCCGCGCCTGTGACCCGTTCGAGTTCCGCGTCAGTGACCTCGCTCTTGAACCCAAAGAAACGAGTGTAGACAGTCTCACGCTCCAGATTTTTGAATGCCTCGCGAATCTTGTCGCCATCACCGGGTCGGGCCGCCCGCACGGTTACCACCATTCCATTCTTGAGGGTCTCTTGAACGACGTAGCTTCGTGGGTCAAACACGACTTACTCTCCAACACACCCTGCCCGTGGTCGGAGCTGCAGGTCCTCGGAGCGAAGGCGTGCCACAATGGGCTGGCGGGTCAAAGCGTTGCTACTCATTCCAACCCGTGCTCGGCCGTCACGTACGGCACCTTGAGCTCCCAAGGTCACAGCAAATCTCGCGCCAGAACGGCCATCGTATGACGGACGATCATACGCTCTTCGTCGGTTGGAACGACCCAGACTGAGACGCGTGAGGTTGCGGCACTGATTTTGCCTTCGCCGGCACCGTTCCGCTCAGGATCAAGAATTGCTCCCAGCCAGGCGCATCCTTCGATGACCTCCGCTCGAATAGATGCATCGTTCTCACCGATTCCGCCCGCGAAAATGATCGCGTCAACTCCACCTGACGCGGCCGCCATGGACCCGATCTCACGCACGATGCGATAGACGAACAGAGCGATCGCTTCACGCGCGGCCGGGTCCGAGGAGGCGCGCAACGCGCGCATGTCCGAAGAGATACCGGAGACACCGAGCAGACCGGACCTCCGGTATATAAGGTCTTCAATGGCTGTTTCGTCCATGTGATGTTCGCGCATCAGATAGAGGATGACGCCGGGATCAAGGACGCCACAGCGGGTTCCCATCATGAGGCCGTCAACCGCGGTGAAACCCATCGTGCTTGCGACGCTTCGGCCATTCTTCACCGCGCATAGGCTGGCGCCGTTACCGAGATGGGCGATCACAAGGCGCGACGAGGCGATTTCCGGCGACAACTCGCGAAGTCGCGAAACGATGGATTCATATGAGAGACCACTGCTGTCCGGTCAGAAAGTGAATAATTCCAATTGGTTGCTGACTTCGGCGTCGCCGAACTGGTCGGGTGTGGCCAAAATCGCAGATCGGATCGGCATTTTCTCAAATACTGTGACCGAAAGGACCTGTAGCAATGTGTAGAGCGACACGTCCAGACCGAGCCGCTTCCTGACGATGGCGACCAGCACGTAGACTGACACCGCGATCCAGATTTGGGTCTTCACCGCGTTCTCCGAAATGCCGTAGAATTGCTTGATGCGCAGATGCTGCTTGATCCACTTGAAGAAGAGTTCCACCTGCCAGCGGCTCTTGTAGAGGGCGCAAATCGTCAAAGCCGGCAACGTCACCTGATTGGTAAGGAAGATCAGCGTTTTGCCGGTCTCTGGGTCCTTGAAGCGGATGCGCCGCAGGTGTGCAGGATAATGTCGCTGTGTGAGGTAGCCATCCATCGCGATGGTCTGATCGCAAATCACGCCTGCCTTTCGATCTGCCGGCGCCGAATACACCCGGTGGGCATCCAAATTCGACTTCGCCCGGGTCACGAAGAAGGCACCGGCCTCGTGCAGTACATGCAAACGGGCGAAATCCACGTAGCCCCGATCCATGACGTAGATGGCTCCAGCTTCGGGAAGCAGCATATCAAGCGCATGAACATCGTGCAGCTTACCGTCTGATATGTGGATGAAGCTTGGAATGTTGCCGCGCAGATCAAGCAGCGTATGCATCTTCACCGCTGCCTTGGTAGAACGAAAATGCGCCCACGGAAACACCGACAAACACAGATCGATGGTCGTCGAGTTGAGAGCATACACGGTGCTGGGCAGATCCACGTCGGGATCGTCGTCGGCATACAGCCGCCTGGCCTGCGCGATTAGCCGCTGGGCAAACTCGGCATAGATCCGCCAATCGCGGCTTTCGTTGGCGTCGGCCAGCGTGGAACGGCGAATCGGCCCTCGGAGACCCATGTGATAGAGCTTGGTCGATTGCGCCGACAGACACGCCTCGATGTCACGCAGGCTCTCCCGATAGGTAATCTGGGCAAATGCCATCACCTGATACTGTGCGGCGCGGGGCAGCGTCCGCACCGCGCGGTTGCCGTGATAGCGCGCAACAATCCGGTCGAACGTGCTCCACGGCAGAAAATCCATCAGCTGCGCGAAAAGCGTCTTGCCGGTGTTCATGGCCTGGCCCTCCGCCCGTATCGTCGGGGAGGGCCGTCACGGGATCAAATCCGCCCCAGCAACGAACCGCCAAAATCCCTGATGTCGCCGCGACTTTTGGGAAATCCGGGCTCAGCGAACCGGACAGCAGTGATGAGAGACCATGAAACCCGTAGCGCCGAACCCCGGCTTCAGTGAGGTAGCGGGGAATTGCGAACGACTGGGCGACATGCGTCTGGCTACGATGAAACGCGGTATCGAAGCAGGCCACCTGGGGCAGATCAGGGGCCGAATTGAGGATGGTTCGAATCGGTCTTAAGCTATGGGGCTGATGAAGCGGCGCCAGCGGCGTCAGTTCCTCCAACGAGGTCAGCACATCGCGGTTCAGGCGGATGGGAGCATCGTATTGGGTGCCGCCGTGGACAACGCGATGTCCGATGCCCACGACCGGCGCTCCGGAAATCAGGCTCGCGCCGGTCTTGAGCACTTCGCGGGTGGCCGCATCCTGATCGAACCCTGCTGCTGCCCAGGACCGATCGACGATGACGTTATCCCGACTGTCCTTGACCTCGAGGTGGGGAGCGACGCCAATGCCGTCGATCTGACCTCGGAACAGGATCTCCGGATTGGTCGACGATGCCTCAAAGAGAGCGAACTTGATGCTGGATGATCCAGCATTGATGGCAGCGACGCAGCTGGACATGGCCATCCCTCAAGGACTCGGTGTCTATGGCCGGGCTCAAGCGATAATGTGCGCGCCGCCGTCGACATAGACGGTGCCGCCGGTGATCCGCCTGGCGAATGGGGTCGCGAGATAGGCACGCGCGAAGCCGACATCCATGATATCGACCAGTTCGCCGAGAGGGGCCTTCTGCTCCGCCTCATTCAGCAGCAGCTCGAAATCCTTGCCTCGTCAGAAGAATTTGTGGGCGACGTCGGGTTCCGGCAGCTTACCAAGTGCATGATACAAGGCGATTTCGGTGACGTGGAAGGTACGGAACCCGTAGGATTTTCGCATGGTCAGTTTGGCCTTGTTGTTCAGACCCTCGACCACACCGCTGGAGAGCTGCTTCCTGGCGCGGAAGTAGTTCAGGATCAGCGCGCGGTGCGAGCGTAGCGTCCTGGCGATCTTCTTCATCGGCTCGATGCGGGAGCGCATGACCTGACCGCACCATTCATCCAGGAACTTGCCGGCCCAACTCGGCGAAGCATAGTCCCAGAACTGCTGGAAGTCCTCCTTCAGCAGATAGGCCCGTACGGTCCGCAGGTTGTAGCGCAGCAGATCGCGCAGGCGGAAGCGTTGATGCTCGGTCAGGTTGGCCTTGCGCTTGAGCACACACCAGCGGGTCTTCTTCAAGACTGGCTCATAGCCGTCCCGGGCCAGCCGGCGAGCCTCGGCGGCACGCACCTGGTCCAGCGCGGCATTCATCTTGGCGACAATATGGAAGCGATCGAGGATGTGGATGGCCTGGCTGCACCGCTCACGAATCACCTTCAGATAAGGCTGCCACATGTCCGAGCACACAAACTCGATCTGCCCAGCCAATGGTTCGCCGATCAGGGTGAAGAACTGCTCGAAGCTCTCCACCGTCCGTTCGCGACCGATCCATAGCAGGCGCGTGCACTGCTGCTCGATCTGATAGACCAGCGTCAGGTATTTGTGTCCCCTGGCATACTGGATCTCATCGACGCCGATCGCCACGATCGGCCCCAGTTGCCGGTGCTCGATCCCCCACTGCACGACATACTCGACCGACTGGCAGACCTTGTCCCAGGTGCTGCGAAACGACCCGGCGGTCTCCTGCCAGGACAGCTTCCTCGCCCAGTGCGCCAGGAACAGCATGTAGGCCTTGGTCAGCTGGTGCTTGCCGACACCCCAGGGGACCGCTTCGACCCGCACGCCGCAGGCCCGGCAATCGACCCGTCGCATGCAATAGAGGAACACCACCATGCAGCCCCAGAGGGGCACGAATTCGAACCGGCGCAGGCTCAGGTGATCATAGGCCGGCGCCGGCTTGCGACAGCCCGAGCACACCGGTCTCGAGCCGCGGCGGGGCCGCACGCTGATCTCGATGGTTCGGCTTTCGGCGCAATGTCGCGCCTTCTCGTAAACGAACCCAGGAAAGTGCTGGTAGTGGTTCAGCAGGGAGATCAGCCGCATGGCAGCGGGACCCAAAGGAGTTGCCGGCAGACGTGACAGCGTACCGGCGCAACGGGCTGCTGCCGATCCCTTGCAGACCTGTTGTCCGGACCTCGATCAGTGGCCTCGCAGCTGGGCGTATGAGGCGCGCGATATTCCGCCTGGCCGGCGGATGGTGGAATGCTTCAAGCCGTTCCTGCGCGACCTGCTGGCCTTGCAGCTATCACGCCAAACCTTGCGCCGACACCGCGACAACGTCTGGGCTCTCGGCGGTGAGGTCATCAGCCGATTGCAGATGGACAGCGACCTCCGGAGGCGGCCAATCAAGCAGGTCGTCCTCACCCTCATCGGCGACGATGGCGGGCCGCTGCTCTCCCATGGTCAGTCCGACACCGCGCAGCGCTCCTTCGACACGACCTGCCGCAAGTTGTTCCGCTTCCTGACAGACCCTGAGATCAGCCGCGATGAGGCGTAAAGATGCCTGCCGTGGTGGCGGATGATATCTCCGCTTCTGCCGATGTGGCGGCTGTGGGGTTGTGGGCAACGCGCTTGTGTTGTCCACAAATCCACCAGCCGGCCGGCTGAGTGATAAAACTAGCCCTCGGTATACCCCCGAAGCACCCACAGTTTCCGCTGACGAGCCAAATCCTTCAGCCCCGACGCCGCGCGCGTCTTCAGCGGACCGGGGGAAATTGCGTGCACCTCACCCCTGCGGACCGAGCTCGTAGGCCAGATAGCGGCACGACGCCTTCAAAGCGGCCTTTACCGGACCCATCACGTTGTAGTTCGTGATGACCCGATTGGCGCCAAAATAGCTCATCGCAAACATAACGCCACCTTCGGTCATCATCAGCGGCGCCGCGAGCTTCGCCATCCGCACGAAGGAGTGGACTTTTGCCCGGCCCGGTGTTTGCGCCCGGTGCGCCGGGATATGATAGGGGCGAGCGGCATCTTGATCTGCTAGTTTAGAGACTGTGTTGAAAGGTCATTCTGCAATGCGCTTGAGCATTAACCGAATGGCAGCTATATCAAGCATGGTTCCGATGTCTGAACATGATGCTCGAAGTCCTTCGATAAGCGCCGGTTGAAACCAAGCCATGCGAAACTGTGTTCTACGATCCATGTCAGCCCGCCGACCTTGAAAGCTCGCTGCCTGCGCTTGAAGATCCGCAGCTCCCAACCGTCCCGCTGGAGGCTGGGCGGCAAGCTTGCCGCTCTCGTGGCCGGCATCTGCGATGATCATGCCAATGGTGGGCCAGAGCCGGGGCAGTCCCGCGAGCAATCTGGAACCAGCAACAGGGTCGGAAATGTTCGCCGCTCCCACTCGATCGGTGATCGGGATGCCGAGCACATCCACCAGGGGTGCTTGCGTCCTTTTACCCGCTTGTGTCAACCGACATCCGAAACCGGACCATCTGTGGACTTCGGGGACGACCCGTTCCGCCGGCGACACGGCAATCTTGGTAACATCTGCAAGTGAGGCAACAGGGGGGCTCAATTCCGGATGTCGCTTGACACCCGGCCGCCTGGTGCCTGTCCGGCCTGCTGGCCCGACGCGGCACATCGGACCATTTGCCTCGTCGACAAACGAGGGGGTCGATCACACGTCAAGGCGTGGCGATCGCGCGCCGGGGTGCTGCGATCTTCTTCGGCAACGCGTCCCTGAGCGGACGGATGTATCGGGGACCGTAGCCGCAACAGCCGCCGACGACTTGCACACCCATCTCTACCCACTTTCGCGCCTGCGCCGCAAACTGCTCCGGCGAATATCGGTTCTCGGCGGTCTGGTCGTGCGTCACCGTCATGTAATCCTTGCGCTCGGCATCGGGATAGGCGCCGAGCGGCCCAGGCCACTTCTGCCGCGCGATCTCAAGGGCCGCGGTCGCGTCGTCGATCCCGGTGTGGAACACGCTCAACAGCGTGCCGCCGTGCGACATCACACCTTCCAGCACGTCGCCGAACCGGTCATGAGATAGGTATCCGGTTTTGACCGTGTTGTCGTTGGCGTCGCGATGGCACTTGAAGCCGACCCAGAAGGGCGCGCCAGTCGCCCTGCACGCGTCGCTTACCCATTTCCGGTGCGTGTTCGTGCCGGTCGATTCCGCGAGCAGGAAGTCCACTCCTGCTTCGAGGAGGGTTTCGGCCTGCTCGCGTAGATTGGCCTGGAGCTGCTCGTCGGTAAAGCGGGAGCGCTGGCGCAAGCTCGCTATGTCTTCGCCGCCTGTCCTCATGCCGAAGTTCGATATCGAGCCGGCGATCACTACCGGGCGTTCGCGCGCCATCTTGTCACGCGCTTCGCGGGCGAGCAGCACGGCGCGGCGATTGAGCTCGCCCGTCAGCTCGCCGAGCCCGAGCGGCTCGAGGTTGTGCCGGGCGGACGCATAGGTGTTCGTCGTGATGATGTCGGCACCCGCTTTGATGTACTGCTCGTGCATCACCTGGACCGTCGCTGGGTGGGTATTGAGCGCAGTTGCCGCCCAGGCCGTGTGGTAGATCGGAAGGCCCATCTCCTGCAGCTGCGTGCCGATTGCGCCGTCAAGGATGATCACCTCGCCAAGGTTGATCCGCTCAGCGAGCGGTTTGTAGTGCGTCATTCTGTTCCTCCCATCACGCGTCCGGGGCCCGCCCCGACCTGGGATAGAGTACCCGGACTTGCAGGTCCGCGGAAGAGCCCATCACAAAACGGGGGCAAGGTCGTTGTTGGCGTTCTCCTGAACCCTGGGTAGCGGTTACGGATGAGTTGATCGAGGTCGCCGTTGAGGACCCGTGTTCGGGTCTGGAGGATAAGGTGGGCACCGCGAGGCGTCCAGCGCATCGACTGACGCTTGTCAAAACGTTTGTCTACGATCGGGTTGGTTGGCGATTTCACGAAGCCGGTGGAGATGCGTTCACCGGCGCGGGAGCGTTCACCATAATCGGTTCTGTCGCAAATTTTTGGGTAGCGCCGGCCTGGCATATATCGCCCGGAGCTTGGCAGTAGGAAGGCCTCCAGTGGAGCTTGGGTGCACGAACAGGGTGCCCGCCGCGTCTGCGCACCGGATTGAGTATCAGCGGATTCGGGCTGACGCCGGCATGCCGAAACTCGTCATCCGATTGAGCACGTTGCACCCAATCCTTGCTTCGGTCCGCTGATTGGGCAGAGTCCGGGCCTGAAGTCGCCGGCCAATGATGGTCTTGTACCGATACACCGCAGTCTCGACCAGGCTCCGGCGGTTGTAGCCGGAACAGCGCTGCCAGCTTATGCGTCCGTGCGTTTCGATCATAGCAATATGCCGATCGCCTGCGTTGTTGTAGTCTCTCTCGGAACTGCCGTCGCCCGCAGCGGAATGCTGATCTCAGCGTCAGGATGGCGGTCGGCCACAGCATCGTAAACGGCCTCTCCATCATACGCGCCGTCTGCTGTCAGTGACGCAACCCCGGCATCGATTTGATCGAGCAGATCGGGTATTTCAGACACGTCGCCAACATCACGGGCCAAGACCTTTGGCCGCGGCATGCAGGGACAGAAGCCGTTCTTTCCGTCATCGAATTCTGGCTCGAAAACCGGCCGATGATCGAGGTCGTCTCTCCAGAGATGGCGCGGGAGTACCAGGACTTTCTGAGGAATGCGCAGCTTTCGGTGATGAACGGAGACGTGTTCGGCGTCCGGACCGCTATTGCAAATCCACCTGGTCGAAATAGTGCGGTGAGCCGAGCGGGCTGAGCTGGAAGCCGACCACGTTCTTGCGCATCGGCACGCTGACCACGGAATGCGCGATGGTCACCAAGGGTAATTCCTGCTTCATGATCACCTGGGCTTTCTCGTACAACGGGGTTCGTTGCGAGCGCGTGGTCAGCTGCTTGGCCTGGGTGACGAGATTATCGTAATCCTTGTTGCACCAGCGGCTTGCTGATCCGTTCTTTGCCGCCGCGCAGCTCAGCAGCACGTAGAAGAAATTATCGGGGTCGCCGATATCGGCGCTCCAGCCCAGCAGCACCGTCTGATGATCGCCTTGCCGTACACGTTTCAGATACTCTCCCCATTCGTAGGTGACGATCCGCGCGTTGACGCCGATCTTCGCCAGATCGGCCTGGATGGATTCGGCCATGCGCTTGGCATTGGGGTTGTAAGGGCGCTGTACCGGCATCGCCCAAATGTCGGTGGAGAAGCCGTTGGGATAGCCGGCATCGGCGAGCAGTTTCTTCGCTGCATCCGGGTCGTACGGATAATCCTTCACGTCCTTGTTGTAGGACCAGAGATTGGGCGGGATCAGGTTTACTGCGTTCACGCCGGTGCCAAGAAAGACCGAGTAGAAAATCGCCTTTTTGTCGATCGCCATCGCCATCGCGCGGCGCACCCGTACGTCATCGAACGGCTTTTTTTCCGTATTGAACGCCCAGTAGCCGATGTTCAGCGCGGCGCCGCTGAGCACCTTCAGGTTGGGATCTGCCTTCATGGCTGGCAGGTCAGCGGGATTCGGGAAGGCGATAATCTGGCACTCATCGGCTTTCAGCTTCGCGAAACGCACCGACGGATTGGGGGTGATCGCGAACACCAGAGTGTCGATCTTTGGGCGCCCGTTCCAGTAGCTGGGATTGGCGGTATAGCGGATGATCGCGTCCGGCTGGTAATTCACGAACACGAACGGGCCGGTACCGACCGGGAGCTGGTCGAATTTTTCGGGCGTGCCGGCCTTCATCATCTTGTCGGCATATTCAGCGGACTGGATGGAGGCGAAATCCATTCCAACTTCGGAGATAAACGGCGCCTCGGGGCGGTTGAGCGTGAAGACGACGGTGTAGTCGTCGGCCTTGGTGATGGATTTCAGGATTTGCGGAAAACTCATGTCGTTGAAATAGGGAAAGTTGCCGCCGGAAACCTTGTGCCACGGATCGTCCCGCTTCCACTGACGGTTGAAGCTGAACAGCACATCGTCAGCGTTGAAATCACGCGTCGGGGTGAACCAGGGTGTGGTATGGAACTTCACGTTGTGGCGCAGATGGAATGTGTAGATCAGGCCGTCTTCGGTGACGTCCCAGGACTCGGCCAGACCGGGCACCGGATCGACGGTGCCACGCCTGAATTCGACCAGGCGGTTGTAGAGCTGGAGGGACGTCGCGTCGAACGTGGTGCCGGAGGTGTAAAACGCCGGAGTGAAGCCTTCGGGGCTTCCTTCCGAGCAATAAACGAGCGTTTTGGCGGTCGCCGGGACGGTAAGCATCGCGCTGAGCGCGGCACCGGCTATCATGGCGGCCAGTCTGTTCGATGTCATTACCCCGCTCCCGTTATCGTTTATGGATCGATTATGCGCCATCCGGGACCATGGCGTCCAACATCGCCGTTGGCGCGTCCTGTCAGGGTTTTGTAGACAACTCAGTGGCTACCAAGCGGTCCCAGGCAGGCAAGGCAGGATGCCAGACATACGGGTTGAACCGCTAGCGAGCCGCCCCGGCGCCAGACCGCTGTCACCCACGGGCCGGGCACCAGAAGCCGCCCAGTGTGCCCGAGCGCGGCCGACGTGGCGATTATCGGCGATCCGTCCGCCGCAACCGCCGCATGCTATCGGCCCAGCGCCATGGCGCATGGTGTCATCACGCTGGGCGAGGTTGCCGCGTGCACCAGAATCATCGAGGTGCTCTGCGGGCGCTGCGCCCGGCGCGGGCGCCTTTTCGTCGCGCGGTTGCTCACGGAGCACGGGCCCGGCGCCAGCATGCGCGACGTGATGCACGCGCAGATCGGCGACTGCCCGCACCGCGACGACGCGCTGCTACGGGATCGGCGTGCCCCCTACTGCCCCGACCTGCCGCGCCTGTTCTGAGCGGCGGCCTGGGCGCTGCTCGGCAACGTCTGGGCTGGCATCCGTGGTCCGCACCACCGTGCCGCCGGGGAAGCGGAAGCCTCCCTACACCACTTCTTGGGACACGACTTCGCCACTTGCTTGGCAGGGCGCTGTTAAGCTTGGGGCGATACAACCTATACGAGCCTTACCGACCTCTAATTACCGACCTGCACTCCCCTCAGGCGAACCCGTTGAAATCGCTAGGTTTAGTGGGTGCTACTCCCCCCTAGATCTCCACCCGCGAGGTGTGGAGGCGGAGTTGGATGGAGGTCACCGTGCCAGCTCCTGCTGTGCGGCGGAGCTCTGTGGCAATTCGGGGGGCAGCGAGCTCGGCAGCCCCGGCGGGGGTGCTGCCTCGGTGGGAGGGCCAGGTCCCGCGCGGAAACACCCGCGAGGGGACCTCTCCCCCGCGCCCCCTCTCAAACCTTCCGCGGCTCGCCTGGGTGCGAGACGAATGGCCGCCAACCGTCCTGTGGCGGCCACCGGCGGCTTCGATCCCGAGACCGCTCCAAGGAGGAAAAGACCGGCCGGCGCAAAAACGCTGTACGGCCTTCCCAGGGCCGGGAAAGCCCGCTCCGGATCAACGATCGCAGTCAACCGCGCGGCGCCTGTCGCACCGAACGTCGGGACCGCCGGCGCTTGCGGGCACGGCTCGGCGGCACATCATCCGCCCCGCGGATCAACGCCCGCTCCGCCTGTCGCTGGTCGCTGCGCTTCGGATTTCGCTTGGCCATGGCTCCGTCCTCCGCTGAATAGCCGAGAGCGATGTCGCCCTCCCTATGGCGCGTCGATGCTCAGGTCGGTCTGCCGGCTACTCCCCGGCCTCGCCGTCTTCGTTGACCTTGGCGTCCATCACCCACTGCCGCAACGCTGCGAGTGCCGCCTCGGCGCTGTCCTTGGCGGACGCAAGCTCACCTTCCGCCGTGTCGAGCGTCGCGGTGGCGGCGATCTCGTCTTGGACCGCCCCCAACTCGTCCGCGACCGCCGCGATGATGGCGAGCAGGCCTTCCGCGAGACCGATGGCGCGCCGCACCGCGCGGATCTGTTCACGCTTGGTCATTTGTCAGTCCCCCGCTTGCGGGGACGTAGCAAAGTCGGGCGCGCCAGCGTCAGGTTCCGCAACCCGCCAGGCGCGCCCAAGTTGGTAAGAAGAGCGCCCTCTCGGTCGAGCGCGGCGGCATCCTGGTCCTGGCAAGCCGGGCGCGCAACCGCTCAGGCTTGGCCCGGCACTCGGCGTAGGAGCGCTCGGCCAGGGTCGGCGGTTGGAGGGCAACGTCGGTAATCCGATCGCTGCGCGGCACTGGTGCTGGTCACGGTCTCCGCCAAGACCTAGCACTTGGGTTTCCCGCTAGAGGAAACCTAACCCGGTTGGGGCCGGTCAGTTGGACCTTTTCGAGCTTTCGGCGGATCTCGCCGTAGCGCGCGCGCTCAGGTCTCGACCACGTCTCCACGCGTGCCGGGATCAAGAACGCGGGCAAGGGGATAGGCACCGGAAGCGCTGGTCGGCTGGGCACCAGCAGGCTGGAAATGCGCGGCGTCGCTGAATACCGGTGCAGCGCCCAGTGCCAGGACGGTGGCTGCCGCAAGAAGCAGGGTCTTCATCATCGTATGTCCGTCTAGGGGCTCCTAGATGGCTCTCCCACCCGGTGCGGATAATCCTCGGTTTCCTTACATGATTTCTGCGTAGTTCGAGGAAATCAGGGACTTGCTCGGGGCGCGGAAAGCTGCGCTGTCACCCCTCCCCTCGCTCTGCTTGCTGGTGATCGTCCGGTCGATCCGGCTCTAAACGCGACCAGGGACCGTGTTTTCGAGTTGAGACCGTGCGAAAGGTGGGGGGTAGCTTGCGCTCCGGGGTAGAACCGGCCGCGTCACGGGAAATGGGAGAGGCCGGGTGCAGTGGCGGGTCATGGTGGAGGTGTCCGGCGCGGTTGATGCCAAGCAGGTGCATGAGGTCCACGCCGGCGGCAGCGCCACGCCCGGCTGCTCGGCGGCGACGCTGGGATTGTCGCTCGCAGAGGCCAAGGCGGTCCTGGCCGGCCTGCAGCGCCACCTTGTTCAGGCGCAAGCCGAGGAGCACTGCCAGATCCGGCGACGCTGCCCTCGATGTGGGGGACAGCGGCCGCTGAAGGATCGGCGGCCTCGGCAGCTGCGGTCGTTGTTCGGTACGGTGGAAGTCCGCGCCCCGCGGTTTGAGCCCTGCCAATGCAGCGTGACCCTGCGCACGATCCTCTCTCCGGTGACGGAGATCATGCCCGATTGCTGCACACCAGAGTATGAGCGCGTGTTGGCCGAGTTCGGCGCCCTGCTACCCGACCGTCGCGCTCGCGCCTTACTGGAGGCCTTTTTCCCGGTCGATGATCTCCCGACGATCGATACCATCCAGCGTCGAACGTTGCAGGTCGGCGCCAGGTTGGAGTGCGAGGCGGTCGCGACGCCAACGCTTCTGCCACCGCCGACAGACGCGGAGACGATCGCGCTGTCCATCAACTCCGGTCACGTGCGCGCGGTGCGCAGCTATCAGGTACGGACCTTTGAGGTGTTCGTTGCGCACGCCAGCAACGATGATGGCGAGCAGATCGTCTTCAGCAGCGTGCCGTCGAGGCTGATCGACAGACCCAGCAGCTGCGCGGCGCGCTGCATCGCCTTGGCGCAACACCGTGCACGGATTTCACCATCCTCAGCGATGGTGCCGACGGGCCGCGGTCACTGGGGGAGGCGGCGAGCATCGGCCCGACCTGTCACGTGCTCGACTGGTTCCATCTTGCAATGCGCAGCCAACATGTCGCCCAGGCAGTCAAAGGCTGGCCCGACATTACGAACAGAGACCGCCACGACGGCGCCCTCTTCGCCGATGCTGTGGAGCACGTCCGTTGACGCCTGTGGCACGGCCAGGTGCCGCGGGCACTTGATCTGATCGGCGATACCGTGGCGGCGCTCGATGCCATCGCCGCCGCGGGGTCGGCTGCACGCGCGACCGCGGGCAAGGTGGGTGCACTCTTGCGTGGTCTGGAGACGTACGTGGCCGGGCAGGCGGCAATGATCATCGACGACGCGGCGGCGCGTCACGACGCGGAGCCAATATCGACGGCGCCGACGGAAAGCGCTGTGCAATGGCTGCTTCATCGCCGCATGGGCGCGCGTCAGCAGATGCGCTGGTCGCCTGGGGGAGCGCACATGATGTTGAGGGTTCGAACCGCCATCGCTTCGTGCGCTACGCAGATGACTGCAATATCTACGTGCGCAGCGAGACGGCTGGCCGGCGAGTGATGGCGAGCATCACCCGCTTCATCGAACGGCGTCTCAAGCTTCAGGTCAATGCGGAGAAGAGTGCCGTGGCTCATCCATGGCAACGCTCCTTCCTCGGCTTTACGCTGACGGAGGAGAGCACGCCACGCCGACGCATCGCCGACAAGGCCGTCGTCCGGTTCAAAGACCGGGTGCGGAATTTGACGGGACGCAACCGCGGGGTGAGCCTGTCGCGGATGATCGCCGACCTGAACCCGCTGCTGCGGGGATGGGCCGGCTATTTCGGCTTCAGCCAAGGACGTGAATTGTCCTCACTGGACGGTTGGGTCCGGCGGCGCCTCCGTTGCGCCGCCTGGATTCAATGGAAGACCAGACCACGGCGCCTCGATGAACTGCGCCGCCTCGGCGTCTCCCGGCGGACGGCCTTCGCGGCCGTCATGAGCCCGCGGGGGCCGTGGCGCGTCAGCACGAGCGAGGCGCTACATCTCGGCTTCTCGAAGGCTCGCTTCCGCGGTCTCGGACTGGCCTCCATGGAGAGCGCTGGCCAGACCTAATCCGCCGAACCGCCGTGGTACGGACCCGTATGCCCGGTGGTGTGGGAGGGGCGGCATCGCGAGATGCCCCCCTATCCCGATTGACGGCCGCGAGCACGGCGGCAGGCTGGTCATCGTCGGGAACGACGATCATTGCATAATGCCGTCGTTCGTAGTCGATCGGTGAAAGATACTCGATCGAGGAGTGACGACGACGCGGATTGTAGAAGCCTTCGATGAAGGCGAACACCGCGCGGCGAGCTTCGGCCGGAGTCTTGAAGCGACAGCGGGCGAGAAGCTCGCATTCGAGGGTGGCGAAGAAGCTCTCGCACATGGCGTTGTCGTAGGCGTCTCCAACCGAGCCCATCGAGGGACGCACGCCGGCCTCGCGGCAACGATGGCCGAACTCGATCGAGGTGTATTGCGAACCCTGATCGGAGTGATGAATCACGCCTCTGGGTCGTCGCGTCACCAGCGCCATGTTCAGAGCATCAAGCACCAATTGCCTGGCGAGCGTGGTGGCCATGACCAGCCGACTACGCGGCGGCTGAAGGCGTCGAGCACGACGGCGAGATAGAGAAAGCCCGCCCAGGTCGGGATGTAGGTGATGTCAGCGATCCACAGCCGATCCGGCGCTTCCGCCGTGAAGTTGCGCTCGACCAGGTCGGGTGCCTCCCGGCCATCGCCCTTGACCGTGGTGGTGACGAACTTGCGTCGGCTCACACCGGCGAGACCTGCCTTCGACATCAGCCGGGCGACACGCTTGCGGCCGATGCGGATGCCCTTGGCAGCCAGCTCGGCATGAACCCGCGGCGCCCCATAAATGCCGCACGAACCCGCATGCGCGCTACGGATCTCCGCCATCAGCGCCGCGTCGGACCGGGCCCGCTGCGACGGCTGGCGTTTCGCCCATGCGTAGTAGCCGCCGGAGGAGACACCCAGCAGCCGGCACATGGTGGCGATCGGGTAGTTCGCGGATGCCGCTTCGCGGCATTTCCCTCCGGGGGATCGCTTCGCGATGGTGATCGCTCACGAACCGGAACCCTTCGCGGGGATCGCGTTCGTCTCCCGAGCGAACCAGGCCGCCGCCTTTGAGAGGATTTCCCGCTCAAGCCTAAGCTGGCGGTTCTCACGTCGCAGGCGGTTTAGCTCTTCGCGCTCCGCCGTCGTCAGGCCCCCATCGCCGCGGCCGGCATCGCGCTTCGCCTGCGCCACCCAGTTCCGCATCGACTGCGCGGTTGGCTCAAACTCGCGCGCCAGCTCCTCCGGCGAGCGTCCAGCTTGCACCAACTCAACCATCTGACGCCGAAATTCAGGTGCGTAACATCGTCTCGTCCTCGACATGGTGGACTCCTCGAACGCAAATGCTCAGGTGTCCACGAAACCGGGTCAACTCCAGCTGCCTGCCTTGAGAAACTAACTCCGACGATCTTGGCCACTCCGGCACCAAATTTGCTGAAGGTGTTGAGTAGTGTCGCCAGTAGCATAGGCTCGGTTTCCGTTTTTGGCCCTCGAGCGGGCGACGCCGTGGATGCTGGCATAAAATCACCGGTACCATTGTTGGGTGGAGGTACGCACTTTGGATTGACCACTCAATACAAGCATGTTGCGTTGATACTTCATCGCCGAGCGGCGAATTCTCCATATGTACCCTGGTGTACCGGCACCTTGGTCGCGCCTGATTCCCTCGCCACAGCAGCTCATTACGTATGTTTTGATCAGAATGAATCTGCCGTGCCTGGGGCAATGTCCTCCCGATTGTCCGTCCCGAGATCCAACAAACTACCTAGTCTTGTTTCAGCATGCAGGGTTCTTTAAGGTTTCTGTAGCCATACCAGATCCCAAGTTCCAGGTCCCGACATCATCTTCCGGCTCGCAAGTGGTATCCGAGGATGCTGCGGTCATCAGACTTTCCGAGCCTGTCAGCAATATTCCCCCCGCTCCGCTTCCGACAAGCGCTTTGCCAACCGCTGCCTCAACCGTGGAACTGGTCGGCTTCGGGCAATCCTACGAGACAAATTCTCAGGGTACGGGCATCACTCAAGCGACTACCGACAGGGGGCTGAAGGGCGCTGGGTTTGTTGTTCTGGGCCGGTGCAATCAGGAATTTGGGGCGACAGGTCACCTATGCTGGAGCAGCAAGGAACCCACGGACATCATCTCACTCTGCCACGCCGATTCCGGCGGGCCAATGTGGCAATATATAAATAGCGCGCTGATCATAGCAGGCATTAATTCATTTGCCGCGGGGCCGGACTGTCCCGACAATCCCTCAGGTTCAATTCCGAACACTACAAGTTATGAGGACACCGATGTGAGTGCTCCTGATGTCCAGGCGTTTCTCAAATCGGCTGCTTCGAACGTCGAGGTTGGCGATTCCGCGGAGCCTGCCGACTTGCTCACGCAAGATACACTGGTTGACCTAGGTCCCGGCCGGAAGTTCTCGACTTCGCTTTCAATACAAAGCGGCTGGACCCAACTCGTTATATCTGTCAACGGCCCTGTGCACCTCTTCGGCATCACGCAGCCATACCATTTGACGGTACCTGGCCCAAAAGGTCAGCAAATTTGTACCCCTCTTGGCGGGAGCACATCGATTCCCGGCGAAGCATCATGCTCGATTTCATCGCAGCAGAGCGGTACTTATTCGATCAGCGTAACCGGACAGCGTGGAATGAAGGCGCAACTTGTAGCTGGTGGATCGTGAGGTGATAGGATTCGCGGCGTAGTACACCTCTGCCGGCGGAGGGCTGGGATGAGGACCCTGACATTATCAGCCGAACAAGCGTTTCAGGCGATGATCCGCTTCCTCGACGCATACCACGAACGTGCGGGAAGGCACTGCGACCTCGCATCCGTGCTCGGCGATATCCAGGTAATCGCGTCAGACGGGCGGCCGGCGGACATGGCAGCCTGGGCGGACTGGCTGTACGCGATCGGAGCCGTAAGGGGCTCAACGCGAGCGGCGCCTCCGCCGCCTCGGCAGCGGACCGCGCGAACCGGGTAGCCGACTTACGATCGATCCCAATTGCAGCTTGGCGGAACTCGAGGCGCGTCCCAACGTCGCTCCTGACGAAAAAGAGAGTTCTTACTTCGGCTGTGTGACGGGCCGGAATATCCGGCAGGAGCGCACGGGTTTTCGGGCCCGCACGCATCGGCTGATGTCCGGGCACCGGCCGACCATTGGCGTGCATGAGCTCCACCAGGGCGTCGTAGCCCTTGATGTTGAGCCACTCCATAGCCGCTCGGTGCCCGATCTTGCCCTTCTCCAGCTTCTCCAGCACATCGGAAAGGGAAGCGGCTTTGAGGTCTTCGTTCATCGTCCAAAACCCCAGCGTAGCCAACTCGACCGCACTCACTAGATCAGTCGCACTTGCTCGAACGGCACAGGGCATAAAAAGCCGCGCAGCGAAACAGGGAGAAGCAATGACACGCAATCTGAACCGACGCAGCTTCGTGGCTGGCCTTGGCGCAACCGCGGCGGTCGCCACCTTGCCCCGGGCAGGCGCAAGTGCCGGCGACGCGTCCGCTGGTCCTGCCTACCGCATGGCGGCCGAGCTTTGCCAGGCGCTGGCCGTGCGACAGGTTTCCTCCCGCGAACTGGTAGATGCCAGCATCGCGCGCATCGAGGCACTCGATCCCGGAATCAACGCGGTCGTCGTACGCGATTTCGATCGCGCGCGTGCCGGCGCTGACGCCGCCGACGCTGCCCTGGCCAGCGGCGAGCACCGCCCGTTGCTCGGTCTGCCCATGACGGTCAAGGAACAGTTCAACGTCGCCGGACTGCCGACCACCTGGGGATACGAGAAGTTCCGCAACTGGCGCCCGGATCTCAACTCTCTCGCCGTGCAGCGGCTGAAAGCTGCCGGTGCCATCATCCTCGGCAAGACCAACGTGCCGGTCGGGCTGGCAGACTGGCAGAGCTACAATCCGGTCTATGGCACGACCAACAATCCGTGGGATCTCAGCCGGTCTCCCGGCGGATCGTCGGGCGGTGCGGCGGCGGCGCTGGCGGCCGGGTTCGTGCCGCTGGAACTTGGCTCGGACGTCGGTGGTTCGTTGCGGTGCCCGGGCCATTTCTGCGGCGTCTTTGCCCATAAACCGAGCCTCGAGCTGATACCGGAGCGCGGCTCCGGCCCTCCCGAGACGCCGCCCATCCCGGCTGTCGGCTATATGGCGGTGATCGGGCCGATGGCACGCAGCGCCGCGGATCTGGCGCTGGAATTGCAGGTTCTGGCGGGACCCGATGAATTGTGGGACGGCATCGGTTACAGGCTTGCGCTGCCGCCGCCGCGCCACGATAAGATCGCGGACTTTCGCGTGCTGGTGATCAACACGCACCCGCTGTGCCCGACCGCGCAGAGCGTCACATCGGCGCTCGACAGCCTGACGGAACGGCTGGGGAAGTTGGGCTGTTCGGTCGCCCGCACCAACAGCAACATGCCGAACCTGGCGCGCACCACGCGAAACTACGCGGAGCTATTGGCCGCTTCTTTCGCCGCCGACCTGTCGCCGGAAGAGCGTTTGCATGCCGAAGCCGTTGCCGAAGCCCTGTCGCCCGACAACCTGAGCCTTGACGCCGCCTGGCAGCGTGGCGAGACGATGACCCATGCGGCTTGGGAGCACACGAGCCGGATCCGCTTGGGATTGCGCGCGCGCTGGCAGGCTCTGTTCCGCGAGGTCGATGTCATACTATGCCCGCCGATGCCGACGCCCGCTTTCCCGCACGATCATTCGCCGCACGCGACGCGCCAGATCGATATCGACGGCAAGAAAGTGCCATACGACTATCAGGTCGTTTGGTCCGCCGTCGCGACGCCGGTTGGTCTGCCCGCCACGGTCGCTCCGATCGGGCACAGCGAAAGCGGGTTGCCGATCGGCGTGCAGATCATCGGCGGCTACCTCGACGACCATACGACGATCGCCTTCGCCGGCATGATCGAGCGCGAATTCGGCGGCTTCACGCCGCCGCCGAAGCTGTAAGTCACCGGCGAGCGGTACTCACCCGTCGGTCACAGGTATGAATTTGCGCCGGATTTCTGCAGCGGAATGCGCTTGCTTTTCAGCGTCCTCGTGCGGCGCGAAAGCGCGCCCACGCCCCGCTCCACCTGCGCGAAGCGTATATCCGTGAAACTCCGTCGGCACTCCGTGCCACTCCGTGTCCACTTGATTGCTTTACCGTTCAGGGTGACAACGCCCCCGACAGCTCCCGCGCAATATAAGGCGGCAGGTTGAATGCGCTCAGGTGAATATCCGGCGTCCAGTATCGCGTGGTGCCGAGAACACCGGCGGCTTCCGCCCGCCGGCGAATCTCCTCCACCGGCACCGAAGCCAGCCCCTTGTCCTTCGCCGCCCAGCCCAACGTCATGAAGCCCCCGACGTAAGTCGGCACGGCGGCAACATAGGCAGTGACCTCAGGGAAGAACTTCGCCCGCCTCGCGCTGGTCTCGCGCAGCTCGTCCGCCTGCATGAAGGGCACGCCGCACTGATTCACCACCACCCCGCGCACGGTCAGGATACGCGCGCAGTTGGCGTAGAACGCATCGGTGAACAGCACCTCGCCGACACCGATCGGGTCGGTGGAATCCACGACGATCACGTCGAACGCCGCGTCGGGCGCGTGCATCACATAGTCTATTCCATCGCCCACGATCACCTCGGCGCGCGGATCGTCCCAGGCTTCCCCCCCAACGGCTGGCAGGAACTCGCGCGCCAGCCGGATCACCTCGCCGTCGATCTCGACCATCACCGCCCGCTGCACGCCGCGATGCATCAGCACGCGCCGCAGCACCCCGCCATCGCCGGCGCCGATGATCAGCACCGAAGCCGCTGCGCCATGCGCCAGCAACGGCACATGGGCGATCATCTCCTGATAGACGAACTCATCGGCCTCGGTGATCTGCACCACGCCGTCCAGCAGCATCACCCGCCCGTGCGAGAAGCTCTCGAACACCACAATGTCCTGGAACGCGCTCTGCACGCGCGCCAGCTCGCGTCGCACCAGGAACCGCTGTCCCCAGTCGCGATAGAGTGTCTCGTTGACCCAGGAGTCGGTGGCCACGTCGGACGGGCCGTCGCGCGCTACGCGATCAGCCCGCGCCGCTGCTCGCCCAGATGGATAGAGGCCGGGCGGAACGCCGCCTTCAGCACCGGCAACGACCTGTATGGATCGCACGACCCGCACATGAAGATATCGATAGCGGCGAAATCACGCTCAGGCCACGTGTGGATCGAGATATGGCTCTCCGCCAGCACGATCACCCCCGACACGCCACCATCCGGCCCGAAATGATGGAAATGCGTGTGCAGCACGGTGGCGTTGGCGGCCTCGGCCGCCTCGCGCAACGCCGCGTCGATCAAGTCGGGATCGCACAGGTTGCGCGCGCCCCACAGATCGACCAGCAAATGCGTACCGGCGAACTTCACCCCGTCCTTTTCGACGAAGTAGTCCTTCTGCGCCTCGGCGCCTTCCGATGTCTGGTTGCTGCTCGGGAAATCCGAGACCATCCCCAGTGGAGCGAGTGCGTTCATCGCGACCCTGTCCCTACCAGCAGACGGCCTGTTGGGCGAACTACGCCCCCTCGGGCCAAGGCCGCGGAAAATGGGGAACCCGCCCCGGCGATGCAAGGGTTTTTATGCCCTCAGCCGGCAAAAATCCGCATAGCGGCATCCCACTTGCCTGCTTCAACGTACCGCCTTGAGGTCTTCGGGCAATGCATGCGCCAGCGCTGCCTCCTGGCCCGATCGACGCAGGTCCGCCACGCCATGCACCGCGTCGGCCGTCAGCAGCCGGAACATGTCAGCGAGCGGCCCGGTTCCCATCCGGCTCTCGTCCTGCGCGCGCAACGTCGCCAACTCAGTCTGGTCGCCCCCGCGCGCGGCGGCAGCGGCCAGCCGGATCAACGTACGACACTGCGTGTCGTCCAGCTTGCCGGTATCGGGAACCGTCTTGACGACATAATCCTTGAGCGCCCCCTCCGCTCCGCCCCAATCCTGCGCCTGCTCCAGAATCGAGGCTCGCTTCTCGTCAGCCGCCGCCGTGCCCAGCGCCGACAGCGCCGCAACTGCGCCAGGCACGTCGCCGTTGCGCGCCTCCGCCTCGGCCAGCAGCAAAGTTCGCCGCTCGGTCAGCGCTGCCGGAAGGTTGTCCGCGGACGAGTCCGACAGCGCCGCAAGCGCACCGGCCAGGTTGCCTTGCCTCAGCCGCAGCGCGGCAAGCCGGGCGCCGATCTCGGCGCGACCAGCCCCAGGCAGTGCCACGCGAAGCAGCTTTTCCAGCACCGGCTCCGCCTGCTCGGGCAGATCAAGAGCCAGCAGCCGTTCCGCCAGCCGCCCCGAAAGCGCGTCTCCTGCAGGGCCGGTGGGCAGCACGTCGGTGTTCTCGCCAACCAGCGCAACGAATTCGAGCGGCGGCAGCGCATCGGATCGCGGGTCGTTGAGTGCGACGGCGAAGACCCGTTGCATATGATCGTGGATCTCCGCGGCTTGGTCGGGAAAGTCGCGTGCAGTCTCGCGCAGCAGCTCGAGCGCGGACCGCCAGCTCCCCGCCTGGGCACGCAACTCCGCCAGGCGCTCGCGCAGCGACAGCTCACGGTCGTCGCCTTGCCACGCTGCCAGCAACTTCTCCATCTCGTCAGCCGCATGCGCAGCATCGATCTTCCCGCTGGCAAGCCGCAGGTCGACCGCGCGTCGTGCTGCCCGCACGCGCGCCAACCGATCCTTTCCAACCGACAACGCGTCGTAGATTGCCAACGCCGCGTCTGTCTGTCCGTTGGCTTGGGCGAGCATGCCCCGCGCCAGCGTCAGCACCGGATCGTTCCGGCTGCCCGCCAACAGTGCATCAGCCTGCTTCGCTGCGCCGCCAGCCACCATCGTCTCGGCTGCAAGCGGCAACAGGCGTTCCTGCAGTCCCGCTCGGTAGGTCAGGATCAGCGGCCAGGTCGCAGCGAACTCCGACGCGGCCTTGGGGAATGCGGTACGCAATTCCGCGTCGCGAACCGCGCGCCAAAGCGTCACCTCGTCGCTGCCGGTAAGGCGTGGATCATCGATGGCACCGGCCCGCTCCGGACGCCAAGCCAGCAGCGCGGCGATCGCCCCAAGGGCCGCCGGATCGGGCTCGTCCGCTTGCTGCGGCGTCGCCAGAGCGGCCCGGCGCAGTTCGGCCGCCGCCTCCGCCCCCCAGCCGAGGGCGATCATCGTCTTCGCTGCAGCGTTCAGCTCTTCGCCGCGCGACAGCGGCGGCGCCGCTGCAGCCGCAGCCACCTGCTCGCGCAGCCGGACCGCGAGCGCCGCCAGCGGCAGAGCCGGCAGGTCGAACCGCTGGGTCAGGCTGACCGCCTTGGCCAACGCGGTGGTCTCAGCACTCGCCGGCGTCATCGCCAGCGACCTACCCACAACAGTCAGGGCGAAGCCGGTAGGCACCGCCTGCAAGGCGAGACGATCGCTCAGCGGCTCGATCGCGATCCCCTGCCACGTCGGCCACAGCACGAATTGCGGCGTCCGACGGCGGACGGTGATCGCCTGACCGGAACCAAGTTCCCTACCCACCAGCACTGTCGCTCCCGAGTCCGGATCAACGATGCTGATCGTTCGCCCGGGATCGGGGATCGGGAAGACAAGCCCACCGTCCCGCTCGACCGGCGCAAGCGGCGGTGCCGTCGCCAGCGCCGGTCCCGCAGCCACACGCCACCCGTCCCGTTCATGCCGCAGCGCCAGCTCCGTTCCCGGCGCCAGCGGCAGCACAACCATGGTCGCCGCTGGCAATACGTGCACGACCGCGGCCCCGAACACGGCGTCGTCACGCAACCCGGCCAGATCGAGCGGCCGGGCCTCGTCGAACAACAGCACCGCCCGACCGCCGCGACGGAAAGCGGCCGCCCCGACGGTCCTGTCGAACGGCAACAGGATCGCCGAGCTCGTCGCCGACGACGGTGCAGCGGCCTTCGTCGCCGCCAATGAGACCGGCGCCGATCCGACGTCGGATGGCGGCGTTGGGGGCGGCAGGGCCACCGCGGCGGGTGACGGTATTTGCGCCGCCGCCGATGCGGAAGGCGATGCAGCCGGCGCGGCAGCGGGTGGTGTCTGGACCGCCGGCGCCGGTGGCGGCGGCGAGGCTGCGACCGGCGGCGCATCGTGCCGATCGATCGGCAAGTCCGGCCGCACCAGCTTCGCCGCAGGGGGTGTCCGTGCCGGCGCCACTGCGGGCGATTTGTCGGGCAGCGGGTCGAGCACATCGAGCACCAGCCGCTCGACCAGGCGCATTGTTCTGAGCCTTGCGCCCGGCGCCACCGTGATCTCGACACCACCGGCGTCTTGCGTCATCGCGATGACGTTCCGCGGCAGCGATGGCGCCGCCGCGATCGTGCTTGCCGGATCGAAATGCAACGTCACCTGCGCCCCGTCGCGCGCGATGTGCCAGGACACCGGCCCGGTGAAGTCGAGCACGATGCGGCCGAAGCCGGGATGCTTGCCGACTCGCACCGGCACTGGTTGCTTGCCACCGGAACCGACGGGATCTGCGCGCCCGGGTGTAACGCCAAGCAGCGCCGCAGCGAAAATCAGCAAACGGCAGGCGTGCACCCCCCAGCCGAACCGGCCGAATTCACCTCTCCTGCGTTGCGGAAGAGGTCGGTTCGCTAAGCGAACCGGGTGAGGGTCCCACCTACCACGCACGCTCAGCCGCCAAGCTCCGCGTGGCGACATCCCCCGCAAAACGGGAGAGATGAACGTTGCGTCCCGCGGGCGCGAGAATGACGAGTGAAGCGTCACCCCTTTTCGCCGCCTGATATCAGTCGAAGCTGGCGAGCAGGCGGTCGATCTCCGCCTGCGCCATCGCCTCAGCGGGAAGCTGTGGTCCGTTCAGCAGCTCCGTCATCCTCTGCTGGGCGGTGACGCAAGCTTGCGCCGTGTCGGTGCTGAATGTCGCCAGGATCTGCGCGACCTTCGCCTCGATGGCCTTCAACGTGTTGACGACCTTGGTCATGCGCTGTCCGGTGATGTCCTGGAAGCTGCACGCCTCGTAAATACGAGTGGTCGCGTCTTGCAACTGCGCCGCCGTCTCGCCGGCAAGTGTCTCGGCGACCGCGTCCAGCGTTTCGCAGCTCTCGAGGATGGCATGGGTCGCGGATGCAGTGTGCGACACGATCGCATCCAGCTCGTCGGTGGCGAACGGGATATGGCTGGCCGTAATGTCGTCCACTTTGAGCGCGGCAATCTCCGACTTGGCGTTGGCGATCGTCCGCCCCAGTTCCTCGACCTCGTGCAGCAGCGAGAGCTGTACCGGCGAAGGCTCGCCGCTCAGCGATGCAATGACCGCGTGCACGACCTCCGCGACCCATTCTGGCTCGGTAGCGGGGTAGCGCGCGCGAATCGCAGCCAGCCGGCGAGCCAGCGGCTCGGCCCGCGTACCGGCGAACAGGTCAGGCATGCCCGAGGACCCTCTCGATCTTATCGCGTAACGTCTCTGCATTGAACGGTTTGACGATATAATTGGACACGCCGGCCTGCTTGGCGGCAACCACGTTCTCGGCCTTGCTTTCGGCCGTCACCATGATGAATGGCGTCGATTTCAGCTTGGCGTCCGCCCGCACCTCCTGAAGAAGCTGCAACCCGGTCATCGACTGCATGTTCCAGTCGCTGATGACCAGGCCGAAGCTGCCGGAACGCAACTTGTTCAGCGCTTCGGCACCGTCCATCGCCTCCTCCACGTTGTTGAAGTCGATCTGCTTCAGCAGGTTACGGATGATGCGCAGCATCGTCTTGTAGTCATCGACAATCAGCACGTTCATCGACTTGTCGATGGGCAAAGCTCGCCTCCTTCTGCTCAGTCCTGTTCAGTTAACGCCGGCACTGTCGCGTTTGGTGCGCATAGCCACGAGTTTCTCGGTAATCTCACGGGCGCGGTCCGGCTGCATGGCTGCGAGAATCGGCGCCGCCTTGCGCTCGTTCATGCGGTCCACGACTTCGAGCAGCACCGGCGTGTCCAGATCGTCGAAAATCTTCGCGGCATCGCGTGGCTTCATGCTCGAATAGAGCTTCACCAACCCCTGCCAGCTTGCGTCCTGGCGTTGCTGACGGGCGGCTTCCAGCGCTTCGAGGCGTTGCTGCAGCGCCTGCAGTTCGGCGACACGCTGATCACGCTTGTGTTTGGCTGCCGCGAGCACGGATTCCCGCGCTGCCACCGTCCGTTCGCGGGCATCCAGCTCCTCGCGGCGCTGCCGCAGCTCCTGCAGCACCGTCTTCTCCCCGTCGCTCATTGTCGGGGCAGGTGGCGCGGGCGAGGCAGCCGGCTGGTTTTGCGTCGATGCCGGCGCGGGCGCCGGAGCCTGGGAGGCGGGTGGGGCTGCCGCCGGCAATGTCGCGGGTGAGGCCGCCACCGGTTTCGCGGGCATTTGCCCGAGCGCATCGGCCGGGGTCGCAGCGGGCACAAGCTCCAGCCCCTTCATGCCGAGCAGTGCGGCGATCGCCGCGGTGGTTGCCGGCAGCAAGCGTGGGGCCGCCATTCTCATTTCGCCAGCCTCAAAGCTTTCAGAAGGTCGCGTTCGGCCTGGCTGCGTGGTCGCGCAACCTCCCTGGGCTCCAACTCACGGATCGGATCAGTCGCGAGCGGCCGAGCAATACGCACCAGCGTGTCCATGCGATCCGCCAGCCGCTCGCCGCGTTCGATCAGGTAGCCCAGGTCAGCCTGCACGACGCGCGCCGCTTCGTCGAACGTCAACGTGGTGACCGAGATCACCAACCTGATCACAGCGCAGCGTGCCTACGAGATGAACAGCCGCGTGATCACCACCAGCGACGACATGCTTTCCACCCTGACCAACCTGCGGTGACGCCATGCGGACCCTGACCATCGCCGCGCTGCTGGTGGCCATCGCACCGGCTGATGCGGCAACCCTGAAACCGATGACCACGCTGCATGCGCCGGTGGTGCGGCTGGAAGACCTGTTCCGCGATGCCGGACCCGAGGCCGACCGCGTGCTGGGACCGGGACCCGGCCCGGGCGGCCGGATCGTCGTCGAATCGACGCAGCTCGCGTATATCGCACGTCGTTACGGCGTCGATTGGCATCCGACCGGTGCTGGTGATCGCGCGATACTCGACCGCCCCGGCCGGCCGCTGGCGCTAACCGAGGTGATGGCGCCGCTACGCCCCGCCTTGATCGCCGTGGGCGCGAGCGCGGATTGCGACATCGACTTGGCCGCGTTCACACCGCCGCCGGTTCCCCCGGAGTCCGGGTTCAGCGCTGTCATCACCGGCCTGCAATACGATTCTCAGTCCGGCCGCTTCACTGCCCTGCTGACTCTGACCGGGCCGACCATGGACGAAATCACGGTCAATCTCGCCGGCCGTGCCGAAGCCACGCTGGAAGTGCCGGTCGCCGTCGGGCGGCTTGCCGCGGGCACCATGATCGCCGCCTCCGACCTGCGGATGGCGCGCCTCCGCGTCTCCGGGGTAACGCGCGACGTGGCGCGACGCATGCAAGACGCGATCGGCCTGCAGCTTCGCGATCAGATTGCCGACGGTCAGCCGCTCCCGCGCACCGAGCTCGAACGGCCGCCGCTCGTCACCAAAGGAGCGCGGGTAGTGATGCTGCTGGACAGCCCAGGGATTGCACTGACGGCCGAGGGGCAAGCCTTGGATGCAGGCGCCGAGGGCGATCAGATTCGCGTGCAGAATCCGGTTTCGCACGCAATCGTACAGGCCCAGGTGATGGCGGACGGGCGGGTGCGGATCGCTCCGGGCGCCGTGCCGCTGGTGCCGGCCACCAGGCAGCGAACCGCCGGGCTGATCGAGCGATGAGTGCCGCGCTCCGACTGATTACCGCCGCGCTGGCGATGCTGGCACTCGCCGGCTGCGAGTGTTGCGGCAGCGAATCTCGGATATCGGACAACCGCCGGCGATGACACCATCCAGTAACCCGACGGAGGCGCCGGGCTATCGGCCACTGACGATGCCCACGCCGGCGCCGCTGCCGCCGCCGGTCAGCGGCAACTCGCTCTGGCGCCAGGGCTCGCGGGCCTTCTTCACGGATCAACGCGCCTCTCATGTCGGCGATCTGATCACCGTCGTGGTGGCGATGAACGACTCGGCGAACTTCCAGAACGTCACGACGACGGCGCGGAACAGTTCGGAGACGGCGGCAATTCCCAACCTGTTCGGCCTGGAGAATGTCATGAGGCGTGTGCCGATGAATCCGGCCAGCCTGTTGTCGTTGAACAGCACCAACGGCAACATCGGCACCGGCCAGATCCAGCGCAACGAGGCAGTGACCGTGCGGCTTGCCGGGGTGGTGACGCAGGTGCTGCCCAACGGCAACTTGGTCGTGGCCGCCAGCCAGGAGTTTCGGGTGAACAGCGAGCTGCGCGTGCTGACGGTCAGCGGGGTGGTGCGGCCACAAGACATCGCCAGCGACAACACCATCCCGCACGACCGGATGGCTGAAGCGCGAATCTCGTACGGCGGGCGCGGCACGTTGACCGAGCTGCAAACCCCGCGCTGGGGCCAACAGATGATGGACATCTTCTTGCCGTTCTAACCCCCCTTCTCTCCTCCCCTCGCGGGAGGGGCCGGGGGAGGGGGCCGCGGGAACGAGGCCGCCGTCGGATCGACAATCTCCGACCTTTCCTGGCGCAGAACACCTGATCAGTAGTAAGCTGCACCGGCATCAGCGGTGGGCCACAGTCAAGGCCCTATGACGCCACGAAGGAGGCAGAAATCCCTGTGCCACAGCATTATCTTGCCTCTCACCACGCATCCAAGATACATGCACCAAACAGCCACCTCACAGATCGCGTGGCTGCCTTAGTGGCTGCCTCAGACCATAGGACCCCTGAACCATGCTGACGCGAGCGATGATCGAAACCGCCCAACCAAAGCGCACCGCCTACGCGCTATGGGACGACGAACTGGCGGGCTTCGGCTGCCGCATCTTCCCCTCCGGGAAGCGCAGTTTCATCGTGCAGTACCGTTTGCAGGGCAGCCGCCGCACGATCCGCATGACGCTCGGCCCCTATGGCCGTGTCACCGTGACCGAGGCCCGTGCGCGGGCGCGACAAGTACTGGCCCAGGCCTCGCTCGGCACGGATCCGCAAGCCGCCAAGAAAGCGCAGCGAGCCGAAGAGGTTCGACTGGCCAAAATCCTCACGGTGGACCAACTCGCCGAAACCTATCTCGCCGCATTGCGCGCCGACAGCGCGTCGAGCGACGGGCGGATCGGACGCCCGCTCACCGCCCACTACATCAGCGACACGACCAGGCACATTGCGTATTTCACCGTCGACCGCGGCAAGTGCCAGGCCGACGCGGTCACTCGCGCCGAAATTCTGCGGCTGCTCGACGACCATATCGGTGCCCCCGGCCTCCGCCGGCAGCTGCATGGGGCGATCTGCCGGATGTATACCTGGGCGCAGCAGCGTGAGCTGGTGCACGCCAACCCTGTCCGGCTCATCAAAGTAAAAGCGCCAGCCCCTCGCACCCGCGCCCCCGGGCTCGAAGAGCTGGCGCGCATTTGGCACGCCGCCGAGCACACGAGCCCACTCTATCGCGATGTCGTCCGCATGCTGATGATCACCGGCCAAAGGCGCAGTGAAGTCGGCGGCATGCAGTGGGGCGAGATCGATCTCGCCAAGGCGTTATGGACCCTGCCGGCGCCACGCACCAAACCACGCCGACCGCACGTGGTGCCGCTGCCGCCGCTCGCCATGGAGATCCTGCAGCGTCGCCGAGGCACGTTTGGCGCCCGGCCCCCGGAAGCGACCGAATGGGTGTTCGCCTCCCTGTCACGCGACCGCCGGCGCAGCGTACCGATTGCCGGCTGGAATCGAGTCAAACGCCTGGTCGCACACCATGCAGCGGCGGTCAGCGACTGGAACCTGCACGACTTCCGCCGCAGTCTGGTGACCAGCTGCGCCGAGGCGGGCGTCAACGTCGTGGTGCTCGACACCCTGCTCAATCATGCTGCCGCGGCAACCCGTGGCGGCGTCTTAGGGCTTTACCAACGCGCGACCTTGGTGAACGGATAGAGCAAATGCGCGCGGCGATGACGCTCTGGAATGATCTGCTGACCACCGCGCTAGACATCGATCCGCTGGCGACCGACGCCAAGGTGGTGGCGTTGAGAGCTTAAGCCTTGCGACGAACGCCCGGCACTTCGTCGGCCGCGATCAGCCGACGCGACGGCCGACGCGTAAGCCGTCACCGCTCTGTGCGGCGCGCCGAGGGGTGCAAGGATCACACTGGCGCGTCGTTTCCTGTGATCTACAACAACCTCGCGTCGCGAAAGATTCTCGCACAGGAGACTCGCTGATGACCCCGCCACCAGTTCACGATTGGTATGATAAGGCAACCCTTCTCAGAACGTGCGGGCAACCCCTAATACCAGCGGCCTTGTCCGATGACCGCTCTCGACCCATCTCGGCCATAGATCGGCCCATCAGGCGATCCCAGAAGCGGACGTTCGCTGCCAGCGGCTATGCCCCGCCTCGGTCAATCCTGACCGCCAAGACGATCGCTATAAGCAGCGATCGAGCAAGGGGGCGTCGCCGCGACTGGCATGTCGTTCATCACGGCATTTCCCCGCAATGTTCAGCTGCGGGCATCGAGGCTAACGTATCGGGTGCCGCACACCGAGACGATCAATCCCTGAACACGATGCCCAACGCAGGGGAGATGTGATGACTGCCATAGCTGCGTCGAGCGCGCACTACATCAAGCTTGGACGTGGCGGCGATTGGGAGGCTGAAAGCCTCCGGGACGGCGTGCTTCGCTTCGGGTATCGCGAGGCGCCGCATGATCTATGTATCAGCGGAGACTGGTCGGGCGTCTGGGCTGTCATGAAGGATATTCGGGGCGACGCTGGCGCCGCGACCCGTGACGTGAACCAAATCCGAACATACTACGAGACCGACGAGTTTGCTATCTTTATCACCTTCGTCGGCGGCCTCCTGTACCTGGTGTCGCCCAGTGGGGCCAGTCGAGCTGTTGGCCGACCGCAGCCATCGTCGCCAGGCGCTGGACGGTTGGCGCAATACGAGCCTCGGCGGCACGTTGCTGACGGCCGATCGCCTGTCAGGCCATCTCCTGAAGGTGCAGATGTTCCGGGGGACGATCTGCGATGTGAAAGCCTTGGACTACTTGCTGCGCAAACTCAGCGATCAACTCTCGCCAGAGGTGGCAGCCGCCGAAGAAGCCGAGCGCGCCCTGATGGCGGCGATTGTCCCGCTGATGCGGCTCCTCACCTGGCAGGACTTCGAACTGCTCGTGGACCTGATCTTTTCGACGAGCGGCTGGCGCAGGGTCAGCGAGGTCGGCCGCACGCAGAAGACCGTCGACCTTGAGTTAGTTTTGCCGAGCACCGCCGAACGAGCCTTCGTTCAGGTGAAGTCACAAGCGACAATCGGTGCGCTCAATGACTATGGCGCGCGTCTGGCCGAGGCCGAGGCCTATGACCGGATGTTCTTTGTCTGGCATACGGGCAACATTTCGGAAGATGCCGGGCCGGAAGGGGTCATTCTGTTGGGGCCACAACGACTTTCGCGGATGGTTCTAGATGCAGGCTTGTCCTCGTGGCTGCGCGAGAAAGTGTCGTAATGCACTACGACCGACTCCCAACTTGCCGCTCAGAGCTATGCGTAGATACAGACTGGCAGGGCTTCGAGCCTCCGGAGTTGCAAACACCGCGGAACGAGGGAAGGCCCATCACTACCCAGATAATGGTCGCCCGCGCGGATGAACGAGAGGCCAGCAGAAGGTGTCAGCGGCTTATGCCGCTCCGGATGCCCTGCTTGGAAGCCCGTGGGCCCTTAATGGCGCGCCTCGGCCTCGAGTCGAATATCCGATTTCGCCGCTCGGAAGCGGACCGTCAAATGTCCACCCAGCGCTGCCGATCCTGGCGATACCGGCGGATCTCGACCCAACTGGGCCGTGGACCGACCAGTCGGGCGAACCCGGAAGCGGACATTCAGCAATGGGGAGACCCGCCCTGGATACTGAGATGTTCTGACGAACAGCAACCGGCCGGGGAGTGCCACCCGCTACCCGAAAACAGATGGTTATGGATACGGTCGGCAAGGCCATGGCAATCAGGCTGGTCACGGCGGGAAGCTATTGTCTCGCCGAATTGCTCGCGACCGATGACGCCAAGCAGCATTATGAGTCAGGCTCTAAGACTAAGTAGGGTCCATCGATATCCGTCACAACAATAGCATCTGGAGGTAGCCGCTGTGCGTAGCCATCGCCCCGTTGGTAGGCCGATTCATGTACTAAAGAACGGACCGGAATGGTCCGATATCTAAAGTCGTTGATGCGCCACACGTGGCGGCCGCGCTTCAATGACCAGTAACGCTTGGGAAGGAATTCGGCAAACTTCCAAAAGCCAACGAGACTCCTATGTATCGTGGCCCTTGGATTTGGTGGTGCATAGCCATCATTATGCATTCCCAGAATGATTTTGGCACGATTTCGATCTAAAAGCAATCCATTTGCCACCGCTTCTTTGATCATCCATCGCAAAGTGATTTTTGATAGGCCGCTTTCAGCTTCTGGATAACCACCTCCGATATCTGAATGCGCCCCAGGAAACCATACTTGTTTTATGTCGGAATCTTGTGGACCCCATAGCTCTGTACGGAAGAAGGCGCGTCGCTCATCGATCGCAACCGCATGACGCCCGATACGAATTGAAGGATTATGACCAATATATGGCATGCCGACCGGGTTCGAAAATGGCGCTCCAATCGAACCTACTGAGTCCCACATACCAAAAAAATGGACATGACATTCACACCTAGAGAAAGCCGCTCTAAACATTTCGGCAGATTTAAACCATTGGACTGAATCGTCGCGAAGAAGATCGCTCTTCGCAAATTTAATAGCATATGGAACTACGTGCTCAACACCTTCACGAAAAACGCCAAACATGTGCAACAGCGACGCGACGAGCCGTAAGGTATACGCTCCTCGACTAAAGCCAAATAAGAATATCTTATCGCCATCGGCATAATGGCTCATTATAAAAGAAAGCCTCGTCAGAAGAATCTGTGGGCGACGTTGGGTTCCGGCAGCTTACCAAGTGCATGATACAAGGCGATTTCGGTGACGTGGAAGGTACGGAACCCGTAGGATTTTCGCATGGTCAGTTTGGCCTTGTTGTTCAGACCCTCGACCACACCGCTGGAGAGCTGCTTCCTGGCGCGGAAGTAGTTCAGGATCAGCGCGCGGTGCGAGCGTAGCGTCCTGGCGATCTTCTTCATCGGCTCGATGCGGGAGCGCATGACCTGACCGCACCATTCATCCAGGAACTTGCCGGCCCAACTCGGCGAAGCATAGTCCCAGAACTGCTGGAAGTCCTCCTTCAGCAGATAGGCCCGTACGGTCCGCAGGTTGTAGCGCAGCAGATCGCGCAGGCGGAAGCGTTGATGCTCGGTCAGGTTGGCCTTGCGCTTGAGCACACACCAGCGGGTCTTCTTCAAGACTGGCTCATAGCCGTCCCGGGCCAGCCGGCGAGCCTCGGCGGCACGCACCTGGTCCAGCGCGGCATTCATCTTGGCGACAATATGGAAGCGATCGAGGATGTGGATGGCCTGGCTGCACCGCTCACGAATCACCTTCAGATAAGGCTGCCACATGTCCGAGCACACAAACTCGATCTGCCCAGCCAATGGTTCGCCGATCAGGGTGAAGAACTGCTCGAAGCTCTCCACCGTCCGTTCGCGACCGATCCATAGCAGGCGCGTGCACTGCTGCTCGATCTGATAGACCAGCGTCAGGTATTTGTGTCCCCTGGCATACTGGATCTCATCGACGCCGATCGCCACGATCGGCCCCAGTTGCCGGTGCTCGATCCCCCACTGCACGACATACTCGACCGACTGGCAGACCTTGTCCCAGGTGCTGCGAAACGACCCGGCGGTCTCCTGCCAGGACAGCTTCCTCGCCCAGTGCGCCAGGAACAGCATGTAGGCCTTGGTCAGCTG
This sequence comes from uncultured Pseudomonadota bacterium, assembly GCA_963772445.1. Lineage (GTDB taxonomy): Bacteria > Pseudomonadota > Alphaproteobacteria > Acetobacterales > Acetobacteraceae > CAVYXK01. The sequence continues at coordinate 496,046 of CAVYXK010000017.1, forward strand.
GTGCTTGCCGACACCCCAGGGGACCGCTTCGACCCGCACGCCGCAGGCCCGGCAATCGACCCGTCGCATGCAATAGAGGAACACCACCATGCAGCCCCAGAGGGGCACGAATTCGAACCGGCGCAGGCTCAGGTGATCATAGGCCGGCGCCGGCTTGCGACAGCCCGAGCACACCGGTCTCGAGCCGCGGCGGGGCCGCACGCTGATCTCGATGGTTCGGCTTTCGGCGCAATGTCGCGCCTTCTCGTAAACGAACCCAGGAAAGTGCTGGTAGTGGTTCAGCAGGGAGATCAGCCGCATGGCAGCGGGACCCAAAGGAGTTGCCGGCAGACGTGACAGCGTACCGGCGCAACGGGCTGCTGCCGATCCCTTGCAGACCTGTTGTCCGGACCTCGATCAGTGGCCTCGCAGCTGGGCGTATGAGGCGCGCGATATTCCGCCTGGCCGGCGGATGGTGGAATGCTTCAAGCCGTTCCTGCGCGACCTGCTGGCCTTGCAGCTATCACGCCAAACCTTGCGCCGACACCGCGACAACGTCTGGGCTCTCGGCGGTGAGGTCATCAGCCGATTGCAGATGGACAGCGACCTCCGGAGGCGGCCAATCAAGCAGGTCGTCCTCACCCTCATCGGCGACGATGGCGGGCCGCTGCTCTCCCATGGTCAGTCCGACACCGCGCAGCGCTCCTTCGACACGACCTGCCGCAAGTTGTTCCGCTTTCTGACAGACCCTGAGATCAGCCGCGATGAGGCGTAAAGATGCCTGCCGTGGTGGCGGATGATATCTCCGCTTCTGCCGATGTGGCGGCTGTGGGGTTGTGGGCAACGCGCTTGTGTTGTCCACAAATCCACCAGCCGGCCGGCTGAGTGATAAAACTAGCCCTCGGTATACCCCCGAAGCACCCACAGTTTCCGCTGACGAGCCAAAAGAAATGACGTGCTCAACGTTCATGAATATGCCGAAGCCCGCCATCTGCCCTGCTATTACTGAAACGCGTCGACCGGCAGCCGTATAGATTCCAGGCACCTCCATAGTCCCCACGCCAGGAAGATAAAAAGTAACCTGGTTTTGTTTGTCTTGGATAAGAGTGGAGTATAGCCGAAGAACGTTTGTGGGGAAATTAGAAGGCTGATTGCCAGTTCCATCACAACATATTACTAGATTTTTTTCCATCGATTCCCCTTAGAGTGTGACTGAGCGGCGAGACTCGCGAGCGCGTCATCGGGCGCGAGCGATTCGGCGAGACAATAGCTTCCCGCCGTGACCAGCCTGATTGCCATGGCCTTGCCGACCATGTCCATAACATCTGTTTTCGCATGCGCGAAGGTCACCTTCAGACTGGCAATCGCCTAGAGCGGTCTGGCTGCCTCCGGCCAGACCTGGCCTTGATCTGAATGTCGGGTTTCGCTGCATCTCCGCCAGAAGCGGACCGGCAGGACCCCACCCAAAGCGGTCATCGAACGGGGCGGTTGGTATAAGCCAGTTTTAGCTAAGACGCGAGAGATGACGCCTGCGGAAAAAGCCGAACACCCCGACTGGTTTCCCTTCGTATGCCGCAAATGTGGCAAGCCGCGGCTTGAGCACATCGAGTGCGGCTGGTATCGCGATCCGGGGGCTAACACCGGTCCGTAGCGTGTCGGCGCAAAGCAGCCAAGAGCGCCAGCCCGGCCGCCGGTGAAACGTCATGAACAATATTTGCTCGCTGCATAGACCCAGGTGGCAACTGTTTGATGGCGATTGGTTCATGCTCGTGGGTAATCGGATTGTCGCCAAGCTGACCCCGGAAAAACCCCCCTACGCCTGGCTTTCCTTTACCGACATCGATTACGAAGAGCACGGCTGGCACGCGGTAGCTTTCAAAACGCTGAGCGAGGCCCAGCACGATATGGAACAGTGGTGGGACCACATGCTCCAAGGCGAAACATACGATCCGTGAAGTGCATGCCGGCGCCGAGAAGCGGGCGGCCGCCGAGGTGGTCGAATTCCCATCGCGAGACTGAGCGGATCGCAGTGAGCTACGCCCGCCCTCGCCAACGTGATATAGCTGTCGCCAGTTGTCGGAGACGCCAGCTATGTCGTCCTGTAGCGAACCCCGTGCCGAGCATGCGCAGGCGCTGCTGGCGGCGCTGAAACGGGCATCGCATGCCGGCGACAAAGCGACCATGGTCGCGACCATCCACGAGCTCGATGCGGCGATAGAGGATTGGTATTGCTCCTGGTATGGGGCAGAAGCTTATCAGCAACTGCAACAACAGCTAGAGAAGGCATTGCGGCCATGACCTCGGCATCCCGCTACGAATCACTCACCGCGAAACCGACCGTGTCGCCCATCACCGCGGCCGCGCCGCTGGTTGTCGGCAGCGGCACCGCCGCACCCCCACAGCCTCCGCCGGCCCGCCAAGCGCCTGCTACCGGGGCCGGCGAGACGACGCGCATGGCTGGACTTGTCCTGCGGCGGTCAGCCAGCGCCCTCGCATCGGCCCTGCCGTTTGTCCTGGAACCCGCCACCACGCACCCTCTGCCTTCCCGTCACGCATCGCCGCAGGCGGTCAGCGGGTCGCGTATGGGCAGCCTCAACATGCGGCCGACGAGTGCTGCCGTTCGAACGCCTGACTCACTGGTTGACGAGATGATTGAGTTTGCAACCGAACACCCGTATTCGCCGCCCAATACCGCGCATCAACACGGCCTTTCCGGGGCCAACGCGTTGTTCGCGACAACGGCCCAGCCGACCGGCAGGACGTTCAGCCAGGCGAAGCTCGCCCAGATGGGTTTCGCCAGCACTGCCGGGTTTTGGCCGGGACCGGCGACGCTCCGGCCAACTCCGCAAACCGGCAACACAGGAGAATGATCATGCCTAAGGAATTTCTGACCTCGGTTGACGGCACACTACTAAATCCGCGGTTTGTTGCAGCAGCAACGCCAGTCCAAGCTACTCCGGGAGGAGTGGTTTTCGATCTAACATTGAGTGACGGAAGCAAGCATCAAACACTTGTTCCAACACCAGCGCATAGTTTCAACATGCGCGCATCGCAACCGGGGCCCTATGCAGCAACAGCGGGACAGACTGCCGAGGCACGATCCCTGCTCGCCAACGCAGCGCCGCAGACCGATGCAGATTGGTTGACCTCGCAGATCCCCGGCCGAACGCTCTCGCCGCTCGGTCAACCCAACACACCGCAAGGCTATCCGGGTGGCTTCAATACTGCCGGTGGGCGGTTCTGATGAGCGCGCATCAGGCCAGGCTCGATATGCTGCGCTCCCGCGGCATGAAGCCGACGCTGCGTGATCATCACGAGTATGAGCGCAAACGGTTTGCCATCGAAATCGGCCAGGCCACGCAGCGGGAACGGGTGCTACGAGGTGGCGTCGATAAGGCACTCAAGGCGTTGCAGAGGAGCGTTGTCCGCCAGGACTAATCGAGGCCCGGACACGGGCACGACTACACTCCCCATAACGCCGCCCCGTGTCCGTCCCTAGGGCATGGACAATTAGTCCATCGGCCTAGCTGCTTATTGTTCGCCTATTGTCCTGAAATAGTTGCCATCGAAAGAATACGCCGCACGCTCGCGCGCTGCCCGGTTCAACGTGCTGCTCGGGTGCTGTGGGTTCAAGTGCGGAAAGCGCTCGATTAATAGCGAACGCATCCGCTCGCGATCGAACGGCGGATATGGCTGGTCTTTCAGCACCGAGCGATGCTCATAATAGTATCTGCTGTGCATAGTTTGCATGCAGTCGAGCAACTCGCCAATATGACTGCCGCGTTGCGTCGCCGCCTCTACGATGTAGGCAGGAATCGTTTCGTCCATTACGTCTGCTCCTTCTCGCGTCGCTCGGCCGCCTTGATCTTCTGCATGACACTCCGGCCCTCGTCGGTCAGACACAGCAATTGATCGCCAAGCTCAAATTCGGCGCTCTCGTACTGGTCCAGATCGGCCTGCGTCGCAGCGCGGTGCTCGGCCAGGCCAGTGACCGCGAGCGCGTCTTCCAACTCGTCCGGGTCGATGCCAACGCCGGCCAGGAATTTGTTCCAACATTCGGCAAACAGCCGGTCCAATGCATCCATCTCAAGCCGCCTGCCGCTGTTCGACCGCCTCGATGCGCCAGCCGGTGTGCGCCTGGACGAGATCGATATTAATCGCCTTGTAGCACCAGCCCCAGGCCTCGGGGGTCAACACGCGCTGCATGTATTTCAGGACCATCAACACCGCCGCACCGATCATAATTGAGCGCATCCCTTTGACCGGCGCGTCGAGCAACGCGGCCGCGAGATCGTCGCCTGGCCGTGCTGCGGTCGCCGTCCTGGGCTCAAGGGCGAGCAGCTCGGTGATCTCCGCCACTTCAGCCTCGGTCGGGGCGTCGTCAGGGTCGTAAAACGACTCCGGCAGCAGCCCGATCCGCCAGGCGCGGTCGCGCCTGCATGACCGAGCGCATGACCAGGAGCGGAGTGAGCTCGCTGGCTTTCTCGGGCTCCAGCACAGTGTCGATCGCCTGCTGCAAGATACGCTGGTCGCGCAGATCGGCCTTAGTTGGACGCTTGTGCTTGTTCGGCGTGCCCTTCTGCCGACCTCCGAACTTCGCTCCGCCTTTAGGCCTACCACGCGGCATACCGAAATCCCTCTCCCTGAAATACTAAACTCGGACGCCTGAAATACTACCGATTTTTACAACTAGATGAAAAGTAGTTGGGCGTGTCGGCGACGGTGTGACGTGCGCGGCGAGTTGGCTCTGCACTACCGTTCGGCTGCACGACGATGGTATCGATGAACTGGATCTTGCGTTGTGCAGTGGCGGCGAGGGACGTGAATGCCATGCCGCCGTAGATTTTCAGTTGCAGCGCGTCGGCGGCGACGTGGCGCAGACCACTCTTGAGGTCGAACACCGTGAGCACGCCCCAGGCGAGGTCGATCACTGCGGCGTCAAGCGTGCCGAACAGCTCGGGGTGCCATGCCGAGAGGTCGAGCCGATGCTCGATCAGCGGTGCCACATCAGCACGTGCGGCGATCGCGCGCACCGCTTCAAGATATGGGATAACCGTTGGATCTGCGCTCCCAGCGCCTCGACGCAGGCAGGTTTCCGCGACCGCATGCAGGACGGTGCCGCGGTCGGCAGCCTCACCCGCAGGGAACTGAGGAGCAGCATCGGCTGCCTGCACTGAACCGGCGCAATGCCAGATTAGCGCCGCGCGCGAGGGGCCGATGCGGGAGTGCAGCGGCGCTGTCATGTGCCTTGCTTCGCGGTCAGCTCGTCAGCCGTCGCGACGGCACGGAGCAGGGTGCGCTCGTGTAAAAGATGGCGAAGGAGATCGAGCTCCTCGATCGCATTGTTCAACTGCACCCGGATCGGCCGTGGCAATGCGACCGCGGCCTTGCGCAGCTCAGCCAGGTCGTTCGCTGAGCGCGCGACCTCTGCGGTCACTTTGGCCAGCGCACGCTCTTCCGGGCTCGCTGCCATCACATCGCCTGCAAGTCACTGAGCAGTTGCGGCAGCTGCGCCAACGCGACGTCGTCGAGCTGCAGCACGCTGGCGCCGGCCACCTTGCGGATCGCCGCCCGCATGCCGCCGATGCCGAACGTGCGGGCCACCCGCTTGGCCTCGAACGCGCAGCGGGCGCGCAGCGTCTCCTCGTCGTCTTCTTCCGGACCTTCACCGTTGCGGCTCGGTTCCGGCTCGACCTTGCGCCTTGGCGCACGCTTGGCCTTGGCGGGCTTCGCTTCCGATTGCGACTGCTCTACTGGCTCCGGCTCCGGTGTGGTGGCCTCCGGCTGGCCGTGCAGCGGCAGGTCCAGCTGCGCCGGAACTCGGGACCACGACAGCGAGCATCAGGTCGTCGAGCTTCCGATGCAGCGCGTCGACATGGTCGAACAGCTCGTCGAGCTGGGTTTGCACCTCGCCGAGCTGCGGCATGCGAATGTCGAATTCCATTTACGCGGTCTCCTTGACAGGGGTTTCGATCAGTTCGGCCGCGAGAGCGGCCTTGCGACGGGCGACGCCGACCACGTGCTCGTCGAGTGAATCGGCGATCATCAGGAACTCGACGAAGCAATGACGGATCTGACCGGCGCACCGGATGCGGCCGATCGCCTGCTGCGTCGTGGCGTCGGTCCAGCTCGGTTCGATGATGACGCAGCGCCGACAGGCCTGCAGATTGAGACCGAGGCTGCCGGTCTCGTTTTGCAATAGCAACACGGCCAGCTGGCCGTCGGTCAGCGCGTCGATCGCCCGGGTGCGAACGGCGCTCGGCGTGTCGCCGCGGACCATCGCTGCCGTGACGTCGGCGCGGCGGAGGTGATCCAGCATGAGATCGCCGACCGCACGGTGATGGAAGAAGCCGATGATCCGATCCTCACCGCCATCGAGCCGCTGCAGAAGGTGCTCGGCGGCGGCCGGCGCCTTCAGCGTGCCGATGAGGCGCCGCAGCGTCGTCAGGGCGGCGGCGTGCTGTCGCAGCAGCGACAGCAGCTCGTCGTCATCGGCCTCGGTCAGCGTCTGCTGCAGGCCCTCTGGCAACTCCGCCATCGCAGCAGCGAGCGCATCGCCGGTCTCGACCGAGAGCGCGGTGTCGTTGATGGCGATCGGTGGCAGGTCGAGCACTTCGTCCCGCCTGAGCCGCGACATATAGGGCGCCAACCTGGCGCGCAGCTCAGCGACGTTCTGTGCGCCGTGCGGCACCTGCACGGTGCGGCCGCCGGCGATACGCACAGTGCGGAAAGTGCAGTAATGGTTCGCGAAGTCGGCCTGCTGCATGCGTCGCAGCTCGCCGGTCTCGTCCGGTATCGCGATCGCCCGCGGCAACAGCCGGTTGACCGCCGGATAAAGGTCGAGCGGCGAGTTGACGACCGGCGTGCCACTCAACACGAGGACGCGGTCCGCTTGTCCGGCCAGACACGGCGCGCGACCGAACACCAGCTGCGTACGCTTGCGGGGGGTTTCGCAGCAAGTGGCCTTCGTCGACGACCAGCAACCGCCAGCGCTGGGCGATCAGCTGCCGGAACATGTCGTTCGACAGCAGCAAGTCATAATTCAGGACGACCCACTCGGGGTGCGGCGGCAGACAGGCGCGGCGGCCGTCGAGCACAGCGACGCGGGTATCGGGTCCGCCCCAGCGCCTGAGCTCGCGCACGACTTGCGTTTTGCAGGAGGCGGGGCAGAGATAGAGCTTCGGCACGTCGCCCAGCGCCTGGCCCAGCCGGGCAGCCACCAGCGTTTTGCCGGTGCCCTGCTCCCAATAGAGCAAGTGGTGTGCGGTCGTGCCGAGCAGCTGCGCGAGCTCGCGCTGCTGGTGCTCGTAGAGTCCAGCGAACAGCGCTTCCCGCTGCGTGAGTGAGGGATCGCTCATGCGGCTTCGGTGCGCTGGGCAGCGAGCGTTGCCTGGCCGTAGAGGGCGATCAGCAGCGCATCGGCGCGATGGTTGTCCCTCTTGCGCGCCAGCTGCCCGGCCAGCTGCGGATAGAGCTGCAGCGCCCGCCTGATCGCCGCATCCGGCTCTGGGCCGACGTGATGGTGTTTCTGCCAGGCCTGGGGCCGCACGTAGCTCAGCGGTAGCCCCAGGGCGGCTACGGCACCGTAGAGAGCGCCGCAGGCGAAGCCGAAGCGAAAGGTGGACGTGACGCCTTGCTTCGGCATCGCGTTCACCTGTTCGATGAACACATGAGCGAGTTGGTGCTGCAGCAGGATGTCTCGCAGCGCGTGAAGGTCGAGCTCGTCCCGCAGGCCCTTTTTGCGCGCGACGCCGAGCCGGTGCACCGGCAGGTCGCCGAGATCGACAACGTCGCTAGGCCCCAGTCGCGCCCACGCGCCGGCGGTGCCGGGATCGAGGCCCAAGATTACCGGCGAGCGCTCGCTCATGTCGGCCCGCCTGCGAGATCGGCCTGGCGTGCCGTGCGGCGAAGCAAGGCGACGGCGTTCCTAGCCCCTGAAGGGCTGCATGACGTTGTCGCAAAATAGACCCGGGCGCCGGATGCAACGTGCAGCGCGCAATGGTGGCCGCCCCGGGTCCGGGTCACGGCGAACCCCAATGCTTCTGCCGTGGCAATGATCGTTTTGCAATTTGCATGAGTATCGCGCATTGTTTGGCCTCCTTCAGTGAAGGGGACCGACCGAGGCTTGCGGAAACTGGCTGAATGACCTAGACGCCGCGTTGGTCGCACCAGCGTCGAAGTCGGTTCGGGGTTTCCGCCTGCCGTCGACAGGCCGAGCCCCGAACTATTTCGCCGACGACAACTCCTTCGCCGAGCACGACTGCTCAGCCCTTGCTGCGATCCGGCGCGCGGATTCTTCGGTGGTTGAGCGGACCGGCTCGCCGTAAAGCTCGGCGACCCAAGCATCCGCCAGCCGCAGCGGATAGCGCACGACGCAACCATCCCGGACAAAAGGCGGACCGCCGCCCTCGATGCGCAGCTGCGCCAACCGGCGCGGCGATCTCTTCACGCGGTACTTTGTCCACAGATACGCGCACAGTTCATCGGCCGGGAGCGGCGGGCCGTCGTCTGGTACATATGCCGTTACATGCGCCGTCATTGGCTCGGGCTTGGGCGCGCGCGCCGGCGCGGACTTTGATACGAACACCGACGCGGACTTTGGTGCGGCTGTGGGCATCGAGAACGCCTTCTGTTGTGTGCAACAGGTGGGCGCTGGCCACGCGCAGCCGCTAGTCTGAAACTAGTGGGGGATCTGACCCCCCACCAATCGGTTCAAGGTAAACGGCGGGTTTCCTGCTGTTCGAGTGGCAACTGGTGGGGGGTAGACCCCCACCAAACCGGCTCAGGCAAACGGTGGGAACCCCTCCGCCTGCCAACGTTTGTATTTGCGGATCAACCTGTCTCGAACACTCTTATCCTTGCCACCTGGCTGTTGCCTGGCAGCAGCATGATAGCTCAGAGTCTTGTCGTTCTCGCGCAGCTCGCGCATACGGGCGAGCGGCGCACGGTCATCGATTTCGGCCAGGTGCAGCGGCCAAACGGCAGGCGCCGACGCTTCCGCCGGTTCAGCCACGCTCTGCCGAGCGCGCAGCTCGGCTTCGATCGTGCCGATCTGCTCTTCCTCTATGATGTCCTTCAGGTGCTGCCACACCGCTCTGAACAGGATGTAATCCGGACTGCCGGGCTCCTGGCAGTCCCAACGTCCCATCACGCGCAACCAGTGGTCCCAAAATTCGACCGGGGGCAGAGGACTATAACGCCTATGGCGTCTGGCCTCGACGGCAACCCGCTGCTCCGGGGTCAGCCGGAGCAGGATCTTTGCGATGATCGCCGCCGTGATCGGTGGAGGTCGAAAGTGGGATGATGGCAATGGCATGCAGCTAACATCCACATGACCCTCACCTGTCGCAAGCCCCGCAACGTCCTCCCCGCGGCTGCCTATTGGCTGCCTTAGCCTCTCGGGCCGTCATGACAGGTCCGGAGAATTCAAAAAAACCTCTAGGTATAGACTGACAATTTTCGAGATCGCCGAGCCCAGGTGCAGCTGATCAGTAGTAATCAGAACCGAAGCCAGCAAGCAAACCGAGCGACAGCCGAGGCACCCTTTCCGCAAAACAGGACCGACCGGTGCACATAAGGAGGAACGGAGATGGTGAAGCACTTCGACCATCTGACAATCGTCGTGCGCGACATCGATTGTGCGAAGGCATTCTTCTCTCTCTTGGGGTTCGCGGAAGCGATGTCTGTTGTGATCGCCGGTGAGCCGTTTGCCAGTTACATGGGTGTTCCCGGCATCGAGGCTGAGCATGTTACGCTGGTCCTGGAGCACGCCTCTCCGCGAACTGAGATCCAACTACTGCGCTATCACCACCCTGACCCCCTGCCCGATCCTCATATCCGCGATCTGAACAAGCTCGGCATGAACCACATCTGCTTTGCCGTTGACGACATCGAGGCTGAGATCACCAAATTAAGAGCGAGCGGATTCCGCACCCGCAACGACGTCATGGACTTTCACTCACGTAAGCTGGTCTTCGTCGAAGGACCAGAGGGCGTGACCGTTGAACTGTCGCAGTGGCACTGCGGCTGAGCACGCATCGCCTGACAAGAATGAAATCCGCACCGAAGGACCAGATTGCCAAAAGCTCCGGAACAGGGTGTCCCAGAGGACCCCTGTGTAACCAGGGCCTACCGAGCTTCCTGTAATGGCGTGCCCTTCGAGACGGCATTGATGTCGTAAGGTTCCTCAACCAAGGTTTCGGAATTCCACATGCTGCGCTGCACCGCGAAGAAGTTGCCGTCGTAAACGTGGATGGCGCCGCTCAGCTTCGCCAACGGGTTGATAACCGAATGGATAATATCGCGGCCGAGAACCGTGACATCGCCGACCCCAAGAGCTTGGCCGCCCGCGGCCTCGATCTGGAATTTGGCCGAGTTCGGGATACGGCGCCAGAACATGTTGTCCTCCCGCCCGCCATACATGCCGATCACAGCCGACATACGGTGGTCGTGCGGCAGTGTGATTTGGTTTGGTGCCCAGATCACATTAAGGACCGTGAGGTCAGGAGCATGATGCAGAACCTGGACTGCACCCTTCTCCGGCTCGCCGATCTGACGCAGCAGGGATGAGGGATCGGAGACGGCACGGGCGACGACCTCCTTCATGGCCTTTCGGGACCGCTCAGCGAGCGTGGCATGGAGATCGGCAATAAACTGGTCGAGGTCGAACATAGTTACTGCCCCCAATACGAGCCGATTGGCGGTGACATCCACCACAACCGTACCGGCGATGTAGCATAACAGGAGCTGGGTGGGGCAGCAATTCCACGGTCGGCCCGGCCTTCGTACGCATGTCCTCGTAGCCCGTTTTGTTCCCGTCGTGTTCACGGCTGCTACACTGTATCCCCATCCCGAGCCTGGTGCGGCGTCAGATTCCATCGCGTGCCTCAATCGCGCGGTGGGGAAGCGGCAACTGCAACCCGAGAGGCCCAGCTGTGCAGCGGTTGCGTGCTGTCACCGAACGGCAGAATTTTGAACCGACATAGCCACCTTGACTCGTTCCCGTAATGCCGCTTCTTTCCGGTCAACGACAGCAACGACGGGCGGCTCACGCCTGCAAAGGGGGAGAGCCAAGTGGCTACAGCGATACGTCGTGCGGCCCTATCCGACGCCGAGAATTGTGGCCGGGTGATTTACACGGCCTTTCAGACCCTCGCGGATCATCACAGGTTCCCGCGTGCTTTCCGGCGGTGGAGGTTGCGACCGGTATCGCGACCGGGTGGCGCCTGGCTGCCGTCAATCCTTTACTGAGGCTGCCGCATAGCGCTACATAACGATTGGAGGAAGAAGTGAAGACAAGGACTGGAATCTCGATGGTCGCCGTTGTCGCAGCGGGGATTTGCATAACGGCAATGCCAGCCCAGGCCGGCGGCAGCGATGAGGACGCTATCATGGCCCTTGAGTCCAAATTCGCAGCGGCGTTCAACGCCAAAGACGTTGACGCCATCATGAAGGTGTATGTGCCGGATGAAAGCCTGGTCGTGTTCAACGTCGTTCCTCCGCGCCAATATGTCAGCGCCGATGCATACCGCAAGGACTGGGAAGACTTTTTCGCGACGTTAAAGGGACCGGTGAAGTTCGAAATCACTGATTTGCAAGTTGCCGCTGACAGCACCCTTGGCTACAGCCACTCGATCCAGCATGTCAGCGGAACTGACACAAAGGGCCAGCCGATCGATCTGACCGTGCGCGTCACCGACGTGTACCGCAAAGTCAATGACAATTGGCTTATCGTACACGAGCATGTCTCGGTACCGGTTGATCTTGATACCGGCAAGCCGGACTTGGCGTCCAAGCCCTAGCGCGCTTCATCGCAACGCCAGCGCACGAGTGGGACCGACGCGAGCCGCGGTGGTGGAGGACCGCGCCCGTTGCTAGAAGCTCTTTAAGGTTCTCGACGCCGAATTCCGCGAATTGTATCGTCCGGGGCGAAGGTGGAGGCTAGCATGCAGGAGGGCGGGGCACGGACGATCGGGGATCTGTCGGCGCTCGACTACGTGGAACGTCACACTGGCGCGCGCTACGCGGCTTTGCACCGCACGGATGAGATGCAGGCCGGCGTGTATGTGTTGGCGCCGGGCGGCCGGATCCCGGCGCACCGGCACAGCACGAGCTGGGATTTCGCTCTGGTGCTGGAGGGCGAGATCGAGGCGCAGGTGGGCGAGGGCGCCGCGACGCGCGTGGTGCGCTGCGGACCGCATGCGGTGAACCTGGTGCCGCCCGGTTTGGTGCACGCAATCCGCAACCCGAGCAGCGACGTTCCGGCGCGGTTTCTGTTGGTGCAGAGCCCGTCGAAGGGGTTCGACTTCCTGGGTGCCGTGGATTGAGGCCGAGCGCTCAGCCCCCTGCTTGAGCGGCTGCCGTTGCGGCCCGCGGTCCTCCGTTTCATTGTCTGGATACATTGAAAACGGTGTGGCGAACGGAGTGTGACGCCAATGGCCCAACAGCCCATTCGTTTTGATGATGCAGAAGCCTACGAGCGTGGGATGGGCTCATGGAGCCAACTCGCGGGGCAGGTCTTTCTCGATCGGCTGCCACTCCCCTCGGGCCTGTGACGGATTGATGTTGGCTGCAGCAATGGCGCCTTCACCGAGTTGCTCGTCCGGCGATGCGCGCCTGCGGAAACGCAAGGGATCGATCCGTCCGAAGCAGAAATCGCTGTCGCCCGCACGCGGCCGGCCGTGATGTGACACTTCTCCAGGGCGACGCCATGGCATTGCCCCTCGACGGCGACCGGTTCGATGCTGCCGTCATGGCATTGGTGCTGTTCTTCGTTCCCGACCCAGCCAGAGGCGTCGCCGAGATGACCCGGGTGGTTCGTCCCGGCGGCATGGTCGCGGCCTACGTATGGGATGTATTTGGTGACGGATCCCCGGGTTTCCCGGCCCAGGCCGAATTGCTCGCCCTGGGCGTCCCACCGCTGCACCCCCCACGCGCCGGCGCCTCACGCATGGCGGCGTTGCGCGACCTTTGGCGCTCAAGCACGGCTATTTCGGCCATAGCACAGCCAGTCGCCGCGATGGCGGCTGGCGACGTCGAACAACTCAAGGCACGACTGCGCACGCGCATGGCAGCGGACGCCTCCGGACGCGTTATATATCAGGCGCGCGCCAACGCGATAAAGGGCTGCGTGCATCTGGTCTCGCCACTTAGCGTGCCTGCTCCGCCTTGGCCGATAGCGCCAACCACCGCTGGCCGGATGAGTCGACGATCAGCAAGCCCACATCGGCGGGACCGCGCTTTTGAGCTTCCTGCAAGTCTTTCTGGACGTCGCCGGGCGTAGCCACCACGCTCCCTTGCACTTGGAGGATGACATTGCCCGCGTGGAGCCCGGCACGATCGGCGGCTGATCCTGGGGGAACGGAGACAACTTCAGCGCCTGCAGCGTCTACCGGCAACCGCAACTGGGTGCGGGTCGCCGCGTCGGGGGGCGCCAGGCGAAGTCCCAGATCTCCGCTTTCCATTGGCGGCTTCGATAGTTCAAATGGGAAATTGGCGACCATCAGTGCCGGCGGATATTCCCGTATGGTGATTGCTACCTTGACGTCAAACTCGCCGCGGTGGACGGTCAGCTCCGTAATACCGTTGAGCGGAAATTCGGCAATCATGCGCATCAGTGCCCGTACGTCGGTCGGCGTGCGATCCCCGAACTTGAATATGACATCTCCCGGCCGCAGTCCGGCCGCTTCGGCGGGGCTGGGGTTTTGGACGGCGGCGACAAGCGCTCCGTGCGTGCTCGGCACACCGAACGCGTCAGACAGGTCAGGCGTAACCTCCTGCACGCGTGCACCGATCCAGCCAGGTCTCACCCGGCCGAACTCGCGCAGTTCGGTCACAGCAAACTTGGCATCATCAGAGGGTAGCGCCATGCCGAGACCAACCGAACCGGCGGTTGGTGAATAAAGCGACGTGTTCACGCCAATCACCTCCGCACGCATATTGAACAACGGTCCGCCAGAATTGCCGTGATTGATGGATGCGTCGGTTTGGATGAAGTTGTCGTACGGTGTCTCGGCCGTGTTCCGGTTGAGCGCACTGACAATGCCGGAGGTAACAGTACCGCCAAGACCTAGCGGGTTGCCGATCGCCAACACCCTGTCACCGACCCGAACATTGTCGCTCTCGCCGAACTGAACTGCGGAAAGCGGGTGGTCAGGATTGACCTTGAGCAGCGCAATATCCGTCGCAGGCGGATGTCCGACCACATTGGCCACCAATCGACTGCCGTCGCTGAGCCCTACGGTGATCGAATAAGCGTCAATGACCACATGACGGTTCGTCACCACGTAGCCAGACGGGTCGATAATGAACCCCGAGCCTTGGATGACTTCGCCGCTATCGCGCGTTTCTGAGCTACCTGCGATCGGGACTGCTCTACGAACCGAGATATTAACGACGCTCGGCAGCACCCGCGCGACGAGATCAGCGTATCCGCCGTCATCCGCTCGGGAAGCGACGGTCCACAATGAGAGTGAGCCGGCGAGCGCAAGTAAGGACAGCCAACTCCGGCAAACCGACGAACGACTTCCGCGGTCCATATCGGACCTCCTCTCTTTTTTATGCTTTCAGACGTTCCAGTTACGCGTCTTCAGGTCCCTCACCTTCCGGCGACCGTGCTGAGTTGCGCGGAGCTTCTTGCCGAGTGACGGGATGTCGAGCCGGTCACGCCTCAGTCAGGACGACAATCTTTCCGCCGGCCTTGTTCTCCTCCATGCAGCGATGGGCCTCGACAATGTCGTCGAGACGGAAGGTCTTGCCGATCTGGATGTGCAATCTCCCCGTGGCGACCTGCTGGACGAGCTTGTCGAGCGGCGTCAGCATGAAGTCCTCGGCGCCGCCATCATAAGTGGTCAGGCTGACGGCGGTCGGGATCGCGTCCATCGGGCTGAAATTGTCGAACGACCATTTGTTGCCGACCATGCCGGTCATGCACACAACTCCGCGCTGCCTGGCGCATCGCAGGGAGTCCAGGAGTGTTGTGGTCCCAACGAGTTCAAGGACTTTGCTGATCCCGCCCGGAGACACCTCCTTCACCTGCTCGGCGATCGACCCCGTGTCGATGAACACCTGATCGACCCCGCTGGCGCGCAGCAGCTTCTCGCGCTCGGGCCGCCGTGTTGTGGCCGCGACGAATGCCCCGTGCTTCTTTGCGATTGCCGCGGCTGCCAGGCCGACGGAGGTTGTGCCGCCACGGATCAGGAGACGCTCGCCCTTTTCGAGACGCAGCGACTTGAACAGCGATCCCCAAGCCGTCTGCAGCATTTCAGGGATCGCGCCCAGTATCTCCCATGAGAGTCCGGGCTTCAACGTCTGCACCTGCCTCGCGGGAACGCAGGTGAACTCGGCGTAGCTGCCATCGAACTGGCGCCCCATTCCGCCCATGGCTGTTGCAACTGCGTCCCCCTTTTGAAACTCGTTGCCCGGGGCTTGCTCGACCAATCCGACTGCTTCAATGCCCAATATCCGCGGGAAGTTAACACTAGGGGAATTACCTTGGCGGGTGAACAACTCGGAGCGGTTGAGGCCGAATGCCTTGACCTGAATCAGGACCTCCCCCAGCCTCGGTGCAGGAATCGGCCGACTCTCGAGTTTGAGAACCTCTGGACCGCCAGGTTCGTGGATCACCGCAGCTTTCATTATTACCGTCGCCTCTCTTCGATATGCGGATCTAGCCGGCTGTCTGCTTGCGTGAAGCAAGCACAGCATCAATACTTCCTCCCCATGAACCGTTCTTGGCTAATATCAGGAAGCTGCCCGCCATCGTCATGTTTTTGAAGAAGTTCATCAGTTGATCGAGATCGGAAAATTTCGTGTGAAAGATCAGAGCGGTAAGGACACACCAACCCACCAAGAGAACCGAAACCGGGGGGATATAGAAACCGACGAGCAGCAAGGCGCCGGCAGCATATTCCCAAGCCGCCGCGGGCCAGACCAGGATCTCTGGGACCCCGTATGCATGCATATAGGCTTGAATTTCGGCCGTTTCTGCCACTTTGATTGTTGCCGAGATCAGGAACAGCAGCGCCATGAGCAGACGAGCCAGAGCCTCAAGCCACGCATAGTTCGTCTTCATAGGATTTCCGGGTCTTCAGGAAATCGAGTGGGCGGTTTTGGGGGATCATAGCGGCGGAAGCATGATGGAGAGGACTTTGAGGCGGAGATATTCCTCGTCCTTCAATCCGTAGGCTCGTCGCTGGCAGACCCGGACCTTGTTGTTGAGGCCTTCGACGAAGCCGAGTGAGACTTTGTTCTGCGGCTGGCAGTAGGCGGTGATGCCGTGCCAGTGGCGATCGATCATGTCGGCGAAACGCTCGTATGGCTTGAGCCGCTGCCATTTGAGGCTGGCCCGCCAGTTGTCGAAGAAGCGCCGCGCCCAGCCCTCCCGCCGGTAGTCCCAGAGCTGGCCGAACGCTTCCTTCAGCAGATAGGCGGTGTTGAGGCGCTTATTGGCGGCCAACAGTAACGCGAGCGAGCGGTTGGCGCCGAGCGTGAGATTGTCGCGGTGTGACAGCAGGTGTACTTCTGCCCCTTGATGAAGCGCCGGTCGCTGCCTCGCAGCCGGGCATATTCGGCCTTGCGTACCCCGTCGAGCGCCTCGCCGAGGTGGCGCATGATATGGAACTTGTCGAATAGGATCGCCGCCTGCGGCGCCGTCTCCCGCGCCACGTTGCGGAACGGCTTCCACATGTCCATCACGATGAGCCTGATCTTGCTGGTCTTCTTGGGTCCTAGCCAGGCGTAGAACTGAGCCATGCTGGCCTCTGAGCGGTCGTCTCCGCCGAACCAGATCGGCCGCTTGCGAACCAAGTCGCTGACCACGATGCGATAGGTATGGCCCTTGCGGATCGAGATCTCATCAATGCCTATCACCTCGGGTGTCGGTGCGCCGGCACGCTCGATCTGGGCGCGCATGTTCTGCATCTCTAGCGTCTTGACCGTGTCCCAGTCGAGCTTCAGCTCCTCGGCCACGTCGCGGATCGAAGCCTGCCTGCAGCGACGGCCGACGTAGAACGCAAAGCGCTTGGTGAAGTGTGGGTTGTCTGACAGGAAATCCAGCCGTTCTAGCTTCACGCTGTCGCAAATACCGCACGCCACGCGCCGCATCTCGAGCTCCAGAACGATGCGAAAGCCGGCGCTCGGAAGATCCCGGACCCACCGCTTCCGCCGGTCGTACCAGCCCGACTGGACCCGCCCGCAGCAACCGCAAACGGTTTTTTTGAGCGCCGATCGAGCCTGACGATCCGTACATCCCGATCAGCGAATACACCGCGTACCGTCGCTTGCGCACGAAACCCCGCGAACGAATACCCATCCGACAGCCGCCGCCGTCGCTTGTCCGATCGTGCCATGCCTCATCATGCCGGAATCCGAGGCAGCACCAAACTCCAAAAAGCCAGTCTCCATCATGCTTCCGCCACTATGATCCCTCAAAACCACCCACTCGATTTCCTGAAGACCCGGATTTCCTTAGTGGGGCCAAACATGCAAAAGACACTCGTCTGGATGTGATCCAGGCACCGCGGTTTAGAGTCCGGCACGCCCTCAGCCCCAGGCGAGGTTAGAGAGTGGATGCACATCTCGATGCCCGACCCGTCCATTTTTACGAGGCAAGCCTTGGTATCGGTCAGTCGCGGTTCGATGTCCTGAGCGTAGGCCACTCCGTTGCGGCTTTCCTCCCCCTTCGCATCCCAAAGGCTGTTGGTTCATCTGCGTCGAGAATCCTCTCCGGAGCAATCTTCCCTTCCATGACGGCTCTCCTATGCAGGTCGCCCCGTCTAGATTTTCTCAAATCCACCGCCGATCGCGGCGAACCCCTCCGTCACCTGCAGCGAGTTGACCGCGCCGTGCAGTTCCAATGGATTAACGCCGTCGCCATGGGTGATCAGGCCGCCCGCTACAACAATTTTCCTTGCCGAACCGCCAGGCTTGACGCTCAGCCCGGTCGCCGAAAGCCTGACGACGACCCCCTTGACCAAAGAGTCGCCTGTTCCCCCATAAGTCTCGATACCTCGGCGCACTGTGATCTGACCAACAGGTTGGCTGATCTGGATACCCACCGCCCCATCAGCATGGGTGACGACGCGCTCGAACTCCGCCGACTTCACGGTACCCGTGTAGACATTGAAGCCACGCGATCCTTGACCGAAGGTCTCGATCGGCGCGTTGACCTGGAGCAGATCGACAGTGCCAAAATTGACGAAGCCGATACCGCTTGGCCCGTAGGACAAGACTTTCTCGTCCGCGATCCAGTGGTCGACGGTTCCCCAGTTATCAAGAACCATGTCGTTCGGGCCATATGTCGTAACCGGGCCGTGGTTGTGCACGCTGTCTACGAAAGCGCCTGAAACGACAAACACGCCGCCCGTGATGCGGTCCGCCGTACCCGGGGCGATTCCGCCGTCGCTGTAGACGGCCCCGGTCTCCAGCCGGCGGGCGACCAGCCGGCCGCCCGCGTCGCCCCCGCCGCTGACGAAAATGCCGCTCCCCCGGACCGGTGCGCCGGCGCGGCCTACCATCAAGCTGGTGAGGTCCGCCGTGATCGTCACGGCACGGTCGCCGTGCTGGTTCCAAAGCGTGAAGGCGCTAGGAATGACTTCCACGCCGTATCCCTTAGGTCTCTCCTGATAGCCGCGTGCGTCCGCAGCCAGGATGTCGATGTTGTGTGCTTCGACATGACCACTGCGCACCCGGTCGCGCGCCAGCAGTTGCACAACGCCTTCGACGGTCAGGTCGCGCAATATAAGCCGCCCCAGTCGTTCAACGCCGGTATCGTTAAAAATAGCGCACTTATCGGGGTCCGTGATAAGCCGCAAGCCCTTGACTCGATTGTCGGTCGATAGCTCTAAGCCGTGACTGCCGGGAGCGAAGCGCAGAACCGATTGCGCGTCGATGCCAGTCAACGTCTGACCGTCCGATAGGCGCAGTGACGGCATGTCGCCGATTGGCGCCGAGACGACTATTTGCCGAATCTTTGCATTGATGGCCGCTGCCTGCAATTCGCTGACAGTAGAGACCTGACACCTTTCGGTATTCACGGTTCGTTGTCCATCAACCAGGGTCGCAGTGGGCAAACGTCGATCAGATCAGTGCCTCCGCCTCTTTCGCGGATACGAGCTTGCCGAGTTTCCCGAACTCGTGCAGATCGCCGCCCACCTCAATTCGAATGGATTTGTCGATGCCGCCGACGCTGACAGGCGAAAATCCGCTTGCGGTAATGAGCTTTGCCACGACTTTCCCGGCCTCCGGATAGTCCGTTGCATAGAACAGCACCGCACGTTCCGGGGAACGGTTGGTGCCCGACCCCAGGGATTCAGCGCCCAAGGTCCCGAATGCCTTGACGAGTTGCGTGCCATCCGGGAGAAGGGCCGAAATGAGCTGCCCTGACGATTGTTCTGCGGGGATCGTCTTCTTGAAACCACCCTTGCCGTCCGGAGCGATCGGGTTCGACGGGTCGACGACGATTTTCCCTGCCAAGGCGCCGCGATAGGTGGCGATCGGTTGCTTGATTGCATCGAAGTAGATGGCGAGGATGACGAGGTCGGCTTCCGCAATAGCCTCCGCGACCGGCATGGCTTGCGCATTGCTACCAAGCTCGCTGGCAAGCTTCTCGGCTTTCGCCAGGGTCTTGTCTGCGACGATGACCTTTTGTCCACCGGCGGTAAGATTCTTGGCCAATCGGGAGCCGATGTTTCCCAAGCCAATGACTGCAGTGTTCATCATAAGTGCTCTCCTCTCTGTTTTCTGCCCTACCTTGTTGGCGCTATTACTTACCAACCAGAGCCGTACTTGAGGCGACTTACCTGGCCGGCGGATTTGTCGGCGAAAAGCTGTATCGGGCAATGCGCCATTTGCCGTCGTCGCCCTTCTTGAAGATGAAAAGTTCTTGGTTTGCTTCGGCTGTCGTCTTGCCGGTCGAATGATGATCCGTCGTCCCCGCCGAATTCGTGCGAACATACGCCCACGTAGGAGCCATCACCACAAGTTCAGCGATGGTGAACTTCACGTGGAATTTCAGCTCTTTGAAGACGGCGTCATAGGCTTTTTCAACGGCGTCCTTGCCTATTGCCGACTGGCTGTACGGTGGCATGAAGACGCCATCATCGGTATAAAGTGGCAGTACTGCCGTCGTCTCGCCGCCGTTCAAAGCGGCGTTATACGATGCCAATACGCTCCTGACCGCAGTATAGTCTTGGGCGATCGTCGCGCTGCTGAGCGTGCAAGTATCCGCCGTCTGTGCAGGCGCAAGCTCGGGGTAAGTGGTGGCGGCCACGATCGAGGCACCGATCAACGCGGACTTCAAGTAGCGGCCTGCAATCATGGAAACCCTCCGTGCGTCAGTCTCTGCACGGGGGTGTACCCGACCGGTCGTTTGACCATTAGCCGACAAAGCCGGGAATTTGATTTCCAAATATGGGATGATCACGCCCCGTTCACCTCGCTACCGTTCGTGGCTCGGCAGCCGGGAAGGCTGCCCGCGCAAATTCCAGGATTCCGCCCTGGCTTTCCCCGGCTTCGTCGCGGCCCAGTGAACGGGGCGAAGGTACCCTTGTCCACTGGGTGGTAATAGCGGAGGATGAATTTCCCATTTATGGGAAAGCGATGGCGGATCTCAATTCGCTGGTGGTGTTCGCGAAGGTTGTCGAAGCCAGGAGCTTTTCCGAGGCGGCGCGCCGCCTCAAGATGCCTATCTCCACGGTCAGTCGCCGGATAGCCGAGCTTGAGGATCAGCTTGGTGTCCGGCTGCTCGAACGGTCGACCCGCAACCTGCGGCTCACCGAGCTCGGGGCGGAGGTCCTGGAGCACGCTGTACGCAGCGCGGAGCTCAGCGAGGCGATCGAGAGCATCGTTTCAAACCGTTTATCGGATGTATCGGGCACCCTGCGACTTTCCTCGCCGCCCAGCATCTCCGACACGTTGCTAACGCCGCTGGTGACCGCGTTTCAGGCTTCTTACCCCAATGTTCGCATTCAGGTCCTTGTTACGGACCGCTTCGTGGATCACATCGCCGAAGGGGTCGACCTGGTGTTCAGGCTTGGCGCGTTGAGGGATTCGTCACTGGTCGCAAGGCGGATCCTGACCTATCGGCACCAGCTCGTCGCAAGCCCTACATATCTAAAGGGCTGCGAGCCACCAAAAAAGCCGCAGGATCTGCTTGACCACCGTCTTCTGTCATTCTCGCATTGGAAGCCGGATAACAGTTGGACCTTCGTTCACAAGAACGGCAGAGACAAGGAGACGCTGGCATTTCATCCGTTCCTTTCCATGAACGACTACGCCGGTCTTGCGCCCGCGCTGCAGGCCGGCGGCGGCATCGGCGACCTTCCACCCGTCGTGCAGCCTGAACTCGTCCGGAGCGGCAGGCTTGTTGAAGTCATGCCGGATTGGCATTTCCAGACGTTCGACCTCTCACTCGTTCATCTCGGAAACCGGCATATTTCAAAGCCGTGCCGGCTCTTCAAGGAGTTCGCGGCGCAAATGGCGCCAACGCTTTTTCCCAATCTTCCAACCTGAAGGTGCCGTTAGCACCTACCCTGAAGTACGCACTTGAGACCAAGTTTCAGTGTGGCGACAGGGAATGATCCAATGCTCAGTCCGACCGAGGGTTCTGTCCTCGGAAGCGCCGCTCCTGCACCAGCTCAGGAGACATGATCCCTGATCAGGTATCCCCAATCGGACCCGAGAGCCCGCCCGGCCCTCAATCGTCCCGGCGCACCCGCTCCATCCGCTCGTGGCGCTCCTGCGCCTCGATCGACAGCGTTGCGATCGGGCGAGCCTCCAGCCGCTTCAGCCCGATCGGTTCCCCGCTCTCCTCGCAGAACCCATAGGTGCCGTTCTCGATCCGATGCATCGCCTGATCGATCTTCGCGATCAGCTTCCGCGCCCGATCGCGCGTCCGCAACTCCAGCGCCCGGTCAGTCTCCACGCTGGCGCGGTCAGTGATATCGGCCTCGTGTATCCCGCCCTCCGACAGGCTCGCCAGGGTCCCGTCCGCCTCCTTCAGCAACTCGGCTCGCCACCGCAGCAATTTCTGGCGGAAATACTCGACTTGGATTGGGTTCATGAACTCTTCGTCATCGGTGGGCCGATAGTCGGGCGGAAGAGTCACCATCATGCCTGCCGATCCTGCCTTTGCGCCGGGCCTGTCCCGAGATCACGAACGCGCGGGCTTATAACTGCACGTCACAGCTCCGCCAAGGGCTTAGGTGCAAGGTTCAACAGCCTGACACGAAACGGTTTCGCCCAGGAGGCGGCCCCACCCATCACGAGTCATGCCGCGCCAGCTCCACCCGCGCCCGCAGCACCAGCTCTGCCATGACCTCGCGCAGGCGTGGATCCGCTGCCTCGGGCACCGCGGTCGAAAGCGCCGCCAGGTCCGCCAGTGAAGCGGAATCGATGCCATTCGCCAGCACGCCGCGGTGCAGGGCACGCAGCGCCGCTAGCAGATCATAGCCCCGGCGCCTGGCGGCGCGGTCCTGCGGCCTTTCGCAGCCCAGCTCCTGCAGCGCCAGAGCCCCCAGCCAGCGCGGCGGGCGCCACCACTGCGGCCGCCGCAGACCCCGGGGCGGCAGGCGCGCTCTCCGGCAACAGCTCGAACGCGCCCCCGCGCTGCCGGGACCCGGCGCCGGCCCCCAGCAGCGGCCCTGCCCGCACCTCAGAGACACCCGTCATTGCCCGGCTCCTTCGTCCAACTCCGCCCTGCCGTCCGGCAGTTTTGGCGGGTCATCCCGCAGCGCGGACGCCGCTTTCAGCGCTTCGGCCCTGGCATGCCGCTTGCGGAACAGCCCGCAAGATGCCGGCAATTCCTTACAAGCCTGCTACCAGCCGCCGCGCCCGGGCCAGCTCCCGGCGCCGTAGCCGACTGCTGCTCGCCGTCATGCTGCTGCTGGCGGCCACACCCGCCGCCGCCCAGGTGCGGATTAAGGACATCACCGATGTCCAGGGCGTGCGCGACAATCAGCTTGTCCGCTACGGTCTCGTAGTCGGCCTCAACAACACCGGCGACAAGCTTGATAATGCTATCTTCACCCGCAAATCGCTGATCGGCATGCTCCAGCGGCTCGGCGTCAACACCAAGACAACGCCGCGAAGGTCGAAACGAAGAATGTCGCCGCGGTGATGGTCACCAGCGAGCTGCCGGCCTTCGCCCGCGAAGGCAGCCGTATCGATGTCTCTGTCTCCGCGCTCGGTGACGCCACTGACCTCACCGGTGGCACCCTTCTCGTCACGCCGCTGATGGCAGCCGACGGCGAGGTCTATGCGGTCGCGCAAGGGGCGCTTGCCACCGCTGCGATCGCCGCCAAGGGGCAGGCCACGTCGGTCACCCGTGGCGTCCCCACCTCGGGTCGGATTGCCAACGGTGCGACGGTTGAACGCGAGGTGGCGTTTCAACTCGACCGTACCTGCCACGCTGCGTCTTTCGCTGCGGAACCCGGACCTGACGACCGCCGGCCGGATCGCCACCGCGATCAACCGTGCGCTCGGTCCCGTCGCCCGCTCCACCGATCCGCGGACCGTGGCGGTCGATCTGGCGGGACGCGATCTGATCTCCGCACTGGCAACGATCGAGGATCTTCGGGTCGAGCCGGACAGCCCCGCCGTCGTGGTGATCGACGAAGCCAGCGGCACCGTCGTGATGGGCGCCAATGTCCGCATCAGCACGGTCGCGATCGCGCAAGGCAATCTGACGGTGCGCGTCACCGAGACGCCGGAAGTAAGTCAACCCGGCCCGTTCGTGAACGGCACCACCACGACCCTGCCGCGCACGCAGGTGCAGGTGGACGACCAGCACGATCGCAAGCTCGGCATCGTCCAGGGCAGCGTGACCCTGCGCGACCTGGTCGCGAGCCTTAACGCGCTTGGCGTCGGCCCGCGCGACCTGATCACCATCCTCCAGGCTATCAAGGCGGCCGGCGCTTTGCAGGCAGACCTGGTGGTGCAGTGATGCCGGTGGTGCTCCCGACCGACGGGCCACCGCCGAACGGCCTGCCGCCCGCCCAGGCCGCCAAGCTCTGGCAAGCCGCCCGTGGCGCTCGGCGAGCTGCTGACGCCAATGTTCGACACCATCGATACCGCGCACAACCCATTCGGCGGCGGCGACGGCGAGGCTGCATGGCGCCCCATGCTGATCCAGCAGATTGGCAAGCAGATGGAAGCCCAGGGCGGGCTCGGCCTTGCCGCACCGGTCTTCGAGGCGCTGCTGCGCAAGCAGGAAGGCACCAAGCCATGACGGATGATCTGCTGGCCGCGGCAGCGCACCTTGCCGACGTGATCGCGGCGGAGAGCGCCGCTCTGGCGGCATTCGATCTAAGGGCGGCAGCCGCAACGGTGACCAGCAAGCAGCCCGCCGCCGAGGCATTTGCTGCCGCCTTCCGCTCGCAGACAGCGCCGATCGAGCCCGGGCGCCGCCGGCAGGTCGACGCGGTCGGGCGGAGCTTACGGCGCTGGCACAGGAGAACCGCCGCCTGCTGGAGCGAGCGATCGCGGCACAGGCTCGCCTGATGGAGATTATCGCCCGCGCCAGCTGCCGCGAGCTCGCAGCTCGCACGAACTCGCTACGGCGTGTTTGGCGCACCGATTTCTGCCGTACGGCCACGGCCGATCGCAGTCTCCGCGCGCGCCTGATCGGCAGTGTAGCGGGGAGGGCCGCTGCCCACCGCTCTACGCGTTAGGCGCCGAGCTCCCGTCCTAATCCACCTCTCCCGCTCCTGCGAGAGACGTGTAAAGGGATCCGGCGCTTCCGGTCAGAATGAACGCGCCATAAACTAACTAAGCCAACCGGCACCAGCCCCAGGGCGAAACGGCGAGGTGTTCGGCGTCGAGCTGACTTCGCCAGTCAACCGCCGACCGCCTCCACTGTGTGCCGCGCGATCATCGCCTCCTCATCCGTCGTGATTACGCGCACCTCCACCCGGCTGTCCGACGAGCTGATCACCGCATCCGCGCGGGCATTCGCCGCCGCATCAATCCGCACGCCCAGCCAAGCCAGCCGATCGCACGCAGCCGCCCGCACGGGCGCGGCATGCTCGCCGATGCCGGCCGTGAACACGAACCCGTCGAGCCCGCCGAGCGAGTTCGCCAGCCCGCCGGCCTCGCGCGCCAGCCGGAACACAAACAGCTCGACGGCCTCGCCGGCGTGTGGATCATCGCTCGTCAGCAGCGTACACATGTCGTTGGAGACGTCGGAAACGCCGAGCAGGCCCGAGCGCTCTTATAACAGCGTTTCGGCCGCTTTCGCCGTCATCCCACGCTGCTCGATCAGATGCAGCACCACCCCCGGATCGAGCGTGCCGCAGCGCGTGCCCATGACCAGCCCGTCCAGTGCGGTGAAGCCCATCGAGGTGTCGATGCTGCGTCCGTTGCGCATGGCGCAGAGGCTGGCGCCATTGCCCAGATGCGCGACGATGACCCGCCCGGCTGCCAGCACCGGCGCCATCTCCCTCAGCCGCTGGGCGATATATTCATAGGACAGGCCATGGAATCCGTAGCGCCGCACGCCCTCGGCCTCGAACTGTCGCGGGAGCGCGAGCCGTGCCGCCACCGCCGGCATGTCGTGGTGGAACGCGGTGTCGAAGCAGGCGATCTGGGGCAGCACCGGACGTGCTGCCGCGATCGCGCGGATCGGCGAGATACTGTGCGGCTGGTGAAGGGGTGCCAGCGGCATCAGCGCCTCGATCGCCGCCAGCGTCTCGGCATCGATGCGGGCCGGACCGCTGAAACGCGATCCGCCATGCACGATGCGATGCCCGACCCCGCGCAACGCATCGATCCCGAGATGCGCATCGACGAAGCCCAGCAGCGCCCCTAGCAGGTCCTCGTGCGAGCCGCCGGCGAAGCGCTGCTCCTTCTGCACCGCCCCCGCCGGGTCGCGGGCGATGAAATGCGGCGCACTGCCGATCCCCTCGATCTGGCCGCGAGAGGCTGCTGTGAGCTGTTCGCCCGCGGCAATCTCGAACAGCGCGAACTTGATGCTGGAGGAGCCTGCGTTGACGGCAAGGACGGCGTCAGCCACGCGTTCCCGCCTCGTTCGCGTCCCGTTGCGCTTCTTCTTCCTCGGGCCCGACCATCAGCATGCCGGTGTTGGGCTCGACGCAGACCAGCCGGTTGTCCACCTGCTTCACGCCGGGCACGTTTTCCGCGGCGACGCGGATCGCGTCGCGCTCGCGCACGTCGAACACGACGCCGTCGAGATCCACCACCCCATCCTCCACCGCGATGGTGAAAGACCGCCGCGGCGCCCAGGGCTGGCTCGCCAGTTCGGCGAGGATCGCGTTCCGGATTACGGTGTCGCTTGCCGAGGCTGCCGGTACATCGAACTCCTTGGCCAAGGCGCGGACGAGGTCGGCGCGGCTGACGATCCCGACCACCTTGCCGTCGCGCGTCACCGGCAGCCGCTTCACCCGCCGGGTCCGCATCAGCTCCGACACTTCATTGAGCGGCGTCGCATCATTGATCATGATCGGGTCCGGCGTCATCACGTCGCCGACCCGGCGGCCATGCGTCTGCACATAAACGCCGGCCGCCCGGCCGGGGGCGAAAATCACGCTGAGCCAGCCGGGAGACTTGCCTGCGGTCCCGGTCTCCACGCGCTGCAGCAGGTCGCCTTCCGTCAGCATGCCCACCGCGTGCCCGTCCGTGTCCACTACCGGCAGGCCGCTGATCCGGTTATCGATCATCAGCCGCACCGCCTGCGACAGCGGCGCGTCCTGACTGATCGCGATAACGGTGGGTGACATCACATCCGCGGCGTTCATGGTCGGGTCTCCTGGGCGGCTGGAGCCGGCAGTATCGCACCGTCCCCAACCTGGCTGGAAGCGCGGGTCAATCCAGGCTACCTAGCGGCTTTGCCGGCGGGCTGCGCCATGCTCGCTTGTACTGGCACGTTCGGATCTTGATAGCAGAAAAATATTGTCGTCAGGTTTCCGCAACAAGCCCGTTTCAAACCCCTCGCCTCGCAACGAGCCAGCCGCCTCCCAAAGGAGGAGAGCCCATTTGTTTCGCGTGCGATTGGGCAAAATATCTCACCGCTTCGTACACAAACCGACCTTCGCGGCGTCGGTTTCTGCAGGCAAGCGCGATGGGGGGAGCTGCCGGCCTCGCACCGGTCTTGAGGGCCACCGAGGTGGCCGAGCAGCAGCACATTGCCGACGGGAGCGGTGCTGCTAATTATAGGCTCGTCCAATTCCTCTAATAAGCTCAGCGACAGTGCCTATCATATAAGCCGAGTTCGGAATGCCCCACGAGCGGGGGGCGGACCCGCTCTGACAGAGGGAGACGACGAATGCGACACGCGACGGTTGCGACGTACGCTTTCCTGGCGCTGGGCCTGGCAATGACTACCGGTGCTTACGCGCAAAGCAAGCCCACCGACTGCGGCCGCCCGACGTTGGCGGAGGCGGGAGGGGGCAATGGCGGCCGGCAGCCTCAGTTCGCTGAGGCCGGTGGCGGCAATGGCGGACGGCAACCTCAGTTCGCCGAGGCCGGTGGCGGCAACGGCGGCCGGTCGCCTGCGCTCGCGGAGGCTGGTGGCGGCAACGGCGGGCGGCAGCCTCAGTTCGCCGAGGCCGGCGGTGGCAACGGCGGGCGGCAGCCTCAGTTTGCCGAGGCCGGCGGCGGCAATGGCGGGCGGCAACCTCAGTTCGCCGAGGCCGGTGGCGGCAACGGCGGGCGGCAGCCGCAGTTAGCGGAGGCTGGCGGCGGCAACGGCGGGCGGCAGCCTCAGTTCGCCGAGGCCGGTGGCGGCAACGGCGGGCGGCAGCCTCAGTTCGCGGAGGCCGGCGGCGGCAACGGCGGGCGGCAGCCTCAGTTCGCCGAGGCCGGTGGCGGCAATGGCGGGCGGCAGCCGCAGTTAGCGGAGGCAGGCGGCGGCAACGGCGGGCGGTCGCCCGAGCTCGCCGAGGCCGGCGGCGGCAATGGCGGGCGGCAGCCTCAGTTCGCCGAGGCTGGCGGCGGCAATGGCGGGCAGCAGCCTCAGTTCGCCGAGGCTGGCGGCGGCAATGGCGGGCGGCAGCCTCAGTTCGCCGAGGCCGGCGGCGGCAACGGCGGGCGGCAGCCTCAGTTCGCCGAGGCCGGTGGCGGCAATGGCGGGCGGTCGCCCGAGCTCGCGGAGGCGGGTGGCGGCAATGGCGGGCGGCAGCCTCAGTTGGCCGAGGCCGCGCCCTGCCCGTAGGTCAGAACGTGTCACCGCAGCAGGGTTCGCTTCCATGAAGGAGCAGGGCGATACGTCGCTGCCGAACACGAAGAGCGTGATCGACGGTGGCGCCTCCAGGTTCCTGAACAAGGGCACCAACGGGCGCTGGCGCGACGTTGTCTCAGAGGCGGGCTTGGCACGCTACGATGTGCTGGTACGGACGCATTTCGCCCCCGACCTGGCGCATTGGGTCGAACACGGACGGCTCGCCTCGCCGGGTATGAGGATGTGAACGACGCCGAGCGTCTCGCCCACGATCCTGCGATGCGTGCCGTGGTGGATCGCACCGGCCTGGATTGTCAGGCCGCCTCGACCAGCCAAATGGGCCATTTCCGGTCAGACAGCAATCACCGACCGATGACGCTGGCCGCGGGCGTCCTCCCGGCACTGTCCCCGCTGCAAGACCTGTCAGATGGCGCGTAGTGTGCTTGCCAGATGGGCGGATGGGCTGGTCATCGGGGGAATGTCGGTTCGGGGCGATTGACACCGAAACAAGATCAGGCGCAGATCGCAACAACGGCGGGAAGGGGCTGACGGTGCCGCGCGTGATGCGAACACTTCCGCTGACGGTCGCGCTGATCTGCGGAACGTTGATGAGCGCGTCGGCCGACGAGTGGTCCGTTCCGGACGTTGACGCGCTGCCAATGGACGCATTCGGCCAAACCGTGCGCGCCGGCCGCGACCTGATCGTGCACACTGCGGTTACGATTGGGCCGCATGCCACGGATCCAGCGATGCGGTTCTCTGGCAACGGGCTGGAATGCCAGAACTGCCATCTCGATGCGGGCACCAAGAAGTTCGGACTGCCACTCGCGGGCGTCTGGGGCGTATTCCCGGTGTTCACCGGCCGCGAAAACGAGGTGCGCACGCTGGAGGAACGGATCAACGGCTGCATGGAGCGCAGCATGAACGGGCGCGCGTTGCTGCTCGATAGTCGCTGATCATTGCGGGCGGGATCGCCGGCGGATGGTCCGGCGCGCATCTCGCGAAGCGCCTCTCGGCGCAGCGCCAGACGCTGACGCGCATACTGGGGTGCATGCTGGTCCTGGTATCGGCCTACGTGCTATATTCAAGCTTTACCTAGTGACAACGACGGTGCCGCCGACGCAATCACGCCAAGGCGCGCCCATGATGGAGGAGCGGATGATCAATCTCAGGCGGGAGACAACATATGCGCCAGCACGCCGAAACTTCTTCGGCCGCCTTGCCGGCGCCGCGGCACTTGGGCTTGGAGGGCTTGTCTCCGAACCGTCGCGCGCGCAATCAGCCGCCGCGGACTCCGACGGTCCGGACTGGCCTGGAAAGCTGAAAGGACGCCATCGGCAGGTGTTCGATGCCTACACGGCCAACGACGGGTGGCCGCTTGTCTTCGCCTATACCTTCGTAGCCACCAACGCGCCGGGTGCGGCGACGGCCGTCGTCGTGCTGCGCGCTGCCGCGTTACCGGTCGCTCTTGGCGGCGCGATGTGGGAAAAATACAAGATTGGTGAGTTGCTCAAGATCATCGATCCGGAAACCAGGGTGCCGGCTGTCAAAAATCCCTTCCTGCATCCCAAGCCAGGCGTCATGCGCACTGACGATGCGGCAGTCGATCGGCTGCTCGTGAACGGTGCGGTATTCGGCGCATGCAATCAGGCGCTGCATGGCTTGAGTAAAATGCTCGCCAGCAACGCCGGCGTGACTGCGGACGAAGCGGCAAAGGAATGGGCCGCGAATATGGTGCCGGGGATCACGATCATTCCGTCCGGCGTGTGGGGACTGAATCGCGCGCAGGAAGGCGGCTGCACGTACTGCTCGGGCGGCTGACAGCGAGTTGCTCGGCGCAACAACACCCGCCACGTCACGGGAATCTCCAGCGCACGCATTTTCCGCGTGGCCTAGAGCGGTTTCGGCTGAGTGGAATTTTGCCGGGGATGCGGTCCGCAACGGCCGCATTTCCCCCGCCATGGTCGCGCTCGGCGCGACCACCCACGCCTTTCATTGGACGCGAAAAAACGTGGGGGACAGCGCCAGGCGCGGCCATGAGGGCTATGGAAAATGAGCCTCCTCGCTGTTTGGCGTGGGTAGTTACGATACCCTCTTGTCTGGCCGAACCACTCCAACCTGGATTTAGGGTGAAAATCTCGGACGTTGACTCCAAACGCATGCTGCTCAAGATCGAGCAGGGCAAAGGGCGCAAGGATCGCCCCTTCACCAAAGAGGACCTCCGGCGAATCCGCCGGCGGCCAAGGAGGTGCCTGCCGCCCTGTCGCCCTGACCGGTCACGACGCCGCTTCGACGATCTCCGCCCCACTGCGGTCGAAGCCGCGGTTGGCGCGCAGCAACTGCTGCGTATAGCGGTGCGTCACGGTCCCCGACCCCAGCGCCTCCGCCGTGGTGATCTCGATCAGCGCGCCGTGGCTCATCACGCCGATGCGCTCGCAAAGATGCGCGACCACCGCAAGGTCGTGGCTCACCATCACCGTCGTCAGGCCGTGCTCGCGCCTCAGCCGCGCCAGCAGGTTCAGGATCTCCGCCTGCACCGACACGTCCAGCGCCGAGGTCGGCTCGTCCAGCAGCAGGATGCGCGGCTCCAGGATCAGCGCCCGCGCGATCGCCACGCGCTGGCGCTGGCCGCCGGAAAGCTGGTGCGGATAGCGGAAGCGGTGCTCGCGCCCCAGCCCCACCTCGGCCAGCGCCGACGCCACGCGCCGATCAGCGTCGCCGAGCTTGTGGATGCTCACCGGCATGTTCAGCGTCTGGTCCACCGTCTGGTTCGGGTGCAGCGAGCCGTAGGGGTCCTGGAACACCATCTGCGCCATCTTGCGTGCGGCCTTGCTGCGCGCCCGCGCCATCACCTGCCCGCCCAGCGAAACGCTTCCTTGCGCGTGCGGAATAAGCCCGGCGATGGCACGCAATACCGTCGACTTGCCCGAGCCGGACTCGCCGACCAGCCCGAATGCCTCGCCCTCGGCGAACTCGGAAGGACACGTCGCTGACCGCCATGATCCGCTGTCTGCCCGTGCCGTAGCTGACCGTGACGTGGTCGAGCACGATCACGCGTCTTCCTCCGCCCAGGCGGGATCACGCTGCAGTTGCGGCAGTTCCGCGCGCCGCCGGCCCAGTTCCGGACGGCCGCCACCGCGGCGGCAATGAGGCATGAAGGGATGGATCCCTCGACTTGGCAGCGAAATTGGTGCCTAATCCAGCACCGGTACGGGGAGGATTGAACATGTTGAACCGAAGAGACTTCGCCCTCTTGGCAGCGACCTCGCCGCTCGCAGCGTTGCTCGGGCGAGCCGCGAACGCCACGACGCCAAAGGAAACCGTGGTTTTCGCGTCCCAGATCGACGACGTCATCACCTGCGATCCTCATGAGGCGTACGAGATTTCGGCGCAGATCTTCCTCTCCAGCGTGTATGACCGTCTCATGCGCTACGAGGCAGAGGACATGACCAAGCTGGTCGGCGGCGTCGCCGAAAGCTGGTCATTCACCGAGGACGCCAAGACCTATACCTTCAAGCTGCGCACCAACCAGAAGTTCCAGAGCGGCGCGCCGGTCACCGCCGATGACATGGCGTTCTCGCTCCAGCGCGTCGTCCTCATGGACAAGACGCCGGCCTTCCTGTTCACCCAGATGGGTTGGACCAAGGCCAACGTGCGCGACCTCGTCAAGGCACTCGATCCCCATACGCTGCAGTTCACGATCACCGCGGATTTCGCGCCGACCCTGACGCTGAATCTGATGGCGACGGTGGCCGCTTCGGTGGTGGAGAAGAAGGTCGCGCTGGCCAACGAGGTGAACGGCGACCTCGGCAATGGCTGGCTGAAGACGCACTCGGCGACCTCGGGCCCCTACAAGCTGATCGCGTGGAAGCCCAACGAGTTGGTCTCGATGGAGGCGAACCCGGGCTATCATCTCGGCCCGGCCAAGACCAAGCGGGTGGTTATCCGCCACATACCCGAGCCAGGTTCGCAGCGGTTGCTGCTCGAAAAGGGCGACATCGACATCGCGCTCACCCTGCAGCCGGATCAGCTCAAGGCGCTCGCGGGCAAGAAGGACGTATCGGTCGAATCCTTCCCCTACTCCGGCACCTGGTATATCGGGCTCAACTGCGCCGACCCACACCTGAAGAACCCGAAAGTGCGGACTGCGCTGAGGTATCTGATCGACTACGAGGGCATGGCTAACACCTTCCTCAAGGGCCGTTTCAATGTGCACCAGACGTTCCTGCCGATCGGCCTGTTCAGCGCGATCGAGTACGATCCCTATAAGCTCGACGTGGCCAAGGCGAAGCAGTTGCTGGCCGAGGCCGGCTATCCAAACGGCTTCGAGTTGAGGCTCAGTACCTCCAACATCTCGCCGCAGATCGACATGGCCCAGTCCGTTCAGCAGACCATGGGCCTGGGCGGCGTGAAGGTGAACATCGTCGCCACCGACCAGAAGCAGTTGATCACCGAATTCCGCGGCCGCAAGGAAATGGCGACGCTGATCAGTTGGACGCCCGATTATCTCGACCCGCACACCAACGCCTCGACCTTCGCCTTCAACGATAACGACAGCGACGACGCTCCGCATCCACTGGCGTGGCGCGTCCACTACATGGATCCCGCCGTAAATGCCAAGACGATGGCGGCAGTGAAGGAGATCGACGTCGACAAGCGCAAGGCGATGTATGAGGAGCTGCAGAAGATCATCACCGACGAAGGGCCGTACATCTTGATGTTCCAACCGGCCAACGAGATCGCCCGGCGCGCCAACGTCAAGGGCTACAAGCCGGGTTTTGTCGAGGACCTCTACTTCTTCCGGACGATCACGAAGACCTAGGGCTGTAGGGTGAGCGCCATTGCCACCACGGCGACGATAACGAATGACGGATGGGTCTGGCGGGTCGCCCGGCCCAATTCGTCGTGTCGCCACCGTGTTGTTCTCGGTGGCGCCGACGGGCCGATGATGAGCACTCGGGCCGATTGGTTGAACTTCCGCCGTGGATCGCATGGGAGGCAGGGATGAACGACGCGATCGATCTGCTCGCTCGGCGCAATGCCGCCCTGGGAGCGGGCGCACCACTGTTTTACGATGTTCCGCTGCATATCGTCCGCGGGGCCGACGTTTACGTGTACGATCACGACGGCCGCCGCTACGTGGACATGTACAACAACGTGCCGTGCGTCGGTCACGCGAATCCGCGTGTGGTCGAGGCGATGGCGCGCCAGCAAGCCACGCTGAACGTCCACAGCCGCTACTTGCACGAAGGTGTCGTCGAATTCGCCGAACGCCTCGCCGCGCTGCACGGTCCGCAGGTCGAGAGTGTCATTCTGAGTTGCAGCGGTACCGAGGCGAACGAGGTGGCGCTGCGGATGGCCCGCTTCGCTACCGGAAAGCGTGGTATCGTCTGCACTAATGCAACTTATCACGGCAACAGCGAACTGGTCGGATCGCTGACCCGCCTCGGCCAGCAGCCGACAGGTACACGCTGCGGTGCGTGCCTTCCCGTTCCCCGAAAAGTACCGGCCGATCGGCGGGAACCTCAGCGAGTCCGCACTCTGTGATGCCTATCTGGAAAAACTCGGTGAGGCGATAACGAGCCTCGAGGCCGCCGGCGAGGGCGTCGCGGCGCTTATC
This sequence comes from uncultured Pseudomonadota bacterium, assembly GCA_963772445.1. Lineage (GTDB taxonomy): Bacteria > Pseudomonadota > Alphaproteobacteria > Acetobacterales > Acetobacteraceae > CAVYXK01. Next base: position 529,816 of record CAVYXK010000017.1, read on the forward strand.
GTCTGCTCGATCTTCGCCAATGAGGGGCTCCCCGACGTGCCGGCCGGCTTCATGCCGCGCGCCGCTGCGATGGTGCGGGAGGCAGGTGGCCTGGTGATCGCCGACGAAGTGCAGGCCGGCTACGCGCGGACGGGGAACTGGTGGGGCTACGAGGTTACCGGCTTTACTCCCGATATCGTGGTCACCGGCAAACCGATGGGGAACGGACTGCCTCTCGCTGCCACCGCGGCGAGCCGCGCGCTGATCGAGACATTCCGGGCGAAGACGCGCTATTTCAACACCTTCGCTTCCTCGCCGCTGCAAGCCGCTGTCGGGATGGCCGTGCTGGACGAAATCGAGCGCCGCGACCTACGTGCCAACGTCGCCTCGGTCGGCGGCGCACTGAAAGCGTCGCTGAGCCAGCGCAAGGGCGCGAGCGACGCGATCGGTGACGTGCGCGGCCACGGCCTGTTCATCGGCGTCGAACTGGTGAAGCCGGCGGACAGGTCGCCGGACATGGAGCTCGCCAAGCGGGTGATCAACCGGGTGAAGGACAAAGGCTTCCTGACCAGCAACGCCGGCGCCTTTAGCAACGTCGTGAAGATCCGGCCGCCGCTTACGTTCTCGCATGAGAACGCGGCCCAATTCCTGGTAGCCTGGGACGAGACCATCGCCGAACTCGCATGAACTTGTTTGAGCGCGCGATTTAGACTTCCGGCGGTACCGCCTCCAGTCATCACGCGCTAGCGGCGGAGCAGGCGTACGCACCGGCTGCGCGGCAGGCGCTGGCGTCGTTCGGCGTTGCGCCGGCGGATCTACGCTTCGTGCATCTGAGCGAGAACGTCACCTTCAAGGTGACCGATGCGCGGGACGGGTCCCTGCTGGCGTTGCGGCTGCATCGCCCGTGGTACCATGACATCGTGGCGCTCAAATCCGAACGTCTCTGGACCCGCGCCCTGGTCCATGCGGGCGTGGCGGTGCCCGAACCGTTGCTGACATTGGACGGCGAGGACTTCGTGCAAGTCGAGGTACCGGCGACCGGAGAGCGGCGCTGGGCCGGCCTCGCCCGTTGGGTGGACGGCGAACTGCTGGCCGATGTCGTGGCGCGGGAAACCGACGTGGCCGCAAACGCACGCCATTTTGCCCGACTGGGGACGATCATCGCCACGCTGCACGACCAGGCAACTGGCTGGATGCCGCCTGTGGGATTCAAACGCCATGCGCTGGACGCGGATGGCTTGATGGGACCGGCGCCGTTCTGGGGGCCGTTCTGGGACCACGCGATTTTCTCGCCGGCCGAACGCAGTCTGCTGCTGGATACGCGCGACACGCTGCATGGCGCGCTGATGTGCTACGGCGGGACGGCGCGGACCTTCAGCCTGATCCATGCCGACCTGCATCCGCGCAACGTGGTGATCGACGGCACGCATGCGGCGGTGATCGACTTCGATGACACGGGATTTGGCTGGCACCAGTACGACCTGGCTGTTGCGCTTGTCTCGTATCAGGACCGTCCCGAATTCCCAGCCTTCCGCGACTCCTGTATTGCGGGATACCGGTCTGTGCGCGCGATCGCGGAGCAAGACCTCGCATTGCTGCCGATGTTCCTGCTGATCCGCGACATGGTGCAGATCGGCTGGTTCCATCAGCGACCGGAACTGCCACGCTCGCCTAATCTGCTCCGGCTGAAGGATCGTGCGTGCGGCACGGCGGCGCGGTTCGAGCCGGCGTGGTGACGGGCCATTAGGGGAATGTCGGTTCGGATTGTTTTCGAATAAATACCAAGGAACAGGGAGGAGCCACATGGTGAAGAGACCGGGCTTTGATGGCGTCGGCACCGCCGCCTAACCACCGAGGGCATCCCCATGGGCACCCGCCTCGCTGGCAAAGTTGCTATTGTGACCGGCTCTGGCCAGGGTATCGGCCGTGCCATCGCGATCGCTTTCGCGCGCGAAGGCGCCGCCGTGATCATTGCCACTCGTACCGCCACACATGGCGAGGAAACCCTCCGCTTGATCGAGGCTGAAGGTGGCAAGGCCATCTTCCGGCAGGTCGATATTGCCGACCATGAAGCCACCCGCGCCATGGTCGACGAGGCCGCCGCCGCGTTCGGCCGGCTCGACATCATGGTCCACAATGCCGCCGCCTTCGGCCGCTGCACCGTAGAGGAGATGGACCACCTAACCCTCGATCGGCTTTTCAACGTCAACGTGAAAGCCTGCTTCACATTAACTCAGGCGTCGCTGCCGCATATGCGCAAGCAAGGCGCCGGACGCATCATCATCACCTCGTCGGTCACCGGTCCTAAGGTCTCGATGCCGGGTTCTGGCGCCTATGCCGTGTCCAAAGCCGCGGTCACCGGTTTCATCCATACTGCGGCCATCGAACTGGCCGAAGACAACATCACCGTGAACGCCATTGAACCCGGCTACATCGATACGCCGGGCCTGTCAGGGCTGAAAGCCCGCTTCGGGGCCGAACGGATTTCCCACTTCATTCCGGCCAAACGTCTCGGTCGCCCGGAGGAGATCGCCGGCCCGATGGTGTTCCTCGCGAGCGACGAGGCGAGCTATATCACCGGCGAAACCATCGTCGTCGACGGCGGTGCACGCCTTCCGGAAAGCCCCGTCTTTGCTGGCTGACACCGTCAATGACGCAGACTGGAAGTGCTTGCGGGTTTGCTCGTTCTTCGGTGCTTCGCGTGGCGCGCTCAAGGGCCCTGGGTTCCTGACTCTCGCCCGTTTCTTCACACGGTCTGCTTGATTTCCGCATAGTTGCAAAGGGCAAAGGGGCCGCGGTCCACCCGGTCCGACTGTTCGAGTTGGGGTCCAGCCGATCGGCCGGATCCGACCCAAGTCCGCCATAGGTCGGCCTAACAGGCCATCCAGGAGCTAGACATTTAGCAGCGCGTGGCACCGACGGCTGTGCGCCCAACTCAGCCGTTCGAGGCTGTTTACGGTTCACTCTGAAGCGGACGTTCGGCAGGCTGCGCAGCAATTCGCGAATGCGGCAGTGGAGCCTGCTGCTCATCGCAACTGGTGCACCGACAACCGCCGAACATCATCCGTCTGGGCATCTAAGGGTACGAAGCATGATGCTCGTCCCATGCTGCTGTCTCCGGCCGTCATCGCCGTGGTGTTGCTGGCTGCGCTCCTGCATGCCGGCTGGAACATAGTGGTTCGCGCAGGCACCGACAGGCGGCGGGAGACTGCCTTGCTGGTGTTCGGCGCGACAGTTCTGGCCGCTCTGATCCTACCGTTCCTGCCGCTGCCACCGACCGCGGCGTGGCGCTACCTGCTGACTTCGGCCAGCCTGAACACGGTGTATTTCATCCTGATCGCGGAAGCATATGCGCGCGGCGGCGTGGCGCTGGCGTATCCCCTGATGCGCGGCACCGCGCCAATGCTGACCGCGCTTGCCGCCTGGGTCCTGGTCGGCGAAGTGCTGCCACCGCTCGCCTGGACGGGGATTGCCGCCATTTGCATCGGCGTGGTCGCGCTGGCGCGGCCACGCGGACGCGGCCTGTCGGGCGAACGGACCGCGGCGCGGCTGGCGCTGGTGAACGCAGTAGTGATCGCCGCCTACACCTTGAACGATGCGGTCGGCGCGCGCGTCTCCGGCGCTCCACTGGCCTACACGCTGTGGCTGTTTCCGCTCAGCGCGGTGCCGACGCTGCTATGGTTGCACCGACGCGGGCTGCCGCGGCCGCCGAGCTGGCAGGAAGCACGACGCGGTCTGGGCGGGGCGGGGTGCGCGATCGCGGCCTACGCGCTGGTGTTATGGGCAATGACCCGCGCGCCGGTCGCGCCGGTCGCGGCGTTGCGTGAGACCGCGATCCTATTCGGCGTGGTGCTGGCGCGGTTTCTACTTGGAGAGCGGCCGGGACCTTGGGGTTGGGGAGGCGCGCTAACGATCGCGACCGGTGCTGTGCTGTTACGATTGGCATAACTGAAGAAGGATCAGGGGCGGGGAGCAGTGTGGGCACTGGTCACTCGCCGCAGAAGTTCGGCCAGGCTGCCTTCATCAACGAGCCTGCAAGCGACTGATGGTTCGAACCATCGTGTTTCACGCTGTGCCTTCTCCGGCCAGTCTTCCAGCTGCCGCTCGACCCGGAACAAGAACACCAGCACTTCGCACAAGATCTCATGCCGCAGCGGCAGTTGCTTGGCATAATGGTAGCTGCCGACCGGCAGCTTACCAACGATCTTACCTACCAGGCCGGCTTCTTCATACACTTCCTGGGCCGCAACGTCGCGCGGCTTTCGGCGGCGCATCGGCCAGCCCTTCGGGATGACCCACCGCCTGGTTTCTCGGGACGTCAGCAGCATAATCTGCAACTGACCTTCTCCGGTATAACGGAACGGAAGCGCGGCGAACTGGCGGTGGTGATCGGCCTTAGCCCTGAGCTTGCTCATGCGCCGGGAGTCATTCGTTCTCACGTAGCCGCGTCGGCAACAGTTCTCCCTGATCCTTCAGAACCGGATACGCCGCCGCCGCGACCAAGTGGTCGTTGACGCGTTTCAGATCGCGCAGCAGATCGAGCCGCCACGCACTCCGTTCCGCCGCCTGAGCCTGGCCAGCGCGAATTTGGGCGAAATGAGCCTCTGTCTCGGCCGCTTCCAGGTTGCGGAATGCCTCCTTTTCAGCCGCCAGCGCGCGCGCGGCTCGCACGTCCTCCGTCATAAAGACAGATGCCGCCGCGCGCAGATTGGTCACCAGTCGAGAAATAGTGGCCGCCAGTTCCTCTCTCTGCTCCTGCGAGAGGATGATGTTCCGCTTCAGCAGCTTGGCGGCATGATCCAACAGGTTCTTGTCAACCACGTCACCGGCGTGCTCGAGATTGATGGTGAACGCGAGAATCTGTTCAATGCGACGCTGATCCGCGTCCGAAGTCGATTCGGCATCGAGGCCGGTGAGATAGGTCTTGATTGCGTGGTTCAGTCGGTCCAGCACATCATCCATGCGTCTGACCGCAGCCACGCGTTTGCGTTCGTCCGTGGCGAATGCGTCGCGCGCCGCGAGCAGCATCGCTTCTAACATGTCGGCCAGTCGCAGCGCTTCCCGCGCGGCAGCACCGATCGCAACCACCGGAGCCTCGCGCGCTGCCTCATCCAGGTAGACCGGCCGCGATGGGTCCGGAGCGTCCACACGCGTCGGAAAGAGGCGGCGAAGCAGCTTGGCATAGGAGGGCAGCACGGGGAAAAACAGTGCGGCCACCACGAGATTGAAGCCTAGGTGGAAATCGGCGACGGCTCGCGCGGGATCAGGCAGGACGGTGACCAGCCATTCCCCAAGCTTCGGTAGCATGGCCAGCCCGAGTGCCACGCCAACCGCTCTCGTGCCGAGGTTTCCCGCCGGCACGCGCCGCGCGGCTGCGTCCTTGCCTTCGGAGGTCTCTAGCAGTGGGTTGATGGCCGTGCCGAGATTGGCCCCCAGCACCAGGGCAAACGCAGCGTCTGGCGGCACAACGCCTTTGGTTGCAAGTGACATCACCAAGAGCACGATTGCCACCGAGGAATGCGCGGCCCAGGTCAGTCCAGCGGCGACGATCACATCCAGCCATTGTTGCGTCGCGATCGCGCCCAGCATCAGGCGCAAGCTGGGTGCGTCCTCGAATGGCGTGACGAGTTCGAGCATCTGATGAAGCGCCAGCAGCATGAGCCCGAGTTCGATCGCAACCCTGCCGAGATCGTGCGTGCGGCTTGCTTGGCTGCGACGGAACATCAGCACACCAATCAGGATCAGCACTGGCGTGACCGGCGACAGGTCGAACGAGAGGAGCTGGACGATCAGCGTGGTGCCAACATTTGCGCCGAGCATCACAGCGAGCGCCGGCACAAGGTCCATCAGGCCGCCGGCAGCGAAGCCCGAGACCATCAGGCCTGTCGCAGTGCTGCTCTGTAACACGGCTGTGACACCGAGCCCGGTGAGAAACGCCTTTGATGGTGTGCGAAGCGCAGTGCTGAGGGCCGAGCGCAAGCGAGCACCAAACGCACGCTGCACGCCAGTCTGCACCATCCGCAGGCCCCACAGCAGCAGGGCAATGCTGCCGGCCAGATCAAGCAGTGTTACGGGAAACCCCGATCCGGACATCTGTCATGGTTCCCGTCGCGAAGTGGGCGCGCAGATCGCGAAAACAGTCGCGCGGCTGATAGCCGCCAGCAACCTCTTCGCCCCGGCATGATATTGGGATGCACCGGTCGCCACCGCATCTGCCCGGCAGAGGCACAATATCCGCCGAACCATACGTCGTAGCAGCCTGCGCACCGCATGAACGGAACGGCCGCTATCGCAAGCTGTGGCCGAAAGCAGCCGTGCAGCTCTCGGCCAGAGCCGGCCTTGAACCGAATGTCCGATTTCGGCGCACCCGACCCGGAAGCGGACCGTCGCAAAACCACCAAAGCGGACGCCCCGTCGGCCTGACCGGTCACAACGCCGCTTCGACGATCTCCGCCCCGCTGCGGTCGAAGCCGCGGTTCGCGCGCAGCAACTGCTGCGTATAGCGGTGCGTCACGGTCCCCGATCCCAGCGCCTCCGCCGTGGTGATCTCGATCAGCGCGCCGTGGCTCATCACGCCGATGCGCTCGCAAAGATGCGCGACCACCGCAAGGTCGTGGCTCACCATCACCGTCGTCAGGCCGTGCTCGCGCCTCAGCCGCGCCAGCAGGTTCAGGATCTCCGCCTGCACCGACACGTCCAGCGCCGAGGTCGGCTCGTCCAGCAGCAGGATGCGTGGCTCCAGGATCAGCGCCCGCGCGATCGCCACGCGCTGGCGCTGGCCGCCGGAAAGCTGGTGCGGATAGCGGAAACGGTGCTCGCGCCCCAGCCCCACCTCGGCCAGCGCCGACGCCACGCGTCGATCGGCGTCGCCGAGCCTGTGGATGGTCACCGGCATGTTCAGCGTCTGGTCCACCGTCTGGTTCGGGTGCAGCGAGCCGTAGGGGTCCTGGAACACCATCTGCGCCATCTTGCGCGCGGCCTTGCTGCGCGCCCGCGGCATCACCTGCCCGCCCAGCGAAACGCTCCCTTGCGCGTGCGGAATGAGCCCGGCGAGGGCGCGCAATACCGTCGACTTGCCCGAGCCGGACTCGCCGACCAGCCCGAATGCCTCACCCTCGGCGACGCGGAAGGACACGTCACTGACCGCGATGATCCGCTGTCTGCCCGTGCCGTAGCTGACCGTGACGTGGTCGAGCACGATCACGCGTCTTCCTCCGCCCAGGCGGGATCACGCTGCAGCTGCGGCAGTTCCGCGCGCCGCCGGCCCAGTTCCGGCAGCGAGGCCAGCAGGCCGCGCGTGTAGGGGTGCCGCGCCTTGCCCAACTCCGAGGCGACGCAGGTCTCCACCACGCGCCCGGCATACATCACCAGCACGCGGTCGCAGAACGAGGAGACCAGGTGCAGGTTGTGGCTGATCAGGATGAGCCCCATGCCGCGGCCGCGCACCAGATCGTCCATGATCGCCAGCACCTGCTGCTGCACGCTCACGTCCAACGCCGAGGTCGGCTCGTCGGCGATCAGCAGGTCCGGGCCGGCGATCAGCATCATCGCAATCATCGCGCGCTGGCCCATGCCGCCTGAGACCTGGTGGGGATAGAGGGCGTAGACACGCTCGGGGTCGCGGATGTGTACCGCAGCCAGCATGTCCAGCGCGGCTGCGCGCGCCGCCTTGGCGCTGCTGCGGAAATGATAGCGATGCGTCTCGGCGATCTGGTGGCCGACACTCATCACCGGATCGAGCGAGTATTTCGGATCCTGCAGCACCATGGCGATGCGCTTGCCGCGCAGCTTGCGGAAGCCGCGTTCGTTCAGCCGCAAGAGGTCGGTGTCGCCAAGCCGCATCTCGTCAGCGGTGACGCACCCCGGCTCGGGCACAAGGCCCATGATCGCCCGTCCCGTGGTGGACTTGCCGGATCCGGATTCGCCGACGATGCCCAGCCGCTCACGCCCCAGCGTGAACGACACGTTGCGCACGGCGGCGAAGTCGCCTTCGTCGCCGGGATAGACCACGCGCAGGTTACGCACCGTCAGCAGCGGCGCGTCGCTCATGCCGAGCGGGCGTCCGCCACATCGCGCAGGCCATCGCCAAGCAGGTTGAAGCCGAGGCTGGTGACGAAGATGGCGAGGCCGGGAACGGTCGCGACCCACCACTGGTCGAGCAGCACCTGCCGGCCGGTGGAGACCATCGAGCCCCACTCCGCCGCTGGCGGCTGCGCGCCCAGGCCAAGGAAGCCCAGTCCCGCCGCGGTCAGGATGATGCCGGCCATGTCGAGCGTCAGGCGGACGATCACCGAGGACAAGCACAGTGGCAAGATTTGCGTGAGCAGAATGCGAAGATGCGAGGCGCCCTGCAATTCGGCAGCCTCGATGAACTCGGCGCGTCGGCGTGTGAGCGTCTCCGCGCGCGCGAGCCGCGCATAGGGTGGCCAAGTTGTGAGCGCGATGGCGATCACCGCGTTCTCGATGCCCGGCCCCAGGGCGGCCGCGAAGGCCAGCGCGAGGACCAGCCGCGGGAAGGCGAGGAAGATGTCGGTGATGCGCATCAGCACGGCATCGATGACGCCGCCGAAATAGCCAGCCGGCAGGCCGAGGCCGAGGCCTACGGGGACCACGATGGCGGAAACCAGCGCGACGATGGTGAGCGTGACGCGCGCGCCGAAAAGGATGCGCACCAGGATATCGCGGCCAAGCTCGTCGGTGCCGAACGGGTGCGCCCAGGATGCCGGCTGCAACCGGTTTTCGAGCACTTGCATCGTCGCCGCGCTGGGATCGAAGATGAACGGGGCGAGGATGGCCATGGCAATCAGCGCCAGCACGATTACCAGGCCGGTCATCGCCAAGCCGTTGCGACGGAATGCGAGCCAGGCCCGGAACCAGCGGCCCAGCCGCGCCTGCCCGCGCGACGCCGGCGCGGGGTCCAGGAGCCAGCCGCGCCAGGCGACGGCGTCGCTCACGACGACGACCGCGCCCGCGGATCGACCAGTGGGTAGATCACGTCGGACAGTAGATTGAGGCCGATATACACCACGCCCACCAGCATGGTGCCGCCGAGCACCGCGTTGAGATCGGCGTTGAACAACGAATTCTTCATGTAGAGTCCGAGCCCCGGCCAGGCGAACACGGTTTCCGTCAGCACCGCGCCCTCGAGCAGGCTGCCGAAGGTGAGAGCGATGACGGTTACCAGTTGCACCCAGACATTGCCGAGCGCGTGCACCCACACCACGCGGAACGGCGACAGGCCCTTGGCCAGCGTCGCCAGCACATATTCCTGTTTGAGCTGGCCGAGCATGAAGCTGCGGGTCATGCGCGCGACATAGGCAAGCGAGAGGTAGCCGAGGATCGAAGCGGGCAACACGAGGTGGCTGACCGCATTCCAGAATACGTCGTACTCGCCCTCGATCAGGCTGTCGACGGTGATAAGGCCGGTGATCGGCGTCACGATATCGTCGTAGGCGACGTTGACCCGCCCTGGACCCGCGACCCAGCCGAGCTTGGCGTAAAAGCCGAGCAGCCCGATCAGCCCGAGCCAGAATACCGGCATCGAATAGCCCAGCAGTGAGCCGAACCGGATCACCTGGTCCTGCCAGCGGCCACGATTGGTTGCGGCGATCACGCCAAGCGGTATGCCGAACACCACGCCGATGAACAGCGCCACCACCGACAGCTCCAGCGTGGCCGGGAACACGTGCAGCATGTCCTGCAGCACCGGATGCGAAGTGAGCACGGAGTTGCCGAAATCGCCGTGCAACACCTTCACGAGATAGCGCCAGTATTGCACGTAGATCGGCTTGTCGAGGCCGATTTCGATGCGCACTCGGTTGTACGTTGATTGCGACGCCTTGTCGCCGACGATCGCGAGCACCGGATCGATGGGTATGACGCGGCCGATGACGAAGGTGACGCAGGTCAGGCCGAGGAAAGTGAGCGACACGGAAAACAGCAGGCTGGCAACGCGGCGGATGGGCCCGGCAATGCGCCGGACCCATCCAACAGGCACGTATGCCGCCACAGTGGTGGCTGACATCAGGCCCTCGTCCCTACGTCTTGGTGGCTGTGCGGTAGTTGTCGTAGTCGACCGACGCGTAATAGCCCTTCAGATTGGTCCGGAACGCCTCCTGGAAGGAGTTCTGGAACATGATGATGAACGGACCCTCGTCGGTCACCTTCTTCAGCAACGCCGCATAGTCGGCCTTGCGCTTCTCGGCGTTCAGTTCCTGGGCAGCGGCGGCCATCATCTTGTTGACCTCGGGATCGTACCATTCGTTGCGCCACGCCAGCGGATGCGTCTTGGCGGTGTCGCTGTTGTCGTCGTTGTGCGCGAAGCTGTCGGCGTTGGAGTGAGGGTCGAAATAATCCGGCGACCAGTTGATGATCACCATCTGGTGCTTGCGCGCGCGATAGCCGGTGAGGACCTGTTTCAGGTCGGCGGTCACGAGGTTCAGCTTGACGCCGGCCTGGCCCATGGTCTGCTGCACGGCCTGGGCGATATCGGGCATCGGGGGCTGCGTCGGCACATTCAGGTTGATTTCGAAGCCGTTGGGGTAGCCGGCCTCAGCCAGCAGCGCCTTGGCCTTGGCGACGTTGAGCTTCCACGGGTTGTACGTGATGGCAGCGAACAGGCCGAGCGGCCAGAACGTCTGCTGCACGGTGCAGCGGCCCTTGAGGAACGTGTCCACCATGCCGTCATAGTCCACCAGCATTTTCATCGCCTGGCGAACCTTCGGATTCTTGAAGTGCTCCTCGGAGACGTTCATCGCCATGTACCAGGTTTCGGCAGCGGGGAACGACTTCGACCTTGATCGCCTTGTTGGACAGCAGTGGCTTGATCTGGTCTGCCGTCAGATTGATGGCGATATCGGCGTCGCCTTTCTCCAGCAGCAGGCGCTGCGAGGACGGCTCCGGCACGTGGCGCAGCACGACCCGCTTGATCAGCGGCGCGCCGAGGTGGAAGTGCGGATTGGCCTCCATGGTCACGGACTTGTTGGCTTTCCAGGAAATCAGGCGGAACGCACCCGAACCCGCGGAATTCGTCTTCAGCCAGGCGTTACCCATGTCGCCGTTCGTCTCGTGCGCCATGGCCACCTTCTTCTCGACGGCCGAGGTGATGCCCGTCGTCATCACGTTATAAACGAGCGACGGTGCGAAAACGTTGACGATCTTGAAGTGCAGCGTGCCCGGGTCGGGCGCGGTGATCAGATCCTTGACGTTGTCCTTGGTCCAGCCGAACTGCTCGAGCAGGAAGGCCGGCGTCTTGTCCAGGATCACGCCGCGCTGCAGCGACCAGGCGATATCGTCGGCGGTCACCGGAGCGCCGCTTTCGAATTTCATCCCCTGCCGGATCTTGAATGTATACTCCTTGCCGTCCTCGCTGGCGCTCCATGTCTCCGCGGTGCCGCCGATGATCTTGGTGACGTCCTTCGGCTCGTAGCGGAGGATCGAGTCATAGACGGCGATGACGACCTCGCCGCCGGTAATCTCGTAGCACTCCTGGGGGTCCATCGTTAGGATGTCGGATATATCCTTGGCGACGACCAAGGTGTTCTTCGGGGTCGCGGCGTAGGCCGCCGAGCCCGCGAACGCCAGCGGCGAGGTCGCCGCCAAGAGGGCAAAGTCTCTACGTTTCAGCATTGTCCTGTTCTCCCTGTTCCCAGCCCGCGTACTAGGCGCTAACCGGAGCGCTGATGGCAAGGTACTTTCGTTGAGGGCGTGGGCGGCCGGTCCGCTGCGTCACACAGGCCCGCGCTGACCCGCCCGACGGGCGAGTGCCCGACATGGTTCCCCCTCCCCTTGCGGGAGGGGGTTAGGGGGAGGGGGTCGCGCCAGGGAGGCACCATGCCGCCAAGCGCGACGACGTTGCGGGTGCGGGAAGAGGACCGCCCCATGTGAACCCGGTTCAAGGCGCAGTGGCGCCCAGAAACCCCCAACCCAACCAAGCGCCCATCTATGTACGTTAACGAGCATCCGTGGTTTCGCCTGAAGTTATCTCACCATATGATCCGACATCCCGCATAATGTGAAATGACACAGGAAAGCCGAAACACGGCCTCGTCGAAGGAGGGCTTCAGGCCCTGCGTGCCGTAGGGTCAACTCCCCCGAACCAGGTCTGCCGCCTTCTCCCCAATCATGATCGCCGCGGCGTTGGTATTCCCCGAAACGACCGTCGGCATCACCGACGCATCTGCCACGCGCAGCCCGCCGATCCCCCGCACCCGCAAGTCCGGATCCACCACCGCCATCGGGTCGGTCCCCATCCGGCACGTGCTGGTCGGATGGAACGTCGTGCCGCCAAACCGCCGCGCATAATCCAGCAGCTCGTCATCCGTCTGCACCGCCGCCCCCGGCAGGTACTCGGATTCCACCAGCCGCTGCATCGGCGCCGACGCCAGCAGCCGGCGGCCGATTTGCAAACCCGCCACCAATGTCCGGCGGTCGGTCTCGGTCGCCAGATAGTTCGGCCGCATCAGCGGTGCGTCCGCCGGTTCCGCGCTCTTCAACCGGATCTCCCCGCGGCTCTCCGGAGGTTCCCAACGAAAACCCCGACCACGGATGCAACCCGTCCTGCGGCCGGTCATGGCTGAAGGCGCTGACCGACAGCTTGATGTCCGGCGTCTCCAGTTCCGGACGCGTGCGGGCGAACAGCGCCGCCTCGGCCGCGATCACCGCTAGAGGGCCTCGGCGCAGCAGGTAGTATTCCAGACCGGCGCGCAGCTTGCGGACCGGGCTCAGCATCACGTCGTTCACCGTGACCGGCAGCCGGCATTTCAGCTTGAACCCAGCTTGCGTCAGGAAAGTCCTGGAAAGGAGGACGGATGTAGCCTGAAACCTTTCGGTGCGGTCCAGAGGGTTCAACTCCCTCCCGGTAAAGGCGCAGCCCGCCGGCCGGAAGCGAGCCTTGCACGGGTGACGGCGACGCCGCTCGTGAAGCGTAGGCAGCAGGTACCGAAGCCCGGGGTTGAGCCCCGACATCATGTTCGTGCTGGAGCCTTCGGCGTGTTGGGTCCGGGGGCAGCATCGACAGGACTGCAAATGGCGAGGTCCTGCCGATCCGGCCGGGGTCTGAGAGCCGGGCAGAGGTACGGGAGGGAACGCCAGGAAACCTGAGAGATCCCGTGCGTGCCCATGTGCAAACTGCCGGAGAGGGGCATACCGGCTGACCAAAGAGCCCAGGTCCGGAGGCGGCCCCCTGCCGCGCCGGGAGCGCTTCGGCGAACACGAAGACGGGGGAGCATGTGGAGCCCGGAACCGAATCCATAAGGGACCGGGAATGCACGCGCAGGAAGTCGTAGCGCCTTCATAGGTACCTGTGAAGTCGGGGAACCGGGACTCACCGGGACCCGATGGAGGGAAGGGAGGCGCCACGGAGAGAGAACCGTTGGCCGGAAACACGGGAGGGGACACTGAACCCCGCAAACCTGTCCACACAAGGACGACGGATAGCCGACTTGGCGAGGCGGCGGCGCGAGGTAGCGTTCATCGCTACACGGCCGCTGGCGAAACTCTCTCGTGAAGAACCGGATGCGGGAAACCTGCTCGTCCGGGTCTGTGAGGGGTGGGGGTGGTAACATCCCCACCTACTCGGCTTGCGTCAGGAAAGTCCTGGAAAGGAGGACGGATGTAGCCTGAAACCTTTCGGTGCGGTCCAGAGGGTTCAACTCCCTCCCGGTAAAGGCGCAGCCCGCCGGCCGGAAGCGAGCCTTGCACGGGTGACGGCGACGCCGCTCGTGAAGCGTAGGCAGCAGGTACCGAAGCCCGGGGTTGAGCCCCGACATCATGTTCGTGCTGGAGCCTTCGGCGTGTTGGGTCCGGGGGCAGCATCGACAGGACTGCAAATGGCGAGGTCCTGCCGATCCGGCCGGGGTCTGAGAGCCGGGCAGAGGTACGGGATGGAACGCCAGGAAACCTGAGAGATCCCGTGCGTGCCCATGTGCAAACTGCCGGAGAGGGGCATACCGGCTGACCAAAGAGCCCAGGTCCGGAGGCGGCCCCCTGCCGCGCCGGGAGCGCTTCGGCGAACACGAAGACGGGGGAGCATGTGGAGCCCGGAACCGAATCCATAAGGGGCCGGGAATGCACGCGCAGGAAGTCGTAGCGCCTTCATAGTACCTCGTGAGGTCGGGGAACCGGGACTCACCGGGACCCGATGGAGGGAAGGGAGGCGCCACGGAGAGAGAACCGTTGGCCGGAAACACGGGAGGGGACACTGAACCCCGCAAACCTGTCCACACAAGGACGACGGATAGCCGACTTGGCGAGGCGGCGGCGCGAGGTAGCGTTCATCGCTACACGGCCGCTGGCGAAACTCTCTCGTGAAGAACCGGATGCGGGAAACCTGCTCGTCCGGGTCTGTGAGGGGTGGGGGTGGTAACATCCCCACCTACTCGGCGGCATAGTGGTCCTGCAGTCCCTGCCCCACGCCGGGCGCATCCACCACCACCGGGATCCCCAGCTCAGCCAGATGCGCCGACGGGCCGATGCCCGACAGCATCAGCACCTTTGGGGAGTTGATCGCTCCGCCGCACAGGATCACCTCGCGTCCAGCCCGTGCCGTGCGCGACACGCCGTTCTGGCGAAACATCACGCCGACCGCGCGCCGTCCTTCGAACAGCACGCGCTCAGCCAGCGCACCCGTCTCCACGCGCAGATTGGGCCTCTGCATCGCCGGACGCAGATAGCCGACCGCCGTCGAGCACCGCCTTCCCCGGCGAGTTGTCGTCTGGTGATACCCGGCGCCCTCCTGCCGCGCGCCGTTGAAATCGTCGTTGCGAGAGAAACCTTCCGCTTCGGCGGCGGCGATGAACGCATCACAGATCGGGCTCCGCTGCGCCACGTCGGAGACGCACAACGGCCCGCCTGTGCCATGCCATTCATCGGCGAAGCGCGTATTATGCTCGGACCGCCGGAAGTAAGGCAGCACATCATCATACGACCAGCCGGCGCACCCCATCTGCCGCCAGAGGTCGAAATCCTCCGCCTGGCCACGGATATAGACCATGCCGTTGATCGAGGACGACCCGCCCAGCACCTTGCCCCGCGGCCAGAAGATGCGCCGGCCGGCGGCGCCCGGATCAGGCTCGGTCTCGTAGCACCAGTTGACCGTCGGATCAGCGAAGGTCTTGCCGAAGCCGAGCGGGATATGGATCCAGCGGTTACTGTCGGCTCCGCCGGCTTCCAGCAAGACCACGCGGCAGGACGCGTCCTCGGTCAGCCGCGCCGCCAGCGCGCAACCCGCCGAGCCGGCGCCCACGATGATCACGTCCGCTTCGATCAACTCCCCTCCCCTTGCGGGCTACCGGAGTCCCACAAGTGCGGAACGATTAGCCAGCATCCAGCCCTGCACCATGGCATCGAGGCGCTTGAGACCGCGGGCCATGGTCTTGGGACCGGGCGGCCGATATCCCTTGGAGGTGTAGCCGGACCAGCCTCCGAGGCGTGCGGCGATCCAGGCGTAATAAGCCAGCAAGGCAGGATCGAACGGGTTCTTCAACTTGTCGGTCGGCCCTTCGAGGGAGGCGCTGATCGCCCGTAGCGCCGGCAGTTCGGCGGGGTCGGCAACGTCCTCTATGGACTGCCCCGTACTGCCGTCGCGACCGATCACCAGTTGCATGACCCGCACGGCGGCAATCAGCGCCACCGTCACCAGCTTCGCCAGGCTGAGCGGCGTCGTGATCTGCGAGGTCTCCACATCGACACCGTCCGTCTTCATCGTACGGAACAGCTGTTCGATGATCCAACGCAGCCGGTACCAGGCGACAATCTGCAGCGCCTCCGCCGCACCGCCCACCGCATGCGTGGTCAGCAGACACCAGTGTAAGGGTTGCTGCGCCGACGGTGGGGCGATCTCGCGCACATCCACCACCCGCAGGGTCAAGGTCGGCGCCAGGCCTGGCTCGGCGCGCAGTGGCCGCTTGATCGTGACCTCGCCGGAGCGCACCGCCACGACGGCGGTCCGCTCGGCCCGCGCCGGCTTGCCATGCCGGGCCGGCACCTGGATGGTGTGCTGTGTTACTGCTGACCAGGCGGCGCATCGCGCGAACAGTTTCTCATCGCCCTCGAGCGAGCGGTTCTGCGCGGCCCGCACCAACAGATGCACGTTGTCCGGCCGACGCGCGAACTGGTCATAGATGTCGCCCTCGCGGTCCTCGACCACAGTGATCATCGCCGCCTCCGCCAGCACCTCGCCGGCGGTCTCGGCGGCCGCCAGCCAGCGGCGAGACTCCTTCTCGTCGGCCGGGCGTGTCTTATGGTCCGTCACCGGGCCGTCGGTGCGGTTGATCACCGTGGCACCGACCAGCCCGATCAGCCCGCCCTGCTCGGCATCCACCGCAATCACCGGGTGCAGCAGCACGCCGATGTCGGTCCCGTTGCCGACCGTGCCAAAGCCGCGCTTGGCGCCGCTGTGGGGAGCGTAATTCAGCTCCGTGGTATCGGTGATCGCCAGGACGTGCCGCCCGACGGCGCGCCGGGCGGTCTGCTGGGCGGCATGCACCAGCATCTCGTGCATGCTGACCGCCTCGTTGTCGAGGAAACGCTGAAACTGGCGGGCTTGGCCGCGGCTGTCGGCCAATGCCGAGAGGCACATGGTGCGCTGCTTCTGCATCGCCCCCAGCAGGCTGTCGCCGACCGCGG
Source organism: uncultured Pseudomonadota bacterium (assembly GCA_963772445.1). Classification (GTDB taxonomy): domain Bacteria; phylum Pseudomonadota; class Alphaproteobacteria; order Acetobacterales; family Acetobacteraceae; genus CAVYXK01. Next base: position 546,421 of record CAVYXK010000017.1, read on the forward strand.
CCAGGCGGCGATTGCCAAAGTGACCAAGCTGCGGCTGGTCGTTCATGCGAATCGGCTCCGGTGGGTTGTTGGTCGGGAGCGAATTTGATTTCGCAGGGGGCTGCAAAGGGGCCTGCCGGAGGGGCGGCGCCAGCCGGCTGCCGCCGCCCGTTCGGCGGGAGCCTCGAAAGATCGCTGATGCAGACTCGACCCGCCTCAAATCCGCTGCTCAGCACTCAGGAAAGTCGATTCGGGGTTGTGGGACAACGGTAGCCCTTGCGGGAGGGGGCGGGGGGAGGGGGCCGCCATGCAAAGCGACTCGTCAGCGCAACGGCGAGAACGCCGCAGGCACGACCAGCATGTTTTCCTGCTTCACCGTGTTGCCCGGCGGTGCGCCCGGCGGCGGCCACACGCCGCTCGACATCGCCTGGGCGCGGATACGCGACCGCTCGCCGGCATCCTTGTAGGCCCAGATGTGGACCCACTTGTTCAGCCCGCCGAACTCGGAATACCAGCACCCTACCAGCGGTGACAGCTTCACCCGCTCGGCAATCCGGCTGCTCCATCGCTCGATCTGCCCGGGGATCGCGCCCGGCGCCAGCGTGTAGCTGCGGATCTCATAGATGCCGCCAAGCTCGCGCGGCTCAAGCGGCGGCGAGAACGGCGTTGGAATGTAAATCTCACTCTGCAGCGCCACGCAGAACTCGCCGGTCTTGGGCGGCCACTGCCCGGTCTTGGCAGCCTCTGCGCGGCAGCGCGTGCGCTCCTCGAAGCTGTCATAGGGCCAGACATGGATCACCCTGTTCAGCGGACCGACTTCGGTATGCCAGAACGCCGCGAGCGGGGAGAACTTGGTGCGCACGTGCAGTGCTTCGCCGAACCGCTTCTCCACCTCTGCCACCGTTCCCGGCCTCAGGTCGTAGCTGCGCATCTCGATGATCATCAGCCGCCTCCTTCCCGTTGCATCCGGTGGCGACGGTAAGCCACGGGCCATAACAGTCAACCGGGCCGATGCGTCGTGGACGGGAGCGACGCACGTTGCGTTGCCGGCTCGGACGGGGCTAAGATCATCGCCGTGCCGCCAGGCAATTGACAGCGGTAGAGGCGGGCAGCATGGTGTCTGGCGATTTCACAAACGACTTCGCGTGCAACCAGCTTCATCGACGCAAAGCTTTGGCTGGCGCGATCGGCTGCGGGCTGGTGCTGTCGGATCTTGGTCGGTCGGCGACGGCCGCGCCGGGCGTGCGCACGCTGGTTTCGCCCGAACAGCTCCGTCCAGCCTACGACTACGCTATTATCGGTGCAGGTTCGGCCGGTTGCGTGCTGGCGCACCGCATCGGCAGGGCGGGACGGCGAGTGCTTCTTATTGAAGCCGGCGGTCCGGCAAGCCTGCCAACCATCACCGACCCGCCGGACTGGCCCCAGCTCCAGGACACTGACGTGGACTGGCGCTATTCGACAACCCCGCAACCGGGTTTGGGCGGTCGCATCGTTGCATGTCCGCGCGGCAAGGTTGTGGGCGGTTCGAGCACGATCAATGCGCTTGCCTATCAGCGGGGCGACCCGGCCGCGTACGATCGCTGGCCGGAAGGATGGCGCCACGCTGACCTGCTGCCATATTTCAGGCGGGCAGAGACGTTTTCTGGCGGAGCCAGCGCGTGGCGTGGCGGCGATGGTCCTCTGCATGTGCTCTCGCTCGCCGACGTAACGGACCGCACTCCTGTCGCGTCAGCTTTCATCACGGCGTCACAAGACTGCGGGTTCTCGATGACGCCCGATCTTGGCGGGGCGATCACCACTGGCGTGGGCTGGAACCAGCTCAGCATCAAGGGGCATGTTCGCGACGATGCTGCGACTGCCTACCTCGGAAGCCTCCATGGCGTCGTTGTCGATCTGCTTGTCCGGACGCAGGTGCTCGGCCTGGTGATCGAGAACGGACAATGCGCCGGCGTACGGCTGACCGAATGTCTCGTGCGGCCCGACATCGAGGTTTTGCTTTGTGCGGGTGCCATCAATTCGCCGCGCCTCTTGATGTTATCGGGTATCGGGCCGGCCGACCAACTCAGGTCTCTAGGTATTCCGGTTGTCAGAGATCTGCCGGATGTCGGCTGTCATCTTGAGGATCATCTGCTGGTTGCCGGCGTGGCATACCGGGCGCGACGCGAAGTGCCGCTCTCGCACTACAACCACGCTGATGCTCTTCTCTACGTACCACACAGCGACCCGAATGAAAGCCCGGACCTTCTCGTGATGTGCCTTTCATTGCCGTTCGTGCTTCCGAGCGTGGGCCCGCTTGCCGCACCGGCGTACGTCCTGGTGCCTTGCTTGATGGGGCCGCGGAGCCGCGGCACCGTGAAACTCGCCTCCGACGACCCTCTTGCCCCTGCTCTGATCGGTCCGAATTACCTCTCCGAGCCTGGTGATCTCGATCTTCTCGCGGAAGGCGTTGTACTCGCCCGCGAACTCGGAGCTGCCGCTGCCTTCGATGACTGGCGGGCGCAGGAAATCTATCCCGGACCCGGCGGGGCGAACATCGCTGACCGGCGCGATTTCGTTCTCCGGGCGGCGAATTCGTTCCACCACCCCGCGGGTACATGCCGTATCGGGGCGGTCGTGGATGACGCCTTGCGCGTCAAGGGCGTGGCGGGTTTACGCGTTATCGACGCCTCGGTGCTGCCCGGCATCCCACAGGCGATGATCAATGCCGCGACAACAGCGGTCGCCGAGAAGGCGAGCGACCTCGTGCTTGCCGGATAGAAGCCTCTCAGGCGGTGGCCGACTTTCAACGCTGCGCCTGCTGCTGCCATGGCGGCGTCTCGGCCGCCCCGGCACCAAGCTTCACCTCGCCATCCGGTTGCGGCACGGTGATCGGCTTCACCACCACCTCGGCCGTGCCACGCTTCTTCATCCTGAGTGTCTCGGCGACCTTCAGGCTGAACGTCCAGCACGCGTCCGTCCACGTGCGGGCTGCGATCCTCGACCTTCACGATCGCCGATTCCCCGGTATCGAGGTCGACCACCATGGCCGTCGTGCCGATCGGCAGAGTCTTGCTGGCCGCGATATTTGCGTACGGATTGAAACGGTGCTCGTCAGCCGAGATGCTCGGCGAAGAACGCGAGCGTCCGTTGTTGCGCCAGATCGGCATCCGGCTTGCTGAAGCTGGCGCGCTCGTCGCAGCCGAACCCGTGTCCGGCACCCGGATAAACATAGACCTCGACCTTCGGCTGCGCGGCCCGGATCGCCTCCACGTCGGTCATCGGAATGGACTGATCCTTCTCCCCGAAATGCATCTGCACAGGGCAGTTCGGCGTCTCGTTCCGCGTCCCCGCGATGCCGCCGCCATACCAGCAGGATGCGGCGGAGAAGGAATGGGTGCGCGTGGCACCCCACCAAGAGACTGTCCCGCCATAGCAGTAGCCGACGATGCCAAGCTTCTTGCCGGCAAGATGCTTCGCCGCCGCTTCCACGTCAGCGATCACGCCGGCATCCGTCAGCTTCATCCGATAGCCGCGGCCGGCGGCCATGTCGTCCTCGGCGTAGCCGAGCTCCACTCCGCGCTCGACGCGGTCGAACAGCGCCGGGGCGCAGACCGCGTAGCCCTCGGCCGCGAAGCGATCGGCGACGTTTCGCATGTGGTGGTTCACGCCGAAAATCTCCTGGATCACCACCAGCCCTTTCTTCGCGTCGCTCGGGCCGGCGACATAAGTCGAGAGCTTGTGACCGTCCGCGGCCGCAAGTTCAATGGTGCTGCCCATGCTGTCCCCCGTGGTTTGGTTGAATTCGCGGCCAGCATGCCGAGCCAGGCGCGATCGTCAACCTCTGACCCCGAAACAGTGCGGCGAATACCTCAACTTGTCGTGCGTGCGCGGAGACGAGCGAGCGATGCGCCCCGTCATTGTTAGTGCGTCGAAGCAATCTTCCGATTGTGCGCGCCGGAGCACTTCGCCGCTCTCGCAATGGCGAGGGGTCTGCCATAACACGACGTTCAGGCAGCAAGGAGGTGCGCATGAGCCAGGATCATGAGCACGAGGGATCGCGGCGGTCGATGCTTAGCGGTGGGCTCGGCGTTCTGGCAGCAGCATTCGTCGCACCGGTGGCGACAGCGCAGCAGCCGACGAAGCTGGCCCAAAGCGTGGTGATGTATCAGGGTCATCCAAAGGGCGATCAGAAATGCAGCATCTGTGCGCATTTTCTGCCGTCCAACGCCTGCCAGATCGTCGCCGGCGATATCAGCCCGGATGGTTGGTGCGGCGTGTTCACGCCGAAGCAGACATAGCGGCAAGGCTTGCTTTCGCCCGTAACCGCGGCCAGAATGGCGGCATGGGCGATATCGTGAATCTCCGACATGCAAGGAAGCAGCGGGCGCGCGAGACGGCCCGGCAGGAGGCTCGGCAGAACCGTGCCCGGCACGGGCGCACGGCGATCGAAAAGTCCGAGGACCGGCGCCACTCGGAGCGCGCCGAGGCAGCACTGAGCGGCAAGCTTCTGGCCGATGATGCGGATATGCCGCGGGATCGGAGTTGACCATGCCACTCGATCTGCATGAACGCTTTGCGCATACGCCGCTCGGCTTCTTTCCCTCGCCGGTACATCCGTTGAAGCGGCTGTCGCGGGAACTGGGGATCGAGGTCTGGGCGAAGCGCGATGACGTGTCCTCGGGCCTGGCGTTCGGCGGCAACAAGATCCGCAAGCTCGAATGGCTGGCGGCGGATGCCGTGCGGCAGGGCTGCGACACGCTGGTTTCGATCGGCAACATTCAGTCGAATCACACACGGCAGGTGGCCGCGGTCGCCGCTATGCTCGGGATGCGCTGCCGGCTCGTACAGGAAGAATGGACGAAATGGGACGACCCAACCTACGGCAAAGTGGGCAACATCCTGCTCTCTCGTCTTATGGGCGCCGAGACGCTGCTGGAGGGCGAGGGCTACTCGACCGCGATCAAGCCGACCTGGGAGCGCGCGCTGGAACAGGTACGCGCCGAGGGCGGCAAGCCGTACGCGATTCCCGCCGGCGCGTCCGACCATCCGCTGGGTGGCCTGGGCTATGCCGCATTCGTCGATGAGCTGGCGCGGCAGGAAGCCAAGCTTGGCGTGTTCTTCGATGTCGTCGTCACCGCGACTTGCACGGGTTCCACTCAGGCCGGCATGGTCGTTGGCTTTCGCGCTCAGGATCGCGAGCGCCGGCTGATCGGCATCGATACCGCAGCCGACGGGGAGATGAACTCGACGCGCGGTCAGCAATATCGCCGCGGCCACGGCGGAGCTGATTGGGATGAACCGGGAGATCCGCGACGAGCACATCGTGATCGATCCGCGTTTCGCCGGACCGGATTACGGCCTGCCGGATCGGGCGACGATTGAGGCGATCCGGACGGCCGCACGGCTGGAGGGAATGCTGACCGACCCGGTGTATGAGGGAAAGTTGATGGCCGGCCTAATCGCAATGGCGCGCTCAGGGGAGATCGGGCAGAAGAGCAGGGTGCTTTATGTGCACCTGGGCGGCGCGCCGGTGCTGAGCGCTTATTATAGGGCTTTCGATTGACGGCAGCGGCGCAGCCTGATGACCGTTTTCGACCCTTTCAAGCCGTTCGCTCGCCCAACTGTCGAACGGCCGGCCCTGACCCAAGAACCCTTCACCAAAGCCGTCCGTCCGAAGGGGACCCGAACCGAGCGGTATTGAGGCCGAGAAGCCAGGATAGCTGCTCCGGCGACCCGTCAAAACCTCTGTGCAGAGGTACTGCTAGGCCGCAGCCCGAACGCTTGAAGGCAGCGGATTGCGAGCGGCGCGTCACGAAGGCGTACTTGGCTTGGGTGCGCGGAGTGGCGGACTCGCGTCCGCCCTACGAGCCGATCCGCTCCAATCCGCCCATGTATGGCCACAGCACGCGAGGGATCAGGATCGAACCGTCCGCCTGTTGATGGTTCTCCATCACCGCGATCAGCGCGCGGCCGACCGCGGTACCCGAGCCATTCAGAGTATGAACGAAACCGATGGCTTTGCCGTCGGCAGCACGGAAGCGCGCGTTCATGCGGCGCGCCTGGAAGTCGCGGCAGTTCGAGCAGGAGCTGATCTCTCGCCAAGTCTGCTGGCCGGGGAGCCACACTTCCAAATCGAAGGTCCGTGCAGCACCGAAGCCGGTATCGCCGGACGCTAGGATGACGCGACGGAACGGCAGCTCAAGCAGGTGCAGGACCTTTTCCGCACAGGCGGTCATCCGTTCCTGCTCGGCGACACTCTGATCGGGATGGGTGACGGACACCAGCTCGACTTTCATGAACTGGTGCTGGCGCAACATCCCGCGCGTGTCGCGCCCGGCAGCACCGGCCTCACTACGAAAGCACGGCGTCAGCGCGGTGACGCGCCAGGGCAGTTCATGCTCGGGGATGATCTCGCCCATCGCCAGTGCGGACAGCGGTACCTCGGCGGTCGGGATCAGCCAGCGACCATCCGTGGTGCGAAACATCCCGTCGGCGAATCCGGGCAGCTTGTCGGCCCCATAGGCGGTGGCGTCGTTCACCAGCAGCGGCACTGTGGTTTCGCGGTAGCCGTGCTCGCGCGTGTGCAGGTCAAGCATGAATTGGCCCAGCGCGCGCTCGAGCCGTGCCAGCTCGCCGCGCAGCACGACGAAGCGGGCGCCGGCCAACTTGGCGGCAGCGGCGAAGTCCATCATCCCTAGCGCCTCGCCGAGCTCGAAATGCTGCTTTGGGCGGAAGCCGAGATCGCGAGGCTCCCCATGCCGCGCCAGCACGACATTGGCACCTTCGTCGGGGCCGTCCGGCACGTCCGGATCCAGGATGTTGGGCAACGCCTCCAGAATGCGCTTGATCGCCTCTTCCAGCTCGGCCGTTCGTCGCTCCAGCGCTTCCGTCTCAACGCGCAGCGCGGCGGCCTGGGCTTCCAGCGCCGCGGTGTCGGCGCCGGCGCGCTTGCCCTGCCCGATCTCCCTCGCCAGCGCGTTGCGGCGCGCCTGCTTCTCCTGCTGGGTGGTGAGCAGCGCGCGGCGCTCGCTGTCGAGCGCGAGCATTTCCGCCGACACGCGCGGCAGTCCGCGCCGCGCCATGGCGGCGTCGAAGCCAGCGGGATCGGTGCGGATCGCGCGGATGTCGTGCATCGGTTCAGACCGTCGCCGGCTTCGGCTCGACCATCCTGGCCGCCAGGATGGAGATCTCGTAGAGCGCGATCAGCGGCAATGCGAGGCCGCACTGCGTGACACGTCGGGCGGGGCGAGGATCGCGGCGATCACGAACATCCCGACATAAGCATAGCGGCGAAACCGGGCCAGTCCCTTAGACGAGACGATCCCCACCTTGGCCAGCAGCGTCAGCAGCACCGGAAGCTGGAACGTGATGCCGAAGGCGAAGATCAGCTTCATCACCAGGTCGAGATATTCACTAACTCGCGGCATCAGCTCGATCGGTAGGCCGCCGCCGCCGGTCGTCGACTGGAAACTGGCGAAAAATTTCCAGGCGAACGGGAACACGAAGTAATAGGCGAGCGCGCCGCCCATCAGGAACAGCACCGGACTGGCGAGAAGGAACGGCAGCAGCGCGCGCTTCTCGCTGCGATACAGGCCGGGGGCGACGAACAGCCAGATCTGGGTGGCGATGATCGGGAAGCCGAGAAAGATGCCGCCGAACATGGCGACCTTGATCTTGGTGAAGAACACCTCGTAGAGCTGGGTGTAGATCAGATGCGGCGTCTGCGTGCCTTGCTGCGCGAGCACGTGCGCCAGCGGTTCGGCGAGGAAGTAGTAGATTTTGCTCGAGAAATAGTAGCTCAAGAAGAAGCAGGCCATGAACGCCGCCATGGCGTACATCAGCCGCCGCCGCAGCTCCATCAGATGATCGAGCAGCGGCATCGGCTTGTCGTTGATCGGGTCGTCTATCTGCTCGATATGGTCCACGTGGGTTCCGGGAATTCGGGCGGTTGAGAGCGCAGGGCGATCAGAGCGCGGCGCGCGAGCTGCGGCGGACGATGGCCGGCGGAATAAAGGCCGGTGCGTCCGGTTCTGCGGTCGCTTTGGGCGCGGCGGCGGCCAGCGCAGGCGGGATAAAGGCCGGCGCCGCCGGCTCGGCCGCGGCGATGATCGCTGGCGTCTCGGTCGCCTCGGCGGGGCGGTCGAGCTCCGCGACGGCAACATCGCCGCTGCTGTCACTTGCTGCGGTGACTGCCGCTTCGTCCGCGCGCATCGCCGGCGCGGGCTCCAGCGGATTGCTGGCAAACGTGTCACGCAACGAGTGGTCCGGATCGACCGTCTGCTCCACCATCGACTTCACGTCGAAATTGCGGAGCTCGTTGATGTGGTCGCGCACTTCGTCGAGATTCGCTTCGCGCACCATCTCATCAACGTGCGTCTGGAACTCCGCGGCCATGCGGCGCGCCTTCTTGAGCCAGCCGGTCACCGCGCGGATGGCGACCGGCATGTCCTTCGGGCCGATCGCGATCAGGGCGACGACGGCGATGACGGCGATCTCGGACCAGGCGAAGTCGAACATTTGGGGAAAATCGTCTCCTGCCGGCTAGCTAGCAGGAAAGCTCCGGGGCGAAAACACGGCGGCAGTGAACAACAGGACACTCATTCCCCATCGCTTTGCGGGAGGGGGTTAGGGGGAGGGCGAGCGGGGTTGCAGGCGATTGCTTCCGAGCTGTCGTCCTTGTCCCCCGGCCCCCTCCCCCCTTCCCCCTCCCGCAAGGGGAGGGGGGGCGCGGGGTCGACCAGCAGATCTTCGCGGCTCGGCAGATCGCGTAGATCGCGGAGGCCGAACTGGGCGAGGAAGGCCGGTGTAGTCCCCCAGAGAGTGGGGCGTCCGGGCACTTCCTTGTGGCCCTTGGGGGCAACCACTCCTGCCTCGAGCAACGCATCAAGCGTCTGCTGCGACAGACTGGCGCCGCGAATTTGCTCGATCTCGGGGCGAGTGATGGGCTGGTGGTAGGCGATGATTGCCAGCGTCTCCATCGCCACCCGGGGCAGGCGGCGTGGAATTTCGACCACCTTCCGCAGCCGTGGCGCCAGATCAGGCGCGGTACGGAACATCACGCCACCCGCCGCGTCTGCCAACTCAACGCCGCGACCGGCGTAGCGGGCGCGCAGCGACGCAATCACCGCGTCCACGTCGGCGGCATCGGGCAGGATCTGGTCGAGCATCCGCGCGCTGACCGGGGTGGATGACGCAAAGACCAGCGCTTCGGCGAGGCGCAGCCACTCCTCCTCTACGACGGGGGATTGGGACTCCTCGCTCATGCGTTCCCTCCTGCCGCTGCGCGACGCAGCAGGATCGGTCCGAACGGGCGATCCTGCCGCAGCCGCGCGGCGCCGCTGCGCGCCATCTCGAGTCCGGCGAGCAACGTGCTCGCCAGCGCCGCCCGACGCTCCAACGTACCGGCGAGCGTATCCGGCAGGAACCGCTCCAGGCTCGCCCAGTCGGGCAGGCTGCCAAGCATCGCCACAAGCTGCGAGAGTGCGTCCTGCACGGTCCAGAGAGCGAGCGGACGCGGCTGGTACCGGCGCCGGCCAGCGCTGCGCCGCACGGCGGAGAGATAGGCGTGCACCAGCGCGGGTAAATCGAGCGCAAGGCGCGAGCGGTCGATTTCAGTGTGGTCCTCGGGGGCACCACGCGCAAACACGTCCAGGCCAAGACGCGGCCGGGCCCCGAGCCAGGCCACGACGGCGCGGACTGCCTGTAGCTCGCGCAGCCGGCCGGCAAGTACCTCGGCGGCCTCCTCTCCCTCCTCCTCCGCTTCCGTTCCAGGCGGCAGCAGCAGGCGCGATTTGAGCCAGGTAAGCCAAGCCGCCATCACCAGCCAGTCGGCGGCGATTTCGAGGCGCACGCGACGCGCACTTTCGATCACTGCGAGGTATTGCTCGACCAGGGCGAGGATGGAGATGCGGGCGAGATCCACCTTCTGCGCCCGGGCCAATTCGAGCAGCAGGTCGAGCGGTCCGTCGAACCCGTCGAGATGGACGACGAGCTCATCAGGTGCCGGCTCAGAGGAGCTGTTCATGGACTGGAGGGCCCAAGTGGTGGCCGGACAGGGTCAGCAATGCTTGGATCGCCCAGGGTACCACGTTGCCTAGCACCTGATGGAACGGATCGAAGCGGACGCCGAACTCGCGGAACAGGCTGGGCAGCACGAAGACGACGAGCAGGACGACGGTGATGCCCGCACGCTCGAGTTGCGCCCAGGCTCGCGCGAGGCGGATCGGCAGCAACCCGACCGCGATGCGCCCGCCGTCGAGCGGCGGGATGGGGATCAGGTTGAACAGTCCCAGCACGAGATTGGTCAGGATGAAATAGAACAGGAATGTCCCAACGATCGGATGCTCCGACAAGACGGCATCCAGATAGGCGTCAACACCGGGCATCAGGGCATGGGAACGCGGCAGGAGCGCTGCGCCCAGCCAGGCGAGACAGAAATTCATCAGGGGTCCAGCGGCGGCGACCAGCATCATGCCGCGGCGCGGGTCGTGAAACTTCCAGGCGGACACCGGTACCGGCTTGGCCCAGCCGAACATGAAAAGCACCCGCCCCAGGGTGAGAAGCTGGAAGATCAGCAGGAACCCGGGCAGCAGGATCGTACCCACGCGATCAACATGCCGCAGCGGATTGAGCGACAAGCGTCCGGCTCGCCGGGCGGTGTCGTCGCCCAGTGCCAGGGCGGCATAGCCGTGTGCGGCCTCGTGCAGGGTGATCGCCAGGATGGCGGGCACCACAGCGAGGGCAAGCTGCGCGACAAGGCCGGTCACGCGACCAGCCGGTCCCGTTCGGCGGCCAGGGAACCGGGATCAAGCGCGAGCCGGCGCCGCGCTGCCATGGCGCTGGCGGCGGCCAGCCGCTCGGCCGTGGCCTCGCTGATTGGGGGAGAAGCGCACAGCAGCGCCGAATTGGTGGGCGCATCGCCCGGGCAATAGAGCGCCAAGTCACATCCCGCCGCCAGCGCCTGAAGCGCGAGGTCAGCCGGCGTGCCGGACAGCGCCCCCATCGCTAGATCGTCGGTCACCAGAACTCCTTTGAAACCGATGTGCCCGCGGATGATCCCGGCGATTACGGCAGGCGACAGCGTGGCAGGCAATGTGGGGTCCCAAACCGGATAAAGAATATGCGCCGTCATCGCCCAAGGGAGATCGGCGTTCAAGGCGAACGGCAGACAATCCGCCTCGAGATCGTTCGCCAGTACGCACGGCAGCGCGGCGTGGCTATCGACCTCCGCGCGCCCGTGGCCAGGGGCGTGCTTACCTACCGGCTGGACTCCGGCGGCCAGCAACCCCGCGGCAACTGCCCGGCCCAGCCGGGCCACCGCGTTGGGCTCAGCGTGGTAGGCGCGATCGCCGATAACCGCCGAGGCACCCGGCATCGCGAGGTCCAGCACCGGCGCGGTCACCACGTCGAAGCCGGCGACCGCGGCATCAAGGCCGATCAATGCGCCGGTGAGCCAGGCGGCGCGCAGTCCTGCGGCGGGGTCGGCGTCGAAGACGCGACCGATCGCGGCGGCAGGCGGATGAGGGGGCCAATGCGGCGGCCGCAGCCGGGCCACACGGCCGCCTTCCTGATCCACCATCAACACAGCACCGGCGGGAAGCACGCTGCGCAGCGAGGCGACGAGCCGTGCAAGCTGCGGCGGGTCCTCGATGTTGCGGCGGAACAGGATCACGCCCGCCGGCGGGTGCGCACGGAATAGCGCCGCCTCATCAGGGCTGAGTTCGGTGCCAGCAATCCCGATGATGGTGGCTTTCACGACAGTCCGCCTTTCCCGCTTGCGGGAGAAGTGGCGGGTGGGGGTCTCGTGGCCCCCGCACCCTCACCCGGTTCGCTTCGCGAACCGACACCGACCTCTCCCGCAGAGAGGCTGTGAAGCAATCGACTTGCCGGTGACCGAAGCGCGGGTCGACACAGCAGGCGCAGGGCGGAGGTGGGCAGGGACAGCGGTTGAAACGCGGCCAGAAGGACCGCTCCACCCGTCTGCCGAGTACCTCCCGCGCCGGCCGCCCGCCCAGGTTGTACTTCGCCGTGCTGCGGACGCATTTCACCCCGCGGGCGCCGCGATCGGCTGCGCCGCGGCGTCGCGCAGCACCAAGGCGCGCAGCAGATTGTGCGCGACAGCGAACCACAACAAGACGGCTCGGACCTTCTGGCAGCCACGCACCAGCAAACGCCCGACCCCACAATTGCGCAGATGGGCATTGATGCACTCGTGCTTGGCGCGCTCGCGGTATACCGTCTTGCCCGCCTCGCTCGCCAGCCGCTCGCGCCATTTCGCCGTCCCCGGACCGTCGCTCTTGCGCGGCGCCGTGGGATCGGTGTTGTGCTTGTTGTCCGGCGGCGGGGCGAACACTTCGATGCCGGCGGCATGGGCGCGTTCGATATCATCCAGCTTGCTGAAGCCGCCATCCACCAGATACTGCTGCGGCGTCTGCCCATAGGTCTCGACGATGCGCTGCTGCATCGGCGCCATCAGCCCGCCGTCCGAGCCGGTGGTGTCGAGATCGACCGCGACGATCACCTGGGTCTGCGGGTCGCTGACGAACTGCCCATTATAGGCCGGCCGATAGCCGCCATCGGCCATTTTCATGACTCTCGCCTCGGCATCGGTGGTCGAGGCCCGTGGCGGCTTCTGCTTCGCGGTGTGTTTCCGATGGGTCTTCTCGCGGCGCGCCCGTTCCGCTTCCAGTTGTTGCATCCGTTCCAGCGCTGCCTTGGTCCGCTCGACCTGTTCCCGCGCCGCCCGTTCGCGCGCTGCGCGCTGTCGCGCCGTGCTCGCCGCCGGGTCCGCCTCCAGTTCCGTCTTTAACTGCTCCACCCGCTTCTCGGCCTCCGCCAGCAGCTCTTCCAACCGGGAACGCCGCCGATATGAGCTCGATCCCGCCGAGGCACGGATGCGGACCCCGTCCTGCGCCAGCCGTTGCAGTTTCACCAGTCCTTCCGAAACCAGCGCCGTCACGCCCTGCGCCAGCAAGCGGTCGAGCAGCGCCACCTGGCTGACCCGGAAATCCGCCAGCGTATGGTAGTTCATCGACACCCCGCCGCAGATCCAGCGATAGGCAACATGGGCCTCGCATAGGCGCGCCAGCTCGCGGGCGCTGCCGACCCCCTCGATCGTGGCGTAAAGCCACAGCGCCATCAGGATCTTCGGGTCCGCCGGCGGACGGCCTGGCTCGCCGATCCGGGCCTTGATGCCCGCCAGCAGATCGCTCAGCTCCAGCGTCTCGACGAAGGTCCAGACCGCTCGTGCCGGATGCTCCGTCGGCAACAGGCTGTCCAGGTCAACCACTTGGAACTCGGGCTGGTCACGCTGGGCCAGCCGCAACCGAACCGGTGCCTCGCTCGCCGGCGCAGATGCCTTGCTCGGCTCCGCCACGTCCTCGAACAGACCCTCAGCCGCCGACATTGCTGATCTCCGAATCGTGCGAGATCGCAGCGAATCGCAACGAGTCCTGTCGCGCAACCCCCGATCGTCAGAGATCCGGGCGGGAGGATGAAAAATTCACAGCCTCAGAGCGGGAGAGGCGGACAAGCGCAGTGCGGGGGAGGTGGACAGGGGATATCAAGGCCGGATGACGTCGCAGGCGCTGCCTTTGGCGCGGACCTGGTCGCAGAAGCCGCGGGCCATCGCCAGATCGGCGAAGCCGCCGGTGCGCACGCGCCACCAGGTGTGGCCGTCCATCTCGACCTTGCTGATCGCCGGCTCGCGGCCGTGCAGGAGATCCGACAGGCGGTGCTGCAGCAACGCCCACTGCTGCTTCGCCGCATCTTCTGTTGGCAGCGCCGCGAGTTGGACGGAGGCCTGTTCGCCAGGCGGCGTAACGGCTGGCTTCGCGGCAGGGGTAGCCGGGGCGGGGGTGCCGACCGATGGCACCGCATGTGGCGGGACCGCGGGGGGCAGCGATGTCGCCGCCGGTGCAGGCGCTGCCTGGGGTGCCGGCACTGGCGGGGGACCGACCGGCTTCGGGGATGGGCGCAGCGCCTGGGGATCGGGGGTTTCAGGAGGCGGGGCCAACTTGTCGGCGCTGTTGTCCCCACCTGATCCCTGCGCGAAGATTTCGTCGCCCGGAGCAAGCTGCATCCCGCCGGGATTGGCGGGCTTCACGCGCATCGGGCCAGGCGGCGGTTCAATCACCGGCACGCTGCTTCCGCCGGTGCGATGGCCATTGACCGACCAGACGCCCACCACTGCCAACAGCGCGCTGCCTAGGCCGGCGGCGATCAGTGCCAGTCGCTTGGTGGCTGGGTCCATCACGCGCGCGCGCGCGACCCGATAGGTGGGTGTTCGGATGCTGGCTTCGTCCGACACGGCGGCCTCCTGCTCGTCGGCGCCGGTCAGCGCATCTCTTCGACCGGCGTCACTCCCATCACGGCGAGGCCGGAGCGGATCACCACCGCCGTCGCGGCAACCAGAGCCAGCCGCGCGAACGTCTCGGCTGGCCGGTCGGCTTGCAGGAAACGGAGTGTGGCGTCGTCCTTGCCTCGGTTCCACAGCATATGAAAGTCGGCCGCCAAGTCATAGAGGAAAAACGCAATTCGGTGTGGCTCCCGCGCTGCAGCAGCGGCTGCGACGGTGCGCGGCCACGTCGCCAGGCGGAGGATCACGGCGAGCTCCGGCTCTGCTTCCAGCGTGTCGAGCGACATTGCAGCCAAGGCGGAGTCGGTTGTGCGGTCGGTGCCGAACATATCCGCGGCGGCGCGCAGCACGGACCGGCAGCGGGCGTGCGCGTACTGGACGTAGAACACCGGGTTGTCCTTGGTTTGTGCAACGACCTGGTCCAGGTCGAACTCCATCTGCGCATCGGCCTTGCGGGTCAGCATGGTGAAGCGGATCGCGTCCTTTCCGACCTCATCGATGAGGTCGCGCAGGGTCACGAAGGTGCCGGCCCGCTTCGACATCGGCACGGGCTTGCCGCCTCTGAGCACATGCACGATCTGGCACAGCACCGCCTCGAACTCAGTTTCGCCGTGGGAGACGGCCTTCACCGCGGCCCTGAGACGCGGCACATATCCGCCGTGGTCGGCACCGAGTACGTCGATCAGCAGCTTGAACCCGCGCGCCACCTTATCGGCGTGATAGGCAATGTCGTTGGCAAAGTAGGTGTTCGACCCGTCGGACTTGCGTAGCGGCCGATTGATGTCGTCGCCGAACCTTGTGGCGCGGAACAAGGTCTGCGAGCGCGGCTCCCAATCCTCCGGCAACTTGCCCTTGGGGGGATCGAGCGTGCCTTCGTACACGAGGTCCTCGGCACGCAGGCGCTCGATCAGCGCATTGGCGGCACCGCTTTCGACGAGCGCCCGTTCCGAGCTGAACACCTGCTGATCGATGCCGAGCGCGTGGAGGTCCTCGCGGATCGCGCGCAGCATCGCGGCAATGGTGAAATCGCGGACGGTGTCCAGCCAGCGTTCGGGGGCGGCTATGCCGCGGCTTTCGGTTGCGAGCGACGTGCCGTGTTCGGCGGCCAGCGCGGCACCGACCGGGATCAGGTACTCGCCGCGATATTGCAGGCCGCCGGGCACCTCGTTGGCGAATTCCTCTTCGCTGAGCGGTGAGCCGATTGCCTGCAGGTACCGCCAATAGGCAGCCCAGGCGAGCGCGGTGACCTGCGCACCGGAGTCGTTGATGTAGTGTTCCTTGGTGACGACGAAACCCGCCTTGGACATCAGATTGGCGAGCGCATCACCGACAACTGCCCCGCGGCAGTGACCAATATGCATCGGCCCGGTGGGATTGGCGGAAACGTATTCCACGTTTACCGGCAAGCCCGCACCGATTGTGGTGTCGCCGTAATTGACGCCAGCGCGCAGGATGGCCGGCAACACGCTCTGCAACGCTGCGGGCTTGAGACGGATGTTGACGAAACCCGGACCGGCAGAGATGGCATCGGCGATGTCTGGCGCGGTTCGCAGGGCCGTGGCAATCGCCGCTGCAAGCTTGGCGGGTGGCTGGCGAGCTGGCTTTGCCGCGATCAGCGCGGCGTTGGTCGCCATGTCGCCGTGCGCGGCGTCGCGGGTCGGCGCGACTTCGACGCGCGAAGTGAGTTCGTTCGGCAGATCGGGTACGGCTGTCTGTAGAGCCGTCAGCACATGCTCGCGAACCTGGGCAAAGAGATCGGTCATCCTGCGTCAGTCCTTGCTGACCTCGCGCAGCATGGCTTGGCGCAAAATGTCGTTGAGCCTGGTTTGGTATCCTCGCCCGATCGAACGCAACCACGCCAGCACGTCAGCATCCAGGCGCACCGTCACTTGTTGCTTGACGGGCCGGTAGAATGGGTTGCGCACCGCGTTCCGCCAGAATGCTTTGGACAACGGCGGAATGTCGGACGTGTCGATCTGCTCGTCTGGCAGTGCCCTCAGCTTCTTGAGCTCGGATTTCTGTGCAGCGCTCAGAGGCGCTGGTCGCACCGGGTCAAGTTCGTAAACGACGATATTTTTCCTGCTCATAGCGCCTCCTTTCCGTCCGCGTTGCCCGTCGCGCCGAGACGCCGTCCTCGTCCGCTACAACATGGGCGACCATGAGAACGACGGTGCCCTCAACCGAGCCAACGGTCTGCCAGCGATATTCGCCACCCGCCATGCGATCCTGCTCGCTAAGGGCGAACGGATCAGAGAACACGCGAACGGCAGTCTCAAAGCTGACATGATGCTTGCGCTGGTTGCTGGCTGCCTTGGCGTTATCCCACGTGAACCGCAGCGTCATCGCGGCCTCACCCAGTAACTACATATTTGTAGTGGTCAGCCTACGCAAGGGCAAGCCGTCCAAGCGGGTTACGGCGGTGGCGGCTCAAACGGATCGAGCACTGGTACCCCGGTCGGCGCGAAACGCCTCGTGTTCCGCGTCAGGACAGTAAGGTCGCGGACGTTGGCGGTCGCTGCAATCGCGATGTCGGCCAGCGTTGGGTTATAGCCGGCGGCTCGCACGCCGTCCGTCATGGCTGCGGCAGCACGTCCAATATCGGTGTCGAGCGGGATGACCCTGTCCCCGTACACGCTGAGGATCCGGCCGAACCATTGTCGCAAGTCATCGGCGCGCCGATAGGCCCTGGTGCGCCGAAGCTTGCGAATGCCGGCCTCGATCTCGATCACCGATACGACCGACAGGAACAGACGATCCGCCTGACGTTCGAACCAGGAGGCGATTTTCGGCGATACCAGTTGTTTCCCCGTCGCGAAAGCGCTGACGATATTCGTGTCGAGCAGGTAACCGTTCACAAATCGACCTCACGCACCGAGGTATCGTCGCGTTCGGTTTCCAGCTCGTGCGGGATCGCCATGAGCAGGGAGGCGAACGAGGGTCGGCTGGACGCATAAATGCGCCGTCCCTCCTCGACCGGGACGATCATGGCGACGGGACGGCCGTGCTTGGTGACCGTCGTGGCTTCGCCTTTCTCTGCGGCTTCGACAACAGCGGAAAAGGTTGCCTTGGCGTCTCGAAGATGAAGGGTCTGCATGAGACACCTCGTGGTTGGTGACCACATGTAGTCATATGTTTCACGAGGGTCAAGCTGATTCGGTGGGATTAGCCCGATATCCCGAGATCGGTCAGACGCCGATGCTCGTCCATGGCGTAGCGGTCGGTCATACCAGCAACATAGTCGCCTACCGTGATCGCGGCACGGGATAACCCTGCCTCGCCGGCGCGGGCGCGCCAGTCGTCCGGCAACAGGGACGGGTCGGCCAGCAGCAGGCGGAACAGTTCCTCGGTCAGCCGCCGGGCCTTGGCGGTCATGCGGTTCACCCGCCAGTGCCGGTACATGCGGGCGAACAGGAAGTCCTTGATTGCCTGGTTGGCGTCCGCCATCCGCTCGCTGAACCCGACCATCTTGCGCTTTGCCCGCCGCACCCCGTCGGCGTCCTTCGGAGCGAGCTTCGCCAGCCGGCGCCCGGACTCCTCGATCACGTCGGTGATCATGGCGTCGATCACGCGGCGGATCGTCTCATGGCGCAGTCGCGGCGGCGGCACGTCCAGGCTGGTGCGGCGCGCGGCGTTCAGCGCCTCGCCGACAATCGGCAGATGGGCGATCTCGTCGGGGCCGAACAGCCGGGCGCGAAGCCCATCGTCGAGGTCGTGGCTGTGATAGGCGATGTCGTCGGCCAGCGCCGCCACCTGCGCCTCGGCCCCGGCATGCGTGTTCAGATCGAGCCGGTGGCGTTCATTATAGTCGGCGATATAGGCGGGCGGCTTGGGCAGCGGGCCGTTGTGCTTGACGAGGCCCTCCAGCGTCTCCCAGGTCAGGTTGAGCCCGTCGAAGCCGGCGTAACGGCTCTCCAGCAGGGTGACGACGCGCAGCGACTGGGCGTTATGGTCGAAGCCGCCAAACGGTTTCATGGCGAGGTTGAGGGCTTCCTCGCCGGCGTGGCCGAAGGGCGGATGGCCGAGGTCGTGGGCGAGTGCCAGCGCCTCGGTGAGGTCCTCGTCGAGACCCAGGGCTCGGGCGATGGAGCGGGCGATCTGCGACACCTCGATCGAATGGGTGAGGCGGGTGCGGAAGAAATCGCCCTCGTGATTGACGAAGACCTGGGTCTTGTATTGCAGGCGGCGGAACGCAGAGCTGTGGATGATGCGGTCGCGATCGCGCTGCCAGGGCGAGCGCGTGGGCGCCTCCGGCTCCGGATGCAGCCGGCCGCGGCTGGTCTCGGGCCGCACGGCGTAGGGGGCCAGGGAGGCGACGGGGGTCATTGCGGCGGGGCTTACACCGGGGGGCAGAGCGCTTCAATTCGCGGGGGATCGGCCTTATGTTGGCGCCATGGACACCATGCCGGGCTTTGCCCTGACCGATCGCGCTGCCCAGCGCATCGCCGAGATCGTCGCCGCCGAGGGACGGTCTGCGGCGCTGCGGGTCGCCGTGCTGGCCGGCGGGTGCAGCGGGTTTCAGTACCGCTTCGAACTCGACGAGACGCCGCAGCCCGACGACCTGCTGATCGAGCGGGGGCCGGCGCGGGTGCTGGTGGATTCGGCAAGCCTCGACCTGCTGGCGGGCGCTGAGCTCGACTACACCGATGAACTCATGGGCAGCCATTTCGCGGTGCGCAACCCGAATGCGAAGTCCGCGTGCGGGTGCGGGACCAGTTTCTCGGTCGATTGATTTCGGTTCCTGTGCCTGACGGTGGGCGCAGGGCACATCCCTGCCGCCGGTAATTCATCCGCCATCCCAACCTGCTGCCGACGAAACTTGTTCTTGCTTGGTGTCCTCTACGCCGTTACCATTCAACTTGGCAACTTTCGCGGGAGGGAAAGACGTGCCGGCGCGCGATGCGTGTCACCGGCACGTGAAGAGGTTCTGTCCTCTTCAACGAAGCGGCTGAAGGGACCGAAAGTCCGCCCTCCCGATAGAAATCGATGAACTGCCCCGAGGCGTGATGCGCTGTCGGACCAAGGCAGGGAGGGGAGGCGAATGGACGGAAACCTGCTGGCAATCAAAAACCAGTCGGACGTTGGCACCCCCGAGCTTGATCCGCCGGCAGCATCCGCGTCCAACGGCTCTGCGTCGGCGGGATTGCCGGATAGCGGCAAGAGACCCTACCCACCGCCCGCCGAACAACCGACGCAGCTCGGGCGAGATGGCATTCGTTTCGATTTCAACCTGGGCGCGCGCGTGGTCCTGCCCAGCCGGTCGGACGGGCGCTGGCGTGTGCGCCTTCGCGACCTCGACACCGGCAACACCCTGTTCCAGGCCGAGAACCAGGGCGCCCTCGTCACCTCCAGCAAGCGCTATTACGTGCGCTTCGGCGTCGATGTGTGGGAGCTGGACGAGCAGGGCAAGACCACCCCGGTGCTTAGCCACGCCTATGATGCGCGCGACCGCGACGTGCTGGTGCAGTTCCCCGTCGGCACGCTGGGCGATTCGATCGGCTGGCTGCCCTATGCGGCAAAGTTCCAGGAGCGCCACGGCTGCCGCCTGACCTGTGCCCTGTCGCCGCTGCTGATCCCGCTGTTCCGCGACGCCTATCCGCAGATCGACTTCGTCACGCAGGAGGAGGTGAAGGCAGAGCGATTCTACGCCACCTACTGCATCGGCCTGTTTTTCGACGACGCCGAAAATGTCTGGCAGCCCTGCGACTTTCGCCATGTCGGGCTGCACCGAACCGCCGGCTACATCCTCGGCGTAGATCCCGAGGAGATGCCGCCGCGCATCGCGCTGGCCGACGACACCCGCCCCATCGAGGAACCCTATGTCTGCATCGCGACACAATCGACGTCGCAGTGCAAGAAATGGAACAACCCCTATGGCTGGCGCGAGGTTGTACGCTTCCTGAAGGACGCTGGTTACCGCGTGGTCTGCATCGACCGCCAGCCGGTGCATGGCCAGGGGATGGTGTGGACACACATCCCCCACGACGTCGAGGACGAGACCGGCGACAAGCCGCTGCTGGAGCGCGCCCGCTGGCTGCGCCATGCCGATTTGTTCGTCGGCCTCTCCAGCGGCCTGTCGTGGCTGGCCTGGGCCGTGGGCACGCCAGTGGTGCTGATCAGCGGGTTCACCCACCCCACGAATGAGTTTGCCACGCCCTATCGGGTGATCAACTACCACGCTTGCAACAGTTGCTGGAACGACGTGCGGCACCGCTTCGATCACAAGGATTTCCTGTGGTGCCCGCGCCATGCCGGCACCTCGCGCCAGTTCGAGTGCACCCGCCTGATCACGCCGGAGCAGGTAAAGGCTGCGCTCCGGCGCATCCCCGGGTTCGGGACCGCATCAATGCAGAAGGCCACAATCGAGTAGCTCACCGCCAGTAACGGGAGGGAGCCGCAGGTGACCGATTATATGACTTGGAAGACGGTCGGCACTATCACCGTTCCGATAACTCTGACCGGCGTCGTCCTCAATTCTGGCGACACGCTTGAGGCAGACCTCGGCGGCACAGCGATCGACACAACAGTAAACGCCGGCGGCACGATGTTTGTTGACAACACCGCCAGCGGCGGTGGCACGGCAAGCGGCACGATCATCAACCTTGAGGGGACCGAGGAAATAAACGGCGGTAAGGATTTCAGTGCAACAATAGATGGTGGCGTACAGGCCGTTGGTAGTGGCGTTGGCGGTGGCGGCACAGCAACCGATGCCGTCGTCTTCAACGGCGGCATGCAGAATGTCGGCCCCGGCGGCACTGCGATCGGCACCGTCGTCAGCAGTGGCGGCGACCTCGGTATTGTAGGCGGCACGGCGAGCAACGCGACCATCGACAGCAGTGGGATCGAAACTGTCGCCGGTGCCGGAAGCTTCACCGGCACCGACATCAGCGCCACGGTCAACGGCGGCCTACAGGGCGTCGAGAGCGGCGGTACGGCGACCGGTGCGGTCGTCGAGAATGGCGGCACGCAGGAAGTGATCGTCGGCGGGATCGCCAGCAACACGACAGTCAGCAGTGGCGGCGCGGAGCTCGTTGGTGGTGTCTCTGGCGGAACGACGATCAGCACAACCGTGCTCAGCGGCGGCCTCCTGGAGCTGGTCGAAAGCGCAACCGCAACCGATTTCACCATCAGTGCCGGCGGCACGCTGGGCATCGGGCTGGGTTACACGCTGAGCGATTACTTCGTTTCGAGGGGCGTCACCCTGATTGTCTCCACGGGCGGCACGGCAACCGGAACGACGGTTGACGGCGACATGTTGGTGGAATCCGGCGGGTCGGGCGACCCCACCACCATTCAGGACGGTGGTGTCGAGACGATCGAGTCAGGCGGTATAGATACTGGTGCCTTTATCCAAAACGGTGGTACGCAGGACGTGTTCGGCGTGGCAGTCGACGCGAAGATTCAGAGCGGCGGCACGCAGATCGTCGAAATCGGCGGGTTGGCCAGCGGCACCACGAGTACCGGCACTAATGTCCTGTCTGGCGGCCAGCAGATCGTCTCCGGAAGCGCGGTCGGCACGAATTTAAGCGGTGGCACCGAATACGTCTATGGCAGCGATTTCGGCGCAACGATATTGCGCGAGGGCATGCAAATTGTAGAAGGCGGCGGGAAGACGACCAGCGCGGAAGTCGACACCGGCGGCAATCAGATCGTGCACGGCACCGCGCTCGCGACAACGGTCGATCAGGGCGGATTGCAGGACGTGCTGGGGTCGGCGGCCGGCACGGTCGTTAGCGGCGAAGAGGACGTGCTTCTCGGCGGCATAACCACCAGCACCACGGTGGGAAGCGGCGGCCTCGAGACCGTGGCCGGCGTTGCCGCCAACACCGTTATCAGCAGCGGTGGCAAGGTCCGTGTGTTCTCCGGCGGAGTGGACAGCGCTGCCGTCGTGCACGGCAGCGCTTTCGAGATCATCTCCTCGGGTGGCAGTGCGGTCTCCACCACGATCAATAGTGGCGGCGAGGAAGTTATCTCGTCCGGCGGCTCCGCCACCGACACGGTGCTGCAATCGGGCGGAACGATCGACGTCACGTTCCTGCCTTATGTCAGCGGCGGATCGGCCAACCTGGACTCGGCCACCGACTTGCTGACCGTCAGCCAGGGCGGCCACACCTACACCCAGCAGATGGCCGGCAGCTACGCGGGCGAGTTCCTCCATCTGGCCCCGGACGGCAGCGGCGGCACGGATATCTTTCTGAGCAACGCACCATGCTTCCGCGCCGGCACCCGCATCCTGACCGAGCGCGGCGAAATCGCGGTCGAGCATCTCGCGGTTGGCCAACGCGTCGTGACGCTCGCCGGCCAGGCGCGTCCGGTCGCATGGATCGGATATCGCTGGCTAAATCTGCGGCGCCATCCCGCACCCGAGCAGGCGCAGCCGATCCTGATCCACGCCAATGCCTTCGCCGAGAATGTCCCACAGCGCGATCTGCAACTCTCGCCCGACCACGCCGTGCTGATCGATGGCGGACTGGTTCCGGTCCGCCTGCTGATCAACGGCGCCAGCATTCAGCGAAACACCGAATCGCGGACTGTCACCTATTACCATATCGAGCTCGACACGCACGACATCGTGCTGGCAGAGAACCTGCCAACCGAAACCTATCTCGATACCGGCAATCGCGGCCTGTTTGAAAACGCCGCCGAGCCGCTGTTGCTACATCCGGATTTCGACAATTGGCAGCGCCGGCGTGTTGCCGGATCGTGCCGTCCCTTCATCGATAATGTGGCCGTCGTCGAGTTCGATCTGGCACCGCCTGGCGGCGAGGGCGGCGAGTCTGGGTCTGGAGCTGCCCGTAGCGCCTGAAACCACCACGGACTCCGATCTGCGCGTGGTTGCCGGCAACCACCGGATCGCCCCGATCACGACCTCGCCTCGCTGTTACGTCTTTGTCCTGCCGGTCACTGGACCGGTGCGCCTCGTGTCCCGCGCCGCCAGACCCTGCGACATACGTCCCTGGGTCGAGGACCACCGTCGTCTCGGCGTCATGGTATCCCGGCTGAGCCTGATGCACGGCACCGAGGTAGAGCCAATTCCGTTGGATCATCCGCAACTATCGGATGGCTGGTGGGACGTTGAGGGTGATCTCGCTGTGCGTGCAACGGCGCCCCCTCCCCCCGTCCCCCTCCCGCAAGAGAAGGGGGAGTCACGACGCCGCTCGGCTTGTGTCTGGCGTTGGACGAACGGCAACGCGCTGGTTCCGCTGTCCGGCGACGGACCTGTGATGTTGGAAGTTACGATCGCCGGTACGATCGACTACCCGTTCTCGTCCGTCCCGACCGCGCGTGCCAGCCGCCCGACCCGTTTGGTCTGGCGAGGGACTGGGAATCATTCGAGCCAACGCGGTATCCGTTTCTGGCAGGCGCTCGGATCGCGGACGTGACTGGGATTTATGTTAACCCCTGAAAGATGCGTGTGCATCGAACGACCCGTCAACGGGCCAGATGTACCTCTAAGGTCTCGGTCGGCCTCTTCTTGGCCGTCTCGACCGTGTGGTATAAGCGCGCCATGGCAAAGGTCGTCATATTCGATGCCTACGGCACGCTGCTCGACGTGAATGCGGCGATGCGGGCGCACGCGGCCCGGTTGGCGCCAGAAGCGGAGATACGCCACCCGCCTTGGCTAAGGCAATCATCGCAAGATCGGACGCCTCGATGACCTCGGCCATGGCGTGCACTCGGCTCCGGGCAGCGACGCGCCGTCGCGCCAGTTTCTCGGAAACCCACCGTGCTTCTGCCGGTCGTCCCGATGTACATCAGTCCTGACAACCACACCCCTGTGCGGCCACGCCCTTGGCCTCGACCACCATGATGACCATCTTGACCATCCTGACCCACGCCGGAACCTGTCCATGCGTACCGGACCCTGGACCATCGCTGAGGCAAAATCCAAGTTCAGCGAACTTATCGACCAAGCCGCCGAAGGCCCGCAGACAATAACACGTAACGGGCGCACCGCGGGGATCGTCGTCTCGCCCGAGGAGTGGGAACGAAAAGCCAAGCGCATCGGCAATCTCGCCGAATTCCTCGCCGGCTCCCCATTTGCGCGGATCGAAGCTGAAGCTCCGGCGAAGCAAGGGGCCAATCAGAAAGGTCGATCTGTGAGCTACCTGCTCGATACCAATGTGATCTCGGAATGGGCAAAGCCGACGCCAAATCCGGGCCCCCGTACGCTGGCTCGCCGAGGCCGATGAGGACCGGATATTTTTATCAGCGTTATCTCCCTCGCCGAGCTCCGCGACGGGATCGAGCGTATGCAGCATGGGCGCCGGCGGAAACGGCTGGATGCCTGGCTGCGCCAGGATCTCCCGACGCGGTTCGACGGACGGGTGCGATCGACGCGTCGGTTCGCCGACAACTGGGGCATCGTTGTGGCGAACCGAAGGTCCTCAGGGCGGCCGATTGGACCAATGGACGTGTTCATCGCCGCTACGGCACAAATACATGGACTTGCGCTGGTGACCCGCAACGAAATGGATTTCCAAACCGTCCGTGCGGACAATCATCAATCCCTGGACAGCAACCACATAGCACCCCCGAAGCGGCTCTCACATATTCCCGACCTCGTCCGGCACCTCGTAGAACGTCGGGTGCCGGTACACCTTCGTTGCCGCCGGTTCGAACAGCATCCCCTTCTCCGCCGGGTCGCTGGCCACGATCGCGGCCGACGGCACCACCCATATCGATAACCCCTCACCGCGCCGCGTGTACGTATCCCGCGCCGCCTGCAGCGCCGTCTCCGCATCCGCCGCATGGATCGAGCCGGCGTGCTTGTGCGCGAGCCCGTTGCGCGTGCGGATGAAGACCTCCCACAAAGGCATCGCCGGTTCGCTCATCACGCCGCCTCCCGCGACCGCGCCTCGGCGGCCCGCTTCGCCGAGAACGCCAGCGCCGCCTCGCGCACCCATGCGCCCTCCGCGTGGGCGCGCTGCCGCGCTTCCAGCCGCTCGCGGTTGCACGGCCCGCCGCCCGCTACCACGCGCCGGAACTCCTCCCAGTCGATCGCGCCGAACACCCACTGCCCGCTCGCTTCGTCGAACCGCAGCGCCGGGTCGGGGAACGTCAGTCCGAGATACACCCCCTGCGGCACCGTCGCATCGACGAATTTCTGCCGCAGACCGTCATTGCTGAATCGCTTGATCTTCCACCGTATCGACGTATCCGAATGCGTGCTCTCGCTATCCGGCGGGCCGAACATCATCAGCGCCGGCCACCACCAGCGGTCCAGCGCATCCTGCGCCATCGCCTTCTGCTCCGCCGTCCCGCGGCATAGCGTCAGCATGATTTCGTAGCCCTGGCGCTGGTGGAAGCTCTCTTCCCGGCAGATGCGGATCATCGCGCGCGCGTATGGCCCATAGGAGCACCGGCAGAGCGGGATCTGGTTCATGATCGCCGCCCCATCAACCAGCCAGCCGATCGCCCCGATATCGGCCCAGGTCAGTGTCGGGTAGTTGAAGATGGAACTGTACTTCGCCCGCCTGGACAGTAACTGCGCCACCATCTCCTCCCGTGACACGCCCAGCGTCTCGGCGGCTGCGTAGAGATAGACGCCGTGCCCGCACTCGTCCTGCACCTTCGCCAGCAGCGCGGCTTTCCGGCGAAGTGACGGCGCGCGCGTGATCCAGTTGCCCTCCGGCAGCATGCCCACGATCTCGGAATGCGCATGCTGGCTGATCTGACGGACCAGCGTGCGGCGATACGCCTCCGGCATCCAGTCGTTAGGCTCGATCTTCTCCTCGGCGTCGATCCTGGCCTGGAACCGCGCCGCCGCTTCAGCCGGCTCGGCGCCCGCCTCGACCGGCTGCAACCCTTGGGCGTACATGCCGGTCAAGATGATCGTGCCCGGCCGGCGGGACAAGCACCGGCACGCTCGCCTGCAGCCGTCGCCGGGGCAGCGCCTTCCCCGTCCGCCTTGCGCCATCTTTCAGCAGCGCTCCGCACAGCGCGGCGCGTAGACCTCTGGGTGGAGCTTGCAGCAATGGCTGATTCTGGCTAGTTTGATGAACTAGTCTGAGATTCAGGACCAAATCCGTGGTCACAGTCGGCGCCTTCGAAGCTAAAACTCACTTGTCCGCGTTGCTGGACCGGGCCGCGGCTGGCGAGGAGGTGGTGATCACCAAGCACGGGAAACCCGTCGCCCGGCTCGTCGCGGCGCAGCAGTTTGACAGCGCGCGGGTGAATTTGGCCGTCAAGAAACTGAAGGCCTTGCGCAAGGGCACAACGCTCGGCGGTCTCTCCTGGAAGGAGCTTCGTGATACAGGGCGCCGATGAGCGCCGTTGTCCTCGATTCATCGATTGCCTTGACTTGGTGCTTCGAGGATGAGGCCTCACCGGAAACCGACGCACTATTCGACCGTGTCAGCAACGACGGCGCATTCGTCCCCGCGCTTTGGCATCTGGAGTTGAGCAACGTCCTACTCCAGGCTGAGAAACGCGGCCGAATCACCGCTGCCGACGTGGCGACGCGACTGCAACTGATCGCGGACTTGCCCATCTCGGTCGATCAGGAGACAGCGGCACGCGCGTGGCGCGAAATTCTGATGCTGGCGCGGACAGAGCGGCTCACTACCTATGACGCGACCTATCTTGAGCTTGCTGTCCGGCGAGGTTTGCCGCTGTTGACGAGAGATCACGAACTCGGTGCGGCCGCGCGCCGTCTGGGCACAGCCGTGTTTCCATGAACTTGTGCAGTGCGGTTATGGCGTTCATCTCACGGCTCTCGAGGGGGTGAGGCACGGCCGTTCATATTCCCTCGACGCAACCGTTGATGGGTGTTCCAAAGTGACGACCGCGCCCTCTCGGGCGGTACTGATGATCGTGCCCGCCTGCCCGGGCAAGGACCGGACTTTCCGCCTTGTCGTCACTACAACGGCGTCACTACATAAGGGTCGGACGTGATCGAATGGGAATGGGATCCCGAAAAGGACAGGCTCAATCGGCTCAATCATCGCGATTTGGGCTTGGCAGCGGGGGCGGTGGTATTCGCCGACCCTTTGGCGGTCTCGCGACCCGACCCCGGGCGAAACGCGGTGGCAAAGATCGGCAGCGCCGGCGGCATCGCAGTTCTGTTCGTGGTCCACACAGAGCCAGTGGAGCAAGCCAATGGTAGGATTGTGGGCCGTATCATCAGCGTGAGGAAGGCGACGCGGCATGAGAGGAAGGCGTACGAAGATGGCACATTCTGAGGCACTGGCCGCCTCCCGTGAGGCTCTGACATCGGAAATGCGGGCGGAACTGGAGGCCGTGGCCGCATTGCCGGACGAGGATATCAACACTGCCGACATCCCCGAGGTCCGGGACTGGTCCGGCGCTGTAAGGGGTCGATTTTATAGGCCGGTGAAGAAACGGCTGACACTGCACATCGACGCCGATGTGATCGCATACTTTCAACAGCAGGCACCGGGTGGCGGGTATCAGACTGCCATGAACCCAGTCCTGCGCGCCTCCATGCTTCGCGGCTTGCGACGGCGTACGCGCGGCCCGACAGGCAGCACTGCTGATTGAAGATCGCGGTCACGAATTTTGCCCTTACCCAATCCCGATGCAGGCGTGGACTCCGAGAGTTACTTCACCGAAGGAAGCTGGTCACCACCAACGCTCCCCACTCCGAGTACATATGCTGCCCGGCAGCGCCTTCCTCGCTCGTCTTGGGCCAGCTTTCAGCAACGCTCCACTCGGCACAGCAGGCAGCCCGGCTTCGCCGTATGGATGTTCACATACGCCGTGCGCTCGTCCGCCAATGCCCGCTGCAGCGGTTCATCCACTTCGGTTCCCTCGCAGACATGGCCGAGCTGATAGAGGCACTGATCCTCGGCGTCATACGCCCGGACCGAAACCAGTGCCCCACGCACGATCTCCGGGATCTCGTTCGCGCGCTCATAACGCTCGCACGGGCCGGCGTGCACGAAGATTGGGCTTGGCGTCCAATACAGGCCCTGCGGCCGCCGCAGGTTGTAGGACCCCAGCAGAACCGTCTCTCCATCCTTCCCGTAACGCAGGCAATTGCGACAGGGGCAGCGCGAGTCCGCCCCGGGGCTTCGCGCGCGCAGCGCATTGTTGCGGTCGTCCCGCCCGGTCGCACGGAACCGCTCGACGGTCTCCGTTTCGATCGGCAGGCAGCGGAAATCGGTCATGACTGGGTCCTTGGCTTATCCAGCCGCCGAGATAGCGACGGACCGGCTCGGATGCCCCCCGTTCCTTGCGCCGGCTCGTGCGTGTAGAAGCGCTGCATGGCCCGCTCGTCCCGCCCTGACTTCCCGCCGCCGACGCTGATCTCCGACACCGACGCGCTGGATGCGCTGTGCCGGCGCCTGCGCGGCGAGACATTCGTTACAATCGATACGGAATTCATGCGCGAGCACACCTACTGGCCCGAGCTCTGCGTTGTGCAGCTAGCTGACGAGCATGAAGTCGCGGTGGTGGATGCCGAGGCGCCGGAGATCGACCTCTCCCCGCTCGGCGGGCTACTGGCTGACCGGCAGGTGACCAAGGTGTTCCACGCCGCTCGCCAGGACATCGAGATCTTCGTCATGAAGTTCGGTCAGGTGCCGGCGCCGCTGTTCGATACCCAGGTGGCGGCAATGGTGGCGGGATTCGGCGACCAGGTCGCCTATGACGCGCTGGTCGCCGCGCTGGCCGGCGGTCACATCGATAAGGCGCACCGGTTCAGCGACTGGTCTGCCCGGCCGCTGTCGCCGGCCCAGCTAGCTTACGCCGCCGCCGACGTAACCTGGTTACGACCCGTGTATGAGAAGCTCTGCGCCCGATTGCGGGAGGAAGGCCGGCTGGAATGGGTCGCCGAGGAGATGGCCACGCTCACAGATCCGGCGACCTATCGCGTCGATCCCGAGGAGATGTGGCTGCGGTTGCGCCCACGCAGCAGCAACCGTCGATACTTGGCGATGGTGCGCGCCCTCGCCGCCTGGCGCGAGCGCGAGGTGCAGCGGATCAACATCCCTCGCCAGCGCCTGCTGAAAGACGAGACTCTGCTGGAGATTGCCGCCACCGTGCCGGACACGCCGGAGGCGCTGGCCCGCGCACGGGGCATCACCCGAGGCTTCGCCGAGGGACGCACGGGCGCGTCTCTGCTTGAGGCGATCGCCGCAGCGCAGGCGTTGCCGGAGGACGCGCTACCAGCAGTGCCACGCAGCGATGCGGGCCGCCCTTCACCGGCGCTGGTCGCGTTGCTGAAG
The DNA here is from genome assembly GCA_963772445.1 of uncultured Pseudomonadota bacterium. Classification (GTDB taxonomy): domain Bacteria; phylum Pseudomonadota; class Alphaproteobacteria; order Acetobacterales; family Acetobacteraceae; genus CAVYXK01. The sequence goes on from CAVYXK010000017.1 coordinate 575,923, forward strand.
GTGCTGTTGGCCGCCAAAAGCGAACAGCACCACGTGGCACCTCGGCTGATCGCCAGCTCGGAGGATATCGACCGGCTGGCACTGAATGATGGGGCCGAAGTGCCCGCCCTGCATGGCTGGCGACGCGAGGTCTTCGGTGAAGACGCGATCGCCCTGATCGACGGGCGTATTGCGTTGGGCGTCGAGGGAAGGCGGATCAAGACGATCCGGGCGTCGTAGATCCACCTCTCCCGCTCTGTGAGAGACGTCGGTTTTCGCAGCGAACCGGGTGAGGGTGCCGGGGCCGAGCCCCACGTCCCGCCCTGATCCTCCTTCTCTGCATCAACCAGCACGCCGACGCACCGCACACGGGCCAGCATCCTTTCGTCGTGCGGGCCTTCGCTCACTCGGCCGGTATTAGCGGCTGCGAGAATCCGCCCAAAAACGGTGATGAAACTGAATGAGGCTGTTGGTTCGGCATAACCGGCGCGCGCGTAATTGCGCAACACGTCCTTGACAGCGCTTTCGAATTCGGTGCGTAACACCAGACGTTCTGCCGCAGCCGCGGATAATAACTCAGCATAGAGGATCGCTCGCTCGAACAACTCAATGATTGTGGACCATCGCGGGGCACATTCTATACCCCGCGATGGCCACTAAATTCCGGCGTTTTTGTGGTTTACGGACGCCAGAACGGCTTCGTCACCTCTCGATCGACATCGTCCCGTGCGAGGCCGATATCCTGCAGAAGGTGGTCGTCGAGCGACGACAGCATTTGTCGCTGCACGGCACGGGTTCGCCACACCGACAGGAGGTGCAGAAGTCGGTGCACTGCGCCATCTAAGGCGGCCTGAAGGGGGCGCTTATCGATGCTGGATGGCGTGTTCCATAAGGGGGGCTGCAGTGAAGTCGGCAGGATGGTACGGCCTGCCTCCAAGCTTCCAGGTATCATGGCAAGACACTCCTCTAGACCTCCTCTATACCTCTCCTGCGCTGCGGGAGAGGTCGCCGCGCGCAGCGCGGCGGGTGAGGGTGCTGGGAGTGACCCTAACCGGCAGGACTTCCACCCGCCGCCGCCGCCCGCTATAGCGGGCGGCCTGCGCGGCCGGTCGGGATCGGCGGCGCCAGAAGGAGCGAGGCCGATGAAGGCGGGAATCCACCCGGAATACCACGAAATCACGGTCGTGATGACCGACGGCATGCAGTTCAAGACGCGGTCTTGCTACGGCAAGCCCGGGGACACGCTGCGGTTGGACATCGACCCCAAGTCGCATCCGGCCTGGACGGGCCAGCACCGGATTATCGACAGCGGCGGGCAGGTCGCGAAATTCAACAAGAAATTTGGAAGCCTGGGGAAATCGACCAAGTAGGGCGATACGCGCGCCAGTTCGCTTTGCGCCCTTGACCCATATCCTGTACCGGATCCTGTACCGGGGATTCTAGCGGGCCGTCCGAGCGCGCGAGCCGGCTGCGCCAGTCCAGCCCGTTCCTCGGCATTCCGACCGAGGCCGAATGGCTGCCATTTTCAACGCGTATGCCCTCGCCCCGATCTTTGGCCTGATCCGTGAGCGACCTCGGCCAGACCGTCCGCTGCTCACCATTATGCTCGCATCCGAATACTGACGACCGGCGGGGCCGCGCGGGGAGCGCGGCCCCCTTTCCTGATGCGGAAACCAAGACTTTCGGGAACTTTTCTTGACCCTGATATGTCAACAGATGTTAGTGGCTGTGGGAATCCGCGCAAAAATGGCGATGAAACTGTCGGCGTGGCATGATCAACGCGGTTGGAGGTGATGGGCTTTCGGGGAAGAGGCGCTGACGCTGCCTGAACGTGCCGCGACGGCCGACGATATTACTGGCGATCGCGGGGTATGGCTGTGGATATGACGCTGCGCTTGGACAACGCTGGCGCTTATTGCCGCGGTTGCCTCGCTCGAAGCAGATCGACAACGAGCAGCACAGCCAACAACGGGTTTGTCCACGGGGCCTGGTTGAGCCCGGCCACCCCAGTGCCTGCTCGAACCGCGCACGAGAGCGCATTCATGATGACTGGAAAAGCCGAGCCCGCGAACACCTCTCCCGCCCTCCGGGAGAGAGCCTGCTGCCCTTGCGGGAGGGGGCCGGGGGGAGGGGCCGCGCCAGTGAGGCACCATGCCGCCAAGCGCGACGACCTTGCGGGAGGCGGCCATGCGAGCCAAGCATGAGAACCTCACCCCGGCAAAGCCCCCACCCCAACCTCCCCTCGGCTACAGCAGTCGTATACGCGCGAAACGATCGCTAGCCGGAATGCCGTCCCGGAGCGGCAATGTCAGCGGCAACGCCCGATGCGTCCAGCCGGCAAACGCCGCGTGGCGGCTGAAATTCTCCGCGCCTCTGCGTTGAATCTTGAGCTCCGGCTCGTCGAACGACGGGAAAGCACGTGAGCAAGCGGCGAAACTCACCAGCATTAATCTTTCGTTCCACACGAGCACCCGACGCAAGGCGCCTGCTTTATTGGGTGGCGATCAACACTCTCCTGCTAGCCCGCATTTCTCACCGAATCAGGTGCATCGGGGCTCCGAAATCAGCGAAAATCATCGTGCCAACAAAGTTTTTCGTGGAACGGAGGATTTCCCCGATGCAGACAGAGTGTAGCGCAGAGCTGTTCGCCTTTGCACCTGTAGAAGGCCGCGCAGTGGTGGCCGGCTTCGACGGCGGAACGCTGACCTCGGATGCCGGGGCGCTGCTGCTCGGCGCGACCGACCAGGTGATTGGCCTGACCCGGCGGTTTGCCGCGTGTTTCCAGGACGCCCGCAACCCAGCCTTCGTCGAGCACGATGTGGCGACCCTGGTCAGCCAGCGGATCATCGGCATCGCGCTCGGCTACGAAGACCTGATCGACCACGACCAGCTCCGCCACGATCCGGTGCTGGCGGTGCTGGCCGGCAAGCTGGAGGCGCGCCGGTCGGACTGCGCGCCGCTGGCCGGCAAATCGACGCTGAACCGGCTGGAGCTGGGCCAGCCGGAGCCCTCCCGCTATGCCAAGATCAGCGCCGATACGGCGTCGATCGAGCGGCTGTTCGTCGATATGTTCCTAGACGCGCATGCCGAACCGCCGAAGCAGATCATCCTCGATCTCGACGCCACCGATGATCCGCTGCACGGACATCAGGAAGGTCGGTTCTTCCACGGCTATTACGACTGCTACTGCTATCTGCCGCTTTACGTGTTCTGCGGCCGACACCTGCTGGCGGCGAAGCTGCGGCAGTCCGACATCGACGGCTCGGCCGGGGCGGTTGAGGAGGTATCACGGATCGTTGCCCAGATCCGGGCGCGCTGGCCGAAGACACAAATCCTGCTGCGGGCGGACTCTGGTTTCGCCCGCGAAGAACTGATGGCGTGGTGCGAGGCCAATCGGGCGGACTACCTGTTCGGCCTGGCGCGCAACGAGCGGCTGGTGGCGCAGATCAAAGCCGAGTTGACGGCGGCGCAGGCCGAGGCCAAGCAGACCGGCAAACCGGCGCGTCGCTTCAAGGATTTCCGCTGGTCCACGCTGAAGAGCTGGAGCCGCCGGCGGCGAGTGGTGGCGAAGGCCGAATGGACCCAGGACGAGGCCAATCCCCGCTTCGTGGTGACCTCGCTTAAGCGCGGCGAGGCGGCGGCGCGGTATCTCTACGAGACGATCTATTGTGCGCGCGGTGAGATGGAGAACCGGATCAAGGAGTGCCAGCTCGACCTGTTCGCCGATCGCACGTCCACGGCGACCATGCGAGCCAATCAGTTGCGCCTGTGGTTCGCCTCGCTGGCCTATGTACTGCTGTGCGCGCTGCGCCGGATCGGGCTGGCGGACACACAGTTTGCTGCTGCCACCTGCGGGACGATACGACTTAAACTGCTCAAATTGGGGGCGTTGGTGCGGATCAGCGTGCGGCGGGTCAAGGTAGCGATGGCTTCGGCCTGTCCCTACCAGGGCGAGTTCGCTGCCGCTCACGCCGCGCTTACCGCGGCGGCTGCTGCCGCCTGATACGAAGCAGACAGCGCATAGTCCGATACGCTCTCCCGTGCAACGCTGCCTGGTGCGGCGCGACGCGGCGCGCGCGCAAAATCAGTCGCTACGCGGCTACACGATCGGCAGCGGGCAAATTGGCCGGGAGCACGATTACGTTACGGCACCAGTTCGATTTTGCCTGGAGTCTGTGAGAAATGCGGGCTAGCTCTGTCTGGAGGGGTTGCTCCCGGGTTCCGCAGCAACCGCTGCAATCAGTTCAACCGACGGTTTCGAGACAACCGGTTTGGTCCGAGGAGCAGTGCCAAACGCCGGCGTTACCGCCGATGCCTGCGCTTATGCCACTGTGGGAGCTCACTACGACGTTGAACTCTGAGATGAACTTTACCTATGAGGACCAAGTCGGCACAATCGCCTCCATTCCAGAATCGCCGGGCTGGGTGACCTCGCTGCTGTTCGCAACCAGCCTGATTGTCCTGAGTCGGTTGGGTCGCCGGCGATGCTGAGCTACTCGCAGCGCTTTGTGACTTGCCACAGCTATGGAACGGCAGATCAGTATCTTGTTCTATGGCTGGATCTGCGCGAGGGCACATCAGACGCGTGTTCGCGAATGCTGAGCCGAGATGCAGTTACCCAATACCAAGCAAGGCGAGAAGGCCCTGCAAGAGCTGCGTGGGGGTCGGCGGACAGCCGCGGATGACAAGATCGACCGGCACCACCTTTGCGACCGCGCCGATGCAGGTGGGATTGTCGGCAAACACACCGCACCCGGTCGCACAATCGCCAACGGCAACGACCCACTTCGGGGCTGGTGTCGCGGCATAGGTGCGTTCCAGCGCCTCGCGCATGTTGCGTGTCACCGGGCCGGTGACCAGCAACACATCGGCGTGCCGCGGCGAGGCGACAAACCGCAGGCCGAATTGTTCCACATCATAGAAGGCATTATTGAGCGCGTGAATTTCCAGTTCGCAGCCGTTGCAGGAGCCGGCATCCACCTCGCGGATCGACAGGCTGCGACCCAGCCGCCGGCGCACCGCCTTGTCGAGCCGCGCGCCCAACGCCGACAGCTCGGGATCAACAGCGGGAGCCGACTCCGTTGCCGGCGGACGCAAGCCCTGTAGGAGGGTCCTCAGCATCGTGCAGCGCCAGGTGTCATGCTCGCGCCTCGCCGCCGGCGCCTGGCGTCATTCCTGCGAAAGCAGGAGTCGCGCTCGGGACGTTTGCAACCATCCATGGATGCCTGGTTTCGAAGGCATGACGATGGGAAGGCCGACACCTGCCCGCTCGCACTACAGATCATGACCAGAATAGGAGCAATTGAAAGACTTGTTGCACAGTGGAAAGTCGGCAACGATGTTGCCCTCGATCGCGGCCTCCAGCAGCGGCCACTGGAACCATGACGGATCGCGCAGATGGCTACGCACCACGCAGCCATCGTCGATGCGCACCCAGGTGAACACGTCGCCGCGGAACGCTTCGACCAACGCATACCCCTCGCCCGAACCGGCTGGAAGCTCGGTCCGCACCGGGCCAACAGGCAAACGATCGAGAATCTGATCCACCAGGCGCAAACTCTGCTCGACCTCTTTGATGCGGATCCACACCCGCGCGTTGACATCCCCTTCGCTCAGCACGGGTACTTCGAAGGCCAACGCATCGTACGGCGGATAGCCCGGGCGGCGGCGTGCATCGACATCGCGGCCCGCGGCACGGCCGACATACCCTCCAGCGCCAAAGCGCCGCACCAGCTCCGGTTTCACGATACCCGTGCCGACGGTCCGGCCTTGTAATGATGCAGTGCCGTCGTACAAATGCACAAGACGCTGAAAGCGGTCATGCAGTTCGCCAAGCACCATCCGCACCGGGGCCTCATCGGCAAGATCGCGCGTGACACCGCCGGGAACGACGCAATCCATCATCAGCCGATGGCCGAAACACGCGGCAGATGCGCGCAGCACGCGCTCGCGCAGCATCGCGCAATGCGCCAGCATGATACTGAGCGACGCATCGTTGCAAATAGCTCCAATATCGCCGAGATGATTTGCGAGCCGCTCCAACTCCGCCATCAGCGCGCGCAACCACACCGCGCGAGCCGGCGGCGCGACGCCCAGCGCGGCCTCGACCGCGCGAGCGAAGGCAATCGCATAGGCCACTGTGCTGTCGCCGGACACGCGCCCGGCGAGCCGCGCCGCCGCGCCGATCTCCGCACCCGCCATCAGCGCATCGATTCCCTTGTGCACGTAACCCAGGCGTTACTCCAGCCGTACCACCGTCTCGCCGTCGCAGGTGAAACGGAAATGCCCCGGCTCAATGATGCCGGCATGCACCGGCCCAACCGGGATTTGGTGCAGGTTCTCCCCCTCGACCGGCAGAAACCGATACGCCGTGGGATTGGGACCATGATCCAGCCACGGGCGCGTATCCGGCAGTCCGACCGGCTCCAGGCTGTAAAGGTCCCGTATCGCACGCTCCAGCCGAATGGCCGGCGCATGCACGCGACCGATCGACGGAAATCGCCCATCAGGACAATCAATCGAAATCAGCCGCACCCAGTCGTCGAACAGCGCCAGATGCGCGCGCCCCGGCTCGCCCCACACCGAGACAAGCGTCGCCTCGCCAGTCGCGAGCCGCGCGGCCGCATCATCCCAGGCGCTCATCCCAACAACGCCGCCACGTGCTGGAACCACGCCACCAGCGGACCAGGCAACCACACCCCGGCGATCAGTACCAACGCGAGATGCGCGAAGATTGGCACATGCGACGCTCGCACCGGCTCGACCGGGCCGCGCGGCGCGCCGAAAGCGATCGCGCTCGTTCGCAACAACAACGCGCCGAACGACACTAGCAGCCCGAATACCAGCAGCACCGCCAGGATCGGCTGACGCGCGAAGCTGGAGCTCACCACAAGAAACTCGCTGGTGAAGACGCCGAACGGCGGCAGTCCCGAAATGGCGACAACCCCGGCGACTAGCGCCCAGCCGAGCAGCGGATGGGTCTCGGTGAGCCCACCCATCTCGGCAATGCGTTGCGTGCCCTTCACCTGCGTCACGTGTCCTACCGAGAAGAAGATCGCCGATTTGGTCAGGCTGTGCATCGCCATCTGCAGCAGTCCGGCAAAATTGCCTAATGGCCCCGCCATGCCGAACGCAAACACAATGATGCCCATGTGCTCGATCGAGGAATAAGCGAACATCCGCTTGATGTCGCGCCTCCGGTACAACATGAAACCGGCAAAGATCAGCGACACCAGACCCAGCGCGATCATCAGCGGCCCAGGCGCAATGGCACCGGGCGTCGCTGCCATCAGCATCTTGAACCGCAACAGCGCATACAACGCCACGTTCAACAACAGACCCGACAGCACGGCGGAGATCGGAGTCGGCCCTTCGGCATGGGCATCCGGCAACCAGGCATGCATCGGCGCCAGCCCCACTTTGGTGCCATAGCCCAGCAGCAGGAACACGAAGGCGACGTTCATCAGCGCCGGGTCGAAGCCGTGCGCGCGGGCCACCAGCACGGTCCACACCATGCCGTCGATCCCCGGCCCCACCACCGGTCGCGCCGCCATATAGACCAGGATCGTGCCGAACAAAGCCAATGCGATGCCGACGCTGCCCAGGATGAAATACTTCCAGGCCGCCTCGATCGCCTCATGCGTGCGGTAGATGCCGACCATCATCACCGTGGTCAGCGTCGCCAGCTCCACTGCCACCCACATCAGCCCGATATTGTTGGCCGCCAACGCCAGATTCATGCCGAACGCCATGAGCTGGAACATGGCATGGTAGAAACGCAGATAAGCCGGGGTGAGCCGCCCCGTCGCCAGCTCGTGGCCGATATAGCTGGCACTGAACACGCTGGTGGTCAGCCCCACGAAGGTGCCCAGCACGATGAACACCACGTTCAGGTCATCGACTTGCAGGTACCGCCCTGGCGTCGGACGCTCGACCAGCAGCAGCAGGGCGCTTGCAAACGCCACAGCGCTGACCACGATGTTGATGCGCGCCGACAGTCGATATGCCGACGCGAAGGCCAGAATCACGGCGCCCAGCAGCGGTGCCGCCAGCACGCCGATCAGCCCGATCACGGCTGCTCTCCGCGGAACCGATCGAGTGCGGCGACATCCACCGTGTCGAAGCGCTCGCGGATGCGGAACAAGAACACGCCGATTACGATAAACGCCACCAGGACGGAGAATGCGACGCTGATCTCCACCACCAGCGGCATGCCCTGCGCGCCGGTTGCGGCCAGGCTGATGCCATTGTCGATCGCCAGGAACCCCACCACTTGGCTGACGGCGTTGCGCCGCGACACCATTAGCAGCAGCCCGATCAGCACGATCGACAGGGCGAGCGCGATATCCTGCCGCGCCACCGGGTCGGCCTGTGCGGTGACCGGCAGCATCACCTCGAGCGACAAAGCGACCAACGCCATCCCGGCCAGCATTGTCGGCCCGATGCCGACCACCGGCTCGATTTCGCGGTGAATGCCGAGACGGAACACCATCCGCCGCAGTGCCCAAGGGATGAACGCCGCCTTGAACAGCAGCGCGATCGCCGCAGTGATGTAGAGATGCGGTGCGGCCTGCAGATGCGCCTGCCAGGCCACCGACAAGCCCAGCAGCGTGGCCTGCAACGCCAGCACGTGCAGCAGCGGATACAGCCGGTCCTGATACAGCATCATCAGCCCGGCCAGCACCATCAGCCCGGCGAGCATATGGGCGACGTCGAAGGAAAGCCCCATCACAGACCGACCGAGACGAATAGCAGCAAGGTGGCGAGCAGAGCCAGCATCAGCGCGCCACCCAACAGGTTGGGCACGCGAAAGACGCGCATCTTGGCGATCGACATCTCGAAAATCCCGAGCAACGTACCGGCGACGGCCAGTTTCGCCGCATAGGCGCCGAGACCGACGAAATAGCGACCGGCCTGCGCCGCGCCGGTCACCAGCCCGAACGGGAAGAAGATGCAGGCAATCGCCGAAATCATCAGCAACAGCTTGAGCGACGAAGCGAGCTCTATCATCGCCAGGTGCCGCCCGGAATATTCCAGCACCATCGCCTCGTGCACCATGGTCAATTCCAGGTGCGTGGCGGGATTGTCCACCGGGATGCGGGCATTCTCCGCCAGCGCCACGATCAGGAAAGCAACCAAGGCCAGCGCCAGCGACACCCGCAGCCCAGCCGCCGGCGACAGCATGAATTGCGCGATTGTCGAAAGCTGCGTCGAGCCGGCGATCAACGCCAGCGACAGGATCACCATCAGCATCGCCGGCTCGGCAAGCGAAGCGATCATCACCTCGCGCGAGGCACCGATGCCGCCGAAGCTGGTGCCGATATCCATCCCAGCCAGCGCAAGCAGGAAACGCGCGGCGCCGAGCAGTGCGACGATGGCGATCAGGTCGCCCGTCCAGGAGAACAGCAGGCCGGTTGCGAAGGTCGGCACCAGTGACGCGGCGACCCAAGTGAAGGCGAAGATCAGATAAGGCGCGGTACGGAACAGCCACGAGGCGTTCTCGGCCAGCACCACCTCCTTGCCCAGCAGGCGCCGCAGGTCGCGATAGGGCTGCAACACCGACGCACCCCGCCGGCGTTGCAGCCGCGCCTTCACCTTGCGAATCAGGCCGGTGAGCAATGGCGCGGCCAGCAGCACCAGCGCCATCTGGCCGCCCTGCACCAGCAGCGGGCCGATCACTGCCATAGCGCCAGCGCCAGCAACAACGCGACCAAGGCCAGGAACACGAACGCCAGGTAGCGGCGGATGGTCAGGAACTGCAGTTGGTTCAGCGTGTCCGCCGTCGTTGCGACCGCGCGCGCCACCGGCGCATAGAATGTCTCCCACACCAGGTCACTGCTCGATTTCTCGATACGCGCCGGGGCCATATCGCCCGGCGGAGGAATCACAACCGTTTCATGCGTGCGGAACACAACCGTGCCGAACACCCGCCGGATCGGTTGGGCAAAGCTGTCGGCGGTGTATTGCGTGGCCGGACTCGGGTCGGGAAAGCCACAATCCCAGGCCGGCCCGCGGCGCACCACATGCGAGGCGAAACGGTGGATCGCCCATACCGTCAGCCAAGTGCTCGCGGCAAGGAAGACAAAGATCAGCAACCCGTTATACGAGCTGCGCGAGGCCGCCACGGGAATGATCGACAGCCAGGGCAGTGCGAGCTGGGCCGGAATCCGCGCGCCCAGCAGAGCCTGCGTCACTGGCGCCAGTAGATCGATCATGACGCCGGGAAAGATCCCCGCCAGCAGACATAGCGCAGCGAAACCCAGCATGGCGGCAAGCGACCACTTATCCACTTCGGCGGCGTCGGACGCAGCCGCCGTACGTGGGCGGCCGAGATACGTCACGCCATAGGCCTTGACGAAGCACGCGGCAGCCAACGCAGCCGCCAGCGCCAACAGCGCGCCATCCGCCGGGATCATGATTTTCAGCCCCCATTGGGGCAGATCGGGCCGCAGGAGGATGGCCTGGAAGGTCAGCCACTCCGACACGAAGCCATTCAGCGGCGGCAGAGCGGAAATCGCCGCGCAACCGATCAGGAAAGCAAAGCTGCTGATCCGCATGCGGTGGATCAGTCCGCCCAGATGCTCCATGTCGCGCTCGCCGGTGGCGTTCAGCACGGCGCCGGCGCCGAAGAACAGCAGGCTCTTGAACACCGCGTGGTTGAACACGTGGAACAGCGCGGCGGTCAGCGCGAGCGCCGCGCCGATCGCGAACCCGTTGGCCCGGAATGCCATCGCCAGCCCAAGGCCGATGAAGATGATACCGATATTTTCTACCGTGTGATAAGCGAGCAGCCGTTTCAGGTCGTGCTGCATCAGCGCGTACAGCACGCCAAGCACTGCGGTGATGCCGCCAAGAGCCAACACCACCACCGCGCTCCACCAGCTTGGCAGTCCCAGCAGGTCGAAGACGATGCGCACGAACGCATAGACCGCGACCTTGGTCATCACTCCGCTCATCAGTGCCGAGACGTGGCTGGGCGCGGCCGGATGCGCGAGCGGCAGCCAGGCGTGCAGCGGCACCAGCCCCGCCTTCGAGCCGGCCCCCAGCAATGCCAGCGCCAGCACGAACGCGGCCACCTCCGAGGACGGATGCGCCGATCGCATCGCGTCAAACGCATAACCACCGGTGGCACCGGCCAGCAGACCGAAGCCCAGCAGCAAGGTGAGCCCGCTGAAGCTCGCCATCAGCAAATAAATGTAGCCGGCGCGTATATTGTCGCCCTCCCGATGATGCGACACCACAAGCGCCCAGGATGCGAGCGACATCAGCTCCCAGGCGAACAGGAAGGTGAACGCATCGTCGGCCAGCAGCACGAGAAACAGTCCGGCCAGGAACACCGGATAGAACGGCAGCACGCGTTCCGGCCCTTGCTTGTGCCGGCCATAGCCAAGCGCGTACACGCTGGCCCCCGCCCCACCCAGGCCAACCACGAAGGCAAAGAAGCCAGACAGCGCGTCGAGCCGCAGATGCGCGCCGACCCAGGGCAGGCCCAGCGGCAGCACGATCGTCGATGGCGCCACGCTGAGCGCAACGAGCCCCAGCGTGCCGATCATCCCGCATAGGAGCGCTGCCCCGCCGTAAATGGCGGTCGTGCCGGCAGGGCGCGATGCCAAAGCTACACCGGCGGGACCCAACCCCAGCAGGCTAACGATACCGATCAGCAGGGCGACAATCACTGGCGCGAGCCGCCTTCCGATCCAGGGCGCATCAGCCGGACACCTCTGCCTCGACCTTGGCTCGGCGTGTTCTCGCTGATGATCTCGATCCCGGTTTCATTCAACGCGCTGATCAGCTTCATCAGCGAGTCAATGGTGCCGCGCACCACGCCCTCGCTCGCCTCCATGCGCTGTACCTGTGGGTAGCGACAGCCCGGAGAGCTCGGCCAGCTCCCGCTGGTCGATCCCCAACAGGGCCCGAGCGGCCCTCATCTGGGCGGCAGTAATCATGTCTTGAACATCAAGCTCTGCGGTCAGCACATGCATTATCATGCATCCCACATTCAAATCGCCTGTTCAAGCGCTTATTGCGTGCGCCAATCCCGAAGCCGGGGTAGAGTCCACCTGTTCCGCACTTGCGGGAGAGAGCCTGCCCCCCTCAAGACTCCCCTCATTTATCAAACCGGTCCGAAAACGTCTGCGAAGAGAGGTTGCTCGTGCAGCATTTGGGAGAAGCGCTGCATCAATGGGCGCAGCCAGTCGTCACGCATGGTCGGGATGAGGTCATAGAGCAGGCAGCCCTGGCGGAACAACGAATGGGCACGGCGTTTGGCGGTGTTGGTCTTGAGCATCCGATCATAACCCAAGGCTTCGCCGGCGGCCCCCAGCAAGGTCAGCAGGACGACGGCGAATGCGTTGATCAGCCATAGCCGGTCACGCCGCTCGGGGGATTTGACACGGATGGTGCCCAGACCCATGCCGAAGCACAGGTCCTTGCTGTCGCGTAAGCTGCATTCGATATCCCATCCATGATACCGCTGATAGTTTAACCAACTCGCCGGGACCGCCCATACTCGGCCGCGAGGCGCTTCGAGCGCTGGTTCGCTGGCTGGGATCACGCGATGAACGAGGCCGGTCGACCGGTATGGCAGATGTTGCCCGACGACCGGCGACGCACGGTGCTGCGTGCACTGACGCTGATGACACTTCGCCAGAGCCGCGCGGTGGTTGTGGCCGGGGAGTCCAATCATGGTGAGCGAGGTTTGGTGTCCGGCGCCCCACGGCATGGTGTCGGACAAGATCCACCGTCGGCATCGGGAGCGGATGGCGATAGTCTACATTCGCCAGTCCACGCTTCAGCAGGTTGAGCGACACCAAGAATCGACGCGGCTGCAATATGCTCTGGTGGATCGGGCGCTGCAGCTTGGCTGGGACCGCGCATCGATCGTGGTGATCGACGATGATTTGGGGCGGTCTGGTGCCTCGATCGAGGGCCGTCCCGGCTTCCAGCGTCTGGTGGCAGAGGTCGGTCTCGGCCATGTCGGCATTGTGCTGGGGGTGGAGATGTCGCGGCTCGCCCGATCATGCCGGGATTGGCATCAGCTGCTGGAGATCTGCGCGTTGTTCGACACGTTGATTGCGGATTCCGAAGGCGTGTACGATGCGGGTAATTTTAACGATCGCCTGCTGCTGGGCTTAAAGGGGATGGTGACATGATGCAGGACCTCGTGATCTTATTGAAAGGACAGACTTTCTTGCTGCGGATCGGATGATACTGCACGTCCAGTGGTGAGCGCACGTCGTACTACGGGCCGATCCAGATCATGTTCGCGGATGACATAGGGCGCGCCGACGCACGCCTGTCTCGCAGGCAGCAGTCCGTCCCGGATCAAGCGAACAACAGTCATCTTGTGGACGCCAAGCCGGCTGGCGGCTTCATGCAGGATCAGCTCTTGTCGCTGCGCCCGTTCGCCGTCGCGATAGACCGCAATCTGATGCACGCCGCGGAAATTGCGGACGCGCAACTGGGTCCAGCTTTGTCCTTTGGCCGAGCGTATTCCGAGCCGGTTGAGAAGTGGAGCGATGCTGTGGTCCGGCAATATGCGAGCGAGTTCGCGGACCAATTGCACGGTCTCGATGTTAGTCTTCCAGCGATTTTGCCCGGTGCGGTTCTTCGCCACTTCAAGCCGCGTGTGATCTCCGCCCTGCCAATGCAGCACGAGGCGCAGCCGATCGGCCTCCACCGTGACGACGATCTCCTTGAGGACGGCGCGTAAAATCCGCTTGCGGGTTTCATTGGACGCTGCGGGATGGTTCCATAACTGAGGCAAGTCATCGGCGAGCGCCAACAGCGTCGCACGCTCATCGTCGCGCAGCGCGCGCGGCTGTTCGTTCTGTAAGCTCCGGATCTGCTCCTCAAGTCGCGCCACCGCCGCCAGGCGGTCATTCCATCGGCGTTCAAGTTCGCCGGCTACCAGCCGGTTGTCGGGATCAGTTGCATCATATTGCCGTCGCGCATGCGTCTCTTCGTAGCGGGCTTGTTGCAGTGCCAGTTCACTTTGCCGCAGCCGTTCCGAACCGGCCCGCTCGCGATCGGCAATCAACTGCAATGCCGCATCAATGGCCAGCGGTGAGATCGCACGCAGCACTTCCGCCGACACCGCCCCATCGATGCGCATATTGCTGAAGCCGACGCACTTCTTGTCGGAGGCGTAGTCCATCTCGGCATTGCAAATATAGCGCGTGTCGCGATGCGCATGATGCAGTACCTTGAGCTTGCGCCCGCAGTGCCCGCAGCGGAGCAGTCCAACGAGCAGCCCTCCGCCCTTGCGTACCGAACCTGCCACCATCGTCCCCTTCATGTTGGCATTGCCGGCGATAATCTTCTGGTTGCGATCATACTCCTCCCATGAGATGTAGCCATCGTGGTGGTCGCGGATCAGCACCTCCCACTCGTCGCGGCGACGCGCGACACCGTGAATGACGACTTTGCGCCCGTCTTCGAACCGAACTCGCGAGCCGGTGCGCCCAAACACATAGGCCCCGGCGTAGACCGGATTGGTCAGTAGCCGGTGAACCGCATGATAGCGCGCCGGGCGCCACTGCACGGCCCGGCCCTGGGGACCATAGACGGCAACCGGCAGGTCGATCCCCTCCTGCCGCAGCCACAAGCCGAGCTGGCGCACGCTGCCGATCTCGCTGAACTTGCGGAACACCAGAGCCAACGCCTCACGGATCCGCCGGTCAGGATCCTGTTCCAGGCGATCATTAGCGCCGCGTCGATAGCCGATCGCAACCGTCATGTACAGATCGCCGCGCGCCGCCTTCAGACGCAACGCCTCTCGTGAACGCTGCCGGAACATCGACAACTCGAGCTCGCTGAAGGCGCCTTTCAAGCCAAGCAGCAACCTGTCGTTGATCAGTCGCGGATCGTGGATTCCGTCCTCGTCAATGATCAGGCTGTTCACGAAGGCGCAGAATTCCAGCAGCGTGTGCCAATCGCGGCCGTTGCGTGCCAGCCGCGATGCCTCGATCGCCAACACGGCGCCGACCGTGCCGGCGCAGATTGCCGCCAGCAAGCGCTCGAAGCCGGGGCGGCGTTGACCACTGCCCGATCGGCCAAGATCATCGTCGATGACAATGACGTTCTCCCAGCCCAGCGAGCGCGCTCGTTCCACCAAGGCATATTGTCGACGCCGGCTCTCGGGGTTGTTGAGCAGCTGATCCGCCGTGGATTGGCGCACGTACACATAAGCGTCGCGCGCCAGGTGCTCAGCGGTGATCTTATTCATTGGCGGCCTCGGGCGGCAGCGCCGCGCCGGCGGCGATGTGCTCCGATATCAGCAGTTTTAGCAGAGCGGTCACTTCCGCCCGAGTGGGCCGAGGGATTCGGCTCGGTTCGAGCGCATTGGCCGTGGGCATGAGCAGATCGAGCTGTCGGCGGCTCGCTGGTCGGTCGATCATCACACTCCTCCCTCATCGGAATCGCAGGCGATAAGGATAGGAGTGCGCCATCAATCGTTCTGCGCAGCGTGAACAATGCCTCGAGCGTCAGACGGGGCATCTTCACGACCGCAATTTGCGCCGGCCAGGGCTCGGTCATCCAGGCCGGCAGCAACGCTCGCATGCCGTTAGGTTGCTCGATGACAAAGTGGCTGCTGCCACCATGCTGCAAACGACGTACGACAGCCACGCGCTCACCCGCACGCGGATGCAAAGGGTACCGGATCAGAACCTCAAACGGCTGTTCTCGGGCAGTATGTCGCCGTCTCGAAGGGTACCATGTCTGAGGCCGAACTTCACATCATCAAGGCGCGGATGTTAGAGGGGCGGCGAGCGAAGGCCCGTCGCGGCGAACTCGGCAAGACGGTACCGATGGGATATCTGCGGCGTCCGTCGGGGGAAGTCGTCCTGGAGCCCGACGAACAGGCGCAGGCGACGATCCGGCTGGTATTCGACCTGTTCGATCGGTTTCGCACCATTGGCAAGGTGCTGCGCTACTTGGTCGATCATGACATCGGGATGCCGGTGCGCACGCAGGGCGGCACCAACAAGGGCGAGTTGGAATGGCATCGCCCCAACCGGGTTTCGCTGAATGATCTGTTGCACAATCCGACCTATGCGGGTGTCTACCTATATGGCCGGCGAGCGTCTGATCCACGCCGGCGCAAACCAGGGCGACCGGGTACTGGACGGCGCTCCAGCCCTCCGGAGGAAGCCGAGGTGTTTCTGCCGGACCGTCTTCCAGCTTACATCAGTTGGGAACAGTATCAGCGCAATCAAACGCAGCTTCGGTCGAACAAGGCGACGGTCTCTGGAGTGCCACGCGCCGGCCAGGCCTTGCTGTCTGGGCTGCTGATCTGCCGTCGGTGCGGTCTACGAATGACCGCCCAGTACAACCAAAACGGCACCGCTCCGCGCTACGTATGTATCCACTTGGCCAGCGACTACGCTGGACCGGTCTGCCAGACGCTCAAGGCGGCGCCGCTTGATGCTCTGATAAGCCGGCTTGTGGTGGAGGCGCTCGAGCCGGCTGCGCTGGAGGTAAGCTTGCTGGCGGCCGGCGAGCTGGAACGCGAGCGCGCGGCGCTGGACGCTCAGTGGCGCCATCGGCTCGAACGAGCAGGCTACCAGGCGCAACGAGCCCGCCGGCAATTCGATGCCATAGAACCGGAGAACCGACTGGTGGGCCGTACTCTCGAACGCCAATGGGAGCAGGCGCTGGCCGAGCAGGCACGCCTGGCAGGGGACTATGAACGTTTCCAGCGTGACCAGCCGCGGAGCTTGACCGCAGCCGAAGTTGCAGGAATTCGCCAACTGGCACACGACTTACCCGGCGTCTGGGCAGCCGCCACTCAGGAAGAGCGACAAGCCCTGGTTCGCCTGCTGCTCGAACGGGTGTTGGTTGAAGTCATCGACGGCACGGAGCAAGTCCGCGTGAGCTGTCATTGGCACGGTGGCCACCAAACCTCGCACCAGCTGGTTCGACCGGTTGCTCGTCTCGACCAACTCAGCACTTACCACCAACTGACCGCCCGTGCAGCCGAGCTGCGGCGTGCTGGGAAGCGCCATGCAGCGATCGCGGAAATCCTCAACCAGGAAGGTTGGCGACCACCTAAGCGACGTGACACATTCACCGCGTTGATGGTTAAGCGTCTCCTCAGCAAAGTCGAAATCGTTGGGCACAAACGGCGACCTGTGGTCATTGAACGTCAGCCCGAGGAGTGGACGATTACCGAATTGGCTCGGCATCTCGCTATGCCAAAATCGACCCTCTACAGCTGGGTCCAGGAGGGACGTCTGCGCAGTCGAGCGGTTCGCCACCAGGGCACGACGTTCAAATTGGTGCACGCCGATGATGCCATGATTGCCGCCCTTAAGCTGGCTCGCGCAACTCCCCCGCCATGGCGTCGTCGGCCGCCGCCAATCGTCGTGGCGGGCTCTCCTGACCCTGTAGAGTCTCGAGAGTCGCCATGCCTGGTCGATCTCAATTCCCCAGCGACGGCCGTACAGGCCGGTCAGTTGCTTGGCCGTGGCATCGGTGCTGCTGGCGGCCAGGCACCAGGCTTGCTTCATATCCGGATCCTGGACACAGACCACGCTTCCCACCCGGTAGCGATCGGCGGTGACCTCGGCGCCGCGCAGCACCCGGGCGCGTCCGCCGGCCTGCACCCAGTCGGCCGCGGTGCGCGTCTCACCGGTGGCGCTGGTCACGGTGATGTTGCCACGGAAGCGGATGACGTAGTCGAAATACAGCTCTTCGGTCAGCATCTTGTACAGTTTCTGATCGCCGAAGCCGCGGTCGGCCACGATGCACACCTTGACCCCCGCCGGCAGCAGCTCGGCCAGCCGGACCAGCACGCGATGCTCGTAGAAGCCGCGGCGCTCCTTGAGCGTGCTCTTGTCGACGGTCAGCCATACCAGGGGTGTCGAGCGACCGTGGTCGCTGATCAGGGCCAGCATGATGGTGGCCTGGTTGTCGGCGTCGAAGTCGGTCCAATCCATGGCCACCACGATGGAGCTGCGTGCGCCGATGACGAAGGGCACCCAGCGCACCAGAATATCGTCGACGCTGATGGCAGTATTGGAGAGCAATCGGTCGACCTGCTTGATCGCGTGCTTGGGCTTCAAACTACGCGCCGCGGCGAGGCCTTGGCCGATGGCACAGATAGCCAGGGAGCCGCTGTGCAACACGCCAAGCGTGGCGTCGCATAGAGAATTGACACGCTTGGCGTGAAGGTCCTGCTCCAGCAAGCCGCCAAGCAGGTCGCGAATTCCCTTGTACGAAACGCGCTCCCGGATGACCATGGGTAGCTCCCGAATCGGTGTCGGGAGGCAAACTCGCCGGTCTGCGGGGAGCGCGGAACTACTTTCGCGACTTCGCAAGGATCCATCATCTGCGGCGGCTTCACAATTCTTTTTGGAATCGCCTCTACGGTCGCCCGATTCTTTTATGTCATACGGAAAATGAGGGGATGTTTGAGCCTGCCCCCGGGCTTCGACCCGGGGGTCGGTTCGCGAAGCGAACCGGATGAGGGTGCCGGGGCACGCACGCAGCAACATGGTGGACGACAAACCGTGCCGACGACCCGTTTGAACCCTGTGCTGCGCGGCCTGTTTCGGGCGCCGGCGTATCTCTATCGATGGCGATGCGGCTGGCTGCTCGGACGCCGCTTCCTGCTGCTAGTCCATACCGGGCGCTGCACCGGCCTGCGGCGGGAGACCGTGCTGGAAATCATGGAGTACCGGGACGAAGGACCCGAGGTAGTCGTCATGAGCGCCTTTGGTCCCAAATCCGACTGGCTTCGCAACATCCAGGCGACACCAGGTCCGGAGGTGGTCATCGGTTCGCGCCGTTTCACCGCGGTCCACCGCATTCTGGGGGCGGACGAGGCAGTAGAGGTGATCGCCGGCTACGAGCAGCGCAATCGCCTCATCGCGCCCATCATCTACGCCGTGTTGAGCCGCCTCCTCGGTTGGCGATATGTCGGCTCCGAGCTCGACAGCCGTTGGCTGGCCGCGCATTTGCCGTTGATCGCGTTCCGTCCGCGAGCGTGATGCGCGAGGACGCAGTGGCCGGCTTGTGTCTGTCATCGGTTCAGCCGCTGATCAGATCGATCGTGCCTTCCGCCGCGAGACGGTTGATCCCGCCCACATCATGCGTCACCAGCGCATCCAGCTTGGCGAGCTCGTCGGCGACCCGGGCCATCAGTTCCTGCGACACTGCGGTGGCCTGCGTCGTCGGCGCTGCATCGGCAATGGCTACCATGTTGATCAGGTCCACCAGTGTGTCGCTCAAACGGGCCGGATTGCGCAACGTGTCGCGCGCCGACTGCCGGTTGACGTCCACCAAAACGCCTTCGATCCCCGCCAGCTTCTCCCCCGTTGCTGTGGCTCTGCCGACGAGATCGGCGTGAGCATCGCCCAGCCGCTCGATCAGCGCGCCGAGCTGACGTTTGATGCGGCGGATGCGATTGACCGCAGCATTCAGCTTCGACAGCGACTGCGTCAGCTCCATCAGCAGCGCGAACTGCCGCTGATATGCCTCGGCCGTTGCACCGACGCGCGGGTCCTTCACGACGGCGAAGCGAGCATGCCGGATGTCCGACTCGACCGTCAGTTCCACCTGATACTCGCCCGGCATCACGGCCGGACCCGACGGCGGATCGGGCTCTGTCGCCAATGGCTTGTTTCTGGGCGGCGCCAGTGCCGAGTCAAGCTTGACCGGGCCGGGATGCTTCAGATCCCAGACGAACCGATTAAGGCCGCGCCGTGTCCCTGGACGCCGTGACGAAGACAGCGTGTCGTCGTCGCTGCGGAACGAGATGATTGCGGCTCCCGATCCATCGCGGAACGTCAGCGCGACCGGCCCGGAGGCGATGTCGTCCAGCCAATAATACACGATCGCCCCGTTGGGTGGGTTCTCGCCCACGTCGAGATGCTCGCGTAGCGTCGTCCGATCGGGCTGCTCAACCGTCCTGATGCTGCCGCCGATGCCCGGCGCGATAGCGAACGAGACGCCCGGTCCCAGTTTGCCAAGCGCACCGAAGTGTAGCTTAGTCCGGACTGTGGTGCGGGGTATGAACAACCGCGTCCCGGTATTCCCATCGGCAAGCTCGCGCAGCGGCGTGACATCGTCCAGGATCCAGAACGAGCGCCCGTGCGTACCGGCGACGAGGTCGGCGCCTTTGATCTTGAGGTCATACACCGGCACCACCGGCAGACCGCCCGGCAGGCGCGACCAGCTCTGCCCGTCATCGAGCGTGAAGAAAATCCCGGTCTCGGTGCCGACGAACAGCAGACCGCGTCGCACCGGGTCGGCGCGCACCACGCGCGTGATCTCGGACTCCGGGAGGTCGCCGTTGATCGATTGCCAGGTGCGGCCCCCGTCCGCGCTGCGGAACAGGTACGGCTGGTAATCGGCCAACTTGTAGCGGGTCGCGGCCAGATAGATCGTATCGGGATCGTGTGCCGAGATCTCGACGCAGCCGACATAGGCAAGCTCGGGCATTCCCGGCGGGGTCACGTTACGCCAGCTCGCACCGTCGTCGCGCGTGACGTGCACCAACCCGTCATCGGTCGATGCCCAGATCTCGCCGCGTCGATGCGGCGACTCGACGACACAGGCGCAGGTCGCATGCACCTCTGCGCCAGCGTTCTCGCCGGTTATCTCGCCCCCTGAAGGGCCCTGCCGCGAGCGGTCGTTCAGGCTGAGATCGGGCGAGATCGTCGTCCAGCTCATGCCCTCGTCGGTGGTACGAAATACGTGGTTCCCGCCGGTGTACAGGATCTTGCTGTCATGCGGCGAGAAGGCGATCGGGTAAGTCCAGGCGAACCGGTATTTGAGGTCCCTCGGTGCAATGCCGGTCGATTCCTCCGGCCAGACGTTGACAAGCTGAATTTGGCCGGTGCGGTGGTCGTACCGCTGTAACGGCGCACTACCGCCCGGGCTGGAGCCGATCGCCCCGATATAAACAATGTCGGGATCGGCGGGATTGACCGCGATGAAGCCGCTCTCGCCGGTACCCGGATAAGTGCAGTCGCCAAGCGTGATGGCACCCCACACGGCCGCGCTCGGCACCGAGATCGACGTGTTGTCCTGCTGCGTGGCATAGACCCGGTACGGATACTGATCGTCGATGTCGATGCGATAGAATTGCGCGGTCTTCTGGTTGTAGATCGACGACCATGTAACGCCGCCGTTGAATGACACGCAGGCGCCGCCGTCGTTGCCCTCGACCATCCGCTTCGGATCGGTCGGGTCGATCCACAGGTCGTGGTTGTCGCCGTGCGGCGTCATGATCTCGGTGAAGCGCACGCCGCCGTCGGTCGACTTCCACAACTGCAGATTGGCGACATAAACCGTTTCGGCATGGCAGGGATCGGCAAAGACATGCGCATAGTACCACGGCCGGTGCATCAGGTCCCGATGCGACGACACCTGCTGCCAGCGCGCGCCGTAGTCGTCCGACCGGTACAGCCCGGTCTTCTCGCCCATCGCCTCCACCAGCGCCCAGACGCGCCCCGCATGGGCCGCGGAGACGGCGACGCCGAGCTTGCCGAGCGGCCGGTCCGGTAGCCCGGGATTGCCCGAGATCTCCCGCCAACTGTCGCCGCCGTCGGTCGAGCAAAAGAGCCCGCTGCCGGGCCCACCGCTGGAGATGTTCCAGAAGCTGCGTCGGGCCTGCCAGAACGTCGCGAACAGGATGCGCGGGTTGTTGGCGTCCATCGCGATATCGACTGCGCCGGCATCGATGCCGCGATAGAGCACCTTCTCCCAGCTTCTGCCGCCGTCGCGCGAGCGGAAGACTCCGCGTTCCTCGTTCGGTCCGAACGCGTCGCCCAGCGCGGCGACGAAAACGATGTCGGGATTGCGCGGATCGATGCAGATCCGGCCGATATGGCGACTTTCTCGCAAGCCCACATGGCGCCAGGTGCGACCGGCATCATCGGATTTGTACACGCCGTCCCCATAAGAGACGTCGAGTCGGATCGTCGTCTCGCCAGTACCGGCATAGACCACGTTGTGATCGGCCCGTGCCACCGCGATGGCGCCGATCGCGGCGCTGCCCAGGAACCCGTCCGACACGCAGCGCCAATAGACGCCGCCGTCGATGGTCTTCCAGATGCCGCCGGCGCAGGCGCCGAAATAGAATACCATGCGATCCATCGGGTCACCGGCAACCGCGACTACGCGGCCACCGCGCGGCGGGCCGATACAACGCCACTTTAGGGTGTCTAGCTTCGACGACTCGGCGACGCGGGACAGGACTGGCATGGTGCGTGATTCACCTATCGTAGATTGAAGCGCAGTTGATGTTGACCGATGGATTGAACGTCGCCGGTACGTGCGAGTCCACCTCTCCCGCTCGCGGGAAAGAGCCTGCCCCGGAGTTGATCCGGGGTCGGGTCGCGAAGCGAACCGGGTGAGGGTGCCGCGCCGGGGCTACGCACCGATCCGCCGACGTGCCAAAATAAAGGTGGCCTTTGCACCGCACCGACTAGGGAGGATCGATCCAAGTGCGCGCGCCCGCCGGCACACCGGCGCCGGTCCGCGTCGAAGCCCCGTCATGAGCGCACGTATCGCAGTCCCAGCCGCCATCGGCGCCCTGCCGCGCCGCCAGGCGCTGGCGTTTCTCAGCCTCTTCTTCGTCCCGTCGGTCGCGCAGGCCATTCTGCTCACCGTTGTGCCGCTGGAGGCCCTGCATCTGCTCGGCACCGCACGCAGAGTGACTTTCCTCTATGTCGCAGCAGGCTTGGTCACTGTGGCCGGCCGCTTCAGCATCCCGCTGCTCGTGCGGCTGATCCGCCGGCGGTTCGTGTTCACGCTTGGCACGCTCTCGTTGACCGCCGCCGGCATGCTGATGGGCGTCAACAAAGTGCCGACCCTGGCGGCGGGGCTCGTGCTCAGCACCTTCGGGTTCGCCTGCATCGAGATCACCAGCCAGCTCTATCTGCTCGACCACGTCTCCCGCCATGCACTGAAGCGTTTCGAGCCGCTGCGCATCTTCATCATTGCCGGGCCCTGGACGATCGGCCCATGGCTTGGCGTCTATCTGCAGCAGAGCGTCGGCTTTGCCGTGCCATTCGCAATCGTCAGCGCCACCGCGCTGATGTTGCTGATCCTGTTCTGGCACCTGCGGATCGGCGAGAATGCAGTGCTTGCGGCCATGCGCCGGCCGCTGCCGAGCCTCACGCGCTATCTGCCTCGCTTCTTCGCCCAGAAGCGGCTGCGCCTGGCCTGGACGCTCGCCTCGGCGCGCTCTTCCTGGTGGAGTCTGTTCTACGTCTATGCACCGATCTTCGCTGTCACGTCCGGCCTCGGCGCCGAGACGGGCGGCGTCGTGGTATCGATCGGCTCCGGCTGGATCTGGCTGGTACCGGTCTGGGGCTGGATCGGCCGCCGCTACGGCCTGCGCCGCCTGTTGCAGGCGGGCTATGCGCTGGCCGGCGTTTTGAGCATTTGCACCGGCTTGGCGTTCGGCGTTCCCTGGCTCTGCGTTGTCGTAATCGTGCTGGCGGCACTCGCCACCGAGACCATCGACGGCGCCGGCAACCTGCTGTTCCTGCGCGCCGTCCACCCGTACGAGCGTGCCGAAATGACCACGGTATTCGTAAGCTTCCGCGACGTGGCCCAGCTTGGCCCGCCGGCGGTGTGCTCGGTGCTGCTGTCGCTGTTCAGCCTGCCGTCGGTATTCGTTGCCGGTGGAGTGATGATGCTCGCGTCCGCCGCCCTGTGCCGCCACATCCCGCGCCGACTGTAAGTGGGTTCTTGGTTCGGAAAGAGAGTTCACACGGAGACCCTCCTTTCATCGCGATACGTCCGAGTCTCAGTGGTGGGCGTTGACAAAAACTCAGCAGATCATCCCTCGGCCGGAGGGGTTTCGGGATACGTTTAGCCGAGATATTTCTCGACCACCGAGGCCGGGCGGATCTGTGCATCCGACGGATCCCGTCCGAACTCGCGGAACGCCCGGCGCTGGCGCAACAGGTCCCAGCATTGGTCCAGCTCGACTTCGAGCTTCCTCAGCCGGTCGAGATCCGCGTCGGTTGGCGCCGCGTGGCCACGCAGGTGCTGCTCTTCGGTCACAAGCTGCTGAATGCGCTTTAGGATCGGCTGATCCGTAGTTTGATCTGGCATGACGGGTCCTCCGCTTCGACGGCCCAAGCATGCACGAGATGGCGGCGGGAGACGAGGGAGACGAGCCGAAGTTCGCGGATTCGCCCGCATCACGTCAGCGTCGTCTGGCAGACCGCGCCTGGTTTCCACGGGATTCGCGCCGCGGGAGAGGGTTACCTCACCAATCCGGCTCTTCTGTCCGTGCCCGGACCGCCCAATGGACTCGCGTGCAGTGTGGAGCCAAGATACCTTCACAAATTGGGAGAGGCGTGAATGTCCTGGCGGCGACTATCGTTCCTGATCGCGAGCATGCTGGGCGTCGCGACTTCGGTCGCGTCAGCGCAGGCACCGATGAAGATCCTGCATGCGATTCCCAGCGCCGATCTGCAGGAGCTTGATCCGACACGGGCTGCCAATCAGATCGGGCGCATCTACTCGCAGATGGTGTTCGATACGCTGTTCGCACTCGATCACACACTGTCGCCGAAGCCGATGATGGTTGAAAGCGAGACCGTCAGCCCCGATCACCTGACATATCGCTTCACCTTGCGTGCTGGACTGAAGTTCCAAGACGGCAGTCCGGTTACGACAAGGGATGTCGTCGCGTCGCTTCAGCGGTGGATGGACGGCTCTTCGGTGGGGGGTCAGCTCAAGTCGCGGCTTGCGTCCATGAGCACCGTCGATGACCGCAGCTTCGTGCTCACGCTGAACAAGCCGTTCGGCCTCGTCGAATACATCCTTGCCGGGCCCGGTGCGCCGATCGCGGGGATCATGCGCGAGGGCGATGCCAAGCGCCCGAACAACGTGCCGCTGACCAACCCGATCGGTTCCGGGCCATTCCGCTACGTGGCGAGCGAACGAGAAACCGGCCATCGCGTGGTGTTCGACCGCAATCCTGACTATCCGCCCCGCGCCGAACCGCCGGACGGCGCTGCTGGCGCGCGCGTAGTAAAGGTCGATCGGGTCGAGTGGGACATCATCCCCGATCCCACCACCGCCGCCAACGCGCTGGTCACCGGCGAAGCCGATTTCTGGGATACGGTAACGCCTGACCTGATTCCATTCCTCAAGGAGCACGGCATCATAGTGCGCCGCACCGCCTCGTTGCCCGCCGTCGCCTGGGTCCGACCCAATTTCGAGCTATCGCCGTTCAACAACGAGAAAGCACGCCAGGCCCTGGCGCTGCTGTTCGACGAGAAGGAATTCATGGAAACGGTGGCCGGTGCCGCGCACTGGTCCACCTGCTACAGCTTCAGCGTCTGCGGCTCTGTCCTGGGGACCGAAGTCGGCTCCGAGCCGTACCGCAAACCCGACCCCGCGCGCGCGAAGCAGCTTCTTGCCGAAGCGGGATACACCGGCCAGACCGTCATTATCGTCGGCACGCCGCAGCTTCCGATCGTCAATGCGCTCTCGCAGGTCATGGCGCAGCGGCTGCGCGACATCGGAGTAAAAGTCGATCTGCAAATGGGCGACTGGGCGACGGTATTCAAACAGGTTGAAACGCCGGTCGCGAAGGGGGCGCGCCCCTGGAATCTGGTCGGCATCTATGCGCTGGGCGGCACCTGGTTCCATCCGCTGACCAACGTGCTGCTCGACACCAGTTGCGGCCCGACGACGACCGCGTCCATGGGCATGCCCTGCGATCCCGAAGGCGAGGCGCTACGTCAGGCAGTGCTTGCCGCCCCGGATGACGATTTCCGCAAGATGGCCTTCGAAACGTTCCAGAAGCATGCCTGGCAGTTCATCCCTTACATCCCGGCCGGCCAGTTCGACATCAATAACGCCTATCGGAAGAACATCTCGGGCGTCCTGGATGGTTATGTAATCAACTACTGGAACATGGAGAAGAACTGAGCCGAGCCGGAGCGCAAGGGAGAAGAACGGCCCGCATGAACGCATCGGCCAGGATAGCAAACGGCATTGGCCAGCCGGTCCGACGCAAGGAAGATGTTCGTCTGCTCACTGGCAAAGGCCGGTTTGCCGACGATCTCGCTCTGCCGGGCTTAGCGCACGCGGTGATCGTGCGCTCGCCCCATGCGCATGCACGCATCGTCTCGGTGAACAAGGCGGCGGCAGTCGGAGTGCCAGGCGTGCTCGCGGTACTGACGGGTGCGAACTATATTGCCGATGGACTCGGACCGATCCCGCACAATGCAGGTATTCTCGCCCCGCCCGACGTAGCCGTGAGACCCAGGGGTCTCGCGACGATCGCCACTCCACATTGGCCGATGCCACACGAGACGGTGCGTTTTGTCGGCGAGCCGGTTGCGATCATGGTGGCCGAAACGATCGCCGCCGCCCACGATGCAGCCGGGCAGCTTGAGATTGCCTATGAGCCACTACCAGCCGTGGTACGCGCCGTGGATGCGGTGAAACCTGGTGCGCCGCGCATATGGGACGAAGCACCAGATAACGTCTGCATCGATATCGAGGTCGGCGACGAGGCAGCGACGGCGAACGCCTTCACACGTGCCGCCCATGTTGTGCGGCTTGAGACTTGGGCGCAGCGCGTCACCGGAGTGCCGCTTGAGCCGCGCACGACGATGGCCGAATACGATGCGACGGGCGGGCAATATGCGCTTCACACCGGGAGCGGCCGGGGCGTCGTCAAGGCAAGACTGGACCTCGCGCAGGTGCTCGGCGTACCGGCAGAGCGGGTGCGGTGCGTCTGCGGGGACATGGGCGGGAATTTCGGAACCCGCAACTTCTTCTACCCGGAATACGCACTGCTTCCCTGGGCGGCGCGCCGGGTTGGCCGGCCGGTGAAATGGGCGGGCGAACGAAGCGAGTTGTTCCTGAGCGATTATCAGGGGCGCGATCTCACGGTCGAGGCAGAGCTAGCTCTCGACAAGGACGGCAAGTTTCTCGCCGTGCGCGGGGCCAATTTGAGCAATCTCGGCGCTTACTCAGCTTCTTTCGTGTCGTTGCAAAAGGGAATCGCGCTGCTGTCCGGGGTCTATCACATCCCCACAGGCTATGTGCACGGGCGTGGTGCCGTCACCAACACCGTGCCGACCACGCCCTATCGCAGTGCCGGCCGGCCCGAGATCATCTTCGTGATCGAGCGCCTGATCGACCTCGCGGCCGATCAGCTAGGCTTCGATCCGGTGACACTGCGCCGGCAAAATATGATCCCTGCCGGCGCTCAGCCCTACCGCAATCCGCTCGGCATCACGTACGACAGCGGCCGATACGAGCAAGCAATGGACAGGGCTCTGGCACTCGCTGATTGGAGCGGGTTCCCTGCACGGCGCGTCGAGGCACGGCGGCGCGGCAAATGGCGCGGGATTGGTATCGCCAACTATGTCGAGATTACCAGCGGCGCACCGCGCGAGCGCACCGAGATCACGGTGCTGCCTGAAGGCAGAGTTGAGCTGGTAATGGGCACCATGTCATCCGGGCAGGGTCACGAGACCAGCTTTGCGCAGCTTGTCACCGAATGGCTCGGCGTGCCGTTCGACAGCATCGACTATGTTGCTCATGATACTGACCGAGTCAAAGCCGGCGGCGGCTCGCATTCGGGTCGGTCGATGAAGCTCGCCGCAACGATCATCGGCAAGGCGACCAACGAGATTATCGACAGGGGTCGCAAGATCGCCAGCCTTCTGCTGGAAACCCAAGAGGCGGACATCGAATTCGCGGCAGGGCGATACCGGGTCGCTGGTACTGATCGGGAGATTGGTCTCTTTGAAGTCGCGGGCGCGGCGGCTGCGCGCGACCACCTTCCGGACAACCTGCGAGGACCGCTCGCCGGCATTGGCGACGAGACGCTGCCGGTCGCCAGTTTTCCCTACGGCACGCAGGTCTGTGAGGTCGAGGTCGATACTGACACAGGCGTGGTCGAGATCGTCGGCTACTCCGCGGTTGACGATGTCGGCCGCGCGATCAACCCGCTGATCCTACACGGCCAGACGCATGGCGGCATCGCTCAGGGCGTCGGCCAGGCGCTGCTCGAGGACAGCCATTACGACCGCCCAAGCGGACAATTGCTGGCCGCGAGTTTTATGGATTATGCGATACCGCGCGCCGATACGTTGCCGTCGCTGGCGACCGCGCTCAGCGAGGTGCCGTCGCCGACCAATCCGGTGGGCGTCCGCTCCGGCGGTGAAGGTGGCACGACGCCGGCGCTCGCCGCGGTGATCAATGCCATTATTGATGCGCTGAGCGAGCTGGGAGTGCGTCATATCGAGATGCCGGCGACACCCGAGCGGGTCTGGCGTGCCATCCAGGCAGCACGGCAATAAGCACACCCCACGGAAGCGCGATGCTGTCACGACCAGCAGCGCGGCACGCTCTCCGCCCAGCTCTGCCGGAAATGTGGCCCGCCGTTCACAGTGATCTCCACCTGCGCGGCATGAGTGTAGCTTGTCGCATCGCTCGCGGTCTGGCAGGTCGCCGCCACACGGATATCCAGCGTGAGATGCGGTGCCGTATAGGAATAGCTGGAATCGATGACCGCGTGCGCGGGATCGCGGTTCGATACCGTATACGCCGACCGGTTCGATCCACCGGCACTGACCAGACTGCACGTCACCGCGTCGTTCACCAGATCGTGCGATAAGCTGTAGCCCGGCCGCTCGATCGCACTTCCCGTCGAAATACGGTGCGGAGACTCCTGAAACGAAGGCGGCGCCAACGGGGATCGATCCGCCGCTGCGATCGGCAGGATCACGCGCGACGGATGCGTCCTGCCACGATGCACTGTGTTGTGCGCCGCCACACCGGTCGGCCACGCGTTCTGGAAATCGGCGCTGCTGATCGCGACGCGCAATCGATGGCCGGCGGCGATCCGATACGCCGTGTGGCGCAGCTTGATACTCAGTTCGTACACCTGCCCCGGCACCAGCGGCTCGGGCGCCTCGTGCGAGCTTCGATGCGACGCGAGAAGCCCGCCATCGGCGATCAGCGCCACCGCGCCATCGGGCGCCACATCGCAGAGGCGCACATGAAAATACGCGGTCTCCGCGGTGGACGAGACGTGCAGCAGCGCAACCGGCTCACCCAGCAGCGTCACTGGCGCATCGAACGACGGTGTGGCGTACAGCACTGAATACGCATCGTCCGGCCGCTGGTCGGTTGGCATACCGAACGGCGTCGTGCTGCCCAGGCCGCGCCGGCCCGCCGCTAACCCGACCGAGGCGCGGTACTGATAGCTGTCCGCTCCAGCGTCTGCCGGCGGCGTGCGCGACAACGCACCTTGCGCATCGAAATGGAATGCGGTGGCTTCCACATCGGAAGGTGGCCAGGCTGCCTCGTTCTGCCACTGACCGGCATCTTCCAGCGTCAGCAGCGAAGGCGTCCGCCAATGTCGGACGAACACCGTTACCGGCGGCTCGTCCATCATCCCGGTGCCGATCCCCTTCAGCCAGTGATCGAACCAGCGCACATACTCAGGTCGCGTGTCCATGCGTGGCCCGGGGAACGCCTCCGATTCTTCGGCGTAATAGTGTCCCCACGGACCAATCAGCACTTTCCTGGGCACGCGCAGCCTTTGAAACGCCTCCAGCTCGGCCGAGGCGTACCAGTCGGGCCAGCCTTCGATCAGATAAACCGGGCACTGCACGCGTTCGAAGCCCGGAGCGAGACTGCGCCGGCGCCAGTAATCGCCGTGCAGCGTGTTGCGAATGTATCCCAGACTCCACGGGGCGCTGTTCTCCAGGCGCTCCGCCCAGATCGAGGCCTAGCGCGCGCCGGTCAGCTCCGCAAAAGGCGGGGCGAAATTGAACGCGTTCATCATCGGCGCGTAGTATTCGAACATCCAGGGACGGATCGCGCCACCGGGATTGGAGAATTCCGTATAGACGTCGTTGGTGGCCGAGCGGACGACGATCGCTTTCAAATGCGGCGGGTTCTGCACCGCGACTTGCCACTGCGCCACCGCACCGTAGGACTTGCCGATCATGCCGACCGCGCCCGTGCACCAGGGCTGGGTCGCAATCCACTCGATCATGTCGTAGCCGTCCTGGCGTTCCGCGTCGGCGTAGATGTCCGTCGAGAAGCCGGAAGAGCTGCCGGTCCCGCGCTGGTCATACTGCACGACGACGTATCCGCGTTCGGCGAGATAGCGGACCACGGGCGGATATCCGGGGTCATCCGCGGCGGTCGAGCCGAGCCGACGATACGGGTTGTACTCCATAACAGCCGGATAGCACCCGTCCACCTCTGGCCGAGTGATCCGCAGGTTCAGCTCCACCCCGTCGCGCATCCGCACGCGGACGCCGGACAGCACAACAACGGGCAGGCGAGCAGTCTCGGACGTTCGCATGGCCGGTGCGGCAAGGGGCCGGCGGTCACGCCCGCTCGAAGATCGCCGCGATTCCCTGTCCGCCGCCGATGCACATCGTCACCAGCGCATACCGGCCGCCGCTCCTGGCAAGTTCGTAGAGCGCCTTGATCGCCAGCATCGCGCCGGTCGCACCGACCGGATGGCCGAGCGAAATGCCCGACCCGTTCGGGTTGGTCTTCTCCGGGTCAAAGCCGAGATCCTTGGCGACCGCGCAGGCTTGTGCCGCGAATGCCTCATTCGCCTCGATCACGTCGATGTCGGACAGACGCAATCCAGCGCGCTCCAGCACAGCCCGTGTCGCCGGTACCGGCCCGATTCCCATAATTTTGGGATCGACGCCGGCATGGGCGTAGGCCACCAACCGCCCCAACGGCTTCGCGTTGCGCTTCTCGGCGGTGCGTCCCTCCATCAGCACCACGGCGGCGGCGCCGTCGTTGATGCCGGACGCGTTGCCGGCGGTCACCGTCCCGTCCTTGCGAAACACCGGGCGTAGCTTCGCCAGATCCTCGGCCGAGGCATCGGGCCGCACGTGCTCGTCGGTGTCGAACACCGTCTCGCCCTTGCGACTCTTCAACTTCACCGCGTGAATCTGCGTAGCGAACCGTCCCTCTTTGATGGCGCGCGCCGCGCGGCGATGGGATTCCACCGCGAGCGCATCCTGCTGCGCCCGGGTGATCTGGTGCGATGTAGCCAGGTTCTCAGCGGTTTCGCCCATATGGATGTTGTGGAACGGGTCGTGCAGCGCCGCCAGCATCATATCGGTCATCGTGGCATCGCCCATGCGCGCGCCCCAGCGCATCCCGGGCGCGATGTAAGCGGCGCGGCTCATGCTCTCGGCGCCCGCGCCCACCGCGATGTCGGTATCGCCCAGCAGGATGCTCTGCGCCGCCGACACGATGGCCTGCAGCCCGGAGCCGCATAGCCGGTTCAGGGTGAGGGCAGGGGTGTTGTGCGACACGCCGGCATTCAACGCCGCGACACGGGCCAGGTACATGTCCTTTGCCTCGGTGTGGATCACGTTGCCGAACACGACGTGACCAACTTCCTCGCCGGCGACCTGGGCCCGCGAGAGCGCCTCGCGCACGACCTGCGCGCCAAGCTCGGTCGGCGGCACGTCCTTAAGCGCACCGCCAAAATCCCCAATTGCGGTGCGCACGCCGGAGGCGATGAAGACGTCGCGCTGCATGGCCGGGTTCCCCCTGAGGCTGTTTGCCCCATCCTGCACGCCGCCCGGCTGGGTGCAACCCGGACGTACCATGCGCGCCCGCAGGTCGAGTTCGCTCCGCCACATCGACGCGGCGCGCCACCACCAGCCAACCCGTCTACGTCAATTCGGGCAGCATTGGAGCAAGCGGCGGACACCCGGGCAGCCCCAAGTAGTCATCCAACCGACACGCATACCGTGCCTCCCCCTCATCCGCGTTCGCGCGAAGCAAAGAAGACGAGCAGATCCCACGCGTTGCGGATCGCGGCGACCAACAGAACCAACAAGGCGGCGGCGAGCACGGCGAGGCTCGTCTCGTGCCGCAGGGTCGCCAGCACCGCTGCGCCCGCCATCGTCATGCAGCCCGCCGGCGGCACGAGGCCGTGCCAGATCCGGTCGCTCGGATCCACCTCGCGCGCCCAGATCTGCCGCCCGATGACGCCGGTGTAGATCAGCCCGCCCAGGCTCGCCAACCCGAGCAAGGCTCCCAGCAACTCCCAAGTTAGCAACGGCGTCAGCAGCACCGCGCAGGCGATCAGCACGGCCGACACGTTGACGACTGTCGGAGTGGTCCAGACCCGCACCGCGGTCGCGCGCTCGCCGGTTAGGAATCCGGTGCCGATCGAAACGACGACGAACATCGGCCCCAGCAACGTGCCGGAGGCCGCGGCGATGACAACGTAGAAATCGTGCCAGGCTTGCAATGCCTGATAGAGGCCCATCCGATCTTTCCGCGCCGACTGCCGCCGGCGTTTTGCACCGGCTTCGCGCTTGTGTAGCCTGCGGCGATGGGCTGCCAAAGCCCCGCCAAGCCAGGAGGATCCCGCCATGGAGCTCGGCTATTTCGCCATGCCGTCCCACCCGCCCGAGCGGAGCCTGAAGGACGGCCACGATTTCGACCTGGCGACGCTGCGCTGGCTCGACGAGCTAGGCTTCAAGGAGGCATGGATCGGCGAGCACCACACCGCGATCTGGGAACCGCACCCCGCACCCGACCTGCTGATCGCCCAGGCCCTGCGCGAGACGACGCGGTTGCGCATCGGCCCCGGCGGCTTCCTGCTGCCCTATCACCATCCGGCTGAACTCGCGAACCGCGTGGCGATGCTCGATCATCTGTCGGGTGGGCGGCTCAATTTCGGCGTCGCCGCCTCGGGGCTGCCGAGCGACTGGGCGATGTTTCAGGTCGATGGCACCTCGGGCGTCAATCGCGAGATGACGCGCGAGGCACTGGACATCATCTTGCGGCTGTGGAGCGCAGAAGAACATTTCGTTTACCACGGCAAGTTCTGGAAGGTGGAGAAGCCGGAGCCTTCCATGGGCTTCCTGTATCCGCATATCCGCCCGCTGCAGCGCCCGCATCCGCCGATCGGCGTCGCCGGTTTCTCCAAGGGCTCGGACACGCTGAAGATCGCCGGCGAAAAGGGGTTTCTGCCGCTCAGCCTGAACCTGAATGCCGGCTACATCGCCAGCCATTGGGAGGCGGTAGAGGAAGGCGCGCGCCGTACCGGGCGCACGCCGCACCGTGCCGACTGGCGGCTGGTGCGCGAGGTGTTCGTCGCCGACACTGATGCGGAGGCTTGGCGGCTTTCGGTGGGCGACATGATGGGACGGATGATGCGGGAATATTTCCTGCAGCTTCTCGGCAATTTCGGCTTCCTCGAATTCCTCAAGCACGATCCCGACGTGCCGGATAGCGACGTGACGCCGGAATACTGCGCGCGGCACAACTGGCTGATCGGCTCGCCGGCGACGGTGGCCGAGAAGCTGGAAGCGATGCACCAGGAAGTGGGCGGCTTCGGCGGCCTGCTGGTGTTCGGCTTCGACTACGCCGAGAAGCCGGAAGCGTGGCGCAACTCGCTGCGCCTGCTGGCTGAGGAAGTGCTACCGCGCGTGCGGCATCTGACGCCAGCGCGCGAAAAGGCCGCGGCATGAGCCGCGTCCTTCATCGCTCGGGCGCCGTTCCGCCGATGGCGGTTGGCGGCGAGGGCGTGCGCCTTCGCCTCGCCGACGGGCGCGAGATCATCGATGCTTCGGGGGGCGCGGCAGTCGCGTGTCTTGGGCATGGCAACCGCCGCATCGCCGAGGCGATCGCCCGGCAGGCGGCGGCGGTCGCGTACGCGCACACCGGAAGCTTTATCAGCCGCCCGGCCGAGGAACTGGCCGACATCATCCTGGACGGCTCGCCGGGCGGGCTGACGCATGCCTATTTCTGCTCGTCGGGTTCGGAAGGCACCGAGGCGGCGCTGAAGATCGCCCGGCAGTATTTCGTGGAGATCGGCCAGCCGGCCCGCATGAAATTCATCGCCCGGCGGCAGGGCTATCATGGCAACACGCTCGGCGCGCTGGCGGCCGGCGGCAATATGATGCGCCGCGCGCTATATGAACCACTGCTCAGTGATGCGTTCAGCCTTGTTTCGCCCTGCTTCGCCTATCGTTTCAAGCGTGACGATGAGACAGAGGGGCAGTACGTCGATCGGCTGGCCGACGAACTGGATGCCGAGTTCCGCCGTCTGGGCCCGGAAACGGTGATCGGTTTCGTCGCAGAGCCGATTGTCGGCGCCACCACCGGCTGCGTGACGGCCCTGCCCGGCTATTTCAAGCGCGTGCGCGACATCTGCGACCGCCACGGCGCGCTGCTGATCTTCGACGAGGTGATGTGCGGCATGGGCCGCACCGGCACGACCCATGCCTGGGAGCAGGAAGGCGTGGCGCCGGACGTGCAGGTGATCGCGAAAGGGCTCGGCGCCGGCTACCAGCCGATCGGCGGCATCCTGATCGGCGGCAAGATCGTCGAAGCGATCAGCGCGAGTTCCGGCGGCTTCATGCATGGACATACCTATCAGGCGCATCCTGTCGCCTGCGCCGGCGCCGTGGAGGTGCAGCGGATCATCCGCGAGGACAACTTGCTGGCAAACGTGCGCGAGATGGGCGCGCGGCTGGAGCGTGCGCTGATCGAGCGCTTTGGCAATCACCGGCATGTGGGGAATATCCGCGGCCGCGGGCTGTTCTGGGCCCTCGAATTCGTGCGCGACCGCGGGACGAAGCAGGTGTTCGATCCGGCGCTGAAGCTGAACGAGCGGGTGAAACAGGCGACGCTGGCGCAGGGTGTGGCGATCTATCCGATGGGCGGCACGATCGACGGCAAGCAGGGCGATCATGTGATCGTGGCGCCGCCTTATATCGTAAGCGCGGCGGAGGTCGACGAGATCGTCGAGCGGCTCGGCGCCGGCGTGGACGCGGCGTTGCGGAGCGTGTGACCCCCTGCCAACGGGCCCGCGCTTCGCGAATGTGGCCTGGCCCGGGTGCTCAGGCGATCGCGCTTTCGCCGGTAACAGCCCAGCGTCGGCTGATCGGTAACGAGTTCCTGCAGGAGGTCATGACGGCGGCATCCGGGCTGAGCGCGCCGTTCACCCGCATCGCTTATTTCGATTTCAACGTGGTCGATCAGCAGTATGAGTATTTTTCGCTAGACACACGCGCTCCGCAGATGATGAACGAGAGGGGGCATCGCATATGAGCTGACCTTCCTCAGATCACCCCCCTCTCCCGCAACCCAGCCAACGCCGCCGCGTCCAGGCCCAGCCACTCAGACAGCACAGCTTCGGTGTGCTGACCGAGCCGCGGTGGCGCGATGCGATAATCCGCCGGCGTGGCCGACAGTCGCACCGGGTTGGCGATCACCTTCACCCGCCCGCCGCCCGCCCCCGGCATCTCCACGACCGTCTCGCGTGCCCGCACCTGTGGGTCGGCGAACACCTCCGACAGCTTGTTGATCGGGCCGCAGCCGATCTTCACCGCTTCCAGCTTCTCCACCCACCAGCCGGTGGGGTGACCTCGCATCACTGGCGTCAGCGTCTCGGTCACCAGTGCGCGGTTCTGCACCCGTGCCGCGTTGGTCGCGAACCGCGGATCCTCCAGCAGATGCGTCAGCGCGAAGCTCTCGCAGAACCGGCGGAACGTTGGATCGTTTCCGATGGAAAGAACGATGTGTCCGTCGGCAGTTGGAAACACCTGGTACGGCACGATGTTCGGGTGCTGATTGCCGAGCCGCGGCGGATCCTCGCCCGTCGCGAGATAGTTCATGCCCTGATTGGCGAGCCAGGCGGCATGCGCATCGAGCATGCCGATATCGATCTGCTGGCCTTCACCGGTCGCGTCGCGATGACGCAACGCCGCCAGGATGCCAATGCAGCCGTACAGCCCGGCAAACAGATCGGCCACCGGCACGCCGACTTTCTGCGGCGGCCCGTCCGGCTCGCCGGTCAGGCTCATCACCCCACCCATCGCCTGGATCAAGCTGTCGTAGCCAGGGCGCGGCGCATAGGGGCCGGTCTGGCCGAACCCAGTGATCGAGCAGTAGATCAGGCGCGGGAACGCGGCGTGGAGCTGCTCGTAGCCCAGCCCATATTTTGTCAGGGTGCCGACCTTGAAGTTCTCCGCCAGGATGTCGCACTGCGCGATCATGCGGCGCGCGATCGCCTGTCCCTCGGGTTGCGCGATATCGAGCGTGACCGACCGCTTGTTGCGATTGACACCGGTGAAATAGGCGCTCTCCTGCGTCCCCGGCATGTACGGCGGTGCGAAGCCACGGGTGTCGTCGCCGCTGCCGGGCTTCTCGATCTTGATCACCTCGGCGCCGAGATCGGCCAGCATCTGCGTGCAGGTGGGGCCGGCGAGCACGCGAGTCAGGTCGAACACGCGAAGGCCCGCAAGCGGCCCAGAAGGAGCTGGGCGGGGGAGGGGCATACTGCGCTCCGGGGTGGTAGCGAGAGGGTAGGGTGGGATATGCCGTCGCGCGGGATGAGCGGGCAAGAGACCATGGGGCTCTTGCCCCCGGGCCCCTCCCCCCTCCCCTTGCGGGCTACCGTTGTCCCACAACCCCGAATCGACTTTCCTGAGTGCTGAGCAGCGGATTTGAGGCGGGTCGAGTCTGCATCAGCGATCTTTCGAGGCTCCCGCCGAACGGGCGGCGGCAGCCGGCTGGCGCCGCCCCTCCGGCAGGCCCCTTTGCAGCCCCCTGCGAATCAAATTCGCTCCCGACCAACAACCCACCGGAGCCGATTCGCATGAACGACCAGCCGCAGCTTGGTCACTTTGGCAATCGCCGCCTGGCCGCGGTCGGCGACAGCCTGCTGGGGGCGATGCAGAAGCAGCGCACCATGTGCCTCTCGGCATTGGCCGACAGCCGCGGCCAAGCCCGCCAGTTTCAGCGTTTCCTCGACAACGAGGCGGTCAGCATGCACGAGATGCTGGTGCATGCCGCCCGGCAGACCGCCCGGCGCGCCGTCGGGCGGCACGTCCTGGCGATCACCGATACCACGGAGCTGAATTACGCTCCCCACAGCGGCGCCAAGCGCGGCTTTGGCACGGTCGGCAACGGGACCGACATCGGCGTGCTGCTGCACCCGGTGATTGCGGTGGATGCCGAGCAGGGCGGGCTGATCGGGCTGGTCGGTGCCACGGTGATCAACCGCACCGACGGCCCGGTGACGGACCATAAGACACGCCCGGCCGACGAGAAGGAGTCTCGCCGCTGGCTGGCGGCCGCCGAGACCGCCGGCGAGGTGCTGGCGGAGGCGGCGATGATCACTGTGGTCGAGGACCGCGAGGGCGACATCTATGACCAGTTCGCGCGTCGGCCGGACAACGTGCATCTGTTGGTGCGGGCCGCGCAGAACCGCTCGCTCGAGGGCGATGAGAAACTGTTCGCGCGATGCGCCGCCTGGTCAGCAGTAACACAGCACACCATCCAGGTGCCGGCCCGGCATGGCAAGCCGGCGCGGGCCGAGCGGACCGCCGTCGTGGCGGTGCGCTCCGGCGAGGTCACGATCAAGCGGCCACTGCGCGCCGAGCCAGGCCTGGCGCCGACCTTGACCCTGCGGGTGGTGGATGTGCGCGAGATCGCCCCACCGTCGGCGCAGCAACCCTTACACTGGTGTCTGCTGACCACGCATGCGGTGGGCGGTGCGGCGGAGGCGCTGCAGATTGTCGCCTGGTACCGGCTGCGTTGGATCATCGAGATCGACCAGGCATGGCGACTCTCAGACTCTACAGGGTCAGGAGAGCCCGCCACGACGATTGGCGGCGGCCGACGACGCCATGGCGGGGGAGTCGCGCGAGCCAGCTTAAGGGCGGCAATCATGGCATCATCGGCGTGCACCAATTTGAACGTCGTGCCCTGGTGGCGAACCGCTCGACTGCGCAGACGTCCCTCCTGGACCCAGCTGTAGAGGGTCGATTTTGGCATAGCGAGATGCCGAGCCAATTCGGTAATCGTCCACTCCTCGGGCTGACGTTCAATGACCACAGGTCGCCGTTTGTGCCCAACGATTCCGACTTTGCTGAGGAGACGCTTAACCATCAACGCGGTGAATGTGTCACGTCGCTTAGGTGGTCGCCAACCTTCCTGGTTGAGGATTTCCGCGATCGCTGCATGGCGCTTCCCAGCACGCCGCAGCTCGGCTGCACGGGCGGTCAGTTGGTGGTAAGTGCTGAGTTGGTCGAGACGAGCAACCGGTCGAACCAGCTGGTGCGAGGTTTGGTGGCCACCGTGCCAATGACAGCTCACGCGGACTTGCTCCGTGCCGTCGATGACTTCAACCAACACCCGTTCGAGCAGCAGGCGAACCAGGGCTTGTCGCTCTTCCTGAGTGGCGGCTGCCCAGACGCCGGGTAAGTCGTGTGCCAGTTGGCGAATTCCTGCAACTTCGGCTGCGGTCAAGCTCCGCGGCTGGTCACGCTGGAAACGTTCATAGTCCCCTGCCAGGCGTGCCTGCTCGGCCAGCGCCTGCTCCCATTGGCGTTCGAGAGTACGGCCCACCAGTCGGTTCTCCGGTTCTATGGCATCGAATTGCCGGCGGGCTCGTTGCGCCTGGTAGCCTGCTCGTTCGAGCCGATGGCGCCACTGAGCGTCCAGCGCCGCGCGCTCGCGTTCCAGCTCGCCGGCCGCCAGCAAGCTTACCTCCAGCGCAGCCGGCTCGAGCGCCTCCACCACAAGCCGGCTTATCAGAGCATCAAGCGGCGCCGCCTTGAGCGTCTGGCAGACCGGTCCAGCGTAGTCGCTGGCCAAGTGGATACATACGTAGCGCGGAGCGGTGCCGTTTTGGTTGTACTGGGCGGTCATTCGTAGACCGCACCGACGGCAGATCAGCAGCCCAGACAGCAAGGCCTGGCCGGCGCGTGGCACTCCAGAGACCGTCGCCTTGTTCGACCGAAGCTGCGTTTGATTGCGCTGATACTGTTCCCAACTGATGTAAGCTGGAAGACGGTCCGGCAGAAACACCTCGGCTTCCTCCGGAGGGCTGGAGCGCCGTCCAGTACCCGGTCGCCCTGGTTTGCGCCGGCGTGGATCAGACGCTCGCCGGCCATATAGGTAGACACCCGCATAGGTCGGATTGTGCAACAGATCATTCAGCGAAACCCGGTTGGGGCGATGCCATTCCAACTCGCCCTTGTTGGTGCCGCCCTGCGTGCGCACCGGCATCCCGATGTCATGATCGACCAAGTAGCGCAGCACCTTGCCAATGGTGCGAAACCGATCGAACAGGTCGAATACCAGCCGGATCGTCGCCTGCGCCTGTTCGTCGGGCTCCAGGACGACTTCCCCCGACGGACGCCGCAGATATCCCATCGGTACCGTCTTGCCGAGTTCGCCGCGACGGGCCTTCGCTCGCCGCCCCTCTAACATCCGCGCCTTGATGATGTGAAGTTCGGCCTCAGACATGGTACCCTTTAAGCCCAGCAGCAGGCGATCGTTAAAATTACCCGCATCGTACACGCCTTCGGAATCCGCAATCAACGTGTCGAACAACGCGCAGATCTCCAGCAGCTGATGCCAATCCCGGCATGATCGGGCGAGCCGCGACATCTCCACCCCCAGCACAATGCCGACATGGCCGAGACCGACCTCTGCCACCAGACGCTGGAAGCCGGGACGGCCCTCGATCGAGGCACCAGACCGCCCCAAATCATCGTCGATCACCACGATCGATGCGCGGTCCCAGCCAAGCTGCAGCGCCCGATCCACCAGAGCATATTGCAGCCGCGTCAATTCTTGGTGTCGCTCAACCTGCTGAAGCGTGGACTGGCGAATGTAGACTATCGCCATCCGCTCCCGATGCCGACGGTGGATCTTGTCCGACACCATGCCGTGGGGCGCCGGACACCAAACCTCGCTCACCATGATTGGACTCCCCGGCCACAACCACCGCGCGGCTCTGGCGAAGTGTCATCAGCGTCAGTGCACGCAGCACCGTGCGTCGCCGGTCGTCGGGCAACATCTGCCATACCGGTCGACCGGCCTCGTTCATCGCGTGATCCCAGCCAGCGAACCAGCGCTCGAAGCGCCTCGCGGCCGAGTATGGGCGGTCCCGGCGAGTCGGTTAAACTATCAGCGGTATCATGGATGGGATATCGAACAGCTGTTCCGTACGATGAAGACGGACGGTGTCGATGTGGAGACCTCGCAGATCACGACGCCGCTCAGCTTGGCGAAGCTGGTGACGGTGGCGCTGATTGCCGCCGTGCGGGTCATGCAACTGGTGATCGGTCGCGACGGCAGTACGGGGCAGTCCATAGAGGACGTTGCCGACCCCGCCGAACTGCCGGCGCTACGGGCGATCAGCGCCTCCCTCGAAGGGCCGACCGACAAGTTGAAGAACCCGTTCGATCCTGCCTTGCTGGCTTATTACGCCTGGATCGCCGCACGCCTCGGAGGCTGGTCCGGCTACACCTCCAAGGGATATCGGCCGCCCGGTCCCAAGACCATGGCCCGCGGTCTCAAGCGCCTCGATGCCATGGTGCAGGGCTGGATGCTGGCTAATCGTTCCGCACTTGTGGGACTCCGGTAGCCGCAAGGGGAGGGGGTCTATCTACTCCAACGTCGTGCCGCCGAAGGCGGCCATCAGCTCTTCGATCTGGCGCGGATCGGACTGCTCCATCACCCGCCGGGCGAACCGGGCGCAGGCGTCGATATGCACCGACCGCACGGCCTGCTTCACCCGCGGCACCGCCGCCGCGTTCATGCTGAAACTGCGCAGCCCAAGGCCGAGCAGCAGGGGGGTCAGCTTCGGGTCGGCAGCCATCTCCCCGCAGACCGACACCGGCTTGCGCATCCGCAGCGCCGCCTCGGTCGAGAACTGGACCAGCCGCAGCACCGCCGGATGCAACGGGTCATACAGCTCGGCGACCTCGCTCTCGCTCCGATCCACCGCCAGGGTGTAGGCGGTCAGATCGTTGGTGCCGATGGCAAAGAAATCCGCCTCCAGCGCCAGCGCATCGGCCGACAGCGCCGCTCCGGGCGTCTCGATCATGATGCCGAGCAGCGGCAGCTTCTCGGGGATCCGGTCGCCGCGCCGGCGCAGCCGTCGGACCACGCGTTCGTAGATTTCCCGCGCCGCCTTCACCTCGGCCACGGTAGTTACCATCGGCAGCATCACCCGCGCTGGCCCAGCCACTGCGGCGCGCAGGATGGCAGCGAGCTGCGTCTCCAACAGCTCGGTCCGGCGCAGCAGCAGGCGGATGCCGCGCAAGCCGAGCGCCGGGTTGGTGTCCGCCGTCTCCGCGACGATACCAGCGCTGACCAGGGCTTCGATCTCCTTCTCACCGCCCCAGTCCAGCACGCGGATCGTCACCGGCGCACCGCTCATCGCCTCAATGATCGCACGGTAAATCTCGGTCTGGGTATCTTCGTCGGGCACCGTCTCGCGGTTCATGAAGATGAACTCGGTGCGCAGCAGGCCGATGCCGAAGGCGCCGGATTGCTGGATCAGCGGCAGTTCGATCAGCAGTTCCAGATTGCCCTGCAGCTCCA
The DNA here is from genome assembly GCA_963772445.1 of uncultured Pseudomonadota bacterium. Classification (GTDB taxonomy): domain Bacteria; phylum Pseudomonadota; class Alphaproteobacteria; order Acetobacterales; family Acetobacteraceae; genus CAVYXK01. Next base: position 617,257 of record CAVYXK010000017.1, read on the forward strand.
CTGCTTCGCCATCCAAGGTCTCGGCCGGCAGGCGCCGCAGCCTGGCGAAGCGCTGGCGCTGGCGGGCGAACGCCGTCACTGACCGGCGCGCCGCCGTCAAGGCGACATCGGACGGGTTGAGCACCACCCGTCCGGCGCTGCCATCTACGATCGCCGTATCGCCCGGTCGGATCGCGTGTGCGAGCCCGGGGGCGCCCAGCACCGCCGGCACGCCAAGCGCGCGCAGCATCACTGCGGTATGGCCGTCCGCGCCGCCCTCCTCGGTCGCGACGCCGGCCAGCCGCGCCGGGTCGAGCAAAGCAGCGTCAGCCGGGCGTAGCGCCTCGCACACCAGGATGGCGCCTTCGGGCAGGCCGGCGAAGCTCTGGAACGGCGCCCGCGTCAGATTCCGGATCAGCCGGCGGGCGATCTCGTGAATCTCGTCGGCGCGACGCCCCAGACTCGCCCGGTCCTCGGCCGGCATGCCGGGTTTCGCCTGGGCCACGATTGCACCGGCGATCGCCGCCGCCTCCTCAGCAACCGCGCTTTCCGCCGACAACAGCAGATCGCCAATGCGTTGGCGGGCGCCGCGGATTAACCGCGACGAGCCGAGCATACTAAGATAGGCGTCGATCAGCGGCGCGAACTCGGGCTGACAGTCCTCAGGCAATGCCTCCAGCCGCGCACGAATCTTAGCGAGCTGTTTCCGTGATTGCGCTATGGCGGCGTCCAGCCGGGCGCCTTCGGCGCCGATATCTGCTGCCTGGATTTTGTGGCGGACGATCTTGGCATCGGGTTCCGATGCCCCGAACACCGGGCCGATAGCGACGCCGGCAGAGACAGGGATGCCGACGAAGACTGCCTCGGTCCGGTCGGCGCGCTTCAACAGGCCGGACAGCCGTTTGTGTTGCGGCGGCGGCGGTTCAGTCCTGTTCACTGAAGCCGGACTCGACCAATGCCGCCAGCGCCTCCAGCGCTTCCTTGGCGTCCCATCCCTCGGCACGCAGCTCGATCTCCGCGCCCGGACCGGCGCCCAACATCATCAGGCCCATGATGCTGCGCGACGATACGCTCTGCCCATCGCGCACAACATCAACTGATGCACCGAAGCGCTCTGCCAGCGTCACAAATCTCGCCGCGGCACGGGCGTGCAGCCCCCGCTTGTTCATCACCCGTACGGTGCGAGTAAGGACGGGCGCGCCGGTCGGGGTGTCCTCCCCTGCAGGATCGGCGTCGCCCGACGCTGTCATGCCGATCTCCCGCCTTGACCGAGCCTGGCGCGATTACCCCCGCCGCGGCGGAATCTCGTCACACCCGCTGCCGTTCGCACCATTGAGCTTCGGACATCGATGCAGCACGTGCGATGCCGCGGCGATATATTTGCGCCCGGCCGCCTCGGCACAATTCACCGCGTCCGGCAGCGGCTGATCAGAGCGGACCTTGGCGAGTTTAACCAACATCGGCAAATTCACCCCGGCGATCACCTCCACGCCCTTCCGCTCCATCATGGAGATCGCAAGGTTGGAGGGGGTCCCGCCGAACATGTCAGTCAGCAGCACGACACCGTCTCCGGTATCGCACTGCTCAATACATGCCTCGATCTCGGCCCGCCGGTTCTCGATGTCATCCTCGGGGCCGATGCAGATCGTGCCCACGTGCCGCTGCGTACCGACCACGTGCTCCATGGCGGAACGCAGCTCCTCCGCCAGCCTGCCATGCGTGATCAGGACCATGCCGATCATGGTGTCTTATACGCACCTCGAATGAATACTCGGATAATCCCGGTCTTCATCGTCTCACCTCAGGCCTCCTGGGCCTGAACCGAGGGCGGCCGCGCGTTTCCACCCTTCGCCTGTTCAGCCGTGCCGTCCCGGCGCGCACCAGGACGACCTGCCGTCCGCACGGCAGACTGCTCCTCGCGCGCCAGCTCGCGATGAGCGACGTGGACCCCCCAAGCGACTTGGGCGTCGCCGGCAACGAACCGGGACGCCAAGCGGGCGGCGAGCCTTTCGACGATGTGCACCGAGCGGTGACGCCCCCCGGTGCAGCCGACTGCGATGGTGACGTATTTCTTGCCCTCTTGGACGAACCTCGGCAAGAGCAGCCCCAGCAGGCCGGCCACCTGGTCGAGGAAACCCGGAAAGTCCGGATCAGCCTCGATATACGCAGCAACCTCGGGATCAAGCCCAGTTCGCGGTTGCAATATGGGATCATAATGGGGATTTCGCAAAAACCGCGCGTCGAATACCAGATCCGCGTCACGCGGAAGGCCAAGGGGGTACGCGAAGGAGATCAGCGTCACCGCCATGCGCAGTAGGCTGGCGGCATTGTCTGCACCGAAATGCCGCTCGACCAGGGCCCGCATCGCGCCGACCGGCAGGTCCGTAGTGTCGATCAGCAGATCCGCGGCGTCGCGCAGCGTGGCCGTCAGCGCCCGCTCCTCGAGTACGCCGTCGATCACGCGTCCTTGCGGGGCCAGGGGATGCCGCCGGCGGCTCTCGGTGTAACGGCGCAGCAACACCGTCTCGTCGGCGGTCGCATAGACAAGTTCTGGCCGCAGCGCCGGATTGGCGCGCAGCCGCCCCACAGCGTCCAGAACACGATCGGCATCGAATCCCCGGGTACGCGCATCGACCCCGATCGCCAGTCTCCGCTCGCTCCGGGTGACCATCTCCTCGAGCATGGTCAGCGGCGGGTTATCGACCGTCTCGTAGCCAAGATCCTCTAGCACCCGCAGCACCGACAGCTTGCCGGCGCCGGACAGGCCGGTCACCAGCACCACCCGCAGGGGCGCAGCGCTGGCAGTCGGGCTCACGGCGCGAAGGCTCCGGCGACCTGCGACACGCGGCCGAGCGCGCAGTCCAGCGCCAGCGCCACGCGCTCGGGTGCCGAGGCGGCAAATGCCTCGACACTGACCGACGGCAAGTCGAGCTCCGCGTGGCGCCGCGGCTCCGGCAGCCGTGGTGGTGTGCCGAGCTCCACTGCCAGCGCCAGCCGGGCTTCCGCGGTATGCGCAAGCCGCACGATCCCAAGGCCGCGCACCTCCAGCAGGCCGGCCAAGCCGGGCGCCGGACGCGCCAGTCCGTCCTCGATCACCACGCGATCATCGGCAACCAGTATGAAACCCCGTGATAGCAGCCGCAGCGCAAGATCGGACTTGCCGGAGCCCGGCGGGCCGAGGAGCAACACGCCCGCCCCCTCCCGCGACACACAGCTCGCGTGGATCTGGCCTACGCTGCCCATGGCGCGCAATTTGAGCCGGTGCGAGCCGAAAAGGAAGTGCCCCGATGCGGGCATCGTCGCAGAAATGATCCCGCGGGAGCCTCCCTGTCACCGCCCGCATATCCTGGTGTGCCAAAACGATACCGGGCGGCTGACCGGGAGACTGCCTCCGCGACCTTCAGGCCCGGCCAGCACAGATACATACAGATACATAAGGATGATCGGATGACGCTCGTTCTGCTCGATATCGACCCACGCGGCGTGGCAACCGCCACACTGAACCGGCCAGAGGTCGGTAACGCCTATAACGAGGAATTGCTGGCCGAGTTGATCGCCGGGCTGGAACGGCTGGCGCCGGACGCGACGGTGCGCTGCCTGGTGCTACGCGGCGCCGGCAAGCATTTCCAGGCCGGTGCCGATATCGCCTGGCTTGGCCGGGCAACCCATTATCCGCCCGAGCAGAACTACGCCGCGTCCATGGCCACCACACGCGCCATGCAGCGGCTGAACGAGTTCCCCAAACCGACCATCGCGCTGGTGCACGGCGCCTGCTTCGGTGGCGGCTGCGGTATGGTGTGTTGCGTCGATGTCGCCTTGGCCACGCCCGATGCCGTGTTCGGCCTGACCGAGGTGCGGGTCGGCGTCGCGCCGACACCAATCTCGACGCACATGGTCCACGCCATGGGCTTGCGCCACACCCGCCGCTATGCGCTGACCGGCGAGCGCTTCGGTGCCGAGGAAGCAGTTCGCATCGGCTTGGTGCACGAGGTTGTTGCAACCGATGCGATGGAAGTGAAGCTTGCCGAGGTGCTGGACGCGATATTCCTCGGCGCGCCGGGAGCGATTGCGGCGACGAAACGCTCATTCCTCGGCGCCAACGGGTTGTTGCTGGACGAACGGCAGATGAGTTTGCTGGCGCATGAGAGCTGGACCCAGCGACACGCGCCTGAGGGGCATGAGGGTACGACGGCGTTCCGGGAGAAGCGCAAACCGAGTTGGTACCGACCACCGGTCGGGTGAGGAGACCGGCGCACGCACGGGCGCCGCAACGGGCGGAAGCGGAACGCGGTCCCGCAAGTGACGGGAACGCAGATGGACGCGGCCTAACCTGGCGCGACCGAGCGGCCGCAACCAAAACGGCGGGAGGTGTTCTCGGGCCAGTCAGCGTGAAGGCGCTCCTCGTTGGCATCTTGCTTTCAGGAAGCCACACTTTACCGCCGCAAAAGGCTATTGTGGCGGGCACCGGAAAGGAGCTGCATCTGATCGCGCTGTTCACCGATTTCGGCCTCGAAGGCCCGTACACGGGGCAGATGAAGGCCGTACTCGCCCGCGACGCACCCGGCGTGCCGGTGATCGATCTTTTTGCCGACGCGCCGACGGGCGATGCGATGTCGGGCGCCTACCTGCTGGCGGGTTACGCGGCGTGGTGGCCGGCCGGCACGGTATTCCTGTGCGTCATCGATCCGGGCGTGGGCAGCGATCGCGCGGCCGTCATGGTCCAGGCGGACGAGCGCTGGTTCGTCGGCCCGGACAACGGATTGTTCGAACTGGTCGCCCGTCGGGCGGCCGCCGTGCAAAGCTGGGAAATCACCTGGCAACCGGAATCTCTCTCGGCCAGCTTCCATGGCCGAGACCTGTTCGCCCCGGTCGCCGCGACGCTGGCGCGCGGCGAGCCGCCGCCAGCGACCCTTCACCCGCTCGACCGCCGGCCCAACTGGCCCGATGACTTGGCCCGGGTGGTTTATATCGACCGGTACGGGAATGCGATCACCGGGCTGCGGGCTTCGCGCTTATCTCCGGCTGCCCGACTTTCCACCGGCGGCCGCGAACTCCGCCGTGCCCGCGTCTTTGCCGACGTGCCCGAAGGCGAGCCTTTCTGGTACGAGAACTCCAACGGCCTTGCGGAAATCGCGGTGAACTGCGGCCGCGCCGACGGGGTGCTGTCGATCCGAGTCGGGTCCGTCATCGAAGCTTCACATATCTGCAATCCCTCTGTCACATAACGAGCCTAGAAGCCCCGCGGGGGAGTCCTCGCCGCTACCGACGCAACACGCGACCGGCGAGCCAAAAGGGGGATCACATGAAACTAAAGACCGTGACACTGGCCATCGTGATGGCCGGCGTAGGCATGGTCGCCGGGGCCCAAGGGCAGACTATGCAGATCACCGGGGCCGGCTCGACATTCGCCGCGCCGATGTACGCGAAATGGGGCGAGGCAGCGGCCGGCACGACCGGCGTGAAGCTCAATTACCAGGCGATCGGCTCCGGCGCCGGGATCAATCAGATCAACAACCGGACCGTCGATTTCGGCGCATCCGATATGCCGGTCGCAGCAGACCAGCTTACCGCGCACAAGCTGATGCAGTTTCCGACCGTCATCGGCGGCGTCGATATCATTGTCAACATTCCCGGGGTGAAGCCTAACCAGTTGAAGCTCACTGGTCCGATCCTGGCGGATATCTATCTCGGGCAACATCACCAAGTGGAACGACAAGCAGATCACCGCGCTCAATCCCGAACTGAAGCTGCCGAACCTGGCGATCGCGCCGGTGCATCGTGCTGACGGGTCCGGCACGACCTTCGTGTTCACCGACTATCTCGGCACGCAGAGCCAGGAGTGGAAGTCCAAGGTCGGTTCCTCAACAAGCGTCGCTTGGCCGGTCGGCGCCGGTGCCAAGGGCAGCGACGGCGTGGCCGGCACCGTGAAGCAGATCCGCGGCGGCATCGGCTATGTCGAGAGCGCCTATGCCGACGCAGAACAACCTGACCACGGCGCTGCTGCGCAACAGGGACGGACAGTTCGTCGCACCGACGATGGCAGCGTTCCAAGCTGCAGCCGCCAATGCCGACTGGTCGAAGGTGCAGCATTTCGCCATCGACCTGAACGACCAACCAGGCGCGGAAAGCTGGCCGATCGAATCGGCGACTTTCGTGCTGTTGCCGACGGATCCGAAGGATGCGAACCAGAGCGTGGCGGTGAAGAAATTCTTCGATTGGGGCTTCGCCCACGGCAACGACATCGCCACGCAACTGCTCTACATCCCGCTGCCGGACAGCGTCCACGACGCGATCCGGGCAGCCTGGAAGGCAGAGGTACCGGGCACCGATGTGAGCACGGGCGTCGGATCCCGCCCGAACAGGCGCGGCGGCGCTGATCCCGGAGTGCCTGCCGCGCCAATGGGGGACGTAAGCTGAATGCAGGAAGCCGCCCTCAGTACTGCCACGGATGCGCGCCGTGCGGCGGCAGGTTCACATCGGCGATGCACTGTTCGCCGCGTCCGCCCGCGCCTCGGGCGTGCTCGTGCTGCTGGTGCTGGGCAGCCTGATCCTGTCTCTGTTCATCGGCGGGCTGCCGGCTTTCCGCCAGTTCGGACCAGGTTTCCTGACCTCGACAGCCTGGGATCCGGTGCGTCACGTATTCGGTGCCGCGGTTTCGGTCTACGGCACGGTAGTGACCTCGGTCCTGGCGCTGATCTTTGCCGTTCCGGTGGCGTTCGGCATCGCCTTCTACCTGACCGAGCTGGCACCGATGTGGCTGCGCCGGCCGGTCGGCACCGCCGTCGAGTTGCTCGCCGCTGTCCCTTCGATCATCTACGGCATGTGGGGCTTTTTCGTGATCGTGCCGGTCATGTTACAATCGTCGCAGCCCTGGCTGATCGACAATTTGGGCGATCTGCCGGTGATCGGCGAGCTCTTCCAAGGCCCGCCGTTCGGCACCGGCATTTTTACCGCCGCCCTGGTGCTAGCCGTGATGGTCATTCCGTTCATCTCTGCCACCATGCGTGACGTGTTCGACACGGTGCCGCCGGTTTATAAGGAGTCGGCCTACGGCGTCGGCTGCACCACCTGGGAGGTGATGCGCTCGATCGTGCTGCCCTACACGCGCGCGTCGGTGGTAGGTGGCATCATGCTGGGGCTCGGCCGTGCGCTGGGTGAAACCATGGCAGTCACATTCGTGATCGGCAATGCCAATTACATCTCTCCCAACCTGTTCAGTTCCGGCAACACCATAGCCTCGATCGTTGCCCTCGAATTCCCGGAAAGTCCAGCCGGCAGCCTGAAACTCGCCTCGCTGCTGGGGCTCGGATTCATCCTGTTCGTCATCTCGTTCATCGTGCTGGCGATCTCACGCCTGCTGCTGCGCCCGCGGCTGAAAGCCTGACCGCATGAGCGCGACCGCTTCCGTTGCGTCGCAGCCCGGCCCAAGCAAGGACATGGCCGTCGCGCGACGGTTGGGACGACGGCGCAAGCGCGTCAATTTCATATCTAAGATACTCTGTATTATCGCAACCCTGATCGGTCTGCTGCTGCTCGCCTCAATCCTTATCACGCTGCTGTGGCTCGGCGATCGACGGCCTGTCGCTGAGCGTCTTCACCTCAATGACCAAGCCGCCTGGGTCGAATGGCGGGCTGCTCAATGCGATCGTCGGCACGCTGATCCAGACAGCGATCGGTACCGCGATCGGCACGCCGATCGGGATGATGGTGGGACTTATCTTGCCGAGTACGGCGGCAGCTCGGTGCTATCCAACGTCGGTCCGGTTCGTTTCGGACGTGCTGCTGTCAGCGCCGTCGATCCTCATCGGCCTGTTCATCTACGAGATCCTGGTTGTGCCGATGGGCGGATTTTCCGGCATCGCCGGATGCCTCGCACTGGCGATCATCGTAATACCGATCGTCGTTCGCACCACGGAGGACATGCTGCGGCTGATCCCCGTCACTTTGCGCGAGGCCGCCGTCGGGCTCGGCGCGCCGAGATGGAAGGTAATCGTCCTCGATCTGCTACCGCGCGGCGCGCGACGGTATCGTCACCGGTGTGCTGCTGGCGGTGGCGCGCATCGCCGGGGAGACGGCGCCGCTGCTGTTCACCAGCCTTGGCAACCTCAACTGGTCGGTCAGCCTGACCGAGCCGATGTCCAGCCTGCCGGTCACCATCTACCAGTATGCGGGCTCGGCATTCTACGACTGGGTGCAGCTCGCCTGGGTCGGCGCGTTGCTGATCACCTTCGGGGTTCTTGCCATCAACATCACCGCGCGCTCGCTGCTGCGCAACCGTGGATAGAGGGAGGACCAATGAGCGCCATGACCAATGATGTTCCGGGTCACGCTGTACCGGTCCCTGGCGTCTCTGGCCGCGCAGCCGCCCAGTTGAACGAGCCGCGCGTCAGCATCCGCGAGCTCGATTTCTACTACGGCAGCAACAAGGCGCTGAAGGGCATCAATCTCGATCTGCCGGAGCGACAGGTGACCGGCATGATCGGGCCGTCCGGCTGCGGCAAATCGACGCTGCTGCGGGTGCTCAACCGGATGTACGATCTCTATCCTGGCCAGCGCGCAACGGGCGAGGTGATGATGGACGGCGAGAACATCGTCGCGCCCACTATCGACGTGAACGCACTGCGTGCGCGCATCGGCATGGTGTTCCAGAAACCCACGCCATTCCCGATGTCGATTTGCGACAACATCGCCTTCGGGGTGCGGCTGCACGAGCGGCTGTCGGCCTCGGCGATGGAAGAACGCGTGGAATGGTCGCTGACGCGTGGCGCGCTGTGGGACGAGGTGAAAGATCGGATGAACACCTCGGCGCTCGGCCTGTCGGGCGGCCAACAGCAGCGCCTGTGCATCGCTCGGACGATCGCCGTGCGACCCGAGGTGATCCTGCTCGACGAGCCGACTAGCGCGCTCGACCCGATCAGCACGCTGAAAATCGAAGAGCTGATCGATGACCTGAAGCGCGACTTCACCATCGCGCTGGTCACCCATAACATGCAGCAGGCGGCGCGCGTCGCCGACCAGGTCGGCTTCTTCTACCTTGGCGAGCTGGTGGAAGTCTCCAGCGCGGCGCAGATGTTTACTGCCCCGAAAGAGCGGCGCACGCAGGATTATATCACCGGCCGATTCGGCTGAGTTAAGGAGCCTTCCGTGACCGACGAACCCCACCTGATCAAGAGCTTCGACCAGGAGCTGCGGCGCCTGCGCGACATGATGACCGAGATGGGCGGTATCGTCGAAAATCAGGTGGCGCTTGCCGCCGTCGCCATCTTGGATCGCGACACTACCGCCGCCAGCCGCGTGGTAGAGGCGGATCCGCGCGTCGATGCGTTGGAGCGGGAAGTCGAGCAGTTCGTCATCCGCATGCTCGCGCTGCGCCAGCCGTTCGCCGGCGACCTGCGCCAGGCGGTGGCAGCATTGAAGATGACAGTCGATCTGGAGCGCATCGGCGACTACGCCGCCAATGTCGCCAAGCGGAGCATCGTGCTGGCGCAGTTCACCTTGCCGTACAGCCTGGCCGGGCTGGGGCACATGGCTCGGCTGGTGCAAGAGAACCTGAAGCTGACGGTCGATGCCATCGGCGAGAACGACGCCGACAAGGCGACGCAGGTCTGGCGCTCTGACCTGATGGTCGATGACATCTACACGGTGATCTTCCGCGAGCTGATCACCTACATGTTGGAGGACCCGCGCAACATCACGCCGTGCACGCATCTGATGTTCATCGCCAAGAATCTTGAGCGAATCGGCGATCATGCGACCAATATCGCCGAGACGATCTATTATGCGGTGAAAGGCGAGTCGCTGCCGGATGCGCGGCCGAAGGGCGACAGTTCCGCCTATGCCATGCCACCGCCGTCGCGCGGAGGAGAGAGTTGAGCATGCCCGACGGAATCTCCGGCGCTTCGAAGCCGCTGGTCCTGGTCGTGGAAGACGAGGCAGCGCTGGTCACCATGCTGCGCTACAATCTCGAGAAGCAGGGCTTCCGCGTCGAGGAGGCGGCCGACGGCCAGGAGGCGCTGACCCGCATCTCCGAAGTAACACCTGACCTTGTGCTGCTGGACTGGATGCTGCCGGTGATGTCGGGCCTGGAGGTGTGCCGTCAAATCCGCCGGCGTCCGGCGACGCGCGATCTGCCGGTGATCATGGTGACCGCGCGGACCGAGGACCAGGACGCGGTCCGTGGCCTGAACACCGGCGCGGACGACTACATCACCAAACCGTTCAGCATCGACGCGCTGCTGGCGCGGATGCGAGCGTTGCTGCGCCGGGCGGGCGCGGTGCCGGCCAAGGGGCAGCTCGCCTTCCACGACATCGGCATGGACCTCGCCTCGCATCGGGTCACGCGCAACGGCCGGCCCATCCATCTGGGCCCGACAGAGTTCCGGCTGCTGGAATTCTTCCTGCAGCACCCGCGCCGGGTGTTCTCGCGTGAGGAGCTGCTGGACGCGGTCTGGGGACATGACATCCACGTGGAGCCGCGCACGGTGGACGTGCATATCCGCCGGTTGCGCAAGGCCATCAACGGCACGGACGAGCTCGACATGGTGCGTACGGTCCGCGCCGCTGGCTACGCACTGGATACCGAGCCGATCTGACTTATCGCTCGCAGTAGAGCAGTTCGACACAACGCGGTAACAAGCCAGAAACACGGCGCCCCTACATTCCCTGCGGTTCCCGCGGCAAGGGAGTGAAAGAATGTTTGCCCCGAAGCGTTTGGGCTCCGTGGCTGCCGTGCTCGGACTTGTCGGCTCCGCCGTCGTGCTTGCCCCAAGTTCAGCAAAGGCTTGGTGGGTGGGCGGGGTAAGGTTCGGAGTCGTTCTGCCACCAGTCGTGGTGGCGCCAGCGCCCGTCTATGTACCCCCGCCGGTCGCCTACTATCCCCTCCCCCGGTGTATTACGCCCCGGTAGCGCCGCACCCGGTCTGGGTGCCGGGTCACTGGGAGGGCGGCTATTGGGTGCCCGCGCACTGGGCCTGATCTGACCGGCTTCTCACGGGTTCGGGCGGCCCTCCCCCAACGGCGGTTCCTCCTCACCGTCCGGGCTGCCCTGATGCCTCCCCTCGCGCTAACGCGCGGGGGGAGGCTTTGTATGCGCGGGGTGAGGCTTTGTACGCGCGGGGTGTTCCGTCGTCACACCTGCCCAAGGTCGATGGCGGTGGGCGTATGACCTGGTCAATGTACCGGTAGCCACACGCATGTCTGCCCTGAGCGCGGAAGACAAGGATTGACGGCCCCCGGCACGGGGGTTCACCCAGCGGCAACATGTTTCGCAGAATCGAAGCCCTGCTCGACCCGACCGCCGGCGCGCCCGACGAGCCGCCGATCCGCGGCCTATTGCGCTTCTACTGGCACTTCATTCGCCAGACTCGCTGGCTGGTGGCGGCGCTGTTCGTCGGCGGCGGGCTGATCGCCATGCTGGACGCCAGCATCCCGGCCTTCATCGGCCGCGTGGTGTCGCTGGTGTCCACCCATAACCCGCGCACGCTGCTGCACGATTCCTGGCGGCAGCTTCTCGCCATGGCCGGCGTACTGCTGCTGCTGCGTCCGACGGTGTTCCTGGCCCAGGTCGTGCTGATCAACCAGCTTGTGAACCCCGGCCTGACGAACATGATCCGCTGGCAGAACCACTGGCACGTGGTGCGGCAGAGCTGGACGTTCTTCCAGAACGACTTTGCCGGCCGGATCGCCAACCGGGTGATCCAGACCGGACCGAGCCTTCGCGAGAGCGTGGTCCTGGCGTTCGATGCCGCCTGGTACATCGTCGTCTATGGCAGCAGCGCCATCGCCCTGCTGGGCGCCAACAACTGGCGGCTGACGGTGCCGATCCTGCTGTGGTTCGCCGGGTATGCCGCGATGCTGGGCTATTTCGTGCCGCGGCTGCGCGAGCGGTCGCGGGCGGTGTCGGAGGCACGCTCGAACCTGACCGGGCGAGTGGTCGATAGCTACACCAACATCCTGACCGTGAAGCTGTTCGCCCGGGCGCGGGACGAAGATGCGTTCGTGCGCGAGTCGGTGGATCAGCACACCGAGCGCTTCCGCAACCAGACGCGCATGATCACCGGCTACGTCTTCGTGCTGGCGGCGATGAACGCGACCCTGATCGTCACCACCGCAACGCTGGCGATCTGGCTCTGGACCACGGGGCGCATCGCCGTCGGCGCTGTTGCGATGGCTCTGCCGCTCTCCTGGCAGATGACCAACATCGCAGGCTGGGTGGCACGCAGCGTGACCTCCATCTTCGAGAATGTGGGCACGGTGCAGGACGGCATGCGCTCGATCGCTGTGGAGCGGCAGATGCCGGACCCGCCGGGAGCGACAGAGCTCGTCGTCGAGGCCGGGGAGACCCGCTTCGAACGACTGCATTTCGATTATGGCCGCGGCGTGCGCCCGGTCGGCCAGCCTGGCGTCCTGCACGGCATCGACCTTGCCATCGCGCCGGGCGAGCGGGTCGGGCTGGTGGGGCCGTCGGGGGCCGGCAAATCGACGCTGGTCAACCTGCTGCTGCGTTTCTACGAACCTGCGCGCGGCCGAATCCTGATCGACGGGCAGGACATCGCCTGCGTGACGCAGGAAAGCTTGCGTGCCCAGATCGCCATGGTCACGCAGGATACCTCGCTGCTGCACCGCTCGATCCGCGACAACATCTGCTACGGCCGTCCCGAGGCGAGCGACGCCATGATTGAGGACGCCGCCCGGCGAGCGGAGGCGCACGAGTTCATCCTGGGGCTGGAGGACTGGCACGGCCGCAGCGGCTACGACGCGCATGTCGGCGAGCGCGGCGTGAAGCTGTCCGGCGGCCAGCGCCAGCGCGTCGCGATCGCCCGGGTGATGCTGAAGGACGCGCCGATTCTGGTGCTGGACGAAGCAACGTCGGCGCTGGACTCCGAGGTGGAGGCGGCGATCCAGGATCAGCTTGACGAGCTGATGGAGGGGCGCACGGTGATCGCGATCGCGCACCGGCTTTCGACCATCGCGCGGATGGATCGGCTGGTCGTGCTGGATCGCGGGCGTATCGTCGAGATGGGCTCGCACCGCGAGCTGCTGGCGCTCGGCGGCATCTATGCGCGGCTATGGCGGCGGCAGTCGGGCGGCTTCGTTCCGGAAGTTGGCGCAGGCGTTTTGGCGGGGTGACCCGGGATGAGGTTTCCTTTCCACCGTGCCTGACCTGGCCTATACGTCCGCGGATGAACGGGGTGGAACGTCGTATCGCACTGGCGGGGCTGGGCGCCGCGCTTATCGCCGCACGAGCGCAGGCCGTGGAACGCGCGGGTGAGGTCCAGTCCGCGCGTGGTGAGTGCTACGCTGTCACCGCCGCCGCTCGCCGCAGCCTGACGCCTGCCGCCGCTGTCTTCATCGGCAATTCGGTCGGCACTGGTGTGCAATCGGCGCTCGCCCTGCGTCTGGGCGAGGCCACTGACCTGCGCCTCGGGCCGGAGGCGCGGCTGCGCATAGATCGTTTCATCGTTAACGCCGGTGGCACGCTGGTGCTCGAGCGTGGCGCCATCCTGTATGAGCATGATCCCAAGACCTCGGGCGACGAGACGAACATTCTGTCGCCCTTCGGACTGATCGCGGTGCGCGGCACCCGCGTCTGGGGTGGCCCGAGCAACAGCGTGTTCGGCGTCTTCGTGCAGCAAGGCGCCGTCACCGTCACGGGTCGGCGAAAAACCGTACTGGTCGTGAGTGGTCTGGGAACCGACATTGCCTATCCCGGCGCCGAGCCGTCCGCCCCCCACCCTTGGGGCGCGGCACGTATCAAGAGCGCACTTGATTCGGTGATGTAGCGTCGTCCACGGGCGTGAACACATCGACTAGTTCGCTCTGTCCTCGCACCTCCACCCTGCCGATGGGCCGAACAGACCCCGCGGGCAGTCGCGCCGCCGTTCCTGGCCCGATACAGATGCTGGACCCAAGCTCCTTGTTCGCCGCCTCCAGCCGTGCCGCGCGGTTGATGGCGTTGCCGTGCGCCGTGTAGTCAAGCTTACGACTGCCGCCCACATCGCCGACTATCGCCGGCCCGGTCTCGATGCCGATGCGCGTGCGGCCAAGCTGCAGCCGCTGCCCGAGTGGTGAGGCGCGGATTTCCTCCGACGCATGCAGCAGTGCCAGCGCACACGCGACTGCGCGCTCGGGATGCCGATCGAGCGCGAACGGCGCGTTGAAGATCGCATGCACCAAATCGCCGACGATCTTGTCGATCATGCCGCCATGCTCGGTCACGATGCGTGCCGCCGCATCGAAATACGCGTCGAGCAGCGCCACGAGCTCAGCCGGTCCGGCACGCTCTGTCATGCTGGTGAAGCTCTCGATATCGCTGAACAGTGCGGTGATTTCACGCATTTCGCCTTGCAGTCGGAGCACTGTCGGATCCGCGGCGATCCGCCGCACCACTTCGGGCGCGAGATGCTGCTCGAAGCTTGCCCGCAGCAACCGTGCGCGCCATTCATCGCGCGCGTACCGCGCCAGCGCGGCTGTTCCGAAGCTGGCGAATCCCACCGCCGCCGGTCCAGCGGGATCGACCAGCCACGAAACTCCAGGCACAGCGGCAACAGCCACGCCCGCCCATCCCATGCACATCAAAACCGCCAGCGCGGCAGCCGGTGCCGGCCGAAACCATATCGCGACCAGTACACAGAACAGCCCGAGCACGGCCGCACTCGCGATCTCGGCGCCGTTCAGCCAGGCCGGGCGATAGGCAACTGCTCCGCGCAGCAGAGCATCGACTGCAGCGGCCTGGATCAAGACGGATGGCGTCACCGGAGATGCCGGCGTGAGACGCAACCCTCCCAACTCTGGTGCACTGCCTCCGACCAGCACGATCTTTCCCGAGAGAGCGGCACGGGCATCGGCATCATCCAGTAGTCGGATCGCGGATATTGTGTGGGCCGCCCAGATCGCCGGATCATGTAGTATCAGACGCAACATTGCATCGGGCGGCAGGGGTACCCGCACGTCGCCGATATGCAGCCCACCCGCTCCGATCAGGAGCTCACCGGCGCCCTGCGCCACCCGGACGACCTCCACGCCCAGCCCAGGCCGCGGCGTCTGCCCCGCCAGCACGAGCAAGGGCACCCGACGGATCGGACCATCGGCATCAGCCGCTTCGACCAGCGCCCCAAAGCCCTGCGCCGCATCAGCCAATTCAGGGTCCGGACCAAGCAGCCCATCCGCCCGCCAGATGCCCGGCAGCCGCACCGGCGCGCGCCCCAAGATCGGTGTGACCGGCAGATCGTCTCCGGCGGCGCCGTCCTGCAACGCGGTGCCGAGCACCGTCGGCACATTCGCCAGCGCCTGCCGCAGCATCGCATCGCCGTCGGGACCCGTCGCGCCCGAGAACCTGTCCCGGCCGGCAAGCAGGATATCGAGCCCCATGACGCGGGGCTTCGCGGTCGCGACAGCCGTGATAAGCCGAGCCAGTGTCGCGCGCGGCCACGGCCACGGACCAAACCGCGCCAGGCTGGCACGATCGATATCGACGATCACCACGCCGGGATCGACGCCCGGCGCCGGGAGCATCGGCAACAGCAGGTCGAACGTGCGCTCCCGAAGGCCCTCACGCACGATTCTCGGCGACAGGCACCACAGTCCCAGAAACAGCCCAACAGCACAGAGGGCCAGGGCACTCAACGGCAATCGGCGGCCGTCCCGCCTGCCGGCCCGCATGGCGCTGATCTCCTCAGGCGTACTCGTAACCCGCGCTCCAAGAATGATAGCGATCGCTCCCCAGGGGTTCTCGACTGCCGGGGTTATCATGTTTTCAACACGGAGGAAGGCGAGGCCCACGGGGGGCCACGGAGCTTCGATTATGCGTCTTGCGGCAAGCTGTACCAGCCTGCCATTGTTGGCTGTCGGCGGTGGTTTGCGACAAACTCCGTGGCTCTCCGCGGCACTCGCGCGTCCTCCGTGTTAAATTAGAACGAGGCGACATCCCGGGCACTGCGGAAGGAGGCGCGTCGCCCTCGCAGCTTTCGCAACAACAGAGTAAACTTCTGAATCAGGAGATGCGGGCGCACAATGCCTCGCCGGGAGGGAAGATGGCATGAAAGCTCTGAATGCGGAGGCGGTCGCCTTCTACAACGAGCGCGGCTACTACGCGCCGGTGCGCGTTCTGGAACCTGGGCACGCCGCGGAGTTGCGGGCGCGCCTTGAAGCGTTCGAGTCAGAGCACGCGCAGCCGCGCCGCGTCCTCAGCAACAAGTCGCACCTGCTGCTGACGTGGCTCAATTCTTTGATCCGCGAGCCGGCGATCCTTGATGCAGTGGAAGACCTGATCGGCCCGAACATCCTGTGTTGGGCCAGCAGCTTCTTCATCAAGGACGCGCGCGACCCGAGCTATGTTTCGTGGCATCAGGACTCCACCTATTGGGGCCTGGAGCCGCCGGACATCGTCACCGCCTGGGTGGCGCTGTCCGAGAGCGACGAGGGCAACGGCGCGATGCGCGTCATCCCCGGCTCGCACAAGCTCGACCAGGTCGCCCATCGGGACACCTTCGCTGCCCACAACCTGCTGAGCCGCGGCCAGGAGATCGCGGTCGAGGTCGATAAACGTCAGGCGGTGGCGCTGCCGCTGGCGCCCGGCGAGATGTCGCTGCACCATGTGCGACTGATCCACGGCTCGGAGCCGAACCCATCCAATCGCAGGAGGATCGGCTATGCGATCCGATATTTGCCGACGCACGTGCGCCAGGTGGTCGGCACGCGCGACAGCGCAACACTGGTGCGCGGGGTCGACCGGTTCGGCAATTTCGCTCCCGAGCAGGCGCCGGACGCCGATCTTTCGACCGCCGCGCTAGCCCATCATGCCGCAATCACGCGGCAGATGAACGCGGTGCTGATGCACGGCACGCCGGCGGCCGCGATGTAGCCGGTTTGGGCCCCCCAGGACGCTGTCGCGCTGGCGGGCACTGCGACTGTGTTCAGGGTGCCTGGCGTTGCGGCCCTCGTTTACCGAGACGACGAAACTGGCAGTGGCTGTCGGCGTCGCAGGCCACAGCATCCCAGGCTGACGCCCATCACGCGGCAGGCGTTTGAGGGCTCGTTGCGGTTGCCCGCAGCAGTCCGCGAGTGCATCCGGTACCGGCCGGCTCTTCTTGCGAAGATCATCGGCGCCGCCGCAGGGCGGCGAGCGCGATGAGGCCACTGCCGAACAGCACGATCGAAGCGGGTTCGGGGACGGACGACGAGCCAATGATGTTGATCGTGAAGCTGTCCTCGTGAGCGCCCGAACCGAAGGTGTAGGGGTAAACACCGCCCGGGACAAGCCCGAGGCTGCTCAGCGTCTGGTTCCGATAGGTGGCGGTGTCACGTAAAGGGGCCGGCGATCCGTCTAGCCGCGCCCCGCCCGCGCCCGGCCGCGCCCCGGAAACGTAACCCGTTGGAAGAAAGATCAGGCCTGAACCACCCTCAATGCCAACCACGTCCCCGCTGCCCGTATCCGCTTTGGTGAAGTTGCTGGTACCAAACACGGGTGGCCCTTTGACACCATAGTAATTGTCGGCCGGCGCCGCTACCGCAGGCCCTGTAACCTCGTAAGCATTTAGTGGCCAAACGGCAGCAGATTGAGAGCCAGCAGACAAGAATAGGAGTCCTGCCAAGTCGATTGTGCCGCTTCCTCTTGCGACAACATCGGACCCAACCTGGACAAAGTTCACGACGTATATGGCGTTGGCGGTTGGCACACCCACCAAGAATCCAAAGAAGCCCGCCGCGCCGAGCACTGCGATCGCAAACATTCGCCTCATCAAGGAGCCTCCTGTGAACTCGGAGCGGTTTCGTAGAAGATGAACGGCCTGCCGGAGAGCATCCGGAGCTGCAAGATTGGTAGCTCTCGCTCCTTCGTTAGCATCGTCCCGGTGGTGAGCGGGAGGGGCCGGTCGTGGCCCGGCCGGATAGACGAGCGAGATCGAGTTGCTCGCGATCGAGCCAGAGGGGTTCACTTAAGTGTCACCAACTTTCCCAGTTGCCGCCTGACGGTTTGCCGCTCGTCGGAGGGCTTGCGTCGCTGATGACCCTCAAGGTACCAAGCGGTGGCAGCGGCGCAGGCACGGAGCCGTCGATAGTCTGGTCGCCAGTGGTAACGATCTTGAGCGTGTTGGCACTCGTATCTGCTCGCTTAATTACGAATGTTGGATTAGCGGGCACCGCAGTGCCGCCGGTTATTGGGTAGTTAGCGTCCGGCAGCGTCACCGTCGCAGCCCCAGCACTCGCATCGAACGATAGGAACATGCCATCCGAATACTAAATCGCGTAATTCTCTCCGCTCGTCAGTTTGATTTTCCTAAACGAGAACCCGCGGCCGCATGCCATATCGGCAAGGGTGCCAAGATCGACAACGCTACTGCCATTTTTAGCGATGTTGTGGAAGTAATTGCCCCATGCCTTGGCCGCACCCTGCGTAGATAGCTGAATGTTGGAATAGTAGTTCGGGAAGAGAATGTTGCCAAAATACGCGTTTCCAGAGCACTGTATTCCATGTGTGCTCTCTATGATGCCTGGCGCCGCACTGTTGACGCCCGTTGATTCCCATAATGTGTTGTTGCACACGATGCAGTTCGTGGCTCCCTGCATTTGGATTCCATTGCGCATGCAGAAGTTACCTTCGATGAGGCACGAATCAGCACTTAGCCCACAAACGATCGCCGCTTGGCCGCAGCCTATGATCGTGTTGCTACTCACTTTCACGCCTCGGCAATTGAACAAACCGATGCCGACTGCTAGGCTGAAGTTGGACAGCAGGAATCTCGAAGTCACTGAACAGCAAGGAGAATCGGGAAAATTCAAGGCGGCGTGGCACCACGCCGCGGCCGGCCGCGGCGCTTCGGGGGTGGCATTGACGCCGCGTTGGGTGGCGGGGTCTTGGTTGGCAACTGACGGAACAATGGCGGCAAGGCGACACCGAGAGCCTGAAACAGACTGCCGGCACAGCCGGGCGCCTGGGGTCTGAGCACATAGCGCTTGGTGCTCTGCTCGATGGTGATCTGCTCGACGCGATCGAGGTCGCGAACGATATCCGCCCATTCGGCGGTGACGCCAGCCGCAGCCAGCCGTTCATCGAGGTCCTTGCGCAGCAACAAGGCGAGAAACGAGCAGAACAGGTGTCCGGCGATGGCAGCATCTGATTGATGATAGATCGGCCGGGTCTCGAGAATGGATTTTGCCGTTCTGAAGATCGCCTCCACTCTCCACAACTGCCGGTACACCAGGGCAACCGAGAGGAATGGTAGCTTGCTGTTGGTGCGCAGCACATAGAGCCCGTCGAAGCGGGCATCCTCGGCGACGCGGGCGGGATCGATCGCGAAGTGTCCCTCGCGCGGGGTTGCCAGGAACCGGCGATAACCGGCATTGCCGACCAGTTGCTTGTCGCCCTCTTGGAGTTTGCCGCGCAGACTGTCGAGAATGACCTCACGCGCTGCGGCGTCGCGCTTGGCTTCTTCGGGGTTGAAGCAGACCACATAGCGGCGCGGCTTGCAGCCGGGTCCCCAATCGCCGACCACGACCTCCTTGACCTCGAGAGCGGTCTCGCTGCCGCGCGCGCGCTTCACCACCAGCGGTACCATCGGCCGATCGTCCGCCAGCACCACCTCGCGCACTTCGCTGTCGCTGCGCTCGCGCGCACCGAGGATGTACTCAAGGCCGAGCGCCTCCAGCTCGGTCATGGTCTCAGCGCTGATCATGCCGCGGTCGGCGACCACACACATCCGGGCAATGCCGAAGCGTTCCCGCAGACGGCTCACCACCGGCAGCAGCGCCTTCACATCGGTGGCGTTCCCCGGCCATGTCTCCGAGCAGATCGGCCGGCCCGCCTCATCGAGCACCACGCCGACGATCACCTGGCGCAGATCGGGGCGGTGGTCCTTCGACTTGCCGCGCTGGCCCAGGGTCTCGCCGCCGGCGCCGTAGAACATCAGCGAGGTGGTGTCGAACAGCACCACGGAGAGATCGCTGAACAGGCTGCGCCGGCGGGCGAACAGCTTCTCTTCGATCACGTCCTTGGTACAACGCGGGGCGCGGGTTGCGCCGGTCTGATCGGCCAGCTCTTCGCCCAGCCAGGCCATGGCGCGGTAGAGCTGGTGCAGTTCGAGGCCATCCGCGCCATCGATCAGATAGGCATCCAGCCACTTCTCGCAGGCTCGGTCGGAGCCGGATACCATCAGCCGATGCAGCACACTGACAAACACCGCGCGTTCGAGGGAAAAGCCGAACCCCCGCCGCTGCGCCAGCTGTTCAATAACCCGGCGGCAGCCGCTCTGTTCCCAGAGCCGGCCAAACAGCAGTGCTGCACCGATGCGCATACTGGCACTGCTCTCAAGGGTTGCGGCCTCGCCGCTGGAGATCAGCATGGCGGTCTCGGAGAAACGTGCGCCGGAGCGCAGCAGGGTGTCGAGCTTGCCGTCGGCTTCGAGGTCTTCGATGCGCCCGAGTGTGGCCAACACGCGTTGGCTGGTGCGCCGGCCATCGCGGGTGTTCTCCACGATCTGCAGATAGCGGCGGTCGCCCGAGGGTTTGATGCGAAAGAACATGCGGTGCCCAGTTGAGACACCGCTCGACTACATCGATTCTCCTCCTTATGCAAAGAGATTTTCGGAATCCTTGGCGCAAACATGGCACCGCAGATCAGCGCAAATTTCAGCCCGCACTCGATCAAGCTATTGAAATGACTCGTTTCACCTCTCGCTGCATCGCAGCGAACTGTCCAACTCCAGTTTAGCTTCCTGCCCGATCGTTATTGTTTCAGCAAAATCGGGCGGAGGGTCCATACTGATCCCTGAGTTTTGCGCGACATATGCGTAGCCGTTTGCGACGCCTGGGACGACGACATCGCCCTGCGAATACGTTGTATTGGCAGCCCATGGCGGAGCCATGACAGCGCCGGTGATTGGAGTCTGCAGTAAGCCCGTCAATTCGCGGAGAATGGCTCCCCACCCGTTGCCTCGCAGTTTCGAGCCATTGCCCAATTGCCACGGTGTGTTCGAGAACCCACCATCAGCGAGTCGTCCCGCAACCGAGTGGGTATACAGGCCCACGTCCAGGAAGCACTCGTGTCCGGTGCTGATCTTTACGACGCTGGCGATGTTGCCGCCATTGCAGGACACGATGATCTGTCCCGGTCTGGCGCCGAGAGCAGCATCACACGCATTGATGGCCACGGCGAGGTCGTCGGTCGAACCGTCTCCTTTGGCGCCGTACCAGCGCACGTTTATGGGCGACTGCACGACGCGCGTCCAACGCCCAGGGGCTTCCACAGTGGGGACGTGTAGTCCGTTATCCCCGATAATACCGCCGCCCGTGTACGTGAACGACTGAACCCCAATGGTGAACGTAGTCGTCGAACCGCTCGGTACCCCGATCGGCGCCCAGACGGCGTTCAACGGACTATTGCCGGGTGCGACAGCCGCAATAGCAACGCGAGCGTTTGTCACGAGTCCGTGTGCTGCCCGGGTCGTGATAGTCGTGCTGTAGGCGTGTCCCGTGCCGGACGAAGTGTCACTATACGAGCCGTTGAGTGAGAATCGCGTAGGTGCTACGTAGGCGATTATCCATACCCCGTCCGCTGGTGTTCCGGTGCCGTTAATTAGGACGCACTGGCCCGTCTGAAACGGATGATCTGCAGCCGTAGTTACTACGATCGGCTCGGCGGCGCTCACGTTGACTATCGTCGCGCTCGAGACCGTAGGCGCCGACGCGAAGAGAGCAGATGCAGGACTCTCAAAATAGAACACGCCTCCCCCGCCATCTCCGGCCGACCAATAGCCGTCCGCAATGGCGGCATCACCGGGATTACCCGCCTGGTGCTGTAGCGCCGTCTTCGTCGTGCCGATCACAGTCTGGAGATTGTAAACAGCCATGTCAGCCTCCTTCCTGAGTGGTCAAGGATGGCTGGGACCGCTCGCGGGACTCCACGGGATTTCCACTTTTCGCTCCCGTCGCCAATACCGCGGATCTGGGCCGATCAGCCACCTTCACTCGTCGATGCCGCATAGGGCGCCTGCTCGCCCTGCTCGGCGGTCACTTCTCCTTGGCCCAGACGGCACTGACGATGGTTCCATCGTTCTCCTGAGCCGTATCTATCGCCGTTGCACCTGTATCGGCGTTCAGGAGAAACTCCGCGACGAGGCCGTCTCGGGGTGTCGTGTCTGCGGCATAGAGAGCCAAAATCTCGTCTGCGCTCGGTACTCGGTTCCAAAGCCTCACGCGGGTAAGGCCGCCCTCGAGAAAGCTGCCGAGATCCTTGGTCCCCAAACGCAGTGGAGCGGGTCCAGCCTCCGGGTTGATGATGAGTTGCAGTTTCTCGTTCGGGTGAGGCTGGGGTGGATCTCGCACCCGCCCATGGCGGGTCCGCGATAGGTGTCGCAGCGAATAAATTGACCATCCCTGTAGAGGTAGGTGCGCGCACTATCGGCAACGGCGACTAAATGAATCCACTGCCCCGGGATGACCGGGACTTGCACGTAGCTGCCAACACCCAACCCGCCTTGCGGGTTGAAGAGATAAAAACTGATCCTGTTGGGCCTAGGCGGAGTGTCGAAGTGATCGACGTGGTTGTACATGCGGAAGGTCCATTCCTGGTTCCCATCGTGACCTGACGCATCGCCCTTGCCCAGCCAGTGAATGTAGTCCGATTTCGGCTCGACGTGCGGAAAGTTCAGTGTGTTCGGTCTCATCCAGGCCGAAACGGTCAAAGCTCCTGTTGTACTGACGCTGTAGTCAGTGATGCTCGGGACCTCTACATAGGCGTCTGTGCCATTGAACCTGAGGTAGACATCCCCGGATTGCGGTACGGCGTTCTGTGGCACCTTGCCTATGCAGTGAGCCTGCGCGCCACGAGGAGTGCGATCTTCGCCGATATGACGCCGCCTCCTTGAGAGCTGACGCAGGAGCAGTAGAAGCGTAGCGGAGATCGTGCGACGGGCCCCCGATCTCGCGCCTTCGCGTCCGCCTGTGAGGCGTCTGTTGGGCTCGCCGCACCGGTGGTGATGGGACGGCTTCGCCGATCCACATTGGGGAAGCGGGCTGCTAAATGTCAAGCAAGCGGCGCTAAATCTTGCTAAACCGAACGAAATCAAAAGCTTGCGCAAGGACACAAACCAGGCGCAATCTGATGCGGCCGTCGCAGTGCGGGGGAGACGAGGTATGGATTTACTCGTCGCCGGCGGGCTGGTGGAGTTTGAGGGGTGGCGCTTCGACCGGCGCGCCCGGCTTTTGTGTCGTCAGGATGCCATCGGAGCCTGGGCGCCGGTCGCGATCGGTTCACGGGCGTTGGACGTTCTGGACGTTCTGCTGGAACAGCCCGGCACGCTGATATCCAAAGACGCACTGATGGACGCCGTGTGGCCGGGCGTCGTCGTCGAGCCAAACAACCTGACCGTGCAGATCGGCGCGCTACGTCGCGTTCTCGATGAGGGCCGCCCGGACGGGAGCTGCATTCAAACCGTGCCAGGGCGGGGGTATCGGTTCGTCCTGTCCCTCACGCGGCCGGAGAACGAAGCGTCTGTTCCTGTGCCGTCGCCAGCAGCGGACATTGTGGCGCAGCCTGAGCCAACAGCATTGCCGCGCACACGGCGTCGGCCTTGGTGGTGGATGGCGGCGGGACTGGGCGGGGCCGCCGTGGCAGTCCTGCTGCTGATCGGGGCATGGCAGGGCGGCTGGTTCGCCGGGCGGCCATCACCCCCTCGCCTCTCGCTCGTCGTGCTGCCGTTCGAGAACCTGAGCGGCGATCCAAGCGAGGACTATCTCGCCGATGCCATCACGGACGGCCTGACCACCGACCTTTCGCATATCTCCATCGCCTTCGTCATCGCTCGCCAATCCGCGTACGTCTACAAGGGTAAGAGCGAGGACGTGCGAAAGATCGGCGAGGAGCTCGGGGTGCGCTATGCAATCCAGGGCAGCGTACAAAAGATCGACTCAGCCTTGAGGATCAATGTCCAACTGACATCGGCGGAAACCGGCGCCCAGCTCTGGTCGGATCGATTCGACGAGCAGATCACCGATCTTGGCGCCGGGCAGGAACAGATCCTCACGCAGATGCGGGGCGAACTTGGCTTGAACCTGATCGAGATCGAGAAGGCGCGCAGCCTGCGCGAGCGCCCGACCAGCCCCGACGCTTTCGATCTCATCCTGCGGGCGCGCGCGTTCGAAGACCTGCCGCCCACCCCGGAACGCAGCAAGGAGGCGCAATCGCTATACGAGCGCGCTCTTTTGCTGGACCCGTCGTCAGTCCAGGCGATGGCGTGGATTGCGTATTTCCTGATCGAACGCAGGCCGGGCGGTTGCTGCTGGGGCGATATCGATCACATGCAGCGCGCCGAACAACTGTTGGCGCGGGCGCGCGCGATCGCCCCTGATTCCGACGACGTCCTTATGAGCACCGTCTATTGGCTGGGCACGGTGGACCGTTGCCGGGAGGTAATCGAGATTGCCCAGCCGGCCATCCAACTCGATCCGAACCAGTATATAGGGGTCTATAACTGGCTTGGCATCTGCAAAGCCGAGATGGGGCACGCGGAGGAGGAGATACCCCTGCAGGCGGAAGCGAATTGGCGCAACCCGCTCAGTCCATGGAAGTACCTTCGCTACTGGCGCATGGGCTTCAACTCGCTGCTGCTCGGCAGGTACCAGGACGCGATTGCGTACCTCGAGCGATCGGCCGCCATGAACCCGGCCCAGGCCGGCGCCAAGCAACAGATCTATCGTGCGCTTGCCGCAGCCTATGCCCGGACCAGCCAGATCGACAAGGCGAAACAATCGCTCGCCGAGGCAGACCGACTTTGGCCCTATGATACCGTTCGCAGTCACTGGCCGGACGAGCTATCGAGCACCATTTTGGCCAACCAGATCAGAGCTTATCAGACGGGATTGCGCCTCGCAGGCGAGCGCGATCATGCCGATGAAGACGCAGATTTCGGTGTGCCCGCGGATGGCGCACTGCACAGCGAATTTTACGGGCGCACGCCGACGGAAGCGCCCCGGGCGAGGACGATCCGCACGGCGGACCTTGTCCGCTTCATTTCCCAAGCTCGACCGGTCGCCATCGATACAGTGACGTATTCATGGGGTCGATCGATCCCCGGCGCGGTGGGGCTGAAATTCTCCGGGTTGGGGAGCAACTTTGCGGACACCGCGCAAGATCACCTGCGTAGCAAAATGCATGAGCTGACCGCTGGCGATCTCAACAGGCCGATCGTCGCAGTCGGCTGGAATTCGGAACGCTTCGATGGGCGCAATCTGGCGCTACGTTTGGTCGCGCTCGGCTACACGCAGGTTTATTGGTATCGCGGCGGCCGCGAAGCCTGGGAAGTTGCGGGGCTGCCGGAGACCGAGCTTTCCGTCCAGGACTGGTGATCAGCCGCCTGGCAGAAGACGCGACTCACCCCAGCGCCTTCCGACCGACGCACGTGCCGCGGCGCGATCAGTTACCCGGCGCCACTGGACGGGGAGCCAGAGCCGATGCGCGGATGGCTCAGCGTGGCCGAACGCGCGGCCGGACACTCCAAAGGACTATAAAGCCGACCCCCAGCGTAAGCAGCGAAGCAGGCTCCGGGATTGAAGCATTGATTTCAGTAATGATGGAGGAGTCAGAAATCGAACCATTTGCTTCAAAGCTATCGCCGGCGAAGACGATATTGCCGTCCAGATCCGGTCCAGCGGACACAATCACGAATTCGTCAACGCTCCCGCCGGTAAAGTACATTGCCGGCAGCGGAGGCGTGCTCGGCAGGTCTTCGGTACGCGGGATGACGTCCGCCGATGCGACGGAACTACTGATCGCTGCCAGCGCGATTCCCCACGCGAGTCTTCCGATGAGCTTCATTGTCTTCGCCCTTCTTGCTGATGCCATCAAGCGGCGTTTGAGCCCGGGCAACCTTCCTCCCGATGTGGACGGAACGTGCGTCTGCGCCGCTGCGGTCGCTATCTGCCTTTGACCAGAGCACCCAAGTTGTTGCTGGCCACCCAGTCCAGACCGCAACATGCGACTTTCGGATCGGCGCTAGTGTTCTCTATAGGCTTTGAACGTGCCGCGGGCTGTGAGCCAGATCACAGTAGCCGGCATTTACCGGCCTCCGCTCGCGTTGCCGGAGCGTCGCACTCAGACTTCGTACACCCGATCCGGGCCTACGGAGCCCGCTGCATCTTGCCGTCTCGAGCGACGGCGCAGAGGGGCGGCCTGCGGAAATCGTCCCAAATGCGATAGGTCCGCCCTTACGTGCATTCCCCAAGCGCGACCTCTGGGCTAGGATCGGTGGCTAAACACCGAGGAGGACGCTATGTACGACATGAACAATCTCTCTGCGCTGAAGACCATGGACAGCGCTGCCGCGGACGGAATGAAGGCGTTCTGGGCGTTCGACAAGGCGGCGTTCGCACCCGGTGCGCTGGATGCCAAGACCAAGCAGGTGATGGCGCTAGCCGTAGCACTGACGACGCAATGCCCCTATTGCATCGCGATCCACACCAAGGAAGCACGCAAGGCCGGCGCGACCGACGCCGAGCTCGCCGAGACGGCGGTAGTCGCCGCCGCAATGCGCGCCGGCGCCGCGATCACCCACGCGACGCATATGTTCAAGGAATAGCCGTACCGGCGAAGCGCGCATCCCGGCGGGTTCACCCATTCTTGACACAAGGTAACCCCCCCGCTAGCAAGCGCCCGCCTCCCGGCAAGGCGACTTGCCCGGAGCGGATATGAGCGAGGAAGAAGGCAGCGGGCCGTCCTTCGAGGAGCGGTTGCGCGCTGCCCGCGAACGGCAGGGGCTTGAGCCCAGGCAGTCGGCGTCGGGCGGAAAGCCGGACCAGGAGCCCTCCGCGTTGGGGATCGGGCTGCGGGTCGGGCTGGAGCTTGTCTGTGCTCTGGCGCTGGCCTGTGCCATCGGCTGGGGGCTCGACTGGCTCCTTGGCACCAGGCCACTCTTCCTCATCGCGTTCGTTCCGTTGGGGGGCGCGGCCGGCGTGCTGAATGTCTGGCGCGAGTTCGCGCCTCGGCAAGGGCCCTCCGGGAAGACACGGCAAGACAACAGGCCGCCGCCCCGACCAGGCGACCGGGGGGCGCGCCGCTGACGGACGGGCAGGCGTTGGAGGACGAGTGAGTTGGCGGCATCGGGCCACATCGACGCACTGAGCCAGTTCGAGCTCCACCCGGTGTTCGGCGCGTTCGGGCGGGCGCTGGATTTCAGCCAGTCCAACGTGATGATGCTCGCCGCCATGGTGCTGACGTTGCTGTTGCTGTGGCTCGGCATGCGCCCGGGCGCCATGGTGCCCGGACGGCTGCAGGCCGCGGCGGAGATGATCTACGAATTCACCTATAACATGTGTATCGAGACGATCGGGCCGGAGGGGAAACGGTTTTTCCCCTTCATCTTCACCCTGTTCCTGTTCATTCTGATCGGCAATCTGGCGGGCGTCTGGCCGTATTTCTTCACCTTCACCAGCCATATCTCGGTGACGCTGGCGCTGACCATGGTGGTGATCATCATGGTCACCTTCGTCGGCCTGTGGATCCATAAGCTGCATTTCTTCAGCTATTTCGTGCCGCAGGGCGTGCCCAAAGTATTGCTGCCGTTGCTGGTGCCGATCGAGGTGCTGTCCTACCTCTCGCGCATCATCTCGCTTTCAGTCCGGCTCTTCGCCAACATGATGGCCGGCCACGTGATGCTGGAGGTGTTCGGCGCCTTCGTGGTGATGCTGGGGGCGGCCGGGCTCCTCGGGCTGCTGCCGGCGGCGTTCACGCTCGCGGTCAATGTCGCGCTGATCGGCTTCGAGATTCTGGTCGCCACGCTGCAGGCTTACGTCTTCGCAGTGTTGACCTGCATCTACCTGCACGATGCGGTGCACCTGCATTAGTTTCTCCACAGAGATGTCCGGGCGCCGCCCGGCATAAAGGAAGCAGAGAAAGGAACTGGATATGGATCTTGCTTCGGCCAAGCAGCTTGGTGCGGGCCTCGCCGTCATTGCGCTTGCCGGCGTGGGCGTTGGCATCGGGAATATCTTCGCCGCGCTGGTAAACAGTGTGGCGCGCAACCCGGCGTCGCGCGACCGCGTGTTCGGCTTGGCGATCCTGGGCTTCGCGCTGACCGAGGCGGTGGCGCTCTACGCGCTCGTCATCGCATTCATCATCTTGTTCGTCTAATCGCCATGGGCCGCGCGCCCGTCCGTCTGATCGCGCCGCTTGCCGCCTCGGGCATGATCGGCATGCCCACGGCGGCGATGGCGGCGGGCATGCCGCAGCTCGACTTCGCCAATCCGCTGACACTGGGCCAGGTCTGGTGGGGCGCGATCATCTTCATCGTGTTCTTCCTGCTGTGCTGGCGCTGGGGCCTGCCGCAGGTTGCTATCGTGCTGGAGCGTCGCGCCGCCTCCATCGCCGCCGATCTGGAAACGGCGCGGACCGCCAAGGAAGCGGCGGACCGGTCGGTCGCGGAAATGACCCAGGCGATTGCCCGGGCCCGGGCCGAGGCGCAGGCGTCGATCAACGCCGCGCTGGACGCCACGAAGCAGCAGGCCGCGGCGCAGGCGGCAGAGCTAAATGCCCGGCTGGAGGCGCAGCTCCACGAGGCGGACGAACGCATCCATGCGGCTCGCCAAGCGGCGATGCGGGCCTTGCGTGAGGTCGCTATGGATACCGCCGCTACTGTCGTCGCGCGCCTAACCGGCGCCGCGCCGGAGCCAGCTCGGTTGCAGAATGCCGTGAGTGCCGTGCTCGCCGCGCGCAAGGTGGGCTGAGCAGGAGACTGACCATGGGGTTCTGGACCGAGTTCGCAGACCTGGGTGGCGATCGCGTTCGTCCTGTTCTTTGTGATTTTCGGCAAACGGCTGTGGCAGGCGATCGCCGGACTGCTGGATGCCCGGGCGGAGGCAGTCCGGCGCGAACTGGAGGAAGCGGCACGGCTGCGGGAAGAAGCCCAAAACATGCTGCGGGACGCGGAACAGCGGCGCGCCACCGCCCTGAAGGAGGCCCAGGAGTTGATAGCCGGCGCCAAGGTCCAGGCGGAACAGTTGGCGGAGGCCGCGGCGGCCGAGGCACAGGCCGCCGCACGGCGGCGCGAGCAGATGGCGATTGCCCGCATCGCCTCGGCCGAGAAGGCTGCCGTGGATGAAGTGCGAATCACCGCTGCCGAAGTGGCAACGGAAGCCGCCCGCCAAGTGATCGCGGAAGGTCTGGCGCCGGCGGCCGATGCCCGGCTGATCGACCACGCCATCAGCCAGCTTCCGGCGGCATTGCGGACGGCTTGAACGGGGGCGGCGCGTAGTCCTCTCCGGTGCCGCGGCCCCTCCCCCTAGCCCCCTCCCGCAAGGGGAAATTTGCGCCCCCGCACGCCGGTTGCGTGCCAGACGGCATTCGCGATGGCACCCGCCGTGCCGGTGATGCCGATCTCGCCGACGCCCTTAATTCCCAAAGGATTGACGTGCGGGTCGTGCTCTTCGACGAGAATTGCCTCGATCGAGGGTACGTCGGCGTTCACCGGGACATGGTACTCCGCAAGGTTGGCGTTCATTGTTCGCCCGGAACGCCGATCCATCACGGCGCGCTCGTGTAGCGCAAACGACACGCCCCAGATCATGCCACCCAGGTACTGGCTCCGCACCATGCGGGGATTAATGATCCGCCCGGCCGCGAACGCGCCGACGAGCCGAGAGACGCGCATTTGCCCGAGATCCGGATCGACCTTGACCTCGGCGAACACGGCTCCATGCGCGTGCGTCGCATAGTGCTCTTGCACCGCCGGATCGCTCACACCGCGGCCTTTTCCCTCGATCGACGTTCGGCCAGCGCGGGCGAGGATATCCTCGTAGCTCTCGCCGCGGGTCTGGTCGTCGCGGCGCACCAGCCGTCCGTTGGTCGCGACGACACCGGCATTGCCCGCGCCAAACAGCGGCGAACGCTCGTCGTTCACCGCCAATTCGGCGAGCTGTGCGATCGCGTCGGCACCAGCGTTGTGCAAGGCCGCACCCGACGTTGCGGTCTGCGAGGAGCCGCCGGCGACGCCGCCGTTCGGCAGGTCGGAGGTGCCCATGCGGAACTCGAGCCGGTCCAGATCTAGACCAACGCTGTCGGCGGCAATCTGCGCGAGCGCGGTCCAAGCGCCCTGCCCCATGTCGTTCGCACCGATCTCAGCGACGGCGCTTCCATCCGCTCGCAGCACCGCGCGAGCCTCGGCTTGCATCATGAGTGCCGGGAAAGTCGCGGTGCCGACGCCCCAGCCGACTAGCAGGCCGGCACCGTCGCGCATCTGACGCGGTGCGCGCGGGCGGCCGGCCCAGCCGAACCGTTCAGCCCCGCGCTCATAGCATTCGCGCAGCGCTTTCGATGAGAATGGCTTGCCTGAGATCGGCTCGAACTCAGCGTAGTTCTTAAGGCGGAACGCGAGTGGATCCATGCCGCAAGCATCCGCCATCTCGTCGATTGCGCTTTCAAGCGCAACATTGCCGGACGCCTCCCCCGGGGCCCGCATGAAGAACGGCGTACCGGTATCGAGGCGGACCGCTTCATGGCTCGTCGACAGTGCCAACGTCGCATAGATCGTGTGCGACGCCCCGCTGCTCGGCTCGAAGAAATCGTCGAACGTGCTCGACGCCGTCAGTGTGTGATGATCGAGAGCTGTGAGCGTGCCGTCCGCGAGCGCAGCCAGGCGCAGGGTCTGCCGGGTCTGTGCCCGATGGCCGACCGGGCCGAACATCTGCTCGCGCCGCGTCACCAGCTTGACTGGCCTGCCGACCAGGCGCGCCGCCATGATCCCCAAGACCTGTGGCGCCCAGATGGCGCCTTTCGAGCCGAAACCACCGCCGAGAAACGGACTGCGGATGTAGATATTCGCCGGATCTATGCCGAACAATCCGGCGATGCGGCCCTGTGCGAACGAAAAGGCCTGGCTCGGCGTGTCCACGACAAGCTTGTCGCCATTCCATTGTGCAACTATGGCATGTGGCTCCATCGCGTTGTGATATTGCGCGGCGGTTTCATAGACCGCCTCCACCAGCCGGTCCGCAGAGGCGAATCCGGCCTTCACGTCACCCCTCTCAGCCGCCCCCTTCTCACCGAAGCCAACGATCTCCGGTACGAACCGTTCGGCGTCATCGAGATCAATCCGTGCCGGCTCCGTCGCGTAGGTCGGATTGAGCAACATCGCCCCTTCCGTCGCCGATTCCAGCGTCTCTGCGATCACTACGGCGATCGGTTGGTTGGCATAGCGGACGCGATCGTCCTGCAGCAGGTCGAGCTTGAATGCGAATGGGTCGGTCCTCTCGTCGGGGGAGCGGGCGAGTCTCGGCGCGTTGCCAGGGACCATCACCTCGATGACGCCGGGGTGGGCTTTCGCTGCGGCCACGTTGATTGACGTTACGCGTCCTCGCGCGATGGTGCTTGTGGCCATCACAGCGAACAACATGCCCGGCGGATGATTGTCGGCAGCGTAGCGCGCGCCGCCGGTCACCTTGAGCATCCCATCGCGACGCGTCAGCGGCTGGCCGATATTCGATCCGTGCCGAATGTGGGTCGCGGTTTCAGGCATGGATCGGGCCTCCCGATGCGAAGATGGAAGCGGGCAGCGCGGGCATACGCGTGGGCGTGCCTGCCGCGGCGAGAGTGAGGGTGCGAACAACAATGCGACGCGCGAGTTCGATCTTGAACGCGTTGTCACCGGATGGGCGCGCATCAACGAGGGCAGCGTCGGCGGCAGCAAGGAAAGCCGCTTCATCGCAAGCCTGACCGGAGAGCGCGCGTTCTGCTTCGCGGGCGCGCCACGGCTTCAGCGCGACGCCGCCGAGTGCAAGCCGCGCCTCGATGATCCGTTGCCCGTCGAGGCGCAGCCCGGCCGCGGCCGACACCACCGCGAAGGCATAGGAGGTGCGCTCGCGCACCTTCAGATATCGGGCGTGACCGGCAAAGCCGGCCGCCTCGGGCGGTAACCGCACGGCAACGATCAGTTCGCCCGGCTCGAGCACCGTCTCCCGATGAGGTTCATCCCCAGGCAGACGATGAAAAGCCTCCAGCGGCACCTCGCGTCGCCCCGACCTGCCCTCGATCTCCACGATCGCGTCGAGTGCCACCAGGGGGACGCAGAAGTCGGACGGATGCGTCGTGACGCAGTGCTCACTCCAGCCAAGAATCGCATGCAGGCGCGTCTCGCCTCCTCGCGCGTCGCACCCTGCACCTGGCTCGCGTTTATTGCAGGCGGAGGCAACGTCGTAGAAATATGGGCAGCGTGTCCGTTGCATGATGTTGCCGGCGGTCGTCGCGGCATTGCGCAACTGCCCGGACGCGCCGGACAGCAGCGCCTCGGCAACCGCCGGATAGCGTCTGGCAAAATTCGCGTCGTGGGCGAGGTCGCTGTTGCGCACCAACGCACCGATGCGCAGCCCCCCGCCTGGCAGCGGCTCCACTTGGTCCAGCCCCGGCACGCGGGTGATGTCCACAAGGCGCGTCGGGCGACTGATGCCACCCTTCATGAGATCGAGCAGGTTCGTGCCGCCGGCAAGAAAGCTCGCACCTGAAGCGCCGACCGCTACCACCGCTTCCGCGACGCTTGCAACGCGGACGTAATCGAAGCGATTCATGCCGCTTCTCCGAGCTGCTCCGATTGGCGCATGCGCGCCTGTGCCGCCAGTACGGCTTCAGTGATGCCGAGATACGCGCCACAGCGGCAGAGATTTCCGCTCATTGCCTCGCGCACTCGCTCGAGATCATCGCCCGCCTGCGCCTCAAGGATGACGCCGAGAGCGCTCATGATCTGCCCGGGCGTACAGAATCCACACTGGAACGCGTCATGCTCGATGAACGCCGCCTGCACGGGATGCAGTGCATCGCCACGCGCCAGCCCTTCGACTGTCAGCACGTCGGCCCCGTCGTGGCTGATGGCCAGCGCGAGGCAGGCGTTCACTCGCTTGCCGTCAAGCAGCACGGTGCACGCACCACACTGCCCGCGGTCGCAGGCCTTCTTCGTCCCAGTGAGATGAAGCCGTTCGCGCAGCAGGTCCAGCAGCGTCACCCGCGCGTCTTCCAGCACCACTTCGTGGCGCACGCCGTTAACGGTGAGCGCAAGCGGAAACGACATTGAGTTATTCCTCCGCGGATGAAGGGATGATCAGGAGAAACTGGATGCCGGGGACGGCAACCACCCATCATTTGGGGAGGCCCCGGTCAGTCGGACAGGCCATTGGTGAGGAAAAGTTCGGACCCGTCTCCGAGCGCATTATCACATTGAATTGTAGGAGCGACGGTGAGGTGCGTCTGAGGCTTGGGGCGAGGCGATCGTTTTGAGTGCTGTGAGGTTAGACACCACCCCCAATCTGAAGCCGCTGGGCAGGGGGTCAGTCAGATGGATGCTGTGGGTAACGCCGCGCTCTATCCGTCAAGTATGCCGCGCTCTATCCGTCAAGTATAAAGAGCGATACACCGCGCGCGGTCAGAAGGGCGATTTGCTTTCGCGGCGCCTCTTGGCTCGCGTATTCGATCCCAACATGATTGAGCGCCTGTGGATGCACGAAAGATCGGCAGGGCCCGCAATTTCCAGCTTCATGACATCGCCCGCGCGTTCGACGTGCCGCCCTACAAGCTGGCGATCGAGGGTGAGACCGAAGGCCCGGCGATGGTGCAGATGGGCCAGCAGTACCTCAATGGCCCGATCTCGGGGTATTGCGAGCGGTGGAAAGCGAAGGCCGAGCAATTCTACGAACTTGACGGCGACGACACGTTCCTTGACTGGGACTATGGGCATTTCCTCAAGGCGGACCTGCTCTCGCGGTTCACCGCCTATCGTCAGGCGGTCGGTGGGCCGTGGATGAAGGTCAACGAGGCGCGGCGCGCCGAGGGTCTGTCGAGCGTGCCGGATGGCGACACGGTGCAGCAGGCGGTCAACATGGCGCCGCTGGGCTGGGTGCCGTCTGCCAGGGGCGGCGCCGGCGATCAGGGAAGCAACCAGACTGGCGTCCCGGGTGAGGGAGGCAATGGGGACCCGGACCGCAACCCGGCGGACGATCCGGCGCCGGGTGCCTAGCACAATCAGGTCGCGGCAATCCACCGTGGCAGCGGGCCACCCGGCCTCTGTCTCGGGATGTTGGATCCCCTCCTAAGGTGCAACCCGCAAGCTGTTGGACTGACGCGTGGCCACGCTGACCGGAGGTAGTCGGGGCTGCTTGCATGGCAGGGAACGAGCACCCATATCCCCCGCCCGTTTGTAACCTGGTCATGGGTCATTCTGATGTCCGCGCTAATACTGCCGCGCCTAATCTCGTGCGACGAAGGGGGGTTCACCGGACCCAACCTGCTCAACCCTGAGCAACCCTACTTCAGCTATGCCTCGCACGACATTCCTGAGGGCGAGGCCGCAAAGATCATCTCAGATGCTCGCGCACTGCATCCAACCCAGATGCCAGAGTTGAAGGCTAAGAAGCTGCTTAAGTCCGAGGGTGGCAGGGCGCTTCTCACCGACATATTGGATCGGATCGAGGGACGATATATCTCGACCCTGTATGAAAAGCGCTTGGCGCTGGCCGGAAAGTTCTTTGAGTACATTTACGAGCCGGTGCTTCAGAAGAACAACGCTTTGTTCTATAAGCACAATTTGCACCAATTCGTGGCGATGTATCTTTACATGCAGATGTGCGCGCGAAGCGCGTCTATCGGCACGCTCGCTGCTGAGTTTGAAGCATTCATGCGATCCTTTGACGCAGCGGACGCGCCTACGCTACTGGGGGCCATGGCAGGATCGAAGCCCGACCCTCTGATTGAGCAGGTGCTTCGGTTTGCCAAGGGTTACAACGCGCTCATCGCCAGAGAGACGTATGATCTTGAGCGCACAAGTGATGCGGGTAAGTGGGTTCTTGATCTAACAATTTCTGCCGTTTTTAGTCACCTTGTTGCCTGGGGAGAAAAGCACCCGTTGATTGAGGTTGTCTGCGACAACTCTGAGCCTCTCCGGGCTCTTGCAAGCAACTACGCCGTCATGATCAACCGGCCAGAGCCAGCATGGCTCAACGTGTTCGGGAAGAGCAGAAAGCTGAGTTGGAACATGGCAAAGCCAATCGCCTTCGCATCATCGGCCAGCCATGCTGGTATCCAACTTGCTGACCTTATCGCTGGTGTTACAGCAGCCGTTCCGAAGGCAGAGGATCATCCGGAGTTGAAGGGTTTGAGCGAGCGAGTCCTTCGGCACTTGCACGAGGAATGCATTTTGCCGGACCTTGATATTCTCGACCTCTCCGGCGACGAGGCGCCGGTGAACTGGGTGGTTCTGGAGGAACTTGCCGTGAGAGCTGACGTCGGAGCAGATCCTCTCGACCGGATGGCTGAGTTCTACGAAATTGCAAGAGAATCAGTGGCGCAGTTCCGGCCACAGTTCTTCGCTGCCGCCTGATTCGAATCTGACCTGCTGGCGCGCCACTACTGGGCAGGCTTGTGGGTCTGGATGGGAGCGACAGCCATAGCAGCCTACGCTGCTGTGATGGTGCGAGCCGTGAGGGCCATAGTCGCTTCGCACGGGACAGGCTGGGGATGGCCGGCCCGCCGGGGTATGGGGTTTCAGCCCACCGCGCGCCCCCTCCGGGACCGTGCATGGGTGAAGCGCGATAAGGCGCGAATTCGGGTGGGGGGTATGGCGCGACGGGGGGTATTCGGTTTTCGTGTTGATTTTGCTTGATATATTCCCGCAGGGCAGTGCCACGGGGCGGTGAAATGCGCCGAAAATGGCCCGATTTTTCCGCCAGAAACGCGTCCTTTGACTGTCGCTGATCGTCATCGATTACGCGGACCTGATGCGGCGGGACCGGCGCCAGTCCAGGAACACGACGCTGATGTCCGCAGGTCGGTTCGCTCGGTGATCCGGTGCGCGGTCTTGCCGATGCGGGAGCCGAGTTCGGCCGGCGTCCAGCCGACTTCGTCCATCAGGGCCTGATACAAGCGGGCCTGTTCCGGTGGGGCCGTCGACGTGCTGGTCGTTCTCGATGATCTGCTTGGTGGGATATCGGTGCCACGCGACAATCAGGGTGAATGTCGGTGCAATTTTACCGGGCGCGGATTTGGGTGGGCACGTTACCTTAGGCTCCGGACTCAATCACGTCCACCAGATGAGGGGTGCGGCGAGGATCACGGTAGCGCGGATGTTCCTGGCTAGCTTGTCGTAACGTGTCGCCACCCGCCGCCAGTCCTTGAGATGCGAGAACGCCCGTTCGGTCACGTTGCGATCCTTGTAGCGGCCTTCATCGAACGGTGGGATGTTCTTGCGTGTTGGGTTCGGCCGAATCACCGGCACGCTGCAACGACTGGTCAGGAAGACGCGGAAAGCATCGCTGTCATAAGCGGTATCCGCCAGCTGATGAGTCGCCGCCGGCAGAGGCTCCAGCAATGTGGTGGCGGCACGGACACCACCCCGCCGCGCGGGGGTCAGATCGAGCGCGACCAGAACGTCCCGAGGCATCGACGACAGCGTGGATCTTGGTCGTGCGCCCGCCTCGGCCCCCCTTCAATGTTCAGCGATGTAGGACAGGGCCTCGGCGAGCGGATGAGGGCCATCACCCGGCGCATGCGTGCGTCGCAGGCTACGGGCGATGCCGTCCTTCAGCACGAGGTCCTCGCCCTTGCTACGGCGTAGCCGCACCACCACCGGGAAGTCACCGGCGGCGGTGGTCTCAAGGCGGAAGCCGCCATCCGGCTCCGGCTTCAGCGTGCGGACCGGGTCGTAGTGGGTCGATGGGTCGAGTTCGAATGTGGCGGCATAGGCATCGGGCGGAGCGTTCTCCACCGTGAGGATCACGTTGTAGCGGCGGTGGTCGGGGCCGTCGATGAAAGTCGGGTGTCCTCCGTCGTCCGTCTTCAACTGCACGCTCAGCTTCGGTTCGTTGTCATCCGGCATGGTCATACCCCTCTCCCGCTGGCGGCGGCGGCCAACGGCCCATGAATCTGCCACGAATGTCGTCGATGCGCCTGTTCAATTCCAGGTCTACCGCTGCCGAATTCGGTAAAGGCGGGTCCCAGCGCCAGATCCCCTTGTCGATCGCGTCGCCGACCTTGCGCATGACGGCATCCTGGATGGGCGGCAGCCTGTCCAGCGGATTGGGCGTCGCCAGAACCGTGTCCAGATCGGTGTGGCGCTTTTGCATGGTGCGCGCGCAATCCTTGGCGAACAGCGCGCTGCCGACCGCATCCTCATGGCCGACCACCACGCGCAACGCGAGCCAGACCACGAAAGCGGCCACGCCAACCCAGAACCACGCGCCATGGAATGCCTGCTGCAGCACGTCGAACGCGTTGGTTCCTTTCGCGCTGGTTCCCTGGAAGACCGCCACCACCGGCGCACCGATGGCGATCCCGGTCAGCGCCGTGGCCAACTCCCTGCCATAGGCGTATACGGCCGCCGCATAGACGAACCATTGGCGCGTCACCAGCCGGCCGCCGACCATCCACGGCAACAGTTCATTGGCCAGCTTGCGCAGAATGTAATGGTCCTCCGGTTGCAAGTGTGGTGGCATGCCTCACCTTCGGGATATCGCCACGAAAACAATGTCATATAGGCGTGGTATGTGCAACGGACACTGTCCGGTTTCCGCCGGCACTGCAGCGGTGTGCCTTGCTGGTGGTGATGTCGATTGACTGTGTCTCCGGTTTATCCAATTGGATCAACTGGTTGAACATGCCCCGCCAGTTCCCGGCCTTCGACCAGCTGTTGGGCCGATTGTAGATGGTGGTGCGTGGGCCATGGACCTCCGGGCAATCGCGCCACCGGCAGCCGAACTTCAGGACGTGCAGGATGCCGCTGATGACCTGCCAATTGTTGCCTGGCTTGACCGCTGGCCGGTTCGTGGGGATCAGTGGCTTGAGAACCGCCAACTCCGCATCACTGAGCCAATACTCGTTCGCCATCACTCCGCCCTCCGTGCCAATGAAGGTGAGACATCTTGCCCCCGGGAATTTAGACTTGAGGGCGCTGAAGGATAATCACGCTCATGCCCATGTTGGCGAAGCCGATTGATGCAACCTCTGACGCCGTCACGGTCGCGTGGCGAAGGCCGACGGTTGTACCGGCGCCAACCGGTGCGGATGGCGTTGAACAAGGTGTCCTGCCCGCGAGGCGACAGCCGCACGAGTTCGGTTGCCTCGGAGGGTTTCAGGTTGCCGCTTGCCAGCAGGGCCTGGTACTCGGGCCGGAGATTGAGCAGGGCGGTGCGCTCGGTGATCAGGTGCGGCGCCTTGCCGATCCGGGCGCCGAGTTCCTCGACGGTCCAGCCGGTTGAGTCCATCAGCGCCTGATAGGAGCGCGCCTGCTCAAGTGGGGTGACGTCCTGCCGCTGATCGTTCTCGATGATCTGCATGACGCGGATCGTCGTCGTATCTTTCGGTTTCGTTACGAATGCCCGTATCGTGGCAGCCCCGTTGATCTGGTGGGCGCGCCAGCGTCGCTCGCCAACTGCGATCATGTAAGGCGTGCGGCCGGTGGTCGGGGGCCGCACGACGATGGGCTGCAGCAGGCCGTCCGCCCGGATAAAGGCGGCGAGTTCGCGCAGTGCGGTCGGCTCAAAGACCTTGCGGGGCTGGTCGGGGTCGGGTTCGATTTGGTCCATCGGAATATCGGAGGCAGTGGCCTCGGGTTCCCCCGTGACCGCGAGCGCCGGCGAGGCTGGCTTAGGGGCAAAGATGAGGGCATATGCTGAGCCGCCGCCGCAGGTGCGGCTGGCTTCCTTCCTGCGAGCGAGCAGCTCGTCCATGGGACGGTGATTGGCTAAAAGATAAACCTCACCGTTCGACGCGACCATATTCTCTATATCAAGCGTATAGTTTGATACGTCCCCTATAAATTATGGTTGCGACCGTATGAAGTAACTGATGCAATGATCCTCGATAAAGCCGCAGAAGTCGCAATTCGGCAGCCGGCTGGCGCCCGGTTGCGAATGGGTGCAGGTATCCATCAGGAGGTCACCTATAGCCATGCCGCTCATCAGTCCCGAGAAACTGCACGCCGTGATCAGTCTGATCGTCCGCCGCATGGGCAGCGATCCGGCGGAGACCGCAGCCGTCGCCGATCATCTGGTGCGTGCCAACCTTGCCGGCCACGACAGTCATGGAGTCGGCATGCTGCCGGGTTATGTGCGGCTGTTGCAGGATGGGCTGCTGGTGCCGAACCAGACGCTGCGGACGGTGCTCGATTTCGGTGCACTTCTGGTACTGGACGCTGGCCGCGGCTTCGGCCAGCGCATCGCAGCAGAGGCCGTCCGCCGAGCCGCAGCGCGGGCGCGCGAGCTTGGTGCCTGCGTCCTCGGCCTGCGCAACAGCTCGCATATCGGCCGTGCCGGTACGTATGGGGAGCTGGCGGCTGCCGAGGGCATGGCATTCATCGGCTACGTCAACGTTGCCGACCATCGTGATGTCGCCGCACCCTGGGGCTGCGCCGAGGCCCGGCTCGGCACCAACCCGTTCGTGACTGTGGTGCCGGGCGAGGATGGTCCGGCGCTGCTGCTCGATATGGCCACGACCACCATCGCGGCCGGCAAAGCACGGGTGGCGCGGAACAGGGGGGTCAAGGTCCCGGAGGATTGCCTGATCGACGCCGACGGCCAGCCCACCGACGACCCGGCCGGCTTCATCGACGACCGCACCGGCGCTCTGCTGACCTTTGGTCGGCACAAGGGGTCGGGGCTCGCGGTGATGTGCGAGATCATGGCAGGCGCGGTGGCCGGTGGGCAGCGCACTGACGAGCCGCGCAAGGGCGGCATTCTGAACAGCATGTTCGCGGTGCTGATCGATGTCTCGCGGCTGGGGAGTCGCGCCGGGATTCTGGCGGGGATCGAGGCGACCAAGGCCCATATTCGGTCGGCTCGCGCGGCTCCGGGGTTCGAGGAGATCCTGTTGCCGGGCGAGCCGGAGCGGCGGGCAGCGGCAGTGCGCGCCACGGGGATTCCGATTGATGAGCGCACTTGGGAGCAGGTCCGGGAGGCGGCCGGGAAGCTTGGGATTACGGCGATGGAGTTGGAACGCGCGGGTGCGTAATGCCCCGCGGCCCCGTCCCGCCTGCTCTCTCCCGCAAGGGACCCGCAAGGGAGAGGGGAGATTGTGGTTCGCCTGAGACTCCTTCCCCCGTTACGGCTCAAAAGGGTCGCGCATCAGAATCGTATCGTCGCGCTCGGGGCTGGTGGAAAGGAGGGTAACTGGAGCCTCAACCAGTTCCTCGATGCGGCGGACGTATTTGATTGCCGGCGCCGGTAGCTCGGCCCAGGAGCGCGCGCCGCGGGTCGAGCCTGTCCAGCCCTCCAGCGTCTCGTATTCGGGCTCGACCTCGGTTTGGGCGGCGGGGGCGGCAGGCAATCGGCGCAGGTGCTCGTCCCGCAGCCGGTAGCCAGTGCAAAGCTTCAGCTCCGGCAGGCCGTCCAGCACGTCGAGCTTGGTCAGCGCCAGACCGTCGATGCCACCTACCTTCACCGCTTGGCGGACCAGCACCGCATCGAACCAGCCGCAGCGCCGTCGCCGTCCGGTAACCGTGCCGTATTCGTGCCCGCGATCACCCAGCAGAGTGCCGGTCGCGTCGGTCAGCTCGGTGGGGAACGGGCCGGAACCGACGCGGGTGCTGTACGCCTTGGCGATGCCGAGCACGAAACCGACCGCGCGAGGTGCGATGCCGGCGCCGGAGGCTGCCGTCGCGGCCACCGTGTTGCTGCTGGTCACGAAGGGGTAGGTGCCGTGATCCACGTCCAGCATCACCGCCTGGGCGCCCTCGAACAGAATGCGCGTGCCCGCGCGATTCGCCACATCCAGCCGCTCCCAGACCGGCTCGGCGAAAGGTAGTATCTGGGGAGCCAGATCGAGCAGCTTCGCCCGCAAAGCAGGCTTCGCAAAGGTTGGCGCACCCAGCCCGGCGAGCAGCGTGTTGTGGTGCAACAGCAACTCGTCGAGCTTGGCATCGACCGTCTCCGGTTCTGCCAGATCTCCGACCCGGATGGCGCGCCGTGCCACTTTGTCCTCATAGGCCGGGCCGATGCCCCGCCCCGTGGTGCCGATCCGCCGTTCGCCGCGTGCCGCCTCGCGTGCGCGATCGAGCGCCGGATGCAGCGGCAGGATCAGGGGGGCGTTGTCAGCAATGCGCAGGGTCTCGGGCGTGACCTCCAGGCCTTGGGCACGGACGCGGTCGATCTCTTGCAGCAGCGCCTCGGGATCTATCACGACGCCATTGCCGATGATCCCGAGCTTGCCGCGCACCAGCCCGGAGGGCAGCAGGGACAGGCGGTACGTCTGGTTGCCGACCACCAGCGTGTGGCCGGCGTTGTGCCCGCCCTGGAAGCGAACGACGATGCCGGCGCGGCTGGCAAGCCAGTCCACGACCTTGCCCTTGCCCTCGTCGCCCCACTGGGCTCCGATCACCGCGACATTCGCCATTGTTCAGCCTCCAGGCATCAACCCTCCCCTCCCCTTGCGGGAGGGGCCGGGGGAGGGGGCGCCGCAAGGGGAGGGGAAAGCGGAATCGCTTGCCCCTCGCGCAGGACGTGGGTGCAGCCCAGACGGCGGGCCTCGGCGGCGTCTCCGGCCTCGGTCAGCGCCGCGATCGTGGCGTAGCCGAGGCGCCGGAACTGCGCCGCCTCGGCGGGGTCAGCGTCCGCCGGCACAAAGAGGCGCGGGCGCGCCGGTTTTGGAGGGGCGGCCAGCAGGATGGCGTCGGGGTAGAGCGTAAGGCCGGTCGCCGGCTCGGCCTCGCCGCAGAGATAGCGGCCGGCGCGCCCCAGCTCGCCAGTACGGCCCGCGGCGAAGATGGTCAGTGAGACGCCGGTCTCGTAGCGGAAGCCGCGGAACTCGACGGGATCGATGGTCAGGCGCAGGCCGGCGGCTCGCTGCCGGATCGCGGCCACCACCTCCGCCAGCCGGTCGGCGAGCGCACGCGCCGGCGCGGGCAGCGGCACCGTGGCAAGCGCGGCCAGCGCCCGGTCGGCGGGACCGGCGGCGAACAGCAGCTCGGTCAGGGTCGGGGCGAGCGTGCCGCCGTGGCAGGCGACCGCCGCGGCGTCCTTACGATCGAGGGCGTGCGCCAGTGCCGTCCGGCTTTGCCCGCCGATATCAGCATGGTCCATTAGCACCGGCGTCAGGGTCGGCAGCGTCAGGTCGAAGCTGACACGGTTCAGGCCGAGGGCGGCCAGCGCCTCGGCGCCCACCAGCACCATTTCGGCGTCGGCGGCGTGCGAGTCACTGCCGATCAGCTCGATCCCTGCCTGGGCGATCTGCCGGTCCGGGGCGAGCTGACTGCCACGCACCCGCAGGCACTGCCCGGCATAAGAGAGGCGAAGCGGTCGGGGGGCGCTGGCAAGCCGCGTGGTGGCGATGCGCGCTACCTGCGGGGTGGTGTCGGCACGCAGGCCCATCATTCGCTGACTGTCCGGGTCCATTAGCCGGAACGTCTGCTCGGCCACCGCGGCCCCGGATCCGGCGAGCAGGCTGTCCTCGAATTCCAGGAGTGGCGGCTTGACGCGCTGGTAGCCGTGGGCGGCGAACACTTCCATGAGCGTCTCGACGGCCGCCGCCTCGGTCTCGGCGTCGGGCGGCAGCAGGTCGCGCAGGCCGGCGGGCAGCAGCGCCTTGTGGTTGGGAAAGTCGTCGATCATCGGCGGGGTGAGGTACCAGCAATCCGGGGAAGGGCAAGAGCGGGCCACGGCCCTGCCGAATTTCGGGGGTCCAATTCGGGCTAGCTTAGCCTAGCGCCGTGGGTGAGATAGTGCGCTTTCCGGTTCTGACTCCCGGTGATCTGCAAGGCGACAACGCCGGGATCGCCGCGCTCTATCGCAAGCTGCCTGAAAATCCGTCTGCCGAATTGCTCGCTCTCGCCATTACCGCGCTCCTTGACTATTACTCGTTCCTTGTCACAACGAACGATCAGTGGATTCATGGTTGTGATGACCAGATCGAGCAAGCGAAGGAACGGCTAGATGAATTGCGCGCCCTGATGGCCGCTTGGCACCGCCGCCAATGGCCCGGAAACGCGGCCTCACGAGCGGGTTTGCGGACTGAGTCGCCGCGGGAAAGAACCCGGTCGACTCCTTGCCCGTCCCTCGCCCGAGCTGGTCCGTCCTGAAGAAGTCTCCGCAAAATCTCGTCAAGACTGAGAAGCCGTTTCACGCATCAGGCGGTCATAAATGCGTTCAACCTCATCATTGGCTAATTGCTGCTCCTGGCGCGAAGCTGCGATGCCGGCGGATCTCTCCTGCCGTGTCACTTCCGATCGGGTCGGCTGATGCGCGTACCCGCCCCATATATTGTCTTCGCGGGGAAGCGTCTGTGTGTGAGCAAAAGCCGCACCACATGAAGTCGCCAGGCCCAAACCCAAACCCAAGACCAAGAACAGAAATCGCCTCATGATCTTACCTCTAGGATGCCACTCGCTCTCGCTATCGGCGCGCATCGGCGTGTTCAGGCTGTGATCGGCTCGCGACCGGCGGCGGTTCATGGTATCCCCGCCACCTTCTTCCGCAACGGCGGTCCCGGCAGACTGCGCCGTCATGGCGACGGCCGCGAAAAGCAGAGTTTTCATGATTGGCTTCTCCTGCGGGATTGGCCAGTCCGACCAGTCGTTTGGCGGGAGAGGAGGCCTGGGCTAAAAGACCAAGCCCCCCGCGCCTTACCCCGATTAGCCGTTCGGCGGGGTCATTGCCGACTGGGCGACCGATAGCGTGTTACGCATAGGCGGGCTGGCGGCCGGCGTCGCCACCACCCTCGCTGGCAAGCAGGACAGTCGCACGGCCGTTGCCACCAGCAGCGTCGGCATACACCGGCTGGCGCTGGCCGTTGCCACCGCCGGTCCCAGCAAGCAGGACAGTCGCACGGCCGCTGCCACCAGCAGCGTCGGCATACACCGGCTGGCGCTGGCCGTTGCC
The DNA here is from genome assembly GCA_963772445.1 of uncultured Pseudomonadota bacterium. Taxonomy (GTDB): domain Bacteria; phylum Pseudomonadota; class Alphaproteobacteria; order Acetobacterales; family Acetobacteraceae; genus CAVYXK01. The sequence continues at coordinate 661,056 of CAVYXK010000017.1, forward strand.
ACCGCCGGTCCCAGCAAGCATAACAGTCGCACGGCCGTGGCCACCAGCAGCGTCGGCATACACCGGCTGGCGCTGGCCGTTGCCACCGCCGGTCCCAGCAAGCATAACAGTCGCACGGCCGTGGCCACCAGCAGCGTCGGCATACACCGGCTGGCGCTGGCCGTTGCCACCGCCGGTCCCAGCAAAGGCGGCTCCGGTGGACAGCACCATCGCGGCGAGCGCCACGCCAAGCAGAACTTTCATAACCAACATCTCCTCTGAGATCAGCCTGGCAACAGCGCCGGCCTTGACGGTTTCACGCTTCGGGCGTTGCTGCATTCCATGCTGTCGACACAGACCAGTTCTGCTCACCGCCCGAATTCCGTGCCAAGTGCGTGCGTACAACAGCGATGATTGCCGCTCCGCCTCTACCTTGCGCGATTGGCTCGAAACGCTGCGGGCCAAACTGATTGCCGACGGCGCGGGTGCGCCCCGCAACCGGCGACGTTGCACCGAATGAGAAGATCACTGACTGGCTGCTCAAGATCAACGCGCTGATCCAAAGGATGACGGCCGATATTCCAGCCGATCCGGAAGAGAGGGATGAGAAGCAGAAGACCCGTTGAATCTTTGCCAACATCCTCGACTGGCACCGCCGGGAAGAAAAGGCAGTGTGGTGGAGTATTTCCGGCTGACCGCTTCCAGCTCCGATCAATTTGACATCGACCGAAACCACTCCTTCCGCGCAGCTCGCCAAGCGTACCTGTCCGGGTAACGCGCGAGCCGGGGAGATATTCCGCCCGAACCTTGGCACGGAATTCGGGCGGTGAGCAGAGCTAGTCTGTGTCGGCAGCATGGAATGCAGCAACGCCCGAAGCGTGAAGCCTTCAAGACGAACGTCATGTTGCTGGTCCACCTAACAGGAGAACAGCGCAATGAGGAGAGCTCTACTTACTGCCGTACTGGTCCCACTATTCCCTGTGTCCGCAACCTCGTTTGCTCAGACACGGGAGCCGAGCCAGGAGGACAGTATCTGGGCCTGGCACGATGACCAGCTGGCGTAGGCGGAGGTGCGGCAGAGCGAGAAAGCCGCAGGCATTGCGCCGTCGCCCTCGACGCGTCGCCATCACTGCCGCCCTCACTCGGTCGGGCACGTCGGAACACGCGACAGCCGCACGGGATCGCTTCTGGGCGACCGTATGCGCGGCCAAGCGCGAGCAGCGGCAGGCGCTGTTTTTCTGGCTCGGGAGGGACGCAGGAACCAGCGGGACGTGTGGGTGGTCTTGGAACACGGCGCGCCGTGGCACGGCCGCGTTTCCCACAATGCAGGCCGCCTGCGCTGCCGTGGAGACGGTCGAGGGCGTCTACTGGCCGCAACTCCTGCTACGGGGCTTCCAGATCACACCAGCGGTGATCGAGTGGCAGACCCACGCATGAGCCCGGCGCTCGTCGGACGCGGACCCTCGATGGTACCTGCGCTCACTGTTCCAAAGCTGGTACCCGGGCCTTGCCAACGATAATCAGACCGATGTTCCCCCGGGCGACTGCGGCTTGAGGTGCCCCACACTTCTGCATGCTCTCCCCGACAGCCCCGCGGCCGCGAGATTAAGCATTTATGGCGTCGCGCAAGCCGATACTCCGTGCAAAATTCGCTATCGAAAGCGTGATTTCTTTTGCCTGCAGCCACACATCGCAAATGGCTATGGCTGAGACAGAGCTCCACCGGATACCATCGCCCTCTGGTCAATCCTGCCGGACGCTATGTCCTGCTATCCATCTCATCCCTTACGCGATTTGAGAGACTGTGTAGAGACGGCATGGGATCGGTGGAAATCAAGCTGACCCCCAGACCTCGGCGGGCCCAGGCATAGCCGATCGCCTCTTGCACTCTGATCGCCCGCATGGGCGCATTCATGTCGCGGCTTTTCATCTGCCGAACGAACAAGGTGATACGCGGTCCGCGGTCGCTGCTGTACAAAAACATACAGGCTGGGCCATATTCGGTCGAAACCAGCCGTGCTCCGACGAGATGGTAGCCCGCTCCTGTCAAATCCGGCGGGGTGACTGCGCGTCCTAGCTCTTGCTGTGTCCAGCTCGCGAGCTGGGTGGGATCGACTACATCGAACGTAGTCGAGTGCCTGGGGCCAGTCGCGAAAACCCGATGTGCAGCGGCGGCCTCAAGGCTCAATGCCGAGATTCCGCTCGGAATACTCGGGCCATGCATCATCCATCCCCCCCCTGTCCCGACCATCAAGGCGATTACGATGCTTGCCGCCAGGCGCAGGAACGCTCTGCGATCGCTATGCCGTGCCTCGATCAGCCGCGTGATGTTAAGGGTCGCCGGAACGGCCTCCTTCAACTGCCACTCGAGGGCTTGGCGCAGTGTCTCGCCCTCCTTCTGCCAAGCCGTGACGCGCGCCGCCGCCTCGGGGCGCTCCGCGAGATAGCCACGGACCTCCTTCTGGCGCTCGGAGTTCAGTAAGCCGTCCACGAAAGCATGCAGGTCATCATCACTGATCGGACGCTCATCAAGCGTCATTTTACCCTCCGTAGCATTGGCCGTTCGCGGCCCTCCATAAAATCACGCAGCCGGTCTCTGGCCCGGCTTAAGCGAGACATCACGGTGCCTACCGGAATTCCGAGAATGTCAGCCACCTGACTATATTCTAAGCGCTCAACTGTCGTGAGCAGCAGAACCTGCCGTTGTTCCTCTGGAAGCATAGCCAGACCTCGGAGTGCATCCCGCATTTCTATGTGCGCTGGCTGCGAGGCTGGTACCGCCAGGTCTGCATCGGCATCTTCCACCATGACCTCGTTGCGCACTTTCATGCGTCGCCATCGGCTAACGTATAAATTGTGCATGATTGTGAACAGCCATGGGCGCATGGTGCCGGGGGATACCTGCGCATCGATTCGGCCCAGTGCGCGAACCAGGCAATCCTGGACCAGGTCATCCGCGTCACTCCAATTACGCAGTAGTGCCCAAGCATACCGGCGCAACGCGGGCATATTCGCTTCCAGCTCCGACAAATTTGACATCGATCAGAACCACTCCTTCTGCGAAGCTCGCCAACCGTGCCTGTCCGGGTAACGCGCGAGCCGGGGAGATATTCCGCTCGAACCTTGGCACGGAATTCGGGCGGTGAGAAGAGCTGGTCTGTGTCGGCGGCATGGAATGCAGCAACGCCCCGAAGCGTGAAGCCGTCAAGACGAATGTCATCTTGCTGGTCCACCTGACAGGAGAACAGCGCCATGAGGAGAGCTCTACTTACTGCCGTACTGGTCCCACTGTTCCCTGTACCCGCAACCTCGTTTGCTCAGACACAGAAGCCGAGCCAGGAGGACAGCATCTGGGCCTGGCACGATGACCAGCCTGGCAGAGGCGGAGGTGCGGCAGAGCGAGAAAGCCGCAGGCATTGCGCCGTCGCGCTCCGATATAGGGCCGAACTCCGCCACTTTAGACCAGATCCCCCCAAATCGATTATATGGAGACGAACCAGGACGGCCGCGTCATGATCGCGGTCACTGGCACGGCGGTTTAACCCTTCCCCTAACCCCTAACAATCGAGGCTGACAATGGAACTATTGGCGGACGCGCCATGGCTGGCTCCGTGCGCGTGCGCGTGCGGCTGCGGGCGGCACCACATGCACACGATTTTCCGAGTCATCGACGGGCGCCCGAAGTGGTTCCTGTCGGCGGAGCACCTGGACGCCTTCAACGAGGCGCATGGTGGGATCAGCGGTGGGCACGGCGTCGCCCATCTACACACCCTTGGCTCTAGTTGCTCCTACAACATTCGCGCATAACATAGAGAAATGTGAAGGAACAGCTTCGATGCACAAAATGAGGCAACTCCTCGCCTGTGCGGGGATTGCAGCGGCAGTGCTCGCGCTGGCGGGCTGCGCCAATCTTCCCGTTCAGGATTCCGCGTATGCAGCCCCAGCGGGTTACAACTATTCCCCGGACTACGGATACATCCACGGCGATTACGCGCCCGATGGTGTCTATGTGGGGACGGGAGCGACCACGGCGTCACCGATGGGTGTGCAGCCGTATGTCATACCGACGCCAGGACCCGCGTCGCCTAGCTCTCCGCAAGCAACTCAGCCTGCCGCCCCGAGCTTGCCGGATCGTGGCGCACCGGTGTTCGGCCTGGGCGGCATTGCCGGGACGGTCACCTTCAACGACGGCCGTTTCGCGACAGTTGCGCCCCAAGGCGGAGGGCCGCTTGGCATCCTGACCCCGCAGGGCAACGGCACTGGGTTATTGTCGGTTCCGGGTCGCGCACCAACGATCGTGCTCGCCCGACCCTAAACGAACGGCAGGAAGCGAAGAATGACTAGGCGACACCTGACCTGCTGTGTGTGCGGCGACTATGCGGGCTGCTTCCTTGTGACACCACACACACCGCCGATCGCTAGAAGCGCCTGACAGCCTGCATCATGCCAACGTTGCCTTCAGAAATCAGTTCACCGACGGGCAGGCCATAGCCACAGTATCCCATGGCGATTTTGGCGACGAGCCGCAAATGCGATGTGACAAGCTTGTGGGCTGCTTCGACATCCTGTTTGCCGCGCCAGCAGCGACCCAGATCCCGCTCCTCCTCCGCCGAAAGCATGGGATACGGGCCGATCTCCCGCAGGTACCGAGATAGTTTAGGTCCAGCAGCGACATGACGGCCCGCGGTCGTAAAGGACAATCTCCGTCGGTTGAAGAGCCAGATGCAGGCCATCGACGACGGTGATCTGAAGCCCGAGCAGGTCGCCCGGATCGCCACCATGCTGGGCGTACCCGAGCATGAGGTGGCCAGCATGAACCGCCGCCTGTCCGCCCCCGACCATAGTCTGCGTTGAACATCAGCTTCGCGTTAATGTGACGGATATCGGATTCAGCCTCACGGAACTGCTGTGACGCGCGTTGCAACGTCCCCCATTCGGATTCGACCTGACGACGAGATTAACTTTTTCGTCGATGGGCATAAGCCACCTCGAAGGGCGTGATAACCAGCAGACGACAACTTCCGAAGGATAAAAACATGAACTCGAAGCACCTTCTCGGCCTTGCGATCGCAGTCTCTGCCCTTACCTCGTCGGCGGCGCTCGCCGCGACCGGGACGCCAGAGCGCGTGCGCGGGGTCATCGCGTCAGCGACCGCGAATTCCGTCACCGTCGATACTTATGCTGGCAAGCCGGTCACTGTCGACCTGACTGGCAAGACGGCATACCTGAAAGTGGAGAAGTCGAGTCTCAACAAGGTTGAGAAGGGCAACTTCATCGGAACCGCGACCAAGGATGTCGGCGGGACGCAGGTAGCGTTGGAAGTGGTGATTTTTCCGCCCTCGATGCGCGGCACCGGTGAAGGCCACTATGCCTGGGACAAGATCCCCGACACCACATTGTCCGGGGGTGCGAAGACCAGCAGTTCCATGACGAACGGCAATGTCGCTGCGGTTTCGACTTCAGTGCCGGATGTGAACAGCTCGATGACGAATGGCGACGTCGCCGCCGCGAAGTCGCAGGGAGACATCACGCATCTCGTTGTCACATACAAAGGTGGCAAGCAGGATGTTCTGGTGCCTCCGACAGCGCCGATCGTCACGTATCGGCCCGGCACCGAGGCGCTGGTGGCCAAGGGGAGCGATGTCTTCATCAGGGCAACCAAGACCGACTCCGGCCTCGTCGCGAACGCAGTGGCCGTCGGCGTCGGGGGAGTAAGGCCGCCAATGTGATGGGCCGCCCCCGCGCCTTCGGCGCGGGGGTTTTGCACTGCAATCATGGTAACCGATATGGACTAACCGATATGGACCGACAAAAAACCGGCCGCCCGGCTCACCCGGTGGCGATCCGCATCATGCACTGGATTGGCGTTTATGCCATGGGCTGCATGATCTTCAGTGGCTGGGAAATCTACAACGCCTCGCCCAACCTACCTTTCCTGTTCCCGCACTGGACCGGGCTCGGCGGCTGGTTGGGCGGAGCGCTGGCCTGGCACCTGAGCGCCATGTGGCTGCTCTTCGCTGACGGCATCGCCTACCTGATCTACGGTTTCGCCAGCGGCCATTTTCGGCGCGACCTGAAGCCGCCGCGTCCCGCCGAGGTAGGACACGACCTGGGCGCCGCGCTGCGCTTCCGCCTGAAGCATCAGTATGGGGCACTACAACGCCGTGCAGCGCGTGCTTTACGCCGGCGTCATCGTCGCCATCATTCTGCAGGTGATGACCGGCTTGGCCATCTGGAAGCCCGTGCAGTTCGGCTGGCTGACCGGACTGTTCGGCGGCTACCCGATCGCCCGCGGCATCCATCTCACCATCATGTTCGGCATCGTCGCCTTTGTCCTCGTACATGTCGCGCTGGTGGCGATCCATCCGCGCACGCTGAAATCGATGATCGTCACCGTTCCCACAGAGACCGAGGAAAGCCGATGAGCGGCCAGCGCAACAAACCAGCGGTCAGCATGGCCGAGATCAAGCCGGAGCTGGATAGGCTGCGCCGGCGCGGCTTCCTGCGGAGCGCGCTCGCGCTTGGCAGCCTGACGATGCTGACCGGCTGCGACCTTTCGACCCATTCTGGCGTTGATGCCGCGCTTGAGTCGATTCTGCGCTTCGACGACAGGGTGCAGGCAGCGCTGTTCAATCCCCATCGACTGGCGGAGACCTATCCGGCTAGCGCGATCACCCACCCGTTCCGCTTCAACGCCTACTATGCGGAATGGCAAGTGCGTCCGGTACCGGACAACTGGGTGCTCAATGTCAGCGGGCTTGTGACGGATAAAAGACCCTGGACACTTCCGGCCCTGATGGCGCTGCCGCAGCAGGGGCAGATCACGCGACACATCTGCATCGAGGGCTGGAGCCAGATCGGTCAGTGGAGCGGCGTGCCGCTGGGCGTGTTTCTGCGCCGCATCGGCGCCGACCTTTCGGCCCGCTACGTCTATTTCAAATGCTTCGACGGATATTCGACCAGCATCGACATGGCGAGCGCCCTGCAACCGCAGACGATCCTGGCGCTCGACTTCGAGGAAAAACCGCTGGCCCCGCAGTGGGGCGCTCCGCTGCGGCTTCGCATCCCCACCAAGCTCGGCTTCAAGAGCGCCAAGAACCTGGAGGCGATCGAGGTCACCAACAAGTATCCCGGCGGCTACTGGGAGAACCAGGGCTATGACTGGTTCGCTGGCGTCTGACGGCGTCGCCGGGAATGCTATCAGATCGTTGATCCCTAAGCTGGCGGAGCCGGAACCAATAAGTCTGGTATAGCCTTCCCCGAGCAATGGGGGGACAGCATGACCCAGGCACTGACGGAGCGCTACGCCGACGGGATGACACGTTATCTCAATGCCAATGGGATCCGCATCTTCGACTATCCGGAGTCCGCCACGACGCTGCGCGAACGAATGCCGTGGCACGCGAGGCCCGGTAGCGGTCGGCGGTCATTCGATGGCGTCGTGGATGGAAGTGTCCGTAGATGAACGCATGCTCCGACAGGAAGCGCTGGGCCTGCAGAGACGATTTGAACCGCTGCATCTGCTGCTCCCGACGCCGAGTTGGTCGATGTGAGTTCTCGGCCCTGTTGTTCAAATAGTGGCTCTGCCGGTGTTCTGCGCTTGGGAGCAATTCTCGTTTCGCCACGCCGTAGCCCCGCAGCTTGTCGGTTACGATCACTCGCGGCGCATATTGCAAACCCTTCAGAAGCCGCCGGAAGAAGCGCTTCGCCGCGTTGGCATCGCGCTGGGTCTGAATGAGGATGTCGAGTACTCTGCACAGAGGTTTTGACCGGGGTTTTGGCGAGCCTCCTCCCTCCCGGTCGATAGGCAACCGTTCAGCCAACGATCCCAAGAGCCAGCTCTGGCCTTCAGCCCGCGTCATCACCAGGATACCGCCATGTGCGACACCCCACCGCCCACCGCGGCCGGCATCCTCGCCGCCATCGCTTTTGACGCCGACGGCTTGGCCCCCGCCATCGCCCAACAGCACGACACCGGCGAGGTGCTGATGCTGGCCTGGATGAACCGCGAGTCGGTGGCCGAGACGCTCGCCACCGGCCGGGTCTGCTATTTCAGCCGCAGCCGCGGCCGGCTGTGGCGCAAAGGCGAGACCTCCGGCCAGGTGCAGCACTTGCGAGAGCTGCGCCTCGATTGTGACGGCGACACACTGCTGCTGCTGGTCGATCAGACCGGGGTCGCGTGCCATACCGGGCGGACGAAGCTGTTTCTTCCGCGCCGCGCGCGACGGCGCAACTGGTCGAGATCGCCGCCCCGCTGGTCTCGCCGGAGGCCCTGTACCCGCCCGGATGACACTTCTGTACCTGGTCGCCGGCGAGCAGAGCGGCGACCAGATCGGAGCCAGGCTCATGGCCGCGCTGGCGCGCCGGCGGCCGGACCTGCGCTTTGCCGGAATCGGCGGCGCCGGGATGGCGGCACATGGGTTGGAACGCCGCTTGCCGCTTGAGGAGCTGGCGTTGATGGGTTTCCTCGAGGTCCTGCCGCGGCTTCACCGGCTGCGCCGGCTCCTGACTGAAACCGCAGCCGATATCGCCGCACTCCGCCCGGCAGTCGTGGTCACGATCGACAGCCCGGGCTTCACGTTGCGCCTACTCCGCCGCGTCGCCCCGACCGGGATCCGCCGCGCCCATTATGTCGCCCCACAGGTCTGGGCTTGGCGACCGGGCCGCATGCGCCACTATCCCGGCTTGTGGGACCGGCTGCTCTGTCTGCTGCCCTTCGAGCCCGAATTCTTCGCCGGCTACGGCCTGCCGGCAACCTTTGTGGGCCATCCGGTGCTGGAAAGCGGGGCCGATCGCGGCGACGCCGCCCGGTTCCGCGCCCGCCACGCTATCCCGCCCGAGGCGCGCGTGATCACGGTGATGCCCGGCAGCCGGCGCACCGAGACGGCTCGGCTGCTGCCAATACTGGGCGCTGCTCTGGAGCGTCTCGCCGGGGTCGTGCCCAATCTGCGGCCCGTGGTTCCGCTGGCCGACCCCGTCGCCGATCCGGTGCGTGCCGCTACACGAAACTGGGCTGCGGAGCCGCTGCTGGTCACGGATCAGCAGGACAAGTACGACGCCTTCGCCGCTTCGGCCGCGGCGCTGACCAAGTCTGGGACATCGACGCTGGAGCTTGCGCTGGCCGGTGTGCCGATGCTGGTAACGTATCGGATCAACCCGCTCTCGGCAGCACTGGCGCGCCGGCTGCTGAAGGTGCGCCATGCTTCGCTCCTGAACCTGTTGTCGGGACACGAACTGGTACCCGAGCTGCTGCAAGAGGCCTGCACCCCCGCCCGGCTTGCCGATGCGCTGCACCGCCTGCTGAGCGATCCGGCTGCTGCCGCGGCCCAGCGTGAGGGGTTCCACGCCGTGTTGGACGCGCTCCGCCCGCCGGGCGGCCTGCCCTCAGAAGCGGCCGCTGCCGCCGTGCTCGGGCTTCTGGATCAGGCCTGACGTCTCCATTCGTCCGCGCGACGCTGCCATAGCGTCGCTGACCGCCAGCGCCGCGGCCAGGGCCCGCCGCCCCGCCGCCGCATCCACCACAACCCGGGCACCGTCGAGCACCGCGGCGATGAAGGCCGCCTGCTCGGCGGCGAGCGCATCGTGGTCCTGCCAGGACACCTCCTCGAGGCCGAAGCCGTCGAGTCCCGGGAGCGGCTGCCCCTGCCCGCGGCGGATCATGCTCATCCGCCGGTTGGCGAAATCCACCACCACGTAGCCGTCGCGGGCGAAGATGCGCATCCGCCGCTCGGTCCGTGCCGCCACGCGGCTGGCGGTGACCTGCGCCACCGCGCCGGAGGCGAAGCGGATGCGGGCGTTGGCAATGTCCTCGTGAGCGCTTGCCACCGGCGCGCCCACCGCCTCGACGCTTTCGATCGGGCTGTCCGTGAGCGACAGCACCAGGTCGAGGTCGTGGATCATCAGGTCCAGGATCACCGATACGTCGGTGCCGCGCGGCTTATATGGCGCGATCCGCGTCGCCTCAATGTAAAGAGCCGGGCCCAGGCGGCCGGCCACCGCGCCATGCACCGCGGAGAAGCGCTCCAGATGCCCGACCTGCAGCACCACACGCCGCTCGGCCGCTAGGGCGGCCAGCTCGTCTGCTTCGGCCAGAGTGGCGGTGATTGGCTTTTCCACCAGCACGTGCCTGCCGGCGCAGAGCGAGGCGGCGGCGATGGCATGGTGGGCGGCAGCCGGGACAGCGACGATCACGGCGTCGCAGGCTTCGAGCAGCGCCGGCAGGTCCAGAGCCGGCGCGCCGGTCTCGGCACCCACGGCACGGGCCCGCTCTTCGTGCCGGTCGTGCACGCCAGCCAGCACGGCCCGTGGCGAGGCGGCCACCTTCAACGCATGGTAGCGCCCGAAATGGCCGGCGCCGGCGACGCCGATGCGGAGGGGCGGGTTGGGCATGACCCCGGTGTGGACGGAGGTGGTGCGGAAGGCAATGTCTCGACCCGAGGCCGCGAATCCGCTCGCCGCACCCGCCGAAAGGAATGACGTTCGGATGGGATTCGTAGTATAATTTGCTTGGAAAGAAATGCCACTGACCGTCATGGCCATCCGCGGACTTGATTTGGGGATCAGACCCGGCCATCCATGTCTTTTTGCGACGCCACAACGCATTGCAGAATAGCGCGCAAGACAACGGTCAAGCACACGGCAGCGCAGAGGTCACACTTCTTCACGATCCGAGACGCCCAATCGGATGCCACGTCGCGAGAATAGCCACACGTGACGGGGTCGGACATGCGATGGCCACATCGGAGTCGAACTGGCTGGTTCTTTCGACCGGCGGCGAGTTCCGCTTCTCGATCGCGGGTTGGGCTGATCCCGCGCATCCGCCGATCTTCCTGCACACCGGCTGGCGAACGGGCGGCACATGGCTATGGAGCCGCTTCCGTACGCTGCCCGACGTGGTGGGTTACTATGAGCCGCTGCATCCCGATCTTGCGACACTCGATCATGCGCAAATCGAACGACGCGATGAGCTGCCCTGGGAGTTGGGACACCCAATTTTGCATGCGCCGTATTTCCAGGAGTTCCGGCCGCTACTGAACGATGGAGCAGCCGGTGTTCATCGATTTCGACCGCGCTTCGCCACCGAGCATTTCTTTTCCCCGGCACACGCCGAGCTGCGGGAGCTGTCGGACTATCTACGCGGGTTGTTGCAGAGCGCCGAGTCCCGAAGCCAGCAGCCGGTATTGAAGTTCTGCCGCTCGCTCGGACGGCTGCAGTGGATGCAGCGACAGTTTCCGCAGGCTGTGCATATCGTCATGCTGCGCAACCCGCTCGAGCAGTTCGCCTCCGCGAGATTTCAGTTCATCCACGGTGGCAATGCATACTTCCTGACCATGCCGTGGCTCCTGCTCGCCATGCAACAGGATAATCCGCTGGTGGCCTCCGCCTTGCGGCATCTTGGGGTCGTGTTGCCGCGGATCGGATCCGGCGCGGCTCTCGAGGACGGATTGGTCGCCGGTACGGCAGCGCTTCGGAGCGCCGAGCCGGAAGAGCTGTACCGTGTGTTTCTGGCGTTTTGGGCGCTGACGGCTGTCGGCGTACCGCCGACGATCGACCTGAAGATCAATTACGATATGCTGACCCTGTCCGCGCCGTATCGGCGCGGCTGCGAGATGGACTTGCGTAAGCTGACCGGCCTCATTGTCGATCTCGGCAATGTTCGGCGCGTTCACGATGACCGCCTGCTGGATCGGGTCGGGCTGTCCCGCGCCGAACTGTCGCGGTGCCATCGCGCTGCCGAGGCTGTCCTCGTTGAACGCGGTGGAGCGGACTGGTGCGACGAACCGCATCTTGCCCATGTGGGCGTGTTGCTCGAGTACGCCACATTGCTGGCAATGGATGGCTCGACAGCCCTGCAGGCAACCGCGTTCGAGCAGATCGCCCGTTGGGATGCGCTGACCGCCAGGGCCGCGACTGTTGCCCGCTGCAAATTGCGGACCGAGCAGGCGGAACGGCGGGCTGAAGAGGCGGAGCAACAACTGGCTGCCGTCTACGCGTCGCGATCCTGGGCGATCACGGCGCCGCTGCGCTGGTTACGGGAGCGTTCGAAGGTGCAACCGTCGCCGTGATGACAGAGCGTATCCGCCACCACTGGTCAGCGGTCGCGGCTTACTCAACCGTTCGCAGCTATTCCAGCCGCCGCAGTGCCGCATCGAGGCGGGCGATCTCCGCCAGCATGGCAGCCAGACGTTCACGGTTCTCCTCGACGACTTCCGGCGGCGCGCGGCGGACGAAATCGGCGTTGGCTAGCTTTTGTTCCAGCTTCGCTGCCTCCTGCTGCCGCCTTGGTCGCGCTCACGGCCGAGCCGGGCCCGTTCCGCGTCAAGGTCGATCAGCCCGGCAAGCGGGATAACCACCGTCGCCTCGTCCAGCACGATCTGGGCCGAGCCCTTCGGCATCTCGCCGTCGAGCGAGCGCAACGTCGGATGCGCGCGCCAGGCGCCTGATCTCCTCGATCCAGCGTGCGGCGCGCGCCAGACTATCGGGTGCCGCGTCGCGCAACAGGACCGGAGCCGGCGACCGGGGCGGCACGTTCATCTCAGAGCGCACGGCGCGGATCTCGCCGATCAGCCGCACCACCCAATCGAGCTCCGCGCGCGCGGCCTCGGCATCGGCCACCGTCGTCGGGCCCTGGCCAGTCGGTGCGAATCAGGCTGCAACGGAGCGCCATAGCCGAAATGATCCCACAACTCCTCGGTGACGAACGGGATCACCGGATGCAGCAGCCGCAGGAGAGTGCCGAGCACATGCGCCGCCGTGGCGCGCACTTCGCCGACGGCCGGCGCGGTCGCTCTCGGCCAGCACAGGCTTGGCGAATTCCAGGAACCAGTCGCAGAACGTGTTCCAGGTGAAACGGTAGCAGGCGGCGGCATATTCGTCGAAACGATATGCCTCCAGTGCCGCCGTCGCCTCGGCGATCGTGGCGTTCGTAGCGTCCAGGATCCAGCGGGTCAGCGGCAGTTGTGCCTGCGCCGGGGCGAAGTTCGGATCGGGGCGGATCCCGTTCATCTCGCAGAAGCGCGCCGCGTTCCACAGCTTGGTGACGAAGCTGCGATAGCCCTCCACCCGTGCTGCGCCCAGCTTGACGTCGCGCCCCGGTCCGGTGAGCGCGCAGATGGTAAAGCGCAGCGCGTCTGCGCCGTAACGGTCGATCAGCTCCAGCGGATCGACGATGTTGCCCTTGGACTTCGACATCTTCTGGCCGCGCTCGTCGCGCACCAGGCCATGGATGTATACCGTGCGGAACGGCACGTCCTTCATGAAATGGATGCCGAGCATCATCATCCGGGCGACCCAGAAGAAGATGATGTCGAAGCCGGTCACCAGCACATCGCCGGGATAATAGCGGGCCAGCTCCTTGGTTCGTTCCGGCCAGCCTAGCGTCGAGAACGGCCAGAGGCCGGAGCTGAACCAGGTGTCGAGCACGTCCTCGTCCTGAACCAGCGTCTCGTCGCCCGCCGTAGGTCGCGCGCGCCTCGACCGCCGCTTCTGCCTCTGAATGCGCAACGAACACGCGCCCATCAGGACCGTACCAGGCGGGGATGCGGTGACCCCACCAGAGCTGGCGGCTGATGCACCAGGGCTGGATGTCGCGCATCCAGGCGAAGAATGTGTTCTCCCACTGCTTCGGGAACGAATTGGGTGCGGCCCTGCTCGACCGCCTCGATCGCCGGGCGGGCGAGCACGTCGGCGCGGCAGAACCATTGCGTGGTGAGCAGCGGCTCGATCGGCACGCCGCCGCGGTCGCCGTACGGCACCTGATACGTGTGCGACTCGATCTTCTCGACCAAGCCCAGCCGTTCCAGCTCGGCGACGATCGCCTTGCGCGCGACCAGCCGATCCTGCCCTTCGAGCGAGCGCAGGAACAGCAGGTCGGCGACGCCCTCGATCGCGCCCATGGCCGGCTCGATCTCGGCGAGCGTCACCCGCGCTTCGTGGTCGAGCACGGTCGGCATCGGCAGCGCGTGCCGCCGGCCGACTTCGAAATCGTTGAAATCGTGCGCCGGCGTGATTTTCACCGCGCCGCTGCCCTTCTCCGGATCGGAATGCTCATCGGCCAGGATCGGAATGCGACGCCCGACCAGCGGCAGGATCGCGTGCCGCCCGATCAGGTCGCGCCAGCGCGGGTCGTCCGGATGCACGGCGATGGCGGTGTCGCCCAGCATCGTCTCCGGCCGTGTGGTTGCGACTGTGACGAAGCGTCCCGGCTGATCGGCGATCGGGTAGCGCAGGTACCACAGGCTGCCTCTGACCTCCTGGTTCTCCACCTCGAGGTCGGAGATCGCCGTCTTCAACTTCGGGTCCCAGTTCACCAGGCGCCGGTCGCGATAGATCAGCCCCTGGCGGTAGAGCGTGACGAACACCTCGCGCACCGCGGCCGACAGCCCGGCATCCATGGTGAACCGCTCGCGCGCCCAATCCAGCGAGGCGCCGAGCCGGCGAAGCTGGCGGGTGATCGTTCCGCCCGACTCCGCCTTCCATTGCCAGACGCGTTCAATGAACGCCTCGCGCCCGAGGGAGCGTCGGTCCTGGTTGCCGCCGCCGTCGGCGAGCAGCCGCTCGACCACCATCTGGGTGGCGATCCCGGCGTGATCCGTGCCGGGTTGCCACAGCGCGTCGCGTCCCTGCATGCGCCGCCAACGGATCAGCACGTCCTGCACCGTGAAGGTCAGGGCGTGCCCCATGTGCAGGCTGCCGGTGACGTTGGGGGGCGGGATCATGATGGCGAACGGTGTCGCCTTTGAGTCCGGGTCGCAGGCGAAGGCGCCCGAGCGCTCCCAGCCTTCGTAGAGACGAGGCTCGATCTCGGCGGGAGAATATGTCTTGTCCAGCATGTCAGAGTCTCGCTCTCGCGGCCTCTCGAAGACGCCGCGCGCAAGACGGGCGGCGTAGAATTCTTAGGGAACGACGCGTCCGACGACGCGTTCGATCTCGGCGCGCACCAGGCGTTCGACGAGCGGCGGAAGGTTGGCGTTGAGCCACTCTCTGAGCAACGGGCGCAGTTCGGCGCGCACGACATCCTCGATGGTCGGGCCGTTGCTGGTGACCTGCATGCTGCGATCGGCGGCCAGGGTGCGGATCAGGTTGCCGACAGACGAGGCGGCGGCCGCGGCTGCTTGCGGCGCCACCAGGACGGAGGTCGTCGGTTCTGCCGGTGAAGGCTCGTGCACCGGCTGCGCGTCGGTTTCCTGCGGATCAGTCACCATCATTGAAGTATCCAGCACCAAGACGTCTTCGGTCGCAATTGGCTCCGCGGCGGGCGCCGCGGGCGTGGGGGGCGGCTCCGGCGCCTGCTCCTCGGTGAGAATACGCCGGATCGAGGCGAGGATGTCCTCCATCGAGGGATCCTCGCCTGTACCGGATGTCGGCTCTGGCTTGGTTTGTGCGGTCATGGTCTGCTGCCTGGCGAGGGTGCGGAAGTGGGAGGCGCCGGCGGTGATGAATAGAGGGTGTCATCGCGTGGCACGCCGATGCCGGCCCATTTGTTCTTGACTCGGTTGAAGTTGGCAGTCTCCTCATAGTACGGCACCGGGAGATTGAGGTCGCGCGCGGTGAGCCGCCCAACCGCCGAGGCGACGGCGTAGGACGCTGTTATCAAGTTTGAGAGGTTCTGCACCAGCGTCACCTGCGACTGCAACAGCGTCTGCTGGGCATTCAGCACATCGAGCGTCGTGCGGGTGCCGACAAGGTGCTCACGCTCCACGCCGACCAGCGCAATCTCGTTGGCGCGGATGGCAGTTCGGGTGCTGTCGGCGGCGGCGCGGGCAGCTATGAGCGTCTCCCAGGCGTTCACGGCGTTCTGCACCGCCGTGCGTTGCGCGTCGCTGATGAGTTGGGACTGCTGCTGCTCGGTCTGTCGCGCCTGGCGCACCGCGGAATACTCCGCCCCGCCCTGATAGAGCGGCACCGATACGCTCAGGACCGCCGTGTACCCATTCGCCTGGTCGAGGCGTATGCTGGCGTTGTTCGACTGAAAAATCTGCCCCTGGAAGCTGACCTGCGGCAGCAAGGCTGCGAAAGCTGCCTCGATCGCGTTCTTCGCGGCGGCATCGTTGAACTGCGCGGCGATCACGGCGGGATTGTTGGCTGCTGCCATGGCGACCGCCTGCTGCTCGGTGCGTGTCGGTAGCTGGAGCGGCTGCGGCTCTGCGAGATCCGCCGGCGGTTCGTAGCCGATCACCTGGGTGTATGTGGCACGCGCGGTCTGCAGAGTGCCCTGTGAGGTTTCAACCTGAGCGACGGCGCTGGCCAGCGAGGCCTCGGCCTGGGCAACGTCGGTGCGGGTGACCTCACCGACCCGGAACTGGTCGTTGGTGGCCTGAAGCTGCTCGCGCAGCACATTCTCGTTGTTGATGTTGAGTGCGAGGGTCTGCTGCGCCGAGATCACGCCGACGTAGGCATTCACTGCATTGGCGAAACTGGTCTCTTCCTGCGCCATCAGATTGGCGCGCTGGGCCATGACGAGGTCAGTGGCCCGGTTGACGTTCGCCCGTACCTTGCCGCCGGTGTAGAGCGGCTGGCTCAACGTAGTTTGTGCAGTCCCGATATCGCGGTCGGTGCGAATGTTCTGCCATGTTCCCGTTGAACCGAGAAACTGGCGGGTGTAGCCGTCGCCATAGCCGGCGGTACCGGCGACGATCACGGTCGGCTTCCAGCCGGCCAGCGCTTGCGGCACATCCTCGTCGGTGGCGCGCAACTGGGCCCGAGCGGCTTGCAGCGCGGGCTGATACAAGTAGGTCGCGGCGAGCGCCTGGGCGAGGGTACGCGGCACCGCACTACGCGGCTGGGCAGAGGTGGTTGGGCGGGCGGCTGCCCGTTGCGCGGGTTGGGTCTGCGCGAGTGCGGGGCCGGTGACGAGCAACAGCGAAACGCCGATCCCAAGAGCCGGAGAGGCAGCCATCAGTCACCCCCGTCGCGTTGCGCCAAACCGGTGCGATGCCTGCGGCAGTCGGCCGGGCTTCGCACCTCCGTTTTGTGTGCCACAGTCCCGTCCACCGCGCCAAGCATCAAGCGGGGGTCGGCGTCTAGAATTGGACATTCGATTACCGAAGCAGCCGGCCCGGACATCAGCCCCGTGTTTTCCAGCGGCAGTCCGATCTGCACGTCAGAAGACGAAGCCTGGCTTCGGCAGTAGTGAAGGGATCGGCGGAGTGGCGCAGTCGAACATCGGCCGGGCGGACAGTCCCGCTGGGGTCGGCTCCGCCAGCACTGCCTGGCCGACCGCGCCCGGCTCGGCGCGTACCGTCGCCAGCCGACCGCCATCGGCGCGAAGCTGCTGGCCGAGCGCCGGCGGGATCTGCCGGACGGCTCCCTCTAGCAGGATCATGTCGTAGGGCGCTCCGGCAGGCCATCCGGCCGCGAACGGTCCCGAGACCAGGCGGACCGAGGGCGCGATCGTGTCGAGCGCCGTCTGAGCGAGCTCGAGAAGGCCGGGGTCTTCCTCGAGCGCGATCACCCGCACTCCGCAGGCAGCAAGTAGCGCGGCGCCATAGCCCACGCCGGCGGCTACCACCAGCGCGCGCTCTCCCTCGATGGGCGCGAGGAGCTGCGCCAGCCGGGCGATTGCCAATGGCTCCATCAGCACGCGCCCGCCCCCGAGCTGGATGTCCTCATCGATATACGCGACGGGGCGGAGCGCTGGGGGCAGGAACTGTTCGCGCGGGATCTTGCGCATGGCGGCGAGGATGCGCGGGTCGGAGACCCGGTTCGGCCGGATCTGGCCATCGACCATCCGGTTCCTGGCTTCGGCGAAGTCGAAGGTGGCGAGGTCCATTCTAGGTCCAGCCTGAGGGTGCGCCTTCATAACGGCGTGCCGCGGATGGCGCCAGTTCTCCCGGGTTTGGCAGACAATGCCTGCTTGACCGGCGCGGCGGCGACGCAGATATACGCCCCGCCGCGATGGTCCGGTGGCAGAGTGGTGATGCAGCGGACTGCAAATCCGCGTATGGCGGTTCAATTCCGCCCCGGACCTCCAGCGCAAACCATTGAAACAGCTATCTAATTTGCCGGCCGACCGGAAAGACGTTGCACTGGAAACAAGCCCGATCCGGCCGCGAACTCGCCCCGGACTCGTCGCGCCGAACTTGGCCTCGAAGGCCGCTTCCGGGCCGACTCGGGCCGCCGTCTCGCGGAAGTTGCAGGCCCAACTCGCGCATCGCGGGAAAAATGCCGATTTGCCGGCCTGGAAGCCCGCGGGGCGCCGCGCGCCCGGCTTAAAAGAACGGCCCAGCAGCCCGGCGCCGCCCATAGGCCGGATTTCTGGCAAGTCCGCGGATTCCGGGGCAGCCTGGCCCGGCTAGCTAAGCTAGCGCCGGATCGGACGGGTCGATCGCCCGGCAAGCGGCCCCGGCGCTGGCGCGCGCTTGCCGGGCGAAGCATGATTGGGGAAAGGGCAATCCAATGAGCGATCTTTATGACACCGATCTCCACGCCTGGTCGCAGCGGCAGGCGGAACTGCTGCGCCGGCGCGCCGCGAACGAACTCGATTGGGATAACATCGCCGAGGAGATCGAGGGCGTGGGTGCCAGCGAAAAGCATCAAATCAAGTCACGCCTCGAAGTGCTTTGCCACCACCTTCTCAAATGGCGATATCAACCGGAGTCGTTGTGGCAGTTGGCGCGGCAGCATTTTCGAGCAGCGCCGCCGATTGCTGCGGCTGTTGAAGCAGAATCCGTCGCTATGCTCCTTCCTTACGACGGTATTGACCGAGGCATATGATCTCGCTCGAACCAAGGCCGAGCTGGAAACCGGCATTCTGTCTCTTCCCGCCACTTGTCCATGGACGGTCGAGCAAGTCCTCGCCGAGGACTTTTGGCCCGACTAATGGCGCACTACTACGCCATTGCCGAACGTGGGGACGACAGGACCTGGTGGATCAGTTTTCCCGGCCCGACGGGATCATCTCCGCCGCCGACGATGCGGGCGAGAAAGTTGGCACAAGCGCAGGATGCCTTGGCCTCGGCAGCGATGCACGGCGGGCGGCTGCCACCCTCGAGCGAAGACGGCGCCAAGCCGCCGGCCGGCCAGATAAATTCGGTGCAGCAACAGTTCGCCGCGCGTCCGCTTGTTACGATCGACCAGGAAATGCTGGCCGAGGCACTCCAAAGAGCTGGCGTGAAGGTCATCACCGTGCCGGTGCCCTACGAAATCAAGCCACCACGCTGAAGGCAGGATCGGGCGGCGCTTGGGCTGGTCAGAGACTGGTCTCTCACTGCTCTGGTCCCAGAGTTCTCCGGGCAGTACCGGCGATGCCGCGAGGCTGCAAATCCGCGTATGGCGGATCGGTGCCGCCCTGGCTCTGCTGGTCTTCGCCGGTACGGCACCGCACGAGCGAAAGGATCGGATGATGGAACGAGTCGATCAGGCTATCAGCAAGTTGTTGGCCCTGATCAGAAGCCTGGTCGATCTGGTCTTGAGCGGGCTCGCCGCGATCGAGATGTGGCTGCGCGGCCAGCTTGCGGGGCTGGGAGTCGCCCCGTCGATCCAGACCATCATCCTGATCGCCGTGGCAGTCGTGCTGATCGCGGTGACGCTGCGGTTGTTCGGCGGCGTGCTGCGCGCCGTGGTGGTGACCTTTCTGGTTCTGCTTGCGCTGCACACATTGATACCGGTGTTCACCGGGTAGGGCGCCATGCGAATGCGCTGGACCAAACGTCGAGGGCCAGGAGGGCTGCACGCCAGCCATGCCGTCGATGGCTAGCGATGCCGCGGGACTGGCGGTCGCGTGGCGTGGCGCCAGAAGCTGGCCGCGCAGCGTCTGGCTGCAGGCGCTGCGCTGGCGCCAGCGGCTGATCTTCCTCTTCGGCGGCTGCATCGTCGGCCTGGTGGGCGTGGTCATGGCGGTCGGGGCCACTCTGGCCTCGTGGGTATTCGACCGCTTGCTGGCGTTCTGGCCACTGGCGCCGCTGATCATCGCCGGCGGGCTTCGCCGGCCTCGCCTGGGTGACGCGAAGAGCATTCCCGAATTCCGAGGGAAGCGGCATCCCGCAGGCAATCGCCGCGCGCAAGCTCTGGGGCGTGCGCGAGCGCAGCCGGCTGGTCTCGCTACGGATCGGCATCGGCAAGATCCTGCTGACCTTGGCCGGGCTGGTGGTGGGCGCATCGATCGGCCGGGAGGGTCCGACGGTGCAGGTCGGCGCGTCGGTGATGTTCGCGCTCGGGCGGCTGTCGCCGGCGCGGCAGCCGGAACTGATCCTGGCCGCCGCGGCGTTCAACACGCCGCTTGCCGGCGTGATCTTCGCCATCGAGGAGATGAGTCGCTCGTTCGACGAGCGATCCACGGGCTTGGTGATCGGCACGATCATCGCGGCCGGTATCGTCTCGGTGGCGCTGCTTGGCAACTTCACGTATTTCGGCGTCAGCAGCGCGGTGCTGGGCAGCGCCTTCGGCTGGGCGACGGTGCCGGTGTGCGGCATCGCCGCGGCCTGTTGGGTGGCGTGTTCAGCCGCATCCTGGTGATGGCAGCAAGCGGCCTGCCAAGCCGGGCCGGGCGGTGGCTGAAGCGCCATCCGATCGGGTTCGCGCTCGGCTGCGGGCTGCTGGTGGCGATCTGCGGGCTGGCTTCCGGCGGCACGGTGTTCGGCACCGGCTATCCCCAGGTCAAGGCGCTGATCGATACTGGTGCACCGCTGCCGCTGTTCTTCGGCCTGCTGAAGCTGGTGGCGACGGCACTGTCCTCGATCGCGGGGAGTCCGGGTGGCCTGTTTTCCCCCTCGCTCGCGGTCGGTGCCGGCATCGGCTACGACGTGGCACGCGTGTTTCCGGGCGTGCCGGTGAGCGCTGTCGTGCTGTTGGGAATGGTTGGGTACTTCTCCGGCGTGGTACAGGCGCCGATCACCGCATTTGCGATCGTTGCCGAGATGACCGCGACCACAACATGATGGTGCCGCTGATGGCGAGCTCCTTGATAGCCACCGGGGCATCGCGGCTGATCTGCTCCGAGGGGCTGTACCACATCCTGTCGCGCAACTACGTCAGGCTCTACGCGCCGGAGGACGCCACCCCGGCGCCGGGCGCGGCCATCGCGGTGACGCCGACGCGCGAGGGGAGTACCTGAGTTGAATACCGTCATTCTCGGCGTCCGTAGTCTGGACGAGTCACTGGAGAATTTCCGCCGCGTATGGAAGACGGGGAAGGCGGAGACGGCGGCGCGGATCGATTTCGCGACCCCAGAGCTGCTGTGGAACGTCCTCACAGCGAAACGTTGGGACATTCTCAAAGCCATGTGCGGAGGTGGTCCAATGTCGATCCGTGAGATTGCGCGCCGCGTGGACCGTGATATCAAGGCGGTCCACGGCGACGTGCGTGCGCTCATTCTTACCGGTGTGCTCGACAAGACCGACGACGGAAGAGCGATATTTCCCTACGACACGGTGCATGTGGATTTCATGCTGAAGGCCGCGTGAATGCACTGCAGAAGCGGCAGGCGAGGATAGGGCAACGCATTTTCCGGCGGCGTGCCCCTCATCATGGACTGCGACGATCGTCCCAAATGCGATTGCCCCGCGGTGAGGATGGCCGCCAGCATCCCCCTTGATTCGGGACTGCCTGCGCTTTGCCAGCCTGCGGTAGGGCTGTATGACTGGCCCGGCCCCGCAATCAGGTGACAGCGCGCCGATGCCCCTTGCCCCGCCAGCCGCCCGTCTCGCCGTGGATATCGGCGGCACCTTCACCGACCTTGCACTCGAAGAAGGCGAGCGGCGCTTCACCGTCAAGGTCCTGACCACCCCAGCCGCGCCGGAGCAGGGCGTGATGGCGGGCGTGCGCACGGTGCTGGCGGCCGCCGGGCTGACGCCGTCCGACGTCGGCGATCGTGATCCACGGCACGACGCTTGCCACCAACGCGGTGATCGAGCGCAAGGGCGCGCGGACAGCGCTGCTGACCACCGAAGGGTTTCGCGACGTGCTGGCGATGGGCAACGAAAGCCGTTACGACCAGTACGACCTCAACATCGTGCTGCCGGAGCCGCTGGTGCCGCGATATTTGCGGCTGCCGGTGCCGGAGCGGCTGGACAACGAGGGCAACGTGCTGCTGCCCGCTGGACGAGACGGCGGTGCGCGCCCTGATCCCCGTGCTGGAGCGCGAGCGGGTCGAAAGCATCGCGGTGGGTTTCCTGCATGCCTTCGTCAATCCGGTGCACGAGCATGTCGCGCGCGGAGATCCTGGCGGAGGAATTGCCCGGCCTCCCGATGTCGCTGTCCAGCGACGTGTCGCCGGAGATGCGCGAGTGGGAGCGGTTTTCGACCACCGCGGCCAACGCCTACGTGCAACCGCTGATGGCCCGGTATCTGCGCCAGCTCGAGGCAGAGCTGCGGGCGATCGGCACCGAGGCGCCGATTTTCCTGATGCTGTCGGGCGGCGGGCTGACCACGATCGAGACCGCCTGCCGCTTCCCGATCCGGCTGGTGGAAAGCGGCCCGGCGGGCGGCGCGATCTTCTCGGCGCATCTCGCCCGGCAATGCGGGCTGCCGAGCGTGCTGTCGTTCGACATGGGCGGCACCACGGCGAAAATCTGCCTGATCGACGACTGGCCGGCCGCAGACCGCGCGCAGCTTCGAGATCGCCCGGGTCGGGCGCTTCCAGAAGGGCTCCGGCCTGCCGCTGCGCATTCCGGTGATCGAGATGGTGGAGATCGGCGCCGGCGGCGGCAGCCTGGCGCATGTCGATGCGATGGGGCGGATCGCGGTCGGGCCGGAGAGCGCCGGCGCCGATCCGGGGCCGGCCTGCTACGGGCGTGGCGGGCGGCTGCCGGCGGTGACCGATGCGAACCTGCTGCTCGGGCGCTACGATCCGGCGCGGTTTGCCGGCGGGACGATGCAGCTTGAAGGCGAAGCGGCGCGTGATGCGATGGCTGCCGAGATTGGGCGGTCGGCTCGGCCTGTCGCCGGAGATGGCCGCGCTCGGCGTCATCGAGATGGTCGATGAGAACATGGCGAACGCCGCGCGCGTGCACGCGATCGAGTCCGGCAAGACCTATGAGGGGCGAACCCTGATCGCGTTCGGCGGCGGCGGCCCGGTGCATGCGTGCCGGGTTGCGGAGAAGCTGGGCATCACGCGGGTGCTGGTGCCCGTCCGGCGCCGGCGTCGGCAGCGCGATCGGCTTCCTGCGCGCACCCGTCGGCTATGAGGTGGTGCGCAGCCTATATCAGCGCTTCTCCAGCTTCGACGTGGCCGCGGTGAACGCGCTGCTGGCGGCGATGTCGGCCGAGGCGGCGGAGGTGGTGGCTCAGGGCAGCTTCGGCGCGCCGACGACGGAGAGCCGCCTCGCTTACATGCGGTATGTCGGCCAGGGACACGAGATCCCGGTGCCGCTGCCGGCGCGTGCGCTGCACGAGCATGACGTGGCGGCGATCCGGGCGGCGTACGATGCGGAATACACGCAGATTCTACGATCGCCCGGTGCCTGGCTCGGACGTCGAGATCATGAGCTTCGCCGTGCAGGTAACAACCGACGCCGCAGGCGGCGACCCCCAATCACCTCTCCCGCTTGCGGGAGAGGTCGGATCGCGCACTGATCGGGGTGAGGGCCGCCCTCAGCCAATCCGCGACACCGTGACCGGCGAGGTCTCCGACTGGGCGGTGTACGACCGCGCCTCGCTGCCGCGCGGGTCCCGCGTTGGCGGACCGGCATGATCGCCGAGGACGAAACCTCCACGCTGGTCGGCCCCGGCTGGACGGCGAACGTGAACGGATTCGGCTATATCGAGCTGGTGCGGGAGACGGCATAGTGTCGAAGGAAACCAATGCGCTTGCACAGATCCAGCGGCAGGTGATGTGGAACCGCCTGATCGCGGTGGTAGAGGAGCAGGCGCAGACCATGATCCGCACCGCCTTCTCGACCACCGTGCGCGAGGCGGGCGACCTGTCCGCCGGCATCTTCGATCTGCACGGGCGCATGATGGCGCAGGCAGTGACCGGCACGCCGGGCCACGTCAACTCGATGGCCGAGAGCGTCGGGCATTTTCTGAAGAAATTCCCGGCGCACACGATGCGCGAGGGCGATCACTACATCACCAACGATCCCTGGCTGGGCACCGGCCATCTGCACGACCTGACGGTGGTCACCCCTGCCTTCCGCCAGGGACGGATCGTCGGCCTGTTCGCCAATACCGCGCACGTGATCGACGTCGGCGGGCTGGGTATGGGGCCGGAGGGCCGCTCGGTGTTCGAGGAAGGGATCTACATCCCGATCATCAAGTGTTTCGACCAGGGGCGGGCCGAACCAGACCTTCTTCGACTTGATCCGCGCCGGCTCCCGCCTGCCGGTGGAGCTTGAGGGCGACGTTTATTCGCTGTGCGCCTGCAACGACGCCGGGGCGAAGCGGCTGATCGAGATGATGGACGAATTCGGGATGGACAGTCTCGAACCGCTCGCCGGCTTCATCTTCGACAGCTCGCTGCGCGCCACGCTGGCGGAGATCGCGCGGCTGCCGAAAGGGTCGTATCGCGGCGAGATGTGGTCGGACGGGTATGACGACCCGATCCGGCTTTCGGCCGCGATGACCATCCTGGACGATGCGATCGAGGTCGATTACGCCGGCACGTCCGGCCTGTCGAACCGCGGCATCAACGTGCCGCCCGCCTATTGCCGCGCCTATTCCTGCTTCGGCATCAAGTGCGTGGTGGCGCCCGAGATCCCCAACAACTGGGCCAGCCTGTCGCCGTTCCGGATGAAAATACCCGAGGGCTGCATCCTGAACGCACCGCGGCCGTACCCGGTTTCGGTGCGCCACGTGATCGGCCATCTGCTGCCCGACCTGATGATGGGCTGCCTGCATCAGGCGGTGCCTGAACGGGTGACGGCGGAAGGCGCTTCGTCGCTGTGGAACCCGCCGCTGCGGGGCGGATCGTCGGTGTCGGGGCAGGCGCGCGGCAACCGGCCGGTGGTGCCGGATTTCGAGATCATCACGTTCAATTCCGGCGGGACCGGGGCACGGCCGTCGTCCGATGGCCTGAACGCCACCGCTTTCCCGTCCGGGGTGCGCACGATGCCGGTGGAGGCGACCGAGAACGTCGCTCCGGTGATCTTCTGGCGCAAGGAACTGCGGCCGGATTTCGGGCGGCGCGGGCCGCACGCGCGGCGGGGTGGGGCAGATCATGGAGATCGGCGCCAAGGGCGATCTGGAATTCGCGGTGAATGCGACGTTCGACCGCGTGGCGCACGCGCCGAAGGGCCGCGACGGCGGGCTGCCAGGCGCGGCCGGCGTGGTGCGTCTGAAGTCGGGCGAAGCGGCTGCGCACGAAGGGGTTTCAGATAATTCCCGATGGCGACCGGCTGATCCTGGAGCTGCCGGGCGGCGGGGGGATGGGCGATCCGGCGGCGCGCGATCCGGCGCTGGTAGTCCGCGACGTGCGGGATGGGTTGGTGTCGGAGGACAATGCGCGAGGATTATATTCGGCTGTGCCGCCACGGCGCGGGTAGCGTGGTCAAATGGTACGCCGGGGCACAAAACCAGCTCGCGCAACTTGTCATTGTGAAGAGCGAAGCGAAGAAGCAATCTCCCGCCCATGGAGCCTCAGTATTTCGCTTACATCCTCACCAACAGCCGCCATACGGTGCTCTATACCCGGGTGACCAACAACCTGATACGTCGCGTGACCAGGCGACCGAAAGATTGATTCTTCCGGGTGGCGGGCTCATGTCGTCATGGCCGGCAAAGGCCGGCCATCCACGTTTGTTCTTCGTGCCGGTAAGAAAAGCCGCGGATGCCCGGCCTCCGCCAGGCTTGACCCAGTGGCGCTCCGGGACGGTCAATCGTAAGGGCCGTTAGTAAAAGTTCGCACCTGGGTTCGATTGGGGGGCTAGACAGACATTTGCTTCGTTATAGGAATGGAATGTAGACTAAGAATTGCTAATTTTTAATATCCGCGGTTGACTTTGGTCGTCCAGCGACATATATAGTGGGAATCGGTGCAACATAGAACCAGGTGGAGATCAAGCTGCCTCGCAAACCTAGCCTCAACCAAGTCTTCCGCTCGGCGCGTATCGAGCGTGGACTGTCGGTCGCAGAAGTTGCCGCGCGTGTCGGTGTCACCGCTCCTTGCGTATATTTCTGGGAGATGGGTCGGACACGGCCGCGTGATGCCAATCTGACGATGCTCTGCAAAACGCTGAAGTTACCGATTCGGGCGACTCGCGCGCTCGCTGGTAACTAGTCCACGGGCACATTCTGCCGATTTGCAACGGCAGATCTGCTGCGGAATATGGTCGGCGCCGGACGACTGCCGGTGACCGCATCGCCGCAGTGGTGGACCTTGGCGCCGAGTCAGCCGACCGCGAAGTCGTCGCCGCCGGCCGTGCCTTGGCGCCCGGCTTCATCGACGCGCACCCGCATGACGCTACCCCGTGACTAGCTCCAACGGGTCACGACTTCGGCCGCAACGTCACGCCCTGGCGGGCCATCAATCTCATCCACGATCGCCTTGGCGCTGGCATCGCCTCCCCCAGCGAGCCGCGCCGTCGCGTCGGCCAACTGATCGAGCTGCGCGCGCAGCTTCTGGCCCTCCGCGACCGCCTGCTCTTGCGCAACACGAATTGCGGCGATCTCGATCCGCTGCTGCACCAGCCGCTCGGTGCGGAAGGCTGTGGCGATCAGGAACGCCGCGGCAAGCACCAGCAGCGGCCAGCGCAGGACGACCATCCGGATCTCATGGAGAAGACCGACACCGCCCGACAAGCGGAGCTGGTTCGCCTGCTCAGCCGCCTGCCGGAGCGGTGCGAGCACTGACGCGGAGATTGGTCCGGCGGGGCCCTCACCCGCCGCCGTGACGCGCAGCGACCTCTCCCGCCAAAGGCGGGAGAGGTGGATTGGGGCCGCGCCCCAACATTGCCGCCGCAAAACGCCGAGCACCCGCCCATTGCTGGCGCAGATAGCCGCCGCTCGCCAGCGCCTCCTCCCCGCTTGGATCGCCGGTACGCGCGTAATCACGCGAGAAATCCGCCGTGCCGAACAGCATGTCCCACCACGGCAGCACCGCGCCATAGTTGCAGCTCCGCTGGCCGGCTGCCAGCACCCCATGATGGGCGCGGTGAAATCGCGGCGAGACGATCAGCCGCTCGCCCAGCCAGCCGTAGGACAGCCGGACATTGGCGTGCGACAGGCTTTCGACGAAGCGCAGCATCAGCACCAGCAAGGGGAACTGCAGCGGCGGCACGCCGATCAGCAGCGCGATCACGCCGAACCAGACAGCGCCGATCAGGTCGTCCAGCAGGTGGTTGCGATCATCCGACCAGAACGTCATCTGGCGCTGCGCATGGTGCAGCGAATGCAGCGCCCACCACCAGCCGACCCGATGCGAGATCCGGTGCCGCCAGTAATCGGCGGCATCCAGGACAATTGCATACATCACGAAGGTAACCACCGGGTGGCCGAGCAGCGGCGGAAACAGCAGCTCCAACATCGGCGGCACCCAGCCGTGCTCGGCCAGCCACCCGTTCATCGCCACCTGCGCCTGATAGAACAGCACGAAGGTGAACAGCGGCAGGATGCCGACGCGCGAAATCACCGTGTAGAGCACATCGACGCCAACCGCCTTTTGGTCGGGCCACCGCTCCACCGGTCGCCAGCGCTCCAGCGGTACGCAGACCGCATACATCACCGCGACCTGCAAGGCGCCGTACACCGCGAACAGCGCCCAGCCGTAAGACATATCCTCCCACCGCATCCAGCCGAGCTGGTAAAGCAGCGGCAGCAGCAGATGCTCCTGCAACCAGCCCGCGGCGAGATCGAACGGGTCACGCATGGCAACTCATCGGGCCGCGAGATTAGCCGGCGTTGGCGCCTTCGGATTCAGGAAAATCCCGTGCGGCGATCGCCCGACATCGATCGTCTTGACCTGCCCGCTGGCCGGATCGAGCACCGCGACCGATTCGGCGAAGCGGCGGGTGATCCAGACCTTGCCGTCCGGCGCAAAAGCCAGGTCGTCCGGGCCGCCGGCGACCTGATACGTGCGCACAGCCTGCAGGCTGTGCGCGTCCAGCACTGTGATGGTACCTGCGACGCGGTTGTTGACCCAGATCGTCTTCCCGTCCGGCGACACGAAAAGATTGTGCGCGCCCTTGCCGGTAACAACGTGGCCCAGCACGCCTCCGTCCGCCGGATCGACCTCGGCAAGGTAATCGCTGCCCATATCGGCGACCAACAGCTTTCCGTCGTGCCATAGCACGCCCGCCGGCGTATTACCGACCGGCTTGTCCCACAGCATTTGCATGGTCCGCAAATCGATTGCCACCAGCCGGTTGCTGCCCTGCAGGCTGACGAATACCCGCCCGGAATCCGGCGCGAAGGCCAGGTGACTCGGCATCGAACGGATCGGGAACCGCTTCACCAGCTTGTAGTCTCCCGCGCTGTACACGTCGATCTGGTTGCGGGCGAGGCCGTTCACCACCAGGAACCGGCCGTCCGGGCTGAAGCCGAGCTGATACGGATCCGCCACCACCACCCGGCGCTGCAGCACGCCAGTCTCGGGATCGAGGAACAGCAGCGCATTGCCCGACGAATCACCGACGATCAGGGATGCGCCGTCGGGGCTCAAGGCCCAGTGGTGCGGCTCCCGCAGCGCCGGGACACGCCGCAGCTCCTTGTCGCGGGCCATGTCGATCAGGCTAATCGACGCGCCGTCCGAGTTCATCACGAAGGCTATGCCGGCGGCCGCCGCCGGTAGCGGCGCGGCAGCGATCAGCAGAATCAAAAGCAGGCCGAAGGCACGCATGCGGGACCCCGAGTATGGCGTGCCCACGCCACGCCCTATCGTTGCGCTTCCTCGGCTTCCAGCCGGCCGCGGGCAAA
The DNA here is from genome assembly GCA_963772445.1 of uncultured Pseudomonadota bacterium. Classification (GTDB taxonomy): domain Bacteria; phylum Pseudomonadota; class Alphaproteobacteria; order Acetobacterales; family Acetobacteraceae; genus CAVYXK01. The sequence continues at coordinate 689,820 of CAVYXK010000017.1, forward strand.
CACGGCGGAGACGAAAGCGAACAGCACCGACGCGGAGGTGGAGATCAGCACGTTGTCGGTAAACGCATGGCACGCAAAAGCGATGAAGACCAGCCGGATGATGCAGCGGTCGGTGCGGCAAAGATACCGGGCGTGGCAAATGCACCACAGCGCGAACAGGCAGATCAGCAGTGCCCGGCCGAGCTGGCCGCCTTCCACCGCGATCCGCAAATATTCATTATGCGCCGCCCAGGTGTGCATGTAGCGGACGATGTCGCTGGTCTGCGGCACGATGTGTTGCCGGCCCCGACGCCCCAGCCGAACCAGGGCGACTCGGCGGCGGCGCGTTCGAACAGCGGCCAAAGCTCGTCTCGGCCACTCAGGTTGTCCGCCTGATGGGCCGCCACGTTGAACAGGCGGAGCGTCGAGAGGCTGTCGGCCAGCCCAACCAGAAGCGGGATGGCTGCGGCGGCGGCCAACAGCATCAGCAGTCGACTGTTTCGCGATAGCGCTGGCGACGGCACAAAGGCCAGGGTTAGTCCGACGACCGCGCTGCCATACAGCAGCGGCGCGCGCGCCCCGGTCAGCACCAGGACCACGAAATTGGCTGCCATTAGCAGCGCATAAGGCCATCCGCCCTGGCGATAGAGTTGAACCAGGCAGGCATAGATCGCCGCCAGGGCGAAGCCGGCCAGGAAGGCCGGATGGCTGAGCGCCGCCAGCCGCATTCCACCCGAATCCACGAACAGCGGCCGGATTCCGACGATCGCCAATACGCCGCCAGCAGTGACATTGAACAGCGGGATCCAGCAGGTAACCCGGATGATCGCCCGCACCCAGCCGGTTGACAGCCGGCTGAACGAGAAGGCGAACGGCGCCACCGAACCGGCCAGCGACCGCAGGCTGTCTGTCAACGACAGGCCCGGATGCAGCCCGTGCGCCCAGCCGCCCACGAACATCGCGACGAAGGCGAAACCAGGGTTGAATGGGTCGGCGCACGGCCCGAATCGCAACACTGCCAGCCCGGCCAGGGCCAGGCCGGCGGCCTTCACCGCGGCGATAATCGGCTGGTAGGCGGCCGGGCCCAGCAGGTCGCCCAGCGACATCTCCAGGGTGCAGCCGGTGACCAGCAACCAGACTGCGCAGGCGCCCACATTGTGGCGGAAGGCGAGCAGCGCCACCGCGCCCGCCCCGAGTGCTGCCAGCAGTGGAAAGAAGAGTGTTGGCGCCAGGACAGCCACCGCGGCTGCGCCCGCCAGCGCCGCCGCTGCGACTGCCCTATCGGGTGTGAACAGGGCCTTGCCATGGCCGCCATGCTGCGCCGCGTCGCTCGCCATATGCCCGCTGTAACGACGAAGCTTTACGGAATTGTCTTCGCCGGAGTGGTCCTGCCCCCCCTCCCCCGCGCGCTACAGCAGTCGCATAAGTGGGAAATGATTGCCGCTCGGGTGCGCCCTGCCTGACTGCGGTGAATTATCTTGCGCTGTCCCGAAACAAATCTGCACGAACGGCCAACGCTTAGCCCGCTTCCGCAACGTCATCCCGCCCGGTTCATCGCCCCACGCATCCAAGTGTCCGCTTGGTGCGTCCCGCCCCACCTCTCGCCAACGAACCACCGGTTGACGGACCCCCACCCTCCGGCGAAGGATCGCCGCCATGATCCTCGTCATCGACAACTACGACAGCTTTACCTTCAACCTCGTGCACTTCCTGGGCGATGTCGGCGCCCGCTGCGAGGTCTGGCGCAACGACGCCATCACCGTCGAAGCCGCCCTCGCCCGCGCGCCCGAAGCCATCGTCATGTCGCCCGGCCCCTGCACCCCCGACGACGCCGGCATCTGTCTCGACCTCGTATCCGCCGCCGCCGGCAAAGTACCGATCCTCGGCGTTTGCCTTGGCCACCAGGCGATCGGCCAGGCCTTCGGCGCCCGCGTCGTTCGCGCGCCGGCACCGATGCACGGCAAGGTTAGCCGTATCTTCCACGCCGGCACCGACATTTTCGCCGGCGTTCCATCGCCGTTCTCCGCCACCCGCTACCACAGCCTGATCGTCGATCGCGCCAGCCTGCCGGAAGCGCTGGTCCCCACCGCCTGGACCGAGGATGGGCTGCTGATGGGCCTCCGTCATCGCGGCCTCCCGGTGTTCGGCGTGCAATTCCATCCCGAAAGCATCGCCAGTGAGGCCGGCCACGAAATCCTGGCCAATTTCCTCACCATCGCCCGCGACGACAACGCTCCGGCGCGCGCCGCCTGAGCGCGGGGACTTGTGTCCAGCACGCTCAAACCCGTCCTGGCCCGGCTCGCCGGAGGCACCACGCTGACCGAGGCCGAGTCCGAGCAAGCCTTCGACATCATCATGTCCGGCGAGGCCACGCCGGCGCAGATCGGCGCCCTGCTCATGGCGATGCGCGTGCGCGGTGAGACCGTCGCCGAACTCACCGGCGCCGTGCGCGCCTTGCGCGCCCGCATGACGGCGGTAGACGCGCCTGACAACGCGATCGATGTCTGCGGCACCGGCGGAGACAACGCGGGCACGCTGAACGTCTCCACCGCGGTCACTTTCGTGCTGGCCGGCGCCGGCGTGCCGGTCGCCAAACACGGCAACCGTGCGCTCTCCTCCCGCACCGGAGGGGCCGACGTACTCGCCGCGCTCCGTGTCAACATCGACGTGCCGCTCGACCGCCTGCCCGAGATCCTGCGCGCCGCCGGCTGCGCCTTCCTGTTCGCCCCACGGCATCATCCCTCGATGCGCCACGCCGCCGGCCCGCGCGTCGAGCTCGGCACCCGCACGATCTTCAACCTGCTGGGACCCCTGGCGAATCCGGCCGGCGTGCGCCGCCAGCTTATCGGCGTGTTCGCCCCCGAATGGGCCCGGCCGATGGCCGAAACGCTCGGCCGGCTAGGCTCCGAAGCCGCCTGGATCGTGCACGGCCAGGGTCTCGACGAGTTGACCGTGGCGGGTGAGAGCCAAGTGGTGGAGCTACGTGCCGGCGGCACAAGCTGCTTCATCGTCAGCCCCGAGGATGCCGGCCTATCCCGAGCCCCGCCCGAGGCAATCGCCGGCGGGGACGCGGCATTGAACGCAGCGGCGTTGCTGGCCGTGCTCGAAGGTGCCCGCGGCGCCTACCGGGACACCGTGGTGCTGAACGCCGCGGCAGCACTGATCGTCGCCGGACGCGCCGGCGATCTGCGGGAAGGGGCGGTCATCGCCGACCGGACGCTGGCGTCCGGCGCAGCGCTGGCCGCCCTCGAACGGCTGCGCCGGGCGACCGGCGACCCCTCGCTGCCGGCCCGGTGATCGCCGGAGCGCGGGAAAGGAGGCTCGATGGCCGACCATACCGAGGTTGCATCCGGCACCGACGTGCTGGCGCGCATCTGCGCCGAGACGCGGATCGAGGTTGCCCACCGCAAGGCCGAGATCAGCATTGAGAAGCTACGCCAGGGCATAGTCGCCCAGGCCGAGCGGCCACGCGGCTTCGGCGCTGTGCTGAAGCATGCCTGCGGGGCCGGCCGCTTCGCGCTGATCGCCGAGATCAAGAAGGCCTCGCCCTCCGGCGGGTTGATCCGCGCCGATTTCGACGCGACGAATCTGGCCCGGGCCTATCGCGACGGCGGCGCCACCTGCCTCTCCGTGCTGACCAACGAGCGGCATTTCCAAGGCAATGATCGTGACCTCGTCGCCGCCCGCGAGGCCGTCGACCTGCCGGTGCTGCGCAAGGATTTCATCCTCGATCCCTGGCAGGTGTTCGAAAGCCGCTCGCTTGGGGCCGACTGCATCCTGCTGATCATGGCCGCGCTGTCGAACGATCAGGCGCGTGAGCTGGAAGACGCAGCGCGCTCGCTGGATATGGACGTGCTGGCCGAGGTGCACGACCCCCGCGAGCTGGAACGTGCGCTCGGCCTGCAGACCCAGCTCATCGGCATCAACAACCGTGATCTCAAGACGCTGCGCACCGATCTGGCGATCACCGAAACACTTGCGCCGCTGGTGCCGCCCGACCGGTTCCTGATCGCTGAAAGTGGCATTCGCAACAATGCCGACCTGCAACGCCTGGCCGCCGCCGGCTCGTTCTGTTTTCTGGTCGGCGAGAGCCTGATGCGCCAACCGGATGTCACCGGCGCGGTGCGAGAACTGCTGGGCGACGGCCCCGCCAGGGCCCAGTCACCATGAGCGGACGCCTGACCCATTTCGACACCGTCGGCAATGCGGCGATGGTCGATGTCTCCGACAAACCGGTGACCGGGCGAACGGCAACGGCGCGGGCACGGGTCACGATGCAGCCTGGGACGCTGGCGCTGATCCAAAGCGGCGAGGCGAAGAAAGGCGACGTGCTTGGCGTCGCGCGGCTGGCCGGGATCATGGCGGCTAAACGCACCGCCGGGCTGATCCCGCTTTGTCATCCCCTGCCGATCACTGCGATCAGCGTCGATCTCCACCCCGATCCAGCCGGTCCGGCGGTGGAGATCGAGGCGACGGTCCGCACCACCGCGCAGACCGGCGTGGAGATGGAGGCACTGACTGCTGTCTCGGTGGCCGCGCTGACGGTTTACGACATGTGCAAGTCGGCTGACCGCGGCATGCGGATCGAAGCGATCCGCGTGGTCCACAAGGCCGGCGGCAAGTCCGGCGAGTTCCGTCAGGAATGATACCAGCCGGCGGAAAGATTGTCTCTCGGGCGAACCTAATCCCACATCGTCATGGCCGGCCTTGCGCCACGGCTGTCCGGTTTAATTAATTCCGCCGACCGCGGGCGCAGCCATTGATTTTCCTCGCTCGGCAAGCAGTCGTTTCTGCGGGACCGGAGAAAGTCGTGGATGGCCGGCCTTCGCCGGCCATGACGGGGTCGAGGCTGGCCGCGACGTAGGGAAGATGGCCGGCGTGACGACTCGCCGGAGTAGCGCCGAATTGGAACGGCGGGGCTGGCCGTGGGCCGGCCCCGTGCATGCTTGTGTGGGTCCATGGTGCCTCACTGGCACGGCCCCCTCCCCCAACCCCCTCCCGCAAGGGGAGGGGGCACTCGCTACGGTGGGCCGGTGCAGGCGGGAGTTGGGGATTGTGGAGATGGCACCGGCCATGCGGGAAACGTGATGATGGGCTGGCCGGCAATGGGAATGGGAATGAAGGTCGGGCTGCCGCTGGGGCTGCCAGCGGGATCGGCAGAGCGCCGCTTGCGTTGGTTCGGGAGCGCGAGAGTGGCGAGATTGCCGCCGTAGTCGATGAGAGCGAGGCACAGTTCGTCCCACGTCGCACGATTCATCTGGCCAGGCACGATGCCGAGATCGAGGCAGATCTCGACGAGGACGGCGCCGATCGGGCGGCGGCGGTCCTTGGCGAGGATTTCCTCGGGCGTGGGCAGGCGGGCGAGGCACGGATCCTCGGCCGGGCCATTGGCGGCGTGCGGCTTGCGTGGGGACGGCAGGCGGATGGCCGTGGGCTTCAGGTCCTGGCCGCGGGCGGCGCGCCGGCTGAGCCTGGCTTCGAGCGCGGCGGCGCGGAGCAGACCGCGGGTGATGCGGGCGAGGATCAGCGCGAGATCGCTGGTGCCGAAGATTGTGGCGACGAAGGCGAAGCAGGGGAGGACATGCGGGTCGGCGGTATGCTGGCGCAGCGAGTCCGCGAGATTCTTGCCGTAGGCGATGAGCGTGCGGACGAGGCTAAGGACCTGGCTGATGCGAGGCGGCACGGCCCGATTGGGATCGGGTTGGACGGCTGCGACCGGGGCGGTGGCGGTGTCGAACACGAACGAAACAAGAACATAAAACGCGGGCAATGTCAAGGAATATTTTCAGGGGCGTGCCGACGTGCGGTGGACCGCGGTGCGTGAGGCGGACGCACTGGACCACGGCTGTCCGGTTGAATTTTTCACTGGACGAGGCGTACCCCTTGATTTTCCTCGACCGCCAAAGCGGCCGCCGTCGGCCGAGAGATAGGCACAGGATTTGCGCGCATTCGCTCGGTTGGCTTTGTATCGCCGGCCGGTCAACGGGTCCGTCATCGTCTGTCGGCAGCATTGCAAAAGAGAGATTTGAGATTCCTCGAGAGTGCCGAGTTCTGGGTTACTTCCTGGCGGCCTGTGACTTGCGCTCGTAGTCGTCAAGCCACTGCTCAGTGAGCCGGTCGAGCTCCTCGAGCTGGCGTTCGGAGTAGGATTCCGGCGCAAAGCCCTCGAGCCACCCGACCACGTGAGTTTCGATCAAGTCGCGCGGCACGTCCGGATGCTCGGCATGGATGCATTCTGCCGACTGCTCGATCGACAGCCGTTTCCCGTCGTCCCAGACGATCTTGCGCCGTTTGGGGTCGACGTCGGCATTATCCAGTGCGGCGAAGACCAGATCGAGCGCGTAGACCGAGCGTTCCCCCTCGGACGAGCCCATCCATTCGAGGAAGGCGTCAGTGAACGGGTTGTTCTCGAAGGGGTGTTTTGCGCGTCGCTTGCCCATCGGATGAGGATAGCACCGCGGGTCATTGCCGTCGCAAGGCTCGCTTCATCATCAAGCGGCTCTGCTCGATGCTCAAGGCGATCCACTGGGCGGTGAGCGCCTTGAAGCGCTTATAGTTGCGGATCTCACGCCGCACCTCGGGCAGATAGTCGCGCGGAACATATTCGGTCCGGCTCCTCATCTGCCGCGTGTAGCTGAGCTGGTAGTAGGGTCCCCTCCGGTTCTCTGGATCCTTGTACTGGCGGGTGAGCGATCCGGGCCGCATGTCTTCAATGCCGGCCAGCTGCGCCTTGATGCTTCCAACGCGCTTTCTGATCACTGCCAGGCGTTTGTTTGTCATAGGTTTAGCATACCAGTGCTATACTATGCTGGCAACAGAATCGAGAGGGTCCGATGCCGCTGTGGATGCCCTGGTGGAACGCGATTTGGCTGCTGCGTCCGGCGTTCTCGCGTCTGCGCACCTTCCTGTGGTTCGCCACCGCCGTGGCAGGCTTCACGGTGCGGACGGAACTGCTGGGCGTAACCAGCCTCGTGCGGGCGCTGAAGCTCGAGGCTCGCTTCTACAACAAGCTCGTCGATCACTTTCACAGCCCCGCCGTGAAGCTCGATCGGCTCGCGGCGCTGTGGACCCAGGTGGTGCTCCGGCTATTCCCGCAGCCGCTGCGCATCAAGGGAAGGTGTGTCGTGGTCGGCGACGGCATCAAGATCCCCAAGCGCGGGCGCAAGATGCCGGCGGTCAAACTCCTGCATCAGCAGTCCGAGTCGAACACCAAGCCCGAATTCATCATGGGACATTCCCTCCAGGCTGTGAGCGTGCTCGTTCAGGCCGCAGCCAGCGTCTTCGCCGTGCCGCTCGCCATACGAATCCACGAAGGGTTGGTGTGGTCCAATCGCGATCGCCGCACCCTGCTCGACAAGATGCTTGCGCTCCTCGGGATCGTCGCCATCCCAGAACCCTTCTACTTCGTCGCCGACGCCTACTATGCCGCGCGCAAGATCGTCACCGGCCTGCTCGAGGAGAACAACCACCTGGTCACGCGGGTGAAGTCCAACGCCGTCGCCTACACTGCTCACCAGCAGTGCGGCCCGCGGAAGAGAGGTCGGCCCAGGGTCTATGGCAGGAAGGTCAAGCTCAAATCCCTGCTGGAGGACCCCAAGGGCTTCCAACAGGCCGAAAGTCCCGTCTACGGCGAGCACCAGGTGATCATCCAGTATCGGGTCCGCGACCTGCTATGGCGCCCGGCCGGTCGACTCGTGCGCTTCGTGGCGGTGATTCATCCAGTAAGAGGCTCGTGCCTCCTGATGTGCACCGACACCTCTTTGGAGGCTATCGAGATCATTCGCCTGTACGGTCTGCGCTTCAAGATCGAGCACACGTTCAAGCAGGCGGTGCGGCTGATCGGTTCGTTTACCTACCATTTCTGGATGTCCGACATGAAGCCGCTCCGCCGCCGCAGTGGCAATCAACATCTCCATCGTGAGTCGCCGGAATACCGCAACGCCGTCAAACGCAAGCTCCACGCCTACCACGTCTTCATCCAGGCGGGTGTCGTCTGCCAGGGACTACTTCAGTATCTGGCCGTCGCCTTCCCTCAGCTCGTCTGGAATTCCTTCGGCTCCTGGCTGCGAACCATTCGGCCCGGCATCCCGCCCTCGGAGCTGGTCGTGGCCAATGCCCTGCGCCAGAGCCTGCCGGAATTTCTCTTGAATGCCACCCCGAGCAACACCTTCGCGAAATTCGTCATCGAACGACAGGACACCAATAAAATGGAGGCCTTCCGCCTAGCCTCCTGAGCCGAAATTCCTCCGGAACTCTGGACTCGCGAGCTCGAGAGTGCCGAGTTCTGGGTTACTTCCTGGCGGCCTGTGACTTTCGCTCGTAGTCGTCAAGCCACTGCTCAGTGAGCCGGTCGAGCTCCTCGAGCTGGCGTTCGGAGTAGGATTCCGGCGCAAAGCCCTCGAGCCACCCGAGCACGTGAGTTTCGATCAAGTCGCGCGGCACGTCCGGATGCTCGGCATGGATGCGTTCTGCCGACTGCTCGATCGACAGCCGTTTCCCGTCGTCCCAGACGATCTTGCGCCGTTTGGGGTCGACGTCGGCATTATCCAGTGCGGCGAAGACCAGATCGAGCGCGTAGACCGAGCGTTCCCCCTCGGACGAGCCCATCCATTCGAGGAAGGCGTCAGTGAACGGGTTGTTCTCGAAGGGGTGTTTTGCGCGTCGCTTGCCCATCGGATGAGGATAGCACCGCGGGTCATTGCCGTCGCAAGGCTCGCTTCATCATCAAGCGGCTCTGCTCGATGCTCAAGGCGATCCACTGGGCGGTGAGCGCCTTGAAGCGCTTATAGTTGCGGATCTCACGCCGCACCTCGGGCAGATAGTCGCGCGGAACATATTCGGTCCGGCTCCTCATCTGCCGCGTGTAGCTGAGCTGGTAGTAGGGTCCCCTCCGGTTCTCTGGATCCTTGTACTGGCGGGTGAGCGATCCGGGCCGCATGTCTTCAATGCCGGCCAGCTGCGCCTTGATGCTTCCAATGCGCTTTCTGATCACTGCCAGGCGTTTGTTTGTCATAGGTTTAGCATACCAGTGCTATACTATGCTGGCAACAGAATCGAGAGGGCCCGATGCCGCTGTGGATGCCCTGGTGGAATGCGATTTGGCTGCTGCGTCCGGCGTTCTCGCGTCTGCGCACCTTCCTGTGGTTCGCCACGGCCGTGGCAGGCTTCACAGTGCGGACGGAACTGCTGGGCGTAACCAGCCTCGTGCGGGCGCTGAAGCTCGAAGCCCGCTTCTACAACAAGCTCGTCGATCACTTTCACAGCCCCGCCGTGAAGCTCGATCGGCTCGCGGCGCTGTGGACCCAGGTGGTGCTGCGGCTATTCCCGCAGCCGCTGCGCATCAACGGACGGTGTGTCGTGGTCGGCGACGGCATCAAGATCACAAAGCGCGGGCGCAAGATGCCGGCGGTCAAACTCCTGCATCAGCAGTCCGAGTCGAACACCAAGCCCGAATTCATCATGGGACATTCCCTCCAGGCTGTGAGCGTCCTCGTTCAGGCCGCCGCCAGCGTCTTCGCCGTGCCGCTCGCCATGCGAATCCACGAAGGGTTGGTGTGGTCCAATCGCGATCGCCGCACCCTGCTCGACAAGATGCTTGCGCTCCTCGGGATCGTCGCCATCGCAGAACCCTTCTACTTCGTCGCCGACGCCTACTATGCCGCGCGCAAGATCGTCACCGGCCTGCTCGAGGAAAACAACCACCTGGTCACGCGGGTGAAGTCCAACGCCGTCGCCTACACGGCTCACCAGCAGCACGGCCCGCGGAAGAGAGGTCGGCCCAGGGTCTACGGCCGGAAGGTCAAGCTCAAATCCCTGCTGGAAGACCCAAAGGGCTTCCAACAGGCCGAAAGTCCCGTCTACGGCGAGCACCAGGTGATCATCCAGTATCGGGTCCGCGACCTGCTATGGCGCCCGGCCGGTCAACTCGTGCGCTTCGTGGCGGTGCTTCATCCAGTAAGAGGCTCGTGCCTCCTGATGTGCACCGACACCTCTTTGGAGGCTATCGAGATCATTCGCCTCTACGGTCTGCGTTTCAAGATCGAGCACACGTTCAAGCAGGCGGTGCGGCTGATCGGTTCGTTTACCTACCACTTCTGGATGTCCGACATGAAGCCGCTGCGCCGCCGCAGTGGCAATCAACATCTCCATCGTGAGTCGCTGGAATACCGCAACGCCGTCAAACGCAAGCTCCACGCCTACCACGTCTTCATCCAGGCGGGTGTCGTCTGCCAGGGATTACTTCAGTATCTGGCCGTCGCCTTCCCTCAGCTCGTCTGGAATTCCTTCGGCTCCTGGCTGCGCACCATTCGGCCCGGCATCCCGCCCTCGGAGCTGGTCGTGGCCAATGCCCTGCGCCAGAGCCTGCCGGAATTTCTCTTGAATGCCACCCCGAGCAACACCTTCGCGAAATTCGTCATCGAACGACAGGACACCAATAAAATGGAGGCCTTCCGCCTAGCCTCCTGAGCCGAAATTCCTCCGGAACTCTGGACTCGCGAGTTATCTTCTTGCTGGGAAACATGTCCACCAAGTCGGATCCGGCGTGGTCGCCTCTCGGGATGCCCACCACGGCGTCTTTCGCATGGTAAGCTCGCGCAACCGGAACGCGACCATTCCAGTGCAACTCGACCAAAATGAAATTCCGGGTGCCCCTGGTGCGCATTGCACCGGAGCTTTCGGCTGCTCGCCTTCCCAGACCGATACGGTCCAGTGGCTTGCCCGGGCGGTGTGAGACCCGAACGTGTCGCTCACAGTTGCGGGAGCAGCCATCGACTTGCCCCGGACCGTTATGGGGCGGGAGCGCAGGGTGTTCCCTATTAACCCACTTGAGCGGGACCGTCGGACATAATCTTAGGAATGGATCGTCTCACGGCACAAGCGTCGGACTATGCAGGAGGTCCGATAGGTCATGCGCCTTTAGCTGACGAACCGTACGGTCGCGAACGTCTGCTTAATACCAGCCGCCCGGCTCGTTGACTCGAACGTGATTTGGTGCGGCTCGGAGCGGTACAATTCGGCGTCCCCGTTGGACGGAGGGGACAGCGATGACCGTAGCGATCACCCGTTTGGAGCGATCGGCGGCTGATCTGCGAGAGGCGGCGGCGGCCACTCGAGACGCCAAAGCGGCACGTCGGATGCTGGCGATGGCGTTGCTGCTGGAAGGCTGGTCGCGGGAAGCCGCGGCGGAGGCGTGTGCGATGGACCGCCAGACGTTGCGTGACTGGGTACATCGCTACAACAAGTCCGGGCTGGATGGCCTGTCCGACCGACCGTGCCGCCGCGGTCCGCCGCCCCGCTTATCGCCCGAGCAACAGGCCAAGGTGGTGGAATGGGTGCAACAGGGGCCCGACCTTGAGCGGGACGGCGTGGTACGTTGGCGCTGCATCGACCTGCGGCAGCGGATCAAGGATGAGTTTGGCGTCGAGCTGCACGAGCGCAGTGTCGGCAAGCTGCTGCGCCGGCTGAAGTTCACCCGGCTGCAGCCGCGTCCCTATCATCCGAAGAAGGATGCCGCCGCGCAAGAGGCATTCAAGAAGGAGTTCGCCAGCCAGGTGGCCGAGGTTGTGCCAGCCGCTGCCGCCGGCAAGCCGCTGGAGATCTGGTTCGGCGACGAAGCCCGTGTCGGTCAGAAGGGCACGCTGACCTACGTCTGGGCGCGACGTGGCTCGCGCCCGGCGGCGGTTCGCGATAACCGCCATGACTCCGCCTATATCTTCGGCGCCGTTTGCCCCGAGCGCAGCATCGGCGCTGCCATCATCATGTCGGCCGCCAACAGCGAGGCGATGGCCGAACATCTGAAGGAGATCAGCCTCCAGGTTGCCCCGGGGGCTCATGCTGTGTTGCTGGTCGATGGCGCTGGTTGGCATCAGCCGGGGCGCCGCCTGCCGGTGCCTGACAACATCAGCCTGTTGCCGCTGCCAGCTTACTCGCCGGAGCTGAACCCGGTCGAGAACGTCTGGGAGTTCCTGCGCGGCAACTTTCTCAGCCACTGTGTCTGGGACAGCTATGAAGCTATCCTCAAGGCATGTCGTAATGCCTGGAACAAACTGATGGCAATGCCCGAACAAATTGCCTCCCTCACCAGGCGCTCTTGGGCCAAACCGGCCATCGCATAGTAAGGAAGAAAGCCTAACCACAGAGACACCGAGGCACGGAGCCTGACCCTTCTCGGTGTCTCTGTGCCGCTGTGGTTAAGCTTTTTCTTACCTCCGTCACGAAATCAGGGGGCCGTGTCTGAGACACCGATGAGGTCATCCTCAGGGGCATGTCATGACGCCCGAAACAAACTCGCAGAACTTCCCGACCGCATCGTCTCCCTCGCCAGGCGCCCCTGGGTCAAACCAGTCATCGAACAGGGCGGCTGGTATAACTCATCCAATTTCCCAAAGCGGACGGTCCGGTCTCGTTAAGGGTTATCGAACGCCCCGGACACCTGCCGTCCGGACTGCTCGCTCGGTTCGTGCTCGGCAGGTGTCCGGGGCGTCCGATAACCCTTAACGAGACCAGTCATGGGACAGGTCCGCCGGGATTAAATCGGCGTTTTAGAATCTAAAGATAAGGTGGAGGCGCGAAAAACGTCTTTCGAGCCGCTAACCGGTACGAGGGAGTGGCTTCGGGCGCACGTCAACTGTCCTGGACTGCGTTTTGGCCCAGCTGGCGATTGCCGCGGGTGATCGGAAATGCGAGCTTCGCTCATATGTGAGGTGCGGCAATGACCGATCGGGCTAACGAACCGAGGAGGCAGGCCCTGCCGACAGCAAGGGATCTGCCGGCATTCGCCGGTCGCCCGACACACGCGATTGCGCATCCGGCGTGGAGCGAGGCGCGCGAGACGGTGCTCGCTCTGGTCACAGCCGGCCCCGCCATGATCGTCGTGCTCGGGCCGCCCGGGACAGGCAAGACGGCCTTGCTGCGCGACCTCGCGGCGACGTTTGGTGAACGAGGCCGGAGTGCCTGTCTGCTGGACTTCGGTGACAGCCCATTTGATGTCGGGCCGGCCGAAATTGTGTTGGTGGATGAAGCAGATCGAATGAGCGCGACGCGGCTCGACGAACTCCGCAGCCGCGGTGACGCGGCCATCATCCTCGCCGCACTGCCCGCCAGCGGAGAACGCTTCGCACCCTACCCCAATGTCACCGTCGTCCGGCTGTCGCCGCTCTCACCGCATGAGGCGCGCGCATTCCTGGTGGAGCGGCTGGCACAACTGGGACTTCCGAACGACTGCCTCACCGAGGCAGCGTGGACGCAGCTCATCGCCTGTGGCCGCGGAGTGCCACGCCTGCTCCTGATCTTGCTCGGGCTCGCATTGTTCGTCGCCGGCGAGGAACAAGCCGAACGAGTGACCGACGCTCACGTCGAACAGGCCGTCGAGGCGAAGGGTGGCAGCACGGACGCCAGCACGGTCGAGCCCGGCCACACGGAAGCGAATCCCACACAATGCAGCATCGCCGAGACCACTCTCAAAAGGGGCACATCCGCGGAAACCGCATTGGACTGGATCAGCGAGGCGCCGCCCCATCGGTGGCGTAACCAGGTGGCGGCGACAGCGTTCGCCGCGGTGTATCTCGTTGCCGTGGCGATGCTGCTGACCTGGGTCCATGCGCACATGAACGAGCGAACCGCGTCTGGACCCGACGCACCGAAGGTTATCCAAACGACCCCGGCGGCGGGTCATGGGCTGGCGCAGGAAACTAGCGGTTCGCATTCGGTCAGCGATGCACCTGCCTCAGCGATGATTCCGACTCCAATTCTTGTTCCCGAGATCGCGACCGCCAGCGCCCAGCCTGACCCGGCATCGTCGGCAAGCGCAGCATCGTTTCAAAAACAACCGACCACGACGAGTCGACTACCCGCCGTCGCAGTCGCAACCCAGCCGTTTGGCGCGAATGTGTCGGCCCCGGCCTGGGCTGCCGATCATCCCCTACGCTGCCGCGACGGCAACTGGACGTGGGATACGTGCCGCGCCCATCCCAGACGCGTTGTTTGGCATCGGGTCCGACGCTGCTTCATCGCTCTCGGTAATCTTTGCCTCGGTGCCTCGTATCATTACGTGCGCGTCAAAGTTAGAGCCTGAGTTATGCCGATATCTCGCATCAGCGTCGCTCATCGGGTACTCCCGGATTTCCCGGATGAACGACAATACAGTTGTACGAATCGGCCGCATCTGCCATGAATATCAACATGTTGCGTTGATCATGGTGGTGGGTGCATGGAACACCCAGCGGGTGAATCGGTTGATGGCGCTCTGCGGGTCGATTTCGACCGCCGCCTTAAGCTGGAATTCCACGGCAGCCGCATCACTTCCGATGCCGGCATCCTGGTCCATCGAGAACTGGATGACACGCTCGGCCTCACTGATCTCGCGGGTGCGGTGTTGTCGGAGTGCCGCCGTGGCAAGAACACCCGCCACTTGCTGACTGGGTTGTTTCGCCGGTCGGTGTTCGGTCGTCTCGCCGGCTATGAGGATGTGAACGACGCTGATCGCCTGGCGCACGATCCGGCCATGCGCGCCGTAGTGGACCGCGGCGGGTTGGATCGTCGTGCCGCCTCGACGAGTCAGATGGGCCGCTTCGAGACGGCTTGGCTGACCAGTGACGCGAACCTCGCTGCATTGACTGATCTGTCCGGTGCGTGGATTGATCGTGTGCACGCGTGCAACCTGCAGACGACGATCGTGCTCGGAATGGACAGCAGTGTCAGTGAAACCCATGGCGCACAGGAAGGCACCGCTATAACGGCCATTTCGCCTGCATGTGCTACCATCCGCTGTTCGTGTTCAACCAGTTTGGCGATTTGGAACGCTGCGCGCTGCGGCCGGGCAACGTGCACAGCGCCGATGGCTGGCGCGATGTGCTGGAGCCGGTGGTGGCGCGTTACCGGCACAAGATGAAGCGCCGCTACTTTCGGGGCGATGCCGCCTTCGCCAACCCCGAGGTCTACGAATTGCTGGAGGTGGAAGGCTACAAATACACCATCCGGCTGCCCGCCAATTCGGTGTTGCAGGACCGCATCGGCTGGCTGCTGAAGCGTCCGCTGGGCCGCCCGCCGCATGAGGTACGCCGCTATTACGCCAGCTTCCGCTACCAAGCCGGGTCATGGATCAAGCCCCGTCGGGTGGTGGCCAAGGTCGAGTGGCATCCGGGTGAACTGTATCCCCGGGTCGGATTCATTGTGACCAACATGACGCGCCCGGCCGAGCGGGTGGTGATATCTGGCTGTCAGCAGGAGACGTGCGTCCCGATGCAGGCTTACGAGGCCAGACTCTCGCTCACACAGCGATCGTCGACCAATCGGCAAGGCTCCAGCTGGTCCCGCTGGCGTCTAGCCGTTGCAGAATGCTCGGATTGGTGGCTATCCTGCCTTCCGGCGCCGGCATTGGCCGTTCATCGGGGGAATCCTGGCTCAGACGTGTTGTGTTTCGGTTGTAGCGCTTTTGTCCGACCGCGCCCCAAAACCATACCCATCTAGGTGCGACTGTGGTCTGCGCCGGCGCCTCGTGGTTCGGGGTGACGCGGCGCGGGGTCCCGCAGAAACCGTCGATTAAGCGCGGCCACTTGGGCGCGATTGTTAGGAACATCAAATGTCGAAGCAGGAAATATCAGGACAAAAGATGGAAATCCAGGCGCTCGGGTACCTTGGCATCGGGTACTACGAAGCTCGATGACTGGTCGGACTTCGCGACGGGCTGGCTCGGCATGCAGGCGGTGGATCGCGGCGCCGCCGTACGGGCGTTCCGAATGGACGATCGGAAGCAACGCCTGGTCGTCGATCGTGCCATGCCGGAGGGTCAGCGCTATTTCGGCTGGGAGGTCCCGAACGCAACGGCACTGGATACGCTTGCAGCGCGGCTGGAGCGCGCGGGCGTGGAGGTGCGCCGAGAACCCACTGCGCTCGCCGACCAGCGCTGCGTGAGCGAGCTGATCTCGTTTGCCGATCCGGCGGGCAACCGGCTGGAGGCGTTTCACGGTGCGCAGATTGCCGATGAACCGTTCCGCCCCGCTCGCAGTATTTCCGGCTTCCGCACCGGGCCGCTCGGCATGGGGCACGCGGTGCTGATGGTGCCGAGCATGGCCACGGCGCTGCCGTTCTATCGCGACCTGCTGGGGTTCCGCATCAGCGACTACATCAACGCGCCGATCTGCGCCTATTTCCTGCATGTCAATCCGCGGCATCACAGCCTGGCGCTGTTCGAAGCTGGCAGGAGCGGCATGCATCATCTGATGGTGGAGTTGTTTTCGTTCGACGACGTGGGACAGGGCTATGACATCGCGCTTGGCGAGCGGGAGCGGATCGTGGCGACGCTCGGGCGGCATCCGAATGATCTTGTTACCTCGTTCTATGTGCGCACGCCGTCCGACATATTGGTGGAATACGGGTGGGGCGGGCGCGAAGTGGATGATGCCACCTGGCAGCCGTCGGAGATGAGCAGCGTCGCCAGCTTCTGGGGACACCACGGGCTGTTCAGCTCGATCGGGCGTGATGGACCGCCGCCGGATCATCCGCCGCCTGCCGCGCCGACGGAGACACGCCGCGCACCGCTGCAGGTCATGGACGGGAACTATCAGCGGATGAGCGGCGTGTGTCCGTGGTGGGATTCCGTCAGCAGGCAGGCATAGGCACGTTAATGACAGGCCCGGCCGCGAACGGCCCGCGGCTGCTCACCTGCAAAGGAACCTCCAATGACGGACAAAAGCCCAAGCTCCGTTGAAGAGCGTCTTCGTGTAATCGAGGACAAGTTGGCAATCTACGAGCTGATCGCCTCGCATCCGCCGAGCGCAGATACCGCGTATGCCGAATACACGGCGTCGGTGTATCTTGAGGAAGGCGTCTTCGATCGAGGTCCGGGTTTGGAGGGAGCGGAGGGCGTCGATGCGATCGCCGCCTTCATCCTCAAGCCTGCCCACGAAGAAGCGATCCGTGGCGGGCTTGCCCATTTCGCTGGGCTGCCGCTGATCGACCTGCGCGGCGACAATGCCATCGTGACCTCTTATCTGCTGATCCTGCATCTTGATCACCAGGGCGCGTCACGCGAGCTACCCAATCACGGAAGCTCCAGCGGGTATCGGATCCATCGGGCCGTGGTGAATCGCTGGGAGCTTGAGCGTCACGACAGCCGCTGGAAAATCCGACGCCGGACGCTCCTTCCGGTCGATGGATCGGATGCACCGCGCGAATTGCTATCCCACGGCCTTACGGATGTTCTCAATGCTGCAATCTGAAATTCAGTTTACGGGCAAAGGACGCACGACGTGACTGACACGACGGAAACGAACCGCCGCTTTCTCAGGGCACTGTTCAGTACCGATTGCGAGCGACAGGGATCATCGTAGAGGTCAGTGCCGCGGATCGTGCTGCTGACGGCCGACGGCGGGAGTCAGGGCAGCGCCTTTAGGAATTCTCTGACGACCGCCGCGGAATTGTCCGATGCGAGTTGGAAGAAAGTGCCGTACTTCTGCTTACGGTCAGCCGACATCTTCAAAGTCATCGCTGAACGTCCGAAATGGGCGCACAGCGGACCTCAGTGTGGCCAGACCTCTACGTCGGCTTACCACCCGAGCGGTAGCCCGAACGGGCCACGATGAGCAACGCCATTCTTTTATCGGCCGAGGAGCAGGAGCGGGTCCTTTCCACGCCAGCGCCTCGAGCCTGATGTCGGCACCCTCTATGTCCTCGCCAACCGCTACAACACCCTGGCCAAGATCGGTTTCATCCGGAATGGCACGCCGTACGTACGGGCTGTCGCCGGAACTCGGGGCTTACTCGCCGTCGCGTACTGATCCGACAGGCGCCGCGAAGGTGTCGGCTTCTGTCGCCTTTCCGTTGATGATCTGGCTCTGATCCGCTGCGACGCCTGGTGCAACGAACTCGATGCGCAGCAGGTTGATGCCGTCTTCCCCGCATCTGCGCGCGTCTGGCGGAGAAGGCCGCCGTCGACGTCAGCGCGCTGGTAAGCCAGCTTCAGCTGATCACCATGACCTGCGGCACCAGGGACAAATACAACGCGCTCATTCGACATTTGCGCCCGGCGCTCGTGACGAAAGAGAGGGCACGCATCGTGCGCGGCATCGGCGCCGGCGGCACGAACTGCTCGGCCACGTTCTGCGGACTCGAGCAGCTCAATGTGCTGGCCGCGACGACCAGGGGGGCAAGACGACGCATCGGGGACCTCCCAACCCGAGCCGAGCGCCAACTCGGCAAGAAAGGCAAGCCGTACCCTCGGTCGGTGAAGTCCTGCAGGTTGAGCTGTTATAAGTCCAAGCGGCGTTGAAACTGGCAGGGGGGGCTTCGCCTGGAGCAGGGGAGAGGTTCGGTGCCCTCTCAGTGCGCCGGCCGAAGGACACTCGATGACGGCGGCCTAGCCCGCATTTCTCACAGACTCCAGGCAAAATCGAACTGGTGCCGTAACGTAATCGTGCTCCCGGCCAATTTGCCCGCTGCCGATCGTGTAGCCGCGTAGCGACTGATTTTGCGCGCGCGCCGCGTCGCGCCGCACCAGGCAGCGTTGCACGGGAGAGCGTATCGGACTATGCGCTGTCTGCTTCGTATCAGGCGGCAGCAGCCGCCGCGGTAAGCGCGGCGTGAGCGGCAGCGAACTCGCCCTGGTAGGGACAGGCCGAAGCCATCGCTACCTTGACCCGCCGCACGCTGATCCGCACCAACGCCCCCAATTTGAGCAGTTTAAGTCGTATCGTCCCGCAGGTGGCAGCAGCAAACTGTGTGTCCGCCAGCCCGATCCGGCGCAGCGCGCACAGCAGTACATAGGCCAGCGAGGCGAACCACAGGCGCAACTGATTGGCTCGCATGGTCGCCGTGGACGTGCGATCGGCGAACAGGTCGAGCTGGCACTCCTTGATCCGGTTCTCCATCTCACCGCGCGCACAATAGATCGTCTCGTAGAGATACCGCGCCGCCGCCTCGCCGCGCTTAAGCGAGGTCACCACGAAGCGGGGATTGGCCTCGTCCTGGGTCCATTCGGCCTTCGCCACCACTCGCCGCCGGCGGCTCCAGCTCTTCAGCGTGGACCAGCGGAAATCCTTGAAGCGACGCGCCGGTTTGCCGGTCTGCTTGGCCTCGGCCTGCGCCGCCGTCAACTCGGCTTTGATCTGCGCCACCAGCCGCTCGTTGCGCGCCAGGCCGAACAGGTAGTCCGCCCGATTGGCCTCGCACCACGCCATCAGTTCTTCGCGGGCGAAACCAGAGTCCGCCCGCAGCAGGATTCGTGTCTTCGGCCAGCGCGCCCGGATCTGGGCAACGATCCGTGATACCTCCTCAACCGCCCCGGCCGAGCCGTCGATGTCGGACTGCCGCAGCTTCGCCGCCAGCAGGTGTCGGCCGCAGAACACGTAAAGCGGCAGATAGCAGTAGCAGTCGTAATAGCCGTGGAAGAACCGACCTTCCTGATGTCCGTGCAGCGGATCATCGGTGGCGTCGAGATCGAGGATGATCTGCTTCGGCGGTTCGGCATGCGCGTCTAGGAACATATCGACGAACAGCCGCTCGATCGACGCCGTATCGGCGCTGATCTTGGCATAGCGGGAGGGCTCCGGCTGGCCCAGCTCCAGCCGGTTCAGCGTCGATTTGCCGGCCAGCGGCGCGCAGTCCGACCGGCGCGCCTCCAGCTTGCCGGCCAGCACCGCCAGCACCGGATCGTGGCGGAGCTGGTCGTGGTCGATCAGGTCTTCGTAGCCGAGCGCGATGCCGATGATCCGCTGGCTGACCAGGGTCGCCACATCGTGCTCGACGAAGGCTGGGTTGCGGGCGTCCTGGAAACACGCGGCAAACCGCCGGGTCAGGCCAATCACCTGGTCGGTCGCGCCGAGCAGCAGCGCCCCGGCATCCGAGGTCAGCGTTCCGCCGTCGAAGCCGGCCACCACTGCGCGGCCTTCTACAGGTGCAAAGGCGAACAGCTCTGCGCTACACTCTGTCTGCATCGGGGAAATCCTCCGTTCCACGAAAAACTTTGTTGGCACGATGATTTTCGCTGATTCGGAGCCCCGATGCACCTGATTCGGTGAGAAATGCGGGCTAGGGTGACCGCCTCCATAGCTTTCCCGCGCGGCGGGCCCGGACGACCCGGGTGCGGCGCAGGCAAGACCAGCATGGTGCCGGCGTTGCCTTGCTGTCAGGCGTACACCTTATCAGGATGTTCGAAGCTGTCCACCGAACGCGCCCCGCCGGTTGGGGAATGGTCGCGGTGAGTATTGGTGGCGGTGTCCGCCACTATGCGGGCGGCGAGTCAAGAAAGACATATAGGGCGGCGATCTTCCCATCTCGGACGATAATGACATCGAGCCCTGTGTAGCGCGGCGGCTCGCCGGGCGGCCCGGAGCCCCATGCGAGGCGCCCGCCGTCTTGAACGGCCTGTGGCCGGCGATGTGGCGTGTAGACGAAGCTCGGATGACTGGCGCGCAACTCACCGGCGACCTGATCGAGTGCCGCGTGGCCGTCATAACGGCCGATGGGAAGAAGAACCGTACAGTCTTCGGTGTATAGTTTTTCGATGGCGGCGCGTCGGCGCGTTGGATCGCCCTCGCCAAAGACCTCCTGCAGATTGCGCAGCAAGAGCGTTTCGATGATGTCCGACATGACCGTGTCCCTGTTCCGAAAATTGAGGCGCCGAGCCACGAGCGCCGTGCGCAGACGCTGACCCGGCGCGATGCTTCAGACTTGCGCCTGGCCGCCGTCTACGAAGAGCTCGGCGCCGACCACGAAGCTGGCGTCATCGGAAGCCAGAAAGGCAACCGCCTTGGCGATCTCGTCCGGGTCCGCGACGCGGCCGATCGGCACCTGGGCCGCCATGTAGTCGAGAAGGCCCTGCTGCTGGGCGACGTCAGGACCGGCGAGGCCGACCAGGCCAGGCGTCTTCACAGGGCCGGGGCTGACGACGTTGACGCGGATGCCGCGCTCCTTGAGGTCGAGTGTCCAACTGCGCGCGAGATTGCGTACCGCCGCCTTGGAGGCGCCGTAGATGCTGAAAGCGGCCGTGCCCGTCGTACCAGCCGTGGACCCCATCAAAATCACCGCCGCGCCGTCACGCAACAGGGGAAGCGCCTTCTGCACCGTGAAGATCACGCCCTTCACGTTGCGGCCGAACGTATCCTCGTACTGCTCTTCGGTGATGGCGCCGAGCGGCAGCATCGAGCCGCCACCAGCATTCGTGAACAGGACATCGATCTGCGAATGCTTCTGCTGGACCGCGTCATAGAGGCGGTCGATGTCGCCGAGCTTCGATATGTCGGCACGCACGCCGCTCACCTTGCCACCGATCCCCTTGACCGCCGCGTCCAACTCTTCCTGCCGGCGGCCGGTGATGAAGACGGATGCGCCTTCGGCCGCGAAATGCTTGGCGGTGGCGAGGCCAATACCACTCGTGCCGCCGGTCACGACCACAACCTTGTTCTCGAACTTACCACTCATTGTCTGTCTCCTCGATCCATACGGCGGATTGCCCGCCGCGTGGGAAAGAGGATATTCATGGGACACTGGGCGCGGTAGAGATCAAGACTGAGCTTCAGCGTTCCCTGAATGAGACGATGATGGCGCCCGACCTCAACGACTACGCCCTGTTCGCCGAGGTGGTGACCCATGGCGGTTTCGCCGCCGCTGGACGCGCGATGCGGGCGCCGAAATCGACGCTGAGCCGCCGGATCGGCAGCCTGGAGGCGCGTCTCGGCGTGCGCCTGATCGAGCGCTCTACGCGCCGTTTCCGGGTGACCGAGATTGGGCAGGCCTTCTACGAGCGCTGCCGCGTGATCATGATGGACGTGCAGCAGGCCCACGCCATCGTGTCCGAGGCGCTTGGTGAGCCACGCGGCGTCGTCCGCTGTAGCTGCCCGTTGGGCCTGGTCGAAGCGCTTTCGCCAATCTTCTGCAGCTTCATGCGGACGTTCCCAAAGGCGAAGTTGCAGGTTGTGGCTATCGATCGGCCGGTTGGTTTGATCGACGAGCGAATAGATGTCGCGATCCGCGTCCGCGCGACGCTTGAGACCGACGCTGCCCTGACCATGCGGAGCTTGGGCCGATCCACCCGGATCCTGGTCGCCGCGCCGGCTCTGGCTGCCTCATGCGCCGGCGGCGATGTGGCGGCGCTGTCTGATCTGCCGACTCTGGCCACCACCGATCAGATGGGCGAGATCACCTGGGCGTTCTCCGGGCCAGATGGCGCGCAACGCACGGTCCGCCACGAACCTCGCTTGACTTGCGTTGATTTCCTCGCCCTTCGCGATGCGGCGGTTGCCGGGCTCGGGGTGGCGCTCCTGCCGGAACATACCTGCCGAAGCGAGCTGGCGAAGGGGAGCTTGGTCCATGTCTTCCCGCAATGGGATACCGAGGACGGAATCGTTCACCTCGTTTTCACAACGCGCCGCGGCCTGCCGCCAGTCGTTCGCGCCTTCATCGATCATCTGGCGGGGGCCTTCCGGCTCGGGAAGGTCGTGAGCTGAAGAGACCGCTCAGCAGCGGCCGGAATGGGTGGACTCCGGTCGGTCCGTTTCTCGGGAACTGATCCGGAAATCGGCCATTCGTCTAGTGGTTTGGTGTGGCCGAAAACGGAATTGACCGCTTTCGAGCTCGCAATGCCGCAAAGCGGACGCTGGCGTCGGTAGGCGGCCTCCGCAGCTAGCGTGAAGGGTTCCGGACGCCGGCGGCGAGGAGTTAGCCCGCATTTCTCACAGACTCCAGGCAAAATCGAACTGGTGCCGTAACGTAATCGTGCTCCCGGCCAATTTGCCCGCTGCCGATCGTGTAGCCGCGTAGCGACTGATTTTGCGCGCGCGCCGCGTCGCGCCGCACCAGGCAGCGTTGCACGGGAGAGCGTATCGGACTATGCGCTGTCTGCTTCGTATCAGGCGGCAGCAGCCGCCGCGGTAAGCGCGGCGTGAGCGGCAGCGAACTCGCCCTGGTAGGGACAGGCCGAAGCCATCGCTACCTTGACCCGCCGCACGCTGATCCGCACCAACGCCCCCAATTTGAGCAGTTTAAGTCGTATCGTCCCGCAGGTGGCAGCAGCAAACTGTGTGTCCGCCAGCCCGATCCGGCGCAGCGCGCACAGCAGTACATAGGCCAGCGAGGCGAACCACAGGCGCAACTGATTGGCTCGCATGGTCGCCGTGGACGTGCGATCGGCGAACAGGTCGAGCTGGCACTCCTTGATCCGGTTCTCCATCTCACCGCGCGCACAATAGATCGTCTCGTAGAGATACCGCGCCGCCGCCTCGCCGCGCTTAAGCGAGGTCACCACGAAGCGGGGATTGGCCTCGTCCTGGGTCCATTCGGCCTTCGCCACCACTCGCCGCCGGCGGCTCCAGCTCTTCAGCGTGGACCAGCGGAAATCCTTGAAGCGACGCGCCGGTTTGCCGGTCTGCTTGGCCTCGGCCTGCGCCGCCGTCAACTCGGCTTTGATCTGCGCCACCAGCCGCTCGTTGCGCGCCAGGCCGAACAGGTAGTCCGCCCGATTGGCCTCGCACCACGCCATCAGTTCTTCGCGGGCGAAACCAGAGTCCGCCCGCAGCAGGATTCGTGTCTTCGGCCAGCGCGCCCGGATCTGGGCAACGATCCGTGATACCTCCTCAACCGCCCCGGCCGAGCCGTCGATGTCGGACTGCCGCAGCTTCGCCGCCAGCAGGTGTCGGCCGCAGAACACGTAAAGCGGCAGATAGCAGTAGCAGTCGTAATAGCCGTGGAAGAACCGACCTTCCTGATGTCCGTGCAGCGGATCATCGGTGGCGTCGAGATCGAGGATGATCTGCTTCGGCGGTTCGGCATGCGCGTCTAGGAACATATCGACGAACAGCCGCTCGATCGACGCCGTATCGGCGCTGATCTTGGCATAGCGGGAGGGCTCCGGCTGGCCCAGCTCCAGCCGGTTCAGCGTCGATTTGCCGGCCAGCGGCGCGCAGTCCGACCGGCGCGCCTCCAGCTTGCCGGCCAGCACCGCCAGCACCGGATCGTGGCGGAGCTGGTCGTGGTCGATCAGGTCTTCGTAGCCGAGCGCGATGCCGATGATCCGCTGGCTGACCAGGGTCGCCACATCGTGCTCGACGAAGGCTGGGTTGCGGGCGTCCTGGAAACACGCGGCAAACCGCCGGGTCAGGCCAATCACCTGGTCGGTCGCGCCGAGCAGCAGCGCCCCGGCATCCGAGGTCAGCGTTCCGCCGTCGAAGCCGGCCACCACTGCGCGGCCTTCTACAGGTGCAAAGGCGAACAGCTCTGCGCTACACTCTGTCTGCATCGGGGAAATCCTCCGTTCCACGAAAAACTTTGTTGGCACGATGATTTTCGCTGATTCGGAGCCCCGATGCACCTGATTCGGTGAGAAATGCGGGTTAGCCACTGGCACGGGCCGGCGTCTGGAAGCCCCCGAAGAACGAACCCGCGGGGGCCTGAGGGGGCGGGTTTAGCGTACGCGCTATGGGGATTTGGCAGCAGCAGCGTGTGCTGGCGGGTGAGCACGACCGCCGTTGATGCCTTTGATTGGGCGACTGGGAGGAGGTAGCGGGTGGGACTGACGATCGAGGTGGAGGTCGAGCACGGCCATAATATGTGTGTTTGGGTGGCAGTCGTGCCCAGCTAGCCTGGATTTCCACGGACCGGAAATCGCCTAACACGACAGGTTTCACATGCTAGTGGATCAGGCGGAGCGAACGGCCTTGCCACCATGGCACCAGGACGGGTTGGTCGATGAGTTCGGAGGCGAGTACCGATTGGAAGATGGGCGCGACGGTGGAAGCGCACTGTGACCTCGTCAGTGGCGATGGCGACGTTTGCCGGCATGTCGATCAAATCGCGGAAGATACGGCGGGCTTGGGCATCATCGTAGCCTCGCATGCGTCGGGCCATCAACCGGTAGAGGGCGCTGGCGAGGACGAGGAGCGCCATGTCGAAATCAACCTTGAAGCCGACTGAAGAGGAGAGCGCGTCGATGTGGAAGAAGCGTACGGCATCGGCGAGCGCATTTTCGATCAGCATGCGCTTGGCATAGCGAGTGATGAGGTTGCGGGCGCTGGCATGCCTGTCGTTGGTGACAAGGATAGTGGGTTCATCGTGGCCGAGATCCTTGATGAACAGTTGTCGGTAGGTGCGTTCGCGAAGGCAGACCTTCTGCTCGAAGACTTGGGGTGTGCGATATTTGCGACTGGGCAGGTTGAGCGTGATGGTGCGCCACGCCGATGCTGCCAGCTCATAGACTTCGGCCAGCAGGCCTTTGGAGCGCCGGCGCAGCGTCATAAAGGTGATCCCGGCGGCATCCAGCCGGTCGAGCCCTAGGCGGGCTCGGCTCCGTGGAAATCCAGGCTAGACAAGTGTTGTCGTGGCCGGTCGGGGACCAGCGGCAGG
The DNA here is from genome assembly GCA_963772445.1 of uncultured Pseudomonadota bacterium. GTDB lineage: Bacteria > Pseudomonadota > Alphaproteobacteria > Acetobacterales > Acetobacteraceae > CAVYXK01. The sequence continues at coordinate 715,131 of CAVYXK010000017.1, forward strand.
CGAGTTTGGCGCAACAGCGTAGCAAGGCAGCTATGATGGTCATGAGGTGTCGATCCTGGCAGCGACCGGCGGCGCCGACGGGCGGTAGTTCGGTTGGCCACCTCGCTCGAAGGTTTCGATGATAATCATACGTCCACCACAGCAGGGGCATGGGTGCGCGAGCACGTTTGATTCTCCAGAGTCGGCAGGAGCTTGCTTATCGGTCGCGGCGTTGGGTGCGGCGACGGCCAGCAGTTCGCGAGCGCGCGCGATGGTCTCGGCACGGCAACCGTTGGCGAAGAGCCCGTAATGGCGGATGCGATGAAAGCCGGTGGGCAGGACGTGGATGAGGAAGCGGCGGATGAACTCGGCGACATCGAGCGTCATGGTGGTATACCGGCCGGGCCCGGTGATCCGATAATCCTTGACCTTGAATGTCACGCCGGTCTCGTCGGCTGCGATCAGCCGGCTGTTGGAGATGGCGACCCTGTGGGTGTAGCGCGAGAGGTAGGCGAGCACGGCCTCGGGGCCGGCGAACGGGCGCTTGCTGTAGACGAACCACTTGGTTTTCCGCAGCGGTGCCAGGGCTGCGGCGAAGGCGTCGCGCTGGGCGAGACGGGCCTGATCGCCGAAGGACCGTAGTTGGCCGGCCGCGTGCGCAGCGATCAGTTTCTCCAGCATCAGGCGTCGGAACAACTTCGAGAGGACGAGGACGGGCAGAAAAATCTGGGGCGGCACGCGATCCAGCGTTGGCCATCGGACGAGATGCCGCCGCCGGGCACGATCATGTGCACGTGCGGGTGATGCGTCATGGCCGAGCCCCAGGTGTGCAGCACCGCGGTGATGCCGATATTGGCGCCCAGATGCTTGGGATCGGCGGCGATCGCCTGCATGGTCTCGGCCGAGGCTTTGAATAGCAGGTCATAGACCACTGCCTTGTTGTGATAGGCGATGTCAGCGATCGGGCCTGGCAGCGTGAAGACCAGGTGGAAGTAAGGCACCGGCAGCAGCTCCGCCTCGCGCGCTTGCAGCCACTCCTTGGCTGCCGCTGCCTGGCATTTTGGACAGTGCCGATTCCGGCAGCTATTGTAAGCGACTGTGGTGTATGCACAGTCCTCACAGCGTGCGACGTGCCCGCCGAGAGCCGCGGTGCGGCAGTTTTCGATTGCACTCATCACCTTCAGTTGACCGAGACTCGCATGGCCGGCGTTGGCACGACGCCAGGCGGCTCCGTGGTCGCGGAAGATATCCGCGACCTCGAGAGCAGGGCGGGTCACGAGCGCCGCGCGTTACGCCGGCGGCTGATCCCTCTTGGGACGCAGTGGTGCGAGCCGATCGAGCGGGCTGATGACGGCTCGGATGGTGGTGCTGGCGACGCGGGTGTAAAGCGCGGTGGTATCGAGCTTGGCGTGACCCAGGAGCGTTTGGATCACGCGGATGTCGACATTCTGCTCGAGCAGATGCGTGGCGAAGCTGTGCCTGAGCGTATGCGGCGTCACTCGCTTCTTGATCTCGGCCGTGTGGGCGGCCGCATGCACGATGCGGTTGAACTGCCGCGCTGTGAGATGATTGGTCGGGTCCTGGCCAGGGAAGAGCCAGATCCGTGGCCGCGCGATGCGATACCAATCGCGCAGCAGATCGAGCAGCTGCGGGGAAAGCATGGCAAACCGATCCTTGCGCCCCTTGCCCTGCTCGATCTTCAGCAGCATGCGTTTGGAGTCGACGTCCAAGACCTTCAAGGCCACCACCTCGGAGACCCGCAGACCAGCGCCATAGGCGGCACTCAGCGCCGCTTTGTACTTCGGCCCCGGCGCCGCCTCGAGCAGGCGCACGACTTCATCGGGGCTCAGAATGGCCGGGATCCTGCGCGGTTCGCGCACGACCGTGAGGTGCCCTGCCATGTCGGGCCGGTCGAGGGTTACGGTGAAGAAGAAGCGCAGGGCTGCTACTGCGGCATTGATGCTCGGCGGGCGTACGCCGGTTTGCGTCTGATGCAGTTGGAAGCGGCGCAGGTCCTCCGCCGTTGCGGTGTCCGGCGAGCGATGAAGGAAGGCCGTGAAGGACCAGACCTGACGGATATAGTCGTTGCGCGTCTTCTCGATGAAGTTGCGCACCGTCATGTCCTCGATCATGCGCTGACGCAGCGGGCTGATGGGCTTCTTGCTCATCGGGGTGCTCCTCATCATGAGGTTGACAACACCCCGATCGTCGGCTCACGCCGCTTCCGTCACACTCCCTTCTTGGTCGTCATTCCGGCTCCGGCGCTACGCACAGCACCCTCCCGCGCAAGCGGGTTCGTTCTTCGACCAGTTCCTGCCGTGAACCGAATGTCCGATTTCAGCGCACTCAGTCCCGAAACCGGACAGGCTGCTTTCCACCCAAAGCGGTCACCGGACGAGGCGGCCGGCATTACATCCGCGTTTAAAACCTTTCTTTTGCAATGATACGGACAGACGATGACGGACCCGTTGACGGGCCGGCGATACAAAGCCACCGCGGCGAATGCGCCGCCCGCCTCACGCGCCGCGATCCACCCCACTCCGGCGCACCCCCTGAAAGTTTTCCTTGACATCGCCGGCGTTCTGTGTTCTTGTTATGTTCATGTTCGGCGCCGCCACCGCCCCGGTCGCAGCCGTCCAACCCGATCCCAATCGGGCCGTGCCGCCTCGCATCGGCCAGGTCCTCAGCCTCGTTCGCACGCTCATCGCCTACGGCAAGAATCTTGCGGACACGCTGCGCCAGCACGCGGCTGGCCCGCACGTCCTCCCCTGCTTCACCTTCCTCGCCATAACCTTCGGCTCCACCGATCTCGCGCTGATCCTCGCCCGCATCACCCGCGGTCTGCTCCGCGCCGCCGCGCTCGAAGCCAGGCTCAGCCGGCGTGCCGCCCGCGGCCAGGACCTGAAGCCTACGGCCATCCGCCTGCCGTCCCCACGCAAGCCGGACGCCGCCAAGCCGGCCGGCCCCGCCGGGCGGCCCGGCCGAGGATCCGTGCCTCGCCCGTCAGCCCACGCCCGAGGAAATCCTCGCCAAGGACCGCCGCCGCCCGATCGGCGCCGTCCTCGTCGATATCTGCCTCGATCTGGGCATCGTGCCTGGGCAGATGGATCGTGCGACGTGGGACGAACTGTGCGGCGATCTCATCGAGTACGGTGGCAATCTCGCCACTCTCGTGCTCCCGAGCCAACGCAAGCGGCGCTCTGCCGTTCTCACCGGCAGCCCCAGTCCCAGCGGCAGTTCCAGCTTCAGCCCCATTCCCATTACCGGGCAGTGCCCCATCGTGTTTCCCGCCTGGCCGCTACCGTCGCGGCAATCCCCAGCTCCCGCCTGCACCGGCCCACCGTAGCGCGCCCCCCCTCCCCTTGCGGCTACCGTTGTCCCACAACCCCAAATCGACTTTCCTGAGTGCTGAGCAGCGGATTTGAGGCGGGTCGAGTCTGCATCAGCGATCTTTCGAGGCTCCCGCCGAACGGGCGGCGGCAGCCGGCTGGCGCCGCCCCTCCGGCAGGCCCCTTTGCAGCCCCCTGCGAATCAGATTCGCTCCCGACCAACAACCCACCGGAGCCGATTCGCATGAACGACCAGCCGCAGCTTGGTCACTTTGGCAATCGCCGCCTGGCCGCGGTCGGCGACAGCCTGCTGGGGGCGATGCAGAAGCAGCGCACCATGTGCCTCTCGGCATTGGCCGACAGCCGCGGCCAAGCCCGCCAGTTTCAGCGTTTCCTCGACAACGAGGCGGTCAGCATGCACGAGATGCTGGTGCATGCCGCCCGGCAGACCGCCCGGCGCGCCGTCGGGCGGCACGTCCTGGCGATCACCGATACCACGGAGCTGAATTACGCTCCCCACAGCGGCGCCAAGCGCGGCTTTGGCACGGTCGGCAACGGGACCGACATCGGCGTGCTGCTGCACCCGGTGATTGCGGTGGATGCCGAGCAGGGCGGGCTGATCGGGCTGGTCGGTGCCACGGTGATCAACCGCACCGACGGCCCGGTGACGGACCATAAGACACGCCCGGCCGACGAGAAGGAGTCTCGCCGCTGGCTGGCGGCCGCCGAGACCGCCGGCGAGGTGCTGGCGGAGGCGGCGATGATCACTGTGGTCGAGGACCGCGAGGGCGACATCTATGACCAGTTCGCGCGTCGGCCGGACAACGTGCATCTGTTGGTGCGGGCCGCGCAGAACCGCTCGCTCGAGGGCGATGAGAAACTGTTCGCGCGATGCGCCGCCTGGTCAGCAGTAACACAGCACACCATCCAGGTGCCGGCCCGGCATGGCAAGCCGGCGCGGGCCGAGCGGACCGCCGTCGTGGCGGTGCGCTCCGGCGAGGTCACGATCAAGCGGCCACTGCGCGCCGAGCCAGGCCTGGCGCCGACCTTGACCCTGCGGGTGGTGGATGTGCGCGAGATCGCCCCACCGTCGGCGCAGCAACCCTTACACTGGTGTCTGCTGACCACGCATGCGGTGGGCGGTGCGGCGGAGGCGCTGCAGATTGTCGCCTGGTACCGGCTGCGTTGGATCATCGAACAGCTGTTCCGTACGATGAAGACGGACGGTGTCGATGTGGAGACCTCGCAGATCACGACGCCGCTCAGTCTGGCGAAGCTGGTGACGGTGGCGCTGATTGCCGCCGTGCGGGTCATGCAACTGGTGATCGGTCGCGACGGCAGTACGGGGCAGTCCATAGAGGACGTTGCCGACCCCGCCGAACTGCCGGCGCTACGGGCGATCAGCGCCTCCCTCGAAGGGCCGACCGACAAGTTGAAGAACCCGTTCGATCCTGCCTTGCTGGCTTATTACGCCTGGATCGCCGCACGCCTCGGAGGCTGGTCCGGCTACACCTCCAAGGGATATCGGCCGCCCGGTCCCAAGACCATGGCCCGCGGTCTCAAGCGCCTCGATGCCATGGTGCAGGGCTGGATGCTGGCTAATCGTTCCGCACTTGTGGGACTCCGGTAGCCCCTTGCGGGAGGGGGTTGGGGGAGGGGGCCGTGCCAGTGAGGCACCATGGGACCCACACAAGCACACACGGGGCCGGCCAACGGCCAGCCCCGCCGTCCTGATTCGGCACATGCCCGCGAGTCGTCACGCACAGGTCATGACGTGGGTCGCTGGACGTGACCCGGCTCGGGCGATCGTTACAGCATGCCACTTTGCCGTAGCGCGCGTACCGGCAGCCCCGACGTGACCCGCTGCAATACTCCCCATCACTCTGCTGCCGTCGCCGCCTCACCGGCGAAACCGACGAGACTATCCAACGGCCAACGCGGCCGCGGAGCGGCGTCCATCCCATCCGTCAGTCCGAGTCGCAGCCGCTCGATCCCGGCCCAGGCGACCATCACCGCATTGTCTGTGCAAAGGCGCGGCGGCGGTGCCACCAGCCGGAAGCCGCATCTGCCCGCTTCGCGTCCCAGCGCTGCACGGATCGCCGCGTTCGCCGCCACGCCGCCGGCCAGCACCAGAAGTCGCCGGTCCAGATGCCGTTCCGCGAACATCGCCATTGCATGGGTGACGCGATCGGTCAGCACCTCGACCATCGCGGCCTGGAATCCGGCGGCGATGTCCGCGGCCAGCCGCGCCGGCAGGGCACCGGCGCCGTGTCGTGCCACTTCCTGCGCGACCGCCGTCTTCAGCCCGGAGAAACTGAAATCGCAGCCCGGCCGGCCCAGCAGCGGCCGGGGAAACGCATAGCGCCCTGGATCGCCGGCCGCAGCCATGCGCTCCAGCGCCGGACCGCCCGGCCAGCCCAGGCCCAGCAGCTTCGCCACCTTGTCGAACGCCTCGCCCGCCGCGTCGTCCAGCGTACCGCCGAGCCGCGCGTATCGCCCGACGCCCTCAGCCGCGACGCATTGGCAATGCCCGCCGGACATCAGCAGCAGCAGGTAGGGAAACGGCGCGCCACCCTCGACCAGCCCGGGTAGGCGCGCGGTCAGCGCGTGCGCCTCCAGATGATTGACCGCCACGAACGGTAGGCGCGCCGCGAGCGCGATCCCCTTGCCCACCTGCGAGCCGACGATCAGCCCGCCGATCAACCCCGGCCCGGCCGTCGCTGCGACCCCGCCGAGTTCTCCGAACCCGAGCCCGCTTCGATCCATCACACGTCGAACCATGTCCGGCAGAAGCGCCAGATGCGCGCGCGCCGCGATCTCCGGGACCACGCCGCCAAAGGGGGCGTGCTCACGCTCCTGGCTGGCCACGGCCTCGGCCAGCACGCGGCCGGCTTCGTCCAGCACCGCAGCGGCGGTCTCGTCGCAGGAGGTCTCGATTCCCAGCACGGGTCGCATCCGCGCGTCTTCCACTTTCCTTCCGCTCGCCGCGGTCATAGGACAGCGCCATGACCGCCGCCACGCCGCCCTCGCGCGTCGGACCGCACAGCCATGCGCTGCCGTTGCGCGTCGGCACGCGCGGCTCGCCGCTGGCGCTGGTGCAGACCCGCGCTTTCCTCGAGCGGCTGCGTGGGTTCTGCCCGGTGCTGCGCAGCATGGACGTCTTCGAGGAGCACGCCATCCGCACCACCGGCGATGCCACTCAGGCGTCCGGCCAGCGCTTGGCGGAGATCGGCGGGAAGGGGCTGTTCGCCAAGGAGATCCACGATGCGCTAGCCGAAGGTCGCATCGACTTCGCTGTGCATAGCCTGAAGGATTTAGAAACCACGCTGCCGCGAGGCATTGTGCCGGCGTGCACTCTGAAGCGGGAGGATGCGCGGGATGCGTTGGTTGTGGCCGCCCCCTCCGCCCAACCTCTTCCCGCGAGGGGAGGGGGAGTGTTTGCCTCTCTCCCGAAAGGTGCGGTCGTGGGTACGTCTTCGGTGCGGCGGCAGGCGCAGCTTCTGCACGCCAGGCCCGACCTGACCGTGGTGGCGATCCGCGGCAATGTCGGCACACGCCTCGACAAAGTGGCGAGCGGCGCGTTCGACGCTACGCTCCTGGCGCTGGCTGGGCTGCGGCGGCTCGGACTAGAGCATCGGGCCACCGTCGTGCTCGACCCGGAGGAGATGGTGCCGGCTGCCGGCCAGGGCATCGTCGCCGTAACGGTTCGGGCCGGTGCCACCGAGTTGCGTGAACTGCTGGCGGGGATCGAAGACCCGGAGGCAAAGGCAGTCGCCACCGCCGAGCGTGCCATGCTCGCCGCGCTCGACGGGTCCTGCCGCACGCCGATTGGCGGCTACTCCAGCATGCAGCCCGGCGGGACGCTGTCGCTGATCGGGATGGTCGCGCGCGCCGACGGCTCGTTCCTGCTCAAGCGCCGCCTGTCGGGGCCGGTGGCCGACGCGGATCGAACTCGGCACGGAGCTGGGCGCCAGCCTGCGCGCCGACTCGCCCGGCGATCTCTTTGTCTGATCCTGCCGGCGCCGTTCTGATCACCCGCCCGAGCCCCGCGGCCGAGGAGACCGCACAGCACGTCGTGGCATTGGGTCTGCTGCCGGTCGTCGCCCCACTGCTGACGATCCGGCGCTTGCCGGCCGATCTGCCACCGGACGCAACGGCGGTGCTGGTCACGAGCAGTAACGCCATTGACAACCTGCCTGCGTGGGCGCGCGCCCGGCCGGTCCTCGCGGCCGGCGACGCAACCGCCGCACGGGCCCGAGCAGCCGGCTTTCCCAACGTTCACAGCGCCGGCGGTAACTCCACTGACCTCGCCGCTTTGGTGGGGCGCATGTTTCCGTGCGGGCAGGGCGAGTTGCTGCTGCTGGCGGGCAGGGGCCAAGGCACTGCGCTCGCCGAGCTGCTCCGGGCGCAGCAGCATGCCGTCATTCTGCGCGAGGTGTACGAGGCCGCCCCGGTCCCGGTGCTGCCCGGACCCGCGGCGGCGGCCCTGCAGAGCCAGGACCTCCGTGCGGCGTTGTTCTTCTCCACCGAGACCGCCCGCCTGTTCGTTCGGCTCGTTACCGAGGACAGGCTGGAGACAAGCGTCCGGAACACCGATGCCTGCGCTATCAGCCCGGCGGCCGGCGTGGCATTAAACCCATTGCCGTGGCAACTGATCAGGATCGCGGCCCGGCCAACCCAGGATGATATGCTCGCGCTGCTGCAATGAACGAAACGCCCGCCCTGCCGCCGCCTGACCAGCCCGAGCCGGTCGCGGAGCCGCCACCGCCAGCCGCTCCGCGCAGCCGCAATCTGGTGCCCTGGGTCTACGCACTCGGGTTCGTCGGTACTCGCGCTGGCACTGCTATGGATCTGGCAGAACCCGAACCCAGCCCCACAGCCAAGCGGGCAGCCGCGCCTGGATACGATCGCGCAGCTTCAGACCCTGAACGAACGTGTGACACAACTCGCCCAGCGGCCTGTCACCGAACCCGTCAGCCTCACCCCCCTGGAACAGCGCGTCGCAGCGTTGGAGCAGCGCCCGGCCGCAGCGCCCGATCTGGGTCCCGTCGAGCAGCAGATCGCCACCCTGAAGGCGGAGATCACGGCGATGCCGGCAGGCGCCCCGTCACCGGACCTCGGCCCGCTGGAAAACCGCGTGAGTGCGATGGAACGGCAGGTGCAGGCCGTACTCGCGCTGAAATCGCAACTCGATACGATCTCGCGGCAGCTCGCGGGCCAGCAGGCCGAGTTCGGCTCACGCTTGACCCAGCTCGCGACAGACCAGCGGGGGTTGGCTGTGCAGGTCCACGACCTCAACGACGCACTCGGGGCCGCACAAGTTAGCGTCAGCAAACAGTTGCAGACCGTGCAGCAGCAGGCGAGCACCGCCGTCGCCGCGGCCGAGAAGTCGGCGCGGCTGGCACGGATCGAGGCCGCCCGCGCCGCGCTGGAAGCAGGTAGGCCGGTCGGGTCCATCGACGGCGCACCGCCTGCCCTGGCACGGTTCGCCGCGACGAGCCCGCCGACCGAGGCGGCTTTGCGTCTAGCCTTTCCCGCGGCCGCGAAAGCCGCCCTCGACGCCGCGCAGCCCGACACTGCAGGAAAGCCTTTCGGGGAACGGCTGTGGCAGCGCGCACAGCAGTTGATCACTGTCCGGGAAGGCGATCGGGTCATCGTTGGCGATCCGGCCTCTGGCGTGCTCGCTCACACCCAGCAGGAGCTGGACGCCGGCGACCTGTCGGGAGCGGTCGCCTCGGTTTCCACCCTGAGCGGCCCGACCGCCCAGGCGATGGCAAGCTGGCTCGACCAGGCCAACGCGCTGCTCGCGGCGCGCGCTGCGCTCGACACAATGGCCGCGCACGCCTGATGTTGCGCGTCCTGCTGACCGTCGTCGTCATCGCGGTGGTCGTAGCCGCCGCATGGTACCTCGCCGGCCTGCCTGGAACGGTGACAGCTCAGGTCGGCACGGTCACGATACAGGCAGCCGTTTCGGTCGTCGCAGTTGCCCTGCTTGCGGCCTTCGTGGCCCTCTACATTCTGTTTCGCCTGATCGGCGCGTTGATCCGGCTGCCGCGCGTGCTCCGCCTACGCCGGGCGGCCGCCCGACGTGGTGCGGGCGAGGTCGCCACGACACGCGCCCTCGTGGCGCTGGCCGCCGGCGAGACAGGTGACGCAAGGCGCGAGGCCGCCCGCGCTCGCCGACTGCTTGGCGACACGCCGCAGACCCTGCTGCTCGCCGCCGAGGCGGGCCGCTTGGCCGGCCGCTCCGAGGAAGCCGAGGCCGCTTTCCGTGCCCTCGCGGCGCGCCCGGACGCAGCGTTCCTCGGCTATCGCGGGCTGCTGCGCGGTGCCGTCGAACGGGAGGACTGGACCGAGGCATCCTCGCTTGCTCGGCAGGCGGAGGCGGCGCACCCGGGCGCGGCTTGGCTCCGCGAAGAGCGCGCCCGGCTCGCTATCCGCACCGCGAGCTGGACCGAGGCGCTGGCCATGGTGGACGCCGATGCGCCGAAGGCGGCGCTTGCCACCGCGGCAGCGAACGCAGAACCGGACCCAAGCCGGGCCCTGCGCCTGGCGAGACAGGCCTGGAAGGAGGAGCCCAGCCTGGTTCCTGCCGCGCTCGCCTATGCCCGTCGCTTGCGGGAGCTTGGCCGGGAGCGCCGAGCGCAAGCCGCGGTCAGGCAGAGCTGGGCCGCCGCCCCGCACCCCGATCTCGCCGATTTCGCGCTGGCCGCGATTGCCGACAAGCTGGCGCGCGTACAGGCCGCACAGGCTCTGACCAAGTCCAATCCGAACCATCCGGAGAGCCATCTGCTGTTGGCGCGGACCGCATTGGATGCGGGCCTGCTTGGAGAGGCTCGGCGGCACGCCGAAGCGGCGCGGGATAGTGGGCTCAATCAGCGTCGGGTGTGGCTGCTGCTGGCGCGTATCGAGGAGGAGGAGCGGGGCGATACCGAGGCTGGTCGGCTCGCCCAACGCGAGGCGCTGCGGCAAGCCACGACCGCCGATCCGGACCCCGTCTGGCACTGCACTTCATGCCAGGCGCCACAGGCGGTATGGCAACCGGCCTGCCCGGCATGCGGCGCGGCCGGTACACTACGCTGGACGCTGAGCACCGCCCGCTCGGTGCTTGTCCCGCCGCCGGCAGCCGAGGGCGAGGCACTTACCCAGAGCTGAAGGCCGGGGGAGAGTGCTGCCTCGCGCCGGCGCACCCTCGCGAATACCTGAACCCCGAAAGGGGAAACTTCCGGCCGACTGCAACATTTCAGTCCGCACTCGGAATCAGGAGAATGATTTCATACGTGGAACACGGTCACTCGGGCTTGCGCTTGTTGCGGCCGCTCTCGGCGCTGCCCCGGCCATGGCGCAACAGCAGAATGTCGCCGCCCGCCGCCGAGCGCGCCGGCGACCGCCATGCGCGCGCCAGCAACGAACGCAGCGCCGAACGCCAATACGGCGACCAACACCAAAGGACCCTCCGGATGGAGCAACCGTCTATAACAGCAATGGCGACAGTCTCGGGATCATCGACGACCTGCTCAACAGCGGCAAGATCACCCAGGCGGTGATTTCAACCGGCAGCATCCTTGGGATCGGCGGCAAGCTGGTCGCGGTGCCATTCGACCAGTTGAAGTTCGAGCCGAGCGCCGGCAATAACGGCGCCCCGCAAACGGCTGGAACTCCCAACACTCCGGCAGGCAGCAACCCGCTAGCCGCCGGTAGCGCGTCCACGACGACCGCCGCGAACCAGGCTCCTTCACATCCGACGTATTACAGCGTGGTCCTGCCGAACGCGACGAAAGACTCGCTCGCCAAACAGCAGACCTTCAAATACGCAAGCACAGACTGATCACGCACGCGGCGCATAGGCTGCTGCCCGAGGCGCCGTCGCACTATCCCAGTAGCTTCCGGCGCGCCCGAACGAAGCGAGCGCGCCGCTTTTTTGAAGGTCAGTGTGGCTGCTGATAGGGCGCCGGATAGTTTGCCGGTGGCGCGAAATACCCTGGCGGCGGTGCGTAATAGCCCGGCGGGGGCGGATAGTAGACCGGCGGCGGCGGGTAATAGACGGGAGGTGGATAATAGACCGGCGGCGCGATGCCGAAGAACACGCCTCCGCCCCAGCAGCAGCCGCCACCCCATCCCCAGCCACCGCCACCGTGCCAGCCCCCACCGCCGCCGCCATGCCAGCCGCCCCCACCGCCCCAGCCGCCTCCACCGCCCCAGCCGGCCTCCGCAGGCTTGGGTACCGCCAGGGTTAGGGCCAGCACGCCGGCCACGGCCACAGGGAGGACCAAGCGACGCGCAAAACGTTGCGAGTGGGCCATAATAGGACGCTCCGAAGCCGCGAATGATATGGCGCCGCATCACGGCAAAGTTAAGGCGGCGACAGGTAGAATCTCGGGAGCGGGCGGCGCTGTCGCTGGAACGGTCACCGCCGGCGACCGTCGCGAAGTGGACGAACGGTCACGCTCTGTTGAGCGCAGTGAACCAACGGGGCGGTGAAGCGTCAAAGGTCCGCGGCAGCATTCGGACCACCGCCCTCGGGCCGAGAAGGTGAGTTACATGCCTGCGTCAGTCCCGCTGTCGAAGGAGCCCTCGACCACCGTTCTTGTGGTCGATGACGATGAGTTGGTGCGCGAGATGATGTCGACTTTCCTTTCGCTGAAAGGGTACCACGTCATTGAGGCGGGCACCGCGGACGAGGCCATGTCGTTGCTCAACGTTCCCGACCCGGTCGATGTAGTCCTTACGGACGTGCGCATGCCGGGGCGGCTGGACGGCATCGGCCTGGCGTCCTGGATCCGCGACCGCCGGCCCGAGATCCGCGTCCTGATTACGTCCGGATACGCTTCGGCCGAAGAGCGGGCCGTGGAAGTCAGTAACAACCCTCTGATTCTGAAGCCCTACCGGCCAGAGGAGGTTGTTCGCCGGGTGGAGGCTTTGACCGGCTAGGCTGACCGCACTGAAAGCCTGGCATAGTACCAGTCGCTGCGCGGCCGGTCCTCCGGCGTCACCCTCACGTCCGACAGAATGGCAGATGTCCGCGGGCCGCCCATGACGGCAGACCCTGGGCTTGCCGAAGTCTGCGGCAAACACATGGCGATTCGCTTGCACGCCTCGGGACACCGCCATGCGGTGCGGCCGCCTTCTCCGTACGGGCGAACGAGGCGATTGTGCGGGGCATGATCGAGGCTTCTCCCGGAGTTGCCGCCGCACCGGCGGCAGCGGCGTCGCGCGCTGATATGCGCACCACCGCACTGATCGTCGCCAGCGCCATGTTCATGGAGCAGCTCGACGGCACAGTGTTGGCGACCGCCTTGCCCACGATGGCTCACAGCTTCCACGTCGCGCCGCTGCGCATGAACGTGGCGCTCACCGCCTACCTGCTGACGCTGGCGATGTTCATCCCGGCCAGCGGGAAGCTCGCCGACCGCTACGGCTCGCGGACGGTGTTCCGGGCTGCGATCGGGTTGTTCACGACGGGTTCGATCCTTTGCGGGCTGTCGCAGAGTCTGGCGTTCCTTGTTGCCGCGCGCATGCTGCAAGGCGTGGGCGGTGCGCTGATGTCGCCGGTGGGACGGCTGGTGTTGATTCGTGCCTGTTCGAAATCCGAGCTGGTCACCGCGATGGCCTGGCTGATGATTCCGGCCACCATCGGTCCGATCCTAGGGCCGCCGGTCGGCGGTTTCATCGTGACCTATTTCTCGTGGCGCTGGATTTTCTTCATCAACGTGCCGATTGGGGTGCTGGGCATTGTGCTGGTCACCCTCTTTATCAGCGAGATGCGGGAGCCGACGAAGACGCATTTCGACGTGCTCGGCCTGGCGCTGTCGGGCACCGCGTTGGCCTGCCTGATGTTCGGGATCGAGATGGCAGGCCGCGGTGCCGGATCGGTTCGCGCGACCGGCGGGCTGGTGGCAGGCGGGATCATAGCCGGTGCGCTCTATTGGTGGCATGCGGGGCGGACGTCACACCCGATCCTCGATTTTCGCCTGATGCGGATCTCGACCTTCAGGTTCTCGGTCGTGTCCGGTTCGTTCTCGAGAATTGGTGCCGGAGCGACGCCGTTCCTGCTGCCGATGATGCTGCAGCTCGGCTTCGGATATTCCGCCGCGCAGAGCGGGTTGATCACCTTCACCAGCTCGGCCGGCTCGCTTTTGATGCGGCTGGTCGCGCCCAGGCTTCTGCGCTGGCTCGGCTTTCGCAACGTGATGATCTGGATCGGGATGCTCGCCACCGCGCTGCTGGGCGCCTGCGCCGCGCTGCGGCCGGGCTGGCCTGTGGTCGCGATCTATGCCCTGCTGCTGTCCTTCGGCTTCTTCCAGTCGCTGATGTTCATGGCGTACAATACGATCGCCTATGCCGACGTGCCGCGGCCGGAGGTCAGCGCCGCCACCAGCTTCTACACCACGTTCCAGCAGATGGCGTTATCGCTTGGCATTGCGGTTTCGGCGGCGGCGCTGGCCGCTTCCGTTGTGCTGACCGGGCACGCGCGGCCGATGCCCGAGGATTTCTCGATCGCGTTTCTTGTGGTAGCGGCAATTTCCTTCGCGGCTCCCGCTGCCTCGGCGCGGCTAGACCGCTCCGCGGGGGCTGAACTCTCTGGCCAGCGGATCAGACCCACCGCCGCGCGCACCCTGCCGCGCATCGGAGGAGCCGCGAGCAGCAGACCCTGAACACCCGTTCCGGCCACAACGCCGACGCCACACAGCCGGCGCGATTGCCCCAGTCGAAGCCGGCAAGCGTCGCCTTCCGGATATGAAGCGCGTCCATCAGGTCGATGACGTTTTTGCCCAACGCTGCCTGCTGGCCGGTTCGGAAGATTTCCGGCGAGCGGTACACCGTGGGCGATGCCGTACACCCGCTTTACGCCGACGATTGCAAGGATCTCCGCGAATTGGTCGGCTACAGTTTTGACCACATAATACCAGCCGCCCGGCTCGTTGACTCGAACGTGATTTGGTGCGGCTCGGAGCGGTACGATTCGGCGTCCCCGTTGGACGGAGGGGACAGCGATGACCGTAGCGATCACCCGTTTGGAGCGATCGGCGGCTGATCTGCGAGAGGCGGCGGCGGCCACTCGAGACGCCAAAGCGGCACGTCGGATGCTGGCGATGGCGTTGCTGCTGGAAGGCTGGTCGCGGGAAGCCGCGGCGGAGGCGTGTGCGATGGACCGCCAGACGTTGCGTGACTGGGTACATCGCTACAACGAGTCCGGGCTGGATGGCCTGTCCGACCGACCGTGCCGCCGCGGTCCGCCGCCCCGCTTATCGCCCGAGCAACAGGCCAAGGTGGTGGAATGGGTGCAACAGGGGCCCGACCTTGAGCGGGACGGCGTGGTACGTTGGCGCTGCATCGACCTGCGGCAGCGGATCAAGGATGAGTTTGGCGTCGAGCTGCACGAGCGCAGTGTCGGCAAGCTGCTGCGCCGGCTGAAGTTCACCCGGCTGCAGCCGCGTCCCTATCATCCGAAGAAGGATGCCGCCGCGCAAGAGGCATTCAAGAAGGAGTTCGCCAGCCAGGTGGCCGAGGTTGTGCCAGCCGCTGCCGCCGGCAAGCCGCTGGAGATCTGGTTCGGCGACGAAGCCCGTGTCGGTCAGAAGGGCACGCTGACCTACGTCTGGGCGCGACGTGGCTCGCGCCCGGCGGCGGTTCGCGATAACCGCCATGACTCCGCCTATATCTTCGGCGCCGTTTGCCCCGAGCGCAGCATCGGCGCTGCCATCATCATGTCGGCCGCCAACAGCGAGGCGATGGCCGAACATCTGAAGGAGATCAGCCTCCAGGTTGCCCCGGGGGCTCATGCTGTGTTGCTGGTCGATGGCGCTGGTTGGCATCAGCCGGGGCGCCGCCTGCCGGTGCCTGACAACATCAGCCTGTTGCCGCTGCCAGCTTACTCGCCGGAGCTGAACCCGGTCGAGAACGTCTGGGAGTTCCTGCGCGGCAACTTTCTCAGCCACTGTGTCTGGGACAGCTATGAAGCTATCCTCAAGGCATGTCGTAATGCCTGGAACAAACTGATGGCAATGCCCGAACAAATTGCCTCCCTCACCAGGCGCTCTTGGGCCAAACCGGCCATCGCATAGTAAGGAAGAAAGCCTAACCACAGAGACACCGAGGCACGGAGCCTGACCCTTCTCGGTGTCTCTGTGCCGCTGTGGTTAAGCTTTTTCTTACCTCCGTCACGAAATCAGGGGGCCGTGTCTGAGACACCGATGAGGTCATCCTCAGGGGCATGTCATGACGCCTGAAACAAACTCGCAGAACTTCCCGACCGCATCGTCTCCCTCGCCAGGCGCCCCTGGGTCAAACCAGTCATCGAACAGGGCGGCTGGTATAACCTGCGCGATGAACATCGACGGACATAACGGGCTCGCTTGTCTGACCCCGATCGACAGCCTGAAGCGAGGAACGAGCAGGATTACGCCACTGCCGCATATGCCGGTGGTGAAGGATCTCGTCCCCGACCTCACCGGATTTACGTGCAGGTACAAACTGATCGAGCCTTGGCTGCAAAGCGACCAACCGCGCCGGACCGCGAGCGTCGTCAGTCGCCGGAAGAACGCGCCCAGCTCGATGGCTCGTGGGAGTGCATCCTGTGCTTCTGCTGCTCGACTTCGTGCCCGAGCTACTGGTGGAACCCGAACCGCTATCTCGGCCCATCTATCCTGCTGCAGTCCTATCGTTGGATCGCCGACAGCCGCGATCGGCGTACCGGCGAGCGTCTTGATCGGCTCGAGGACCCGTTCCGGCTCTATCGCTGCCACACGATCAGGAACTGCACCAGGGCCTGTCCGAAAGGGCTCAACCCGGCGCGCGCGATCGCCAATACCAAGCGAATGATGGCCTAGCGCGGGTAAGGCCAACCAGGAGGGTGGTTTGATTCGGGCCAAGGTTGCAGCCGTAGCCGAACACCGTGAACAGGTATCGCTGGACGGCCCGCGCGAGCTTCGGATCCGAGCCGGAGGGCGGACCCAAGTGGCGTGTGAAGCGAGCCCAATGCTCAGCGTTTTTGAGGATGTCGAGGAGGTGACGTTCCGGCATCCGCGCCCGCACCTCTTGCTCGAATTGCCCCAGCCCTTCGGGCCGTTCGGCCGCCGACAACTGCTTCAGGTGCGGCGTCCCGTCCGGATCGATGCTCAGCTCGGCATTGTCCGCGAAGCTGGCGTCGACTTCCGTCGCCGCCGTGGTCAGTTCGCGCTTCAGAGCCTCGGCGAAATCCTCGCCGCGCTCAGGCATACCGAGAGCAGCGCAATAGGCGGCACGCGCGGCTCGGATTCCGCCCATGGCAGCAGTTGAGCGCGGTAATCAGCAAAATTCTCGCCGTTTGCCGCGTTGATGCCAACCAGCACTGTCGCAAACCAACACCGCGTGTGAGCCGGGAGAGACCTGGGTGCTGATCTCCGCCAGATGCTCGTTCATTGCCTCGCTGTTGGCCGCCGGCATGATGACCGCCGCCCCGACCGCGCGGGCCTGACAGACCGCTCCGAACAGGTAAGCGGAGTCATAACGGTTGTCGCGCACCGCAAGAGGGCGTGAACCCACCGGCGCCCAGACATATTCCAGCGTCCCCTTCTGCCCGACCCTGGCCTCGTCCTTACATGAGGCTTCGACTGTCAACAGCGTTTCTGCAATGCAAGCCTCCGTTCTTGGCGATTGAGATTGGCCGAGTGTGACTGATCCTACGGGTCCGGTGCACCTTAGCTCGCAGCAAAAGCAACTGCGTCACCTTACATGCGGTCCGGGGCGATATTGCCCGGCACCATAATGCCTCATGCACGAGGCGTCGCACCGGTGAGACGCGACCCACCTGAAACGCGGGCGGCTGCGAGGCCCCCAAAGAGGAAGACGGTCGCGCTCCCCGTATCGCCGCCGGCGAAGACGGCGCTGGCGGCAATCCCGGACATCTTTACACGGCAGCGTCTGCATTCGCCCTGAGCACGACGCCATCGACTGTCAACAGCGTTTCTGCAATGCAAGCCTCCGTTCTTGGCGATTGAGATTGGCCGAGTGTGACTGATCCTACGGGTCCGGTGCACCTTAGCTCGCAGCAAAAGCAACTGCGTCACCTTACATGCGGTCCGGGGCGATATTGCCCGGCACCATAATGCCTCATGCACGAGGCGTCGCACCGGTGAGACGCGACCCACCTGAAACGCGGGCGGCTGCGAGGCCCCCAAAGAGGAAGACGGTCGCGCTCCCCGTATCGCCGCCGGCGAAGACGGCGCTGGCGGCAATCCCGGACATCTTTACACGGCAGCGTCTGCATTCGCCCTGAGCACGACGCCATTCGGCAACGCGCCGGTCTCGACATAGCGCCAGAGCGCGATGAGCAGCTTTCTCGCCATCGCCACAATGGCGATCCGCCGCGTGCGCCCTTGCAGGGAGCCGACGCGCTCGCGAAACCACGTGGCGAGCGCGCTGCCTGGCTGATAGCGAAGCCACAGCCACGCGATCTGGACGAGTGTCGTGCGCGCCCGCGGATTGCCCGCACGGCTGATGCTTCGGTCGCGATCCATGCCGCCACTCTGGTAGGGCATCGGCGCGATACCGACATAGCTGGCGAGTTGACGACGGTTGTCGAAGGAGCGGTAGAATATCTCACGTACCAGCACGGCCGCGAAGTTCATACCGATACCATAGATGCGCTGCAGCGCCACGATCTTCTGGGTCATTACGTCTTCGGCGGTCTCGGCAAGCGTATCAGCGCGCTCGGCCTCGACCTCGCGGATCAGCTCCAGCACCAAGACGAGCCGGCGCCGCAAGCGGTCCAGCTCGGCTCGCAGCAGAGGCGGCAGCGCGCGCCCGTCGCCGGTGTGCAGCTCCGCAAGGTCGCGGTCCCATGAGCGCAGCGATGGCCTTCCCCGGATGCCCTGCGTGAACAGCAGCGCCTCGATCCTGTTCTCGATTCGCAATTTCTCTTGCACCAGGTGCTGGCGCTCGCGGTGCGGCCGTTTGGCATCCCCCTCATCCGGTGTCGGTACACGCACCATGCTGCATAGTTGGCGATCTCCTCCCAGCCAGGCGGAGAGCAGGCGCAGCATACCCTCGGCGTCGAGCCGGTCGGTTTTAGCCCGGCGCGCGC
The DNA here is from genome assembly GCA_963772445.1 of uncultured Pseudomonadota bacterium. Taxonomy (GTDB): domain Bacteria; phylum Pseudomonadota; class Alphaproteobacteria; order Acetobacterales; family Acetobacteraceae; genus CAVYXK01. The sequence continues at coordinate 733,503 of CAVYXK010000017.1, forward strand.
GGCGGTTCACCAGGATGCTGGTCGGCTCGAGCACGTGGACGGCGACGCCGCTGGCGGAGAGCAGCCGCTGGAGCCAGAACCCATCCCGGCCCGCCTCGAAACAGCAGATCACGTGCGCAATCCTGCCCAGCTTATCGCTGAGATGCGAGCGCTGCTCTGCGATCAGTGCCAGTAGTGCGGCTGTGTCGCCACCCGCCACGCGGTGCAGTCGCGATTTCTCGGCTCCAGGCCAGCGTATGGCGACGAGCCACGATGAGAAGCTGAGTTCGATGGCGACGTAGATCGTGTCCTCGCTTTGCATGATGGCAGGCTCCTTTGGTGTTGATTCGGACGCCCGCCAGTCTGCACAATTCGCCCGGCAGTGTCCTTCCTCATAGCATCTGAAACCACACCTCGATCGGTTTGTCCGCCGCCGCCTCCGGCACCGTTTCCCGCACCAGGACAGCGAAGTCTTGTTTGAAGGCCTCCTGCGCCGCGGCGTCTTTTTTCGGATGATAGGGCCGCGGTTGCAGCCGGCTCAGCCCGAGCCGACGCAGCAGCTTGCCAATCGTGCGTTCGTTCAGCGTCACTGACCAGCGGGCCGCAATCTCAGCGCGCAGGTCAATGCAGCGCCATCGCACCACCTTGTGCCGTTCCGGATCGGGACCCTTGAGCACCAGCGACTTCAACTCCTGCATCTGCGCTTCATTCAGCATCGGAGGACGCCCCGGGCTGATGCGTTCTCTGCGGCTGATCGATGCAAGCGAGTGACCGCGATCGGCTTGCCCATCTTGCCTGCTCCCTGAGTGAACCCAGTCGGCAGGCACAGAATTGAAGTTTTACCGATTCGGGAACCACCCCGGAGAGTCGAACTTATGGGCGGCTGGTATTACAACAATCGAAAAACATGGACGCATGGGCTGGCAGCGCCGTTCCGGCTACAACCGCCGGAGCCTGGTCGAGACTGCGGTGTATCGGTACAAGAACCATCATTGGCCGGCGACTTCAGGCTCGGACTCTGCCTACACAGCGGACCGAGGCAAAGATTGGATGCAACGTACTCAATCGGATGACGAGTTTCGACATGCCGGCCTCCGCTCGTATCCGCTGATCCTCAATCCGCCGGACAGATGCCGCCGCCGGGCTATTCATGCACCAAAGCCTCTCGAAAGGCCAGATTCCCAGGTCTGCTGACGCTGACTTTTGACGGAACGCGCTTTCTGTAAAGGCGATGGCCGTTTTGCACAGCCTCGTGGTCCTGGGCCAAGTAGGTTGCAATAACTGCCGGCAGAGCGGTCAGGCTGACTGATGCCGTCATGCGATTCGCTCGCTGCCTACGGGCCGTTCTTGCCCTGACAGGGCGCAAATACATCGGTGCAGACCGCTGGAGGGCCGCCAAAGGTCACGCTGGTTAGTCGGAGCCCCGACGGCTCCGCCAGCAGCATCGGCACGAACGGATGCTGCTGCTTGCGTTCGTCCTCCACGCCTCTCTGCACACCATCGGGTGAAGTAACCGCCATGTCGCGTACTTGCACGATCACCGCCCCCGCATTGATTTTGCTATTTGCGGCCGTGCTGCCTATCGCAACCCCGGTCACGACGACGCCCTGCCGCTGTGTACTGAGATTGTACTTGGCGCGAAGCTCTGGTGTGATCGCCGCCATTTCCAAGCCAAAATTGACCAGTGCCTCGGGAGGAAGCTTCGGCTTCGCGACACCCGGTTCGCCCAGGAAGGTACCATACCAACTCATTCGCGGGCAGCCCGGTCAGAGTGACCGGTATTATTTCCTCGTTCCCGCCGCGCAAGACGCCTAAAATCACGGTTGTTCCCGGTAGCGTCGCGACGATGGCGCGCACCAGCGCACGACTATCCTTAGTGAACTTATTTCCGAACGAGGTGATGATGTCGCCGGCGCGAAGCTTTGCCTGCGCGGCCGGACTGCCATCCTGCACCTGCTGGACGATGGATCCCCATGGCCCCTGAAGCCCATAGGCGTCACCCAGATCGGGTGTCAGCGACTGAACCTTCGCTCCCAGATAGGCTGGCCTCATCTTGCCCGACCCGATGTCTCGCATATGGGCCACGAGGAACTTCGCGTCGTTGATCGGGATGGCGAACCCAATGCCGATATTGCCTGTACTCGTGGCGGTCGTGTAGAGTGCGGAGTTGACCCCAATCACCTCACCCTTAGCGTTGATCAGCGGGCCGCCGGAGTTGCCCTCATTACAGTAAGCGCAGCATCGGTCTGAATGTAATCGTCGAACTCGGTGAAGTGGAAATCGCGGTTGAGAGCGCTGATGATGCCGTTGGTCACCGTGCTGTTGAAGTCGAGTGGATTGCCGATCGCGATCACGAAATTGCCCTGGCGCAGCGTGTCGCTGTCACCGAGCGTGACCGCGGGGAAGGGTCTCGCAGCCCGTATCTTGATCACCGCGATATCGCAGCAGACAGCTTCGGAGATCAGGTCCGCGGGAAGCTGCGTTCCGTCATTCAGGGTGACCTTGAAGTTGATCCCGTTGTGTACGACGTGCTTGTTGGTGACGACATATCCGTCGGTAGACACAATGAACCCGCTGCCAAACCAGAGGCTTTTATCGGGTTCGGCGGCCTGTGCCATGACCGACTTGTTCGGCGGGATCTGAATATCCTTATAGCGGGTCGTCGTGACGTTGACGACACTCGGCAGCAGGGTGGCGACCAAGTTGGGCAGATCGGGGTCATCCTTGAGCCCGGCGGCCACGGCCGGGGAACCGGCCGGCAGCCCGATCATCAGTGTCATGCAGGCCGAAAGTAGGACGGCACGAAAAACGGAGGTAGGCATGACTTTGTTCTCCCTCTCCAAAGAGAATTGGCACCGCGGCAACCAGCACAACCTGCTTGATCACCATGGTGATGATCCCCAACCTCGAGACGTAGAGCACGCCGCGAGTGGGCAGTGGCATGGCCTCGACGTGGGGCGTCGCCCGCCCCGCTCAATGTTTGGTGGCTGTTCCCGAACGGCCGGTGGAGCCAGTTTAGTGGATCCGGACTGGCGAAGGCGGAGTTCGTAAGGTCATCTCCCGTCGCACGGTCAGGCGGATTTGTGATCGATGCTGTCGGACCCACGCGCGGCCAGGCGGGTGCCGAACACCTCGGTCAGCACCGGACCAAGGATCGACGTGGTGAGCATCAGCACGAGGACCGCATTGAGCACGTGACCGTCGAGCAGGCGCTGGCCGCCGGCGTCGAGCGTGTCGTAGGCAACCAACGTCGCGGCGAGTGCGCTGCGACCTGCGGCAGTGTCAACGACCAGACCGTCAGCGTCGCGTCCCGCGTGTAGCCGAAGGCGCGGTCCGCAGCCCAGGCGGCGATCCCTTTGCCGATCAGAAGGGCGACGATGATGCCGGCGACGAGCCCGAAGTTGTCGCTAATGTCCCGAACGAATGCGGCGGGGTTGATCAGGAATCCGGTGGCGATGAAGAAGATCGGAATGAACAGCGACTTGGCGAGGAACTCCAGCTTTATGCTCGCCGGTTTGTCGCGAGCAGCGGCGTTGACCGCGAGGCCGGCCATAAACGCGCCGACGATGCCCGGCAACTGAATGGCATCGGCCATCGCACCTGCCACCACCATGAAGCAGAGCATGAGAATGAAGAAGGCGTCCTCCTCGTGCTCAACTTTCTTCAGCACGTAACCGCCGAGGCGGCTGAGGCCGACACGACGGCGAAGCGGCCGAACTCCCAGAACCCGAATTGCGTCGCAATCCTGGTGACCGTCGTCTCCGCTGCAGCCGCGACGAGCAGCGCCTGCCGAGCCAGATCCATACGCCGCAACATCAGATAACGCTTGGGGCCCATTCCCAAGTGCTCCTGGCAGCACACATGCAGGGTCCGGTGGGTCACGCCGATCGCGCTGCAAACATCAGAAAGATAGAGAGATTGTTCCGCATTCTCTTCCGCCAATGCGCGAAAACGTTCGATGATCGCGTTATGGCGACGCCGGCTCGCGGTGTCTTCATGCACTTCTCCTTCATCGAGGCAGGCGAACATGGCCCCGATCAGAGCTTGTTCCAGGCCGCGGGCCGCTTCGGCGTTTGTGATGATTTCCGGGGCTGTTTCGGCGAGCTGGCAGGCCGCCACATGCAGCCGTTGGAGCTTTGCCATTGCCGGCGGCGAGACGGTAAGGGACGCTGCGTCGCGCGGTGGGGTCAGGTCCCGGCCGACAACGGCGGTGCTAAGTTCCGCCAAGTCCTCAGCGGGCAGCGACATGCTGCCAAATTGCGAGGGCGCCGAAAACTTGTTCCAGTGGATCGTCGCCGGACCGAGCAGCACGATTTCAGTCGGCTGCAGTTCGACGCCATTGCTGCTGAACCGAGACCCGGACGCGATGGAGAAGCAGATAGCACTGCGGGCACTCGGAATTTCGAAGCGCCAGGTTCGCGGCAGGCTTTCCTCCAAGCGCTGCATCCTGAGGCGGTGCAGGTCGATTTTGATGACAGTGCCCGCAAAATGCTCGGATCCCCTCGCCAGGAACTCGCCATTCACTGGACGCACCATCGCGCGATATTTGTCAACGTCAGTGGTGGTGCAGGTTTCGCTGAACGGCATCGTGGCCTCCGACCATCGGGATGGAGCGGCATAAATTTGGGTCCTTGTTCGTTCGCGAATTGAGCTATGTCAATGCGCGAACGCGTCTTTGTGCGGCGCGTGCCCGGCGCAGCGTCGCCAGAGGGCGCCGAACCCGCGGTATCTAGCGACATAGATGAAATGACGGCTGTCGGCTCCGTGCACGCGCCGGCTGGCAAGCGTGTCGGAAGACCGTTACTCGGCGATCGGGGGTGCTCGCTGCAATGTGGCGGAGGGTAGCTCGCCGAATAGTTTGCGATAGGCTCCCGAAAACCGGCCGAGCTCGGTCACTCCATACTGTCGCGCCAGCTCGGAGACGCTGACCGATCCCGGATCGGCGCGACGCAGCCTACGATGGACCCGTTGCCATCTGTCGCAGCCGAAGATAACGGCCCGGCCCCATATGGAGGCTTTGGCGGCAGTACGCCGACAGGGTGCGGCCGGGGACGCCAAGCGCGGCGCAGAGGTCCTTCTGGGAAGGGAGCCGGTCCGGATTCGCCCGGAGGATATTCTCCATCCTGGCCATTACCTCGGTGCGCCGTTGTTGCGCAATAGCGCCCCGTTCGACGGGTCTGCCAGACAGGCATTCGACAAGCGCCGCGATCAGTTCCTGCTCGAGTTCGCGAGCGGCTTCCGCACCCGCGGGGATGCCAGGGCGCGCCTCGGTGACGTGAATGGCCGCATTGGCCAGCCTTCTCAGGGACCGGAACGCGGCCGAAGCCGGATGCCAGTGTTCCACTCCCGGCGAAATGGCAAACCCGGCGCCGTTCATAGCGCGGCCATTACGGGTGAGATCTTTCGCCGGAAGACAGATGACGCCCGACCGGCAATACCCTTCCGTTCGCCCATGCACGGGCTGGCCCGCACTGATCGTCACGATGTCGCCTGGTTGTAGCGCGATACCGGCCCAGGTCTGGGATGGCTCGCGATCGACGGGCAGGATGATCGCAACCGAGTCCGTCGCAGGAGAGACAAAGGCGATACGCAGCAGCCATTCCTCGACAGCCAGCAGGCGTAATCGAGGCAACGTAATGCGGACCAGACGCGCCTGAAACTGACCGCCGGCGGTCACGAGCAGCTCCACGCGGCCGCCCCTTTGCAAGGCGGCCTGCAACTCGTCCGGCTCGCTGAAGACAGATAGGGTGCTTCCTGGCATCTCGCTCAGGGGTCGAGGCGTAGAGTGGCCAGCGCCGGACGTTTATGCGGATTCCGCAAGAGCCAGGCGGCAAGGACCCTGGCCCATTTGCATTCTAGACGCTTGCGGCCGGGGCGCTTGTGGTCAACGCGTGGGGGCGACCGTGAGGGCGAGATTGGCATGGTCCCGCGTTGGCAACTGCCCGATCTTGGCGTGCAGCCTCTCGATCTGTTTCTCCGCCTGCCCCGCAGCCTCGGCCCCAGCACCCGGTTCGAAGGCGCGCGCCGCGTGCTCCTGCAGCTGCTTCTTCCAGGCGTAAATCTGCGTCGGGTGGACCTGGTGGCGAACCGCCAATTCAGCCACCGTCGCCTGCTCGCGCAACGCCTCCAAGGCGATCTTCGCCTTCAGCACCGCGTCTATCTTGCGTCTGCTTTTGCGCATGATCCGCTCCGTCTAGCATGACCGAGCCGCGGCGCGCTGTAGCTAAGCGGGTGGTCCTATTTTCGGGGTCCACTTCACGTAATCAATCCGCGCCGTGTCGTACCGACCCTCGTGCTATAGGACGGTGCGGCGATCGGTGAGGTCCTGGCCATTTGGCGCTATCTTGAGGAAGCCTTTCCCGCGACGCCGTTGCTCGGCACGACACCAAAGGACCTGCGACAACCGCTTGCGGGTTCGCCTGTACGACGACCACATGGCCATTGCGGTTGCCCAGCGCGCCGCCAGGCCGCCGTCCGCGCGGCAGGGTCGTCACAAGAGGGCTGCCGAGAAAGCATTCCAGCCGGTCACACACGCTGCGCCGCGAGCCGATGGCGTTGCTTAACCTGGTCCACCGCGACCAGTTGTTCCCGCGCGAGGCGTTCCGCCGTATCTGGGAGCTGCTGAGCGCCATCCAGCCGGCGCGCCATGCCTGTCGCACCATGGTCGGACTGCTCGCCCTGGCCCATGACCGTGCCTGTGAGGCCGAGCTGGCGAGCGAGCTGCAGACGATCCTCGACGCCGCAGAGGTGCCCGATCTGACCACCCTGCAGCAGCGATTCATGCCCGACAGTACGTCGGTGTTTAACTAGTGGCGCCCGGTTTCCTGTCATGGCAGCATTCATGCTGTTGTGGTTAAATGTTTGGCCGTTTGGGGTCATGTTGCCAGGAAGATTGTAATAGGTTGCACACCCAGATAGTTGCGCCGATTCCTGATACGAGCTCAGAGCACGACTGGTAATCTCTCATCCTTATGACCTGGTACTTCGCATCGGCGTTCCCGCTCGGCCAGATTGAGCGGATTGTTGCCCACGTATGTATAGAGATTACCTCAGGAAATCCTTCTGTAAAACTCGAGAGTGCCGAGTTCTGGGTTACTTCCTGGCGGCCTGTGACTTGCGCTCGCAGTCGTCAAGCCACTGCTCAGTGAGCCGGTCGAGCTCCTCGAGCTGGCGTTCGGAGTAAGATTCCGGCGCAAAGCCCTCGAGCCACCCGACCACGTGAGTTTCGATCAAGTCGCGCGGCACGTCCGGATGCTCGGCATGGATGCGTTCTGCCGACTGCTCGATCGACAGCCGTTTCCCGTCGTCCCAGACGATCTTGCGCCGTCTGGGGTCGACGTCGGCATTTTCCAGTGCGGCGAAGACCAGATCGAGCGCGTAGACCGAGCGTTCCCCCTCGGACGAGCCCATCCATTCGAGGAAGGCGTCAGTGAACGGGTTGTTCTCGAAGGGGTGTTTTGCGCGTCGCTTGCCCATCGGATGAGGATAGCACCGCGGGTCATTTCCGTCGCGAGGCTCGCTTCATCATCAAGCGGCTCTGCTCGATGCTCAAGGCGATCCACTGGGCGGTGAGCGCCTTGAAGCGCTTATAGTTGCGGATCTCACGCCGCACCTTGGGCAGATAGTCGCGCGGAACATATTCGGTCCGGCTCCTCATCTGCCGCGTGTAGCTGAGCTGGTAGTAGGGCCCCCTCTGGTTCTCGGGATCCTTGTACTGGCGGGTGAGCGATCCGGGCCGCATGTCCTCAATGCCGGCCAGCTGCACCTTGATGCTGCCGATGCGCTTCTTGATCACTTCCAGGCGTTTGCTTGTCATAGGTATAGCATGTCAATGCTATACTATGCTGGCAACAGAATTGAGAGGGCCCGATGCCGCTGTGGATGCCCTGGTGGAATGCGATTTGGCTGCTGCGTCCGGCGTTCTCGCGTCTGCGCACCTTCCTGTGGTTCGCCACCGCCGTGGCAGGCTTCACAGTGCGGACGGAACTGCTGGGCGTAACCAGCCTCGTGCGGGCGCTGAAGCTCGAAGCCCGCTTCTACAACAAGCTCGTCGATCACTTTCACAGCCCCGCCGTGAAGCTCGATCGGCTCGCGGCGCTGTGGACCCAGGTGGTGCTGCGGCTATTCCCGCAGCCGCTGCGCATCAACGGAAGGTGTATCGTGGTCGGCGACGGCATCAAGATCCCAAAGCGCGGGCGCAAGATGCCGGCGGTCAAACTCCTGCATCAGCAGTCCGAGTCGAACACCAAGCCCGAATTCATCATGGGACATTCCCTCCAGGCTGTGAGCGTGCTCGTTCAGGCCGCAGCCAGCGTCTTCGCCGTGCCGCTCGCCATGCGAATCCACGAAGGGTTGGTGTGGTCCAATCGCGATCGCCGCACCCTGCTCGACAAGATGCTTGCGCTCCTCGGGATCGTCGCCATCGCAGAACCCTTCTACTTCGTCGCCGACGCCTACTATGCCGCGCGCAAGATCGTCACCGGCCTGCTCGAGGAGAACAACCACCTGGTCACGCGGGTGAAGTCCAACGCCGTCGCCTACACCGCCCACCAGCAGCGTGGCCCGCGGAAGAGAGGCCGGCCCAGAGTCTATGGCAGCAAGGTCAAGCTCAGATCCCTGCTGGAAGACCCCAAGGGCTTCCAACAGGCCGAAAGTCCCGTCTACGGCGAGCACCAGGTGACCATCCAGTATCGGGTCCGCGACCTGCTGTGGCGCCCGGCCGGTCGAACTCGTGCGCTTCGTGGCGGTGATTCATCCAGTAAGAGGCTCGTGCCTCCTGATGTGCACCGACACCTCTTTGGAGGCTATCGAGATCATTCGCCTGTACGGTCTGCGCTTCAAGATCGAGCACACGTTCAAGCAGGCGGTGCGGCTGATCGGTTCGTTTACCTACCATTTCTGGATGTCCGACATGAAGCCGCTGCGCCGCCGCAGTGGCAATCAACATCTCCATCGTGAGTCGCTGGAATACCGCAACGCCGTCAAACGCAAGCTCCACGCCTACCACGTCTTCATCCAGGCGGGTGTCGTCTGCCAGGGATTACTTCAGTATCTGGCCGTCGCCTTCCCTCAGCTCGTCTGGAATTCCTTCGGCTCCTGGCTGCCTCGGAGCTGGTCGTGGCCAATGCCCTGCGCCAGAGCCTGCCGGAATTTCTCTTGAATGCCGCCCCAAGCAACACCTTCGCGAAATTCGTCATCGAACGACAGGACACCGATAAAATGGACGCCTTCCGCCTAGCCTCCTGAGCCAAAATTCCTCCGGAACTCTGGACTCGCGAGTGTAAAACCAGATCGAGAAAATCAGGCCCATGCTCGTCCATATTAAGACGGCGGCGAACATCACTGCATACACCTTATCGATCCGCACGCACAAGAATAAGGGAACGGCCCTTGCGAGAGTCGCAAAGAAAATCCCCACCAGCGGGAACATACAGAATACCAGCAATGCTCGCATCAGCGGTGGCATAACTTGTTCCTCAGGTAGCATTCTCCATTTTAGCCTGGGTCAGATTTCCGACTCTCGCATTGCCGAAACTGCCATCATAGATACTGGCTGATGGCGCGTACCTCGTACCACCGGTGGCGCCATGGCTTCCTGGTTGCGCGAGAACGACGCGGTACGGCGACGCGATCTCGAAGCCGCAGCACTCAATGCCCCGATTGAGCCCCCGAAAAGTCCGGCGCCTGCAAACCGCTCGCCTCAAGGTGTCGGACCAGCTCCGCCTTCAGGCGCTCCAGCCCCTCGGGGCTCGTCGCCTCGGCTCGTGCCACCAGGACAGGCTGCGTGTTCGATGCGCGCAACAACCACCACCCATCCTCGGTCAGCACGCGCGCGCCGTCGATTTCGCTGACCTTGGCGCCCTCGGCGCGGAGCCGTGCGGTGATTTCCTCCACCACCGCGAATTTCCGACTATCTTCACAGGGGAAGCGCAACTCCGGCGTATTGACCACCGCTGGCAGCGCGGTGCGCACTGCCGATAGTTTCGTGTCCATCCGCGCCACGATCCCGAGCAGCCGCACGGCGGCATACAGCGCATCGTCGAACCCATACCAGCGATCGGCGAAGAAGATGTGGCCCGACATCTCGCCCGCGAGTGGGGCGCCGATCTCCGCCATCCTGGCTTTGATCAGGCTGTGTCCGGTCTTGTACATCTCGGGCTTGCCGCCGGCCCGCGCGATCTCGTCGTACAGCACCTGGCTCGCTTTCACGTCGGCGATGATGGTGGCGCCCGGGTGCTGCGTCAGCACGTCGCGCGCCAGCACGATCAGCAGATGATCGCCGAACAGGATCTCGCCGGTGTCATCGACCATCCCGATCCGGTCGGCATCGCCGTCCAGCGCGATGCCGACATCGGCGCGGTGCGCACGCACGACGTCCTGGAGCTGCTCCAAATTCTTGGGCACGGTCGGGTCCGGATGATGCGCGGGAAAGCGCCCGTCGATCTCGCCGTTCAGCACGATGTGCTCGCCTGGCAGAGCGGCGACGAGTTGGCTCAGCACCTCGCCGGCGGCGCCGTTGCCGTTGTCCCACACCACGCGTAGTGCGCGGTCGCCGCCGTCCCAGTCGGTCAGCAGGCGGCCGACATACTCGGTGCGGAGGTCAACGCTGCGTTCAGTGCCGGCTGCCTCGTCCACCACGTCGCCCGCTGCCGCCTGCTCGCCCAGCTTGCGAAGCTGCTCGCCATAGAACGGCTTGCGTCCAAGCATCATCTTGAAGCCGTTATAGTCGGGCGGGTTGTGGCTCCCGGTGACCATGACGGCGCCGTCGGTTTTCAGCGTGGTCGCGGCATAATAGAGCATCGGGGTTGGGCCGCGGCCGACACGCACGACATCCAACCCGCAGGCAACAAGCCCTTTCACGAGCGCCGCTTCAAGCTCCGGGCTGGTCAGCCGTCCGTCGTAGCCGACCGCTACCGTCCTACCCCCACCCCGGGTGACGATGCTGCCAAATGTTCGCCCGATCGCGAACGCATCCGCCGGGAACAGGGTGCTGCCGACCGTGCCGCGGATGTCGTACTCGCGCAGCACCGTGGGATCGAAGTGATGCGAGAACCCCATCGGCGGCCCCTTATGTCACGTAATTCTTCAGGAAGGCACGCACCGCCGGACCCAGGTCGTCGCGCTTCAACGCGAAGGCAATCTGCGCCTCCAGGAATCCGATCTTATCGCCGCAGTCGAACCGACGGCCCTCGTAGCGCAGCCCGTGGAACGGCTGGCGCCCGATCAGCCGCGCCATGCCGTCGGTCAATTGCACCTCGTTGCCGGCGCCGCGCTCCATGCGCCCGAGCTCGGCGATCACCTCCGGCATCAGCACGTAGCGCCCGATGATCGACAGGTTGGACGGCGCATCCTGCGGCGCCGGTTTCTCGACCAACCCGAGCACCTCGACCAGCCGGCCGTCGTCGCGCCCGGTCTTCAGGATGCCATAGCGGGCGGTCTGCGCGCGCGGCACCTCGACCACGGCGACGATGTTGCCGCCGGTGTCGCGATACGCATCCGCGAGCTGGCGCAGGCAGGGTGTCTCGGACAGGATCAGGTCGTCGGGCAGCAGGATCGCGAACGGATCGTCACCGACGAAAGCCCGGGCGCACCAGATCGCATGGCCCAGCCCAAGCGGCACCTGCTGGCGCACGGTCACCATCGAGCCGGGCTCAACCTGCGTGTCTTTCAGCGACGCCAGCGCGTCCGGCTTGTTGCGCTCGCGTAGCGTGGCTTCCAGCTCAAAGGCGATGTCAAAGTGTTCGACCAGCGCCGTCTTGCCTCGGCCGGTCACCATGCAGAACTGCTCGATCCCGGACGCCCGTGCCTCCTCAACCGCGTACTGGATCAGCGGCTTATCGACGACCGGCAGCATCTCCTTGGCCATCGCCTTTGTGGCGGGCAGGAATCGCGTGCCAAGGCCGGCGACCGGCAGAACAGCTTTGCGCAGCGGCTTCATGGCGTCGGGACCCCTCGTGGCGACCAGGATGCCTCCGGTTAGCATCACGGGAAGCAATCGGAAATGAGGCGGTCGCCGCCCCGCCGGGGCGGCGACCGCCTCATTTCACGCGAAAGTCAGGATCGGCGCCCTGCTCGGTTGCCTGCCGATCCCAGCAGCACGTCGCGCGCCTGGTTGATCCGCGCCGCCACCCAGTCCGAGCCGCCGCTATCAGGATGTGCGGCCCGCATCAGCCGATGATGGGCGGCGCGGATCTCGGCCTCGCTGGCCCCGGCGTGAAGGCCCAGGACCTCGAGCGCCTCCTCGCGACTCATCGGGCCACCGCCCGCACCGGGCGGCGATGCGCCGGCCGTGCCGGAAAACGCCGAGGTCCAGTGCGATGACCAATGGGACGTTCTGAACCGGTTCCAGATCACCGGCCCTGCCAGGGTCAACGCCCCGAGCGCGATTCCCTCGCGGCCGGTCAGGATCAGCAGCAGCGCCAGGCTGATCCCACCCAGCGCCAGCAGCCAGAGGAAGAATGACTTGATCGTGGTGACCGAGGCCCGCTCGAACGCCCGCAGCCCGCCGAGGAACAGGAACAGGGTGAAAGCGCCCAGGGCAAGCCAGATCATGGGTTTGTGACTCTCCGGCCGGGCCGCACTGTCCCACGGCCCCTTCCCCTCGGCCCCCTCCCGCAAGGGGAGGGGGAGTAGGGGCCTTGGATGCTAGCCCTCCGCCCGGGCCTCCACCAGCTTCTGCGCTTCGCAGGCTGCGAAAGCGCTCAGATTGACGATGCCGCGTGCCGTGACGCTGTTCACCAGTACGTGGATCGGCTTGGCCAGCCCGAGTAGGATCGGTCCGACCGGCAGTGCGTCGACCGCCGCCTTCAACAGGGTGAAGGCTATGTTGGCCGCATCCAGGTTCGGCATCACCAGCAGGTTTGCCGAACCGCTCAGCCGGCTGTCGGGGATCGCGCGGTTACGGATGGTCTCGATCAGCGCCGCCTCGGCGTTCATCTCGCCATCCACTTCCAGCTCGGGTGCCTGTTCTCGCAACAGCCGCAACGCGCGGCGCATCTTCCGCGCCGACTCCGAATCACTGCCGCCGAAATTGGAGTGCGACAGCAGCGCCACCTTGGCCTCGATACCGAAACCGTCGACCGCGGCGGCGGCCAGCAAGGTCATCTCGGCCACCTGCTCGGCGGTTGGGTCGACCACCATGTTGGTATCGCAGAGGAACAGCGTGCCCGCCGGCAGGATCAGGCAGCCCAACGCATAGACGCGAGACGCGCCCGGACGGCGCGGGATGATCGGCAGGATGTACTGCACCTGTTGCCACCAGTTCGCCGCCCCGCCGCAGATCGCCGCATCCGCCTCGCCCGCACGAAGCAGCATCGCCGCGGCAACGGCGGTGCGCGCGACAAGTGCTCGCTCGGCAAGTGCTGGCGGGACGCCGCGGCGGCCCGCCAGGCGCTGGTACTCGGGCAGCAACGCACCGAACAGTTCGGTGTCCTCGGCGGGGTCCAGCACCCGCACGCCGTCGGTCAGATCCATCCTTAGACCCAATTCGCGGACCTTGCGCGCGATCACGGCGCGCCGCCCAAGCAGGATGGGCGTCGCGATCCCATCATCGACAATCGTCTGCGCCGCGCGCAGCACGCGGTCGTCCTCGCCTTCGGCATAGACGATTCGACTTCGGTGTTGGCGCGCCGCTTCGAATACCGGACGCATGAGCTGGCCGGAGCGGAAGACGAAGCGTTCCAGTTCGCGCTGGTAGGCGGCGAAATCAGAGATCGGACGGCGCGCCACGCCGGATTCCATTGCGGCTCGCGCGACCGCCGGGGCGATTTCCAGGATCAGCCGCGGATCGAACGGTTTGGGGATGATGTAGTCGGGACCGAACACGGGAGCGGCGCCGCCATAGGCCGCCGCTACCACCTCGCTCGCCTCCATGCGCGCCAGCCCGGCAATCGCCTCCACCGCCGCGATCTGCATGGAGTCGTTGATGGTGCTGGCGGAGACATCCAGCGCGCCGCGGAAGATGAACGGAAAGCAGAGCACGTTGTTGACCTGGTTCGGCGTGTCGGATCGGCCGGTGGCGACGATCGCGTCCGGCCTTACCTCGCGCACCAACTCGGGCATGATCTCTGGATCGGGATTGGCAAGTGCCAGGATCAGCGGCTTCTCCGCCAGGCGGTCCAACCACTCTGGTTTCAGCACGCCCGGCGCCGACAGTCCGAGGAAGATGTCCGCTCCGCCCAGCACATCCGCCAGCGTCTGGGCCGCGGTATGACGTGCGTAGCGCGCCATATTCGGCAGCATGCCCGGCCGGTCCGCGCGCACCACCCCGGCGATGTCGGTCAGCGTCACGTTCTCCGGCCGTAGTCCCATCGAGACGAGCAGATCGACACAGGCGAGCGCGGCGGCGCCGGCCCCGGAGGTGACCAGCGTCACGTCCGAGAGACGCTTGCCCTGCAGCAATAGCCCGTTGCGGATCGCCGCGGCGACCGTGATCGCGGTGCCGTGCTGGTCGTCATGGAACACCGGGATGCCCATTCGTCGGCGCAGCTCCGCTTCGATCGCGAAGCATTCCGGCGCCTTGATGTCCTCGAGGTTGATCGCGCCGAAGGTGGGCTCGAGCGCGGCCACCACGTTGCAGAAGCGCTCCGGGTCGGGTTCGTTCACCTCGATGTCGAACACGTCGATGCCGGCGAATTTCTTGAAGAGGACTGCCTTGCCCTCCATCACCGGCTTGCCGGCAAGCGCGCCGATATTGCCGAGCCCGAGCACGGCGGTTCCGTTGGAGATCACCGCAACCAGGTTGCCGCGCGTAGTGTAGTCGAGCGCCGCCGCCGGATCGGCCTTGATCGCCAGGCAGGCGGCGGCCACCCCCGGCGAGTAGGCCAATGCGAGGTCGCGTTGCGTCGCCATCCGCTTTGTGGGCTCGATGGCGAGTTTTCCCGGCCGCGGCAGCCGGTGGTAGTCAAGTGCGGCACGCTGAAAATCGGCGTCCATGTCTCACTCCCTTGGTGTGGGCCGGGCCACCGGCGGATTAGCCTGGACCAAGCGCCGCAATGCGGCGATCAAGGCCCGGGTAGCGGATTCTCTACCTTCAAGCGAGAGAGGTGGATAGTGGTTATTGTTTGCGAACGAAGGAGGCGACGGGACCGAGATCTTGTTGCTCCTATGAGAGTATAAGGTCAGCTTCGATTTCGGAGAGATGACGGGCGGAGGAGATTAGATTAGACCGTTGCAGAATGCCCTGAGCGGGCGATAGAGTGGATTCGCGACGGCCCGATTGGCCGTTCATCCGGGAACCTCGGATCCCGAGGTTGACGCCTCGCGAAACGCGACCTTTGGCCTGCGGGAAGGATCTGTCATGGCAGACGGCACGCCGACTGTGAACGGGGGAAACCAATTTCGAGCTCGACCTTCGCCGATACCCGCAGCCCGCGCATGGCCCGACGGCCGATCTTGGCGAGTTCCGAATTGGGTCTATACCGACCCCGAGATTTTCGCCCTTGAGAGCGAACGCGTGTTTGGCGCGAACAACTGGTTGTACGTCTGCCTCGAGGCGGAAATTCCCAATCCTGGTGATTTCAAGCGCTGCCAGTTGGGCACGCGGCATGTTGTTGCCGTCCGCGATGGGGACGGTGCGATCAACGTCCTCCTCAACCGCTGCGCGCACCGCAGCATGCAGGTCTGTACAGGCAGCCGCGGCTCGGTGAAGGAGTTCGTCTGTCCCTATCACCAATGGACCTACGACCGCGCCGGCAACCTGCTGGGTGTCCCGTTCCGACGCGGCTATCGCGGCCAAGGCGGCATGCCGGACGATTTTCGTCCGGAGGAACATGGCCTGCGGCGCTTGGCGGTGACGCAGCGGCACGGCGTGGTGTTCGCCAGCTTCGGCGCCCCCAATGAAGAGCTCGAGGCGTATCTCGGCGATCGTATGCTGGGCTATTTTGATCGCGTATTCGATGGCCGGGAGCTCGTTGTGCTCGGCTATATGCGGCAGCGCATTCCGAGCAACTGGAAGCTGATGTTTGAGAACATCAAGGACCCGTATCACGCGAGCCTGCTGCACGTGTTTCTTGTCACGTTCGGGCTTTTCCGGCTCGATCAGCAATCCTCAGTCGAAATGGACGACACCGGCCGGCACGCCGTGCTGGTCAGCCGGAAGGGCACGCAGGAGACCAACGACGCGACCGCACAGATGCGCGCGTTCAAGGCAAACTTCGCACTGCGCGACCGGCGTCTGCTGGACCCGGTGCGCGAGTTTCCGGGCGACGCGACGGTCGTCATGCAGACACTGTGGCCCAATCTGATCGTGCAGCAGCAATCCAACACACTGGCTATGCGGCAGATCGTACCGCTGGATGCCCGTCGATTCGATCTCGCGTGGACCTTCTTTGGTTATGCCGACGACACGCCCGAGATGCGGCAGCGGCGATTGCGGCAGGCCAATCTGATGGGGCCCGCCGGCCTGGTATCGCTTGACGACAGCGAGGCGATGCTGCTGTCGCAGGCCGGGATCGGCGGCAATGACGACGAAGCGTGTCTGGTCGAAATGGGCGGGCGCGCGATCACCAACGAGCCTCACATGGTGACGGAGACCGCGATTTGTGGATTCTACCGGCACTACCGTGCCGTCATGGAGCTGTGACTCGCGATGATCGGGGTCGCCGCGGGGCTGGATGTGTCGCTGGAGCTGCGGGCACGGATTGCGGACCTCTATTGTGCTTACGAATGTGCGCTCGACGATGGCGAGCTCGAACGCTGGCCGGAGCTGTTTATCGAGGCTTGCACCTACAAAGTGATCCCGCGAGAGAATCAGGAAAGCGGGTTGCCGGTCGCGGTGATATATTGCGAGAGCCGGGATATGCTGATTGACCGGGTGGTCGCTTTGCGGGAGACCGCGCTTTATGCACCGCGTATCGTGCGCCGTATTACCGGTATCCCTCGTCTGCGCGCGCTCGACGATCAGGGCCTGCATCTGACCGCGAATTTCGCTTTGTTCCAGACTATGCAAGATCAGCCGAGCGAACTGTTTCTGTGCGGCCACTACCAGGATCGTGTGGTCGATGACGGCGGTGTGTTGCGTTTTGCTGAGCGATTGTGTGTCTACGATTCCACGGTCGTTCCGATATCGTTGGTGTATCCGATTTGAGCTACCATGCTGGCCGTGAAGATTCGACAGGTGTTGGATAGCGCTTAGTTCACTGAGACGTATCACAAGGAGGACCCGAGCATGGCAGGAGAGTCCGCGGGCTTCGGTTTACGGCAGAGGGCGCCGACGCCGGCAGTCTGCCCGTTCGACCTGCCGCTGCGGCTGAAGCCTATGCTGGATCGCGCCAGTGCAGGCCTTGCCGAGCCCTTCCGCGGGATTGCCAGAGGCGGAGAGGTCGTGCCGGGACTCTTCACCATAGAGAAGACCGGTGTCTCACTCGTGCCCGTGCTCGAAGCCGCGCGGTCCTTCCTCGCGGCGCTCACTCCGGAACAACGCAAGGCGGCGTCATTCGCGATCGGCGACGAGGCGTGGCGGATGTGGTCGAACATTCATCCCTGGCTGATGCGTCACGGCATCTGTCTGGCTGATCTTGGCCACGATCAGCGGGAGGCGGCGCTTGCCTTGTTGCGGGAAAGCATGAGCAGTGCGGGGTACCGCAGTGCTCGCGGCATCATGAAGCTCAACGACCACGCACTCGAAATCACCGGGAAGCCCGAGGAATATAGCGAGTGGTACTATTGGGTGAGTGTTTTCGGCAACCCCTCGCCGGACCAACCCTGGGGGTGGCAGATCGATGGTCACCATCTCAACATCAACTGCTTCGTTCTCGGCGACCAGCTCGTGCTGACGCCCAGCTTCATGGGCTCGGAGCCGGTGCTCGCTCGGTTCGGCAAATACGCGGGGACGCGGGTCTTCGCCGCGGAAGAGGAGCAAGGCCATGCCTTGATGCACTCGCTGTCCGTGGACGAACGCCAGCGTGCCACAATCGGGAATGATCTCCCGTCGGAGCTGCTGACAGCCGCGTTTTCCGACAACCGGCGGATCGAGGTCGCCGGGATCCGGTATGACGAACTGCCGCCGGAGGGGCGCGAGCGACTCGAGGCGCTGCTTGCGGTCTATACCGGTCGCCTACGGCCTGGACATGCCGAAATCCGCTATGCCGAGGCCAAGCGTCACCTGAGTGAGACGCATTTCGCCTGGATTGGCCCATTCGACGACACGAGCCCCTTCTACTACCGTATCCTGAGTCCGGTCATCCTCGTCGAGTTCGATCACCAGTCGGGCATCGTTTATGACAACGACACGCCCTCACGTGACCACATCCACACGGTGGTGCGCACGCCAAACGGCAACGATTACGGCAAGGACCTGCTGCGCCAGCACTATGCGCAGCACGACCATTCGCACCATGGGACGGCTCACCGTCACGGGAGGACCTGACAGAAGCTCGTCAGTCCAAACTCATCGAACGCGCGCTGATAAAGCTGCACGATCCCCTCCGAGGGGCTCGGCCGGCCGGAACCGAAGTCTTTCAGTTCATCTATGCTGCGATAATCGGGCCCACAACGGAACCGTCTCTAAACCAGTCTTCTGCCACTTCGAGGTTCGCCGCGTGGCTCGGTTTCACTCGCCACCGAAAATCGCCTCCGGCAGCAGCGCGGAAACCACATAGTTCGGCACATCCACCACATTCGAGATGCGCAGATCGACCGCGACAGAGCAGATCACATAAGCCTGCTGGCGTGTGAACCCGCGCTCCTGCAACAGCTCCATCATATTCAGCACAGCGTTGCGACACGCCAGCGTGAGGTTCTCCGCCTCAATTTCACCGTCTGCGTTGATCGGCATGCCCATCACCCCCAGGAACCGCTCGGGGGCCGCAAAGCGCGGATCGGCGAAGTAACTTACCCTCGAAAATACCGGCGCGGTGAACTTACGTGCGGTCGCCAGGCCCTTGTGCACTTTGAACCGCACGACGGCGGTGGCACCCATCTCCACCGCCGTCACGCACACCTCGCCGTCTCCTTGCGCGAAATGCCCGTCTCCGGTGGAGAACAGGCCGCCTTCCTTGAACACCGGCAGGAAGAGCTTCGCCCCTTTGGTCAATTGCTTCACGTCGAAATTGCCGCCGATCTCGCGCGGCGGCAAAGTACGAAGTCCGGCAAGCCCACACCGGCCCGTCGGCACGGCACCGGCGGGATCGGGCGGCAGCGCCATGCCGCCCCGCGCGATCACACGCTGCTCGCGTGCCGTCCAGGTGACGAGCTGCTCCGCCGAGGGCGCGACGGCCGACACGCCCATGAATGGCGCGCCCGGGATGCGCACGCCGGGAATTTGCTCGGACGTTGCCCAGCCGTCACTGATCCGCCAATGCACCAGATAGGGCTCGGTCATTACGTCGCGCAGGAACCCGAGCCCCGGCATGATCGCGCTGAATGCTGTCGGCTGGGGCAGGATGTCGGTGAACTCGATCTCCAGCACATCCCCGGGCATCGCGCCCTTGACGAACACCGGCCCGGTCAGCGGATGAACGGCGCCGGCATCGATCGCCGGGAAATCGGCGACGGTGGTGCGCGGCGTGATCTGCCCGTCCAGTGCGTCGCGCGCCTCCAGGGCGATTTCCTCGCCCTCGCCGATCTCTATCGCCGGCGCGATGTCCGGATGGTACCGGTTGTGACCGCAATGCGGCTCGGCGGCGAGCGGCTTCGCGCGATCGATACGAATTGCGTGCATGTCAACCCCCCCTGCCGACCTTACGCTAGCTTCTCACGGCCGCTCGTTCCCGAAAATGATCGTGCCAGAGGCAGCAAACATGTCGCCCACGCCATGACAGACCGAGATTTTGGCACCTTCGATCTGCGCCGGCGCGGCGCCGCGCATCTGCCGCACGCTCTCCTGCAACGCATACATGCCGTACATGCCCGAGTGCATGTACGACAGCCCCCCGCCGTTGGTATTCAGCGGCAACTTGCCACCGGGCGCGGTATTGCGCGCTTCGATGAAACGGCCGGCCTCGCCGCGCGGCACGAAGCCCAGATCCTCCAGCCCGTACAAGGGTAGATGCGCGAAGGCATCATAGATCATCAGATGATCGACGTCGCCATGCGTGATCCCGGCCGCACGGAATGCTGTCGGTCCAGCCACACGAAACGCGCGGGAGGACGTGAAATCCTCCATCTGGCTCACCATCGGCGTCTCGACGCTTTCGCCCGTTCCCAGTACATAAACCGGTTTCTGTGGGAAATCGCGCGCCCGCTCGCCGGCGGTCAGGATCAGCGCGCCGCCGCCATCCGTTACCAGGCAGCATTGCAGCAGCCGCAGCGGGTAAGCGATCATGCGTGAGTTCAGCACGTCATCCACGGTGATAGGCGTGCGAAACGTGGCGCGCGGGTTCCTCGCCGCCCATTCGCGCTGCACCACCGAGACCATGGCGAGCTGCTCATGCGTCACGCCGTAGGTCTTCATGTACCGCAGCACCGGAATTGGAAACAGGCTGGGTGGGCCCATCGGACCGAACGGCTGCTCGAACTGGCCGGCGAGCGACGAGGGCGGCACCGAACGCGGCGGAGCACCCACCCGCGACCGCCCGCTCTCGCCGTGCGTGATCAGCACCGTCCGGCACAGCCCGGTGGCGATTGCCGCGGCGGCGTGCCGCACGTGAATCATGAACGAGCATCCGCCGACCGAGGTGCCATCCACCCAGGACGGTGTGATGCCGAGATAATGCGCGATCTGCTGCGGCGTCTCGACCGCCGTCGCCACACCGTCGATATCAGCCGGCTTCAGCCCGGCATCCGCCATCGCGTTCAACGCTGCGTCGGCGTGGAGCTGGATCTGCGACATATCGGGGATTACGCCGAGCCTGGTGGTCTCGGCGGCACCGACCACGGCGATGTCACCTGGTTTCATGGCGGATCAACTCCTCGCCGACCGGAACAGCGGCAGCGTGATCTCATCGTCGAGCTTCTCGAACGTCACCTCCAGCGGCATGTCGAGTTGCAGCGCTTCGGGAGTCTGCGGGCAATCGACGATGTTGGTCATCATGCGCGGCCCTTCCGCAAGCTCGGCCACCGCGATCGCATAAGGCGGCGTGAAACCGGGCACCGGCCGATGATGGATGACGTAGCTGTAGAGCATCGCTTTGCCGCTCGCCGCAAACACCGTCACCGAACGAGATGCGCAGGCAGGACAGAACGGCCGCGGCGGGAAATAGACCCGTCCGCAAGCGTCACAGCCGTTGCAGGCGCAGCTCGCCCTGACGGGTGCCCTCCCAGAAATGCTGCGTCTCCGGCGTGGGCTGTGGGCGGGCGCGGGCGGAGTCGGGCATCGCTATTCCCCTGGTTGGCGAAAACAGGGTGGCGGATGGGCCGGGCGCCGCCAAGAGCCGCCAATGCTCTCAGGTGGCGTCGCTCTCCCTCGCCATCACGCGACTGCCGTAGCGCCAGCTCCAGCCGATCATCAGCAGGAAGCAGCAGATCCACATCGCTTCGCTGACCGGCAGGAACACGGCAATCGGCAATAGCGGGATCAGTATCAGGCGCAGCGAGGCCTCGACGAACAGCGCCGCCGCCCAGACGAGCGTGATCCGCCGCATCAGCCAACGAAAAACAGGCTCTGTCTCCCACCGCGTCTCTGCCTCCTCTCGCAAGTCGGGATCAGCAGCCATTGTGGACAGGTAGAAGACGAGCGGGCGGCGGGCTAACAAGGAAGCGGCGAACGCGATTCCGACCGTTCCGGTGATCAGCGAGCCCTTCGCCAACGCGAGAAAGGGGCTGGTAAAGAACAGCGCAGCGGCGATCGAAGCCACGGTCGCCGTCAGCACGATCACTCCGAGTGCCTGCATCCGCCTTTCGCGTATGAAGCCCAGGATGATGCCGGCGACCGGAAACACCGCCCCCGCCGCCAGGGCGTGCACGGTCCCCACCCTGAAGTGCTGCAGTATCAAATAGGTTGCATAGGGCATGATCGCGTTGATGGTGATGTTGCGCAGCATTGACCGTTCTCCGTCAACGCCGCAGCAAGGCACGCGTCACCGCATCGGGCTCGGCGGCGATCACTTTGAGGAGCACCCGCGCCGGGCCGGCAGGCTTGCGATGACCCTGTTCATAATTCCGAACGGTCTCCACCGAGAACCCATAGCGAGCCGCGAACTGCTGCTGGCTTAACCCGAGCCGACGACGAATCGCCCGCACGTCATCGGCGGCAGGCGCCGGCACCACCCTTCTCGCGCGTTTGAGCTCACTGGCAGAAAAAACGGGTGCCGTGTCTGGGTCGGCTGCGATCTGGTGTTCGATTTCTGCATCCGTCGTCGCAGCAATTCGGCTCCAATCGACCTTGGTCAGATCGAGGTCAGCTCGGGTACGCCGCACAATACGCATCGCGCTCTCTCCTATTCGCCACTCGCAAGCTAATAATCCGCCGGATCGCAGCGCGGTCCGTGTAAACGCAGACCAAGATCTGCCCGGCCACGGAACCGATCGCCTTCATCCGCTGTTCGCCATAGTCTCGCCTTTGGTCCGGGCTCTCCAATGTCGGTCCGTCGAATAGCGCCATCGCAACCGCGAACGATAGACCACGTTCCTTGACATTCCAGGTGCTCTTGGCTGCATCCCACTCGAACAGCATGGAACAACATAGTGTCCCGGCGACACTCAGTCAATGACTGAGTCAAGTGCCGGGCCGATCCAATGACGCCGCCGCCCACCCCCGCCGTTGATTCGCTGCGCGAGTTGGCGGAGAAACCGCCGATGCCTGAGCTATACCTGCACAACAGCCTGACCCGCCGGCGGGAGCGGTTCATACCGCTCGATCCGGCCAACGTCCGGATGTACGTCTGCGGGCCGACCGTCTACGACCTCGCGCATATCGGCAATGCCAGGCCGGAGGTGGTGTTCGACGTGCTCGCGCGGCTGTTGCGGCGCCTCTACCCTCACCTGACCTACGTGCGCAACATCACCGACGTGGAGGACAAGATCAACGCCCGCGCCGCGGAGACGGGGGAGCCGATCGGCGTGATCACCGCCCGCACCACGGCCGATTTCCACGCTGATATGGCGGCTCTCGGCTGCCTACCGCCGGACCAGGAGCCACGCGCCACCGGCCACATCCCCGAGATGATCGCAATGATCGAGCGCCTGATCGCCGCAGGCCACGCCTACGCGGCCGAGGGCCACGTGCTGTTCGCTGTGGCGAGCTTTCCCGAGTACGGCCGGCTATCTGGCCGCAGCCCCGACGAATTGTTGGCAGGAGCGCGGATCGATGTGGCACCCTATAAGCGGGATCCGGGCGATTTCGTGCTGTGGAAGCCTTCGACCCCAGACCTGCCAGGCTGGGACAGCCCCTGGGGCCGCGGCCGACCGGGCTGGCACATCGAGTGCTCCGCCATGTCCTGGCGTTATCTGGGCGAGACGTTCGACATACACGGCGGCGGCACCGACCTGATCTTTCCGCACCACGAGAACGAGCTCGCCCAGAGCCTTTGCGCCTTTCCCGGCAGTCATTTCGCTCGTTACTGGCTGCATAACGAGATGCTGCTGGTGAACGGCGAGAAGATGGCCAAATCGCTCGGCAATTTCTTCACCGTCCGCGACGTGCTGGCCAAAGCGCCCGGCGAAGCGATCCGTCTTCTGCTGCTGCGCACCCACTATCGCGGCACGCTCGATTTCACCGACGCAGCGTTGCTCGAGGCACGGCGCGAGCTCGACCGGTTCTATCGCGCACTGGAGCGCTTCGCCGCTGCGCCTCCGGCTGACACCGTGCCTGCGCCGGTGATGGAAGCGCTGTGCGACGACCTCAATACGCCGCTGGCGATCGCAGCGCTGCACGCGCTGGCCGACGCGACACTCGCCGGCGATTCCATGTCGGCGAGCGGCCTGCGCGCTGCCGGGGAGGTGCTTGGCCTGTTGCAGCAGGACCCGGCCGAATGGTTCAGGGGCGGCGTCGATGCCGCGGCGGTCGAGGCGGCCATCGCCGAGCGGCAAGCCGCCCGCAAAGCGCGCGATTTCGCCCGCGCCGATGCGATCCGCGCGCAACTCGCTGAGCAGGGGATCCTGCTCGAGGACGGGCCAGGTGGCACAATCTGGCGCCGCGCATCCTGATGACCGGCCGTGAGTCCGGCGCTCCGCTGGCGCCGATCGGCAATTCTCCGGTGGTGGTCTTGGTGGGGCCACAGCTTGCTGACAATATCGGTGCCTGCGCGCGCGCCATGGCAAACGGCGGCTTGTTTCATTTGCGACTTGTTGCCCCGCGCGACGGCTGGCCGCAGCCGAAGGCGTGGCGCAACTCCTCCGGCGCGCACCGCATCCTCGACGAGGTCACGGTGCACGCGACGCTGCCCGAGGCGGTCGCCGACCTGCACCGCGTCTTTGCCACCTGCCCGCGCCCGCGCCATATCATCAAGCCGGTGATGACCGCCCGCGGCGCCGCGTTCGAATTGCGGGAGATCTGTAGCCGCGGTTTGCGCGCCGGCATCCTGTTCGGCCCAGAACGTGCCGGTTTAGATAACGACGATCTCGCGGTAGCGGATGCGCTGGTCCGTTATGAGCTGAACCCCGCCTTCATGTCGCTCAATCTCGCGCAGGCGGTCATGGTGATGGCCTACGAGTGGTGGATGGCTGCCGATCCCACCCCTCCACGTACCCTTATGACCAACGAGACGCGCGTCGCAACCAAGGCGGAGTTGGAGAATTTCCTAAGTCACCTGACGGACCAGCTCGATGCATGCGGTTTCCTTCGCAACCTGCCGAAGCGGCCCGGCATGGTCCGTAACATCCGGCACTTCTTCCAGCGTGGAGAGGTCACCGAGCAGGAGTTGCGCACGCTGCACGGCATCGTTACCGAGTTGGCACTGGGCCGCCGGCAGTTGGGCCGACTCGAAACCGAATAAATTGCCGGCACAAGGTCGACCATGACAGTGGGGGCTGCATCTTTCTAAATTGCCTGTGTCTGGCCCGATCATATGATGACTTCATGGAGATCCGAGATGCCCGCGCCGCAGATGCACCCGCTGCCTGTCAGGTCATCAGGCGGTCGATCCTTGAGCTGTGTGCCGCCGATCATCGCAACGATCCGGCGATCCTGAGCAGATGGCTGGCGAACAAGACCCCCCAAAACGTCGAATCACGGATAATGCAGCCCGACAATTCCATGCTGGTTGCCGTGGAGGGCGACGGCATTCGTGGCGTCGGTTCAGTGACCGACAGCGGAAGGATCACCCTGAATTACGTCTCACCGGACGCGAGGTTTCGCGGCATGAGCCGCGCTTTGCTGAGCGCTCTTGAAGCCCGAGCGGCGGACCGAGGAAACACGCACTGTACGCTCAACAGCACAGAGACGGCCCGGCGTTTCTATCTCGCCTTTGGTTACGTTGAAGTTGGTCCTCCGGCGAGCGAATTCGGCACCCAGGCGGGCTATCCCATGGCCAAGCCATTGCCCGCCCCTTGAACCTCGCCAGATTTCTCCGGCCGCTTCTGCGCGGAGCTTTTCCTTATGCCGCCCGCCCTTTCACCTCTCGTGATTCCGCCAGGTGGTCGAAAACGCGGCGAAAGGTACCCAGCCCCTGCGTCTGCGAGCGCAGCTCAATGATCAGGTCGTGCAGCTCGGCCTCGGGCACCAGCGCTTCGACGTCGTCCCATCCGGCCCAGTCCGGCCGCTCGGCATAGCCCAGGATCTGGCCGCGGCGGCCGGTCAGCAGGCGCTGGGCGCGCGCGGTGAAGTCATTCGGGATGCTGATCGTCACCCGGTCGATCGGCTCCAGCACCACCGGATCGGCCGCCACCAGCCCTTCTTTCATGGCGATCTGGGTCGCGGTCCTGAACGCCATGTCAGAGCTATCGACGCTATGGAACTGCCCATCCTTCAGGGTGACGGAGATATCGACGACGGGAAAACCGAACGGCCCCTTCTTGGCGGCATCCTCGGCCGCCTCGCCAACCGCCGGGATGAAGTTGCGGGGCACCGCGCCGCCGACGATCTTATCGATGAACTCGAAGCCAGCACCGCGCTCGCGGGGCGCGATGTCGATCTTCACATCGGCGAACTGGCCGTGTCCGCCGGACTGCTTCTTCAGCCGTCCATGCTGATGCACCGGACGGCGGATGGTCTCCTTATAGGCCACTTGCGGCCGATGCGTGGTCACCCTCAATGCATAGTTGGTGGCGAGCCGGTTCACGGTGGTGTTGAGATGGATCTCTCCCTGCCCATGCAGCACCGTCTCTCCGCTGTCCTGAGTGTGCTCCAGCGTCAGCGCCGGATCTTCCTCCAGCAGCTTCTGCAACGCGCCGGCCAACCTGACGTCGTCCTTCCGCTCGACAGTGGCGATTGCCAGGGAATAGACCGGCGGTGGTGGCGCTGGGAATGGCAGCTTCTCCGCTTCGGCGCCAGGTGACAACGTCGCGCCAGTGGCAGCGTTCTCCAGCCGGCCGAGTGCCACCAGCTCGCCCGCTTCTGCTTCTGTCGCCTTGACGAGATCGCCGGCGGAAAGCCGATAAATGCCACCGAGCCGCGAACCGGCAAGCGTCACGCCGTCCTTGATGACGCCACGCCAGATCCTTGAATAAGAAAGCTTGCCGGTATGGCCGGCGTGCACGGTCTTGAACACCTGGGCAAGCGGTGGTCCCTCCGGCGCGATGCCATGCTTTGCCGCGGTTTCTTCAGC
Organism: uncultured Pseudomonadota bacterium; assembly: GCA_963772445.1. Classification (GTDB taxonomy): domain Bacteria; phylum Pseudomonadota; class Alphaproteobacteria; order Acetobacterales; family Acetobacteraceae; genus CAVYXK01. The sequence goes on from CAVYXK010000017.1 coordinate 760,064, forward strand.
GCCAGGCGCGTCGTGTCGCAGCGCCTTCCACAGTCGGCGAATGCCGCCTGCCTGCTCGGCCGCGCCGAGCATGACGGCGATCATATTGCCCTGGGCAAGGTCTTTGCGCAGGTCGCGATAGATCTCGTCGGTACTCGGCTGCACATCCTCGAGCACTTTCTCCAGCAGCTCGTCGTCGTGATCGGCAAGCGTCTCCACCAGCTTGGACTTGGCTTCCTCCCGTGCGTCCTGGGCGAAGGAAGGGACCTGGATCAGCTCGGAAGGCATGCCGCGGCGGTACCTGTACGCCCGTTCGCTGACCACATCGACATAGCCAGTGACGCTCTCGCCTTCGATGATGGGCACCTGGCGCAACACGAGCGGGCATTTCGCGTAACTCTGCAGGGCAGCGAGCGTATCGCGCAGGCTGCCTTCGAGCGTGTCGATCTTGTTGATGAACACGATATGCGGCACGCCTTGGTCGGCCAGCGTCTTCATCAGCGGAGCGACGGCGATGGCGCGGGCAGGGGTTGGTTCGCAGACCACGACCGCGAGATCGACTACGGTGAGCGCCGCCGCCGTCTCGTGCGCGAATTCGATCGAGCCGGGGCAGTCGACAAGGGACCACTGATCGCCGAGATAGGTGCAGTGGCCCAAGCGAAGCTCGGTGGTCATCGGACGGTTGCGCGGATCGGCGGGACGTTTTACCGGCGCGCCCGCCGCCTCCATCAGTGCCTCGAACAGGGTGGACTTGCCGCTGCTGTAAGGCCCGACCAGGGCCACCGAGCGAGGACTTCTGCCGTTCTGGGTTCCGGACATGCGGGCGCCTTTCATCTTGGATCGTGATTGGGGTCGATCCTAGCCGAGATTTCCGAACGGGGAAGCCGGGATGACGGTGGCGTGACAGAGTGGCGGGGTGCGCACAGTCGGTGCGGCCTGAGGCGTGTGTGGTGGGGGACAAGAGATGGACATCTATGCGCGTTTCGGTGTGCCGACGGTGATCAATGCCTGCGGCACGGTGACACGGCTTGGCGGCGGGATAATGCACGCGGAGGTGCTGGCCGCGATGGCAGGCGCGGCCAGCGCGTCCGTCGATATGTTGGACTTGCAGGCCGGCGCCAGCCGGGTGATCGCGCGGGCCACGGGGGCGGCCGCGGGGATCGTCACGTGCGGCGCGTCGGCGGCGCTGCTAGTTGGCGCGGCAGCGTGCCTGACCGGGCTCGATCCGGCGAGCATGAATGCGCTGCCTGGGGTGCCAGACGGGCGGTGCGAGTTCATCGTCGTGCGCAGCCAACGGAACATGTACGACCGCGCGCTGCGCGTGGCCGGCGCGCGCCTCGTCGAGGTGGGGATCGCAGACCGCTACAGCGGCGCCGGGGTGCGTGACGCGACAGCATGGGAGATCGAGGCCGCCATCGGTCCCCACACGGCGGCGATCTGCTGGCTGGCGCAGCCTGCGTCGTTACCGCCATTGGTGGAGGTCGCGCGCGTCGCGCGCGAACACGGCCTGCCGTTGCTGGTCGATGCCGCGGCGCAACTGCCGCCGCGGGCGAATCTGCGCCGCTTTCTCGATGAAGGCGCGGACCTGGTAGCGTTCAGTGGCGGCAAGGCGATCGGCGGACCGCAGGCATCCGGCATTCTCTGCGGGCGCGCCGATCTGGTGTCGGCCGCGCTGGTGCAGATGCTCGATCTCGACGTGTTCCCCGAGTTGTGGCGCGTCCCGGCGGAGTTCGCGCCGCTGGCGCAGATGCGTGGTCTGCCGCAGCACGGCATCGGCCGGTCGTGCAAGGCTGGGAAGGAGGAGATCATCGGCCTGATGGTGGCGCTGGAACGTTTCGTGGCCGCCGATGAAGATGCACGATACGCCGAATCGCGCAGCACGCTGGAGGCGATCGTCGCGGCTGCCGGGGCGCCCGAAGGAATGCGGCTGCGGATCATCGATGGCGTAGTGCCGTTGTTGGAGATCGCCACGCCATCGCCGGATGCGCTGGCGGCACGGCTGGCGTCGGGGATGCCGCCGATTCTCTGCTCGCTCGCGCGGCGGCACGAGGGGGTACTGATCATGTCGCCGGCGGCGCTTGCGCCTGAGCAGGCTGCGGTCATCGGTGCGCGGCTGCGCTGAATCAGGTTTGACGAGGCAAGGAAAATCCTTACTTCACGCTCCCATGATAACCAGCAGGCTGACGAGCAAGGCCCAGACGACGATCCCGCAGGCGGTTAGGACGGCTCTCGGCCTCCGTGCAGGCGATGAGATTGCTTACGTCATCGAGGACGGTCGTGCTGTGCTGATGCGGGTCGATGAACGCCATGTGGCTGACGACCCGTTTGCCACATTCTTGGAATGGAACAGCGCCGCCGATACCGAGGCTTATGGCAAGCTGTGAAGTCTGGGACGTTCGTAAAGGTACCTTCCCCTACACCAATCGGCCGGTGCAGCAGCATCACCCGACCTTGGTTGTTGCACAGCATCGGGCGACTGGTTCGCCGGCGTTGCTTTGGGTCGTGCGCGTGACCGGGCTCGCGGCGTCGCAGGGCTGGAGCGCGCGACAACTGGTGCCGACATACGCTGGGAAGCCGTTCGACAATGTTCTCGATCTTGAACTGATCGCTACCCGCCTGAGCAATCACAGGACGCCGATGGCTTCGTCCAGGTCAGCGCCATCTTTCCGCTCGACCAGGGTCATCCCTTCGCGGATGTGCGCGTCCGTGGCTCGGAGAATGCGATTACGGTCCGGCAGATTCCGGGGACCGGCCAGGCGACAATCAGCGTCAACGACTGTGCGAATTGCGTGGGAAGAAATTCGCCCCTGCCCGCAGCGCGTCGCAGTCGCAACAAGGTGTCGTCCGCCAGGAGGATCTTCCGAAACTCCTTCGGGTCGTCAAAGCCTCCGACGGTATTCGGGGCATCAAGAAGGAGGTTGCCGGCACGCTGCAATCCGGCAAGGCCGCGCTCTTTCTGCTGATCCGAAAGATGACGACCGACAAGGTCATCGTGGAACTGCAGGGCGTTGGCGGCAAGGTGCTGCGCAGCTCCTTCGATGAAACGAAAGAGGACGCGCTGCGGGCGGCTCTGGCGGGTGTGCGCGAAGCGCAGACGGCGGTCGCCGGACCGGCCAACGCGTGAAGCTGGTGCGTTGCTGGACCGAATATACATCGAACGTGACGTGTGGCCTAGCGTGCCGCCGCGATACTTCTCGCGGCTTGGGACAAGAAGCCCGAGTCCGAGGTGTCCGAAATCCGACCCGTCCGGATGGTGATCGCCGCGCCCAGCGAGGCGGGCGAGACGGTCGTGCTAACCTGACAGATCGCGGCCGAGATCACCTTTTGCGCGATTCCGTGGAGTGCGTCTATAAACCTACATGGCAGGGAGATTCAACATGGAAAGACGAAAGGTTCTTGCCGGGGCGGCTACGGCTGCAACCGCATTTCTCTCTAAGGGAGCCGCTGCGGATCCGCCGAACGCCGATCTCGCAGTCGCATTGGCCCGCTTCCGGGCCTCGATCCCCAGCAATTTCGACCGCGCTTATGTCGAGAACGCGGTCATCCCCTTCTTTTTGACCAGTTTCTACGAGGGCGAACGACCAGCGTTGCCGATGATTGACGTCACGCTCACGAAGGAGAACGCGCTCCCGTACGACCTCTGGGGGCTTATCTACGAGGACTGGAAGCCGACGCCCAAGGATGGCGTGACCGTCTTCCTGCAGGGACTTGAGCAGCGAGGACCCGACAATCTCCGCAAGCGGATCTATTTTTCGGCGGTAACTCCGGATCTCTATCGACCAATGTACGGCGATAAGGTCGTTGCCTTCTTCAATCAACTTCTGGACGTAAAATATGCCGGCAAGCCATTCATGCGGCATTATCTCGACCAATACTTCGACATCTACTGGGACCTGCATCTGGGTGTGAAGGGCGATGCAATTCCGCCTCAGGTCCGTGTGATCGGTGAGAGCTTCAACACCGTCCTCGCCTATCGTGACCCGACGCAGCAGATCGTCTACGAGAACTACATGACCGTGCGCGCGCTGCTCGACTTCCTCAAGTCATGGATTGACGAGCGACTCAACGACATCGCGAGCGGGAAGGTTGCCGACCCCAAGAAGACCTTTGCCTGGTACTGGCTGAAGAATGCCGGGAATGGCGAGTATTTCGCCAGGAAAGACGTCGTCTTCGAATGCTTCCATAATTTCGTTGCGCTCAGCCAGTGGGGCAACACGATCTTCGGCATCATGTCACGACTGAGCGAGGATGGCGGCGACCCCGACGTGCGTGCATCATTTGCGAAGACCATGAGCGGCGACTACGACAATGCGAACGGTGGTCCTTATACGCCGCTTGAGCTCTTCGTAATGGAACTCTTCAGGACAATTTCTCCGAACGGTGGTAGCATCTCGGCGATCTCGGACGCTAGACAATCAGCCTATGGCGGGTCGCCGTACCAGAGATTCGGCTTCCCCTATGAACGGAACAGCTACATCAGCTCACCGCACACTGCGACAAGCTTCGACCCGCGGCATTGGGCCGACCCGACGAAATTCAATCCGGACCGCTACCGGAGCGTCCCGACCAGCGACCAGATCGACGAGGCTAAATGCCAGCAGATCGGCTTCCCCCATTGTCCGTTCGATATAACGACGTTCGAGGTGAGCGACGGTCGCAAGGCGGGATTGACCAACAGCGGCTTTGGCACCGTGTTCGGGGTGGCGGATGGCAAGGCGCTGCCGGTCTGCGACTATGCCGGATTTGCGCCCTTCGGGTTTGGCTACCGACGCTGCCCCGGCGAACAGCTCACGATCCAGGTTTTCGAAGACTTCCTGCGCAAGGTCTGGCGCGATAAAATTGTCTTTCGCAGCCTCAATTTGCCTAATCCAGGGCGCGTTCCAATCGGGCCGACTGCGGTGATCGAGGACAATATCGGCTTCAGCACATCGAGCTGAGCTCACGCGGCTTGAGAGTAACTACGGCTTGAAGAGGTTCGGCCGCCGAAAAGTGCGGGTGCAGGCCGCGTTACTTTGCGGTCTCGTGACCTTAGCGGCATTCCCGGGAGCCGGATCGGCCGGCTCCGCGCGCGACTACCTCAACGCGCCAATTGATACTTGGCTTACATTCTACAACTTTGGTTACCTTACGTCTGTCACACCTGAAGACGGATTGGACGTGACATCAAGAGTACGCTCCAACGTCCTCGCGCAGTCTGTTGTGGTCACGCGAACCATGGACGTCCGGGGGCGTACGGGTGGCATCTCTGTGGTGCTTCCCTACGTCTATCTGAACGTAAATTCCGATGCATTTCGCGCCTCAAATCATGGGTTTTCGGATATCGGCTTTCTTTTGCAGGTGAACATATTCGGCGGGCCCGCATTAACCAAGGAGCAGTTCCGGTCGTTTGTTCCGCAAACTTTCTCCAGCTTTCATCTCTTTGTGGGCACGCCACTGGGTACATACGATCCGACAGGCCTCCTGAACCCCAGCTCGAACCGCTGGACGTTTGTTCCGACTGTGAATTACAGCTATACGCCCGACAGAGGCTGGACATGGCTCGAAACCTATCTGTCGACCAGGGTGTTCACGACCAATGCCGACTACCGTGTAGGTGGTGCCTCCAGCCTTAGCCAGAAACCGCTGTTCGTTCTGGAGGGACATGCGAGCCGGAATCTTACTCCGGCGCTGTGGGCATCGATAGATGCCTATTACGACGTTGGCGGAGAGACCAGCATCGATGGCGTTGAGCAACGCAACGCTGCTGACACGCTCCGGCTCGGAGTGGGCATGGGCTTGCGTATCTGGTCTGGCGGCGATTTGACTCTGAACTACGAGGGAGTGGTTGCCAGACCCCCCGGACAACCTGCTGCACAAGAGGTCAGCATGACCATCCGCCAGGTGTGGTGAGCTATCGCCGTCCGCCGCGTTGGTGCACGGAGGAACCGGCGGCTTGAAAGACGCCCCAAATCGGGAGCTGGGCCGAGACGTTCCCTCCAATCTACGGCATCATGCGTCTCCACGCCGCCCGGGAGGACCATCCATGCGTCTGTTCAGCGCCACTCTTGCCACCGAGACCAACACGTTCTCGCCGCTGCCGACTTCGCTGGCAGCCTACCAGGAAGCTGTGTTCTACCGCCCCGGCGAGCACCCGGCCGATGCGCCGGGCATGTGCACCGCACCGCTGTTCGTGGCCCGCCGCCGTGCCGCCGCCGACGGCTTCACCCTGATCGAGGGAAGCTGCTTCGCCGCCAGCCCCGCCGGCACCACCAACCGTGCCGACTACGAATTCATGCGCGACGAAATCCTGGATCAGGTGCAGGCAGCGTTGCCGCTCGATGGCGTGTTACTGGGCCTGCATGGGGCGATGGTTGCGCACGGCTACGACGACGTGGAAGGTGACATCATCGAGCGTGTCCGAGCGATCGTCGGCCCGCGCTGCGTGATCGGCGTGGAGCTGGATCCCCACTGCCACCTGACGGTCAAGCGGGTGCAGCTTGCCGACATCATCATCCTGTATAAGGAGTTCCCGCATACCGACGTGGTGGAACGCGCGGAAGAGCTGCTGACTCTGGTGCTGCGCACCATCCGCGGCGAGGTGAAGCCGGTCATGTCGCTGTATGACTGCCGCCAGATCGGCAGTTATCCCACGACGCTGCCGCTGATGCGCGGCTTCGTCGATCGCACCGCGGCGATGGAGGGCAAGGACGGCGTCCTGTCGGTCTCTATCGGTCATTGCTTCCCCTACGCCGACGTTCCCGAATTATCGGGCCGCATCCTGGTCGTCACCGACAACGACAAGGCGAAGGCGGACCGGCTGGCTCGCACGATCGGCGAGGAGTTCATCTCCATGCGCGGGCGCACCGCACCCGACTACATGGAGGTCGATGCCGGCATCGCCGCCGCGCTGGCGTTCAACGACAGCCCGGTGGTGCTGGCCGACCCCGCCGACAATGCCGGCGGTGGCGCACCGTCCGACAACACCACGATCCTGCGCCGCATGATCGCCGGCGATGTGCGGCAGGCGGCGATCGGACCGATCTGGGATCCGATCGCGGTGCGGCTCTGTTTCGACGCCGGCGACGGAGCGAGCTTCCCGCTGCGCTTCGGCGGCAAGACCGGTCCGACCTCCGGCATGCCGGTCGATGCGACGGTCACTGTCGCCGCGTTGCAGCGCGATTGCTGGCAGAGCTTCGGCCCGACCCGGGTGCCGCTTGGCGACTGCGCGGCCGTGCGCGTCGGAGGAATCGAGGTCGTGCTGATCACCAAGCGCACGCAGGCGCTGGGGCTCGAGTTGTTCCGCAACCTGGGGATTGAGCCGACAACGCGGAAGCTGATCGTGGTAAAGTCCACGAATCATTTCATGGCAGCGTTCGGGCCGATCGCGCGGAAGGTGATCTATATCGATTCCGACGGACCGCTGAGCCGGGATTACCGGCGCATCCGGTATAGCCGAGTGCAGAGGCCGATCTGGCCACTGGACGAAGCGACGGCGCCGGGGCTGATTGCGTGACTGTTCGTCTTGATGTCCGGCGCCTGCTGCATTACATTCTCCTGAATGTAATGGGGGTAGCATGGAAGCCGCACTCACGAGCAAAGGCCAGGCAACGATCCCCAAAGCCATTCGCGAACATCTCCGGCTGAGGCCCGGGGATCGGGTGAAGTTCTTCGTGCATCCCGACGGCAGCGTGGTTCTGCTGCCGAAGCGGCCAGCATCGGTCCTGCGGGGGATTGTCAAAGCTGCGCGCCGGCCGGTTACGATCGAGGAGATGAACCAGGCGATCGCTGAGGCTACCGCTAACATCAGGCCGCGCACCAAGCCTTAATGATCGGCCTGGATACCAACATTCTTGTCCGCTACCTCGCACAAGACGATCCGATTCAGTCGCCGCGGGCCACGCAGATCATCGAACGCCGACTGACCGAGGAAAACCCTGGTTTCGTCAGCATTCTGGCGATGGTCGAGACCGTATGGGTCCTCGGTCGCGCCTACAGGCTGGCAGATAAGGAAGTCGCTACGGCGATCGAGCGCATGCTTCAGGCCGATGTGCTTGTTGTAGAGTACGAGCAGGAAGTATTTATCGCCATGATCGCGCTGAAGGAGGGGCACGGCTCGTTCGCCGACGCCGTCATCGCTGCGCTCGGCGTCAGAGCCGGCTGTGTTCGCACCCTGACGTTCGACAGGGAGGCGCTGCGGCTTCCGGGCTTTGAGCTTGCATGAAGCGCTGGCGACGCGGCGTTGCGATGCGCCGGTGGACAGCGACGGGCGGTTGGACCGACTGCCGCCGTCAAGCCGGCCCGGCGATTATGTGCTGCTGCGCGCCGCGCTCGATGCGGTGGTGGCGATCTCCGCCTGCGCGCAGGACATCACCGCGGTGAACGCCGGCGAGCCGCACGATGCGGAATTGGAGGTGATCAGGGCCTGACCCAACCGCGGCCGGCTAGAAAGCAACCGGCGGAATGCGCTTCGCTTTTCCGCCCTGCGCGGCGACGCGGCTCCCGTATGGCGGAAAAGCGAAGCGCATTCCGCCATGCTTCGCCGGCATGACGCGGCACCGCTGGAGGGTCAACCTCAAGGGCGCCTGGTATCATACGCGGACTCAGCTTGTCTCGGGACCGCGAATAAAACTCCACCCTATGCTACGCCGCAGCCTGAGGCTCGGTCTGAACCCGTGCATCCGTCACCATCGCGGTCGGGCGGCCGAGGAGAAAGCCCTGAAGCTTCGTGCAGCGCTCGGCACGCAGCATGCCGAGCTGAACCTGAGTTTCCACTCCCTCGGCGGTCACATCCAGTCCCAGGTTGCGGCCCATGGCGATCACCGAGCTGACGATTGCCTCGGCCTCGCTGTCCTGGCCGGTCCCCTGCACGAACGACCGATCGATCTTGATCGTGTCGAACGGAAAGCGCCGCAGATAGCTCAGGTTGGAATACCCGGTTCCGAAATCGTCGAGCGCGACGCGGACGCCGCTCTGCTTCAGCTCTTGCAGGACCGTAAGCGCACGTTCGGCGTCTTCGATCAGGACGCCCTCTGTGATCTCCAGCTCCAGCCGCGACGGGTCAAGTCCGTGCCGCGCCAGCGTCGCACGAATTGTTTCGGTAAGTCCCTCTTCCTTGAATTGCGCGGGCGAAAGATTGACCGCAATCCGATAGGGCCTTGTCCAGGAAGCTGCCTCCTTGCAGGCGCCCTCCAGCACCCAGTGTCCGAGTATCACGATCAGACCGGTTTCCTCGGCAAGCGGAATGAAGTCGGAGGGCGGCACTTGGCCGCGGACGGGGTGGGTCCAGCGCAGCAGGGCTTCGAAGCCGGTGATCTCGAGTGTGCGTGATTTAACCAGGGGCTGGTAATTCAGCGCCAGCTCGCCGCGTGCGATCGCCTGGCGCAGGTTCTGCTCCATGGCGCGCCGTTCCTGCACGCGTGCATCCATCTCCTGCTCGAAACAGCCGAACACGCCGCGCCCGTCACGCTTGGCGCGGTAGAGTGCGAGATCGGCGTTCTTCATCAAAGTCGTCGAATCGTGCCCATCTCCAGGGAACAACGCGATCCCGATGCTGGCGCCGATCATCACCTGATGGCCATCGATATCGTAGGAGCGGGACAACTCCGCCAGCAGCCGTGCGGCGAGGGACGCCGCCTCGCGCTGGGACGCGGCGAACTCATCGCCGCCGAGCCGCGCGGCGGTGTCCATCTCGCGGATTGCGTGCCGCACCTGGGCGCCCGCTTCGACCAGCACCTGATCGCCGCGCGTCGCAGCCGACGAGGCGGCGCGGGGCAGCATCTGCGTTGTGGTCCCGCATGCAATGGCACAAACCAACGCCGCGAGGAGCACCATACGATAATCATGCTGGTGCGTGGCACAGACAATGACGCGGATCATGACGCGCCCTTCAACCAGCCCGTTTACGCGGCTATTTCATGGCATTAAGTTGACGTTGAGATGTGCGCTCTGAATGAGGCACTGCGCGCGCGTTGTCGATGCCTCCGGCGAACGGTTTCAGTCCATTGCCGCGTGCGCATCGCCACCCGCCGCGACGGCTGCGGGCGGGCGACGCATCAGCAGCAGTAGCAGCAGGGCGGGCAGAGTGGTGAAGATCATCAGCTTATAGTCGTCCATATAGGCGATGATCTGCGCCTGCTGGTTGACGATCCGATCCAGCAAGGCGGCGCCGTGGGTGCTGGCGGGATCCAGCAGGTGCCTCACCGGCCCCGCCTGCAATGCGCGGTTGAACGGCGTAACATAGGCTCCGATTTCGGCATGCAGAGCCTGCGTGTTGTGCGCGAGCAGCGCAGAGGTGATCGACACGCCGATCGCGGCGCCGATATTGCGAAACAGGCTGAACAACGATGCGCCGTCGGTGCGCAAGCCGGGTGCCAGGGTAGCGAACGCGATCACCTGCAGCGGGATGAAGACGAAGCCAAGGCCTGCCCCTTGCACGATGATGGCGATGATCAGCGTGGCTTGGGATACGTCCGGGGTCCAGTGGGTCATTTGCCAGAGCGACCAGCAGAGCAGCAAGACGCCGAGCGCCATTATCTTGCGCGGATCGACCTTGGTTGCCAGGCGGCCGGCCAGCATCATGGCGCCCATCGTGCCGATGCCGCGCGGCGCCATCACCAGCCCGGCGGTCTCGACCGGATAATTGCCGAGCCCCTGCAGCCATGGCGCCATCAGCGCCGAGCTGGACACCAGAATGGTGCCCATCGCGAACATCATCGCAATCCCGGCAGCGAAGTTCGGTCCTTGAACAGGGCCGGACGGAATGAACGGTCGCTTGGCCGACAGCAGGTGAACAAGGAACAGATAGATGCCCAGCGCGGCGAGCACCGCCTCGGTGATGATCTCGCGCGAGCTGAACCAGTCCTGGTCCTGGCCGCGGTCCAGCATGAGCTGCAAAGCGCCGATGCCCATCGAAAGCGCGGCGAAGCCGATCCAGTCGAAGCGCAGACTGTTCTGGCCTCTGGCGATCGGGCATGAAGAAAATCAGCCCGAGCCGTGGCCAGAATGCCGAACGGCAGGTTGACGTAGAACACCCAGCGCCAGTTGTAGATCTCGGTCAGGTAACCGCCCAGCGTGGGCCCCAGGATCGGCCCCAGCATCACGCCGACGCCCCAAATCGCCATGGCACTGCCGCGCTGCTCGATCGGGTAGATGTCGAGCAGCGTGGCCTGCGACAGCGGCACCAGTGCCGCGCCGAACATGCCCTGCAACATGCGGAACAGCACCATCTGCGACAGTGACTCGCCGCGCCGCACATCATCGAGGTGATCGTGAAGCCGATCAGGCAGCCGACGAACAGGTGCTTACGCCCGAAACGCTGGGCCATCCAGCCGACCGGGGCCGTCATGATCGCCGCGGCGGTGATGTACGACGTCAGGACCCAGGTGATCTCGTCGTAGCTGGCCGACAGGCTACCCTGCATGTACGGCAGCGCGACGTTGGCGATGGTCTGGTCCAGCGCCTGCATCAGCGTGGCACCCATCGTGCATATTGTGATGATGCCGCGATGGTGAACCTCACCCTCTCCCGCACCGTGGGAGAAGGAGGACCCGGCCCGAAGGGCAGGGGAGTAAGGGCGCCGCATCAAAACAGGTCCGCGAGCGACCTGGTGTGTCCGGTATCGATGCTCGGCCTCGACGCTCATGCCCGTCCGCAGTTCCGGGATCGCCCGGATGGCGATCGACGTGGATCCGCACCGGGATGCGCTGCACCACCTTCACCCAGTTGCCCGACGTATTCTGGGCCGGCAGCACGGAGAACTCCGAACCGGAATTGGGCATGATGCTCTCCACCACGCCCTGCCAAGTTCGGCCAGGATAAGTATCGACTGTGACATCGACATGGTCGCCTGGCTTAACCCAGGTCAGCTCGGTCTCCTTCGGATCGGCCTCGACCCAGACCCGCTCCGAGGACACCAGCCCGAACGCCGCAGTCGAGGCCGCGAGGTACATGCCGGGCTGCACGCTATCGACGTCGGTCACAATGCCGGCGAACGGCGCGTGGATGACGGTATGATCCAGCTCGCGCTGCGCCTCATCGACTTTGGCCTGCGCCGCGAGATACTGCGGAAGCTGCTCGACCGGCGCGTCCGCGCTGCCGCCGAGTTGGGCGAGCTGCACCGTCGCCTGCTGCTTCAGCGACTCGACGGCGTGTTGGTCGGCCAGCAGCGCGAACCGGGCGTTGTCGTACTCCGCCCGGGTGACGCCGCCGCTTTTGACCAGGGTCGCGAACCGATCGAAGTTCGCCTGATCGGACTGCACCTGCGCCTGCCTGCACCTCGATATCGCGTCAGCATTCGGTGATAGTCCTGCTGCATTGCCTGCAGCCTTAGCGCGGTCTCTGCAAGGTCTGCCTTGGCACCGGCAAGAGCGATCTGGAACTGGCGTGGGTCGAGACGCAGCAGCACCTGACCTTGCTCGACGTGCTGGCCGTCCTTCACCGGCACCGCTGCCACGATGCCGGAGACGTCGGTCGAGAGCGCCTCCTTGGCGGCGCGGACATACGCATCATCGACCGACACATAGCGTCCGCCATACAGCCAGAAGGTCAATGCTCCGGCGCCCACTGCAACAATGCCGGCGATCATCAGCATGGGCCCCAGCGCGTGGCGGCTGATCCGCGCGCGATGCGGCCGATCGACAACGCCCGGAGGACCGACGCCGGGAGCGCCGACCCGTCGCGGTCTGCGACATCAGACGACCTCCTCCGCCAAGGTATCGGCCGGCTCGGGATCGGCCCGCCGGGCCGTCAGCGCGGCTCTTCATGCCGATCAGGGCTTCCGTCATCGCGTCCTGGGTCCGCTGGTCGACACCGGCAGTCACCATGCGAACGATCTCGGCCCGCTGGCGGGCGATCTCTCGCAGCATCGGATGCGCCGGCGCACAGAGATGCAGACGCCAGATTCGCCGGTCACGGGGATCGGGCCGCCGCTCGACCATGCCACGGGCCTCCAGCCGATCGATCAGCCGTGCCACGGTGATCGGCTCGACTTCCAGCAGCTCGGCGAGCTCCTTCTGCGACAGGCCCGGCTGCCGCTCCAGCCAGATCAGCAACGCCCATTGGGCGCGGGTCATGCCGTCGGCGCGGGCGCGCCGGTCGGCGTCCATGCGCAGCAGGCGGGCGACGTCATGCAACAGGAAGAGCAGGTCGCGCCGGAAGTCGGTCACTGCCGGAGGTCCTTTGGTGAGGCCAGACATAATAAGCAGCGTTATGATAAGCGCGCCAGAGCGAGGGCTATGCGCCAAGTGCAACTCCCCTCCCCTTGCAGGAGGGGGCAGGGGAGGGGGGAGGGACCGGAGGTCAGGGCCGGCGACCGGCGGCACAGCCCAAATCTCGTTGACCAGCCCGCGTGAGGCATGGCCTAACCGAGCCCGACCCGGCAACTGCAAGGAACAATCCTGCCGATGATGAAAACAGTGCTGCTGACCGGCGGATGTGGCTTCATCGGCTCAGCGGTCGTGCGCCATCTGCTGCGCCACACCGACTGCGTGATCGTCAATGTGGACAAGCTGACCTACGCGGCCTCCGAGGACGCGCTGGAGGAGGCCGCGCACCACCGCCGCCATGTCCTGGTCCGTGCCGACGTCGCCGATGCCGCGGCCATGCGCGAGGTGTTCGCGCTCTACCAGCCGGACGCCGTGATGCACCTGGCCGCCGAAAGCCATGTCGATCGCTCGATCGACGGACCGGCCGACTTCATCCGCACCAACATCATCGGCACGTTCACCCTGCTGGAGGCGGCGCGGCACTACCATGCGGGGGTTCCGCGCGGTCGCCGCGACGCGTTCCGCTTCCATCACGTCTCGACCGACGAGGTGTTCGGCGCGCTGGCGGCCGACGACGTGGCGTTCACCGAGACCACCGCCTATGACCCGCGCAGCCCCTATTCCGCCAGCAAGGCTGCCTCCGACCATCTGGTGCGTGCCTGGTTTCACACCTACGGGCTACCAACCATGGTCAGCAACACATGCAACAACTATGGTCCCTGGCAGTTCCCGGAGAAACTGATCCCGCTCGTCGCCTTGAATGCCCTGGAAGGCAAGACGCTGCCGGTCTATGGCGACGGCTCCCACCGACGCGACTGGCTGCATGTAGAAGACCACGCCGCCGCGCTGGCCTGCGTGCTGGAGCGAGGCGAGCCGGGCGCCACCTATGCCATCGGCGCGCGCCAGCCGCGCAGCAACCTCGACGTGGTCCGCGCCGTCTGCGCCGAACTCGACCGGCGCTGTCCGGATCCCGCCGGCACGCGCGAGCGGCTGATCCGATTCGTTGTCGACCGTCCCGGCCATGACTTCCGCTACGAGATCGACCCGAGCCGCAGTGAGGCCGTGCTCGGCTGGAGGGCCTCGCACAATTTCGAAACCGGGCTTTCGCACACCATCGACTGGTATCTGGCGAACCGTACCTGGTGGGAAACGGTTCGCGCCGCGTGCTACGCCGGCGAGCGGCTCGGCGTCGTTGCCGAGAGCGCGACATGAAGGGGATCATCCTTGCCGGCGGCTCTGGCACGCGGCTGCATCCGGCAACGCTGGCCGTCTCCAAGCAGCTCCTGCCGGTCTATGACAAGCCGATGGTGTTCTATCCTCTGTCGACGCTGATGTTGGCCGGCATCCGGGATATTCTGGTCATCTCCACACCGGACGACCTGCCGCAGTTTCGCCGCCTGTTGGGCAACGGCGGCCGCTTCGGCATCCACCTCGATTACGCCGAACAGCCACGCCCGGAGGGGCTTGCCCAGGCTTTCCTGATCGGCCGCGAGTTCATCGGCGGCGAGGGCTGCGCGCTCGCGCTCGGCGACAACCTGATCTATGCCGACCATCTATCGGTGGCGCTGCGTGCCGCGGTAGCCCGCACGCACGGCGCGACGGTGTTCGCCTACCAGGTGCGCGATCCCGAGCGCTACGGCGTCGTGTCATTCGACGCCGCCGGGCGTGCTGTGGAAATCGTCGAGAAGCCGGTGGCGCCGACCTCGAACTGGGCGGTCACCGGCCTTTATTTCTATGACTCCCAGGTGACCGAGCTGGCGGCGGGGATCCGCCCCTCGGCACGCGGCGAGCTCGAGATCACCGATCTCAATCGCATCTATCTGGAATCCGGGACGCTACATGTCGAGCGGCTGTCGCGGGGCTGCGCCTGGCTGGATGCCGGCACACCGGATAGCCTGCTGCAGGCCGCGACCTTCGTGCAGACGATCCAGTCGCGCACGGGCATGATGGTCGGTTGCCCGGCGGAGGTGGCGTTCCGCATGGGCTTCATCGACGCGGCCATGCTGCGAGCCGAGGCGCAGCGGCTCGACAAGACCGAGCTCGGTCGGCTTCTGCTGGAACTGGCTGACGGGGCGCATCAATGAAGGTCGAGCGGCTGGCCATCCCGGATGTGCTTCTGCTCACGCCGCCCCGTCATCCGGACCAGCGCGGCTTCTTCTCCGAGACCTGGAACCAGCGGCGCTACGCCGAGCTCGGCATCCCCGGCCCGTTCGTGCAGGACAACCACAGCTTCTCGGCGCGGCGCGGCGTGATACGCGGGCTGCATGTGCAGATCGCGCCGAGCGTGCAGGGCAAGCTGGTGCGCGTGGTGCGCGGGGCGATCTGGGACGTGGCGGTCGATATCCGCTACGGCTCCACCCATTTCGGCCGCCATGTCGGAGCGGAGCTGAGTGCGGAGAACTGGCGGCAGCTTTGGATTCCCGGTGGCTTCCTGCACGGGTTCTGCACGCTCGTGCCGGACACTGAAGTAATCTACAAGGTCACCGCCGACTACGACCGTGCAGCGGAGCGTGGTGTCATCTGGAACGACCAGGAGCTTGCAATCTCATGGCCGATCGAGGGCGATGCGCTGCTATCGGACAAGGACCGTGCGCTTCCCCGGTTGGCGGAGTGCCCGGCATGGTTCCAGATAGAATTATCGCATCGAGCCTCAGACTGACGCGTCGTAGGCCCGTAGGGCGGACGTTAGTCCGCCGCCTTCCGCCCGCAGTTTCTTGTCAACGCAGCGAAGCAGGCCCCTGCGGTGGAGATTGCCTCGCTGTGCCTGCAACGACGCCGAGGATAGGCCGTCCCCGCCATAGCCTCCTTGCGCGTCAGCTTCGGCCGCGGTGCGAGCCCGAGACCTCTCTGGTTACGGCACCCCCGACGCGGGGTCGGCCTCGCCCATTTCGGCGAAGTTGGTGATAGTGACCTCCGCGTCGGGAAATCGCGCCGTGATCTCCAGCGTACCCCCGAGTGCCTCGACATAGCGGCGCAGATTACTGACATACATATCCGTCCGCCGCTCCAGCTTGGCTATCGCCGGCTGTTGCACGTGCAGTGCGCGCGCCAGGTCCTGCTGGCTGCGCCGTCGCGCCTGCCGCAGCTCATGCAATGCCAGGTCGCGCCGGTCCAGCTCTTCCCGCATCTCGCGCGTTGCTTCCGCATTGCGCGCCCGCCGCTCGGGGCGCCATCCGCTCCCGCACCCGCCCGAAAGCCTGATGTCCAGTCATGGGAGCAACCCCTCTCTGCCAATCTCATCCAGGTACTCGTCGTACAGGCGGTCCGTGATCGGGATCAGTCGCTCGTAGAATCGCGCGTCGCCAGTCTTGTCCCCTCCCGTCAGCAGGATCGCCGTGCGGCGTGGGGTCGAAGGTGTACAGGATTCTCACCGGCGCACCCCCCCGCTTTGCACCCGCAGTTCGCGCATGTGCGAATGCCGCGATCCTGTGAGCCCTGACGAGTAAGGATAGGGCAGGCCGGGTCCGCGCGCTTCCAATAGCCCGACAACGCGATCGATGTCATCCTGCGTCGCTTCCGTGAGGTCGCGGTACCATGCCCCGAACTCGTCAGTGTATTCGACGTTCCAAGTCACAGAACTATATATTCCTTCGATGGAATATGCGCGAGTGGGCCTCCGATGTCGCGTGAGTGGCGCTACAGCCCGCCACCTGCACATGACGGTTGCGCAGCGCGCCATTGTTCCACCCGCCCGCCCATCGTAGGGTCAGCCAAGGTTGCAAGAACTAGCGGGAGGAACGCCAGTGATGACCTTGGCCGGTACCATCGGGTTCGTCGGGATGGCGGTCTTCGCCCTCGGCATCGTCAACGCCCGCGCCGCCGGGATTACCCGCGCACCCTACGGCACGCTGCCGGACGGCCGCGCCGTCGAGATCTTCACCATGCAGAACGACCACGGCATGACCGTGAAATTCCTCAACCTCGGCGGCTATATTACCGAGATCGATGTCCCCGACCGCCATGGTCACGCGGATGACGTCGTGCTCAGCCATGCGAACCTGCAAGGCTACAACTCGAATGTCGGCTATTTCGGCGCCATCGTCGGCCGCTACGCCAATCGGATTGCCAAGGGCACCTTCACGCTGAACGGCACGACCAACCATCTGCCGCTCAACAACGGCCCCAATTCGCTACATGGCGGTACCGAGGGGTTCAATACCCAGATCTGGCAGGTCACGCCGCAATCAGGGCCCGACAGCGTCTCGGCGACCCTGGCCTACACCAGCCCCGACGGGCAGGACGGTTATCCCGGCGCGCTGAACGTGCAGGTCACCTACACGCTCGACCAGTCGAATGCGCTGCGCATCGACTATCAGGCCACCACCGATAAGCCCACCGTCATCAACCTGACCAATCATTCCTATTTCAATCTCGACGGCAACGGCTCCGGCTCGGCGCTGCATCAGTTGTTGCAGATCAATGCCGACAGCTACACGCCCACGGACGCGACCCAGATCCCAACCGGGGAGATCGCACCGGTCGCCGGGACACCCATGGATTTCCGCACGATGCATCCGATCGATGCACAGATCCGCGCCCCGTTCGACCAGATCATCCTGGCGCACGGCTACGACCACAACTGGGTACTGAACAAGACTCAGCCGGGCGAACTCAGTTTTGCCGCCAAGGCCTATTCACCGAAGACCGGACGCATCATCGAAGTCTATACGACCGAGCCCGGCATCCAAATCTACACCAGCAACTATATGCAGGGAAACCTGGTCGGCTCATCGCATACCATCTATCGCCAGGGCGAGGGTTATACCTTCGAGACGCAGCATTTCCCGGATTCGCCCAACCATCCGAATTTCCCCTCGACGGTGCTCAATCCGGGCCAGACGTTCCGTTCGACGACGATCTTCCGCTTCTCGACCGACGGGTAACTTCGGGTCGCGAGATGGCCAGGCTTGTCCCGACCATTCACGTCTTGGTGCCGCGGTAATGCCGCGCCCTGGGAGTCGCGGCGCAGCAAAGCTCGGCTGACCCGCCTTCACCGGTTGTTCACCCCGGCCGCCGATCTTCGGCGGGCACTGGGATCGACCGAAGATGACCGTCGTCAGCCGCCTCAGAACTCCGCACCAAGCTCACCCTCCTGATGGGCTTTTCGTCGTTGGCCCTGGTCGCCACGCTGGCGGTGGCTGCCTCCCTCTGGCATCAGCGGATGATCAACGACCGAGTGGACAAGCTGCGCGCCGTCGTGCAGTCCGCGATGGGCATCGCCGAGTCCCTGCAGGGCCAGATCGCCGCCCACAAGCTGACGCAGGAACAGGCGATGGCTGTGTTGCGCGATCAGTTCCACAAGATGCGGTTCGACCACGGTGAGGGCTATCTCACCACACAGACCCCCGACGGAATCACGCTGATCCACGGCACGATACCCGATCGCGAAGGCAAGCCGTCCACCGCGACAGATGCCAATGGCCGGCCCCTCACCGACATCATCCACGCCGCCCTGAAGGACAGCGACAGCGGCGTAGTTGCCTACCGCTTTCCCAAGCCGGGGCATAGTGACGCGGTCGGAAAGGTCGCCTTCGTGGCGCGCTACACGCCCTGGAACATCACCTTCCTGGCCGGCGCATACGTGGACGATCTAGAGGCTGCTTTCCATTCCGATGCGTTACGGCTTGCCGGAATCGGCGGGCTGATCTTGCTGCTGACCCTGGCGGTCGCGTGGGTGGTCAACCGCGACATCAGTGGTGGCCTCGCCGCGCTGACCGGGGTGATGGACCGTCTTGCCCATGCGGAACTTGGGGTCGCCGTTCCCGGCACCGAACGTGGCGATGAGGTCGGGACCATGGCCAGGGCGGTGCAGGTGTTCAAAGAAAGCGCCGTCGAGCATCAGCGCCTGGAAGCCGAGCAACAGCAGTCGGCCGCGCGTGCCGAGGCCGAGCGGCGCGAGGCGGTGATGCGGGTGGCCTCGGAGTTCGAAAGCGAAGTGGCTGGCATCGCCCACGGTGTCGCCGGCGGCGTCACGCGGCTCGAGGCCGGCGCGAAGACGGTTGCCGGCTCGGTCGAGAAGACCGGGCAGGAGATATCGGTCGCCGCCGCGGCTTCGGAAGAAGCATCGGCGCATGTGCAAAGCGTGGCCGGGGCGGCGGATGAGCTCTCCGCCTCCATCGCCGAAGTGGCCAGCCAGGTCGGCAAGGCCGCCGGCATCGCTCGTGAAGCCAACGAGGCGACGCGCCGCACCGAAGCCACGGTGCAGCATCTGACGGCGGCGGCGCACAAGATCGGCGACGTGATCGGGCTGATAAGCAACATCGCTGGCCAGACCAACCTTTTGGCGTTGAACGCGACGATCGAAGCAGCGCGCGCCGGTGACGCCGGCAAGGGCTTCGCTGTGGTCGCCTCGGAAGTGAAAAGCCTCGCCAGCCAGACGGCGAAGGCGACGGAGGAGATCTCCGGCCAGATCTCCGTTATGCAGAGCTCGACCCAGGCCGCGGTGGAGGCGATCCACGGGATCGCGCAGATCGTGGATGATATGGACCGGATCGCCGCCGCCATCGCCGCGGCGATCGAGGAGCAGCGTGCCGCCACACAGGAGATCGCCCGCAGCGTACAACAGGCCGCCAACGGCACGCGCCAGGTCAGTGGTAGTGTCGGCGGTGTGGCCGAAGCCGCGCGTTCCTCGGGCACCGCGGCGACCGAGATGCTCGGTGTGGCGCAGGATCTCAGTCGTCAGGCTGCCGCATTGCGCGGTGCCATGGACGGGTTCCTGACCAAAGTGCGCACGGCGTGATCGCTTGGCTTTCCTCGGAGAGCGATGCGCCGCAGAAGAGATGGATTGTTGCTAACTACAACTAACTGGCCTAGTTGGGAAAGAACCGGTTCTCCGGCCACGGCAATCCCATATTCTCCCGCAGCGTCTTGCCTTCATACTCGCGACGGAAGATGCCGCGGCGCTGCAGCTCCGGCACCACGCGATCGACGAAATCATCGAGCCCGCCCGGCAGGTACGGGAACATCACGTTGAACCCGTCGGATGCGTGCGAGACCAACCATTCCTCCATCTGATCGGCAATAATCGCCGGGGTGCCAACCATCGCCAGGCCGGCGTAGCCGCCGAGGCGTTGGGCGAGCTGCCGAACGGTCAGGTGTTCATGCCGGGCCAGCTCGATCGCCCGTTCGCGTCCACTCTGGCTCGCGTTGCTCTCGGGGATGTCCGGCAGCGGTGCATCCGGATCGAAACCCGATGCATCGTGGCCGAGCGCGATCGACAGCGAGGCGATGGCGCTGTCGTAATGCACGAGACTATCCAGCAGTGCTCGTTTCTCGCGCGCCTCGGACATCGTATCGCCGACGACGACAAAGCAGCCCGGCATGATCTTCAGATGATCCGGGTCGCGGCCGAGCGCCGCCATGCGGCCCTTCACGTCGGCATAGAAACGCTGCCCCTCGGCAAGGGTCGATTGGCCGGTGAACACCATCTCAGCCGTCTCGGCGGCGAGTTGGCGGCCGGCCTCGGATGCACCAGCCTGCACGATCACCGGCCAGCCCTGAATCGGACGGGCGATGTTCAATGGGCCGCGTACCGACAGGTACTCGCCCTTGTGGTTCAGAACGTGGAGGCGGGCGGGATCGAAATAGATGCCGCGCTCGACATCGCGGATGAACGCATCGTCTGCCCAACTGTCCCACAGGCCGGTGACCACATCGAAGAATTCGCGGGCGAGGCGATAGCGCTCGTCATGCTCCATGTGCTCCTCCAGCCCGAAATTTAGCGCCGCGTCCGGGTTGGAGGTGGTGACGATGTTCCACCCGGCGCGCCCGCCGCTGATGTGGTCGAGCGAGGCGAACCGGCGGGCGACGTGATAGGGCGCATCGAACGTGGTCGAGCCGGTGGCGATCAGGCCGAGATGGTCGGTAACCATGGCCAGTGCCGGCAACAGCGTCATCGGCTCGAACGAGGTGACGGTCGCGCTGCGCTTCAGCGCGTCCATCGGCATGTTGAGCACGGCAAGGTGGTCGGCCATGAAGAATGCATCGAACCGGCCTCGTTCCAATGTTTGGGCGAAGCGCTTGATGTGCCCGAAGTTGAAGTTTGCGTCCGGGTATGCGCCGGGGTAGCGCCATGCGGCGGTGTGGATGCTGACCGGACGCATGAATGCGCCCAGGTGGAGTTGGCGTGGTTGAGACATGACGTACCCTTACACCTTTTGCGCTTCTGAGGAAGAAGTCGGCCGGCGAAGCGCGGCGGGTGAGGACCTCGCTCCCGGCACCCTCACCCACCGCGCTGCGCGCGGCGACCTCTCCCGCAGAGCGGCAGAGGTGAATGTCCAACCGACGACATGGGTAACAGAATAGACCGACGACATGGGTAACACTTTCCATCCATCATCGTATCAAATCAGGCGCTTGTCGCTGTTGGCTCTGTGGAGTTGTGGGCAACCCGCTTGGGTTGTCCACAACTCCACAGAGCGCCCTCCGCCGCCGGCGTCGCTGTCGCAACCGGCACCGCTCGTCCAACACGCCAAGCTCGATCGGCCCATACATCACACGCCATTCGCCATCCGCGATCGGGCTCAGCCCGACAGGTTCACCAACCAGCGGCTCACCCAGAAATACCCGTTCCCCACGCCACTTAATCTCGCCGTTCGAGCGCACCTGGCGCACCGTCGCCGCCTCCGGGTACTCCGGCGAACACAGTCTGCCGCTGTAGCCGCGCGCACTCGCCCGATAGTGCCGCTCCGGCGGCTGCTGGCCCAACGCTTCATGCGGCCGCTCCTCGTTGTAGCAGCGACGGAACGCCGCAAAACGCCGCGCCTGCGCCCGCAGGTCCGCCGCCGGCGGGTTCGCCGTCTCTTGCCCGAGCGTCAGATGCATCCGCTCGTGGCGGCCGTTCTGCTCCGGCGAGCCCGGATCAATCCGCTCCGGCCGCACCGAAAGCTTGATCAGCCACACCGAAAGCCGGCTCAGGCCACCCGCGCCGCGGCCCGCAAACGGCGCTCCGTTGTCACTGCGAAAAACCTCCGGCAGCCCGTATTCGCGAAACGCCGCCTCCAGGATCGCGCGCACCGTCGCCGTGTCGGCCCGACGCACAGCAACGCAGCAGATAGCGGCTCCAGCCGTCCAACAACGTGAACGGCTCGCAGCGCGCGCCATCGCCGGTACGGAACCAGCCCTTGAAATCAGCCGTCCAAACCGCATTCGGCCCGTCACAGTCGGCAAACGGCGCCGTCCGCGGCGGCACTCGCTCGCGCCGACGCCGCGGCACCGTCAGCCCGGCTTCGTCGAACAGCGTGCCCAGCGTGCTCGCCGCCGGCCAGGCCAACCCAGGATCATGCGCCATCAGCCACGCCCGCACTTTGCGCGGGCCCCAGCTCGGATGGCTGCGCCGCGCTCCAAGTGCCGCCTCGGCGAGCGCCGGCGCGACCTGATGCGGATGCCGCAGCGGCGCCCGGCTGCGCTCCTGCAAGCCGGCCAGCCCGGCCGCCTCGTAACGATCCACCCATTTGTAGCCGGTCTTCCGGCTCACCCCATAGCGGCGGCACAATTCCGCCATCGAAACTCCATCCTCCCGCCAGCTCACAATGAACGACAGCTGCTCGTCCATGGGTTCGGTCCTCTGCCACGGCATGGTGCACCTCCATGCCGCCAGTTAGCCTGTTACCCATCTCGTCGGGCTGAACTGTTACCTATGTCCCCGGGTTGGACCGTGAAAATAGCCGCAGCGCGGGAGAGGTGAAAACTTACGCGTCGTGGAAGACCAGGGTCCTGATCTCGACGCTTTCACGCGGCAACACGTCGGCGGGCGCGGTCGGGTCGTCGAACGCCGTGTGGGGCAAGAATTGGGCGCGGCCGTCGGTTTTCGAGTCGAAGCATTTCAGCAGCAGCGCCTCGTCGGGCTGCATCTCCGGAACGTAGAACCAGCGATGGTCCGGGTTGTAGGTGACAGCGTAGGTCTCTCCCACGCGGTGCTGGTACACCAGGTCCGACGGCACCAGATCGCCGGGCGCGACAGAGCGGGCGTCGCAGACGGCGAGCGGCGCATCGCGCAATGGACCGCGGATCGGTCGCCAGAGGTTGATCACCTGGACGCGGCCGCGCAGCAGCTCCTCTGCCTTGTCGCCGAAGAAGTCGCGGACCCGCTGCGGGCCAGACTTCGCCGTGTGATCGACATGTACGCGCGTTGCCGGCTGGCGTGGGGCGTCGGGCGCGCGGTCCGCCGCGCCGTGCACGCGGCGGCGTAACGTGTGATCGAAGATGAACACTCTGCTGGCGCCGGTTGCTTCCGCAATTACCCGTTCGGCTTCGGGATAATAGACACGGCGCAGTTCGTCCTCGTTCCAGAAGTCGCGGACGGCGCTCTGGTAATGCAGGACGGCGAATCCCTGCCGGTCGACCGAGATGTCGGATTCAATCGGCCGCACGCTGTGGATCGGCACACGACGAGCCTCATGTTCGGTGTTGGAGCGGGGAATGCCCGGCGGTGGATCGAAGGTGTAGTTGCGCGGGCGTTCGTTCATCGGTACGAGGTAGTTCAGTGCTGCCTCGACATAAGGCAGATCGTCCAGGCGTTCGGCGAGTTCTGCATAGGCGCTCATGACCTCGATCCTTCTTGTAGTGGCGATGAAAGCGTGCGGTCAGTCTCGCCAGAACGGCTTGGCGAGTTCGTTTTGGACGTCCACCCGGGTGATGCCGATGTCGCGCAGGTCCCGATCGGTGAACTCGGCCAGCGCGCGCCGCTCGCGGATGCGCCGGCGCCACTTCCGAAACAGGGCGTGCAGCCGGGCTGTTATCGTTTCGCGGCGTGGCGGTACCACGGTCAAGCGTGGCGCTACCTGATAATTTGTCAGCAAACGCTCTGTGAAGCCGGACATAGCAGGTCTCCATCAGGTCCAAGACACGCTCCAGGTGGGCGCTGGCGCTGCACTTGACAAACGACAGTTTGTCCGCTTCTCCATGAGGAAATCTCATGATAGAGCCCGCCATGGCAACCGCCCTACCATCACTCAACGGATTGCGCGCCTTCGAAGCGGCGGCGCGGCATCTCAGCTTCACTCGCGCCGCGACCGAGCTGAACGTGACCCAGACCGCGATCAGCCATCAGATCCGCCGACTAGAGGAGCAGCTCGGGATCCGGCTGTTCTTGCGGCAAAATCGCGCGCTGCTGCTCACCCGCGACGCGCAATCCTACCTGCCGGCGGTGCGCGCCGCGTTCGAAGACCTGCGCAGGGCCACTGAGCGGCTGCGGCGCCCCGATCGTGAGGGACTGCTGACGGTCAGCACCACCGCCTCGCTCGCCGCGAAATGGCTGGTGACGCGCGCCGCCGGCTTTCAAGAGACGCATCCCGGCATCGAGGTTCGCATCACCACTTCCTCGCATCTGGTCGATTTTCGTCGCGAGGAAGTGGACATGGCGGTCCGCTACGGGCGCGGCAACTGGCCAGGGCTGCGCGCCCAATGGCTGATGGCGGAGGAATTGTTTCCGGTCTGCAGCCCGGCATTGCTGAATGGCCCAAAGCCGCTGCGCCGGCCGGAAGACCTCGCGCATCACACGTTGTTGCACGCCTCGGTCTCGCGCGAGGACTGGCAACTCTGGCTGACCGCCGCCGGCTTGCCCGTGTCGCTGGCGTCGCGCCGCGGGCTCAGCTTCGATGAGAGCTTCATGGCGATCCAGGCGGCGGTGGACGGGCATGGGATCGCGATGGGGCGCACTCGTTTCGTCGAGACGGATATTGCCGCCGGGCGTCTGGTGGTGCCGTTCGACGTGGTGCTGCCGGCGGATGCCGGGTTTTACATCGTCGCGCCGGAGGAGACCGCCGACACCCCGAAGATCGCACTGTTCCGCGACTGGCTCATCGGGTCGGTGGAGCCCGGCTCGCTGGCTCCGCCGCCGGGGTGATTGCGGCGATCGCGCCGCCACATAGCCCTGCGCTATGGCATACGCATTCCGGATATCCATGGAACGGATGGGGACTTCGTGCAAAAGGGGTTCACACGGAGCACCACGGAGAATCGCACGAAGGACCGCGGAGGTGTTGCAGCGTCCAGCAACCTGACGAACTCGGTGGCGCTCCGTAGATTCTCCAGATTCTCCGCGGCGCTCCGTGTGAACCCGTTCGCACACAGGCGAACTGCCGTAGGCGCTGTCGCGCCGGATCGCTCCAGTCTGTACGCGTGATGCCTAGGCAAGATTGTCAACCAAATCAGCAGATTCCCGGCGTCTTGGCGGATTCTTCGCGTGCCGCGAGGATTTGGGGGGTTAGCAATACAGAGCGCCGTGGAGGTCGTCATGTTGCTGGACGACGTAATATCAGCTACTCGACAGAATGACCCATGGCCGGCTGCGCTCGCGCCGCAGGTTGCTTTCGATCTTTAGCCGTGTAGGCGAGGATGTTGCCATCCTCGCCAACCTGCATGGGGCATACGGTTTCGGTTGCTTGGGCCGCACTCGATTTTCTGAAAGCAAGATTTACCGAAAAGGCGCTGCAGTTCTTCGTTATTGCTGCGAAAACAGGATTCCAGGGAAGGCGCCCGAGCGTCTCGGGGCTGGTTCCTGCGTAAGCGGGAATGACGTTGTGCACGCTGTAATGGCGCCGTAACTATCATTGGCTCAGCGCCGTCTGCGGCGAATCTGTCTTTCTTTGTCATTCAGGTAGAAGCTCGATCCCATCCCCAACTTCAAACCGTCCACCGTCGATGACCTCGGCATGAATGCCCAAGTCGGTATGACCATAGAGTGTCCGTAACTCCTCCACCGGATTCGCGTCGCGCTCGGCCGTCAGCGGGTTCACCTCGGTCGCCGGACAGCGGGCGATGCGCTTGATGACGCGCAGCACCGCGCCGCCGAGCTGAATCTCGCGGCCGACCCAGTCGAGTTCCGACCACGCACCGGCACCGCTGAACCAGACATTGGCCCGAAAGCGCCGGCGATGGCGGCGGGCGCCGACACGCGTCTCGAAGTCGCGCAGGCTGGCGAGATTGATCAGGCTGACGGTGGGGCGGCGCTGGTCGCAGAAGACGTGGCCGGGCACGTAGAGAAACCGCGGCGTGCTTCTTGCCTCAGCGCCCAGAAAGGCAGTGAGGAAGCGGCCGATCTCCTCCCGCCCCGCCGCGGAGAGCGCATTGGCGGAGACCGAGCCGTCCCGTGGCGAGCGGATGGTCAGCCGGCCGGAGCGCGGGTCGAACACCGACTGCAGCGCGGCGATACCGGCGTTCTGCCGCAGGCACATGAAATGCGTCTTCGGCAGCCATTCGGGTCGCCCCGGATCGAAGGGTGCGTCGCCCTGGGCGAGGGCGAAGGCGCGATCCCACGGAATGGCGCCCCCCTCCTTCACCTCGGCGGCCTCCAATGCCTCGGCGGACAGACCCTTCACCGGGTAGCGGTACAGATATTCGATGCGCATGCGGCTGAACCCTCTTGAGCCGTAGTCTGCGCCCTACCAGATGGCCTGCCAAAGCGTCATATCTCCGTTGCCTCCGAGAGGGGCGGAGGGCGGCGCTGTCGCCTGAGCATAGGGACAGAACATGGACATAGAGAAATTCACCGAGCGTGCGCGCGGCTTCCTGCAGGCTGCCGCGACCATTGCGATCCGCGAGTTCCACCAGCGAATCACGCCCGAGCATTTGCTGAAAGCGCTTCTGGACGATGAGGAAGGAGCGGCAGCCGGGCTGATCCGCGCCGCCGGCGGCGACCCGAAAGCGACGCTGGCCGGCGTCGAGGCAGAACTGGCGAAGCTGCCGAAGGTGCAGGGTGGCGGGGCCGGACAGCCGCAGCTCACGCCCGAGCTTGTGCGCGCGCTGGACGCGGCGCAGCAGCGGGCCACCCGAGCCGGCGACGAATACGTGGCACAGGATCGCCTGCTGGTCGCGCTTGCCGCCTCTGATACGCCAGCCGGCAGGGCGTTGAAGAGCGCCGGGGCCACCGCGCAGGCCCTGGAGAAGGCGGTCAATGACATCCGCAAGGGCCGCAAGGTGACCAGCGAGAACGCCGAGGCCAACTTCGACGCGCTGAAGAAATATGCCCGTGACGTGACCGCGCTTGCCCGCGAGGGCAAGCTCGACCCGGTGATCGGCCGCGAAGAGGAGATCCGCCGCAGCCATTCAGGTGCTGGCACGGCGCACCAAGAACAATCCTGTGCTGATCGGTGAGCCCGGCGTCGGCAAGACGGCGATCGTCGAGGGTCTCGCGCTGCGCATCGTCAACGGCGACGTGCCGGAGGCGCTGAAAAACAAGCGGCTGCTGGCGCTGGATATGGGAGCGCTGGTCGCCGG
>CAVYXK010000017.1:792500-843616 GCA_963772445.1 uncultured Pseudomonadota bacterium
AAGGCCGGCCGCAGCGGGTGACAGCCCCGTATGCGAACGCCTCGTGCGGATCCATGAGTAGGGCGGGACACGTGCAATCCTGTCCGAACACGGGGGGACCACCCTCCAAGCCTAAATACTCCCTGGTGACCGATAGTGGACCAGGTACCGTGAGGGAAAGGTGAAAAGCACCCCGACGAGGGGAGTGAAAGAGACCTGAAACCGGATGCCTACAAGCAGTCGGAGCCGCCGGACGCGCGAGCGTCCTGTGTGGTGACGGCGTACCTTTTGTATAATGGGTCAGCGAGTTTCCGTATGTGGCGAGCTTAAGCCGTTAGGTGGAGGCGGAGCGAAAGCGAGTTTGAACAGGGCGCACTAGTCACATGTGGAAGACCCGAAACCGAGTGATCTAGCCATGGCCAGGCTGAAGGTGGGGTAACACCCACTGGAGGGCCGAACCCACGCCTGTTGAAAAAGTCGGGGATGAGCTGTGGCTAGGGGTGAAAGGCCAATCAAACTCGGAAATAGCTGGTTCTCCGCGAAATCTATTGAGGTAGATCGTCGCGTGTTTGCCCACGGGGGTAGAGCACTGGATGGGCTAGGGGGGCCCAAAGCCTTACCAAACCTAACCAAACTCCGAATACCGTGGAGTATAGCGCGGCAGACAGACGGCGGGTGCTAAGGTCCGTCGTCGAGAGGGAAACAGCCCAGACCGCCAGCTAAGGTCCCGAAATCGTGGCTAAGTGGGAAAGGATGTGGGAATTCCAAAACAACCAGGAGGTTGGCTTAGAAGCAGCCATCCTTTAAAGAAAGCGTAATAGCTCACTGGTCTAGCAGAAATCCCGCGCCGAAGATGTAACGGGGCTCAAGCCACGTACCGAAGCTGTGGAATCAGTTGTCAGTTGTCAGTTTCCAGTTGTCAGACAAGAGTGGTGGGCGATGGCCGGGGATGTTTGGGCGCTGAAGGTGTTTCAGCGTGCGTATCGGTTGTCGCTTGCGTTGCATCGGGCGAGCCTTTCGTGGCCGCGGGTGGAGCAGTATGGCGGCGTGGCGGAGCAGTTGCGCCGTGCCTCGAAGTCGGTCTGCGCGCTTCTGGTGGAAGGAGCGGGCCGGCAGCCGGGGTCGGATGCCGAGTTCCGGCGCTATGTGACGATGGCGATCGGCTCGGCGGACGAAGCCCGGCTGTGGTGCTGCTATGCGGCCGACCTCGACTTCGTCACGGCGGCGCAATCGCGAGCCTGGCAGGACGAGCTGTCGGAGATCGCGCGGATGCTGAACGGCCTGCGTGAGCGCCTGTCTGAAAACTGAAAACTGACAACTGACAACTGATTGGTAGCGGAGCGTTCCGTACGCCTGCGAAGGAAGCGGGGTGACCCCTTCTGGAGGTATCGGAAGTGCGAATGCTGACATGAGTAGCGACAAACGGAGCGAGAAACTCCGTCGCCGAAAGTCCAAGGGTTCCTGCGCAAGGTTAATCCGCGCAGGGTGAGCCGGCCCCTAAGGCGAGGGCGAGAGCCGTAGTCGATGGGAACCAGGTCAACATTCCTGGGCCTGCTGGCAGTGACGGATGGCGGCTGTTGTCGGGGCTTATCGGATTGCCCCGGCTTTGCCGCCATCCCGGGAAACAGCTCCAGCGACGAGACCGTACCCGAAACCGACACAGGTGGACTGGTAGAGCATACCAAGGCGCTTGAGAGAACGATGCCGAAGGAACTAGGCAAATTGCTCGCGTAACTTCGGGATAAGCGAGACCTCTGGTTGGGCAACCATCCGGGGGTGGCACAGAGCAGGGGGTGGCGACTGTTTAGTAAAAACACAGGGCTCTGCGAAGTCGAAAGACGACGTATAGGGTCTGACGCCTGCCCGGTGCCGGAAGGTTAAGGGGAGGGGTGCAAGCTCCGAACCGAAGCCCCGGTAAACGGCGGCCGTAACTATAACGGTCCTAAGGTAGCGAAATTCCTTGTCGGGTAAGTTCCGACCTGCACGAATGGCGTAACGACTTCCCCACTGTCTCCGGCATCGGCTCAGCGAAATTGAACTCCCCGTGAAGATGCGGGGTACCCGCGGTCAGACGGAAAGACCCTATGAACCTTTACTGCAGCTTTGCAGTGGCAGCAGAAGGACCCTGTGTAGGATAGGTGGGAGACGATGAAGCCGGGGCGCTAGCTTCGGTGGAGCCAACCTTGAAATACCACCCTGGGTGCTTTTGCTGTCTAACCGCGATCGGTCAGCCCGGTCCGGGACCCTGCATGGCGGGCAGTTTGACTGGGGCGGTCGCCTCCCAAAAAGTAACGGAGGCGCGCGATGGTGGGCTCAGGCCGGTCGGACATCGGCTGCTGAGTGCAATGACACAAGCCCGCCTGACTGCGAGGGTGACAGCCCGAGCAGAGACGAAAGTCGGCCATAGTGATCCGGTGGTCCCGCGTGGAAGGGCCATCGCTCAACGGATAAAAGGTACTCTAGGGATAACAGGCTGATCTCCCCCAAGAGTCCATATCGACGGGGAGGTTTGGCACCTCGATGTCGGCTCATCACATCCCGGGGCTGGAGCAGGTCCCAAGGGTTCGGCTGTTCGCCGATTAAAGTGGTACGTGAGCTGGGTTTAGAACGTCGTGAGACAGTTCGGTCCCTATCTGCCGTGGGTGAAGGAGACTTGCGAGGCGCTGTCCCCAGTACGAGAGGACCGGGATGGACGCACCTCTGGTGCACCGGTTGTCGCGCCAGCGGCACCGCCGGGTAGCTATGTGCGGACGGGATAACCGCTGAAAGCATCTAAGCGGGAAACCCTCCTCTAAACCAGGTCTCCCTGAAGGGCCGTGATCGACCATCACGTCGATAGGCCGGAGGTGGAAACGCGGCAACGCGCGCAGCCGACCGGTCCTAATCGCCCGACAGGCTCGAAGACAGTTGTCAGTTTTCAGTGGTCAGTTGTCAGAAGTGACGGCGGACCGCGAAAACTGACGCCATGCGCAGAAATCATCCTCAGCCCGGCACTACCGGATCAAGTCCGGCGGCATGCACAACATACGCACCAGAACCTGTCTCTGATAACTGACAACTGAAAACTGACCACTGATTAGGCTGGACGACCTGGTGGTTTCAGCGGGGACAGCGCACCCGATCCCATCCCGAACTCGGCCGTGAAAATCCCCAGCGCCCATGGTACTGTGGCCCAAGCCACGGGAGAGTAGGTCGCCGCCAGGTCTTCCAACCTAGCCGTTCCCCGGCTCAAACCCGGGGACGGCCGCGAGGCCCAGCTAACTGCTGTGAGACCCGCCGAGCGCAGCGAGACGATGGTCGAACAACGCCCCCGGACGCGATCCAGGGGCCCATGCACAAACACCAACGCGGGGTGGAGCAGCCCGGTAGCTCGTCAGGCTCATAACCTGAAGGTCGCTGGTTCAAATCCAGCCCCCGCAACCAGATCTTCCCGCCAGGGGTAACTCCGGGGTAACAGGACCGGCCGCGATGCCCCGGCAGTCGGCCGCCCGACCGGCAGTCGGCCGCCAGGCCAGGCCCATTACCGGCGCCTCGGCCGTTTCAAGTCAGTTTGGGGGGCGTGGGTTGAAAACCTCGCAGGGAAGCCCGCCCAGGCCCGTCGGGCGCCGGGGGCACAACCCAAAACACCGCCGCGGCGCCGCACCGCCCTGGGCGCGGCCCGCTGGCGCCCCAGCGGGGCGATTTCGCGTGCCGGCGCATGGGGGGGGTTCCGGCTTCCAACTCCGAACGCCGCGTAGCAGCCTCGCGGCTCCCCTCCTTGGCGAGGCCGCGATGGCGCGCTCCGGCAGCATGGTCACCCGCTTCCTCGGTGCCACAGCACGACCGTCAGCGCAGCCCGCGCCCGTCCCACCACCGCTGCCACCGTCCACCAGCCGGCCCACCCCAGAATTCCGCCACCACCATGACGTCACCGCCCCGCAGGTAGACTCCACAGCGTTCCGGCAGGGCTGGCGCGTCACCACGCGGCTGGACGCACTGCTGGACGCGGGCAGGATCGACCGCGAGGCCTGGGAGGCTGCCCAGCAATGGCGGCGCTGGGCGGAGGTGGTGACACCCTTCCGCGCGCAGGCCTGGGACGTGCACGTGGATGTCTCGGTCGTGCCGACCGATGCCGGCATGCTCTTGCGGGTGAATGCGGCGGCGAAGCTGCGCCAGGTCGCGGACGCGCTGGGCCCGCTTAGGGTGAAGCTGCTCGAATCCGTGGTGGTGAAGGATCTCTCGTGGCTCGAGCTCGCCCGGCTGCTGCGCGTCAGCGACAAGACTGCCCAGGGGTTCGCGGTCGAGGCGCTCGAGGCGCTGGCCGACTGGCAGGCCGGGCGCGCGGTTGCGGCTGCGCCGGTCCTGCGATTCCGCAACCAGCCGGGCCGGTTGTGACCCACGTCCACGTCAGGAACGTGCACCCGACGCGGCGGCTCATGGTGCCGATCGCACCCGGCTGGTCGCGGCTGCTTTACCCGGCGGTCACCGCATGCCTGCCGGCAGGCGTGGTGGAATCACCCGCCGTCCGGCGCATGCTCGCCGCCCAGGTGCTCGCGGTAGTGGGCGAAGCCGGCTGGGATGCCGACGCGCGCCAGCGCCAGGCCGATCGCGCTGGCATGGAAGCGGCGATCCGCCGAGCCGAGCAGCGCGAGTTCGACCAGTGGCGAGCCCGGTGGCGAGCCCGGCAGCAGCCGCCCCGGCGCACCCACAAGTCTGCGCAGGTGAACCGCAAGCGCCGCGCCGACGAATGGCCGCCGGAATGGACCGAGCGGCTGCGTAGGCGCTGGGCGGAGGGGGCCAGCGCCGAGCAGATCGCGAGCGAGATCGGCCTCACGCCCGGCGCGGTTGCCTCCAAGGCGCTGCGCGAGGGGCTTGAGGCTCGGCCGCCCCGCAACGCCTGGCCCGCCGAGCGGACGGTACGGCTCAGAGAACGCTGGGCTGCGGGCGCAACCGCTCGCGAGCTCGCCGGAGAGCTCGGCGTGACGCCCGGCGCGGTTGTCTCGAAGGCGCGCACCCTCGGTCTACCCGGCCGGCCACGCAGCTACTGGACCGAGGCATGCCGCCGGGCCGGCCAAGCCTCGGCAGCCCGCCGGTGGGGGACGCTGGAAGGCCCCGCCGCTGCCACGCAGCCGCGCCAGGACGACGCCGGGGCAACGGGCCGGTAGGGACCCTCACCCCGGCCCCCGTCAAAAAATTCTTTGCGTTCGCGCCCCCTGGAGGGCGGGACAAGGGGACGGGGGCCTCCGATTTCGAGCTGCCGGACCGCCGCCCGCCCGCTCTGGGCGGCTCCCCGCATCCAGCCTTCCCTGGGAGCCCCCACGGCGAGCTATGCTGCCTCTTGACCTCGCATTGCTTCTGCCCTGAATTGAGAAAAGCTTTCGATAGCGTTACGCCAAGGCGACCGACAGAGGAGGATGCCACAGTGACTGTGTGTATCGCTGCTATCTGTTTTGGGCCTGCGCTCCCTGGTGTTCCAGGAGCAGAGGTTCCTGCCCCCATGATCGTTGCCTCGGCCGATCGGATGATAAGTTCTGGGGATATACAGTTTCAACAGATACAATCTAAGTTTTTCCTTTTCTCTCCCTCTATCGCCGCTCTTACAGCTGGAGATTTCACTGCCCAAATAACCCTTTGCAATAGAACCAAAGCGCGGTTTCGCGCTGACGCCCCAGCCTCTGTGGAGGAAGTCGCGAATGCGTACGCAGAAGAATTCCAACTCCACCGTCGTGCGATGGCAGAAGCCTACTATCTAATACCAGCCGCCCTGTTCGATGACTGGTTTGACCCAGGGGCGCCTGGCGAGGGAGACGATGCGGTCGGGAAGTTCTGCGAGTTTGTTTCAGGCGTCATGACATGCCCCTGAGGATGACCTCATCGGTGTCTCAGACACGGCCCCCTGATTTCGTGACGGAGGTAAGAAAAAGCTTAACCACAGCGGCACAGAGACACCGAGAAGGGTCAGGCTCCGTGCCTCGGTGTCTCTGTGGTTAGGCTTTCTTCCTTACTATGCGATGGCCGGTTTGGCCCAAGAGCGCCTGGTGAGGGAGGCGATTTGTTCGGGCATTGCCATCAGTTTGTTCCAGGCATTACGACATGCCTTGAGGATGGCTTCATAGCTGTCCCAGACACAGTGGCTGAGAAAGTTGCCGCGCAGGAACTCCCAGACGTTCTCGACCGGGTTCAGCTCCGGCGAGTAAGCTGGCAGCGGCAACAGGCTGATGTTGTCAGGCACCGGCAGGCGGCGCCCCGGCTGATGCCAACCAGCGCCATCGACCAGCAACACAGCATGAGCCCCCGGGGCAACCTGGAGGCTGATCTCCTTCAGATGTTCGGCCATCGCCTCGCTGTTGGCGGCCGACATGATGATGGCAGCGCCGATGCTGCGCTCGGGGCAAACGGCGCCGAAGATATAGGCGGAGTCATGGCGGTTATCGCGAACCGCCGCCGGGCGCGAGCCACGTCGCGCCCAGACGTAGGTCAGCGTGCCCTTCTGACCGACACGGGCTTCGTCGCCGAACCAGATC
Source organism: uncultured Pseudomonadota bacterium (assembly GCA_963772445.1). GTDB lineage: Bacteria > Pseudomonadota > Alphaproteobacteria > Acetobacterales > Acetobacteraceae > CAVYXK01. The sequence continues at coordinate 798,983 of CAVYXK010000017.1, forward strand.
TCCAGCGGCTTGCCGGCGGCAGCGGCTGGCACAACCTCGGCCACCTGGCTGGCGAACTCCTTCTTGAATGCCTCTTGCGCGGCGGCATCCTTCTTCGGATGATAGGGACGCGGCTGCAGCCGGGTGAACTTCAGCCGGCGCAGCAGCTTGCCGACACTGCGCTCGTGCAGCTCGACGCCAAACTCATCCTTGATCCGCTGCCGCAGGTCGATGCAGCGCCAACGTACCACGCCGTCCCGCTCAAGGTCGGGCCCCTGTTGCACCCATTCCACCACCTTGGCCTGTTGCTCGGGCGATAAGCGGGGCGGCGGACCGCGGCGGCACGGTCGGTCGGACAGGCCATCCAGCCCGGACTCGTTGTAGCGATGTACCCAGTCACGCAACGTCTGGCGGTCCATCGCACACGCCTCCGCCGCGGCTTCCCGCGACCAGCCTTCCAGCAGCAACGCCATCGCCAGCATCCGACGTGCCGCTTTGGCGTCTCGAGTGGCCGCCGCCGCCTCTCGCAGATCAGCCGCCGATCGCTCCAAACGGGTGATCGCTACGGTCATCGCTGTCCCCTCCGTCCAACGGGGACGCCGAATCGTACCGCTCCGAGCCGCACCAAATCACGTTCGAGTCAACGAGCCGGGCGGCTGGTATAACACAGCAGACAGATCGATACTTCCCCGGCTCCGCTATAGCATCGCAAAGCCGGCACCACTCATCACTACGGCCTCCGCGACCACTAACCCGGCAGCCGCCCAGAGCGATGGAGGGCATTCCCGGGACTTCGGCGACTAACTGTCCTTTGCAGGTGATTACGCCGCATGTACGTGCCGATCTACCTCTCCCGCTGTGGTGAAGAGATTGAGCGGTGCGGCTGTTGTCGGGCCAACGTTCTTCCGCTCGGATGCCTGGATGACCACCCTCGCCCAAGGTCGCAATCCTAGTTGAACGGGTTCGATACGTATCCAGAAAGGGCAGCCAGCACGCCCAGGAAGCGGCTTTTGTCTGGGACTTAAACAAGATCAACAGGTTGCCTGTCGGGCATAGGATACAGACAGGTGACCAGATGCCCCTTCCGATGATCCGCCCGACCAAGGCGGGGCGTGTCTCGCGGCGGGTCCCCTTCGCTTCCGGACCGGCGCCGCCGGTCCGTGTTCGGGTGGCTTCCCTATCGCCTAATCCTCGCCCTACGCTGTCGACCATGTGTGGCCGTTACGCCTTTCGCCGGACGTTCCACACGATCAACCCGCCGCCGAATTTAGAGCCGTCATGGAACATAGCCCCGACGCAATCGGCGCCGGTGGCGCGACGGCACCCTGAGGCGGGCGAGCGTCACCTTGATCTGTTCACGTGGGGCTGGTGCGGTCGTGGATGAAGGAGCCAGTTAAGGCGCAGCGCCCGATCAACGCCCGCGCCTTAGCCAAGCACGCAGCGCACCCTCCCACAGCACGCCACCGCCGCGCGACGCCAGCGGAGGCGATGGGGGCTGATCCAGTGGAGCCCTCGCCGACCCGGCGGCGCCCCATGCCGGATTTGGCGCGGGCCATCACCGTCCGCAAGACGCGCGCCCTTACCAGTTCCTTTTCCCAGGCCCTCATAGCGCCCTCAACGCTCCACACGCGCCCTGGTCCGGCGTCACGCCAAGGTGCCCCCCGACAGGGACACCACCTTGCGCCGCAGCCCTGCCACCAGCGCTGCCACGCCGCCGCCTCGCAACAGGCTGCGGAAGTCCGAACGTTGCACGGCGACCCGGCTGATTGAGCCGTCCGCCAGCACATCCACCGCTCTCCATCCGGCGTCGGTTTGGTGCATCACGTAGTCGAGCGCAGTCGCAGAGCCGTCGGCCCGTACGATCGCCGTGTCCACGATGACCCGACCGTCCGCCAAGCGGCGCGGCGTCGGTGAGAGGCGGAAGGTCTGGCCGGAAAAGCTGTCGAAGTTCGCCCCGTAGCTGGACACCGTGTAGCGGCGGAACTCGCTCGCGAGCAGCGCTTGCTGGTCCGGTGGAAGGCCGGTCCAGGCCGGACCCACGGACTCCGCTAGCAGCGCATCGAGGTCGAGCGCCTGCTCAATCGCCGGGATCAGCGCGGTGAACCGCTGCGCGAAGGGCGTCTGCCGACCAGCCTTCATTGCGACGAGCAGCGCTTGATCCAGGCGCTGGATCGGCAACACCGCGTCCGCCCCGTCCACCTGCTGGGCAGCGGCCGGTCGCCAGAGGGCGGGGACGATCAAGGCCCCGAACGCGAGGCGCAGCAGATCGCGCCGGCCGGCCGGGTTCGAATCATATGTGGTCATGGCACTGTTCGACATTGCATCTCTTCTCCAGAGCAGCATCGCACTCAGGCGATGCCGCACCCGGCGGTCAGATTGGCCGGCAAAGCGGCGCCAGACATGAGTTTCGCCCGGCGGCGGGATGCCGACGAAACCGCGCAGGTGCAGCCGTTCGCTGTCATCGACCTACAGCTTGGGCTGATAGGTCGTGCCGGTGCGCGGATCGGTGATCCGCCCGCAGCAACGCGCCGCCGCCACCCGGGGTTTCATCGGTGAGGGAGGCCGCATTGCGGGTTCATGCGGCGGCGATCACCCAGCACAAGGCGGGCTTGGGGTTGGTCCGAAGCCGCCGACTGAACCTACGCCCAGTGCCCGGCGACCCACATCCAGGTGCCGTTCGCCGTCTGCGCCCACTGGCCAGGAATCCACGTGGTCCCGCCCGGTGGCGGCGTTACATACTCGCCCGACACCCAGCTCCAGGGATTGCCGGGGATGCCCGTATAGGCCCAATGACCGGGCTGCCACACCACCGGTCCGCTGCCCTGGGGCGGCGGAGGCACCAACTCGGTTTCAGGCGGTGGCGGAGGCATGGGGGCCACTATGGGCGCATGCACCACAGTGGCGACCTGCGGTTGCGCCGGCTGGACGATCACGGTCGATGCTTGCGGCGGCGGAGCCGAATTGACGCAGCCACCAAGCGCCAGCATCGCAGGGACTGCGAGCAAGCCGAAATACGTGCGAGACATGTTTCACTCCTGAGTCAGGTCAGCCGGCCCAATGCCCGTCGACCCAGACGTAGCCGCCAGATCCCACCTCCCAGTGGCCGGGAACCCACGTCGCCTGCGGCGCCGGACTGGCCACGTAGTGGCCCGGCATCCAGGACCAGTTCGCTCCGTTCCAGGCCCAGTGGCCCGGAGTCCATATATCGACAGACGCTGGCGGTGGGGGAATGGTCTCCACCTCGGGCGGTGGCGGCGCGGTCGGTGCAACGACAATCGTTTGCGCCGATGCCGGCATGGCGAACGCCATGCACCAGCAGCCGGCGGCCAGTGCCGCAAGCGAGCTTGCAACGCGTCGAACAATCATGTCCGTCTCCTTCACAGGAATCGACAAACAAAGGCCTTCGCGCCGCTACGAAGCGGCACTTCGCGAGGCCTTCCGACAAGCTGACCTAGATGGGGAGTGAGGTTTGGCAGAAAGAAGGCCGGTGGCCCGGCACCGGCCTGACATTCTGGTGAGATTAGCTATGGCGCTTCACGACGAGGTGAAATGCGTCCGGTTGCGAACGACAGCGTCCTCAGCGCCTATACGGCATGGGTAACAGAGCGCGGACAGGCAACTTCACCAGCCCGCCTGCATCTTTCACGATCACGAGCGCATCCGGCCAATGATCCAGGATCAGCTCGCGACATGCGCCGCAGGGCGATACCACGGCCATCTCGCGATCGGTTTCATCCGGCTTCGGGTGTCGCACCGCGACAACAGTCTCGACCGTGCCATCGCCTTCCAGCAACGCGCGGCCGAGGGCGATTGGCTCGGCACAGACCGACATGCGGCCGACCGTCGCGCCGAAGTGAATGCCCGTCCAGATACGCCCATCGGCGCCGCGCACCGCTGCCGCGACCGAGTGCCAGAACGGCCGGTAATGCTGCGCCAGCACATCGTTGGCAGCCGCAACAAGCGCGTGATCGGCCGCCTCAAGCGGCAGCGGGAGGGGGCTCCGCCTACTCAGCGGCCTCGGCCTCCTCGTCCACATCTTCCGTAGCCAGCATGGTGTTGGCGACCACGCCCGATTGTTCGCGCACCTTGCGCTCGATTGCCTCAGCAACGTCCTTGTGATCGCGCAGGAACTGCTTGGCGTTCTCCCGGCCCTGGCCGATCCGCTGGCTGTCATGGCTGAACCACGCGCCGGATTTTTCCACCACGCCGACTTTCACACCGAGATCGATCAGCTCGCCCACCTTGCTGATTCCCTCACCGTACATGATGTCGAACTCCACCTGGCGGAACGGCGGCGCGAGTTTGTTCTTCACGACTTTAACACGGGTCTGATTGCCGACAACCTGGTCGCGCTCCTTGATCTGCCCGATGCGACGGATTTCGAGGCGGATCGAGGCATAGAATTTCAGCGCATTGCCGCCTGTCGTGGTCTCCGGGTTGCCGAACATGACGCCGATCTTCATACGAATCTGGTTGAGGAAGACCAGCATGGTGTTCGATTTCGAGACGCTGCCAGTGAGCTTACGCAACGCCTGGCTCATGAGCCGGGCGTGCAGGCCCATGTGGCTGTCGCCCATCTCTCCTTCCAGCTCGGCACGCGGCACCAGCGCGGCAACGCTATCGACCACCAGCACGTCGATCGCACCGGATCGCACCAGCGTGTCGGCAATCTCGAGCGCCTGCTCGCCGGCATCGGGCTGGCTGATCAACAGGTTATCGACATCGACACCGAGCTTGCGTGAATAGCCCGGATCGAGCGCGTGCTCAGCGTCGACGAAGGCGCAGATGCCCCCGCGCTTCTGTGCCTCGGCGATCGCGTGCAGGGCGAGCGTGGTCTTGCCGGAGCTCTCCGGCCCGTAGATCTCGACGATCCGTCCCCGGGGCAGGCCGCCGATGCCAAGCGCCAGATCGAGGCCCAGCGAGCCCGACGGAATCACCTCGACCTGCTCGTCGCCCGGGCGTGCACCCATGCGCATGATCGAACCCTTGCCGAAGGCCCGTTCGATCTGTGCGACAGCGGCGTCCAACGCCTTGTTCTTTTCCATCCGGGGATCCTCTATGCCAGAGCGTGATTACAACCCTACGTTCTATCTTCCGGCGTATCACTCGCTCCATGATTGCAGACCAGCGCCCTGGCCGCAAGTGAACACGATGGCAACCCTCGCATTTCCGTGATCTTAACCATTCGTTTTCATCCTGTTCGAAGTAGCCGCGCAAGGCAAGAACATTGCATGAACCAGGCCGATTCGGCTACGCCGGATGCGGCCGCACTGGATGCGATCAGGCCGGCGAGAAGGTCAAGCAGGACCGCGGCGGCGAACGGCTTCGGCCCAGCTCCCCAGCCCGACGGACGCGCCAACACGGCATCCACCGCCACGGTGATGGTGGCCAGCAGGTTGTTGAGATTATGCGCGACATCGGCAGCGCCTGCACCGATCGCGTTCGCGGCCGTTTCCGCCATCCGGCAACCGCCGCAGCAAGGCCAGACAGCCGACCGCGCAGACGCCAGACATAGGCGATGATCTCCGCGACCACCTTGTAATGCTCCGGCGGAATATCGGTATCCAGCTCCAGTCGATACAGCGCATGGGCGAGCGGCGGATTGGCGACCAATGGCACTGCATTCGCGATGGCGATCTCGCGAATCCGCTCCGCCATGAAGTCCACCCCCTTGGCGACGACGGTAGGCGCCCTGTTCTTCGCGCGATCATATGACAGCGCGACGGCGTAATGCGTCGGATTAGTGATCACGACCGTTGCCTTGGGGACTGCCGCCAGCATCCGCCGTCGTGCCCGTTGCAGCCGCAACCGCCTGAGCCGGGCCTTGATCTTGGGATCGCCCTCCAGCTCCTTCTGCTCCTCGCGCACCTCCACGCGGCTCATGCGCAGGGTGCGCGCGTGCCTGACCCTGACCACTACAAGATCGAGCACGGCAATGGCGGCCTGCACCGCAAGCACCGCCAGCATGACGTGCAACGACAACAACCGCGCGGCCGCCAGCAGGCCATGCGTGTCGCGGAACGGTGCGGCCATGAGCTGCGGCAGATCGCCGGTTAGCACACGCCACAGCGCCACCATCGTCACAACAAGCTTGATGAGGGATTTCCCCGCCTCGATCGCGCTTTGGAAGCTGAACAGACGACGCAGTCCGGCCACCGGATTGATCCGAACTCAGGTCCGGCCGCAGCGGCGCCGCGCTGACCAGAAAGCCCGTCTGCAGCAGCACCGCGGCGGCGCCGCAAAACAGCGCCGCTGCCGTGACCGGCAGGATGCCGCCGAGCGCGGCTTCCGCCGCGAGCCGGAACGCCATCGCCGGCGGCATGGTGGCATGCGCGAAGAAGACTGCGAGCCGGCGCGTAAGCTGCCCGGTGCCGGCCGGCGCCGCCACGCCGAGCATCAGCGTGCCGGCGGCCAGCATAGCGAGCCCCGCAAGCTCACGTGAGATCGGCGCCTGGCCGGCCTCGCGCGCGCGTTGCAGCCGCCGCGCGGTGGGTGCTTCCGTCCGGTCACCGCCGAGTCCCTCTGCGTCAGCCATGGGCGATCAGTGCAGCCCCGGTAGCGTATCGAACCCGGCTCGCACGGCCTCCTGCCAAGCGCCGAAGATCGATGCCGCGAGCGCCGCCAGCAGCACCAGCCCGCCCAGGATCTGTCCCGGCAACGCCAGGAAATACACCGGCACGCGAGGCACCAGCCGGGCCAGCAGCGCCGCCGCCACGTGCCACACCAGCCCTGCGATCACCAGCGGCGAGGCCAGTCGCAGCGCCAGACCGAAGCCGTCCGCCATCGCTCGCGCTGCCGCCTCGGTACCAGTGCCAACCGGCAGCAGTACGCCCGGCGCAATCAGGCGATAACTGCCCGCCAGCGCCGCTACCGGCAGGGCATAGAGGCCCGAGCTGAGCAGCATCACCGGCACGGCAAGCGAGAATAACCGCCCTAGCGCCGACGTCTCGGGCGCCCAGCTCCCGGTCCAGTTGCAATACGTTGGAGACGCCCAGCATGTACGACAGGAACTGCCCAGCAATCGGCAACGCCATTGCCAGCATGCGCGCGAGCCAGCCGAGCCACAGCCCGTTGACCACCTCGGCGGCGATCATCTCGGCGGCGGCAGCCGTGCCGACTGGCACCGGCGGCACCAGCGGCGCGATTGCCGGCAGGATCAATACGGTCAGCGCGATAGCGAGACCAGCGCGTACAATGGCAGGCGGGTCCGCCTCGCCGAGGCCCGGCAGCAACATGATCGCAGCCCCGGTGCGCGCCAGGACCAGCACGAAGGCGAAGGCCCAGCCAGGCAATGCGGCAAGCAGCGCCGCGTCGGCCTGGCTCATGAAGTGCCGACCGTGATGATGTGGTCGAACAGCACGCGCGCGAAGGTCGTAGGGGTCGCAATCATGAATGGAGCGAGCAGCGCCATCGCCACGCCGAGCGCCAGCAGCTTGGGGATGAAGGCCAGCGTCGCCTCGTGCACCTGGGTGATCGCCTGCAGCAGCGAGACCAGCACCCCGACGAGCAGCCCGACACCCAGCAATGGCCCGGCCAGCTTCAGCACGACCAGCATGCTGTCGTGCCTCAGCGCGACGAGATCAGCCTCGTTCATAGGCCGCTCGTCTCGTCATGGCCGGCGAAGTGTTTGTTCCGGAGACATGGTGGACACCTGTTCGGAGACATGGCTGACACCTCGGATCGGGACAAGACGTGACCGGCCTTCGCCGGCCATGACGGTGAGATCGCATTCGTCGCCGGTTTAGATCGGCATCTTAATGATGTCTTGATACGCCTGCACAACGCGGTCGCGGATCGCAGTTGCCGACTGCAACGCGAGCTGCGCTCGGGAAATCGCGGTAACGACCTCGGTGATATTGCCGCCGCCCTGGATCGCTTGCGCCGCCTTTGCCTCGGCCTGCTCCCCCGTCGCAACCGCGTCGCCGAGCGCGCGCTGCAACGTCGCGCCAAAGTCCGCCGGCGCAGCTTCCGACGCCCCACCCGCCGCGGTACGGCTATAAGCTTCGGCCGCCGCCGTGGGAGTAACCGTAATGGTGCTGATCCCGCTCATTTCAGCAGGTCGATCGTCCGCGACAGCATGCTTCGTGTCGTCTGCATCACCGCGAGATTTGCCTGGTACGAACGCTCGGCGTCGCGCATATCCATCATCTCGACGAAGCTGTTGACGTTCGGCATCTTGACGTAGTCATCGGCGTTCGCCGCCGGATTCGACGGATCGTACCGCAGCGGCAGGTCGCTCGTGTCCCGGCCGATCTTTGTCACGGTGACGAGCTCGGCGCCAACTGCCTGGTCCAACCGACTGCCGAACGTCACCGTCTTGCGCCGATACGCATCCGCGCCCGGCGACGAACCGGTGGTGTTCTCATTGGCAAGATTCTCCGCGATCACGCGCAGCCGCGTGGTCTCTACATCCATCCCGCTCGCCGAGATGCTGAGCGCCTTGTTCAGCTCCATGCCTGCCCCATCGTCATGAACTGCTGTGACCCAGTGCGGTGTTGAACATGCCGAGATACGTCTTGTAGATGCTGCTCACCAGTTCCTGGGCGGTCTGCCCGTCGGCGACTTCCGCGAGCTGCTGGTCGATCGCCACAGCATTGCCATCGGGCGCGCGAGCGGTCGGCCGCGGCGTGACTCCGCCAAGGATGTCGTCGGCGGTGCCGGCAAGATGACCGGGCTCGGTCTGTGCCAGGCTGGTGCCCGTTTCGGCGGCAAGGCTGTCCGCGAAGGATGGCAGATCCCGCGGCACCCAGCCGGGTGTGGAGGCATTGGCGATATTCTGCGCCAGCACCCCCTGCCGCTGGTCCAGCCAGGCGAGGCGGCGCTCCGCCAGGTCGAACAAATTTAGTTGCGTCGGGTCCACGCGCCACAGACTGCGCCCGTGTCGCTGAACGGGCGGTTAACCGCACGCCGCGGCGAGGCAACGATTCGGTAAGGCAGGCGCGCTTTACTGGCGCCATGCGAACACCACCGCACGTGCCGTTTCTGTCGCCTCGACTGGGGTTCGGGGAAGATAGCCGTTTTCCGGATGAGCCGGTGGAGACTGTGCGCAACCTCGCCCGCTCGCTTTCGGCGACGGCCCGTTTAGCCCGTGTGCTGGTCGAAGCGGGTGAGCAGATCGATCTCGCTGGTCTTACGGCTCATGCCGGACTGCTTTGCGCAAGGGCACTCGACCTGGCGCCGGAGCAAGGTCGTGAGGTGCGTGCGGAGTTGATGACGCTACGTGGCGACCTCGACACGCTGGCGCATGCGCTCGGGATGCCGCCGCCCGATCCCTGACCCAGCTCTTGTTCTCTCTCCGGCAAAAGGCCGCACATGCTGTCGGGTCCCACTTCTCTGCTCACCGCCGTCGTTGCGCTGGCCGCGGTCCTCGCGCTGATCTGGCTGGCGGGGCGGGCTGTGCCGACCGGCAGGTGGTGTTGCTGACCGGCCCCGGGCAAGGACCTCATGGTCGGCTGGATCGATCCGGCACCAGCGGCGCAGGCCACGACTCCCCCTCCCCTTGCGGGCCCTTGCGGGAGGGGGCGGGGGGGAGGGGGCGCCGGGATGAAGGCCGCCAACAAATTTCACCAGCTCGCCGGCGGACGCGCTCTGCTCGTCGCACTGGCGATGCTGCTGCTACCAGCGCTGGCGCATGCGCAGTCGCTGAGCATCGATCTGGGCGGAACCGGACAGGCCGGCATGACGAGCCGGCTCGTGCAGATCACTGCCTTGGTCACCGTCCTGTCCCTGGCGCCGAGTCTGCTCGTGATGATGACCGCCTTCACGCGCATCGTCATCGTGCTGTCGCTGTTGCGCAGCGCGCTCAGCACCCAGAGCACGCCGCGCAACATGGTGCTGATCAGGCTTGCGCTATTCCTGACGTTCTTCGTGATGCAGCCCGTGCTGCAACAATCCTGGGCCGCCGGCCTGCTGCCGATGGCACAGGGCCATATCGACGACATGGAGGGGTTGCGCCGCGCGGCCGAGCCGTTCCGCACCTTCATGACGCATAATCTGCGTCCCGAGGACCTTCGGCTGTTCCTCGATGTCGGCAACCTTCCGACGCCGGCAAGCCCGGATCAGACGCCGTGGCGCGCGCTGATCCCGGCGTTCATGGTGGGCGAGTTGCGGCGCGCGTTCGAGATCGGGTTTCTGTTGTTCCTGCCCTTCCTGGTCATCGACATGGTGGTGGCGAGCGTGCTGATGAGCCTGGGGATGATGATGCTGCCGCCCAGCGTGGTGTCGTTGCCGTTCAAGCTGGTGTTCTTCGTGCTGGTGGATGGCTGGCGGCTGGTCGCCGGGAGTTTGGTCCAGAGTTTCCGGTAATTGGGAGCTGCGTTGGGCTATCACACGCCAAGAACAGTGTCGCGTAGCACAATGGCCAGGGTGCTGCGACAATTGGCGTTCATCCGCCACGAGCCGTTGTAGCTCTCCCGACCGGGTAACCAGAGCAGGAGCGAGCTTAACCGTCGCCAGAAGGATCTCAAAGCCAGTCATTGGGTTCAGAAACGGCCACCGGTACAAAAATTAATATATGCCTGGACCGCAGTTGGTGGACAGGTGAGTGTTTGGGTTTATGACACCTGATGGGACGGCATTTTGTCCTCCTGTTTACAACCATTCTTTAGTTTCCGGGGGCCCCTGGCGGAGCCATTCCCTGCCTCCCGGCTGGTACCGGGTGGGGATGGCCGCGCGCAACGGCGATCAAGGATCGCCGCAGGCGACCGCCGAAGGCGGCGCGAAGCGTCCTTGACGGCCGCGAGCACGGCGGCAGGCTGGTCATCGTCGGGAACGACGATCATTACATAATGCCGTCGTTCGTAGTCGATCGGTGAGAGATACTCGATCGAGGAGTGACGACGACGCGGATTGTAGAAGCCTTCGATGAAGGCGAACACCGCGCGGCGAGCTTCGGCCGGAGTCTTGAAGCGACAGCGGGCGAGAAGCTCGCATTCGAGGGTGGCGAAGAAGCTCTCGCACATGGCGTTGTCGTAGGCGTCTCCAACCGAGCCCATCGAGGGACGCACGCCGGCCTCGCGGCAACGATGGCCGAACTCGATCACCTGCAAGGAGTCGCCCTTCTCCTTCGACAGCTACCTAGCGAGCTGCTTGTGGGAGGAAAGGATTTCGCAGACCTAACGGTGGCCACAGCGGCAATCGAGCTGCTTGTCTCACGATGGAGACCAAGTCAACGGGAGGAGCTGTCCATTGCACCTATTTCCGGCGAGGACGTGATTCATACTATTCGACGCGTTCTCAGCAAGTGTCCTGATGAGTCTCCTCCTACCGGAACAGCAGACCTACTCTTTATAGCGGATCTACAGATCCGGGACTGCATGAGGCAGGACGTTGGTGCAGCAAACAGGGCACTTCAAAATGCCGAATGGAAGGCGGCCACGCTGCTCGGAGGGGCAGCAATCGAAGCCTTGCTTCATTGGAAGCTTAGCGAAACAGCAGCCGCAGATGTCACAGCCGCGAAAGAGAAAGCGATCTCGTCTAGAAAATTGCAGCGTTCGCTTGATGATGACCTAGATCGCTGGGTGCTCAACGACTTCATTGCCGTAGCACGGGAGCTGGGTGTCATCGGAGAGGAGACGTTCAAACAGGCCGATACCGCGCGCAACTATCGAAACTTCATTCATCCGGGATACGCGGCGCGACAAAAGCAGGTCTGCGACCGTGCTACTGCGCTCGCCGTCCTCTCCGGCTTGGAGGCATGTCATCCGCGACATCGGTCGCTAACTGTTGGTCCTGATTTGCGTGCGCCCGATAAACCCGGTTATCGCAAGTAAACCACCCGCGATCCGCCCCCCCCGCGGCCGCTGCGGGTCATCGGGAATAGGCGAGGCTACACCGCAGCCGGTGTAAGCCTCCGTCCGCGAGTGCGCCGTGCATCAATCCTTGGACTGAAGATCCTGGATAAACTCTGAGACCGGCCGCACCGCTGAAATCATCAATCTATCTCTCGCCCGTGTGCAGGCGACATAGAACAGATGGCGCTCGGTCTCATAGACGTCGTCGAGTTCCGTCTCCTGCCTCCAAGCGGGATTGCAGCGGCAACACGCCATCATCGCATGCCATCACGGCGACAGCCTTGAATTCCAGGCCTTTCGCCAAATGCATCGTGCCAAGCAGGATGTTTCCATTGGCCTCCTGATCGCGCTCCGACAGTTCCAGCCAGGGTAAACCGGCTGCCTCAACAGCCGCCCGGGCTCGGGGCAATTGCCGGCGTGTGCGAACAAATATACCGATCTCGGAGGGAAGCACATCGTCTGCCCTGATCCGCGTGATCCAGCCAGACACGGCGGCAATCTCGGCCTGTTCGGTATCGAGCTGCTGGATTTCGGGTGGCGGCCCATTGAAGACCGAGACTGTACGGCCCCGTTCATCAGCATTTCCGTCCACGTCGCGCACGGCATTCGGCAACAGCCGGTCGGCCGCCCGACGAATCTGGTGACTGGTTCGATAATTGACGGTCAGGGTAGTCGACCGGCCCCGCACATCGACGCCAAGCTCCTTCCACGAGAACGGCTGCTGAAAGATGCGCTGCCCAAGATCGCCGGCAAAGAACAACGCGTCGGGAGAAGACGGTGCGATCGCCGCCAGGAACCGCAGCTCGGCCACGCCAAGGTCCTGTGCCTCGTCCACCACGATGTGAGTAAAGGGTTTGGTTTCGCGAGGCGCGTAACGTGTGGCGGTTAGACGGAAGATATCCGGCCAGGTCGCCAAACCGTGCTTCACCAAAGAGGCACGCACTGCGGCAAACACCGGCCATAGCCGTTCCCGTTGCCCCGCACTCATACGGTTCTTGCGTCCGAGGCGCGGAACCTTCGCGTAGGCGTCAACGTCGGCGATCTGCCAGGCATCGACCACGTGCCGCCATTCGGACAGCAGGAACCGGAGTGTGAAGCCCTTGGCGCCAACCGATTCCGCTGCCTTGGTGACAGCGTCCTCAACCTGCTCGTCAGACGCCACCACAGCACGACGACCGAAAGCGAGCTGATACAGTTCGTCTGCCACGCTGTGGTAGGACAAGATTGTAACCCGGCGCAGCGCCGGTGATGTCTTACCTATCAGCACCGCGAGCTTGTGCGACAAGGCGTTGGCCAAAGGCTGCGAGAATGTGGTCAACAGAATCCGGCCATCCAGCGCCTGCTGGGCGAGCCGGGCGGCGCGGTGCAATGCCACGACGGTCTTGCCCGTTCCGGCCGAACCAGAGGTCCGCGCCGGTGCGTTGTAGCTGCGGCCCACCACACCCTGCTGGGCGGGGTGGAGGAATACCGCCCAACGCTCCCAAGGCGCGTCCAGAGCCACCGCCAGCGCCTCCTGGTTCTCGACAACCCGAAAGCGCCGCAAGGCGTCGGGATGCGCGAAGGGGTCGGCCGGGGCAATCGGGGCGGGCTTCGGTAGGCGCCCGGTGCCGACGTATTCCAGCAGGGCTTCCGCGGCCTCGGCGGGCAGGTGCTCCGCCATCGCCAGGAAGGCATCCTCGGTCGCCCCCTGAACATCCGCGATCCAGTCCGGCGGGACGCCGACGCCAAGCAGGTCATCGGCCGAAAGCCCCTGAAGCGGCTTGATCACCAGCGCGGGCGGGGGCGCCACCGGAGCTGGGTGTGCCGCAACGTGCTCCACCCGCTCGCGCACCTCCACAATCTGGATTGCACCCGTGCGCGGGTGCGCCTCGATCCGCCGGCGCTCGGCCCAGGCATAGCTGTCATCGTGGTGGCCGACGTAGGCGAGCAGGAAGCTCGCCGCCGTTTTGTGCACGATGATGCGGAGGTCGCCGCTTACCCGCACAGACCAGAAATGCGGATCGCGGGAGCGGTCAATGCGATGGAAATTCAACCCTGGCGCGGCCGGGTCCATCTGAAGGTCGAATGCCGTGGTCTTGGCGGCTTTCTGCTCCGGGGCCGGCAGGCGGGCCAGGGCGGCCGTGAAGGTCGCGGCAATCCGGAATTCCAGTGTCATAAGGTGAAGACCTGCATCACCTCGTCGCCAAAGTGGTTGATGACCTTCACCGCGATCCGGCCCTTCTCAGGGCGCCGGAACGGGCGCGAGACGTCCCGGTAAAGCGTCGCCCAGGCTTCTTCGTCAATCTCGGCGCGAAGGGCCGCCTTGAGCGATTTGTAGGGATCGTTGGCGCCGAGGAAATAGGCGTGGCGGACGTAGAAGCTCTCCTCGTTGTAGTCGGTGTCGATGAACCAGGCGGCGAGGCTTTTCGTATCGCCGGAGCGGATGTCGCCAGTCTGCGGATCGAAGACGTCCACGCCGATGATGCGGACGCGGACCTGGTCTGGTTCACCAGGCACGGGTTCCACCACCAGGTCCGGCTCGCCGAACACCACGAACAGGTTGCCCTTACCCGTATTCTTCAGGTCCTCGGCCATGTGCAGGTCAGGGTTCATCCGCGCCTTGAGGATCGGCAACGGCCCCAGCTTGGTCAGCTCGGAGGCGTGGGTGTCGAAATTAAAGGCGCAGGCGATCAGCACATCAAAGCGTGCCTCGGATGCCTCACGGGCGGCAGTGACGAGGTCGGTGCGCGACAGCGTGCCGAACTCGGGGCCGAACAGAATACCGGCGCGGCGCTCTGTCTCGCCTTCAAGGAACCGGCCTTCAGCGCCGATATAAACACCGGGCCAGGGTTGCAGGCTGGTGAAATCGATGCTGTCCGCTTTTCGGGTTTGATGCACGCCGGCGGTGCGCAGGTGGTCGAGCACCATGGCCGTGAAATCGACGGGCGGCGTGGCTGCCGAGCGCCGCTTGCTCGGCGCGTGTGGCAGGTCGAGCAGATCATCCTCATCGGCGGGAACGACGCGGTGCGGCGAGAGGCTCTCGACGGTGAACGGTCCGGCGACGCGGATGCGCGACTTATCCTCACAGGGGCGATCATAAAGGAATTCGATGTCGGCCTTGCGGGCGATCGAGGCGTCGATGTGCTTTTGCCGCTCGAACTGTGCGTCCCACCAGGCGGCATGGGTTTGAGTGATGTCGGCCGGCCAATTCAGATCGGGATTGCGGGGGATTTGCCATTCTTCCCAGTTGGTACCCAGTCCCGCATTCAGGTGAGCGCGCAACGGCTCCAGCGTCCGCTGCGCCTCTTCCCACAGAACGTCGACTTCGGCGTCGTTCGCAATGGACTTTAAGGTGATGTGCGGAGCCCGCTCGTAGACGAAGCCGTGGCGAACATCGTCGTGCGTAGCTCGACAGCCGAGAGGGTCGCGCCAAGGAGCAAACCGTATCCGGCAAAATCCAACCGGACACAAGTAATAGGGGTATTTCGCCGCCATCATGCGTGACCGGGCCAATGCCAGTGCGACGCGGGATGTGTCGATAGTGATCCATCGGCGGCCCCATTGCTCAGCCACGGCGGCGGTGGTGCCAGAGCCGCAGGTAGAGTCGAGCACGAGGTCGCCAGGATCGCTTGCCATAATGATGCAGCGCTCGATCACCGCAGGACTGGTCTGGACGACATAAACCTTGCTTGGGCTTCCAGCGACATCAGTCCAAATGTCGGTGATTGGATATGCTGCAAAGTCGTCGACAAACCGAACGTAGCGAAGTGTGCGACCTGCAAGTCTGATTCGATTGGCTTTAAGCAGGCGAGCGAACCCCAATTCCCCCGTTTTCCAATATCCGCCGCTCGGGAAAAACTGTGTGCCGTTGTAGAGGACCGGAAACGAGCCCGGTGGCGACGTGAGACTGGTTAGTTGAAACGTTCTGCCTGAACTCGTCTATTTGGTCGTATCTTGCCCCAGATCCGTGCCCGATACCGACTTCCTTTCGATTGTAAAGGCGACGGAATTTCAATTCTTTGGAGCTCTTTGCATACCAAAGTACATAGTCTTGGACTGCGGGGAGGTAATCGCTTGTCTGGCCACCGGTTTTTTGAAACGTTATCTCTGAGATGAAATTGTCAGCCCCGAATACCTCATCCATCACCGCCCGAACGCGATGGACGTTTTCATCCCCGATCTGGACAAAAATCGATCCGCTCTCCGTCAGCAATTCCCGTGCTACCGTCAGGCGGTCCCGCAAATGCGTCAGATACGAGTTGATGCCGTTTTTCCACGTATCTCGGAACGCCTTCACTTGCTCCGGCTCACGTGACACGTCCTCCCGCTTGCCATCCTTCACATCGCGGCTCAGCGTGCTGACCTGCCAGTTGCTGTTGAATTTGATGCCGTAGGGCGGGTCGAAGTAGATGCACTGCACCTTGCCGCGCAGCCCCTCGCGCTCCGCCAGACTCGCCATCACCTGCAGGCTGTCGCCCAGGATCATGCGGTTCGACCAGTGCTGGTCGTGCTGGTAAAACTCCAGCCGCGCCTCCGGATCGTCCAATCCGTTGAAGGCGGCGAACAGGTCGGGCGCATCCGTCTTCGTCTCGGCGTGGGTGCGCGATTCCTTCCGTATCCCCTCGATGATCGCCTTCGGATGCACCTTCTCCTGGATATAGATCTGCGGCGGATTGACCACGAGGTCGGACCAGTCCTGCGTGTCCTTGCCGCGCCAGACCAACTGAGTGCGGATTCCGACGATGCCGTCCAGGCATACTGAACCTGAGGCGTCCACTTGTTCCAATCTGATGCCGTCCACCGTTCTGAGGTGATGGCGTCCAGGGGGTGACGTCCCGTCAGGTCAAGTTGGCTCATGTCACGATGGACTGGTCGGGGTCAAGCGACAGCCCGCTGCTTGCGCAGGCTTTCGCCGCTCAGGCGGCCGGGACGACGCTCAGCACCGCCGCGGGGGCTGGATCTCCGACAATGCAGGTCAGGTACCCGCATTCCTGGCACTAGCCGCTGCCGGGCTGGCCGGAACGCTGGCAATCTGGGCGCTGATGCCGGAAACGGCGCCGATCCTGGAAACACGCCGGGTGGTAACACGCGGCCTGCAGGCGCGAACCGCGGCCTCACGGGGGTGTCCGGTCGGGCTAGGACGTGATGAGGAGTTACCGAAGATCCGGAACTGGAAGTGCGGCAATCCCATATCAATGCACAAAAGCTCATAGGCACGGCAAGGACGCTGATCGCCGGCGACAAAGGTACGCTGGCGATATGCGGGGCAAATGTCGTCAGTTAGGGGGCGGCCGAAGGTCAAAACCGTGAAGACCGCCTGTCAGCCAGAACACGATGCAAGGGCGGGTCCAACCGGCGCATGCGCAGTTCACGAAATGATATGAGCCGCTTCTGGGTCTCGTCCCACAGGACAAGGGTCGAGCATCGAAAACTCTCGACAAACGTTAGCCGGCCTACGCTCGCCAGCTCCGGGTGATCCTCCACCACCTGTGCCAGACGGTAGAACGGGATGCGGCTACACAGATGGTGCACATGATGTATCCCTATGTTTCCTGTGAACCAGGCGAGAACGGGCGGCAACTCATAGTACCGAGCTCCCGTGAAGTGCGGCTTCATGAAAGTTCCAGTCTTCGTCTTGTGCCCATCGGGTGTGTTCGAATTGATGCTGGACGTAGAAGAGCCATACGCCGAGCGAAGCGGCAATCAGCACCACCGGGCCGGTCACCAGAAGAAACGGTCCCATTCCGACCAGCTGCCCCATCAAAACGATGACAGCTCCGATCGCCGCATTCGTCCCCATCGTGCTGCACCAAGGTTGAACGCCCGCGCGCATGAGACCGGCTGGGAAGCGGTAGTGCAACAGGAAGAGGTATGCTGGAACAACGCCGAACATGATGGCCGGATGGCGGAAGATGCGGTAACCAAGCCGCCTCACAGGGCCGAGTGCGAGGTATTCGCTTACTGTGAGAGTTTTGATATCGCCCATCCCCCGAAATTTTAGGTTGCCCACAGCCGCGTGATGCGTTGCATGCCTGCGACGCCAGAAGTCATAGGGCGTCAGCGTTACGACGCCGATGATCCTGCCCACCCAATTGTTCATAGAACGTTGTCGGAAGAAGGCTCCGTGGCCGCAATCGTGGTGGATGACAAAGAGACGCACGAGGAAGCCGGCAGTCGGCACCGCGAGCAGCAGACACAGCCAATAGCCAATGCCAAGCGCGACCCACATGACGCCCCAAAGCGCCACCAACGGCACCGCCGTGACGAGGAGCTCGAAGGCACTGCGTGCGGCGCTCGTCTCGCGGTAGCGGCCGAGCGTCTGGACCCAAATCCTGCCGTCTTCGGCCGGGAGTGCCATGCCTTCATCTTCCGTTACCGTGCCAATCGGCCAGCTAAGCGCTTTGCTCCAGCCTTCCGGAGAGCCAAGTCGCTGCGATGCCGCCAACCTTGCCGGCTTTTATGAAACGACGGTCGAGATAGCGCAGTCCCCGACGACAGGTAATAGCGGCGGCTTTTCGGATCGCCAGGCAGGCGACCATCAGCGGGCCTTGGATGGCGGATCCTACCGACGCCGAACTGCCGGTGGTAGGCTCGGAAACTACTCAGTCCATGCGCAAGTCATCGGCGTTCGACGATGATGAGGTTTGAGCTCGGCGGAGCACTCTTTGACTGTGGAAGAGTGCCTCTGTCATGATCCCGCGTTGATCCCGTTCAGCGGCCGCACTCGCTTGGGCGACTATACGGCCATATTTGCGGGCCCACCTGCTCTGGCTTCGGCCTACCGGCGAGTGTCGGTCCCCATCGAAGCTGGCTCGGGGTCCACCTCACCCCGCAGACCCAAGCAGACCCCCCGCGTCCTCACGGTCATGCTGCTGAGAAGAACTGATTATGTGCCGGCACCCAAGCGCGACGCCTTTCTCTGCGTACGCTCATTCAGCGAAAGTGGCGGATGGCTATAGCGCTTACCGTGTGCGGTTTGGTCCCAGCCCCTTAGCCATGCGACCCTTTCAGCAGACCCGGATGGGTAGCGGCAGTCCTCACGCCGCCGTTCACGCAAGTAGGAGTCCATGCCTTCCGAGAAAACGCCATAGAGCAGGTGCGGCTCTCTGTTCATGGCCACCTCCGCGAACTCGATTGAGTGATATAGCTTGGGTCATAGCCGGCAATCCCGTCAGAACGGTAGCCTCGGAATCTACTCAGACCCTTCTCGGAGCCCATAAGGAGGAGTAACTGCCGCTATGGCTCGGCCAGGTCGGGCGACTGCGAAGGCCTGGTGATGCGCGAGACGACCCTTCTGCTGCTGGCGTTGAGCCTGACGCCGTCCTGGACGGCGCCCGCAGCGATTTCGACCCCGCGGCACACCGGCTCGACATCGGGATCAACTTCGCCCCGGGCGCCGCTTCCCCGGCCGAGCCGCGGCAGCTACTGTCTACGAGGGCTCGATGACGGCGCTCCACCATCTCACGAGCCTGATCTCTCCTATAGTCAAGGACCAGTTGGGCGATGTTTTCTGGCGACCTGTAGGCCATGGCACGCGGCGGACGGCCCAGCCTGCGACGCCGAGCAATAACCCGGCATTACCTCAACTTTCTTTGAACACCAGGCGTATCTGAACGCCCGCGTGCGCTGCGACCGATGCGGCATCAAGCAGCCCAGCGTGCCGTGGGCGAGGCCCGACAGCGGCTTCACCCTGCTGTTCGAGGCGCTGCTCATGACCATCGTCTCGGCGATGCCTGTCAAGGCGGTGGCGCGGATGGTGGGCGAGCACCACACCCGGTGGTGGCGGTCATCCACCACCACTACGTCGAGCAGGCGCCGGCGCAGACTGACGCCTCGGCGGCCGCGCGAGTTGCCATCGACGAAACCGCCGCCCAGCGCGGTCACGACTACATCACGCTGTTTGTCGATATCGACCGGGCCCAGGCGCCGTTCGCGACCGAGGGCAGGAGCGCCGAGACCATCGCCACGTTCGCCGATGACCCTGCCGGGCATCGTGGTGACCCCCAAGCTGTCAGTGATGTCTGCATCGACACGAGCCCGGCGTTCATCAAGGGCATCGCCTGGCATCGCCAAGAGCCAATGCCGCGGTCACCGTCGACAAGTTCCATGCGGTGAAATTTATCAACGATGCGGTCGATCCGGTTCGGCGGATTGAACAGAAGCAGCAAAGCCTGCTGCACGGCATCCGCTACATCTGGCTGCGCGACCTGGCCAGCCTTTCGGAGCGGCCGCGCGCGAGGCTCGACAGCCTCCCCACGCGTCACCTCAGGATCGCAACCCGCAACCTCAAGGCAATGGTCTACCTCCTCGTCGGAAAGCTTGGCCTCCGACTGCCAACCTGAAACCGTTTCTACCCACGTAGAACAGCGAAGAACTAAAGTAATTTAGCCAAATATGTCTATAATGCGCATCATAGCACTTGAATTAATTGAGGGCATTCGCCAAGTCTACATCCTTCGGAATGCCTGTACAGGGTTCCGGAGACCGCACCAGAGGCTGGTCCGCTCGAGCGGTTCCGATAAATGACCTTGCTATAATAGGAGGTTTACATGACGAGATTCGATTTTGCTCCGCTGTTCCGCACGGCCATCGGATTCGACCGTCTGGCTCAGCTGATGGACACGGCGGCATCGGCAGCTGAGATGCCGAACTACCCACCCTACAACATCGAGAAGACTGGCGAAGACACCTATCGCCTAACCATGGCGGTGGCGGGCTTCCGCCCCGAGGACCTTCAGATGGTCGTGACGGACAATAATCTGGTGGTCTCCGGCCCAACGTCTCAGGAGGAGACGAAGTTCGAGATGCTGCATCGTGGCATCGCCGGGCGCGCCTTCGAGCGACGCTTCGTCCTCGCCGACCACATGGTGGTCGATGGGGCGGACCTGCAAAACGGCCTGCTGCATGTGGGCTTGAAGCGCGTGGTGCCTGAGGCTTTGAAGCCGCGCCAGATTACCATTGGCGCCGGCAGCGGGCGGCAGGTGATCGCGAACGATCCGCAGGGTACCGCGCAGGCTGCCTGATGCCCGATCGGGCGAACGAAGGGGCCGGAGACCTCTCCGGCCTCTTTCGCGTACGTCTGTTGAGTTCTTTGGGGGAGCATACGGATCCGTGAGGCAGCTCTGGCCGGCAGTCCTAGTTCCCACCACATGGTACCCCTTCGGCCGGTACTTTGACGCTACGCGTCGGCTGGCGCCCCCACGGATCCGCATGCGGCTCGTGGGCGGGAGGAATTGCCGCGCCATCAAGCGACCGGTGCGACCGATGCTGGGTTCAAAGCCTTCTGGTCAGCTGCGGTAGCCCTTGCAGGGATCCAGATCATGCACATGATCCGCAGATCTTCTGCGTGCCGCAGACAAATTGCGTCCCACGCAGCAGTTCCATTCGCTGACGGGCTGAACCAGTCCATCGTCCCGGACCCAACCCGTCCATTCAGGAAGTTTACGACAGAACTGCTTGCCCGTATTTCACCGGCACACCTGAGGTGCAGGCGATCTGGCACTCTTGCCGGGGGAATGCTAACCATCTTGGGAGTTGCGTGGTCGTATTCAAGCTGCCGGGACGACTTTGGGTTCGAGCACTCCACTGTGGGTCAGAACCTGCTGTCCGCTATTCGCCAAAATCGACACCTCCCGAGATGATCGCCAAGATCCAGCGGCTCCGGATCTCCGTCCAGAGCCGCTGGCTTCGATCAGGCCTTGCCCCTGAAGCGCGCTGCTTCTTTCGAGCCGCGCGTCGCGTCGCCTGCGCTGTAGGAATGGGCTCCGGCGCCGGCGAGCTTGCCTCCCTCGACGATCAGATATTCGTCGCGGATCGGCCGGCCCTCGAACCAGCACTCCAGAATCTCGCGGGTGCCTGCGGCGTAGCGCGCCTGAGCGGAGAGCGAGGATCCCGAAATGTGCGGTGTCATGCCGTGATGCGGCATGGATCGCCATGAATGATCCTCGGGCGGAGGCTGCGGGAACCAGACGTCGCCGGCATATCCAGCGAGTTGGCCGCTCTCGAGCGCCCGGGTGATTGCATCGCGATTGCAAATCTTGCCGCGCGCCGTATTCACGAGATAGGCGCCGCGCTTCATCTTGGCAATCAGCGTTCCGTTGAAGAGATCTTCCGTCTCCGGATGCAGCGGAGCGTTGATCGTCACCACATCGCAGACGGAAACCATGGATGCGACGTCCTGGTGGAAGGTGACGTTCAGCTCCTTTTCGACCGCCTCCGGAAGGCGGTGGCGATCGGTGTAGTGGAGTTTGACGTCGAACGCCTTGAGGCTGCGCAGCACCGCAAGGCCGATGCGCCCCGCGGCGACCGTGCCTGCCTCCATGGCTTCGAGATCGTAAGACCGCTGGACACAATCCGCGATGTTCCATCCGCCCTTGAGCACCCATTCATGGGACGGGAGATAATTTCGAACCAGCGACAGGACCATCATGACCACATGCTCGGATACGCTGATACTGTTGCAATAGGTCACTTCGGCGACCGTGATGCCTCGGTTCATCGCCGCCTGAAGATCGACATGATCGGACCCGATCCCTGCCGTGATCGCAAGCTTCAGCCTTTCCGTTTTGGCGATCCGATCCTCGGTCAGGTAGGCCGGCCAGAACGGCTGCGAAATCACCACGTCGGCGTCCACGAGCTCGCGTTCGAAGACGCTGTCGGGACCATCCTTGTCGGACGTGACCACCAGGGTGTGGCCCTGGATTTCGAGGAATTTCCTCAGCCCGACCTCGCCGGACACGCTGCCGAGCAGTGCGCCCGGGTGAAAGTCGACGGCCTTCGGCGTGGGAAGAGTCCGACCGCCTGGATAGTGATCGATCTTCGGGAGGTCGTCCCGCGCATAGGTTGTCGGATATCCGTCAACCGGATCGTCATAGAGGACGCAAACGACCTTTGCCATTTTGTGCTCCTTCGCTTGAGGTCAAAGAGGAAGACGGTCCACCACATCAACGCTGCCAGTCAAAAGCAGACGCACGGCATAACGAACGGACCTACCTAATCCAGTTGTCTGTGCCCAACCAGCCTCCTGGCGTTTCCTCTCTCAATAAACTGCGCTGTTTGTCTTGAGCTTTGCTGTGCGCCCCGACGGCGCGGATCACCAGTGGAGGGAGGTTCCACCCAGAGAGTTGTCGATTGCTCTGGTAGCTGACGAGCGGTTTGGTCGGGCAACCGGCTGGATCGAAGCCTCGTGACAAAGGCCGCCTTGGGCGGTTGAGCAATTCGACGGGCCGTAACGTGAGTGAAGCCTGAGCAGGCCTCGAAAGTAGAGGTGCGGATGCCGACCCGCCTGCAAAACGGGGAAGGCCGCGTGAGCGGGGAAGCAATCGACAAGTGCACCCGTCTCGATCCGCCGGGGTAGTGGGCACGGCACGCCGAAAGGGTGATGCGGGTAATCGGGGGAGGCCCATCATGGGCGAGGGTAGCGGCCTCAACGTCGCCGCACGGCGACGGCACAGGTGGGTGTCGGACAGGGTCATAGGACTGATGAGGCCGGGTAACGCCAGCGGAGGGAAGGACCCTGACTTACTGGTGCGCTTTCGAAGTCGGCGAGGACGAGGTGATTGGCCATGTGCCTCGAAACACCTAGTTCTGGTCGGAAGCCTTCCGAGGAAGCTGTATCGCGGAGCGAAGGCGGCGTGGCGATATCGATGACGCTCATATCGACCACCCACCGTGTGCCCGCGGTGAAACCAGTCGGAAAGCCGGATGCGGGAAATCCGAACGTCCGGTTTGATGAGCGGGTTGTGTCAAGAAGACGCGAAAGCGTCATGCTGTACGAGAGATGGAGGGAGACCCTTCGAAGCCGCTTTGTAGGAGGAGGCTTCAAACCGCCATAAGCTGCTTCGGTCAAAAGCCGCGGTGGTGAACGTTATGGTTAAAAGGCGTGGCAGTGATCACGTCAGGTATGGATGAGAGAGACGAACGTGAGTGAACCTCTGACGACGCATCGAAACGAACTTGAGACGACATCGAAACCGGGGTTTCCCGCTTGCTCCGGGAACGGCATGGAGGATACCTACATACTGGCCATGCGGTGTCCGGTGTTCAGGAGGCGTGACTCTCATCTGGGCTCTCGTACGGAACTTGAGACCCTGGCGGGCCATGTCAAGGGAAAAGGCACAAGCGGGGGACCCGCGAGGCCGAAAGTACCGATGGGCCACGCTAGGCGCGGACTGCCCCATAGTAGCGATGAAGCGGGGTAATGCCCGTGGAGCGAAGGGGGCGGGTCACTCGCGGCGCGGTCGTTGGGTCAACGGGAGACCGGAGGAACCCAACTTCTTTGTCGGAAGGCGACAGCCTTCGGTGGGTGGCACGAGCCGGATGAGGCGAGAGTCTCACGTCCGGTTCTGTGAGAGGCCCGGGGTGAAACTCCCCGGGCCTACTCGGCTTGTGTCAAGAAGACGCGAAAGCGTCATGCTGTACGAGAGATGGAGGGAGACCCTTCGAAGCCGCTTTGTAGGAGGAGGCTTCAAACCGCCATAAGCTGCTTCGGTCAAAAGCCGCGGTGGTGAACGTTATGGTTAAAAGGCGTGGCAGTGATCACGTCAGGTATGGATGAGAGAGACGAACGTGAGTGAACCTCTGACGACGCATCGAAACGAACTTGAGACGACATCGAAACCGGGGTTTCCCGCTTGCTCCGGGAACGGCATGGAGGATACCTACATACTGGCCATGCGGTGTCCGGTGTTCAGGAGGCGTGACTCTCATCTGGGCTCTCGTACGGAACTTGAGACCCTGGCGGGCCATGTCAAGGGAAAAGGCACAAGCGGGGGACCCGCGAGGCCGAAAGTACCGATGGGCCACGCTAGGCGCGGACTGCCCCATAGTAGCGATGAAGCGGGGTAATGCCCGTGGAGCGAAGGGGGCGGGTCACTCGCGGCGCGGTCGTTGGGTCAACGGGAGACCGGAGGAACCCAACTTCTTTGTCGGAAGGCGACAGCCTTCGGTGGGTGGCACGAGCCGGATGAGGCGAGAGTCTCACGTCCGGTTCTGTGAGAGGCCCGGGGTGAAACTCCCCGGGCCTACTCGGCGATGGGAGACGCGGCGATGCCACATGGCTCAGCTACTGCGCCCATCCTCAACTCTACCGCATGCCGTTGGCGCGGCTGATGACAGGCTCGGTTGCGTGGCGCAGAATAGGGACCGGCGCGCGGCGCCCCCGGGGCGAACCGGCGATCACATTGTCCCGCGCTGGGACCTACACGACGGTGTGCAGCCGACGCTGAACCGCAACACACGAGGGGGTCACCAGACAATGGACGCACTCACCTCAGCATGCGGCGCTCGCAACGGAAACGGTGACGCTGGATCTTCCGTCAAGCGACAGCCCCTGCCTGCCGACGGGCTGCGCAGGACGGATGCCTATTGGCGGGCCGCCGACTACGTGGCCGTCGAGCATTTATCTCTACGACTACCCGCCGTTGCGCGAGCCGTTGTGCTGCAGGCGGATTCTCCACGCCATCTACGGATACACTGACGCCGTCTGTGGAGAAGATGCCCTCCCGAGGACGATTTTGCGCATCCGGTGCAAGTGTGGCAGAGCAGTTGAACGAGCGCCGCAGGGGTCTGCTGAGCTGCGCACAGTGTGACCGTGATCGCTCTTGTGGTGCTCTGGCGCCTTCCACAATCTCCAGTCTGCGAGATGTGTGGCGCACCAAGACGCTGGCTTCGCAACCACCCAGCTGCATTTCTTTTGGAGCCTCCGATGTATTCCGTCCCGCACAGCACCACATGCAGATACGCGTACGCTCATACCTCTGGTCGGCTAAACCTCGGCACGAGCAAGTACCATTGAAACTTTTGGGCCTTCAGTTCATGTCTGGCCTCACCGACACCCTCGAGACCGTGCGGTCCGCTACCCAGTCCGGGTATAAGTGGGGCTTCGAGACGGACATCGAGATGGAGCTCGCACCGAAGGGGCTGGACGAGACCACCATCCGCCTGATCTCCGCCCGCAAGGCTGAGCCGGAGTGGCTGTTGGCCTGGCGCCTTAAGTCCTTTGCCGGTTGGCGGAAGCTGGAAGAGCGGCACTGGGCACGAGTGGATCATGCGCCGATTGACTACCAGGACCTGCACTACTTCGCTGCGCCGAAGCGCAAGAAGGGCCTGACCAGCCTCGATGAGGTCGATCCCGAGCTGCTGCGGACCTACGAGAAGCTCGGCGTCCCACTCAGGGAGCAAGCCATTCTCGCCGGTGTCGAGCCGGCCAAGGGTACCGTGGCTGTCGATGCGGTGTTCGACAGCATCTCGGTCGCCACCACCTTCCGTGCAACGTTGGCCAAGGCTGGCGTACTATTCTGCCCGATTAGCGAGGCGGTGCGCGACTATCCTGACCTGGTACGCCGATATCTTGGGAGCGTGGTGCCCCCCGGTGACAACTTCTTCGCTGCGCTGAATAGCGCCGTGTTCACTGACGGGAGTTTCGTCTACGTGCCGAAGGGTGTGCGCTGCCCAATGGAGCTGTCCACATATTTCCGGATCAACGCTCGTAACACCGGCCAGTTCGAGCGCACGCTGATTATCGCCGAGGCCGGCAGTCATGTGAGTTATCTGGAAGGCTGCACTGCCCCGATGCGCGACGAGAACCAGCTGCACGCCGCGGTGGTGGAGTTGGTCGCGATGGATGATGCCACCATCAAGTACAGCACGGTGCAGAACTGGTATCCTGGCGACTCCGAGGGCCGCGGCGGAATCTATAACTTCGTCACCAAGCGCGGCGCTTGCCGTGGCGCGCGCAGCAAGATCAGCTGGACCCAGGTGGAAACCGGATCAGCCATCACCTGGAAGTATCCGTCCTGCATCCTGCAGGGCGAGGATAGCGTGGGTGAATTCTACTCGGTGGCCGTCACTAACAATCGGCAGCAGGCCGATACCGGTACCAAGATGCTCCATATCGGGCGCAACACGCGAAGCACTATCGTCTCCAAGGGCATCAGCGCCGGACGGTCGAACAACACATACCGCGGTTTGGTGAAGATCCTGCCGAAGGCAGCTGGCGCACGAAACCACACCCAGTGCAACTCGCTGCTAATCGGCAGCGAGTGCGGCGCGCATACTGTGCCCTACATCGAGTGCCGCAACTCTAGCGCAAAGGTTGAGCACGAGGCGACCACCTCGAAGATTGCCGAGGACCAGCTGTTCTACTGCCGCAGCCGCGGACTGTCGGAAGAGGACGCGGTGAACCTGATCGTCAATGGGTTCTGTAAGGAGGTCTTGAAGGAACTCCCGATGGAATTCGCAGTCGAGGCGCAAAGGCTGCTGGCGGTGAGCCTCGAAGGTTCCGTGGGCTAAGAGAGGGCTATATTTCGGTTCCCGCGTGGTTGAGGAGAGAGCGCTGGCGGGCGCCCTATCATTCTATGATGTTGTCCCTTGTGGTGAATGCGCAATGGAAGGGGGCGCAGACAGCTGGAACATGGAGCCGGGTCGGACGATGCATAAATCAAAGCCTGCTACTGCAACTCCCTCGAAGATCGTTAACGCCGTCGTAGCCAGAAAACCGGGCGTGGCGCCGAGCAAGACGCATCACCGACCCGATAGTCCCTATTGGTCTGCCGAACTGCTTATCACACAGCACGGCGACGACGCGATCGGTTGCGCTGAGAAGAAGATGAACGATTATCAAGCCTCAGGCGACGGTGACAGCTATCTGGCCTGGGGAAGGATTTACGACGCGATCGTGGAGTTACAGGAACGCGACGGTTGATTGGGGCCCGGCAGGGCAGCCGCCGGATCGGCATTGTGGCGGGCGGTGGCATGCCACCAGCGAATTGGTACTCGCCCGCGTCGGTGGACGCCTAAAAATCAGCGCTACCCCGAATTTTGTCCCGATTACAGACTAGCGCGTCGAGAGAGCACTGACCTGTGCCGCGTTGTGGAGCAAGGTGAAGGACCAACTGTCCACGCCGCCCGTGCATGGGGAATTGTGGTGCAGACTGGCCTGGTCTGACCGAATGTGAGTGGGATGCGGTCGTCGTCACCGCATTGGTCACAACGGCATCGCCGCCAACGTCCGCTTCCGGGCCTCACCCTCCGCAACACCGATCGCATCCAACCCGGCCTGAACATTCTCCATCACCGTCAGCCAGGGGAACAGCGCGAAGGTCTGGAAAACCATAGCAATCCCTTCGGCCGGGCTCCGCACGACGCCGCCGCGATACAAGACCTCGCCGGTCGCCGGCGGCGTCAGACCCGACGCAACGCGAAGCAGCGTGGATTTGCCGCAGCCGGAGCGCCCCAGCAGCCCGACGATCTCGTCTGATAGCCCAGCACCGGCACTGACTGCAGGATGTCCAGCAGGGGGATGAGAACGACCCGCGCCCGCCTGCTCTTCGCCGCCCATGTTCCGTAGGTCAGCGTGAAGGACTGCCACGGTATTTCCGCGGTCGTCGCGGATGTAGCAACGCTTTTGCGTCTGATCCGTGATGGATGATGCCACGCCCGTTCCGAGTCGCCGCCCCACAAGTGCCCCCTTTTCTTGTGCCCCTGGGCGCCGGGCCGTCGCGTCGGCGGGAGTCTGCCCGCCGGCGGGGGTATCAGTCCGCGACCGCCTCGAAATAAGATATTGATACTGCAAAAAGGCCGATCATCCACTCATAGCCGTGCCGCTGTGTTGGTGCCGACGGGGATGATCTGGACCTCGCGACACCGGACCACGTAAGGCGGCGGCCCATGACACGCCTCGTCTGGGTTTGATGTGGGGCTTGGTCGAGGGTCGCCGCCCCACAGCCTCACATGGTGACGACTGACGCGCACGCAAGGAGACCATCACCATGCAAGAAAACAAATGTTCCCGCTGGCTAGCCGCGTTAGGGATATTAGACTTAGTGGGCGCGGGATGCCTTACGGTGTCATTCCTAGCTACTTCCTCTAACTTTCGGCTAATCACAACGAGTGGCGCACCAAAACCGAACGAGACGACATATTCGATCTGTGCTGACGGGATGCTAACTAACGTCCGTTGACACGGCTCACAATATTTTTGCCTCGTCAGAAGAATCTGTGGGCGACGTTGGGTTCCGGCAGCTTACCAAGTGCATGATACAAGGCGATTTCGGTGACGTGGAAGGTACGGAACCCGTAGGATTTTCGCATGGTCAGTTTGGCCTTGTTGTTCAGACCCTCGACCACACCGCTGGAGAGCTGCTTCCTGGCGCGGAAGTAGTTCAGGATCAGCGCGCGGTGCGAGCGTAGCGTCCTGGCGATCTTCTTCATCGGCTCGATGCGGGAGCGCATGACCTGACCGCACCATTCATCCAGGAACTTGCCGGCCCAACTCGGCGAAGCATAGTCCCAGAACTGCTGGAAGTCCTCCTTCAGCAGATAGGCCCGTACGGTCCGCAGGTTGTAGCGCAGCAGATCGCGCAGGCGGAAGCGTTGATGCTCGGTCAGGTTGGCCTTGCGCTTGAGCACACACCAGCGGGTCTTCTTCAAGACTGGCTCATAGCCGTCCCGGGCCAGCCGGCGAGCCTCGGCGGCACGCACCTGGTCCAGCGCGGCATTCATCTTGGCGACAATATGGAAGCGATCGAGGATGTGGATGGCCTGGCTGCACCGCTCACGAATCACCTTCAGATAAGGCTGCCACATGTCCGAGCACACAAACTCGATCTGCCCAGCCAATGGTTCGCCGATCAGGGTGAAGAACTGCTCGAAGCTCTCCACCGTCCGTTCGCGACCGATCCATAGCAGGCGCGTGCACTGCTGCTCGATCTGATAGACCAGCGTCAGGTATTTGTGTCCCCTGGCATACTGGATCTCATCGACGCCGATCGCCACGATCGGCCCCAGTTGCCGGTGCTCGATCCCCCACTGCACGACATACTCGACCGACTGGCAGACCTTGTCCCAGGTGCTGCGAAACGACCCGGCGGTCTCCTGCCAGGACAGCTTCCTCGCCCAGTGCGCCAGGAACAGCATGTAGGCCTTGGTCAGCTGGTGCTTGCCGACACCCCAGGGGACCGCTTCGACCCGCACGCCGCAGGCCCGGCAATCGACCCGTCGCATGCAATAGAGGAACACCACCATGCAGCCCCAGAGGGGCACGAATTCGAACCGGCGCAGGCTCAGGTGATCATAGGCCGGCGCCGGCTTGCGACAGCCCGAGCACACCGGTCTCGAGCCGCGGCGGGGCCGCACGCTGATCTCGATGGTTCGGCTTTCGGCGCAATGTCGCGCCTTCTCGTAAACGAACCCAGGAAAGTGCTGGTAGTGGTTCAGCAGGGAGATCAGCCGCATGGCAGCGGGACCCAAAGGAGTTGCCGGCAGACGTGACAGCGTACCGGCGCAACGGGCTGCTGCCGATCCCTTGCAGACCTGTTGTCCGGACCTCGATCAGTGGCCTCGCAGCTGGGCGTATGAGGCGCGCGATATTCCGCCTGGCCGGCGGATGGTGGAATGCTTCAAGCCGTTCCTGCGCGACCTGCTGGCCTTGCAGCTATCACGCCAAACCTTGCGCCGACACCGCGACAACGTCTGGGCTCTCGGCGGTGAGGTCATCAGCCGATTGCAGATGGACAGCGACCTCCGGAGGCGGCCAATCAAGCAGGTCGTCCTCACCCTCATCGGCGACGATGGCGGGCCGCTGCTCTCCCATGGTCAGTCCGACACCGCGCAGCGCTCCTTCGACACGACCTGCCGCAAGTTGTTCCGCTTCCTGACAGACCCTGAGATCAGCCGCGATGAGGCGTAAAGATGCCTGCCGTGGTGGCGGATGATATCTCCGCTTCTGCCGATGTGGCGGCTGTGGGGTTGTGGGCAACGCGCTTGTGTTGTCCACAAATCCACCAGCCGGCCGGCTGAGTGATAAAACTAGCCCTCGGTATACCCCCGAAGCACCCACAGTTTCCGCTGACGAGCCATATTTTTCTCGCCGGGAAAAGATGCCCCGGACGGGACCTCAGCTCGCCAACAGCGATCGTGGCATCCGACCATCCCAGTCTGCTTCGCTTTGGCAGGGTTCTTTTGGTAATCGGCTCTTTCCTTCAGTTGGTCGCTTTGTGGGCCTAGCAGCCCAGCTCAAGATAATGGCCAGGCAGGTCCGCAGAAGGCACGCGAGGATGACGGCGGGCCGGCAGGCGAGCGGTCCCAATCCCGGCATCCCGTGTGGCTTCGCCGGATGCGGCTTTCGTCCGGGCAGCTGCGGATTCCGACGATGCCGTCCAGGCATGCTGAACCTGAGGCGTCCACTTGTTCCAATCTGATGCCGTCCACCGTTCTGAGGTGATGGCGTCCAGGTGGTGACGTCCCGTCAGGTCAAGTTGATTCATGTCACGATGGACCGGTCAGGGTCAAGCGACAGCCCGCTGCTTACGCAGGCTTTCGCCACTCAGTTCGATCCGGTAGGAGTTGTGGACGATGCGATCGAGGATGGCGTCGGCCAGAGTAGGATTACCGATCATCTCATGATGCCACGCAAGTTGATCGGCGAGTCGCTCGGGTCAGAGTCATTGACCCGTGTCATCCCCTGTATGGCAGTTGCTTACCGGTCATCGATCGTCGATCAGGACGTGGGCCTGATCTGATCGTCGTCCGGCTGGCGGACGGGCGGGAGCGGTCAATCCAGCGTTCGGCCACGGATCTGGCATTCGCCCCGGCGGGCTCCATTCAAGCCACGAACCGGCGCATGCACATTTCGGTGCGCACACTTTTGCCGTTGGCGAATCACATCCGGGCCGTGCTCGCCTCCCGTCATGAGGATTTCGAGGGCGGACCGGTGTCCGATCGAACACCTGCGAGGCCAGAGCACGGCGGGCGTGAGCGGATCGCAAGCGGGCCTGCCGCGCCTGTGGCCCCAGCTCCCGGCAGAGAAGCAGTGGCAACTGGCACAGCAGATCGGTCGACTTCTGCAACGCCTGCGCCCGGCGTCCGCTCGGGAAACGGAGAAACATCATGCTGACCACGGCATCACTCTCTGAGGAGCGCATCACGACGGCGCACCGCGCCAAGCTGCTGTATGTTTATGTGCGCCAGTCATCCGCGGGCCAGGTGCGTCATCACCAGGAGAGCACTGAACTGCAATATCGTCTGGTTGAGCGGGCCGTCCTGCTTGGCTGGCCGCGCGAGCGCGTTCACGTCATTGATGACGACCTGGGCAAGTCGGGTACGTCCAGCAGCGACAGGCATGGATTTCAGCGGTTGATCGCGGAGGTTGGCCTGGGCAAGGCCGGCCTGGTAATGAGCCTGGATGCGTCACGGTTGGCACGCAACAACCGCGACTGGCATCAGCTTCTGGAACTGTGCTCGTTGTTCGGGGTGTTAATTGCGGATGGCGAACGGCTGTATGATCCCGGCGCGTATCACGATCGGCTGTTGCTGGGGCTTTCGGGGATTATGAGTGAGGCGGAACTGCATCAGATCAAGGTCCGTCTGCACCAGGGCGAACGTCAGAAGGCGACGCGAGGTGAGTTGCGATTGCCGCTTCCGGCGGGGTTGATGTACGGTCGCGACGGAAGCGTGACGCTCAATCCGGACGAGGAGGTGCAGGAGCGGTTGCGCCTGGTGTTTACCAAGTTTCGGGAGCTGCGCGGCGCCAAGGCGGTCATGCGCTATCTACAGCGTAGCGATCTACTGCTGCCAGTACGACCGATAAATGGTCCGGCGCCGCACGACGTCGTCTGGCGGCCCGCGGACAGTGCCCGCGTGGTCCAAATTCTGAAGAACCCGGCCTATGCTGGCGCCTACGTCTATGGGCGGCGACGGCCAGACCCGATGCGGCGGCAACCCGGAAGCAGGCGGATTGGGACGATCGCCGTCGCGCCGGAGGACTGGTCGATTTGTCTCAAGGATGCTCATCCGGCTTACGTCGACTGGGACGAGTTCATGGCCAATCAGCGACAACTGGCGGACAATCTGAATCGCTACGATAAGGGTCGGCGCGGCATTCCGCGTAAAGGCTGCGCCTTGTTGCAAGGCATCGTTTGCTGTGGCCGCTGCGCCCGTCGCATGTGTCTGCGCTACTCCGGCCCTCATGGCGATTACCCGATCTACACATGCGCCGCAGACCACCATTCCGATGGACAGCCACGATGCCAGGAGGTGCGGGCTCTGCTGGTCGAC
The DNA here is from genome assembly GCA_963772445.1 of uncultured Pseudomonadota bacterium. Taxonomy (GTDB): domain Bacteria; phylum Pseudomonadota; class Alphaproteobacteria; order Acetobacterales; family Acetobacteraceae; genus CAVYXK01. Next base: position 831,787 of record CAVYXK010000017.1, read on the forward strand.
GCGGAAGTCGAGCGCGCGATCCTGACCGCCCTGGCGCCGGATCAGATCGCTTTGGCGATCGCCGCGTTGGGCGAGATCGAGGAGGAAGTTCGGCTGCTGGAGCGACAATGGTCGTTGAAGCGTGAACGGGCGCGTTTCGATGCCGAACGCGCGCGGCGACAGTACGACGCTGTGGAGCCGGAGAACCGTCTCGTTGCACGCTCTCTCGAGCGGGTCTGGGAAGAGAAGCTGCGCCGTGCGGAACAGATCGAGCAAGAATACGATATCTGGCGTCGGGAACAGTCAGTATCGATTGGTGACGCCGATCGACAGGAGATCTTGGCGCTCGGTGAAAACCTGCCGCGATTATGGCATGCCGCAACAACAACTGCGGCGGATCGCAAGCAGATTGCCCGGCTGGTCATCAAGGAAGTCACTCTGGATCAAAAGCGGCGGCGGGGCTTGGTCTGGATCAAGATCCTCTGGCAAACCGGCGCGATAAGCGAACACTGGGTGCAGAGGCGAGTGCTGGGCGATGCGCAGCACGCCGACGCGGACCAACTTCGGAACCGCATTGTCGAGCTGAACAGCATGCAGAAAATGGATGGCGAAATCGCCGCCATCCTCAACGAGGAAGGGCTCCGCACGGCCCACGGCCCCCCATTCTCAGGTGGGATGATCCACGTTTTGCGGAAGAAGTGGCGGATCCCGACCGTCAAAATCAACAGCACAGAGGCAAATCCGCGGCGCTGGCCCGACGGAAGCTACTCGGTGCAGGGCGCGGCGGAAATCCTCGGCATTACACCGCAGACCATATTCGATTGGTTGCGCAAGGGGTGGCTGTCCGGGCAGCAACTTGCCCGAGGTATGCCTTGGCAGATCTCATTGTCGCCGGAGCAGGCGAACGAACTCAGGGCACGCGTACGACACACAAGCCAGTCGAAGAGAACGGCTTTATGAAAGCGTCGAGTTGCCGACGAGCTCGTACCAGCGATCAACGGGCAGCTGACTGGTGATGATCAGCGAACCGGCGTTGTAGCGATCCTCGACGATTTCCAGCAGGTCTCGCTGTTGTTCGGGCAACAACGGTTCTGGTCCCCAATCATCGAGGATGAGCAGGTCGACGCGGCCCAGCTGACGCATCAGCTTGGCGTAACGACCATCACCGCGCCCCAATGCCAACAGTGCAAACAGGCGTGGGACGCGCTGGTAGAGTACCGAGAGATTCTCCCGGCATGCCTTGTAGCCGAGGGCGCAAGCGAGCCACGATTTACCGACGCCGCATGGGCCGCTCAGGAGGCAGTGCCGATGGTCGCGGATCCAATCGCAATCGGCGAGTTTCAGGAACAGCGAACGGTCGAGCCCGCGCGCCGCCCGGTAGTCGATGTCCTCGACGGAGGCCAGGTGGCGTAGCTTGGCGGTCCGGGCCCGTGCCTGGAAGCGCTTCTGCTGTCGCAGCGTCATCTCGTGCTCGAGCAGGATGCCGAGCCACTCCATATGGTCGAGAGCTTTGCTTTCCGGGTTAGCTGTGAGATCGCGCAGGCTCTTGGCCATGCCGTCGAGGCCAAGCTCGCGTAGCCGGTCAATTGTGGGGTGCTGCAGCAACGTCGTTCTCCTCAATGGTAGTAGCGGGAACCGCGGATGTTGGCGTGCAAGATCGGCGCGCTGTCCGCGGTGTCCAGCGCTGTCTTGCTCTCGAGCCGGTGCTCGAGGATGGAGGCGACGCTCTGGTAATTGAGCGCGCCGATCTGCACCGCGCGCGCCGAGACTGCCTCCGCTCGGACAGCCTCGATGCCGCGATAGAGACGCAGAATACCGAGGCAGGTGCGGAACCCCTGTTCGGGATGTGGCCGTCGGGCCAGCACGGCGATGATCAGTGCCTCGGTGTTGGGGCCAATTGCGCGAGCCTGGTGCTGGAAACGTTCGGGATTCCATTCGGCGGTAGAGCCGATGTGCGCTCGGCATATGATCGGGCAAAGTACCGTGCCGCGGACCACCGTAGCGGCGGGCGTGCGCGGCGACACGGTGGCCGCGGTGGAACACCTCCACCGTGCGTTCGGTCAGCCGCGTCTCTACCTGTTGGCGGATCAGGGTGTACGGGACCGAGTAGAAGAACCCAGCCGCTTCAATGTGATAGTCAATCCCGACCCGGGCGAACGCCCATTCGGCATACTCGTGGTCAGTCTCGGGCAGCGATTGCATCGCGGGCCGTTCGACGGTCTCGAACAGCTCGCGCCGGCTGAACCCGAGCCGACGCATCGTTCGTCCGTTCAGTTGTACAAGGATCTCGGTGATCGCCGCATTGCATTCGGCGAGCGAGAAGAACTTGAGGTTGCGCAGCCGACCCAGCACATAGGACTGAGCAATGCGTACTCCAGCCTCAACTTTAGCTTTATCTTTCGGATGATACGGCCGTACTGGCAGAATGCCGACACCGTAATGTGCAGCCATGGCGCCATAACTGCGATTGACCTCGGGATCGTAGAACGACGCCTTGTGTACCCCGCTCTTGAGATTGTCCGGCACCAGGAGGCGGGGCTTCGCGCCCCAGAACCGGAACATCCGCACATGTGCGCCGATCCAATCCGGCAGGCCCTGTGTCCAGATCGCCTCGGCATAGGTCAGATTGGACGCGCCCAGCACGGCGACGAAGATTTCGGCCTCGCGGATCACGCCGGTCGCCGGATCGGTGATCGGAACCTTCTTGCCCGAAAAGTCAACGAAGGCCTTGTCGCCAGCGACATGGTTCTGTCGCATGCTGGGCGATAGCCGACGCTCGAACTCCCGGAACAGCTGACAATACCGGCTGTAGGCGTAGCCGTCCGGGTGAACGCCTCGATACTCTTCCCACAGGATCAGCAGGTTGACGCCCGGCCGTTTCAGCTCCCGCGCCGCTGCTGCCCAGTCCGGCTCCACATGATAGCGGGCTCCGGTCTGCACGCCGCCATTGACGAACAGCTGCCGCTCGAGCTCCTGGTCAGTGATCTCGGCCGGCAGTGGCCAGGTGATTCCCGCCGCTCTGATGCGGACCAGGTATTCACGCACCGTGCTGTGCGAGATGCCCAGCTCCCGGGCAATCACCCGCGTCCCCGCTCCCGCACCGAAGTGCAGCGTCATTAGCCGATGGATCCGCCGCATGGTCAGCCTCTTGCTGGGCATCCCTCACTCCGCTGCTTGCAACGGAGCAGGGGACGCCGGTTCGATGCTGACCTGCGAGACGACACCTCTTCCCGATCGCCCCTCCCACTTGGGTGGACGGCTTCCTCAGAACGGTGGACGGCATGAGATCGGAATGCTGGACGGGATCAGATCAGAACACTGGACGCCATCAGCTCAGAACACCTGGACGGCTTCCGTCAGAACCCGCACCAACAGCGATCGTGGCATCCGACCATCCCGTCCTGCTTCGCTTTGGCAGGGTTCTTTTGGTAATCGGCTCTTTCCTTCAGTTGGTCGCTTTGTGGGCCTAGCAGCGCAGCTCAAGATAATGGCCAGGCAGGTCCGCAGAAGGCACGCGAGGATGGCGGCGGGCCGGCAGGCGAGCGGTCCCGATCCCGGCATCCCGTGTGGCTTCGCCGGATGCGGCTTTCGTCCGGGCAGCAGAATGCGACCGGACGAATGCCACGGTATCGTGCCAGAAATCTCGCCAGTAGATTGCCGCACAAGTGACCGGTGGATCGGCGAGCGCTCAACGCCGCACCGTCAACCGTCTCGGCGAACGGCACCCATAGTTCCCCGCACCCCCGCTATCAGGCCCTTCTTGCGCTTCGGCGCAGCGAAGTAGTGCAGGTCGTGGTAGTCGACTTAAGGCGCCAGGCCAACAGCCACTCCGGCTCAGCCTTGCGGGCGGAGATCAGGCGGATGATGGTCTCGGTGCGAGCTCCAGGCCAGGATGAGACGGGTCTTGCGACAGAACGCATACCTCGGACCGTCCCAGGGCCGCTGATCGTAGCTCTCACCTGAGAGGAGGCATTCCGTGACGACTGTCGATTACGCCAAGTTGGCGCACCTCAGTCCATTCGGGCTCAAAGACCACGGATGAGGCCGGCCTCCACTCATGCCGATCGGATGATGCTCTACGCTGGCCGCGGCAATCCCAATTTCCTGGCGACCATTCCCCGCCATGGCTTTTTTCAGCTTAGGTTGTTCCCTCTCCAAGAGGCGGAACGTTCCTTTGTTTACATGCCGGAAGGAGTGGGTGGCCATCCGCGCGAAGAGGGGCTGGAAGCACGGTTTGACGCCTTTGTACGGCGTTGCCTTTCTCAACGCGGCGACCTCGTATGTCCGCGACCAGCTTGGCCTCCCGGTGCTAGCATTCCTCCACGAGATGGCCTCGGAATTCTCGGCTGCTACTATCCGGTTCTGCCTCGGATGCTTTCCCTCACAGAAACTGTCGTACGCCACTATCTCATGCAAGAGCTGATTGGCGGTCAGATGCCTCCCATACCCGCTCGGCCCAGCGCTCTAGAATTGCGGGAGAGGCCTGTTCTGCTCTAGCCTGCTGTGCAACGCACCCTCGTGGAGCTGCCGTTGATCACGCTCCGGATCGATCACAGGACAACCTATCGCTACCGTCGGTCGGTGAAACTCTGGCCGCACCGCTTGATGCTTCGCCCTCGTGAGGGTCACGATCTTCGCTTGCTCTCAAGCAATGTGGTGGTGACACCCGTCGCGGCGGTGATCTGGGCGCAAAACGTCTTCGGCAACGCCGTCGCGACCGCGACGTTTCAGTCGATGGCCGACACTCTCGTGATCGACAGTGTCGCAGAACTTGAACTTGACGCTGCCGCCTGGCCGATCTTCAACGTCGCCGCCTCGGCCATTTTCTACCCCTTCCGATATTCCGACGATGAGTGGATCGATCTCGGCCCACTGACGATCCAGCAATATCCGGACCCGGCAGGGCGATTGCGGGACTGGGCACGGGCGTTCGTCCGCGCCAATCCAACGGACACGCTCGCCCTGCTCAAGGATCTCAGTGCCGGAGTGTCAGGATGGATCTCTTATCAGAGCCGGGAGGATGAGGGCACGCAGTCGCCGACCCAGACGCTGGATCTCGGCTGGGGATCCTGCCGGGATTTTGCGGTCCTCTTCGCCGAAGCGGCGCGCAGCCTCGGCTTCGGCGCGAGGATCGTTTCCGGATATATTTACCAGCCGGACCAGAACATCGTGGGATCTGGAGACACCGGAGCAACTCATGCCTGGGCGGAAGTCTATGTGCCGGGCGCCGGCTGGATCACGTGTGACCCGACAAATCGCAGTGTCGGCGGCGCTAATCTGATTCCCGTCGCCGTGGTACGCGACATCCGGCAGGCGATGCCGGTGGCCGGCAGTTTCGTGGGAGAGACCGACGCCTTTCAGGGGATGTCGGTGGAGGTCCGCGTCACGTCAGCGCGCCACCGGCGCGTGCCGCCACGGCACCCAAAAGCGCCAGAAGGATAAAATGGTTAAGTTACGGACCTCGCGAGTCCGGGGTTTCCTCGGAATTTCGGCTCAGGAGGCGAGGCGGAATGCCTCCATTTTGTTGGTGTCCTGTCGTTCGACGACGAATTTCGCGAAGGTGTTGCTCGGGGCGGCATTCAAGAGAAATTCCGGCAGGCTCTGGCGCAGGGCATTGGCCACGACCAGCTCCGAGGGCGGGATGCCGGGCCGAATGGTGCGCAGCCAGGAGCCGAAGGAATTCCAGACGAGCTGAGGGAAGGCGACGGCCAGATACTGAAGTAATCCCTGGCAGACGACACCCGCCTGGATGAAGACGTGGTAGGCGTGGAGCTTGCGTTTGACGGCGTTGCGGTATTCCAGCAACTCACGATGGAGATGTTGATTGCCACTGCGGCGGCGCAGCGGCTTCATGTCGGACATCCAGAAGTGGTAGGTAAACGAACCGATCAGCCGCACCGCCTGCTTGAACGTGTGCTCGATCTTGAAGCGCAGGCCGTAGAGGCGAATGATCTCGATAGCCTCCAAGGAGGTGTCGGTGCACATCAGGAGGCACGAGCCCCTTGCGGGATGAATCACCGCCACGAAACGCACGAGTCGACCGGCCGGGCGCCATAGCAGGTCGCGGACCCAATACTGGATGATCACCTGGTGCTCGCCGTAGACGGGACTTTCGGCCTGTTGGAAGCCCTTGGGGTCCTCCAGCAGGGATTTGAGCTTGACCTTGCTGCCATAGACCCTGGGCCGACCTCTCTTCCGCGGGCCGCGCTGCTGGTGCGCAGTGTAGGCGACGGCGTTGGACTTCACCCGCGTGACCAGGTGGTTGTTCTCCTCGAGCAGGCCGGTGACGATCTTGCGCGCGGCATAGTAGGCGTCGGCGACGAAGTAGAAGGGTTCTGCGATGGCGACGATGCCAAGGAGCGCAAGCATCTTGTCGAGCAGGGTGCGCTTATCCCGATTGGACCACACCAACCCTTCGTGGATTCGCATGGCGAGCGGCACGGCGAAGACGCTGGCGGCGGCCTGAACGAGGACGCTCACAGCCTGGAGTAATGGCGACCTCGCCATTATGAAGAGCGTTTTAGCTTGGCGTCGCGGCGCACGTTGTCGCCTGTTGAGCCGTGAACGGCGGTCGCGACGGTAAGCTAAAACGCCGTTGGACTAAGCCGCTCGCACGGTGCTGGGGCTATGGGGATTGAATGGCGCCGGCTGGTCCGAGGGGATGCGACGGAGTGCCTGGCGGGGGCGGTTGGCGGCGTGGCGACCACCGAAAGGTGGTGCAAAAGCGCTTCTCTGCGTTGGTGGCCCGGGGAAGCACAGCGCGTCAGGCCGGGAACAGCAGGGCGACAGCAGAACATTCAAGGCGAATGGCCACGGTTCGCCCGTTGCCTGGTGAAACAGGCACCTCAGCACGGTACGGGAACGGCTCGGCTGCTGTGTTGTCATGACGTGTCGATGATTAGTGGAACCGAAGTGATCGGCCGAAGAGAGCGGAACAGCACCATACGGCCGAGGTGGCAAACAGGGCACTGACAGAGGGAGAGGCCTGTGAGTTCTTCGTAGGTGTCGCGATAATCCTTGTCCGGCCCTTCATCGGCCTTGGGCTCCAGCTTTGACATGCCGAGAAGTTCGCGACAACGGGCGAGCTTGTCCTTACGGTAGCGGTTGCCGAGCAGGCCGTAATAACGGATCCGCTGGAAGCCGCTCGGCAGGACATGGATGAGGAAGCGGCGGATGAACTCGTCGGCATCCAATGTCATCGGCTTCTGCTGGCCGCCGCGACGATAATCCTTCCACTGGAAGCGAACCTTGCCATCCTCAATATCAAGGATGCGATTGTTGGAAATGGCGACGCGGTGTGTATAGCGGCCGACATACTCCAAGACCTGCTGCGGCCCGGCGAACGGGCGCTTTGCATAGACCGTCCATTCGGCCCGACGGACCGGGGCCAGGTAACGCTGGAAGGCATCCCGCTCCTTCAAGTGAGCCAAGGCGGAGAAAAATGCCAACTGACCGGCGGTAAACGCCCTCTCCAGAGCCTCGGTAAAAAGCCGCCGGAACAGCCGCGAGAGAACCTGCACCGGCAGGAAATAGCCAGACCGGCAGGAGATCCATTGGTTGCCATCCGGCGACAGCCCGCCGCCCGGCAGGACCACATGAAGATGCGGGTGATGCAACAAATTGGACCCCCATGTGTGGAGAACGGCGAAGAAGCCGATCTCCGCACCAAGATGCTTCGGGTCGGCGGCGATCGTCTGCAAAGTCTCGGCTACCGTGCGGAACAGAATGCCGTAGACGACCGGCTTGTTTTGCAGGGCAATGGCCGCCAACTCGGCCGGCAAAGTGAACACCACGTGGAAGTATTGTGTGTCGAGAATCTCGGCACAACGGTCATCGAGCCACTGAGCGCGGGCCAGTGATTGGCACTTCGGGCAGTGCCGGTTTCTGCAACTGCAGTAAGAGATGCGCTGATGGCCGCAGGTATCGCACTGCTCGACATGGCCACCGAGCGCCGCCGTCCGGCAAATCTCGATCGCCGTCATCACACGGCGCTGTGCCGTGGACAAAGATCCACCGTACCGCTCACGATAGGTGTCGCCGTAGCGGCGGAACACATCCGCCACTTCCGGTCCCGACCGATCCATTTTGTCCGACCGCTCAGGCGGGCGATGGCTCGGTCCGCTTGGCGCCGAGGGGAGTCGGGCACGGCAGCAGATCCAACGGACTGGTCGTCGCACACACTTTGCTGGTGGCGATCCGCAGGTATCTCGCCGTCGTGTTGAGGCTGCTGTGCCCCATCAGCAATTGAATGGTTCGAAGGTCCGTCCCGGATTCCAGCAAATGCACTGCGAAGGCGTGTCGGAGCGAATGCGGCGTCACTGGTTTGGAAAGCCCTGAACGGGCGTGCGCTGCCTGACAAGCCAATTCGACTGCGCCACGGGTGATCGGTTGACCAGGGATGTCCCCCGGAAAAAGACAGCCTCTCGGCCGTACCGCATGCCAGTAGTCGATCAGCACCTGCAACAGCTTGGGCGAAAGCATCACATAGCGGTCCTTCCGCCCCTTGCCCTGATCGATACGGATGACCATGCGCAGTCTGTCGATGGCACTCGGCATCAGGTGAACGGCCTCGCTGATGCGCAGGCCGGCTGCGTAGCAGGTGGTCAGGATGGTCCGCTGCTTGATGTTCGCCACGCAGCCGAGAAAATGCACCACCTCTTCAGGACTGAGAATGATCGGCAAGGTCCGAGGCTTCTTGGGGCTCGGCACGACCTCGTCGAAATCCCACTGCCGTTGGAGGGTAACCCGGTACAGAAATCGAAATCGCCGAGACAGCAACCTTAATCGAGCTGGCATCCAGCTTCTTCTGATTGGTCAGATAAAGCTGGTAGTCCCGGATGTCTTCGGGCCCCAGGACCGCTGGCGATCTGTCGAAATGCCGGGCGAACATGGAAACTTGTTGAAGGTAAGAACTCTGCGTCAGAGGTGAGAGGTTCCGTACCTGCATGTCTTCGGTCATGCGTTGGCGAAGGTTCGTCATCATTGGGGACTCCCGTGTCAGATGGAACGTGCTGCGAGCAGCCATTCCATACTGATCCCCTCGGACGCGATTATCTGCTGGAAATCGCCCTATCCACATGGCGCACGTCATCAACGGTCACAACGTTCGTGCTGGATCTCGTATCAAAAACAAATGGTTTCCAAAGGCCTTCGGCCTTTGGCGGGTCCAGGGCGGAGCCCTGGCCTTGCTTTCTCGGAATGGTCACCGAAGCGGGTAGTGTATACTCGGTAATAAATCCGCTCCGGCCGAGGACGATAGCACCAAATACTGCCGCGATAGCGGCTTAGTCCTACTCCAGTAATCACCAGCAAACCATAATGCGCAGGTCCGCTGGATCAAGCTCTGCGTTTCGCGTCAATAGGCCGAAGTGTACTCAATCTACTGCGCATTATTTAGGGCGTGGCATCATTGGTTGTTGATCCGAACCAACCATGGAGCTTCGTATGCCACATGATTCAAACGCCCTAATCGCCGGAGCGCCAGGCGCTTCCTTTCCCATCTGGCGGTGAGGAAGATTGCCGTCGAGGCCGTAACGCCGGCCGATGTCTCGGATCAGGCAAACGGCCATCGTGGCGGCAAGACCACAGTGTTCTAGCCTGGCTCGACACCCTTTCTCGCGAGTCCAGAGTTCCGGAGGAATTTTGGCTCAGGAGGCTAGGCGGAAGGCCTCCATTTTATTGGTGTCCTGTCGTTCGATGACGAATTTCGCGAAGGTGTTGCTCGGGGTGGCATTCAAGAGAAATTCCGGCAGGCTCTGGCGCAGGGCATTGGCCACGACCAGCTCCGAGGGCGGGATGCCGGGCCGAATGGTTCGCAGCCAGGAGCCGAAGGAATTCCAGACGAGCTGAGGGAAGGCGACGGCCAGATACTGAAGTAGTCCCTGGCAGACGACACCCGCCTGGATGAAGACGTGGTAGGCGTGGAGCTTGCGTTTGACGGCGTTGCGGTATTCCAGCAACTCACGATGGAGATGTTGATTGCCACTGCGGCGGCGCAGCGGCTTCATGTCGGACATCCAGAAATGGTAGGTAAACGAACCGATCAGCCGCACCGCCTGCTTGAACGTGTGCTCGATCTTGAAGCGCAGACCGTACAGGCGAATGATCTCGATAGCCTCCAAAGAGGTGTCGGTGCACATCAGGAGGCACGAGCCTCTTACTGGATGAATCACCGCCACGAAGCGCACGAGTCGACCGGCCGGGCGCCACAGCAGGTCGCGGACCCGATACTGGATGGTCACCTGGTGCTCGCCGTAGACGGGACTTTCGGCCTGTTGGAAGCCCTTGGGGTCTTCCAGCAGGGATCTGAGCTTGACCTTGCTGCCATAAACTCTGGGCCGACCTCTCTTCCGCGGGCCACGCTGCTGGTGGGCGGTGTAGGCGACGGCGTTGGACTTCACCCGCGTGACCAGGTGGTTGTTCTCCTCGAGCAGGCCGGTGACGATCTTGCGCGCGGCATAGTAGGCGTCGGCGACGAAGTAGAAGGGTTCTGCGATGGCGACGATCCCGAGGAGCGCAAGCATCTTGTCGAGCAGGGTGCGGCGATCGCGATTGGACCACACCAACCCTTCGTGGATTCGCATGGCGAGCGGCACGGCGAAGACGCTGGCTGCGGCCTGAACGAGCACGCTCACAGCCTGGAGGGAATGTCCCATGATGAATTCGGGCTTGGTGTTCGACTCGGACTGCTGATGCAGGAGTTTGACCGCCGGCATCTTGCGCCCGCGCTTTGGGATCTTGATGCCGTCGCCGACTACGACACACCTTCCCTTGATGCGCAGCGGCTGCGGGAATAGCCGGAGCACCACCTGGGTCCACAGCGCCGCGAGCTGATCGAGCTTCACGGCAGGGCTGTGGAAGTGATCGACGAGCGTATTGTAGAAGCGAGCGTCGAGCTTCAGCGCCCGCACGAGGCTGGTTACGCCCAGCAGTTCCGTCCGCACCGTGAAGCCTGCCACGGCGGTGGCGAACCACAGGAAGGTGCGCAGACGCGAGAACGCCGGACGCAGCAGCCAAATCGCGTTCCACCAGGGCATCCACAGCGGCATCGGGCCCTCTCAATTCTGTTGCCAGCATAGTATGGCACTGATATGCTATACCTATGACAAACAAACGCCTGGCAGTGATCAGAAAGCGCATTGGAAGCATCAAGGCGCAGCTGGCCAGCATTGAAGACATGCGGCCCGGATCGCTCACCCGCCAGTACAAGGATCCAGAGAACCGGAGGGGACCCTACTACCAGCTCAGCTACACGCGGCAGATGAGGAGCCGGACCGAATATGTTCCGCGCGACTATCTGCCCGAGGTGCGGCGTGAGATCCGCAACTATAAGCGCTTCAAGGCGCTCACCGCCCAGTGGATCGCCTTGAGCATCGAGCAGAGCCGCTTGATGATGAAGCGAGCCTTGCGACGGCAATGACCCGCGGTGCTATCCTCATCCGATGGGCAAGCGACGCGCAAAACACCCCTTCGAGAACAACCCGTTCACTGACGCCTTCCTCGAATGGATGGGCTCGTCCGAGGGGGAACGCTCGGTCTACGCGCTCGATCTGGTCTTCGCCGCACTGGATAATGCCAACGTCGACCCCAAACGGCGCAAGATCGTCTGGGACGACGGGAAACGGCTGTCGATCGAGCAGTCGGCAGAACGCATCCATGCCGAGCATCCGGACGTGCCGCGCGACTTGATCGAAACTCACGTGGTCGGGTGGCTCGAGGGCTTTGCGCCGGAATCCTACTCCGAACGCCAGCTCGAGGAGCTCGACCGGCTCACTGAGCAGTGGCTTGACGACTACGAGCGCAAGTCACAGGCCGCCAGGAAGTAACCCAGAACTCGGCACTCTCGAGTTAC
>CAVYXK010000018.1:0-181063 GCA_963772445.1 uncultured Pseudomonadota bacterium
TCATTTATCAAACCGGTCCGAAAACGTCTGCGAAGAGAGGTTGCTCGTGCAGCATTTGGGAGAAGCGCTGCATCAATGGGCGCAGCCAGTCGTCACGCATGGTCGGGATGAGGTCATAGAGCAGGCAGCCCTGGCGGAACAACGAATGGGCACGGCGTTTGGCGGTGTTGGTCTTGAGCATCCGATCATAACCCAAGGCTTCGCCGGCGGCCCCCAGCAAGGTCAGCAGGACGACGGCGAATGCGTTGATCAGCCATAGCCGGTCACGCCGCTCGGGGGATTTGACACGGATGGTGCCCAGACCCATGCCGAAGCGCAGGTCCTTGCTGTCGCGTAAGCTGCATTCGATATCCCATCCATGATACCGCTGATAGTTTAACCAACTCGCCGGGACCGCCCATACTCGGCCGCGAGGCGCTTCGAGCGCTGGTTCGCTGGCTGGGATCACGCGATGAACGAGGCCGGTCGACCGGTATGGCAGATGTTGCCCGACGACCGGCGACGCACGGTGCTGCGTGCACTGACGCTGATGACACTTCGCCAGAGCCGCGCGGTGGTTGTGGCCGGGGAGTCCAATCATGGTGAGCGAGGTTTGGTGTCCGGCGCCCCACGGCATGGTGTCGGACAAGATCCACCGTCGGCATCGGGAGCGGATGGCGATAGTCTACATTCGCCAGTCCACGCTTCAGCAGGTTGAGCGACACCAAGAATCGACGCGGCTGCAATATGCTCTGGTGGATCGGGCGCTGCAGCTTGGCTGGGACCGCGCATCGGATGATACTGCACGTCCAGTGGTGAGCGCACGTCGTACTACGGGCCGATCCAGATCATGTTCGCGGATGACATAGGGCGCGCCGACGCACGCCTGTCTCGCAGGCAGCAGTCCGTCCCGGATCAAGCGAACAACAGTCATCTTGTGGACGCCAAGCCGGCTGGCGGCTTCATGCAGGATCAGCTCTTGTCGCTGCGCCCGTTCGCCGTCGCGATAGACCGCAATCTGATGCACGCCGCGGAAATTGCGGGCGCGCAACTGGGTCCAGCTTTGTCCTTTGGCCGAGCGTATTCCGAGCCGGTTGAGAAGTGGAGCGATGCTGTGGTCCGGCAATATGCGAGCGAGTTCGCGGACCAATTGCACGGTCTCGATGTTAGTCTTCCAGCGATTTTGCCCGGTGCGGTTCTTCGCCACTTCAAGCCGCGTGTGATCTCCGCCCTGCCAATGCAGCACGAGGCGCAGCCGATCGGCCTCCACCGTGACGACGATCTCCTTGAGGACGGCGCGTAAAATCCGCTTGCGGGTTTCATTGGACGCTGCGGGATGGTTCCATAACTGAGGCAAGTCATCGGCGAGCGCCAACAGCCTCGCACGCTCATCGTCGCGCAGCGCGCGCGGCTGTTCGTTCTGTAAGCTCCGGATCTGCTCCTCGAGTTCGCGCCACCGCCGCCAGGCGGTCATTCCATCGGCGTTCAAGTTCGCCGGCTACCAGCCGGTTGTCGGGATCAGTTGCATCATATTGCCGTCGCGCATGCGTCTCTTCGTAGCGGGCTTGTTGCAGTGCCAGTTCACTTTGCCGCGGCCGTTCCGAACCGGCCCGCTCGCGATCGGCAATCAACTGCAATGCCGCATCAATGGCCAGCGGTGAGATCGCACGCAGCACTTCCGCCGACACCGCCCCATCGATGCGCATATTGCTGAAGCCGACGCACTTCTTGTCGGAGGCGTAGTCCATCTCGGCATTGCAAATATAGCGCGTGTCGCGATGCGCATGATGCAGTACCTTGAGCTTGCGCCCGCAGTGCCCGCAGCGGAGCAGTCCAACGAGCAGCCCTCCGCCCTTGCGTACCGAACCTGCCACCATCGTCCCCTTCATGTTGGCATTGCCGGCGATAATCTTCTGGTTGCGATCATACTCCTCCCATGAGATGTAGCCATCGTGGTGGTCGCGGATCAGCACCTCCCACTCGTCGCGGCGACGCGCGACACCGTGAATGACGACTTTGCGCCCGTCTTCGAACCGAACTCGCGAGCCGGTGCGCCCAAACACATAGGCCCCGGCGTAGACCGGATTGGTCAGTAGCCGGTGAACCGCATGATAGCGCGCCGGGCGCCACTGCACGGCCCGGCCCTGGGGACCATAGACGGCAACCGGCAGGTCGATCCCCTCCTGCCGCAGCCACAAGCCGAGCTGGCGCACGCTGCCGATCTCGCTGAACTTGCGGAACACCAGAGCCAACGCCTCACGGATCCGCCGGTCAGGATCCTGTTCCAGGCGATCATTAGCGCCGCGTCGATAGCCGATCGCAACCGTCATGTACAGATCGCCGCGCGCCGCCTTCAGACGCAACGCCTCTCGTGAACGCTGCCGGAACATCGACAACTCGAGCTCGCTGAAGGCGCCTTTCAAGCCAAGCAGCAACCTGTCGTTGATCAGTCGCGGATCGTGGATTCCGTCCTCGTCAATGATCAGGCTGTTCACGAAGGCGCAGAATTCCAGCAGCGTGTGCCAATCGCGGCCGTTGCGTGCCAGCCGCGATGCCTCGATCGCCAACACGGCGCCGACCGTGCCGGCGCAGATTGCCGCCAGCAAGCGCTCGAAGCCGGGGCGGCGTTGACCACTGCCCGATCGGCCAAGATCATCGTCGATGACAATGACGTTCTCCCAGCCCAGCGAGCGCGCTCGTTCCACCAAGGCATATTGTCGACGCCGGCTCTCGGGGTTGTTGAGCAGCTGATCCGCCGTGGATTGGCGCACGTACACATAAGCGTCGCGCGCCAGGTGCTCAGCGGTGATCTTATTCATTGGCGGCCTCGGGCGGCAGCGCCGCGCCGGCGGCGATGTGCTCCGATATCAGCAGTTTTAGCAGAGCGGTCACTTCCGCCCGAGTGGGCCGAGGGATTCGGCTCGGTTCGAGCGCATTGGCCGTGGGCATGAGCAGATCGAGCTGTCGGCGGCTCGCTGGTCGGTCGATCATCACACTCCTCCCTCATCGGAATCGCAGGCGATAAGGATAGGAGTGCGCCATCAATCGTTCTGCGCAGCGTGAACAATGCCTCGAGCGTCAGACGGGGCATCTTCACGACCGCAATTTGCGCCGGCCAGGGCTCGGTCATCCAGGCCGGCAGCAACGCTCGCATGCCGTTAGGTTGCTCGATGACAAAGTGGCTGCTGCCACCATGCTGCAAACGACGTACGACAGCCACGCGCTCACCCGCACGCGGATGCAAAGGGTACCGGATCAGAACCTCAAACGGCTGTTCTCGGGCAGTATGTCGCCGTCTCGAAGGGTACCATGTCTGAGGCCGAACTTCACATCATCAAGGCGCGGATGTTAGAGGGGCGGCGAGCGAAGGCCCGTCGCGGCGAACTCGGCAAGACGGTACCGATGGGATATCTGCGGCGTCCGTCGGGGGAAGTCGTCCTGGAGCCCGACGAACAGGCGCAGGCGACGATCCGGCTGGTATTCGACCTGTTCGATCGGTTTCGCACCATTGGCAAGGTGCTGCGCTACTTGGTCGATCATGACATCGGGATGCCGGTGCGCACGCAGGGCGGCACCAACAAGGGCGAGTTGGAATGGCATCGCCCCAACCGGGTTTCGCTGAATGATCTGTTGCACAATCCGACCTATGCGGGTGTCTACCTATATGGCCGGCGAGCGTCTGATCCACGCCGGCGCAAACCAGGGCGACCGGGTACTGGACGGCGCTCCAGCCCTCCGGAGGAAGCCGAGGTGTTTCTGCCGGACCGTCTTCCAGCTTACATCAGTTGGGAACAGTATCAGCGCAATCAAACGCAGCTTCGGTCGAACAAGGCGACGGTCTCTGGAGTGCCACGCGCCGGCCAGGCCTTGCTGTCTGGGCTGCTGATCTGCCGTCGGTGCGGTCTACGAATGACCGCCCAGTACAACCAAAACGGCACCGCTCCGCGCTACGTATGTATCCACTTGGCCAGCGACTACGCTGGACCGGTCTGCCAGACGCTCAAGGCGGCGCCGCTTGATGCTCTGATAAGCCGGCTTGTGGTGGAGGCGCTCGAGCCGGCTGCGCTGGAGGTAAGCTTGCTGGCGGCCGGCGAGCTG
This sequence comes from uncultured Pseudomonadota bacterium, assembly GCA_963772445.1. Taxonomy (GTDB): domain Bacteria; phylum Pseudomonadota; class Alphaproteobacteria; order Acetobacterales; family Acetobacteraceae; genus CAVYXK01. Next base: position 4,078 of record CAVYXK010000018.1, read on the forward strand.
GAACGCGAGCGCGCGGCGCTGGACGCTCAGTGGCGCCATCGGCTCGAACGAGCAGGCTACCAGGCGCAACGAGCCCGCCGGCAATTCGATGCCATAGAACCGGAGAACCGACTGGTGGGCCGTACTCTCGAACGCCAATGGGAGCAGGCGCTGGCCGAGCAGGCACGCCTGGCAGGGGACTATGAACGTTTCCAGCGTGACCAGCCGCGGAGCTTGACCGCAGCCGAAGTTGCAGGAATTCGCCAACTGGCACACGACTTACCCGGCGTCTGGGCAGCCGCCACTCAGGAAGAGCGACAAGCCCTGGTTCGCCTGCTGCTCGAACGGGTGTTGGTTGAAGTCATCGACAGCACGGAGCAAGTCCGCGTGAGCTGTCATTGGCACGGTGGCCACCAAACCTCGCACCAGCTGGTTCGACCGGTTGCTCGTCTCGACCAACTCAGCACTTACCACCAACTGACCGCCCGTGCAGCCGAGCTGCGGCGTGCTGGGAAGCGCCATGCAGCGATCGCGGAAATCCTCAACCAGGAAGGTTGGCGACCACCTAAGCGACGTGACACATTCACCGCGTTGATGGTTAAGCGTCTCCTCAGCAAAGTCGGAATCGTTGGGCACAAACGGCGACCTGTGGTCATTGAACGTCAGCCCGAGGAGTGGACGATTACCGAATTGGCTCGGCATCTCGCTATGCCAGAATCGACCCTCTACAGCTGGGTCCAGGAGGGACGTCTGCGCAGTCGAGCGGTTCGCCACCAGGGCACGACGTTCAAATTGGTGCACGCCGATGATGCCATGATTGCCGCCCTTAAGCTGGCTCGCGCGACTCCCCCGCCATGGCGTCGTCGGCCGCCGCCAATCGTCGTGGCGGGCTCTCCTGACCCTGTAAAGTCTTGAGAGTCGCCATGCCTGGTCGATCTCAATTCCCCAGCGACGGCCGTACAGGCCGGTCAGTTGCTTGGCCGTGGCATCGGTGCTGCTGGCGGCCAGGCACCAGGCTTGCTTCATATCCGGATCCTGGACACAGACCACGCTTCCCACCCGGTAGCGATCGGCGGTGACCTCGGCGCCGCGCAGCACCCGGGCGCGTCCGCCGGCCTGCACCCAGTCGGCCGCGGTGCGCGTCTCACCGGTGGCGCTGGTCACGGTGATGTTGCCACGGAAGCGGATGACGTAGTCGAAATACAGCTCTTCGGTCAGCATCTTGTACAGTTTCTGATCGCCGAAGCCGCGGTCGGCCACGATGCACACCTTGACCCCCGCCGGCAGCAGCTCGGCCAGCCGGACCAGCACGCGATGCTCGTAGAAGCCGCGGCGCTCCTTGAGCGTGCTCTTGTCGACGGTCAGCCATACCAGGGGTGTCGAGCGACCGTGGTCGCTGATCAGGGCCAGCATGATGGTGGCCTGGTTGTCGGCGTCGAAGTCGGTCCAATCCATGGCCACCACGATGGAGCTGCGTGCGCCGATGACGAAGGGCACCCAGCGCACCAGAATATCGTCGACGCTGATGGCAGTATTGGAGAGCAATCGGTCGACCTGCTTGATCGCGTGCTTGGGCTTCAAACTACGCGCCGCGGCGAGGCCTTGGCCGATGGCACAGATAGCCAGGGAGCCGCTGTGCAACACGCCAAGCGTGGCGTCGCATAGAGAATTGACACGCTTGGCGTGAAGGTCCTGCTCCAGCAAGCCGCCAAGCAGGTCGCGAATTCCCTTGTACGAAACGCGCTCCCGGATGACCATGGTAGCTCCCGAATCGGTGTCGGGAGGCAGACTCGCCGGTCTGCGGGGAGCGCGGAACTACTTTCGCGACTTCGCAAGGATCCATCATCTGCGGCGGCTTCACGATTCTTTTTGGAATCGCCTCTACGGTCGCCCGATTCTTTTATGTCATACGGAAAATGAGGGGATGTTTGAGTAGTTCCTCATAGGCTTTGGCCTCAGGATTTTCGTTGGGGCCTCGACTTGACGCAGCCAAGATTGCGGGCTTACAGCCGGTACGAATTGCTCCAGCTATGCGGGTGGCTCTGGAGAGACTGGTGATCAGTGGGCGATTTCCCCATCGCTCGCGGGTCCCGGAGGGGGAGAGGTAAAAGGGGCCTAGGTTGCTTCAGGATGGCGCTGCGCCGGCGTAGTGCCTGGTGATCGCCCGCGTCAACCAGTCCCACGCCTGCCGCTCGGCCGGGCCCGCGGTCTTCGCTACGGCAATTTCCAGATACGCGATCTCCCGCTCGACCTTGTCGCGCGGCAACATGAAGAGCCGGCTCACCAGGATGGCCGCCTCGACAACCGCGGCCTGCGCCCGGTTGAAGCCCTGAAACGGAGCATGCGTCACGCAATGCAGCACGCGGCAATGGAAGCGCGGGCGCTGCGCATCCTCATCGACGGCCACCACCTCCATCTCCGCGTGCGCGAGCGCCGCGGCTAGCCGGGGCGGGGTAACATGGACCGAAGGCACGCACGGCCAGTCGCGGCGCCCCGTCAGGCAGCCGGCAAAGATGCGCACGTCGTCGGTGTAGTTGGCCACCGCCTGCCCGACGGCGCGCAGGTTGTCGAGCGTCTGTGAGGGATGAAACGGCGCGATGATCCAGCCGCCCGGCTCCTCGATCAGTCCGATCGGAGCGATATGGACGCAACCATCGGCCGAAACCGTCGTCACCACGGTTTCACGGATCATCGTCACGTCGGTCCCGTTTCGCCCGCAACGTATGTCCGGCCTCGGTCAACCGGGTCATGTCGCGCGCCGCGCGCGGCGCGGCGCAGCCCCAGTCCAACGCATCGTCCTGCGCGTAGCGCTTGCCAAGCGCCAAGGCGATCTCGGCCTTCATTAGCTCGGTGCCGAGGTAGAACGCATGCGCACCATCCTGCCAAACATCGAGCTTCGGGAAGAACGAGAGCGCGTCATGCCCAGTCTCGTGCATGCGGCTGTTATAGACGTGGATCCCGTCGGCCGCGACGGCGATCCGATAACTCACGTCCTTCACAGCGGCGGCCTGTGCCGCGATGTCCTCCGCCGTCACCGGATAGGGGCGGCGATCATGGACCTGCAGCAGAGCAGCGGAATAGCCGCGTGGCAGCTCTCCCTGTTCGCGCGCGGCGTAAAGCAGCCGGCGCGCTGCGTCGTGCTCGGCGACGCTCCGGCGCGTGTGCGGGCTGACTTGCACCACCAGTACGTTGCGAATCGCCAGTTCGGAGCAGATGCCGAGAAGCGTCGCGGTCACGCCCGAGCTGTCGGCGTCGGTCAGTTCCGTCAGATTACCGGTGCCCATCAGGATCTCGGCGTCCGGCAATCGGCGGCGCAGCTCCGCATAGCGCAGCAGCGACGCAGTGAAGCCGAAATGGATCGGGTCGAGGACCGGGTCCAGCAGACAGGGAACGCCGCGTTCCGCAGCCAACTGCGCCGCGCGTATCAGCGAGTCCAGATCGCCATGAGACGCCGGGATCAGCACCGGAACCGCCGCCGTTCCCGCCGCGATGTCGAGCATCGCTTCCGTCAGGCTCAGCAGGAAATCTGCGCCCGCTTCGGCGCCACGACGCAGTTCTTCGGGATCGCCGGAATCGACGCTGACCTGCGCACCCTCCTGCTTCAATGCGCGGATCGCCGGGGAAAGCTGCACAAAATCCACGCCGGGCCGACAGCCGAGATCGATCACGTCAGCGCCCTGTTCGCGCAGCGCGCGTGCGCGTGTCAGCAGCTCATCCAGCGGCAGCGTCGCGGCATCGACGATCTCAGCAAAGATGCGCATGTCATGACGGGAGAGGTTGGGCGGACGTCCGCCCTGGCCGAGATAGGCCGGCAGATCGGCAAGCTCATCCGGCCCGCGCTCGAACGTCACGCCGAATGCCGTCGACAGCCGCGCCGTATCGACACCGGCGCGCCCCGGCAGCAGCACGCGCGTCGCCGCGATCGGTCGCGGCAGTCGGCGCAGGATGATCGGCTCCGTCATCAATGCGGCGACTTGTACGCCAATATCGAACACCCGCCACTCGAATCCCGTCTCACCCATCCCCGCAAGCAGCTTGGTCAGGCGCGGCTCCGCAAGATGGCCGGTCAGGAACAGGATGCTTTCAGCCACGGGCGGCGAGTTCGCGCTCGCGCGCCGCGATCGCCGCTTCCAGCTCGGCCAGCGACTGCGCCACCGTGGTCGCCTCGAATTCGGTCAGGCGACGCGTGTTCTCCAGATCGATGCGGCGAGGATACACCTTCACCATACCCTCGGGGGCGAGCGTCTCCAGCTCGGGCTCCGTGTCGCAGGCAAACACGATCGTCGGGACGCGGCACTTCCCGGCCTGGGCGAACACGTTGGTAGCGAGAGTGTCGGAAATCCCGGCGACGCATTTCGCCACGGTGTTCGACGTTGCCGGCGCCAGCACCAGCGTGTGGTAGTGGCCGTGATAGAAGAACCCGACAGGCGCGGCACTGGCCGTAGTGTCACGGAACATCCGCATGCCCTTCGGCCGCTCGAAGCTGCTGTGGTACATCCGGATCACTTCGGCGGCAGCACGGCTGACGAACAGATCGACATGATCCAGCCGGCGAATCAGCTCCAGGCATTCGGCGAGATAATGCCCCGATCCGGTGAGCGCCCAACCCCATCGAGGTATCGTCGCATCCGACATGGTTAGTCACCGCTACCGCGTGGCAGGCGTCGTCCCGGCGGCCGGTCGGGGTCCAAAGCCGCCGGCAGATCGTCGGGTCCTGCCACGGACACGGTGCCCGCATAAGCATCGAAGAAGCGGGGGAAAGCAGCATCCAGCACGCCCTGTGCGACCAGGCGTCGTGCCGTCGCTCCAGGCGGCGTCTCCACGTGCTTGACCACCAGTACGTGCGGCGCCGAGATCGCTCGCGCCAGCCACAGCGAGAGGCTGTCGGAGGTCACGTCCCAGCAAGCCGGCACGTCCGGTGCATCGCGCAGCATCGGCCACGGGTTCCAGATGGGAACGCGTCGATCCGCCAGGGCGCCACGTAACGCGGGCATTGTATCGACCGGAACGAATAGTCCCCCGAGTCCCGCCAATGCGAAGCCGTACTGCGCCATCGCAAGCAGCGCCATGCGGTGCGCCGCCAGATCGTCGAATCCCATCGCGGTCTGCGCCGATCGCACGGCATCGGCGAATGGCCCCCCGCCGGGCACCAGCACAACCCGGCCCGCGGCGGCGCCGATCGCCGCCAACCACGGCCGCAGCAAGGGCGAGAAGGCATGACTGCCGCCGAGCCGCACCACTATCGCGGCGCTGCTCATTCTGTGGCGCCGCCCACAGCGCGGAATGGCAGCACCCGGGCAGGCTGCATCGCCGCCGCACCTCGCCCGCGCTCGATCCGAACCCCCACGGTGTGCGGGCCCGTATCCAGCTTCTCCACCTTCACTGATACCTGCACGACGCGCGGATGCTCCAGCAGCAGCCCGGCGATCCGTTCAGCCAATGTCTCCACCAGTGCGATGTGTCCGGCGTCGATCAGCAGGCGGATGCCGTCACTGATAATGTCGTATGAGAAGACGTCGCGCATATCCTCCGCCGGGTGGGCGGAGCGCGCGATCATCACATCCACGTCGAACCGGACCCGTTGGGGTGCAGCGCGTTCACTGGTATAGGCGCCAATACGCACCGGCAGCACAAGATCATGCACGAAGACGAGGTCGGTGGCCGCCGGGCTGGCATCGGGATCGGGCACGTAGCCGTGTGCCGCCAGCACCCGGTAGTCCACGCCCTCGGTCGCCAGTGCAATTCCCTCCGGCGGAATCAGGGCGCGGATCTGCTGGACGGACTCCCGCACGATCCGCCCGGCGCGTCCATCCGCCCCGCACAGCGCGCGGCGGAAACCGAGAAACCCCGGCTGCAGCAGCAGCAGCCGCGGCACGTCCGGCGCCTCCAGAGATCCGGCGAGGCCAGACAGCAGCCCATGCTGCGCGCAGGCGTCGACGAAACGGCGAAGCGCCGGCAGCTCCATATGGTCGAGCAAACGACCCGACGACTTTGTTGCCGTATCCAGCATGGCGCCGGCAAAGCCCGCTTCGGCTGCGATCGCCAGCAGCGAAGGATCGGGCGCCCGGTCGGCGAACTGCACCGCGACCAGCCGCACGCGCGCAGCCAGTGGCGCCAGAGCGCGGACGCAACCCGTCGCATCACCACCGGGAAAGATGCCCACCTTGACGTAATCCACGCCGGTCTCGGCCATCGCGGTCGCGGCAGCCAGCACTGCTGCCGGCTCCATCGGCAGGTCGCCGGTCACCGCGCTGGTCGGGCGGCGTCCCGCCACCGCCGCGACAGTCTCGCGCACGACCGACACCGGCTGCGCGCCCAACGCGCCGCGTGACGGATCCTTGAGATCGACCAAATCGGCGCCGCCGGCGAGCACGATCTCGGCTTCCTCTGGTCCGGTCACGCTGGCCAGCATCCGCGTCATCGTGCGGCCTGCGCGTCAGACGACCGGAACATCTCGGAGACCAGGAAGCTGAGCCCACGCGTCCAGGTTTCGTCGGTGTTGCCGCGGATATCCACGCTTTGCGCTTGCAGAACACGTCCCGTAGCAACGTCGCGAATGGCGACGTTGATGTTCAGGATCAGGTTCGAGACCTTTTGCACCAGCCCCGTTACTGCGACGTCGGCGCCGACCTTTCGCGCCATCGTGATCTCGCACCCCCCGCAAGCCTGCAGGTTGCTGGCCCGCGCCTCGGCCTCGACCGGCGCCATGTCCACCGGCTGATAGCGGCCGGACTGTGCCAGCAGTGTGCGAAGCTGCAGGTTCAGACGCGCCAAGCGCGCCTGCTCGTCGGCTCGCGGTCCGGACATTTCGCCTTGCAGGCTGGTGTCGTCCAACTCGAAGTCGAAGATGGCGGCACGCAGAACCTTGGCATACGTCGCATCGGTCATGACGAATGACAATACGAAGATCAGCAGCACAGTTTGCGGAAATTTCATGCCTATACCGCGTTCCATCGAAGCCGCCGCGATCGTCCGAGCATCTTGAACCGTCCACGACGGTGGGTCATTGTGTCTCCATGGAACGTCCAAAATCGCCGGCACGCAACGGTCTCGGCCGACGCGCTATGCTGGGCGTGTTGGCCGCCGCGCCGGCCATCCCGCCAATCGTGCGACAGGCCCATGCCGACGAGGCCGCGATCCAGGTCGGATATATGCGCTGGATGGTGCGGCACCCGACCATCTCGCTGCTCGACAAGCAGGCGCCGAACGACGGTCTGGCCGGCGCCCAGATAGCGCTAGACGACAACAACACGACCGGCCAATTCCTCGGCCTGCAGTATCAGATGACCGATGCGCCGGTGTACGCGACAGATGACGTGACGGCGAAGCTCGGCGGGCTGGTGCAGCAGGGCGTCAAGCTGGTGCTGACCGACACGCCGGTCGATCGCGTGTTGAAGCTCGCCGATGCCGCACATGGCAGCGGCGCCATCATCTTCAACGTGCAGGCGCCGGACGATTCGCTGCGCGAGGAAAACTGCCGCGCCAACGTGATCCATGTCGCCCCGACGCGCAGCATGCTGGCCGACGCGCTCGCCGAATACCTGGTTTGGAAGAAATGGACCCGCTGGCTGCTGGTCTATGGCTCGCATCCGGAAGACGTGCTGCTGCGCGACGCCTATCGCCGCTCGGCCATGCGCTACGGCGCGAAGATCGTGCAGGAGCGCGAGTACACGGATCGTGGCGGCTCGCGTGAGACCGACACCGGACTGGTGCAGACTCAGCAGAAAATGCCGGTATTCACGCAGCAAGCGCCCGAGTACGACGTGCTGATCGCGGCGGACGAGAACCAGGTGTTCGCCGGATATCTGCCGTACCGCACCTGGGATGCTCGACCGGTGGCGGGCTCCGCCGGTCTGATGCCCGTGACCTGGGACCCGAGCAGCGAGTCCTGGGGCGGCACTCAGATGCAGGATCGCTTCATCCGCCGCTTCCACCGGCAGTTGACTCAGCTCGACATGCAGGCTTGGACCGCGGTGCGGATGATCGGCGAGGCGTCGAGCCGCATCACATCACCCGACATAGCCAAGATCATGGCCTATATGAAAGGGCCGAAATTCGAGGTCGGCGCCTACAAGGGCGAGGCGTTGTCCATACGCGACTGGGACCTGCAGGTGCGCCAGCCGATCCTGCTGTCCGACGGACGCAACGTCGTTTCCGTCTCACCGCAGCCCGGCTTCCTGCACCAGGTAATTGACCTCGATACCCTCGGGGTGGACCGGCCGGAAACCAAGTGCAAGCTGACATAAGGAAAGGGAGGCGGATGCGCCGTCACACGATCCCCGCCACGATCGCTCTGATCCTGCTGTCGGGCCTGCCGGCCCAGGCCTATGTCGCGTACACCTCCAACGAACGCGACAACACGATGTCTGTGATCGATCTCGATCAGATGAAGACGGTAAAGACGGTGCCAACCGGCCAACGCCCCCGCGGCATCACCGTGTCACCCGACGGTAAATACGTCCTGGTCGCGTGCGGCGATGATGACGAGATCCAGATCTTCGATTCCAAGACCTTCCAGGTTGTCAGAACTCTCCCCACCCCTGACCCCGAGCTATTCGCGCTTCGTCCTTCTGGCAATCCGCTCTATGTGTCGAACGAGAACGATGCGCTCGTGACGGTGTGGGACATCAACACCGGCCAGAAACAGGCCTCGATCCCGACTGGCGTGGAGCCCGAGGGCATGACGATCAGCCCGGACGGACAGACCATCGTCAATACGTCCGAGACCACCAACATGGCGCACTTCATCGACTACAAGACCCAGAAGATGATCGCTGCCGTCCTGGTCGGGGCCCGCCCACGCAACGCGCGGTTCAGGCATGACGGATCGGAAGTGTGGCTTTCTTCCGAGCTGGGCGGAACAGTCAGCGTAATCGACCCGACCACGCACAAGATCACGCACACTATCTCGTTCCCGGTGCAGGGCTTGCGCGGCGACGAGATCCAGCCGGAGGACATCCGGTTCACCAAGGACGACAAGCTCGCTTTCGTTGCTCTGGGGCCGGCGAACCGCGTCGCGGTGGTGGATGCCGCAACCTACAAGGTGAAGCGCTACCTTCTGGTGGGGCAGCGAGTGTGGCACCTGGGCTTCACCCCGGACTACAAGTACCTGCTCACCGCCAATGGTGAGTCGAACGATGTCTCCGTGATTGACGTGCCGGACCTGACCGTCATCAAGTCGATCCAGGTCGGCGAACTGCCGTGGGGCGTTGTGGTCAACCCCAAATGAACAACGTGGCGCGCTGGCTGCCGGTGATCCTCGGCGCCTTCGCAATCGCTGCCGCGCATGCTGCGCCGCCAGGAGCGCAGGATCCGGATTGGCCGTGCATGCAGATCAAGGGTACCGGAACTGTCGGTCGCCTCAGTCTGGGCCGGTCCGCCGATCGATGCGTATCGTGCCACTTGGTCTGCTGATCCCGAGATCGCTGATCTGGCCAGCCGTCTGATGCAGCGTCGCCTAAGCCTGGCGGAGGCACAAGCCGAAATCACGGCCTTCGCGCAAAAGGCCGGACCGCAGAAGCAGCCGAAGCTGCTGGCCTTGTTCGCTGGCGTGTTCGAGGAAGCGAGCCACGAGCGCAGTAGCATCCTGGCCGGCCTCGACCGCTTCGGCCACCGCCAGCAGGAGCTGGCCGCCTCGATCCGCGCCGAAAACGAGAAGCTGCAGGCGTTGCAATCTGCCGCCTCCGCCGACGAGCAGAAGGTCGCCGACCAGCAGAATCGGCTCAACTGGGACCTGCAAGTCTTCCAGGACCGCCGTCAGTCAATCAGCTATGCCTGCGAGGCACCGAGCCTGATTGAGCAACGCCTGTTCGCCCTCGCCCGCGTCATCCAGGCAGTACTTCAGCAGGCCGGATAATGTAATAAGTCCAGGCGCCTTTGACGCTGACCCTTGCACGGCGAAAGGCGGCGGAATGCGGTTCGCTTTTCCGCCTACCGGAGCGCATGGCAAGTCAACCGCAAGGGCGGTTGGTGTGAGGGTCCCGGCGTTTCCAGTCTGGCTGAACGTGCTCTAACCGGCGATTCGATTAACTCCAACCCCGCTGCGATCCCGGTCTTGTGCTACGGCATTCGGGCGCGCCCACATCACATGCTGCCGGCCGACTTGGCGAGACGATCGAACGCAGCGAGCCGCGCGATCAACGCGGGCATTTCGTTCAAAGGGATCATATTTGGGCCGTCGCTGGGTGCGCGATCGGGATCGGGATGCGTTTCAACGAACACCGCGGCCACGCCGACCGCCAACGCCGCTCGCGCCAGCATCGGCGCGAATTCCCGCTCGCCACCCGAGACGCTGCCGCGACCGCCCGGAAGCTGCACCGAATGTGTGGCGTCGAACACCACCGGATAGCCGGTGCGCGCCATGATCGGCAGCGCGCGAAAATCGGTCACCAGCATGTTGTAGCCGAAGCTCGCGCCTCGCTCGCACAGCAAGATGTTCTCGTTGCCCGTGCTGGCGATCTTCGCGGCGACGTTCGCCATATCCCACGGCGCCAGGAACTGCCCTTTCTTGACGTTGATCGGCCGGCCGGTCTGACCGGCCGCGATCAGTAGATCGGTCTGCCGACACAGGAAGGCCGGGATCTGCAGCACATCGACCGCCTCGGCGGCCGGCGCGCACTGCTCCGGCGCATGCACGTCGGTCAGCACCGGCAGTCCGGTCTGCTCGCGCACTTCGGCTAGGATCGCCAGCCCTTGCGAGATGCCGACGCCGCGCTGCGACGTGGCGCTGGTGCGGTTGGCTTTGTCGAAGCTCGATTTGTAGATCAGGCGGACGCTGGTTGCGTCCGACATTTCCCGTAGCGCGTGGGCGACTTCCAGGGTGTGGTCGCGCGACTCGATCTGGCAGGGGCCGGCGATTAGTACGAAGGGACGGTTGTTGGCGATCTCGATTCCGCGTACTTGTACGACACGGGCGGCGATATTGGTCATGTTTGGCTCCTTTCGCCCGGCCCCCTCCCCTTGCGGGCGCCCTGTGGGAGAGGTCGCCGTGCGGGGCGCAGCGGGCGAGAATTCTCCCCCGAATGATCTCACCACATGATCCGATGTGTCACATATAGCGAAATGAGACGGCAATGAGAATAGAACGTGATCAGACCCTTCTTGGCGCCCTCGACCGACTTCCTCACGCCCTCAGTGCCACCCCCGACAGCTGCCGCTCCACCAGCCGGGCATACACCCCCCGCCGGGCGATCAGCTCCGCATGCGTGCCCGCCTCCACCACCCGGCCGGCGTCCAGCACCACGATCCGGTCCGCCCCCTGGATCGTGGACAGCCGGTGAGCCACCACGATCGTGGTGCGGTCCGCCATCAGCGCATCCAACGCCGAGCGCACCGCCTGCTCGCTGATCGTATCCAGATGCGAGGTGGCCTCGTCCAGCACCAGGATCGGCGCATCCTTCAGGAACGCCCGAGCGATAGCGATGCGCTGGCGCTGTCCCCCCGAAAGCTGCACGCCCCGCTCGCCGGCCCGCGTCGTCAGTCCCTCCGGCAGCCCGGCAACGAACTCCTCCAATGCCGCCAGCCGCAGAGCCCGCTCGATCTCCGCGGCCGACGCCTCGGGCCGCGCCAGGCGGACATTCGCCTCCAGCGTGTCGTTGAACAGGTACGTATCCTGCGCCACCAGCGCGATCCGCCCGCGCAGCCCGTCCAGCGTCAGCTCGCGCAGATCGAGCCCGTCCAGCCGGATCGCCCCCGCATCTGGGTCCCAGAAGCGCAGCAGCAGGTTCGCGATCGTGGTCTTCCCCGCCCCGGACGGCCCGACCAGCGCCACCGTCGCTCCAGCCGGCACCTCGAACGACACGCGCTCCAACGCTGGCCGGTGCCGGCCCGGATACGTGAACCGCACCTGCTCGAAGCCGACCGAAGAGCCGCCGGGATGCGAGGGCGGGGTCAGCGGTCCGTCGGTGATCGCCACCTTCTCCTCCTCCACCACGTGCAGCCGCCGCGTCGAGGCAATGGTGTCTGCAAGCTGCCGCCCGACCTGCGCGATCTCGGAAACCGGCAGGAACGCCGCCACTGAGATCAGCACCAGCAACGGCAGCAGAGCCGGCGTGATCCACCCCGCAAGCACCAGCGGCGCGCCGACCCCGGCCACCGCCAGCCCGCCCAGTCCCGTCGCGATCTCCAATCCGGCGGTCTGCCGTGTCAGGTCCGCGAGCAGCACCAGCCGCTTGTCCCGGCTGCGTCGCGCAATCGCCATGAACCCCTCACGCCTCCGCTGGGTGGCGTCGAAGGCAGTGAGCTCCGCTAATCCCTGGATTGTCTCGGTGGTGTGCGCCGCCAGCTCGGCTAGGGCGCCTCGGGCGACCGAGGCCATCGTGTCGATCCGTCGCCGCCCCAGCACCGGTGATGCCGCGGCGTAAGCCAGGAACGGCAGCAGCGCCAAGGCCAACGGCCATGCCGTCCAGGCAAGCCCCACCAGCACCGCCGCCGGCACCAGCACTGCCACGAAGGCCGGCGCCACCGTGTGGGCGTAGAAATACTCGACCGTCTCGATGTCCTGCGTCGCCAGCGCCACCAGCTCGCCCGATCGCCGCTTCAGCAGATAGGCCGGCGCCAGCCGCTCCAGCGTGGCGTACAGCCGGATTCGGAGTTCGGCCAGGAGCTGGTACGCCATGTGATGCGCCAGCCACAACTCCAGCCAGTGCAGCAGCCCGGCCAGCGGCGCGGCCGCCAGCAGGGCGATCACCAGCGCCTCGGTCGGCTGCCCGCCCTTGACCGCGCGGATCACCAGCGCGCCCAGGGCGCTCACCCCGATGAAGGCGACCACCCGGCCGATGCCGCACAGCACTGTGAAAGCAAACTGGCCCTTCCACGGCCAGATGAACCCGAGCAGCGTTCGGATCGTCGCCGGCCAGCCGACCTCGCCGGCGTCCTCGGCCAGCGAGCGGATCTCCGGGCGCGTTGCCTCGCCAGCTTCCGGCGGATGCGGCATCTCCGGCAGCTCGTCCAGCCAATCGCCGGCGGGCTCGGCAAGCTGCGGCCCCATCAGCCGCCGGTACGGCCCGTCCCGCCGAATCAGCTCCGCGTGCGTGCCGGCCTCGGCGACACGCCCGTCATCCAGCACCAGGATGCGGTCAGCATCGATCACGCTGGACAGCCGGTGTGCCAGGATCAGCGTGGTGCGGCCCTGCATCAGCCGGTCGAGCGCGCTCTGGATGACGGCCTCGTTCTCGGCATCGACCGAGGACAGCGCCTCGTCCAGCACCAGGATCGGTGCATCCAGCAGCAGGGCGCGGGCGATGGCGATGCGCTGGCGCTGCCCGCCGGACAGGCGGGTCCCGCGCTCGCCGATCACCGTGTGGTAGCCGTCCGGCAGCGCCTCGATGAAGTCGTGGGCATTGGCGGCCCGGGCCGCAGCGACCAGCTCCGCCGGGCTCGCCTCCGGCCGTCCGAGCAGCAGGTTCTCCTCGACCGTCCCGTGGAACAGGTACGTGTCCTGCGCCACCACGGCGATCATCCGCCGCACGGCCGCCGGATCGAGCCGGCGCAGGTCCTGCCCGCCGATCCGGATCGCTCCGGCCTGCGGGTCGTGCAGGCGCAGCAGCAACCGCACGATGGAGGACTTGCCCGAGCCGCTGGGCCCGACGATCCCGACCCGCTCGCCGGCGGCGATGGCGAAGCTCAAGCCGCGATGCGCCGCTGCCCGGCCACCGGGATAGGCGAAGGTCACGTCTTCGAACTCAATCTCCGGCGCCAGCCCTGATGTCGGCACCGGATCGGCCGGTGCCGCCGGCGCAGTCACCGGCGCCTCCAGCAGCGCATGCACCCCGGCCGCGGCCGACTGGCCCACCATGCCCTGGTGCAGCACCGTGCGCAGGTCGCGCAGCGGACGGAAGATCTCGGTGCCCGCCATCAGCACGATCAACAACGCGGTCAAGCTCATCTCGCCGTGCTGCACGCGCCAAGCGCCCAGCGTCAGCGCCGCCGCCGCGCCCAGCGCACAGCCGAGATCGGTGACGCCCCGCGTCATCACGCTGGTTGACAGCACCCAGAGCGTGCTGTCCGTCAGCGCCCGCGCCTTGGTGGCGAGCATCCGCCCATAAGCGCCGCTCTGACCGAACGCCTTCAGCGTCGGCAGGCCCTGGACCACGTCCAGGAACTCCTCGCCGAAGGACTTGAGCGCCCGCATGCGTGCGGCCGAGGCCATGCCGCTCTGGTGATGCGTCACCGAGGGCAACACCAGCGTGAACAGCGCGGCAACCAGCATCACCCCGGCGACCGGCAGGTCCCAGAACGCAATAAAGGCAAAGATCGCGATCGGCGCGAAGGCGGCGATGGCCACTTGCGGGAGGTATTGGCCAAAGAAGGTCTGCAACTGCTCGACGCCATCGACCATCGACAGCATCACGCCACCCGTGCGCTCGGCGCCGAACCAGGCTGGGCCGAGCGCGACGATCTTATCGTACAGCCGTCCCCTCAGGACCTCCTGCACGTGCGAGGCGGTGCGATGGGCGATCATGGTGCGCACGTCGTCGAGCCATGGGCGCAGCAGGATGCAGGCCGCCGCCCCTCCTAGCGGCACCGCCAGCGCCACCGGCCCAACGCCGCCGAACACGCCGGCCAGGAAGCGACCCAGGAAGGCGAATCGTGCGATCCCAATCGCGAGCGCCAGCAGGCCGATCAGCACGGAGGCGGCGATCCGCCCGCGTAACCCGCCTGTCAGCCGCCACAGCCTCAGGTCGAAATACATGCCTTGGCGTCTCCGCGTGCCGATTGTGTCACGCTATCACCCGACGAATAAGGCGACTCCGCCGCGCCGAGGCAAAGGATGGCTTCTCAACCGCCGTTGAGCTGTATGCAACGCACCATCTCCCGCCAGCTCCGGCACGCCTCCGCCAACGCGCAGGAGATGGGGCATTCGATACTCGCTTCGCCGGCTCGCTACCGCCGTGCCAGCCCCGGAACATAGTGCTTGCGCGGGAACTCTTCCCAGTATTCGGTCAATCCCTTCCCGCCGAACTCCTTATAGGGACGTGCGCGCAGCCGCTCGACATCCACATCGATGCCAAGCCCCGGCCCCTCGGGCAGCTCCGCCCAGCCGCTCTGCACCTTGATCTGGCTGGTGGCGATCTCGCTGCAGGCATCGCGGAAGTTGACGAAATATTCGGCAATGCGGAAATTCGGGATCACTGCGCAGACGTGCACCGTGGCGGCGAAGCCGGCCAGCACGCTGTTATAGTTGTGCGGCGCCATCACCACTGCCTGCGGCTGCGCCATCGCCGCGATGTCAAGCATCGCGCCGATCCCGCCGATCGCGCAGATGTCGGGGTTCAGAACATCAGCAGCGCGCCGCTCCAACGCGTGGAAGAACTGCTCCTTCGAATACATGGCCTCGCCGGTGACGATCGGGATCGGGACGGCGCGGCGCACCTCGCCCACCAGCTCGATATTGTCGGACAGGCAGGGCTCTTCGTACCAGGTGATACCGAGCTCGACCAGGCGCTGGCCGATGCGGATCGCGTGTGAGGGCGAGAAGCGTCGGTGCGCCTCGATCAGCAGCTCGAATTCGGGGCCGAGCGCATCGCGCATGCGGCGGACGAAGTTGATCGCATAGTCCTCGTCCTGCGGATCGACATGGGTCCGCCACGGTCCCGGGAATGGGTCGAACTTCGCCGCGGTGAATCCCTCCTGCTTCAGTGCCAACGCCCGCTCGATGTTCTCCTCGATCGAGCTCGCATGCGACCAGCCATTGGCATAGACCCGCACCTCGGCGCGCGAGCGCCCGCCGAGCAGATTGTACACCGGCAACCCCGTCCGCTTGCCCAGTATATCCCATAGCGCGATCTCGATCGCACTCCACGCCGACAACAGCTCCATCGAGTTGCGGCGGATCGCAAAGTCGTCGAACAGCACCTGGCCGGTATGGCGGATATTGAAAGCGCTGCGGCCGATCACGTGGGGCGCCATGCAGCGCAGGCACTCCTCGATCACCTTCTCCTTGCCGCGGGTGACATAGGCCTCGCCCCAGCCGTGCAGGCCATCCTCGGTCTCCACCCGGCAGAACAGCAGGTTCTTGCCGCTGCCGGGATGCAGCAGGAAAGTCTCGATACGGGCGATCTTCATTGCGGTATTCCTCTTGTCATTCAGCAAGACGCACACTGGTGGCGGCCAGGGCGGCGTCCCGCCCCGGAAGGTCCGGCACCGGTTCGATGCGGCCCATCAGCAAGCCATGGCGATGAACCAGGGCAGCATGGTGAAGCTGGCCGACTTGAGCAGGCTGACATTCATGGTCTGTACGAAGTAGGTCGGTAGCCACGAAGCAAACAGCGAATTGGAATAGCCGTAGCAAGCGAAACCGAGCGTCAGCCCCCATACCTTGCGCCGGGTCAGCACATAGCCCAGCATTCGCGCGGTGCCGCCGTCCGCGCGTCCTTCCGGCACCGCGTCGCCGGCGAGGATGTAGTCTCGCTCGATCGGCGACAGATGCGTGTCCTCGCTCGGATCGCGATAGCGGATCCAAAACACGATCAGGAACAGGAAGCTCAATCCGGCAGTCATCCAAAAGGCACCGCGCCAGCCGGACCACACCAGCGCGACGGCAACCAACGGCACGCCAACCACCTGGGAGAATTTAGCCATGCCGTCGAACATGGCGGTCGCGGTGCTGCGCTCGGCGCGCGGGAACCAGTGACCGACTGCTTTGGAGTTCAGGGGAAAGCTTGGCGCCTCGGCCGCGCCGAGCAGCAGGCGAGCGAGCAGAATGCCGCCATACCCACCCGATAGCGCGGTGATTGCCGAAGCGACTCCCCACAGCATGATACCGATGCGCCCGACACGGGTGACGCCGAACCGGTCGAGCATCATGCCCGACGGAATTTGCAGCACTGCATAGGACCAACTGAAGGCACTGAACAGCACGCCGAGCGTCAACGCATCGAGATGCAGCTCGTGCCGCAGCGACGGCGCGGCCACTGACAGCGCCAGGCGGTCGAAATAGTTGAACAGCACGCTGACGCCGAGCAGCACCGCGATGCCCCAGCGTCGTCGTGGAATCGGCTGCACCGGTCGGCCGTTCATGCGTTCCCCGCCATGATCGGTCGCTTGCGACCGCCGATTGCGAAGCCTAGTCCAGCGTTCGGGAGTTGCCAAATCGGGTCTGGTATCGATGGCTTGCAACACTGAGCGCGGTTGCTATTGCCAGACAGCACAGGGCACCACCATGCTAGGGCATCCGTGTCCGAATGTCGGACACGAAGACGTGATTGCACTGCTGACCTTGTCCGAGGGCGTCCATTTCGACTCCGCGTGAATTAAGCGCGCCAAGCACAGTTCGATGGCTCTCATTGCGAGGTAGCGAAGCGAGGAAGCAAACCCCGCGATGGTGCGCACTCTCTGGAGGATTGCTGCTCCCTCTCGCAATGAAGCTAGCCGCCGCTTGGCGTGTTAACAAGGATGCCTGCGTCGCGGTACCGCCAACAGCATTGAGGAGGAGCCCTATTGCGATGGGGAGTGCCCCAATCTACTTTTGGCGTCCGGGGAAACGTCAACTCGCTGTCTGGGGACTCGACATGCTGGTGCCGACCATAAAAGGGCCGATTGCGGTCCTGGTCCTGGCGGTCCTTTGCCCGATATCATCGGCAAGTGCATTGGCACAGACAGATCCCCCGACGGGGCAGGGGTACTATACCAAATCGCAGGCCACGACCGGGCAGGCCGTCTTCCACCAGACGTGCGCGATTTGCCACGGCGATCAGCTCCAGGGCGGAGCCGGCCCTGCCTTGGCCGGACAGCAGTTCCTGAGCGTATCGCAGTACCAGCAGATCACCGCCGAATACTTTTACCACTTCATGTCGACCCACATGCCCTTGACTTACCCGGGAAGCTTGACCCCTACCCAGTATCTCGACATCATGGCCTACTTTCTCGAAGTGAACGGCTATCTGTCGGGCTCCCACGAGCTCACCGCAAACAGCGAGGAACTGAAAGGAATCAAGATCGAACCCCAACACTGATGTGCACGATGGAAGAGTCGTGCCGTAGTCTTGCTCGCTAACGTCCAATACCAATCGGAGGAACGGCGATGAAGTGTAGAGCAAAGACCTTGGCAAGTACTAGCCTGGTGGCATTGATGAGTTGCATCGGCGCCGGCGTCGGGTATGCGCAGCAGGCGCCGGCGCAGGTCGCCGTCCAGACGGCGGCCCCGGCGGCGCAGCCAGCGCAGCAGAATCCCGGCGCATCGGGCGTCTTGCGCGGTGTCTCGGCACCGATCCCGGTGAATGTCGACGTCACGTATCAGCAGTTGCTCGGGGCAGACCAGAGCCCGAACAACTGGATGCTGTATGGCCGGACGTACGACAATCAGCGCTACTCCCCGCTCGATCAGATCAACACGAGCAATGTCAGCTCGCTCAGCCCCGCGGCGATCATCCAGACCGGCGTGGCGGCGAGCTTCGAGGTGAGCCCGATCATCGACAACGGGATCATGTTCATCTCGACGCCCTATGACCACGTCATGGCGTATGACGCCACCAACGGCAAGCAGCTCTGGTCCTTTACCGCCGACCTCGGCTACAATACGCTCTGCTGCGGTCCCGAAAGCCGTGGCGTCGCGGTCGTGGACGGCAAGGTTTATTTGGCCACGCTCGACGCGCATCTTATCGCCCTGAATGCTTATACTGGGCAGGTCGTGTGGAATGTCCCGGTCGCCGATTCGCGCGACGCCTTCTCCATCACGATGGCGCCTCAGGTGTACGACGGTAAAGTCATCATCGGAACATCGGGCGCGGAGTACCCGACCCGAAACTTCGTGGCTGCCTACGACGGCAACACGGGCAAGGAAGTCTGGCGCTTCTACACGACCGCGGCGCCCGGCCAGCCGGGTGGAGACACCTGGAGCGGTGATTCCTGGAAGACTGGCGGCGGTTCGATGTGGAACACGCCCGCCATCGACCCGGCCCGTGGGCTCGTGATCTTCGCCACCGGCAATCCCAATCCCGACAACGACGGCAGCGTCCGGCTCGGTGCCAACGCCTATACCGATTCGATCGTTGCGGTGGACATCAAGACCGGCAAGCTGGCCTGGTGGTACCAGCAGGTTCCGCACGATGTCTGGGACTATGACGCCATGGCACCCGTCGTGCTTCTGACCGTCAAGGACGACCAGGGGCAGGAGGTGCCGGCGGCGGCCGAGGCGGGCAAGGAAGGGCAGCTCTTCATCGTCAACCGGGAGAACGGGCGGCTTATTCGGAAGTCCGAGCCATTCGTCATGCAGAGCGCCACGATGTGGACGCCACCTCCGGACAATGGATACGTCAACATCTATCCAGGCGCGCAGGGCGGCAACGAATGGTCGCCGGAGGCCTATTCGCCGAAGACCGGTCTGTTTTACATCCAGGGCACCAATGAGTTCCTGGGAATACACCGCGCACACGGACGAGACCGTCAAGGGGCACCTGCGGCTCGGCGGCGTCCTTCAGCCGATCACGTCGGAAGGGCCGATGGAGCTTGGTGAGCCGGATGCCGGCGGCGCCAAGGAGAACACCGCCGGTGCGATTGAGCCGTCGGGGACGCTTTCGGCGATCGACGTCAACACCGGCAAGATCGAATGGCAGTACCATTCGAACTATCCGATGCTCGGCGGCGTGATGGTGACGGCCGGCAATCTCGCTTTTGCCGGTGAGATGGACGGGCAGTTCAATGCCTTCAATGCCACAACTGGCGAGAAGCTCTGGCACTTCCAGATGGGTTCCGGGGTCATGGCGTCGCCGGTGACGTATCAGGTCAACGGTACGCAGTATGTCGCCGTCGCCGCGGGCGGCAATGCGGCCAACGGGAACAATGTGCTCATGAAGGAACTGGGCCTGAATTTCGGCGACGAAATCGCGATCTTCGCGGTTAACCCACGCCCGGGCGCTGTTGCGGCCAAGTGAGGGTGACGGGCTGAGATTGTGGGTGATGGGAGCGGCCGGCGATAGTCGGCCGCTCCCATGCTTTTGGTGACTGGCGACCGTGGCACCGGTGTCCGCCCAGTGTGGCGATCGTGTCGGCCAGCGCAGGGTCTGTCGAGTTCAACCGACTGATCAGTCCGAAGCGGCTGGGATGAGTGGTATGGACCTGGATCGCATAGCTGGCGTCGTCGCGGTACATGGTGAACGGCGACCGCAGCAACGCGCCGTCGACGCGCCGACCGCGTCCAAGGCAGCCATACTATGTCATCGCCGGTGACCTTTTGAGCACGTTCGGCCAGACCGGAAACGGCCGCCGGCCCCGGCCTCGTCCACCGTCTTGCAGTAGGGTCCGCAAGGGGAGAGGTGTACATGGGCTAGGCTTTGCGGCCCATTCTCACTGCCGTCTCATTTCGCGGCACGCGACGCGCTGGATCATGTGGTGAGATAATTCGAGGTGAAAACCATGGATCCGCGTTAACGCGCGCGCACATGGCGCGTGATTGGGTGAGGGTCTGCCACGGTGAGGCCTTGATCCGGTTCGCATGGGGCGGCCCGTTGCGCAACGCCGGTTCCACTCGGTCGTCGCGCTTGACGGCATGGTGTCTCCCTGGAGAGGCCCCCTTCCCCTAACCCCCTCCCCTTGCGGGCCCCGCAAGGGGAGGGGGAGGTTATCGTGACCTTGCGCGATAGAATCCTGGCTGCTCCGGAGGGTCGGCGAGCTCCTCGGTGACGCTGACCACCTCGGCGAGGCGCGGACCCCGGCGACACAGCCGGGCGAGTTCCTCTACCGCGCCGATGTCGCCGGCGATCAGCGCCTCAACCGCGCCGTCGGCGCGGTTGCGCACCCAGCCGTCCACGCCGAGCGCCTCGGCTTGCTCCACCAGCCAATCGCGGAAACCGACCCCCTGCACACGCCCGGCGATGACCAAGCGCTTGGCGTTCATCCGATCGGTCCCTCCTCTCGCGCCAGGTCTATGAACCGCGCCGCCAGCGCGATGTCCGCGGCGATCGAGGCCCGCCGCGCTGCCGCCTCGGCGTCCTCGCCCCATTTCTCGGCCTGAAACAACTCGTCAAGCGCGCCCAGCCGGTGCGCCTGCGTGGCATCGAGCTGTCCAGTCGCCAGGGCCAGGCCGAGCACCAGGCTGCCGAGCGCCGGCACGGCCAAGCCGAGACCGGCCAGCGCGTACGGATCGAACGCTGCCACTGCTTTTCGTAACGCCGCGATGCGGCTCCGGTGCTGGCGGATCGGCGCCACGCCGATGGAGATCCGGAGCGGCGCGGCGCATTCCGCCGCGACCCAGTCCAGCCAGGGCTGCCAATGCCGCGCCTGGCGCTGGACCAGCTCCGGCGGTGTGCCGGCGCGGTAGCACAGCAGATCGGTCTCGCCGTAACGGGCGATCGCATCCACGGTGGGCCAGGGATCGCCGGCAATCCGCTCCTGCGCAGTACCGGCGAGGCGGGTCAGCGGTGTCTTGGCAAACGACATGGTGCCGCCCTTGCCGCCCCCGGCGGCCTGCCACTCCGCCGCGATCGCCAGCGCCAGCCGTTGCGGGCCGACGCGCAGCACTGCACCGCCCGGCAATCGCACGGGGCGACGATCGAGCAACACTGCAAATCCCGTTTCCGCGGGCTCGATCGCGGTGGTCTCCCAGAAGCGCCGCACGCTCGACGGTCTGCGCTCAGGGCAGCAACTGCCGCAGCAGTGCGCCGGCGTTGGGCAGCTTGGGTCGCGTCGCCGGGGCCGCCGGCGCCGGCGCGGCGATCGGTGCCCCGCTGCGCGCCTCATTCAGCGCCGCGGCGCAGGACGGGCCGCTCGCCGCCAGCCCTGCAAGCGGGTTGTTCTTGCCGGTCAGGGCGCCGATGACGACCTCGATCCCCTTCTCTGCCGTACCGGTTTGGTTCAGCGCGATGTGCGGATCGCGGAACCCGCCGCTGATCGTCAGCGGCACTGCAATCCCGGTGCCGCCGATCCGGCCCTGCGATTGCAGATGCAACTCGAGCGTCTCGGAGCCTAGGTTCAGCGTGCCACCGCCGCTCAGCGTAATCAGGCTGGAGCTAAGCAGAAACGGACTGAGCGTCGCTACCCCGTTATGCGCGTCGAACCGGGCGGTGAAGCAGCGGATCTCGCTGGTGCCGCCCTGGCTCAGCGCCCCGATCGGGTTGGCCCGCGCAATGACCGGGCCGAGCGCCTGCTCCAGCACGCGCGTCTCGATCTCGCCACCTGACATGCTGGCGGCCATCGTGCCGTTCAGGTGGGCGGCGATCGCGTGCGGGGTGTCGCCGCTACCGTGCAGATCGGCCGTGATGGCGACCGCACCCCTGGCGAAAGCCGGCTGGCCGGCCAAAGCGAGCAACGAGGCGAGGGCGACCGATGGCGCTTTCAGTTGCAGCGCGACCGGCGGCGCCGCCTGAGCCGCATCCACCGACAATGCCAGGTCGAGCGCCCCGGCCGGCAGCGTCACCTTGAACGGCGCGAGCCGCAGCTTTCCGTCCTTCAGGACCAGATGCCCGGACACGTCGTGCCAGGTCTGGCCGCCGGTTGTCAGCGCGGCGGCGGTCAGTTGCACGTCCGCGTTCACCTCACGCAGGCGGTCGAACGGAAGCTTGGTGTCCGGGATGACGTGACCCACGGCCTGGACCGGCGGTTTCGCTGGTACAGGGTGCGCGGGCGGCAGGGCGGTGGGGGCGGGCTCGCGGAAGGCAGCCAGCACCGCGTCGAGATCGAGCCGGTCGGACGTCAGGCGCGCGGTCACCGCCGGCGGCCGGCCGAAGCTGAATCCCGCGTCGCCGGCCAGGTCAGCGAGCGCGGAGATCAGCTTCGCCGCGTGCAATTCGACGCCTTCGCGGAGGCCGTCCGGGGCGGTCAGGTGGCCCTGGAATGCGACGGACTTGAGCGGCGGCAAGGGCCGCCCGGCCAGCGGCGACAAGGCTGCGAGGTCTGGTATCTGCGCGCTGGTATCGAGATCGAGGCCGGTCAGATGCGCCGGATCGGCGATACTGCCCCGCACCGCCAGGCTGGCGCCCGCGGCAGTTGCCGCCACATCGACCGGGAATGGCCCGGCTGGTTGGCCGCTCAGCAGCTTGGCCGGCGCACCGAGTGAAGCGGTCAGGCTCAGCGGCGCGTCGTCGTAGCTTCCTGCCATATCCGCATGCACCGGCTGGTCCAGCCCCGGCATGGTCAGGTCCAGTTTATCGAGCTTCAGCCCGGCCAGTACCGGTGACAGGTCCGACGTGCCGGCCCTGAGGCTCAGTGCCGAGACCTGGGGGATCGGGCCGCCGCTATCGGCAACTTGCGCGGAGAAGGCCACTTGATGCAGCGGCGGCAGCTTGGCGTTCGGGGCGAACGGCGTCAGTGCCGCGAGATCGGGGATCGCGCCGTCCGCTGTCAGCTTGTAGCCGCTGCCCTCCAGTGGTCGGGCGATCGTGCCGGCCACATGCAGCGTGGCGCCGGCCGCGTCCAGCGTCAGCTTCACCGGCCAGGGCGCGGCACCGGGCGGCGCTTGCAGCGCATCCAGCGAGCCGGTGTCCGCGGTCGCCGTAAACGCCAGCCCGTTGACCACCGCATCGGCGGTCAGGCGCATAGGTGCGTCGGGCGGCGCCGACGCCTGGAGCCGGCGGACAGCGATCGCCGCCACATGCCCGGTCCGGTCGTCGCGGTAGGCGAAGCTGCCGTTCTCGACCCGCACATCGGTGAATGCGAGCATGAGGCGTCGCGCCTCCGACGCTGGCGGTGTCGTTGCCGGATGAGGTGCTGCCGTCGGGGCCGGTGGGGCGAAGCGCCAGTTGGTTTGACCCTGCGCGGTCCGCTCCAACAAGATATCGGGGTCCACCAGCACCAGCCGCTGGATTCCGATCCGCCGGTGTAGAAGCGGGAATAGGTCAAGCTGCAGGTCGATCGCGCGTACCCGCGCCATGTCCGGCCGCGAGAAGCCACGCGGATTGGCGAGCGCCGCATCGCGCACCTCGATCGTCGGATGCAGCGAGAATTTCAGCCCGATCGGGCCGTTCAGTGCCAATGTCCGTCCGGTGGCCGCCTGCACCGCAGCGACGATCCGCGGCTTGTAGGAATTGGCGTTGAACGTCGCGATGAACACCACCGCTGCGACCACCACCAGTGCAACAATGGTGGCGAACGTAATCAGCGTGGCCCGAAGCCACCCGCTGCGGCGTCTCAGTCGGTCCGGCACGGCATCTCCCTTCATGTTCCGCGACGCTGCGGTGCTCGCGCCGGCGCGGCGGCGAAGCCGAGAGTACGGAACGTTTCCGCCATGTGAGGCGGCAGATCCGCCTCGACCAGTAACGGGCCCCCGGCGGGATGGGGCAGGCACAGCGCACGGGCGTGCAGATGAAGCGCTTCCGATAAACCGCTGACGACGGCGCTGAAGGCATTGTTCTGGTCGGGCCGGGCGTAGGTCACGTCCCCCAGGATCGGCGCGCCGATCGCCACACAATGCACGCGAAGCTGATGGGTGCGTCCGGTGAGCGGTCGCAGCTCCAGCCAAGCCAGTTTCTGCCCGGCGTGGTCGAGCGTGCGGTACTCGGTGATCGCGCGGGCGGCGTCCTTGTCGTCGCGCTCGGCCGGAGCGGTGCGCTGGCCGGCGGCACCGCCGATACGCTTGAGCGGCAGGTCGACGCGGCCTTCGGGCGGGATGGGGCGGCGGGCGGTGACGGCCCAGTAGGTCTTCTCCACGTTCCGGCCACGGAACGCGGCGGCCAGCCTCGCGGCCGTGCCGGGCGTGCGGGCGAGGACCAACACGCCGGACGTGTCGCGGTCCAACCGATGCACGAGGCGCGGCCTATGCTCCGACCCGAAGCGCAGCGCATCGAGCCACGCGTCGAGATGGCGGGTGATTCCGGGGCCACCCTGCACCGGCAGGCCATGCGGCTTGTTCAGCACCAACAGGTGCTCGTCCCGATACAAGACCAGACGTTGCAGATCCTTGGCCAGGCCGGGATCGATTTCAGCGGCCCGCCTTGGGGTGGTGGGTGGTGCCAGCGGCAACGGTGGAACGCGGACGGCTTGGCCGGCCGTCAGACGCGTGGCGGCGTCAGCGCGATGTCCGTCCACCCGCACCTGACCGCCGCGGCACAGCTTCTGAATGGCGCTCTGCGGCAGGCCGGGGAAATGCCGCCGGAACCATCGATCGAGACGGATCTCCGCTTCGTCTTCCGTCACGGTCACGAGTTCAGCCATGGTTCTCCGGTTTGACCACTGCAGGCCAACATGTGGCACTGGCTGTGTTGGCAGGCACGGACCGGCGGGGTCAAGCACGGCGGGCAGTCAGAAGATGTCGTCGCGGATGCATGCCTTGCTGTGCCCCGGCGTCACTTCGACCAGCTTCGGCTCGATCGCGGCGCAATCGGCGATCGCGTGTGGGCAGCGCGTGCGAAACACGCAGCCCGAGGGCGGCGCGAACGGACTTGGCATCTCGCCCCGCAGGCCGGCCGACCGTCGACGCGAGGTTGGGTCGGGCTCCGGCGCCGCCTCCAGCAGCGCGACCGTATAAGGGTGCAGCGGGCGGCGGTAGATCGTCTCGCTGGGAGCTGTCTCCATCACCCGGCCGAGATACATCACCACCACGCGGTCGCTGACATACTGCACCACCGCCAGGTCATGGGCGATGAACAGCATCGCCAGCCCGAGCGAGCGTTGCAGGTCAAGCAGCAGGTTGAGCACTTGCGCCTGGACCGAGACATCGAGCGCCGACACCGGCTCGTCCGCGACCACGAATTCCGGCTGGACCGCGAGCGCCCGGGCGATGCCGATGCGCTGGCGCTGGCCGCCGGAGAACTCGTGCGGGTAGCGTTCCATCGCGTCGGCCGGCAACCCGACCTGGGCCAGCATCTCGGCGACGCGCTCGGTATGGTCGCGCCGGCTGCCGATGCCGTGGATGACGAACGCCTCGCGGATGATGTCGCGGACCTTGAGCCGCGGGTTCAGGCTGGAATACGGGTCCTGGAAAATCATCTGCATGTGCCGCCGCAGCGGACGCAGCGCCGGCTTGTCGAGATGCGTGATGTCGGTGCCCTGAAAGCGCACGGCGCCACCGGTGGGTTCGAGCAGCCGCAGGATGGCGCGGCCGGCGGTGGTCTTGCCGCTGCCGGATTCGCCCACAAGTCCGAGCACCTCGCCCGCGGCGACCGACAGGCTTAGGCGATCGACGGCGCGCAGGCCGGCGCCGGTCCGGCCGAACAGGCCGCGGCCGGAGGGGAAGGTGACGCTGAGTTCCGTGGCTTCGACGACTGGGTCCACGAAAGGCTTCGATGGTCCATTGGCTTCGGAGTGAAGGACAACGGCCGACGGCGAAAGTCCAGCGAAGGCAGGCTGGGTGTGGCCGGCCAGGCCAGTTCAGCACTGTGGCCACTGTGGCGGCAACCTGCTTGCCGCTACCCGCAGCAGTCGCTATATGCCCGCCCCGGCTTGCGGTATCCTGGGACAGTCGGAGTGTAGCTCAGCCTGGTAGAGCACTGTGTTCGGGACGCAGGGGCCGGAGGTTCGAATCCTCTCACTCCGACCAGTGATTTCAATGGCTTAGCCGACCCTCGCAGCAGAGGTCGGCTGTTCAGATGAACACAGGAGCCAAAACTCCCACTGATTCCGCCTTTCCCCTGGTCGAGAGACCGGGAGCGTTGGAACCGGAAGTTCTGAGCAGCTCTCGGCCTCCCATCGAGCCGAGTTGGCCGACTTCCCTTTGATTACCTGCAATCATCGCCTATAATCCCATCAATGCTGACAGAGGGGAGGCCCCCGTGGCGAGCATAACCATCCGCAACCTGGACAACTCCCTCAAATCCCGTCTGCGTATTCAGGCGGCGGTTCACGGCCGCTCGATGGAGGACGAGGCGCGCGACATTCTGCGCTCGTCGCTCAATCAGGAGCCGCAGGGGCCAAAGAACCTTGGCACGGCGATCAACGCCCTGTTCAAGCCCTTCGGTGGTTTCGACTTGCCGGAGGTGCCCCGCGAACCGATGCGCGAGCCACCGACCTTCGACGAATGATCCTTCTCGACACCAATGTCGTCTCCGAGCTGATGAAATCAGCCCCCGAGCCGGCCGTCATGGTCTGGATCAACGCCCTCCCTAGCGCGACCGTATTCCTTTCCGCCGTCACTCAGGCGGAAATCCTCTATGGCGTCGCCCTGGTGCCCGCAGGGAAGCGGCGGGATGGGCTGGCACGGGCCGCCCGCACCGCGTTCGAGACTTATTTTCGCGGGCGTATCCTGCCCTTCGACACCGAAGCTGCCGAGGCGTTCGCTGCACTGGCCGGACGCCGACAGGCTGGACGGCCGATTTCACAGGCGGATGCACAAATTGCCGCCATCGCCCGGTCCCGCGGTGCGGCCCTTGCCACCCGCAACGTGCCGGATTTTGAGGGGTGCGGGGTCGAAACCATCGATCCTTGGGGTGCGCCGCCATGATAACTCAAGCCGACCACCTTAAAGACCGAGGATAGGATGGCATAAAGTCGTGCCGCAAACGATGCCAACACGTGAAGCTGTGGAATTAGAACGCATGTCTGACGACACGCCCTCTTTCACCATCCCCCTCCGTCGCATGACTCAGGCCGAGTTGGATGCATTCCTTGAAAAGGCCGCCGACATCCTGCGGGGCAATGTCGATCACTCTGAGTTTCGTGGCTACGTTTTCGCGCTGCTGTTCTTCAAGCGTATCAGCGACATATTCGATGAGGCCGTCCGCAACCTGGCCAAGAAAGTCGGCGACGAACTGGCCAATGACCCGGCGATGCAAAGGAAATCACTGCCGTTCGTCGTGCCACCGGATTGCACCTGGGACGCTGTGACGATTGGAACTACGGAAAAGAAGGTTACCTCGCTCCAGCTTGGCCAGTCTCTCAATGACGCCATGCTCGCGCTCGAACGCGCCAACGCCCCGAAATTCGATGGTATCCTCACCAGCAAGATTGACTTTAACAAAACCGACGAGTTGCCGCGCGACAAGTTGGTCAACCTCAAAAACCACTTCTCCAGCCGCAAGTTCGACCGCGCTCATGTGCCGGATGACCTGTTCGGCGACGCTTATGAGTATCTGATCCGCACCTTCGCCAGCAAAGCGGGCAAGAGCTCGGGCGAATTCTACACGCCGAAAGAGATTTCCTATCTCATGTCGGAGATCATCGAACCGGATGAACAGCATGAGATCTGCGACTGGGCCAGCGGCTCCGCGTCTCTCCTGCTTCAGTGCCGTGAATACCTGCGGCGGCACAAGAAGGACCCGAACCGGCTTTTCCTCTATGCCCAAGAAAGTAATCTCGCCACCTTCAATATCTCTCGCATCAACCTCATCCTGCACGGGGTGAATTCGTGGCATCCGGAGCACGGTGATAGCCTGCGTGATCCAAAGCACAAAACCAGCGACGGCAAGATCAAACAATTCGACCGAGTGGTGATGAATCCGCCGTTCTCCTTGAAGGACTGGGGATCGGAGAGCTTCACCGATGGCGATCCCTTCGACCGATTTGGCTACGGCTCACCTGCGGCGGACAATGGCGACTATGCGTGGATGCAGCACGTCGCGAAATCGCTCAAACCAGACGGCAAGGCCATCGTCGTCATGTCCCAGGGCATCCTGTTTCGTGGCCAGCCTCAGCTTACCGAGGCGGAGGACGGGCGGAACAAAAAGGCTGATGACGAATACCTCATCCGCTCTGGCTTTCTGCGGGATGATCTCCTCGAGGCTATCATCGTGCTGCCTTCCGGCATCTTCTACGGCAACAACGTCCCTGCTTGCCTCGCCGTCATCAACAAGCGCAAACCCGCAGCGCGAAAGGACCGCGTGCTCATGATTTGGGCCAGCCGCCATTATCAGCACGCCAATCCGCAAAGCTTCCTGCGTCGTGCCGATTGCCTTCGTATCCTCCTACCATGGCGGGCTTTTGGAGATGCGGCCAAAGCGCTGACGATACTCCCAGCCGAAGGGCAGGCCATCCTTGACGAGATTGCCCACGACCGAGCACATGCGTTGCAAGAGATCAGCGAGGCTTACGACGAGGTCATAGCCGCGCTGCCGGTGCTGCGGGAAGAAGCCGCAAGCCTCTCAGCGGAGGGCTTCAAAGCTTGGCAGGAGAAGCGTGATACCAGCCATCCAGTTTGGGGAAAGTTGGCCGGCGAGGAACTCGATAAGACGGGAGTCAAGTCCCTGATCAAGGCGACCAAGGACGAAGCCAAGGCACGCCTGAAGATCGTGAAGGGCCAAATCAAGGTATTGGAGAAGCTTGAGAAGGAGCGAGATGAACGAGTAACTGAGATAAATCGCCGCTCCGACCGCGAATTGGCGGAGGTGTTGGAAGCCGTCTCCGACCTGCAACGAGTCTGCGCAGATCCAACGGAAGCTCGTCTCAAGACTCCCCTCATTTATCAAACCGGTCCGAAAACGTCTGCGAAGAGAGGTTGCTCGTGCAGCATTTGGGAGAAGCGCTGCATCAATGGGCGCAGCCAGTCGTCACGCATGGTCGGGATGAGGTCATAGAGCAGGCAGCCCTGGCGGAACAACGAATGGGCACGGCGTTTGGCGGTGTTGGTCTTGAGCATCCGATCATAACCCAAGGCTTCGCCGGCGGCCCCCAGCAAGGTCAGCAGGACGACGGCGAATGCGTTGATCAGCCATAGCCGGTCACGCCGCTCGGGGGATTTGACACGGATGGTGCCCAGACCCATGCCGAAGCGCAGGTCCTTGCTGTCGCGTAAGCTGCATTCGATATCCCATCCATGATACCGCTGATAGTTTAACCGACTCGCCGGGACCGCCCATACTCGGCCGCGAGGCGCTTCGAGCGCTGGTTCGCTGGCTGGGATCACGCGATGAACGAGGCCGGTCGACCGGTATGGCAGATGTTGCCCGACGACCGGCGACGCACAGTGCTGCGTGCACTGACGCTGATGACACTTCGCCAGAGCCGCGCGGTGGTTGTGGCCGGGGAGTCCAATCATGGTGAGCGAGGTTTGGTGTCCGGCGCCCCACGGCATGGTGTCGGACAAGATCCACCGTCGGCATCGGGAGCGGATGGCGATAGTCTACATTCGCCAGTCCACGCTTCAGCAGGTTGAGCGACACCAAGAATTCGACGCGGCTGCAATATGCTCTGGTGGATCGGGCGCTGCAGCTTGGCTGGGACCGCGCATCGATCGTGGTGATCGACGATGATTTGGGGCGGTCTGGTGCCTCGATCGAGGGCCGTCCCGGCTTCCAGCGTCTGGTGGCAGAGGTCGGTCTCGGCCATGTCGGCATTGTGCTGGGGGTGGAGATGTCGCGGCTCGCCCGATCATGCCGGGATTGGCATCAGCTGCTGGAGATCTGCGCGTTGTTCGACACGTTGATTGCGGATTCCGAAGGCGTGTACGATGCGGGTAATTTTAACGATCGCCTGCTGCTGGGCTTAAAGGGTACCATGTCTGAGGCCGAACTTCACATCATCAAGGCGCGGATGTTAGAGGGGCGGCGAGCGAAGGCCCGTCGCGGCGAACTCGGCAAGACGGTACCGATGGGATATCTGCGGCGTCCGTCGGGGGAAGTCGTCCTGGAGCCCGACGAACAGGCGCAGGCGACGATCCGGCTGGTATTCGACCTGTTCGATCGGTTTCGCACCATTGGCAAGGTGCTGCGCTACTTGGTCGATCATGACATCGGGATGCCGGTGCGCACGCAGGGCGGCACCAACAAGGGCGAGTTGGAATGGCATCGCCCCAACCGGGTTTCGCTGAATGATCTGTTGCACAATCCGACCTATGCGGGTGTCTACCTATATGGCCGGCGAGCGTCTGATCCACGCCGGCGCAAACCAGGGCGACCGGGTACTGGACGGCGCTCCAGCCCTCCGGAGGAAGCCGAGGTGTTTCTGCCGGACCGTCTTCCAGCTTACATCAGTTGGGAACAGTATCAGCGCAATCAAACGCAGCTTCGGTCGAACAAGGCGACGGTCTCTGGAGTGCCACGCGCCGGCCAGGCCTTGCTGTCTGGGCTGCTGATCTGCCGTCGGTGCGGTCTACGAATGACCGCCCAGTACAACCAAAACGGCACCGCTCCGCGCTACGTATGTATCCACTTGGCCAGCGACTACGCTGGACCGGTCTGCCAGACGCTCAAGGCGGCGCCGCTTGATGCTCTGATAAGCCGGCTTGTGGTGGAGGCGCTCGAGCCGGCTGCGCTGGAGGTAAGCTTGCTGGCGGCCGGCGAGCTGGAACGCGAGCGCGCGGCGCTGGACGCTCAGTGGCGCCATCGGCTCGAACGAGCAGGCTACCAGGCGCAACGAGCCCGCCGGCAATTCGATGCCATAGAACCGGAGAACCGACTGGTGGGCCGTACTCTCGAACGCCAATGGGAGCAGGCGCTGGCCGAGCAGGCACGCCTGGCAGGGGACTATGAACGTTTCCAGCGTGACCAGCCGCGGAGCTTGACCGCAGCCGAAGTTGCAGGAATTCGCCAACTGGCACACGACTTACCCGGCGTCTGGGCAGCCGCCACTCAGGAAGAGCGACAAGCCCTGGTTCGCCTGCTGCTCGAACGGGTGTTGGTTGAAGTCATCGACGGCACGGAGCAAGTCCGCGTGAGCTGTCATTGGCACGGTGGCCACCAAACCTCGCACCAGCTGGTTCGACCGGTTGCTCGTCTCGACCAACTCAGCACTTACCACCAACTGACCGCCCGTGCAGCCGAGCTGCGGCGTGCTGGGAAGCGCCATGCAGCGATCGCGGAAATCCTCAACCAGGAAGGTTGGCGACCACCTAAGCGACGTGACACATTCACCGCGTTGATGGTTAAGCGTCTCCTCAGCAAAGTCGGAATCGTTGGGCACAAACGGCGACCTGTGGTCATTGAACGTCAGCCCGAGGAGTGGACGATTACCGAATTGGCTCGGCATCTCGCTATGCCAGAATCGACCCTCTACAGCTGGGTCCAGGAGGGACGTTCTGCGCAGTCGAGCGGTTCGCCACCAGGGCACGACGTTCAAATTGGTGCACGCCGATGATGCCATGATTGCCGCCCTTAAGCTGGCTCGCGCGACTCCCCCGCCATGGCGTCGTCGGCCGCCGCCAATCGTCGTGGCGGGCTCTCCTGACCCTGTAAAGTCTTGAGAGTCGCCATGCCTGGTCGATCTCAATTCCCCAGCGACGGCCGTACAGGCCGGTCAGTTGCTTGGCCGTGGCATCGGTGCTGCTGGCGGCCAGGCACCAGGCTTGCTTCATATCCGGATCCTGGACACAGGCCACGCTTCCCACCCGGTAGCGATCGGCGGTGACCTCGGCGCCGCGCAGCACCCGGGCGCGTCCGCCGGCCTGCACCCAGTCGGCCGCGGTGCGCGTCTCACCGGTGGCGCTGGTCACGGTGATGTTGCCACGGAAGCGGATGACGTAGTCGAAATACAGCTCTTCGGTCAGCATCTTGTACAGTTTCTGATCGCCGAAGCCGCGGTCGGCCACGATGCACACCTTGACCCCCGCCGGCAGCAGCTCGGCCAGCCGGACCAGCACGCGATGCTCGTAGAAGCCGCGGCGCTCCTTGAGCGTGCTCTTGTCGACGGTCAGCCATACCAGGGGTGTCGAGCGACCGTGGTCGCTGATCAGGGCCAGCATGATGGTGGCCTGGTTGTCGGCGTCGAAGTCGGTCCAATCCATGGCCACCACGATGGAGCTGCGTGCGCCGATGACGAAGGGCACCCAGCGCACCAGAATATCGTCGACGCTGATGGCAGTATTGGAGAGCAATCGGTCGACCTGCTTGATCGCGTGCTTGGGCTTCAAACTACGCGCCGCGGCGAGGCCTTGGCCGATGGCACAGATAGCCAGGGAGCCGCTGTGCAACACGCCAAGCGTGGCGTCGCATAGAGAATTGACACGCTTGGCGTGAAGGTCCTGCTCCAGCAAGCCGCCAAGCAGGTCGCGAATTCCCTTGTACGAAACGCGCTCCCGGATGACCATGGTAGCTCCCGAATCGGTGTCGGGAGGCAGACTCGCCGGTCTGCGGGGAGCGCGGAACTACTTTCGCGACTTCGCAAGGATCCATCATCTGCGGCGGCTTCACGATTCTTTTTGGAATCGCCTCTACGGTCGCCCGATTCTTTTATGTCATACGGAAAATGAGGGGATGTTTGAGGAAGCTCGTAGGTATTTTGTTGTCGCGGAGAAGGACGAAATCGAGGAAAACGAGTTCAACCTCAACTTACCCCGTTACGTGGAAACATTTGAGCGAGAGGAGGAGATCGACCTTAGTGCCGCGTTGAGAGAACTTGCGCTGTCTGCAGAGGCTGCGGCCAGCATTCGCACGAAACTCGATACGCTGCTCAAGTTTCCCAGATGATCCGTCACCATCATCAGACCATTCTCGGTGACATCCCTGGCGACTGGAAGGCATGTCCATTGCGGTCATTTCTTTCAGAGGAGCTCTCGGGAGACTGGGGCGACGACGAGGGAGAGGTCACGCTGTCGGTTCTTCGCAGCACCAACTTCACCGACTCGGGAAATCTAAAGCTAACCGAGGTAGCACAGCGGGGATTTAGTCGCTCGAAGGCCGACAAGGTTCAAGTCCAGCCGAATGACATTTTGGTCGAGCGGTCCGGTGGCGGTCCAAGCCAACCCGTCGGCCGGGTTGCGATGATTTGTGAAGACATGCCGAATACCGGATTCGCCAACTTCGTTCAAACGCTTCGGCCCGACACATCCAAGATCAACCCAGAGTTGCTGCTATGGACTCTTTACCAACTCAACCGCTCTGGCCTCGTCGAGAAACTTCAGCATCAGACTACCCAGATGCGCAATCTCGACCTTCGCGATTACCTCAAGGTCTTGGTCCCAGTTCCATCCGATGCCGACGAGCAAGTCCGCATCGGTGAATTGTTAAAAGCTGCGGACGATCACATCCGTACCCTCGAAGAGCAGATCCGCAAGGCGGAGCGGGTGAAGAAGGCGCTGCTACAATCCGTCTTTGTTGAGGGAATGCCTGGTCGGAGCAGCGTGCCACAATCACTGAGCTGGGGCCTTGCTCCAGCTGGCTGGGTTGAGACATCGATCCGCGCTCTCCTCGCTGTGCCCCTCGGAAATGGCACATCTCCGGATTCCGCCCACCAGGAGCCGCCCGGTTATCCCACGCTAATTGTGTCGTCCATCCGTAACGGCATCTGCGACCAGACTAAGGTTTCCTACATCGAGATGTCGCAGCAAGCCGGCGCTGCCTTCGCTGTAAAGCAAGGAGATTTTTTTGTTCTTAGAGGGAAATGGCAACCGCGACTATATCGCCATTGGTGGGTTGTTGATCGAGGAACCACAAGATGGGCTTGTGTTTTCTGACTTGTTGATTCGCCTTCGATTTGACCATTCTAAGGCATTGCCCCCGTTCATGAGGTACCTGTGGCAATCGACGCAATTTCTCCGACGGCTTCAGTCTTATGCCGTAACGGGCAGTGGTCTCTGGAAGATTGGGCAGCGCTCCATCAACCGTTTCAAGCTAGTACCCAAGTCAGTCATACTGCAGGGTAGAGCCGGTGGAGTCTAATGCGTGCCTCGTTTGTGGTGAACCGCCAATTCGCTTTGACGTGAGCCTCGTTACGGCTCGTCTGCCAAGCGGCGATTTCGTCAACCAGGGTTTGCTTGTCGGGGATGCGCTCGTCGAGGCACTGAGTTGACACCACACTGAGTTCAGATTCTGCCAGATTCAGCCAGCTGCCGTGTTTGGGGGTGTAATGCCACTCAAATCTTTCGACCAGGCGGCGTGCCTCGGGAGCGGGGAAGGCCTCGTAGAGTGACGCAGGCTTATGGGTGTTGAGATTGTCCTGCACGAGCACGATCTTCTTGGCCTCAGGAAAGTGCGTGTCTGATAGCTCCTTGAGCACCTGGGCATAATCCACGGCAGTATGCTGATCGGTCACCTTGACCTCCCGCCAGCCTTCCAGGGGAGCGAACATCATGAATAAGTTGGCCGTCCCGTTGCGCTCATACTCATAGTCGTGCCGTGCGGGGCTTCCTGGCTTTGCGGGGATCGGTTGGCGTGTCTCGGCGACCAGTTGCTTCGAGGACTCGTCGAGGCACACCACCGGGCATGTCGGGTCATGCGGCCGATGGTAAACCTCCAGCACATCCTCCATGCCGGCTACGAAGGCGGCGTTGGCATCCGGCGGGATGACCCATTGCTTTTGCAGATGGGGCTTGAGGATGTTTTTTTTAGCGTACGCCCGATGGTGTTATCGCTCGCACGGTCGACGATGTTGAGCTCCACCACCGCCCCCTCCAGCAGTTTGAGCGTCCAGCGTTTGCGGCCCTTCGGTGGTTCGGAACAGGCCAAGGCAATCAGCTTGGCCTCCGAGGCTCCATCGAAGATGCGAGGCCTGGCCGAGGCCGGCGAGTGCTTGCGCTTTAGCACTGCCTCGAACCCTTCCTCCACCAGCTGCTGGCGGGTCCGGGCGACCGTCGCAGCGCTGATATCCAGAGCCGTGGCGATCTGGCTGTCACTCCACCCGTCGCCGCCTTCGGCGGCATCTGCCTTCAACAAGATACGCGCCCTGGTCAACCGCCATGCCGGGTGCTTGCCGGCACGGATCATCGTATGCAGCTGCCCACGTTCGTCATCGCTGAGCCTTACCACGTACTTCTTTACGGCAATTTGTTTCGCGGTCACGATGCATCTCCGTCGTTACGGAGTCATCAATTCAGAGCTTCCCCACAAAATCAAGGACGTGGGGTACTAGCCACTCCGACAGATGGAGGAGAGCAAAGGGATATAGTCAAGTTGTTTGATGCACAAGACGAAGTTCTGCGCGCCCTAGGTCGTCAACTGACCGCCGCTCGCCGTATAAAGCAGTCTCTGCTGCAAAACCTTTTAACCGGCAAGCTTCGCCTGAAAGCCTGACGCCATGCCGGTCAAAACTAAACACTGGAACGAAGAAAACACCGTCGAGGATCCGATTATTGCTTGGCTGGGATCGCCCGAGCTCGGCTGGCGCTTCGAGAACCAGGCAAGCGTGAATGAGCGCTACCGCACGGACGAGGTGGAGGTACTGCTGCTACCCCTCCTGCGGAAGAAACTCAAGGAGCTGAACCCAGGCCTCATCACCGACAATGCCCGTGCCGACGCCATCGTGACCGGGCTGCGCGGCGTCCGCGACAACGCGGAATGGATCAGGTGGATGCGCAATGAGGTGACGTATAAGTTCAGCGCCGAGGAGAACGCACAGCCGATCTGCCTGATGGACTACGACGAGATTGCAAACAACGACTTTCTCGTCACGAACCAGTTTTGGGTGGATGGCGGCGATCATCGCATTCGCACCGATGTGTTGCTTTTCGTCAACGGCATCCCACTGGTGAACATCGAGGCCAAGACAACGGCTCGCGACTGGCACAACGACTGGACGGAGGGTGCGCGACAATGCGGGCGCTACCTGCAAGAGGCGGGGCAACTTTATCACTCAAATGTTTGCCTCGTCAGAAGAATCTGTGGGCGACGTGGGGTTCCGGCAGCTTACCAAGTGCATGATACAAGGCGATTTCGGTGACGTGGAACGTACGGAACCCGTAGGATTTTCGCATGGTCAGTTTCGCTTGTTGTTCAGACCCTCGACCACACCGCTGGAGAGCTGCTTCCTGGCGCGGAAGTAGTTCAGGATCAGCGCGCGGTGCGAGCGTAGCGTCCTGGCGATCTTCTTCATCGGCTCGATGCGGGAGCGCATGACCTGACCGCACCATTCATCCAGGAACTTGCCGGCCCAACTCGGCGAAGCATAGTCCCAGAACTGCTGGAAGTCCTCCTTCAGCAGATAGGCCCGTACGGTCCGCAGGTTGTAGCGCAGCAGATCGCGCAGGCGGAAGCGTTGATGCTCGGTCAGGTTGGCCTTGCGCTTGAGCACACACCAGCGGGTCTTCTTCAAGACTGGCTCATAGCCGTCCCGGGCCAGCCGGCGAGCCTCGGCGGCACGCACCTGGTCCAGCGCGGCATTCATCTCGGCGACAATATGGAAGCGATCGAGGATGTGGATGGCCTGGCTGCACCGCTCACGAATCACCCTCAGATAAGGCTGCCACATGTCCGAGCACACAAACTCGATCTGCCCAGCCAATGGTTCGCCGATCAGGGTGAAGAACTGCTCGAAGCTCTCCACCGTCCGTTCGCGACCGATCCATAGCAGGCGCGTGCACTGCTGCTCGATCTGATAGACCAGCGTCAGGTATTTGTGTCCCCTGGCATACTGGATCTCATCGACGCCGATCGCCACGATCGGCCCCAGTTGCCGGTGCTCGATCCCCCACTGCACGACATACTCGACCGACTGGCAGACCTTGTCCCAGGTGCTGCGAAACGACCCGGCGGTCTCCTGCCAGGACAGCTTCCTCGCCCAGTGCGCCAGGAACAGCATGTAGGCCTTGGTCAGCTGGTGCTTGCCGACACCCCAGGGGACCGCTTCGACCCGCACGCCGCAGGCCCGGCAATCGACCCGTCGCATGCAATAGAGGAACACCACCATGCAGCCCCAGAGGGGCACGAATTCGAACCGGCGTAGGCTCAGGTGATCATAGGCCGGCGCCGGCTTGCTTGTGCTGCAGAGGCAGCGGAAGGGGTTCGACATGAACTGAAAACGCTGTCGTACAGCTGCGTGAAAGATGAGGGTATGGCCCCTCGGGATCGGCTTTCAGGAGCGGGTCTCAAACCAGTCCAAGCCGCTGCACTCAAAAGGTGTGGTGGTGAGCGTTGGATCAAAAGCCCAAAGAAAAATATGGGCAGGTGGGCATCCGAGAGACGAATGCAAATGAACCCTCGACGATGCGTCGAAATCGGTAGATGCCGCCGAAACCAAGGTCAGCAAGCTACCTTGGGATGAGTTTGTCGGGTGCCTGATTACTGGGCAGACGGCGGCCGGCGTACAGAGGGCGTGAAGCGGATGCAGGCTTTCGCGCGGAACTGCAGGAACCAGTCGCTCCGATGTGAAAGGGAGAAGCACAAGCGGCGAAAACCGCGAGGCGAGAGTACCGATGCGGAGCACTGTTGCGGACTCCTCCGTAGTAGCGGTGAGGTGGGGTAATGCCCACGGAGCGAAGGGAGGGGGTCATCTGCGTCAGAGCCAAAGGCCAACGGGAGACCGGAGGAGCCGCTGGCCCTGACGGAAGGCGGCAGCCTTCAGTGGATGACACGAGCCGGATATGTCGAGAGGCATACGTCCGGTTCTGTGAGGGCCTCGGGGTGAAATTCCCCGGGGCTACTCGGCGACAGCCCGAGCACACCGGCCTCGAGCCGCGGCGGGGCCGCACGCTGATCTCGATGGTTCGGCTTTCGGCGCAATGTCGCGCCTTCTCGTAAACGAACCCAGGAAAGTGCTGGTAGTGGTTCAGCAAGGAGATCAGCCGCATGGCAGCGGGACCCAAAGGAGTTGCCGGCAGACGTGACAGCGTACCGGCGCAACGGGCTGCCGCCGATCCCTTGCAGACCTGTTGTCCGGACCTCGATCAGTGGCCTCGCAGCTGGGCGTATGAGGCGCGCGATATTCCGCCTGGCCGGCGGATGGTGGAATGCTTCAAGCCGTTCCTGCGCAACCTGCTGGCCTTGCAGTTATCACGCCAAACTTTGCGCCGACACCGCGACAACGTCTGGGCTCTCGGCGGTGAGGTCATCAGCCGATTGCAGATGGACAGCGACCTCCGGAGGCGGCCAATCAAGCAGGTCGTCCTCGCCGTCATCGGCGACGATGGCGGGCCGCTGCTCTCCTATGGTCAGTCCGACACCGCGCAGCGCTCCTTCGACACGACCTGCCGCAAGTTGTTCCGCTTCCTGACAGACCCTGAGATCAGCCGCGATGAGGCGTAAAGATGCCTGCCGTGGTGGCGGATGATATCTCCGCTTCTGCCGATGTGGCGGCTGTGGGGTTGTGGGCAACGCGCTTGCGTTGTCCACAAATCCACCAGCCGGGCCGGCTGAGTGATAAAACTAGCCCTCGGTATACCCCCGAAGCACCCACAGTTTCCGCTGACGAGCCAAATGTTTTCTGTGTGGCCGTGAACGAGATTACCCTGCGCTATGGCGTGCCTGGTGTGAAGTTTCACTATTGGCAGACTTGGCATAGCCCGAATTCGCATAGCCATATCGAACCCGATAACGAGCTGAAGAGCGGGATCTACGGCCTGTGCGACCGGACTAACTTGCTCGATATGCTGCGAAACTTTGTCGTGTTTGATCAGGAGCAGGGCCAAACCATCAAGAAGGTCGCCCGCTGGCAGCAATTCCTGGCGGCCAACGAAATGGTGAAGCGTGCACTGGAAATCGACAAGCCGCGAGGTTGGCGGCGTGGCCTCGTCTGGCACAC
The DNA here is from genome assembly GCA_963772445.1 of uncultured Pseudomonadota bacterium. Taxonomy (GTDB): domain Bacteria; phylum Pseudomonadota; class Alphaproteobacteria; order Acetobacterales; family Acetobacteraceae; genus CAVYXK01. The sequence goes on from CAVYXK010000018.1 coordinate 43,240, forward strand.
GCAGGGGTCGGGGAAAAGCCTGACAATGCTTTTTGCCGCACGGAAGATGTGGTTCCACCCCACACTCAGCCAGCCGACGATTTTCATTATCGTCGACCGCGACCAGTTGGAGGACCAGATCAGCGGTCAATTCTTCCGCACCAACACGGAGAACTCCTACGTCACGACCAGCCGCCTGGATTTGCTTGCTAAACTGCGCGAGGGATTCCGCGGCATTATCGTCACGATCATGCAGAAGTTCCAGCCCGGAGACTTCCAGGTAGGCCGGAGAAACGTGGTCGTGCTTGTGGACGAAGCTCATCGCACTCAGGAAGGCGACCTCGGCACCGCGATGCGATTCGTGCTGAAGGAAGCTTCATTGTTCGGCTTTACGGGAACGCCCATTGAACTAGGGGACCACGATACACCCCGCGCTTTTGGCCGGGAGCTCTCCACCGACGACACCGGCGTCACTCGCTATGAGCGCTACCTGGAGCCGCGCTACTCCATCGCCGAACTCGATTCGCGATGGTGCAACCCTACGGCTGATGTGGGAACCCAGCCCGCGCGACTGGAAGCTTTGGGGCAAGGAGTTCGACGCGAAGTTCGACGCGGCATTTGCCCATTTGCCTGAAGGTGAGCGCGAGCAGCTTAAGAAGGAAAACGCCGTCATTGACGTGATGGTGAAACTGCCTCAGCGCATCACGGACATCGTGACCGAAGTCGCCGACCATTTTGTGAAGCACGTTCGCCCTAACCGGTTCAAAGCGATGTTGGTCTGCTACAACAAGGAGACCGTGGCGCTCTACAAGACGGCATTAGATACCCTGCTCGGATCAGAGGCCAGCGTCGCGATCTTCTCCGATGTGGACCACCGGGATAAGAAGATCCCGCAGATGGTCAAAGATCTCGACATGTCGAAGGAGACGCGAGCCAAGGCGATTTGCGAGTTCCGCAAGCTTCCATCAGATAGGCCGGAGGACCAGGACAGGGAAGAGCAGCGTTGGCGGAAGGCAGAAATCATCATCGTATGCGACATGCTCCTCACCGGCTTCGACGCCCCGGTAGTCCAGACGATGTATCTTGACAAGGGCCTCCGGGATCACACCCTACTTCAGGCGATCGCGCGCGTTAACCGCCCATACAATGAACTGAAGAAAGAGGGTGTCATTCGAGACTTCTGGGGTGTCTTTAGCCATTTGAATGAAGCATTGCGCTACGACAAATCCGAACTGGGCGACGTGGCTTTTCCTCTCCGCGTTGTGCGGGAGGAATTCAAGCTCCACATGGAGACCATGCTCGACCTTCTCAGGAGTTATGATAAAGGCGGTTCGCATGCTTCACTGATGCGCATGCTCGCCTTCTTCAACAAGAACGAACCTGCCCGCGACAAATTCGAGAACGGTTACAGTAAGATTCGCCAGCTATACGAACTGTTGGAACCAGACGATTTCCTGATGCCGCATCGCGCTGATTCGTGTGGCTGAGCAAGCTCTACATGGTTTACCGGAAGAAATTTTATCCGCTGGAGAGATTCGAGACGGCACCCGAGGACGGCGCGAAGACCCGCGAACTGATCCGCGAACATTTGGACGTGGACCAGATCAAGAGGGAGTTCCCGACCTACGTGCTCGATGAGAGCTATCTGACGCCGCTAGATGATGTTGATCCCGACTCCAAGGCGCTCGACATCGAGGCGATGCTGGCGGCGGAGCTAAAAATCCGTATTGACCAAGACCCACAGGCCGAACCGCTGAGTGAGAAACTCAAGCGCATCATCGACGCGAAGCGGAACAGTGCATTGCAGGGTGTAGCGCTCATCTCTGCCTTGGAACAGCTTGCCGCCGAGGTCGTGAACCTCGTCAACGAAGGCAAAAAGCCGGTTAGCGAGTCTATTGCTAACGCCGCCATAGGAACTAACCCCGGCATCACGAGCGAGCAGGCCGCTGCCATTGCTGCCGCTGTGGTAGAGGAAGCTAAGAAGGTCTGCTTCCCCGACTGGTATCTGAAGAGCGACGTTAAGGGCGACCTGTTCCTTGGGATCACCACGGCGCTCGTCCAGCAATTCAAATATGCTAATCTCCACATGCCGGCGACGGGCTTCACTGAACGCGCCATGCGCTTGTTGGAGAAGACCCGGTTTGTGGGAAATGCAGATGAAGACGCCACTTCCTGAATACAGCGTCCGACGTAGCCCGCGGGCCAAAAATCTACGCCTCAAGGTCACGCGAGAGGATGGACTGATCGTGGTGACGCCAAAGGGCTACGACGAAAAGAATATCCCCATACTGCTCACGCGGAAGAAGGTCTGGATCGCCGATGCGCTGAAACGTGTTGGCGAAACGAAACGGCTTTCTTGAGCCACACCCGGTGACTCATCTTCCCGAAGTCGTGCGGCTCGCGGCGTTGGGTGAAACTTGGTCCGTCACGTATTGCACGGATGAAAGTCATGTCGGCATCCGCCTGAGGGCTAACGATGGCAAACTGCGCATCAGCGGCTCTGACCTGGACCGTGACGCCGTGATTCGAAAGCTAAAGGACTGGTTGCGACTAAAGGTTCGCGAAGGCTTGTTTCCGTTAGCGGAGAGACTGGCCGCCAAGCACAAGCTGAATCTCGGTGGCTTACTGGTGAAGAGCCAGCGCACACGCTGGGCAAGTTGTTCCGCTGGTAGGAACTTGGCGCTCAACACCAAACTGCTATTCCTCGCGCCCGAGCTTGTGCGCTATGCGATGATACATGAACTCTGCCACACTGTTCACATGAATCACTCCAACGAGTTCTGGCGATTGGTCGCAGTACACGAGCCAAACTTCAGGAGCCTCGATAAGACACTACGTGAAGCCTGGAAGGTCGTCCCGCACTGGGTGTTTCAGTGAACCAGCCCGTCCTACGGCGTCGCGATCAGCGGCAATGTGTCGCAGCGCGTCGGCTGTCCCGCGGCCATCATCGCCAAACGACTGCGGCGCCAAACCCTGCCGCCGGGGGCACCTGCGGCTGATGCGTTGCCAGCACGTTACCAATCTGCGTTTTGAGCAGGTAATCGCTGACCAGCCCGTCCGACCGCGTTGCGGTCAGCTGGATCGGCCGGCAGCGCTGCCGGATCGAAGGGCAGGGCGCTGTCGTGCCGCCGCGGGAAGGGTCCGGTGTGACGGTCCAGCGCGTGCAGCAGCGCCAGGGCGCCGGCGGTCAGGTGGCGTGAACCGGGCGCTGCAGCGCGGCGCCGCGGCATTAGACGGCGAGTTCGAAATCGTCCGGCAACGTCGCGTGTGTCTCGGCCCACCACGCCTTGAACTGATCCGGTGCCGCCGCGACCGCGAGTGATGCGTTCACTATATCGGAAGGATTGGTCAGCCCAAGCCGCGCTCCGGCCGCGCGCATCACGCCGGGATCGACCCGCACGCTGAGCCGCTGCGACCGGGTGCCCGTCACAGCGCCGGCCAACCGCTGCTCGGCAAGCGCCGCGGCGACGTGCCGATCGATCCGTCCGCTTCGGGTTCCGGCGCTCGCGCTGGCCTGGCGACGGATGGTCTGGCCCGGCCGCTTGGTTGCTGGCAAGCTGTCCTCTTGATGTCCGCCATCCCACTAGAGCTATGTCTACCACGGCACAGATCGTCCTGGAGGCGCTGAAAGCGGGCAGGTTTGACGAAAACGCTCGCAACGCTTTGCGATCGCTGACGCCTGCTGACAGGTCTTCTCAGCTTGAGAAAGCACTGATCCGCACGCTCGACATGACCGATGACCCTCGGGTGAGGAATGCGGCTGCAAACGCTTCCTCCGACATTCGGTCAACGGAGGCGCTCGAGCAGGTCAGGAAATTGCTTCAGTCGCCAAAGACCGTCGGCGCACGCAGCACTCTTCTCTACGCTCTGAAAGAGGCGAAGACCGCGCTGTCGCTTGATGAGCTCATCGATTTGCTGGTTTCCGACGACCTGGAGGCTTGCGAGGAAGCGCTGTCGTTCCTGGAGGACAAATTGGTCGAGCCTTTCGGGCATAGCGATTTGGCGCGCGCGATCGAGCGGCTAAAGGCGGCAAGTGCGCAGGAAAAAAGCGGCGACAAGCGCGATTTGCTGGCGGATGCCATTGAGACGCTCTCCGCCTCCGGTTGAAAACCACGACTTTTCCCTCGCCGGCTGCTTCACATGGTCGCTGGCAGCGTACTCAGTCGATCCTGGAATTGGCTGATTAAGACCGGGCGCGCCCCTCTCGACAATCTGACGTTGACGTAGCCGGGCAGCGGCGCTAGTTCCCGCGGCGGGTCACGCCCCCCCACCGGGGCGCTTCTCTTCTGGAAGGGAGAGCCGCGATGGTCACGCCGCCGCGTCCGGACAAGTGTCCGGCCAATCCCAATTTTTCCTCAGGTCCCTGCGCCAAGCGCCCCGGCTTCGCGCTGGATGCGCTGAGCGGCGCCCTGCTCGGCCGGAGCCATCGCGCGTCGCCGCTGAAGGCGCGGCTGGCCGAGGTGATCGAGCGCTCGCGCGCCATTCTCGGCATTCCGCCGAACTGGCGAGTCGGCATCGTACCAGCCTCCGACACCGGCGCGGTCGAAATGGCGATGTGGTCGCTGCTCGGCGCGCGCGGCGTCGATGTGCTGGCCTTCGAAAGCTTCTCCGCCGGCTGGGCGACCGACGTGGTCAAGCAGTTGAAGCTGGCCGATGCGCGCTTGCTGTCCGCGCCGTACGGGCGGCTGCCCGATCTCACCGCCGTCGATTTCACCCGTGACGTGGTGCTGGCGTGGAACGGCACCACCTCCGGCGTACGAATCCCCGACGGCGATTGGATCCCGCCCACGCGCGAAGGGCTGGTGATTTGCGATGCGACCTCGGCGGCGTTCGCGATGACGCTGCCGTGGGACAAACTCGATGCCGTCACATGGTCGTGGCAGAAAGTGCTGGGCGGCGAGGCGGCGCACGGCATGCTGGCGCTGTCCCCGCGCGCCGCGGCTCGACTGGCGAGCTACCAGCCACCATGGCCGCTGCCGAAAATCTTCCGGCTGACCTCAGGCGGCAAGCTGATAGAGGGCATCTTTGCCGGCGAAACCATCAACACGCCGTCGATGCTCTGCGTCGAGGATGCGCTGGACGGGCTGCGCTGGGCCGAAGCGGCGGGCGGCCTGCCCGGCCTGATCGCGCGAAGCGAAGCGAACCTCGCTGCCGTCGCGGCGTGGGTCGCTCGCACGCCCTGGGTCGATTTCCTTGCCGAGGATCCGGCGACACGTTCCTGCACCTCGATCTGTCTGAAGATCGTTGCGCCGTGGTTCACGGTACTCCCGGCGGATGCACAGGCACGCGCCGCCAAGGCGCTAGCGGCGCTGATCGATAAAGAAGGCGTCGCGCACGATATCGGCGCTTACCGCGATGCGCCGCCCGGCCTGCGGATCTGGGCCGGCGCCACGGTCGAGAGAGCGGATATCGCCGCCTTGCTGCCTTGGCTCGATTGGGCGTTCGCGCAGGTGGCGGCTGATTACGTGCCGGCGGACACAAACTGATACGCGGCGTCGTGATGATGAATGGCTCACGCGCGGCACCCTCACTCGCTGCGCTACGCGCGGCGACCTCTCTCGCAGAGCGGGAGAGGTGGAACTGACGCGCCGCTTTGCTGAGGTAGTCCAATGGCGAAAGTATTGATCAGCGACAAGCTCTCCCCCGCCGCGGTGGAGATTTTCCGCAGCCGCGGCATCGAGGCGGATGTGCGGCATGGGCTGTCGCCGGCCGAGCTGCGCGGGATCATCGGCGATTATGACGGGCTGGCGGTCCGCTCTGCCACCAAGGTTACGCGCGAGCTGCTAGATGCGGCGGGCAATCTGAAGGTGGTGGGCCGCGCCGGCATCGGTGTGGACAACATCGATGTGAAATCGGCGACCGCTCGCGGCGTGGTGGTGATGAACACGCCGCACGGCAACACCATCACGACGGCCGAGCATGCGATCGCCATGATGTTCGCGTTGGCGCGGCAGATCCCTGAGGCCTCCACCTCCACCAAGGCGGGTAAATGGGAGAAGAACCGGTTCATGGGCGTGGAGCTGTCTGGCAAAACGCTCGGGCTGATCGGCTGCGGCAATATCGGCTCGATCGTCGCCGATCGGGCGATCGGACTGCATATGAAGGTAATTGCGTATGATCCGTTCCTCTCCGAGAAGCGAGCGATCGATCTGGGCGTGGAGAAGGTGGAGCTCGATGCGTTGCTGGCGCGCGCCGATGTCATATCGCTGCACGCACCGCTGACCGATGCGACGCGCGATATTCTCTCGCGCGAGGCGCTGGCAAAGACAAAGCCGGGCGTGCGCATCATCAACTGCGCCCGCGGCGGCTTGCTGGACGAGGCGGCGCTGGCGGATGCCATCGAGGCGGGGCACGTCGCCGGTGCGGCGCTGGACGTGTTCGAGACGGAGCCCGCCACCGAAAGTCATCTGTTTCGTCTCGAGAACGTGGTGTGCACGCCGCACCTGGGCGCCGCGACCACCGAGGCGCAGGAGAACGTGGCGCTGCAGATCGCCGAGCAGATGAGCGATTTCCTGCTGACCGGCGCGGTGGCGAATGCGATCAACATGCCTTCCGTTTCGGCCGAGGATGCGCCGCGAATCAAACCGTACATGGAGCTATGCCGCCATCTCGGCGCGTTCGCCGGCCAGCTCACCCACGCGCGCGAGGGGGTGATCCGCCGCGTGCTGATCGAGTACGAAGGCCACGCCGCCGCGCTGAACCATCGCCCGCTCAGCGCCGCGGTGCTCGCCGGGCTGATGGCGCCCGTGATGGAAGGCGTGAACATGGTCAATGCACCGAGTGCGGCGCATGACCGCGGCATCGATGTCGCCGAAACGGTGCACGATCGCCCGAGCGAATACCAGACGCTGGTGCGGGTGACAATCGAGGCGGACCGGTTGACTCGCTCGGTCGCCGGTACGTTGTTTGCCGGATCCCGCCCGCGCATCGTCGAGATCAAGGGTATCCGCGTGGAGGCCGATTTCGCGCCGAACATGCTGTACGTGACGAACCAGGACAAGCCGGGTTTCATCGGTCGGTTCGGTGCGACGCTGGCGGGGGCGGGGATCAATATCGCCACGTTCCATCTGGGACGCGCCGAACCGGGCGGCGATGCAATCTGCCTGGTGTCGGTTGATGAGCTGGTGCCCGAGGATGTGCTGGCGATGGTGCGGACGTTGCCGCTCGTGATGCAGGCGACCTCGTTGTCGTTCTGACCGGGGCGCAGGCGGCAATGGCGGTCGGGGCGGAGTTTCGGGAATTCGTGCTCGATCTGCTTGCGCCGCTGCGGCCGAGCGCGCGGCGGATGTTCGGCGGCGTCGGGATCATGCGCGACGGCGTGATGTTCGCGCTGTTGGCGGGCGATGCGATGTATTTCCGCGTGAACGAGCGGACGCGGCCGAAGTTCGAGGCCGAGGGCTGCGGGCCGTTCAGTTACAAGCGCTCCGGGCGCGAGGTGGCGATCGGGAGCTACTACGCGGTGCCCGAGCGGCTGTACGACGAACCGGATGCGCTGGTGGAGTGGGCCCGCGAGGCAATCGGCGCGGCGCACGCGGTCAAGCGAGGAGGGCGTGGCCGGGCGTCCCGATGACGACGGCGGATATGCCCGCCGCGAAGGCTCGTCCACGGTGGTAAGCCGCTTGCACGTATCGTTAACTGATCCCGTCTAACGCTAAGCCCGGGGAAGCAATCCCGAACGTTTCCCAATCCGCGCCAGAACAGCGCAGCGTCTGGCTTATCCGATGGGCTCCGCGCGATGATGAATAATCAGGAACGCCCCCTCGCGTTGCTGGGCCAGCGGGTGCCATTCTGTTACGGGCTGGGAGCGGACCGGCAATTCTTCTCGTTTGAGGCGCAGGCCGGTCGGCCGGCCGCCATGATCCTGGCCCATCAGGTGGCTCCGAGCGACCTACGACCCGTCGTCCAGAATTTTGCCCGACAGTCCGAGGCTTTCGCTTCCCGCCACGCGGACATCCTTGTCCTAGCGCATGTTTCCCCTTTAGGTCCGGCGGGCTGAGCCGATACCATTGATTTTGCTTGATCCGGTCTCGAGTTTTCGCGAAAACGTAGTGACAGGGATAGCTTGAAATCGGCCGATTTCCCGCTTGCATCACCCTGATTCGTGTTGCTATCCGCAGGGACAGATATTGGGGGAGCCATGTTCCTGCGCGTGGTTCGCGCCGCCGGCGGCGCCGGGGTGACGCACGAGTATGTGCGCGTCGTCGAAGCCTTTCGCGAGAAGGGCAAGACACGGCATCGCACCACTCTCAATCTCGGTCGCCGCGACGTGCTGGCGGCGCATCTCGACCTCGGCAAGCTGACGCGCCTGTTGCACGGCGAGGCGGTCGCTGCCGCCCCCGCCAGCGAGCTCCGGCCCGATCAGGTGCAGGCGGTCGCGGCGTGGGATTGGGGACCGACGCTGGTGGCGCGCCACTTGTGGCGCGAGCTTGGGCTCGAGACGACGCTCGACCGGCTGAGCAAGCGCCGCCATCGCGATGCCAGCACGCTGAGCGACCGCGCTCTGCTGCTGGTGGTCAATCGCCTCACCGCGCCCGGCAGCGAGCATGGGCTGGCGCGTTGGCTGGAGACCGACTTCGTATGCGATCTCGACGGCCGGCGTTGGGTGGCCCAGTGGCGCGAGGAGGCCAGGCGCAAAGCCAGCCGGACGCCGCGGGTGCAGGTCGAGCTACGCCAGCTCAAGCAGTGGTACCGCACCCTCGACCAATTGCTTGAACGCAAGCCAGCGATCGAGCATGCGCTCTATCTCAGGCTGCGTGATCTGTTCTCGCTGCAGATCGATGTCGTGTTCTTCGATCTCACCTCGACCTATTTCGAAGGCAAGGGACCAGCGGAGCTCGGCGCGCATGGCCACAGCCGCGATGGCAAGCCGCGCAACCCGCAGGTGTTGGTCGGCCTGGTCTTGGTCGACGGCTGGCCGATCGCGCACCACGTGTTCGCCGGCAATCGGCGCGATGCCATGACCGTCCCCGATGTGGTGCATGACCTGGAGCAACGCTTCGGCATCAAGCGTATCGTGTTGGTGGGCGACCGCGGCATGGTCACCAGCAAGAACCTCGATGAGCTGCGCAGCGGCGGTCATGGCTATATCGTCGGTCGCAATCGCCGTCGCAGCGGCGAGATCTTCGACTATATCCAAAGCGCCACCGGAGCGTGGATCGAATGCCCGTGCGGCATCACCGCCGGCGAGAAGCCGACACCTGCAAAGACACTGGTTCAGGAAGTCACCTCGAAGAAACCCGGTATCCGCGTGTTTGTCGCTCATTCCGACGAGCGCCTGGCGTTCGAGCAGGCGCAACGCGTCAAGGCCATGGATCGCGTGCGGAGCAAGCTCGACAAGCTGGCGCGCCGCGTCGCCAGCGGAAAGCTGAAAGCGCCCGAGAAGATCGGCGCCGCTGCCGCCGCCATCCTGGCCCGTCATCACGGTCACCGCTACTATGACTGGTGCTATGAGGACGGGGTTTTCCGCTTCTTCGAGCATCCCCTCCACTTCGCTCGGGAGAAGGCCTACGAAGGCAAATACGTCATCCGGACCGAAGAACCCAATCTATCCGCGGTCGAGGCGGTGCGCCTCTACAAAGAGCTCGCCGAGGTCGAACGCTCGTTCGGCAATCTCAAGGACGTCATCGACCTGCGACCGATCTACCATCAGACCGACGCCCGCGTGCAGGCCCACATCTTTGTCGCTGCGTTAGCTCACTTGCTGCACCGGGCCATCGAGAAGAAGCTCAAGGCTGCGCATCTCGACCTCTCCGCAACCGAGGCACTGACCGCTCTCAAATCCGTCCGTGTGGTCGATATCGATCTCGGCAATGGCACCACAAAACGGTCGGTCACACGCGGCACACAGCGCGCCGCCGCGGTGCTCCGCGCCCTCGGCATCACCGAGCTTGATCCGCCTACCCCGCCAAAACCCGGCCAAACCGTGATGTAGTGCCAAACCGTCTCGCCGAGCCAAGCAAAATCAATACGTTATGGGCGTACAAGGGAAACATGGGCTTCTGTAATGGGGCCGCTGGTGTCAAGACCCTCGTTAACGCATCACGCCGCAGGGCTCGGGCTTCTGTTCGTGGTCGGCGTTGGAGCCGCCACTTCATGCGATCAGACAGACCGAGCGAGCCAATCTAGGGTGCGCGTGGTCCGGTGGTTGCTCCGGCCGACGCCCATGTTTGCGGCTTCACTCGATCCGCGTCCCTGCGACGGGACCTCGTTATCGAAGAGCTGTTGCGCCCTCCGTTGTCCCTCCTCCTTTTCCAGTTGAACTTATCAAGTGGCAGCGTCGGCTGACGTCCTGCTCCAGCGGAACTCGCTGCCATCAACCCACATGCGATGCAGCACCACCGCCAGTTTGCGTGCCAGCGCCACCTTCGCCCGCTTCAACCCGCGCAGCTTCGCGATCCGCAGGGCCCACGCCTTCAACGCGGAGAACCGCGTGGTGCGAGTGAGCATAACGTTTGCCGCTTCAAACAGCGTGGTTCGTACCATCGCATCGCCAACCTTGCTGATTCGCCCCGTCCAATCCACCTCGCCAGATTGGTAATTCTTCGGTGTCAGGCCAAAATAGGGCCCGACATCCCTGGATTTGCGAAATCTCGTCGGATCGTCGATCGCCGTCTTGTAGGTTATCGCAACAACTGGCCCGACACCAGGCACGCTCATCAAACGTCGGCATATAGTATCGTGACGGACGATACGCAACAACATCCGATGCAGCTTCCCGCATTCGTCTCGCAGGCTCGCCCGCGCCTTCAGCATCGCGTCCGCAACCGGCTCCAGCATCGGATGCCCTGTCACCAGCGCCCGGATGCGAGCCTCATAGCCGTTCTTGCTCACCTTGCCGACTTTCAGGCCGAAGCCGCGCAGCAGGCCGCGAATGCCGAGCTCGACATCGTGCAGCTTGCCCAGCAGCAGCTTCCGCCCGACCAGCAGCACCCGGATCTCTTGCGCCGGCAGCGTCTTCACGTGCACCGGTCGAAACCAGCCCAGGCGCATCAACTGCGCCATGCCGCGTGCGTCGTTGCGATCCGTCTTCACCGTCATCGCCTTCAATGCCGCCTTGACGTGCCGGGTCTCGATCAGGATCGCCGGAAGCCCTGCTTCCGTCAGCCCCGCATGCAGCCACTGCGATAACGGACCCGCTTCCAGGCCAACCCGCGTGAACGTCAGGCCGATATCGCGAAAGAACGCAACGAGCGCCTCCGGCTCGCTCACCACCTTCGCCTCGCGGATGATCTTCCCGGTCCCGTCCACCACGCACACACTGCTGAGTTCCAGCGAGACGTCGATTGCGGCATAGTATTCCACGGCTGTCCCTCTCTCGATGCTTGGGCCCGAGCCATTCGGACCCCGTTACACAACCATCACTGTGAGGGACAGCCACCGCTCCCGCTAGCCCGTTCGCTGGGCGGCCCCATTACCGCATCTAGGCACCGAGGACGTGGTGCGTAGTCTCGCCGGCGATTCCGCCGATGCCCCTGCGATACGGCTGATCGACTGCGGCATCGGCTTCCTTGCTCGCTGCGGCGTCCGGTCTGGTGCGCCGATGGTGCTGGTGACCGACCGCAACCTGCGCGTGGCACACCGATTGGTCCCAGGGCAGACGGCGGCCATTGTGGCGGCGTGCCTCGATTGCCTCGACGAGCTTCCGCGGGAGGAGCCGAGGGACATATCGCTGCCCGCGCCCGTCCTGGTGCTGCCCAACCTGCTGCCTCGCGAGCTGTGCAGGGCGCTGATCGAGACGTTCGAGGCCGGAATCAGCATGGATGGCGGGGTCGCGTCGATCGACGCCGCCGGGATGCCGCACGGCTGCATAGACCATGACAGGAAGCGGCGGCGCGACTTCCTGATCCCGCCGGGGGACGCGCTGGAGCGCGGCTTGCAGCGACTGCTGCTGAACCGCTGCGTGCCGGAGATTGCCAAGGCGTTCCAGGCGCACATCGCCCATACCGACCGCCTGCTGATCGCGCGCTATGACGAAGCGGAAAGCTGGTTTCGGCGGCATCGCGACAACTCGGCGGAGAATGTCGCGTTCCGCGAATTCGCGATCTCGGTCGGACACCGCGATCCAGCAGCATCAAGGCGCAGGAGCACACGGTCGCCTGATCATGGCCGAGGGTTGCAACGAGCTGCGGGAGCGCTGTGTCGAGGTCGAGAGGGCTGTCGAAGCAGTGGATCAGTTCCGCGACTTCCGGGGAAACAGGGAGGCGCAGTTGGGTGATGGCGTGGATGACGAGCGCACCGGTCTCGCCAAGGGGGAGAAGGTGGATGAATTCGGATCGGCGGAGCGTCATGCGCGCTGTGGCGCCATAAATTCCGTCCTAGGGAGTACCGGCGATGCCCGGGAAATGGCAGGCGACGAGCCGGCCATCATCGGCGGCTTGGAGTTCCGGCATGGTCGTCGCGCAGACCTCGCGCGCATGGGGACACCGGGTCCTGAACCTACAGCCACTGGGCGGAGCACTCGGCGAGGGGGGCTCGCCCGCAAGTATGATGCGAGGTCTTAAGGAATCGCCAACGCCGGGAACGGACGAGAGCAAGGCGGCGGTATAAGGGTGCAGGGGACGTTCGCAGACCGCCTCGCCCGGACCATACTCGACGATCCTGCCAAGAAACATGATGGCGATGTTGGTGCTGATATGTCTCACGATCCGCAGGTCGTGGCTGATGAAGATCAGCGTCAGCCCGATCGCTTCCCGCAGCTCCTGGAACAGATTGACGATCTGCGCCTGGATCGAGACATCGAGCGCGGAGATCGGCTCGTCAGCAACGATCAGTTGCGGATTGAGGGCAATCGCCCGGGCGATTCCAACCCTCTGCCGCTGACCACCGGACAATTCGATCGGCAGGCGATCGGCGACATGGCGCCCTAGACCGACCAGCTCCAGCACCTCCGCGACGCGCTGCGCCCTAGATGCGGTATCGACGCCATGCGCAAGCAACGGCTCGGCGACGAGGTCGCGCACCCGTGCGCGCGGGTTCAGCGATTCGTATGGGTCCTGGAATACCGGCTGAAGCTGCTTGCGCACCTGCCGCAGTGCCTCGCCGCGGAGGCGGGCAATATCCTGCCCGCCGAACACGATCCGACCTCGGTCAACCTCGATCAGGCGCAGAATGCAGCGCGCAAGCGTCGATTTGCCGCAACCGGACTCGCCCGCCAGACCCAGTACCTCGCCGGGACGGACCGACAGAGACACGTCGTCAACGGCGTGCACGCGGGTGGGCGGCGCCAACGGCCAGACGCTCGGCACCAGATGGTGGCGAGTCACCCGATCGAGCATCAGCAGCGGTTCTGTCGATGCGGTCGGCGCGTCATCTCGCCGCGAGCCGCTGGCCGGCAGCTTTTGGGGGGCGGCAGGAACCTGTGCGGAGCCCTGCCGGGCGGCCCAGCACGCCACCGCCGAATCGCCGCTGCGTTCGAGCGTCGGTTCGTTCTCCCGACAGATCGCCACTGCCCGCGGGCAACGCGGATGGAACGGGCAGCCGCTCGGCAAAGCGCCGACCACAGGCGGCTCGCCAGGGATCGCCAGCAGTCTGTTGCCGCCCGGTCCAGTTGCCGATGGAACCGATTGCAGCAACGCCTCTGCGTACGGATGCAGCGGGCGTGACAAGATCGCCCGCGTCGGCCCGATCTCGACGATCCTGCCGGCGTACATCACGGCAATCGTGCCGCAGATTTCGGCCACCACGCCGAGATCGTGACTGACCAGGATCAGCGCGACGCCTTCTGTCTGGTTCAGGCGCCGCCAGATCTCGACGATCTGCGCTTGCACGGTGGCATCCAGCGCCGTGGTCGGTTCATCCGCGATGACCAGCGACGGCGAGGCAATCATCGCCGTCGCGATCATCGCTCGCTGCCGCATGCCGCCCGAGAATTCGTGCGGGTAGCGACGTATCGCCACTGGCGGGTCGGGAATGCCGAGGCTGCGCAGCATGCGTTCGGCGGCGGCGGATGCCTCCCGTGACGTCGCGATGTGGTGCAGCCGCAAGGGCTCACCCACCTGTGTCCCGATCCGCATGAGGGGGTTGAGCGCCGCCAACGACCCCTGGGGCACCATCCCGAGGTCCTTGCCGCGGAGCTGCGCCAGCCGCCGCGGCGAGGCATTCAGCAGGTCTTCCTCCCTGAACCGCACGGAACCGCCTGTCGCGCGCGCCGTCGGCGGCAGCAGGCGAGCGATCGCCGAGACGGTCAGAGTCTTCCCCGAGCCGGACTCCCCCACCAACCCGATCGCCTCGCCCTGACCGAGGCGGAAGGACACGCCACGCACCACCTCGCGCCATGTCCCGCCGATTTCGACAGAGACGCGCAGCCCATCGACCGAGAGAAGGGTAGACGGCTCTATCATCACCTCTGTTGTCTACGCCCGCCGACCCAGGGGTCCAGCGCATCGCGCACGGAATCGCCAAGCAGGTTGAAGGCGAAGACAAGGCAGAGGATTGCCAACCCGGGAAAGGCGGCTACCCACCACTGATCCATTACATCCGCGCCATCCGACACCATCGCACCCCATTCCGGTATCGGCGGACGTGCGCCGAGTCCGAGAAAACTGAGGGTGGCGAAGTTCAGGATCGCCCGTCCGATATCGACCGCCGCCATCACCAGCAACGCCGGCAAAGCGTTGGGCAGGATGACCCGGAGCAGGATGGCAATGGTGCGTCGTCCGGCGGCGCGCGCGGCCTCGACGAATTCCTTCTCCCTCAGTTCCAGCACGATCCCGCGACAGACCCGTACGTATTGCGGCCACCACACGGCGGTGAGCGCGATGATGCCGTGCACCAGGCTGGCGCCGAGTGCCGCCGCCACCGCCATCGCCAGCACCAGCACCGGGAAGGCAAGCACCATGTCGGTGATGCGCATCACCACTTCATCGACCAGCCGCCCGCCATATCCGGCAATCGCCCCGATCAGGGTGCCGGCGCTCGCGCCAATCGCCACAACCACGAACGCTGCTGGCACCGAAGCCCGCCCACCATACAGCACCCGGCTGAACACGTCGCGCCCGAGCTGATCGGTGCCGAACGGATGCCGCAGGCTCGGCGGTTGCAGCCGATCGAGCACGTGCTGCACGATGGGACTTTGCGGCGCCAGCGCGCCCGCAAACACGATTGCCAGCACGAATATCAGGATGATCGCCAGGCTGACGATCAGTTGCGGGTCCCTCGGGACAAGGCGGCTCAGCCGGACTCTGCCCCGGCGGATGTCCGGCGCGAGCGTCGTTGTGCCAGAACTCATCGGCGACCGGATACCATGGCCAGGCGGATACGGGGATCGAGCGCCGCATAGACCAGGTCCACGCCGAGATTGACCAGCGTGTAGATGATCCCAAACACGAGCGTGACCCCGATGATGGCGGGGAAGTCCGCATAGATCGCGGCCGAATAAGCGTAGTGGCCGATCCCTGGCCAACCAAACACGGTTTCAATCAGTATGACTCCGGTGAGAAGGTCTCCATAGGCAAGCCCGACCACGGTGACCACCGGGATCAGAGCGTTCGGCATAGCATGACGCACAATAGCGTAAGCTTCAGTCGCCCCCTTGCCTCGCGCTGTTTGCAGAAAACTTAGCGGCAGAACGGACAACATGCTGGTCCGCGTCATGCGCGTCAGCGTGCCGAGGCTCCAGCTCGCCAGAATCAGCGCTGGCAGCAGCAGATGCGACAGCGCATCATAAAAAGTCGCCCACCGTCCGGCGAGCAAGCTGTCGATCGTGAACATTCCGGTGATATCGGGAGGCGCCGAGTCCCAGGTGCTCAACCGTCCCGGCGCTGGTGCAATACCGAGCCGCAGATAGAAAACATCGAGCGCCGTCAGCGCGAGCCAGAAGATCGGCATGGCGACGCCGACCAAGGTGGCAAGCCGCACCACGAGATCGAATGCCGACCCACGCCATACCGCTGCTGCGATCCCAAGCGGCACGGAGATCAGCACGCTCAGGATTACCGTGACGGTCGCCAGCTCGATCGTTGCCGGCAAATAGGATCGCAGATCATCGATGACCGGACGATGCGTGTAGATGGACTCGCCGAGATCGCCGTGCACCAGATGATTGAGATAGATCAGATACTGATTGGCAAGCGGCTGATCTAGGCCCCAATGCCGGCGATACGCGGCGACGATCGCCGGATGCTCGGCGGCCTGCTGGCCGAGTGTCGCGACCACCGGATCGGTCGGAATTGCCCGGCTCACGGTGAACGAGATCAGGGTCATGCCCAGCAGGATCGGGAACAGCAAAATGAGCCGACGCGCGACATACACGATCATCGGCACGCCCTGTTCACCGCGCTCTCTCGGAACAGCAGTTTCTTAACCCGGAGGACGTGCGAGAACTCGGTCAGCCACGGAGGATATTTCAAGCCACGAGATATCGAAGCTTGTTGAATTCCATAGCAGAAACTCCGTGGCTCACCGTGACCCTCATGCTTCCTCCGTGTTAAAATCTTACGAAACGTAAACTTACGCCCCACACTACACCAGCTCGATGCTGCCGACATCAACATAGCAGACAGGATTGGTCGCCAGCGACTTGATGACATCCTTCCGATACCCGACCTGGATGTTCGCTTCGAACAACCAAGCGAACGGACCCACCTGGTTCATCAGCCGCTGCGCCTCGTAGCAGATCTGCTGCTGCTGGGCAGGATCGAGCGTCACCATCGCCTGTTTGGCAAGATCCGAGATTTTCTTGGCATCCGCTGAGAAATCGGTGGTCCAGCCCTGACGCGGTCCCGCCACGTGTCCCCCAGGCGCGAATACCGGCAGGAAATCGGTCCAGCCAATGTAGTCGGCACCCCAGAAATGGATGGCGGCATCCAGCTTCCCGGCGCGGAAATCGGTGAGCTCCTGCGTCGAGGGAACCGGCCGTAGGTTTGCGGTGATGCCGATTGCGGACAAATCCTCCTGGACCTTCGCAGCAATCAGGCTGGCCGCAATGTTCTGGAACAGTTGCTCGGACGCGTAGGTCAGGTCGAAGGCAAATCCATTTGCATACCCCGCCGCCGCCAGCGCAGCCTTGGCACGCGCCGGATCGGTCTTCATCCGCTCCGCGACCGGAAGCGCATTCGGCAGCCCAGGCGGAATGCAGGACGCGATGAACTGGCCGCCGCCCAGGTAGATCTTCGCCATGCCGTCATAGTCGATCGCGTATTTGATCGCCTCCCAGGTCTTCGGATTCTTGAGCGCCGGATTGCGGTTGACGTGCCAGCCGAGCCAGGGAAAGCCCAACGATGGGATATTCAGGACTTCGATATTCGCGTTCTTCTGCACCTCCACCGCGAGATCGGGAGTCAGGTTCGCCGCGATATGCGCATCTCCACGCACCAGCAGGTCGCGCTGCACGTCGGGGTTCTTGACGAACTTGAACACGATCCGATCGAACGGTGGCTTTCGTCCCCAGTAATACGGATTGCGCGTCACGGTGAGTTGGGAGCCATGCTCCCAGGCTTCGAGCATGAACGGGCCGCTTCCGGCGCTGTGCTGGTCAAGCCAGGCGCGCGCTGTATCGGTGGTCGCGGCGTCGGTGGCATCGGTCCCGCCATGCGCCTTCAGCGTCGCGGCGCTGGCGATGGAAAGGAACGGCGAGGTCAGCAGGAACAACCAGTCAACGTTGAGAGACGTAAGCTTGATCGTGACCTCGTTCGGTCCGCTTTTTTCCACGGACTGCACGCCGTCCTGGAACCAGGATGCGGGCCCCTTGAGGAATTTCTGGCGTTTCAGTGAGAACACCACGTCCTCGGGCGTCGCTGGCGTGCCGTCGGAGAACTTGATGTTGGGGTTGAGCTGGAACACGTAAGTCAGGCCGTCAGCGCTGACATCCCACTTGGTGGCGAAGTCCGACGTGACCTTGCTGAAGTCGGAGCCGGGGAAGGTCAGGAGCTGGTCATAGACGCCTCGCAGAAAGATCGGCACGGTCAGTTCGTTCGCGCCCTGCGGATCGAGGGTGCGCGTATCGCCCTCCTGAATGGCGACCACCAGCGTGGCGAGCTGCTTGCTCTGAGCCTTGGCCGGCGACGAGAGAGCTGCCGTCATCAGGCTGGGTAAGGCGGCGCCTATCGCCGCCTGCTGCAACAATCCCCGGCGCGAGATGGACGAGGTGACGCACGGCTGATCGGGTGTTTCGTTACGGTCGTTCATGGTTGCCTCCCTGGTTCTGCCTGGACTTTTTGCCGGTGGTGGACGCCTGTCGGGGTGGGTGGGGCGGTTTGTGGTTGTCGGGACTTGCGCCTGCGTGTTCGCGCTTTCAAGAAGATCGGCTTCGTGGTGCAGCCAGACCACCGATCGGTGGACATGAGCGCGCATCGCCGCCTCGGCGGCATCTGGGTCGCGCCGCTTCAGCGCATCCAGAATTGCATTGTGCTCGGTCAGCCCATCGTGGATCGACTTGATCAGGCCGGCGCCGAAGGCGAGCACGAGAATGTTGACCGAGTGTGCCGTCTGAGTCAGCGGCGGGCTGGCGGCGATGTCGAGAATGCCGGAATGGAGCAGGTAATCCTGGCGTAGATAAGCGCGGCGGTTCGCCGGCGTGTCGGCGGTGTCGATGCCGGAGAACAAGATGCCGGAGAACAAGGCGCGCAATTGCTCACCGGGCAACAGGGTGCCGTCGATGATCATCGACTTCAGGCGGTCGTCGAGATTGGTCCGCGCTTCGGGGTGCGTCGCGTTACAAGGGGTGAGGCGGAGGGCGCGGGAAGGCGTGCCCGTCCGGGGGCCTATATCGCTATTCATTCCCAGGTCTAGGGAAGTGGGCAAATGTCACCTCGATAGCCGCTGGCCGCCCCGGTATCCTAAACTGAGTTCAAAATTAGATTCAAGTGGCGGGACGGAAGTTCCGCCTGGGAACGGACCACGGGTGGGCACTGATCGCAGACATGCCAACTCGCACGCAAGCGACAAGTTTTGATGCAGATGCACGCGGATGCACACAGCGCAGCCGTTGGCCGCAACCAAAATGCGAGCGGCACATAGCGACGGCATAGCCCTGCGCTGTCGGGCACATTTCGACAAATCATTTCGTTTGTCTCTATCTGCGTGTATCGGCGCGCATCTTCTTGCATCTGCGTTTAGAATTTTTCTTTTGCGATGCTGCTGGCGCCCAAAAATTTACCAATCATTATTTCTTCCCGGGAAGACTGCCTCGCGCCGCTTGCAGCGAATGTCGCATGCTCTTCAATTCGCAGCCTTTCATCCTCGGTTTCCTTCCGGTGGCGCTTGGTGGGTTCTTCCTGCTGAGGCGACTTGGCGGCGCGGCGTGGGCGTTGCGCTGGCTGGTGGCGGCGAGCCTCTTTTTCTATGGCTGGTGGAATCCATCCTTCGTGCTGCTGCTGGCGGGATCAATCATTAGCAACTATCTCGTCGGACAGCGGATTTTCCGACTTGTGCGGGGTGGTTCTCGATGGACGGCCCGGATGTGGCTGATCGCAGGCCTGGCCGGCAATCTCGGGGTGCTGGGGTGGTTCAAGTATGCCGGTTTCGTGGCGAGCAACGTCGCGGCGGTGCTCGATCTGCAGGTGCAGCCGCTGCATGTGTTTCTGCCGCTGGCGATCAGCTTCTTCACCTTCCAGCAGATCATGTTTCTGGTGGACAGCTTCCGTGATCAGCGGGCGGAGACCGGACTGCTGCCCTATGCCGCATTCGTTGCCTTCTTCCCGCATCTGATCGCCGGGCCGATCGTGCGGCCGCGGGAGATACTGCCGCAGCTCACTGACCCCGGTGTCGCAGTGCCGCGGTCGCAGAACCTTTCGGACGGGCTGACGATCTTCTTGCTTGGGCTGGCGAAGAAACTAGTGCTCGCCGACATGTTCGCTCGCTTCAGCGATGTCGGGTTCAGCGCCGCGGCGCACGGCGCCTCGCTGACGTTCTTCGAGGCGTGGTATGCGGCGCTGGCTTATGCGCTGCAGATCTATTTCGACTTCTCCGGCTATTCCGATATGGCAATCGGACTGGCACGCGTGCTGAACGTGCGGTTCCCATTGAATTTCAACAGCCCGTACCAGGCGTGCAGCATCACCGATTTCTGGCGCCGTTGGCACATTACGCTGAGCAGTTTCCTGCGCGACTATCTGTACATCCCCCTGGGCGGCAATCGCCGGGGCGAGGTAACCTGATGCTGACCATGCTGCTCGGCGGGCTGTGGCACGGGGCGGCGTGGAGCTTTGTGCTCTGGGGCGGGCTGCACGGGGCGTTCCTGGTACTGCATGGGGTGTGGCGGCGAACGGGGCTGGCGTTGCCTCGGGTGCCGGCGCAGGTCCTGACGCTTGCGGCAGTGGTCGTGGCGTGGGTGCCGTTCCGGGCGGAGGGGCTTCCCGCTGCCGGCGTCATGCTGCGCGGCATGGCCGGGCTGAACGGCATCGCATTGCCGCGCATGGTGGTGGACTGGCTGCCGCCACTTGCGTTGATCGCGCGGCCGGTGCCGGTGCTCGAGCATCTCGGCAATGCACGTACGCTGAGCTTTCCGGAAGTATCGGCCTGCCTGCTGTTGGGCTGGGTGATCGTACTGGCGCTGCCGCATGTGCACGAACTGTCCGAGCGGGCGCGAAGCTGGGCGCTGACCGGCGGGTTCGCGTTCACCGTGCAGGCGCTGTTCTTCGCGCCGAACGTGACGCCGTTTCTGTATTTTCGGTTCTGATGAAGCGGCTGGTCGCGGCCTGCCTTGTCTCGCTGGCGCTATACGCGACGTTGTTCGGTGGTGTGCTCGATCGACCGCTGTCGCTTGGTTTCCTGCGCGAGGAGATCGGCGCGAAGCTGGCCCGGGGTGCCGCGATCGGCGGTCCGAAGCTGGCGATCCTGGCGGGCTCCAACGGCCCCTATTCGCACCGCTGCGAGGTGATCGAGCCAATCGTCCGCATGCCTTGTGTCAATGCGGGCGTGGCGGTGGGTATCGGGCTCGATTACTTGTTCGCGCGCTGGCGGACGCTGCTGCATCTGGGCGATGTCGTCTATTTACCGATGGAGGAGGCGCAGTACGTCCGCTCGCGGGCGGCGAATGCGCTTGGCCCGGACGCCGCTATCATGTTCCGCCACGACTGGCGCACGCTGGCGGCGCTGCCGCCCGACCGCTGGGCCGGGGCATTCTTTTCGTCCGATCTGTCAGACGCGGTGATGGCGGTGCTGGAGGAAGTGCTTGCCGCCACCGGCTTTCGGGACCCGCGCGCCGCGGTCACCGGCAGCACCAACCGATGGGGCGATCACGTGGGCCACACCCTGGCGTTGGCGGCGGTCAGCCGCGCCGTGCTTGCCGATGTGAACCCGGTGCATGCGACTGCCGAAGCGGTCCGGGAGGGCTACGGCACGAAGCTGGTTGCTGCCTTTGTGCGTTGGGCGACGGCGCGCGATATCCGGGTGATCGGCGGGCTGCCAACAGAGTTCGTCGATGCGCCGATGCCGGACGCAACGCTGGCGGCGATCCGTAGGGTCTATCTAAGCAATGGCGGCGGATTTCTGGAGCTGGCGAACCACAGCCTTTATCCACGCGTCGATTTCTTCGACACGCCGGATCATCTGAGCGAGCCGTTCCAGATCCTGCATTCGCGCGCGGTGGGCGCCGCGCTTGAGGGCATGCTCGGTGCGCCGGCGGAGCCGATGACCGCGGCTGCGCGGTAGGACGCCGCTTGCCGATCCGATCAAGAACAGGAAATGGATGAGAACCCGGAAGAATGAGTTCCGCGGCCACTCGTCTGGCGGCGAGCGCTATGCCGAGTACCTCTCGCCGACCGCTACTCTTCGCCCCGCCCGAGCGCCAGAGCGGAACGGTACGGCTGGAAAAGGCGGTGGCGGCCTACGGCGCGGCGCTAGCATTTCGGCAAAGCTCGAAGGTCGAGGACACGGGCCTCCCACTCGGTTCCTCCGATGCGCTGCAGTAGCGTCCGATCGGCCGTGACAAGCCTGGCATCGCGCTCTTCCGATAGCACCAAGTAGAAGCAGTCATAGGCCGGATGATCGAGCGCGCGGGAGAGTTCCGCGACGCGCCTGGCGAGGGGAGCCATGGGCACAAGCTCATCGAACACCGCGGCAAGGCGAGACGCCGCGTGATCCTGTTGCTCGGGCAGCATCGCACCCGCCCGCACGGCCTTCCATGCGGCATTGCACACTTCGGCGACGATCAGATCGGGTGCAATCAACAAATCGGGCTGCATGAGCAGCGCGGCTGCATGCGGCGAACCATCTTCCTCGAGAAACCATTTGAGGGCGACGCTCGCATCGACCACGAGCGTCATCGCTCGTCCCAACTCTCCCGAACAAGATCCTCTGCCAGCCGCCGTCGCGTTCTGGGCGTTTTCGCACGGACCGCTGCGAGCTCATCCGCCAGCTCGGCACGAGGGTGGCCGGCTGCCCGGGTGAGCAGGTCGCGTAACTCCGCCTCGAGCGAGAGGCCCCGGGCGGATGCTCGCGACTTAAGCGCCTGGATAACCGCGTCATCGAGATTGCGGACCAGAAGCTGGCCCATAGTCATTCCTCCAGGGTTGCTAACATGCATGATAGCACATAGACTACTCATCGGCAAAGCCAAGTCTCGGCCACGGACCGAAACCGCATGAACATTCTCTCCATCCAGTCCTGGGTCGCCTACGGCCATGTCGGCAATGCCAGCGCCGTGTTCCCGTTGCAGCGGCTTGGTGCCGAGGTCTGGGCGATCAACACCGTGCAGTTCTCCAACCATACCGGCTACGGCCACTGGACCGGCCAAGTGTTCACCGGCGAGGCGGTGCGCGAGTTGGTCGATGGCGTCGAAGCACGCGGCGCGCTCCAGCGCTGCGACGCGGTGCTGTCCGGCTATCTGGGCGACCGCGCGATCGGTGAGGCAATCCTGGATGCTGTCGCGCGCGTGCGCGGCGTGAACTCGCGGGCGCTCTACTGCTGCGATCCGGTCATCGGCGATGACCGCGACGGCGTCTATGTCCGCCCGGGGATCGCGGATTTTCTTCGCGAGAATGCTCTGCCCACGGCCGATATCGCCACACCGAACCGGTTCGAGCTGGAGATGCTGACCGGGCTGTCCTGCGCCAGCCTGGATGGCGCCAAGAAAGCAGCAGCGACCCTGATGGGGCAGCTCCGCGCCGATGGGCCGCGCAGCGTCTTGCTGACCAGTCTGCATACCGAGGCCACACCCGCCGACAGCATCGATATGCTGGCGGCCGACCCGGACGGTTTCCACCTGCTTCGCACCCCGGCCCTGCCGCTGGACCTGAATGGTGCCGGCGACGCGATCGCGGCGCTGTTCCTGTACCACCTGCTCCGCACTGGCAGCGCGGCGGCGGCGCTGGAGGCGGCCGGGTCGTCAATCCATGGCGTGCTGCGCCGCACCGCCGAGGCCGGGGCCAACGAATTGCTGACGGTTGACGCGCAGGAAGAGTTCGTCGCTCCGAGCCAGATTTTCCGCGCCGTTCCGTGCTAGGGGAGTAGGATTTTTCCTGCAACCCGGCTAGGAGAGGCGAAGAACGGCGCAAGGACGCCCTGAATGCCTGCCGAAAAAGAGATGGATCGGCTCGACCGCCAGATTTTGCGGCTGCTCGCCGCCAACGCCTCGTTGTCGCTCGCCGAGATCGCCGAGCGCGTCGGGCTGACCCCAACTCCATGCTGGAAGCGCATTCGCCGGATGGAGCAGGCGGGCATTATCGTCGGTCGGGTCGCCGTGCTCGACCCGGCCAAGGTCGGACTGCCGGTGTCGGCCTTCGTGGCGGTGGAGACCGCTGATCATTCGAGCGGCTGGCTGCAGCACTTCGCCCAGGTGGTGGCGGGGATGAGCGAGATCGTCGAGGCCTGGCGGATGAGCGGCGATGTCGATTACCTGCTGCATGTGGTCGTGCCCGATATCGCCGCCTATGACGAGTTCTATCGGCGGCTGATCGCCGCGGTGCCGCTGCGCAACGTGACCAGCCGCTTCGCGATGGAACGGATGAAGGCGGCGCCGCTGCCAGTGTGATCGCGCCGATCATGGCAGACTGGTAGTTGCGCTGCTTCGATGCTCGAGGCGCAGCCGCATCAATCTGCGGCCCGTCTCCTCGAAGCCGGCCGCGCGCTAGAGGCCTGTGGCGCGGTCGTTGTCGATCTCGACTTCGAGATGCAGCGTCTTGATGCCAAGTTGCTCTGCCTGGGAGCAGGTAAAATCAAGCAGGTGCCGGCCCCATCCGCGCCCGCGTGCCTCGGGAACCAGGGGTTACCACACGATCTGTTCAAAACTACACGCTAACTACGCTAACTATATAACTAATGTGGTCGCCGGCACCGGCGGCCGTTGAGCTACCGCCCCCCATCGAGCTCGAAGCGCACTCTCAGCGGCATGTCGGCCGCGATTGGTGCCCCATCCTGCAGTGCCGGCAGGAAATGCCACGTCTCCACTGCCTGCCGCGCAGCCCGGTCGAGCAGCGGAAACCCGGAGCTCTCCATCACTTCGACCCCCATGGGCAGCCCGGCCGGGGAGACGTGGATCAGCAGCGTCACCGCGCCTTGCTGGCCATTCGCGAGAGCTTCGGCGGGATACACCGGCGGTCGGTTGCGATACCGTGCATCGGCTTGCGCCGGTATCACGTTATTGCCGCGGGCGACCACGTTGCTCGGGCTATTGGTGCCGCCGAGATTGAGGCGAGGCCCCTGCGGCGCTGTGGGCATCGCAGGCGGAGCCGCCTGCCGGGCAGGTGGTGCCGCGGTCGGCGGCGGCAGTGCCTCGGTGTCGGGGGCATCCGGTGGCGGGGCAGGCATCGGCTCCTGCATCCGAGGCGCCTGGATTGAGCGCGCCACTGCCTCGGCCGGTGGAGCGCGTGCCGGGGCGGGCGGGGTAGGCGGTGTGGGGCTGGATGGCGGGCCGGCACCAGCCTTCTCCAGCATCACCAGCTCGACTTTCACGCCCTGATCCGCGATATCCCGACTTGCCGACTTGCCCCCCATCCAGAGTCCCAGTCCGCCTAGCAGCAACACATGCAACGCCAACGATGCGGATGCAGCGCGCAGCATCAGGCGGGCGGCAGCAGCCGCGGCTCGGGATCGAACCCGTAGGGGAGCCCGAAGGCAGACGCCGCTGCTGGCAACGCCTCGCTGGAGGGAAGATCCGCCGTGATCCGGCCGCCCGCCAGTATCACCACGCGATGCGCGTACCGCAGCGCGAAGTCGATCGCATGCAGCACCACCACGACGCAGCGCCCGGACTCGGCGGTCTCGCGCAGCAGGCGCATGACCGCATGGGCAGCGGCGGGATCGAGGTCGGCGGTCGGCTCGTCCAGCAGGAACACCTCGGGCTCCGTGGCAAAGGCGCGGGCCAGCATGGCGCGGCGGGCTTCCCCACCTGACACACGGTCAATCCGGGCGGCGCGCAGGTGCAGGATGCCGCAAACTTCCATCGCATTGGTTACCGGCGCCACTGCGGCGTCCCGATGCGGGATGCGCCCGAGCGCCGCGACCTGCTCCACGGTGAGGCCCCAGGTGCAGCGCGCGCCCTGCGGCAGATACACGACCCGCCTACGGTCTCGCGCCGGCGTGTCCGGCAGCAGCCCGGCCAATGCACGCAGCAGAGTCGATTTGCCCGCCCCGTTCGGGCCGCACATGGCGACCATTTCGCCTGACTGCGCGGCGAAGCGAATGTCACGTAACACTGCACGACCGCCGAGGGCTACGCTGGCGCGCTCAAGTCCGATCATGGCACCGCGCGACGAGCGATCGCCACCAGGAAGGGCGCCCCCAGCAAGGCCGTCAGCACGCCGAGCGGCAGCGGACCGGAAAGCGGGAGCACGAACGCCGACAGCCGCACCAGCAGGTCGGCAGCCAGCAACAGGGCCGCTCCGGCCATTGCGGACGGCACGAGCAGCGCACCGGGCCGCTCGCCGACCAACGGGCGGAGCAGGTTCGGGACCACCAGCCCGACGAAGCCAATACCACCCGCCACGGCTGCCGCCGCCCCGGCCGCCAGGGCGGTCCCCAACGCCGCCAGTCGCAACGCTCGCCCGACCGGCACGCCGAGGCTCGCCGCGGTGTCCTCGCCGAGACTCAACGCATCGAGCCCGCGGCCGAGACGAAGCAGCACCGCCGCCCCAAGCAGGATGGGCGGCGCCGCCAAGCCAACATGCAGCATTGTGCGGTCCTGCAATCCGCCGAGCAGCCAGAACGTGATCTCGGCCAGGGCAAAGGGGTTTGGTGCCAGCGCCAAGGCCAGGGCCAGCAATGCGGCGGAGATGGCGGAAACGGCGATGCCGGCCAGGATCACCGAGGGGCCGGATGGCGCGCGACCGGCAAAGCTCAGCAGGAAGACGGCGCCTAGCCCCGCGCCGGCCAAACCTCCGAGTGGCAGCGCCGGGGCGAAGTGCGCCGCCAACCCCCAGTAGAACACCACCACCGCGCCGAGCCCTGCCATGCCGGTGATGCCGAGCAATCCCGGATCAGCCAGTCGATTGCGCAACGCACCCTGCAGCGCGGCCCCGGACAGGCCAAGGCCGCCGCCGATCAGTACCGCCAGCAGAGTGCGCGGCAGTCGGATGTCGAGCATGATCAGGCCCGGTGCCCAGCCGATGAAGCCGTCGCCTATCAGGACGGAGAGCAGAAACACGACAAGCGTCGCAGTAGCCAGGTAGCGATCAATCGCCGACCGCCGTCCCCGATCCCCGAGCTTGCGGCCCGTCCCCCTCCCCCCGTCCCCCTCCCGCAAGGGGAGGGGGAGTTGTGGGGCCAAGCTCACCGCGCCAAAATCGAGGCTGCCTGGGCAGTGAACGGCCCGGCGCAGAGGGTTAGCGCCGGCGGCAGCGCCCGTTGCCGGATCTTGGCCAAAACGGGATCATCGAAAATCCTGGTGGCCAGCGATGGAAAATCCGGCGCCTCGGGCACGACCAGAAGATCAGGGGGATCCCGCAGCAGAGCCTCCCGCCCAAGCCGCAGACCATTCCCCACATTGGTCAGGCCGGCGGCCTCGATCACCGCGTCCATCAGCGTGCCCGGCCCCGACGTATAACCGCGCGGCTCCCAGGCAATTGCCGTCCGTCGTCTCGCCGGATGCAGCAGGGAAGCAAGCCGCGCGTCCATCACCGCAATCAGTGCATCACCCCGCTCCGGCACTCCGAGTGCGGCGGCCATGCGTCTGGTCTCGGCGCGGATGCCGGCAAAATCATCCGGTAGCCCCACGCGCAGCACCCTCAGGCCCAAGGCTGCCAGCACGGCGACGGTCGTCTGCGCCCCGAACGGGGCCGCCAACACCAGGTCCGGATGCACGCGCAGCACTGCCTCGGCCGACGGACGCACCACCGGCAGCCCGACTGCTTGGCGGGCAACAAACGACAGGGCAGGATCGCGGGCGAGCGGAGTCAGCCCTGCCACCTTTTCCGGCGCGAGCAGAACCAGCATCTGGTCGGTGCAGAGATTGAGCGATACCACCCGCTCGACCGCGCACCACGCGGTTGTCGGAACGCTGAGTAGTAGCAGCGCGAGCAACGCGCGGATCACAGCACCGGCACGCCGTGCTGCTTGGCCTTCACCTCGGGTTCGACATGGATGGTGATCACGAGGAAGTCCATCTCGGCCTTCAGCGCCTCTTCGATACGGTCGCAGATGGCGTGCGACTCCGCCACCGTCATCGAGCCTGGCACCACCAGGTGGAACTCGAGAAAGGTCAGCCGACCGGCGATGCGCATCCGAAGGTCATGTGCCTCCAACGCCCCCGCTGCGCTGGCAGCGACCAGTTCGCGGATGCGGGCGACGATCACCGGCTCCGGCGCGGCGTCCATCAGCCCGCCGACGGAAGAGGAGATCATCCGGAGCCCGGACCAAAGGACATAGACGCCGGTCGCGACAGCAAGCGCCGGGTCGAGCACCAGCACGCCGGTCACCGCCACGAGCCCCACCCCCACGATGATGCCCACCGAGGTCACCGCGTCCGCCAGCAGGTGGCGCCCGTCCGCCGCCAGTACCGGCGACCGCATCCGGCGCCCGGCATCGATCAGGCGCCACGACCAACCGGCGTTCAGGAAGGTGCCGAGAGCGCTCAGGCCGATGCCAAGCACCGGTGCGCTCAGCTCCCGGGGGAGCTCGAATGTCTGCCAAGCGTGCCGGAAAATCGAAAGCGCGGCGATCACGATCAGCACGCCCTCGATCACTGCGGCGAAGAACTCGGCCTTCTCGTGCCCGTAGGTGTGCTGGGCATCGGCCGGCTTGGCGGCCAAGCGGACCGCGACCAGGGCGATCAGGCTGGCGGCGACGTTGACCGTGGTCTCCAGCGCCTCGGAATAGAACGCTGCGCTGCCGGTCAGGCGCCAGGCGGCTGCCTTCAGCGCCAGGACCACGCACCCCACGGCCACGCTGCCGGCGGCGATCCGCTCTCCCCGGTTCACCCGCGCAGCGTAGAACACCGCCTCCCCTTGCGGGAGGGGGAAGGGGCGGAGGTTTCAAACGCCAAATTGTCAGAGCGAGAAAGTCAGAGCAGCCCAAAATCACTGCCCTCTACCGCACCCGTCCTCGCCACAACCTCAGGCTGTACCAAACGGCACCCAACACCAGCAGTCCGACAACAGCGAAGTCCAGCCGGTGCATCACCGCCCGCAGCCGCGGGTCGCTGTCCCAGGCCCGGCCGAGCCGCATCCCGGCATAGGCGAGCAGAAAGCACCACGGCAGCGAGCCCACGAACGTATAGATCTGAAACCGTATCATCGGCATCCGGCCAATCCCGGCCGGCAGCGCGATGAAGGTACGCACGACCGGCAGCATCCGGCCGACCAGCACGGTGACGCCACCCCAGCGAGCGAAGAACAGATCAACCAGCAAAAGCTCGTGCCGGCCCATCAGCACATATCGCCCCCAACGTTCCACCAACGGCCGACCGCCGTAGAACCCCACCGCATAGGCCACCGTGGACCCCAGATTGCAGCCCAGCGCGCCGGCGATCGCCACCAGGTAAAGGTCGAACCGGCCGGTGGACACCAGATATCCGGCAAACGGCAGAATGATCTCTGAAGGTAACGGGATGCAGGCGGACTCGATCGCCATCAGCACCAGCACCCCGCCGTAGCCGAGCGCCGAGATCGTGCCGACGATGAAGCCGCTGACCGCACCGAGTGCAGCATGTGACCATCCAGCCACAAGACCGGCCCCCCCACTGGCGGTCATTCTCTTTGCAGTCCCGTATGAATGACGCCGTCTCCGGCTCGGTCCGCGCCCGACATGGCGATGCCCGAGACCGGCCAGTTATGCAAGCTCCACCGCGAGATCGGTGAGCGGCGCACTCCAGTCACCCGGCCGCCATTGCCGAGAAGCCGTATGCTCGGATACCAGGGTGAGTGAGACCAATCCTCCATCCAGCGCCAGTCTGCCGCTGCCTTCAGCAGCAGCCGCGCCGGCCCGGCCAGCGCGCCGGCAAGATGGCGATCACGGTATCGACAGTAACGACCAGGTTCATCGCTGCTCTTCCTGGGCGCGAGAGTTCGAGCGCCAGCCTACGCCGATCTTTTTTTGCGGGAGACGATTTGTTTTGTGCCGCCTCCGACGGCCGACCATCCGCAGCGTGGCGAACCACGTGTGAGCGACGTAATCGGCAACGACATTGTTGCTTTCGTACACTCCAATGAAGCGAGACATCTGTGCGGCGATCAATGCCGGTGTCTCGTGTAAGCGTTCGTACGTCACGGTCATTCAGTCGGACGGATCTGCCCACCGAGAACAGCATGGTGCGTGCACCTTGCTACGATGAAGCGAACGCGCCGCAGATCCACGCCATCTTGGCGGCGGCTTCATCGTCTTCTGGCGATTATTTGTGAGAAGTGGAAGGCCGGAGATCAGCACGGAACCTGCCATCGCCAAGATCGTCGGCCACCCGTGGCCCAATCAGGGTCCCGGCTATTGCAAATCACCCTAGAAACATGATCCTGCGTCCGGGTCAAATTTACGTTGTAAGGTTACCCCAAAGGGGCTCTAATGTCTCCCCGTGCGGTCGTGCCGGCCAACCAACGGGGGAACCCCGGATGAAACGGCGTGAGTTCATTGCTTTTCTTGGCAGCAACGCGATTGTTGCGCCGTGGGAGGCTATCGCCCAGACCTCCAAAATTTGGCTCGTCAGCGGAAACTGTGGGTGCTTCGGGGGTATACCGAGGGCTAGTTTTATCACTCAGCCGGCCGGCTGGTGGATTTGTGGACAACACAAGCGCGTTGCCCACAACCCCACAGCCGCCACATCGGCAGAAGCGGAGATATCATCCGCCACCACGGCAGGCATCTTTACGCCTCATCGCGGCTGATCTCAGGGCCTGTCAGGAAGCGGAACAACTTGCGGCAGGTCGTGTCGAAGGAGCGCTGCGCGGTGTCGGACTGACCATGGGAGAGCAGCGGCCCGCCATCGTCGCCGATGAGGGTGAGGACGACCTGCTTGATTGGCCGCCTCCGGAGGTCGCTGTCCATCTGCAATCGGCTGATGACCTCACCGCCGAGAGCCCAGACGTTGTCGCGGTGTCGGCGCAAGGTTTGGCGTGATAGCTGCAAGGCCAGCAGGTCGCGCAGGAACGGCTTGAAGCATTCCACCATCCGCCGGCCAGGCGGAATATCGCGCGCCTCATACGCCCAGCTGCGAGGCCACTGATCGAGGTCCGGACAACAGGTCTGCAAGGGATCGGCAGCAGCCCGTTGCGCCGGTACGCTGTCACGTCTGCCGGCAACTCCTTTGGGTCCCGCTGCCATGCGGCTGATCTCCCTGCTGAACCACTACCAGCACTTTCCTGGGTTCGTTTACGAGAAGGCGCGACATTGCGCCGAAAGCCGAACCATCGAGATCAGCGTGCGGCCCCGCCGCGGCTCGAGACCGGTGTGCTCGGGCTGTCGCAAGCCGGCGCCGGCCTATGATCACCTGAGCCTGCGCCGGTTCGAATTCGTGCCCCTCTGGGGCTGCATGGTGGTGTTCCTCTATTGCATGCGACGGGTCGATTGCCGGGCCTGCGGCGTGCGGGTCGAAGCGGTCCCCTGGGGTGTCGGCAAGCACCAGCTGACCAAGGCCTACATGCTGTTCCTGGCGCACTGGGCGAGGAAGCTGTCCTGGCAGGAGACCGCCGGGTCGTTTCGCAGCACCTGGGACAAGGTCTGCCAGTCGGTCGAGTATGTCGTGCAGTGGGGGATCGAGCACCGGCAACTGGGGCCGATCGTGGCGATCGGCGTCGATGAGATCCAGTATGCCAGGGGACACAAATACCTGACGCTGGTCTATCAGATCGAGCAGCAGTGCACGCGCCTGCTATGGATCGGTCGCGAACGGACGGTGGAGAGCTTCGAGCAGTTCTTCACCCTGATCGGCGAACCATTGGCTGGGCAGATCGAGTTTGTGTGCTCGGACATGTGGCAGCCTTATCTGAAGGTGATTCGTGAGCGGTGCAGCCAGGCCATCCACATCCTCGATCGCTTCCATATTGTCGCCAAGATGAATGCCGCGCTGGACCAGGTGCGTGCCGCCGAGGCTCGCCGGCTGGCCCGGGACGGCTATGAGCCAGTCTTGAAGAAGACCCGCTGGTGTGTGCTCAAGCGCAAGGCCAACCTGACCGAGCATCAACGCTTCCGCCTGCGCGATCTGCTGCGCTACAACCTGCGGACCGTACGGGCCTATCTGCTGAAGGAGGACTTCCAGCAGTTCTGGGACTATGCTTCGCCGAGTTGGGCCGGCAAGTTCCTGGATGAATGGTGCGGTCAGGTCATGCGCTCCCGCATCGAGCCGATGAAGAAGATCGCCAGGACGCTACGCTCGCACCGCGCGCTGATCCTGAACTACTTCCGCGCCAGGAAGCAGCTCTCCAGCGGTGTGGTCGAGGGTCTGAACAACAAGGCCAAACTGACCATGCGAAAATCCTACGGGTTCCGTACCTTCCACGTCACCGAAATCGCCTTGTATCATGCACTTGGTAAGCTGCCGGAACCCAACGTCGCCCACAGATTCTTCTGACGAGGCGAAAATTTATCACCTTAGTACTCTCACCGTCGGTGCGCCGATCAG
This sequence comes from uncultured Pseudomonadota bacterium, assembly GCA_963772445.1. Classification (GTDB taxonomy): domain Bacteria; phylum Pseudomonadota; class Alphaproteobacteria; order Acetobacterales; family Acetobacteraceae; genus CAVYXK01. Next base: position 75,137 of record CAVYXK010000018.1, read on the forward strand.
TCCCACGGACAGCACAGGAGCCGTCCTCATCGCCGGCCTGACCCAGCGCGGCTACACGCTCGGGAAGAACCTCACCTACGACGCGCGTGGCGCGGCGGGCACGATGAGCGAGTTGCCGCGGTTGATGCAGGAGCTGAAGGCCGCCGGTGTCGACGTGGTCGTGATCCTCGGCTACCCGGCAGCCGTCGCGGCCAAGGCATCGGGCGTTCCAACAGTCGTCGCTCTGGGTGCCGGCGATCCGGTCGCGACCGGGCTTGTCGACAGCCTCGCACGACCAGGCGGCAACGTGACGGGAATATCCGACAACGCGTCGACGCTCTCCACCAAGCGCCTCGAACTGCTGAAGGAACTGTTGCCGGAGCTGCGCCGGGTGGCGATGTTGTGGAACAAGGACGATCTCAGCATGTCGCTGCGCTATCAGGCTTCGGCAAGAGCCGCGCAGGAGCTCGGCGTGACAGTGCAGGCTCTCGGGGTACGCGAGCCGAACGATTTCGACGACGCCTTTACGGCGATGATCCGCGAACCGCCGGACGCGATACTCATGGTGTCCGACTCGCTCACCATACTGAATCGCAAGCGGGTATACGATTTCGCGGCTGAGCGGCGGCTGCCGGCGATTTATGAGGCCGACTTCTTTGTTCGCGACGGCGGCTTGATGTCCTACGGCGCGGACCGGCACGAGTCGCTTGATCGCACCGCTGCGCTGGTCGATCGCATATTCAAGGGCGCAAAGCCCGCCGATCTGCCGTTCGAGGTACCGACGCGCTACCTTTTCGTGCTGAACCTGAAAACCGCCAAAGCCATCGATCTCACGATCCCGGATACGCTGCTCGCGCTGGCGGACGAGGTGATCGAGTGAACCGGCGGAACCCTGGCGGAGCGTTCCAGCGGCTGCGGTGAGCGCATGGTCCAGGCACCGCGCATGAGGCGTCCGGGCGGCCAGCTGTTCCGCAAATACGTGCTGCTGTTCATGGGCCTTGTCAGTGCGGCATTGCTCGCGAATGCGGCGATTGGTCTCTTTTTTACCTATCGCGAGGACGTATCCCTGCTTGGGAACCTGCAGTTGGAAAAGGCCGATGCGGCGACCCAGCGGATCGAGCAGTTCCTTGGCGAGATCGAACGCGAGGTCGGCTGGACGACCCACGTGCAGTGGGCCGCCGGAACACTCGAGCAGCGCCGCTTCGATTACTTCCTGCTGCTGCGCCAGGTTCCGGCCATCACGGAAATCAGTCAGCTCAATTCGGCGGGAAAGGAGCAGTTGAAGGTCTCACGCCTCGCCATGGATGTCGTTGGGAGCCAGGCGGACTTCTCCAAGGATCCACGCTTCACCGAGGCGCTGGCGCACAAGCTCTGGCTCGGTCCCGTGTATTTCCGCAATGGATCCGAGCCCTACCTGACGATGGCGGTCGCCCGTGCCGGGCATGATGCCGGCGTTACCGTGGTGGAAGTGAACCCGAAACTGATCTGGGACATCATCAGCTCAGTGAAAGTCGGCCAGAGTGGATACGCCTATGTGGTGGACCGCCAGGGTCGCCTGATCGCGCATCCCGACATCAACCTCGTGCTGCGCAATACAGATTTCTCCCGCCTCCCGTATGTCGCCGCGAGCCTGCGACATATCGCCGACGGGCGCGGCGCACCCGGCGACGCGACGGTCGAGAACAATTTCAACGGCCAACGCGTGCTCACCGCACACGCCGTCCTGCCGGAGTTGGGCTGGTTGGTGTTCGTCGAGCTCCCGATGGCCGAGGCGCTGGCGCCGCTCTACACGTCCGCCCTGCGTACCGGCCTCGTGCTGCTGGCGGGCCTGGCTCTCGCCACACTGGCAGCCATGTTTCTGGCCCGCCGCATGGTGGGCCCGATCCGCCAGTTGCAAGCCGGTGCGGCACGCATCGGTACCGGCGATCTGGACAGCCGGATCGACGTGCGTACCGGCGACGAGCTGCAGGCTCTGGCCGAACAGTTCAACACCATGGCGGACGAGTTGCTCCGGTCCCAGGCCGGACTGGAACGGACGGTCGAGGAACGGACCCGGGATCTAGCCCGATCCGTTACCGAATTGCAGGCGCTCAGCGATGTCGCTCGCGCCGTCAATTCGACGCTGGACCTGCATGTCGTCCTGACGAAGATCGTCACCCACGCGGTCAATCTGGCGCATGCCGACGCCGGCGCGATCTTCCGCCACAATGCAGGCGAGGGAACGTTCGAGTTGGCCGAGTCCTCCGGTATGGATGCGGCCCTCGCGGACAAGCTCCGATCCCTTCGGATCGCCAGCCATGAAACCGCCATGGGGGAAGCCGCCCTGACGCGACAGCCGGTCCAGCTCGCGGACATGGCGGTCGGCCCCAGCTACCCGCTGCGCGAGGCGATCGTTGTGGCGGGCTTCCGCAGCGCGTTGGTCGCTCCGCTCGCGGATCCGGAGAAGATTCTGGGGGCGCTTGTCCTCGTCCGCCGCACGGTCGGCGATTTCGCGCCGTCGGTGGTCGAGTTGATGTCCACCTTCGCGACCCAATCGGCATTGGCCATGCAGAACGCCTCACTGTTCCAGCAACTGGCGGAGAAAGGCCGCCAGTTGCAACTTGCCAGCGAGCACAAATCGCAATTCCTGGCCAATATGAGCCACGAGCTGCGCACACCGCTGAACGCCATCCTCGGCTATACCGAACTTCTGGTGGACGGCATCTATGGCGATCTTCCCGACCAGCCACGCGGCGTGCTGGAGCGGGTGCAGGAGAACGGGCGCAACCTGCTGGCGCTCATCAACGACGTGCTGGACCTGGCGAAGATCGAGGCGGGCCGGCTCGTGCTGACCCCGGCGCCGTATCGGGTGGCCGATATCATCCGTATGGTAGCTGAATTCGACGGAATCCCTTGCCAACGAGAAGCACTTGAAACTGCGTGTGCTACTTGCGCCCGACTTGCCGACTGCCACTGGTGATGAGCAGCGCATCGCACAGGTTCTGATGAACCTTGTCGGAAACGCCATCAAGTTTAGCGACCGCGGCGGTGTCGAGATCAGGGCGGTGCAGGAGACCGGCTGCATCCGGGTCGATGTGGCGGATGAAGGGCCGGGAATCGCACCAGAGGATCAGGCGCGCATCTTTGCCGAATTTCAACAGGGGGACGATACCATTACGCGTCAGAAGGGCGGCACGGGCCTCGGCCTCAGCATCTCAAAGCGAATCGTTGAACTGCATGGCGGTCGCCTGTGGGTGACTTCGACACCGGGCCACGGCGCAACCTTCTCGTTCGCACTGCCGCTGCAGCCCCTGCCGGTGTTGGCGGACGCATGAAGCAACGCATTCTCGTTGTCGAAGACCATCCCGACAACCGCCGCATCATGCGCGACCTGCTCAGCAGCGCCGGCTTCGAAGTCATCGAGGCGCTGACCGGTCTCGAAGGTATTCGGATGGCCAGGCAACACCATCCCGATCTGATCGTGATGGATGTTCAGCTTCCCGAACTGGATGGACTCGGCGCCACCCGGGCCATCAAGGCCGATCCGGATCTGCGGAGCATCCCGTTGCTGATAGCGACGTCTTACGCCCTCAGCGGCGATCAGGCGAAAGCCGAGGCGGCGGGGGCGGATGCCTACATAGCCAAGCCATTCAGCCCGCGGAACCTGCTGGCGACCGTTCGGCGCCTGCTGCCGCAGCCGGACAGCGCATGAGACATCCCGCCCTCATCCTGGTGGCCGACGACAACGCCGCCAATGTCGACATTCTGCAGACGCGTTTGAGCAGCCAGGGCTACGTCGTCATCACGGCGCGCGATGGCACGGAGGCGGTCGCAGTCGCCCGGAGCGAGCTTCCGGATCTTATCCTGCTAGACGTGATGATGCCGAAACAGGACGGATATGCCGTCTGCCGGGAGCTGAAGGGAGATCCCTCGCTGCCGTTCATGCCGATCATCCTGGTGACCGCGCGGAGTGATCAGCGGGATATCATTGCGGGTCTTGACAGCGGCGGCGACGAGTACGTCACGAAACCAGTGGATCAGGCAGCGCTGATCGCCCGGGTGCGCTCCCTGTTGCGCATCAAGGAACTGCACGACATCGTGGCCGAACAATCCCGCCAGCTTGCTGAATGGAACAGCTCACTGGAGTTGCGGGTCGCTAGCCAGGTTGCCGAAATCGAGAAGATCAGCCGGCTCAAGCGCTTCATGGCGCCGCAACTTGCCGACCTTGTCTTGTCTCGAGGCGAGGCGGTGACGCTTGAAAGCCATCGCCGGGAAGTCGCTGTGGTGTTCTGCGATTTGCGCGGGTTCACGCCATTTGCAGAAACCGCAGAGCCGGAGGAGATGATCGGAACCGTGCGGGAATACCACGCGGCGCTTGGCGAGATCGTATTCCGGCATGAAGGCACGATCGAGCGTTTTCTCGGCGACGGGCTGATGATTTTGTTCAACGATCCCCTCCCGTGTCCCGACCCGGCGTGGCGTGCGGTCTGTATGGCGCTGGAGATGCAGGAGCGCATGTCGGCTCTGTCGGAGAGATGGCGGAAGCTGGGGCATGAACTCGGGTTTGGTATCGGTATCGCGTTCGGCTTCGCGACCCTCGGCGTGATCGGGTTCGAGGGCCGGTTCGACTACACAGCGATGGGTACTGTCGCCAATCTCGCGGCCCGACTGTGCAATGAAGCGCGATCGGGCCAGACGCTGGTTTCCCAGCGGGTTGCGGGATTGCTGGAGAGTCGCATCGTCACCGATCCCGTCGGGCCATTGTCGCTGAAAGGCATTACCCGGCCGGTCATGGCGTATGCTCTCCGCTCAATTTCGGGTGCTTAAGCTTGACTTTGACAATTTATGCTATGACCTCGGGGACCACACTCAGCCGACGGTGCTGGTGCCGATCGAACACTGGGACGTGGTGGCGCGTAAGGCTGTCGAGTTTGCGCTGCGTCTGTCGCCCGACGTAACGGCGCTGCATATTACAGATCTCGAAGGACCAGACGCCAAGGACGAGCGACAGCGGCTGCAAGAGGAATGGCGGAAGCTGGTGGCGCGTCCGGTCGCAGCGGCTGGGCTGCATCGTCCGACACTGAAGCTGGTGCATTCCGAATTCCGCAGCGTGCTCGCCCCGGTGCTGCCGGAGATCGAGGCGATCGAGCGCCCGTGTCCCGGCCGGCCGATCATCCTGGTGCTGCCGGAGCTGGTCGAGGCAAGCTGGTGGCAATACCTGATGCACACGCATCGCGACCGGCGGCTGCGCGCCAGGCTGCTGCGCCAGGGCGGCGGCTGATTTTCTTCGTTGGTGACGATCGCATTGGCGTGGTGCATGGGTTCATCAAGAAGACGCAGAAAACAGCGGCGGACGACCTGGATCTAGCGCGCCGGCGCATGAAGGAGATGCGGGTATGAGCAAAAAGAACCCCCATTGGGGAACGAGTCTCCATGCTTTTTTGGCCGAGGACGGAATTCGCGAGGCGGCGAAGGTCGAGGCTCTCACTCGTGTTGTCGCAGGGCAACTTAGCGAGGAGATGAAGCGGCAGGGCATGACCAAGGCCAAGCTTGCCGAACTCATGCATACGAGCCGCGCGCAAATGGATCGCATCCTGGGGGCCAAGGGAAACGTCACTATCGAAAGCCTTCAGCGCGCTGCAGCTCTGGTGGGGCGGGAGCTTCGGCTCGAGCTGGTCTGATCGGTGAAGGGCTGGACCGCGCGCCGTTGCAAGGCGCGCTGCAATCTCAATGAACGCGCGGCCAGCGCGTGGCGATGCGAGGCAGCACCTCCTCAATCAACTGCCGCGTCTGGTTCAGCACGTCGGAATCGCCGCGCGCGACTGGGCGCAGGATGAACTTCGACACCCCCGCATCGACATAGGCCGCGAGCCGCTCCATCACCGTTTCCGCATCGCCGATTGCGAAATAGGCGAGCGGGTCGCGGCCGGTGCGCGTGCGATACGCCTCGAATGCCGCCGCCATCCCAGGATCGTCGGCGCGACCGAACCGGAACGGGATGCCGGCGCCGTAGTGATCCTCGTCGATCGTTCGGCCCGCATCGGCGAGCGAGCGCTTAATCGCGGCGATCGCCGTGCCTGCCTGCTCGGGGGGTTTCCGGCCCGGCCTGCCAGCCGGTGCCGAACCGTGCCGTGCGCCGGATCGCTGCCTCCGACGAGCCGCCGATCCACATGGGCAGATCCGGCTGCACCGGGTGCGGCGCGATCGAGGCACCGGTCAATCGGAAATACCGGCCCTCGAAATCCACGCGCTCCTCGCTCCAGAGTCGGCGAATGACCTCCAGTGCCTCGTCGGTGCGTGCCCCGCGCGTGCGTGTGTCGAGATGCAGCGCTGCCCACTCCGGTGCGACCGGACTGCCGATGCCGAAGCCAGGCAGTAGTCGTCCATCCGACAGCACATCCAGCGTCGCGCATTGCTTGGCCACCAGCACCGGGTCGCGCATCGCCAGCGACAGCACGTTGACGCCGAACTTAATCCGTCGCGTTCGTCCGGCCACCGCCGCCAGCGCCGTCATGCACTCCAGGATCGGCGCGCGGCTGACGATGCGGTCGGTCTGCCACAGCGAATCGACGCCACCGGCTTCGCACAGATCGACGAAGCGCCAAAAGCCGGCGGCGCCGTCGAATGGGAACTCCGCCAACCCGACCCCGGCGGCGATGCTGCGTGCCATGCGGCCCTCTCTCACGCGTTGACGAAGCGTAGTTGAAGCCGCTGACGGTTGCGAGCTAGCCGCGTCGGCGGCAGAATCGGGGGCCTAGAAAGAAACTCACCGGGAAACGTCCGTCCTTTGACCCAGATCAGCATGGCGCGCCGCGTCGCCGGCCGCGCATGGGCGTTCGCCCCGTGGGACTTCGGCAACAGCGATTTTTGGCGACTCTGGTACGCCGGGCTGATCAGCTTCGGGTCCGCGGGGTGGAAACGCTGGCGGTGGCGGTGTTCGTATTCCAACACACGCACTCCCCATTCGCCGTCGCGATGAATGCCATGCTGCGCCTGCTGCCGATGGGCCTGTTTGGTGCCTTCCTCGGCGCCTGGGTCGAGCGGGTCGAGCGGCGCACCGCGCTCGCGGCGATGATAACGGCGACGCTGCTGACCGATGTCGCGCTGGCAGCGCTTGCCTATGCCGGCGAGCTGTCTGTCTGGCACGTGGCGGTCGGCGCATTCGTCAACGGCCTCGCCTGGGCGGCGGACAATCCGGTGCGACGAGTCGCGATGGGCGAAGCTGTCGGCAGCGAACACATGAGCACCGCGATGTCGATCGATATCGCCGCCAACAACGGCAGCCGCATGCTGGGTCCGGCAATCGGCGGCCTGGTGCTGGCGGGTACCGGAATTGCCGGCGTGTTCGCGCTGGGGGTGGTCCTTTACGCCACGTCTCTTGTCGCCGTGCTAGGTCTGCACAAGCGAAACCGTGCGACGATGCGGGCGCGAGTCCCAGTGCTCGCCGGGATCGCCGAGGGAATACGGCTCGCGCGACACCACGAGAAGCTGTTCGGAACGCTGGTCGTTACCATCATCTACAATCTGTTCGCTTGGCCGTTCACCAGCATGGTGCCGGTGATTGCTCAGGGGCATCTCGGGCTTGGTGCGGCCGGAACAGGCGTGCTGGCCAGCATGGACGGGCTGGGCGCTTTCATCGGCGCGCTGATAGTCGCCGTGGCGGCGCGTCCGCGGCACTACGGGCGCGTCTATATGGGCGGCATCATCACCTATTCGGTGATGCTGATTGCCTTTGCGCTGATGCCCTCAGCGCTGCCGGCTGGCGCGGCGTTGCTGCTAGAGGGCATCGGCGGCGCCGGTTACAGCATCATGCAAGCAACGCTGGTCTATCTCCATGCCCCACCAGAGATGCGCAGCCGAATGCTCGGACTGCTGTCAGTGTGCATCGGCGTGGGGCCGCTTGGATTTCTGCAACTCGGCCTGCTGGCGAACGCGATCGGCGCCCAATGGGCGACGGTTGCGACCGGGATCCAATGCCTGGTCGCGCTGGCTCTGACCTACCGCTTGTGGCGTGCAGTGTAACCGCGCGTCAGTGCGCCGGGTGGAATTGCGGTGCCTCGGCGCGGTCCGACATCCCGTAGTCGCGGATCACGCGCACGTCCCGCCGCTGAGCGGCGGGGTACCCCGACCACGCAGCCAGCGTCGCCTGATCGCGCCATGATAGCAACAACAGCCGTGTGCCCTCGACGGTGATGCCGTCGAACAGGTCCCAGTCGATCAGGCCGGGTGCATCCGGCGCTGCATCGGTTTCCGGCTGTTCCAGCACGCTGATCGCCTTCGCGCCGGTTTCGGTCACGTCGAAGCGGAATTGCGGCAGCGTCGCGCCATTCTCCGCGGTCACTTCCCCGACGCGCAGGTGATAGTCGCGGAACACCGCGGTCCGGCCCTTGTGCTGGATCGCGTGATGACCCGCATGGCTGCGCCAGCGCACGACCGACTTCTCATCACGCCAGTAAGAGAGCGACAGGAGCCGTCCTTCTCGCCGGCGACTGCGGAAGCGACGGTTGTCAAGGAAACCGTCGATGCGTTCCAGCGCCGGGCGCAAATCAGCGGCATAGCGCAGGTAGTCGTCCCAGCGTTCCGGCCGGGGTTCGACTTCGAAGATTACAACGAACATCGCAGCCCCTCATACATCGCACGTGACGGACGAAGCCGAACATGGGACGCTTAATGAGCGCTGTCACGCGTGTTCGCTTCGATGGCTGCCGAACCCTCCGCCGCCCGGGCTCAGTCGAGGGGCAGCGGCTGCCCGTCCAGATCCTCCGCGCGCTCCACCTTGATCAGCACGGCGAAGCCCTTCTTCTCCGGATCGCGGTCCTTCTCCGGCTGCACCAGCCGCCGCCACACCTCCTCATATGCGGGACCCGACTTGTGGAGCTTCGCGGTGCCATAGAAGCGGGCGATGCCGCCCTTCGGCAGGATGCCGTCAGCGCGGAGTTGCGGCTTGCGGAAAAAGACGGTGACCTTGCTGCCATCTGTAAGGTTCGCGTTGGTGGAACCCTTCCCGCGTTCCCAGGTGGCGAGATGGTCGTCGTCGAACACCATGGTGCTGCCGCGCGGTGTCACCTGTGCAAAGCCGTTCGGCAGGACGGTCGAGATCAGGCACACCTCGTTGGGGAACGAGGCGTTGATATGGGGTTGCAGCACCTTGGGTATACTTGGCATGCGTATGGTCTCCGTCAGGGAAGGGGAGAATCTCGCAGGATGCGGGGCCGCCGCACATACCCCGCGCGGTCCGTTCAGCCAAGCGTCAGGCAATGCCGCATTCCGCCGTCAGTTGACCGGTGAAGCGGTGCCAGATCTGCGTCTCGCCGAACAGCGGGATGCCGACAAAGCCGTGCAGATGCAACCTGCCGCGTTCATCGATCCAGATTTCTGCTTGATAGGTCGAACCGTCGCGCGGGTCAGTAATGCGACCCAGCCACCTGCCGTCAGACGTGGGGGTCTCATCGGTGAGGATTGTGAGTCCGCATTGTGGCCTGCCCCGAGTATCGGTCGGCATTGCCGTCCCAGGCGGCCGATCGATACCGACGATCCGACCGCATAGCGCATCGCCGCACTGAGCGATCTGCACCACGCCGTCGCCGTTCGCGGTCAGCCAGTCACCGAGTGGTGCCGGTGGCGCGGAGGCGCCAGCACGGACGGCCAATATCAGCACTCCAAGAGTGCACGCGAGGGCAACAGTGCGAAGAATTCGACTGAAGGGAGACATTCTCGCCTCCCCCGGGCCACCGCGAGGCGCCGGGATGTGCCCGGCGCCGTCGCAGTCCCGCGGAGTAGCAGGTTACGCAAATCGGGGCTGGCGACCACCGTCGCCGCCACCGGCCTCAGCGTACTGGGGTTGGTGACCGCCGTTGCCGCCACCCGCCTCAGCGTACTGGGGCTGGCGGCCGCCGTTGCCGCCACCGGCCTCGGCATACTGGGGCGCCCTACCGCCGTTGCCCCCGCCGGCCTCGGCGAAGCGCGGTTGCTGGCCGCCATTTCCACCGCCGGCCTCGGCCTGCAGAACGTGATCATAGCCGGCCGCCGCACGATGGCCGCCCTGGCCCATCTCGGTTGCTAGCGCCGGTGCCGCGGACAGGGCCAAGCTCGCCACAGCCGCAAAAAGGATGTTCTTCATCTCACTCACTCCGTCAGCAGCCCGCCGTCATGGCGGGCGATAGTCTGATGGCTCTTGGGTCTCCAGACACCCGCGTAAATGGATTTCGGCACCCGCCCCTGTAATGCGTGCTCGCAGGACTTCATCTGTGCGGAAATCGGTCAGATCACCAGGATTGACAGAATGGATCTGCTACGCGCCCTCGGAACCTTTTCCCGCATCGCCGAGACCGGCTCCTTCTCGGCGGTCGCGCGCGAGTTGAATGAGAGCCACTCCGCCGTGACGCGCCTGATCGGCCAGCTCGAGGCGCATTTCGGCGTGCGGCTGTTCCACCGCACCACCCGCAAACTGAGCCTGACCGAGGACGGGCGGGACCTGCTCGGCCACGCGCAGCAGATGCTGGAACTGGCCGACACGATGGAAGAGGAGCTGCGCCGGCATCGCAGCTCACCGCACGGGCACGTGAGGTTTGGCAGCTCGGTCGCTTTTGGGCTGTTCCTCACGCCGCGGGTGCCGGCGTTGCTCGCGCGCCATCCCGGCCTATCGCTGGAACTGGTGATGAGCGATCATCTCGGAGATCTGATCGAGGACCGGCTCGATCTCGCCGTGCGCATCGGCCCTATTGCCGACGCCTCGCTCGTGGCGAGGGTAGCCGGCACGTTCCGCCGGCTGGCGGTCGCCGCCCCCGCTTACCTTGAACGCCGCGGTGCCCCGCGCACGCCGGCGGAGCTCGCGGAGCATGAGTGCATCCTGCACCATAACGGCAGAGATGTCGGGGCTTGGAGGTTCAAAGGGCCGGATGGTCCAATCGAGGTCCAGGTCTCCGGACGGTTCGGCGCCGACAGCAGCGAGGCGGTGCACGATGCCGCCCTGGGCGGGCAGGGCATCGCCATGCTGTGGGAAACGCGCGTCGTCGATGACATTCGCGCGGGCCGGCTGCAGCGGATCCTGCCGGACTATTCGTCCCCTGAATCGCAGGCGTTTATCGTCTATCCCTCGCGTCGCCACCTGCCGCCGCGGACCCGGGTGGTGATCGATTTCGTGATAGAGCAGCTTCAGGAGTTGGAGCGGCAGCGCAACGCAGCCAAGCGCGCCGCGCCGGTCGAGGAGGCTTGGCTGGTTTAGAGCACATTCAGCCAGACCGGAAACGGCCGTCGGCCTCGTCCACGGCTCCCGCAGTGGGGCCAGCAAGGGCAGAGCTGTACGCGGACGAGGTGGCAAACCCGCTGGCCCAGCGCGGCTATTCCCGCGATCACCGGCCCGACTGCAAGCAGGTTTGCATCGCCCTGGTGGTGAGCTTCGATGGCTTCCCTCCCGGTTATGAAGTGTTCGCCGGCAACACCCATGACTCGCGGACCTTGCAAAGCATCATGGCCACGATGGAAGCCCGGCATGGCGTGGCGGGGCGCGTGTGGATCGGCGATCGTGGCATGGCGAGCGCGGAGAATTTGGCCTGGCTGCGCGAGACCGGCCGACGCTACATCATCGGTGCGCCCAAGTCGGAGCTGAAGCAGTTTGCCGCCGAGCTGGCGACGACCGACGGCTGGCGCACGATCCGCGACGGCATTGAGATCAAGCTGACGGACTGCCCAGAGACCGGGGAGACCATCATCTTGTGCCGCTCGGCCGAACGGCGCAGCAAAGAGAGGGCGATCCACGACAAATTCAGCCGCCGGATCGAAGCTGCCTTGGCGCGCCTGGCGACGCGCATCGCCGCCGCCAAGAGGCGTCTCGACCCGGCGGCGGTGAACCGGCAGATCGGCCGGATCCTGCAGCAAAACCAACGCGCCGCCGCGCGTTTCGAGGTGCGCCTGCAAGATGCCGATTGCCCAGCCGGGTTTCAGTTGAAAGTTGAAACCAAACCATCCTTCGATGAGTGGGCCGACCTTTCGGAGGGCGCCTATCTGCTGCGCTCGAATATTGCCGAGTGGGGCGATGAACGGCTGTGGAAGGCCTACATCCAGCTCACTCAGGCGGAAGCCGCCTTTCGCATCCAGAAGGATCAGCTCTGCCTGCGTCCGATCTGGCACCAGCGCGCCGATCGCGTGCAAGCCCACATCCTGGTCTGCTTTCTCGCCTTCGTGTTGTGGAAGAGCCTCGAGATGTGGCAGCAACGCGCCGGCCTCGGCAATTCCCCTCGCACTGTCCTCGAAGAACTCGCGCGCATTCAATCCAACAACGTCATCCTGCCGACCGCCGCGGCGGGCGAAATCCGCCCGCGCTGCATCACTCAGCCCGACGCCGCTCAGGCCGCGTTGCTCGACCGTCTCGGCATCATCCTACCCAAACGCATGACTGAAGTTGGACAGCAGGAATCTCGAAGTCACTGAACAGCAAGGAGAATCGGGAAAATTCAAGGCGACGTGGCACCACGCCGCGGCCGGCCGCGGCGCTTCGGGGGTGGCATTGACGCCGCGTTGGGTGGCGGCGTCTTGGTTGGCAACTGACGGAACAATGGCGGCAAGGCGACACCGAGAGCCTGAAACAGACTGCCGGCACAGCCGGGCGCCTGGGGTCTGAGCACATAGCGCTTGGTGCTCTGCTCGATGGTGATCTGCTCGACGCGATCGAGGTCGCGAACGATATCCGCCCATTCGGCGGTGACGCCAGCCGCAGCCAGCCGTTCATCGAGGTCCTTGCGCAGCAACAAGGCGAGAAACGAGCAGAACAGGTGTCCGGCGATGGCAGCATCTGATTGATGATAGATCGGCCGGGTCTCGAGAATGGATTTTGCCGTTCTGAAGATCGCCTCCACTCTCCACAACTGCCGGTACGCCAGGGCAACCGAGAGGAATGGCAGCCTGCTGTTGGTGCGCAGCACATAGAGCCCGTCGAAGCGGGCATCCTCGGCGACGCGGGCGGGATCGATCGCGAAGTGTCCCTCGCGCGGGGTTGCCAGGAACCGGCGATAACCGGCATTGCCGACCAGTTGCTTGTCGCCCTCTTGGAGTTTGCCGCGCAGACTGTCGAGAATGACCTCACGCGCTGCGGCGTCGCGCTTGGCTTCTTCGGGGTTGAAGCAGACCACATAGCGGCGCGGCTTGCAGCCGGGTCCCCAATCGCCGACCACGACCTCCTTGACCTCGAGAGCGGTCTCGCTGCCGCGCGCGCGCTTCACCACCAGCGGTACCATCGGCCGATCGTCCGCCAGCACCACCTCGCGCACTTCGCTGTCGCTGCGCTCGCGCGCACCGAGGATGTACTCAAGGCCGAGCGCCTCCAGCTCGGTCATGGTCTCAGCGCTGATCATGCCGCGGTCGGCGACCACACACATCCGGGCAATGCCGAAGCGTTCCCGCAGACGGCTCACCACCGGCAGCAGCGCCTTCACATCGGTGGCGTTCCCCGGCCATGTCTCCGAGCAGATCGGCCGGCCCGCCTCATCGAGCACCACGCCGACGATCACCTGGCGCAGATCGGGGCGGTGGTCCTTCGACTTGCCGCGCTGGCCCAAGGTCTCGCCGCCGGCGCCGTAGAACATCAACGAGGTGGTATCGAACAACACCACGGAGAGATCACTGAACAGGCTGCGCCGGCGGGCGAACAGCTTCTCTTCGATCACGTCCTTGGTACGACGCGGGGCGCGGGTTGCGCCGGTCTGATCGGCCAGCTCTTCGCCCAGCCAGGCCATGGCGCGGTAGAGCTGGTGCAGTTCGAGGCCATCCGCGCCATCGATCAGATAGGCATCCAGCCACTTCTCGCAGGCTCGGTCGGAGCCGGATACCATCAGCCGATGCAGCACACTGACAAACACCGCGCGTTCGAGGGAAAAGCCGAACCCCCGCCGCTGCGCCAGCTGTTCAATAACCCGGCGGCAGCCGCTCTGTTCCCAGAGCCGGCCAAACAGCAGTGCTGCACCGATGCGCATGCTGGCACTGCTCTCAAGGGTTCCGGCCTCGCCGCTGGAGATTAGCATGGCGGTCTCGGAGAAACGTGCGCCGGAGCGCAGCAGGGTGTCGAGCCTGCCGTCGGCTTCGAGGTCTTCGATGCGCCCGAGTGTGGCCAACACGCGTTGGGTGGTGCGCCGGCCATCGCGGGTGTTCTCCACGATCTGCAGATAGCGGCGGTCGCCCGAGGGTTTGATGCGAAAGAACATGCGGTGCCCAGTTGAGACACCGCTCGACTACATCGATTCTCCTCCTTATGCAAAGAGATTTTCGGAATCCTTGGCGCAAACATGGCACCGCAGATCAGCGCAAATTTCAGCCCGCACTCGATCAAGCTATTGAAATAACTCGTTTCACCTCTCGCTGCATCGCAGCGAACTGTCCAACTTCAGCATGAGGTTGAACGAACTCCAGCGCCTCTCCCTCAGCGCCTGATCACTCTCGCGCCAATGTAGTGCCGACTTTTCGGATAAGGTGTTGATTCTATTGATGTCGACCGCCGATTCTGCGCAAGTTGGGCTAGCGTGCCGAGGACAACGCCGCTACGCAAAGCACCGCCAGGACAGAGGCGGCGCCGGTCCCAGAGGGAGGGCTAGACGAATAATCGGACGTCCGGTGCGGTCCCACCCCGGGCCGAAGGCCGCGTTGGGCACATCGCCCAACTGGAGCGTTCATTTCGTGTCGAATTCAGTGCTACACGGCCGCGATTGCTGAGTCCGCTCCCCACCAAACCGGCCATTGGCTGGTGTATGCGAGTTGCCGGTGCCGATGCGGCACGCTAGACGTTCGGCGGTTGCAGGCGCTCACTGTTATGGGGTTCGGGAGATGGCCGGCACGTGGCCAGCCATAACGGGGTGTTGTGGTCATGATGGTGGGAGACCGCCCGAGATTCTATGTGCAATGAATATCTGCGGCGAAGGGGCTTTCAGGACTACGCCAGGGAGTTTTCGCAGATAAAGCTTCCGCTGGTGTTTCCGCCGCCTCATCTCGCGCCCAACCTGCAGCCGCAGGCGTCCGTCAAGCCGACCGATCAGGCGCCGATCTTCCGCTCGCGGGACGATGGCGTCGAGCTTGCCATGGCACGTTGGTGGTTCGTGCCGTGGTGGCACAAGGGAAGGCTGAAAGAATTCAGGCTGACCACGTTCAATGCCCGCTGCGAGACGATCGCGACGTCGCGCACCTTCCGCGACTCGTTCGCCCGGCGACGCTGCCTGGTGCCGGCGGATGGATGGTTCGAGTTCAGTGGGGAGAGACGGGAGCGGGTGCGTTGGCTGGTCCGGTCGCGCCATGAGGATGGCGTGTGCTTCGCCGGGATCTGGGATCGGTGCGAGACGACGGATGCGGGAGCGGTTGAGAGCTTCACTATTCTGATGCGCGAGCCAGTGCCTCCGTTGGATCGGCTTCACAATCGGCAGCCGGTGGTTCTTCGGCATCAGGATTGGGCGAATTGGCTGGATCTGAAGGCTGATGTTACGCCGCTGTTCGGGCTGGGGAACGGCGATCGGTTCGGTATCGAGCGGGTTTAGGATTTACCGCAGAGCCGCAGAGGACACAGCGCAGCCGTTCGCGCAGCGGCTGGTCTTATACCGACTCTCGCGGGTCGAAGGCCGGGCATGATTACGCGGCCGGTGGCACGTCCGCGGCGCGAAGGGCCGAGGCCTGACGCGCGGCAAGCGCATTCTCGTCGAACCCTTCGATCAGTTTACGGAACAATCTGCTCCAATTCAGGTGTGCGTCGAGGCGCAGGAACACGCCGCCCAATCCGATGGCGGAGCGATCCATTAGCACGAACTCACGCGGCGGGCGCACGCCGCCGGTGCGCTTCAGCCCGGCATGCACCCGCTCGGCGACCTCGCGGCCATATTGCGGGTCGTTGGTCTCCTGGATGCGCCGCGCTCGATCCTCCAACAGGGGCTCGTACAGGAACCTCGCCCACATGTTCAGCACGTCGGTCTTCTCGCGCGTGAGATTGGTGAAGCCCCAGGTCTCGTACGCCTGGTGCGCCTTCGCGTCGTCGCCGTCGCGCACCGCTTCATAGAGGTCGATCACGCCGCGCACGAATTTCGGCGCGAACACCCGGATGGCGCCGAAATCCAGCAGGTTTACCGAGGCGTCCGGCCGCACCTGGTAGTTGCCCAAGTGCGGGTCGCCGTGAATCACGCCGTAGCGATAGAACGGCACGTACCAGGCGCGGAAGAGGGCCTCGGCGATGCGATTGCGCTCCTCAAGCGGCGGGTCTTCGTCCAGCCGGCGCATCAGCGGGCGGCCCTCGAGCCAAGTCATCGTCAGCAACCGCCTGGTGCAATATCCGGGGACCGGCACCGGCACGTGCACACCCGGCACATCCGCGAGCATGATTCCGTAGAGGCGCATCTGCGCGGCCTCGCGCTGGTAATCGAGCTCCTCGCGCAGTCGTTCGGTGAGTTCCTTATAGACCTCCTCGTGGTCGATGGCGCTGTCCATGCGATGATAGATCGCCATGGCAAGGCGCAACTGGCGAAGGTCCGCCTCCACGGTGCTTGCCATGTCGGGATATTGCAGCTTGCAGGCGACCTCGGTGCCGTCCGGCAAGGTCGCGCGGTGCACCTGGCCGAGGCTGGCCGCGGCGGCAGCCTCTCGCCCAAAGCGTGCGAACCAGCGCTCCCAATTCGGTCCCAGCTCGCTCGCCATGCGGCGTCGGACGAAGTTCCAGCCCATTGCCGGGGCATTGGCCTGAAGCTCCGCCAGCTCTTCTGCGTATTCAGTTGGCAGTGCGTCCGGCACGGTGGACAGGAACTGCGCCACTTTCATCAGCGGACCTTTCAGTCCGCCCAGAATTGCGCGCAGATCCTCGGCATGCGCGGCGCGGTCGGTCTTGATGCCGAACACGCGCGCCCCGGCGACGCGCGCGGCAATGCCGCCCACCGCGCCCGAGGTGCGCGCCATCCGCCGTAGCTCTCCGAACAGCGAGGCGTCGCCCTCGTCGCGTGCCATCAGGCGACTGCCTCCAATTCGTCGATGAAGCCGGCAATCACGTCGAGCCCCTTCTTCCAGAAGGCGGGATCGGATGCATCCAGCCCGAATGGTGCGAGCAACTCCTTATGCCGCTTCGTCCCCCCGGCGCGCAGCATATCCAGATACTTGGCGGCGAATCCGGGATGACCCGACTGAAACACGCTGTAGAGCGCGTTCACCAGGCAATCCCCGAAGGCGTAAGCATAGACATAGAACGGCGTGTGAATGAAGTGCGGCACATACGACCAGAACACATCGTATTCGGGCGTGAATTCGAAGGCAGGGCCCAGGCTTTCAGTCTGCACCTGGCGCCAGATCTCGCCGATTCGCTCAGGCAGCAGCTCGCCGCTCCGGCGTTCGTCATGCAGCCGCGTCTCGAACTGATAGAAGGCGATCTGGCGCACCACGGTGTTGAGCATGTCCTCGACCTTGGCCGCCAGCATGATTCGCCGGCGCCGCGGATCGCTCTCCGCATCCAGAAGGGCGCGGAAGGTCAGCATCTCGGCGAACACGCTGGCAGTTTCGGCGAGCGTGAGTGGCGCAACGGATCTCAGGTAACCCTGAGCCTCGCCGGCCAGTATCTGGTGCACGCCATGACCCAGCTCGTGCGCCAGCGTCATTACGTCGCGCGTGCGGCCGTGGTAGTTCAACAACAAATATGGATGCACCGAGGGGACCGTGGGATGGGCAAAAGCGCCCCCTGCCTTGCCCTCGGTCAGCCGCGCATCGATCCAGGGTCGCGTGAAGAAGCGCTCGCCGACCTTGGCCAGCTCGGGGCTGAACGCTGCATAAGCGGTCAGCACGCGCTCCCGTGCGGCATCCCAACCAATCTCCCGGTCGTCGTCCTCGGGGAACGGTGCGTTGCGGTCCCAATGCATCAGCTTCGGCAGCCCGAGCCATTTCGCTTTCATCGCATAATAGCGATGCGCGAGCCGGGGATAATCGGCCTGCACGGCGGAGACCAGTGCATCCACCACCTCGTCCTCGACCATGTTGGCGCGATGGCGGGAACTGACTGGCCGCGGATAGTGCCGCCAGGTGTCGATGATCTCCTTGTCCTTGGCGAGCGTGTTGGTGATCAGCCCGAAAAGCTTCACGCGGCTCCCGAACGCTTCGCCGATGGCGCGCCCGGCCGCTTCGCGCACCGAACGGTCGCGGTCCGACAGCTTGTTCAGTGCGGCGCTGACCGTCAGGTCCTTGCCGTTCACCGGGATGCGCACGGCAGCCACGGTCTCGTCGAACAGCCGGCTCCAGGCGGTGCGGCCGGTCACCTCTTTTTCGTGCAAAAGCTTTTCGAGCTCGTCGGAGAGCTGGTGCGGACGGAACACGCGCAGATCGCGTAGCCAGGGTCGCCATTGCGCCAACGCATGATCGGCAAGCTTCGCTTCCAGCGCCGCGTCGTCCAGGCGGTTCAGCTCGAGGGTGAAGAAGATGAGCTGGCTGCTGATCGCCGTCACGCGCTCGTTCACGGTCTGATAGAAGCGGCCGACGGCGGCATCGGTGGAATCGCCGGCGAACAGAAGCTGGGCGTACGAGGCCAGGCGACCGAGCGTCTCCTCGATCCGCTCGTAGCGGACGATCGCCGCAGCGAGCTCGTCCCCGGACATCGCGGCGAGCTTGCCGGCGTACGCCGCGGCGAAGTTCTTGGCCTCCGACGCGGCGGCTCGGAAGTCCTCCGTTACGCGCTCGCTGTCCGGGGCCGGATAGAGATCGGAGAGGTCCCAGGCCGGCAGGTGCTCCGCCGGGGCGGCGGGCGTGGGCGAAGCTTCAGGTGATCCGGTCTGCTGCATCGCGGGCGCGTCCTCGTGCTGCTATGTCGTGGACGCATGTAAGCCGGCTCGGACTTGCGGCAAAGGGCGCATGCCAGCCGGGCGGGAGGCGGCGTGGCTAACGATCCGAAGGCTTATTCGAAGACTTATTCCCCGGGACCCAACCTGCCGGCAATGATGCTCGGCCTGGCGCGCGCCTGGCCGGATCGGCCGATGCTGCGGCATTTCCGCGATGGCGCGTGGCACCGCGTCACCTGGGCGGCGTTCGCAGCCGCTGCGGCTTCCGTCGCCCGGCGCCTGCGCGCGGCCGGGGTGCAGCCGGGGGACCGGGTGGTGATCGTATCCGAGAACCGGCCGGAATATCCGATCGCCGAGACCGCGCTGATGGCGCTCCGCGCCGTGCCCGTGCCGGCCTATATGACCAACACGATCGACGACCATGCGCATATTCTGCGCGACTCCGGCGCCCGCGCTGCCATCGTGTCCAGCGCGGTGCTGGCGGGGCGATTGCGCGAGGCAGCGGCGCGGGCGGGCGGGCTCGATCTGCTGGTGGTGATGGACGGGCCACCGGAAGCCGCCGCCGGCCAGCCACGTCTGGTCTCCTGGGCGGAGCTGGCGGCGGACCGCGCGTCTGCCGACGATGTGGCGGACGAGGCGGCGACGATTTCCGCCGATACGCTCGCCTGCCTGATCTACACCTCCGGCACCGGCGGGGCGCCCAAAGGCGTGATGCTGGCGCATCGCTCGATCCTGTCGAACTGTCGCGGCGCGTTCGAGTTACTGCTGCCGTTGCGGCTGAGGGATGAGGTGTATTTGTCGTATCTGCCGACCGCGCACAGCTACGAGCACACGGTTGGGCTTTTCTTCCTGCCGAGCATCGGCACCGAGATCGTCTATGCGCGCGGCGTCGAGCACTTGGCGGCCGATATGCTCTCGGTGCGCCCGACGATCCTGACTGCGGTGCCACGCGTGCTGGAGGTGATCCGCAGCCGCGTACTGGCACAGGTAGAGCGGCAACGCCCCTGGCAGCGGCGCCTGTTCACCCAGGCGCTGGAGATTGGTTGCAAACGGATCGACGGCCAGCGTCTGAGCGTGACCGAGCGTGCGCTGGACCCGGTGCTCGACCGGTTGGTCCGCGCCAGGGTGCGGGCGCGGTTCGGCGGGCGGCTGCTGGCCGCGATGTCGGGCGGGGCGCGGCTGGAGCCGGAGGTGGGGCGGTTCTTTCTGGCACTTGGCATCCGGCTGATGCAGGGCTACGGCCAGACCGAGGCCGGACCGGTGATCAGCGCCAATCCGCCCGACGCGATCCGTATCGATACGGTGGGCCGGCCGCTTGCTGGCGTCGAGCTGCGCATCGCCGAGGACGGCGAGATCCTGGTGCGTGGCGATCTGGTGATGGATGGGTATTGGGGTCGCCTGGAGGACACGGCGGCGGCGATCCGCGAGGGGTGGCTGCACACGGGCGATATCGGTGTGCTGGACCCGGACGGCTACCTGCGTATTACCGACCGGAAGAAGGACATGATCGTGCTGTCGGGAGGAGAGAACATCTCGCCGGCAAAGGTGGAGGGAATTCTGACCGCGGAGCCTGAGATCGCGCAGGCAGTGGTCTCCGGCGACGGACGTGCCGGGCTGACTGCGCTGTGCGTGCCGGCGGAAGGATGCGACGAACTGGCCGTGGCGGTGGCGCTGTCGCGGGCGAACATGCGGCTTTCGATTACCGAGCGGATCCGGCGGCATGCGGTCGTCGCGCCATTCACGGTGGAAAACGGGCTGCTGACGCCATCGCAGAAGGTGCGTCGGTTCGCGGCAATCCGGGCGAATGCGGAGGTTTTGAAGGCGTTGCGTTAGCCCAGCGGGCCGCGCGTCGCCTCGCTGGATAGGTGGGACGTGCTGCAGGTTGCGATGAATTCCGGTCAGCGTGAAGTCACCCATCTCGTCGTCGTCTCATTTCGCGCTGTTCGGAATGTTGGATCATGTGGTGAGATGACTTGGGGACTTTGGCTTCGGCGTTCTGGTCACCGTGGATACGGTCTATTCTCATTGCCGTCTCAATTCGCTGTATGCGGGATATCGGATCATGCGATGAGATGGCTTCGGAGTAGGAGCCTCACCGCTGCACTCGCGGGGCGCCCCCCTTATAAATTACCAGTAAATGGTTAGTATGAATAGCGGCGCCGGGAACCCTCACCTGCGGCAGGGGTGAGGGTGTCGCGGTCGGGGGGAGGTCCTCATCCGGTTCGCTTTGCGAACAGACTCCCCACTCGGGGCTCTCTCCCGCAAGCGGGAGACAAGGTATATGGGTGGGATATGGCAGTGGCGCTATGCTCCTGGCATGAGGAGGCGCTGCACATGAACCTCAGCAACCAGGTCGCCTTGGTGACGGGAGCCGGGCAGGGGATCGGCAGGGCTTCGGCGCTGGCCGTGGCCGCGGCAGGCGCCCATCTCGTGGTCGTGGACATCGACCGTCAGAAGGCCGAAGCGACGGCGGATGCGATTATGTCACTGCAACGCCGGGCGCTGGCTGTGCAGGCCGACGTGGGCGACCTCCAGAACATCGACCGCATGGTGCGCCAGGCGCTGGAGACATTCGGGCAGATCGACATACTGGTGAACAATGCCGGCGTGACGCGCCGTGCCGACATCATGGAGTTGACGGAGGCGGATTGGGATCGCATCCATCGTGTGAATGCGAAGGGCGTGTTCTTCTGTCTGCAGCGTGTGGCGCGAGAGATGATCCCTCGACGCAGCGGGCGGATCATCAACATCGCCTCGATCGCTGGGAAGGGCTACGTGGGGGCGTCCAACGTGGCTTATGCGGCGAGCAAAGGCGCGGTGATCAGCATGACAAAACTGGCCGCGCTGCAATTGGCTGCGCACAACATCAATGTCAATTCGGTCTGCCCTGGCGTTACGCGGACCGAACTGTCGAACGCCAACCTGCGGGTCCGCGCGGAGCAGGAGGGCGTTCCGATCGAAGAGATGGAACGCCGTCAGGTCGAGGCGATCCCGCTGAGGCGCGCAAATGATCCGGAGGACATTGCCGCGATGGTTGTGTTCCTGGCGTCACGCGGTGCACGCAATATCACCGGCCAGTCTTTCAACGTCGATGGTGGCCTGATCCCAGATTGAGCAAAGGAGACTCCCAATGAGCGTTGCAGACTCCAACCAAGTGATCCTGACGGGGGAGAACCCGTTTATCCGTTTGAGCGAGACGGACGGTGCGGCCTTCAGCACAAATGCAAGCTTCTGGCGCATCATCTTCTGTCCAGCTGGGCCGGGACACGTGCTCTATCTCAGAAGTGAACTGACGGAGGGTCGCTGGCGGATCTACTCGGACAACATTGCGATGGCGCGCTGGCTGCAATCCACGGTACAGGGCATGCTCAATGCGGAAACGGCGGATCAGGCAATCCCGGTGATCGATGCTGAGTTCTCGAAGTCGGGCGATGCGCGTGACTTCTGGACGGAACGCCTAGTGGCGTACGATGAGGAGATCGAACTTACGTGGTACAGCATCGGCGACCCGCTCCTGATCCATACGCAGCCGAATGCCGAACCAGGTCGACCCTACGGGGTTTGCACCGTGCTCATCGCGGCACTGGGTGCACGCCTGTCGCGGAACGGCGTCCAGGCGGTGGGCCAGGCATTTCCGCGGGAGCGTGAAGGCCGGCCGTTCAGCACATGTGCGCTGGCATTTTCGGAAAGCTGGACCGCGGCGCGCTAGCGGCCGGAAAGAAGGAGTTGGGCGCGCGCGGATCGGGCTGGCGTGCGCGAATTGGCGGAAGATGCCCGGCCTCCGCCGGCCATGATGTGGGCCGCCTAGTCTTACTCCCTCACGACTGTCGGCTCGCCCACGCGGTAGCGTTGCAGCACGTCCGGATCGGGGTCGCATCCAAGGCCAGCGCCATTCGGCACGGTCACCTTGCCCTCGTGCGCCGTCACCGTGTCGTGCAACGGGCTGGCTTCCAGATCGATGAAGATTCGCTCGAACGGCGCCTCGGGCGCCACCACCGCGTTCACATGCAGCGAAGCCAGATAGCCCGGCCCGAAATAGGCGTTGTGCGGCACCAGGCGCACGCCGAACGCCTGGGCGAGCGCCGCTATCTCGAGCATCGCCGAGGGACCGCCGATCTTGATTACGCTTGGCTGCGCCACATCGATCGCGCCGGCCTCGAACTTGCCGCGAAAATCATGCAGCCCGCCGGCGTTCTCCCCTGCTGCAATGGGAATGCCGCCTTCGGTTCGCACGCGTGCCAGGCCCGCGTCATCCTCCGGTGGCCAAACCGGCTCCTCGAGCCAGGTCAAGTCGTACTCGCGCAGCCGCCGCGCCATCGCCAGCGCCTGCGCGACCGTCCACGGGCAATTCGTATCAACCATCAATCGGATGTCCGGCCCCAACGTCGCGCGCGCCGCGGCCACCATGGGTACCTCGATCTCATGCAGTTTGATGTCGCGATAACCACGCGCCAGCGCCCGCTCGCAGGCCGCCGCGACCTGATCGGGCGCGCCGTAGCGGAGCAGGCTCGCATACGCGGTGAGCTGGCGCGGTGCGGCGCCGAGCAGCCGGCAGAGCGGCAGGCCCGCCGCCTTGCCGGCGATGTCCCACAACGCAATGTCGAGCGCCGAGAGCGCATAGACGTGCGGCCCATTGCGGCCATACAGGTGAAACGCGTGCGACAGGCGCCGGCGCAATCCGCGGATGTCCCGCGCGTCTTGCCCCAGCACGGCTGGCGCGAGCTGCGTATCGACCACGGTCCGGGTTGCCGCCACGCAGGCATGGCCGAACCCTTCGCCCCAGCCGTCCAGGCCCTCGTCGGTCCGCACACACACCCAGAGCGTATTGAGCGCGTCCCAATGGGTGCCGATGAAGGCGACCGGCTTGGCGCCCATGTCGAACGGGATGCGCGTCAGGCAGGTTTCAATCGCAGTGATCTTCATGGCGTGCCCCATTCACCGATGCACTCTGGTAGCGCCGAGGTAAACTGACCGCCGTGCAGTTTGTCTATTCCCGATCGATCGAGGCCCTCACCTGGTTCGCTCTGCGAACCGACCTCTCCCGCAGAGCGGGAGAGTTGGGGGTTAGGTGGGGGTGGCGCGCGGCTTGACCCTGCGGCGCCTGTCCGGAGTAGAATGCCTGGAACTGCCCGCCCGGCCGCCGGGGAGCGGACCGGGTGGTTTTGCCGCGCGCATTCAGGAGCGAATATGCCAAGCCTTACTTATGCCTCGCCGACGACCGCCAATGAGGCCATCGCCTTGCTGGCTGGGGCCTCCGGCCAGGCCAAGTTACTCGCCGGCGGGACTGACCTTCTGGTCCAGCTCCGGTCGGGCCGCGTGAAGCCGGATCTGATCGTCGATACCAAGAAGATTCCGGAAATCATCGGCATCCGCGAAGAAAACGGCGAGTTCGTGATCGGGGCCGCGACCCCCGGAGCCGACATGGAAGCGAACGCGGCTCTGAAGCAGGCTTGGCCGGGCGTCGTCGAAGCGATGGACCTGATCGGATCCACCCAGATCCAGGGGCGCGCCAGTCTCGCGGGCAATCTCTGCAACGCCTCGCCGGCCGCTGACAGCGTACCGGCGATGATCGCGGCCGGCGCGGTGGCGGTCATTTTGGGCTCCAAGGGCAGGCGCGAGGCGCCGGTTGAGGCGATTGTCGTCGGCCCCGGCCGTACCTCGCTGGCGAAGGACGAATTCGTCCTCGAGATCAAGCTGCCGAAGCGACCGCCCCGCTCCGGCGATGCCTATCTTCGCTTCATCCCGCGCACCGAGATGGATATCGCCGTGGTTGGTTGCGGCGTCAGCGTGACGCTGGACGAGGCTGGCGTGTGCACGGCCGCGCGGGTGTCGTTGGGCGCGGTGGCGCCGACACCGCTGTTGGTGAAGGAAGCAGCCGACGCGCTGATCGGGCACACGCTCGATGACGCCACGCTGGCCAGGCTGGATGCCGCCGCGCGCGCCGCCTGCAAGCCGATCACCGACAAGCGCGGCACCATCGAATATCGCACCAAGGTCGCCGGCGTGCTCGCGCGCCGCGCCGCCGCCATCGCATTCCAACGAGCCCAAGGGGTTCCAGCAAAGGCACACTGATGAGCAAGCATCACATCACCACCACCATCAACGGCGAGCCGGTCGAGTTCCTGTGCGAACCGCAGGAGACTTTGCTCGACGTGCTGCGCAACACGCTGAACCTGACCGGCAGCAAGGAAGGCTGCGCCTCCGGCGACTGTGGCGCCTGCAGCGTCATCTGTGACGGCAAATTGATCTGCTCCTGCCTGATGCTGGGCGTGGAGGCCGAGGGTCACAGCATTGTCACGGTCGAGGGGATCGCCAACGGCGACGAGCTGCATCCGGTGCAACGCAAGTTCCTGGAGCATGCGGCTCTGCAATGCGGATTCTGCACGCCGGGGCTGATCGTCGCGTCGAAGGCGTTGCTGGACGAGACATTGAACCCGACCGAGGAGGAGGCACGTTATTGGCTTGCCGGAAACCTTTGTCGTTGCACCGGCTATGACAAGATCATCCGCGCGGTGATGGACGCCGCGGCCGAAATGCGTGGAGAAGCGAGGGCAGCATGAATTATATCGTCTCCAAACCGGAGCTGAAGGTCGTCGGCACCCGACCGGTGCGCCCCGATGGCGTGGACAAGGTCACCGGCCGTGCGACATTCGGCGCCGACATGGTGCTGCCCGGCATGCTGTGGGGGAAGGTCAAGCGCAGCCCGCACGCGCATGCGCGTATCGTGAAGATCGACACATCCAAGGCCGAGAAGCTGCCGGGGGTGAAGGCGGTCGTCACTGCCGAAGATTTCCCCAATATCGCCAGCGAAGAGGCGTTCGTCGGCGAAGGGCCGATGAATTTCCGCGACCTGTCGCGCAACTGCATTGCCCGCGACAAGGTGCTGTACGAAGGCCACGCCGTCGCGGCAGTGGCGGCGATCAGCCAGGCCATCGCCGATCAGGCGCTGGAGCTGATCGACGTTCAGTACGAAGTGCTGCCGCACGTGATCGACGTGGAAGAGGCGATGAAGCCCGACGCGCCGATCCTGCACGACGATCTGTTCACGGCCAATGTCGAGCCGAAGCCGACCAAGCCCTCCAACATCTCCAAGCGGGTCTATTTCGCCAAGGGCGACATCAAAGCCGGCTTCCGCGATGCCGATGTGATCGTGGAGGGTCGTTACACCACGGCGCCGGTGCACCAGGCCTATATCGAGCCGCATGCCTGCCTGGTGGCGGTGGCGGCCGATGGCCAGGCGCAGGTGTACAGCTCCAGCCAGGGACAGTTCATGGTGCGCGCGTACTGCGCCAAGCTGCTCGGCTGGGACATCTCCAACATCCGCGCCGTGCCGCTGGAGATCGGCGGCGGGTTCGGCGGCAAGACGCTGGTTTATCTGGAGCCGCTGGCGCTGGCGCTGGCGCAGCAATCCGGCCGGCCGGTGAAGATGCAGATGACGCGCGAAGAGGTGTTCCGCGCATCCGGACCGACCTCGGGCTCGGTGATCGAGGTGAAGATCGGCGCCAAACGCGACGGCACGATCGTCGCCGCGAAAGAGGTGCTGAAATACCAGGCGGGCGCGTTCCCAGGCTCGCCGATCCAGCCGGGCTGCATGTGCGGCTTCGCGATGTACGATCTGCCGAATGTCGAGGTGATCGGCTACGACGTGGTGTCCAACCGCCCGAAGGTGGCGGCATATCGCGCGCCCGGCGCGCCGATGTCGTCGTTTGCGGTGGAGAGCGCGGTCGATGATCTTGCTCGCAAGCTCGGCATGGATCCGGTGACGCTGCGCGAGAAGAACGGCGCCCGCGACGGCACGAAGACCCATTACGGACCGACGCATCGCGAGATCGGCTTCCTGCAGACGCTCGCCGCAGCCAAAAACAGCGAGCATTGGAAGACGCCGCTCAAGCCCGGTGAGGGTCGAGGAATCGCCTGCGGGTTCTGGTTCAATATCGGCGGCGAATCCTCGGCGGCAGTGCATATCAACGAGGACGGCACCGCGGTCGTGGTGTCCGGCAACCCGGATATCGGCGGCTCGCGTGCCTCAATGGCAATGATGGCGGCCGAGGTGCTGGGCATTCCGGTCGAGAAGGTGCGCCCGATCGTGGGCGACACCAGCTCGATCGGCTTCACCCACATGACCGGCGGCAGCCGCGTCACCTTCGCCACCGGCATGGCGGTGACGCAGGCTGCCGAGCGGGTGGTGGAGCAGTTGAAACAGCGCGCCGCGCAGATTTGGGATATCCCGCCCGAGGCGGTCGATTGGCGCGACGGCAACGCCTATCCGGCCGGCTCCAATGCCGGAGCGTTCGAGCCGCTGAGCCTGGCCGAGATTGCGCTGCTCTCTGGCAAGACCGGCGGGCCGATCAGTTCGGAAGTGTCGATCAATGCTCAGGGCGCGGGGCCGGGATTCGGTGTGCACATCTGCGACGTGGAGGTCGATCGCGAGACCGGCGCTGTGAAGGTCGCTGCGCTACACGGCGGTGCAGGATGTCGGCAAGGCGATCCATCCCAGCTACGTCGAGGGCCAGATCCAGGGCGGTGCCGCGCAAGGCATCGGCTGGGCACTGAACGAGGAGTACATCTACGACTCCCAGGGACGGATGGAGAATCCGGGCTTCCTGGATTATCGCGTGCCGGTTGCCTCCGACCTGCCGCTGATCGAGGCGATTATGGTGGAGGTGCCGAACCCGCGCCATCCGTTCGGTGCGCGCGGCGTGGGCGAAGTGCCGATCATCCCGCCGATGGCGGCGGTGGGGAATGCGATCCGCGATGCGACGGGGATCCGCATGTCCGATCTGCCGATGTCGCCGCCGAAGATGCGCGCCGCGCTGGATGCGGAAGCGGGGCAGAAGGCGGCGTAACACCGATGGCGGCAGGCCGCGCACATCCTCACCTCTCCCGCTCTGCGGGAGAGGTCGTGTCCAACCGACGACATGGGTAACAGAATAGACCGACGACATGGGTAACACTTTCCATCCATCATCGTATCAAATCAGGCGCTTGTCGCTGTTGGCTCTGTGGAGTTGTGGGCAACCCGCTTGGGTTGTCCACAACTCCACAGAGCGCCCTCCGCCGCCGGCGTCGCTGTCGCAACCGGCACCGCTCGTCCAACACGCCAAGCTCGATCGGCCCATACATCACACGCCATTCGCCATCCGCGATCGGGCTCAGCCCGACAGGTTCACCAACCAGCGGCTCACCCAGAAATACCCGTTCCCCACGCCACTTAATCTCGCCGTTCGAGCGCACCTGGCGCACCGTCGCCGCCTCCGGGTATCCGGCGAACACAGTCTGCCGCTGTAGCCGCGCGCACTCGCCCGATAGTGCCGCTCCGGCGGCTGCTGGCCCAACGCTTCATGCGGCCGCTCCTCGTTGTAGCAGCGACGGAACGCCGCAAAACGCCGCGCCTGCGCCCGCAGGTCCGCCGCCGGCGGGTTCGCCGTCTCTTGCCCGAGCGTCAGATGCATCCGCTCGTGGCGGCCGTTCTGCTCCGGCGAGCCCGGATCAATCCGCTCCGGCCGCACCGAAAGCTTGATCAGCCACACCGAAAGCCGGCTCAGGCCACCCGCGCCGCGGCCCGCAAACGGCGCTCCGTTGTCACTGCGAAAAACCTCCGGCAGCCCGTATTCGCGAAACGCCGCCTCCAGGATCGCGCGCACCGTCGCCGTGTCGGCCCGACGCACAGCCTGGCAACGCAGCAGATAGCGGCTCCAGCCGTCCAACAACGTGAACGGCTCGCAGCGCGCGCCATCGCCGGTACGGAACCAGCCCTTGAAATCAGCCGTCCAAACCGCATTCGGCCCGTCACAGTCGGCAAACGGCGCCGTCCGCGGCGGCACTCGCTCGCGCCGACGCCGCGGCACCGTCAGCCCGGCTTCGTCGAACAGCGTGCCCAGCGTGCTCGCCGCCGGCCAGGCCAACCCAGGATCATGCGCCATCAGCCACGCCCGCACTTTGCGCGGGCCCCAGCTCGGATGGCTGCGCCGCGCTCCAAGTGCCGCCTCGGCGAGCGCCGGCGCGACCTGATGCGGATGCCGCAGCGGCGCCCGGCTGCGCTCCTGCAAGCCGGCCAGCCCGGCCGCCTCGTAACGATCCACCCATTTGTAGCCGGTCTTCCGGCTCACCCCATAGCGGCGGCACAATTCCGCCATCGAAACTCCATCCTCCCGCCAGCTCACAATGAACGACAGCCGCTCGTCCATGGGTTCGGTCCTCTGCCACGGCATGGTGCACCTCCATGCCGCCAGTTAGCCTGTTACCCATCTCGTCGGGCTGAACTGTTACCTATGTCCCCGGGTTGGACCGTCGCGGGGCGAAGCCCTGCGGGTGAGGGTGCGGCGGCCCGGCAGCGCTGATGCCGCGCGTCGTCTTCTCGGGCTCGGCCGCCGGCCGGTTCACCGGCGGGCGGACTGAGCTCGACGTGACGGCCACCACGTTCCGGCGACTGGTAAAGGAACTGGACGAGCGCTTCCCCGGTCTGGGCAAGCAGGTCGAGGATGGGATGGCGGTGGCGATCGACGGGGTGATCTACCAGGACGCCTATGCGGCGCCGCTGGCCGAGGGGGCGGAGATTTACCTGATCCCGAAGATTGCGGGGGGCTGACCCGCGGAGGGGACATATCGCCCCGCCGGTGCTAAACTGAGCCTGATGATTGCTTCTCGCAGGCATCCGTCCCGAGGCCGATCCCGGCTGCGGTCGAGAGAGCCAGGACTATGACCACGCGCCGCCTGGCCGCGATCATAGCCGCCGATGTCGCCGGCTATTCGCGGCTCATGCACGCTGATGAGGAACGCACGCACGCTGCCTTCACTGCGTTGATGAAAGGCTCGGTGGAACCCGCCGTAGCGCAGCATGGCGGTCGCATTGTGAAAAGTACCGGCGACGGATTCCTGGCGGAGTTCCCGAGCGCGATTGAGGCCGTTCGCTGCGCCATTCAGTTCCAAGACAATATCGCGCGCCGCACGTCCAGCGATCCGCAAGACCAACGGCTGTTCCTTCGCGTGGGCATCAACCTGGGGGACGTGATCGTCGAACCGCACGACATTTTCGGCGACGGCGTGAATATCGCGGCACGGCTGGAGGCGCTGGCGGACCCCGGCGGCATTCTGATTTCGGTGGCCGTGCAGGAGCAGGTGCGTGGACGGATCACGTGCCGGTTCGACGATCTGGGCGAACAGCAGGTGAAGAATATCGCAGCACCGGTGCGGGTCTATCGCGTGCTGCACGCTGAAGGACCGACTCCCGCGCTCGCGCTTCCTGACAAACCGTCGATTGCCGTACTGCCGTTCCAGAACCTGAGCACCGATCCGGAGCAGGAATATTTTGCCGATGGCCTTGTCGAGGAAATCATCACGGCGCTGTCGCGCGTGCGGTCGATCTTCGTGATCGCCCGTAACTCGAGCTTCGCGTACAAAGGCAAGTGACCCAACGTCAGGCAGGTCGGCCGCGAATTGGGCGTCCGATACGTGCTAGAGGGCAGCGTGCGTCGTGCGGTCAATCGGGTTCGCGTGATTGGTCAGTTAATCGACGCACCCACCGGCGCGCATATCTGGGCGGACCGGTTCGACGGTCTGCTTGATGATATCTTCGACCTTCAGGAAAAGGTAACCGCCAGTGTTGTGGCGCTATAGAGCCGAAACTGCGCTTGGCAGAGATCGAACGGGCGCAGCGCAAGCCGACGGAAGACCTGCGAGCCTACGACCTTTGGCTGCGGGCACTTGCGCACTTTCATACCTTCACCCGCGAAAGCCTCGAAGAAGCGATTCGCCTGCTGGAGCGCGCAGTCGAGATCGACCCTGATTTCGCGCTGGCCTATGCGCAGGCATCCCGCTGCCTGTCGTTTCTGGTCATTCAGGGATGGTCCACCCAGCCGGATGTATTTCTCAGCGACGCCCTTCGAGTTGCCCGCGTAGCAATCGAGCGAGGCAGGGATGATCCCGAAGTCCTCGCAACCGCTGCGGCGGCAATTGGGAGAAGCAGTCGCGACATGGACGCCGCGATCGCGATCGTCAGCAAGGCAATCACACTCAACCCGAATTCCGCCCAGGCTTTCCAGATCAGCGGGATTCTACACGCCGGACGAGGCGACCCGGAGATAGCGCTTGATCACCTTGAGCGCGCCGCACGCTTGGATCCGATGGACACCGCCTCCGGCCTGCGGCACAGCGTTGCCGGCCGATACGAGATCGCTCTTGACTGGACTGCCAGGGCCTTGAATGAGAACCCGAACTTCCTTCCGCCTCGGCGTCTCCGAGCGGCTTGCCTTGGACATCTGGGACGGTTGGAAGAAGGGCGTCAGGTGGTGACGCAATTGCTGGCCCTCGGACCCGATGAGACCGTTGAGCGTGTCCGAAACGTTTATGGACACAGGTTCCGGAATCCGGAGCACCTCGAGGCGCTGCTTGATGGCCTGCGCCGGGCGGGGCTTCCGGACTGACGGCGCACATCCGCCCCCTTCGCAAGCCTCAGGCCGATGGGGTGATCTATCAGGGTGCCTGGGCGGCGCCGCTCGCCGAGGGGACGGAAATTTAGCTGATCGTGAAAATCGCGGGGGGCTGACAGGCAGAGGGGACATGTCGCGCCGGCGACGCTAGAATAAACACCATGGTTGCTTCTCGCACACGCCCGCCCAAGGGCAGACCTCAGCCGCGGTCGAGAGACCCGGGGGTGTGACCGTGCGCCGCTTGGCCGCGATCATAGCCGCCGACGTTGCCGGCTATTCACGGCTGATGCACGCGGACGAAGAACGCACGCATGCGGCGTTTACCGCAATCATGAAGGGTTCCGTGGAACCCGCCGTAGCGCAGTACGGTGGTCGTCTGGTCAAGAGGTACCTGGTGACGGATTCTTGGCGGAATTCCCGAGCGCAATCGAAGCCGTTCGTTGCGCCCTGCAGTTTCAAGACGATATCGTGCGCCACACGTCCGGCGATGCGCAAGACCAACGGCTCCTGTTCCGCGTCGGCATCAACCTTGGCGACGTGATTGTTGAACCGCATGACATTTTTGGCGACGGGGTCAATATCGCGGCGCGGCTGGAGGCGCTGGCGGAGCCTGGCGGCATTCTGATTTCGGCGGCTGTGCAGGAGCAGGTTCGTGGACGTATCACGTGCCGGTTCGACGATCTGGGCGAGCAGCAGGTGAAGAATATTGCCGCGCCGGTGAGGGTCTATCGCGTGCTGCACGCTGACGAGCCGGCTCCAGCGCTCCCGCTGCCTGACAAACCGTCGATTGCCGTACTGCCGTTCCAGAACCTGAGCACTGATCCGGAGCAGGAGTATTTTGCGGACGGCCTCGTTGAAGAGATCATCACGGCGCTGTCGCGCGTGCGGTCGATATTCGTGATCGCCCGTAACTCGAGCTTTGCCTATAAAGGCAAGTCACCCGACGTCAGGCAGGTCGGCCGCGAATTGGGCGTCCGATACGGTGCGCCAGGAGGCTGGCGCGGTCCAGCCGGTGAAAGTCCGGCCCGGGTAAGGGGTAGCGCCCGCCCGGTAGCGAGTGTTGCGTCGTGGAAGGTGACAACCGCGGCGAAGCGTACACAGCAATCTTGTGGGGTGTGGGATTGAGCCACGAAATGAACGATGACGCAGGGGCCGAGGCGTTCGTATCCGTCGAAGGCAACATGTGCGGGGCCGTTATGCGAGGACCCGTCGCCCTGCCGGGGTCAAAGGCCACATCACGCAAGAAGGGAACGCGCTGGAACCTGGGAGACCTCACCTTGCCCGCGATCACCTCGGTGGACACGGGTCGCGACGGGAAGTCGAGGAGACGAAGCCGTCGAGGAAGAGGTGAGGAGTTCGGACGGCTGCATACTAC
Organism: uncultured Pseudomonadota bacterium; assembly: GCA_963772445.1. GTDB lineage: Bacteria > Pseudomonadota > Alphaproteobacteria > Acetobacterales > Acetobacteraceae > CAVYXK01. Next base: position 107,665 of record CAVYXK010000018.1, read on the forward strand.
CTGTGAAGCCTCGAACAATGCCGGCCTTAGGTCGGCGGCGGAGATGGTGGAGGGAAGGCGGCCGGTCGGAGGGAAGGTGAGCAGCGGCGCATGCTCCGGACTCAGTGCCGGGATCAGCATGTCATGGAACAGTAAGCCTACGTGGCCATTACGGGCAGGAAGCAAAGCCGACGGATGGACACGTTCGACCTCCGACAAGAGCCCGGCGCGGGAAAGCCGCACGCCGGGATCTGTGGGGGAGGTGCCGGGCAACCGGCACCTCTACCCGACTGCTAGAGGGCAGCGTGCGTCGTGCGGCCAATCGGGTTCGCGTGATTGGTCAGTTGATCGATGCACCGACTGGCGCTCATATCTGGGCGGACCGGTTCGACGGTCCGTTTGATGACATCTTCGACCTCCAGGACAAGGTAACCGCCAGTGTTGTGGGCGCTATAGAGCCGAAGCTGCGCCTGGCAGAGATCGAACGGGCGCGGCGCAAGCCGACGGAAGACCTGCGAGCTTACGACCTTTGGCTGCGGGCGCTTGCTCACTTCAATACCCTCAGCCGCGAGGGCATCGAAGAAGCCATTCACCTGCTGGAGCGTGCGATCGAGATCGACCCTGATTTCGCGCTGGCCTATGCGCAGGCAGCGCGCTGCCTGTCGTTTTTGGTCGTTCAGGGATGGTCCACTCAGCCGGATGTATTGTTCAGCGACGCCGTTCGAGTTGCCCGGGTAGCGATCGAGCGAGGCAGGGATGATCCCGAAGTCCTGGCGACCGCTGCGGGGGCAATTGGTAGGAACAGCGGCGATCTGGACGCCGCGATTGCGATCGTCAGCAAGGCAATCACACTCAACCCGAATTCCGCCTACGGCTTCCTGATCAGCGGGATTTTGCACGCCGGACGGGGCGAACCGGAGATAGCGCTTGATCACCTTGAGCGCGCCGGGCGCTTGAGTCCGATGGACATCGCCGCCGGTCTGCGTCTCAGCGCGGTCGCTCTGGCGCATTTCGTTGCCGGCCGATACGACATCGCTCTTGACTGGACTGCCAGGGCCTTGAATGAGACCCCGAACTTCCTTCCGCCCCGGCGTCTCCGAGCGGCCTGCCTTGGACATCTGGGACGGTTGGAAGAAGGGCGTCAGGCGGTGACGCAGTTGCTCGCCCTCGGACCCAATGAGACTGTTGAGCGAGTACGAAATTTCTATGGACACAGGTTCCGGAATCCGGAGCACCTCGAGGCGCTGCTTGAAGGCCTGCGCCGGGCCGGGCTTCCGGACTGACGGCATACATCCGGCCTGACCTCATTGCCGAGCACCTGTCGGCGGATTCAAGCCGCGTAGCGGCCGGCCCGCGATGCGGACAGCACCACCGCGAGAGCGGTGGTAGGCTGCGGCCTTCCGGGTCGGTGAGTTGTTCGGCGCGTACTCATAGGCGCCCAGGAGCGAGTGGTTGGCGTCGTACGATCCGTACTGCGCGGTGAAGTCGACCGGTGTCCCGATGTGTTTGTAGAGCACGGTGCCGATGACCGAGGGCGGGGCATCGGGAACGTGACGCTTCGCTTGTCATTGCGCAAGCAGGCATGAGGCGCGAGAGTCGTTCTCTCGGCCGCTTGGTGTTCGTGGTCGTGGTTTGTCGGATGACGCCTTGCGACGGCGGGAGTGCCCCTACCGAGCGGGTGTGATGTCGGTTTTGGTAAGGTCCTCGCCCTTGAACAACAGCTCTGCCCAATTCGCCTTCGCGCACGCATATGCGAAGCAGTCGCCCATGTTGAGCGCTGCCGGGTGACGGCCTCTGCCGTACTGGGCGTAGGCATCCACGGCGATCTCGAATTCTCGTTCGCCGATGCCGACAAACTCGAAGCTGCCTGCTTCAAGGAACCGGCGGACATGAGCGCGCGCGGCCGGGACGGAAAACATATAGCTGCGGCAGAGCCCGGCGATGGTCTCCCAGACTGACAGGGCGGAGCAAAGCCGCGGCAACTCGGCCTCGAGCCGATCGGCCAGACAGGCTGCCTCCGGTTCGCCTGCGACGATCGCGATCAGCGCCGAAGCGTCCGCGAAGACCATCAAGGCTCTCCAGAAAGCGCATCGAAGAACGGCTTGTCGGCGGCCTGTCCGGTAGGGGGAGGAAGTGGGTGCGCCCGGCGCAACTCGGCGAAGCGTTCCCTGAGTGGCACGGCCCGGGCCGCACGATCCAACTCAGCTTTAACGGCCATTTTAACAGCGTCCTGCTTCGACACGCCCCGAAGCTTGGCGAGCTCGGCGACCAGGCGCGCCGTCGTGTCGTCCTTGATGTAGAGCGGCATGCCGACCTCTGTATATATCCGAATATCCAAAACAGGATAGCCGAATATCCCGCGGCATGCAACGTCTTGCGACCTCCCCGGTGTCCGCTGCCCGCGCCCGATATCGGGGCCACGAAAAAGCCGTTCAGGTCCGGCTGAACCGGCGCGGATCGACGGCAGCCACGACATCCCGCGCCACGCCCGGATCGCGCCCAACGATCAGGTCTGCCACCAGCTTGCCGGCGGCCGGCGAGGTCTGGATGCCGTAGCCGCCTTGCCCCACGCACCAAAAGAACCCCTCCGCCGCGGCATCCCAGCCGAACGCCAAACTGTGGTCAGGGGTGAAGGTGCGCAGGCCGGCCCAGCTATGCTCGACGCGGCGCACCTCGATCGCCAGGGCCGCCTGCATGCGGTCGATGCCGAGCGCGATATCCAGCTCATCGGGGCGCACGTCATGCGCATGCATCGGCGTCTCGTCGGCAGGCGAGACCAGCAGCCGCGTGCGCGCCTCGGGACGCGCATACCAGGTGCTGGCGACATCACCTATCACCGGCCATTCGCTCGCATCCCATGGCGACGGATCGATGATGGCGGCAGTGCGCCGGCACGGGGTCAGGCCGAGTGGCCGGACGCCGGCAATGGCGGCGACCTCGTCGCCCCAGGCACCCGCCGCGTTGACCGCGAGCGGCGCGCGCAAGATGGCGCCGGCGCTGGTAAAGACCTCCCAGGTGTCGGCGCGACGCTCGATACGCCCGGCGCGATGGCGCAGCGCGAGCACGCCGCCGTTGGCACGAAGCTGGCGCAGGAAGCCTTGGTGGATCGCGGCGACGTCGATGTCGAACGCGTCCTCCTCGATCGCCGCGGCCGCCGCGTAGTCGGGGCGCAACGCCGGGACCATGGCGCGCAGATCGTCAAGCGCGATGGGTCGAAGGCCGATGCCCTCGGCCAGCAGGCCCTCGAGCTGCGGCACCTGCGACGCCGGCGCGAGGAACACGCTCGAGCGGCGCTTCATTAGTGGAACTTCGGCGAAAGCGACCGGCGGGGATTCGAAAAAGGCGCGCGATAGTCCGGTCAGCCGCCGCACGTCCGGCGGGCCGTAGTTCTGGATCCAGGTCGCGGCCGATCGGCCAGTGGTGTGGTAGCCGGCCTGCTCCTCGGCTTCGACCAGCGCGACGCGCCGGTCGGGCGAGAGAGCAGCGGCGCTGGTGGATCCGGCGATACCGGCACCGATCACGATCACGTCGAAGCCTGATTCCATGCCGTGCAGCATGGGGGCCGTCGCTCGGCCGGGCAAGTCGCCGGTCGTGTGACTCGAGTCATAAGTCCCCGACGATGGAGGCGTTAAACCGCGCCGGCAATCTTTGCCAAAGGAGATCCCCATGCCGAAGAAGACCCTCGACGAAATCGTGAAAGCACGCAAAGAGCTGGTGAAGGAGCTCGACAGCTACGAGACGGACAAGTCGAAGATCGAGTCGCGCATGAAGAAGGTGACGACCGATTATGACACGGTCAGGGATGGTCTGGAGGAGGGCTTGAAAGAGATCAGCGATCTCAAGTCGCAACTGAAATCGGCGTTCGAGACTTGGGGGAAAATGTCCGGCAAACTCGATGGCATCAAGGACAATTTCGGCGAAATCGCCAAGATCGCGAAGGCTACTACCCCCAGCGTCGAGAAGTTCAACGATGCGGCGGATGACCTGTCCAAGGCCCTGGCTGGCTGCGGCGGCGACATGAAGGACATCAAGGACGAAGACGCCGAGCTGAAGAAAGTGAAGAAGAACGCGGAACGTCTGCTATTCGACTTCAATAATCTGTACCAGTCCGCCAGCGCGCCGCCCAAGGATCCGCAGAAGCCGACCCTGGCGATTGCCTGATCCAGGACACGCTTGCCCTGGCCGGAGCGACGATGGACCATGCTCCGGCCAGGGGATGGGAGGGGCGCGGATGGTCGATCTGGTGCTGCGCGGCGACACGGTGGTCACGCCGCATGGTGTCGGGGCCTTCGACCTTGCGATCGAGGGCGAGCGAATCGTCGCGGTGGCCGCCGGCGGCACGATGCCACTGCTCGAGGGCGCGCGACTGATCGACGCCACCGGCAAGATCGTCATGCCCGGCGGAATCGACCCTCATGTGCATTGCAAATGGTTCCTGCCGAACCCGGACGGCACCGCCGGCCTGACCGACCCGCCCGATATCGTCAGCCGGGCCGCTCTGCATGGCGGCACTACCACGATCATCGATTTCACCCGCTGCCGCGAAGGTGCCAGCGTGCAAGACGCGATCAACAAGCGGGAGCAGGACTGGAAGGGGCATTCAGCCTGCGATTATGCGCAACACCTGATGGTGGAGGGCGCCCTGCCGGTTGCGCTATTTGGCGAGCTTGCCGAGGCGATCCAGGCCGGGTTTCCGACGGTGAAGATCTTCACCACCGATATCACGCCGTCGCGCAAGGGGCGCATGGTGGATTTCGGCGACATATGGGAAGTGTTCCAGGTGCTGGCGGCAGAAGGTGGCCTGGGGGTGATCCACTCCGAGGACAACGACATCGTGATGCACATGTACGGCAAGCTGATCCGCGAGGGTCGCACCGGCTTCGCCAACATGGCCGAGGTGCACAATACGCTGTCCGAGGATATCTCGTTTCGCCGGATCATCCGCCTGGCCGAGAAGATGCGCGGCACGGCGCTGTACATGATGCACGTTTCTGCCGAATCCGGCGTGTCGGCTATCCGAGAGGCGCGGGCGCGCGGCGTGCCGATCTACGGCGAATCGCTGCACCAGTACATGCTGTATACCAGCGAGGACTATCGCCGGCCGAATGGGCAGATCTACCACACTTATCCGTCGCTGAAATCGACCGCGGACCAGGCGGCGCTGTGGGCTGGCACGCTGGATGGATCGATCAATTGCGTTGCCACCGACGAGATCTGCTGCACGCTGAAGCAGAAGATCCAGGGCGTGCGGATCGACGACACCACGGGGGGCAATGCCGGAGTCGAGCCGCGCGTGGCGCTGATGTACACGGAAATGGTCGGGCGGCGTGGTTATTCACTGTCACGCTTCGTCGATCTGGTCTCGACCAATGCGGCGAAGATCATGGGGCTCTATCCACGCAAGGGCGCGCTGGCGGTGGGGTCGGACGCGGATATCTGCGTGCTGGATCCTGCTGATAAGCGGGCGATCCGCGCCGCCGATTTGCACGAGACGGACTACACGCCGTGGGAAGGCCGGCAGATGCTGGCCTGGCCGTGCCTGACGCTGCTGCGCGGCAAGGTGGTCGTGGAGAACGGCCGGTTCCTCGGCAGCTTGGATGACGGGCGCTGGCAGCACCGGAAAGTGGCGCGGGAAATCATCGCCGGACCTTGCCTGTGACCGATGCCGAGCTGCGCGCCTTGCTGGTGGATTGCCTGGCGCTGTGGGGGGTAAACGGGGATGTCGTGGCGGGCGCCGGCGCGGTCGAGATCAGCACGACAGCCGGGCGGTTTGTGCTTCGCCGCGCCACGCCGAACGACAGGCCGATCCGGTGGTTCCTGCACACGCCGGACCGAGACGCGGCGGGGCGCGGACCGCGGGCATCGCCTTCGACCGTCGCCGCGCTGAGCGTGCTCCGGCGCGCCACTGCTGATTTGCCTTGAGGGCTTACTGATAGGTCGCTTCGGAACTATTCATGCGGCGGCGCGAGATCGCGCCGTCATTCAGCTTTTCCGCGTGCCAAAGCGTGCACGTCGCCGGTGGTCAGCGCCTTGCCACCGATGCCCCAGTCACCGCTTTCCACTTCCTGGATTACGCATGACGTGACGCCGCGCATGTTCTCACCTTCGATCGAGACCATCGCATCCGTCAGCTTGCTGATGATCTGGCGCTTCCGTTCCGGGCTGAACACGTCCTTGATGACGTGAACCTGAATGAGCGGCATCGGATTTCTCCCTTCCTCTGGGGTTGCGAGTTGGGTGCTGGACCGAGATCGGCAGTTTGCGGGTCCGTACCTTGACACCCGCTCCATGGTGCCGAACACTCGCGAAGACAGTAATAGACAGTTTCCATGTCAGTTGACAGGACTGTACCGGTCCATTGGCCGGGCCAATCCGACGCAAAGCGGGAGCCGGCATGCTCGCCCCTGACCGTCAGCCAGAACGGCGACCAACCGCTCGCAGACCAGATCGTGGCCGGGATCAGGCGGGAAATCGACGATCGGCATCTGCGGCCAGGCACCAAGCTGCCGTCGATCCGCAAGTTTGCCGAAAGCTACAATGTCAGCCGCTTCACGGTCGTCGAGGCTTACGACCGTCTGGTCGCAATGGGCTATCTGCAGTCACGCCGCGGTGCCGGCTTCTACACCGCCCCCGCGCTGGCCAGAATGACGCATCTCACGCCTTCGGATAACCACAAGCGCAACGAGCAACTGGTCTGGCTCGTTCGCCGACTGCTGGAGGCGGACGAAAGCACCATGCTTGCTGGCGGCCCATGGCTGCCGAATTCGTGGCTCGACGAAGCCGGTATCCGCCAGAGCCTCAACGTGCTCGCGCGCAAGAACGGGGCTTATCTGCTCGAATACGGCCACCCGTTCGGTTATCTGCCGCTGCGTGAGCACCTTGCGCTGATGTTGGGCGGGCTCGGCATCACCGCCCATCCCGGCCAGATCCTGCTGACGCAGGGTACCAGCCAGGCGCTCGAGCTGGTCATCCGCTATCTGCTCAAGCCCGGCGACGCGGCGCTGGTAGATGACCCCGGCTACTACAACATGTTCGGCAATTTGCGCCTGCAGGGAGTCGAAATGCTGGCGGTGCCGCGCAATCCCGATGGACCGGACATCTCCGTGCTCGAGGAACTGGTGGCAGCGCACCGGCCGAAGGTCTATTTCACGCAATCGGTGATGCAGAACCCCACTGGGGCGGACATGAGCCCGCATGTGGCATTCAGGGTGTTGCAGGCCGCCGAGCGCCATAATTTCATGATCGTGGAGGATGACATTTTCTGCGATCGTGCAAGTGACGCCGACGCCGTCGGCTGGCGACGCTCGATCAGCTTAAGCGAGTGATCTATACTCGCAGCTTTTCCAAGACGCTGTCAGGCAGTCTGCGTGTCGGCTTCCTGGCCTGCGCACAGGACATCGCCAACGAGCTCGCCGATATCAAGATGCTGACCAGCATCACCACCTCGCAGTTCACCGAACGGCTCATTTATCTGATGCTGGTGGACGGCCACTACCGCAAGTATCTGTCACGCCTGCACGAGCGGCTGGGCGAGGCGCGGCTCAATGTCGTGCGCGCCTTTGAACGTATGGGGCTGGAATTGTTCGTCGAGCCCGCGGGCGGGATGTTCGTCTGGGCTCGCTTCCGGCATATCGACGACTCGCTGGAGCTGGCGGAATCGGCGCAGCGCGACGGCATCATGCTGGCACCCGGCACGGTCTTCCGTCCCCATCTCGAGCGCTCACCGTGGATGCGGTTTAATGTTGCCGTCTGCGAGGACCGGCGCGTGCAGCGGTGGCTGGAGCGGCTGACGAGCAAGGCCGCCCCTGGCTGACGCGCCCCCATCCGTGCACCCGAAACCAAGCGGAGAGAGAAATGTCGGAATTTCGCCAGGAGAGTGACAGCCTCGGAACGGTGGAGGTGTCCGCCGACAAGCTCTGGGGCGCACAGACCCAGCGTTCATTGCAGCATTTCAGCATCGGCCATGATCTGATGCCGCGCGAGATGATCACGGCCTATGCCATCCTGAAGCGGGCAGCCGCGACCGCGAACCATGCCGGCGGACGTTCGAACGACACGGTTTACCGGCTGATCGTGCAGGTCTGCGACGAGATCCTGGCCGGCCGGCATCACGACATGTTCCCGCTGCACGTCTGGATGACCGGTAGCGGCACGCAATTCAACATGAACGTCAACGAGGTGATATCGAACCGCTGCTGTCAGCTTGCCGGAACTCCGCTTGGTAGCAAACAACCGGTGCATCCGAATGACCACGTGAATATGTCGCAGTCGTCCAACGACACCTTCCCCTCCGCGATGTACATCGCGGCGGCCGTGAATGTCACCGGTCGCCTCGTTCCTGCCGTCACCGAGCTGCGGGACGCGATCTCGGCCAAGGCGACGGAATGGGACAAGATCGTTAAGATCGGGCGGACGCATATGCAGGATGCGACACCGCTCACCCTCGGCCAGGAATGGTCCGGCTATGCCGGGATGCTGTCGGACAATCTGGAACGCATCGAGGACGCGCTGAAGGGCGTGTATCGGCTTGCCCTTGGCGGCACGGCGGTGGGCACCGGCATCAACGCCGCTCCCGGCTTTGCTGAGGCCGCCACGGCCGAGATTGCGCGCCATACGCGCCTGCCCTTCGTCAGCGCCCCGAACAAGTTCACCGTGCAAGGCGCGCACGATGCGTTGGTGCAGCTCTCCGGCACGTTCCGAACCCTGGCGGCGTCGCTCTACAAGATCGCGAACGACATAAGGCTGCTGTCCTGCGGCCCGCGCGCCGGCTTCGCCGAGCTGCTGATCCCCGAGAACGAGCCGGGCTCCTCGATCATGCCGGGCAAGGTCAATCCGACGCAGGCCGAGGCCCTGACGATGCTCGCCGTGCAGGTCATGGCGAACGACGTGGCGGTGGGGTTCGGCGGCGCCGGCGGTTATCTGGAGATGAATGTCTATAAACCGCTGATGATCGCTAATATCACGCAGTCGATCACGCTGCTGACCGACGGCTGCACGAATTTCCGCAAATTCCTGGTGGAAGGAACGCGGCCGAACCTGAAGAAGATCGCCGAGTACGTGGACCGCTCACTGATGCTGGTGACGGCACTCGCGCCGGTGATCGGCTATGATAAGGCGTCGAAGATCGCCCACCATGCGATGGAGCATGACCTGACGCTGAAGGCGGCCGCTCTGCAGCTTGGCTTCGTCAGCGAGCAGGAGTTCGACCGTGTCGTGGATCCGGCAAAGATGGTCACCCCCTATGTCGCTGCGGCGAGCTGAACGAGGAGATCAATACGTCCTGTGTGCGAGGACCAAGCAGCAGCGTCTCGGCAACTTTCCGCAGTGTCGCCGAGCCACCTGGAATTAAGCCACCGGCGTAGGCGGGAGGATGGCGCCGTAGTCGCCAATCGCGTCGTCCGGATCCACGGAAAGTCCGACGATCACCGCAGGCATCCCTTGGCGGATTGACCAGCCGCTATAAGTGTCGTGGCCGCTCCAACCGCGCGACTGGGCCAGCCAGCCGCATTTGGCAAGACCGGCCGCAGTTATGACATTGCAGGTGGCGCCCGATCCGTAAACTCCAGCCGTGTAGCTGGTGCCGTTGGCAGCCTCGGACGATTTCAGCGCATCGACAATGCCGTTGAAATATTGCGTAACCACGCCGCTTATATCGCTCATGGAAGCGTCATAGTCCACCGCAAAATAGAGCACAATTCCGGCGGGCGCACCGATAAGGCTTGCTTGCTGCGCTGCACGCGTGCCGTCTGCCTGTCCACGACCGAAGGAAAAGTAGTCAGAGGTGGTTGGGCCATCCTCGTAGACCAGCACAAGCCCCAGGCCGGCAGCGGTAACAGCCGTTGCCTTGGCTGCGCTAATGACCTTCCAGTGAGACTGACTTAGGTAACGCGCAACGAAATCGTAGTTAGCTGCCTTAATGGCGGCGAGGTGTGGCGTAGTGTCTTGCGTTGTATCGAATCCTCTCGGCATGGAGGTTCTCCTGTTAATGTTCGGTTTCTAGGCTCGGGTGTAGAGGAGGACTTTGCTGTTCGGCGATTGCCACTGGATTTGTCAAGCCCGACTTGGACGGTTTGGCGAGCGAGGCGACGCCCCGATCACCGGCGCCAGCCTGGCCATGTCGATGCCGACTGTGACTGCTGACGGATCGATCACAATCAATGAGCTGATCTGCCTAGGCGCGGTGTTCGAAAGCAAGGGCGTCTGCGCCAACTCGGCGCCAATGGCCCAGCTAGCTCACGGTGTTCGACACGCCGATGGGCGTGCAGCTCATGGCCAGCACGACGTTTGCCACGTCGTACCGGCTGATCGGCACCGAGACCCTGCTGATCGCCAGTCTCGGTACGAGGGGATCGGCTTCGGTCAACTCTTTCACCGAGCAGTTCTCGGAAACGCCCGTCCGCGTGCCCGAGCTGTCCTCGCTAGCACTGCTGGGCGCCGGGCTTACGATGCTGCCATTCGGCACACGCAGGCGCGGCGGGGGCTGACCCGTTCTTCCTGCCGCTCTACCCTGATTTCGACACAAGCGGAGCAGGGAACATGGCGTGGCGGGTCGGCGTCGATTTCAGGCGGCACGTTCACCGATATCTGCCTGTTCGACGACGCAACCGCGCGCCTGGAGGTCTGGAAGGTCGCCTCCACGCCGCACGATCCGTCCGCCGGCATCGCGGACGGCCTGGCCGAGGCCACCGCCCGGCTCGATGCCGCGGTGGACCGCATCGCCTATTTCGGCCACGGCACCACCGTCGCCACCAACGCGCTTATCCAAGGCACCGGCGCCCGCACCGGCCTGATCACCACCGACGGGTTCCGCGACCTGCTCGAGATCGCCCGCCAGAAGCGTCCCGATCTCTACGATCTGCAAGTCGACAAGCCGCCCGTTCTGGTCTCTCGTGACCTCAGGCTGGAAGTGCCGGAGCGACTGCGCCACGACGGCACCGTCGAGACTCCGCTCGACATCGCTGCTTTCCGTGCCGCCGTCCGGTGCCTGCGCGAGGCCGGGGTCAAGGCCGTCGCAGTCTGCTTTCTCTATAGTTTCGTCAGACCCGACCATGAGGGCGAGGCAGCCCGCATCCTCGCTGAGGAATTTCCCGACGCCTTCGTCTCCGTCTCCCATCAGATCGCGCCGGAATTCCGCGAATACGAGCGCCTGTCCACCACCGTGGTCAACGCCACGCTCGGGCCGGTCATGCGACGCTACATCAACCGCCTCGGAGACCGGCTGACGGCGCTCGGTTTGACCACCCAACCGCACCTGACACAATCGAATGGCGGGGTGATCGGCTTCGAGCAGGCCGCCCGCCTGCCGGTTCGCACCATCCTTTCCGGCCCCTCCACCGGCGTCGTGGCGGCACAGGCAATCGGCAAACTCGGCGGGTTCGCCGATCTGATCACGTTCGACATGGGTGGCACCAGCACCGACGTCGCCCTGCTGCAAGACGGCCAAGCCCGCCTGGCTGGTGAAGCGACGGTGCAAGGTTATCCGATCAAGGCGCCGATGCTGGATATCCATACGGTCGGCGCCGGCGGCGGCTCGATCGCCGCGATCGACAGCGGCGGGCTGCTGAAGGTTGGTCCGCTCAGCGCCGGCGCCGATCCGGGCCCGGTCTGCTACGGCCGCGGCAACACGCAGCCGACGGTGACCGACGCCAATGTGGTGCTGCAGACACTGAACCCCACCCATCTGCTGGGCGGCCGCATGCTCATCCGCCGCGACAGCGCCGAGCAGGCGATCGCGGCGCTGGCCCGCCGTCTGAGATTGGAGACGATGGCGACCGCCCAGGGCATCATCTCGGTCGTTACCGCCAACATGGCCCGCGCGATCCGCGTGATCAGCGTCCAGCGCGGCTACGACCCGCGCGACTACACGCTGGTGGCGTTCGGCGGCGCCGGCCCGCTGCATGCCGCGCGCCTGGCGCGGGAGCTGGAGATCAGCCGTATCCTCGTACCCCGCACACCCGACATCCTCTGCGCCGCCGGCTTGCTGCTGACGGATCTGCGCGCCGATTTCGCCGCCACCCGCCTCGTCCCCCTCGGCCCGGAGTCCCTCCCCGTCATCGCCGAGGCGTTTGAAACCTTGCGCGCCCAGGCCGAGCATTGGTTCCAGGCAGAAGGGATTGCGCCGGCCGCGTGTCGGATCAACCGCTCAATCGACATGCGCTATGCCGGCCAGAACTACGAGATCGCCGTGCCGGTGCCGGAGGGGCCGATCGGGCCCGTCACGCTGGACGCTTTGACCGCCGGATTTTCGGCCTCACATCAGCGGCTCTATGGCTTCACTGCCGACGAAGACCCGATCCAGCTCGTCACCTATCGGGTGGAGGCGGTCGGTCTCGTCCCAAAGGCAACCATCGCGACGCATCCCGACGCCGAGCCGGATCCGGCGCCAGCCCTGGCCGGCCGGCGCAACGTCTGGCTGCCCGAGGCCGCCGGCTTTGTTGACTGCCCGATCTACGACCGGGCGCTGCTCGCGGCCGGAAACCGCATCAACGGCCCGGCGGTGGTCGAGCAGATGGATGCGACGACGCTGCTGCTGCCCGGCATGCAAGCGCGCGTCGATTCCACTCTCAACCTGATCCTGGAGTGGCCATGAACGACGCGACCGCTGCCGCCGTCATCGATCCCATCACCGTCGAGGTGATCGGCAGTGCGCTGTCCTCGATCGTCGAGGAGATGGGCGAGGCGCTGATCCGCGCCAGCTACTCCACCAACATCAAGGAACGGCGGGACTGCTCTACCGCGCTGTTCGATGTGCACGGCAACACGCTCTGTCAGGCGGAGCACATCCCGATGCATCTCGGCAGCTTCATCGGGCTGCTGCCGCAGATCATGAAGCGCCATTCAGCCGCGGAGATGCGGCCGGGTGATGTGTTCGTTGGCAACGATGCTTATGAGGGTGGGGGAACGCATCTGCCAGACATCGTTCTGGCGGAACCGATCTTCGTGGACGGCAGCATCGTCGCCTGGGCGGTGAACTTGGCACACTACGCCGATTTCGCCGATCGTGGGCACGCCCATATCTACCAGGAAGGGCTACGTATCCCGCCAATCCGGCTCTATCGCGCCGGCGAGTTGGCGCAGGACGTGTTGGAGCTCATCCTGCTGAACTGCCAGGTGCCGCGCGAGCGCCTGTCCGACCTGCGTGCCCAGATGGCGGCGAACCGCCTAGGGGTCCAGCGCAGGACTGCGCTCTGCGCCAAATATGGCCGCGCCCGCGTCCTGGCCGCCGGCGACGCGCTGCAGGACTACGCGGAGCGCAAGATGCGTGCTGGCATCGCCTTGATCCCAGATGGCACGTACTGCTTCGCCGATCGCTACGATTGCCCGGAGATCGATGGCGAGCTCGACATGTCCTGCGCAATCAGCGTCGCCGGCGACGAGATGCATCTGCATTTCGAGGGCGCGCCGCAGGTGCGGGCCGGGCTGAACATGACATGGACCGCATTGCTCTCAACCGTCTATTACGCTGTGAAGACGGTGGTTGATCCGACGATCCTGCCGAATGCCGGGCTCGCTCGCCCGCTGCACGTGACCGCGCCGGCCGGCACCATCGTCAACTGCGTGCATCCGGCCGCGGTGAATGGTCGGCTCGGTGCCTGCCAGCGGGTGGTCGATCTGATCCACGGCGCGCTCGCGGAGGCGGTGCCCGAGCGTGTCACTGCCGCCAGCAACGGCGCCTGCACCTCGGCCACCTTTGCCGGTCAGGTTACAAGTGAAAACAACGTGGCTAACAAGCTCTGGGTGTATCTGGAGACAATAGGCGGCGGCTCCGGCGCGCGGGCGACGAAGGACGGGCTCGATGGCGTGCATGTGCACATGACCAACACCTCCAACCTGCCTGTCGAAGCATTGGAGATCGAGTATCCGCTGACCCTGCTGCGGTACGAGTTGGTGGATGGATCGGCCGGGCCGGGGCGCCAGCGCGGCGGCATGGGCCTGCGACGCGTTTACCGCGCCGAGGCTGACTGCCGGGTGCGCGTCGATATCTCCCGCGTGCTCAGCGCACCATGGGGGCTACGGGGCGGCGGCGACGGCGGCCGCGCGTCAGTGCGAATGCACGGCGCCGCGCTCGACCATGGCAATGGCGCGATGCGGCCGGGAGACGTGCTGGAGATCGTCACCGCCGGCGCGGGCGGCTATGGGCCGCAAGCGGAACGTGATCCGACCGCCGTCGCGCGGGACATCGCGGAAGAGCGAATGTCCTGCTGACAGTGGCTATTGAAGGCCGTGCGCCTGCATGTAATGCAGGCCCGCATACAAGGCGCTGAGCAACGTGGCCGTCGCGGCGATGACGACCGGCATCTGCCACCAGCTCGGCAGGTTGGCGGCAATCTGCGAGGCGAGCAGATCCACCTTGGCGCTGACCGCAGACAGCGTTGTTTCGACGCTGCGAAGCCGGCCATCTACCCCATCCATGTGGGTGTCGAGCCGGTCCATCCGGCTGTCCAGCCGGTTCATGCGCTGCTCCAGAACGTACAATCGTAGGTTCAGCCCGGTCGCTCATCCGGTCAGGGTACGCGGGAAGCCCTTACCGACCGATGAACGCGGCTATGCCGCCAGCTTGTCGAGCTCGCGCAGGATCGATTCGCCCATCACGCTGGTGCCGACCCGAGCGGCCCCCGGTACCATGACGTCGGCGGTGCGCAGGCCGCTCGCCAGCACATTCGCGCAGGCCGTCTCGATCAGCGCCGCATCTTCCTCCATCTCGAACGAGTAGCGGAGCAGCATCGCGAAGCTCAGGATCTGCGCCAGCGGATTTGCGATCCCTTTGCCGGCGATGTCGGGCGCGCTGCCGTGAATCGGTTCATAGAGTGCGTGCCGCTTGCCGTCCGGCTGTACCGCGCCGAGCGTCGCCGACGGCAACATCCCAAGGCTGCCGGTCAGCATCGAGGCAAGGTCGGACAAGATATCGCCAAACACATTAGAGGTAACGATAACGTCGAACTGACGCGGATTCCGAACAAGCTGCATCGCGCAATTGTCCGCGTACATATGCGTCAGCTCGATATCAGCGTACTCGCGCTGATGCAGCGCTGTGACGACTTGGCGCCACAACAAGCCTGACTGCATCACGTTTGCCTTCTCCACGCTGGCAATGCGACGCTTCCTCCGACCCGCCAGCTCGAAGGCCACGCGGGCAACACGCTCGATCTCGTTCGTGGTGTAGGATTCGGTGTCGAAGCCGCGCTGCTGGCCGTCGGGCAGAGTCTCGATCCCGCGAGGCTCGCCGAAATAGAGGCCGCCGGTGCTTTCGCGCACGATCATGATATCGAGCCCTCGCACCACCTCGGGCTTCAGGGTCGAGGCATCGACCAGCGGGGCGAGTACAGTCGCCGGACGTAGATTGGCGAACAGGTCAAGCTCCTTGCGCAGCCGCAGAATAGCAAGCTCCGGACGGACATCGAAGCCGAGCTTTTCCCACTTCGGGCCTCCGACCGCACCGAACAGGATGGCATCGACGTCTCTAGCGGCCTGCATGGTGGCATCGGTGATCGGCGTGCCGCGCGCGTCGATTGCTGCACCGCCCACCAGGTCGTCGGAGAAGTCGAAGGAAACTTTTCGCCGGCGGTCCATCCAGTCGATAACGCGACGCACTTCACGCATGACCTCTGGTCCGATGCCGTCGCCGGGCAGGATCAGCAGTTTCTTGTTGGCTGGCATGGCGTTCGCGATCAGTCGGCCGTAATGGCGGGTGCCCAGGGCTGCTCGGATCGCCGTCGTGTCTCGTACGCGGCGATCGCGTTAGCATGCCCCAGTGTTTGGCCGATGTCGTCGAGTCCGTTCAACAGAAGGTGCTTGCGGAATGGGTCGATTTCGAAGTGGATTTCCTCGCCGTTCGGCCGCACCACCACCTGGCGTTCCAGATCAACGGTCAACCGTGCGTTGCCGCCGAGCTTCGCATCCGCGATGAGCTGATCGCAGGCGGCGCGTGGCAGGCGCATGGGCAGGATGCCGTTCTTGAAGCAGTTGTTGAAGAAGATGTCGCCGAAGTCCGGCGCGATCACGCAGCGAATGCCGAAGTCGAGCAGTGCCCAGGGCGCATGCTCACGTGAGGAGCCGCAGCCGAAATTTTCGAGCGCGATCAAGATCTTCGCGTCGCGGTAGGCGCCCTGGTTCAGCACAAAATCGGCGCGTTCGTCGCCTTGTTCGTTGTATCGGAGCGTATGGAACAGGTGTACGCCAAGTCCGGTGCGCTTGATGGTCTTCAGGAAGCGTGCGGGAATGATCTTGTCGGTATCAACGTTTGCCAGCGGCAGCGGTGCCGCGACGGCGGTCAACGTGGTAAATTTATCCATGGCGGTTTTCTACTGGCTAATGGCCTGGAGTTGCGGCACATCGCTCATCATCAATTTGTGACCAGTTGGCGGACATCGGACAACCGCCCGGTGACCGCCGCCGCCGCTGCCATCGCCGGCGAAAGCAGATGCGTGCGCCCGCCGGGACCTTGGCGACCCTCGAAATTACGGTTGGAGGTGCTGGCACAGCGCTGGCCCGGCTTAAGCTTATCCGGATTCATGCCGAGGCACATCGAGCAGCACGGCTCGCGCCACTCGAAGCCGGCTTCCAGCAGGATGCGGTCGAGGCCTTCCTGCTCCGCCTGCTGCTTGACGAGGCCGGAGCCCGGCACCACCAATGCCTGCACCCCGGCCGCTACCTTGCGGCCCTTTGCGACCGCGGCGGCTGCGCGGATGTCTTCGATTCGCCCGTTTGTGCAACTGCCGATGAACACGACATCGATGGGCACGTCCTGCATCCGGGTGCCGGGCGTCAGCGCCATGTAATCCAGCATGCGCTGCATCTGCGAGCGCCGGCCTTCGTCTGCCTCCTGCACCGGGTCGGGAACGGCGCCGGTGATCGGCACCACCGCACCCGGATTGGTTCCCCAGGTTACCATCGGCGCGATTGTGGCGGCGTCCAGCCGCACGGTCTTGTCGTACTCTGCGCCCGAGTCGGATGGCAACGTACGCCAGTAGGCGAGCGCCTGCTCGAATGCTTCGCCCTTTGGCGCGTAGGGCCGATCCTTGATATAGGCGAAAGTGGTTTCATCCGGCGCAATCAGCCCCGCCCGGGCGCCTGCCTCGATCGACATATTTGACACCGTCATGCGCCCGGCCATGCCGAGCGCACGGATCGCTTCACCGGCGTATTCGATCACGTGTCCGGTGCCGCCCGCCGTGCCGATCCGACCGATGATCGCCAGCACGATATCTTTCGCCGTGGCGCCGAAGCCGAGGGTACCATCGACCTGCACCAGCATATTTTTCGCCGGCCGCTGGAGCAGTGTCTGGGTTGCCAGCACGTGCTCGACTTCCGAGGTACCGATGCCAAAGGCCAGCGCGCCCAGGGCGCCGTGCGTCGAGGTGTGCGAGTCGCCGCAGACGATCGTCATGCCGGGCAAGCTGATCCCCAGCTCGGGGCCGATGATGTGAACAATGCCCTGGCGCACATCCAGGATTGGAATGTACGGGACGCCGAACTCCTTGACGTTGCGCTCCAGTGTCTCAACCTGGACGCGGCTGTCCTCTTCCTTGATGCCGGCGCGCCGGTCGGTCGTAGGAATGTTGTGGTCGGCCACTGCGATGGTTGCATCGGGTCGACGCACTTGACGACCAGCCAGGCGCAGGCCCTCGAAGGCTTGTGGGCTCGTGACCTCGTGCACCAGGTGGCGGTCGATATAAAGGATACAGGTTCCGTCGGGCAGCCGCTCCACGACGTGGCTGTCCCAGATCTTTTCGAACAGCGTGTGCGGCTTGGTTGCCGACATCCGTTGCCTCCCTGACTACTGGGCCGTCCCGCCTTCAGCGGCGGTCGGCGATGCGGTGGTCGCGCTCCGCGCCCGTTCGGCGATGCGCGCCCGTTTGCCCGAGCGGCCGCGCAGGTAATAGAGCTTCGCCCGCCGCACGTCGCCGCGGCGCACCACCGCGATCTCGGCGATCATCGGCGAGTAGAGTGGAAACACGCGTTCCACTCCCTCGCCGTAGCTGATCTTGCGCACGGTGAAATTGCTGTTCAGCCCCTTGTTGGAGCGGCCGATCACCACGCCCTCGAAGGCCTGGGTGCGGGTGCGCTCGCCTTCGACCACCCGGACCGAAACACGGACTGTGTCACCTGGCGCGAAATCGGGCACCGGGCGGCCACCCGTGAGGCGGACGATCTCGGCGGCCTCGTAGCGTTGGATGATGTTCATGGCTGGGTCCTTTCGTTCTGCTTACGGCGCCCGGGCGCGCGAGGCAATCGGCGCCGGTGTGGTGGCTGCCACGTGCCGTGCCCACAGCTCTGGGCGCCGTTCGCGGGTGATGCGTTCGGCCTCGGCTCGGCGCCACCCGGCCACCGCTGCGTGGTCGCCAGAGAGCAGCACCTGCGGCACCCTGCGACCCTGCCAGTCGGCGGGGCGGGTGTAATGCGAGTATTCCAGCAGGCCGGCGGAAAAGCTCTCCTCGACCCCACTCTCGGGCGTCCCCATCACGCCAGGAAGCAGGCGGATGGCGGCGTCCAGGATCGCCACGGCCGCCGGTTCGCCGCCGGAGAGCACGTAATCGCCAATCGAAATCTCCTCGAACGCATGCGCATCGATGACGCGTTGATCGACGCCCTCATAGCGGCCGCAAAGCAGAATAACGCCGGGGCCGGCGGCGAGCCGGTGGGCGTCACCCTGAGTGAAGAGCCGGCCGCGCGGCGTCAGAAAGATCAGGGGCCGTCCGTCGGCGACAGCGCCGATCGCGGCGTCCACCACGTCGGGGCGCATCACCATGCCAGCGCCGCCGCCGAACGGCGTGTCATCGACGCTGCGGTGCCGGTCGGTCGCGAAGTTACGGATGTCGACCGTGTCGAGTGACCAGCGGTCGGTCGCCAGCGCGCGCCCGGCGAGCGAGTGGCCGAGCGGTCCGGGAAACATCTCGGGAAAGAGGGTCAGCACGGATGCGCGCCAAGTCATTGCGGCTGGCTTTTCGGATTAATGGTTCTGCTCCCCCTCCCCCTGCGGGAGGGGGACGGGGGGAGGGGGCCGCACGGACGTGCATCAACTTCCTCCGGCACCGCCACGGTCACCCGCCCGGCTTCGATATCCACTTTCGGAACGGCCATCTGCGTGAACGGCACCACTAGCGGGGTAGCACCATCCCCCTCGATCTCCAGGCTGGCGCCGGCACCATAATCATGCACGGCGATGATCCTGCCGAGCCCCGCCCCGCCGGGATCAATCGCGGCAAGGCCCACCAGATCGGCGAGATAGAACTCATCCGCAGGCGGTGGTGGCAAGCTGTCGCGTGCGATGTACAAACGCCGATTGACCAGCGTCTCTGCCGCGGTGCGGTCCGTTATTCTCGCCAACTTCCCGCCGACGATCTCGGCGATCTCGGCAATCCCCTCGCCCCGCCAGTGCAGCATGAACTGACGGCCGCTATCATCGGACAAGGGGCCATAACCGGCGATCGCCTCTGGCGGATCTGCGTAGCTCGTGACACGCACGAGCCCACGCACACCGTGCGGGCGTCCGATCACGCCGAGCAGGATACGGGTCTCCGGCACGTGCAACCTCAGCCAGCCGCGGCGGCAGCGCGCTCTTGCGCCTTCTTCTTGGGTGCCGACTTCACCGGCTGCTCGCGATACGCGGGCATCGGAGCCAACCCGGCCTTGCCGAGGAAGCGCGCCACCCGCTCGGTCGCCACCGCGCCCTGCCCTATCCAATGGCGGATGCGCTCGCCCTGTAAGCGCACGCGGTCTTCATGCTCGGCCGGCAGCATTGGATTGTAGCTGCCGAGCTTCTCGATGAAGCGGCCATCGCGCGGACTGCGGCTGTCGGCCACCACGATGTGGTAGTACGGACGCTTCTTCGCCCCGGCGCGCGCCAGGCGGATCTTCAAGCCCATGAGTGCGGTGTCTCCTTCAATAGGGTCGGTTGGGTTGCATGCCCTTGGGCAGCAGCGCGGACAGGCCGTGCCGCATCAGCCCCTTCTCTCCGAGCCGGTTCATCCGCTTCATCATCGTCCGCATATCATCGAACTGCTTCAGCAACCGGTTCACCTCCTGCACCGTGGTGCCGGAGCCGGCGGCAATGCGCCGCTTGCGGGACGCCTTGATGATGTCGGGCGCGGTGCGCTCCTTCCGCGTCATCGAGCTGATGATCGCCGCCTGGCGCTTGAGGATCGTGGTGTCGAGATTGGCGTCCTCGAGCTGCGCCTTGATCTTCCCAACCCCGGGCAGCATGCCGAGAATGCCGGAGAGCGAGCCCATTTTGGTGATCTGCCGAAGCTGCGCGGCGTAATCCTCGAGGTCGAACTTGCCGCGCGCCATCTTCAGCGCGAGCTTCTCGGCCTCGTCGCGGTCGATCGTCTCCGACGCCTTCTCCACCAGGCCGACGATGTCGCCCATGCCGAGAATGCGGCTGGCGACGCGTTCCGGGTGGAACTCGTCGATCCCATCCAGCCTCTCGGAAATGCCGATCAGCTTGATCGGCGCGCCGGTGATTGCTCGCATCGAAAGCGCGGCGCCGCCTCGGGCATCGCCGTCCATCCGTGTCAGCACGATGCCGGTGACGCCGAGCGCCTCGTTGAAGGCACGCGCGGTATTGACCGCGTCCTGGCCGGTCATCGCATCGACCACGAGCAGCGTCTCCGCAGGCTCTGTGGCGGCGCGGACCGCCTTCACCTCGTCCATCAGCTCCTGGTTGATCGAGAGCCGCCCGGCCGTGTCCAGGATGACGATGTCGAAACCTTCGCGCCGCCCGGTGTCCATGGCGCGTTGGGCGATCTCCACCGGCGTCTGACCGGCGATAATCGGAAGACTGGGGACGCCGGCCTGCTCGGCGAGTTGAGCGAGCTGGAGCTGAGCAGCCGGGCGTTGGGTATCGAGGCTGGCCAGCAGCACACGGCGGCGAGCCCGCTCGCGCAAGCGCAGGCCGAGCTTGCCTGCCGTGGTGGTCTTTCCGGAGCCCTGCAACCCGACCATCAGCATCGGGATCGGCGCCGGAGCATTCAGGTTGAGCGGGACAGCGCCTTCCCCGCCCAGCTCCTCGATCATCACGTCATTGACGATCTTGACGACCTGCTGGCCGGGAGTGACGAAGTCCAGCACCTCGGAGGCCAGGGCGCGGTCGCGCACCTTGGTGATGAACTCGCGCACGACCGGGAGCGCGACGTCGGCGTCGAGCAGCGCGAGGCGGACCTCGCGCAGTGCCTCGGCAACGTCGGTCTCGTTCAGGGCGCCGCGGCGACGCAGCCCGTCGAAGACCCCGGTCAGCTTGTCGGACAGCGCCTCGAACACGTCGTGTCCCCTTGTGGTCGTCACTCCAAGCGAAAATCGCCGCTGCGCGAACCCTCGCGGAGCGGCGGAGCCCCCGCAGTGCGCGGGGACCGGGATGGCGAATGACACCCGGAAGCCTTAGCCTTATTGGGTGGGACCGGCGGGGAAGTCAAGGAAGCGAGGGAGCTGCATCAAGCCGGGAGGGCGCGCGAACTGCCGATGGAACAGCGAATGATCTGCGTCACGTGGGGCGTCGCCGGCTCGACTTGTTCGCGCCTACACCCGGTGACATGGTTCACGGCCCGGAACACCAGTGCAGGGGAGGCCGCCCGGTGTGCAACCTTTTCGTCTCCCAGGATCCAGCGACGTACACTGCCGAGACCCGCTCCGTCCGCCTTCACGGACACGTGACCTCTATCCGGCTTGAGGCCGCCTTCTGGACCACGTTGGAAGAGATCGCCGGCCACGAAGGAATGTCGGTCGCGCGCTTCGTTTCCGTCCTGCACGACGAGATCCTGCATCGCAACGGCGAGGTCGCGAATTTCGCGTCCTTCCTGCGCGTCGCCTGCCTGCACTGGCTGCGCAATAAGGATCTGCACGTCGCTCAGCTCGCTGAACGCCGCGGCACGGTCATGCCGCCGCTGATCGCCGAAAACCTGTCCGCCACAGCCTGATACTACCCTCCGGCCGCCGTGGCGCCCTAAGATCACGCGGCGAAAAGGACAAGCAGCCGCTGGAAACCACGGCCGGCTGCTGCGAGAGGGAAAGGTCGATGGGGCGACGCGCCCGCACGCTGCTTATAGCGACCACTTGGGCCACGCACGCCGGCTCGGCCGGCGCGCAATTCCAGGTTCCCACACTCCCGCCGCCAGATCCGGCGACATTGTTCGCCAACCAATGCGCGGTCTGTCATTCGCTCAACCCTGCTGACCCGCCACGCCAGGGGCCGCTGCTGAAGGGCGTCGTCGGCCGGCGCGCCGGCGGCCTGCCGGGCTTCAAATACTCGCTCGGATTCGCCACCGCTGGTTTCATCTGGGACGAGCAGCACCTGGACCGCTGGCTTACCGATCCGCAGGCGCTGATCCCGGGAGCTGTGATGCTTTACAAGCAGTCCGACCCGAAGATCCGGCTGGCCATCATCCATTACCTCAAGGAGCAGAGCTGATGGCCAAGCCAATCCACAGCATGATCCGGGTGCTGGACGAGGCCCGCTCGGTTGACTTCTACCACCGCGCCTTCGCGCTAGAGATCGCCGAGCGCATCGTTTTCGATGGTTTCACGCTCGTCTATATGCGGAGCGACAGCTCGCTGTTCGAGCTGGAGCTGACGATCAATCACGGCCGCACCCAGCCCTACCAGCTCGGCGACGGCTACGGCCATCTGGCCGTCGTCGTCGATGACCTGGCCGCCGAGCACACACGCATGGAACGCGACGGACTGTTGCCAGGCCCGATGCGCGAACTACAGCGCGATGGCGTGCTGTTCGCGCGCTTTTTCTTCATGCGGGACCCGGACGGCTACCGCATCGAGGTCCTGCAGCGTCATGGCCGCTACGGCTGAGGGCACAACCAACAACCACAAGCAGGAGGACAACGACCCATGAGAGAAATCGACCGACGCACACAGGTGAGCCGACGCGTGTTCCTGCGCGGCTCGGCCACCGCGGTTCCGGCTGCCGCGCTGGCGGCAGCGGGTGCAGGGATCAGTCCGACGGCAGCCTGGGCACAAAATGCGAAAGCACTGCAACCAAACACCATGGCGACGCTGGTGCTGGTCGCCCGCGACATCTATCCGCACGACCACGTCGCCAACGTCTTCTACATCCAGGCCACAACGCCCTGGGACGACAAGGCGGCCAAAGATGCGGCGACGAAGGCGATGCTGGAAGAAGGCGTCGCCCGCCTCGACGCCGACGCACAGGACAAATACGGCGTGCCGTATCTTCAGGTCGCCTGGGAAAACCAGCGGGTCGAGCTGCTGCGCGGCATAGAACCCTCGAAATTCTTCCAGACCCTGCGCGGCGACTTGCTGGTCTCGTTCTACAACCAGCACGACCTCTGGAAGAAGTTCGGCTACGAGGGGGCATCCGCCCAATACGGCGGCTACATCCATCGTGGCTTCGACAACGTCGACTGGCTGCCGCAGAGCTAAAGGAGCACGGGACATGGCCAAGTTCGATCTGAATGACGACAGCGTGGTGGTGATCGTCGGCTCCGGCGCTGGCGGCGGCACGCTCGGCAATGAGCTGGCGCAGAAGGGCATCAAGGTGGTGATCCTGGAGGCCGGCCCGCGCAATGAGATGGCCGATTTCGTCAACGACGAATGGGCGAGCTTCGCGCAACTTGCTTGGAAGGACATGCGCACCACGTCGGGCACCTGGCGCGTGCATCATGACTTCCCGAACCTGCCGGCCTGGATCGTCAAGTCGGTTGGCGGCTCTAGCATTCACTGGGCGGGCGCATCGCTGCGCATCGAGGCGCACGAGTTCAAGGCTCGCACGACATACGGCGACATCGCCGGGGCCAATTTGCTGGACTGGCCGATCTCGGCGGAGGAGATGGCGCCGTGGTACGCGAAAGCCGAAGACAAGATGGGCACTACGCGGACCAACGACATTCCCGGCCTGCCCGGCAATAATAATTTCAAAGTGCTCGCTGCCGGCGCGAACAAGATCGGCTACAAGCAGGTCAACACCGGGCGGATGTCGATCAACAGCCAGCCGCGCGACGGCCGCGGAAGCTGCCTGCAGATCGGCTTCTGCTTCCAGGGGTGCAAATCTGGCGCCAAGTGGTCAACGCTCGTCGCCGAGATTCCGAAAGGCGAAGCGACCGGCAAGCTGGAAGTTCGCCCGAACAGCATGGTGCTGAAGATCGAGCACGACGCCTCCGGCAAGGTTACCGGCGTGGTGTACGGCGACGGGTCGGGCCAGCAGCAACGGCAACGGGCGCGCGTCGTAGCGGTGGCGGGCAACTCGCTGGAAAGCCCTCGCCTGCTGCTGAACAGCACCTCCGCGATGTTCCCGGACGGGCTGGCGAACAGCTCTGGCCAGGTCGGGCGCAACTACATGCGCCACACGACAGGCAGCGTGTACGCCACGTTCGAGCGGCCGGTGCACATGTATCGCGGCACCACCATGGCCGGCATCGTCCGCGACGAGGCGCGCAACGATCCGTCACGTGGCTTCATCGGCGGCTACGAGATGGAGACGCTGTCGCTCGGCATCCCGTTCTACGCCGCCTTCCTCAACCCCGGGTCCTGGGGTCGCAACTTCACCAGCGCAATCGATGACTACGCTAACACCGCCGGGCTGTGGATCGTCGGCGAGGACATGCCGCAGGAAACCAACCGTGTGACGCTCGATCCGAACGTGAAGGACCAGTATGGCCTACCGGTCGCCAGCGTGCATTTCGACGACCACCCGAACGACAGCGCGATGCGCAATCACGCCTATCGCCAGGGTGCCGCGATCTACGAGGCTGTGGGCGCGGTGCGCACCTTCCCGACACCGCCCTATCCCAGCACCCACAACATGGGCACCAACCGGATGAGCGAGAATCCACGGGATGGCGTGGTAAATCGCTGGGGCCAGACCCACGACATCAAGAACCTGTTTATCTCCGACGGCAGCCAGTTCACCACCGGCGCGGCGTGCAACCCCACGCTGACGATCGTGGCGCTGGCCACCCGCCAAGCCGACACCATCGCCGGTATGATGGGCAAAAACGAGATCTGAAACCAACCTGCGCGACCCCCTCCCCTTGCGGGAGGGGGAGGGGGCCGTGGGCCTAAGCCGCCGACGTGCCGGAGTACATTGCCTGCGGGAGGGGGACAGGCGTCAGCGGATAACGATCTCGACGTGGCGGTTCTGCGGTTCGCGCACGCCGGGGCCGGTCGGCACCAGCAGGTGCGTCTCGCCGAAGCCGTGGATCGAGATCACGTTGCGTGGCACGCCGTCGCGCACCAGCTCGGCGGCGACCGCATTCGCCCTGCAAATCGACAAACCCATGTTGTATTGCGGCGTGCCTGACGTATCGGTGTAGCCGTTCACCTCGATCCGCGTGTACTGCACATGGGTCGAATTGTCTGCCGCTTCCTTGATGATCTGCCGGGCGCGGTCGGTCAGCGTTGCCTTATCCCAGTCGAAGAACACCAGATAAGAGCGCGCCGGACCCGGAGCTGGTGCAGCAACAGGCGCCGGAGCTGGAGGCGGTGGTGGCGGCGGGGCATAGAACGCATACCGCACACCAAGGATGAAGCTGTGATGGTACTGCGCCGAGAGCTTGATCTGCCCGGTGGTCGGGCCGCCGGCACTGGTCTCGGGGCCGGAGAATTTCGCGCCTGCGGTGATGTCGGTGAAGCGGTAGTCGAGGGTGATCGACAGCCCAGGCACATGCGGCACCGGGAACGCAAGCCCGGCGATCCCCTGCCACGCGAAGCGGCCCTCGGTCTGGTCACTGCTGAACCCGAACGGCCCGCCCGGCTGGATGAAACTTCCGTCGAGGTTGGTCCACATATAGCCGGCGCCGAGTCCGAGATAGGGGAAGATGTAGCGCGAGCCGATATCGAGGTCGAACAGCGCGTTGGCCATCACGCCGTAGCGGTTGACATGCCCGCTGGCGGCGGTGGGGAACGGGGTGCGGGCGAGCTCGTGCAGGTCGTTGTGGAAGAAATCGCCCTCGACCTCGAGCCGCAGGCCGTTGCCGAAGCCGTAGCCGATGCTGCCGAGCCCGTTGACCCCGACGTTCTTTTCGAGCCGCAGATGCGCCGCGCCGAAGCCGTCGGTGAGCGGGGTCACCCTGGTATTCTGCGGCAGGTCGAGGCCGCCGCCGGCACCGACATAGAGGCCCTGGATCGGTTGCGCCCGGGCCGCAAGCGGCACCGCCAGAACGGTTGCGGCGAACAGGGCGCTACGATAACGCATCCTTCGGACTCCCCCTGCGCCCCGGTTGCTCGCACCAGCTCGGTACGTAGTCGCAACCACATGTAAAAGAAACGGGGCGCCTTACGGCGCCCCGATCCGATGCAGCGGTCCGCGGCGCCGTCAGCGGATAATGATCTCGACGCGGCGGTTCTGCGGCTCGCGCACGCCGGGGCCGGTCGGCACCAGCAGATGCGTCTCGCCGAAGCCATGGATGTCGATCACGTTCTTCGGCACGCCGTCGCGTACCAACTCGGCGGCGACCGCGTTGGCCCGGCGGATCGACAGACCCATGTTGTATTGCGCCGTGCCGGACGTGTCGGTGTAGCCGTTTACCTCGATCCGCGTGTATTGCACGTGCGTCGAGTTTTCCGCCGCTTCCCGGATGATCTGCCGGGCGCGATCGGTGAGCGAGTACTTATCCCAGTCGAAGAACACCAGGTACGAGCGCGCCGGTGCCGGCGCCGGAGCGGCTACCGGGGCAGGGGCAGGCGGTGGCGGCGCGACGCCGAAGGCGTAGCGGAAGCCGATCAGGAACGCGTTGTTGAGGTCGTGCCCGATCTGGATCTTGCCCGTCGTCCCGATCGTTTCCGTCCCGTTCGTGATAGCGCCAACCGCGTTGTAGCTGCGGTTTCCATTGGTGCCCAGGAAGCGGTACTCGGCCGTCAGGGTGAGGCCGGGCAAGCCACCTATCGGAAGACCAACGCCAACAATGGCCTGATATGCGAAACTCCCCACCGTTTCGTTGTTGGCGACGATTTCGCCGCTAGCGTTAGGGCCAGTTCCGTAAACGTGGAAATCCTGCAACCTACCCCACATACCGCCGATGCCCACGCCGACATAGGGCACCACCCAGGGGGTGAGACCATAGAAGTCGTAGGCCACGTTGACCATCGGGCCGTACAACTCCTCACGTCCCCCGGACGATGCCGGGACCCCGGCAAAAGTCCCCGTGTGGCTCAGCCCGTCGAAGTCGTTGTTCCGATAGTCGCCCTCGAGCTCGAACTCGCAGCCCGTTTCCGAAGCCCCACCCGATGGCGCCCAGCGCAACCGGCCCGTCACCTGAGTCGAAATTCACATTCGAAACGGAGACGCCACCCGTCGCCGTGTTCGTCTCCGACAGATTTTTGACCTGCACCTGGTTCTTCAAGTTCACCCCGGCGCCGACGCCAATGTAGAGGCCGGTGACTGGCCCAGGCGTGTAGCCCTGCGCCTGCGCCGCGAAGGGAACCGCCAGCACGGTGGCAGCCAGGAGCGCGCTCCGAAACCTCATTCGTTCTCTCCTCGTTCTCTTCCCGCGCCGGTGGCGCAGTTTCAGGCGGACACGGCGGGGCACGACCGACCCCTTACGATCTTGCGATTGGCAAACCATAGCGGCATCTACGGCGCAAGACGAGTGGCCCGCGCCAATTCCGTCGCCCCTGTTGCTATTGGGCAACAGGGGCAGGCAAGCTGGCCACAGCCGACCAAATCAGCTCCGCGGGCGGCGAAATGAAGCAAGGCGCGGGGCCGGCTGGGTCCGTGGCACGAGGGGAACAAGTCCAAGCCTCCCATTAGCCCACGGGGTCCGGTCGGGCCAACAACGCGCCTCCACTGCCTCACCGTTATGGTCGGTGGGATGAGAATGGGATCAGACGCCGTTGGACATGCTATCGGCATGGAACGAACTTGCCTCTTACGTCCCCGGGGCGCGCTTTGCCGCGCCTGTCCAGCAACGGCTGCCGCAACACGTTGTGAGGATGAGAGAGGCCCGTCAGTATGTGCCACAGGCAGCTAGGGTCCCAACGGCAGCGGGACCCCCATGGTGCCGGTTTGCGGGAAGGAGTAATGCGCAAGCTCCTGATGGCCATCACGGCCGTGACGGGGGTCTCGTTGGGGATGGCACAGGCGGCCGAAGTATCGGTCGTCAATCCCAGCGTGCCGATGCAGCCTCCGCCATTTGTGAGGCCCGTGACGCCGGCCCTGACACCAGCATTCGAGCAACAACCATCGCCGGGTTTGGCACCGGGCCAGATCGTCGTGCACGCCGAAATGCGCGAAAACGCGTATGGCGTGACGGGTTGGAGTTCCACCCAGAACGGTCCGCGGCGATAGAATGCAGCGGCGCGCCGGCGCGTAGGCCGACGAGACACTCCCTGCCCGCGCTGGCGCCTTCGCGGCGCGCAGGCCAGGAGACTGCTTCGCCTCCGGCTGACAATGACGGGCGCCGCAACCCGAGGTGATGATAGCGCAACGACCCCTTGGCTTACGACCGATAGGACCCGTTGATGTCGATGTACCCGTGCGTCAGGTCGCACGTCCACGCCGTAGCAGCGCCACGCCCCAGCCCGAGATCGATCTCGATATGGATCTCCCGCCCGCGCATATGCGCTACCACCGGGGCCTCGTCGTAGCCCGGTACCACGCCGCCATCACGTGCCATCCACACGCCGCCGACCGCGACCGACAGACGATCGCGATCAGCCGGCTCGCCGGCCTTGCCGACGGCCATGACGATGCGGCCCCAGTTCGCGTCCTCGCCGGCAATCGCCGTCTTCAGCAACGGCGAGTTCGCCACCGACATCGCGATCCGCTTGGCGGAGCGCGCGGTGGTCGCGCCCGAGACGTCGATGCGGATCAGCTTCTGCGCTCCCTCCCCGTCCCGCACCACCTGCAGCGCAAGGTCCAGCAGCAGATCATCCAGCTTCTCGGCGAAATCACGCAACACTGAACCGCCCTCGGCCGGTACCCGCGCATGCTTCGCCGCGCCGGTTGCGAACAACAGCACCGTGTCGGAAGTGGAGGTGTCGGAGTCAACCGTCGTGCAGTTGAAACTCCGGCCCACGCCCTTGCGCAGCAGTGCATCCAGCGCGGCGGCGGGGATTTTCGCGTCGGTAGCAACGAAACAAAGCATCGTCGCCATATCGGGTGCGATCATGCCGCTGCCCTTGGCGATGCCGTTGATCCGCACCTCGGTTTCGCCGATGCGGGCGAGGCGGGTGGCGCCCTTGGGGAAGGTATCGGTCGTCATGATGGCGCGCGCGGCATCGCCCCAGGCGTCTTCGCGCAGGCTGGCGTGCAGCGGCGGCAGGGCAGTCGTCAGTTTCTCATGCGGCAGTACTTCGCCGATGACCCCGGTGGAGGCGATGAACACCTGCTTTGCCGGGCAGCCAACCAATTCCGCGGCAGCGGCGGCGGTGGCGGCGCACGCCTCCTGCCCCGCCCGGCCGGTGAAGACGTTGGCGTTGCCGGCATTGATCACCACGGCGCGCGCACGCCCGCCTTTGAGTGACGCACGGCACCAGTCGATCGGCGCGCCAGGACAGCGGCTAGTGGTGAACACGCCCGCGACAGTGGTCCCGGCGGCAAGTCCCATCAGCACGAGATCGGTTCGGTTGCGATAGCGAATGCCGGCCTCGGCCGCGCCGAGCCGCACCCCGGCGACCGGCGCCAACTCTGGAAACTGAATCGCGAGTGGAGAAACCTGCACGTCCATCAGCTTTATTCCTCAGCTTTGCCGGCGTAGCTCTTGGCCATGCCCTCGGCGGGCTCGGCCTGCGGGCCGAACGGCATGATCGGATAGCGCAGCCCGGCCTTGGACAGCCCGTGCAGGCCGGTGACGCCGCGCGCCAAGTCCTCCGGCGGGCACGCCATCAGCAGCTCGTCATCGGCCACTGCGCCATAACGGCGTTCGGCGTAACACGGGATTGACAGGCTGACTTCCCGCGTTTTCAGCGCATGACCCCAGCTATCGGCGCAGGCGCTCTCGCCGGTGATGCTGAAATCGTAGCGCCGATAGTTGCGCCACTGCAGCCCGTTAATGAACAGGATCATCTGCGCGGGATTGGCGTAGAACAGGCAGATATCGGGCGGATCAAGCCGGCCGGTGCGCAGCGGCGAGACCACCAGCCCGTGATACCGCCCGGGCAGCACTCGCGGCATCTGCGCCTGATGTGCCGCTGCTGCTTCCCGATTCTCGAACCAGACCCCCTCCATCTTGCGTCCGGAGGTGAAGATCTCGCCGGGCGCGTCGAGGCCGATCACGCTCGAGCAGCTCGAGAACGACGGAATGTTCTCGGTCGTGATGCCAAGCGTCAAACCCGCCATACGCGATTGCGTGACGAGCTGGCACGTCGAGAAGATGCGGCCCTTGGGCGGGCGGCGCAGCCCCGGCACACGCGTCATCTCGTCCAGATCCTCGAACAGCTTCATGCCGATCGGCAACGTGCGCAACCGCAGAAGCTGAGAGAGTTGCTCGCCCAGCTCGGCGATTGCCTTGCCGTCGAGCGCGTCGGCGCCAGCCGCGGGAGCCTCGGCCGACAGGGTCGCGTCGGTCATACGGTTTCCTCCGGGTACCGCCGAGAGAAACCTTGCCGGCCGGCAGTGTCAATCGGCGAAACGGCAACACGCAACGACCCGCTTACGGGGGCGTTCAGGTCGGGATCAGCCAGGGGAACCCCCTAGATGGACCAGTACCAGGATCATCCGGACATGCCGGCCGGGACGATCGCGCCGGCGGTGTTTGCGTTGATGCCGACCAGCGCCGTCCTCAACGAGGCCATCGAGCAGCTTGAGACGGCGGGATTCGATCGCGCGGATCTCAGCCTGCCGGAGATCGTTCCACCGCCCGAGCGCGCCACTCCCGAGGCCGGGGCCAAGGAACCTGATACCGGGGTTGAGGCGCAGCAGTCGCGCGTGATGCATAGCGGCTTGGGCGGTGCGATCGGCGCAATGATGGCGGCGACCGACTGCCGCCACTGGCGGTGCGGCGGCGGCTATCGCGGGAGCGGCAATCGGCGGCGGGCTGATCGTCGGCGGTATCGCCCACGTGATCAGCCGCGGCGCCAGCGAGGAGGAGCAGGAGGACCGCGACCGAAAGGCGGCCGCCGGCAAGCTGGTGCTGTCGGTACGGGCGCCGAGCGCCGAGCGGCGGGCGCGCGCGGTCGGGGTGCTGCGTGCCGTGGGGGCGAGCCGCCTCTGGTGATCAGTGCGCGGAGGCGTATTTGCCGTCGGTCTGAGGGGTCGGTGTGTCGAACCCCTTGTTTTGGCGGTCAAGGCGCGTCTCCCGCGACCAGGTTCGCTTCAGCTCGTCACGGATACGGATGTGGAGGCGGCCGAGCCCCTCGGTCTCCAGTTCTACCGCGTCGCCGTCCTGGAACGCACTGAGGCCGCCATGATTCGTGCCGGTCGCGAGGATGTCGCCGGGCTCGAGCGTGTGGATGGAGCTGACCCATTCGATGCAGCGCGGGATCTTGTGGGCCATGTCGCTGGTGTTGAAATTCTGCTTGACCTCGCCGTTGACCCACAGCCGCACGGACAGGCGATGCGGGTCTGTGACCTCGTCGGCAGTGACCAGCCAGGGGCCGATCGGAGCGAAGGTGTCGCGCGACTTCATCTGGAAGAACACGTTGCCTGGCGGCGGCAGGCCGCGCCCCGATCCATCGATGAAATTGATGTAGCCGAATACGTGCTCCATGGCCCGCGCCGCCGGCACGTTCGAGGCGCGCTTGCCGATCACCACCGCCATTTCGGCTTCGCCTTCGAAGATGG
This sequence comes from uncultured Pseudomonadota bacterium, assembly GCA_963772445.1. Classification (GTDB taxonomy): domain Bacteria; phylum Pseudomonadota; class Alphaproteobacteria; order Acetobacterales; family Acetobacteraceae; genus CAVYXK01. Next base: position 139,328 of record CAVYXK010000018.1, read on the forward strand.
TGGCGGGCACGTCCGGCAGCACCATGGTGTCGCCTTCGCCGATGATGGCGCTGGGTGCCTTGTGGAAGGCGTTAAGCGGTGCGGGCTCCTTGCGGGTGCCGTCTTCCATGTAGTTGACCGCCATGCAGACGATGTTGCCAGGCTTGGGCAGTGGGGGTCGAATTCGAAGTCCGGCAAGAGGGATGGTTTGACCGCTGGCTGCTGCGTGCTGGAGCTTGCTGCGGTACTGGTCGAAGCGGCTGATCAGGCCGGAGATGAGATCGTGCGGACCGGTATGGGGGATGTCCTGCACTGCGGTAGACACGTCCGCCACGCCCTCGCCTTTGAGAACACCAAGCCGGAAGTCATTGAAATAAAGCAGCTTCATTGGGACCGATCCTCGCTTCCTGACGGTACCGGCCTGCCTTCGTCGAATTGGAGCCGCTTCGGCGCGGGCAGACGCGGCTCTCGGCATCCCAGTCCGCGGTCGAGCAGGTGTCAACATCCGGCGACGGGCGCACCGGCTGCGCGGGCTGCCTGCCTTGTCCTGACCGCGCGAAGCCGGTTCAGCGTCTCGCGCAGGCAGGCGGCGGGGGTTCCCAAGGACAGTCGGCGGCTGCTATAGCGCCGCCCCGTCGGCCAACCGCACAGGTCGGTTCGGTGGGCGCATAGCTCAGTTGGTAGAGCAGCTGACTCTTAATCAGCGGGTCCAAGGTTCGAGTCCTTGTGCGCCCACTAAGCTGCTCTGGGGCTTCCATCCAGATAGTTTCAAAGAAACCTAGTCCTTCGCAGTTTGCGGGCCCCTTGCGGACCCAGCGGACGCAATTTCGCCCCGCCCCTCCTGCTCGGGTCGGCAGCGATAGCGTAACGGGCTCCACGCGAGATCAGACTTCCAAATAGCGCCAGCGGCACCCCATATTGAGCCAGCGCCCCCGATAGCCCCGCCAGAGGAGGCTCCCCATGGAGCACTTCAGGAGCCCATACATCCGTGCGCGCACCAGAGGACAAGGGAGAAGCACTGGCCTGGAGAGGGTGCTTTGGATGTGGGCATGCCAGCGTTGGCGCAGGATCTTGGCGCCGCCCCAGCGGTTATGCGGGCGCAGTTCGGCACCGAAGAGGTCGCCCATCTCGCGATAGAAGTCGGCGATGGCGGCCTGGGGGCGGCTAACCACGCCAACTATGACGTCGCGCTGTGTGGCCAGGGATGCGGCCAGGATGCGTAAGGCAGCCGGTTTGCCGGTGCCGGGCGCGCCGGTGACGAGGGCGAAGCCGCCTTCGCCCAAGAGTTGCTGGACCCGCCAACAGAACGATTTGCGCCGTTCGCTGGACAAGACCTCGGCCCAGCGGTGCGACGCCGCTGGACGGTGGCGGCTTGTGCGATGGCGCACACCGGGCATGACGGCACGGCGGGCAACCCCATAGCTGCGCAGGCCGTCGGTCATCAGGCGTCTTGGCTGATAATTCAATCCCTGCAGCAAGCGCTTGAAGAAGCGCTTGGCGGCAGCGCCATCCCGGCGCTCCCTGCACCAGGATGTCCAACACGACCCCGTGCTGATCCACTGCACGCCAGAGATAATGCAGCGCGCCTTGGATGCGGATGAATATCTCGTCGAGGTGCCAGGTATCCCCCGGGTGGGGTCTCCGCCGACGCAGCCGCTGGGCGAACTCAGCACCGAACTTATGGCACCAGTGCCGGATGCTCTCGCGAGTGACCACCACGCCGCGTTCGGCCAGGATCAGCTCGACATCACGCAGACTGAGGCTGACCACATGATAGAGCCACACCGCGTGGCTGAGATCTCAGCTGGGAACGGGTGGCGGGGGTAGCAGGCGGGTTCCGGCGTCATAGGCGGAGCCTCGCCACCCTCCGGTCCGGATGCCAGCCAGGGTTAACTTGCCAATGCCATCGGACCGAGTAGGATCAACGCTGCGCACTATGTCACCCGAAATGAACCCGGAGAGCCGTGAGGCGCGGCTGACCACGGCGTTGGACAGTTGCTCAAATCAGCCGGCGGCGGGTTGGTTTGTCCGTTGCCAGGTACGTATGCAGAATAACGAATCGCGATGTCAGGTCTCGAGGCGTATGCACGAACATCCCACTTCGGACGTCGGTTGTAAGTTATCGTCGATCAATCGAGTGATGGTGCAAATCGCCTGAGGACACGCACTCTTGCACAACCTTATAGCGCTCCAACTGGCCAAAATCCGAAAGGTTTCTCGCATAACTCGATTTCGTCCGCGGCCGGCTATTAGCGAACCAGAAGATCGGCTGCGCGCCGGACAAATTGCGCTAATGTACGAACTCGTGCTCGGCCGGCGAGTAGACGCATCCGGCATGCTCAGCTGCATGCACGGCATGCGCCATGGCATGTCACTCGCCACTCTGATCACTAACGCCTTGAACTCGGAGGAATTTGCCAGCCAGCCTCGGCCACTCCCACATGACGCCAGCGACATCGACAAGATGTTCTATGCTGCGTTCGGCCGGCCGCCGCCAGTACTTGACGCGGCCACGTGCGCGTTACCTGTTCCAGAGTATACGGAGCAGCTGCTGACGGCCGTGGAACAGCGGGAGCTCACGTGCTTCACGGCCGCGATGTACGGAGAGTTACTTGATCCGAATGACAGCACCGCATGTCAGTTTTGGATTGAGGACTATTATGGGCCTGACAGAGTTGCTAAGTCCGCCATCCAAGCTGCCGCCGCGTCACTTCCACCTCGTATCGCTGTCTCCCTAATCCTACTAGGCAAAGAGGCCCAGAGGCGAGACCTGAATCAGACGTTGGAGTCCGGTACAGGCTCTGCTCTGTGACCGGTTCGAGCTGATAGCGGCGGGCGACGCCCGATTTTGTGCGCGTGTCGTAGAACACTACCCCGCCGCCGTCACGCTGAAGATTGGCTCTCGCGATTGGGTGACGGCCTTTAACGCTTCCCTCGCGCTGTGCAGAGGGGCATTTGTTTTTGCCCTGCATCTCGGCGTTCAACTTGCTCCGGATGCCGTGTTCCACATCGCGGCTGCCGCCAACATTGACGGTGAGGCCGCCGCGCTAATCGGGGATCATGATACTATCGACCGGCGCGGCCGGCGCTTTGCCCCGTGTTTTGCCACCGGTTGGGACCCAGAGACATTACTGTCTAGAGACGACTGGGGGCCTTATATAATGCCGCGTACTGCGCTCGTAAGAGCATCAGGTGGTGTGCGGAGGAAATACCCGCGCTGGGAGTGGGAAGATTTGGTGCTCCGAGCGGTTGGCCTGGCTGGAGCCGCGAAGGTGACTCACATTCCGCGTTTGTTGTATAGTGTGCCAGCCGTATCCCCGTGGACCAAGTGGCCACGGCAGGCGCGCGCGCGGTCGTGGACAAGGCTGGTTGCCGAGTGTCTGACCACGCGGTCGGGGAACGCAGGAGGAGTTCCGCATCTTGTGGCGACAGGACCCGCGACCCCCGCGCGCCTCGTCTATCCCCTACCCGCCGAGAGGCCATTGGTATCGATCGTCATTCCTACGCGCGATAAACTGGATCTTTTGCGCAGGTGTATCGACGGGTTACTATGGCGCACGGACTATGAACCGCTCGAAATCCTGGTGGTAGATAACCGTAGCGAGGATCCGTCAACACTGGCATATCTGGCTGAGTGCGGGACCCATCGCAAGCTGCGCGTTCTGCAGTTCGATCATGATTTCAACTGGGGAGCGATCAACAACTACGGAGTGCGCGCTTCGAACGGCGCTGTGGTGCTATTGCTCAACAATGATACGGAAGTGGTAAGTCCGGATTGGCTAAACGAGTTAGTCGCTCAGGCGATTCGGCCTGAAGTTGGCGCTGTAGGCTCGAAGCTCCTATATCCGGACGGCACAGTGCAGCACGCGGGACTGGTATTCGGTCCAGGTGCACAATCGTATCACAGGTTCCGACACTTACCTGGACAAGCGTCCGGTTATTGCGGGGAATTGGCGATGGTGCGGCAGGTGTCCGCCGTGACTGGCGCATGCCTAGCGATGCGGCGGTCGGTATTTGAGGAGGTCGGCGGCATCGAGGAGCGCGCGCTCGCGGTTACCTGGAGCGACTCAGATCTATGCTTCCGAGTACGCGAACGCGGATATCGAGTGATATACACACCATTCGCATCATTGATACATCTTGAACTCGCGTCACGTGGCCATGATGATACGCCTGAACGCCTAATACGGGCCGAGCAGGAACGACGCTACATGATGGAACGATGGCCGCAGCTCGCTGGTGAAGATCAATTTTTCAATCCAAACTTATACCTTGGCGAAGGAAACACGCGACTAGCTTGTCCCCCTCGCCTCAAGTAGGCTGCCTTTGTCAAGTCAAGGATAGATCTGTAGTACCCGACCACCAGATATTTTCGTCATCTTGACCCCACCATGGGCGTTGGTCCACTTGGTCTATGGAGGTCGAGGTGACCCAGCCCGGAACCGCTATGCGACATTCGGTCCAGAAACTCCAACGCGACGGCGGCCTTGGTCTGCTTGGGCGACGAAACCGCGGACTCCCAGCCGCGGTCCGATCAGCCTTTCTATCTGCCCATTGTCATTTCCGTCAGCGGGCGCTGGCCATAGTTTGTGACGGCCGGCCAAGCCAATCGCCCCCCTTCGGTGATGATCTGAAGCTGCCCCGCTTTCGGGGAGTTGGTCGGCTTGGTTATTACGACTGTACAGTGATGCGCTCCATTGCAGCTTCGTAGGCGATGGGCGACTGGTAGCCGAGCGCGGAGTGCAGTCGCACCGAGTTGTAGAGCTCGACGACAGAAGTCCCACGGTAACCAGTGGTATGGAGATGTTCGAGTGGCAGGGATCGTCGGAAGGCACCTTCGTAAACGGGCCGCCGGCATTTACGAAAGTGATTGCGGCGGCCTTTTGCCCGCTTTGGGCCGGCTGGACTCGCCGACAGCGCGTGGACTTCGATCCTGTCCGTCTGGCAGGGCCGCGATGCGGGGAGGGTTGGTCACCTGGTCCGTTAATCGCCGGCAGTGTATCCTTTAGAGCGTCCTGATGAGCCGTGGAGTGACCCATTGAACGATTCGATGCGCGCGCCCGATACTCAGGCTCCACCACACAAAGCCCCGACGCTCGCGTGGTGGTCCATGGCGTTGGACCGGGAGGCGGTGCTTCGTCGTGAACTCGCAATGGTGCTGCACGAGCTTGAAGCCGTTCGGGAGGAACTGGCGTCGCGCGTCGCCGCGGCCGCGGCTGAGCTTCAGGCGACAAAGGCGGAGCAGAGAGCCCGGGTCGATCGGCTTAGCCAGGACCTTCGCGAGCGGGAGCAGGACGTTCGTGAGCGGGAGAGAGCGATTGCAGCGATCTATGCATCGCGATCGTGGAAGCTGGCGGCCCCGGCCAGGGCCGTATCCAGGGTGGCCCGGCGTCTGCGTACCAGGTGTCCCTACATGCCGGAGCCGTCTTCGCCCGATACCGCGGCGGAGCGTCCGACGCAGCCGACCGCAGCACCGTCTGCACCGGCCGGCCAGCCGCCACGGCGGCGCGGCCGCGGCGTCATCCTCGTCGCCGCGGCCGCGCCGCCGCCGCGCCATCCTTGGGACGGCAGCGGCCTGCGGTTGCAGGCACTCATGGCCAGCATGAGCGAAGCCGGATGGTCGGTGGCGTTCGGCTGTCTCGGCGAGGACGCGCGTTCGGCAGAGGCGTCGGCGACGCGCGACAGGCGCGCGCACCTGGAGGCCGCGCTGCGCGAGATAGGCATCGAACGCATTCTCTGCGGACTGGACGAGATCAGCGCCTATCTCGTCGAGGTCGGACGCGACCTGCACTGGGCGTATCTGTTGCACTCCGCCGTGGCCGTCTCGCTTCTTCCGCTTGTGCGGAGCCGAGGCCCGATGGTCCGGATTGTGTACGAGCCGGGGGAGTTCGACGATCCCAAGACGGGACCAGACGCCATTGGGGGCGATGAACTGGCGCCGTCTACGCAGGGCAGGCGGCCCGGCGCCATCGACGTCGCCTGCGCGCGGGGGGCTGATGTCACGATCGTCGAGACCCGCAAGGCGCAGGCCGTCCTGCTTGCGATCGCTCATGACGTGGTGGTCGAGCGTCTTCCGGCCGTGTTCGTCGCGCCGCGCGATTCGCCGCCAGGGCCTGCGGGGCGTGAGGGTCTGCTTTTTGCCGGCCGCTTCCAGGATCGTCCAAGCCTTGAGGCCATCGTCTGGTTTGTGGACCGGATCTGGCCGCTGATCCGGCTGGAGGCACCAGACCTTGCTCTGTGCATCGCCGGTTTAGGCGCGGAAGACGAGCGTTCGGCCTTGAGCGACCGCCCAGGGATCGAGGTGCTCGGTTCAATCTCGGACCTCGCGCAGCTTTACGATCGCCACCGCGTCCTGATCGCGCCGTTCCGCTCGCCCGGCGCCGGCATGCGCGACGAGGTCGGTCGGAGCCTTGCGCACGGACTTCCTGTCGTCGCGACCTCCATCGGATCCGGCGGCATGGAACTGGAGGACGGGGTGCATATCCTGGTCGCCGACCAGGAAGAAGCCTTCGCCGGCCACGTGCTGCAGGTGCTGCGAGACGATGCGCTGTGGTTGCGGCTCTCCAGGCGGGGGCGCGCGCAGGTCGAGACCACCATGTCTGTTAACGCCTTCCGGACAAGGCTGGATGAGGTCCTCGGTGGCTAGGATCCTGGCCATCGGTGTTTATCTGGCCGACCGGCCAAATACCGCGGCACACCTGATCCTGGAACTCGCAAGCAGCCAGGATCACGAGGTCGTTCAGCGCTGGATCGCCGTCGCGCCGCAGGGGCGCGGCCGCTACGATCTGCCGTTGACCCGGTTGGTCATGACAGAGAAGGTGCCGAAGTTCGCGCTCATCGACCGGCTGGCCTGCGACGCGCAAGACTTTGATTGGCTGCTGATCTGCGATGACGACATCGAAACGGGACCGGGTTTCGTCGACCGGCTGACGGAGCTGTCCGAGCGCTACGACTTTGCCGTCGCGCAGCCTGCGCGGACGGTCGACAGCTTCACCGATCACCCGATTGTCCAGGTCATGCCGGGGCTGATCGCCCGGCGGACACGGTTCGTAGAGATCGGCCCCCTGGTGTACGTGCGGTCGGACGCGATGCCGCTACTCTTGCCGTTCGGGCCGGACAGTGGAATGGGCTGGGGGTTGGATCTTGTGTGGCCGGTCCGGCTGGAACGCGCCGGGCTGCGGATGGGCATCCTGGATGCTGTGCCGCTCGCTCATCGCCTGCGCCCTCAAGTCTCTGGCTACGACGTCCAAGCGGCGCATCGGCAATACAGCGCCACTCTGGCCCGCGAGGAACATCTGTCGATGGATGACGCTTTCACGGTGCTCGAAGCCTATACCTGATGCCCGAGATTTCAGCGGTGCTGGCAATATCCAACAGCGCGGACCGGCTGCCCCGCGTGCTGGCTGCGTTGGTTGGGCAGAGCCTCTCGTCAACGCGGATGGAGGTGATCGCCGTCGATGACGGCTCCGCGGACGCGACGCAACCAATTCTGGAAGCCTGGAAGGACCGGCTGCCGCTGCGGACCGTGCGGCAGAACCATGCGGGACGCGCTGCGGCAAAAAGCCTCGGCGTGTTCATGGCGCGCTCCCCTGTTGTAGTGTTCCTTGACGACTATACCGTACCCGGGCCGGATATGGTCGTCAGCCATCTTGCCACCCACCTTGCCAATCCTGAAATCGTGTTGGCAGTGGCAAGCCACGCGGAGCCTGCGTCTGACGTGGCACAGGTCCCGGGCATGTACAATGTCACCGCGGCCGGATTTCAATCGTTGGCATGGGCTGGGATGCCGCCGGGCCAGAAAGTGGATCCGCTGGCGCTTTGCGGTGGAATGAATTCGTTCAAGCGGGGCATGTTGGTTCGCTACGGTGTGTTCCACCCCGATTTCAGCGAAGGCTATGAGGATATCGAACTGGGCTGGCGGCTGCTGGCCAAGGGGCTGCGCGTCGTCCTTGGGCCAAGCGCGTGGTCGGTCATGACGCAGGCCGCTAGCTTCGACCAGGTCTGTGCGCGGTGCTACGTGCACGGGCACATGCGTTACTGGCTGACACGACTGCACGATGCCCCAAGGCTCTTGGATTTTTGTGAAGTCGATGCCTTGGTCGAGGCTTGGTCACGCCGACGGCACGATTACGCCTCACACCTGCGTTGGACCCGCAAGCTCGACCGCCTTGCCGCAAGCCGCCACGCGATGGGTCTCCCGCCGCATCCGATATTGCAGCAGTCGCTCGACGAAGCGTACCGGGAAGCGCTCTTCTTGTCGCGCGCCAAAGGCCTGGCCGATGCCGCAGCGACTGCACCGCCGAACGCGGCCGCACGCTCAAAGAAGGCAAGCATGATGGAATGCGGGCTGCCCGCCGCCGAAGATGCTCGTGCCGGACGGATCGAGGGCTTGGCGGCCCTTGTCGACAGGGCTCGTGGTGTCGTCACTTGAGTTAACCGGAGCACCGCCGTACCGCATACGGGGCCCGACGGTTGAGTTCGGGACCCACCTAAGATATGCGGACCCGCGGCGCTCGCTCCCCACTGGGTCTGACGGCCTGTTCGATCCGACCGTCACATTCATCGCAGGTCACTGCGCCAACTGGAGATCGGTTTTGAGTTCTAGGGTGTCTGTAGCCGGTCGTATTCGACGGCTTCTGGTCCACAAGCCGGCCCCTTGTCCAGTTGACAGCCGCATCGAACCTTTCAGCACCGGAGCAGCAGCATGATGGACACCGCAGGAACTGCTTCCGCACTGCCGGCACCGGGACTGCGGCTTTGCGTTATCACGCCGGACATAAACGGACCGATCCGCAACGGCGGAATCGGAACGGCCTGCGAGGCGATCGCCGAGGTTGCCGCAGGTGCGGGCTATAAGGTAACGATTCTGTATGCGCGTGGCAATTACACGGAGACCTCGCCGATCTCCGACTGGGTTCAGTCCTATGCGCTGCGCGGAATAGAGCTCGTCCCCTGCCCCGAGTTCGGCACGCGGATGGAGCAGTTCGAGCAGGCTGTCTGGGCGTGGAACGTTTGGCGATGGCTGAAGACTCGTTCCTTCGATGCCATCTATGCGGTGGAGCATACCGGGATCGGCTTCTTCGTCGCTATGGCCAGATTGTTCGGCCTGGCGTTTCAAGAGACCCGTCTCCTTGTCGGAACGCATTCGCCGACGATGTGGCATTTGGAAGGAAACCGCCAGCTGCCACCTGGTCGCGACGTTCTAGGCGTGGATTATATGGAGCGGATGACAGTGGCCCTCGCTGACACCGTCATCAGCCCGACCCGGTACATGATCGAATGGATGCAGCGCGAGCGCTGGAGCCTGCCGGAGCATGTCGAGGTGCTTGCGAACCCGGTTCCATCCCACGCCAGGCTGGACGGTGCGTTGCCGGAGACCGTCACTGGCGTGAAGGAATTCGTGTTTTTCGGCCGCCTGGAGCCGCGCAAGGGGATCGTGATCTTCGCGCGAGCCCTGAGCCTGCTGCAGGCCGACCTCGTTGCCGGTTTGACTGTGACTTTCTTGGGTAAGCGTTCCAGGCTCGATGTCACCCAATTGGCCAAGAGCGTTCTTCCGAAGACCCTGTCTTGGCAGGTGATCGATGACATGAGCGCGAGCGACGCTGTCGCGTATCTCAAGCAGGCCGGACGCGTCGCCATCGTCGCCTCGCTCATGGAAAACGCGCCGATGACGGTCGTCGAATGTCTCGGGCAGGGCATCCCCTTCCTCGCAAGCGTCGTCGGTGGCATTCCGGAACTCCTGCATCCGGAAGATCGCAAACGGCACCTATTCCTGCCCGAGCCGGGGGAGCTTGCGCGAGCCCTTACGCGAACCATCTCCGACGGCATTGGGCCCGCGCGTGCAGCCCTGCTGCCGCAGAGCATCGACGCAAGCTGGCGTGCCGCATTGCCAGCCGCGGGACGTCAGCCAGCGATGCTTCCGGCGGAATGCTGGACAGCACCGAGGCCTCCGAAGCCGCGCGTGGCCGTGCCGGAAATCTCCGTGGTCCTCGTGCACCGCAATCGCCCGGAAAAGTTGCGACAGGCCCTCGACGGATTGCAGAGCCAGCAATTCCGAAATTTCGAGGTGATTCTTGTCGATGACGGAAGCACCGAGCCCGCGGCTATTCGCGCGTTGAAGCAGCTTGAAACGGAGTTTCACGAACGCGGCTGGCGCATCATCATGCAGGAGAACAAGTACCTCGGCGCCGCTCGCAATGCGGGCTGGAGGGACGCCAGGGCCGAGTACATCCTGTTTCATGACGACGACAACATCTGCATGGCACACCAGCTTGGTACGTTGCTTGCGGCTGCGCGCCGCACAAACGCAGACATTCTTACAAGCGCGCTGGCCGGGTTTTCAGGCGACGACGCACCGGAGCCGTCCTGGGAGAGGACGGCAGAGTGCATCTGGGTTCCGTTAGGCGGATGTACACCGCTTGGGCTGTTCCAGAACTGCTTCGGCGACGCGCATGCACTGGTGCGGCGACGTTTGCTGGAGGAACTGGGCGGGTTTTCCGAGGATTTCGGGATAGGCCACGAGGATTTTGAACTTTTTGCAAGGGCTGCACTTGCAGGATACCGGGTCCTGAGCGTGCCGGAACCGCTGTTTTGGTACCGGATTTCAGAGAATTCCATGCTGCGGGGCCGCATCGAACCCGACGCGGACACGCTGCGCAGCGCCAGGCCCTACCTGTCGTTGTTGGATCCGCCGATGCGGCAGGTCTTCCTCTGGGCCATTGCATGCGAGCATCTCAATGAACGTCTGCTTAAGGCGGCGGCGGCCGAGGAGATGGAGATCACTCGGTCGATCGGCCTCGCACTGACCAGTGTTTCGCAGTCGCGCTCAATCCGGATATCGGATGGGGTCCGCAAGCTTGCCCTGGGTGGGATGGGTTCACTGTCGGAAGCCGAACGGCGGGTGACGGGAGACGCCAACCGCGACTTCCAGAAACTGCTGACGATCATGGGTTCGGTCTGGTGGGACCTGGCGGCGCCGATGCGGCTGGCGGCCCGCTTCTTCCCTAAGCGGTCAGCAAATGGCTGAGCTGTTGGCAATCCGGCCATCGCTGCCGCCAGAACGTGACATGTATGTCTCGCGGGGGGGCGGTAGGCCGCGGTGGTCTAGGGAATTCTTCGCCATTGCATCGCGGCTTCCGGCCTGCGGGACAACCGGTGAAATGCTTCCCTCCGGGGAACCCCCTGATGTCACCGTTGGTCTGGAATCGGGGTGCAGGAACGATACCGCGGAAAGAGTAGCGAGAGATGAAACGCCTGATCTATGACGTCGGCATGCACAACGGGTCCGATACGGAGTTCTATCTGCGCAAAGGCTTCGACGTGATCGCTGTCGAAGCTAACCCTGAATATGTTTCCCGTGCACGTCAGCAATTCGACGCGCAACTCAAAGCCGGCCAGCTGATCATCTACGATGTGGCGCTCACCGATGCTGCCGGGGAAGTCGCCTTCTTCGTGCACGAGCACGATGACTGGAGCCGGCTGAACCTGGAGTATGACGACCGCTTCGCCGAGGGCACGTATCGGGAGATCAAGGTTGCGGGCCTGCCGTTCTCGGCGATCGTCAGCCAGAATCGCACGCCATACTATGTGAAGCTCGATATCGAGGGGCCGGAACTCATGGTGATCGAGCAGATGATGTCGGTGCGAAAGTTTCCGCCCTATATGTCGTTCGAAGTCAATTCCGACGCGAATCGCATACTCGATCTTGTCTCGGAACACGGGTATCAGGATTTCCAGCTTCTGGCGCAGCGGGACAAGTCGCAAATCAGGCTGCCGAATTCCGCCTCGGGAGGGGAACTTCTACGATGCACGCTTCGACGGCTACATGAGTGGCCCATTCGGGCTTGAGCTGCCCGGACCGTGGGTGCCAGTCGCGCAAGTTCGGGCGGCCTTGGAGGCGAACTGCCGGAAGATTAGGGAAGGCGGTGACGAGAACACATACAATGAGTGGTTCGACATTCACGCCCGCCACCGGGACGCGGCCGGGACAGGACTTTTCCCGCGAATCGCAAGGGCTGTCCGAAGCTGGGGAAATCGCACCTGAGTCGCGATGAATGTGAGATCTTGCATGCAGCAGTTCAGCTACGCCACGACGTGCGACAATCACGGTCAGACGGTCATGTGGCGGCAACCGCGTCAGCCTACCGACTATCCGGATAGGTTAGTCGGAATGACCTGCCCCGATTCTTCGGACCGTTTTTAGCTTGGGAGAGAGAACCTCCCGTGCTCTGTTGCCCGTGCTGGGACTGGACATGACCAACCTGAGACTCCGACGCCCGTTGGTCAAAACAGTCGCCGCATCGGCGATCGTCACTCTGGCGTTTCTAGCCAGCGCAGCGGTGCTCGCAGCGGCGGTGGAGCACGAGATCAGCTTCGTGTTGTACGCGGGCGTCGGACACGCGATGGCACGACTGGTCGGCGCAGCGGTTGGGGCCGTGCTCTTGGGTAGCCTCGGGGGACTCGCGCTGCTGCTGCCGCGCAGGGCCACCGCTGTACTCGCGATAGCGCTTGGCTGCGTGTTGGCGGCATCGCTGGCAGGTGACGTCCTCATGGCGCGCGGCGCCACGCCACTTACCGTAAGGTTCGGCAGGGCGGCGTTGATTGCGATGCCACTCACGCTTGTGGCGCTGCTGGTGCTGCAGGCGGGCACGGAGGCGCGCCGCGCCAACGTCCTGGCCGTCGTCAAGGCCATTGTTTCCGATTGGTGCTGGCTCGTGCTCCTGGCCGGCACATTGGCGGCCACTGCGATCTATGTGTTGGCCTCACATCGCATTCTGTTCTGGGACTCCGTAGGATACTGGAATACGACCGACGTGCTGGCCGACCTGATCCGCCAGGGCCGATGGCAGGAATTGGTCCGCGACGTGCTCCAAAGCGTTGGCGACGAATACTCCTTGATTCCGGCGGTTATCCCGAGCCTCTTGACGGCGCCTTTGGGCGGCAAATCCCTGCTAGGTTACCAGCTAGCCGTCGCCACCTGTTATCTGGTACCGGCTTTGCTGGCTGTCGGCGCGCTGGGTCTGGCCTTGGCACGAATCATGACGCCTGGGATGGATTCGCTACCTTGGCGGGAGCGTATCCAGCTTACCACGCTGGGGGCGGTCGCGGTGGTGCTGCTGTTGCCGCATTTCTTACAGGTCTTCCTGAAATATAACATGCTCGATGTCGGCGGCGTGGCCCTGATCGTGCTGCTCGCCTTCGCGTGGCGTCGGATGCTGTGGGTGCTGCCCGCGCCTCCCCCAACGGACGATACCGTGCGCCACAACTGGAGCGTAATGGCAGCTGCCGCGAGCGTGACGGCGCTCTCGGTGCTGAGCTTCGTGTTCCGCCGCTGGTACCTGTTCGACGTCGTGGGTTTCGCGTTTGGGGCCCTGTGCTACCTGGTCGTGGTGGTGCCACGCCAGGCGCGGCGCTGGCAGGACCTGCTCGGTAACCTTGCTCTGGCTTCATGCGCCGCTGTGATGACCTTGACTGCGACCGCCGTGGCTATTCTGGAGCAATGGGTGCTGCAGTGGCATAGCCGTAACTATGAGGAGGCCTACGCCTCCTATCAGGCGGACTGGTCGGAGATGCTGGCCTATCTTCAGGGGCTCTTCGGGCTGTTGCTGCCCGCCCTTTGCGGTCTGTTCGCAATTGTCTTGTTGCTCGTCGGGCGGCAGCGGGCGCTGCCAGTCATGCTGGTGCTCGGCACCGTCGTTGCCGTGCTCGGATTCCACCAGATCCAAGGGCCGGCATGGCACCATTTCTATCTGATCATGCCATTGCTGGGGGGTCTGACCGCTGCTGGCACGATTCTCCTGTCGCGTCGGATTGGACTCAAATCCACGTTGCTGATCCTTTTTGCGGGAGGGTGGTTTCTTGGGTTGGCGCCGCGTCACAGTAACCAGCCACTCGCCGCTCTACAGCCGCGCTACGTCGATCTTTGGCCGTATCGTGATCCCGACGCTGACGAACTGGCTCGACTTGCCCACTGGCTCGACGCCGCGCTTGGACCGGAGGAGCGCTATTGCGTGCTCGCCTCGGGACTAGCGGTCAATTTCAGCAAACTGGTGAACGCGTGGCAGGTCGATTCGTCGCTGATCGATGGCAAGGCAGCGATCTGGCGACAGCAGGTGCCCGAAGTCGATTCCCGTGACGGACCGCCGACCGACGCGCTGGAGCACTGCTCGCTGATGATCGTCGCGACGCCGCCGCAAACCCATCTCCACCCATCGGAACAGCAATCGTTCCTTATTTTGGCGAACGAACTGCTGAATGCGGATGAGGTCGGCGCGGCATATGACCGCCTCGACAACACGTATCGGCTACCGAGCGGAATCACCTTGGTCGTGTTTCGCAAACGCCGTCCGATCGGCGATGAGGCAATTCGCGATCTGCGGCGCCGTTTCTACGACAGCAAGGGCGCATCGGCGGCACGCTATGAAGCACGGTTTGGCGCACCGTGACCGATGCAGACGCATCCTGCGGGAACGAGAGGCCTACCATCATGTCGGCGCATGGCCGTCCATGCGGTGACGCGCCTGCCTTATCGATCGTAGCACCTTGTTTCAACGAGGAAGACTGCCTGGACGATTTCGTTCGTAGAAGCAGCGCGGCAGCGACCGCGGCGGTAGGAGACAATTACGAAATTGTGCTCGTGGATGACGGATCCATGGATCGCACATGGGATCGCATGCAGTCCTTCGCGACTGCAGACGCACGGGTGGTGGCGATCCGCCTGTCGCGCAATTTTGGGCACCAACGCGCACTGACCGCCGGCCTTATGCACTGCCGCGGCGCCCGCATCCTGAGTATCGATGCAGACTTGCAGGATCCTCCCGAACTTATTGCCCAAATGATGGCAATGATGGATGCCGGCGCCGACGTGGTCTACGGCCAACGCCGCATGCAACTCGGCGAGACGCAGTTAAAGACCAAGTCTGCCGCGCTTTTCTATCGCCTACTTCGGCATTTGATTGACATCGACATTCCACTCGACACCGGCGATTTCAGGTTGATGGACCGCAGGGTACTCGAAGTTCTGCGGACCATGCCTGAAGAGGCGCGCTTCGTGCGCGGGCTCATCAGCTGGATCGGAATGAAACAGGTCGCGCTGGTCTATGACCGGGACGCGCGCTACGCAGGCGAGACCGCGTATTCATTGGGACGCATGATCCATTTAGGGCTGGACGCTGTTACCAGCTTTTCCGTCGTGCCGCTGCGTCTTGCATCGTATTGCGGCGTGCTGACCGGCGTCGCCAGCATGCTGATGCTGACCTATACGATCGGCAGTTGGCTCGCCGGCCAGACTGTCACAGGCTGGACCAGCATTGCGTCGATCGTTCTCTTGATCGGCAGCGTGCAGCTGCTCGTCCTAGGGGTGATGGGCGAATACCTCGGGCGGCTGTTCATGCAGAGTAAGGGCCGCCCGCTCTTCGTGGTCGAACGCGTGGTGCGGCGTCGCCCCCTCAACGGAGAAACCGCGCTTGAGAGTCAAGGCGAATAAGCGGTGAAATCCACATCGACCCACTTGGCTTTCGAGAGCCGCGGGCCGAACGCAGCGGTTCAGCGCCTCGGTTGGAGGGTAAACCTGACCCGGGTTGACACGCCCATCGAACCGCCGAGGAAGCATAATGTCGCACTCATTAGAAAATCAGGCTGAGCAGCGCCTTGTCATGTGGTTGAACGGAATCAAGCAAGAACTCAAGTTTTGGGACGACTGGTTCGCGTCGAAGGGCGATCGGTGGCCAGAGGAATACCAGAGACGTTCTCAATCCGATGCGCGAGATAGACCGGTGGATCCTGGGGGATATGCCCTATCCGCATCGAGCAAAGGTCCTCGATGTAGGCTCTGGTCCCATGACGAGTCTGGGTAGCACCCTGGAAGGACGGAAGATCGACCTCACCGCCTGTGATCCTCTCGCCTTCTTCTACACCGAAATTGCCGGAAAGTACGGCGTCGATCGGCCAATAGAGACGCAGGTCGGGTTTGCTGAAGAATTGTCCGCATTTTTTCAACCGGGAACGTTCGACGTAATACACTGTTGCAACGCGCTCGATCACTCCTTTGAACCTATGCGGGGGATTGAGGAAATGCTGATCGTGGCGAAACCCACCGGAAGGATCGTTCTTTCGCACGCGATTAACGAGGCTGAGCATGAACAATATAGCGGTCTGCACCAATGGAATCTGGATGCTCAGGACGGTAAATTCGTTATTTGGAACAAATCGCAGCGCATCGACGCAACGATAGCCTTTGCGCCGTATGCCGACATTGTCGTCGAGACAAAAGCTCGCTGGATCGTCGTTATCCTCAGCAAGAAGGCCGAACTTCCGATTAACCTTGCTGAGCGATCCCGGGCCAGAATTCGTGAGATTCTGCCAGCGACCATGATGGCATTGTACCGTCAGAGCCAGGATCAGATCGTCTCCGTCGACGAGGCTGTCGCACGCGCAGCCTGGCGATCGCCGGCTCCGATTCGCTGGCTGCTAGAGCGCGGCAGGAGAGCTTCGGCCGAATGTGGCGGATCCCCCGGAACGACGCCTGGACGTAGTCGAGCACCTCGGTGATGTGGTCGCCGAGCCGGCGCAGAGGTCCGCCGCACTGCGGGCGGGCGCGGGCCGCTTCGTGCGCGATCTCGACGCGTGGCAGATGCTCCGGAAGCGGAACGGCTGCTTGGCCTCGGCGATGTCGGGGCGATCGCGGCCGAGACCTGTACGACGCATCTGACGACCTGCGACGCCGAGGGGACGATGGTGGCGCGGGCCTCGACGGTGCTCTCCTTGATGGGCAGCCGTGTGGTGCCGCCGACCTCCGGCGTGCTGATGAACAACGGGGGATTGCCAAGTTAAGGCGGGTGGCGTTGGCGCGGCGATCGGGCGAGGCTGGCAGCATGTCGCCGCAGCCCGCCTCATATCCTCGGCATCGGTTCCCGGCCGAGATCATCAGCCACGCCGTGTGGCTATATCACGTGTTCAGCCTCAGCCTGCGTGACGTCGAGCGGATCTTGGCCGAATTGAGCGTACAGGGTTGTCGCGCCATGCTGCGGAACAGGGTCGCGATCGGTGCCGGCAAGCTTGATCAGGCAGCCCTTCCAGCGGCCGCGCCAGAGACGCCACTTGGCGCGCTCGACGTCGCGTCGGCTTAGCTCGCCACGGTGGGCATCACCTGTTCCCACACCGAGACCGAGTGCGGCCTGCGGGACGTGCTCGAAACGCATGGCGATGTGGAACCAGTCCAACACGACAGTCGCCTCGGGCAGCACGCAACGTTGGAGGTTCCGCAAGCCTGCGTCACCGTCCGACAGCATGGTGGCCGGCGCAGGGCCCCGCACACCAGTCCGCACCAGGGCGCGAGCGAACTGCTCCGCAGAGCTGCTGCCGTTTCGCGCGAAGGCGAAGCGGTGTTGCGCGCCGTCGGGGCCGATCACCTTGCCTGCAATGACCTCGAAGTTACGCTCCGGCCGTTGATGCGGCTGCGCACATAACCGCCATCGAGTCCGACGATCACCGCCGGCATGACCGCGTCGGATGCAGGCATCTGCGCGCCAGCCGCGGTGAGCTTTGCCACCGTTGCGCCGACGCGCATGGCACGGTTCCGCACGGTGCCGGCGTTCACTGCACTGCCAATCGGCAGGAGTTCGGAGCGCAGATCTGCCACCCGCGCGAATGGCGCGAGCGCGGCAAATTTCGCCGTGATATACGCCAGCTCAGGCGCGATACCGCCAGCGGCCAGCAACGCCGCGAAACTCTTCGGCTCCTGCATTCCCGTACGGCAGCCGCAGGCGCGCAACCGGCGGATCCTGACCGCAACGTCACCCAACACTGAGCGGAACACGGCGGGGTAATACCCTTATTCAAGAGCTTCGCCGGGCAATGCTCGCACCATCGGAACTGCTCGCCCATCGCGGCGACCTGGGCGCGGACGATCTCCGCCTGTGTGGCCGCCATCAGCCGCTTGCCCTCGTCCAGCGTCAAGCCGACGGTCTCGGCGACCGCAAAATCATCGCGCTCAATTCGGGCCACCTCGGTCTCGGACACGATGCCCGACCCCAGCTCGGCTACCAACTTCACTCGCCATACCAGCTACGCCATCGCTCCTACCCCGGTCGCGAGGCTTCAGGCTACCCGACGACAATCGCTTCCACGACTTTGCATGCTCTCCCGATCGGCGTGGTCCTGCGCCAGGCCGGTGTGCCGGACGCGCTGGCCAGCCGGCTCGAACCGGCGCAGCAGATCCTGGTAAACGCGGTGAAGCCGTGAGCGGGTCGACGGCTCCGGTCGCGGCCGCTAGTCGACCGAGACGGAACTCTCCGTCTCGCGTGTCTCGGCGAGGATGTCGTGGACCTCCGCGAAGACCTGCACCGGGGTGAGCGAGCGCATGCATTCGTGGTCGTACGGACAGTCCTTCAGACGCTCGTAGCCGCACGGCGAGCACGACATCGGCCGCATCAGCGACACCGAGCGGATGCCGCGCGGACCCCACTCGCGCGGCGGATGGCTGCCGGAATAGATCGCCAGTACGCGCGCCCCGATTGCCGCGGCGAGGTGCGCCGTGCCGGAATTGTTGCAGATGACGAGATCGCTCTCCCGCAGCACCGTCTGGAGATCGGCCCATGACGTGCGGCCGACCATGTCGATCAGGTGCGGCGAACGCACGAGTTCCGCGATGGCGCGCGCATCGGACGCCTGGTCCGGCGTGCCGAGCATCGTGACGTCGCAAGGGAACCGGTCGAGGACGGACCGTATAAGTTCCGCGTAATGCTGCGGTGGCCAGTTGCGGACTTCGGAATTGCTGAACGGCGCAACGGCGATCTGCAAGCGCTCGCCCGGCGGCCCCGCGGCGAATTCCGTGCCGCGCGCGCCGGTCTCCGGCAACAGCGGCCGATAGAGATCGCTGGTGCGCTCGTGGATGAGCGCGACCAGCAGCGACAGCTTCTCCCCGACATGCAGTTCGGCGCGTTTGAACCGAGGGTTGGCGGCAACGGCGACCTGATGTACTGTCAGTCCGGAAAACTGTACGACGCCGGTATAGGGCTTTCCCGTGACGAAGACGTGGAAATCGTAGCGAGACCCTTCCGACGCGTTCTCGAACTCAAGCAGAATTAGGGGATGGCGCAGCTGCAGGATGGTGCGGCGGCCGAACACCTTGTGCACGACGGTCTCAGTGCCGTCCTTGACCACGACGACTTGGACAGATGCGGCCGAGAGGCCCGGGATATGGCCGCGGACGGTGAGCCGCAGTTCGGCATGGAGATGGCCGACCGGCAATTCGTCGGTTCCGACATGCACCATGTTGCCTTCGGCAAGTCTGCCGGAGTGGCAGCGGCGTCTTGTCGCGAAGCGAGGAGCGGAATTCGCCCGGCGGAATGAATAGGTAGCGTTTCCGCATGTTGTCGCGAAGGACGTATTCGTCCGGCAGACCGATATCCCGCGTCGGAAACACCTGGCGCGATCCGATTCCGCAACGGACCCGCGCGTCCACGCGTGCCAGCAGCGGCCTGGTGTCCGAATCGACGCGCAGATCGACGGCAAGATCGAATTGGCCGCTGACCACTTCGTCGAACAGGTCGAGCGAGGGTCGGGCCGGTGTTGCATCCCAGTGCGGCTTTTCCGGGAAGAAATCGAATGTCCGCACCTCATCGGCGAGCCCGGACCGCTTGGCGTTCGATGCGTTCCAGCCGCCGACTACCAGAACGATGCGCGCGGAGGGAAAAGCCTCGCGCAGCGACCGCAGCGCCGGCTGGCCGATGATGAAGTCGCCGAAGTGATCGAGTTTGAGCACCAGGATGGTGCGTACCAGTTGCCGCAGCGCGCCGAAGTCGAGCTTCTCCACACGGTCGGACTCGGTCCGCTCCGAGGCGTGTGTGGCGCTCGGGTCGATGCTGAAAGGCAGGTCGGCCTCGGAACTTGGGGCGAGCACGGGCGCCAATGGCCGTGCTGCTCGATCGTGCGCGCGGACAACCTTCATCGCGGGCTCGCCCGCTGGCGATGCGTTGACGGCGTCACGCGCGGTGGCCATGATCGCTCTGGACTCCTGATAACGGCAATTTGTTCAGCGGTAATTTTGACGTCACCGGTAAGACGGCGGAAGTAGCCGATCGAGAGTGCGCCTGATGAATACTCACGTTCTATCAGCCCAGCGGTCTAGCCAGGACCCCCGCTCACGCTTGCGCGCGTTACCTCCGCTGGACGCCAATACGGCAGTAGCACGATCGGCGCCTTGCAAGTTGTGTGGCAGCGCCAGCATCTTCTTACAACCAGGACTACGTCAAGGTTGATGACGAATATGCCTCGGTGCGCCCGCTGCGCGTCGCCGACGACTTCGCGCAACGGTTGGCGGTTCGCCATGCCGCCGGGTTTGTCGTAACCAGCCCGGCCATGCCGTCCACGCCGCCTCCTCCCAGTCCGGGGACGCTCGTCCTCGCCCGCGCGCTAATGTCTCTCCGGACACGCGTGCTGCCGCCCAAATCGCGGCGCGAGGCGGCGGCGCGGGCCATTTATGTGCCGATCTTCCGCCGCCTGCAACGCCAGGCGAGGTCCGCCACGCCGCTCGGGCCGGGGGCGCGTGTGGAGGTGTTCGCGAGTCCTCCGTGCATCGGGTTGCCGCCGTCGCCGCGGGTGCTGGTGCTCAAGCTCGACCACCTCGGCGACTTCCTGGTCGGACTTCCGGCGCTGGAGCGACTGCGCGCGGCGTTTCCCGCCGGGTCGTTCACGCTCGTCTGCGCCCCCTGGGTCGCGTCCTGGGCCGAGCGGCTCGGCTGGTTCGACGCGGTGGTGCCGTTCGCCTTCTTCCCGGCGAGCAGCGTCGATTGGCAGGGGCCGACCGAGGCGACCTACGTCGCGTTCCGGGCGCTCGGGCTGGGCCGGTTCGATTTGGCGATCGATCTGCGTCACGACGAGGACACGCGAAGGCTGCTGACTCTGGTGGAGACGACGCATCGCGCTGGCTTCCGAGCGCCGGTGGCGCTCGGTGGGGACACGCTCGAACTGGCGCTCCCTGATACCGAGCATGTCACGGCCGATCTCGGCACCGGAACGCCGCTGCATGCCGAAGCGCAACTCCTGCTGCTCGCGGACGCCGTCGCGCGGGCGTTCGGACCGGCGGCGATCCACCCGGCGCGCCACCTGGTCGACGCCTCGCCCGATCCCGAGCTGCCGGACACGGCGGGGCGGAGGCTGGTGGTGATCGGGATCGGCGTCGGCGCGCCGATCCGCGCCTGGCCGCGCGAGCGCTTCGTCGCCGTCGCACTCGCCCTGATCGAGAGGCACGACGCGACGATCGTGCTGATCGGCGGCGCCAGCGACCGCGCCGACGGCGCCACGGTGGCCGCGGCGCTGCCGGCCGATCGCGTCGCCGACCTGACCGGAAAGACCCCGCTACCCGCCGTGCCGGCTCTCGTTGCCCGCGCCGCGCTCTATCTCGGCGGCGATACCGGCATGACGCATCTGGCGGCCTCACTGGGCATCCCGACCGTGGTGATCTTCCCCGGCATCTCGCTGCCCGAGGTCTGGCGGCCGGTCGGACCCCGCGTGGTGGTGGTCGCAGGGCGGACGAACTGCGCGCCTTGCCATCTTACCCTGCCCGAGCAGTGCCCGTTCGGCGTCGCCTGCCTCGACGTGATCCGGCCGGCGGACGTCCTCGCCGCCTGCGACCGCCTGCTCAGCGCGGCGGAAACCGCCGAATGATATACAACATGACGATCATGCCCGGCGGCGAGGCGAACATTGTTATGGTGTAGGCTGAGCTCGTAGAGATACTGCCCAGGAACAGCCGTTTGAGCTTGTGATCCGATACCCTTACCATCCGCGCGCGGGCGAACGCGTTGCCGTGGTGCGTCGGCTGCAGCATGGCGGCATCTTCCACTTCTGCGCGCGATCTCGCCGCTGGCCATTGAACTCGCGAGTCCAGAGTTCCGGAGGAATTTCGGCTCAGGAGGCTAGGCGGAAGGCCTCCATTTTATTGGTGTCCTGTCGTTCGATGACGAATTTCGCGAAGGTGTTGCTCGGGGTGGCATTCAAGAGAAATTCCGGCAGGCTCTGGCGCAGGGCATTGGCCACGACCAGCTCCGAGGGCGGGATGCCGGGCCGAATGGTTCGCAGCCAGGAGCCGAAGGAATTCCAGACGGCCTGAGGGAAGGCGACGGCCAGATACTGAAGCAGTCCCTGGCAGACGACACCCGCCTGGATGAAGACGTGGTAGGCGTGGAGCTTGCGTTTGACGGCGTTGCGGTATTCCAGCGACTCACGATGGAGATGTTGATTGCCACTGCGGCGGCGCAGCGGCTTCATGTCGGACATCCAGAAATGGTAGGTAAACGAACCGATCAGCCGCACCGCCTGCTTGAACGTGTGCTCGATCTTGAAGCGCAGACCGTACAGGCGAATGATCTCGATAGCCTCCAAAGAGGTGTCGGTGCACATCAGGAGGCACGAGCCTCTTACTGGATGAATCACCGCCACGAAGCGCACGAGTTGACCGGCCGGGCGCCACAGCAGGTCGCGGACCCGATACTGGATGGTCACCTGGTGCTCGCCGTAGACGGGACTTTCGGCCTGTTGGAAGCCCTTGGGGTCTTCCAGCAGGGATCTGAGCTTGACCTTGCTGCCATAGACTCTGGACCGGCCTCTCTTCCGCGGGCCACGCTGCTGGTGGGCGGTGTAGGCGACGGCGTTGGACTTCACCCGCGTGACCAGGTGGTTGTTCTCCTCGAGCAGGCCGGTGACGATCTTGCGCGCGGCATAGTAGGCGTCGGCGACGAAGTAGAAGGGTTCTGCGATGGCGACGATCCCGAGGAGCGCAAGCATCTTGTCGAGCAGGGTGCGGCGATCGCGATTGGACCACACCAACCCTTCGTGGATTCGCATGGCGAGCGGCACGGCGAAGACGCTGGCTGCGGCCTGAACGAGCACGCTCACAGCCTGGAGGGAATGTCCCATGATGAATTCGGGCTTGGTGTTCGACTCGGACTGCTGATGCAGGAGTTTGACCGCCGGCATCTTGCGCCCGCGCTTTGGGATCTTGATGCCGTCGCCGACCACGATACACCTTCCGTTGATGCGCAGCGGCTGCGGGAATAGCCGCAGCACCACCTGGGTCCACAGCGCCGCGAGCCGATCGAGCTTCACGGCGGGGCTGTGAAAGTGATCGACGAGCTTGTTGTAGAAGCGAGCCTCGAGCTTCAGCGCCCGCACGAGGCTGGTTACGCCCAGCAGTTCCGTCCGCACCGTGAAGCCTGCCACGGCGGTGGCGAACCACAGGAAGGTGCGCAGACGCGAGAACGCCGGACGCAGCAGCCAAATCGCATTCCACCAGGGCATCCACAGCGGCATCGGGCCCTCTCGATTCTGTTGCCAGCATAGTATAGCACTGGTATGCTAAACCTATGACAAACAAACGCCTGGCAGTGATCAGAAAGCGCATTGGAAGCATCAAGGCGCAGCTGGCCGGCATTGAAGACATGCGGCCCGGATCGCTCACCCGCCAGTACAAGGATCCAGAGAACCGGAGGGGACCCTACTACCAGCTCAGCTACACGCGGCAGATGAGGAGCCGGACCGAATATGTTCCGCGCGACTATCTGCCCGAGGTGCGGCGTGAGATCCGCAACTATAAGCGCTTCAAGGCGCTCACCGCCCAGTGGATCGCCTTGAGCATCGAGCAGAGCCGCTTGATGATGAAGCGAGCCTTGCGACGGCAATGACCCGCGGTGCTATCCTCATCCGATGGGCAAGCGACGCGCAAAACACCCCTTCGAGAACAACCCGTTCACTGACGCCTTCCTCGAATGGATGGGCTCGTCCGAGGGGGAACGCTCGGTCTACGCGCTCGATCTGGTCTTCGCCGCACTGGATAATGCCGACGTCGACCCCAAACGGCGCAAGATCGTCTGGGACGACGGGAAACGGCTGTCGATCGAGCAGTCGGCAGAACGCATCCATGCCGAGCATCCGGACGTGCCGCGCGACTTGATCGAAACTCACGTGCTCGGGTGGCTCGAGGGCTTTGCGCCGGAATCCTACTCCGAACGCCAGCTCGAGGAGCTCGACCGGCTCACTGAGCAGTGGCTTGACGACTACGAGCGAAAGTCACAGGCCGCCAGGAAGTAACCCAGAACTCGGCACTCTCGAGCATTGAACTCGCGAGTCCAGAGTTCCGGAGGAATTTCGGCTCAGGAGGCTAGGCGGAAGGCCTCCATTTTATTGGTGTCCTGTCGTTCGATGACGAATTTCGCGAAGGTGTTGCTCGGGGTGGCATTCAAGAGAAATTCCGGCAGGCTCTGGCGCAGGGCATTGGCCACGACCAGCTCCGAGGGCGGGATGCCGGGCCGAATGGTTCGCAGCCAGGAGCCGAAGGAATTCCAGACGAGCTGAGGGAAGGCGACGGCCAGATACTGAAGTAGTCCCTGGCAGACGACACCCGCCTGGATGAAGACGTGGTAGGCGTGGAGCTTGCGTTTGACGGCGTTGCGGTATTCCGGCAACTCACGATGGAGATGTTGATTGCCACTGCGGCGGCGGAGCGGCTTCATGTCGGACATCCAGAAATGGTAGGTAAACGAACCGATCAGCCGCACCGCCTGCTTGAACGTGTGCTCGATCTTGAAGCGCAGACCGTACAGGCGAATGATCTCGTAGCCTCCAAAGAGGTGTCGGTGCACATCAGGAGGCACGAGCCTCTTACTGGATGAATCACCGCCACGAAGCGCACGAGTCGACCGGCCGGGCGCCATAGCAGGTCGCGGACCCGATACTGGATGATCACCTGGTGCTCGCCGTAGACGGGACTTTCGGCCTGTTGGAAGCCCTTGGGGTCCTCCAGCAGGGATTTGAGCTTGACCTTCCTGCCATAGACCCTGGGCCGACCTCTCTTCCGCGGGCCGCACTGCTGGTGAGCAGTGTAGGCGACGGCGTTGGACTTCACCCGCGTGACCAGGTGGTTGTTCTCCTCGAGCAGGCCGGTGACGATCTTGCGCGCGGCATAGTAGGCGTCGGCGACGAAGTAGAAGGGTTCTGGGATGGCGACGATCCCGAGGAGCGCAAGCATCTTGTCGAGCAGGGTGCGGCGATCGCGATTGGACCACACCAACCCTTCGTGGATTCGTATGGCGAGCGGCACGGCGAAGACGCTGGCTGCGGCCTGAACGAGCACGCTCACAGCCTGGAGGGAATGTCCCATGATGAATTCGGGCTTGGTGTTCGACTCGGACTGCTGATGCAGGAGTTTGACCGCCGGCATCTTGCGCCCGCGCTTGGGGATCTTGATGCCGTCGCCGACCACGACACACCTTCCCTTGATGCGCAGCGGCTGCGGGAATAGCCGGAGCACCACCTGGGTCCACAGCGCCGCGAGCCGATCGAGCTTCACGGCGGGGCTGTGAAAGTGATCGACGAGCTTGTTGTAGAAGCGAGCCTCGAGCTTCAGCGCCCGCACGAGGCTGGTTACGCCCAGCAGTTCCGTCCGCACCGTGAAGCCTGCCACGGCGGTGGCGAACCACAGGAAGGTGCGCAGACGCGAGAACGCCGGACGCAGCAGCCAAATCGCGTTCCACCAGGGCATCCACAGCGGCATCGGACCCTCTCAATTCTGTTGCCAGCATAGTATAGCACTGGTATGCTAAACCTATGACAAACAAACGCCTGGCAGTGATCAGAAAGCGCGTTGGAAGCATCAAGGCGCAGCTGGCCGGCATTGAAGACATGCGGCCCGGATCGCTCACCCGCCAGTCCAAGGATCCAGAGAACCGGAGGGGACCCTACTACCAGCTCAGCTACACGCGGCAGATGAGGAGCCGGACCGAATATGTTCCGCGCGACTATCTGCCCGAGGTGCGGCGTGAGATCCGCAACTATAAGCGCTTCAAGGCGCTCACCGCCCAGTGGATCGCCTTGAGCATCGAGCAGAGCCGCTTGATGATGAAGCGAGCCTTGCGACGGCAATGACCCGCGGTGCTATCCTCATCCGATGGGCAAGCGACGCGCAAAACACCCCTTCGAGAACAACCCGTTCACTGACGCCTTCCTCGAATGGATGGGCTCGTCCGAGGGGGAACGCTCGGTCTACGCGCTCGATCTGGTCTTCGCCGCACTGGATAATGCCGACGTCGACCCCAAACGGCGCAAGATCGTCTGGGACGACGGGAAACGGCTGTCGATCGAGCAGTCGGCAGAATGCATCCATGCCGAGCATCCGGACGTGCCGCGCGACTTGATCGAAACTCACGTGGTCGGGTGGCTCGAGGGCTTTGCGCCGGAATCCTACTCCGAACGCCAGCTCGAGGAGCTCGACCGGCTCACTGAGCAGTGGCTTGACGACTACGAGCGCAAGTCACAGGCCGCCAGGAAGTAACCCAGAACTCGGCACTCTCGAGCATTGAAGCAGCGTTGCAGCTAATCGCAAATCGCGAGCGTGCCGGTGCGGAACGGTTGCGGCAGAGCGAACTCGCCCTTGAACAAGCTCGCTAATGAGGCGAGCCACGCGCGCCGGCAATATGACGCTGTGGATCCGGACAACCGGCTGGTTGCTGGCGAGCTCGAACGCCGGTGGAATGAACGCCTCGCTGCGGTGGCGCGGCTTGAGGAACAGATCCGCAGCCTGCAGGACGAACAGCCAAACGCCCTTGGTGATGACGAGCGCGCGGGGCTGCTGGCGCTGGCTGATGATTTGCCGCAGCTATGGAACCATCCTGCGGCTTCAGCCGAAACTCGCAAGCGGATTTTGCGCGCCGTCCTCAAGGAGATCATCGTCACCGTCGCGGCAGATCGCCTGTACCTGGTGCTGCATTGGCAGGGTGGGGACCACACGCGGCTTGAAGTGGCGAAGAACCGCATTGGCCAAAATCGCTGGAAGACCGAGGAGGCAACCGAGCAGCTGGTTCGCGAACTGGCGCGCGTGCTGCCAGACCACAGCATAGCTCCCGTTCTCAATCGGCTCGGAATACGCTCCGCCAAAGGCCATAGCTGGACCCAGCTGCGCGTCCGAAACTTCCGTGGCGCGCATCAAATCGCAGTCTATCGCGAGGGCGAACGGGCCGAGCGGCATGAGCCGATCCTACACGAAGCCGCAAGCCGTCTTGGCGTCAGCAAAATGACGGTCATTCGCCTGATCCGGGATGGCCTGCTGCCGGCCAAACAAGCGTGCCGGTGCCCCTTATGTGATCTGCGAGGAAGATCTCGACCGGCCTGCAGTGCGCTGCGCACTCGCGAATGGCCGTGCAGTATCACCCAATCCGCGACAAGAAAACCTGTCTTTTCAATAAGATCAGGAGGTAGTGCATCATGTCACCGTCCCGTTCATGCCTAGTACCCCACGTCCTTGATTTTGTGGGGAAGCTCTGAATTGATGACTCCGTAACGACGGAGATGCATCGTGACCGCGAAACAAATTGCCGTAAAGAAGTACGTGGTAAGGCTCAGCGATGACGAACGTGGGCAGCTGCATACGATGATCCGTGCCGGCAAGCACCCGGCATGGCGGTTGACCAGGGCGCGTATCTTGTTGAAGGCAGATGCCGCCGAAGGCGGCGACGGGTGGAGTGACAGCCAGATCGCCACGGCTCTGGATATCAGCGCTGCGACGGTCGCCCGGACCCGCCAGCAGCTGGTGGAGGAAGGGTTCGAGGCAGTGCTAAAGCGCAAGCACTCGCCGGCCTCGGCCAGGCCTCGCATCTTCGATGGAGCCTCGGAGGCCAAGCTGATTGCCTTGGCCTGTTCCGAACCACCGAAGGGCCGCAAACGCTGGACGCTCAAACTGCTGGAGGGGGCGGTGGTGGAGCTCAACATCGTCGACCGTGCGAGCGATAACACCATCGGGCGTACGCTAAAAAAAACATCCTCAAGCCCCATCTGCAAAAGCAATGGGTCATCCCGCCGGATGCCAACGCCGCCTTCGTAGCCGGCATGGAGGATGTGCTGGAGGTTTACCATCGGCCGCATGACCCGACATGCCCGGTGGTGTGCCTCGACGAGTCCTCGAAGCAACTGGTCGCCGAGACACGCCAACCGATCCCCGCAAAGCCAGGAAGCCCCGCACGGCACGACTATGAGTATGAGCGCAACGGGACGGCCAACTTATTCATGATGTTCGCTCCCCTGGAAGGCTGGCGGGAGGTCAAGGTGACCGATCAGCATACTGCCGTGGATTATGCCCAGGTGCTCAAGGAGCTATCAGACACGCACTTTCCTGAGGCCAAGAAGATCGTGCTCGTGCAGGACAATCTCAACACCCATAAGCCTGCGTCACTCTACGAGGCCTTCCCCGCTCCCGAGGCACGCCGCCTGGTCGAAAGATTTGAGTGGCATTACACCCCCAAACACGGCAGCTGGCTGAATCTGGCAGAATTTGAACTCAGTGTGGTGTCAACTCAGTGCCTCGACGAGCGCATCCCCGACAAGCAAACCCTGGTTGACGAAATCGCCGCTTGGCAGACGAGCCGTAACGAGGCTCACGTCAAAGCGAATTGGCGGTTCACCACAAACGAGGCACGCATTAGAACTCCACCGGCTCTACCCTGCAGTATGACTGAACTCGGGGTATCAGCAATAGCCGGTCGTTGGGAAGACGCGCGTCGTAAACGCCATCCTCATCTATGATGAGACAGCCGATCACGGCACAAAACTCTAGCAGTGTATGCCAATCCCGGCCGTTGCGGGCAAGCCGCGAGGCTTCGATGGATAGCACGGCGCCGACTCGGCCCTCACAAATCGCCACCAGCAGTCGCTCGAAACCGGGTCGACTAACGCCGGAGCCTGATACGCCAAGGTCGTCATCAACCACCACGACATCGGTCCAACCCAACTGCCGGGCGCGCTCGGCCAGGCCATACTGTCGCCGCCGACTTTCCTGGTTCCGATGAACTTGATCGATACTCGACTGGCGGATGTAGACGTAGGCGGACCGGGCAAGATGGTCGGGCGTGATCTTACTCATCACCGCCCTCCATGTCGGCCGCGTCGGCGGTCAAGCCGGACAGGATCTCCCGCAGCAGGTCCTGTACCAAAGGAAGGACTTCTATGGACTTCTCTGGGCGCAGCCGCGGCTCGGGTGGGCTCAGGTGAAACAGATCCGGTTGGACGTGACTGCATCGTCGGCGCATGGCTCCCTCCGCTGATCGAGTCGTCAGGGAACAAGTGGCGCACCAGCCGCCGCCCGGCATCGCCGCAAAACTCCAGTTCCCCGATCTCGGAGTGCCAGCCGCCGGAGTTGCTCTTCTGCAACCCGGGGGACCGTGATGCATGCTCCAGGATCTGCGGGCGCAGTCGCTCGTTCAGCTCTGCGCCATCCGGCCAGACGAAGGCCATGAACGGCGCCGGAAACAAATGGGCGAATACGGTGGCGGAGAAGGTTAGGCATCGCTACCGCGTCCCGCCGGCCGTCGCCGTCTCGCTCTGAGTGGGATCCGAATCAGCGATGATGACGGTTGCGCGTGGTGCGATAGTCTCCTGATCCGTCACCGCCTGACTTGCTGGGGTGCCGTTGATTGAAACCGTCGCCATAGCTGTCCCCTATTGCAGACTTCCGTCTTGCGCGGATAGGCAGACGCTGTCTGCGGCGCATTAAGCCGCTTCACCTAAATCAGCGCCGTTTCCTTACAAGTTACCATATCTCTATAGCAATATACCGGTGACATGCCTTGTGTGACTAGAGGACCTTCGGCCTAGATCCTTTGGATAGACCCTAGGTCCTTTGGGTAGGCCCCATTGCCAGTGTAACCGGATCTGCGTTCCGCTGCGGCCTTGAAGCTTGCGATCGGATCAAGCTTGATCGGCCAATAACCGGGGCCTCCTCAACTGGTGCTCGATCACGGCCGGCAGTGTGCTCGCTTGTGTGCCTGGGAGGAACGGTTCGTCAGCCAACGCGACCAAACCTGGAGTGCTCCTGCGCACGCACAGGGCATGGTTGATGTCGTCTGAGCTGGCATTGAGGTGCGCGGGACACCGACGCTGGCGAGGGCCAATCTGGTGGGCATTTCTGGAAGGGCAGACACCGGTTCGGGTGGGTCCAGAGCCTCCCTCAGGGCGAGCAGGGGTTGCGCCTCTACGCCACTCTCACGTCGTTGCCGCTTGTCGCGGATGCGGACGGGATCACAGGCGGCCGACCGCATTCAGGCGGAAATCGTCACGGGGATGCTGGGGTAGTCCTGCGCGGCGCTGGCGGCCGAAATTGACGCGTTCTTCGCCTGGCCTGCGCGAAGGCCGAGCCCGGATAGCCGAGCAGGTTGGGAATGAGGGCAGAACGCGCCCGTCCTGGTGGAAGGCGAATCGTGGTCGCGCGGTACCCGCGGACAGTCCCGGGGACGAAGGCTTCGGCGGGTGGGTCTGGTGTCAAGATTATGCCCCGCGTCGGCGTCCTTTGCTGTGCCGAAGCGGGCCGAGCCGTGGGTATCGCGGGGACGGGACGCGAAGAGGGAGACCCAGATGCGACCCAACCGACCGGCAAGGAGATACGGGCCGCTGGCGATCAGGACGGCCGCCAGCAGCAGCCAGAGCACCGAAGGGTTCCATCCGTGCGGCTAGGTGGTGACGGCATGCAGCAGGGCGAGCGACAGCCAGGTCCATCACCTGCTTCTCTTCCGTCTACCAACGCCGGCGGCGCTCACTGCCGGTGATCACCTCGATCCGCTGCGGGCGAGCACTCATACCAGCACTCATATGAGTGCTCGTATCATGCTCGCTTGCCGACTTGCCGCCCGCGATATCCGTCGTCATGGCAACAAACGCACCACAATCTCCGGTAGCGTCGCTATGTGGGGGTGCCGCTACGCTTACGCTTGAAGTGTGCAATTGCGCCGAACACGTGGAAGATCAGCTCGCCGGTCGCCGAGGTAGGTGTCGATCTTCTCTTCCAAGCTGACCACGCCACGCTCTTTAGGCATGGCTACCGTGTTGAGCAACTCACTGAGCGAGCGTCCGAGGCGGATCTAGACCGAACTTTACCAGCTTTTGAGCGCAAGCGGTTGATTTAGCCAGTTTTTGGGGTTGGCTACCTGTCTACGCGGCGATCGCTACGCCGAGCAGCTCCGAACGCCCGACGCTGAACCTTGGTCGGGGTTGCGAGAATGGCGGTGATCCGATCGCGGCCGAGGCGGACGACATTGCGCGTCAGGGTGGCGAGGTCGGCGAGCAACGTGTGGAAGCTGTGCACCGGGAGCGGTTCGCCGTGGGCGGGATCGGTGCGCTTGCTGGCGGCCTTGTGCCGCGTCGCTGGCGAGGGCCTAGCCTTCGCCACCGGCGAACTGCGCTGTGCCTCGGGTGCTGCCGGCTCGTGCTCATCGAACAAGATCGGCGCCAGGCGCTGGCGCATATACCATTCGACGTAATAGGCCAGCATGCAGAGCAGCACGTGCCCGCGCACCAGTGGCCGGCGCGGTCTAGAGATCGGCCAGACACGGGGAGCAACTGAACTGCAACCGTGCTGAGCCGATGCCAGAACTTGCAAGATAATGAGCAGATGGTGTGATCAATCGATCCACGACGCGGGACACTCCGAATCCCCCCATGGCCTTCTATCGGTCGCGAAATTGTTTGGAACTCTCGTCGCGGAAACCATCTTGGCCAGCGTTCATGTGCGAGCGCACCAACAGGCCGGACATATGGACGCAAGCGATCTGATCAAAACACTGCAAAACACCTTGCGAGGAGGGGCCGTCCACATATGGGGGGATGGCGATGGGATCGGTACGACCAGTCGGGTCGGTGACCGGCTGGAGGAATTCGGATGCGGTGGGTGCTGCGGTTGGTTGAGACAGGCGATGATGCCCGCTCTCGGAGCGCTGACCTGATGGAGATCTGCCGGCCGGAAGGTCTTCGGGAGATCGCGGATCTGGGCTTGAGCCTGCCCGAGGCGAAGCGGCTTCTGACCAGCCTTCAGAGAGCGGTGGTTGCCAGTCAAGCCGACCAACATGGGCGGCTTCGTCCAGCGGCTACCCGGCCTCGACGATCGACCCCGTGGCGGGCGATCAGCCCGCTTTTCCCCGCAATGTCGTGGTTGCGATCAAGGCGCTGGCCTGTGAGCTGCCGTCACGCCGTGGTCTGCCCCTGGCTCGCTGGTCGGTTGCCGAGCTGCGCCGGGAGGCGCTGGCGAGCGGCATCGTTGCCCAGATCAGCGGCACGACGCTCTGGCGCTGGCTTGGCCAGGACGCCTCGCGGCCGTGGCGCCATCGCAGTTGGATCTTTCCTCGCGACCCGCACTTCGCCCGCAAGGCCGGCCGCGTCATTGATCTGTATCGAGGTCGTTGGAAAGGCGTAGCGCTGGGGCCGCGCGATTACGTGCTCTGCATCGATGAGAAAACCAGCATCCAGGCCAGGCGGCGCAAACACCGGTCGTTGCCGCCGGCACCGGGGCGCCCGCTCTACGTTGAGCACGAGTATGCGCGTGCCGGTGCACTGGCCTACCTCGCAGCGTGGGACGTGCATCGGCCCAGGCTGTTCGACCGCTGCGAGCGCAGGAACAGCATCGCGGCGTTCCATCGCCTCGTCGGCCAGGTCATGGGCCAGGAGCCGTATAGGTCAGCGCGCCGCGTCTTCCTGATTGTCGACAACGGCTCCTGCCATCGTGGTCGATGCGCCGCCGACCGCCTTCGCGCCAGATGGTCCAATATCGTTCTGGTTCTGGTTCATACGCCAGTTCACGCCAGTTGGCTCAACCAGATCGAGGTCTACTTCTCGGTCGTTCAGCGTAAGCTGCTCACCCCGAGAGACTTCGAGAGTTTGGCCGAACTGAAGCGGAACGTGATGGCGTTCCAGGCCCGCTACCAGCGGGCCGCCAGACCGTTCAAGTGGACCTTCACGCGCCGTGATCTGCACCTACTCCTCACCAAGCTCAAGAAGCGGCGTGCTTTTGCCGGAAAGTT
The DNA here is from genome assembly GCA_963772445.1 of uncultured Pseudomonadota bacterium. Classification (GTDB taxonomy): domain Bacteria; phylum Pseudomonadota; class Alphaproteobacteria; order Acetobacterales; family Acetobacteraceae; genus CAVYXK01. The sequence continues at coordinate 172,135 of CAVYXK010000018.1, forward strand.
CCTGTGCCGGAATACGTCACCGTAATCGCGAATTGCAGTAGTTAGCCGAGCCAAGGGTAGCACCCTGTCCGGGAAATTAGGCGGCCACTTCGATTGCGCACATCAAAATGGCCGGCGCGCGTGTGGGGATCCAGGTCTGTCACCGGCTGGGTAGCAGACGAGCAAAGAAGCCGGCGACGATTTCATCCCGATGTCCGCGAAGGGATAATCATTTGTATCAACCGGCTGCACGTATCGACCGGAATTTGCCGCTCCTTGCCCTTGATCGGTCCCGAAGCGGATATTCACGGGTTTGGGGCAATCCAGACATCTCGGCCGTCGGCAACGGAGTGCAATCCGCAACGTACGGAACTGTTCCTGCCACTTCGATTTCCATCACCACCGGACTTGCCGCGCGAATTTGCACTGCGGCATTGCCATTGGTCCAACGCCACAACGTCATCCCATCCCGCTCCACCGCCCACCAGCCGTCGGTGAGTATTGGATCATCAGGCGGGATCGTAAGCACCTCACCATCGTACCGCAGCGTGATCCGCCGGACCATCACGCCCAGGCGGCGCCGATCTTCAACCCAAGGCTTCACGTCACTCGGTATCGTGGCACGTGAAAGCAGCCGAACACCGTTCCGGCTGTGCGGCAGAACGAACGTGTACCGACCCGTCACTGCGGATAATGGACGCATCTCGCGGCCGTCAACCAGAAGCCGAAGATCGGCATCGTCGCTGGTCTTCACCTCTGACAACGTGTACCCCAGTTTTACCGCCCGCTCCGCGACGCTCCGCCAGATTGGCTCCACGCGCGCCTCATCGGCAGCGAACGGAGCGCAGGATCGTGTCTCGCGCGCACGCTGTACGTCGTCGGATGCGAAGTCCGGATGCAACACCAACGGTTTGTCTGCATTTTCGAAAATGGTTCGGTTGCCGGTATCGAGATAGCTCTCGGCCGGTAATCCCTCGGAGAGCAATACGGCGTGGGCTTCCAGTTCAACGTGGTAGTAGTTCACCGTCCGGGCGCCAAGGTCCTGAATGATGGTCGCACCATTGACCAATAGCCGCGCTGGTATAAGCAGGTTATTCCAGAATATCGCGTGCTCCGGCGAGACCAGCAGGTCCCGACGTGGAATATCGTCATTGAACGCCCCTCCTCGGATACGGATAGGCGACACCTCTTTCGGCCGCGGATGGCGCGTTAGATCCAAGCTCCTTCGGCCGATCCAGCGCACCGGCATGATACGTCTGTCGGCTGTTAGCACCAGATCGCCGGCGCACAAGGTCTCGACCGGGCTCTCCCCTGTCGGTGTTGCGATCAAGGTGCCCCTGACGAAGCAGGGCGGGGAGGTAAACCCTTCGGTGTCTACGCCATCCAGCTCGAAGTTCGGGTTCGCTATATAATACCCGATGCCGGCCGCAGCCGCTTCGGCCTTGACGTTGGCTACTTCCGTCGCGCCGCTAACGTACTCGACGGCAATGACTGGCTTACCCGCGGCCAACACATTGTCCAGTAGGCCAAGATTGTAGCTCACGTCTGCTGGCGGCTCTGGAGTAGTGGCGTTCTGGTAGAACAACTGTTCCTCGTACACGCCATTGATGGTCTTCACCAACCCGCTGTTCGTCATCAGGTCTTCCGCGCCCGAGGCATTAAGCCAAATCTGGAAGCCTGGATCCTTGGCGCGGGCGTAGGCGGCCAAATTCTCGATCAGGGTGACCATCGCGCCTTCGGCGTTACCGCCCGGCGCGTGCGCCTGCGCCCACGGAGTTTCGCATTCATCGACGACGTTAAGGAAGGCACCGTCGTAGCCCTGCGTGATCATCTGGTCGATGTAGTTGGTGCAGACCGTCCACCAGGCAGAGGTCCAATACTCCACCTGATAGTCGCCGGGATATGAGGGATCAACGGGGCCGAGAATAGACGTCGGTAGCGTGGACCAGTAGGGACGATAGTTCTCCGCCTCCCCTATGCTGAAGTACCCGAGCAACAGGCCGCCGCCGGCTTCCATCTGGGCGACTTGGGTGGTCGTGAAGAGGTTGCCGCTGTCGTCATAGAGGTCAACGACCTTTACGGCGACGGGCGCGGCAGCGATTTGAGCTGGCACGACGCCCTGCAGGTACATAAATGCCGTCCTCTGGTGTTGTCGCCATCAGATGTACTCCAACCCGGTATGCGAGTGGACAGTTGGACGGGGAGAAGATGACTCCAGCCGGGTCCCGCGTAACACGCTTTGCTTCCGAACGCCAGCTAGCAGTGTGGGTTCTGTCAGCGATCACGCCGGCAGGGTTGATGCTCACCCCGGTATCTTGGCTACAATCCACCCCTATGAGGGGAGATAGCGGGATGCATTGCCCGAAATGCTTGTCGGCGCGCGTCAAGGAACGGCCTGATCGAACGGCACGGGGGTATCGCCGGTTTCGCTGCCTGGATTGCGCGAAGCAATTCAACGAGCGAAGCGGCCGGCTATTGAATTGAACGCAATACCCGAGTGACGTCATCACTCTCGTGCTGCTTTGGCGGCTCCGCTACAAACTCAGTCTGCGTGATCTGGCTGAGATGTTCCTGATCCGTGGCGTCGTGTTCACCTATGAGGCGGTCCGCGATTGGGAGGCAAAGCTCACACCCGCACTGGCGGAGGAGCTGCGCCGAAGCCGAAAGGGCAAAGTTGGTCGTAGCTGGTGAAGGCTGAGCGCTCCCGCCAGCTCGCCTTTCCGCATTTTTCCGCATCACGATCCACAATGCCCACCAGTGCCAGCTCCGCGCACTCGACTGCGCCACACCCATCGGTCGCTATCACCCCGCCGGCGGTGATCGAACCGTTTGCCGACGTCGAGGATCTGTAGGGTGGCGGACGACGGTGACGCCGAGCACCTCGATGAAGCGGTGCGTCCGGATCTGCTGCTGTCAGACGAGCAGCGAATCGCGCGCATCGTCCGCGATCGCTGGATCGGTTACGGTCTTGCCCGCGAGATTTTGGGTGAATTGGACCGCGTTCTTCGTTCCGAGCGACGACAGCGGCCGGACAATCTCCTGGTCATCGGCGCAAGCAACAACGGAAAAACCGCAGTAGCACGTCGCTTCCTGGCGCGTACGCGGCTGCCGGAGGACCCAGGTGCGCAATACTCCACGATCCCTGTTGCGATGATTCAGGCCCCAATGGTCCACGCGTTTCGCATCTGCTCACCGCCATTCGTGCTGCGCTGAGTCAACCACCGGGTCGCCGGGAAACGATCGCGCAACAGCGCGCCGAAACTTATCGAATCATGCACGCCGTTCGCCTACGCCTGCTATTGATCGATGACCTGCACGACATCCGTGGCGGATCGGGATTGGCTCCGATGCTCGTGCAGCTGCGAGAGCTTGGCTCAGTCGCGGGCATATCGCTCGGATGCTTCGCGACGAAAGAGATTGCCTATGTTCTGCGGCAGGATGATCAGCTTGCCAATAGGTTCGAGCTGATGACCCTGCCAAGATGGCAGATCGAGGATCCGGACTATTGGCGTCTGCTACATACCTTCGGACGACGATTACCGCTGTGCCGCGCTTCCAATCTCACCGATCCAGACCTGGCCGGACACATTCTCGCACGGTGCGATGGCTTGATCGGAGCCATTACAAGACTGCTGCGGCAAGCGGCGGTGGAGGCAGTCCGGAAGGTCATGACCGGATCGATTGCACAATGCTCGACCGCAGCCGGGGCCAGGGCAGCTCGCGCATCTCGACCCAAGGCCCAGGCCGAGCGTCGCAAGGCCGCAACGGCGCCGCGGCCTTCCGCACCGGACGCCCGTACTCGCGCAGCAGGCCCTGCAGCGGCTCCTGGATGTCGCGGTGCGAGGGGGTCCAAGGCAGGCCGTTGAAGCGATGCATCTTGCCGATCGCCGCGAGGCGCCGGCGGATGGTCGTCGGCGCATGGCTCTTGGCGAGGCTGCTGAGATAGGCCCCCACCGTCGCCGGCTCGGCCGGAACGGGGACGAAACCGGAGCGGGCGCACCAGGCGGCGTAGTGCTGCCAGTCAGCCTTGTAGGCCCGGAGCGTGGCCGGCGCCGCCGCCCGGCGGGCAAATTCCTGCGCCTCTGCAAGCGCGGCCTCACCCGCGGCGGTCGGCATCGGCATGACCGCCTGCCGGCCGGGTGGGAGCGGCACCGGCACCATTTGTCCCTCACTGGCAGGGCGCGAATTGGGAGGCGACTCGGGCTGTCACGGTCCCTGGCTCATGAGACTGCAAGTTGGGTGAGATCAGTGCCTTACGCGTCTCCGGGTCCATGAGACTGTCTGTCGTACTTCGCTACCGAGTGCAGTGGGCTGCGCGTGAAATCAACCAGTTAAGCCTTGGCGATTGCAGTGCGACTTCGCCGTTAACGGTGCAGAGTTTGGCTCATTTTGCCTTCGCCGTTGCACAGTGCGGATGGCGCTTGGAAGAGTTCAGCACGAGCGGCACCTTTTGGGGTTGCGGGACTTGGTGGCGTTCTCGGATGACGGGGCGATGGAGCACCGAATCGCCCCGGGAGCCGTGGTCGCGCACGCCGGCAAGCGCTGGCGGGTGGAGCGAGTGCTCGGCGCCGATTCCGTCCTGTTGCGCGGTGAGGGCGGACCGCCCGTGGCGGCTGACCCTGCCCGGCTGACGTTTCCCGACCAGACGGCGGAGAACGCTGCCTCGCTGCAGTCTGTGGCTGCGGTGCAATGCACGGAGGCGGACTGGGTGGAGGCAGTGCGGCGGAGGGATCTCGTGCTGCGTCTGGCGCAGCAGCAGGACTGCGCCACCGCCGAGATCGATGCTGTCGCAACAGAGCTGGGGCTCAAGCCCCGGCGCGTCTGGCAATTGCTGCGCCTGGCCCGGACGCGTGGTCCTGACATTGCCACTTTCCTGCCGGCACGGCGGCAGCCGCGGACGAAACGCCTCGCTCCTGATGTGGAGGCCGTCATTGCGCAGGCGATCGAGCAACACTACGCCAAGCCGTCCCGACCCAGCCTTCTTAGCCTTTCGCGTGAGGTGGATCGGCGCTGCGCGGCCGGCGGCCTGAGCCCGCCCTCCTACGAAGCGGTGCAGGCGCGTGTGCGGCAATGCGACCGGCAGTGGCTGACGCGCCGGCGCGAGGGAGACGGGAAGGCCAGATCGATGCGCTTGCTGACCGGCGCCCACCCCGCGGCGGCGGCACCGTGGGCACGTGTGCAGATCGACAGCACGCCCTGCGATCTTTGTCTCGTTCGCGAGGCTGATCGCACGGCGATTGGCCGGCCGACCGTTACCTTCGCGCTCGATCTCTACAGCCGTACGGTGCTCGGGTTCGCCGTATCGCTGGAGGGTGCCTCCACCGCCACGACCGCACGCTGCCTGGAGTACGCCTGCTTGCCGAAGGATGACTGGCTGGCCGCGCGGGGCCTCGCGCAGGTGCGCTGGCCGGTCTGGGGCAAGCCCGCCGTGCTCGAGTACGACCGGGGACCGGAGAACGAGGCGGCCGGCATCCAACGCGGCCTCCGCCAGTACGGCATCGAGGGCGAGCGGCGTCCGGTCGGCCATCCCGAGATGCATGGCACGATCGAGCGCCTGATCGGCACCATGTTGACCCAGATCCACGAGCGCCGCGGCACCACTTTCAGCAATGTGGGTCAACGCGGTGACGCAAAGCCGGCACAGCTGGCTTGCCTGACACTCCCCGAGCTTGAGCAAATTCTGGCCCTGGTGGTCGACACCTATCATCACACGGTTCATGCGGTGACGGGCGAGCGACCGATCGAGCGCTATCTCGCCTATTATCGCCGTCCTGATCTGTCTGAAGCGGAACGTGTGCCGCCGCGCCTGCCGGCCCGGCGTTTCCTGCTCGACTTCCTGCCGTATGAGCGACGGGCGCTGACGCGCTGCGGCTTTCGGCTGTTCCGTATCGATTACAGCTCGCGCGATCTTCTGGGACTATGGCGACGCGACGACGGACGCCGCGTGATGCGGGTCGTTGTCTATGATCCGCGCAGCCTGGCGACCATTTGGGTCCTGGACGAGGTCACGGGCGATTACATCGCGGTGCCCTATCGCGTGCCGCATCCGAACATGACCCTCGCCGAAAGCGAAGAAGCGCGTCGCCGGCTGCTCGCGTTGAGGGCCGCGGATCGAACCGAGCGTAGACTGTTTGAGAACATCGCGGCGATCCGCGCCATCGAAGCGCAGGCGAAGACCACGACGGCACGCCGCAAGGCCGAACGCACACGACAAGCCAGACGCGGGGCCGAGGAAGCAGCGACCCGGCTGCCCCGCCCGGCCGCATCGCCTGTTCCCGGGTTGGATGACCTCCAGCGCGGACCATCCGAGACGACCGACGCACCCTCACGCACTGTCGTCATCGAGCCCTTCACTGATGTCGCGGTCCTCTGAGATGCTCGAGGGGGCGGCGACGCACCTCGACGAGAGTGCGCAGCGCATTCTGCAGCTCAACGATGAGCAGCGGATTGCGTACATCGATCGCGACATGCCGGGTGTGGACATGCTGGCGTTCGAGCCGTAGCGGGCTCGGCGCCCTGCGGGGGGCAAATCTGACGCGATTTGCCGCACGGGACTCGAGCTGACGGCGGCCAAACGCCGCCTGAGCGAGGATTTCCGACCGTCTTTGGGTGAGCGCGCCCGCTCGGTGGGCGGTTTGTGTGGCTTTTGGCACACGCGATAATGCCCCGTTCTCGCGTCTGCCGCAGTTCTCCCTTGCCCCGCCACAATTCCCCCTGGCAGGCTGCCCGCCATGCCGCCCAATTCGCTCCCGCCCAATTCGCCGCCCGCCCAACCCGTCGCCCTGCTCGCCGCCCCGCCGGCCAGTCCGGCTGCGGCGGGTGAGGTGTCGGTCACCCCCACCGCGCTCGGCGCGGCCGCGCTCGAAGCCGCCAAGGCCTATGCCCGCCTCTCGCTCGCCCCGGCGACCTGCCGCGCCTACCACGCCGACTGGACGCATTTCTTCGCCTGGTGTCTGGCGGCCGGTCTGCCGGCGCTGCCGGCCGCACCGGCCACGGTCGGGGCGTATCTCGCCGCGCTCGCGCCGACGCATGCCCGCGCCTCGCTGCGCCGCCGGCTCGCCGCGATCGGCCAGATGCAGCTTTTGCATGGGCTAGAATGGGTGTCCTCGCATCCCGCTATCCGCGCGCCGCTCAGGGGCATGCTGCGCAAGCACGGGGCGCCGGCGCGGCGCGCCGCGGCACTCGGAACGGCCGAGATCCGCCGCCTGATCGCCGCCTGCGATGCTGGCCGCACCGGTGAGCAAGCCGGGCAAATAAGCGCCGCCCCAGCAACCTCCGCGGCCGCCAAGGTCGCGCAACGCCGACGCCGCTGCCGGGTGCCGCGCGCGCCCGCGCAACTCGCCGCCGCGCGCGACCGGGCGCTGCTGCTCTTCGGCTATGCCGCGGCACTCAGGCGCGCCGAGCTCGCCGCCGTGACCTGGGAGGACCTGGTGTTCACCGCCGACGGCGGGGTGCGTCTCTTGATCCCGCGCGCCAAGGGCGACCCGGAAGGCGAGGGGGCCTGGATCGGCATCCCACGCGGAGAGCGCAAGGACACCTGCCCGGTGCATGCGCTGGAGGCGTGGCGGACGGCCTCCGGATGCAGCGATGGCCCGGTGTTCCGCAAGATCGACTGCTGGGGGCACCTCGGGGCGGAGGCGCTCAATCCCGACGCGATCCGGCAGATCCTGCTGAAGCGCGCTGCGGCGGCTGAACTCACTGTCCCGGACGCGGAGCGGCTGTCGCCGCACGGGCTGCGCGCGGGCTTCGTCACCGAGGCCTACGCGGCGGGGGCGCGCGACGAGCAGATCATGGCGCACACCCGCCACCGCGATCTCAAGACGATGCGGGGTTACGTGCGGCGCGCAGGCTCGGCCTCGACAGCCCGGCGAAGCTGTTGGGGCTCTGAGCCATGGCGAGAAGGAAGGGCCATGGTCAGCGAGGACAGGCGCAAGCGGGGTCGCCCGAAGACGCGAGAGTTGTTGCTGCCCGTGCCGTTTCCGGCCGCACTGCTGCGACCGGCGGCGCTCGTCCGTGGTGATGAAGCAGGCGGGGACGGGGCGGGGGCCGCCGGCTTCGCGATGGACGTGCTGTGCCTGCCCAGCCCCGACTGGCTCAAGCACCGGCTCACCGTGACCGGGCCAGCCGCGGAACTCGCCGTGTTTCAGGAGGCAGCGGCCGGGCCCGGCGTCATTCCCTGGCGTCTGAGCGTGGCTGACCTGGCGGAGGGCTGGTTCAACCGCTTGGTGACGGGGCCGGTGCATGAGCGCACCATCAGCGTCGCCGGCGCCCACCGGCTGGCCGATCGGCTGCGCGATGCCGTGGAAGCGAGATGGGCGTTGACGCTCGATGAGAGGCGTGCGCGGGTCTCGCCGCTCGATCTGCACGCGCTGGTCCCGGTGCCCGCTTCCGTGCTCGAGCACGGACTGCACGATCCAGCCGCTCGCGCTTGGCTCTGGGCAAACTGGGGGACGACCTGGCCGCTCAGGCACGTGACCGCTCGGGGAGGTCCCGAAGTGGGGCGCGGCGGCTGCGGACGGCTCGAGTTCCGCTTTCACGCCGCGGACTGGTCGCCCTGGGTCGCTCTGCGGACGATCCGCGTCAGCTGGCCCGCGCTCCGTTTCAAACTGGAGCCCGACTACAAATCGCCACTCGCAACCCCTGAGGCGCCGCAGCGGCGGCGGGTGAACCGAACACCACCGGCATCGCGCCATCCGGTGCGGCCGTGATCATGCCCCCCGCCCCCCGCCATACCGCCAACTCACGCGGCCTGCGGCGGCTGACCCGCCTCTGGTGAGGCAAAGTCCTCGCCACCGGGTGTGGGATGAACCAGGATCGGGCCGAACGGCTCATCCTGTTGCAGTTGGAGGCCTGCATCGCGCGCCAGCTCGAGAGCACCGACCAGCGTGCTGGCCACGGCACCACGCCGTTGCAGGGGCAGGTCCGTGCGGCCAGCCAGGGAAGCGGGTAC
>CAVYXK010000019.1:0-1194711 GCA_963772445.1 uncultured Pseudomonadota bacterium
GCTACAAGTAACAGGTCCCTTCAGCACTTCGAGCGACGCGGCAAGATGGAACTACGAATTGAAAAATAAACCAGCTGGGATAGTTTATCATGTGGGCAGGTAGTAAAGTCGTTGTGACCGGCGCTGGCGGCTTCATTGGCAGCCACCTTGTTGAGGCTCTCGTGACGGCGGGAGCGTCTGTGACTGCCGTGATCCGATACAATTCCGGCTCTCTCATCGGTAATCTCTCCTACCTGCATCGGGAGGCCCTCGATGCGATTCAGCTGGTCCGCGGGAATATCGAGGACAGCGATTTCGTATACCAACTCGTTAAAGGACACGAGATAGTGCTGCACCTCGCGGCGCTGATTGCCATCCCATATTCTTACGAAGCCCCTCGAAGCTATATGCGCACCAATATCGAGGGAACGCTGAACGTCCTCGAGGCAGCGAGGCGGCACAATGTCGCCCGCGTGGTGCATACCAGCACCTCGGAGGTTTACGGCACTGCATTGCGAGTGCCAATCGACGAAACACATCCATTACAGGGACAGTCCCCTTACTCGGCCTCGAAGATCGCGGCCGACAAACTTGCCGAGAGCTATTACCGCTCCTTCAATGCACCCATAGTGACGATGCGGCCCTTTAACACCTTCGGGCCTCGCCAAAGCACGCGGGCGTTCATCCCTACGATCATATCCCAGGCTCTCGGCCAAGATGAGATTCGGCTTGGATCACTTACACCGGAACGCGACATGACTTTCGTAAGTGATACGGTGCGAGGATTCATGGCTGCCGCACTCACGCCAGGCATAGAAGGCATGACCATAAATCTGGGAACAGGTGAGACCCATTCGGTCGGTTGGTTCGCGGACCGGATAATGAGCCTCCTGGGGGTCGCCAAACCGATCGTACAAGAGAAGCAGCGCATGAGACCAGAACTCAGCGAGGTGCTTAAACTGGTGTCGGACAACACGCTGGCGCGCACCAAAATGAACTGGTCTCCCAAGGTCGCGCTGGAGGATGGGCTCCGGCAGACAATCGAGTTCGTCAGAGCCAATAAAGACTTCTTCAGAACCGATGGATACGTGAAGTAAGTAAAGCAACAGAGCCAGAAAGGAATGACTGCACCCACCCGTTTTGTTCTGCTCGTGATCGGCATCGTTGTGGCGGCGGCGGCGCTCATGGCGCCGCGGCGCGATGAGTGGCTCGCCGTGCTGCGCGATGAAGGTGACCAGGCCCGGATCATCTCCCTTCTAGAGCCACGACTCGCCCGCCAACCTAATGATCCCGGTCTTCTGGGGACGCTGGCGCGCTCCTATGCCGAAATTCATAATTACCAGCGTGCTATTGAACTTCTAGAACGTTACATTACGCTTCGTTCCGGTGATGCGGAGGCGTACGCTTCTCTTGCCGATCTCTACGATAGGACCGGTAGCCTGACAAAAGCGATCGCAATGCTGAAGACCTCTATCGCGATCAAACCGAAGCTGTCGTATGCTATAGCATTGGAAGTCTTGTATCGTAGAGAGCAACGAGCTGATGAAGAGCTCGCTCTGCTGTCGCAGTTCGAGACCGAGCTGACGTTGGAAAGCGGACTCCTGTTGCGCTTGGCAGAACTCCGTGCCGATGTTGGAGATAAGGCGGGTGCGATTAAAGCTCTGATGCGTCCTGAGGTCGTCTCGGCGTCGACGCCACCGATACAAAACGCAGATGCGCGTCTTTTCCTGGCCCAGTTGCTCGCTGAATCGGGTCGAAGCTCCGAGGCTGTTCGATGGGGTAAGCGGTGGCTTTTACAATGGCGGGAGCCGTACTTAGCCAATCGCCTTCTTAACAGCGTTGTCCTGCAGGCGCCGGTAGCCGACGCCTCGGAGCTCGCCGATGCCGTTGTAGCCTTGCATCCGGAGATCCGGCTTTTCCTCGTGCACGGCCTTGCGACGATGGGTGCGAAGCCAGTCGCACGCCACCTCCTGGAGACCTGGATCGAAGCGAACTCTTCGCCATCTGCGAATGAGATTGCTGCGTTTCTAACCGCTTGCCGCGATCAGGATGAGCCGGCCATCGTGTGGCAAACCTTCGGCGAGGTACTCAGCCACTCCCGCTCGAACGACCTGATCGCGCGCTACAGCGAGGCAATCGTGGCAGAGTTCGGGATTGGCTCGCTCGCGCCATTCTGGGCGAGCCTGCCGCAGGGTGTAATTGAGCAACGGCCGCTCTTGGGCGCTCGGCTCGCGTACCACGAGGGCGACCTGGCTCTGACGAAGTGGCTACTCGAGAAGGTGGACCTGGCCACGCTGGCGACATCCGATCGGCGGATGTGGATCGATCTACTGACCACGGTTGCATCTCCTTCCGAGGTCTTCGGGATCCTGCGCGGTCAGCGCCCTCTCCCCCCGGACCTCCTGCCCCAGTATGCTCGCCTCGCCGGAGAACTCGGGCAGGAAGCCGAGTATCGAGCTGCGCTCGCAGAGCTGACTCGCAATCCTCCATAAGCCAAGGGAGGGGAACGGAGACAACGGTGACTGTGTGTCCGGAAAGCATGACCCTGTCAGACAGAGCGGCGGAGCCAACTCCTGTCAGTCGGGAAGCCGGCCGCGAGAACCTCACGCGACGAAAGATCTTGAGAGCGTGCGGCACACTGCTTGCAGCGACTCCTGTTTGGGCCACAGTGTCTTGCGCTGAGCGACGCATGAGATGGATCGCATTCTATGGGGAGACGGCCAATGAGCAGGTGCTTTCATCATATGACATCGTAGTTCTTGATCCCACGTTTAAAGGCTCTGTTACTGCGGTTGCCAAATCCGGCGCGCGCGTTTGCGCGTACCTCAGCCTTGGCGAGATCAGGAAATCGGATCCCTTTTACGACCAGGTCGATGGTACTGCTCTGCTCGAGGAGAATCCTGCGTGGCCGGGCACATACCGAATTGATGTCAGAAAGTCGTCTTGGAAGGATCTAGTACTCGAGGAAATTCTTCCCCTCATTGCTGCCAACGGGTTCATGGGCCTTCTGCTCGATACGCTAGATACGCCGGCCTACCTTGAGCAACTAGACCCCAACGGCAAACGCGGCATGCGCCAGGCAGCAACAGACCTCGTCAAGGCGATCCGCAAGTCTCGCCCCAACATGTTGTTGATCATGAATCGGGGTTATGCCTTAATTCCAAGCGTGATCAATAGTATTGATTGCGTTCTAGCTGAAGGTCTGCTGACAACCGTGGACCCGGGCCGTGGCGGTTACAAATGGAATCCGCCATCAGAGGTTGCGCAGCAGTTGTCGCTGCTGGCCCCCGCCCTCCACCGTCAAATTCGTCTGCCGATCCTGAGCCTCGACTACTGGGATCCCGATGATGCCGCGACGGTTAAAGAGATTTATCATCACGAGCGCCTGCTTGGTCATCACCCGTATGTAGCAACCCCGATGCTCGATAGAATCTTTCCAGAACCGGCCTCATGAGCTGCCGTACGTGTGCTGTTTGCACGGCTCCTCGGCTCGCGTCGCATTTGCCTTACGAACGACGCAGCCAAACGCGCGCTGCGCGGAATTGTACTCGGCAGGAGGGCATGGCTGTTCGCAGGTTATGACGAGGGCGCATCATCCGTTCGGCAGCATTGCAGCATTGTTGTCGAGGCGGGCGCGGCCGTCACGCAGCACCAGCGTTAGTGCATTCCAGCGCCACAGGATGTAGCGGATGGTAGTGTAGCCAGGTCACCCTTGCCCGACATGCGGGCCAGGGCGTTTTCCAACCATTGCCCAGCTCGGCGAGTAGCGAGGCGCTGTACAGCTCGCGGGCCCACCCCCCTGCATACGGCGGTCTTTCGCGGATCGTCGCCTCGATCTCATGCAGCCTTGCAATGCGTGCAACGCCTCAACAAGGATGGTCGGGACATCCACTTGGGGGATTGCCCGGTTCCGTCGTTTCGCGGCAGCCGCCCGGAACGTGACCAAGCTCCCCAAGACCAGTATGGGCAGCGTGCCTGGTTCCGGCACGGGTGCAAGGTCCGCGATGTGCGACACTTCCTGATCCCAATAGGACGGCAACTGGTCGTAGGGGTTGGACCCCGTCAGGTCGGTGATGTAGACGTGGCCAGCGTTCAATAGAACCGACTTGTTGATATCAGCGAACAACGCCGAGGCTGGCGCATCGTAGATGATGTTTGAAACCGGTCGCTCGGGTAACGCCGGAACCAGTTCACTCCGCCGGGATACTCGTTGAATCCGCCAGATCCGGTGTTCGGCCCCTCGAAAATGTTGAAGATGTCAGCAGTTGACAAGTAATTGGTGGGCGAGACGCCGTTCAGGTTCGGCTGGGCGGGATTGCCGATGACCGCGTAGGAAGGGCTCAGACCCTTGATATAACCATCGAGCTGTTGATAATATGACAGGGTGCTTGGTGTGACCGCCATCCCGTCGATGAAGAAGCCATCGATCAAGCTTGCATACTGAGTGATGTAAGTGGACACCTCGCCCTCAACCTTCACGAGGGGAGTTTTTCCATCGCCCGTGTAGAGGTAGCCGACGACTTGTCCGCTCGCTTTCTCCAGGTTAGTCATCGCATTGACGTAATTCGGGTCAGGCGGCCCGGGCAGCGGCCCACTGTTAGGATTGAAGATGGCCGTGAGCGGAATCTCAGCGGCTGCGGCGGCCATCGCGCCCCAGCCATCGCCCACCCCACCGGGGCCGCCGGTACCGGGGTAGAAGTAGGCGGGAACGATCGTCCCAACAGTAGCAGCCAGGCAAGGCATAGAAAATTGCAGGATTACGGCAACGACGAGAGCAAACAAAAGGAATAGGGAGCGGGAACTGCCGTTCGGGTGGCACATGGTACCTCTCCGGGAAGGAACGATTTTGCCGTTTCGTGGCCGAATCGGCGGCCGCGAGGTCATGATAGCCACCGAACCGAGCGTTCGGCAAGGGGACATCGCCGGGAAGACGGCCTACGCCTTGCCGGCAGGTCGACAATCGTCGTGTGGACGAGAAGCTGGCCCTATAAAGCCTGCATCGAGACGCACGTCTCCTGCTGACAGCCAGATAGGCCGCACATGAAGCTGGTCCTCGGCATCGGGCAATGGTTCTGACTGAAGTTGGACAGCAGGAATCTCGAAGTCACTGAACAGCAAGGAGAATCGGGAAAATTCAAGGCGACGTGGCACCACGCCGCGGCCGGCCGCGGCGCTTCGGGGGTGGCATTGACGCCGCGTTGGGTGGCGGCGTCTTGGTTGGCAACTGACGGAACAATGGCGGCAAGGCGACACCGAGAGCCTGAAACAGACTGCCGGCACAGCCGGGCGCCTGGGGTCTGAGCACATAGCGCTTGGTGCTCTGCTCGATGGTGATCTGCTCGACGCGATCGAGGTCGCGAACGATGTCCGCCCATTCGCCGGTGACGCCAGCCGCAGCCAGCCGTTCATCGAGGTCCTTGCGCAGCAACAAGGCGAGAAACGAGCAGAAAGAAAGAATCCCGTACTGACCCGAGCGCCGACTCGAATGGCAGATCGGACTTCGAGATCACCCACCCGTTTCACCCTGATCGTGGTGTTCGGCTGCAGCTGTTGCATACGCGGGTAGCCGGCAGGGAGCGGTGGCTTTGGTACGTCGATCGTGCGGGCGGCGCGCGCCAAGTCAAGGAAGACCACACGGATCGCGCTGAGGTGGATGCATTTCTGCGCCAGGCGGCGGGGCGCTGTGCGTTTCGGCCATCGGACCTGGTGCGCTTGGCCGGCTGGGTTGAGCGGTGGCGGGGTCGGAATTCAAGATAATTATGTCGCATATGTCGCATTCTTTAAAGGAATTTTGTCGCCATTGGTGCAAAGGCATGGTAGATATGGGATGGAAGCCGGGCTCTCGGTCGGAGCGGTCGCTCCGGCGACTGTTCACACTATCCAGTTCAGCGCGTGCCCCCGTCGGCGTCTCAGCTACGGCGATCTCCGTCTCCTCGGCGGCTCGCGCTGCTGCGATAGCTTCTGCCAAGGTGGGAAGTTCGACCTTGCCTATCCGGTTGACCCATACAGCTACTGCACGTAGGGTGCTCCCAGTCGCCGGAATAAAGCTCGGCATAGGTCGGTGCCTTTACCTCACCAGCGATGCCGAGCAACGAGCGGAAGGCGTTGAATGGGTAAAAGCGCCGGTTGAAGCGAAACGTAAATTCGTTGAGGTAAGCTTGTAGATGCTGCGCGCTGACCCCGTGATGGATACCGGTCAACCACGTCTTGAGATTGGCGAAGACGAGATGGATGATGGGCAGGAACTCCTCTGTCACTTCGGGATCCCCACATTCGGCAATGGCGTGATGATCGTAGCCGCGCTTTCGCAAGCCCGCGTAGCCGCTCCAATCGTCCGTGACGATCAGCGTCCCCGGAGCGACGGCGCCACCCACAAATCCGCAAAGCGATTTGGCGCTTCGGTCAGCGGCGACTGCCAGCCGAACGCGTCCCGCATAGCGCCCATCCCTTCGCTTGTCCTGCGCGGTTCCAGGCTTTCGATGGCGCACCTCAACGGCACAGGCGACCAGAACCTTGTGGTGAACGCCCCGACCTTCGCCGCGTGTCCGACCGCCGATCCAGCTCTCGTCCACCTCGACATGCTCGTTCGCACGGCCACCGATGCGGTCCTGGTCCGGGCGAACCATTCCTGCGCGCAATTTGTGGAGAATTTGAAAAGCTGTCTCATAACGTGCAATCCCGAGTTGCCGTTGGAACTGGACGGCCGATATACCGGGGGTATGGCTGGCGACCAGGTAGGCGGCCCAGAACCAAGTGGACAACGGCGTGTAGCTGCGCTCCATGACCGTGCCGACAGTCAGCCCTGTCTGACGTCGGCATTTGCGGCATGTAAGCACGCCCGGGCGGGTTGCAATGCGGAACGGCTCGCCGGTCACACCACAGTGCGGGCAGACGAAGTCGTCTCCCCAGCGCAGGTTTTCGAGGTATTCAGCGCAGGCGGCATCATCCGGGAAGAGCCGCTGAAACTCCGGCAGCGACCGCGGAAAGGGCAGCGCGGCGTGCCGATCGATGTCCATCAGGATAGGCGTGGGTGCACTCATTACGGCATCGCCCTTTCAGCCAATGACGTGCCGGGCAGCGGGGCGAATCGCGAGCCCGCTCAAACACCGCTCATGAACACGCTACCCCTGGTGCGTGTCTGTGTAAACCGGATAGGCAAGGTTGTTTCTAAGGATGGCACCCCTGTATATCCACATGCCGCCCTCGTTAATCCTGTGGTCGCAGGCATCGGCGCAGCCCTTCTAATCGGGGCAGCGCTCCAACAGGCGGCAACCGCACGACGCCGGCATAGAGAGCAGACCGACGCCGACCGCCAACGTGCAGAGAGTTCGGTGTCGCGTTGACACACCCCCGATTACCGCCGATCACAACTGTCCCATCCACGACAAGCCGAAGATCATCACTCTGCCTGAGAACGGTTGAATAGAAAGTCCCGGCCGAGACAATCACGGCAACTACCGAAAGAGCGAGCGATACCCATTCTCTCAACGCGCACCTATCAGCCGTGCGGCGGCCAGTAATGCAGGGCGGCGAACAACAGGTCGGCGAGCACCACCGCCAGCGCGCCGAGCCACATCGCCATTCGCGCCCATTCGGCGCGCACGGAGGCTTTCAGATCATCCCGCAACTCGTCGATGTCGGCCTGGGTGGGCAACGCGTCGATGTCGGCCCGCATTGCGCGCTGTTTGGCAATATGCTCCTGCATCACGTGCCGCAGTGCGTCGATGTCAGCCTTCGTCGCCACGTTGTCGCGAATCGCGTTGAGCACTGCCGTGGCCACCTGTTCCGCCTTGTCGCGCGTGATGCCCGCGTCCTCGGTAGCCATCACGCCGCCTCCCGCCTGGACGCGGCGAGTATCTTGCGGATGGTGACGTGGCTGAGCTTGACGCCGCGCGTCGCCAGATCGGCGCTGATCTTGTACGGGCTGAGGCCGTCGGCGGCGAGCTTGCGGATGCGGCGCAGCTCGCGTTGCTGCTCGGGCACCGGCACGAGATTGCGCTGCTCGTCGTAGACCCAGCCGAACGGCGCGACGCCGCCGAGATACTCGCCCCTCGCCTTTTGCCGCTGCTTGCTCTCACGGATGCGGGTCGAGATGCGATCGCGCTCGAACTCGGCGAACGCGCCCAGCATGGAGAGGAACAGCTTCGACTTGCCGTTGCCGGTCACCGGCTCGGTGCCGTCAACGTCGAGCAGGTAGAGCGCCACGCCGCGCTTCTGGAACTCCTGGGCGACCGAGAGGCAGTCGAACAGGTTGCGGCTGAAGCGGTCGATCTTGGTGCAGACGACGGCGTCGCCCCGGGCGAGGTCGGCGAACAGCCGGGCGCCGCCGGGACGCTTGGCGAACGGGATGCCGCCGGAGACGCCCGCCTCGACGATCGTCTCGTCGATGCGGCGCTGGGTCATCTGCGCCCAGCCGGCGAGTTGGTCGCGCTGCAGGTCGAGCGACTGGCCGTTCTCGGCCTGCATCTCGGTGGACACCCGCGTGTAGCCGTAGACGCGGCCGCGCGGCGCGGCGGGAGCGGCGGCGGCTTCCTTGCGGGCGGCGATCTCGCGCGGGGTCGGGGGCGCGAGGTGCTTGGCGAGCGTCGCCTCGCTCGGCTGGCGTCTGGGCATCGGGGGCTTTCCTTCCATAAAGACCGGAAGGCGCCGTTAACACCGTGCCTGGCAGCCGTCAATGACGCTTCCTCGGCTTTACGCTGACGGAGGAGAGCACGCCACGCCGACGCATCGCCGACAAGGCCGTCGTCCGGTTCAAAGACCGGGTGCGGAATTTGACGGGACGCAACCGCGGGGTGAGCCTGTCGCGGATGATTGCCGACCTGAACCCGCTGCTGCGAGGATGGGCCGGCTATTTCGGCTTCAGCCAAGGACGTGAATTGTCATCACTGGACGGTTGGGTCCGGCGGCGCCTCCGTTGCGCCGCCTGGATCCAATGGAAGACCAGACCGCGGCGCCTCGATGAACTGCGCCGCCTCGGCATCTCCCGGCGGTCGGCCTTCGCGGCCGTCATGAGCCCGCGGGGGCCGTGGCGGGTCAGCCGCAGTCTCGGACTGACCTCCATGGAGAGCGCTGGCCGGACCTAATCCGCCGAACCGCCGTGGTACGGACCCGTATGCCCGGTGGTGTGGGAGGGGCGGCGTCGCGAGATGCCCCCCTATCCCGATTGATAGGGGCTGGCCACCCAGCCACACTCGTTTTCGCTGGTGGCGGTAGGCTCGAAGTCGGAACAGAAACGTCGCCAGATTCACGCGGATTCACGCAGCCAGGCGCGGCTCGCGCCCATCGCGACGACCGGTCATTGCGTGTTCATCGGTCCCTGGCTTCAGCATGCGTGTCGCCACCCAGCCCGGCCAGACGCTCCCTGGCGCGTGGCTCGCCGAAGGCAAAGGCCTTACGATACCAATCTTTCGCCAATTCCGGGTCGGCTTGAGGGCCCACCACACCGTGTTCGGCGAGGAATACTGGATTGTAGGTGTCCCCCAGCGCAAGCGCGGCTTCGCCATTTCCGGACTCTGCCGCGCGGGCGAACAGAAGTCTGGCAGCCGAGATATCCCCGATCGACAGCATCTCTTCTCCCTGCTTCAGAAGCGCATCGACCATCGCGGCTGACAGTGGTGGAACCTTGGCTGGTTCAGGTGTCGCTGCGATTCCATCCGGTGACGCCGCTGGGGCCGCTGCAGCAGGCGGCAGTGCGGCAACCTGACTGCCCCCGGACCCATTCGCGACCTCTACATTCCGCAGCGCGCCTGACGAAGCGGGAGGACCGGTTTCCCTGGCTGTTTGCGAGACATGCTGAGCGATAGGCTTGGTCGGCATCGGGAGCGCCTGCACCAGGGACCCTGTGTCCGTGATTGCCTTCGAACGTGACGCCCCGACATCCCTCCGGGAGGTTTCTCCGCTCACCGGCGATGCCGCCTGGTCAGCGGCGCCAAGACCCGGCATCGTTGCATTGGCCTGCGCCGCAGGACTGGTGGCGCCGGTCGTTTCCGTCGCAACTCCCGATTGAGTGAATGGAGCGGAATTCGCCTTCGGCACAGTGTTGTGTGAACTGATGATCGACGACGCGACTTCGGCGAAAACCTCGAACCGCACGCTGGTGTCCATATGACCCGCTGCCTGCTCGGCGTCCGCGCGCTTCTTCAGGACTAAGGGGAATTCCGCCATCGCCCGCAGCCCCGCCGGGGATGCGAAAGAAGAAAGCATCAGCGCCCGACTGAACATATCCGACGCATTGCCGCCGGCGGGCGATGTGACATGACCCTCGTCGAGCAAGGTTTCGACCTGCCCGAGCGCCGACGTTATCTGCTCATCCGCCTGTGCGCTCGACACTGGAGGGGTGATGTCAGCGGATTGCTGACCCTCTGCACGTTGCGAAGGCAGCATCCACAGCACCGGCAAAACTGCCCAGAACGCTGCCGAAATCCACGCCGCCCAGGTCGCGCACACGCCTTTCCGACGCTGACGTCGCATAGTCGCCCTCCGCTTCTTCCTCGCGAGCACTCGCGCAAAAGTTGCATCATCGTGCGTCCGCTCTATTTCACGGGCGGATTTGCCTCTGTCTCAGCGGTTTTTCTTGCAGGCCATTGGTTCGGAGTTGTATCCTCCGAAGCGTTCTGGGAGAAGCTTTTTCATCCTTGGAACAAAGGTTGGACGCGCCGACATTTTGTTGCTTCTTGATCGCGCCGGGCGAATGCATCAAAAAGGGAGCGACCAATCTCATGGCACGGAACCAGGCTCATATGAATGGACGGCGAAACGTCATGAAACTCATCTCGGCACTGCTGTGTATCTTGTTCGTCGCGCCCGCCCTCGCACAGCAACCGCAGGACCTCATCGTTCGCGCCAATCAGGGCACCGTCGGCGTCATCACCGGCATGGAGGGTGGCACCTACGCACGCACGGCGGCGGACCTCACTATCCTGGATAATGATACACTCCGCGTCCTACCGGTTCTCGGCAAAGGCTCGCTGCAAAACCTCTCCGACATTCTCTATCTCAAAGGTATCGACATCGGCTTCGCCCAGGCGGACGCCCTGACTTACGCGAAGCAGCACAACATGTTCCCCAACCTCGCCCAGGGCATCCAGTACATCGCCAAGCTTTACGATGAGGAGGTTCACGTCCTGGCTCGCAAAGACATCAAAGAGCTCAAAGATCTGAACGGCCAGCGCGTCAATGTCGATGTCGTCGGCAGTGGGTCGGCGATGACCGCCGAGATTTTGCTCAGCCAGCTTGGCATCGATGCGAAAGTCGAGCACGAAAAACAGGTAACGGGGGTCGAAGAGTTGAAGCACGGTGATATCGCCGCGGTCATCCATGTCGGCGGCGCTCCGATACCGCTGTTCGCCGATCTGTCGGCCGATAGCGGCATCCATTTCCTTCCCGTCCCGATCGACCAGGCGCTGCTCTCGCAGACCTATCTGCCGGCCGAATTCACGCACCAGAAATACCCGTTGCTCGTCTCCGAAGGTGCGTCGGTCCCCACGATCGCCGTCGGCGACGTAATGGCCGTATATGCCTGGCCGCCACACACCGAGCGCTACAACAAAGTCGCCCGGTTCGTGGATGCCTTCTTCAGCAAATTCGATGAGTTCCAGAAGCCGCCCCGCCATCCCAAATGGCGTGAAGTGAACCTAGCGGCACAAGTGCCCGGCTGGACACGCTTCGCACCGGCGCAGGAGTGGCTCGATCAGAGGGCTGCGACAGTGGCCCTGAACGACAATCTCCAGAAGGATTTCAACCGATTTATCGCCGTCAAGCTCTCCAACGGTGAGATTACTGCATCAGAACGAGACCTCCTGTTCAAGGAGTTCTTGCAGTGGCGAGGGCAGGAATTATCCTCGAGCAATGCCCCTCCCAAACAACCATAGTCGCTTGTAACGTCCGGATCCGCGGAAACGTCACCCGCTCCAGGGGCTTCGGCACCCCCCGCCTCGCGGCGGCTCGAGATATCGAATGGACCCACTGCAGGAGGCTTATCCCGTTGACTCAGGTGGCCGCTACATATAGTGTGCGAGCGATCCAGCCGGCCATGTTGGAATCGCGGGGATGAACGGTCGATGGCGAGGGGGCGTTCGCTTTCCGAGTTTCAAGAAGCGTTTTCCGACGAGACGCGGTGCGCGGCATTGCTGTTCAAGCGGCGCTGGCCTGGGGGTTTCGTTTGCCCCGCTTGCAGCAAGCCTCGCGGTGTCGCGCTGCATAGCCGCCCGCGCTTATTCGAATGTCTCGACTGTGGTCGGCAAACCTCGATCACGGCGGGTACGGCGATGCACCGCTCCAAGCTGCCCCTGACGACGTGGTTCTGGGCCGCGCATTTGATGGCGGGCAGCGACGTCGTAACCCTTTCCGGCGGGAACGCGACGCTGGTATTCAACGGTAGAAACGATATTGCCTTTCTCGGGGGCAGTGCCAATCCAGTCAATGCGACGACTTCAGCGGTGTCGCCCCTGCCGAGCTGCATGCCGCCAACTTTCTAGTGGGGTGAGACGAGTGCCAATCTTCAATACTGCCAGGAATTGGTGTGGGACGGAACTGTCGAGACCATCCGCCGCATCTGTGTTAGTGCGGCAACAGCTGTCGCTCAAATGCGCAGCACGTCACTGGATCGAGCCGCCACCGGACGCCGATCGTTACGGTGTCAATGGGCATTGAGATCGGACCGGGGAAGCCCCAGCGCCTCGCGCCCGTGCTTCACCGTCCGGCCTGCTAGCTTGCGGTCGGCGGGGTCGAGCCCCTTCGCCGTCGGCGTGGCCGCAGCCATCTCACGGGCGTGGAGGGGTTGCGGACAGCGCGATCAGGTGCGGGTTTTCGGTTTCCAGCCGCGCTGACTAGCGGTGGCCGGTCGTGATCCGGGTGTTGGTAGCAGCCGCTATCAGCAGAAGCAGAGTGGGACGAACAGGCCGGTTAGCACCCACCCGGCCTGACCGATGACGAAACAGCACGCGTGCGTCTGGCCGGTGGATCGGCGAGTGGACAGCCCACGGAGCAATGCAGCGGAGCTGTTACGAGCCGGCGCGAGCTACCCCGGCATCCCCGGCAGCCGCCTCGTCACCACGAAGTCCGATCGGAGCCGTCCGACGCCGCATAGCGGGCCACGGCTGCCCCCGTTCTGTTGCGCACGTTCAGCTTGGCGATGATATTGTGCACGTGCGCCTTAACGGTGTTTGGGGACATTCGCAGCCGAAACGCGATGATCTTGTTGGGTAGGCCATGCTCCAGCAATTCCAACACGGCTGCCTCGCGTGTCGTGAGCTGGGCGTAGTACGCTGAGCTGGCTGGGGCCTGCGAGGTTGTCGGCGTCGCCTTGTCGGCGTCAAGGCACTTCTCGGGAAAATAGCGGCCGCCGGCGATGACGAGCCGAAGCGCTGTAGACGCCAATTCCAGGCTGCTGGACGTCGGGATGTAGCCGCTGAGATGCAATTGTCTGACTGCTTCCTCGGCAAGACGCAGATCGGGCGCATCTCCGAGCAGCACGAGCGGTGCCTCCCGTCGGCGGGTCCGGGTGCACGCGACTTCGTTGGACAGCCATTCGTCTTCGGCGGGCGCTGGGGCACTTGTCCCGAAGACGACGGCGCTCATTTGATGGACCACATCGTTGCCCACTGCATCGATAGTGGCCACCCAGATAGGGTTAAGGTCTGGTACGACGACACGGAGCCAATGGCAAAGGCTGCCGCCGACCAGGGGACGTCGATCAACGACTATTAGCGATCGGGTTCGCGCTTCGATCCCGACGCAAGATGGTGGGCTACGCACACCTTGTGGTTCGCTCACTAATCGCGCCTCCGACTTCCCAGGTGCTAGCGCCCCCGTTCACGGGCTCACGTGATTTTGACGCATCATAACACAATTTTGACCGCGCCGGAGTCTCTATTTTGGTGATATAGCGCATTATTTCTCAATTCCTGAGATAATCTCGGTATTACATAAATCCGAAACGTCGCGAATTCGTGGTTAGACGTGGAGGCGTTCCAAAGGACTAGGCTAAAAGATGGAGCGACACGACGCGGTGCGGGGGGGGTTACAGCGCTACCAGCGCCGTAGGTAGTGAGGGGCTGATGCCACGACATGAATGCACGCGAGAGTTGCGTCTAGGTGATGCGGCACGCTCCGACGAAGAGGCCGAGCTGAGCCGGCTCGCTGCGGAGTTTCAGGAAAAGCACCGCCGACACATCGAATTGGTCGAATACCAGCAACGGCTAGGGGGAGAACTCCCTCGCAAAGATCAGGAAAAAGTCCTGTCTCTCATGCAAGCCAAAGGGGAGCTGGCTGAGGCGATTGCCGACCTACGCGCCGCCACCATCGTCGGATTTCAGGCCAAAGCAGCAGTGCTGCTGGCTTATATTCAAGACGACCATGATGGGCAGGTGCACTGGACCGATCACGACGAACTGATGGGTTGGTCGATCGCCCGTGACCTGTTGGGTGATGAAGCTGCTCGGCCAGCAGAGGTTCGCAATGGGCATCCGCCGCTGCCATAAGCAACGGCGCCGCCAAGATGGCCGGGCGACCCGCTATCGCTGTTCACGCCAACCTCATGGGGGAGACGGCAGAAGCAATCGACACGCTTGCCCGCAACTTAGGCGAGGGCGTGCGGAAGGTCATTGTCGACTATGCGGCGTCGAAAGGTGTGACGGCGCGCGTTGACACTGGCGACATAGAAGCGAAGCTGGCGGCGGAAGCCGAAGCCGTGGCGAAGGGTCACAGCAAGTTATACGGCGCCACTCATCGGCACCGGCTGGAAAGAGAGCGGCTTCCCCTCCCGGAAGCCGGCTACACGAACCCAGAAGCCAGACCGTGCAGAGCGTTCCTTACGAACACGACGTGACCGCACAATTCGACGCCGCGCGAGGCACGGGCAATTGGCGAGCGCTTCAGAGCAATGGCCTAGTCCGCACCTGCGATTTTACGGTATCATGGCGCATCCACACCAAGCGGACGGCTGACATCATATCGGCTGTGACGCCATCCTGTTTTGCTGCCAACTATGGCATGGGCTGAAAGTCTTCATTATTGGGTCTTCAGGAAATCGAGTGGGCGGTTTTGGGGATCATAGCGGCGGAAGCATGATGGAGAGGACTTTGAGGCGGAGATATTCCTCGTCCTTCAATCCGTAGGCTCGTCGCTGGCAGACCCGGACCTTGTTGTTGAGGCCTTCGACGAAGCCGAGTGAGACTTTGTTCTGCGGCTGGCAGTAGGCGGTGATGCCGTGCCAGTGGCGATCGATCATGTCGGCGAAACGCTCGTATGGCTTGAGCCGCTGCCATTTGAGGCTGGCCCGCCAGTTGTCGAAGAAGCGCCGCGCCCAGCCCTCCCGCCGGTAGTCCCAGAGCTGGCCGAACGCTTCCTTCAGCAGATAGGCGGTGTTGAGGCGCTTATTGGCGGCCAACAGTAACGCGAGCGAGCGTTTGCCGCCGAGCGTGAGATTGTCGCGGTGTGACAGCAGGGTGTACTTCTGCCCCTTGATGAAGCGCCGGTCGCTGCCTCGCAGGCGGGCATATTCGGCCTTGCGTACCCCGTCGAGCGCCTCGCCGAGGTGGCGCATGATATGGAACTTGTCGAATAGGATCGCCGCCTGCGGCGCCGTCTCCCGCGCCACGTTGCGGAACGGCTTCCACATGTCCATCACGATGAGCCTGATCTTGCTGGTCTTCTTGGGTCCTAGCCAGGCGTAGAACTGAGCCATGCTGGCCTCTGAGCGGTCGTCTCCGCCGAACCAGATCGGCCGCTTGCGAACCAAGTCGCTGACCACGATGCGATAGGTATGGCCCTTGCGGATCGAGATCTCATCAATGCCTATCACCTCGGGTGTCGGTGCGCCGGCACGCTCGATCTGGGCGCGCATGTACTGCATCTCTAGCGTCTTGACCGTGTCCCAGTCGAGCTTCAGCTCCTTGGCCACGTCGCGGATCGAAGCCTGCCTGCAGCGACGGCCGACGTAGAACGCAAAGCGCTTGGTGAAGTGCGGGTTGTCTGACAGGAAATCCAGCCGTTCTAGCTTCACGCTGTCGCAAATACCGCACGCCACACGCCGCATCTCGAGCTCCAGAACGATGCGAAAGCCGGCGCTCGGAAGATCCCGGACCCACCGCTTCCGCCGGTCGTACCAGCCCGACTGGACCCGCCCGCAGCAACCGCAAACGGTTTTTTTGAGCGCCGATCGAGCCTGACGATCCGTACATCCCGATCACCGAATACACCGCGTACCGTCGCTTGCGCACGAAACCCCGCGAACGAATACCCATCCGACAGCCGCCGCCGTCGCTTGTCCGATCGTGCCATGCCTCATCATGCCGGAATCCGAGGCAGCACCAAACTCCAAAAAGCCAGTCTCCATCATGCTTCCGCCGCTATGATCCCTCAAAACCACCCACTCGATTTCCTGAAGACCCTCATTATTAGGGTATACCCTAACGACACGAGCACGTGAGACAGAAACCCCGTCTCATTAGGGCCGATTTCGTCCAAACGAGGCGGCACGGCAGCAAGGGCTAGACCCTAACGAGACGATACAGCAGCCCTTGGGACCCATCTCCATAATTCCATGACGAGGTGTTGCGGCGAGTGTCTGTAAAGGAACCGGGTTACTGCTGCTCTATGCATACGGCACATGTCCGCTTCACCGGGTCGAACGCCCAAAAGCGGACCGTCTCATTGCGGCCAGTTTGCGCCCACCCCGACGTTCCGCGGCGTGCCGGTTGCGGCAAGCACGTCAGCCTCCGATCCGGCGAGTTCGCACCGTCGCCCGCGGTTCATGACGGTGGTGCAGCGTGACATCAGGACACTGTTTGCGTCCTTCCAGCGATCGACTTCAATCCTCCGGCCGCCGGACGGGCGGACATCAATCCGGCATATTGCCGTGGCCTTCATCCCCGATAATGAATCCGATCTTGCGCGTGGTCGCGTCGCGCGACCGGGACTGCGAACGAGACAGGACGATGGGAAGAGGGCAACCAGATGACGGGATATGGCCCGCTGAAGCTGCATGTGCCGGAACCGGCGGTCCGCCCAGGCGGTACCCCGGACTTCTCGAGCGTGCGGATCCCGCGGGCCGGCTCGGTCGCACGTCCCGCGGTGGACGCCGATCCCGAAGCCATCCGCGATCTCGCCTATTCCATCATCCGCGTGCTCAACCGCGACGGGGAGGCGGTCGGCCCCTGGGCCGGTCTCTTGAGCGATGAGGCGTTGCTGGCCGGCCTGCGCGACATGATGACGCTGCGCGCCTTCGACTTGCGCATGCTGATGGCGCAGCGGCAGGGCAAGACCTCGTTCTACATGCAGCACATGGGCGAGGAGGCGGTGAGCTGCGCCTTCCGCAAGGCGCTGCTGCCGGACGACATGAACTTCCCGACCTATCGCCAGGCAGGACTGCTAATCGCGGCCGGCCATTCGCTGGTCGACATGATGTGCCAGATCTATTCGAACGAGCAGGATCCGCTGAAAGGTCGGCAGCTTCCGGTGCTGTACTCCTCGAAGGAGGACGGGTTCTTCTCGGTCTCCGGCAACCTGGCGACGCAGTATATCCAGGCGGTCGGCTGGGCCATGGCATCGGCGATCAAGGGCGATTCGAAGATCGCCGCGGCATGGATCGGCGACGGCTCGACCGCCGAATTGGACTTTCACGCCGCGCTGGTCTTCGCCTCCACCTACAAGGCGCCGGTCGTGCTCAACATCGTCAACAACCAGTGGGCGATCTCGACCTTCCAGGGCATCGCGCGCGGCGGCTCCGGCACGTTCGCCGCGCGCGGCCTCGGCTTCGGCATCCCTGCGCTCCGGGTGGATGGCAACGACTATCTCGCCGTCCACGCCGTGGCCTGCTGGGCGGCCGAGCGCGCGCGGCGCAACCTGGGCCCCACGCTCATCGAACACGTCACCTACCGGGTTGGCGCACATTCGACATCCGACGATCCCACGGCCTACCGGCCCAAGACCGAATTTGATGCCTGGCCGCTCGGTGACCCGGTGATCAGGCTGCGGAACCACCTGACGCTGCGCGGCGTCTGGTCGGAGGAACGCCACCGGCAGGCGGAAGCAGAGATCATGGACACGGTCATGGCGGCGCAGCGGGAAGCGGAAAGCCACGGCACGCTGCACGCCGGCGGCCGCCCTTCGATGCGCGACATGTTCGAAGGCGTGTATGCGAAGATGCCGCCACATCTGCGCCGTCAGCGCCAGGCGGCAGGAGTTTGAGCCATGCCGCGCAAGCCCATGATCGAGGCGATCCGCGACGCCATGGACGTGATGATGGAGCGCGACGACGACGTTGTTGTGTTCGGCGAGGACGTGGGCTTCTTCGGCGGCGTGTTTCGCGCCACGCAGGGCCTGCAGGCGAAGTACGGCACGCGCCGCTGCTTCGACACGCCGATCAGCGAACTTGGCATCGTCGGTGCCGCCGTCGGCATGGCGGCGTACGGGCTACGGCCCTGTGTCGAGATCCAGTTCGCCGACTACATGTATCCGGCCTACGACCAGATCGTCTCCGAGGCGGCACGGCTGCGCTACCGGTCGAACGGGCAGTTCACCTGCCCGCTTGTCGTGCGCATGCCGACCGGCGGCGGCATCTTCGGCGGGCAGACGCACAGCCAAAGTCCCGAGGCACTGTTCACCCATGTGTGCGGACTCAAGACGGTGGTCCCCTCCAATCCGTGCGATGCCAAGGGATTGCTGATCGCGGCAATCGAGGACCCCGATCCGGTGATCTTCCTGGAGCCGAAGCGGCTGTACAATGGGCCGTTCGACGGTCACCACGACAGGCCTGTGACGCCCTGGTCCAACCACGAACTCGGAGAGGTTCCCGACGGCCACTACGTCGTGCCGCTGGGGACGAGCGCCATCCGGCGCGAAGGCGCGGCGCTGACGATCCTTGCCTACGGGACCATGGTGCACGTCGCCATGACCGCCGCCGCAGAGACCGGCGTCGATGCCGAGATCATCGACCTTCGCACCCTACTGCCGCTCGACCTGGATGCAATCCAGGCATCGGTGCGCAAGACCGGCCGCTGCGTGATCGTGCACGAGGCGACGCTGACTTCAGGCTTCGGCGCAGAGCTGTCGGCGCTGGTGCAGGAGACCTGCTTCTATCATCTCGAAGCGCCCGTCGTGCGTGTCGCCGGCTGGGACACGCCGTATCCGCATGCGCAGGAATGGGATTACTTCCCCGATCCGGGCCGCGTCGGGCGTGCGCTGCTCGAGACTGTGGCGGCGTGACATGGCGGAGCACGTGATCAGGCTGCCCGACGTCGGCGAGGGCATCGCCGAAGCCGAACTCGTCGAGTGGCACGTCAAAGTCGGCGACCTAGTGCGCGCGGACATGCCGCCGTGATGACCGACAAGGCGACGGTCGAAATCCCCTCGCCGGTGGATGGCGAGATCATCTGGCTGGGGGCCGAGATCGGCGACAAAGTTGCGGTCGGGTCCGATCTGGTCCGCCTGAAGGTTCCTGGCGAACGGGACGCGGCGAGAGCAGCGCAGCCGCAACCACGCTCTGCGGCCACCGAAGTGGCGAAGCCAGCACCTGCGGCAAAGCCCCGCGCGACCGCCAGCCCGGACCGCAGCACGACCCCTGTCATGTCCCCGACGCCCGCCCCGCGTCGAGCACAGCCCGCCGAGCCGCGGCCGGCCCCGCGGGCGGCGGCGCGCGCCGGTGCGGTCAGGCCGGTCGCGTCGCCGGCGGTGCGCCTGCGCGCGAGAGAGGCGGGCATCGACCTGCGTCAGGTACCGGGCACTGGGCCGGCCGGCCGCATTACGCACGAAGACCTTGACGGCTTCGCCGCCCGCGATCCCCGCGTGGTGCGATCGCAGGCGCTTCAGCCGAAGAGCGCGGTCGAAGACGTCAAGGTGATCGGGCTGCGGCGCAGGATCGCCGAGCAGATGGCGGTGGCGCACGCGCGCATCCCGCATATCACCTACGTCGAAGAGGTCGATGTCACGGCACTGGAAGAGTTGCGGGAGACGCTGAACCGGCGAAAGCGCAAGGAGCAGCCGAGGCTCACGCTGCTGCCGTTCCTGATGCGCGCGATGGTGTCGGCGATCGCGAGACAGCCGCGGCTGAATGCGCTATTCGACGACGAGGCGGGGGTCATTCACCAGCATGCTGGCGTCCATATCGGCGTCGCGACGCAGACATCAGCCGGACTGCTGGTGCCGGTGGTGCGCCACGTCGAATCGCTCGATCTGTGGGACTGTGCCTTCGAGGTTGCGCGGCTCGCCGAAGCCGCGCGCACCGGCACCGCGACGCGCGAGGAGCTGTCAGGTTCGACCATCACGATTACGTCGCTCGGCGCCATGGGCGGCGTGGTCTCGACGCCGATCATCAATCATCCCGAGGTGGCGATCGTGGGCGTGAACAAGATCATGATGCGTCCGGTCTGGGACGGCTCAGGCTTCATCCCGCGCAAGATGATGAACCTGTCGTCGAGCTTCGATCATCGCGTAATCGACGGCTGGGACGCGGCGACTTTCGTGCAGTACATCAAGGCGCTGCTGGAGACGCCAACGCTGATCTTCGTGAACGATTGACGCCATGCGGGACATATCGTGCAGGCTTCTGGTGATTGGCGCGGGACCCGGCGGCTATGTCTGCGCGATCAGGGCGGGACAGCTCGGCATTGACACCGTGGTGGTCGAGGCAAACAAACTGGGCGGCACCTGCCTCAACATCGGCTGCATTCCGTCCAAGGCGCTGATCCATGCCGCGGATGAATTCGCGCGGGTCGCGCAGTTCGCATTGGGTAAAGGCCCGCTCGGGATTTCGCTCGCCGCGGCGCGATTCGACCTTGCCAAGACGATGCAGTGGAGGGACGGCGTCGTCGGTCGCTTGAGCGGCGGCGTCTCCGCGCTGTTGAAGAAGGCCGGCGTCAAAATCGTCGAAGGCTGGGCGCGGTTCCTCGACGGCAAGACGGTCGAGGTCGAAACCGAAATCGGCGTTCAGGTCATCCGCGCCGAACAAGTGGTGATTGCCACCGGGTCGAATTCCGTCGAACTCCCTGCACTGCCGTTCGGTGGCCCGGTGATCTCATCAACCGAGGCGCTGTCGCTGAAGGCGGTGCCGCGCAGTCTCGTCGTGATCGGTGCCGGCTATATCGGACTGGAACTGGGAACCGCATTTGCCAAGATGGGCGCCACGGTGACCGTGATCGAGGCGCTGCCGCGCATCCTGCCGCAATACGACGCCGAGCTGACGCGCCCGGTCGACGAGCGCCTGCACGAGCTTGGCATCACAGTGCTGATCGGGGCCAGAGCGAAGGAGCTTACGCGGACGAAGGACGCGCTTGTCGTCGAACGATCCGACGGTTCATTCGTGACGATCGAGGCCGACAGGATCCTTGTCGCAGTCGGCCGCAAACCCGCAACCGAAAGCTGGGACCTGGAAGCGATCGACCTCGACATGGACGGACCATTCATCAACGTCGATGACCGGTGCCGCACCTCTATGCGCGGCGTCTATGCGATCGGCGACGTGACCGGCGAACCGATGCTGGCACACCGGGCGTCGGCGCAGGGCGAGATGGTGGCCGAGATCGTCGCTGGGAAGCGGCGCGCCTGGGACCGGGCATGCATCCCCGCGATATGCTTCACGGACCCCGAGGTCGTCGTTGCCGGGCTGACGCCCGAGACCGCCAAGGCTGCCAATATCGAGATCATCACCGACGCATTCCCGCTCCGGGCGAACGGTCGCGCGATGACACTCGCATCCGATACTGGCTTCATCCGCATGGTCGCGCGGGCCGACAATCACCTTCTGCTCGGCATTCAGGGCGTCGGCGCGGGGATTTCCGAACTGTCGGCGGCGTTCAGCCTTGCCATCGAGATGGGCGCGCGGCTCGAGGACGTCGCTGGCACGATCTTCGCCCACCCGACGCTGAGCGAAGGAATGCTGGAAGCGGCACTGAAGACGCTGGGTCAGCCCATCCACATCTGAACGCTTGCCGTCACGACGGCGCCCGCCGCAGCACTTTGCAGTGGGGCCAGCTAAGCGCGTGATACATCTCAAGTCTGCTCCTCCGCCGAATCCTCAAAGCGGCCAGGCAGCTTTCAGCCAGTCACGGCCGCTTCGCGCGCATTGGTGCCATTCAACGACGCGACAGCCGCCCTCAGAAGCAGTCGTTCAACCGTCAAGCTTGATCCCGAAGCTGCCGCCGATCAGCCTTACTGTCAGACCAGAGTGGGCGTTCAGGCATTGGGCAGCGCCTTCACCTGGTCACGCCAGTTATGCTGCTCCTTGAAGCCGAGCACCTCGCGAGCCTTGCGATTGGAGAGCGGCGCTTCGTGTCCGATCATAGGCCGGGTCACTGGCACGCCCGGGCACCATTTCGCCAGAAACTCAGCGGTGAGAAGATCGGCAGTTATAGTGTCGTTGACAGCGTTGAAAACCTGGAAGCCGAGCCCGTCCTTCTGCAAGCAGAGATGCACGATCTGGCCGAGATCGCGCGCATCAATGTAACTCCAGGCATTGCGCTTCCGTGAAGGCGGGTCGCTGACAAAGCCGGGGAACCGATTATATTCGTGCGGCTCAATGACGTTACCGATGCGCAGCGCGCAGATGTCAGTGCCGAAACGCATTGCGAAGGCCCGCGCCGTGCGCTCGTTGACGACCTTGGAGAGGCCGTAACTGTCCATCGGGTCAACGTCGTAATCCTCTTCCAGCGGAAAGCTGTGGAAATCTCTATCCCCTTCCGCGAAGCATACACCATAAGTGGTTTCACTAGACGCAATCACGACCTTTCGGATGCCGAGCTTCATTGCTGCTTCGATGACGTTGTACGTCCCCATTACATTGACCCGATATGTCTCATTGTCGGTTTTGATGAACACACGCGGGATGGCGGCGAAATGCACGACGGCGTCGACGGGACCGGGCGGCTTGCCGGCTTCCAGGCCCTTTCGGCCGAAATGCATGGTCATGGCGTTGAACACCTGACCGCTATCGGTCACGTCGCCGATGAGCGAGAAAATATCCAAGTTCGCAAAAGGCTGCAGATCGAAATTTAAGATTTCGTAACCCTGATCGAGCAGCCAGGGCAGCACATGGCGGCCGGCTTTCCCACTTCCGCCGGTGAACATGATCCTCTTGGGCACTGCCCGTCTCCTCGTCTGGATGCGATGGCGCCTCATCCTTCGCTGGAGGAGCATAGCCCCATCCTGCATTTGCCGGCGAGGCTCGGGGTCACGCCGCTAGCAACACTTGGCGTGCCCTCAACCTCGCCACTCGTCGTACGTGTGCACCTCCCAATAGGACGGCGCCGAGGAAAAATCGCTTACCGGATTGCTGTTCACCTTCACGAAGCGTCCGCCCGGCTTCATACAACGCGCGATCCCGCTGCACATCGCATTCAGCTCCGCGCGGTCGTGCGCGTAGTTCAGAAGATGGGCGAGATCGTAGTCCGCCGCGACCCCGAGGTCCCGCCCGTCCCTGACGGTATAATCGATCCCCTGCCGCTGTTGCGCTTCGCTGGCCCGGGCCAACCCGATCATCTTCTCGCACAGATCAATCGCAGGAAAGGTGGGGCCGTGAGTTGCGCGGGCCAGCTTGACACCCTGGGCGCTGGCGGGTCGGCCCCCCTGTCGTAGGCCGACTGCGTACCGCATGATCGGCGCTGTCGTCATCAGGGGAGTGTGCCATGACCTCCGCCGCCTTCCGTCCCGTCCACACGCTGGCCACGGAGCTTGGCGCGCGCCGCCTGTCGCCGGTCGATCTGGTGGACGAGTGCATCGCGCGCATCGAGCGCCTGGAACCCAGGCTGCAGGCTTTCGTCTCGGTCAACGCCGCCAACGCTCGAACTCGCCGCCGAATCGGCTGACAAGGCGATCCGGGCCGGCCACGCCGTCGGACCGCTGCATGGCATTCCGATAGCGATCAAAGACCTCGTGGAGATCGAGGGCGAGGTTGCGATGGGCGGTACCGCGGCCTGGCGCAACCGAATCGCGCCACACACTGCGACGCTTATGTGCAGGCTCATGGCGGCCGGCATGATCAACCTCGGCAAGACCCACACGGTAGAGTTCGCCTATGGCGGCTGGGGCACTAACCAGCATCTGGGGACACCGTGGAACCCCTGGGATGATAGCACGCATCGCACGCCGGGCGGCTCGTCCTCCGGCTCCGGCGTCGCCGTCGCGGCGCGGATGGCACCCTGCGCGATCGGGACCGACACGGGCGGTTCGGTCCGCATTCCGGCAGCATGGAACGGCGTCACCGGGCTGAAGACCACCATCGGCCGGATCAGCACGTTCGGCATCCTGCCGCTCAGCCCAACGCTGGACACGCCTGGCCCGATTACGCGCGACATCGAGGATGCGGCGCTGCTGCTATCGGTGCTGCAGGGTGAAGATCGGCGCGACCGGCGTACTCTGGGCGTGCACGACGTGGAGCCGATGGCGGACCTGCGTCGCGGCGTAACGGGACTGCGTCTTGCACGGCTGCCAAACGACGAACGTGACGGTATCGATGTGGAGGTCCTGGCGGCGTACGACCGGTCGGTCGATGCACTCGCCAGCTTGGGTGCGGAGATCGTCGATCTGGTACTGCCCGCAAGCTTTGCCGATCTCGGCGCGACCAACGGACGCATCATGTCCGCCGAAGCGTACGCGGCGCTCGCGGAACTGGTCGACGACAATGCTCAACCGCTGGACCAGGACGTGCGACCGCGCGTGCGCGCAGGGGCGACGGTCTCGTCGAGGGACTATCTCGTTGCACTGGCCGAGCGGGAGCGGATGAAGGCATCGTTCGACGCTGCCATCGAAGGCGTTGACGCACTGCTGACTCCGACCGCTGTGACACCCGCCCTGCCGGTGGCGTCGATCGACCAGAACACGACGCCGGCGATGCTCACGCGTTGGGTCAACTTTCTTGACCTGTGTGCGGTGGCGGTGCCGAACGGCTTCACCGCCGGCGGCTTGCCCACATCGCTGCAAATCGTCTGCCGAGGCTATACTGAGCCTCTGGCCCTAAGCATCGGCTATGCCTACCAGGCCGCGCACGACTGGCACCTGCGGGTTCCTCCAATGGCGGCATAGGCAAGGGCCGCGCTGACCCATTGTGTGATGGGACCGACAACCGCGCCTCTCGGTTCCACGCATGGCCAAGGCCCGACCATGAGGATGCGCCTGGGTCATGACAGCTGGACCGATTGATACGGGCGTTGCCATTACCGAGCCGGCACTTTGAGCTCGTCGGTGTCGACATAGGTCGGATGTCAATTGACCCGGCGGTGTCAGAGCCTGAAGATCGCCCGCGCGTTGCCCTCGCGGATGGCGTGGCAGACTTCTGCTGGCAGGGCTGCGGTGTTCGTCATCGAGCCCTTCATGTCATGCACTTGGTGCGGATAATCGGTGCCGAACAGCACGCGGTCGGGGCCAACGATCGAGACCAGGAACTGCAAGGCCGCGGGATGGTAGGTAATGCAGTCGTACCAGATGCGCTTGAGGTATTCCGACGGCCGCGCCTTGACCTGGCGCCGCGACGGGATTTCCACCTCGTCGCCCTTGTCGAACCGACCGATCAGATAAGGCAGGGCGCCGCCACCGTGCGAGGCGATCAGGTTCAGATTCGGATAGAGGTCCAGGAAGCCGTCGAAGATGATGCGGGTGAAGGCGAGCGTGGTGTCAGCGATGAAGCCAACCGACCAACTGAGGTCGTATTTCTTCATGTCCATATGATCGATGCCAGGCAGGTCGCTCGGGTGCACAAGCACCGGCAGCGCGCGTCGATCGATCTCCTCCCAGACCGGCGCGAACAACGGATCGGTCAGGCTGTGGCCGGCGATGTTGGCCAGCACCATCACACCGACCGCGCCGGCGTCGCAGCTACGCTGTAGCTCGTCCACGGCACGCTGCGGATACTCCCAGGGCAGCGAGGCGAACCAGCGGATGCGGTCGGGCCATACCTTCTCTGCCGCAGCCATGCTATCGTTAAACTCGCGTGCCGCCTCACAGCTGACGTCCTCTGTTCCCCAGTAAACGTTGGGGCATGTCAGCGAGACGATCGCCATGTCGATATGGGCGGCGTCCATGTCCCGCAGACGCAGCTCGTAGTCGAAATGGCCGCGTTGCGGGATCGCAACTGGCGTGTCGTGGCGGAAGATCTCCATCTGCCCGTCCGGCCGGGTCTGCAGGTTGTAGATGCCACCGCCCTTCGCCTTCAGCAGCTCCATGAACTTTGGCGTAAACATGTGCGTGTGGACGTCGATGACAGGCATCGTGCATTTTCCATGGACTTTACCCGCTTCCGGCGTCGGGCTCGACTTGATCGGTCACTTCATCGGACCGTGTCAATCGGCCACTTCGAACGGCCCCTCAGTTGGCGCGGGGGGGGGCTGGGTGCCGAGGTGCTCGATCCCGCCGACACGGCGAGTGACATATGGCGATGCGTTCGCGCGACAACAACCACGCCAGGCCTGGACAGCGAGCAGCAGCTCCGTGACGTCCGATCAGGTCGGAATGCGGTCCAGGTACTGCCGGACAAAGTCGCACCCGACCTCTTCCACGTACGCGCGGATCAGGCGTTGCGTTACCGGTCCGGCGCCAGCCCAGGGATGCGCGCCGATCGGCGCACCATTGAAGCAACTTACCGGCAGGATGCATAAACTGGTGGCGGTCAGGAACATTTCATCCGCATTCGCGGCGTCGAACAGATCGATATCGGCTTCGGTGCAGGAAATCCCCAGCTTCGCCGCAAGGTCCATGGTCATCTGTCGGCTGACCCCAGGCAGGACATAGCGCTCCTTGGGCGTGCGCAGCGCTCCATCCTGCACGATGAAAATATTACTGCCAGATCCCTCTGCCAGGTTGCCGTTCTCGTCAAGCAACATCGGCCATGAGTTGGGGCTCGCTGCCTTGATCGGCTGCCCAGCCACAATCATATTGAGATAATTGTTCATTTTGGCCCGAGGGCTAAGCTGAACCAGGCCACGCGTGTGTTCGTCAGCATCCCAACCTCTCGTTCAGACTGCCGTCCAGGTATACTGAACCTGAGGCGCCGACTTCTTCCAATCCGGTGCCATCCACCGTTTTGAAGTAATGGCGTCCAGTTGGTGATGTCCCGGCGGGTCAAGATGAACTCATGTCACGACGGACCGAGCATGGTCAAGCTGCAGCGCGCTGCTTCGCAGGCTTTCGCGGCTCAGTCCGATCCGGCGAGCGTCATGAAGGATGCGATCGAAGATGGGCGGCTGACTTGTGATGATCAGCGAGCCGGTGTTGCTGCGGTCCTCGACGATTTCCCGCAGGTCGCGCTGTTGCTCCGGCAGCAGCGGCTCCGGCCCCTCAATCGTCGAGTATGAGTAGATCGACCCGCGGCGTCGCCCGCGCCGACGACAGAGGGCGGCGGTAGCGCGGGACAACAATAGAACTAAACTGCCCACACCGTTGCCCGGATTGACATGCCTCCAGGGAGCGTCGACGGTTCGCCGACCAATCAGGGAAGGGAGACGGCCATGATCGGCTACAGCATGCTCGGCACGAACGATGTGGCTCGTGCCAAGGCGTTCTACGACCCGATCCTTACCCTGCTCGGAGCGTCCGTGTTTGCCTCCTACAGCTCGGACGAGTGCGTCTTTTACACCGTCGGCGCCGGCGCGCCCATGTTCGCCATCACCATGCCGCACGACGGCAAGCCCGCCACTGTCGGCAACGGCACTATGGTGGCCCTGCCGGCGGCAAGCCGGGCAATCGTGGACGCAGTGCACGAGAAGGCGCTGGCACTCGGCGGCAAAGACGAAGGCGCACCCGGTGTGCGCGGCCCCAACCCGGACGGATTTTATGGCGCCTACTTCCGTGACCCAGATGGTAACAAGCTCTGCGTCTTCCGCATCGGTCCGGCCTGATACGCCGCGCCGATCAAGGGGGCGCAAGACCGACGCGACTAGACGCTGACAATCCCACCGCCGTGCTCTACGCCCCCGAAAACCGTGCTAGTCAGGATCGTTCGCCATGAAGATCGAAGCCGTCGATCTGTTTTACCTGGCCATGCCTGAGATCACGACGGAAGCGGACGGCAGCCAGGACGCGTTGCTGGTCCGCGTCGCTGCCGGCGGCCACGTCGGCTGGGGCGAATGCGAGGCGGCCCCGCTGCCCTCCATCGCCGCCTTTGTCTGCCCAATGTCGCACGGCGTCTGCCGCCCGGTTGGCGCCTCCGTACTCGGTGAAACCATCGAAGGCCCCGACGACATCCGCCGCATCGCGGCGAAGGTCGAATACGACAGTATGGATCTGCTGCAGGCGGCCCACACATGGTCTGGCGTCGAAATGGCGCTCTGGGACCTCCTGGGCCACGCTCATAACGAACCGGTCTGGCGGTTACTCGGCTACCGCGCCTCGCATCCGAAACGCCCCTATGCCTCCTTGCTGTTCGGCGACACGCCGCAGGCGACGCTGCAGCAGGGCCTTGCCGCACGCACCGCGGGATATTCCGCCGCCAAGTTCGGATGGGGCCCGATCGGCCGAGGCAGCGTCCGTGACGACGCCGATCAATTGGCCGCCGCCCGCGAGGGGCTCGGTCCCGATGGCCATCCTTCTCGTCGATGTGGGTCAGATTTGGGGCGAAGACGTCGAGGCCGCCGCCGCGCGCATCCCTGCACTCGAAGCCCGCCACGCCACCTGGCTGGAGGAGCCGTTCCATACCAGCGCGCTGGAGGCCTACGGCGCCCTGTCGCGTCGCAGCCCTAGGGTCAAGCTCGCCGGCGGCGAAGGCGCGCATAATTTCGCCATGGCGCAACACCTGATCGACTACGGCGACGTCGGCTTTATCCAGATCGACACCGGCCGCATCGGCGGTATCGGCCCGGCCAAACGTGTCGCTGACTACGCCGTCGCCAAGGGCGTGACCTTCGTCAATCACACCTTCACCTCGCACCTCGCTCTCAGCGCATCGCTGCAACCCTTCGCCGGCTTGTTGGAGCACCGGATTTGTGAATTTCCGTTCCAGCCGAAATCACTCTCGGGGGATTTCGTAGCCACCCCTCTGCAACGCAATGGCAACGGTGAGATCGCCGCGCCCGATGCTCCGGGCCTCGGTATCAGGATCAACCCCGCTGGCATGCACAATTATCTTATCGATGTCGAGATCAAGGTCGCCGGCACGACGTTGTACGAAACACCGAGGCTGGGCTGAAATCAGTCGCGTGACGGTCCAGCTGGAGGCGGTGCTGTCGGGCTGAGCCTCAGCACCCACAGCGCATTTTCGGCCGCGACGGCTGCACGCGCCGTATCAGGAATCGATGCTATCGCCAGCGCGTCCGACGCGGTCGTACTGTCGAAAATCGGGTAATCTGTGCCGAGCATGATCCGGACTCAACTGATAAATCGCTTTCCCCAAAGGCGCCACTATCAAGCGCAACTAAACGTCCGGTTCCGGGCGCTCCTGATCGGGGGTCTGGCGGCTGAGTTGGGTCGAAACCTGCCCGCGGTCGGAGTGTCCGCGAATGTCTGCTCTGGCATCCCGACTGCCCAAAGCCGCCACTCCGCTTCCGTGAAGGGTTCCGGACGCCGGCGGCGAGGAGTTAGCCACTGGCACGGGCCGGGTCCGGAACCCTTCACGATAGCGGAACGGCCGCTTTGGAGTGCGCAACGGCAACAAGCAGACGTTCGTTTATGGGGATTGCCTACGGCGGTCGTCGATCCAACTGCGACATTGGCCGGGCGAGTTCGGGGGCGACTACCTAATTCGACAGCCGACCTTAAGCCTGCATGTACGCAGGCCGCACAATCCTAAATCACAGACGAACTTGGTTGCCGCCGCGTTCAGGTCCCTAAGCAGCTTGGCGGTCCGAATGATCCGATTTACGAAGGAGATAACTTCATCGCCCATGATCATCGCGAGATCGGGAGGTCCCATCGCCGCGCCCGACAGGTCGAGCACATTGAAGCCCGCTGCTTTTGCCTGCAGCGCCGGCACGCCGGTATGGGTTCCCGACGTTGCAGCAGTGCGCGGAAGCATTGCCCGACGCTACCCACAGCAGATCGTTAGAGATCAGAGAGGGCACGACGCGTTCTCCGGAATCAGGGATGGAGCTTGGTCCCTTCACGGCGGCCAAGAGAATCATTTGAAGACCGATTTGCGCACATAGACGTAACCTTCCATGATCCGCCTCGCCGTACGGAACACGCGGAGGCGCTTGATCTTCACCTGTCCGTCAACCGTTTCGGCTTCAGCTTCCACGGGGAAGGTGCCGCTTGGATGGCCGATATTGATCGTCGCGCGCGTCCTGGCGGTCTCACGCAATACCTCGTCCACAATGCTGCCAGGGATGCGCGCTGTGGCGCCGGTGCAGAGACTGCCGCTGACCTGCATGGCCTTGTGCACCCGTTGCATGAACACGGAGCGGACAACGAGGTCCATATCCTCGGATTTCTCCGTCGTGCCGCTGATGGTCCTATAGTCTGCCGGCGGGCTGACGATGTCGAAGAACGGAACGTAGGGACTGCTAATCTTGGCATTCTCCGGCTTGTCGACCATGCCGCACATCACGGCGGCGTGGCTGCGGATCTTCTCGATGGTCTCCATGAGCGGCTTGTTGGACTCGATCTCGTTCGGAGAACTCGGTACCTGTCATCCTCAAGCTGGCGGCGTTGACGAACACCACCGGATTGCCGGCGTCGACGATGGACACGGTATATTTGATCCCATCTACTTCGATGGTGTCTTTGGCGTTGCCGGTCGGCAGAAGCTTGCCAGTGATACCGCCGACGACATCAGACCAATCCATGGCAATCTTTGCCCCCGTGCCCGGGACACCATCGATGGCGAAGTCGCCGTCGACCATCGCCTTGCCGTCCTTCACCGGCACTTCAGCCACGAGAATCCTCTGACTGTTGGTCATGTTGATGCGCACGGTGGTGATCGGCTCCACCGGCGCCACCAGGCCTTCGTCGATGGCGAAAGGCCCGACCCCCGACGAGATATTGCCGCAGTTGCCGCGGTAGTCGACGAACGCGGTATCGAAGCTCACCTGGCAGAAGGTGTAGTCGACATCGGCGTCCGGCCGGCTGGAGGGCGAGATGATCGCATGCTTGCTCGTCAATACGTCAGCGCCGCCCAGACCGTCGATCTGGCGCACGTCAGGGCTGCCATAAACGGCCAGGATGGCCGCGTCTCTTTTGGCGGGATCTTTCGGGTATTCATTCGCCATAATGAATACGCCTTTGCTGGTGCCACCGCGCACTATCGCGCACCGCAACATTTCCATCTCCGGATGCATGACTGACTCCTTCACATTGGATCTTACTGGGCTATTGCGTGATCTGTTCGCGACAAGCCTTGATCGGGCCGCCTACGTCTTGCTTTTGCGCGTTCGCGGCTTGGCACGCCTCAGATCAGATGCTGCTCTTTGGCGGCCTCCCTGAGGCCGTCGCGGAAGCTGGGGTGGGCGAGCTCGATCAGTCTCAGCGCGCGCTCGGTCGATGACATTCCCTTCAGATTCACCGCACCGAACTCTGTGACGATGTAGTGTGTATCGATGCGTGGTGTCGTTACCGGGCCTTCGAGCCGCGCCACGATGCGCGAGACCTGGCCCTTGGCCGCAGTCGACTGGGCGGCAATGATCGACTTGCCACCTTTTGACGCGTAGGCACCGCGCACGAAATCGAGCTGGCCACCCGAGGCGCTGTATTGGTGTCCCAGCATGTGTTCGGAATTGCAGGCGCCGGTCAGGTCGATCTGTATCGTTGCGTTGATCGAGATGACGTCGTCATTCTGCGCAATGATACGCGGATCGTTCACGTAATCGACCGGTCGACTCTCAACGCCGGGATTGTCGTTCAGGAACTCATACATCGCCTTCTGGCCCATCGCGAACGTGAAAACGGTTTTGCCGCGGTCGATCGACTTCCGCTGGTTAGTGACAACACCCGCGCGTACGAGCTCGACGAGCCCCGGATTCAATGCCTCGGTATGAATTCCGAGCTCGTTACGGTCTGCGAGTGCGGCGCAAACGAGATTGGGCAGCGCACCCCCCCCATCTGCAGGCAGGCACCATCGGGCACGAGGCCCGCGATCGTGCGGCCGATCACCTCGTCCTCGGGCGTCGGCGCGCGAACTCGGCAGCTCCAGCAGTGGCACGTGGTGCTCGACGATCGCATCGACTTCCGACACATGCAGTTCAGCTCCCACCCCATTGACCCTCGGCATATTCTCGTTGACCTCGACGATGAGGCGCTTGGCCGCGCGCGCCACCTTGGTCGAATAGTCGTTGCCGGTGCCGAAGCTGAAGTAACCGTGCCGGTCCATCGGCGAAACGGTGCAGACGAAGGTGTCGATGCCGATCTCATTGATCAGCAGTCGCGGCGCCTGATGGAAGTTGTTGGGCACATAGTTGACGACCTTGCGCCCGCCATCCGCCACGCCGCGCTTGATCAGTGCCCGCTCGGTCGTGCTGATGAACATACAATAGGGGTGAATCCGGTCGTTCAGTTCGTAGCGAAGGATCGTCTCTCCGGCGATCCTGTTGGACTCGAAGTAGTAGACTTTGAGGTCCCCGATCCCGCCGGCCGCAGCACGTTCTGCCAGTGCCTTCAGAAGCGCCGGCGGCTCGGCCATCGCCATGCCCATCGAGAGCTTGGACCCCGAAGGAATGGCTGCCACGGCCGCGCCAGCGGTGGTCAGTTTCGATTGGTAGATCGAACGAGTATCCATGATCTGTCTCCTCGGTATTCCGGAATTCAGTAACCGGCGGCTTCTTCGGGCGAATGCCCGCGGCGATGGACGAGCATGGTGCGCTCGAAGCTCATCACCTCGATCCCG
The DNA here is from genome assembly GCA_963772445.1 of uncultured Pseudomonadota bacterium. Classification (GTDB taxonomy): domain Bacteria; phylum Pseudomonadota; class Alphaproteobacteria; order Acetobacterales; family Acetobacteraceae; genus CAVYXK01. Next base: position 32,714 of record CAVYXK010000019.1, read on the forward strand.
TCCTGGTTGATGCCGCGCGTGGAGACGGTGACGATCCCTTGAGTTGGGCGGCTCTTTGAACTCGCGCTTGTGCAGGACGGTGCTCTCTGCATAGAGCGTGTCGCCGGCGAACACCGGGTGGGTGGCTTTCACCTTGTCCCAGCCGAGATTGGCGACGACCTTGGCGCTGACCGTGCGCACGCTCATGCCGGTCAAGAGCGCGAGGGTGAACGTCGAGTCGACGAGCATCCTCTTCCACTCGGTCTTCGCGGCATAAGCCGCGTCAAAATGGACCTGCTGGACGTTCAGCGTCAGCAGAGTGAAATACGTATTGTCGACATCGAGAACGGTGCGGCCGGGGCGATGCTCGAACACGTCGCCGGGCTCGAAATCGTCCCAGTACAGGCCCGAGGTTTCACGGTGGCGGCGTTCACCGACGGCCTTGTAGGCGGGCAGCAGCGTTTCCATGGGATTGTCTCCTTCATCAAGGTGGGAACGGAAGATTGGTCGCCGGTTCAGGCTTCGAGCCCGGCAGCGGCGAGGGTGCGGCGCGCCTTGCGGGCGATCGCCTCGTCGATCATCTGGCCGTCGACCGTGCCGACGCCTTTGGCGTTCTCGGCAAGGATGGCGCCAGCCTTCTCCACCGCCTCGGCGCTCGGCGTGAGCGCCGCGTTGATTACCGCTATTTGAGCGGGGTGGATGGCAGCCTTGGCGGCGAAGCCGAGCGCCACTGCGGCAGTGACTTCCTGCCCCAGGCTGGCCGCATCGTGAATGTCGAAGAACGGCGCATCGATCGGCGTCAGGCCGGCAAGAGCACAAGCTGCGATCAGCCGGCCACGAGCGAAGGCCAGCGGCGCCCATGCAGTGGCCGCGCCGAGGTCGGCCGCCATATCGGCGGCACCCAGCATCAGGCCACCGAGCCGCGGGGTCGCGGTCGTGATCGTCTCTACCGCGGCGAGGCCACTTGCACTCTCGACCAGGCCGATGAGCCTGGCGCCCTTGCCCGCCGCAGTCAGCAGGCGGTCGAGGATTTGCAGATGGCCCGCTGACTCCGTCTTGGGCAATACCAGAAAGTCTGGGGCCGCCCGTGATCCGAGCAGCGCGTCCAGATCCGAAATGCCCGCCCGAGTGTCGAGCCCGTTGATGCGCAGGGCACGCAGCACGCCATCTGTTGGGCTACCCGCCAGGTACTCGAGGGCGGCGGCGCGGGCCTGCGCCTTGTCCCGAGGCGCGACGGCGTCCTCAAGATCCAGGATCGCGACGTCGGCGCCAGCCAGGCCAGCGTTTCCGAAGCGGTCGGGACGGGTTGCCGGCGTAAACAGCCAGCTTCGAGCACGGATAGATGCATGGTTGGTCATCTGCGGCTTCCTTCGTCTGTCACCGGAGGAGATGGACGCGCCCGTATCAGTTATCCAATATATGAAAGCGCTATCCTTCATTGCTTCTGGAGATGACAATGGAATTGCGTCACATCCGCTATTTCCTGGCTGTCGCGGCGGAGCGTCATTTCACGCGAGCGGCCGCCAAGGTCGGCATCGGACAGCCGCCCCTTAGCCAACAGATCAAGGATCTGGAGGTGGAGATCGGCGCGCCGCTGTTTCATCGCGTCGCCCATGGCGCGGAACTGACAGCGGCGGGTGAGGCTTTCCTGGCAGGCGTGAAGGAGATGCCGGCCCTCGCGGAGCGGGCAACAAAAGCGGCCCAGCGCGCATCCCGAGGTGAGACAGGCCTACTTCGCGTCGGCTTCACTACCTCGGCACCGTTCAACGCGGTCGTTCCGGCGACGATTCGGGCGTTCCGCCGGGCCTATGCCGATGTCGACCTGACGCTGGAGCAAGCCCCCACGACGCAACTCGTGTCGGGCCTGCAGGATGGCTCACTTGACGTAGTGGTCCTGCGGCCCGGTGCTTCCGGGACTGACGCGTTCCAACTCCGCCTTCTGTCCGAGGAGCCGATGGTCCTGGCGCTACCCGCCAAGCACGCTGCCGCCGCGCAGCGAGAAGTCGATCTTGTGGCCTTGAAGAAGGATCAGTTTCTGCTGTTCCCGCGCCCGGTTAGCCCAACGCTCCACGACACCATCATCGGCGCATGCCGAGAAGCTGGTTTTGAGCCGATCATCGGCCAGCTTGCGCCGCAGATCGCGTTCGTCGTCATCCTCGTGGCTGCGGAACTCGGCGTATCGATCGTGCCGGCATCAATGAGCCAACTGAAACTGGCTGGCGTCACCTATCGACCCATAGCAGGGCAAGCGCCGACCAGTCGGCTTGCTCTTGCCCATCGACGAGGAGAAACGTCGCTCGTTGTACGCAACTTCATCGCGAGAGCTATGTCCTAGCGCTGACTGCGCTTGGCGGAACATTGCGCGGGGCTCTGCGTTGGGATTTCTGTCCCCCATTACGTTCTTTAGCTTGTGATCGTCGCTTCAAAGCATGTGGCGAAGATGTTCGCTCTTGGCGCGGAGGCACCAAAGGCGCCGCAGGTCGGGAAGCCCGCAATCCACCCATGAGTGCCGCAGGAACGTGGCCAGCACTCATGTCCGCTTTCGAGAAATGAACACTTCGGCTGAGCGACCGGTATGTGCCCTTGCACGAACCCGCTTCGCGGGATTGGTGCTGCGGGTGAGTTATTACCCGGTACCCGAACCATTGACCGATGAAGCAAGTAAGGTTGGGGCGCTGCCCCAAACCCCGCCAGGGGCCGAGCCCCTGGACCTCAATACTCATGCGCGTTTTCGATGAAGTCTTGAGCGAGGCGTAGTTGCCTCTCGAACATGGAGTTCCCTTCATCATGAGAGGAACTTCCGATGCCTGTTCCAACTATCGACCGCCCGGTCAGTGCGCTGCGGCAGCGCATGATAGAAGACATGGCGATGCGCGGCCTGCGATCCGATACGCAGCACGAGTATATTCGTTTTGTGCGCAGCTTCGCAGCCTTCCTGGGGCAACCGCCCGATACGGCAACGGCTGAGGATATTCGCCGGTTTCAGGTTCACCAGCGCGAGAGCGGAGTACAACCACCCACGATCAACTGTTCCGTCTCGGCGCTGCGCTTCTTCTTCACCGTAACGCTCGACCGGCCAGACCTGTCGCGGCGCCTGGTCCTGGCGCGCTATCCGCGCAAACTGCCAGCGGTGCTGAGTGTCGAGGAAGTGGGCCAACTGCTCGAAGCGGCACCAGGCATCAAATACAAGGCCATCCTCGGCACTGCCTATGGCGCGGGCCTGCGCGTTTCGGAAGTGGCCAGCCTCAAGGTCGATGATATCGACAGCACGCGCATGCTGATCAGGGTCGAACAGGGCAAGGGACGTAAGGACCGCAACGCCATGCTGTCACCCCAGCTGCTCGCGCTGCTGCGGCTGTGGTGGAAGGAAGGCAAGCGGCGCTCCGTCATGCTGCCTCATGGCTGGCTGTTCCCCGGACGCAGTGCCACCGATCCGATCTCAACCCGGCAGATCAACCGCGCGATCCATGAGGCAGCCGAAGCAGCGGCGATCAGGAAGCGGGTGTCGCCCCACACGCTGCGCCACAGCTTCGCCACCCATCTCCTGGAACAGGATGTCGATATCCGCGTGATCCAGGTCCTGCTGGGGCACAGCAAGCTTGATACGACCGCGCTCTATGCGCGCGTTGCCACCAAGACGATCCGCTCGGTGACCAGTCCTCTGGAGCGTTTGGCGTTGTTGATGCAAGGCGAGGATCCCGGCGGCTGAAGCGGCTTGCGCGCCTCGATCGAGGTCGCCGATATCTTCCGAGCTGAAGGGGCCGGCTATCGTGCCGCCCAGGCCGGTCACCTGAGCCTGACCCAGCTGAAGGTCATGTCGGCGATTGAGAACTGCCGCACGGCAGCGCTCGGCGGTCACGTCGATGCCTGCGAGGACTGCGGGCATCAGCGCATTGCCTACAATAGCTGCCGCAATCGACACTGTCCCAAATGTCAGGGCGCCGCTGCGCGCACCTGGCTGGCCGAGCGCGAAGCCGACCTGCTGCCGGTCGGCTACTTCCATGTCGTCTTCACGCTTCCCACCGAGCTTGCAGACATCGCCGTGCAGAACAAGGCGATCGTCTACGATCTGCTGTTCCGTGCGGCGTCGGAGACGATGATGACGATCGCGGCCGACCCTAAGCACCTCGGCGCCAGCATCGGCATCACCGCCGTGCTCCACACCTGGGGATCGGCGATGACGCACCATCCCCATATCCACATGATCGTGCCGGGCGGCGGCATCTCGCTCGACGGACAGCGCTGGATCTCTTCGCGTCCGGCCTTCCTCCTGCCGGTGCGGGTGCTGGGCTCGCTCTTTCGCCGCTTGTTCCTCACCCGGCTGATCGAGCTCCATAAGGCGGGGCGACTCGCCTTCTTCGGCGCGCAGGCCGGTCTCGCCGACCACCGCCTTTTCCTGCGTCACCTCGCCGCGGTCAGGAAGAAGCGGTTCGTGGTCTATGCCAAGCCACCGTTCGCCGGCCCCGAGGCCGTGCTCGCCTATCTCTCGCGCTATACCCACCGGGTCGCCATCTCCAACCAGCGCCTGATTGCGTTCGACGAGACCGGCGTCACCTTCCGCTACAAGGACTACCGCCGCGATGGTCCCGAGCGGCAGCGCGTCATGACGCTCGCGCCGCACGAGTTCATCCGCCGCTTCCTGCTCCATGTCCTGCCACATGGCTTCCACCGCATCCGCCATTACGGCTTGCTCGCCAGTTCCGCACGCAAGGCCAATATCATGCGTGCCCGCGAACTGCTTGCCGTGGCACCGCCGCCGGAGCCCGTCGAAGCGCCAGAACCACTCGATTGGCTGCCGCCCTGTCCCTGCTGTGGCGGGCGCATGACCATCGTCGAGACCTTCGGGCGATGGAGGCAACCCCGCGCGCCACCGCACGCGCCCGCACCAACCGGGAGCACTTCGTCGTGACCCGGCACGGCTTGCGCTCACCTCACGCCGCAACACCACTGTTACGACGAATGCCCCCAGGCACGCCCTTCACCAAGATCAGCGCAAACGTGCTGAATATCAGCCGCCGCCAGATCCCGATTCTAGCCTCGCCCGGCGGAAAATCTCACTCACCAAGCTCTCGCCGGTTCCAGCGCCCAGCCGGTTCCGCCGTCACCACAACCGAGCAAAACTCGAAATCCCCATAGACCATCGTCGCAGCCCCGCGGGTTCGTGCATGGGCGGTTTTCGTACGCCGGGCCCGTGCCCAGACGCGCGACCGGAGATGGCCGGCGTCCGAAAACCTTCACCATTCCGGTCATCGAGGCGCTCACTCCAGCCGCTCGGAAGCGGACATTGCAACTCAGGTCGTCGCCGGCAAGACAGGTGGTTTTTTGCCGGTCCGCTTCCCGGCCGACATACGCTGGAACCGGACATTCGGCTTACGTGAAGGGTTCTACGTGAAGGGTTCCGGACGCCGGCGGCGAGGAGTTAGCCACTGGCACGGGCCGGCGTCTGGAAGCCTCCGAAGAACGAACCCGCGGGGGCCTGAGGGGGCGGTTTAGCGTACGCGCTATGGGGATTTGGCAGCAGCAGCGTGTGCTGGCGGGTGAGCACGACCGCCGTTGATGCCTTTGATTGGGCGACTGGGAGGAGGTAGCGGTGGGACTGACGATCGAGGTGGAGGTCGAGCACGGCCATAATATGTGTGTTTGGGTGGCAGTCGTGCCCAGCTAGACAAGTGTTGTCGTGGCCGGTCGGGGACCAGCGGCAGGCGAGTTTGGCGCAACAGCGTAGCAAGGCAGCTATGATGGTCATGAGGTGTCGATCCTGGCAGCGACCGGCGGCGCCGACGGGCGGTAGTTCGGTTGGCCACCTCGCTCGAAGGTTTCGATGATAATCATACGTCCACCACAGCAGGGGCATGGATGCGCGAGCACGTTTGATTCTCCAGAGTTGGCAGGAGCTTGCTTATCGGTCGCGGCGTTGGGTGCGGCGACGGCCAGCAGTTCGCGAGCGCGCGCCACGGTCTCGGCACGGCAACCGTTGGCGAAGAGACCATAATGGCGGATGCGATGAAAGCCGGTGGGCAGGACGTGGATGAGGAAGCGGCGGATGAACTCGGCGACATCGAGCGTCATGGTGGTATACCGGCCGGGCCCGGTGATCCGATAATCCTTGACCTTGAAGGTGACGCTCTTCTGGTCGGCGGCGATCAGCCGGCTGTTTGAGATAGCGACCCTGTGGGTGTAGCGCGAGAGATAGGCGAGCACGGCCTCGGGGCCGGCGAACGGGCGCTTGCTGTAGACGAACCACTTGGTTTTCCGCAGCGGTGCCAGGGCTGCGGCGAAGGCGTCGCGCTGGGCGAGACGGGCCTGATCGCCGAAGGACCGTAGTTGGCCGGCCGCGTGCGCAGCGATCAGCTTCTCCAGCATCAGGCGTCGGAACAGCTTCGAGAGGACGAGGACGGGCAGAAAGAATCTGGGGCGGCACGCGATCCAGCGTTGGCCATCGGACGAGATGCCGCCGCCGGGCACGATCATGTGCACGTGCGGGTGATGCGTCATGGCCGAGCCCCAGGTGTGCAGCACCGCGGTGATGCCGATATTGGCGCCCAGATGCTTGGGATCGGCGGCGATCGCCTGCATGGTCTCGGCCGAGGCTTTGAATAGCAGGTCATAGACCACTGCCTTGTTGTGATAGGCGATGTCAGCGATCGGGCCTGGCAGCGTGAAGACCAGGTGGAAGTAAGGCACCGGCAGCAGCTCCGCCTCGCGCGCTTGCAGCCACTCCTTGGCTGCCGCTGCCGGGCATTTTGGACAGTGCCGATTCCGGCAGCTGTTGTAAGCGACTGTGGTGTATGCACAGTCCTCACAGCGTGCGACGTGCCCGCCGAGAGCCGCGGTGCGGCAGTTTTCGATTGCACTCATCACCTTCAGTTGACCGAGACTCGCATGGCCGGCGTTGGCACGACGCCAGGCGGCTCCGTGGTCGCGGAAGATATCCGCGACCTCGAGAGCAGGGCGGGTCACGAGCGCCGCGCGTTACGCCGGCGGCTGATCCCTCTTGGGACGCAGTGGTGCGAGCCGATCGAGCGGGCTGATGACGGCTCGGATGGTGGTGCTGGCGACGCGGGTGTAAAGCGCGGTGGTATCGAGCTTGGCGTGACCCAGGAGCGTTTGGATCACGCGGATGTCGACATTCTGCTCGAGCAGATGCGTGGCGAAGCTGTGCCTGAGCGTATGCGGCGTCACTCGCTTCTTGATCTCGGCCGTGTGGGCGGCCGCATGCACGATGCGGTTGAACTGCCGCGCTGTGAGATGATTGGTCGGGTCCTGGCCAGGGAAGAGCCAGATCCGTGGCCGCGCGATGCGATACCAATCGCGCAGCAGATCGAGCAGCTGCGGGGAAAGCATGGCAAACCGATCCTTGCGCCCCTTGCCCTGCTCGATCTTCAGCAGCATGCGTTTGGAGTCGACGTCCAAGACCTTCAAGGCCACCACCTCGGAGACCCGCAGACCAGCGCCATAGGCGGCACTCAGCGCCGCTTTGTACTTCGGCCCCGGCGCCGCCTCGAGCAGGCGCACGACTTCATCGGGGCTCAGAATGGCCGGGATCCTGCGCGGTTCGCGCACGACCGTGAGGTGCCGTGCCATGTCGGGCCGGTCGAGGGTTACGGTGAAGAAGAAGCGCAGGGCTGCTACTGCGGCATTGATGCTCGGCGGGCGTACGCCGGTTTGCGTCTGATGCAGTTGGAAGCGGCGCAGGTCCTCCGCCGTTGCGGTGTCCGGCGAGCGATGAAGGAAGGCCGTGAAGGACCAGACCTGACGGATATAGTCGTTGCGCGTCTTCTCGATGAAGTTGCGCACCGTCATGTCCTCGATCATGCGCTGACGCAGCGGGCTGATGGGCTTCTTGCTCATTGGGGTGCTCCTCATCATGAGGTTGACAACACCCCGATCGTCGGCTCACGCCGCTTCCGTCACACTCCCTTCTTGGTCGTCATTCCGGCTCCGGCGCTACGCACAGCACCCTCCCGCGCAAGCGGGTTCGTTCTCCGGCCTGGTCTGGCGGTTCAGCGCTATCTACAGGGAAATTCACTGGTTGGTGAGCCCTATCGGCCTCAGGAGCTCGTCGAATGTCGTGCCAAGTGCGTGCCGCCCGCTGCACTTGCAGGCAGAGGCAGCTGTCGCGAACGAATCACCTGATCTTGAAGCGGGGCTTTATCGACACGCATCAAGCACGTTTATACCCAGGTATGTCGTCAAGGCTGGTGAGGGAAGTTTGATGCCTGGAAAAATCGTCACCTGTTTGTGGTTCGAGCATGGCGAGGCGCGGAAAGCAGCGGAATTCTACGCAGCCACTTTTCCTGACAGCCATGTCGGGCAAGCGCTTCAATCTCCATCCGATTACCCTGGCGGTGAACAGGGTAGCGAGCTGACCGTAGAGTTCACCGTACTCGGCCAAGCCTTTGTCGGTCTGAATGGTGGGCCTGCGTTCACGCCGAACGGGGCGGTGAGCTTCCAGGTGATGACCGACGATCAGGCAGAGACCGACCGCGACTGGAATGCGATCATCGAGAATGGCGGCAGCGAAGGCGAGTGCAGCTGGTGCAAGGACCGCTGGGGCTTTTCGTGGCAGATCGTGCCGCGAGCCTTGATTGCCGCGCTGAAGGATCCGGATCGGGCCGCCGCGAAGCGGGCGATGGACGCCATGATGACCATGCGCCGGATCGACATTGCTAAAATTGAGGCTGCACGACTGGGCCATGCAGCAGCCTGAGGCCCAGGGACACCGCCTCGTCGAAAGAACGGAGATGCAATGATCCCATAGGTGGTCGCCCCGATGTCTGCTTCTGGGAACAGCCGCCTGCTGAGATCGTACGTAGGCATTGGAGACGGTGTCTTGAGCGACTGCCCTGAAGTGAGCGAATTTCGCGATCAATGCGGCGATGGTTGTAGGAGTGAGCTGCTGCAATTCGGACCCGAGATCTGGATAGCTGACGGTCCGGTGGCGTCGTTTTATGGCTTCCCCTATCCAACGCGGATGGCGGTGATCCGGCTATCTGACGGGAGCCTGTTCGTTTGGTCGCCCGTCGCGCTATCCGACTCGCTTCGCGATTCGGTCCACATGCTCGGCCCGATAGGCCACCTTGTCTCGCCCAATGCGCTGCATCACCTTTTTCTTGGGGAGTGGAAGTCCGCCTATCCAGCGGCTCGCCTCTACGCCTCGCCGCGGCTGCGGCGCAAGCGCAAAGACCTCACGTTCGATGCCGAGCTTGGCGTTGCTCCCGAGCCCGAATGGGCGGCTGACATCGACCAAGTCGTGCTGCGCGGAAGCTTCGCCTTAACCGAGGTCGTGTTCTTCCTCCGGATGAGCCGTACGGTCCTCTTCGCCGATTTGATCCAGAATTTTCCGCGCGACTGGTTCACGGGGTGGCGTGGCGTTGTTTGTCGGCTCGGCGGGATTGTCGCCCCCAATCCTGGCACGCCGCGTGATTGGCGCGCGAGTTTCCTCGACCGTCGCGCGGCGTGTGCCGCACTCGACTGGCCGATCGAACGGGTGCTGATTGCCCATGGGGATCTGCCAACTGGGGATGGCGCGGCGTTTGTGCGCCGCGCCTTCACCTGGCTGCTCGGACGTCATGAGGCCGCCTAACCGGCCGATACTCATAGGCTGCCAAGGGCAGAGACAGGCACAGAGACGTTGGCGCCGATCAGTGTCGGATGTCCGGTTCCGGGATCGCCTAGCAAGCCAAAAAGATGGCGGAGTAGGGTCGCTTTGGGCCATTGTCGAGGAAAACGTCCGCTTGCTTCACTCGTGTGTTCCACAGCGGCCGTTCCGTTCTCGGCCAATCACCGCCGTCGAAACCTTGATCATCGTTGATCCCAGTTTCCGGGCCGATAATGAACGACAGGTCGACACCCTGTTGCATTATCGCCTTCCAACGGGCGTCATCAGGGTACGCAGAGGCGCACGAGAAGCTGGACTCTAGCTGCTGCCACTCATCCGTCCAAATACCATCGCGTCGCGATTTTGCTGCATCAGCAACGTGATGCTCGGGACTTTTTGGAAGCCAAGGCCACGTGGCGGCTCATCTTCCGAGCCTTGCACGACGTGAGCGTAGCTCTCACCAGCCACTTTCTCCCATTTGCCGGCGGGTTTGCGCACCTCAAGGTTGACCACCGTCGCCTTCAGCACAAGACGCACAATAGGATCGTTCGGCGCGCCCGGCTTTGTCAGGCTGGGATGGCCTGCGATGACCCGCCAGCCATTCGCCAGCGCCCAAACGGTCAGTTCTTCCTTTGTCAATGCCGATATCCTCTCCGGTTTGAATGAGGCTCAGGAACGCGGCGATCGCTTCCCCTTGCCTCCCTGCTCAGACCGCGCTTGCCACAACGCCATATCCGCTGCCTTGCTGAATGCCACTCGGACGCCCGTGCTACCCCGGCTCACCCGGATCTTGCCCCCATTCTGCGCCTTGTGCTCGGCCAGCCATTTCATGACCTCAGGATCCTCGCTGGTCCTACCTTCGAACTCGAGCACTCCGACGACCTCTTCCTCTTTGCGGCGCTTTACCATCGTGCATGCTTTCTTGAAGTTTCTCGGGCGCGCGTCGCCTGCTTCGACGGGCATCCAGGAACCCGCGTTGCGAGCCACGGCGATTTACCCGTCTGTCGCGCTGCGGCTGGATGTCGGTTTTTTACGCTCTCCGCCCGAAAGCTGCCAGTCCGCTCTCGGCCACACCAAGCCACCAGAGGAATGGCCGATTTTCGGATCAGTTCCCCAGACGCGGATCGATCGGAATCCACCCATTGCGGCGGTAGCCAGGCTCCCCACCCGAACCGCCGGAGTCCGTCAGCCCAGGCATCGAGCGTTCCCGGAACCGGACGTTCAGCGCCGCCTGGAGCCGGCCGCTACGCGCCCATGCACGAACCCGCTTCGCGGGATTGGTGCTGCGGGTGAGTTATTACCCGGTACCCGAACCATTGACCGATGAAGCAAGTAAGGTTGGGGCGCTGCCCCAAACCCCGCCAGGGGCCGAGCCCCTGGACCTCAATACTCATGCGCGTTTTCGATGAAGTCTTGAGCGAGGCGTAGTTGCCTCTCGAACATGGAGTTCCCTTCATCATGAGAGGAACTTCCGATGCCTGTTCCAACTATCGACCGCCCGGTCAGTGCGCTGCGGCAGCGCATGATAGAAGACATGGCGATGCGCGGCCTGCGATCCGATACGCAGCACGAGTATATTCGTTTTGTGCGCAGCTTCGCAGCCTTCCTGGGGCAACCGCCCGATACGGCAACGGCTGAGGATATTCGCCGGTTTCAGGTTCACCAGCGCGAGAGCGGAGTACAACCACCCACGATCAACTGTTCCGTCTCGGCGCTGCGCTTCTTCTTCACCGTAACGCTCGACCGGCCAGACCTGTCGCGGCGCCTGGTCCTGGCGCGCTATCCGCGCAAACTGCCAGCGGTGCTGAGTGTCGAGGAAGTGGGCCAACTGCTCGAAGCGGCACCAGGCATCAAATACAAGGCCATCCTCGGCACTGCCTATGGCGCGGGCCTGCGCGTTTCGGAAGTGGCCAGCCTCAAGGTCGATGATATCGACAGCACGCGCATGCTGATCAGGGTCGAACAGGGCAAGGGACGTAAGGACCGCAACGCCATGCTGTCACCCCAGCTGCTCGCGCTGCTGCGGCTGTGGTGGAAGGAAGGCAAGCGGCGCTCCGTCATGCTGCCTCATGGCTGGCTGTTCCCCGGACGCAGTGCCACCGATCCGATCTCAACCCGGCAGATCAACCGCGCGATCCATGAGGCAGCCGAAGCAGCGGCGATCAGGAAGCGGGTGTCGCCCCACACGCTGCGCCACAGCTTCGCCACCCATCTCCTGGAACAGGATGTCGATATCCGCGTGATCCAGGTCCTGCTGGGGCACAGCAAGCTTGATACGACCGCGCTCTATGCGCGCGTTGCCACCAAGACGATCCGCTCGGTGACCAGTCCTCTGGAGCGTTTGGCGTTGTTGATGCAAGGCGAGGATCCCGGCGGCTGAAGCGGCTTGCGCGCCTCGATCGAGGTCGCCGATATCTTCCGAGCTGAAGGGGCCGGCTATCGTGCCGCCCAGGCCGGTCACCTGAGCCTGACCCAGCTGAAGGTCATGTCGGCGATTGAGAACTGCCGCACGGCAGCGCTCGGCGGTCACGTCGATGCCTGCGAGGACTGCGGGCATCAGCGCATTGCCTACAATAGCTGCCGCAATCGACACTGTCCCAAATGTCAGGGCGCCGCTGCGCGCACCTGGCTGGCCGAGCGCGAAGCCGACCTGCTGCCGGTCGGCTACTTCCATGTCGTCTTCACGCTTCCCACCGAGCTTGCAGACATCGCCGTGCAGAACAAGGCGATCGTCTACGATCTGCTGTTCCGTGCGGCGTCGGAGACGATGATGACGATCGCGGCCGACCCTAAGCACCTCGGCGCCAGCATCGGCATCACCGCCGTGCTCCACACCTGGGGATCGGCGATGACGCACCATCCCCATATCCACATGATCGTGCCGGGCGGCGGCATCTCGCTCGACGGACAGCGCTGGATCTCTTCGCGTCCGGCCTTCCTCCTGCCGGTGCGGGTGCTGGGCTCGCTCTTTCGCCGCTTGTTCCTCACCCGGCTGATCGAGCTCCATAAGGCGGGGCGACTCGCCTTCTTCGGCGCGCAGGCCGGTCTCGCCGACCACCGCCTTTTCCTGCGTCACCTCGCCGCGGTCAGGAAGAAGCGGTTCGTGGTCTATGCCAAGCCACCGTTCGCCGGCCCCGAGGCCGTGCTCGCCTATCTCTCGCGCTATACCCACCGGGTCGCCATCTCCAACCAGCGCCTGATTGCGTTCGACGAGACCGGCGTCACCTTCCGCTACAAGGACTACCGCCGCGATGGTCCCGAGCGGCAGCGCGTCATGACGCTCGCGCCGCACGAGTTCATCCGCCGCTTCCTGCTCCATGTCCTGCCACATGGCTTCCACCGCATCCGCCATTACGGCTTGCTCGCCAGTTCCGCACGCAAGGCCAATATCATGCGTGCCCGCGAACTGCTTGCCGTGGCACCGCCGCCGGAGCCCGTCGAAGTGCCAGAACCACTCGATTGGCTGCCGCCCTGTCCCTGCTGTGGCGGGCGCATGACCATCGTCGAGACCTTCGGGCGATGGAGGCAACCCCGCGCGCCACCGCACGCGCCCGCACCAACCGGGAGCACTTCGTCGTGACCCGGCACGGCTTGCGCTCACCTCACGCCGCAACACCACTGTTACGACGAATGCCCCCAGGCACGCCCTTCACCAAGATCAGCGCAAACGTGCTGAATATCAGCCGCCGCCAGATCCCGATTCTAGCCTCGCCCGGCGGAAAATCTCACTCACCAAGCTCTCGCCGGTTCCAGCGCCCAGCCGGTTCCGCCGTCACCACAACCGAGCAAAACTCGAAATCCCCATAGACCATCGTCGCAGCCCCGCGGGTTCGTGCATGGGCGGTTTTCGTACGCCGGCCCCGTGCCCAGACGCGCGACCGGAGATGGCCGGCGTCCGAAAACCTTCACCACCTTGGTCGTTCCGGGCCACCCGGCGAGTTCCCGAAAGCGGACAATCCAAGCCTGCGGAGATCTGCTGGAAGCGCTGCCAGTACCCAGCTTCGTTGGTGCGCGAGACGTATCGGAAAGTCGCTCCTCCGTCGATGACGACCCCCCATGGTCAGCGAAGTGCGTGCCGTTTACCATTCAAGCTGTATCGATCCTCGCGAGTCTTACAAGGTCGATCGAGTGGGAGTGAGGGAAGAGCAGCGCGGGATAGAGTAGGTTAGTGTGGCGTATGAGATGCGATGTTGTCTCTGCAATAGCAGTCGATAGGTCTCGCATCGTGGTTCGACGCACATAGTGACTTCAATCTATTCCGGTCCACGCTTCCCACGTCAGCGCATTTTCATCCCGCGTGTTCGCTTGTCATCAATGTGACTTCGGGTTTTGTTGGTAGCGCCCAGGCGGCTCTTCACGTGATCGATGAAGGCTCGCAGCTTCGGCATCATTTGCCGGTCGCCGGGATAGTAGAGAAACACACCCGGCGCCATGGGCGCGAAGGGTTCCAGCACGCGCACGAGCTTCCCCGCTTTCACCGCGCCGGCTGCGATCGGCTCGGGCACCTGCGCAAGGCCCAGTCCTTCGACGGCCGCGCCAAGCATTGTGGGCATGTCGTTGGCGATAAAAGGTCCTGAAACGATGACTTCGACTGCCTCGTTTCCGTTGACAAAGGACCAGGGCGTGATCGACCCGTTTGAGCGGCGCAAGCGCAGGCAGGCGTGCCGGCGCAGATCGTCGATGAGTTCCGGCCGCTGCCGCCGGCGCAGATAGTCGGGGCTGCCGACCACAGTCAGCGGGCGCGACGGCGTCAGACGCACCGCGATCATATCGGCCTCGATGAACTGGCCGAGCCGGATGCCGGCGTCAAATCCTTCGGCAGCGATATCGACCAGATCCGCGCTTGCCGCGATCTCCACAACGACCTCGGGATAGGCCTGGCAGAACGACGCGATCAGCGGCTCCAGCAGGATCGGCACCACCGCCCGCGGCACCGTGAGGCGCAACAGTCCGGCAGGCCGCTGCCCAAGGTCACGCGCAACCTCGCTTGCGGCGACAAGCTCCTCGAAAGCGGGCTTTGCACGCGAGTGAAATCGCTCGCCGGCTTCGCTCAGGCCGACACTGCGCGTCGTAAGGATGAAAAGTGCTGCGCCGACGCGCGCCTCAAGTGCGCGTACCGCCTGGCTGATCGCCGATGGTGTTACCCCGAGCTCCGCAGCCGCTTTGCGAAAACTGCGGTGATGGGCAACGCTCAGGAACGCCTCTACGCCGTCGAGCGCGCCTTGCCTGACCGTGAAGTTCTGCTTCATAGCCCATCAATATTATCGCGGATAGTCGCTCACCGAAAGTGGTCGTACATGTGACGTGCAAATCAGTAGTTACGCATGGAGGACCGCTGATGACCGCCGCCGCTGTTCCCGCCGGTATCGTCCCGCCTGGTCGCGCCTGGCGCAGCCTGCTTTGGCTCATCCCGCTGACGGTCCTGTGGATTGTGTTGATCTACTGGCAGCCGTTTATCCCGGCGAGCGGCGTTCCGACCTCGGCACACCAGTTGATGGCCCATGGGGTTATCGCGGTCGGTTTGTGGCTCGGCCTCGAGAGCACCGACCTGACGCCGAGCCAACGCCGCACGACCTGGCTGGCGGTCATGATCCCAGACACTCTTTGGTTCGCTGTCGCCTGGAGCGCGGCGATCAATGGCGTCTTCATCACGGGCACCTCACCCTTACCGTTGCTGCCGTTGGCGATCTTCCTGCCGGTGATCATCGGCGCGCCCCTGCTGCTGTTGTCGAAGCGTGTGGGGCAGGTGCTTGACGCGATGCCGGCGACCTGGCTCGTCGCTCTTCAGCTTTACCGCGTATTCGGCAGCTGGGCTCTCGCTGCCTGGCTGCATGGGGCGTTGCCCGGCGTGTTCGCGTTGCCGGCGGGAATTGGCGATGTGCTGACCGGCCTGTTCGCCGTGCCGGCGGCGATCGCCGTGGCGACCGGCACGGCTCAGGGCCGAAGGGCTGCGATGATCTGGAATATCTTCGGCCTGGCCGACTTCGCCGTCGCGATCACCATGGGGGTGGTCACCTCGCCCGGCCGGTTCCAGCTGGTCGTTCCGAATTTGGCGAGCATCAACGCCGGCGCTTATCCGAATTCGCTGACCCCCGCTTTCGTGGTGCCAAGCTCGATCCTGCTGCACGCGCTGTCGCTGCGCCAGCTGCGCCGGCGCGGCCGGGCGGAGGCGGCGCGCTCTGGGCGCGGTTAGGAGCGGCGACGAATGGCGACTCTGTTCCGCTTCCCCGCCGACTAGGCCGGCTCTATCTTCCCGGCATGTGTGGCCGATATGCCAGTTTCCTGCCCGCGAACGTCAGCTCGATCTGTTGCAATGGGGCCTGTTGCCGTACTGGACGAAGGAGCCGGTCAAGGCACAGCGGCCGATCAACGCGCGCGCCGAGACGGTCGCGACCTCCGGCATGGGTTCGAACAGCGCCGAGCGATCGTGTCAGCGGACGCGTTCTATGAGTGGAAGGTGGTTGCGAACGGCAAGCAACCGTATGCCATTGCCCGCCAGGACGGGCAGCCCATGGCCTTCGCAGGCCTATGGGAAGGCTTCCGGTGGCCGGATGGCAACGTGACGCGCAGCTTCGCCATCATCACCACGGGATGCCAGCCCCGATGTGGCCGAGTTGCACGACAGGATGCCCGTGATCCTGGAGCCTGCAGACTGGTCGGTGTGGCTTGGCGAGCAGCCGGGCGATCCTGGATCGCTGCTCCGGCCGGCGTCGGCTGGCACGCTGCGGGTCTGGCCGGTTGACCGACGGGTGAACAGCCCTCGGAATAACGGACGTGAGCTGTTGAAGCCGATCGACTTGGCTGGACAAGCCGCGCCTTGAGTCCCACCGCAAAGCGCAGGCGATGCGCTTCCTCAATCGCGCGACTTGGGATACGGAACTGGTCGCTGCACATCGTGCGCGGGCTTGTCCTCGCGTAGCCCCACATAGGCAACCTGGCGTAGGAGATTGTCGAGCGTCCAGGTGAGATGGTTTACCTCGACAACCAGTTCGGACCGCACCCAATGCACCCGCGACAGCTCAAGCGGGGAACCAAAACGGCTCGTACGCGGCGGAGGAAGGTCAAGCGGCATCGGTTTCAGGATTTGTAGGTCTCTACAGCAATAAACCATAGCAGCGATAGAAACCTGCCATCTCTCTTTCAGAATTTTGAAGTATGACTGCCGGGCTGCACGAAATGCTGAGAATTTCCCGGCGTCGCATATTTCGCTGCACTTAAAGTGAGACGAGTCTCAGGTGAAATACCTTTGGCGGCAGATGAACCTGATGGGCATCCGACAGGTGGAGCCGCTCGACAATGTCTTTAAGCGTGTCAAACCAAGCCTCCTTCGGTCAGCACTGGAGATGCTTGTCATGCACAAGGTGCAGTCGAAGGAAGCCATCGAGCGGATGCAATTCGTGCCGCGGCCTCGGTTACGATCGAATGGCTGCGCCTGATAGCCGCAAGAATGGCCGGTCTCAGTTCACTCCGCGACCAGTGGGACGGGGGTAGAAGTAAGGGGTGGTCGAATTGAACGACTCTGACAACAATCGGGTCCATGTCGCAAGATCGTAGGGTTCCTAGCGGGATGCTTGCCCGATCGCGGACTCTATGTCGACCGTCGAAAATTCTTGGGGATGTACGATGATCAAGGCCTTGAGCGCGTCCCACGGATGGCCATAGATACAACGACAATAGGCAACCTCATAATCCGTGGTTCGCCTCGGGTCATTGCGGGCCAGCTTGGAATACCAAATTCTCGTCCCGTCTTGCGACACCTCCCAAGAAGCGTGCAAACCTTCTAGCCTGCGCAATTCTTCAGGTGGCGTGTCGGTTGGAACCTCAGTGAAGGACGGCTTCAGTCGATTCGGATCGAAGATTTGGAGGACTTGGATATCGCCACCGTACTCGATCGCTTTGTCGAGGTTCGCGACGTAGATCGGGCGATCACTGGGATCAACGTCGCATCCGTGCTCAAGGATGTGCTGAAGCCAATCGATCGATACGCCGCGGCAAGCCGTCGGGATCAACCCCATAGCGACCAAATGCGCGAACAACGCGTTAGCTAACGCGCCACGATTCTTCGTGTGCCATCCCACGATAAGAACCGGAATACCCCGGTAGTAGATTTGCCGAGCGAACTGCGGGGAGCCCCCATCATATGCCGCCATTTTCCCCTCCCACCCCTGCGAGGCGAGATGTTCGTTGTTAGAAAGTGTCGGGTTTAATCCGAATTGACCAGAAAAGCCCGAACTTTTCGTTTCCTCGTCGGGCTCAGACACCGTCCTGCCCGTGTATGCCGTGGCGTGAAACAGCGGCGCATCCCGTAGCGCCCGAGTCACGCCATCCGTGGACGGATCATGAATGCGGCGGCCCGCGCCCGGTAGAATTTCCTGCCTTTTTCGGTCTGGCACGGTGCAGTTGACCGTGCAGGACGCCGTGGTGAGGCGCAAAGTGGAACGGGATCGCAACGGTGATGCGAAAGCGTGCGGCTCGCACGGAAGGGCAGCAACGAATAGCTGACCCGTTCCGCTTCCCTGCCGACCAGGCTATCCCTACCTTCCGACACGATGTGTGGTCGGTACGCACCGGCCGAGGGTTGAGCCGTCCTGGAATGTTGCGCCGACGCAAATGGCGCCGGTGGTGCGCCGGCATCCCGAGACGGGCGAACGTCAACTCGATCTGTTGCAATGGGGCCTGTTGCCGTACTGGACGAAGGAGCCGGTCAAGGCGCAGCGGCCGGTCAACGCGCGCGCCGAGACGGTCGCGACCTCCGGTATATTCCGTCGCGCCTTTGAGCAGCGCCGGGCCATCGTCCCGGCTGATGCGTTCTACGAATGGAAGGTAGTTGCGAGCGGCAAGCAGCCGTACGCAATCGACCGCCAGGACGAACAGCCGATGGCCTTCGCAGGCCTCTGGGAAGGCTTCCGCTGGCCGGACGGCATCGTGACGCGCAGCTTCGCCATCATTACGGCGGATGCCAGTCCCGACGTGGCCGAACTACACGACAGGATGCTGTGATGCTAGAAAGTGCGCACAATCTGAGCTGAGTGAGTTGGATTTTAGCTATTATTACGCGCCGAGCATGGCTCTCTGCTCATGCGCCTCATCGTTATATCGCCAATGGTGCGTCGCTCTGTATAATAGATGCCCTTCAGGCATTCGGAATCATCGTCCGGTAGGCTTTGTAGGAAGCACACGCCGTCGTGCGGTGCGCTGCGTTCTCGAACCGCAGCATCAGGTATGCTCCGGTACGTATAGCCGACGGTAAACCGCCTCGCATCTCGGTCGGCCGCCAGCCATGACCTCGTGGAATGCAACGTCATCTCGCCTGTCCGGGCGATTACGCTGGACGTGAACAGGCCTTGCCGGATGACTGCACTGAAGGAACCTGTCGCCCGCGTACCGTCAGCCCGGCGGTAGCTGGAAACGTAGGTGCCCTCCCACCGGCCTGTCAGATCCGGGAACCAGCGCGATAACATGGGTATCCATCTCCACACCCAACGCCAGCATACGCTAAAGCCGCCGATCACAAGAAAGCTGATGATCATGCCGACAATCGAAATGGACTGTGTCGCTGCTAGGGGCAAGCCCGTCAGGAGCGTGTGGACCTCGGACACCACCCAGCCGGCGTAGACGACCAACAGGACGGATATGGTGATTTGCGCACTGCGCGGCAGCAGTCCCCACATGGGCCGTCAGATGCCAAGCAGACGCGCGTGAGCTGCCTGAACGAATTGGCGGGCGCTCTCGGCCGTCCAAGGCTGCGTCGGCCAAAAGAGATACTTGATGCCGTTGATCTCCATTGCTTTCTGAATCCACTCTCGATTGGCAAGCAGGGCATCCATGCGCTCGACCACTTGCAAAACCCGGTCGTAGCGTTCGTCAGGTTCGGTGAGCAGGAAGTACGCGTCCTCAACCGCATAGACCAGGCACTCGATCAGGAAGCTGGGCGCTTGCTTGGGGATGATGATCTTAGCTTCGACGAGTTCGTCGCGCAGGCGTTTCAGCGAGCGTACGACCTTCTTGAAGCGGTGTTGCGTGTTGGCGCGCTTGGCGATGCCGTTCGCGTGGTGCTGGTCGGGGAAATTGTTCGTCCATGAGCCTTTCTTGTCGAGGATCGAGATGCCTTCGGCGTGCGTTAGGTGCCCGGCCTCACCGTGCATGACCCAAAAATAGCGAAAGCAGGCGACGACATCGACCGGCGCCCGGCTGCCAGGAAGCTCAAGCACGCGGGTGGCCTTGGTGCCGGAAGTATCCAGACTACGAGCACCGAACTTCTGCGACAAGGCCGCATCGATCTCGGATCGCATCCGCTGGATGAGGTCGGCAAACGTCCGGCCTGTGTCGCTGGTCCCGAGGCATCGGTCTGCAACCGCCCGGTCTATCCCGTTGTCGCATTCGATCCGGATACCAGGATGAACCGCCCGTAGGTCCTGATCCGCGGTCTGCCGCACGTTAGTGTTGTTGTAGTATGATCCCTGCGGAGCGACGGTGACCCCCTCCGTCGTGAGCCACGCGCTCGCCGACAGGGCGTCGCGCACCATAGAAGCCGCGCGCTCAATCCGAGCCACCTCGCTATCGCTTGCCGGCTTCTCCCAATGCGTCAGGCGGTCGTTCCACGAGCTGCGGGAGCGGTTCTTGGCCAGTTCTTCGAACAGGTAGTTAAGTGCTGACACGGAACGGATTCCTTATGTGTCGTAGACCGCTTTGCAGAGGGTACCGTTGCCATCAGCTTGGACTTGGGCAACAGTCTCCCGCGATGCGATTGGGTCTATGGGAGCCCCGCATCTGGCGCCTAGCCGCGGTTCGAAGGTGCCCCTCGGACCGCGAGCGTGCCGGCGCTGCGAAGCGGGATTTAAGGGGCTTGGCGAAACCGCTCAACGCCCACAAGACCAATAAACCCGCGCAGTTTTTGGCATAGTTGGGGCTGAGAAAAGATCATTCCTAGGCCTAGGAATGATCTTTTCTCAAAATAGAGACACGGCAAGGGGACTCACGAAAAGTTGATTCCTGGTCAGTAACTAGGGGCGTGCCGGCGACAGCGCACAGCTCGCCATCAATGTAGGCTTGTTGAGTCCTAAGCGCCCGTCAGGAATCAACTGCGCGATCTGAGCGATTGCCCGGGTGAATGGTGTAATTCCATTCGCCGTGGAACTCGGCGCGCGTCATGTCGATCGCATCCATCTGCTGGTCGGACACGGCGATCGCCTTCGGATAGGTTCGTTCGTCGAGTTCGCAACGGACGATGAGGCCTTTATCGGTTGTGGTGGCGCTGATCAGATCGACGATGACGCGATAGCTGACCAGCGGTGTGGCACGCCAGTTCTGGCTGATGAAGGCGAACAGGCGGTGTTCGATCTTGTTCCACTTGCTGGTGCCGGGCGACAGGTGGTGAACCTTGATGTCGATGCCAATCTCGGTGGCGAGACGGTGAAGTTCGCGTTTCCATAGACGCACACGCGAGCCGTTGCTGCCGCCCCCATCCGCGGTGATCGTCAGGTGCTTGGCGTCAGGATAGCGCACCCGCCCGACCTCGTACCACCAGCGGCGGATCGTCTGCACCGCGAACTCGGCCGTGTCATTGTCCACCCCGACACAGACCCAGCCGGCATTGGCGGCGAGGTCATAGACGCCATACGGTACCGCACGCCCCAGTTCCTTGATCACGAAGTCATGCACGCGAACCTCTTCGGGGGTTCCCTTCGGCCGCCATTCCCGCCCGGCGTTCTTGAAGTCGCCAACCAATTCCTTCTTCTTGGTGTCCACCGAGATCACCGGCTGATGGGCTGCCAACGCTTCGCTCACGCTCTGACCGATCTGCGGGAACTGCGCGTCCCGGTCCGGATGGTCGCCGCCTTCTCTGGTCTTGCTGTTGGCTTGCAGGCTGAAATTCTGCTGCGCCAGCAACTCGCCAACCACCGTATGGCTGACCACATGGCCCTGAGCCCGCAGGTCCGCCGCCAAGCGCCGCAGGCTCTTGCAGGTCCAGCGTAGCGCCGACATCGGATCGCCTCGCTCGGTCGGCTCGACCAACGCCAGCAGCGCCGGCAAGAGCCCCGGGTCGGTCACCACCCGCGGCTTGCGACCGCCGCCGGGCCGTCGAACCCGACCGGGATCGAGCTTAACGTCCTCGGTCAAGTCGCGCTGGCCGCGTCCGATCGTGCTCGGCGCGATGCCGGTGATGCGCGACACCGCAGCGACCCCGCCATACCCGGCACTACTCGCCTCGGTTGCCGCAAATAGCCGTCGTCCCCGTTCATCCAGATACGGCGACAACGCCGCGAAACGTTCGCTTATGCTGTCCGAATCGACCATCCACACAACATATGGTGGATAGTCGACGCGGAGAATCCCCAACCGTTACCCGATTCGCCTATTGTCTGACGGGCCCTTAGTGCCTTCAGCGCCTTGACCGTGGTCGGGTACTTCTCCGTCCAATCCAAACCGGTGCGCGTCAGCAGCTTGACTTGTCCTCGATCCAGGCGGCCGTGCATGCGATCCCCGTCCAGTTTGATCTCGTGCCCCCAGTGATCGCCCTCTGGCACGGTCCCGCCTGACGCCACGCTGGCGGGCACTACTCATGTTCGATGGGGTCCAGTGCCCAGGCGGGCACGACGATCCCGGGCTTCAAGCCCAAAGGCACGTTATTCGCGTTGTCTGCGAACAACCCGAACTGTTTCTGGCCCGGCGGCTTGTCCGGAAGGTCGAATGCATCGAAGGCAAACACCGGGACCGTGATCTTGCTGGTGGTGAGCGGCGCGCCTGCCCAAGCGAACATCTCGCCAAGTACCTTGGCCTCATCTGCCACCCCAGCTCCAAACTCCGCGGAAAAGCCTGTTTCACCGACGAAGACATCAGGCTTGTGATTGAAGGCGGTGCCAAGATTATCGAAATAGGCCGCCACGGGCGCGAAGTTGGGATCCATGCCATTATCCAGCGTGTACTGATTGAACATCAGGAACGGATAGCCGCTGTTCCAGGCGGGACTCCAATAAACCAAGTTGGTCACGAAGCTGGTCGTCTTCGACGCGACGAGGTTAGCGCTGGAGTCGCTCGGATAGTTCGCGATGATCGTGCTCACGGGAATGCTACGGAGCCCTTGCGCAGCCATGGACGCCTTGAGGTTGTTCAGCGCGTTGGGGATCCAAGTGTTCACATAGGCGTTGAAGTTCGGCGCGTCCGAAGGCGGCGGCCCGTTGGCGTCGATCTCGTTGCCGATCAGCACCGTCCTCAGATGCGCCTTGACCGCATCCGCGCTGCCGAACGCGGCGATCAGCATGCTGACCCATTTGTCCGTATAGGCCTTGCTGTTCATAAGGCCTGGGCTCCACGGCGTGCCGAAACCGCCCTGGGCCAGCGCGCTGTTGTTGGTGCCCATCACAAGCTGCAGCTTTGGCCGCGCCACGACGTAATCGATCGCGCTCTGCTGGGTGGGCTCAATGATCGGCGTCGACGGATCTGACGTGCCGACCGCGGCGTCGTGGAACGTCTTGATCAGGCCGTAGTATTTCGTGATCTGATCCAGATCAGCGCTGATGATCCGGCTATTCCGGCCGAGCGTCCAGGTTTCATAGTTGATGCCTGCATTGTAGAGGAACGGCGTGCTGGCAGGCACTGGTGTGGGCCTCGAAACGACAGACATGCGGACCTCCAATGTGTTTTGGCCACGATACCGCTGTCGAGGACGGTCGAACACCCTCGCCCGGAGCCATCCGCATGCGCCGGCTCCGCGCCCGGCGCCCCGCGGGTGCACGCGTCAACCGGGTGGCGGTCTCCGAACTCTGACCCTACAAGGCCGTCAGCCCAGCCATCGGGCGATCTCGGAACCGGACGTTCAGCGCCGCCTGGAGCCGGCCGCCTAGCGCCCATGGCGGTCGCTCCAGACCGTGCAGCCGTCGCTCGAATGCTGACGTTCGGCCAAGTGCGGCGGTAGCTGGCCTGACGTCTGACGTGGGTGGATTCCGGCCCGTCCGTTTCAGGGCGGCGCTGTTCGGAACCAGACATTGGGCTCGCGGTGCAATTTGGCCAATAGCGGTCGGGCCGCGCTGCTCGTTTGCGTTGCGTCCGGTTAAATTTGCCCACCCAGAAACCAATGCCCGCAGTTCCTTACGATCCCCTTCGGCTTCCCGAATACCAGGTCGACCGGTATGTCGTCCCGGTGCTCAGCGCGGCGCCGGATGGCAACGCTGCCGTGCATGGCACTGCCTTCTTCATCAACAGCGAAGGGGTGTTTCTGACTGCCGGCCACGTCATCGAGGCTGCGCGATCCGCCGCGGCTCAGAGCGGGGGCAAGATCTGGCTGTCCGTGCGAATCGCGGACAGTGACGCCGGCGCGTACCATGAGATCCTATCGACAGAATTGGCGCCCGCACCTTTCGACGTTGCAATCGGTAAAGTGAGCGCAGCGTCTCAGTCGTTCGTGCGGCTAGCGGACATGAGTGCTGGCGCTCCGCTTCGCAACGTATGGACATTTGGCTATCCTGAGTCCGCTCATGCTCGGGCTTCCTCGGGACGCCTGCTGGTGGGACATCGCGCCCACAAAGGCTACATCGTCCGCAGGTTGAGGGGAGACGAACTGGCGGTTCCTTTCGCGCCGGGTTTCGAGCTGAATTTCCCGATCCCGAGCGCCCTGAGCGGTGCGCCCCTGGTTCTCGAACGACCGGCAACGGCGCTGGAGCAAGCTTTGATGGCGGCGCCAGGGATGGTGCCGATGATCGGGATGGGCTTGGTCGATGTACGGTTTATGCCGAAGCACGCGCTGCATCTGATCGGTGTCTGCGTCGGCACCAAACAGGCCGAGACCGTAGCTTTTTCCCATACCGAGGTGATCGACGGCAACACTAAGTTCACCGAGAAGACGAGCAAAATCGAGCTCTACGGCCTCGCGCACGACTTGTTGCCGTTGGCGGACTGGAAGCCACTCTGTCTGGGCGGCGTCACGCTTGCGCAAGCCATAGAGCCGACGTAACCCGCGCAAGGAAACGTCGCCGTAGGGCCGATCCGCGGCTACCAGCGGGTCGGGGAGGCGCCTTAGCTACCCCTGGTGGACCGGCTGGACCCTGCATCCCTTGCGGGCCCGGCGGACCCTGGGTACCTTTCGGTCCGATCGGGCCTTGAGGTCCCTGCGCTGTGCCACCTGACCAAGCAGCCACGACGCGAACAGCGATGCTGGCGCTCGGCGAGTGTTGGTGGTGCCGCCGGGGCTCGTTTGGTCGACCGGGAGTTGATCTGCAGCGGCGACGGGGGAATGGTAGACGTAAAGTCTGGTGTACCGTTTGGCTTGGATCCGGCCGCGATCAAGGCAATCGACTGGCCGCTAGCGCTCAAACGCGTCGACCACGACCTGCGATCAGATTTCATCTACGCACCTCACTTAGCCTTCATCTACAGCAAGGCGGGAGATTTGCTGATCGCCCAGGTCACGTCAGAACTGAAGGCGCGCATGGCGGTGGCGTCCTCGATACTCTTGAGGCCTGGGGCGAAGGGTGCCCATTCGTCGCGGCCGAAATAGCTGTGGCGCGCGCCGGAGGCGAGGATGAGGTAGTCGTAAGTGATGCGGCCGCGGGTGAGGATCACGGCTTTGTCCTTCAGCTCTATGCCCGTCACCTCGCCCAGCAGCACTCGCACATTGTCCTGGTTTCGGAGCATACCGCGGATGGGCGTCGCGATATCCGCCGGCGATCAGCGATATGAGCAAGGCGGCCCAGAACAGGGGTGCCTCCAGCCCCACGCCCGCAACCGGGAGGAACAGGACTTGGAGGAGGAGTGCCGCGGCTGTCAGCCGAGTGAACAGACCGATGGCCAATAGAACCGGGCAGATGGCCTGTACGGCGATCCCAGGATCCGAGCTGGTTATTTCGTGCAACAGCGCCGGTTGCCAGCCGATCATGGCCTGCTCGCCCGCGTGGTCCATCATCTGATGTACGCCGACGATGATGAACGCCTGCGCCAGCCATAAGCGGATTAGCAGCGACAGCCAGGGTGCGAGCAACGCCTCCGTAGCGCGCATGGTGATTCTTATGCCGCTGATCAGACGGAGCATGATGGAGCATCTCCCTTCGCGATTGTTTCATACCAAAGGTAGTGCCAGAGCGGCCGCACGCGGCCGACGCCGCGGCGGTGCATCTCGGGCAGCACCGCCTTTGCGCATGGAACGCAGCCGAGAGGTTGATTGCGATGATGGCATCCCTGCGTTCGGTGGGAAACTTCTCGACCGGAGCGACGTGCGGAATGCCGGCGTTGTTGAAAAGGATATCGACGGGCCACGGTGGCGGACGATGCCACTGACGGTGTGATTTCCGGTGTCGCCATGGTTCTCCCCGATTTCCCTCCGTCTCTTACTATAGCGGGAGGCGAGGGGACTGCCTGTGGTAGGCCATCCCCGACCAGCCGCGACAACATTTGGCCGGCTGGGCACGATTGCCGTCCAAACACACCTATTATGGCCGCGCTCAACGTCCATCTCGATCGTCAGTCCAACCCGATCGCTCTCGCCGCTCGACCAATCGAACGCGTCAACCGCCGTTGCGCTCACCCGCTCGGGCTCGCTGCCACCGCCAAATCCCCATAGTGCATTCGCCACACTCGCTGCCACTTCCCACCGGGTTCGTTCTTGGGAGGCTTCCGGACGCCGCCCTGTGCCAGTGGCTCGCTCATCGCCGCCGGCGTCCGCAACCCTTTACCGAGGCGGCCATAGAACAGCGCATCCATCGATCCCGAAAGCGGACATTGAAGAATGCAGCGTCATGGCGAGTTGGCGCCCAATTCGGCCGTTCCAGGCCACTTCGCCGTCAGTCGAAGTCAGACGTTCGACTAGATGCGCGAGTTACCGGAACGACCGCTCCGAGCATTCGAGATGTCATGCAGACACCCCGCGCGAAGTGCGCCGCTGTTTATAAGCCGAGATCACTCAGGGACGGGTGATCGTCCGGTCGTCGCCCGAGCGTCCAATTGTCCCGCCGGAAGGCAACAAGTTGGGGAGGCGACGCGCCGACCACTGTCCCCCCTGCGGATGGGCGAAGGCAACATCTTGGGGTCAGTCGAGAGGCAAACCGCGGTCGGGATGTGACGACTACGCCCTTGAGCCGCGCGCGCCGCCCGACCCGCTGAAGCGTAGCTCGTTCAGATTGTTCTTGCCGCTCGGCCAGATTTTCGGCTCACCCACATCACTCTTTCTCAAACCCATGCGACGTGAACTTTAGTGTTCGGCTGTTCTCCGTCACCGTCCGCACCACGTTCTCCGGCACGCCACCCTGCACGGTCGCTTCGATCTCCAGTGTCACCCTCACGTTCGCTCCCACAATACCAGAGAGGTGGGCGATGATTTCCTCCGCGATGCGCCCGGCGTCGCGGCCGACGCGAGCTGCATCGAGTTCAATCGTGCCGTGATATCGCTTTGGCCGCGTGCTCGACTTGGCACCGCCAGGACCAGGCCGTGGACCGTCCAGGGTGCCTATCTGACCGCCATCTTCGGCCGCACCGGTCACCACAGGCCTGACGATAGTTGCCGCTGCGGCTGCCTGATCAGCCTGCTGCTGGCGAAACGCCACATCAGGCTTCACGACCAGTCCCTCGCTTGAGGACTGGATCACATCGACGCGCTGACCGCACCGAAGACCCCGATAACGACCCGCTGCCTCGTCATAGCTGTCGGCGTAGGCGAACAACTCCTTCTGCCACAGGAGTAGTGCTTGACCGTCCTGAACGGCGGTGACCAGGACACCAGAGTCGCACAGCCGCGGCAGGTAAGCGTAACGCGCAAAATCCTCGGCTAGCTGGCAGATGGCGACGTGATCGCCGCGCCACAGTGGGACCCGGTCCAGTTCCATGCGCAGCCGCGTGCCGGCCAACGAGGGAACCAGCAATTCCTCCGACTTCAGCTTCTTACCCGCACGGATGGCGAGGCTCTCCTGTCCGGAGAGCCGATAGGCTTGCCATTGCATCGGCAATTGGGGCGTCGTCTGCACCGGCACGAGGAGCCACTGATAGGCTTCCGGGATACGTCCAGCCGCCGCCCCATCCGCCGACTTCTGCTGGGTTTCCGCTTGGCGGACCTGATGCGGATCGAGGTTCAGCTCCTTCTGTTCGTCGAGGATCGACTTCCAGGCCAGCCACCGGCGCACTGCTTCATCCAGGTCCTGGAGCCGCGCCTGATCCACAGCGAGAAACACGAGCGTGTTCTGAAATAGGCGTGGCGAAGTGCCACGGCTCTGCAGGATGGCCTGGGCCGCGGCCTGGGCCTTGTTGTTCGTGTCCCGGCTATAAGGATGATCGATCGCCAGCACGACCAGTCGCGCCTCCATGTCGTCAGGCACGTCGGCGCCCGACTGCGGCATGGTGTGAATACGACGAAAGTCGCCCATCGCTCGCAGATCCGCGCACAGACGGTTCGCGATCTCCGCCACGACAGGGTCGGGGTTACGCTTGTACTGCTCGGCACGATCTTCAGCGAGCTTGGTGACGGTAGGCTGGGTCGAGTACCAGTAACGTGGTCCGTCCTGATATAGAAACGTCGCCGCGGCACTCAGCCGCCGCAGCGCATCGCCGAACACTGCCGGCACCTCACCGGGCATGACACAGCCCAGCTTGACCCGGCGATCCTCGATCCCGCGATTGGCCGCGGAAGCAGTGGGCGCGGAGCCGAGATACAATGTTCGTGCGACACGCCTGGTCGCCGCGTATTTGCCGAGGTTCGGCACCTCGGCGTCGATGCGCAACGGCAGTGCGTTGGGGCCATCGACATCCTTCTCGATGATTGGCCGCCACTGATCCGACAAATACCGTGTTAGCTCGTCGCGCACGCGGGGATCGTCGATCGGGATGTTCGCTGGCATGATCAGCGGATTGCGGTCCCCTTTTTCCCACAAGCTATGGATCACCGTCGCCATCAGGCGCAACACGCCGCGCGTGCGCTGGAATTTCACCAGCGTGGACCAGTCCGTGTAAAGCCGATCGAACACCTCAGGATGGATCGGGTAGGCGGCCTTCAGGCGCTTCTCGTAGTCAGAGTCACGACACTCCGGCGGGAATTCCTGATGCTGTGTCCGATACAGATCGGCGAACGCGCGCGCGACGTTGTCGCGCGCGGTGAACTGGTCGCGTCCGAGCAGCGGCTCGAACAGACGGCGCCGGACGATCTCGAAGCCTTCCTCGGTGCTTGCCGGCGCCCACGACAACTCCACGCGCCCGATGACGTTCTTCAGTCGCGCCAGCGCCGACCGGCCACGAATGCCGCCAACCTCCTCATCATCCGCCTGAGCATGCGGCGAGGTCGAGGTATCCGACGCCGGCAAGCTGATCACCAACAGGCAATGCTGGGCAGCCCGCGCCAACTCGCTCAGCGCCTGAGCGAAACTGAAGTGCGTCTCGAAATTACCCGCCGGCAGATCGATGTCGTCATGCAGCTGACGGGCATAGGCGACCCATTCGTCGATCAGGATCAGGCACGGCCCATACTCGTTCATCAGCTTGCGCAGCGTGTCGCCGGGGCTGGTCGCCCGCTCGTCGTCCTGCCGGACCATCTCGAACCCGGGCTTGCGGCCAAGCTGCCACGCCAGCTCGCCCCACAGCGTCTTCACCACCGTGCCGTCCGGCTTCACCGACGGGTTGCCGGGGGAGATCTTGTTCCCGACCAGCACAACGCGGTTCACCTTGGGCGGCAGCGCGGTGATGCCGGCCTCGGCCATCAGCGCGTCCACGCCCAGCAGCTCCCCGGGCGCCGTGCCGGAGAACAGGTGGTAAAGCGCCAGCATCGAATGCGTCTTGCCACCACCGAAATTGGTCTGCAGTTCGACGACGGGATCGCCGCCGTCACCCGCCAGCCGCCGCATCGCGCCGATCAGCAGGTCCTTCAGGCTTTCGGTGAGGAAGGTGCGCCGGAAGAACTCGACCGGATTGCGGTACTCGTCCGTGCCTTCCCCCAGATGCACCTGCCAGAGATCGGCGGCGAACTCGGCCTGCTGGTAGCGGCCACTCGCCACGTCGCGGTGCGGCGTCACCACTTCGCGCCATGGCTTGAGGCTGCCGGTGACCTGGCTTTCGATCGCCGTGCCTGCGCTTCTACGGCGCTCGGTGCGCGCGTGTTCCTCGAAGATGAGTCGCCGCAGCTCCATCTTCATCCGGTTGACATCGTCGGCCTGCGGCGCGGACACCGCAGTGAGCAGGCGCGCCACGGAATCGAGCGCGCGGTCGGTGTCGTCGCCGGAGAACGGTGCCTGGTGCGCCCATTTGTTGCGCCAGTCACGGACTTCCTGCACCAGCGAGCGTTCGGCGCGGCCGAGCGTGCGGCCGAACACGTCGTTCCAGGTCTCCCACATCAGCTTCAGCAGGCCGGCCACATCCCACTGCGCGACCGGCTTGTTGCCCAGCATCGGGTCGTCCACGAAGCGGCGTACCGCGTCCATGCGCACAGTGCCGCCCTTCACGGCCGACTGGATTTCGCGGTCGACGAACGGCGCGAGGCCGGCCCGCAGCAGGTCCATCGCCTGGTTGACACGTTCCTGGTTGGTGATGGCCATGGGTCAGTCCCTGGACAGAAGGGGAGTGAGCAGCGGCAGCAGCGCGGGAATTTCCACCGTCACGGTTTTCCAGACGACTTCATGATCGATATCGGCATGGGCATGGACCAGCCGGTTGCGCATGCCGACGATCTGGATCGCCTGCACCAGAGCGAACAGCAGCATCTCGTCGGTGTCGAGGTCGGACCGCTGGCGCCCGGCGACGAACCGCTCCGCCGTCTGCGTGGCCTCGATCATGTGACCGATGCGGATGGCATCCTCAGGCTGCAAATTGCGTCTCCGCCGTGCGCACCACCTCATTGCGGAAATACCGGCTCAGGTCGCAGGCGGTGCGGAGATCGACCCTGCGCCCGCCGAGAAGCCCGGACAGATCGATTTCGATCTGCGCCATTGTCAGCAGGCCAGGGGTCGCGTCCGGTTCGAATTCCACCAGCAGGTCCACATCGCTGTCCGGCCGGTGGGTGCCTTCCAGCGTGGAGCCGAACAACGACAGCCGCCGGATGCGGTAGCGCCGGCAAACCTCGGCCAAGGCGGCGTTGTCGGGAAACACCCGAGCGGGCATCACCTGCTCCTAGAGCTCCAACGATTTAGCCATCTGGCTGAGTGGGTCGCGCACCAGGCGGGCAGTTTCGAGCGCTCGGAAGGTGCTCCGCATCTCTACCGCTCCTCCCGAGCTTCGTTCGTCTGTGAAGGCCATGCGTTCAGGTATTCGATCCAGTTCTCTACGTTCCGCACGACAGCGCAGACCTTGGCCGCTGCATCGCGGGTCACGGCGTACTCGTTCGCATGTGCCAAGTTATCGCGTAGGTTATTTGCCTCCGCCATCTCGGCCTCGAACCTCGTCTTACTGCCCGCGAACTTACAACTCTTCCGGATTATGGTGATCTTGTCCGCAAATTGCGTGAGCAGAAGGTCATCAACCAGGTTGTCGTCGGCCTTGGCCTTCCGGCGTTCAGAGTCGACATTGTTTCTCCGGTTCTCGGACAGGCGGTTCTTCCATTCGTTCGATGCTCCGAATTCTCGACGGATGGCCTCAGCCATCGTCATCTCAAGATGGGTTATCACCGCGAACAGCGCAGCCCGTACCGGCAGTTGCTGCAGGTCGGAAAGACTTACGAGCCCGCTGACTTCTGAGCCCGATATGACGAGGCGACAACCATGGCGATCGGCGGTCCGAACGAAGGTCAGGATACCGGCATCCGCGCCGATCATGTTGTCCTCGGACAGCGGCAGCATCCGGTCTCGCACAACGCCGTCCGCTGGCTCACCGTGCCGATACGGCACCAGTTCAATCAGGCCCACGATTCTCTTGTGCCCCTGAGGCGTGGTGTTGGTGACGGGGAAGTAGTCAAAGCCCTCATCATTTCGGGCCATGACGTCGGCGAGCGGTTCATCGATGGCACATGTGCGCAGCGCCTGTCGCGGCGTGGCGATTAGGGCCACCGAGAGCCGATCCTGAAGCGCCGTGAGTATCTTTGGCTCGGCTGTGGATCTGCTCGGCCAGCCGGCGCGGAAGGGTTCAGACGCGGTATCGGACATCAATGATCAGACCACGTCTAGCAGGTCGGCCTGAGCACGACCCTGCGTCCCACGTTGGCGGGCGAGGCGGGCGATTTCCGGCCAGCTCTGCACCAGGCTGTTATAGGCCAGCGCCTCGGCGGCGCGCTTCTTGCGCTCGCATAGCGTGTAGAGACGATAGGCGAGTTCGCGGGCGGTCTCCGCGCGGGCGCCGAGCTTCGCCACCACCTCGGCTGCCGCGGCCTCGCCGCCGGCGCCGAGTGCGCGGATCAGGTGATGCACCACCTCCCAGGCGGTCAGCCTTGGGTCGGCGGCGGGGTCCCACCCGGCTTGCAGTTCCTCGGGCTTCAGAAGCCGCACCTTGCCGCGGCGGGAGTCGAGGATGCCGGCATCGGCGAGGCCGGCGACCGACGTGTTCTTCGCCTTGCTGAGGGTTTCGGCGACGCCGTATCGCCCTCGGCGAAGCCGTTCTGCTCGAACCAGGCCAGGGCCCAGCGGCTGTCGGCGTCGAAGTCGCCTTCCTGCTCGGCTAGCGCCTCGTCGAGGGTGGCGTTGATCAGCGCCAGCGCGTCGCGCACGGACACCTGCTTGCCCTCGGCATCGAGCACCTTGGCGTAGAGCGTATAGACGGCCATGCCGGGGCCGATGCGGCTTGCGCCAAGTCCACCGGTGCGATGTTGCCGGCTTGCAGGTGGCGGAGGGCGGCGGGGAGTTCGGCTTTCAACGCCGCGACGAATTCGCGACGGGTGGCAGTAGTGGCGATGGCGGAGCGGGGGCGGCAGACCAGAATTATGCTGGAGGCCAGAGCATTCGTCACCGCCTTGAGAGCTGACGGTCGCTCAGTGCGCATTGGCCAAGTCCCACTGATGCTGAAACCGGACCGGATCACCGCGTCGAGAAAGGTTTCCCAACCGGTACTGGCAGTCCCCGCATCTCCTTCGCTCTCGGATTGTTTGAAGGCGCAGTAAATGGTGACCGGAAAAGCCGGGTGCGCTTGCTCAGTCAAGCAATGCATCGCCTGGGTCATGCCACCCAAGAAGAAGCTCTCAGCTTTTTCCTTGCTACCATGACGATAGGGGGCGGCGACCAACTCCTCCATCTTGGGCACTGCCAGCGTGGCAAAGAGTTCGGGAAAGACTGATCGCAGCGATCGACGCAACCACACATAAAAGAAGTCTGATAGGTCTGCATAACCTACATTATCGTAGTAGGGTGGGTCAGTTGAAACGACCCTATCCAATGAAAAGGTCTGCTGTGCCGCGTCACATTGGAGCGCATATCCTCTCCGCGTTACTGAGAGGCTGAATTCTATAGACCTCGCTAGGTATTCTATTTGTCTGTCAAGGTTTCCACCTGAGTCCGAATAGGGGTTGGACTCGGCAAAGTCCCACACCATTGGTAAGGCCTGGCGACCGAATGTGTTAGACACTATCTCATTTTTTGGCTGATTAAGCCAGTAACATAGGCTGCTCCAATACATGCCACTTTTGTCTATTTGCGCAGGCCAAGTACACACCGATGGCCTCTGCATACGCCGTCGCGCAGGTGCCGCCGTCGCGAAGTGGTTTGGCATCGTCCGGAAGGCCAACGGCGGTGCCGTCGCGGCGAATGCGCGCCATCGCCTCGCCCACCAAATCAGAGAAGGTCGTCAGCGCGACGAGCTGCCGGTCGGTGAACAGGTCGCCATAGGTGATCAGGCCGTAGAGCGGCGGCGAGAACCAGCGTGGGTTGTCAGGCATTGCGACATCAGGCTTCCACTCCGGAGTTGCTATCGAAGCCGCAGCTTCGTGCTCTGGTGTTGGCGCCAAATAGACGCGGCCACGCGTGCCCTCGGCTACGATCGCCATTAACCGCGCGTTCATTCGCCCGGCCTTGGCTTCTGTGTATATGTGCCGGGACGGGATCGGCGCACCCGACATGAGGCAGCGGAAATTCGCTCCGCGTGCCAGCTTGGTTCCGTTCTTCGCCGCCTCGGCATCCGTCGGCTTGCCGACCTTCACCGTGAAGCGATAACCGGGCTTCCCTGCCATAAGCTGCGCGCGGCCCACGAGATCGCCTCGGCTCGGGGCTGCGGCCACAACATTCTCAAGGATGGGCTCGACATATGCCTCCTTGCCCGGCTTGGTGGATAGCATGAATGTAGAGACCAGCGGCACGTCAACATCGGCAAACGCCGGGTTCGGACTTTTCACCGTGCGCGCCCACAGCCAGGCGATCACCGTCAGGTTCTGGCCGACTAGCGGCTTCAGGTCAGGGCGATCCTGCGCCATATCGGCCGTGACCGTCACCTTGGGGTACAGGTGGCCAATGCGCTTTTCCGCCGCGTCGCGCATCCACTTGCCGTAATAGCGTACGTCCGCGGCCAGCCCCTGCGTACCGGTGCCGTTCCACTGTCCGCCGCGCGCCAGCTCGGACTGAGCGTCCGGGTTCACCGGTGGCCTGCTGGCGAATTTCGGCGGGATCTCGATCATCGCCTTGTTGATCAGCACTGCCACCGGATTGAGGTCGCTGGCATACGCCTCCAGCCCCAGCCGTTGCGCCTCCAGCGGCAGCGATCCGCCGCCGGCGAAGGGGTCGTGGAAGGCCGGCAGCCGGTACCGGTCGAACAGCTCCTGCGCGCGCGGATGGTCGGCGTTCTCGGCGCAGGCACGACGCCAGCTTTGCCAGATCTCGTCGCGCGCCTGCTGCAGCACGGTTTCGTTGGTGGTGTTCTCCCACTTCACCAGCTCCTCGATGATGCGGAACAGGCGGGCGCGTTCCTTCGCCTGCGCCCTCTCGGTAGGGAACAGGTCCGGCCAGGCGGAGGGATCGTCCACCATCTGCGCAAATATCACCGCCCGCGCCGCCGCCAGCGGCCGCCGCGCCCACCACAAATGCAGCGTGGAAGGGTGCCCGTGGCGGATCGATTTCTCCCGCGCCGAGGCGGTGTTGATCGCCTCCAGCGGCAGCGCGACTTCGATCAGTTTCTTGCATGTGCGGACGGTCATACAGCTTCACTTCCAATAGCGACCGCTGGAATAGATCGGGCCGTTGGGATGGGGGCGGTGGTAGAAAGGTTCCCGCGGTTTGGCGATGAAGGTCTGGGCCTGCGGATCATCCGCGAACCGGGCAAAGCCATTGCGTCGGAGAGCGCGCTCGGCATCTGCCGGCGTTGAGAATGCCAGCCGGTCGAAGACACCACCGCCATCGTCAATGAACCAGACGGTCACGCCGCCGGCGACATCGTCGATCAGTGCCCAGTTCTGCTGCAAGAACTCAACGATCTTGAACCAGAAATCGCGACTGGCGATCGGAACCCTTTGCCACTCCGATATCACGCTGCCGCTCCCGCTCGCGCGAGCAGATCGGCAAAGCCGTAGTTTACGCTCGTCACGCCAAAATCCGGCTCACGCTGGAAAGGCCTGCGCAAGTAGCGCACCTGGTGCGATCCGTCGCCGTTGAACGCGACGAGCGCGAGGATGAAGTCGTCCGGTTTATTAAGGGAATAGAGGATCTCGTTTTTCGTCACGGTTACGGTATCAGCCTCGGCAACTCGGCCCTTGACCTCGATGAAGCGCAGCCGCCCGGTGCCGGGCACTGCACTTTCAATATCGTAGCCGAGCTTCTCCGTCTCGCGATCGACCGGCACGAAGCCGAGACTACGTTCGACCTCCATGACGATCGCCCGCGCCCGTGCCGCTGCCGCCTGCGTGTCGGCGGGCGTTGACGGCGCCACGGCAATGCCGCCCATCGCGCGCAGCAAACCAGCCGGCACCACCAGCAGCCCGCCCAGCACCACCGGAGGCAACGGCGCCAACTGGCGTTCCCGCTGGATTTCCTCCATTCGCTTCTGCAACCGCGCCTGCAACTCGTCGGCACGCTTGCGCGCCTCGCCCGAGTTCAGCCGCGCGTTAGGCTTCCCCGCCCGCTCCTGGTCCTTCAATTGCTCGGCACGGAAATCCCAGTAGTTGATCTCCTTGGTGAGCTGGTCCTTCACTGCGGCTTCGGTCTTGTCCAACAGCGCCAGCTTGCGGCTGCGCACCTCGGCCAGATGCTCCGGCACCACGTTGGCGATCGCATGCCCCTGCGCCTTGCCCTCCAGATCGCGGCCGATCCAGCCGCATTCCGGCCGCGCGACGATGTCGCCGAGCGCGGGCTCGCCCGCCTGCAACGGGCGATAGTCGAGGTAGGGGGCGTAGTTGAGGTGTCGCGCCACGCCCGTGCTGTCGATCTCGACGAACAGCAGGCGCTTGGAGACGACGCGCCGGTCGCCGCTCTTGGTTACGCTCGCGTCCTGGATGCTGTGTTCCAGAAAGAACAGTACGCGGGGCTGCGTCCCCAGATCGCGTTCATCGACCAGGACGGTGCCCCGCCGTAGCAGGTCGCGGTTCCGCTCCAGCACCAGGTCGAGCACCGCGCTCAGCAGCGGATGCCCGGGGCACAGGAACGCGGCCGGCGGCAGGCCGGGCGGCGTCACCAAGTCCTTTTCGAACGCCACCCGCTCATACCGCGGCACGACGGGCTGGCCGATGCCGATCAGCCGGTCGCGGTTGCGTATTGGCGCCGGCACGTGAGTGATCTCGTAGCGGCGGGGTTCACGCTGCTTGATCGTGCCGCCGAGGCGCTGGAAGGCTTCCAGGAAGAAGGACTCGATGTAATGGGGCTGGAGCCGCCTTGCCTCCGCCCGCTCCATGTCTTCGCGGATGCGGTGGACGCGCGTGACATCCATGCTGTCATGCACCAGCGCGCGCTCTTCCAGCAGGTCCTGAAGCTGGGCCTTGTCGAACGCATTCTCGACGACCTGGGTGAGCCTGGCGCGTACCTCCGGCTGCTCGCCGTAGCGGACGGCCTCGATCAGCAGCTCGCGCAGCGACCGGCCCTCGAATTGCAGCTTGCCGAGTACGTCGAACACCTGCCCGCCCAGGGAGCGGCGGGCCTGTTCCAGTTTCTCCAGCAGGCTGTGATTGACATCGCCCTCTCGGGTTTCTTCCGCCACCAGGTTCCACAAGTGGCAGACTTCCGTCTGTCCGATGCGATGGATGCGCCCGAACCGCTGTTCCAGGCGGTTGGGGTTCCAGGGCAGGTCGTAGTTGACCATCAGGTGGGCGCGCTGAAGGTTAATGCCTTCGCCGGCCGCATCGGTGGCAAGCAGAACCTGGACCTCGGGATCATGCCGGAAGGCTTCCTGCGCCTTCATGCGGTCCTCACGGCCCATGCCGCCGTGGATGATGACGACGGAGTTCGGCCGCCCGAGCAGCGACGTGATGCGCAGCTGAAGGTAGCTCAGGGTGTCACGGTGCTCGGTGAAGATGACGAGCTTCTGGTGCGGGGAGGGCTTCGGCTTCGGCACCTCTCGCACCCCGGCGTCATAGGCCGCCTGTTCGTCGGCAAAGCCGTTGGCGATCGCGGCCGGGGTGAAGACTTCATTCAGCAACGTGGCCAGTTCGCGCCACTTCTTGTCTTCGCCGCTGCGCCGTATCGCCTGTGCAAGCGTCTCCAGCTTTGTCAGCGTCTCGATCTCGATGCGCAGTTCCTCGATGGAGCGGGCCGCGGTCGCCTGGTCGACGATCTGTTCCTCGGCCGCTTCGAGCTCGGCGTCGGGCGCGTCTTCCAGGTCCTCGACATCTTCCTTATCGAGGGCCGGTCCCTGCGCCAGCACGGCGGTGCCGCCCACCTGCCCGCCACGATGCAACACCTCAAGCTCGCGCAGCCGGCTTTCCAGCCGTTCCCGGCGACGGCGCAGTGACTGGTAGATCGCTTCAGGCGAGGAGGCGAGGCGTCGCTGGAGAATGGTCAAGGCGAAGCCGACAGTGCCGGCGCGCTTGTCGTTTTCCAGTGCCTCCGCCCGGTTGAATTCTTCGCGGACATATTCGGTGACGGATTTGTAGAGCGCGGCCTCGGCGTCGGAGAGGCGGTAGGGGACGGTGTAGGCGATGCGCTCCGGGAACAGCGGAGTCGAATCGAACTTCAGCAGGTTCTCCTTCACCATGCGCCGCATCAGGTCGGAGACATCCGCGACATGGACGCCTGCGCCACCGCAATCGGGGTGTCCTTCGGTGCCCAGCAGCCCACCGGCCGTACCGCGTGCGTCGGATGCACCGCGTCGGCGAACAGCACCACTTCGTCGGCCTCAAGCTGGTTCAGCAGGTCTTCGTAGGCCTTGATGAACGCCGCCTGCTTCTCCGGATCGAGCTTGCGCGACACCGTCTTTGGCTTGCGATGCTCCATGCCGAGGCGATGCAGCAGCCCGATCAGGCCAGACCGGCCCTGGTACTCGATGCCGTACTCCGTCTCGATCCAGGCGCCGACCTCACGCGTCGTCCGCGGCAGCGTCTCGGTGATCCAGACTTTCAGCTTGTCCTGCTGCGCTTCGCTCAGCCGGCAGGTGCTCCCCTCATAGCCGAAGCTCGCCAGGCCCTCGATCCCTTCTTCTTCATACAGGCGGTACCAGGTTCGCACTGTGTCGATCAGGCTTCATTTAGTTCCAGCCTGAGGCCCGCGTTGGGTCACCGGATCGCAGCGCCGCGCGGTCACATGCGCCGGTGGCCCGCCAGAACCGACAGCAGCACGGTGCCAAGCAGATCGCGTTTGCGCGGCGCATGCAGGCTGGTGAACCGCAGCGGGCAGTCGGCAACCCAAGCGTCAGCCCGGCCTGCTTCAGGTAATCGAACGAACGGGGCAACCTGCCGCAGCGGTCAGCACAGGCGGTTGGATTGAAATGTCCGGTCAATGTCCGGTCAGGGGATTGGCCCGCCTCCGACGTCCGATCGGGATCAGACCGATTTGTGCGTAGAGATCAATGGCTTGCATGGTAGCGGCGGGCGGATTTGAACCACCGACCAAGGGATTATGATTCCCCTGCTCTACCGCTGAGCTACGCCGCCATCCCGCTCGCAAGCCCCCGCAAATAGGGCGCCCACCCCGGCTGCGTCAACCGCCGGGCGCTGGATGAATCCGCCACCGAGCACCCGCGTGCCGTCATAGAACACGCAAGCCTGACCAGGCGCCGGCAGCGCCGGCTGCTCCAGCCGCACGGCTGCCCCCGCCTCTGTCGCCTCCACCCAGGCCCGGTGTGGCGCCTCGCGCGCGCGCAGCTTCACCTCGCACCCGAACCCACCCGCCGGAGGCTCAACCAACCAGTTCACCTCCGCCACCCGCCCCTCGCACGTTCCCTCACCGCGCGGCCCGACCACGACCCGCCGCGTCGCCGGGTCGATCGCGAGCACCACCTGCCGCTCCCCATCCCGCGCTGAGCCAACCCCGAGCCGCTTCCCCTGTCCCACCGTGAAGCGGGCTACGCCATCGTGCCGCCCCAGCACCCGCCCGGCACGATCGACGATCTCCCCCCCAGCGAGCGCATCCGGCCGCAACCGCCCGACGACCTCGGCATAGCCAGTCCCCGCAACAAAGCAGATGTCCTGACTATCCAGCTTCGCTGCGACAGGCAGCCCCAGCCGCGCCGCCTCGGCGCGGACTGCCGCCTTGTCCGGCATCTCCCCTAGCGGAAACAAGCACTGCGCAAGCTGCGCCCGCGTGGTGGCGAACAGGAACCAGCTCTGATCCCGCGCCGGGTCGCGCGCCCGATGCAGCTCGGGCCCCTCCGTCCCATCCACCCGACGCACATAATGGCCGGTGGCCAGAAGTTCCGCCCCCAGCCCGGCCGCCAGCGCCGTCAGGTCCGCGAACTTCACCGTCTGGTTGCAACGCACGCACGGCACCGGCGTCTCGCCGGCCGCATAGCCAGCGGCGAACGGCTCGATCACTGCCCGGGCGAAGCGTTCCTCCGCATCGATCACGTAATGTGCGATGCCTAGATGGTCGGCGACCCGCCGCGCGTCGTGCACATCCTGCCCGGCGCAGCACGCCCGATGCGCGCGACCAGCCGTCGCCCCATGGTCATAAAGCTGCAGCGTCACCCCGACCACCTCGTGTCCGGCCTCGGCCAGCAGCCCGGCCACCACCGAGCTGTCCACCCCACCCGACATCGCCGCCAGCACGCGCATCGGCGCCTACTCGTTCAGCAGGTTGCGGCTGCCCGCCGGCAGCTTCACCACCAGCCCGTCCAGCGCCGGAGTCATCACGATCTGGCACCCGAGCCGTGAGGTCTCCGTCAGCCCGAACGCCAGGTCCAGCATGTCCTCCTCGTCCTCGGTCGGCTCCGCCAGCCGCCCGAACCAAGCCGGATTCACAATCACATGACACGTCGAGCAGGCCAACGACCCCTCGCACGCACCCTCGATGTCCACTCCGTGCTGATGCGCGATCTCCAGCACCGACAGGCCGAGCGGCGCATCGACCTCGCGCCGCGTGCCGTCGCGCTCGATGAACGTCATCTTGGGCATGAGGCGAAGCTTCCGTTCAGGCCGGCACCGCCGTCCCCGCATGCGCCGCAGCCAGCGCCGCGGCCGCATAATCGATATCGGCCGGCGAGGTAAAGCGTCCGATGCCGATCCGCAAGCTGCGCCCCGCCGCGTCCTCCGACAACCCCATCGCCCGCAGTACGTAGGACGGTTCGATCTCCGCCGAGGAGCACGCCGAACCACTGGACACGCAAAGGTCGGCCGCGCGTGCCATCAGCTCCGCCGCGGTCTCCCCCGGAAACGTCAGGTTCAGGTTCCCGGGAATCCGCGCCGCCATACTGCCATTAACAACAAGCCCCGGGACTTCGGCCAGCAGCCGGTCCAGAAGACGCGCACGCAATCCGGCGATCCGGCTCGCTTCCTCCTCCATCTCGGCCGCAGCCAAACGGCAAGCCTCGCCCAGCCCAACGATCAGTGGCGCCGGCAAGGTGCCGGACCGTAGCCCTCGTTCCTGCCCGCCCCCGGAGAACAGTGGCGCGAGCCGCACCCGCGGCCGGCGTCGCACAAACAGCGCACCGACCCCCTTGGGTCCATATATCTTATGACCGCTCACCGACAGCAGATCGACCCGCCAACCCCCGGCGTCCACCGGAACCTTCCCGACAGCCTGCGCCGCATCGGTATGAAACAGCGCGCCAGCGCCTTTCGCGATCGCCACCAACCCGCCAATGTCCTGCACCACGCCAGTCTCGTTGTTCACCGCCATGATGCTGACCAGCAGCGTCGGCACGGCGAGTGCGGCGCGCAGCTCATCAGGATAAACCAGCCCGTCGCTGCCAACCCCCAGGAACACCGGCTCGAAGCCCTCGTCCGCCAAGTCCGCCACCGACTCCAGCACACACTTATGTTCGGTCGCGACGGTCACGATCCGCCGTCGCGTGTCGCCCATCCGGGCGGCATGGCGCGCCGCCCCCTTTATGGCGACGTTGTTGCTCTCGGTGGCACCCGAGGTGAACACGATCTCCTTCGCGTCGGCCCCGATCAGCGCCGCCACCTCGGCACGCGCGTGCTCCACCGCCTCTTCCGCCGCCAGCCCCATCACGTGCTCGACACTGTGCGGATTGCCATACTGTTCGGTGAACCATGGCAGCATCGCCGCCACCACCCGGGGGTCACAGCGCGTGGTGGCCTGATTGTCGAGATAAACCGGGCGGTTCGGGCGGGCAGGGGGCGCTGCGGTATCCGGCATGATCAGGCCATGTAGGGGGCGGCCGCCGCGCCAGCCAGAGCGGGACGCAGCCGGGCCGCCATGCGCGCATACGCTGTCGCAAACGCCTCGACGCAATCCGACTCGGCGTTCCATGGCAAGGAGACGCGAATTGCCTGGCCCGCCAGCGCCCCAAGCCCCATGGCTGCCAGCACATGGCTCGCCGTCACCTTCCCGGAGCTGCAAGCCGCCCCGGCACTAACGGCAATTCCGTCCAGATCGAGCGCGATCACCTGCGCATCCGCCCGCACCCCCGGCAAGGCGAGGCACGTCGTGTTCGCCAACCGCGCCGCCCCGGCGCCGCATACGATGGCACCCTCGCGCACCGCAGCCTCTTCGATCGCGTCGCGCATCAGCGCCAGCCGGTCGGCATCGCCCAGCGCCTCGGCCGCCGCCGCGAAGCC
The DNA here is from genome assembly GCA_963772445.1 of uncultured Pseudomonadota bacterium. Classification (GTDB taxonomy): domain Bacteria; phylum Pseudomonadota; class Alphaproteobacteria; order Acetobacterales; family Acetobacteraceae; genus CAVYXK01. Next base: position 74,260 of record CAVYXK010000019.1, read on the forward strand.
CGCGATTGCCGGCAATGCCGGTGTGCCGCCGCGCCAGCCCCGTTCCTGCCCGCCACCGGCGATCAACGGCCGCTCGGCCGGAGCATCGGCGGCAAGTAGCAACGCCCCCGTCCCCAGCGGACCGCCCAGCTTGTGCGACGACAGCGCCAGGCTATGCGCCCCTAGCTCGCCGAGATCGACTGGTAGGCGCCCCGCCGCCTGCACCGCATCGACGTGCAGGATCGCGCCCCGCCGGCGGCACAGCGCCGCCGCCTCGGCAACCGGCTGCAGCGTCCCCGTCTCGTTATTGGCAAGCATCAATGCGACCAGTGCCGACCTGTGATCCAGCATGGACGTCAAGGCATCCAAATCGACCACCCCGCGACGGTCCACCGCCAGCACCGCGGCATCAGGCGCATGCGCCCGAATCGAATCGTGCTCGGTGGCGCCCACAATCAGCCGGCGCCCGCCACGCAACGCATGCAGCGCCATCGCATTGGCCTCGGTCGCGCCGGAGTTGAACACAACGCGTTCCGGCCGCGCCCCGAAGCGGGCAGCCAGCGTCTCGCGCGCGTCCTCGAGGATTCGCCGGGCGGCGCGCCCCTCCCGATGCACCGAAGACGGATTACCGGTCGCTCGCAGCGCCTCAAGTAACGCCTCATACGCCTGCGGTCGAAGCGGCTCGGAAGCGTTCGCATCCAGGTAGTACCGTACATGACTCCCCCTCCCCTTGCGGGAGGGGGCCGGGGGGAGGGGGTCGAGCAACGTCACCAACTCAAGCGCACCTTCTCAACGCGCCGGCGGCTTGACCGCCCGCCCAGCAACGCGGCCCGCCAGCAGGTCCGCCAGCGTGATCCCCTGCAAGAAAAGCTGGATCTGCCGCCCCAGCTCAACCCAGAGCGTATGGGTCCGGCAGACACAATCGGCATCGGCCGATCCGTCCGTTTCCCCGCCTGGCCCGCCTTCCCGGACCGCTGCCAGGATGTCGGCGATGGCCAAGCAATCCGCCGGCCGCGCCAAGCGATAGCCACCACCCGGCCCGCGGGCTGATCGCACCAGCCCGGCCCGGCGCAGCCGAGCAAAGAGTTGCTCAAGATAGGGCAAGCTCAGCCTCTGGCATGCGGCGATGTCCGACAGGCACACCGGCCGGCAGCACCCGCCGGACGCGCTCGCCTCCCGCGAGGCCAACTCTGCCATGGCCATCACCGCATAGCGTCCGCGCGTCGAAAGCTGCATCGCTCAGTCCGCCGCGGCGCGGCGTGGCTGGCTCTGGCCGGCGTTCGCCAGTCGCGCGACGCGTGCCTCGAGCTCAGCCAGCTCGGTCCGCAGCCCTTCAAGGTCGCGGAGCAATGGATCCAGGCTGTCGTCGCACGGCATTCCATACGGGTCGAATACCGGCTGGCGGCGCGTTAGACTGCGATCGACCGGCCGGGCGGGGATGCCGACCACGGTGGTATCGCTTGGAACCGGCTCGACCACCACTGCGTTCGAGCCGATGCGGGCATTGTCCCCAACGGTAATGGGGCCCAGCACTTTGGCCCCAGCGCCGATAATGACGTTGTTGCCGATCGTGGGATGGCGCTTGCCGCCCATGGTACGCGCCACACCGAGGGTAACCTGATGGTAGAAATAGCAGTCATCGCCCACCTCGGCGGTCTCGCCGATCACCACGCCCATGCCGTGATCGATGACCAGCCGCCGCCCAAGCTTCGCGGCCGGATGAATTTCGATACCAGTGAACCAGCGCGCGAGATGGGAGGAAAAGCGCGCGATTAATCTCAGCCGCCGCTTCCAGAGGCCATGCGAAAGTGTGTGCCAAATAACGGCATGCAACCCTGGATAGCAGAGCAGAACCTCGAGAGATGATCGCGCCGCCGGATCACGTTCGCGATAGGTCCGAACCAACTCACGTAAGGACATGAAAGCCATGCGACAAATCCATTATACAGGCGCGATGCAGCCCACCTATAGTCTACCCGGAAGCAAGCAAGCCTCAATTCGCGGCGGATGGACGGCGCGGCTGCCGGACACGCCCGAGCGACGAACGGGAGGAATTTGGTCCGGAGTGTCCGTCCGCCAAGCTGGCTGGAGAATGTGATTTCCGACTGGTGGAGTCAAGATTACGGACACTATGGCTGGAACGATGGGGACGCCATCCCCACCTGGGCCAGTAAAGGGAGAAAAACGAGGGCGTCGCGATGGGTGATGGCCTGAGGACGTAAGTGAAACGGGGCCGCGTGGTCGAAACAGTATCGCCCGTGCGGCGGGGAAAAGAAGCGGTTGCAAGAATTGATCGATAAACAAGAAAGAAGCGGATTCGGGACGCCATGCCTGAAGTGATGTTTGCCGGCCCTGATGGCCGGCTTGAGGGTCGTTACCACCACTCCAAGGATCGTGGGGCGCCCGTTGCGTTGGTGCTGCACCCGCACCCGCTGCACGGCGGGACCATGAACAACCGGATCACCTATGCAATGTACCAATCGTTCCAGCGGCTGGGCTGCTCGGTGATGCGGTTCAATTTCCGGGGGGTCGGCCGCAGCCAGGGCCGTTACGATGGCGGCATCGGCGAGATCGGCGACGCCGCGTCGGCGCTCGACTGGATGCAGGCAGTCAACCCGAATGCTGGCGGCCTTTGGATCGCCGGATACTCGTTCGGTGCCTTCGTCGGCATGCAGGTGCTGATGCGCCGGCCTGAGATTTCCGGCTGGGTCAGCGTGGCGCCCCCGGCCAGCCACTACGATTTCGGCTTCCTCGCACCCTGTCCCTGCGGCGGGCTGATGATTCATGGCGACGCCGACGAGCTGGTGCCGGAGCCTGCGGTGCGCAAACTGGTCGACAAGCTGAACACCCAGAAGGGTGTGCGGGTCGATTACCGCGTGTTTCCAGGCGCTGATCATGTGTTCGCTCATCATGCCGAGCAGATCGCCGACGCGGTCGAGGACTACGTCGAAAAGGCGATCGCGCGTCGTCAGATGGCGCTGGCAGCGGATTGATCCTGGCGGCCGCGTTCACTCATAGCGCTGTCGGTTGCCCGCGGCGCGGACTTTCATTCGGGCAGGTGCGAGTCGACAAGTCCGCCCACAAGCGGCCAAGCGAGGTCTGCGCCACCACATCCCTGATCAATCGCTGATCCCGCTGATTGAGCTCGGTGCGCCATCGGTTGGCCGACGCCACCGCGTTGCGGAACACGCTGAAATATCGTTCGGTGCCACCGTAGCTCGTGCTGAGCCGGATGAAATCCTCAGTCTGCCGGTTCCAATCGAGCCGGGTAAAGGAGAACAGACTCCGTACCTCCCGGACAGGGTCAGCGCAGAGATCCTCATAGAGGACGAACCGGGCGTTGTCGTGGCCCGCCATCGCGTCCAGCACCAGTTCGTTCATCGCGACCCAGTGCCAAGCGAGCTGCTGCGTGTAGCAGGCTGAATTCAACCGCTGCTCAGTCAATCCGTATCGCTGCACGCTTGGCGTGCCCAGCACATCCTGCACGAAAACGCCGGTATTGAACTTCCCTTGCGCGAGCCCCCGCAGAGTCGAAGCGACCTGGCCGCAGGGATGTCGCAGCAGGAAGAGGAGTCGCATGCCCGGAAGCGCCTTCAGAAAGACGCGAGCCCGCCCGGATGCGCTGACCGACTTCATGACAATCCGGAGAGGCGCATAGCGGTCCGGCCGGAACAAGTCCGGAACTGGAAACGATCGCATCCGGCCAGAGCCGCTGGCCGCCTCGACCCCGCGCAGTAGATTGATGATCGCAGTGCGCAGCGGGCGGATGCCGGGCACGTAATAGTTTTTGGGGAATACCGGCAATTGGCCGGATGACTTGAGCGTCGGCGTGCGCATCAGCCGTGCGACGTAGTCGGCCGCGATCGCGACATAGGTTTCGGTGTCTCGCTCGGGAATGAAGAACGGCAGCCGGCGCTCCCATAGTGCGAGGTCCGGTTCGTGACGGTACAGCACGTCCGGATGGCTGTCGAAGATCTTGCCGAGCCAGCTAGTTCCAGAGCGCGGCGCGCCGAGAACCATGACAAGCTGGTCGAAGGTCATCCTGGCCGGATCCCGCCCCGCGGCTGTCGGCGCGTTCATAACGGAGATCACCGCAGCGAGCAAAGCAAGTTCGACCAGGTAGCCGATCCTGCAAATGCCAGCACGACGAGCCATCCCTCGCTCGCGATCCCTCTCTCTACCCCCTGTGAGAAACGCCTCGCGGTTCTTGATATCGGGTTTGTCATGTGGAGATCCCGTAGGGCCGTGTTATTCCTCTGGTCATCCGAATACGGCGGTCGGCCGGCGGGTCGACAGGATCCGTCCGGGCGGGTTCGGGTCACGCCTCGAAAGGTCATGGCAGTTTCTGAAGCTCCGGTTAACGAAGCTAGCGCTGTGACGGCTGCGCCTACGGCGGCGTCGCGCCAGCTTGGCCGCCGAACCGCCCTGTCATCGATCTACATGGTCGGCGCACGCCTTGGCATGCGCCTGATCGGCGTGGTCAGCACGCTGGTCTTGGTCCGCATTCTTTCGCCGGTGGATTTCGGTATCGTTACCCTCGCCCAGGTGATCTATCCCGTTCTCGACCTGCTGACTGCGACCGGATTCAACCAAGCGATCATCCGGATGCGTGCACCCCAGGCCGTGCATTACGACACGGCATGGACATTGGGGATATTTCGCGGAGCATTCATCGCTGCCTGCCTGGTCGCGACTTCGGGGTGGCAGGCCCGCTTCATGCACGAACCGCGCATCGAGCCATTGATGTGGGTGCTTGCCGGAACCGCCTTTGTCGCCTCGCTGCAAAATGTCCGGTTGGTCGATTATCAACGCGACTTGCGGTTCGAATGGATCACCCTGTTCATGCTGTGGGGAAAGGTGCAGGGCTTCATTATTATCATGCTGCTGGCGATTTTTATGCACAACTATTGGATTATTATCTTGGCCAATCTGTTCAACAAACTGATCAGCGTTCCGGGGAGCTACATCGTGGCGCGCCACCGTCCACGCTTCTCGCTCGCCGGCTGGCGGAAGCTGTTTCACTTCTCGAAATGGCTGTTCCTCGGCAATGTCTGTTTGTTGACAGATCTGCAGCTTATGACATTCGTTGTCGGCCGCTATCTCGGCATGGTGAGTGTAGGGCTGTACCAAGTTGGCATGCAGGTCGCCGCGCTGCCGATTACCGAGATCGCGGCCCCTATCCGTGGCCCGCTCTATTCGACATTCTCCAAGATCTATCATGATATCGACGAACTGCGGCGTAGCTTCCTCGACAGCCTGGCAATCCAGTCCCTGATCATCGTGCCGCTGACTGTTGGGGTGGCGGTCACTGCCCCCGAGGTGACTGCCATCTTCCTGGGGCCGAAATGGATCGCGGTGGCCCCCCTGTTGCCCATCATCGCGTTCTACCAGCTCTTCGACGCGATGGGGCACTACACCCATACAGTTATGTTGGCGCTCAACCGGCAACCGCTTTACACGATCACTTACTACATCAGCATCGCATTGCGCGTGCCCCTGACGATCTGGTGGGCGCTGGACTACGGGTTGCGTGGCGCGGCACTGGCCATGTTGCTTACCTCCGCGGTGAATGCGTTGCTGTGGAACGCACAGCTTGCGCCGCTCCTGCGGCTGCGCTGGGGGCGCGCAATGGTCACTCTGTGGCGGCCGCTGCTTGCCTCTGTCATAATGGGTGGTGTTGTGCTCATCCTATCTCAGCGACTGCCTACCATGCCTGGATATTACGATATGATTTTGCGCCTCGTGGTCGAAGTTGCATCCGGAGCGGTCACCTATGCCGTGCTGGTCGGTCTTTTCTGGCTGGCGGCCGGCGCTCCCGGTTCCTCGCCTGAGGCGCAGATACTGCGTACCGCCCGCGCGGCCTTCGGCCGAATGGAGATGCTGCTACAGTTCGCACGCCGGCCAGCCAGATAAAGCGGATCGCTACCTGGGCTGTTGTTGCATATGGCGCTCTACGAGGTAGGCGAGCTGCGTCGTCGGAAAGGCAACGCTGATGGTGCAAATTCGGCTCCAGCCACTGGCGGCCGCTTTCCTCGACTGGTGCGTGCCGTGTGGCTCATGCTCCGTAGTGTCAGCCATTTGCGGGTTTCCTCCCTGATGTGGTGTGTTACCGCCAAGCACGGTTTCATTGCACTATTCGGAGGCTGATTTGTGCCGCTGTGCCAGTGGCAGCCGTCATGGCCAGCAACTCGTGAAAGTGGCGCAGAAGGCGGGCCGCATCAGCTTCGCGCCCGGTGAACAACCTGAAGGCTCGTACTGCCTGGAACACTGCCATTCCGCCGCCGTCTACTGTCCGGCAGCCGAGTGCGCGGGCGCGCGCGAGAAGTTCGGTCTCGATCGGGAAATAGATGATGTCGGCAACCCAGAGCTCGGGCCGCAGCAGCTCCGCAGGCAGAGGAAGACCGGGAAACTTGGCCATTCCCACTGGCGTGGTGTTGACCAAGCCGTTCGCACTTTGCATAGCGGCGGACAGATCGGTGCCCGCAGCCGCGCGGCCTTCGCCGAATCGGGTAAGAAGGTCTGCTGCGAGGTGTTCGGCCCGCGCTCCTTCGACATCGAAGATTGTCAAGTGCCCGACATTCTGGGACAGCAAGGCGTGCGCCATCGCCGATCCGGCGCCACCCGCGCCCATCTGCACCACTTGCTCCCGCCTGACATCCGGAAGCCCGCGGCGGAAATTCTCGGCAAAGCCAAACAAGTCGGTGTTGTGTCCAGTCCGCTTGCCGTCGCGCAGGACCACGGTGTTTACGGCACCGAGTGCGCGCGCATTATCGGAGAGATCGTGGAGCAGAGGTATCACTGCCTGTTTGCATGGGAACGTTACGTTCAGACCGGCGAAACCCATCCACTCGGCCGCTGTAAGCAGACCGGGCAGCGCCTCGACGCCGAGGCCCAATTGCTGCAGGTCGATCCGCTGGTAGATGCAGCGAAGGCCGTGCTCCGCTGCTTCGCGCTCATGCATCGCTGGCGTAAGGGACGCTTGGATGCCATAACCGATCAGGCCCAGAAGTATGGATGGCTGGTCAGTCATGTGCGCTCACGCCCGAGAAGGCGTGCGAGATTGGCCGACCTTCCTCCCCTATTTCCGCTTCGGCAGGAACAAGTCCGTAATCGTTCCTTCAAAGGCTTCAGCGGCCATGCCGATCGTTTCGGACAGCGTTGGGTGCGGATGGACCGTCAGCCCGACATCCTCGGCGTCGGCACCCATCTCGATGGCCAGCCCTGCCTCGGCGATCAGGTCTCCTGCATTCGGTCCTACGATGCCGCAACCCAGCAACCGATGGGTGTTCTCGTCGAACAGCAGCTTGGTCATCCCTTCGTCGCGGCCGAGCGAGAGCGATCGACCGCTGGCGGCCCAGGGGAACACACCCTTGCCATATTTCTTGCCGTTTGCCCGTGCTTCGTTTTCGGTAAGTCCGACCCAGGCCACTTCGGGATCCGTATACGCAACGGATGGGATCACCTTGGCGTCGAAGAAGCTGTTGCGGCCTGCTGCCGCTTCCGCGGCGACCCGCGCCTCGTGCGTGGCCTTGTGCGCCAGCATCGGTTGGCCGACGATATCGCCAATCGCGAAGATATGCGGCACATTGGTACGCATCTGCTTGTCAACAGGGATGAAGCCGCGGTCGTCGGTCCGCACGCCGGCATTCTCGGTACCGATCGTACGCCCATTGGGCCGTCGGCCAACAGCGACCAGCATGCGGTCGAACGTATCCGTTGGTGGCGCGCTTCCTCCCTCGAAATGCGCAACAAGTCCGTCAGACGTCGCGTCCACCCTGGTGACTTTTGTTCTCAGATGGATTGCATCGTACTGCTTCTGAATCCGCTTCATCAGCGGCGTGACAATATCCTTATCGGCACCGGGGATGATCTGATCCATAAGCTCGACAACGGTCACCTTGCTGCCGAGTGCGTGATAGACCGTCGCCATCTCCAGCCCGATAATTCCCCCGCCGAGCACCAGCAGACGCGTGGGGACACTTTCCACGGCGAGTGCGCCGGTGGAATCGATCACCCGCGGATCCCCATGCGGTATGAACGGCAGCGCCACCGGCTCGGATCCGGCAGCGATGATCGCCTGCTCGAAACTGATGGTCTTCGTGCTGCCGTTCGCCTGCACCTCCAACTGGTTAAGCGACGCAAATCGTCCGACACCTTCCACCACCGTCACTTTTCGCTGGCGAGCAAGCCCGGACAGACCGCCGGTCAGACGTTTCACAACGCCGTCCTTCCAGCCACGCAGCTTGTCTATGTTGATATCAGGCTCGCCGAAGCCGATCCCGTTGGCCGCCATCTCGCGTGTTTCTTCGATCACACGGGCGGCGTGCAGCAGCGCCTTGGACGGGATGCAGCCGACGTTCAGGCAGACGCCGCCCAATGTGGGCCAGCGCTCGACCAGCACCACCTGCTTACCGAGATCTGCAGCACGGAACGCCGCGGTGTAGCCGCCGGGTCCGGCGCCGAGCACCAGCACCTCGGCATGAATGTCGCCGCGCGTCGTGCTTGGCGGACGTGCCGCCTGAGCCGGGGGCGGCATGGCGATCGTCGCCTGTTCTACCCGCTGTGTGGCACCGGTTCTCAACGTAAGGATTGCATCGCCCTGCGAAACGCGGTCTCCGATCTTGACCCGCAGTTCAGCCACCGTACCCTCGGCCGGTGACGGTACCTCCATGCTCGCCTTGTCTGATTCGAGCGTGATCAGCGGGTCGTCGGCTGCGATCTTGGCGCCTGGCGATACATGCACCTCGATGATCGGCACATCCTTGAAATCGCCGATATCCGGAACAGCAACCTCAATCGTATCGTATACGCCACTCGGAGAGCCATAGCTCGGCGGAGTCGTCGGCTCTGGTTCCGCCTCCTGCACCACGGTCTGCTTCGGGGGCGTGGCTGCCGCACCGGTGGGCTCCAGCAGCAGTATCACGCTGCCTTCGGAGACGCGGTCTCCTCGTTTTACACGCAGTTCCACGATTGTGCCAGCCTGTGGCGCTGGCACGTCCATCGTCGCCTTATCGGACTCGAGTGTAATCAGCGGCTCTTCCACGCTAACGGACGACCCGGCAGCGACATGCACCTCGATGATCGGCACGTCTTTGAAGTCGCCGATATCCGGAACCTTGATCTCGACGGTCATGGCTACAGCACCAACCTCCTCACGTCCTCGAGAGTGTGGCACAGCAATCGCGTGAAGCGGGCTGCCAATGCCCCATCGATTACCCGATGGTCATAGGACAGCGAAACCGGCAGCATCAATCGAGGAACAAAACTATCCCCGTTCCACACCGGCACCATCTTTGAGCGAACCACCCCCAGGATCGCCACCTCCGGCGCATTGACGATCGGCGTGAAGCCGGTACCCCCGATGCCGCCGAGTGACGATATGGTGAAGCTGGCGCCCTGCATGTCGGTGGGCGACAGTTTGCCGTCACGCGCTTTCTTCGAGATAGCACCGAGTTCCTGACTGATCTCGTGGATGCCCTTCCGGTCCACGTCGCGCACGACTGGCACGACCAGTCCGTCCGGCGTATCGACGGCGACGCCGATATGGTAATAGCGCTTCAGGATCAGCGCGTCCTTGTCTGGCGCAAGCGAGCTGTTCACTTCAGGATGATGCTTCAGCGCCGCCACGCTCGCCTTCATCAGGAACGCCAGCAGGGTCACGCGATAGCCCTTCTCCTTTGCGGCGTTGTCCAGATCTTTGCGGTAGGCATCCGTCTCGGTGATGTCGGCCTCGTCACTCTGCGTGACATGCGGGATATTAAGCCAGGAGCGATGAAGGTGCGGTCCGGAGATTCGCTTGATGCGCGACAGTGGCCGCGTCTCTACTGGGCCAAATTTGGTGAAGTCCTGTGGCGGGATCTCGGGAATACCAGCTCCCATCGGCGCGGCTGGCTGCGCTGGCGCCGCAGGGGGGCCTCGCAGGAACGCGAGCACATCGTCTTTCGTGATCCGCCCCTTTTCGCCCGAGCCGGCAAGCTTCGTCAGATCCACAGCAAGCTCGCGGGCGATCCGACGCACGCCCGGGCTTGCATGCACCTCGCCGAAGTCGGCAACCCTCTGTTTGGGTTCGACGGCGACTGCCACACCGACCGCGGTCGGCGGCGCACTAGGCGCCGCGGAAGACGCCGAGACAGGAGCGGGCTCCTGTTGTGGTAACAGCGATGGCGGTTGCGTCATGGCGCCGTCGTCATCCCCGCGCAGTGCGAGTAGCGGCGTTCCCTCACTGACGCGGTCACCCAACTTGATCAGCAGTTTCTCGATCGTACCTTCGCGCGGCGCGGGCACATCCATCGTCGCCTTGTCGGATTCCAGCGTCACCAGAGGATCATCGGCATTTACCTTGTCCCCCGCCTGCACATGGATTTCGACGATCGGCACATCCTTGAAATCGCCGATATCGGGAACCAACACATCGCTTAACGCTGGCACGTTTCTCTTCCCTCCGAATGCGCATTTTACGAGCGTGGCGGGTTCGGCTTCTCGGGGTTGATGTCGAACCGCTTGATCGCATCCCCAACAAGCCCTCTGTCAATCGTACCTTCCTGAGCCAAGGCGGTAAGCGCGGCCAGGGTCACCCATCGCCTGTCCACTTCGAAGAAGTCGCGCAAGCGCCTGCGGTAGTCCGACCGCCCGAATCCGTCCGTGCCGAGAACCCGATACTGACCGGGGACGAAGGGCCGGATCTGGTCGGCAAACGCTTTTATATAATCGGTCGATGCGATCACCGGTCCTCGCCGGCCGGCAAGGCAGGCACAGACGAACGTTTGCCGCGGCTCCTCGGACGGATGCAGCATGTTCCACCGCTCTGTTTCCAACCCCTCGCGCCGGAGCTCTGTGAAGCTTGGCACGCTCCAGATATCGGCAGTTACACCATATTCCTTCAGATGGTCTGCCGCGGCGATGACTTCGCGGAGGATCGTCCCACTGCCGAGAAGTTGGACACGCGGGCCCGGCGACGACTCCCCTTCATGCAGCAGGTACATTCCCTTTATTATGCCTGATGCCCCGCCCTCAGGCATTGCCGGATGTTCGTAATTCTCGTTCATCAGCGTGATGTAGTAGAAAATATCCTCCTGCTCGGCGCACATCCGGCGCAGTCCATCCTGGATGATCACCGCCACCTCATAGGAGAAGGTGGGATCGTACGAAATACAGTTCGGAATCGTGGATGATAGGATGTGGCTATGTCCGTCCTCATGCTGCAATCCTTCACCGTTTAGTGTGGTGCGTCCAGCGGTGGCACCCAGAAGAAAGCCGCGCGCCCGCATGTCACCGGCTGCCCAGGTGAAGTCCCCAACACGCTGGAAGCCGAACATTGAATAGTAAATGTAGAACGGAATCATCGGTAGGTTGCTTGAACTGTACGAGGTAGCCGCGGCAATCCAGGAGCAGATCGCGCCGGGCTCGTTCAACCCCTCCTGCAGGATTTGGCCCTTCTGATCCTCCTTGTAGAACATGAGCTGCTTGGCATCTTCCGGTTGATAGAGCTGCCCGACTTGGCTGTAGATGCCGAACTGCCGGAACATGCCTTCCATGCCGAACGTTCGGCTCTCGTCGGGCACAATGGGGACGATGTGCTTGCCGATCCCCTTGTCGCGCAGCAGCGTATTCAGAATACGAACGAACGCCATGGTGGTGGAGTTCGTGCGCCCTTCGGTGCCCTTCAACTGCGCTTCGAAAGCCGAAAGCGGGGGCATCGGAAGCGACGTCGACTTTGGACGCCGTGACGGGAGATAGCCGCCCAATGCGGCCCGGCGGGTGCGCAGATACTGCATCTCCACGCTGTCCTCCGGGAACCGAACAAAGGGGATTTCCTTCAACTGCTCGTCGGTGATCGGCAGGCTGAAGCGATCACGGAACTCTTTCAGTGCGGCTTCTCCCATCTTCTTTTGCTGATGGGTGATGTTCTGCCCTTCGCCGGCCTCGCCCATGCCGTAGCCCTTGACCGTCTTGGCGAGAATGACCGTTGGCTGTCCCTTGTGTGCAACCGCAGCGGCGTAGGCAGCGTACACCTTGTTGGGATCATGACCACCACGGCTGAGCGCCCAGATCTGCTGATCCGACATGCCGGCAACCATTGCCTTCAGCTCGGGATATTTCCCAAAGAAATGCTCCCGCACATAGGCGCCATTCTTGGATTTGAAATCCTGATAGTCGCCGTCAACGCATTCCTCCATACGTTGCAGTAGAATGCCGGACTTGTCGCTTGCAATCAGCGGATCCCATCCCGCGCCCCAGATCACCTTGATCACGTTCCAACCGGCGCCGCGGAACACCGCTTCCAGTTCCTGGATGATCTTTCCGTTGCCCCGCACAGGGCCATCCAGCCGTTGCAGGTTACAGTTAACAACGAATATCAGGTTGTCGAGCTGCTCACGCCCAGCCATTGAAATGGCGCCCAGACTCTCGGGTTCATCGGTTTCGCCATCGCCAACAAACGCCCACACCTTGCGGTTTGCCGTTTGCGCGAGTCCTCGATTGTGCAGGTACTTCAGGAAGCGCGCCTGATAGAGCGCCATCAGCGGTCCTAATCCCATCGATACAGTGGGGAATTGCCAGAACTGCGGCATCAGCCATGGATGCGGATAAGATGACAGTCCATTGCCGGCGACTTCCTGACGGAAGTTATTCATCCGTTCCTCGGACAGACGTCCTTCCAGAAAGGCTCGCGCATAGATACCTGGCGAGGAATGGCCCTGCATGTACACAAGATCGCCGCCGTGACTGTCCGTCGGTGCGTGCCAGAAATGCATAAAACCAACATCATAAAGCGTAGCCGCCGACTGGAAGCTTGCTATATGACCGCCGAGTTCCGAGGATTCCTTGTTGGCGCGCATCACCAGCGCTACCGCGTTCCAGCGGATCAGTGAGCGGATCCGATGCTCGATCGCACGATCGCCGGGATGACGCATTTCTCGCTCGGGTGGGATTGTATTTAGGTAGGGTGAGGTGGCCGAATACGGAACGGGCGTGCCCTTGCGTCGCGCCTCCTCCAGCAGGCCCTGTAGCAGAAAGGCAGCGCGTTCCGATCCCTCGAAATCCACTACCGATTGAAGAGCGCTTCGCCACTCTTCTGTTTCGATCGGATCAGAATCGATCTGTATATCCATAGCTCGTTCACCCTCGTCATGTACGAGTTGTCTTTTATGTCCCGGCGTTTGTCGTCACCTTCACATCAAGGTCCGGAGGCGATCGGTTGTTCGGCACGACCCCTAGGACTTCCGCACGCTGATAGAAACTGGAACGCCTCGAATATTTGAACATAGTGGATTTTGAAATCCGGCACGATACCGGAACGCGAAAGCGGAAACCCAGGAGTTCTACGCGTGTCATCGCGGCAGAGCAGAGCCTCCCCCTCCGCAAGTTGTTGGCTTGCGTTCGTTCGCCGATTGCCACGGAACCTGAGTCCGGTTTGCGGTGCCGTGGGGTTTCTCCCGGGATAGAAGATGCTCTAATCAGCTTGACACCGCAAGATATGTATCGCAGCCTCCGATCAATCAACTGCGGTGGGGAGGCCGTGCCCTGCTCGTGCACAAGCGCCGTCGCGGTGTGTGGGCTAACGAAACGAGGGTTGGGGTGCCGTCAGTGGCGCTGGTTTGCCCGACGCCTCTTCTGTCCCAACTCAGTGCCGAACCGCTTGGGGCGCTTCGCGATGAACCGCGCCCCGTCGCTAGTGCATCACGGCCAACGAAGTCTTTCTCAGCCGGGTGATCGCATCGTGTTCGTTGGCGGCGACAAGCTGACAGTTCACGTGCAGGTCGATAGCCCGGTCGGTGCACTGCTGTTGCACTCGATCGGCACGATTTTGTGCGTCTGGGATTGGCGGGCGCATCGCCTCGCCGGCGGTGGTTGAGCTGCTGCGATGCCCATCAATCCCGTCGACAGCCAGGTCTTCGGTACACTCTACGGCTCAGACGCCATGCGTGCAGTGTTCGACGACAGGGCGTATTTCCAGCGCCTGCTGGACGTTGAGTTGGCACTGGCACGGGTGCAGGCGCGTCTCGGCATTATCCCAGCCGAAGCAGCCAGCGCAATCAGCCAGGCGGCGAAGGTCGAGCATCTGGATTTCTCCCAGCTTGCCGCCAGCACGCGCGATGTCGGCTATCCTGTCGTTGGCGTGGTGAAGGGGTTGAGCCAAGCAGCGGGCGAGGCGGGACGCTGGACGCACTGGGGCGCTACCACCCAGGACATTATGGATACGGCGCTTGTGCTGCAGATCCGCGATGGTCTGACGTTGATTGGCCAGGAGCTGACGCATATCGTCCACACGCTTGCCAGGCAGGCGGACACACACCGGCACACGGTGATGCCCGGCCGCACGCACCTGCAGCACGCTCTGCCGATCACTTTTGGCCTTAAATGCGCGATGTGGCTGCAGCCGCTGATCTGGCACGTGCAACGGCTGGATGAGCTGCACAGCCGGGTCGAGCTGGTCCAGTTCGGTGGCGCGGCCGGCACGCTTGCATCTCTTGGGGAGCAGGGGCTCGCGGTCATGGAGGGCCTCGCCCAAGAGCTTGGTCTTTCTGCTCCGCCGGCGCCCTGGCATGTCGCGCGTGATGGGCTGGCGGAAGCAGTAAGCTTCCTCGGGCTCCTCTGCGGCAGCTTCGCCAAGATTGCCACCGACGTTATTCTGCTCGCCCAGACAGAGGTCGGTGAAGTCGCTGAGCCGTATGTGGAAGGCCGCGGTTCCTCGTCCACAATGCCCCAGAAGCGTAACCCGATCGCTTCGGAATACATCCTTGCGGCGGCGCGTGCGGTGCAGGCTCTGGTGCCGGTCATGCAGGGCGCAATGGCGCAGGACCACGAGCGCGGGACAGGACCCTGGCAGGCAGAGCTGCTTGCGTTACCGCAGAGCTTCGTGTTGACGCATGGCGCCGCACTGCATGTGGGTGTAATTGCGGATGGAATGGTGGTGGATGCGGAGCGCATGCGCCGCAACCTCGATAGCAGCGGCGGACTGATACTCGCAGAAGCGGTGATGATGGGGCTCGCACCATATTTGGGTCGCGGCGAGGCGCACCACGTCGTCCAACAGGATGTCGCCACGGCGCTGGCGGAACATGTCCCGTTGGCCGAGGTCCTGAATCGCGACCCCGCCGTCACGGCCCAATTGGACGCCGATGCGATCCACCGCTTGACCGATCCGCAGGCATATCTCGGTAGCACGTCGATCTTCATCGATCGCGTGCTGGCCAAGATCCGCGACACCGTCCACGATATCCGCGCAACCGATGCCCGGCTGCCGGGATGCTGACAGGAGAGCTATATGTCCCAGCCCTGCATTATCTCCGTCGCCATTACCGGTTCGGTCCCGCGGAAGAAGGACAATCCAGCGGTGCCTATCTCCGTCCCGGAGCAGGTCGAGTCCACCCATGCGGCATACGAGGCAGGCGCCGCTTTGGTCCACGTCCATGTTCGCGACGAGCAGGAAAACTCAAGTTCCGACCCGGAGCGCTTCGCGCGTCTGCAGGAGGGAATCCGCAAGTTCTGCCCCGACATCATCATTCAGTTTTCCACCGGCGGACGCGGACGCGCCCTGGATCAGCGTGGCAGCATGCTGTATCTGAAGCCGGATATGGCCTCGCTGGCCACGGGCTCGGTCAACTTTCCGACCATTGTCTATGAGAACCCACCCGATTTCATCCGCTCGCTGGCGAAGACGATGCTGGATTACGGTATCAAGCCGGAGATCGAGATTTTTGACCTCGCCATGCTGTACAACACGGCAGACCTCGTGCGCGACGGGCTGCTCGCACCGCCGCCGCACGTGCAGTTCGTGTTCGGCGTGAGGCACGCTCTTCCGGCGCGGCGCGAAATCCTGGATTTCGAAGTCGCCCAGTTGAAGACGCTGCTCCCGGATGCTACCTGGACGGCTGCGGGGATCGGACGCCATCAGCTCGAGGTGAATCACTGGGCACTGGAAATGGGCGGGCACTGCCGCACTGGCCTCGAAGACAACGTGCGCTGGGACAAGCACAAACTGGCGGAAAGCAATGCCCAGCTCGTCGCGCGTGTAGCGGATTTGTGCGGCCAATATGGACGGCCGGTTGCGACCGCCCAGCAGGCACGCGAGATGCTGAAATTGACCCCTGCTCCCGTCCACTGAGAAGATGTCCGACCTACCTCGCCTGCCGAAGTCGATCGCTACGGTGTCCTTGAGCGGCACCTTGCCGGAGAAGCTTGAGACGGCGGCGGCGATCGGCTTCGACGGGGTCGAGATTTTCGAGAGCGACCTACTGACTTTCGATGGGTTTCCTGCGGAAGTCCGCAAGATCGCGGAAAATCTTGGGCTGACCATCACTGTCTTTCAGCCGTTCCGTGACTTCGAGGCAATGCCGGAACCGCAGCGGGCTCGAAATATCGATCGCGCTGAACGCAAGTTCGACGTGATGCAGGCGCTCGGCACCGACCTACTGCTGGTGTGCAGCAATATCCAATCCGCCGCACTCAACGACGACATCAGGGCGGCCGCTGATCTTGCGGAAATGGCGGAGCGTGCGGCCAAACGCGGTCTACGTGTCGGCTACGAAGCCCTGGCCTGGGGCCGGCACGTCAACCGGTGGCGACACGCCTGGAATATCGTGCAGCAGGCAGATCATCCGGCACTCGGGCTGATCCTAGACAGTTTCCACACCCTCTCTCTTGACGACGAGTTTGCTGGGATAGCCAACCTCCCGGCGACGCGGCTGTTCTTCGTCCAGCTTGCAGACGCGCCACGCATGGCGATGGACGTGCTGTCCTGGAGTCGCCATTTCCGCAACTTCCCCGGACAGGGCGCGCTCGACGTGACCGGCTTCCTGCGCGCTGTGCTGGCCTGCGGCTATCGCGGACCCCTCAGTCTGGAAATCTTCAACGACGAATTCCGGGCGGGATCGGCGCGGGCAACCGCCAGAGACGGCCTGCGCTCCCTGATCTTCGTCGAGTCGGAGGCGGGTGGAGCGGCTTTGCCCCCGCTGCCCGTGTTCGATGGTCTCGAGTTTCTCGAATTTGCGGTGGACGACACGACCGGGAAGCAACTGGCAACTTGCGTTGGTGAGCTGGGCTTCAGCCACGCCGGCACACACCGTTCGAAGGCGGTCGAGCTATACCGACAGGGTGGGATCAATCTGGTGCTGAACGCCGAGCCGGACAGCGCCGCCAGTGAGTACTTTCACCTGCATGGCCCGTCAGTATGCGCTATGGCATTGCGCGTCGATGATGCAGCTCGTGCCGTGGCGCGTGCCGAACCCCTACTTTGCCCAGAATGGCGGGAACGTGTCGGCGCGGGCGAACGCCATATCCCTGCCATACGCGCGCCGGACGGAACCCTGATCTATCTTGTTGAAAGAGACGCGGCCGGCCGCAGTATCTGGGAGGATGATTTCCACCTTCTGCCAGCAACGGACGAGACCGCCGCCCTTACCGTCATCGACCATGTGGCACAAGCACTTCCCAGCGGGCGTATGGATAGTTTCCTGCTGTTCTACCGCGCTGTGTTCGGGTTGCTTCCGGAACAACTCTGGGAGCTGCCAGACCCCCACGGTCTCGTTCGTAGCCGCGCTGTCACCAGCAGCGACGGTAGTGTTCGCATAGCGCTTAATATATCGCAAAGCCGAGAAACAGAGACGGGACGTTTTGTTTCCGCATATGCAGGTGCTGGCGTACACCACGTCGCCTTCGCCACGTCTGACATTGCGAACCTGCTGCCGCGCCTACAGCGACGCGGCGCACGATTCCTGCAAATCCCCGAGAATTATTACGACGACCTAGCGGCGAAATGGGGGCTCGAGGAAAGCACGCTCGCCGAACTTCGGGCGCTCCATCTGTTGTACGACAGCGAGGAAGGAGGGGAGTTCCGGCAAGCCTATACCGCGAGCTTCGCCGACCGCTTCTTCTTCGAGATTGTGGAGCGGCGAGGTTACAAGGGGTTTGGGGCGGCCAACGCACCGTTCCGGATTGCTGCCCAGGCTCAGCAGCGGTTCTCGGTAGCGGCCGAATGGTGAGGCAAACAACACAGGATTGCGTTGCGACCCGCACAATGACAGCAAGGCCACACTGTGGGAGTACAGTTCAATGGCAGTGAACAAGGTGTACCCCGACGCGCGGGAAGCGTTGGGAGGTCTGCTGCGCGATGGAATGATGATCATGTCTGGCGGCTTCGGATTGTGTGGCATACCAAGCGCGCTGATCGAGGCGATCAGGGAATCTGGCGTAAAAGACCTCACAGTCGTATCCAACAACGCGGGAATTGATGGAGTCGGCCTCGGCGTGCTGCTCGAGACACGTCAGATCCAGAAGATGATCAGCTCCTATGTCGGCGAGAACGCAACATTCGCCAGACAGTACCTGGCCGGCGAACTCGAGATCGAGTTCAACCCACAAGGCACCCTGGCCGAGCGTATCCGTGCCGGCGGCGCCGGCATTCCCGCGTTCTACACCGCCACTGGCGTGGGTACGCCGATCGCTGAGGGCAAAGAGACCAAAGAGTTCGACGGAAAGAGTTACGTGATGGAACGCGGCCTCGTGGCCGATCTTGCCATCGTTCACGCATGGAAATCTGACCACGAGGGCAACCTCGTTTATCGGAAGACGGCGCGGAACTTCAATCCGATCATGGCCACTGCGGCCAAGGTGACGGTCGCGGAGGTCGAGGACATCGTCGACAACGGCCAGATCGACCCGGACCATATCGTGACACCAGGAATTTATGTCAACCGGATCGTCAAGCTGGACACCGTGGATAAGCGGATCGAGCAGCGCACCGTGCGCAAGCGCTACTGAGGAGGCTAACCTATGCCCTGGACCCGTGACCAGATGGCCGCCCGCGCAGCACGCGAGCTGCAGGACGGCTTCTATGTCAATCTTGGCATTGGCATCCCGACGCTGGTGGCCAACTACATACCCGAGGGGATGTCCATCCAGTTGCACAGCGAGAACGGCATGATGGGTATGGGGCCCTTTCCCTTCGAGGGCGAGGAAGACCCCGACCTGATCAACGCCGGAAAACAGACCGTGACGGAGCTTCCGACAACATCCTATTTCGACAGTGCCAACTCATTCGGCATGGTACGCGGCGGGCACATCGATATCTCCATTCTTGGCGCGTTGCAGGTGGCGGAGAACGGCGATCTCGCGAACTGGATGGTGCCCGGCAAGATGGTGAAGGGAATGGGCGGTGCGATGGATCTGGTCGCCGGCGTGCCCCGTGTGGTCGTAGTGATGGAGCACACGGCGAAGGGCGAACCGAAGATCCTGAAGACTTGCTCACTGCCCCTGACCGGCCAGAGGGTAGTCGATCGGATCATCACCGATCTTGCGGTCTTTGAAGTCGGCAAGGATGGGTTGACACTCCTAGAGCTTGCGCCGGAGGTCATGCTCGAGGAAGTGCGGTCTAAGACGGCGGCGGCATTTCGGGTCGCTCCGGCTCTGGCCGAGGCGTGAACGCCGTGCGGGACCGCCGCGCGCCAGATACGGACGCCGTGCCTCCCGGTCCGGACACGATGCTCGGTCTCTGGGCGGCGTGGCTGAACTCCAGCTCCGGATCGGGGACCGATTGGACGGATCCGAGTCAGGATTGGTGGCGTGCCCCGTCAGAGGCCATCTTCGGCAACCTCCTGGCCGACGGCGCCCGACAGCTCAGCGACCTCCTGGCACGGGATCCGACGCTTCGTGCGATCGACGAAATGTGGAATGCCAATCCGTTGCGGGAGGTGGTGCCACTTGATTGGGCAGAGATCGCGCGGGCGCTCCGAACGGTCTGGCTGCACTCGCTCGGTCACCCGGCGAGTGCGGCGGAAGCGACCATGCGCCTCAATGCCGCCATCTGGAATTCGGCCATTCAGATCTGGAACGAGGCCGGGAAGCGCTGGAGCGGCAGCAGCGATCGCAGCGCCGGGACCAGTACGAGCCTGACCGACAAGCGGTTCGCGAGTCCGGATTGGCACGACAATCCGATCTACCGCACTCTCAAGGAGGCTTACCTGCTCGCCTCCGACTGGCTGCTGGAACTGGGCGCGAGGGCCGACCTGACCGGCGCGGAAAAGCAGCGCCTCGACTTCCATTTGCGCCAGTTCGTCGATGCCACGAGTCCGACGCTGCTCCTGATCTCGAACCCGGCGGCGTTGCATCGTGCCATCGAGACGGGTGGTGCGAGTGTCGCTGACGGCTTGCGCAACCTGCTCGACGACGTCCGAAATGGCCGGCTGAGCATGGTCGACGTCACGGCATTCGCGCCTGGCCGCAATCTGGCGCTGACGCCGGGCAAAGTCGTCCATCGCAACCGCCTGATCGAGCTCATCCAGTACGCGCCGGCGACGAAGACGACCTATGCGACTCCACTGCTGATCGTGCCGCCCTGGATCAACAAGTTCTACATCCTCGACTTGCAGCCGAAGAACAGCCTGGTGCGCTATCTCGTAGCGCAGGGGTTCACAGTATTCATGGTCTCCTGGAAGAACCCCGATGCGTCGATGGACGAGACTGGGATCGATGATTACCTGGACCTCGGTCTTCTCGATGCCAGCGACGTGGTGCGCGAGATCACCGGCAGCGCCCAGCTCAACGTCATGGGCTATTGCATCGGCGGCACTCTGCTCGCCATGGGCTTGGCGTGGCTAGCTGCGCGCGGAGACAAGCGATTCCGCTCCGCCACCTTCATGGTATCGCTCCAGGATTTCTCCAAGGTTGGCGACACTGCGGTATTCCTTGGCGAATCGGCCATCGACTTCATCGAGCAGCAGATGATGGAGCGCGGCTATCTCGACAGCCGAGAAATGAGCAACATGTTCAACCTGCTGCGCTCCAACGACCTGATCTGGGCCAACGTCGTCAACAATTATCTCCTGGGCAATAAGCCGCCGGCTTTTGACCTGCTCTACTGGAACAGCGACGGAACCAGAATGGCGCGGGCGGCACACAGTTGGTACCTGCGCAACACCTATGTCGAGAATAACCTTATCGTCCCAGGGAAAGTCCGACTCAAGGGCGAGGCCCTCGATCTTGGTCGAATCAAGCTCGACATCTATGCGGTCGGCGCCGAGAAGGACCACATCGTGCCGTGGGAAGCGGCGTGGCGCATCGCGCAATTGACCGGTGGGAAAGTGCACTTCGTCCTCTCTTCGAGCGGGCATATCGCCGGCATGATCAATCCGCCTGGTGGGAAGGGAACTTATTGGACCGAGGAGAGCGGTCGTGCGTTGGCCGACGCGACGGCGTGGCGCGCCGCCGCGGTCGCGCACGAAGGCAGTTGGTGGACAGATTGGAGGGGTTGGCTTGCCGAGGAGTCGGAGCCCATGGGCGAGCCGCCCGCCATCGGCAACGCGGCCCATCCGGCGATCGGCGACGCGCCAGGAAGCTACGTGCTCGAACGATGACCGATCATGAACCGCACCGATATCTGGCCCAAGAGGCTGAATCCGGCTGAGTCGATCAGTGCACTACGCCAAGGACGGCGAGCGGATCATCGTCCATGGCAAGGTGTCGGACGGAAAACGGCCGCGGGATCCCGGGCGTGCTCGTCGAGTTCTGGCAGGCCAACGACGGCGGGCTGTATCGGCATCGGAACGACTGTCTATGTGGCGCCGATCGATCCCAACTTCGGCGGCTGCGGACGGACAGTGACGGATGGGGAGGGGAGTTACTATTTCCGCACTGTCAAGCCCGGGCCCTATCCGTTCCGCCATCATGCCAATAGCTGGGCGCCCGGCCCATATCCACTTTTCGCTGTTCCGCTCTGGGTTCGCGCAGCGGTTGATCACCCAGATGTATTTCGAGGGCGATCCGCTGATCCCGATGGACGTGATCGTCAACACGATCCCGGATAAGGACGCGGCCAAACGCCTGATCGCCAAACTCGATTTGCAGGCTCAGGTCCCGCTCGACACGCTCGCCTACCGTTTCAATATCGTGCTCAGGGGAAGTCGCTCCACGCCGTTTGAGAACAAGCTGCAGGGGAACTGACCCATGGTCCAGGAACTGCCGTATCTTCCGGAAACGCCATCCCAGACCGCGGGACCCTACGTCCATATCGGCCTGATACCGCACCAGGCTGGCTTCGACGCGGCGACGCGGACCGCAGCACGGCAAAGAAATTCTCACCTCCAAACGGCAATTTCTCAATTTAACGGCAACATCGATCCCTTTGATCTATCGGGAAATCGCTGTCTCATTCCAAGCGGCAGCATGACAGACTTCGCACTCATGCTGTGAGCCTCGAAAGTCGCCTGAGTGACATCGTAGGTGCGGGCTATCCCGGTCAACAGTTACCCAAGCCGGCTGGGCGGCCCGCCCGGGTACGGAGCGCGGAGGCTCGCCCGGTCCACTCGGCGTCGACTCGGGGGCGTGCACAGTCTTTCAATCGATCCCAATATCGGCCTGCGGATCCGCCAGCAACTTATCGCGGGCGGCGCGCCATGACGACGTATCCACATGGTCAAGGAAGTTGCGCAAATCTCGCGGCGGCATGGTGCAGGATTCCGAGCACGGCCGGCGAAACCTGCCCGCCGTTGGGCGTGATGAAGCGATGAGCGCAGTGCCGCTCCGCACCGGATTTTTCGGCATTGCTATCAAAGAGCGAACAATGCCGTTCAAGCTTGGCCAGTCCGGCAATCGTTCAGGCCGACCGAAGTCGGACAAGGATTTCGTCGCGGCTTGCCGCCAGCGCACACCGCCGCGTTGAGAGCACTCGACGCGGCGCTGAAAGTTCCGGCCCGAGCGGTTAGAGTGGCGGAAGTTCTGCTGGCTTACGGCCACGGTAAGCCGACGCAACTGCCGGCTGGATCAGGCGATTTCCCGCCGTTCGGCGTTGCGCTGTCGGGGAATGTCGGCATCTTCGAGCCGAAGACGAGAATCTTGATCCCGGACAACCACCGTGATCCTGGCCTTGTGCCGCCAGAGATGCGCGTCGCTGATGGCGAAGGCGAGGCCGAGCCGGGAAGAGCCTGCTGATCACAGCTCGCGAGGGGCCTCGATCAAGCACATCTCCTGGTCGTGCTCTTCAACCTCCCCGCAACGTGTCCCGTCGATCATCTCCGCCTGGAAATGGGCAGCTTCATGCGCCGTGGCGAGTCGGAGCGTAACCGCCGCGCGATCATCGTTCGACAAAGACTTTAGAGGGTTTCCGTGATGCTTCCTTGTGTGCAGGTGCGGGTTGGCGGTGGCATCGTCCAGCAGCAGGTTGAGGTCATCGCGGCTGTGAAGCCATACCATGGCAACCGGCCTATCGTGGATCATCACGGTATACAGTGCCACTGCTTCCCTCCGGGGCGCGTTGCCGTCACGGGCCTAGCATAGCCCAGCAAAACGGAGCGGGGAAGAGTCCGTGCAGTAGGTGCGATACCGGGCGGGAGAGGTGGTTTCGTGCAGATGCACGGAAAATGTTCGTCCAGCGTACAGCGCGCGGTCACTGCCAACGTGCGTTACAACGTCGAGCAACTGAAGATGGCCAAGCCCATCCTGGCCGACATGGTCGCCAAAAGGCAGCTACAGGTCGTGGGGGGCATCTACGATTTGGCGACTGGCAAGGTGTCGCTTGTGTAGAGCCGGGCAACGCGCGCTCAATGGTTACTGTCCGAGCACCGTGATGCGACACACCCGCTGACCAAAAATCCACCCTGTGGCCCCGCGTTCCCTGACAAGGGCGAGCGGCCCGCCACGAGCATGACGACAGCGGAACTGGCCGCGATGAGCCAGCGGCGCCAATAGCGTGCCGGCACGCAAGGACCATGACAGGTCGGCGGCGATGCATCGTGTGTCATGCCCAGATGATCTCCATGGGGAGCACCATTGGCTGTGCGCCAGTCCACGCTCGGGCGGCAGGCCACGCCCCTTCTTTCTGCTTTACGCCGCCCATCGCGGTCGTTGTCGGCGAGGTGGCGAGGTCTGGATCGCAGCAGGCCGTCTTCCCGACGTGCGGGGCGCCCGTGTCCGCGTGCGCAGGGGAGACTTTCCAATCGGCGCCGATAGCCGCGCATGTTCTTGGAACGTCTCAACACCGCCTGCGCGTACCAACGCACGGCTACGTGTGTTCGGCCATTGATGGAGGCGGCCAGATGTGACGCCGTGCACGAAATCGCTCGAAGCTACGATGGCGGCGAGCGGCTAGCGTTCCAGGGCATGGTACAATGCGCGAAGGTAGCTGGACATAGCCCCAGGGTACACACGCATAAGAGAAATCCAACAGAGCTATTCGGGGCATGTTTGAACCACTGCTTTCCCCGCCTTTCGTTTCGCATCATCGTGCGACCCAGCCACCGTCGACGGGTAGCGCCACACCGTTAAGCTGCGCCGCCGCGTCCGAACTTAGAAATGTGGCGAGCGCGCCGAGCTGCTCCGGGGTGGTAAACTCGAGAGACGGCTGCTTCTCGCCAAGCAGCTTCACCCTGGCTTCGTCGGGGTCCAGCTTCTCGCGGGCAGAGAGGGCGTCAATCTGCTTTTGTACCAGGGGCGTGAGTACCCAGCCGGGACAGATCGCGTTGCAGGTGATGCCGGTGGTCGCGATCTCCAGCGCCACAGCCTTGGTGAAGCCCACGACGCCATGCTTGGATGCGACGTACGCGGACTTGTCCACCGACGCGACCAACCCGTGTACCGACGCAATGTTGATGATCCGACCCCAGTTTCGCGCAAGCATTTGCGGCAGCACCGCACGAGTGGTCAAGAATACTGCGGTCAGGTTGATCGCGAGGACCGCATCCCAGCGCTCGATCGGAAATTCGTGCACTGGCGCAACATCCTGGATGCCCGCGTTGTTGACGAGCACATCGACGTGTCCGAGTTCGCGTGTTGCATGCTCGATCAGCCTCGTGGCGTCGGTTGGCTTGGAGAGATCGGCGGCGCCAAAGGCCACGCGCACGCCGTGGGTTGAGGCAATCTCCTGGCGCAGTTTCTCGATCGTCGCTGCCTCGCCGAAGCCGTTGATCACGAGATCGGCGCCTCCTGCGGCAAGCGACCGCGCGATCCCGAGTCCAATCCCGCTCGTCGAGCCAGTAACGATGGCTACCTTACCTCTCAACATGACCATCCTCCCATTCCCGCAAGGCTATTTCATGAACACGATCCGATCAAGCGCCGCGCCCTCCTTTTGCTTTCCTCAGGTCCTTTGATTTGATGGGTTCTGGTGCAAATAGCCCGCGTGAGCGAGCGCTCCCTGCTGCGTTGTCCAGACAGCACCACTGGCCTCAAATCTTGACGTATGTCTGATCTGATCCACCCCTCTATGACTGCTCGATTGCCCGGCCAAACCGCATCCAGCGTGTCTCGAACTTTGGGGCTTAGCGCGGCACCCAGTGCATGATGGTCGTGTGCGCTATCGGCCTGACAACCCTCAAGCCGCTCAGACAGGAGCCAACCGGCAGCGACGGGAGTTCGGCCAAAGCCCGACAGGCCAAGTCACCTCGCCTCCCGCCCAAGCAGCAGGTTACTGGAGGGTCCGACAGGCTCGACGAGGCCACGGCAGAGATCGCACGGGGAGCGCACCTGCATGCGAGGCGGCCATCCGCCGATCACATACACGCGGTGAGCAGAAGCGGCGGGCCGAGGGTAAGGATTGTGGTCACGAAGGCGGCGACCACGCTCCACACAACCGCCGTGTGCAAAAAGATGCCAGTCTGGCCGAACTCGAGGCCCGGCCCAGCTCCGTTGAGGCTGTGCCAGATCCAGCCGATCACCGCCAGATGCACGAGGAGCGCGAGAGCAAGGCCCAGGCGCAGCGGGCCGGCCGACCAGGCAAACGCGCAACCGATGGCCTGGACGGCATAGAGAACGGCGAGCGCGCTGCACCAGACGGCAAACCCCGCCGCGAGCCACCAGAGTTGTCCGGGCGGAACGGGGCGCATGCTCACGGCCGCGCCTCCAGGATCGCCACGAGGGAGGGCAGCGCCAGCACGAGACCGAGCGCGATGGCTCCGGTCAACACAGTGTAGTCGAGCCAGAGCCGTGTCAGGCGCAGATCAACCGACCGCCGGGGCGAGATGAGCCCTGCACCGAGGCGCAGGAGGTTGCTGACGAAAAACAGAAGGCCGATGCCGGCGTGCAAGGCGACATAGAAGAGCAGCGCGGCGGCGGTCGCACCGAGCGCATGATCGGTCGGACGCGGGACGACACCGGCGATCAACTCCGCATCCGCGGCAATGGCGACGAAGAGCCCAAGCATGGCGAGGCCGATCCAGCCGCGCGTCATGCCGCCAGCGGCAAGCGCCCGCAGCGATAGGCGGGCCGCTGCCGCAGCGACGGCGAGTGCCGCGATGGTGACGACGGCGAGTCTGAGATTCGGTGCGAACGTCTCCGCCGGTGGCCAGTTCGGCGCCGCGATCCAGAGATAGAGCGTTCCGAACACCAGGGATGTGAAAAGCGTGCCGTCGGCGAACAGCGCGAAGATCAGCGCCCACCATGGCGGCGAACCGGCCACCTCGGTATGCGGCGGCACGCTCACGCCATGGCCCACGGGCATCGGGCCGTAGTCTTGACTAAGGCCGGCACTCTGCCCCGCCAACACGAAAAGCCCGACAGTCACCAGCGCCGCGGCAAGCGTCATCGGGTAGAGATGGAACAACATCGCCAGCACCGCTGCTGCAGTGGCGAGCGCTGTGTAGAGCGGCAGATATGTCGGGCGTGCCAGTACGATGAGTTGCTCGGGTGCGCCGGACGTGATGTGCACGCCCAGCGTCTCCTGCCAGCCGTTGCGCGCGAAGCCGAGATAACCCTCGCCTCGCGCCAGCGAGGGGGCGAGTCCGTCGGGGGCAGTGCGGTTGGGTCCGGTCGCGACATGCGGTATCGATGCGAAATTATACGACGCCGGCGGAATCCGCATGGCCCATTCCAGCGTCGCCGCTCCCCAGGGATCGCGCCGCACGCGACGCCCGTAGCGCAGTTGTGCCAGAAGGTCGATCACCACCAGGGCGAAGCCGATCGTCATGATGAACCCGCCCACCGAGGACAGCAGGTTGAGCCAGCGCCAGCCTTCATCCCCCGTATACGTGTATACGCGCCGAGGCATGCCGCGCAGTCCGACCAAATGCATCAAGAAGAATGTCAGGTTGAAGCCGATAAAGATCAGCCAGAAGGCGGGCACTGACAGCCGGTGCACCGCCGTGCGTCCGGTCAGCAACGGTAGCCAGTAATAGAGCGCCGCCAACAGCGGAAAGGCGAAAGCGCCGGCGATGACGTAATGCAAATGGGCGACGACGAAATAGCTATCATGCGCCTGCCAGTCGAAAGGCACGATGGCGAGCATCACGCCGGTCAGGCCGCCCATCGCGAAGACGAAGAAGAAGCCGAAGATGTAAAGCATTGGCACATTCCAGCGCGGCCTGCCATGTGCCAGCGTGGCGAGCCAGGAGAAGACCTGCACCGCCGTCGGCACCGCGACGATCGCGGTGCTCGCAGAGAAGAAGGCGAGAGCCAGATGCGGAATGCCCACGGTGAACATGTGATGCACCCAGATGCCGAAACTCACAAACGCGAGGGCAATGATTGAGACGACAATCGCCGGATAGCCGACAAGCGGGCGATTGGCGAAGACAGGGATGATCGTCGACAGCACGCCAGCCATGGGCAGGAAGATGATGTAGACGTCGGGGTGGCCGAACAGCCAGAACAGGTGCTGCCACAGCAGCGGATCGCCGCCTCGCGTCGGGTCGAAGAACGGCAGGTGGAAGGCCCGCTCGGTCTCGAGCAAGATCGAGCCGAGGATCAGCGGCGGGAAGGCCGCTACCATCATCAGCGCAGTGGTCAGAATGTACCACCCGAAGATCGGCATCCGGTCAAGCGACATGCCCGGCGCACGCATCTTCAGAATGGAGACGACGATTTCGACGGCCAGCGTCAGCGCGGAGATTTCGACAAAGGTCACCCCAAGCAGCCAGACGTCGGCATTGATACCTGGCGTGTACACGTTCGAGCTCAGAGGCGTGTACATGAACCAACCAGTATCGGGCGCGACTCCGGCAAGCAGCGCCCCGGTCAGGATCAAGCCCCCGAACAGGTAGCACCAATAGCCGTAGGCGGTCAGCCGCGGGAATGCGAAATCGCGGGCTCCGAGAATCTTCGGGGTCAAGTAGACCGCCATGCCCTCCAGCATAGGGATGGCGAACAAGAACAGCATCATCGACCCGTGCATGGTGAAGACTTGGTTGTAGGTCTCCGGGGACATAAAGGCCGCCTCGGGCGTCGCGAGCTGAACTCTGGTCAGCATTCCAAGCACACCGCCGATGGCGAAGAATACAAATGCCGTGGCCATGAAGCGCAGGCCGATGATGGAATGGTTGACCGCGGCGAGACGCTGCAGCCCAGGCCCGGTGCCCCAGATCGCGGTGAGTTGCCGGTGCAGGCGCAGCGCCGGGCTGCCTTGCGGTGGCTGGTCGGCGAACACGCTCATTGCGTCACCCCAGGCGATGCGGCTGCCTGTGCAAGTGCGGCGGAGAAGTCCTTCGCCGGATGAACGACGACGACGAACCGCATCGCGGTATGGCCGAGGCCACAGAATTCGGAGCAGAGCCCCTCGTAGCGGCCGGGATCATTGGCCTCGACGCGCAGGTGGTTCACATGCCCGGGCACCGCATCGATCTTGCCGGCGAGGCGCGGGATCCAGAATCCGTGGATGACGTCGAGGCTGCTGACCGTGATGTCGATGGGCACGCCCGCGGGCAGGTGCAAGGTGCCCACAGTCTTCACCCCGCCGTTGTCGGGATAGCGGAAGGTCCAGACCCATTGCCGACCTTCGGCCTCGATATGTTCTGACGCCCTCGCGGGCAGCGGAAGGAGCCGCTCCCCCACGATCATCCCATAGGTAACGAGCGGCACCAGGATCAGGGCCGGCAGGACGAGGCCACCGAGGACGATCCAGCGCTCGGGCGACACGCTCGAACCCCAGCCGGGCCGCCGGATCACCAATGCGAAGATGACCATAACCAGCGCGAAGAGGATGGTGGAGCCGGCTAGCATGGTCCACCACAGCGTCGCGATCGACGCTGCCGCCGGCCCGGAGGGGGCGAGCGCCGACAGCGATCCGCCGCAGCCGGCCAGCGTCGTGGCCGATCCGAGTTGGACTGCCGCACGCAAGACAGTAGGGTTTCCGCGTGAAGAATGCACTCGGTGTGGAGGGCATGGGCCATGGCGAAGGAAGACGATCCCGAGTCCCTGCCGGAGAGTCCGATCCTCCTGGAGTTGAGCCGGCTCGACGTCGGATCGGCGGTCGCCCTGGTCGGCCATCCAATCCACGTGATGATGGTGCATTTCCCGATTGCGTTCGTGCTCGCGACCCTCGGCGTCGACCTCTTCTATTGGTGGTCGGGCGACCCATTCTGGGTGCGGGTCGGCCTCTGGTCGGCCGGGATCGCCTTCTGGACTGGGATTGCGGCCAGCGCCGCCGGCACGGGGGAGCTCCTGCTCGTGCGCGGCATCCGCGTTCTTGAGGCGAGTTGGTCGCACGCCGTGGCGGCGATGACGCTGGTCGCAATCGCGGGGGCCAACTGGGGACTGCGCCTGGTCGATCCCGGATCGGTCCTGCCGCACGGTCTCGCCCTCTCGTGTCTCGCCGCGGTGATGACGAGCTTCGCCGGCTGGCATGGGGGTAAGCTCGTGTTCGATCATGGCATCGGCATTCTAGTCTCGCCGAAGAACTGACGAAGCGCTCCGGGCTCGAACAGGGCAGCGGCGAACTGGTTGGAATCGATACGCGGCTTGGCCAACGCCACCCAGACGATCGCAGTGATCAGCACGAGGTAGGCGCTCGATAGTGCGACATAAGAAAACCAGCTAAAGCGCCCATCCGGCAGGAAGACCCGCGCGAGCACGAGGCCAGCAGCGACGTGCAGCATCACCATGGCTCCGACAAGGACCATCTTGACGGAAAACCACTCCTGAAACGTGGCCTGAAGGAAGATCAGCGCCGTGCCGCTGCCGATAGCGATGAAGGCGGCGGGAGAGGCCATCTCCACATAGACGAAGCGCGTCATCCTGTGCAGCCTGTCTAGATCCGCCCCCGTATCGAGCGTCCGGCGCTGCCAGAACAAGAAAGGCAGGGCGATCAGCCCGGCTGACCAGATCGCGATCGTCGCCAGGTGGACGAATTTCAGGAGGATCGTCACCTGACCGGCTCGGCGGACCGCAGGCTCGACCAGGCGAGCCAAAGCCCCGTGCCGAGATAAGGCAGGATCGCTGGCACCCACATCAGAAGGCCTGCGAGTTGCTGGTCGGTGAGCGGGGAGAGCCCCCAAGGCCACGTGCTGGCGAAATGCACCGCATAGAGCGGCCGTGGCGCGAACACGATCAGCGCTCCGAGAAGCCCCATCTGCCCTACCGTCGCCACGAGCGCGACCAGCGCCGGACCCGGCTGCGCCACCGGCTCCAGGATCGCCCGCCACATGAGCCAGGCGCTCCCGAGCAGCGAGCCCTGCATCAACCAGTAGGCCGGCACAGTGGCGAGGCCCCAGTCATAGGCTCCTGGTGCGTGCCAGAGCCACAGAATGACCGCATGTGCCACTACCAGCGCGGAGAGCGGCGGTGAGCCGGCGCGTCTCAGCGGAAAAGCCACCGCCAGCAGCGGCGCCACCGCGGCAACCAGGAGGATATGGTGGAACACCCGCACCGAAAACAGCGCCGATGACAGCGCGCAGAGCGGCGACACGAAGATGACGAACATCAGCGCGATCGCCACCAGGCCAGCCCGCGGGGCAGCCGAGCGGCCGACACTGATCACCACCGCCAGGGCCGCGAGTGTGGTAATCAGCAGCGGGTCGAAATTCCAGCGCATCCACAAATCGCCGGGGACAGCCGCTGGGCCACAATACGCGATCACTGGATATGACACGATAGGCTCCCCCCTTCTCTTGGTCCCCGTCACCGACGCACAGGCACGGTACTCCTGGTGACGAGCGGCCAGGTGATCGCACCGGGCGCAACGTCCCTGACTCGCACACGCAAAGGTTGCACGTATCGGCCCGACCCTTCAATCCATTTCTCAATGAAGCCAATTCAGCGGACCCTACAATAGTGAGAGGTGAGCCGCGACTAGATGGACTGCGAGTCCCGAAACTATACAGCACGTCCCAACCCTATCTCCGGCTTGGACATCCCAGCGTCAGTCGTGCAGAGTAAATGCGCAAGCCTGTCCGCCTTGCGCGCAGCGGGGGCACATTCGGGGAGGGATCGAGCAGCGAGTGGCCAGGAAGCGGAGCGCCGCGGATCGAGTTGTGTGCGTGTTCGTTCCAGCGTTCCTCTCCGGCTGCGCTTCTGCGGACCCCGTCGGGAGATACTGGGCCGTGTGATCATAGGAAAGGGTGAGCCTATGCGCCTCCGCTATGCCGCACGTGGGGCAGCCTGGGTCGCGATCTATCTTCTGTTCATCCTCACCCCGTTATTTGCGCTGTTGGCGGGATCGTTGCCGCCCGCGCGCGATTTCTGGACCGAGTTCGCAGCCGCGATCGGCTACGCCGGGCTGGCGATGATGGGGCTGCAGTTCGGCCTCACTGCCCGTTTCCGCTACGTCACCGAGCCGTGGGGCGAGGATGTGATCTACCACTTCCATCGCCAGATCTCGCTGGTTGCCGTTGGCTTGGTGGTAGCGCACATGCTCATCCTGTCCGCCACTCGGCCGGCATTGATCGCGCCGCTTAATTTCATCCAGGCGCCGTGGAGCGCCTGGTTTGCTGTCCTGTCGATCACCGCAATCATCGTACTAGTGGTGATGGCGCTGTGGCGCGTGAGGCTCGATATCGACTACGAAACATGGCACCTCACTCATATCTTGCTTGCGGTTGTAGCCATCACGGCCGGGATCCTGCACATGGTGGGATCGGGCTTCTACCTGGTCGACCCCGGGAAGCGCGCTCTGTGGATCGGCCTGACGATCTTCTGGATCTGGCTGCTGCTCTACGTGCGCATCGTCAAGCCGCTGTTCATGCTGCGCCGGCCGTATCGCGTGACCGAGGTGCGTTTGGAGCGAGGCGATACTTCGACTTTGGTCATGCAGCCGGACGGCCATCCGGGCTTCCGATTCAGCCCGGGCCAGTTCGGCTGGTTGACCGCGTCCGGCGCACCTTTCCGAATCACCGGTCACCCGTTCTCGTTCTCATCCAGCGCCGCGATTGCGGACGGGCGGGTCGAGATGACAATCCGCAACCTCGGCGACTTCACTGGCACCATCAGCACGATTCCAGTGGGGCAGCGCGTCTATCTTGACGGCCCGTACGGCGCATTCACGATCGACCGCAATCCGGCTGACATGCACGTCCTCGTCGCGGGCGGCGTCGGCATCACCCCGATGATGAGCATCCTCCGCACGCTCGCCGACCGCGGCGACCGCCGGCCGGTGATCTTGCTCTATGGCAACAAGGACTGGGACTCGATCACCTTCCGCGAGGAGTTGGAGGCGCTAACCGCGCGGCTCCGTCTGACGGTGGTGCATATCCTCTCCGATCCGCCCTCCGACTGGACCGGCGAACGGGGCTTCATTACAGCGGAGGTCCTCACGCGCCACGTGCCGCCGCCGTTCGCCGACCACGAATATTTCATTTGCGGGCCAAGCGTGATGATGGACGCGGTCGAAACGGCACTAGGCAAACTGGGCGTGCCGTTGTCAAAGTATCATTCCGAGCGCTACAGCTTCGCCTAGGGAGATCGTCGATGCGCCGTCTCTTCGCTGACAGGCTTGTGTTGGCCACGGCCGTGATCGTGATCTTGATGGCGGTCATCTTCGCGCTGTTGCGCGTCATCGGGTAGGCCGGCGGGGCATGGGGCAGCTGCCCGCTCTCCTTGTCGATCGCGTAGGCGCTTACCTCGTCGAGATCGGCTGGACCGAGTATAGAAACTGCTGCTGATTGTCCAAGGCCAGAAACGACGGGTTGACGATGTTCGGGATGAGCTGCACATGCGCCCAGGTGCCGGTCCTCCGATCCACGCGGTAGACATTAATGCCATCGCCGTGGCCATTGCGTTCCGCCGTCGTGAAGGCACCGACATAGGCGAATATTTCGCTGCCTTCGGCAGCACGTGCTGGCGCCTCCGGATCAGCGCGTTGAGCAGCTCGGCGCGCTCGCCACATTTTCTGTGTTCGGACGCGGCGCGCAGCTTAACAGTGTGGCGCTACCCGTGGACGGTGGCTGGGTCGCGGGATGATGAGACGCGAAGGGCGGGAAAGCAATGGATCAAAATGCCCCGAATAGCCTCCCCAGTGCGATGACAACAGTCAGTGCGATCAACGGCCCCACGAGTCCCACCATCATGATCTCGCGATAGCTCCCACGTTGGGTGGCGCCACAGATCGCCAGCACGGTAACGACCGCGCCGTTGTGCGGCAGCATGGCAAGCGCGCCGGAGCTGATGGCCGCCACGCGGTGCATCAACGCGGGGTCTATACCCACGGCTGCGGCTAGTTGGGCGTAGGTCTCGCCCAGCGCGTTCAGCGCGATGATCAATCCGCCCGACGCCGAGCCGGTAATGCCGCCCATCACATTGGCGGCAACGGCAATCGACACGAGTGGCCCACCGGGAACCGCCAGAAATCCGTCGCGGACCACGGCGAACGCAGGCAATGCCGCCACAACGGCACCGAAACCCACCAGGCTGGCCGTGTTGAGTGCGGGTAGCACGGAGGCGTTGGCGCCTGCATCGAGGGTCTTGCGCAGCTCTGGCAGACGCCTGCGGAGGATCAGCACCAGAACCAGTGAGGCAACCGCCAGTGCCGTCACGACGGACCAGACCCCGCTTACCGCAGAGAGCGAGGTTTCGCCGAACCGCGGCTCAGCGAGGAACCCAGTATAAACCCGTGGCAGCACAAACAGAACTCATGATAAGGTTGGCAGCAAGCACGATGATGATTGGCGTCACTGCCAGCGCAAAAGACGGCAAGTGCTCGCTTCGGTGGCCGTGTGGCAGTTCGGTAGGGTCGAAGTTATCTGCGTTCGTGGCGCGCTCACGCACGAATTGTTCATCGGCAGTTGCATGCGTTTCGGAGATGTACCCCTCGCCGGCGCGGCGCGCGCGCGCCTCTATCACGCGCAGCCACCACAGGCCGAAGCCCAAGATGGTTGCAGACGCTAGGATGCCTAGACCCGGCGCCGCAAAGAGCGTGGTGCCGAAATACGCCATCGGGATAGCGTTCTGGATTGCGGGGGTGCCCGGCAGCGCGGTCATCGTGAAGGTAAAAGCGCCAAGCGCGATCGCCGGCGGGATCAGCCGATGCGGAACTGCCGCCTGCCGGAACAACGCGTCCGCCACCGGGAACACGGCGAAGGCTACGACGAAGAGGCTGACACCGCCATACGTGAGCGCTGCACAAGCCAGCACCACCGCCATGACCGCACGTGTCTCTCCCAGCCGCTCGGTTATGGTGCGGGCCATGGAAAGTGCCGCGCCGCTATCATCCATGAGCTTGCCGAATACGCCCCCAAGCAGGAAGAGCGGGAAGAAATTCGCGATGAACCGAGCGGTACCTTGCATGAACGTCAGGGTCCATTTGGCGAGTAGCGGCTCTCCCGAGAAGGCGGCGGCCACAATCGCCGCCGCCGGCGCCGCCAGCAGCAGGGTGCAGCCCCGAAAAGCGAGGACGATTAGCAAGCCGAGAGCGATCAGGATACCGAGTAGTCCGACAGCGTAATCGCTCATGACACTCCTCTCAGAACGGCTGGGAACCTGCGAGCCAGGGCAGCACGTTGCAAATCAAAGCCGGCACGCCGGCGCAGGTGGCGTGGCAGGTCGTGATTGGCGGTCGGTCAGCATCATGTTTCACCTTCGCCTATCCGGCCACGCGCAAGAGCGCGAACAGGATCGACATCAAGATAACAATCACCGCAGCAGTAAAGACCAATCGGTCCAGAAACAAACAACGCATCGGGTCTCCTTGGACGAAGCTATAGCCCTCCGAATGGTACTTCGACAGCCGCACATTCATCTCGCCGAGAGCCTTTTCAATGGCATCCATCATCACGTCCGGACGCGACAACTGCGAGCACGATATGGGTAAGATGCCTGGTCTCGTACCTGATATTCAACTTCGCGCGTCACAGGGCCATTATCACCAGCGCGATCAGCGAGTAAATCGAGATGGCAGCGAAGCGGGCGCGCCACGGCGCCTGGACGGAATTGAGCAGCGCGAGCAATTGCGGCCGGACGGCGAACAGGATGCGCTACGACCAAGCCGACCGCTACCGGCGAGATCTGGCGGTGAAAGTGATAGATAACGGTCCTCGCACCACGGCTCCATGACGCAACGGAAGCACGCCGTGAGGCCGAACTGCAGGCCCATCATCGCCAAACCGGCATAGCCGATCGCGACCGAGAACTCCGTCCAGAAATCACGCGACTGTGCTACGACCAGGCCGGGAACGGCGGCAGCTGCAATCGTGGTGATCTTCGATTTCGACCTTCATCCGAAGCTGTGAGGGCGACGAGCGGCATTTGAAAGTACGGGTCGGTACCATCGCCAGACCCGCCAGAAATCCCAGATATGCCGTCCACAAGGGCTGAGCAAGGGTTGCGGACCGCCAGCCGTCTGCACTGAAACATCCCGCATGGCCTCCAACGCGCCATAGGAATAGGCAGCGGACCGCTTGCAACCGCCAGATATCGCCACCAGCACAAGCAGATCGGGCGTCGCTTCGGCCGTGGTGAGGGCACTGAGACGGAAGCCTCCGGTCGAGATGCTCTCGCTCCCGAGCGGCGCCATCTGCGAGGGAGCCAGCGGCGTCGTGTCGGCGACGACCAGCGAGGCACAGCCGCTCAGCAAGATTGCCACGCGAAGTAGAGCGACCAACAGTTGCGGGCCGGTGGGAGCGGTGGGCACGTGGTCCGGTCTCCTGAACTGAGGTGGACCCCATCCGTAGCTCTGTGGTGGCAATCGCCTGGATGCCGGGCTTCTCATCATAGGAGAGCACGGCAACCGAACGGTCAGCTTCGGGAATCTGCCGCAGCATCTCCGCGGCGGCGTAGATTTCCAGGACCTCGGCCTTGCGCTTCTCGAAGGCCGGATCGCGCCGCTGACGCAGGCCTCGCCGATCAGCCAAGTGCGTGCGGCTTCGGTGATCTCCGGCCGCCGTCCCGAACGCGGCAAGTCGTCGATTGCCTTGAGTGGCCCGACGGCCATGACTCGGCGCACGCAGCGCGTGACCCGCTGGCGGTCGATGTGCAGCGTTGCAGCGATCTCGGCGGCATCGCGCCGGTCCGCCAGGTGCAAGATGATGGCCGAGCGTTCGACATGGTGAGCCGGCGCCGTGCGGGAGCGGGCGAGCGCGGATAAAGTGGCGCGCACCTCTTGCGTCAGGCACAGCGCTGGTGTGGCGGCTTTGCGCGAGATACAGCGTCTTCCGGAGTTGCAACCAACGGCCTGCGGGTTGGCGCAATGCCCGTGGTCAGGTCAACAGGGCTGGAAATACGGCTCGCTCGCGATCCGATGCAGAGCTTCCGTCAGCGACAGGCGCTCGAACACGCGATGCCACTCGCCGGTATGCCGGTGCCACAGAAGATCGAAGCAGTCGCGGCTGACGTAATCCAACCGGGCGAAGGGGGCGTCGAATTCCGCTGCCAGGGAATTGGGATCATCCGAGCGGTAGCGCGTGAAGAACCGGTACTTGTTGCCTTGCCACTTGCCGTCGATGGCGACGGGATAATTGAACATCGTGGAGGGACGGATCTCAGGGAGGAACCGCGGCCGCAGTACCTCGGCGATGAGCCTGTCGCAGGCTGCGGTGACGGTCGCCTTCTCCGCCGGTGGTGGCTTGTTGCCGGCCCGGCCACCGACATACACCCAACCACCTCTCGCCATCGCTACCCGCCACCTGCCCCGGCTCTTCTACCCATTCCTTCTGGCCGCTGCCAACCGCCCCAGGGGGGAGGGCACGTTCTTGGCCATCAATTCGGAATCGGAGTACTAGCATCACATTTATGGACTTCCGCCGTCTCGCCCGGCGGGTGTTGCACCGACCGCTCTGATCTTGCTCACAGCAGACCGGAGCGGCTGGGGAGCGGCTCTTATCCGGATCGTAAGGCGGATCGCATGTCTCCCGGTCCGCCAGAGTCTCGCAAGAACCCTGCAATCGACCAAACTCCGCCACAGAAAGCCCATCAAATGGGAAATGTCGGATTAGCCCTGTCGATAGCTAATTATGTTGTCCGGTTTATGTAGCACATCAGTTGTCCGCTTGTTTCCGGTCTGTTCGCAAGAGCTGGGACAGAACGGCTGGCGACGGGGCACGGTACGCCCCCACTGTCTTCTTCAAACCATGAATCAATTTCCTTCTTTTGCTGATGCGCCTGTGGAGTTGTGGGCAACGCTCTTCCGTTGTCCACAAATCCACAGGCGAGCCGGACCCAAGCGAGATCATGCCGCCGCGTCCAACGCCGCCATCCGCAGCGCCCCCTGCGCGTCATAGCGTCCCAGGCAGCGCGGGCCGTGGAACACCGCGTGGCTCCCGTCGTGATATTGCCGCACCTTCACCCGTGCCTTCACGAAATGAGCACGCAGCGGCGAGGGTGGAATTTGCAGCTTCATCCGTCGCCACGAAACCGTGTTGTCGCGGTCCACCTGGCGCTCCTCCTGGATACACAGAATTTCCCGCAGATCGACACCAGCAACTGCGACGAAAGCCGATCCCTCCTGCTCCGCCTT
The DNA here is from genome assembly GCA_963772445.1 of uncultured Pseudomonadota bacterium. Taxonomy (GTDB): domain Bacteria; phylum Pseudomonadota; class Alphaproteobacteria; order Acetobacterales; family Acetobacteraceae; genus CAVYXK01. Next base: position 111,815 of record CAVYXK010000019.1, read on the forward strand.
CACCGCAAACTGGGCGTGATGCGCCGGCAGGTAGCAATCCCGAATGAACCGGTTGGCCTCCGCAACCGTCGTGATCCCAGCCAGCGCCAGCTCCTTGATCAGGCGGTCCTGTAACGTCTGAAACAGCCGCTCCGAACGACCACGGGCCTGCGGTGAGTAGGCCGCAATGTGCTCCACGCCCAAATGCGCCAGCGCCCGCCCAACCTGCGTCAGCCGCTTCCGGTCAACCGGGCCGCCAGCCTCGGGCGTCACGAAGTAGTGGCTGCCCCGATCCGTATACAGGCTCAGTGCCAGGCCATGCGCGCCAAACACCTCCAGCAGAGCCTGGAACGTCGATTCCGTGCCTTCCTCCGCTACCAAAAACGCCGAGTAGATCACGTTCGTCGCGTCGTCCATCGTCACGATCAGGTCCAGCGCCTCCCGCCCCGCCAGCCATTCATGGCGCGACCCGTCCTGATGAAGCATCATCCCAGGCAACGGCCGTCGCGGCCGCTTGCGCCGGTGTGCGCCGCGCCGCGGGGCGCGCTCCAGAAGCCCCTTCGATTGCAGGTACGCCTTCGTCCACGTGTAGCCCCAGCGGAAACCGTGGCGGCGCACCAGGTGCTCGTGAAAGTGCTTCGCCGTGAACCCGCTGTAACGCGTACGATACAGCCGCTCGACCTCCTCCTCCCGATCGACCGGAACCCGCTTCCCGGACGCCCGGCCAAGCCGCCGGTCCAGCAGACCGGCCTCGCCGGCTTCTTCGTAGCGCTGTTGCCAACGACGGAATGTCCGCTCGCTGATCCCAAGCAGCTCCGCCGCTTCGCACTGGTTGAGTTCGCTCAATTCATACCCGTCCAGCACGCTCCGGAACTTGATCACTCGCACACCCTGAAGGGCTTCCGACCGGCGCATTCAGGGCTCCTCCAAAGGAGCCCATCATCACCGGACAGATCGTGTGCTACCTAAACCGGACATATCGTGTGCTACCGACAAAATGTCGGATTAGCCCTGGACAGGCTTGGTACAGTGCGCGATACTGTCCCCGTCAACCTCCCGGCCGTAGCCGCCGGACACGTCGGCTAGAGCCACCCGCGAGCATCGATCCTACGCCACAATGGGGCACACGACCGCGGCATGTGGATTTTTTGTCTAGTCCTTGTCCTAATATCGAGCATAGCTCGTGCAGATAACATCGTACTACCGCGACCTGGCTATTACAACTACAGAGTGAATAGCGCGACGATCAGCACGTCATTCGGCAGCCAGCTTCTCACTGTAAGCGGCTCTAACAACACCATACTGCTCGGCGGCGGATCAGGATTTGGACATAACCACGTTATTGTCAATGGCGATAATAACTATATCGATCTGGGGCCGACAGGTGGCTTTCTCGTCGTCGATGGCACCGGCAACACCGTCGTCATGGGCACCATAGGAGACGATGCTTTCACGGACTTAAGCAGCGGCAACACGGTTGTTGTCTCGCCGACGTCGCCGACCTATGTAGCGGGAACGCCCGGTGCTCGTCTTAAAATAGACTTCACGAGGCGCCTCCTAGTCCTTAATTGTGGTTTGGGTTGTGATCCGCGTACCGTCCTCCAAATGCACACAAGTAAGAACGGGCGTGTTGTTGCTATCACCACGTATCCGAATGCGAAGGGGAGAGTAGCGAGGGTGCTCGACTTTTATGGCTTCTTGCCGTGTGGAACCACATTCGATCAATTATTAGCAACCGCGGTCCTTCCTGGCCCCACCCCCGAGAATTGGAAGCCGCTTCCCGCGGGGGGACACCTTCCGCCGCCCGGCCATGTCGTTCCGAATGATATAACTCTTGTGGGGCCAACCAGTCTGACAGTAGATCGGGCCGCTGGCATATACGGATTTTGGGGTCCGGGGTTCGGGATTGCCGACCCTTGGGCACTGGAAACGCCGGGCGCGACGCTTACTGCGACGCTTACCGCGGCCCGTGGAGGCCCCGCCGGTGCCAGTTTTGGCGGCGTCCCGCCTGGCGGCTCTTTCACCGGACGTCTTCCGGCCGTAATGGGGGCACTGGCCAATTCGAGATACCTTCCGCAAAGAGGAATAACATCCGATAGTGTGACACTCACGGTTACAAATTCGGGCGGTGGCAGTGCCCGGCTGACCGTGCCTGTGACCGTTGCGACGGGAACGAGCTGCCCTTAGCTGCCTGCTTCAGCAGGCTGACCCAAAACTGCGTTCGACCAAAGATGCCAGCTTACTCTGCTGGACATGCCCCGGTTTCGTGGACGGGCGAGAGCTTGGGTTTATGATACCCGAGGGGCGACATCCGACCATCCTGTTTCAACCATTCTTTAGTTCGGCCTCGGCGGAGCCATTGTTTCGTCCCCGCCCGCACCAAGGTGAGGTGGTCGCGCGCAGCGTCGGCACGAGCGAGGCGCTACATCTCGGCTTCTCGAAGGCTCGCTTCCGCGGTCTCGGACTGGCCTTCGTGGAGAGCGCTGGCCAGACCTAATCCGCCGAACCGCCGTGGTACGGACCCGTATGCCCGGTGGTGTGGGAGGGGTGGCGTCGCGAGGTGCCCCCCTATCCCGATTGACCGCCGCGAGCCATGTCCCCGGGCTTGACCCGGGGAACGGCGGCAGGCTGGTGTGCGTCGGCAACGACGCTCATTGCCTGATGCCGCCTCTCGTAGTCAATCGGTGAGAGATACTCGATCGATGAGCGGCAGCGGCGCTGATTGTAGAACCCCACGCACAAGACCCATAGTACTGCAGGCGCCGATGAGTTTGCCGTTTCTTATGCCTGGCATCCCTGGGCTGGGCGGTTTGTTCGCGTTCACGAGGTGATTGAGAGGACGAGCGGCGGCGTGGCCCGCTGTAGTCTTGTGGGAGTGGCCGTGTTCAGGAGGTCCCGGTCTGGATGCTGGACGCCGCTGCGTGCCGCCAGAGCGACTGCTTGGCGGCCTGCGCGTCACGTTTGCCAACATGCGGATCGTCGTGGCTGATGCCGACCATGATAGCGGAAAACGCTCGTCTCGCTTCCGCCAGTCTCCTGGACGACCGCAGGCATGCCATGGATGCGATCCGCCCCGCACCTGACGTTCGGCCGCTGCTGGGTCTCAGCGGCGGCCGACCGTCTTTTCGCCGGGATTCAGGCCAGGTCGAAGCGATCGAGGTTCATCACCTTGGTCCACGCAGCAACGAAGTCACGCACGAACTTCTCTTGCGAGTCATCGCACGCATAGACCTCCGCGAGGGTGCGCAGCTGGGAGTTCGAACCGAACACGAGGTCGACACGGGTGCCGGTCCACTTCACTTTGCCCGTTGCGCGATCGCGGCCCTCGAACACGTCTTCGGCTTCCGATGTCGCTTTCCACACCGTGCCCATGTCGAGCAGGTTCACGAAGAAGTCGGTCGTGAGCGTCTCAGGCCGCTTCGTAAAGACCCCGTGCTGAGACTGTCCGACATTCGCATTCAGCACGCGCAAGCCGCCGACGAGAGCCGTCATCTCGGGCGCGGTCAGCGTCAACAGTTGCGCCCGGTCGACCAGCATCTCCTCCGCCGACACCGGCAGGTCGGCCTTGAGGTGGTTGCGGAACCCGTCCGCGGCGGGTTCAAGCACAGCGAAGGAGTGGACATCGGTCTGCTCCTGCGTGGCATCGGTGCGGCCGGGCGCGAAGGGAACCTCCACGTCATGCCCGGCGTTCTTCGCCGCCTGCTCGACCGCGGCGCAACCGCCAAGGACGATCAGGTCGGCGAGCGACACTTTCTTTCCACCCGATTGCGCGGCGTTGAACGCCTTCTGGATCCCCTCGAGGGCGCCGAGCACCTTCGCTAATTGGGCAGGCTGGTTGGCCTCCCAATCCTTCTGCGGCGCAAGGCGGATGCGCGCCCCGTTCGCCCCGCCGCGTTTGTCGGAGCCGCGGAAGGTCGCCGCCGAGGCCCAAGCGGCTGCGACCAGTTCGGAAACCGACAGGCCGGACGCGAGGATCTTGGCCTTCAGGTCGCGGATGTCCTTCGCGTCGATCAGGGCGCGATCGACCGCAGGAACGGGATCCTGCCAGATCAGATCCTCGGCAGGGACCAGCGGACCGAGGTAGCGCACACGCGGGCCCATATCGCGGTGCGTCAGCTTGAACCACGCCCTGGCGAAAGCGTCGGCGAGCTGATCCGGGTTCTCGTAGAAACGCCGCGAAATCTTTTCGTAGACAGGGTCGAGGCGCAACGAGAGGTCAGTGGTCAGCATCGTGGGCCCGCGACGCTTTGACGGGTCCTGCGGGTCGGGGATCGTACCGGCGCCCGCGCCATTCTTGGGTTGCCACTGATGCAGACCGGCCGGGCTCTTTGTCAGTTCCCATTCGTAGCCGAACAGGTTCTGGAAGAAGCCGTGACTCCACTTCGTCGGCGTCGATGTCCAGACGACTTCCAGGCCGCTGCCGGTCGCGTCACGGCCTTTGCCCGTGCCGAATTTGTTCGTCCAACCGAGGCCCTGCTGTTCCATAGGGGCCGCCTCGGGATCCGGGCCGACAAGCGCCACGTCGCCTGCGCCATGGGTCTTGCCGAAGGTGTGCCCGCCCGCAATGAGCGCCACGGTCTCTTCGTCGTTCATGGCCATGCGGGCAAAGGTCTCTCGGATGTCGCGCGCCGCCGCGATCGGATCCGGGTTGCCGTTCGGTCCTTCCGGGTTCACGTAGATCAGACCCATCTGCACCGCGGCGAGTGGCTTTTGCAGGTCGCGGTCGCCGCTGTAGCGCTTGTCCTCGAGCCAGACGCCCTCCGGTCCCCAGTAGATGTCTTCCTGCGGCTCCCAGAACGTCCTCGCGTCCGCCGCCGAACCCGAAGGTCTTGAAACCCATCGATTCGAGGGCGCAGTTGCCGGCAAAGATCATGAGGTCGGCCCAGGAGATCTTGGCGCCGTATTTCTGCTTGATCGGCCAGAGCAGCCGGCGCGCCCTGTCGAGGAGCACGTTGTCGGGCCAACTGTTGAGCGGCGCAAAGCGCTGCGAGCCCGTGCCGGCGCCCCCGCGCCCGTCGCCGATGCGGTAGGTGCCGGCGCTGTGCCACGCCATGCGGATGAACAGCCCGCCGTAATGCCCATAGTCCGCCGGCCACCAGTCCTGTGAGTTCGTCATCAGCGCGAAGAGGTCCTTCTTCAGGGCCTCGAGGTCGAGCTTCTTGAACTCCTCCCTGTAGTTGAACCCCTCGCCCATGGGATTGGACAGGGACGAATTCTGGCGCAGGACCTTGAGGTTCAACTGGTTCGGCCACCAGTCCCGGTTCGATCGCCCACCAAAGATGGTGTGGGGGCGCCCACCGGTTACCGGGCACGTGCCGGCCGTTGCGACGGTATCGTCCATTTTTCCCTCCGATTGTAGGTGCGTCGATTGCACTGGTCCGTGAACAGGGACCAAAGGTGGGTCAGAACTACGGGCGGCGCTATTCATCTGTCCAATGAAAATGCTAGATGAGACTGATTGACGCTATCAATGGATCGCCGGATGACCCTGACCGAGCTTCGCTATCTCGTTGCCGCGGCCGAGCTGCGGAATTTCAGCCGCGCCGCGGAGAAGTGCCATGTCACACAATCGACACTTAGCACCCAGCTTGGCAAGTTGGAGAAATTCCTGGGGGTAACGCTGTTCGAGCGCACCAGCCGGTCGATCGCGCTGACCCCGATTGGTGGGCGCATCGTCGCCCGTGCCCGCCGCATGCTGGAGGAAGCCGAGCAGATCTGCGAGCTCGCCCGCCACGACGAAGCGTTGCTCTCCGGCACGCTGCGGCTCGGGATCATCCCGACGTTGAGTCCCTATCTACTGCCGTCGTTCCTGCGCGCGTTGCACGAGAACTATCCGGGGTTCCGCTTGCTGCTGCGGGAGGACACGACGGACAACTTGCTGAAGCAACTGGCGGCCTATGAAGTCGACGTGCTGCTGCTGGCATTGCCCGGCGAAGTCCACGGCCTGGGCTCCTTGCCGTTGTTCGACGAGCCGTTCTGGCTCGCCTGCCCGACGGGCCACAGGCTTGCAGCCAGGCCGGAGGTGTCCGAGCGCGACCTGACGGGAGAGAAGCTGCTACTGCTGGAAGAAGGACACTGCCTGCGCGATCAGGCGCTGGCGGTGTGTGGAGAGCGGGACCACGCCGAGGGGGCGATGGCGGACGATGTCCGGGCGACCAGCCTGGAGACCATCTGCGAGATGGTCGCGGCAGGGCTCGGCTGCACCCTGTTACCGGCGCTGGCGGTGCCGCGTCTCGCCGCACCGGATACCGGCGTGGAAGTGCGGCCGCTGCGCGCGCCGAAGGCTTATCGCCGGGTCGGGCTGATGTGGCGACGATCGTTCCCGCGGCGCGGCGACCTGGTCGCGTTCGGCAATTTCGTGCGCAGCCAATTGCCACCCGGTGTCCGGCCGGCGACGCCGCAGCCGGCCGACCTCAGCCCCGCGCGCCGCGCTCCTCGGCGAGCCGGTCGAACTGCGCGGCCATGATGAAGTCGTTCTCGTGCAGGCCCTTTATCTTCTTCGTCTGCAACGAAACCGTCGCGCGACCCCAGCCGAAGGATACCTCGGGATGGTGACCTTGGGCCTCGGCCAGGTCGGCGACGCCGTGCACGAAGTCGAACGCCTCCCGGAAGTTGGAGAACCAGTAGGTCCGCTCGATGCGCCGGCCGTCGTCCAGCAGACTCCATTTGGGGGTTTGGCTGAGGAAGTCCTGCGCCGCTTCGGGCGTGAGCGGCGGGATGCCGCCCCGGCACGGCGTGCAGGTCTTTTCCAGCAGGCTTTGCGACATGGGTTTCCGCTCCGATCCAGCCATGTAAGTCTAGACACCACATGGCGCGAGTTCAACGCGCCGGCCCTGACGGCCTGCCGGCGGCTCTGGGGGTTATTTCGGGCCGGCATAATCGCTAAGCTGTGACGAAACTGCGGGAGGATAGCATGCAGGGCAACCCGGCCTACCTTGCCGGTCTCGATCGCAACCAGGCGAACTACACACCGCTGAACCCGGTCACCTTCCTCGAGCGGGCTGCCTATGTGTATCCCGATCGAATCGCCCTCATACACGGCGACTGGCGTTCCACCTGGCGCGAGACCTATGCCCGCTGCCGCCGCCTCGCCTCGGCGCTGACCCGACGCGGCATCGGCCGCAACGACACGGTCGCCGTGATGGCGCCCAACGTACCGGCGATCTACGAGGCGCATTTCGGCGTCCCCATGGCCGGCGCGGTGCTGAACACGCTGAACACCCGGCTCGATGCGGCGACGATCGGCTTCATGCTCCGGCACGCCGGAGCTCGGGTGCTGATCACCGACCGGGAGTTCTCGGCCACCGTGGAGCAGGCGCTGGCGCTGCTGGACGAGAAGCCGCTGGTGATCGATATCGACGACCCTGCCTGCCCGGACGGCAAGCTGCTCGGCGAAATGACCTATGGGGCGTTCCTGGACACCGGGGACCCGGATTTTGGATGGCAGAACCCGCCGGACGAGTGGGACGCGATCTCGCTCAATTACACCTCCGGCACCACGGGCGACCCCAAGGGTGTCGTCTACCACTATCGCGGCGCCTACCTGAACGCGGTCAGCAACATCGTGAACTGGAGCATGCCGCAATTCGCAGTGTATCTCTGGACCCTGCCGATGTTCCATTGCAACGGCTGGTGCTTTCCGTGGTCGGTGGCCGAGCGCGCCGGCACCAATGTCTGCCTGCGGCGGGTCGAGGCGAAGGCGATGTTCGACGCCATCCGCGACCACAAGGTCACCCATATGTGCGGCGCGCCGATCGTGTATGCCACGCTGATCAATGCGCCCGCGGAGCTGCGCGCCGAGATCGACCATAAGATTGCCGGGCAGATCGCCGCCGCCGCGCCGCCGGCCGCCGTCATCGAGGGCGCCGAGACCATCGGCATCGAGCTGACGCATGTCTATGGCCTGACCGAGACCTATGGACCCGCATCGGTCTGCGCCAAGCACCCGGAATGGAGCGCGTTGCCTCTGGAGTCGCGCGCAGAGCGCAATGGCCGCCAGGGTGTGCGCGTGCCGATGCAGGAAGCGATGACGGTGCTCGATCCGGATACGATGCAGCCGATGCCCGCCGACGGCGAGACCATGGGCGAGATCATGTTCCGCGGCAACATCACCATGAAGGGCTATCTCGCCAATCAGGCCGCCACTGAGGCATGCTTTGCCGGCGGCTGGTTCCACACCGGTGATCTCGCAGTGATGCAGCCCGATGGATACGTGAAGATCCGCGACCGCTCGAAAGACATTATCATCTCCGGCGGGGAGAACATCTCATCGTTGGAGGTGGAGGATGCGCTCTATAGCCATCCGGCAGTGCAGGGCGCCGCGGTGGTGGCGCAGCCGGATCCGCGATGGGGCGAGACACCCTGCGCCTTCATCGAGCTGAAGCCGGGGGCAAGCGTAACAGCCGACGAGCTGCGCGAGTACTGCCGCCAGCATATGGCTCGGTTCAAGGTGCCGAAGAGTTTCTTGTTCCGGGAGCTGCCGCGGACCTCGACTGGAAAGATCCAGAAATTCGTGTTGCGGCACATCGCGCGCTCGGCGGAGGCAATCGAGTAGGGAACAGGGGGGCAAGGACGCCTTCGTAGTTGACCCGTTTAGCAAGCATCGCCAGTGGTAGGGATCACTCGTATGCTTATCATAGCTGCGCTGGTCTGGATCGCTCTGCATCTCGGCATCGCCGGTACCCGCCTGCGTGATCGGATCGTGCGCGGCATCGGCGAAGGTCCGTTCCGCGGAGCCTTCTCTATCCTATCGATCGCCGCTCTGGTCTGGTTGATTCGCTCCTACAATGCCGCTGCCACGACCTCGCTATGGCGCCCGCCCTCTTGGCTTCTCGCCCTGCTGGTGCTCGCGATGTTACCGGCCTGCGCGCTTTTCGTGGGCTCTGTTACCACACCCAATCCCACTGCAATCGGGGGCGAGGGTGCGGCGGGACAGCCGCGCGGCATTCAGCGGATCACCCGCCACCCGATGCTGTGGTCATTTGCCATCTGGGCCGCGGTGCACATGATCGGCAACGGCGATACCGCCTCGCTCGTCTTCTTTGGCGCCTTCCTGGTCACAGCGCTCGCCGGGATGCCATCGATCGATGCCAAGCTCGCTCGCCGCAACTCCGCCGCGTGGTCCACGCTGGAGGCCGATACCGCGATCATCCCCTTCGCCGCGATCGCAGAGGCTCGCAACCAACTCGTATGGAATGAGATCGGCTGGTGGCGGATCGGGCTCGGATTGCTCTTATGGGCTCTGTTGCTCTATCTCCATCCGATCATCATCGGGGTCAGTCCCCTCCCGCACTGAGGCGGGCAGCACTATCTTGCCGTCATTGCGAGCTTCGACCGCTCAGGCGGCCTCCATGATATCGGCTGCGATCTTCTCCGCCACCATCATGGTCGGGAAATTGGTATTGGCGCACGGGATCGAGGGAAAGACCGACGCATCTACAACGCGCAACCCCTGAACGCCGCGCACCAGCCCCGAGGCATCCGTCACTGCCATCGGATCGTCCTTCGCCCCCATCCGGCAGGAGCACGAACAGTGCCATACACCGACCGTCGCGCGACGGATGTATGTCTCCAGCAGCTCCTCGTCGCGCAGCACGCTCGCCATATCTGTCGAGTCCATGATGAAGTTCCGGATCATGAAGCGCCGCAGCTGTGCCGGCCCGTCCAGCAGCACCGAACAAAGGCCGGTAAGCACCCGGTTCTTGAAATTCACATCGCCGATCTTGCGGATCTTATCGGTGAAGCTCGCTGGAAACGCATCCGAGGTAATCGCCTTCAACGGCGGCAGCTCGTGCAGCAGAGCGATCCGGCCGAAGCCGTTCATCAGCCGCACCAGGTCGCGCTGATCCGACAACAGGTTGAAGTCGACGCTCGGCTCCTCCCGCCAGTCGGGCGAAACAAGCCGCACCTGCCCGCTCTCGGAGAACGTCTTGTTCACCCACAACGTGACCGCCGTGATGCGATCGCCGATCGGGTGCCACGCCGACTTGTTCGACACCGTCAACGCCATATCGCCGGCCGGCGCTCCCTCCAGCCCGGAGGAGAAGCGCAGCCCCACATGCAAGGAGCGCTTGCTGTAAGGGTTCGCCCGCGCCCGGCGCTTGATGAAGGACGCCACCGAGATCGACGGATGGTCCATCAGTCGTTGCCCCACGCCGGGAACATGCTCGCGCACGGGAACGCCGACATCGCGCAGATGCGCAACCGGGCCGATCCCCGCCCGCAGCAGCATCGCGGGCGAATGAATCGCGCCGCAGCACAGGATCACCTCTCGGCCACGGAACTCCGTCTGCCGGTGTCCCACCATCGCGCGGACGCCGACGCAGCGCGTGTCCTCGAACAACAGCCCGGAAACCTGCGTGTCGGTCAAGATGACAAGGTTCTCGCGTCGCCGCACCGCGGAACCGAGATAGCCGATCGCCGCCGAGACCCGTCGTTCGTAGAGATTAGAGATCGCCAGCGGATAGTAGCCCTCCCGGAACTCCCCGTTCTGATCCTCGACATATTCGAACCCGGCGAGCCGGAACGCCTCGGCCGCGGCCTTGGCATGCGGCGACCAGTTCTCGGGGAAAATGCGGCGGACCGGGATGCGTCCGTCGGAACCGTGCAGCGGGCCGTCGAAATCGATGTCGCGCTCGATCTTCTTGAAGAGCGGCAGCACTGTCTCCCACCGCCAACCGCGAGCGCCCCGCGCCTCCCACTCGTCGTAATCCGCCGGCGCGCCGCGGTTGGCGAGCTGGCCGTTGATCGAAGAGCCGCCGCCCAGCACGCGCGCCTGCTCATAGCGCAGCGCGCGCGGGCGCGGCGCATCGGGATCGTTATGTGGAATCACCTCGGTGGTGACCCGCAGTTTGCTCCACAGGAAACGCGGATCGCGGGAGGCGAAGCCGGACCGGCTGTCGAGGATCGCCTCGGGCACCCGTCCGTCTGGCGTGTCCTCCCCGGCCTCGCACAGCAGCACACGGTCGCCGCTGCGGGCCGACAGGCGATTCGCCAAAATCGAGCCGGCGGAGCCGCCGCCGACGATGATGAAGTCGAAGGTCATCGGCAGTCCTCGTCCCCGGCACGGAAGTGGGGCCGGTGCGTCCTTCCGTGGTTGGGTCACGTCCCCGTGCGAGCGATTACATGCACTCCACACGCGGCTGTCAACGCAACCAGCCCAGCCATCGCGCGCCGGCGCGTTGTCACCGCCCCGCTCATGCAGTAGCAGAGTCGTCGAAGCACATCCGCACCAAAGGGAGGAACACATGCGCGATATCACGCGGCGGCTAATGTTGACGGCGGCAGGGGCGGGCGCCGCCGGCCTCGGCCTGGCGATGCCGTCGCTGACCGGGCGCGCAGCGGAGACGAAGCACAGGATCGCACTGTCGAATTCCTACATCGGCAACAAGTGGCGCATCGAGATGGAGAATGTCTTCAAGGCCGCCCTGCTGATGGACCCGTTCAAGTCCCAGATCGACGGCTCCTGGTTCAATTCCGGCAACGACGTCAGCAAGCAGTCGCAACAGCTTACCAACCTGATCGCCGAACGGGTCGATGCGATCATTATCAACGCTGCCTCACCGACCGGCCTGAACGGCATCCTCAACCAGGCAGCCGGGCGCGGCATCCTGGTCGTCTCGTTCGATAACATCGTCACCACACCGCAGGCGCTGAAGGTCAACACCGACCAGATCAAATTTGGCGAGACCCTGGCCGGCTGGCTGGCCAAGAAGCTCAACGGCAAGGGCAACGTGATCATGGTGACCGGCGTCGCCGGTACCTCGGTCGATGAGGACCGCAACAAGGGCGCCGACAACGTCTGGGCGCAAAACCCGGGCATCAAAGTGGTCAGCCGCTACACCGGCATGTGGGATTCCTCCACTGCCGAGCGCAACACTTCGGCGGTTCTCAACTCGCTGCCGCAGATCGACGGCATCTGGTGTCAGGGCGGCACCGACGGCGTGCTGAAAGCGTTCATCGCCGCCAACCGCCCCCTCCCGCCCACCGCCGGCGAGGCCGAGAATGGCTTCCGCAAGTTCATGATCGGCTACGACGGCCACAAGGTGGAAGGAATCTCGATCGGCCAGCCGCCGTTCCTATCGGTGGTTTCTCTGGAACTCGCGCGCCGCATTCTCAACAAGGAGTATCCGAAGAAGGACATCACCATCCCCTTCCCCTACGTCACCAACGAAACCGTGAAGGTCGGCGAGACAGTGTTCCCCGATCTGCCTGACAGCTTCTTTGCCGACTTCACTGATTCCGGCCCCGATGCCGTGGTGACGCTGTGCGCTTCTGCGGCGCTCGATGGCAAGGCTTGCGGCGAAACGCTCAAGGTCAACCTGCCGGCGGCATGACCCCAGGCCCGCAAGCCGGAACCCCGGCGGTCGAGGGCATCAGGCTGTCGAAATCCTTCGGCGGCGTGCATGCGCTGGAGCACGCCTCCTTCTCTGCCGTCGCCGGCGAGGTGCACGCGCTGGTGGGAGAAAACGGCGCCGGCAAGAGCACGATGATCAAGCTGCTCGGCGGCCGCCTCCAGCCTGACTCCGGCAGTGTACGCTTTTCCGGCCGCGACGTCCGGCTCGCCGGGCCCGAGCAGGCGCACGGGCTCGGCGCCTGGACCGTGTTCCAGGAGCTGATGTTGTTCCCCGGCATGACCGTGGCCGAGAACCTCATGCTCGGCCGCGAGCCGCGCGGATCGGTCGGGCTGATCAGCCACCGCCGCATGGCGCGTGCCGCTGAGGCGCTGCTGACCGACATGGGCATCACCCATATCGATCCCCGAGCGCTGATCGAGGACATCTCACTGGCCCAACGCCAGATCGTCGAAATCGTCCGCGCTCTGTCGCACCAGCCGCCGATCCTGTTCCTCGACGAACCGACTTCCTCGCTGGTGGAACGCGAAGTGGCCTGGCTGTTCACCCGCATTCGCGCCCTGCGCGATGGCGGCGCCGCTGTTGTGTTCACCTCCCACCGTTGGAACGAGGTGCAGAGCATCGCCGACCGCATCACCGTGTTCCGCAACGGACGCAACGTCGGCACCTTCGCGGAGCTCGATGCGCGCGAGGCGGTCACGCTGATGACCGGCCAGCGGCTGGAGACGCTGTTTCCGCCGCGCCCCCCGGCCCCGTCCGGGCCCGCGATTCTTCAGGTGCAAGATTTGGCGGGGCCGCGAGTCGATCGCGTGACGCTGACGCTGCACGAGGGCGAGATTCTTGGTATCGGGGGCCTCGCCGGACAGGGGCATCGCGAGCTCTTCTTCCTGCTATTCGGCGCCGAGCGACCCACCGCCGGCCACGTCATGCTCAGCGGCCGGCGCGTGCGCATCGGCAGTCCGCGTGAAGCGAAGCGGCGCCGCACGGGCCTCGCGCTGGTGCCGGAGGATCGCAAGACCGAAGGTCTGCTGCTTGGCATGAGCGTGCGCGACAACCTGACGCTTTCCATTCTCGATCGCCTCTCGCGGGCCGGCGTGCTGCGGCGAGCGACGGAGCGGCGGCTGGCGCAGGACATGGTCCGCCAGCTCGCCGTTCGCACCGCCGGCATCAACAGCCCGGTCGGCACGCTCTCCGGCGGTAATCAGCAGAAGGTGCTGCTCGGCCGTTGGCTGCTCGCCGAGCCGCGCATCCTGCTGCTGTACGACGTGACCCGCGGCGTCGACGTCGCGACCAAGCACGAGATCTACCAGCTCATCACGCGCCTTGCCGCGCAGGGGCGCGCCATCCTGTTCTATTCCAGCGATGCCGAGGAATTGGCGGCGCTCTGCCACCGCGTGCTGGTGATGAAGGACGGCCGAATCGCCGCTGAGATGACCGCGCCGTCGGTTACCGCCGAGCAGATCGTCGCCGCCGCGGTCCATGAGCGCATCGCTGCCTGAGGCCGCCCTGCGCCGGCCGGACCGCCTGTCCCCTTCAGCGCATTTGTTGGCGCAGAATATTGGGCTTGCGCTGGCGGTTGGCATGCTGGTGGCCTGCATCATCGCCTATTGCGCCGTGTTCTTCGCTCAACAGCATTCCCTGCCAGGGGGATTCGAAATTACCTCGACAGTGAACAACACGATGCCGCTGGTGCTCGCCGGCATCGCGCAAACCCTGGTGGTGCTGACGCGAGGCATCGATCTCTCGGTCGGCGGAGTGATCGACCTCACCAACGCCGCCGCGGCGGTGACGCTCGGGGCGTCCGTCGGCAGCATGGTGCTGTGGTCGGCGGTTGTGCTGCTGATCGGCGCCGCCTGCGGCCTCGTGAACGGGCTGCTGGTGGGCATCGGCCGGCTGCAACCGATTCTGGTCACGCTGGCGACGCTGTCGATTTATCAGGGGCTGGCGATCCGCGTGCTGCCGACGCCGGGCGGGCAGGTGCCCCCAGAATATACTGCGGTGCTCGCCAACACCTCGGCGCCGTGGTCGTTGATTTATGTCGTGGCGCTGGCGGTCGGCTGGTCGGCGTTCCGGCGTACGAGGTTCGGGGTCGCCGTATTTGCGATCGGCAACGACCCGCAGGCGGCACAGGCCAATGGCATCGCGACCCGTCGCGCCGTCATCCTGGCCTATACAATGGGCGGAGTCCTCTCGGCGGCGGCCGGGCTGTTCCTGGCCGCCGGCGCGACCGCCGGAGATGCTACCACAGGCAACGGATTCACCCTTACCTCGATCGTCGCAGTCGTGCTGGGCGGCATCAGCCTGTTCGGCGGGCGCGGCAGTGCGATCGGTGCGATCATGGGTGCCTTCGTCATCAACATGATCGTCAATATCCTGTTTTTCTCGCATATCGACCCGCTCTATCAGGCCTTCTACGAGGGCTTGTTTCTCGTCGTCGCGGTGCTGGGCGCGAACGGCATCGGGCGTCTGGTGCGGGCGCGCCGGTGAGCCTCAGCCGCGACCAGTGGCGAGCAGTTTACGCCGGTTGCGCCGCCATCCTGCTGTTCGTCGCCGGCGAGTTGGTCCGGCCCGGATTCGCCAGTCCGGGCGGAATCGAAGTCAGTGCTGGTCGTCGCCTCGTTCGTGGGCTTCGTGGCCGCCGGGCAGATGTTCGTCATCCTGATCGGCGGCATCGATCTGTCAGTGCCATGGGTGCTGAACGCCGCTGCCATCGTGATGGTCACCACCACAGGCGGGGCCGACAGCCGGCTGGTGTTGGGACTCGCGGCGACGTTCGGGACCGGTGCCGCGGTCGGCCTGGTGAACGGAATCGGCGTTGCGCTGTTCAGCGTGCCCGCCGTGGTGATGACGTTGGCTATGAATGGGATCATGGAGGGCCTGACATTGGGCCTCTCCAGCGGCATGACCTGCGAGGCCTGCGCGTCCTACGCGCCACCGCTGATCCAGGACGCGGTGCACGGACATCTGCTGGGGGTACCGGCGGTGCTCTACGTCTGGCTGGGTGTGATCCTGCTGGTGTCATTCGCACTTACCATCACCACATTCGGACGCGCGACCTACGCCGTCGGCAACAGCGCGCGCGTGAGCTACCTGGCCGGTGTGCGAGTTGGGGCCGTGACGATCGCGCTCTACTCGCTGAGCGGGATGTTCTCCGCGCTTGCCGGGATCATGCTGGCGGGGTTCGGCGGCCAGGCTGCGCTCGGTATGGGCGATCCTTATCTGTTCCAGTCGATCGCTGCGGTGGTGATCGGCGGTGTGTACATCCTGGGCGGCCGCGGCAGCTATCTCGGCGTCGTCGCCGGATCCGTGACGTTGGTGGCACTGGTGAGTGTGCTGCTGGCACTGAACATGCCGGATTACGGCCGCAGCATCGTCTATGGCGTGATCATCCTGGGGCTGCTGCTGGCCTACGGGCGCGAGGAAGAGGAGCGGTGAGAGGCGAGTGGGCGCGGCGCTGGCGGGAAGCCCTATTGCTGTTGACAACGTGGCGTCCCATATGACAAATTATGTCATATGCCGGCCGCGACGCTCATCCTGCACCGGAAGCGCCGGTTCGACGACGGACGCATATCGGAGATGAAGCTTTGGCAGGTGCCGAACCCGGTTCGCGGTTCGCCGCACCTCTTCAAATACAGCCTGTTCTATGGTCGAGAGGGTGAACGCCTTATCTGCTACGACAACGAGCCGGGCAAGGGAGACCACCGGCACTATGGGAGACATGAAGAGCCGTATCGGTTCACCACACCGGAGCAGCTCATCAAAGATTTCCTGGCGGATGTGCGCGCCGTGCGTCGCCGGTGACGGGATGGAGGCTCACCAATGACCGATGTGAAAGTGATTGTGGGCGGAAGCGTGGAGGATGACGCCGATGCCTTCCTCGACGCCTGGCACCGCGCTGAGCGCGGAGAGAGGGTGCGGGAGCGCACGCTGGCATTCGAGAGCTGGGATGGGTTGGCCCGGGTCATGACCGGCGAGCGCTATCGCCTTTTGCGGCACCTGCATGGACATCCCGAGCCTTCGATCTCGGCGCTGGCGCGGGCGCTCGGCCGTCAGTATCGTCGTGTCCATGCGGATGTCGCCGCGCTGGAGGAAGCTGGACTGCTCGATCGTTCTCAGGGTGAAGTACGAACGACGGCTGACCGTATCAGGGCCGATATCCGCCTCTGATCTTTATATGACCCGGATGATGAAGCGGACAGCATGATTACCCGGGCAGCGAGCGTCCGGATCGAAACGGGCGGTTGCTCCTGCGGCGCGATCACCACCGGGATGCGGGTACGTCATACCGTCGGCCCAAGCGACTGGCTCGCTGATCCCGCGCGGAAGCATCACGCCCGGCGGAAGGTCGGCCCGCTCACACTGGCCGCGCCCGCCCTTCGTAGAGGAACGTGTGCGTGCGCGGCCCCGGTAGTCGGGCGTTCGCCAGCGTGTCTATCTGAAAGCCGCAGCCGGAGATCAGGTTGTAGATCTTGCGGTTGAGGTGGCAGCCGCCGGCGGCGCGCCGCCACAGCGGGTCGAGGCGGTCCTGCCACAGCGCCACGCCGGGCTCAGGTGCGCGCCCATGCTCGACGAACAGCAGCACGCCGCCAGGCTTCAGGACACGCCGCAACTCCGCCAGCGCGCGATATGCATCGGGGATTGTGCATAGCGTCCAGGTCGTCACCACCGTGTCGATGCTTGCCGACTCCAGCGGCACCGCTTCGGCCGAGGCTTCAAGCAGTTCGACAGGAACCGGGGCGGTCGCGGCGCGGTCGCGCGCCATGCGCAGCAATTCCGGTGACGGTTCCAGGCCGATGACTGTTCGGACCGACGGCCCGTACAGCGGCAGGTTCAGCCCCGAACCAATGCCGATCTCCAGCACTCGCCCGTCGGCCGCCGAGATCACTCTTTGACGGAACGGCAGGAGCGCCTCTTGCCGCATCGCCATATGCAGCAGCCGCGGCGGCACATGGCGTTGGTAGAAGCTCATTCTGCTGCCTCCTGAGGATGCGAGGATGTGCGCCACCGACCGGACGGATCCTCGTCTCGGGCATGATTGATCCTCCACCCATGTGGGCGGGCAGCGATAACGGCGACACTGGGTCGGTGACCTCTTTGCGGTCATCGGGGCAGGCGCTACGCTGTTCCCAGCAGGCCAGAGAATTAACCAGGCACCACAAAGGGGGAAATGATGACCGGGATCACTCGTCGTAGCCTGAACGCAGGTTTCTCGGCGGTCGCTACAATGGGCGGACTCGTCAGTCGCCCGGCTTTCGCGGATATGCCGGAGGTGACAAAGCGCCTGCCACGTAATTTTGCCGGCCAGACGCTTCGAATGATGGTAGGTAACGACCCGGTATCGATGGCGCTGGCCCAGTATTCCAGCCAGTTTGCCGATGCTGCGGGAATCCATCTGGACTTCAACTATTCCGGGTCGAATGACCGCTACCAGAAGATGGTGCTGGATGTGACCAGCGGCGGCGGTTCGTTCGACGTGTATCAGTTCGCCTACCAGTGGA
This sequence comes from uncultured Pseudomonadota bacterium, assembly GCA_963772445.1. Classification (GTDB taxonomy): domain Bacteria; phylum Pseudomonadota; class Alphaproteobacteria; order Acetobacterales; family Acetobacteraceae; genus CAVYXK01. The sequence continues at coordinate 129,645 of CAVYXK010000019.1, forward strand.
AACACGAGGTCGCGACCTATCTGGCTGATCTTTCGCACCTCGAAACCGAAATCGAAGGCGCGCCATCCCTTGATCTCGCCGACTATCCGCAAAAGGCACTCGATGTCTATGGAAAGTTCGAAGGTAAGCTGATCGCCTTACCGCTGCTTGGTAGTACCACTTTTTTTGTATGGAACAAGAGGGCTTACCGCTCCGCGGGTCTCGATCCGGAAACACCCCCAGCCGATTGGCAGTTGGTCTATGATGACGGGCGCAAACTGACGCACGGAAAGCAATTCGGGTTTAATTTGCCGGCTGGGAAAAGCGATCAGTGTATGTGCATTTGGATCGTACTGTTCCACAGCTTCGGTGGCACTTATTTCGACCCGAGTGGAAAGCCACAATTCGACAGCAAAGCCGGGATCGAAGCAATGCAGTTCATGGCCCAGAACCTGCGCTCGATCAGCCCGCCGGATGATCTCACCTGGGACTTCCCGGAAATGGTGAGCAGTTTTGCAACGGGTCAATCGGCTCAGGGTTTCATGTGGCCTGGCGGTTTCTCCACGATCGGCGACCCTGCGAAGTCCGCGGTCGCCGGCCAGGCGGGGATGCACCCGACTCCCGGCGCCGTTCTGCTCGGCGGCTGGTCGCTCGGGGTGAGCGCAAAATCGCCGAGCCTGGACGCTGCGAAGCTGTACATTGCCTGGCTCACCTCGAAGGAGGTGGTGAACCAAACGGCGGCGGTCACCGGACAGCCCTGCCGTATCTCGGCCTTCACTAACCCAGCACTGATCGCGAAATTTCCCCAATATCCCGCTGTGCTCGCGGCGCTCGAAGGACCGGTTGTGGAATTCGTCCCCATAAAGGAAGCGCAGCAGATCCACATCATGATCTTCAACCAGGCAAACGCAGCCTGTGCTGGGACGAAAACGCCAGAACAGGCGGCCAAGGACCTGCAGGAACAGGCGACGCGCTTCATGATCCGCCGTGGGTATCTGAAGACCTGACGTGACCGCCGGAAATGCCGCGATCTCGGCACGAGCGGCGCGGTCCGATCTGTCGCTCCGCCTGACTCCTGGACCTGCGTTCTGGTTCGTGCTTCCCGCGGCGGCAACGTTGTTGCTGGTTCTGGGTGGACCCCTCGTCTTTGCAATGAAGGCAAGCTTCACCGGGTGGTCGCTGGTGATGCCTGGCAGTGAGCAGGACTATGTTGGCTGGCAGAATTACACTGACGTTCTTGGTAGTCAGGATTACAGGGACACCATTCGCGTCACGCTGATCTACACATTCGGAGCAGTAAGCTGCGAATTGGTGCTTGGGACATGCCTTGCTCTACTTCTCAATACAGCTTTTTTCTGGCGAGGGCCAATACGTTCGATGATGATGATCCCGATGGTGGTGACACCGGCGGTCGTTGGGATCTTCTGGAAGCTGCTGTATGATCAGGAGAATGGGGTATTTAACTGGGTGATCACTCGCTTCGGGCTTCCCCGCATAGAGTGGCTCAACCTCAACATGGCGCTACCGTCCGCCATGTTGATGGATGTCTGGCAGACCACCCCATTTTTCATGCTGGTCCTTTTGGCTGGCTTACAGACCATCGACGAAAGTCTGCTCGGAGCCGCGCGTGTGGATGGAGCGGGGCCTTGGCAGGTGTTCCGCTACATCACCCTGCCGCACCTGGTCCCTTACATGTTGATCGCGGCAGCGTTCCGGATCATTGCTGCCATGGGGGATTTCGACAAGATTTATCTGCTGACCGGGGGCGGCCCGGGCAACGTAACGACGACGATGAGCATCTACGCATATCTGACCGGCTTCAGCACGTTCGACATCGGCCGCACGTCGGCAATCGCCTGGATATTCGTGCTCATCGTCACTAATCACCAGCGCTCCGTTGCTTTGGTTTCTGTTCAGGATTGCGCGGGCCGACCGCCATTGAGGATGCTTGGACGCCGCGCGGGTAGCTGGCGGAAGCCAGCAATGACGGTGCTCTGGATGGCCCTGCTTTTCGTCTACTTGTTCCCGTACACCTGGATGGTGATGACCGGCTTCCGCAAGCCGATCGATACGCTCACCATGCCGCCCAAGATGATATTCTCGCCGACGCTTGACGGGTTCCGCTACATCTTCCAGACCACGCATTTCCAAATCTACCTGTTGCATAGCATCTTTGTCGCGACCACCGCAACGTTTTGCGTGATAGCGCTGGCAACCCCGGCAGCCTACGCTCTTGCGCATCTCCGCATGCGGACTGGAGCGTTTTTGTTCGCGGTACTGGTTGCACGCATGGTGCCTGGGATCGCGATCGTCGTGCCGGTGTATCTGATCGCGAGACGCCTCGGTCAGCTTGATACGTTCCACGTGCTGATAGTGATCTATACGGCCTTCAACCTGCCGTTCGCCATCTGGCTGCTGCGTAGCTTCTTCCGCGAGATCCACAGCGAACTGCGGGAGGCAGCCATGATCGACGGCGGTTCCGAATTCTCGGTATTCCGCCGGGTCATGTTGCCGCTGGTCGCGGGCGGTATTGTCGCCACATCGGTATTCGTGTTCATCGCAGCTTGGAACGAATTCTTATTCGCCCTGGTGCTTACGAACTCGCACGCGGCCACCGCTCCGCTGGCAACGCTCGGATTTCGGAATGAATTTGGCATTCAATGGGGTGCGATAGGCGCCGCAGCGCTGCTGATTTCCACTCCGGTGATCGCCTTCGCCGTGTTGATGCAGCGCTACCTCGTCCGCGGGCTGACAATGGGCTCGATCAAGTAGGACCTCAGAAAATCTCACAAAGGAAACCGCGGCAGAACAGCCAAATCTATTGCCGCCTGAGATCGCCAGATGCGGCAAAAGAATAGCACGTGCGCGGTTCGGACGGAGGGACGACGAGGACCATTGACGCGTCCGATTGGGTGGATTGATGATCGAGAGGGGTTTGAGTGCGGGAGTACGGCGGTCATAGGTGTGCTTGGCCGGCAGTGCTGCCAGCCAGCTGGTGGGTGCACCCGCGGTATCGCGCGAAGCGTGGGGCCGTCGTGTTCAGCTTAGGGCCGCCGAGTAATATCAGTCGTTTTGTCTCCTGAAGTAACGTACCGCGCTATCCGGCGACCGGCCGCTCGACGGCGTAATTCAGCGCGGCGTCGATGTCATTCTCCCACAACGCGCGGGGCAGTTCACACACGAGCTCGATCTGATGCCCGTCAGGGTCCGTCAGATGAATACTGTGCGTGACGCCGCGTTCGACCCGCCTGTAAAGCGCCACACCGCGCGCGGTCAGGAAGGCGATCTGCCTCTGCCACGCCTCCTGGGTCGCGTATTCAACGGCGACATGATTGAGCGCCTGCGGATGCGCGAGGTCGGCGGGCGGCACCGATGCTTCGACCAGCGCGATATCATGGTGGCGCAGTTTGCCATCCCGCTCGCCGCTGTAGAAGCGCATCGGCGGTTTGCCGTCCGCACCGGGCCGGCGAGACGCCCCGACCTGACGGAAGCCTAGCAGCTCCGTCCAAAACCGATGCAACTCCTCGATGTCACGCACGTTGAGGACAAGGTGATTGAGGCCGCAGGGTGTCTGAGCCTCGGTGTCGAGCTCCGACATAAGTGTCACGGTGTTCTCCTTTCCAGGGGTAAACAACGTCAGCTGCGCTCCACGCCGACGGCCGCGGCGTCGATGGCCGCGGCCACGGCGTTGGCTTGCTGCTCGTCCAGCGGGCCGCGCGAGAGGCGCATGCGCAGCGCAAGCCCGAGGTTCTCCATCGCGCGGAGGATTTGCAGTGGGGGGCCGCCGCCGTGGGTGCGGCTGGCTTCCTCCATGCGCGCGAGCAGCGCGTCCACGGCTGGGCGGTGGGCTTCAAGATCAGCCTGACCGTCCGGTGTGATCGTGTGCAGCTTCTTCGCGCCCTCGCCGGGGGTGACCGTCACGTGCCCGAGCTCTTCGAGCAGGGTCAGCGTCGGGTAGATCACGCCGGGACTAGGGCTGTAGGCGCCGCCGACGTGTTCCTCGATGGCCTTGATGATCTCGTAGCCGTGGCGCGGCTTTTCGGCGATTAGGTGGAGGATCACCAGGCGGAGATCGCCATGGGCGAAGAAGCGGCCAAGGCCTAACCGTCCACCTTGGCGATGGCCGCGCCGGCCGAACAGCCGTTCGTCGGGGGAGTGGTCGCGGCGGGCGAAGCGGTGTTCGTGGTGGTGATGGGACATCGGGAGATCCGAGTGAGTTTCGATATGTCGGAGATTAGATATATCGAGACCTGCTCGGAGTCAAGTGGCATTTGTGCGCCCTCGAGGGGGGATCGTAGACGAGCCGCGGCGAGTGCAGGACGCCAGGTGCCAGCGAGGAGAACCGGCCAGCCCGTACGGGCGAGCCTGCGGCCGAACTGCTGCAAGGGCAGCGACGCCGTGCTACATTGGCATTATAAATCGGCGGGAGATCATCGCGCGGTTGCGGGAGCACGAGGCGGCGCTGCGGGCGCGCCGCGTCGCGCATGCGGCTGTGTTCGGGTCTCGCGCGCGCGGGGATGAGCGTCCCGACAGCGATACCGACATCATGATCGAGATCGATCCGGGGGCGAGGATCGGCGTTTATGAATACGTCGGACTAATGAAGAGCGTTTTTCGCTTGGCGGCGCGGCGCACGAGCGTTCCCGCGAAGGCTCCGCAGTCGAGGACCGCGCCGGTGAGCGAAAAACGTATTGGGCTAACCCGCCGCCACCTCAACCGGGGCCATCTCCAGGCGATGCAGAGACGGACGCAGGCCGTGAGCGTCCCGTCGCGAGGTGCACTACCAATGCGGGTGTGGCACGGACCTTGCTCTTATGGGCTTTGTTTGTTTGAGATCGACAGCCGAATCAAAGAGTTGCAGACAACGTTGCGCATGTGTCGCAACCGACGGTTGAATGAGCCGACCAACCAGGATTGTCGACGGCGACTGGCGCACGAGCCGGGTTCCTTGCGTGATGACGACTGCGCTCTTCAATTGTGCCGCCCTTTCTGCCACGGGACCAGCGCTGCCGGTGCAGCACCGCTCCCGCGAAGCGGGTTAGTCCAAAGGACTATATCGCCAGTCTGTTCGATGGACCTGTCGATGTCGTGAGCCGCGACGGGCTCAAACCTTACGTGAAACCGGCGGCAACCGCCGATGCGGTTTATGCCTTCTGAGTCGTCGTCCACTCGCCGTTGGCTTAGTGACATCCTGCATCACATCGAGCTGACGGAGAGGTTCGTCGCCGGCATGGACTATGAAGCCTTTAGGGATGATCCGCTTCGCTTCTATGCCGTAACGCGGTGCCTCGAGATCATTTCCGAAGCATCCCGCCGCCTGCCTGACGAAATCAAGAACGGCATCCCTCGATTGCCTGGAAGGACATGGCTGGAGCGGGCAGCGTGTATCGCCACGACTATGAGGAGGTCGCTGTGTCCTATGTGTGGGTCACGCTCCAAGACCATCTGCCGCCGCTGCGCGTCGTGATCGAGCAAGAGCTGATGCGTTCGGGTACGTTATGAAGGGCAGGGTGGGGGCGTGCGCCTCGATCACCTGTCCGCAGTCATCGCCTTGTAGCAATGCGGCACCGCACCGCCCATAATTGGGCCAGATAGGTCAAAGCTAAACTGAGAGATTGGCCGAGGGTTGTCCCGATTCGGTTTGCGGTGGGGGGCCGCCGCCGTGGGTGCGGCTGGCTTCCTCCATGCGTGCGAGCAGCGCGTCCACGGCGGAGCGATGAGCTTCAAGATAAGCCTGACCGTCCGGCGTGATCGTGTGCAGCTTCTTCGCGCCGTCACCGGCGGTGACCGTTACGTGCCCGAGTTCTTCAAGCAGGGTCAGCGTCGGGTAGATGACGCCGGGACTGGGGCTGTAGGCGCCGCCGACGTGTTCCTCGATGGCCTTGATGATTTCGTAACCGTGCCGCGGCTTTTCCGCGATGAGGTGGAGAATGACCAGGCGAAGGTCGCCGTGGGCGAAGAAGCGACCCAGGCCGGAGCGTCCGCCGCGGCCGTGCCGCCCCTCCCCGGGCAGCCGATCGTCGTGGGAATGGTCGCGGCGGGCGTGGCGCCGCTCGTGGTGGTGGTGAGAGTGTCTATGGTGCATGAGGGCTCCGAGTGAGTTTCGATATAGCGTATGCTAGATATATCGAGATTCTCTCGAATTCAAGGGGGGTATCTGGCGCCTATCTCAGCGCCTTAGCAGGACCGGACGAGGGATCGCGGCCCCCCCGGCCGCTCCTCTGAACCGCGCCTATTCCGGATTTTTCGTCCGCCAACTGTGCCCCTTCAGTATACCGGGCGAGCATCCGGCCCCCGCCGCATCCCAAAGGCCACTGAGCGCGGCTACTTTCTCCGGATCATTTGCCACGCCCCCTGCCAGGGCCTTTGCCTTCATGAAGGGGTAGTAGGCCAAGCCTGATTGGATCACGCTGCTGACGGACGCTTGAACAGGCGTCGGCACGGTTTTCCCCAGTCCCGACGCCAACGCGACACCCGCGCCCGTTGTCGACAGTGCAGTCGTCGCTGTGGTAGACCAATGTTCCACGGCTCCAACAATGCCAGCGCTAAGCACTCCGAGGCCGAGTAGGCTTGCCCACGTGGACGCGCTTATCTCGGTTGTATTCTCCTGATATGTCCAATAAACGCATTCGTCGACGGCTGCTTGAAATCATAGCGGCTACCGATTTTGGAACAAATGTGGTGGTCTGTCCGCCCCCTCCGCCTCCGCCACCAGCTCCCCCCCGCCCCCACCTTGTCCGCCTCCTCCCGATCCGCCCCACCACCCTGACCGGCGCCCGAGGACACAGGAACGCATTTCCCATGCAGCCCGGGATCAGCTGGCTCGTAGGTAGGATCCAGATTTTGGGTGGTCGTCGTTTTGCTGACTGTCTTGGTGTCGCACGGCACGTTTCTGACGGTGTCGATGCATTGCACGATCTGAACTGTCTTCACATCGTTGTCACAGTTGACCGTGAGATCAACATCCGATATATTCATGATATTATACCTATGGAGGATCGCACGGAGAACCGTTGTTCTTGGTTTGTTTTATGAATAAATTCCAAGGTTACCGATTTCATTTCCTAGTCTCGGAACCTCGCGAGTCCAGAGTTCCGGAGGAATTTCGGCTCAGGAGGCTAGGCGGAAGGCCTCCATTTTATTGGTGTCCTGTCGTTCGATGACGAATTTCGCGAAGGTGTTGCTCGGGGTGGCATTCAAGAGAAATTCCGGCAGGCTCTGGCGCAGGGCATTGGCCACGACCAGCTCCGAGGGCGGGATGCCGGGCCGAATGGTGCGCAGCCAGGAGCCGAAGGAATTCCAGACGGCCTGAGGGAAGGCGACGGCCAGATACTGAAGCAGTCCCTGGCAGACGACACCCGCCTGGATGAAGACGTGGTAGGCGTGGAGCTTGCGTTTGACGGCGTTGCGGTATTCCAGCGACTCACGATGGAGATGTTGATTGCCACTGCGGCGGCGCAGCGGCTTCATGTCGGACATCCAGAAATGGTAGGTAAACGAACCGATCAGCCGCACCGCCTGCTTGAACGTGTGCTCGATCTTGAAGCGCAGACCGTACAGGCGAATGATCTCGATAGCCTCCAAAGAGGTGTCGGTGCACATCAGGAGGCACGAGCCTCTTACTGGATGAATCACCGCCACGAAGCGCACGAGTTGACCGGCCGGGCGCCACAGCAGGTCGCGGACCCGATACTGGATGGTCACCTGGTGCTCGCCGTAGACGGGACTTTCGGCCTGTTGGAAGCCCTTGGGGTCTTCCAGCAGGGATCTGAGCTTGACCTTGCTGCCATAGACTCTGGGCCGGCCTCTCTTCCGCGGGCCACGCTGCTGGTGGGCGGTGTAGGCGACGGCGTTGGACTTCACCCGCGTGACCAGGTGGTTGTTCTCCTCGAGCAGGCCGGTGACGATCTTGCGCGCGGCATAGTAGGCGTCGGCGACGAAGTAGAAGGGTTCTGCGATGGCGACGATCCCGAGGAGCGCAAGCATCTTGTCGAGCAGGGTGCGGCGATCGCGATTGGACCACACCAACCCTTCGTGGATTCGCATGGCGAGCGGCACGGCGAAGACGCTGGCTGCGGCCTGAACGAGCACGCTCACAGCCTGGAGGGAATGTCCCATGATGAATTCGGGCTTGGTGTTCGACTCGGACTGCTGATGCAGGAGTTTGACCGCCGGCATCTTGCGCCCGCGCTTTGGGATCTTGATGCCGTCGCCGACCACGATACACCTTCCGTTGATGCGCAGCGGCTGCGGGAATAGCCGCAGCACCACCTGGGTCCACAGCGCCGCGAGCCGATCGAGCTTCACGGCGGGGCTGTGAAAGTGATCGACGAGCTTGTTGTAGAAGCGAGCCTCGAGCTTCAGCGCCCGCACGAGGCTGGTTACGCCCAGCAGTTCCGTCCGCACCGTGAAGCCTGCCACGGCGGTGGCGAACCACAGGAAGGTGCGCAGACGCGAGAACGCCGGACGCAGCAGCCAAATCGCATTCCACCAGGGCATCCACAGCGGCATCGGGCCCTCTCGATTCTGTTGCCAGCATAGTATAGCACTGGTATGCTAAACCTATGACAAACAAACGCCTGGCAGTGATCAGAAAGCGCATTGGAAGCATCAAGGCGCAGCTGGCCGGCATTGAAGACATGCGGCCCGGATCGCTCACCCGCCAGTACAAGGATCCAGAGAACCGGAGGGGACCCTACTACCAGCTCAGCTACACGCGGCAGATGAGGAGCCGGACCGAATATGTTCCGCGCGACTATCTGCCCGAGGTGCGGCGTGAGATCCGCAACTATAAGCGCTTCAAGGCGCTCACCGCCCAGTGGATCGCCTTGAGCATCGAGCAGAGCCGCTTGATGATGAAGCGAGCCTTGCGACGGCAATGACCCGCGGTGCTATCCTCATCCGATGGGCAAGCGACGCGCAAAACACCCCTTCGAGAACAACCCGTTCACTGACGCCTTCCTCGAATGGATGGGCTCGTCCGAGGGGGAACGCTCGGTCTACGCGCTCGATCTGGTCTTCGCCGCACTGGATAATGCCGACGTTGACCCCAAACGGCGCAAGATCGTCTGGGACGACGGGAAACGGCTGTCGATCGAGCAGTCGGCAGAACGCATCCATGCCGAGCATCCGGACGTGCCGCGCGACTTGATCGAAACTCACGTGCTCGGGTGGCTCGAGGGCTTTGCGCCGGAATCCTACTCCGAACGCCAGCTCGAGGAGCTCGACCGGCTCACTGAGCAGTGGCTTGACGACTACGAGCGAAAGTCACAGGCCGCCAGGAAGTAACCCAGAACTCGGCACTCTCGAGTCGGAACGTCAGCGCTATTAATGTTGCCGTATTCGTCATCCGGGGACCTTAGAGATAGCTGATAGGCAGGACTACAAGCGGCCAAACAAGCTAGTCCGAGAGTGAGAGCAAGGGGCTTGGCAAGTGACCTCGCCGTCAAATACCTAAACAGGACTTCGGCGATGCGGGCTTTGCTCATTGGCTTCCCAGCCTTCTACGAAGGTTTTCTCGTAGTTGGATTATTATAGCATATTCCGTTAGCCCTGTCAATACGGCAAGGAGATTAATGTCGGTAGCACACGATATGTCCGGTTTAGGTAGCACACGATCTGTCCGGTGATGATGGGCTCCTTTGGAGGAGCCCTGAATGCGCCGGTCGGAAGCCCTTCAGGGTGTGCGAGTGATCAAGTTCCGGAGCGTGCTGGACGGGTATGAATTGAGCGAACTCAACCAGTGCGAAGCGGCGGAGCTGCTTGGGATCAGCGAGCGGACATTCCGTCGTTGGCAACAGCGCTACGAAGAGGCCGGCGAGGCCGGTCTGCTGGACCGGCGGCTTGGCCGGGCGTCCGGGAAGCGGGTTCCGGTCGATCGGGAGGAGGAGGTCGAGCGGCTGTATCGTACGCGTTACAGCGGGTTCACGGCGAAGCACTTTCACGAGCACCTGGTGCGCCGCCACGGTTTCCGCTGGGGCTACACGTGGACGAAGGTGTACCTGCAATCGAAGGGGCTTCTGGAGCGCGCCCCGCGGCGCGGCGCACACCGGCGCAAGCGGCCGCGACGGCCGTTGCCTGGGATGATGCTTCATCAGGACGGGTCGCGCCATGAATGGCTGGCGGGGCGGGAGGCGCTGGACCTGATCGTGACGATGGACGACGCGACGAACGTGATCTACTCGGCGTTTTTGGTAGCGGAGGAAGGCACGGAATCGACGTTCCAGGCTCTGCTGGAGGTGTTTGGCGCGCATGGCCTGGCACTGAGCCTGTATACGGATCGGGGCAGCCACTACTTCGTGACGCCCGAGGCTGGCGGCCCGGTTGACCGGAAGCGGCTGACGCAGGTTGGGCGGGCGCTGGCGCATTTGGGCGTGGAGCACATTGCGGCCTACTCACCGCAGGCCCGTGGTCGTTCGGAGCGGCTGTTTCAGACGTTACAGGACCGCCTGATCAAGGAGCTGGCGCTGGCTGGGATCACGACGGTTGCGGAGGCCAACCGGTTCATTCGGGATTGCTACCTGCCGGCGCATCACGCCCAGTTTGCGGTGAAGGCGGAGCAGGAGGGATCGGCTTTCGTCGCAGTTGCTGGTGTCGATCTGCGGGAAATTCTGTGTATCCAGGAGGAGCGCCAGGTGGACCGCGACAACACGGTTTCGTGGCGACGGATGAAGCTGCAAATTCCACCCTCGCCGCTGCGTGCTCATTTCGTGAAGGCACGGGTGAAGGTGCGGCAATATCACGACGGGAGCCACGCGGTGTTCCACGGCCCGCGCTGCCTGGGACGCTATGACGCGCAGGGGGCGCTGCGGATGGCGGCGTTGGACGCGGCGGCATGATCTCGCTTGGGTCCGGCTCGCCTGTGGATTTGTGGACAACGGAAGAGCGTTGCCCACAACTCCACAGGCGCATCAGCAAAAGAAGGAAATTGATTTATGGTTTGAAGAAGACAGTGGGGGCGTACCGTGCCCCGTCGCCAGCCGTTCTGTCCCTGCTCTTGCGAACAGACCGGAAACAAGCGGACAACTGATGTGCTACATAAACCGGACAACATAATTAGCTATCGACATACGGCAAGGAGATTAAAAACCGAAACCCCACCCCATGGATGCTTTCTATCACCGAAGGCGGAGATCGATCCGGAACGTTGCGAAGGCTGACGGCGCAGGGTGGCTGCCGAGGGTCCGTCGACGCGTCCGATGTATCTGTCGCTGCGTGGCAAAGCGCCAGTTGACCATATGTTCACCGTCTGAATTCGTCCAACTTCGGGCCGATGATTGTTGCTTCACCGAGCGCATGGTGGTCATTCGCCGCGGCAAGGGCGGCAAGCGTCACAAGGTTCCGATTAGGCTCAAACTCGCCCAACTTCTCCGGCGATCCATCGGTATCTGTCGCGCAAGGCTGCTGTCGCGGTTTCTCACCCACGCGGTACCATGACCACTTGCCTGGTTCGCTAGAACAGCGGCGGCGTTGAAGCGCAGCTGGTCACCAATTCAACGGCCGATGCGCTACCCACCGGCATCGACAGGGAGATGCTCCACACGTAGAGACCAGTCCCGATCAATCGCAAAAATCGATTCGGTTTGGTCGTGACCACCAAATCCATCCCAGTCCGACACTGGCCAGGCATGGCTCATCAAGCCACCCTAGAGCTAGTCGAACTGCACCGCTGTCGTGTTGGCGCCGCAGAGCAGCACCCCTGGGGCAGAAGACGCATGTGCGCGCTCAATGTCGCTTGGCTGATGCCCGGCTTGTCGGCGAGGAACCGGGGCGGCGCGATGGACCCTATTCGCCCACCACCCGGAACCGCCGCCGACGCTCCCGCGGGGAGGCAGCCACAGGGAAGTCGAGCGGCAACAGCGGGGCAGTATCGGAAGCAACTTCCTCAGCCTCGGCTTCGGGAATGTCGCGGCGGCCGAGATAATTCGCCGCCAGATGCCGGAACACATAGTCCAGCAGCGACGAAGCATTGGCCACCGCCGGATCGCCCTCCACCGCACCGGCCGGGCCGAAGCGCGTCAGAGTGAAGGCCTCGACGAATTCAGCAAGCGGCACGCCATGCTGCAGCCCTAGACTGACTGCGGTGCAGAAACTGTCCATCAGGCCACGGAATGCGGGGGTTTCCTTGTGCAACGCCACCGAGATCTCGCCCAGCGTGCCGTCGCCGTACTCCCCGGTCCGCAGATAGAGTCTGTGGCCGCCCACCGCAGCCTTCTGCGTGTAGCCAGCGCGCCTTGGCGGCAATTCGCGGCGAAGCTGGCCAACAGGCGCGGGCGCCGGCACGACCTCGGGCCGAGGCGGCATGGCATCAATGAATGGCGCCACGGCGTCGTGCATGGCCGCGTGCGCAGCGGCATCGACCAGGGGGAACGGATTGCCGCCGACCAGCAGCGTCGCCGCCACGGCCTCCGCGGTCAGGCCGGTAGCTGCCAGCCAGACCCGTGCGGTCCGCGACAGCCCCCCGCCCTCCGACAGCGGAGAGAATGCCGGCGCGATCCCGCCAGTCTCCACCCCCAACAGCGCCTCGACAGCACTGGCGGGGCGGATCGTAGTCAGTCCCGGCCGATGGCGGCCCAAAGCTGCGGCTGCCGCCTGTCGCCCCGCCTCAGCCAATCCGGGAACGGGGGTTGTGGCAGGCGGTGGCGCCCCGGCTGGTGTTCCGACCGGCGCTGGGCCGGAGAGCAGAGGCAAGGCAGACGCGGCTGCGGTGGCTCGGTCGCGCAGGATGGAGGCGATAGCGCGCGCCGTCTCGCGGGCCGGCTCGCTCGCATAATCCGCTCCGAGCGCCGCCAGCAGGTCGGCCAGTCCGGCGATTCCAACCCCAGCCGGTGTCTCTCGCGGCCAGTCGGGTGTTGCCAGCACCAGTGCGAGTGTCGCCGCCTCCACCGCCTCGGCAAACCCGGCAGCGTCGAACCCTGTGGCATCGTCGTGGAAAGCCCCGAGGTTCAGCACGAACCCCGCCGGCTCGGCTCGGCCCTGCCAGACTGGTTCGGTCGGCGCGCCCCTGCGGTGCAGCAGCAGCCCATGCAGGCGCTCGGCTAGCGGCACTGTCAGCCCGGCACCGGATGCTCGCCCGGCAATCGGGCGGATCCAGGCATCCGCCGCAGCGGTCAGCATGACCGGACCAGTGCCGGGCGCGAGCGCGGCCAGCGCCTGGGCAGCCGTATCATCCCAAGCGGCCGGCAGCGTAACAAGCCGAGGCTCTCCATCCGCATCCGCCGCGGCCAGAGCCCGCCGCATCCGTATCCCGTGCCAGGCGCGATCTCGTTTCATGCCGGCATGCTATGGCAAGCGGTCCGTCCAGGAAAGCGCATTTTGGGGTTTATCGGCCAATTCACCACAAAATATTGTAGATAATTCGATCAGGATCCCGCCAATGGACCAAACCCGAATCGCTTCGTATATCGCTCGGCATGAATATCGGCACGAGGCTGTTCACCCTGCTGCGTGGCCGCCAGGTCGGGCGCGACGCGGACGGCAACATCTATTACGAAGAGCGGCGCGGGCGACCCGGATGGCGCCGCCGCCGTTGGGTCGCCTATGCCGGCACGCCGGAAGCGAGCAAAGTGCCGCCCGAGTGGCACGCCTGGCTGCACTACACGACCGAGTCGCCGATACCGGCCTCGACGCGCCGGCCCTGGCAGAAGCCGCACCTGCCGAACCTGACCGGTACGCCGGAGAGCTACCGCCCCCCCGGACACGACTACGAAGGCGGGCAGCGCGCGCCGGCGACCGGCGACTACGAAGCCTGGACTCCCGGCCAGTGATGGTCCGCCGCAACCTCGCCGAGGTCCTGACCGGTCTCGTGGTGCTGATCGCCGCGGCCGGCTTCCTGGCCTACGCCGTCGCCAATTCGGGCCGCAACCCCGTGGGCGTCGGCTACTCGCTCTACGCGCGCTTCAACAACATCGCCGGACTGGCGGTGGGGTCGGACGTGCGGCTGGCTGGGGTGAAAATCGGCGCGGTCGACAGCGAGTCGATCGACCCGAAAACCTTCCTCGCCGACGTGCGAATGACGATCCGCAACGGCATCGAGCTACCCAAGGACAGCAGCATCGAAGTAGCAAGCGAGAGTTCTACTGGGCGGCGTGTATCTGGCCGTGCAGCCAGGCGCGGATACCGCGATGTTGCAGCCGGGCCAGTCAATCACCATCACCCAGGGGGCGGTCAGCCTGCAGGACCTGCTCGGCAAGTTCATCTTCAGCGCGACGAATATGGTGAGCGCGATGACCGGCAACGCGAAGGGCGGCAACCAGCCGGCGCAGAATGGGTCGGCGACCCCGGGAGCTCAGCCATGATGCCGCCGCCTTCGGTCTGGCCGCAGCCTGACGGTACGCCCGTTTCATGCCGCGAAAAGCTCAAGATGCTCTCCGAAAACCACGCCGAGCTGGCGCAGGCGCTGCAGGACACGTTCGAGGACGCGGTAATGATGGGCGTCGATGAGCAGGCGATGCGCCGCATTCTGCTAGGCATGGTCGATGCGCTGGAGAGCCCGAAGCGCGCTCGGGTATGAACGGCGGATGACGGGCCCCCAGCAACTATGAGGAACCGTCCCTCGCGTTGGCTCGTGGTCGCGCTGGCCGGACTCACGTCGCAGTGGCCGGGTGTGGCGCCCGGGCAGAACGGGGCGCCCATCCCGTTGCTGCCCCCCACCGTGACCGCCCCTCCCGCTCCCGCCACGCCATATCAGGCAGCCCCGCCGACACCCTACCAGGCTGCCCCCCCGTCGCCGTACGAGGCTGCGCCGGCCGCGCCGTATCAGACCGCCCCCGCAGCTCCATATCAGGAGGCGCCGGCAGCGCCGCCTTCGCAGCAATCGGCACCGATTGTCGCCACCCCCCTGGCACCCGCAATATCGCCAAGTCCGCCGCCGTCGGCTACCACGCCCACCGCCTCCACTCCGGCTGCATCCGCTCCGTCGGCCACATCTGCCCCAGCTGCACCCGCACCGGCTGCTGAGGCTCCCGCGCAGGCGGCCCAAACCCCAGCCCCCGCGGAGCCATCGCCTCCCGAGGCACCGCCGCAATATCCGAATAACTGGGTGCCGGAGACGACAGCGCGGCTGCTTGTGCTGAACAAGATCGATTCGCTCAGCGAGGATCTGACAGTGAAAGTGGGGGAGTCAGCGAGCTACGGTGCCCTGACCATCACCGTGCAGTCCTGCCTGGTCCGCCCCCCCGACCAGCCGGCCAATGCCACAGCATTCCTGGTGATCAACGACACCCACAAGGACGAGCCTGGATTCCGCGGTTGGACAATGGCGAATGAGCCGTCGCTGTCGATGCTGCAGAACCCGGTCTATGACGTGTGGGTCGTCGGCTGCCAGCCGTAAGTCGCATCCAGCCGGAAATCGGCAGAGTTCCCAGCCGACATCGCCTATCAGCGATCGGGCTGCATCGAGCAACCGCCCGGTCCGCTTTGGCAGGGATCTTCGAGTCAGCCGTGCAGAAATGCCTGCTTGGTCAGCTTTTCCAAGCCTGGATCGCCAGCCTTCGCCGGCTGTGACGATAGGAGCGAAACGGCCTGATCAATGGTGACGGCGCAAACCCGCCTCAAACTCCGGCAATTCGGCACCCGGCTTGCGGGGATAGGGGTCGAGCGCGAGCGCAAGCTGCTCCGCGGCTGTCTCGCCGAGATCAATCACGCCGTGGGTGAACGGGATCTCGTCCTCGGCTTCGGGATCGGGATCGTACCTCTCAGTGCCGGCAGGCACGAAGCGGACCCGAAAATCCTCCTCCACCTCTGTCTCGAACTCGTCGAGCGAGACGACGCAAGTGCGCACCACAGCCGCGACGAGATGCCCCTCGGCGGAAACGGTATTACCGCGAGCACGCACCAGGCGAAACCGGCATGACAGCGAAAGCACTGCCGGCACGCCCATCCGCCGGGTCAGTGCTGCGCATTCCGCCGGAGTGGCCTCAATTACATGGTCGAGCCCCGCCTCGCCGATCTGGGAGATCTCACTCGGACGGTGAAGCTCCGGCCTCATCGGACTGTCTCCGCTGGAGGCGGAAGACTGACCCGTCCCTCTGCGAGAGCCGCGAGTGGCTGGCGGTTGAGATCTGCGCGTCCTGCCACGACCAACCGCGCCAGGGTCGCGGCGGAGCCGGGAAGGGGGCTGGCACCACGCCAGACATTGCGGGCTATCGCGGCTTCCAGCGCCGCCTCATCCCCGCTCGCCAGTGCCGCTGCGTAAGCAATCGAGCGGCCGTGGAACGCATCCCACATCGCCTTGACCTTCTTGCCGACCGACAGGTCGCCCACTCCCATCTCACGCAGGTTCACGTCCATGTCGCTGAACATGGCGTCGAACACGGCCTGGGCCAGGGCCGGTCCGGGCGCGGGCCCCGGCCGCAGCCGCTCGATCAGCAGGAAGGCGAACAGCGCCAGCAGGTCGAACCGCCCGTCCAACGTGTCGGGAACGCCGAGCACGGCATAGAAATAGGGTTGGCGCGCCGCAGCCACCGCGGCGCCATACAGCAGGAAACCGGCCCGTTCAAAACGGTCCCTGCGCCATCTCGGCCAAAGTCTCATGGCCGCCGCCCGATCGGGCGCCCCCTTCGTTCCAGTGATTGACAGGCCGGAGCCCGTCGTGACACGCCATACTCAGATAACGCGACGGCGGCACCGGTCAAACGATCGCCGCCGCCCGCAAAGCATCGAGGAAACCAGCGTGACTCGCTCGAACACTGTCCCGATCGCCGCGCAATTCGCCGTGCTCGGCACCGCCCTGCTGCTCGCGGCGTGCAGCCTGTTCATTCCGCCCAGCGTGGTGCGGGGCAACAAGGTCGATGCTGATGAGCTGAAACAGCTCGTGCCGGGCAAGACCACCGAGGCGGACGCTACCTCGGTGCTGGGATCGCCGACCGCGAAAGGCAGCTTCGACCCGAATTCCTGGTTCTATATCAGCGAACTGACGCGGCCGGTCATCGGCGGCACGCAAGGCGTGGAGCAGCAGGCCGTTGTCATGCTGAACTTCAACTCCCAGGGAGTGCTGCAGCACGTTGAAACGCTCAACCAACGCGATGCGCTGTCGGTCCCGATCGTTTCGCGGAGCACGCCGTCGCCGGGAACCGAAGCGAGCTTCCTGCAGCAGCTCCTGGGCAATGTCGGGCGGTTCACGCCGTCGGCCGGTCCGAGCCTGGCACCCGGCGGCGGGGCGCCGACGCCGCAATAGGATGCCGTCATTTGACGGGGCCTCGAGCCGCGTAGCATGTCGATACCGTCAGCGGTCAGAATGCTTTGCATTTCCGTCGAAATGTCGGGGTCTTCTCAACTCAGCACTTGCGGACCGGGTTCGACGACGGTCACCTGGCTGCCGAAGCGGCGATACGCCTGCCGGTATAGCCACCACCAAGCACCACCAAATGCGATGGAAGGGAATCGAGTTCCAACGCCTCGATATGCGTGAGCGGGAGGGCCGCTTCCAGGCCGGGCACATCTGGAACTTCCGCGTATGATCCGACATTGATGAAGACCTGATCGCCTTGCAGCAGCCGCGATCCGCCGTCGTTCAGCCGTACCGCGATCGTCCTGGGCGCCACAAAGTGCCCGCTTCCTATGATCAGCTCGGCGCCGGAGGTTTTGTAGGCGTTCAGATGGAGAGCGATCTCCCGCTCGATCATGCCCTGCTTGCGGGCGCGAACCTTGGCCATATCGATCCTGACCGGACCAGTCAGCGTTCCGAACTGTTCCGCTGTTTTCGCTAAATGTGCGACTCTGGCGCTCCAGATCTCGTTCTTGCGGGCAGGCAGGCAACCGCCGGGCATGAGCCGCCCACCCATTGCCGCTCGACAACGGCTGTGCGCCGCCCCGATCGTGCCATATGCCAGGCCAGGAGCTTGCCACCTTGGCCGCTGCCCAAAATCAGAACGTCAAACTGCTCTGGTTGAGACACGAGTTCTCTCTCAATGATCCGCCTTTCCTTGGGTGTGGACGACGACCATCTTGCCGCCGGCCTCATTGGCTTCCATGACGCGGTGCGCCTCGCGGATTTCCTCGAAGGAGAACACGCGCGCGGGCTTCGCCTTGAGCCGGCCTACCGCGACCTCGCGGGCAATCTCCTGCAATGGCACGTCCGACAGCGGAAATCCCGGCGTGCCGAAGACGAAGCTCCCGAAAAACGTCAGATAGACGCCGCTCGCCATCTGCAGCAGCGGGTTGAAGTCGGTGATGGGCGCGAGGCCGCCCAGCCAGCCCGCCAGGCACGCGCGGCCACCCCGCCGTAGCATGGTGACAGAGTCGAGAATGGTGCTGTTGCCAACCAGATCGAGCACCGCGTCGATCTGCTTGGCTTCGGCGATACGCTTGGAGAGATCCGGGCCTTCCCGCTCGACACGCTCGACACCGAGCGCTTCAAGGAGGGGGAAGCGCTCGCCCATGCGGGTGGTGGCGATCACCCGTACCCCAGCATTAACCGCCAAGTTGACCGCAGCCTGGCCGAATGAGGAGCGTGCCCCACAAATCACCAGGCTTTGGCCCTTTGTGATCTCCAGGTTGCGAAACAGGCAGGTCCAGGCGGTCGCATAAGTCTCGGGGATCGCGGCCAGCTCCGCCCACGACAGGTCGCAGTCAATGCTCGCCACGTTCGATGCCGGAGCTCTTGTGTATTCGGCATAGCTGCCGTTGATGGTGCGACCGAGGCCACCCATGAGTGCGGCAACTTTGGCGCCGACGGGGAACTCGCCGCCTGGGCATGCATCCACGACGCCGACGCATTCGATCCCACTCACCTTGGCGGCTTCGGCCCACTCGCCGCGGCGCATATGCATCTCAGCGTGGTTGATCCCGAAAGCCTTGATCTCTATGACAACGTGGCCGACCTTGGGCTCGGGCTTCGGAATCTCCGTGTAGACCAGGCTGTCCAGCCCACCGAATTTCTCGAGAACGATGGCACGCATGACGGCTCTCCAATTGCAGGACCAGTCCCATTCAACCGGAAAGAAACTCGCGGATCGCCGCCGCGATCTCTTCCACGTGCGTTTCAAGCGCGAAGTGGCCGGTATCGAGGAAGCGGACTGTGACGCCGGGGTTGTCGCGCTTGAACGCCTCCGCACCCGCCGGCAGGAAAAACGGATCGTTTTTCCCCCAGATCGCCAGGAGCGGCGGCTTGTATGTCCGGAAATAACTCTGGAAGGTCGGGTAGAGCGCGACATTGCTCTTGTAATCGCCGAACAAATCCAGCTGTACCTCGTCGGCGCCTGGTCGCGCCAGATAGAAATTGTCGAGGGACTGGCCGTCTGGCGAGACCGAACGTCGGGTCGGCGACGCCGTGCGTGTACTGCCAATGCGTCGTCTCGGGCGAGAGGAAGGCACGCAGGGCTTCGCGATTGGCCGCCGACGGCTCCTGCCAATAGGACCGAATGGGATTCCAGCCTTCGCTCAGGCCCTCCTCATAGGCATTGCCATTCTGCGAGATGATCGCCGTGATCCGGTCCGGATGCTTCAAGGCAATGCGGAAGCCCGTCGGGGCGCCGTAGTCGAAAACGTAGATTGCAAATCGGCTGAGACCAACGATTTCAGTGAACCGACCTATCACATCCGCGATGTGGTCGAACGAGTAGGTGAATTTCGTGCGCGACGGCATGTCCGACTGGCCGAATCCGGGCAAATCGGGCGCAATGACGCGGTAGCGATCGGATAGAAGTGGGATCAGATCACGGAACATATGGCCCGCACTCGGAAAACCAT
The DNA here is from genome assembly GCA_963772445.1 of uncultured Pseudomonadota bacterium. Classification (GTDB taxonomy): domain Bacteria; phylum Pseudomonadota; class Alphaproteobacteria; order Acetobacterales; family Acetobacteraceae; genus CAVYXK01. The sequence continues at coordinate 149,313 of CAVYXK010000019.1, forward strand.
GGAGCAAAAGAAGCGCGCGTGCATCGCGCGCGCCGGCTTCGCGATAGAAGACCTGGAAGCCGTCGACATCGGCGGTGAGGTATTTGATGCGGCTCATGATGTCCTCCTCGGGCCGTCAGTGACCCGTTGCAACGGCGCGCGTCGTCTCTAGGATTATGTCCACCACCACATGAGGGGCGGTGACGGACGGTGTATGGTCCACCGCGTGCGAACGAACCTTGGCCTTCATCCGCTCAGCCATAAATCGCTGCGCCTCAGTAACAATCATGTGATCGGCTTCGGCCAACAGGAACCAGGTCGGCCGGTCTCTCCAAAGAGGCCGTCCGACCTTTGTGCTGATGCATGGAACCGCAATTGGCCGCTGAACGGCGAAAAGCACCGCCTGCTCTTCGGCGGAAGCGTGCGGTGCGAAGGCAGCCGGAAACGCCGCTTCCGGCAACCAGATAAGCCCATGGGCATCCGGCGCAAGTTTCGGCGCCGTCGGATGCGGCTCCGTGCGATAGAAAACATCGGCAACGGTCTCGCCTTCATCCGGAGCCAGCGCGGCGACGTAGACAAGCGCCCTGACCTTCTCTGAGCGTATCCCGGCGATCACCGCGCCAGCGTAGGCATGTCCGACGAGGACAATAGGCCCGGCAACCCGTTCAACCGTGCGCTCGAGCGCGGCTATATCATCCGTCAACAACGTCAGGGGCAGCGGTGCGGCGACCGACTTCAGGCCCGCGGCCCTCAACCCGCGAATAACCTTCCCCCAGCTTGAACCGTCAGCCCAAGCCCCGTGCGCCAGTACCGACAGTAAGATCATCTCTGGTCGACATCTTCCGTTTCCCCATTCACAGTGTGCATCAATTCCGCGATGGCCGCTGCTTCGCGATGTGCCGGGCGATGAGTTGATCCGCAACGTCGTCGAGATTGTCGCCGACAATCTGCGGCTGGGGGCCGACCGCCAGCACGTCGTTTCCGGGTCGCCGAATGAGAGCGGCTTCCCACCCGGCAGCGACTGCTCCGAGTGTGTCCCAGGTATGACAAGCGATAAGGCAAAGCTGCGACGGCTGGACCTGTAGCTCTTTCTCGACATACGCGTAGGCCTCGCGCGCGGGCTTATGGCGTTTCACGCCATCCGCGCTGAAGCGATGCTCGAACAGGCCCACGATGCCGCCGTACTCAAGCTGGCGGGTCTGGACCTCTAGCAGATTGTCGGTGAGCGCGAAGAGACGGAAGCCGGCCCCGCGAAGCTTCCGCAGGGCAGCCGGCACTTCCGGATGCGGCGGCATCGTGGAGAACTTTTCGGTAAGTTCCTTCTTATCGGCGTCCTTGATTTTGATACCGCGCGTATCCGCCAGCATCTTCATCACCGCAGCGCCGATATCCGTGAACGACACATACTGTCCGGCCACGGTGAGCGCTGCGGAATACAAGATGAAGTTCGCGAACCATAGCCGCATGGCCGCTTTGTCGTCGAAGATGCGCTCGAAGGTCGGCGCCATTGTCTCAAGATCGAGGAGCGTCTCGTTAACGTCGAATACGATGAGGGGAAGGGTAGCCATCGAGAACCTCCAAGGTTGTGCGCACAGGCACGGCCCGTGCCTTCGCGTTCTGCAGCGCGCGAGCTACTTGAGAGCGTGCTGCGAGAAAAAGTTGCGGATGTACGCGGCGATGTCGTCGGCCTTCTCGTCGAGCGCGAAGTGACCGGCGTCAATCACATGCACTTCGGCATTCGGCAGTTCACGCTTGTAGGCCTGGGCTTCCGCCGCCTCGAAAGAAGGGTCATAGCGCCCCCAGACCACCAGCGCCGGCGGCTGCGTCTGCTTCATCCATGCCTGCCAGGCAGGGAAGCTCGGCTCGTTGGTACGGTAGTCATAGAAAAGGTCAGTCTGGATCTCAGTCTCGCCGGGCCGGCTGAGGAAGGCAAACTCATCTGTCCAAAGATCGGGATCGTAGTTGACAGCGTTCGGGCTTGCGCCAATGTGCCGCTTTCGCGTGGTCTCAAGAGAAAGAAAAGCCTTCTGAAAGGCGGCCTCATGCGCCGCGCGGTCTTGCCAGAACTGACGGCGCGCTTCCCAGGAAGGTCCCAATCCGTCTTCATGCGCGACAGCGTTCTGAATAATCAGCCCCTGGACGCGGTCCGGATGCGCGAGCGCCAGGCGAAAGCCAACCGGGCCGCCGTAATCCTCGAGATAGAGCGTATAGCGTGTTGCACCGATACTCTCGGTGAAATGCCCGATGACTTCCGCGATATGGTCAAATGTATAGGCAAAGGCCTCGGGGTCCGGCGCATCGCTATGGCTGAAACCTGGATAGTCCGGGGCGATGAGATGAAACTGTCCCGCGAGTCGCGCGAAGAGTGGCTCGTACATGCGGGATGATGACGGGAATCCATGCAGCAGAAGCAGCGTCGGCGTTTTGGCCGGTCCCGCTTCGCGGTAGAAGATCGAAAGACCATCGACTTTCACGCTTCGGTAAAATACGGGCGGGGTTTGTTCTGCTTTGGCAGCGCCAACCGCAATCGTGAGGACCAAACAGCCTGCCATGAGCGTGCGGGAGATCAGGCCGATCATGCTGCTTCCCCCTTCCTGGTCTGCTTGCACATCGCAACGCCGGCGGCATGAAGTTCGAGAACCATGGCTGCATGGTCGCCCTCCGACGTTGGCTTGATAGGGGCACTCGTCATACCTCAACTCCCGTGTAGAGGAGGTATCAACGTCGTATCGTGGAAAAGTTCATTGGATCGGCACCTCTCGACACAATCAAAGCATGGCACTCACTCGCATCTCCTCTTGCGCGGCTCCGTCCTGACAATCATCCATCTTTTGACGGCGACAGACCCCCGTAGGTGTGCCTTAGCCCTGGTCGCCCCATATTTGTGGCGAGAGCTTGAGCCTGCCACTGAGTTCTCTTGAGTTCTTCTGAGCGCGTGTCCACAGCCAGCCGACCTCGGCGCGGCGCCGCGCGGGGCTTGCGTCTGGCCACGGCCAGTCTGTTTGCCGGTATGCCGTCGCCGGCGGCTCATGGTCTATGATCGAGGAGGATATCGCTTATGGGCAACGGCACAGGTGCGACCGGCAGAGAAGCAACCCATAGCATGGGACGAGCGACCTAGCCGCTGTTCTTACCTGCTCGCTCGGATTAGTCAGCTGACAGAGGAGTGTCTGATCGACAGGCGGGCGTCAGCGGAACTGCGTACCTTTTGCGGCAACTCTGTGAGATTGAATTCTACCTCCATGCCGAGGAAGAGTGTGCATGTAGATGAAGCTCCGCCGACATCTGGAATGGCGTCAGCAGACGACTTCCGTTCGGTGAGCTCCTAAGGATTCCAGCATTGTTCTGGCGGTGCATAGATCCGCTGTCTCGAACCCCTCCGTAAATCGACCATATGTCGGCGCGAGAATTTGCCGCGCTTGATCCGCTCGATTCTGCGTCAGTCGCAGGTGCGCGAGGCTCAGAGCGCCTCGCAGCTCCCAAAACAGCGCGCCCTGCTGTCGAGCAGTCTCGATGCCTTCGAGGAAACACTTCTCGGCCGCCGTACCAGGGTGGACCGTTGTATCCCGCAGCAGCAGTTCGCCCTTGATGCGGAGGAGTTCAGGGAGATACCAGCCTTGCCCGTCGCGTTTTGATACTGCCAGCGCCTCTTCGATCGCAGATCGGGCCTCCACAAGCCGGCCTGCTCCTGCCAAGCCCTCGGCCAAGCTTCCGGACAGCGCCAAGTAATACCCCGTGTTCCCGGTGCTGCGGAATGTCTCGAGCGCGTTGGATAGCCGGGTTGCACCCTCGACGAATTCACCGCGTCTAATAAGCAAAACCGCCTGCAGGCAAGGTCCGCAGTTTGCCCAGAACGTTACGCCTTGCTTGGTCGAAAGCTCGATCAGCGCTGCGATCGAGCGCGCCGCAGTATCAAGGTCGCCCGTCATGATCGCGATAGGTATTGCGACTTCGGCGAAGTAAAAGCAAATTGACAGGTCAGGTTGCAATATTTCTCTTATGGCCCGGCGATGTTTTAGTTGCTCCGCCGCAATCGCACCTGCGCCGATAGTGGAGGCCCCTGCAGCCATCGAGGACGCTTGACCTGCAGCCCGAGCCTCCTGGAAAGCAACTCGCGCATGCCACCTTGCCTGATCCGCGAGCCCTTGCAAAAGCAGCGTGCGAGCCAGGAGGCATCGAGCCATCAATCGCTGGTCAAGGTGGATCCACATCGTATGTCGCTCATTGCCCTGTGCGACATAGAGATTCAGGAAGCGCTCGAGGTGGCGCCGAGCTTCCCGCTGGCGACCTTCGTAGTGCATCGTCGCCCCCAAAAGACGATCGCCGACAAGGACATCGTCTGAGTTCCCTGCACGATGTGCAACCTGCGAAAAGCGCTCTGCTGGATTTCGGGCGGCCCGGTGTTCACCTCGATTGAACCGGTAATTCCACAGGCCCCAGAGGGCTCTAAGCTGCATATCCGTATCATTTAGCTTCTTGGCGATGTCAAAGGCCTCAGATAGCGCGACCCAAGCGCGATCGACCGAGCCCGTCGCATAGCTCAGCGCGAGACCGAGAGCCAGCGCAAGCTCCATTCGAACGCGGAAATCGAGATCTGAGTGAGGCTTGAAGCACCGCAACGCGGTTTCGCATCGCTCGCGGCATTCGGCCATGAGTGACAGATGCAGCCACAACGGCCCGCAAGCGGCGGTAAGAACACGCCCAATTACCATATCTCCGCTCGCGGAGAAAGCCCAGTCAAGTGCGGCGCGGATGTTGTCGATCTCGCGCACACGGCGCGTCATGACCTGTGTTGTAGGCTCGGATTGTCCCAAGGATGGTGAGCCGCCTAGCAGATCTCGAAAGAACTCCGCGTGGCGGCGAGCGGTCTGTTCGGCTTCACCGCTTTCCGTGAGTTTTTCCAGCGCGTAGGCCCGTATGGTCTCGAGCAATCGCCAGCGCGGGGCATGTGTTGATCCATCGAACGTCACGAGCGACTTCGTGACGAGGCTTGCAACACCTTCAACGATGGTCGAGGGCACGATACCAGAGTCGGATATGACGGCGGTTGCCGCGTCAAGCGTAAACCCGGCGGGAAAGACAGCCAGCCGCCGCAGCAGGCATCGCTCGGGCGCGGACAGAAGTTCATAACTCCAGTCGAGTGTTGCGCGGAGTGTTTGGTGCCGGGGTAGTGCCGTTCGGAGGCCGCTAGTTAGCAACTCAAAACGATCATCGAGGCGGGACGCGACCTCCTGCAACCCAAGCGTAGCGGCGCGGGCCGCGGCAAACTCGATCGCGAGCGGGATGCCGTCGAGACGCCGGCAGATGGCGGCGATTATCGCCAGGCATTCCTCACTCGGCTTGAAATTACGATCCAGCGCCATCGTTCTGGCGATGAACAGCTGCACAGCGCTGTATCCAAGGACATTGGTTGGGTTCCTTTCCTGCGGCGGCGGCACATGCAGCGGCGGCACACTGTAGATCTGTTCGCCTTCGATCAGGAGGGCTTCTCGGCTGGTCGTGAGAACAGACGTACACGGACACTGGCTCACGACAGCTTCCGTCAGTCGAGCTACTGCGTCGATGACGTGTTCGCCATTGTCGAGGACGAGGAGTAGCCTCCTTCCGCTGATAGATCGGCCTACCGTTTCGGAGGAAAGTTCGTCGCCGCCCAGATTAAGGCCGAGCGCCCCGGCCACCGCGGAGGGTAGCAAGTCGGGGTTCGACAGGGAGACCAACTCGACCCAGCAAACATCGCCTTCGAAGCTCCTGAGAAGGTCGCGCGCGATCACCAGCGCCAGTTTAGACTTTCCGATGCCGCCCGGCCCCGTCAAAGTGACGACGCGGTAGGCCGAGAGCAGGTGCCGCAAATCCTGCAGGGCAGCGGATCGGCCTATCAACTCGGACGCCATCACGGGCAAACTGCTCGGGATCGTCTGTACGTGACGTAGCGCCGTCTGGATGGGCAGAGCCTCTCCCGATCCGACGGGTTGTTGGATGGTCCAGTCTCCCAGCAGACGATAGCCTCGGCCGGAGACGGTCTTCAATATTTCGCGGTCCGGGCCGAGCGCCTTGCGGATAGCGGAAATATGAAACTGGAGCGTGTTTTCCTCGACGTTGGCACGCTGCCACACGCGGTCGATGAGGTCGCCTTTACTGACGAGTTCGCCGCACGACTGGACCAGAAGCTCTAGGATCTCGAAGGCGCGGCTGCCAAGGGGAACAGGTGCTCCCTGTCGCCGTAGCTCGTGGCGGGCAAGATCGATCTCCCAGCTACGTGATACATATACGCGTCGCTGGTCCTTGCCAAGCATCGATACGACCTCAGAGACTCCTCAGAATTTCTCAGATTTTCTGCCTAGATACATCGATGCCGTAGGGAGTGTCCAGAAACCGGGGGGATAAGGACGGAAGCGATATGACCGGCCCCACGGTGACGGGTTGGGGAATCTCGGATGGGATGCGTTTCGCGGTGGGTCGTAACGGAGACCGGGAACCCTGGTCAGGGTGTCGACGTGATGAAGATCGTGCGCTGCGCCTGAAGGTATGGCCCGCTGCCCGCTTTGGCGAGCGAGGAAAATTAAGGGGTACGCCTCGTCCAGTGAAAATCTAACCGGACAGCCGTCCAGTGCGTCCGCCTCACGCACCGCGGTCCACCGCACGTCGGCACGCCCCTGAAAATATTCCTTGACATTGCCCGCGTTTTATGTTCTTGTTTCGTTCGTGTTCGACACCGCCACCGCCCCGGTCGCAGCCGTCCAACCCGATCCCGGTCGGGCTGTGCCGCCTCGCATCGGCCAGGTCCTCGGCCTCGTCCGCGCGCTCATCGCCTACGGCCAGAACCTCGCCGACACGCTGCGCCAGCACGCCGCCGACCCGCATGTCCTCCCCTGTTTCACCTTCCTCGCCACAATCTTCGGTACCGGCGATCTCGCGCTGATCCTCGCCCGCATTGCCCGCGGTCTGCTCCGCGCCGCCGCGCTCGAAGCCAGGCTCAGCCGGCGCGCCGTCCGCGGCCAGGACCTGAAGCCGACGGCCATCCGCCTGCCGTCCCCACGCAAGCCGCACGCCGCCAAGCCGGCCGCCCCGCCGGGCGGCCCGGCCGAGGATCCATGCCTCGCCCGCCTGCCCACGCCCGAGGAAATCCTCGCCAAGGACCGCCGCCGCCCGATCGGCGCCGTCCTCGTCGAGATCTGCCTCGATCTCGGCATCGTGCCTGGGCAGATGAATCGTGCGACGTGGGACGAACTGTGCCTCGCTCTCATCGAGTACGGCGGCAATCTCGCCACTCTCGCGCTCCCGAACCAACGCAAGCGGCGCTCTGCCAATCCCGGCGGCAGCCCCAGGTTCAGCCCTATTCCCATTGCCGGGCAGCCCGTCATTACGTTTCCCGCCTGGCCGGCGCCGCCCCCACAATCCCCAGTTCCCGCCTGCACCGGCCCACCCTGAACGGGCCGCCCGGACCATCAAGCCTGGCCCTGGACTTGATCCAGGGGCGTCACGCACGGGGCCGGCCCACGGCTAGCCCCGCCGTCTCAATTCGGCGCTACTCCGGCGAGTCGTCACGCCGGCCATCTTCCCTACGTCGTGGCCAGCCTCGACCCCGTCTCGGCCGGCCTTCCCACGTCATGGCCGGCGAAGGCCGGCCATTCACGATTTTCTCCGGTCCCGCAGAAACGACTGCTTGCTGAGCAAGGAAAATCAATGGCTGCACTCACGGTCGGCGGAATTAAACCGGACAGCCGTGGCACAAGGCCGGCCATGACGATGTGGGATTGGGTTCGCCCGAGAGACAATCTTTCCGCCGGCTGGTATCACGGGGTACAGGAAAAATGCCCGGGATTCTCAACGTCCACTTGCCCCCGCGCAGCCTCAGAGTTCCCCCGGGTAGGGCGTTGGATTCCTGCGTACGCACGCATGACTCAGTGGCGCGTAACCTTCACCCCCGGCTGCAGGCAGCACCCCCGAGCACACAGAAGCTCGCGCAATGCGGATGGTTCAGCGCCACTGGCACCGCGGCTTCCGCCAGCGTGCATCCCAGCTCGAACTGTTTGTCATAGGCAAGCAGGGTGCAGGCCAGCACCGCCGGTGCATCCGCGCCCGCGCGCTTCACCACCATCCGCGAGCTCGCGCACATTACACTCTCCGGCGATTTCCCCAGGATACCCCAGCACGCCTCGGTGATCTCAGGCACGTCGCGCGTCGCATCCATCTCGGGGAACAGCATCAGCCGCACCGGATCGGACGCATCCACCGGCACGTCGAGCTCGACGAACAGCCGGGCGAAGCCGGCGCGGATCGCATCCTCCGTCTCGGCGGTAAAGCGGCGGCCGGCAACATCGATGGAGAACCCGTTTCGCGCCAGCCACACCAGGCCGTCGATCGTCGGTGCCCAGCTCCGCCGACCGCGCTCGGCCTCATGCACCGCCGGCGAGTAGTGGTCGATGGACACGCGAATTGTCAGTCGCCCGCCGTACGCGTCACGCAATGCCAGCAGCGGCGCACGCAGCTTGCGCATCGGCTTCATCGCGTTGGTCAGCACCAATGCGTGGAAGCCGCGCGCCAACACGTCCTCCAGCATGCCGATGATACCGGGGTTCATGAACGGCTCACCGCCGGTGAAGCCGATCAGGCGAGTCGGCAACCGCTCGCGCGCGATCTCGTCCAGATACGGAAGGATTTCTTCGCGAGTGAGATAAGCCAGTCGGTCATTGCGCGGCGATGACTCGATATAGCAGTTGCGGCAGGTCAGGTTGCACAGCGTGCCGGTGTTGAACCACAGCGTCTCCAACGCGCGCAGCGCGACCTTCGCTCGCCTCTCGCCCTTGGCCGTCAGCTCCGGGTCGCGGAACTTGTGTCGATCGAGCGGTGTCGCGTCCATTCAGCGCCCCCGGAATATCGGCCGGCGCTTCTCCAGGAAGGATTGCGTCGCCTCCTGGTAATCCTCGCTGCGCGCTGCCATCTCCTGTGCGGCCGCAATCTCCGTGGCACGCATCGCTGCTTCACCGCGCGCAATCGCCTCTAACGTGAGCTTCGAGCCACGCTGGGATAGCGGTGCGGACTTGATCAGCCGATGCGCCAGTGCGAGCGCTCCGGCCAATGCTCCTTGCTCGCTTACCACGTCAAGCAGGCCCATCTCGCGACAGCGCGGCATCGGAAAGATGTCGCCCGAATACAGCACCAGCTTTGCCGCCGGCAGCCCCGCAGTGCGCAGCAGGTTCTCGGTATCCAGCACGTCGTACACGATGCCCCGCTTCGCTGCGGGAATTCCCATCTCGGTCGTCGCGTCGCCCACGCGGAGATCGCACGCCAGCGCCAAGCCGCAACCGCCGCCGACGCAATAGCCGTGCGCCGCGGCGATGGTCGGCTGCGGCAGGTCGCGGATCGCCAGCGTCGCGCTGTGCCCGGCTTCGCTGTATCGCTGCGATGCCTCCGGGTCCGAGCGCATCGCCGGAAATTCCGAGATGTCGGCGCCGGCTGAGAAATGTCCCGCCGAGCCTGTCAGGATTACCACCCGCAGCTCTGCGCGGTGCGCGAAGTCGGTGAACAGCTCACCAAGCCGGCGCCACATCGCGAAGTTGATCGCGTTGCGCTTGGCCGGCCGGTTTAGCGTGACGACGACAATGCCAGCATCGACCTGATCGACCAGGATCTCGTCCGTCTCGGCCATGCTGATACCTTTGCGTCCCGCGGGTGACCATGCCATCACGCGTTGCTGCCGCCAAGCCGCAGGAGAGCGCCGATGCCTGGATCGTTGGAAGGACTTCGTGTCCTCGATCTCACCAGCAACCTGTCCGGCCCGTATTGCTGCATGATGCTCGCTGACCACGGCGCCGACGTGATCAAGATCGAGCAGCCGGGCAAAGGCGACGCCGCGCGCGACATGCCGCCCTTCGTCGCGGGCGAGAGCGCGCCGTTCATGATCTGGACGCAACAAGCGCTCTGTCGTCATAGACCTGAAAGCCGAACGCGATCATTTCCTGGCGCTGGCGGACTCCACTGATTTCATCGTCGAGAATTTCAGACCCGGCGTGCTGGATCGGCTGGGTCTCGGCTGGGAGGTGCTGCACGCGCGCAACCCGCGCCTGATCCTGGGCTCGATCTCCGGTTTTGGGCAGACCGGTCCCTTGGCGCGGCGCGGCGGCTATGACCTGATCGCGCAGGCGATGTCCGGGCTGATGAGCATCAACGGTCCCGAGGACGGGCCGCCGTTCCGCCTGCCGATTGCCATTTCAGATGTAACCGCCGGGATGTTTCTGGCCTTCGGACTGCTGGCGGCGCTGGAGGCACGGCACCGCACTGGGCGCGGCCAGCGCGTCGAGACATCTCTGCTGGAAGCCGCCACGTCGCTTTGCGTCTATGAGGCCGCGCATTATTTCGCCACGGGCACGCGCCCGCCACGCATCGGCCAGCAGCATCGCGGCAGCTCGCCCTATCAGGTGTTCCAGACCGCCGACGGCTGGATCACCATCGGCGCATCGCAGCCGAATTTCTTCGAGGCGCTGTGCCGGATCGTCGAACTGCCCGAGCTGCCGTCCGACCCGCGCTTCGCCAGTATGGCTTTGCGCGTGCGCCACAATCACGAGCTGGTTGCGCTACTGCAAGAGCCGTTGCGGACCATGCCGTCCGCGCACTGGCTCGCGGCACTGGAGGAGGCGGCCATCCCGGCCGGGCCGGTGCGGCATTTTGACGAGGTGTTCGAGGACCCACACATGCTGGCCCGCGAAATGGTTGTGGAGACCGAGCATCCGGTCACCGGCCGGTTCCGCACCCTCGGCGTGCCGGTGAAGCTCTCGGAGACGCCGGGCTCGGTGCGCCACCCCGCCCCGCGTCTTGGGGAGCACTCCGGCAAACTTGGGTGAGGCGGCCATAGACCATTACATATACCAATTCCCGCGTTGGAAATGGACCGCATGCTGGTCCATAATGGATGTGCGATGCAGATTTCCGTCACCGAGGCCAAAAGCAAGCTGACTGACCTTGTCCGACGCGCAGAAGCAGGGGAGGAGATCATCCTGACCCGCCATGGCCAAGGGGCCGTGCGCCTTGTCCCGGTCAGGTCGGTGCCGGACCGCGCAGCACGCCGGAAGCTTCTTGAAGCGGTCCGCGCCTCCGGGCGCGCCAAGGCAGCCCCCGGGCCCGGCGCTGCCCGGAGCCAGGACTTCCTCTACGGCGAGGATGGCTTGCCTGAATGATCGCCGTCGATACGTCGGCGCTCATGGCTGTCGTGCTCGGAGAAGCCGGTGCCGATGCCTGCATGGCGGTTCTCGAAGCCGAGACCGAGGTTCTGGTTTCGGCCGGAACCATGGCGGAGGCGTTGATCGTCGCCGGTCGGCGGAACGTTGCTCATGAGATGGCCAGCCACGGGCATTCGCGACAGAAGTTGCCGAGGCGTATGCCCGATGGGGCAAGGGCATCCATCCGGCGGGCCTGAACTTCGGCGACTGCTTTTCCTATGCGCTCGCCAAGCAACAGTCCTGCGGCCTGCTGTTCGTCGGTGATGATTTCTCAAAGACCGATCTTCCGGCGGCGCTGAGTGCTGGCTGAAGATGGCGGCACCAGCCATAGCAGCGCCAGAGCATAGCACCAGACCGCGACGTAAAGCGCCGTAAAGAACCAGAGCGGCAGCGGCCAATAGACCACCACGTCCACCCACCGCATGATCAACGGCGGCTCGTTGCTGCCTACGCCGCTCAGCGCACCCTGCCAGATCGTGAGAAAGCAAGCCCGCCCCGCCACGGCTTGCGCCGCCACTGCCGCGAGAGCGCCGAGGTGCACGAACCGCCACCAGGCCACGCGCACGAACCGCCAGCCGCGCCACGCGCCGAGCGGGATCGCCACCAGGCCGAACACGTTGAACAAAATCACCCCGATGTGCAAAGCGAGGACAGCTTCGGCAAGATCGACGGCGAGAGGGGCAGCCATTGGGCTCTATCCGGTCTTCGGGGATATGGCGATCGAGCGTGGCTGTTTCCGTTCTTTGTCTCGCCGGCTGCGTGGCGCCTGATGCGCACGCGCCTCCATTCGCCCGCGTGCCCTACCAGCCCTTCTCCCGCGCGGCGGCGCTGGCCATCGCGCTCGATGAGTGGCGGCTGTGGGGGAGCCGCGTGGACGATGACCCATCCGTCTATGCTCAGGCGGAGCCGGAGGCGATCCCCGAACGCCAGGAAGGGTTCTGGCAGCGCGTTGGCGAATACTGGTGGGAAGGGATGAACGCGGGCGAGCGCGATGTGCACCTGACCGGCAAGTACATCGCCCCCGGCGAGGTATTTCCGGTCAGCGAGAAGGGCGACTACGCGTGGTCGGCCGCCTTCATCTCTTACGTGATGCGGATCGCCGGCGCCGGGCGGGAGTTTCCTTATGCGCCGGCCCACGCGACTTACATCAACGCAGCCGTGCGTGGTGAGACGCCGCTATTGAGCGCCGAAAATCCGGCGACCTATGCGCCGCAACTGGGCGATCTCGTCTGCTTCGCCCGATCCTGGGCTGCGGGGCTGCGATTTCAGGACTTGCCGACACAGGGGTTCTTCCCGGGCCACTGCGGGATTGTGACCAGCATCGGGCCGGGCGAGATCGACATGGTGGGCGGCAACGTCGATAACGCGGTGGTGCTGACGCACATCTCAGCGACGCCGGACGGCAGGCTGAGTGACAATGCGGTCAAATGGCTGATCGTACTGCGCGTGAACTACGCGCAATGGCCCGAGCGTTCACGCGCGGTGCAATGAGCCTGGCCGCCGGCCACCGCCCTGGCTTTGGGGTCATTGAGAAGCAGTGCCACCGTTGTTGCCGTCGCTGCCGAAGCGACCATTATAGCTGTTACCGGTCATTGAGCCGTTATCATTGTTGCCCATGCCGTTCCGCTCGCTGCCCGTATCGCCCTGACGGTCCATCACGGAGTTCGGGGTGATCATCATGGTGACCGAATTGCCGTCGCGATCCGCATGGACGAGGAACGCACGAGGCATGATCCGAATATCAGAGAAGCCGGCCTGTGAAAGATTCTGGTAGATCCGCTGCCGGATATCGCCAGCTTGGTTCTGCCAACCCTGGCCAGCGTTGTTCTGATTGCCCAGCGTGCCGTTCGCCCAGTTCCTCTGCCCGAAACTGGATCCGTTGTTCTGCTAATCGTTGACCTGCTGGTTGTAGCTGGGGGTGTTGTAGCCCGGACTGTTGGACCCCTGGCTGTTGTAACCTGGCGATGTGTCGTTGAAATTCGCCGCTGCCGCAGGCAGGGCGAAGCCTACCGCAGTCGCGGCGGCGATGAGAAGGCTGCGCATGCGATGTCTCCCTGGCGCCCCAATGGCGCGAGGGTTAAGCGGCGGAAGGCGGTTAGGGTTTCAGCCCCGGGCCTCACGCTTGGCTTGTGCTCGCAGCAGCCGGCGCTTGATCGCCTGGGTCTCGGGCGGCAGCCGCCGGTCCGGCGTGTTCAGCAGGAAGGCGTCGATGCCGCCCTTCGCCTCCACGGTGCGGATGGCGCGGGTGGAGAGCCGCATCCGGATCGGGGTGCCGAGGATATCGGACAGCAGCGACGCCACCTGCAGGTTCGGCAGGAAGCGGCGGCGGGTCTTGTTGTTGGCGTGGCTGACGTTGTTGCCCGTCAGCACGCCCTTGCCGGTGATCTGGCAGCGGCGCGACATCGTCGAAACCCAGTTGAAAGGCCGGCCCGGCCGGCGAAGCGGGGGCTTATGGACGAGGTCCGGACGGGCGTCAAGCCGCCTGCCAGCGCCTGGTACGATCTAGGAGCCGATGCGCTAACGGTCAGTTTCGGCAACGCGGCGGCCCAAGCCCTACCCATCTTATTCCCGTCGCAATGAGAAGCTGGCAACGCAGCCGACCCGCCCGTTCCCGTAGCCTTGCATACTGGCCAGCGCGGAAGCAATACTGTTCGCAGCGGTAACGCAAGAGGGGAGAATGCGCAGCGTCGCCCACATCGGTTTCGGTCGAAGCGGCAACAGCTTCCAGCATCTCGTCGCCGGATGGTCCCAGGACGACGGCACGCGTTCGTGGACTATTGGGCACGAGAGCGTGCTCACGCTGCCCCGCCCCCGCCAACCGGGAACATACATGTTGTGCGCTACCGGGATGGCCTTCACTACACCGAAATCTCCCTACCAGCGGTTGATCATTCATGTAAACGGTGTCGAGGTCGGACGTTTTCTACTTAATGGAGACTTCAAGATCGAATGTGTTGTTCCCTGGAACGTACTTGCCAATGCGTCTGGCGTTGTCATCGCCTTCCGTCACCCGGATGCCGTCCGGCCATGCGATGTCAGCACCGTCAATGATGCCCGATGGATAGCCGTCGGTCTCGATGAGCTGACGTTGCGAGTTGCGGCACCGCATGAGGCGTCCACATTCCGTGCTCTTAAGACGGCCGCCGCGGCAGACGCGCTGCCCAGCCCAGTCGTCGCTCAGCCGGCCCGTTTTGGCCCAACGAACGTACCATTTCGCCCACTCCCCTCCGACTGGCTGAGCCATCCAATCTTCGTGCATTTCATGGAGACGGTCGCCCGAAACCCCGACAAAGTGGCGATCGATGACGGCGTTCAAGCTCTGACCTTCGCCGAGGCGTTACAACACGCCAGCGAGGTCTCTGCACGAATTGCGGACCTGACAGTGCCCGATGCGGGTGTCGCCATCTGCATCCCGGACTTCGACCTGGGCGGCAATCGCAATACTCGCCTGCCTCGGCGCCAGCCGTCCGTTCGCATTGCTTGATATAGAAACCATTGATGCCTCATTTCCCGCACTGGCACCCGACCTGGCAATTGTACTCGCTCCGGCGCCGGAGTTGCTGTTGGCTGTTCGGTGTCTCGTTCTGCCAGTCGCGCCAGAAACGCCGGTTCGCGCAAACAGACCGAGCGCTACCGCTGAGCCTCTGGTCACGTTGGTGCGTTCCCGGCACGGCTGGGTAGACAAGAGCGAGCCAGCGCTTCTGCTCGAAATCGCCCGATGCGTCGAAACATGTCATTTCAATGGCAGCGACAAGCATCTTTCCCTGGCGCCCCTTTCTGCCGCCGACGGGCTCCGGGACATGCTGGCAGCATTGTTGACTGGAGGCACAGTGTACCTCCTGGATTCCCGTGCGCCCGCGTTTGACCAGCTTGCGGTCATGCGACATGCACCGGTCACCGTCTGTGCTGGCCCAATCTCTGCATGGCTATCATTGGCGCGGCAGCCACACGCGCGCCGAAGTTTCCGAGCCATGCGCCTCATTCGTGCGGATGCCACACCACTGCTCTGGAGTCATGTCGCTGTGCTGCGCTCGGTCTTGCCGGGTGACTGTCACATCCTGCATGCATACAGGACCGTCGAGACATCAACGTGTATCCAGCTTGCGTCAGGAAAGTCCTGGAAAGGAGGACGGATGTAGCCTGAAACCTTTCGGTGCGGTCCAGAGGGTTCAACTCCCTCCGGGTAAAGGCGCAGCCCGCCGGCCGGAAGCGAGCCTTGCACGGGTGACGGCGACGCCGCTCGTGAAGCGTAGGCAGCAGGTACCGAAGCCCGGGGTTGAGCCCCGACATCATGTTCGTGCTGGAGCCTTCGGCGTGTTGGGTCCGGGGGCAGCATCGACAGGACTGCAAATGGCGAGGTCCTGCCGATCCGGCCGGGGTCTGAGAGCCGGGCAGAGGTACGGGAGGGAACGCCAGGAAACCTGAGAGATCCCGTGCGTGCCCATGTGCAAACTGCCGGAGAGGGGCATACCGGCTGACCAAAGAGCCCAGGTCCGGAGGCGGCCCCCTGCCGCGCCGGGAGCGCTTCGGCGAACACGAAGACGGGGGAGCATGTGGAGCCCGGAACCGAATCCATAAGGGACCGGGAATGCACGCGCAGGAAGTCGTAGCGCCTTCATGGTACCTCGTGAAGTCGGGGAACCGGGACTCACCGGGACCCGATGGAGGGAAGGGAGGCGCCACGGAGAGAGAACCGTTGGCCGGAAACACGGGAGGGGACACTGAACCCCGCAAACCTGTCCACACAAGGACGACGGATAGCCGACTTGGCGAGGCGGCGGCGCGAGGTAGCGTTCATCGCTACACGGCCGCTGGCGAAACTCTCTCGTGAAGAACCGGATGCGGGAAACCTGCTCGTCCGGGTCTGTGAGGGGTGGGGGTGGTAACATCCCCACCTACTCGGCATTATGTAACAACACCTTCCGCCGATGCGGGCGATATCGTGCCCGCAGGTTTCGCGCTGCCCGGTTTCATGCTTGCTGTGGTTGACCCCGCAGGTTCAGTGGTGCCCGACGGTGAATTGGGCGAGCTTGTGGCACGCGGGCCCTTCATGCAGAGTAGCATCTGTACAGGCCAGATGATGCGGCGCCGCCGCGACGGCTGTTACGAGTTCTCCACTGGGCCAGATGTACCCGCTGTTGTGGCTCCATTGTCCGCAGCAGGCGAAAGTTGTCGTGACCCTCTCCTGGCCGTGCATGCGGCGTGGCGCGCTGTACTGGGCACCGCACCGATGGCGCATGAAATCTTTACCGAAGCCGGCGGCGACTCTCTCAAGCTGTTGGAGTTCGCGGTCGAGCTGGAGCATTCCCTCGGGCGGCGGCTGCCAATGTCATTATTCGCCCTCCGCATGTGCGCCGCCGAGCTCGCGGCAGCCGTCGCCAGCTCCGGGACGGTCGCGAGTGCCTCGTCCTCATTGCCACCACATGAGCTGATGCAGCGCTTCGAAAACCTTGGCTGGCGCTGCGAGTTGGCTTGGGCCCAACGTCACTGCCACACAGAGCCGTACAGCCTGTTCCGCTTCGCCGGGACAACACCGGACGGGCTGATTGCCGTACTGGAAAGCTCGTTTGACGGCTTTGCCAATCCGGCGACGCTGGACATCAGAATCGAGCCCGATGGGGAGTACGTCGTCGAGGAAAAACGGTTCGGCTTTACCTTTCATACCGATATCAAAGCCACACAGATCGGCCGGGAGGAAATACGAACTCGCGAGGCAAAACGGTTGCGGTTCCTCGCCGAGCGAATGGTCGACGACCTGTCTCGGGGTGAGAAGATTTTCGTTTATCGCTCGCGCGGCCCAGCCGAGGACGGGTCAATGCTGGCGATGCACGAGAGTTTGCGGCGCCACGGCCCCAACAAGCTGGTGTGGGCGGTTTCGGCAGACGGGGAGAATCGGATGGGCAACGTTCGGAAGATAACAGAAGGACTCGTGGTCGGCTATGTAGACCCGCTCGCAATGGCAGAGCCGGGGCAACCGGTTCTGGTCGATTCCTGGCTTCAGCTCTGCGCCACCGCATACCGTATGTTCATGCCCTGATGGTTTCTCAGCACGACGACGTCTTTGCCACCTTTGCGGCGATAGCAGCGACCTATCCCGACAAAGTTGCAGTTGACGACGGTACGGAGCGGCTCACTTAAGCTCAGTTGCACCAGGTGGCCTTGCACACGGCCGCCTGCCTTGCCGCTGCGGTGCCGCCATCCCGGCTCGTAGCGATCGCCACAGAAACAAATGTCTATTGCCCGATCGCGATGCTCGCTTGTCTTGCCGCACGGCGGCCCTTTGCGGTGCTCGATCCGAGCTACCCGCACGCACGCAATGCTGCCATCGCTGCCGAGGCGGGTTTCAGCGCCGTTCTCGTGGCCGAGGGATCGAGAGCGCACCCGACGTGGCTCCCGGCAGATGTCGCGCTCGTTCCCATGTCGCTGCATCCGAAGGCAGAAGCGGTGCGACCGCCGACACCGGATGGACCGGATGAGCTTGGCCCGGCGTTCGTTATCTATACCTCTGGCAGCACAGGACGGCCACGCGGCATCGCACATCATGAAGGCGTGATCCGTCGTATGGTAGAGGGTCATACGAGCACCATCGGACTTGGACAGGCCGACCGCGTGCTGCCCCTGCATTCGTCCTGCACGTTCGTTGGCATCCGTGATCCGTTCGGCGCCCTGCTTACTGGAGCCACGCTGCACCTCGTGGATCTCCGAGCCGACGGGCTCGGGGAACTTTGCTCGGTGCTGCGCTACGCCCGCATCACTGTCTGTTCGATGGTCCCAGCCCTGGCCCGCTTGCTGGCGTGTGCTGCCGATGCCAGTCGGACCTTCCGCACGCTTCGGACATTCCGCCTCGGCGGAGACACGGTGTTCGGCAGCGACATCGTCATGTTCCGACAGGTCCTGCCTGCCGACTGCCAGATCTCGCTGACCTACGGCACCAGCGAGGGTGGGTGGGTCCTTGGTCGTCTGCTGCACGTGACGGACGCTGTCGCACCTGGTCGTGTCTCTCTTGGATCTCCACTGCCGGGCAACGACCTGCGCCTGGTCGATCAACATGGTCGGCCAGTGGCGGATGGGCAGCCGGGCGAACTCGTAATCCGCAGCCCCTACGTGGCGCTTGGCACCTGGGTCGATGGGGCGCTTGACCGGACCGCCTTCCCATCCGATCCGGACGACCCGGCTTGTCGGATTTGGCCGACACGCGATCTGTTCGTCCGCAGCCCCGAAGGCGCGCTTACGCATCTGGGCCGTGTGGACCGGCAGGTCAAAATCCGGGGGATGCGCGTCGAACCAGGGGATCTCGAAGCCGTGCTTCGTCGTCTTCAGGGTGTAACTGACGCTGCTGTGCTCGCCGTCGGTCAGGAGCCAGACGTCGCATTGCTCGCTTTTGCGGTGCCTGCAGACGGTGTCGAACGCCACACATTCCAACGACGGATCATGAGCGCGTTGCAAAATGAGGTGCCCGACTTTTTGCGACCTGCCGCCGTGCATGCGGTGAGTGCCATTCCCCGTTTGCCCAGCTACAAGCTGGACGTGCAGGCTCTGCAGGCCCTCGTCACCGCGTCGGCGTCTTGAGCCAGCGTTTCCGGCGCGATAGCAGACGCCATAACCTCACTGATTGGTTAGAGCCGCCCTTATAGTTAGTTAACTGTGGCCACCCCCGATATCCCGCCGTAATTCCCCCGCCCGCACGCTGGCAATCGCATTGTTCAGGACGCCGACGATGGCCTCGTCGCCCATGCTGTGCGCCAGTAAAGCGAGTGCGCCGCCCAGCAGTGCCGAAGCCATCGCCACCTCACCGATATGCTGGCCCGCCATGTATTCGATCGCCTTGTCGATCACCGCGCCGGCGCGCGACAGCTCGGCCGGTGGCGGATCGGGAAGATCCTGCTCGCTTGCCATGCTCGGGTTCCTTTCCGCTCAACTAGCCGCCACCGGCTGCCCGGCAGCCAGCTCCGGCTCCAGCTCGTCCTGCTCCAGCGCCTGCAGCGCCCACATCCGGGCATACAAGCCACCGCTCGCCAGCAGCTCCGCATGCGTGCCGCGCTCGACGACGCGGCCTTCGGTCAGCACCAGGATCTCGTCTGCATCCACCACTGTGGACAGTCGGTGGGCAATGACCAGCGTGGTGCGGTGGCGTGCGACCGCACGCAGCGCCGCCTGGATGTCCTGCTCGGTGCGCGTATCAAGCGCGCTGGTGGCCTCGTCCAGGATGAGGATGCGCGGATCTTTCAGGATCGTCCGCGCAATCGCCACCCGCTGCTTCTCCCCACCCGACAGCTTCAGCCCGCGCTCGCCCACGCGCGTGTCGTAGCCGTCGGGCAGGCGCATGACGAAATCATGCACCTGGGCCAGCCGCGCCGAGCGCTCGATCTCCTGCTGCGCTGCACCGGGCCGACCGAAGCTGATGTTGGCGCGGATCGTATCGTTGAACAGCACCGTATCCTGCGGCACCACGCCGATCGCCGCACGCAGGCTGTCCTGTGTCACGTCGCGGATATCCTGCCCATCGATCAGGATGGATCCGCCGGTCACGTCGTAGAAGCGGAACAGCAGCCGGTTGATGGTGGATTTCCCGGCGCCGGTCGGCCCGACGATGGCGAGTTTGGCGCCGGCTGGGACGGTAAAATTGACCCCTTTGAGTATCTCGTGGTCCGGCCGGTAACCGAATCTGCACATTTTCAAAACGGACTTCGCCGGCCGGGCCGTCGGACAGATGCGCGGCCAGGGCCCGCGCGTCCGGCCGGTCCGTCACCTCTTGCTTCACCGCGAGCAGGCGGAACATTTGCTCCATATCGACCAGCCCCTGCCTGATCTCGCGATAGACGAAGCCCAGGAAATTGAGCGGCTGGTAAAGCTGCATCAGATAGGTGTTCACCAGCACGAACTTACCTACCGTCATGGTGCCGGACCGCACGCCATTCGCGGCCAGCAGCATGATGGCGGCAAGTCCGACCGCCACGATCGCAGCCTGACCGAGGTTCAGCATATTGAGCGACACCTGGCTGCGCACCGCTGCCCGCTCATAGCGCGCCAGCGCGGCGTCAAAGCGCGCCGATTCGTACCGTTCGTTGCCGAAATACTTCACCGTCTCGTAGTTCAGCAGGCTGTCGATCGCCCGCGTGCGTGCCTCGTTGTCGGTCTCGTTCATGGTGCGGCGGATGCGCACGCGGAAATCGGTGAAGGTCAGCGTGAAGCCCAGATAGCAGCCGACCGCGGCGAAGGTCAGCAACGCGAAGCGCCAGTCGAACAGGCCCCAGATGATGCAGGTCACCGCCACCATCTCGAAGATGGTCGGGATCACGTTGAAGACGGCAAGCCGCAGAACCGACTGGATGCCGGCCGTGCCGCGATCGATCACCCGCGACAGGGCGCCGGTCTGGCGGTCGAGATGAAAGCGCAGCGAGAGCCGGTGCAGGTGATCGAACGTCTCCAGCGCCAGCCGGCGAGCTGCCCTCTGCTGCACCGCAGCGAACACTGCGTCACGCAGTTCGCCGAAGCCTGTCGAGCCGAGCCGCAAAAACCCATAGGCCACGATCAGCGCCGCCGGAACCATCAGCACTGTGCCGGGCGCGTGGCCGGCCAGAAGATGACCCTCTCCGCGTGCCTGCGGCGCTAGCGCATCGACGGCTCGGCCATAGACGATCGGCAGGTAGACCGTGGCCCCTTTAGCGAGCAGCAGGAACGCCCCCGCCACGACCACGCGCAGCCGCCCGACCGGATCGTGTTTCGGCCACAGATAGGGCAGCAGCGAGCGAATCGTCTGTACGGTGCCCCTCGGCGGTCCGAGGCCGAGATCGACGGTCGGGGATCGTGCCATAATCCCCGATGTGGCATCTGTGCGTGGTCAAGGAAAGTCATCCAACGTGCACAATCAGCCGGGAATCAGCGGCTTCCTGCGCCACATCCGGGCGTGCAACAACGCAGTCCTGCCCGGCGGCCGGCTGGCGTTCCGCATCGGCGCCGAGCAGGTCGGCTGGGTCGAGCCGGCGCTGGCTCGGCGACTCGCCGCCTTGCCACAGGTCGCGATCGGCCCCGACAGCGTATCCCTCGGTGATCCGGCCGCCTTGCAGGCGCTCGTCCAGGCGCTGGCCGGGCACGGGGTACTGCGCTGGCGCGGCGAGGCATTTGACGTGCGCGCCCGCCCGGACGGCCCGGCAATCGCCGAGATCGATCGCGGCGCCTTGCCGGCCTTCGGCATCGAGGCGGTGGGCGTACATGTGAACGGGCTCGTCGAGCGGGCGGACGGCCCGTATCTCTGGGTCGCCCGTCGCGCCGCCGACAAAGCGCTCGATCCAGGCAAGCTCGACCACCTTGTGGCCGGCGGGGTTCCCTCTGGGCTGACGGCGGAGGAGACGCTGGTGAAGGAGGCCGCGGAAGAGGCCGGTATCCCCGCCGGTCTTGCTCGGCAAGCGGTGCATGTCGGCGTGATCCGATACACGATGGCTCGCGAGGAGGGGCTGCGACGGGATCTGCTACAGTGTTACGACCTAGTCCTGCCGGAGACGTTCCGGCCCTATCCGCACGATGGCGAGGTTGCAGGGTTCGAGCTCTGGCCGCTGTCCCGCGTCGCCGAGACGGTGCGCACATCCGACGCGTTCAAGTTCAACGTGAACTTGGTGCTGATCGACCTGTTCCTGCGCCGCCGCCTGTTTCGTCCCGACGATGCGGCTCAATTGCGCACGGCTTTGTCGCAGCAGCTATAGCTCCATCGCGGGCTCGGTCTTCTAGCCGATCATGGTATGCGCTAGCCCTGTTCGACCTGCGGGATCGGTGCGACTGTCCGCAGAGTTCCGGTCGCGTGCGGCGTCCGGGCAGATCATGATCTAAGATGGATGGTTCGTGTGAAACTCGCAACCTGGAACGTCAACTCGATCCGCCAGCGCGAGAAGCATGTCTGCCGCTGGTTGGAGAAGGCGCGGCCCGACATCCTGCTGCTGCAGGAGATCAAGTGCGAAGCCGCTGCGTTTCCCGCGCTTTCCTTCCACGGTCTGGGATACACGGCGGAGGCGGTCGGGCAGAAGGCTTATAACGGCGTCGCGGTGCTGTCTCGCCTGCCGTTCACCGTGACGCATCGTCGCCTGCCGGGCATGTCGGACGATGATGCTCAGGCCCGTTATATCGAGATCGAGACGGACGGCACCACCATCGCCGGGATCTATCTGCCGAATGGCAACTCTGGCGGCGAGGTCGGGTTCGCCTACAAACTTGCCTGGATGGACCGGCTCGCCGAGCGCGCGGCGGCGCTGCTAGAAGCCGACCGTCCGACCGTGCTCGCCGGGGATTTCAACGTCTGCCCAGCACCGGAGGATGCCGCTCCCGGCACACTGCCCCCGACGGACGCGCTCGTGCGTCCCGAGAGCCGGGCCCATTTCCGCCGGCTGCTGTGGCTGGGCCTGACGGATGCCGTTCGGGCGGTGCATCCGCACGGGCCGATATACACGTTCTGGGACTATCAGGCTGGCGCCTGGCAGCGCGACCTGGGCCTGCGCATTGATCACGTGCTGCTGTCCCCCACACTTGCCGAGCACCTAGTCAGTGCGGAGCCGGACCGTGCGGAACGCGGCCAGCCGCAACCATCGGATCATGTCCCGGTGGTGGTGGAGCTTGGCTGAATCCTACGGCTCTTGAGGCTGATCGACCCTTTATCGCCGCGACCCCTCCGCCTCACGCAAAGAGAGGGGGTCCTGGTTCGCCGCTTGCCTCGACAGCGTTTTGCCTATTCCCAGTGCGCTGGGCGCCAGACCCATTGGCCCACGCGCGCATTCCAGACCCATCGCCCAGGCGCATAGTGGCCCCATCCCGCCTGCCGGATCTCGTAGCGGCCACCGAACCACACGTAACGGTAGCCGTTCCAGTGCCAGTGGCCGGGGACCCAGACATAGCGCGCGCCGGGCGGGGGCGGTACCGCCTCGTATCGCGGCGGCGGTACGGGCGGATAGGGTGGCGGAGGCTGGGCGACCGCCGGAGCGACCGAAGCGGCGAGGCCGACCGCTAGTGCGCAAGCCACGATACGTCTCACGGACACCTCCGAACAGTTAGATATCGGCGTAGCAGTGGGTTTCCGCCGCGGCACCGGGATGCGTGACTGCACCGAGGTACGCCGGGCCGACGAGCTGGGCGTATTTCCAGATCGCGCCGCTCTGATAGTCGGTACGACGAGGCTGCCAGGCGGCCCGGCGCGCCGCCAGCTCAGCCTCGGTCAGCATCACGTCGATCGTTCCGCGGTCGGCATCGATGACAATGCGGTCGCCGTTGCGCAGCAGCGCGATCGGCCCACCTACCGCGGCTTCCGGCCCGACATGGCCGACGCAGAATCCATGCGTCCCGCCGGAGAAGCGGCCGTCGGTGATCAGCGCCACCTGCTCGCCCATGCCCTGGCCGTAGATCGCGCCGGTGGTCGATAGCATCTCGCGCATGCCCGGGCCGCCCTTCGGCCCCTCGTAGCGGATAACGATGACGTCGCCGGGCTTGTAGGCGCGTGCCTGCACGGCGCGCGAACGCGTCTTCCTCGAAGTCGAAGCAGAGGGCTGTCCCTTCGAAGCGCAGATTGCGCATCCCGGCGATCTTCACGATCGCGCCATCAGGCGCGAGGTTGCCGCGCAGAGCCGTCAGCCCGCCGGTCTGCGAGAGCGGGTGCGAGACCGGATAGACCACATCCTGGTCAGTCGGGAACACCACATCCTTCAGATTCTCCGCCATGCGTCTTGCCGGTCACGGTGATGCAGTCGCCATGCAGCAAACCGCCATCCAGCAGCGCCTTCAGGACCACCGGGACGCCGCCGATCCGGTGCACGTCGAGCGCCACATATTTGCCGGCCGGCTTCAGGTCGGCGATGTACGGCGTGCGCCGCATGATCTCCAGCACGTCGTCCATGGTGAAGCGGATGCCCGCCTCGTGCGCGATCGCCGGAAGATGCAGGCCGGCATTGGTGGAGCCGCCGGTTGCACCGGCAACCATCGCGGCATTCTCGAGCGCGCGGCGGGTGACGATGTCGCGCGGCCTGAGCCGTCGCTCGATCAGCGCCATCACCGCGCGGCCGGATTCGACGGCCCAGCGATCGCGCTCCTCATAGGGCGCCGGAGAGCCGGCGGAACCGGGTAGGGCGAGCCCGATCGCCTCGCTGACCATCGCCATCGTGTTGGCGGTGAACTGGCCGCCGCAGGCGCCGGCCGACGGGCAGGCGACGCATTCCAGCTCGTGCAGCTCGGCGTCGCTCATCCGGCCGGCGGCGTGCTGGCCGACCGCTTCGAATACATCGACCACAGTCACGTCGCGATCGTGGAAGCGGCCGGGCAGGATCGAGCCGCCGTACATGAACACGCTGGGTATGTTCAGCCGCAGCATCGCCATCATCATTCCGGGCAGCGACTTGTCGCAGCCGGCGAGCCCGACCAGCGCATCGTAGCAATGTCCGCGCACCGTCAACTCCACCGAATCGGCGATCAGGTCGCGCGAGACCAGCGAGGACTTCATCCCCTGATGGCCCATCGCGATGCCGTCGGTAACGGTGATGGTGGTGAACTCGCGCGGCGTGCCGCCAGCCTCCGCGACGCCCTTCTTGACCGACTGCGCCTGGCGCGATAGCGCGATGTTGCAAGGCGCGGCCTCGTTCCAGCAGGTGGCGACGCCGACAAAGGGCTGGTCGATCTCCTCTGCCGTCAGGCCCATCGCATAGTAGTAGCTGCGATGCGGGGCACGGCCGGGTCCGACCGTGACGTGACGGGAGGGCAGCCTGGTCTTGTCCCAGTGCCTGCTCGGCATGGTTCGGCTCCTGCTTCTGTGACGGCGTGCGGGGCTGGTTATAGCGCCGGTCGCGCAGAGGCCAAGCCTTGCGGACCGATTGACGCGGCTCGGTCCCGGAGCGTTTCGAACCGAGCCCGACGTCGTTTGTCGCCGGGGCTCAGGTCCAATGCCGTCTTGGCGGCTTGAAGCGCGCCCGCGAGGTCGGATGCCTGTTCCAGAATAATGCTCAACATCTCGAAGTGTTCGGGGTTTTGGGGCTCGATCACGAGCGCCCGGTTGATGCAATCGGTCGCTTGGTCAAGGTTACCAGTGTTGTTGAACAGGTGCAGCGCATAAGACGTCCAGACCTTCGGCAGGTTGGCCTGTTCAACCAAGGCGCGTTTGGCCATCACCTTATCGCGGTTTATTGGCGAGCGCTTCCGGATGGCCACGCTGCCATAGAAGAATTCCATGGAGTTGATTGACTGCGCCAGCGCCCGTTCGCTGTCTCCTTCTGTCGGCGGGCAGGACACCAGCCGGGCCAGTCGCAGCATTAAATCCTGCGGCACGGTGTCGGCTGCTCCGCGCCAGTGTGCAGCGCCAGGGCCGGCATGGAAGTGGATATCCTCAATGATGTAGGTCCCGCCCGGGCGGAGGTAGGGGAACAACGTCCGGAAGGTCAGAATGACGTGCTCTGCCATATGCGAGCCGTCGTCGATGATGACATGCGGGCGCCGTCTGCGTCCAAGCCCTTCAAGAAAATCACGGTCTGCTTGCGAGCCGATCTCGATCTCGCGCCGATCGCCGGCATACTGAATGCATTCGGGCGCGATATCGACGCCAACAATTCGGGCAGTGGTCATGTAGTCTTCCCACATGCGAAGCGAGCCGCCACGAAACACCCCGATCTCTAACAGGGTGATCGGTTCGTGACGCAGGTGCCCGAGGATGCGTTCATAATGACGCAGATAATCGTGGTTCAGGCTGCACTTGTCGGTGCCGCGAATGATCCCGATGTCGTCGAGGCGAGAGGGCGGCGTGTTCATTGCGGACACCCCTTAAAAGCAATCGGCATCCTTCCCTGCGCCGGCGCGCCGTGCAATGCGCTTCAGTGTCTGCAGGTGGGCGGGTCGCGCAAGCCAGCAAGGCTGGCGCTGCTCGACAGATTGGGTCGCTCTGACCCCCCTTCATACGTTTTGCCGCTCTCGCCCACCGCGTGGTAATCCCCGCCGATGAACTACTGGGGCAAGATCATTGGCGGTCTGGCCGGCTTCGCGATGGGCGGCCCGATGGGCGCGGTATTCGGCGCGGCCATGGGGCACGCGGCGGACACCGGCAGCGTGCCGAACATGCGCATGCTGTTTGGAGCCGACGACCCCTTGCTCCACCCCGCCCGCGTCGCTGCGCTGCTCGGCCGCAAGGATCAGCTCTTCGCCATCGCCGTGGTCGTGCTCGCCGCCAAGCTGGCAAAATGCGACGGCCCGGTGAAGCGCGAGGAGATTGCCGCCTTCCGCCGCCAGTTCCGCATCCCCACCGAGGCCACGCGCGATGTCGGGCGGTTGTTCGACCAGGCACGCGATCGGCCTGAGGGCTACGAAGCCTATGCGCGCCAGCTCGCCGAGAACTTCGCGGATAATCGCGGCATGCTGGAGGACGTGCTGGCGGCGTTGTTCCAGATCGCCCAGGTCGATGGGCCGGTAAACCGGGCGGAGCACGAGTATCTCTCCAACGTGCATCGCGCCTTCCGTCTCGATCAGGCGGCGTGGGACCGGGCCCGCGGCGCAATCCCGCGCCAGCCGATGATGAGCGATGAACCCGACGCGTACGCGGTGCTCGGGATCGCGCGCTCGGCCAGCGACGTCGAGGTGCGTGCGATGTGGCGGCGGCTGGTGCGGGAGAACCACCCCGACAGTTTGGCGGCGCGCGGTGTGCCGGCCGACTTCATCGCCCGGGCGAGCGACAAAGTGGCGCGCATCAACGCCGCCTGGGATCGGATCAAGCGCGAACGCGGTATCTGATCTTGCACATCCGCGACCTGCCGAGCCCGAATCACGACGAGCGGCCGGCGGGGATACCGATCGACATCCTGATACTCCATTACACCGGGATGCAGACCGCGCAGGCGGCGATCGATCGATTGCGCGATCCCGCGGCCGGCGTTTCCTGTCATTACGTGGTGGACGAGGAGGGGTCGGTGCTGCGCATGGTTCCGGAGGAGCGGCAGGCCCGGCACGCAGGAATCTCCTATTGGCGGGGCGCGACCGGGCTGGACGACCGCTCAATCGGAATTGAGATCGTCAACCCCGGCCACGAATGGGGATATCGAGATTTTCCGGTGCTGCAGCTCGCGGCCATCTGTGATTTGTGCCTGTCGATCCTGTCGCGCCGTCCGATCCCCGCGCGCAATATTGTCGGACACAGCGACGTGGCGCCCGACCGGAAACAGGACCCCGGCGAGAAATTCGAGTGGCAGGCGCTGGCACAAAACGGGGTCGGGTTGTGGCCGGACGGCGTGCCCGATGTCGGTATCGGCGGTGTAGTGCGCGACGCCGCCAGCTTGTGGGACGTGCGTGCGGCACTGGCGGAGATCGGCTACCGCATGGTTCCTGAAGGCCCGCTCGACCCGGCGCTGGCGGCGGTGTTGCGGGCATTCCAACGCCACTGGCGGCCCGAGGCGGTCACCGGCCAAGCCGATGCCGGCACTCTGGCGCGGTTGCTCGCGGTGCGGCAGCTTGTCCGCGAGCCAGGCTCGGCTGGCACTCCGCGAGCGTGATACCCATAATCTTTACCGATCGCCCGTCATATCATTCTGTCCGCTGGGCGAGGGAGATCGATGGCACTTCAGCTTGGCGCATTAAGGGACGCGTTGCTCGACGCCGGGGCGAGCGAAGCGAAGGCCGCCTTGGCGGCCGAGGAACTGGCCGGATACGAGACCCGCTCCTGGATCAGGTGGAGGTTCGTTTGGATCAGGTAGAACAGCGCCTCGATCAAGTCGAGCACAAGCTTGACGGCCTGCGCACGGAGATGAATGAGCGGTTCAATCGGGTCGATGTGCAATTCGCAGAGATGGTGGGCCGCTTCGCCCGCATGGACTGGGTGATGGGAACGCTGATCGTGCTGGTGCTCGCCGTGCTCGGGCGGCTGCTGTTCATCCACTAGCGCCCATGGCCGCTTGACGCCGCCCGCCCGCGGCGCGATCTCCCATCTGCCAGACGGCCGGACGGCCGCCGCCGCGGCACCGCGGCGGAGGAAAGTCCGGGCTCCACGGGAATGCGGTGCCGGCTAACGGCCGGCGAGGGCGACCCCAGGGAAAGTGCCACAGAAAACAAACCGCCCACGCAGCCAAAATGGTCCGCGGGCAAGGGTGAAACGGTGCGGCAAGAGCGCACCGCGCCCCCGGCAACGGAGGCGGCACGGTAAACCCCACCGGGAGCAAGACCGAATAGGGGCGGCAGGCGTAGCCCGACGGGCTGAGCCAGGAACATTCCCGTTCCGCCGCCCGGGTTGGTCGCGCGAGGTGCGCTGCGAGGCGCATCCCAGAGGAATGGCCGTCCCGCACCCTTTCGGGTGCGGACAGAACCCGGCTTACAGGCCGTCTGGCACTTCGTTCCGAACAAAACGAGAATCCTGCGAAGTCTCCTTGACCCGATCACAACTCCGGGACCTAGAACACGCTTTCGCGGCAGCGAAAAATCTCGCGAAACAGCTTCGGTTGCGGTCGAATCCCTTTGACGCCCATCATTGCCCATGATATCCCATGTCATCCCATCACCTGGGCCATCAACGCGGAGAAGGTCCGGCGAAGAGGCTTCTCTAGGCAGATCGCGAAGGGCGAGCCGGTCGGATGACCCAATTCCTGGGCACCCACCAGAACAAGCTGGACGCCAAGGGCCGTGTATCGGTCCCGGCGGCTTTCCGCGCCGCACTGCGTCAGAACGGCGAAAACAACGGAAACGGCTCAAGGAACGACTTGTTAGGCAACGGGTCCAACGGGAACTGTCACAGCACACCGCTCGTGCTGCGCCCCTCGCACAAACATCCCTGTATCGAGGCATGGCCGCTGGCCGAGTTCCAGGCACTCTCCGCCCCCCTCGATCGCTACGATCTGTTCAGCGAAGAGCATGATGATCTCGCCAACACGCTGTTTGCTAATGCGTATCCTGTCGAAGCCGATAAGGAGGGCCGCATCGTATTACCCGATCTCCTGATCGCGCATGCCGGTCTCGGCGAGTCCGTCGTCTTCATGGGACTTGGTCGGATTTTCCAGATCTGGGAACCGCAAGCCGCCGAGCGGCGCCTCCAGGAGGCGCGCGAACGCGCCCGCTCCCGCGGCCTGACGCTCCGCGCTCAAGGCGTGCAATGACCGGGCACGTCCCCGTGATGCTGCCCGAGGTGCTGGCCGCGCTCTCCCCGCGCGACGGCGGCATCTATCTCGACGGCACTTTCGGCAGCGGCGGCTATGCCGGCGCGATCCTCGATTGCTGCCACTGCACGCTGTGGGCGATCGACCGCGATCCTGACGCCATCACCCGCGGAGCGGAGCTCGTCGCCCGTTATCCCGGGCGGCTGCACCTGTTGCACAGCAGGTTTGGCGACATGCTGGCCCTGCTCGGCCAGCATGGCGTCTCCGCGCTGGATGGAGTCGTGCTCGATCTCGGCGTGTCCTCGTTCCAGCTTGACGATCCCTCGCGCGGTTTTTCGTTCCGCGCCGACGGACCGCTCGACATGCGCATGGGGCGCGACGGGCCAACTGCCGCCGATCTCGTGAACCGGCTGTCCGAACGCGAGCTGGCCGACCTGCTGCACGAGCTGGGGGAAGAGCGTGCTGCGCGCCGTATCGCCCGAGCGATCGTCGCCGCCCGCAACGCCGCGCCGATCGTTACCACATCGCGCCTTGCGGGCATTATTCGCGGCGTGGTGCCGCCCGATCGGTCCGGTATCGATCCGGCCACGCGCAGCTTTCAGGCGTTGCGCATCCGCGTGAACGACGAGCTGGGCGAGATCGAGCGCGCACTCGAACAGGCAGCGCGTCTGCTCGCCCCCGGCGGGCGGCTGGTCGTGGTCGCTTTCCATTCGCTCGAGGACCGGATCGTGAAGCGCTTCATGGTGACGGCCGCCGGCCGCGCCCCGGCGCCATCCCGCCACGACCCGCGCAGCCTGACGGAACGGCGCGGTGCCGGCTTCCGGTTGCTTACGGTGAGACCCCTGCGGCCAAGCGCGCATGAAACGGCGGCAAACCCGCGCGCCCGGAGCGCCCGGTTGCGCGCCCTCGAACGGCTCGGCACAGCCGTCAACGGGGCGGTGTCGTGATACGCCCGGTCACCTGTGTGTGCTTTCTGCTGGCCTGCGGCGCCGGCCTGTACCTGTACCAGGCCAAGCACCGGGTGAATGTGCTCGACGAGCAGATCAGGCAGACGGTGCGTGCTACCGACGCAGTGCGCGAGCAGATCCGTCTGTTGCACGCCGAATGGACGCGGCTCAGTCAGCCGGATCGGCTGCAAAAGCTGGCCGATCAGTTCCTCAACCTGAAGACAACGAGTCCCAGCCAGTTCACCTCGATGGCGGAACTCGACGCTCGGCTGCCGCCGGTGCCCCCGCCTCAGCCAGAGCCTGCGCCCGCCGCGGCATCGCCCGCCGCGCCACCACCGGCTCCGGCTGAGATGCCGATCGCCTCCGCTTCGCCGCCGCCAACGCCGCCCGCTCCGGCGTCGGCGCCCAAATCCACGGAGATCGAACCGCTGGCTCCGCCGCACCTGCAGGTTGAGCACCCGCACGTCGCCCCGACAACGAGCGCCGTTGCGTCGGCACCGCGCCCGACCCCGCCGATCGTCCGTACGCATCCGGCAGTGATCGAAGCCGCCGATCGTCCGCCCTGGCCGCCGCGCAAGCCGTCGCCGATCCCCGCTGTTGCGCCGACGCAACCGCCAGCGCCGATATCAGGCTCGTTGCTTGGGATGGCCCACGCAGCGATCAACCCGGCTCCGCAGCCAGTGCCGATATATTCCAACGGCGGACCGAACGGCAACTGATGCGCGCGGATCGAAGCTTCGTCGCGATAACGACGGTGTCCGCGGCAGGACACCGGAGGCGCGCCCGATGACCGACAATCCGGGTGGATCGGTTGGTGCTCCATCGCCCGATTCACCGCCATTGAACGCGGCACAGCGCAGCGCACCGGCCCGTCGGCGCGGCGCCGCTCGCGCCGACGCAGTACCGCGGATGGAGACCGTGCGCATCACCGCGCCGGACCTCGAGCGCCGCGCCGCACTGGAGACCACCCGCTCCCGCCTCGTCGCGACCGCCGCCGGCTTCCTGCTGCTGTTCCTCGCCGTGATGCTGAAGCTGGCAGACGCCACGGTCGTCCAGCCGCTGCGGCCGCACCGGCCTGAGCATCCTATTGCCGCGCTCGTCGCGGCGCCGCAAAACCTGGACGCCGACGCGCTGGCCAAGCGGGCGATGATCACCGATCGCAACGGCCAGATCCTGGCGATCTCGCTGCCCACTGCCGAGCTGTTCGCCGATCCGCGGCAAGTGATGGATCCTGCTGCGGTCATCGCCAAGCTCAAGAAAGTGCTGCCCGATCTCGACGAGGCCGAGGCCCGCCAGCGGCTGGTGGAGACCAACAAGGAATTCGTCTTCCTCGATCGGCGGATCACCCCGCAGCAGGAGATCGAGATCAACAATCTGGGGATCCCCGGGATCGACTTCCTGCCCACCGAAGAGCGGCATTACCCGATGGGCCTCGTCGCCGCGCACGTGCTGGGCGGAGTCGATGTGGACGAGCATGGTGTGGCGGGCGTGGAGAAATGGTTCGACAAGCGGTTGATGACCGATCCCACCCCGCTCCGGCTATCCATCGACGTACGCGTACAGGCGGTGGTGCGGGAGGAGCTCGCCGCCGCCATTGAGGAATTCAAGGCGCTCGGCGGCGCGGGCATCGTAATGGACGCCAACACCGGGGAGGTGCTGGCGATGGTCAGCCTGCCCGACTACGACGCCAACGATTTCGGCCATGCCGATCCGGATACGCGCTTTAACAACGCGGTGAGCGGCGCCTATGAGCCGGGCAGCACCTTCAAGCTGCAGACCGCAGCGATGGCGCTGGATGACGGTGTGATCCACATCTGGGACTCGTTCGACACCGTCGATCCGATCCATGTCGGCCGGTTCACCATCACCGACTTCGAGCAGGCGCACCACAATTTCGAAGTACCGGAGATCGTTGCCTACTCCTCGAACATTGGTGCATCGCACATTGCCGTGCTGGTGGGCGCACAGCGCCAGCGCGCCTGGCTCGAGAAACTCGGCTTCTTCGTCCGCTCCCCGATCCAGCTTCCCGAATCGGCTCCGCCGATCGTGCAGCCCGCAAAAAGCTGGCAACTCGCCACAATCATGACCGTCTCTTTCGGCAACGGGATCGCGGTCACGCCGATTGCAGCTCATGAGCGGCACCGATGCGATTGTTGATGGCGGCATCTATCGCCCGCCCACTCTGCTCGATCTGCCCCCCGGTGCGACGGTGCCCGGCGAGCGCGTTATGCAGCCCGAGACTTCCGAGATCATGCGCAAGCTGATGCGCCTGGTTGTCACCGCTGGCACCGGCACGCCGGCCAAGGTGCCCGGCTACCTCGTCGGCGCCAAAACCGGTACGTCACAGAAAGTCGGCAAGCATGGCTACAAGCTGCACGCGAACCTGAGTTCGATGATCGCGGCGTTCCCGATCAACGCTCCGCGTTATCTCGTATACGCGATGCTTGACTCGCCGCATGCCGATGCCTCGACTTACGGGTACACCACCGGCGGCTGGACCGCCGGTCCCGTGGTCCGGAATGTGATTTCGCGCGTTGCGCCGATGCTGGGCCTGCTGCCCGCTTCGCCGGAGCAGCTTCAGGTCGAGGAACAGGAGGTAAGCATCCCGCTGCAGCCCGGCCGCCCGCCCGGCGCGCCGATGGCGTCGGCCCGGCCGGCACCAGCCTCGCCGCTGCCGGTCAGTGCTGTCCCGGTCGTCCCGGCACCTCGCCGGAACTGGCAGCATCAGGCGACGCTACCTGCCGCTGGCATCGTGGAAGCGCGAGTGGTCGGAACCCCCGCACTTGCGGCTCATTGAGATGATGGGGCAGCTCCCCGACTTGGCCCATCTGCCCGATGCCGCCCGCCGGCGCTGGCAAGCGGCGTCCGGGTTGGCGCTGACCGGGGTGACTGCCGACAGCCGCCAAGTGGCGGCGGGATACCTGTTCGCCGCCTTGCCTGGCGCCCGGGCCGACGGCCGAGCCTTCATCGCAGAGGCAGTCGAACGCGGCGCTGCCGCTGTGCTCGCCCCGCTCGGCACAACCTGGCCCCCTGGCGTTCCGCCGCGCCCGCTGATCGAGGATCCCGAGCCCCGGCGGCGCTTGGCGCAGCTTGCGGCACTGCTAGCCGGTCCGCAGCCGGCGGTTCTGGCGGCGGTCACCGGCACCAACGGCAAGACGAGCACTGTCGAGTTCCTGCGCCAGATCTGGGCCGCCGCCGGCCGGCCGGCCGCCAGCCTCGGCACGCTCGGCCTGATCGCGCCCGAGTTCCCGCCCGGTCCCGGCCTCACCACGCCCGACCCGGTGCGGCTGGCGCAGACCCTGGCGGCGCTGACGCGCGCCGGTGTCCAGCACGCGGCGATGGAGGCCTCGTCGCATGGGTTGCACCAGTTCCGGCTCGACGGCGTGCGCCTCTCAGCCGCGGCGTTTACCAACCTGACGCGCGACCATCTCGATTATCACGGCTCCGAAGCTGCGTATCGTGCGGCCAAGCTGCGACTGTTCAGCGAATTGCTGCCCGCCGGTGCACCGGCCGTTGTGAGTGCGGATATGGATCCGACGACGCTCGCTGCGTTGCGCGAACTGGCCGGCACGCGGCGTCTCGATCTCCGTACGGTCGGTGCCGCGGGTGAAACGCTGCGGCTGGTCTCCGTGGTGCCGTGCGCCGACGGACAGGATATCGAGGTGCTGGCGAACGGTGCCCGGCGCCACGTCGCTCTCGCCTTGCCGGGTCGCTTCCAGGCGGAGAACGCGCTGATGGCCGCAGCGTTGGCGGCGGCGCTCGGAGAACGGGAGCCGCTCGACCGTCTTCCCGCACTGACCGGCGTGCGCGGTCGCATGGAGTTGGCCGCGCGGCTCCCCAACCGGGCGGCGGCCTATGTCGATTACGCCCACACCCCCGATGCGCTGGAACGGCTGCTGACTGCGCTCCGCCCGCACACCACCGGACGGCTGCATGTGGTGTTCGGTGCCGGCGGTGACCGGGACGCTGGGAAGCGGCCGCTGATGGGCGCCGCCGTTGCTCGCCACGCGGATGTTGCAATCGTTACCGACGACAACCCGCGCACCGAGGACCCCGCCGCGATCCGCGCCGCCGTGCTGGCCGCCTGCCCAGGCGGCCGCGAGATCGGCGACCGTGAACGAGCCATCGCCGAAGCGCTGAATGCGCTCGCCCCGGGCGACGTGCTGGCGGTTGCCGGCAAGGGCCACGAGCAGGGACAATCGATCGGCGGCACAGTCATCCCGTTCGACGACGTGGCGGTGATCCGCCGCCTGGCAGGCCTCGTATGACCGCACTGTGGACCGCACAGGATCTGATCGAGGCGACCGGCGGCGTGATGCGGCAGCGCTTTGACGCCGCCGGCGTTTCGATTGATACCCGCAGGCTGGCGCCCGGCGATTTGTTCGTGGCGCTACGCGGCGAGACAGGCGACGGGCACCATCACCTTGCTGCCGCCTTCGCCGGTGGCGCCGCGGGCGCCATGGTGCATCAGCCGGTCGATAATGGGACCTTCCTCTAC
This sequence comes from uncultured Pseudomonadota bacterium, assembly GCA_963772445.1. GTDB lineage: Bacteria > Pseudomonadota > Alphaproteobacteria > Acetobacterales > Acetobacteraceae > CAVYXK01. The sequence continues at coordinate 184,036 of CAVYXK010000019.1, forward strand.
GTGGAGGATACGCTCGCCGGGTTAACCCAGCTTGGCGGGTATGCCCGCGCGCGTTTCCGAGGCCGGCTCGCCGCCATTACCGGCAGCGTCGGCAAGACCACCACGAAGGAGATGCTGCGGACGATCCTAGCACTGGAGGCGCCGACGCATGCCGCGGTCGCGTCATACAATAACCATTGGGGCGTGCCGCTGACCCTGGCGCGGCTGCTTCCGGACGCAGCGTTCTGCGTCGCGGAGATCGGCATGAACCACCGCGGCGAAATTGCGCCGTTGGCTCGGCTGGCGCGACCGCATGTCACGGTGATCACCAGCATCGAGCGAGCCCATGTCGGCTATCTCGGCAGCATAGAGGCGATTGCCGAGGAGAAGGCGGCGATCATGCAGGGCCTGCAGCCCGGCGGGGTTGCCGTGCTGCCAGCCGACTCGCCGTATCTGCCGCTGCTGCGGGCGAGCGCGGGCGGCGGACGGATCGTGACCTTTGGCACTGACCCAGCTGCCGACGCGCGTCTCGTTGCCGTTGAAACCGATCCCGACGGCACCGGGGTCGCCGCAAGGATCGCCGGCCGCGTGGTGCGTTTTCGTCTGGCAGCACCTGGACGGCACATGGCGATAAACGCAGTGGCGGCGCTGGCGGCCTCCTCGGCGCTCGACGTGGTGCCCGAACGCGCCGCCGCCGCGCTCGACGGATTCACCGCCGTGGTCGGTCGCGGCGCCCATCGGCGTATCGATCTGCCAGGTGGTACCGCTTTGCTGCTCGACGAAAGCTATAACGGCAATGGTGCATCGATGCGGGCGGCGCTTGCCGTCCTGCGGATGCAGCCGGGGCGGCGGCGAATCGCAGTGCTGGGCGACATGCTGGAACTCGGTGCCGAGGGCCCGGCGGAGCATCTGGCGCTCGCCGACGATCTGGTCGCCGCAGCCGATAAGCTGTTCACCTGCGGTCCGCTGATGCGCATCCTGTATGACGCCGTCCCATCCGATCTTCGCGCCGGACATGCCCCGGATTCGGCGGCGCTTGCTGATCTCGTCGCCGCCGCGGTGCGGCCAGGCGACGCCATCCTGGTCAAGGGCAGCCTCGGCAGCCGCATGAAGCTGGTGGTTTCCGCACTCGACCGTCTCGCGGAGCTCGCCTGATGCTGTATGATCTCGCACAGCCGCTCGCCCGGCAGTTCATCCTGTTCAATCTCGTTCGTTACATCACCTTCCGCTCGGGCACGGCGTGCATGACGGCGCTGCTGGTGAGCTTCATTATCGGGCCCGCTTTGATCCGCTGGCTGCGTCGTATGCAGCGGCAGGGCCAACCGATCCGCACCGACGGCCCGGAGCGCCATGTCATCGAGAAGGCGGGCACGCCGACCATGGGCGGCGTGCTGATCCTCGCCGCCTCGCTTGGTGCCACGCTGCTCTGGGTCGATCTGCGAGACCGTTACATCTGGGCGGTACTGCTCGTGACCGCCGGCTACGGCGCGCTGGGTTTCGCAGACGACTACCTGAAGCTGGCGCGGCGCAATCACAAGGGCCTGTCCGGGCGCGCCAAGCTCGCCGGACAGGCGCTGATCGGCCTGGCTGCCTCGACCTGGATCATGCTGACGACCGATGGCGGCCTGGGCAGCACCCTGGCGGTGCCGGTGTTCAAGGACGTGCTGATCCAGCTCGGCTGGTTCTTCCCCCTATTCGGTATGCTGGTGATGGTGGGTAGCTCGAATGCTGTGAATTTGACCGATGGCTTGGATGGGCTCGCCATCGTGCCGACCATCATCGTAGCCGGCGTGTTCGCGCTGATCGCCTACCTGGTCGGCAATCGTATCTTTGCCGACTATCTGCAGCTCCACCCGGTGCCCGGCGCGGGCGAGCTTACGGTGTTCTGCTCAGCACTGATCGGCGCCGGGCTGGGCTTCCTGTGGTTCAACGCACCGCCGGCGGCCGTGTTCATGGGTGACACCGGCAGCCTGGCGCTAGGCGGTGCGCTGGGCGCGGTTGCGGTGGCGACCAAGCATGAGATCGTATTGCTGATCGTCGGCGGTCTGTTTGTCGTGGAGACCGTTTCGGTGATCGTCCAGGTGTTCTGGTTCAAGCGGACCGGCAACCGCGTATTCCTGATGGCGCCGCTGCACCATCATTTCGAGAAGAAGGGCTGGGCCGAGCCCACCATCGTGATCCGGTTCTGGATCATTTCGATGATCCTCGCGCTGGTCGGTCTGGCGACGCTGAAGATCAGATGAGCGGATTTCCACCCGACCTGTTCGCCGGTACTCGCTTCGCCGTGCTGGGACTCGGGCGTAACGGTGCCCCCGCGGCCCACGCTCTGGCTGCAATGGGCGCCGAGGTTGTGGCCTGGGACGATGACGCGGCGAAGCGCACTCCCCCTCCCCTTGCGGGAGGGGGTTGGGGGGAGGGGGCCGTCGTGCATGAGCGCAACCTTGCCACCGGACCGTTCGACTTCGACGCCCTCATTCTTTCTCCCGGAATCCCACACCATCTCCCCACCCCACATCCGGTTGCCGCGCGTGCGCACGCCGCCGGCGTGTCGATCCTCTCGGATGCGGAACTGCTGTTCCAGGCAGTGCGTCGCGCCGGCTCGCGTGCGCGCTTCATCGGCATCACCGGCACCAACGGCAAATCGACGGCGACGGCGTTGCACGCACACATACTGGCCGGTGCCGGCCGCACGCACGCCGCTGGCGGCAATCTTGGCCCGGCAGCGCTCGCGCTGCCGCTGCTGCCCGACGACGGCGTCTATCTGCTCGAGATGTCGTCGTACATGTTGGAGCGACTCGCCACGCTGCGTTTCGATGTGGCGGCGATGCTGAACCTCAGCGCTGACCATCTCGACCGGCACGGCGACATGGTCGGCTACACGCGAGCCAAGCGCGCAGTGTTCGATCGTCAGACGATCAACGATCTGGCAGTGGTTGGCCTCGATGACGATGGTTCGCGTGCTATGGCCGAATGGCTGCGCAGCGGGCCGGCGCGTGTCGTCACCGTTTCGGGTTGCGCGCCGGCCAACTTCTGGTGCGACGCGGGCGTGCTCCGCGATGCTGACGGACCAATCCTGCCGATGGCCGAGGCCGCTGCGTTGCCCGGCGCGCACAACGCCCAGAATGCCGCCGCCGCGTCGGCCATCGCCACCACGCTCGGCCTTACGCGCACAGACATCGCACGTGGCCTCGCCAGCTTCCCCGGCCTGCCGCACCGCCAGCAGCGCATCGCCTGCATCGAGGGAATCACCTTCGTCAACGACAGCAAGGCCACCAATGCGGATGCCGCCGCCCGCGCGCTCGGCTGTTACCCGCGTCTGGTCTGGATCGCCGGCGGGATCGCGAAAGAGGGTGGCATCGCGCCGCTTGCACCGCTGTTCCCACGCATCGCTCGTGCGGTACTGATCGGCCGCGACGCACCGGCGCTGGCTGCGACTCTCGCCTCCGCCGGCGTGCCGCATGAGTTCGCCAGTATGCTGGAAGCGGCGGTGCCCGCTGCCTTCGCTGCGGCGCAGGCTGACGGCGCACCGATCGTTCTGTTGTCGCCGGCTTGCGCGAGCTTCGACCAGTTCACCGGCTTTGATGCGCGCGGCGAGCGTTTTGCTGCCCTGGTGCACGCGCTGGCGTGTGAGGCGGCCGCCTGATGGCCCTCTCCCGCGCCGACAACTCGATGCTGGGCCGCTGGTGGTGGACGGTCGATCGCTGGACGCTCGGCGCGATCGGCGTGCTGATCGGCTTCGGCTACATCATGGTGCTCGCGGCCAGCCCGTCGGTCGCAGAGCGCATCGGCGACGCCCGCAATGCGCTGATCTTCAAGCAGGTACTGTTCCTCGCGTTGGCCGGCGCGATCGTCACCGGCGTGTCGCTGCTGTCGCCGCGTGACATCCGCCGCCTCGCGCTGATCGGTTGCATCATCGCGCTGATCCTTACTGCCGCGACCACAGTTGTCGGCGTCGAGATCAAGGGCGCGCGGCGCTGGATCGCGCTGCCCGGCTTCTCGATCCAGCCCAGCGAATTCCTCAAGCCCTGCTTCGCCGTGGTAACTGCCTGGCTGATCGCCCAGGGACGTCGCGCCAGATTCCCGGGCACCCTGCTGGCCGGCGCGATCTATGTGCTGATCGTGCTGTTGCTGAAGTCGCAGCCCGACATCGGCATGACTGCGGTGATCACAGCGGTCTTCTTTGCTCAGCTCTTCGTCGATGGGCTCAACTTGTTTTTGGTGGCGGTCGGGGTCGCCGCGATCTGCGGCGCCTCGGTCGGAGCCTATTTGCTGTTCCCGCATGTGCAAGTGCGCTTGCATGAATTCCTGCATCCGGTGGGCAGCAACACCTACCAGGTAACCACGGCGCTGGAGGCTTTCGGCAATGGCGGCCTGTTTGGCCGCGGCCCCGGCGAGGGGCGGGTCAAGGACGTGCTGCCCGACGCGCATGCCGATTTCGTCTTCGCCGTGGTCGGCGAGGAATTCGGCATGATCGTCTGCCTGATCATCCTCTGCCTGTTCGTTTTCATCGTGGTGCGCGGGTTGTTGCGTCTGCTCCGAGAGCCGGAGCTGTTCAGCATTCTCGCCTGCGCCGGGCTGGTGGTCGGTTTCGGGCTGCAGGCTTTCATCAACATGGCGAGCTCGCTTGAGCTGATCCCGACCAAGGGGATGACGCTTCCCTTCGTGTCGTATGGGGGTTCGTCGGTGCTGGCGGTGGCGCTCGGCATGGGCATGCTGCTGGCGTTGACACGCCGCCGGCATCACGGGGACGTGCCATGACCGCCGCAACGTCTCCCCTCCCCTTGCGGGAGGGGCCGGGGGAGGGGGCCCTCGAGCAGAGAGCTTGTCAGGAGGCATTCGTCTTTGCTGGACGGCCCCCTCCCCCATCCCCTCCCGCAAGGGGAGGCGAGAAGATACGGCCCATCGTGATCGCGGCTGGGGGAACGGGCGGGCATTTCTTCCCCGCCGAGGCACTCGCGTCGGAGCTGATCCGTCGCGGACAGCGCATCGCGCTGATGACCGACACTCGCTCGCAGATCGACCGCAGCCCTGTCTTCGCGGCACAAGAACGCTTCGTCCTGCCCGGCGCTGGTATCTCCGGCCGCGGCGTGCTGCGCGCCACCTCCGCCGCGGTGGCGCTGACCGCCGGCGTGGCCCGCGCGCGGGCCATTCTGGCCCGGATCGACGCTGCCGCCCTGGTGGCGTTCGGCGGCTATCCATCCGTCGCGCCCGTGCTCGCGGCGCGGCTGTCGCGCCACCGTCCGCCGGTGATCCTGCACGAGCAGAATGCGGTGCTCGGCCGTGCCAACCGCTTCCTCGCCCGACACGCGACGCTGCTGGCGTTGAGCTTCCCGGCAACGGCGCGCGTGCCGAACAGCGTTGCCGCTGAAACCACCGGCAATCCTGTCCGCCCGGCCGTCATTGCTCTGGCTGATCGCAGCTATACGCCACCGTCCGCCGATTCCGAGGTCCGGTTGCTGGTGCTCGGCGGCTCGCTCGGCGCGCGCGTGTTCAGCGATGTGGTGCCGGCGGCGCTCGCGCGGCTGCCGGATGCGCTGTGCGCGCGACTATCCGTGGTGCAGCAGTGCCGCGCGGAGGATCTCGAGCGGGTACGCACCATTTATGCGGCGTCCGGCATCGAAGCCGAGTTGGCCACTTTCTTCCCCGATGTTGCCGAACGCTTGGCTGCCGCGCATCTGGTTATCGCGCGCGCCGGCGCATCCACCGTGGCCGAGCTGGCGGTCGCCGGTCGCCCGGCAATACTGGTGCCCTTGCCGGGCGCCATCGACGATCACCAGTCCGCCAATGCCGAGGCGCTGGTGGCAGCGCGCGGCGCATCGATGATGGCGCAGCGCCATTTCACCCCCGAAGCGCTGGCCGAGCGCCTTGCCGGGCTACTCGCAACCCCGGACCTGCTCGCCCATGCAGCGGCGGCGGCGCGGAACCTCGCCCGGCCCGACGCAGCCGCCCGGCTTGCCGAGCTCACCCTTTCTCTCATGCACCAGGAGGCTGCCCGGTGAGGGCCCTGCCGCTTTCAATCGGAACCATCCATTTCGTCGGCATCGGCGGCATAGGCATGTCCGGCATCGCCGAGGTGCTGCACACGCTCGGCTATAGCGTGCAGGGCAGCGACATCGCCGATTCTGCCAATGTTCGTCGGTTGCGCGAGGCCGGCATCCCCATCGCCATCGGCCACGACCCCGCCAACCTTGGGAACGCCCAGGTGGTGGTGGTCTCCTCCGCAGTGAAGCGCGACAATCCGGAGGTCCTAGCGGCCCGCGCCCGCTTCGTCCCGGTGGTCCGCCGCGCCGAGATGCTGGCCGAGCTGATGCGGCTTCGTTGGTCGATCGCGGTCGGCGGCACGCATGGCAAAACCACCACCACCAGCCTGATCGCCGCGGTGCTCGAAGCTGCGCAACTCGATCCCACCGTGATTAACGGCGGCATCATCAATGCCTATGGCACCAACACCAGGCTTGGTGCCGGCGAGTGGATGGTGGTCGAGGCCGACGAAAGCGACGGCAGCTTCCTGCGTCTGCCGGCGGTGATTGCGGTGGTCACCAACATGGACCCGGAGCATCTCGATCACTGGGGCACGCCGGAGGCGATGATCGCCGGATATGATCAGTTCGTTGCCAACATTCCTTTCTACGGATTCGCTGTGCTCTGCATCGACCATCCGGCGGTGCAGCAGATGATCCCACGCCTCTCTGACCGGCGGATCATCACCTACGGCTTCTCGCCGCAGGCCGATGTGCGGGCAGAACGAGTGGTCGCCGACCGGCTGGGCGCCACCTTCGAAGTGGTGCTAACCGACCGCACGCGGAACCGCTCGCGCAAGACCGGGCCGTTCCGTCTGCCGATGCTTGGCCACCACAACGTGCAGAACGCACTGGCCGCGGTCGCCGTCGGCTCCGAGATGATGATCGACGACGACACGCTGCGCAGCGCCTTCGCCGCCTTCCGCGGCGTCAAGCGTCGCTTCACCAAGACCGGCGAGGCCGGCGGCATCACCGTGATCGACGACTACGGCCATCATCCGGTAGAGATCGCCGCGGTGCTGAAGGCGGCGCGACAGGCCGGCGCGCGCGACGTCGTCGCAGTCGTGCAGCCGCACCGCTACACGCGGCTCCATTCGCTGTTTAACGAATTCTGTGGCTGCATGAACGACGCAGGCACGGTGATCGTTGCTGACGTCTATCCCGCCGGCGAGACGCCGATCCCCGGCGTGACGCGCGATGCGCTGGTCGATGGCCTGCGGGCCCGCGGTCATCGCAGCGTGGTACCGCTCCCGAGCCCCGACCTTCTTGCCGAGATGATCTCGGCGATCGCCAAGCCCGGCGATTTCGTAGTCTGCCTGGGGGCCGGCAACGTCACCCACTGGGCCGCCGCCTTACCCGCCGAGCTGGCCGCGCTGCAAAGCGCGCGGCGCGGAGGGAATGCGGCATGAACGGCCCCGAAATCCACCTCTCCCGCTCTGCGGGAGAAGTCGATTCGCGAAGCGAACCGGGTGAGGGTGCCGGGCGCGAGGCCCGCAGAGCGGGAGAGGTGGAGTTCCGCGGCCGCGCGCAACCCGACGCGCCGCTCGCACCCTTCACCTGGTTCCGTGTCGGCGGTCCCGCCGAGACGCTCCTCCGTCCCGCCGACGCCGACGATCTCGCCGCGTTCCTTCGTGCGCTGCCGCCCGATGTGCCGGTGCAGGTGATCGGCGCCTGCTCAAACCTCATCATCCGCGATGATGGACTGCCCGGCGTCACCATCCGGCTCGCCCGTGGCTTCACCACGATTACACCCGAAACCGACGGCGTCGTCGCCGGCGGCGCCGCGCTCGACACGACGGTAGCGGAACATGCCGCGGCGGCTGGCCTTGCCGGGCTCGAGTTCCTTTCCGGTATCCCCGGCACGATCGGTGGCGCGGTGGCGATGAATGCCGGCGCCTATGGCGGCGACATCACCTCCTGCCTCGACTGGGCAGACGTCGTCACGAGATCCGGCGAACTGCTCCGGCTTGCGGCTCCCGAGCTGGCCTTCGCCTATCGCCACGCGCGACTGCCGGATGGCGCCGTGGTGGTGCGCGCCCGGCTGCGCGCGCGATCCGGCACGCCAGCGGTGATTGCGGCCCTCATGGTCGAGATCCGCACCACGCGCGAAGCCACACAGCCAATTCGTGCGCGCACCGGTGGCTCCACGTTCCAGAACCCGCCCGACATGAAGGCGTGGGAACTAATTGATGCTGCCGGGTGCCGCGGGCTTGCACGCGGCGGTGCACAGGTTTCCGAGCAGCACTGCAATTTCCTGATCAATACCGGCGGCGCCACGGCCGCCGATCTCGAATGCCTCGGCGAGGAGGTACGCCACCGCGTCCTGCTCGCAACCGGGGTGAACCTGGAATGGGAGATCCGCCGGATCGGGCGTCCGCTCCCGGCAACCCGCGTCGCCGAGGAAAGGACGAACGCATGACTCGCGTGGCGGTGCTTTATGGCGGCATCTCGGCCGAGCGGGAGGTCAGCCTCTCCTCCGGCACGCAGGTAATCGCTGCTCTGCGTCAGGCCGGCTTCGAGGTCACGGCAATCGAAGTGAACGCCGATTTGGGCGCCGTTATCGCCGCGCTCGATCCCAAGCCCGACGCAGTGTTCAACGCGCTACACGGTCGCTACGGCGAGGACGGCGCGATCCAGGGCGTGCTCGACTGGCTCGGCATCCCCTACACGCATTCCGGAGTCCGAGCGTCCTCGCTCGCCATGGATAAGATTGCGGCGAAAGCGATCTTCGCGGCTGCGGGCCTGCCGGTGCCGCGTGGGCGCACCATCGTGCTCGACGAGCTGGAAGTCGCAGACCCGTTTCCGCGTCCTTATGTGATCAAGCCGATAAACGAAGGTTCCTCGGTCGGCGTCGAGATCATGCGCAACGGCGACAACCGGCGCGCCGAGGTCGCGCGCACTTGGCGCTTCGGCCGTACCGCGCTGGTCGAGGAATACATCGCCGGCCGCGAGCTGACGGTCGGGGTGATGGGCGATCGCGCGCTCGCAGTCACCGAGATCATCGCTGAAGCAGGCACCTTCTACGACTACGAGTCGAAATACGCCGACGGCGGCTCGCGACACGTCATCCCCGCCGCCATGCATCCGTCCGCGTACAGCCGTGCCCTGGACGTGGCGCTGGCGGCACATCGCGCGCTCGGCTGCAGCGGAGCGACCCGGGCCGATTTCCGTTACGACGACACCGAAGGCGAACCGGGCCGACTCGTGCTGCTGGAGGTCAACACGCAGCCCGGGCTCACACCGACTTCGCTGTTGCCCGAGCAAGCAGCGCATCACGGCATGAGCTTTCGCCAGCTCTGCACCTGGATGGTGGAGAATGCGACGTGTCGCCCAGGGGAATAGGCGGGGCGCCCACACCGCGGAACTCGGTCAGGGACCGGCCGGCCCGGCTCAAGCTGCTGCTGCGTCGCCAGCGACGGCTGCTGCGACCAACTGGATGGCTGGTCTTCGCCGGTTTAGTGCTGCTGCTCGAGGTGATCGCTGTACACTCCGCCGAGCCCGGAGGCACGCTGGCGCGCATGCGCGAACGGCTGCTCAACGCGACTGGTTTCACCGGCCTGCGAGTCGCCGAGATCCACATCGAAGGCCGCGCCAACACGCCGGAGCAATTGCTGCGTGCAACGCTCGGCGTATCGGTGGGCGATCCGATCCTGGGCTTCTCGGTCGAGCAGGCGGCGCGGCGGATCGAGAGGCTTTCCTGGGTCGATCACGCGACGGTCGAACGCCGCCTGCCCGGCACCATCGTGGTGCAGCTCCAGGAACGCCGGCCGTTCGCGATCTGGCAGAACCAGGGAAAGTTCGTGCTGATCGACCGCGCGGGCCAGGTCGTTGCAAACGAGAACGTGTCTGATTTCCGCCAGTTTCCATTGCTGGTCGGCCCTGGCGCGCCGGACGGCGCCGCGGCGTTGATCGACGCGCTGAACGTTCATCCCGGCATTACTGCACGCGTGGTGGCGGCGATCCGGGTCGGAGAACGCCGCTGGAACCTGCAAATGAAATCCGGGATGGAGGTGCTGCTGCCGGAAGGCCACGAAGCCGCCGCGCTCGATCGGCTAAGCGCGCTCGAGGAGCAGCACAAGCTGCTCGATCGTCCGCTGGCGCAAATCGACATGCGTCTGCCCACCATGCTGGTGCTGCACCGGATTCCGGCGGCGGTGCCGGAAGCGGCGGCGACGAAGAAGCAGACGTAGGGACTGCGATGCTGAGAGATACGAGCGCGCCCCTCCTTCACCTCTCCCGCTCTGCGGGAGAGAGCCTGTCCACGGGCTCCGACCCGAGGATCACCGCGCGGAGCGCGGCTGGTGAGGGTGCCTGGGCATGCGGGACCCTCACCCGGTTCGCTTCGCGAACCGACCTCTCCCGCAGAGCGGGAGAGGTGGATTCGACCCCATGAACGACATGGCGCGCCGCGTGCTGCCGCCGGAGGGCATGGGCCCGGATGACTCCGAACGCCCGCGCCATCCGCGCAGCGGTCCGTTCGGTGTGCTCGACATCGGCACCACCAAGATCGTCTGCCTGATCGGCCGTAGTGAAAGCGACGGCACACTACGCGTGCTCGGTTTCGGTTGGCACAAGGGGAAAGGCGTCCGCAGCGGCGGCATCGTCGATCTCGAAGAGGCCGAGCGCGCCATCCGCGCCGCCGTCGGCCAGGCCGAGGACATGGCAGACACCAGGCTGCGCGCGGTGACCGTCAATCTCACCTGCGGTCAGCCGGCCAGCCGCTTGTTCAACGTGCAATGGCCGGTCAACGGCCGCGCAGTCGAGGAAAGCGATATCCGCCGGGTGGTCGCCGAAGGTCGGCTCAGGGCCGAGGAAGATGGGCGCGACACGATCCACGCCCTGCCGCTTGCTTTCTCCGCCGACGACACCGACCGTGTCGCCGATCCGCGCGGCCTCTTTTGCACCACTCTGACGGCGCGGCTGCACATCATCGACGCTGCCGCCACTGCGCTGCGCTCGCTCGGCGCCTGTGTCGCCCGCTGCGATCTCGACATTGCCGAGCTGGTCTCGGCGCCGATGGCGGCCGGCCTGGCGGCCCTGGTCGATGACGAGCGCGAGCTGGGCGCCATCGTCATCGACATGGGCGGTGGCACCACCGGCCTCGCCGTGTTCGCCGAAGGCCAGTTGCTGCACACTGCGCAGCTTCCGGTGGGTGGCGTACACGTCACCAACGACCTGGCCCGCCTGCTCTCGACGCCGGTGGCGCATGCCGAACGGCTGAAGACGCTCTACGGCAACGTACAATCGAGCCCCGACGACGAGCGAGAGATGCTGCCGGTGCCACTCGTAGGCGAAGAAGAGCACCAGATCGCGAAGGTGCCGCGCAGCATGGTGGTGAACATCATCCGCCCGCAACTCGAGGAGACGTTCGAGATGGTGAAGGACCGGCTAGAAAGCTGCGGCCTGTCGCGCGCCGCCGGTAATCGCGTGGTGTTGACGGGTGGCGCCTGCCAACTCGCCGGGGTGCGGGAGCTGGCGGCGCGCATGCTCGGGAAACAAGTCCGGCTGGGCCGGCCGGCGGCGCTGCGCGGCCTGCCGGATGCCGCTGCCGGCCCCGCCTTCGCGACCGCGGCCGGGCTGCTGTCCTGGGCGGCGGGCGCCGGACGCACGCTGCACGACATCGAGCTCGAGCCCGGCCGTCCGGCCGGTCTGTTTCGTCGCTTCGTCAACTTTCTGCGGGATCGCGTGTAAGCATCGACACGCGCTCTTGCTCCGACTCGCCAACAACGGCTTCAACGAATCGAGTGGTCTGAGGGACAAGTCGCCATGACACTCAATCTCACTATCCCGCAACAAACTCACACCGACTTCACACCGCGAATCACTGTGATCGGGGTGGGCGGCGGCGGGACCAATGCCGTGGACAATATGATTACGGCGAACCTGCAGGGCGTGGAGTTCGTGGTGGCGAACACCGACGCGCAGCAGCTCATGCACAGCCGCGCCGACCGGCGAATCCAGCTCGGGCCGCACATCACCCAAGGACTGGGCGCGGGCGCGAAGCCGGAGATCGGGCGCGCCGCCGCGGAAGAAGCGGCCGACGAGCTGTATCGTCACCTCGATGGCGTGCATATGGTGTTCGTCACCGCCGGCATGGGTGGCGGCACCGGCACCGGCGCCGCCCCGGTGATCGCCCGCATGGCTCGCGAGCGAAACATCCTGACCGTCGGCGTGGTGACGAAGCCGTTTGCCTTCGAAGGGACGCGTCGCGCGCGCGCTGCCGAGCAGGGAATCGACGAACTGCAGCAATACGTCGATACGCTGATCGTCATCCCGAACCAGAACCTGTTCCGTATGGCTAACGACCGCACCACCTGGAAAGAGGCCTTCAAGATGGCCGACCAGGTCCTGTATATGGGCGTGCGCGGCGTGACCGACCTGATGATGGCGCCCGGCTTGGTGAACCTCGACTTCGCGGACATCCGCACGGTGATGGCGGAGATGGGGAAAGCCATGATGGGTACCGGCGAAGCAGACGGCGAGAATCGTGCCATTCGCGCCGCCGAGGCGGCGATCAGCAATCCGCTGCTGGAAGACACCTCGATGGCAGGCGCGCGCGGGCTGCTGATCAACATCACCGGCGGCGAGGACATGACCTTGTTCGAGGTCGATCAGGCCGCCAATCGCATTCGCGAAGAGGTGGACGAGGACGCCAATATCATCTTCGGCTCGGCAATCGACGAGGCTTTGGCCGGACGGGTGCGCGTCTCTGTGGTCGCTACCGGCATCGATACGCCGGCAAAAGCCGAGGAGCAGCGTCCTCGTCTGGTCGCGGTGGAAGGGGGTGCCGGGGGAGCGCCGCTGCCCCTTTCGATGTCAACCCACCTCGGGGCGGTGGGGGTCGCTCCCGCGCCGGTAGTGCTGCCGGCCTCGCTACGACCATCGATGCCACAGCCCGCGTCGGCGGTCGTCGAAGCACCTGCGGGCAACGTCGCCGAGATGCCGGCCGCAAGTGTGCCCCCGTTCGCGACGGCCGCCCGCCCGCCCGCTAATTCCCTGCCAGGCGCGACGCGGCCACGCTCCGGCTTGTTCGCTGAGCCAACTCCTTCTGTCGATCTCGCGGGAGCACCGGTAGCCGAACCGGTGCGCCCCAGCCTGTTCGGCACCGTCACCGGCGTGTTCCGGCGCCGGCCCCCCGGCAGCGGAGCCGCTGGCCATGATCAACCGGCCGGCCGGATCGAGCCGATGGTGGCCGTCGAGCCGCGGCTGGAACACCCGCGCGCATCCGTCCGTCCGGTTGCCGGCGAGGAGATGGGCATCGAGATCCCGACCTTCCTGCGCCGCCAGTCGTCGTGACGGCGGTTACGCACCGCAACGAAGGAAACTTTCAGAAACAAGCGCTTGTGCGGTAATATTCGGCAATAAAGAGTGACTCGCGAATCGCGTGGGCCGCCCATAGCTTCGGGCGGCCCGCGGCGTTTTGCGGTGCAGCGTAACGGAAAAACACCGAGAGGCGGGTGCCCGATGGACGGACTGCCGCTGAGCGCGATCTCGCTGACCGCCCCGATGTGCCAGCGCACATTGAAGGCCCCGATCGGCTGCGTCGGCATCGGCCTGCATTCAGGCTGTCGGGTCAGTCTGACGCTGCGGCCGGCTCCACCGGATCATGGGATCGTATTCCGCCGCACGGATCTCGGACGCGACATTCCCGCCTGGTTCGACCATGTGGCGGATGGGCGGCTCGCCACGTCGCTTGTGCATCCCGATGATTCGACCGCCCGTATCAGCACTGTCGAGCATCTGATGGCGGCGCTTGCCGGAACGGGCGTCGGCAACTTGCTGGTCGAACTCGATGGGCCGGAACTGCCGATCCTGGATGGTTCCGCCTCGCCGTACGTGTTCCTGATCGATTGCGCCGGCATCGCCGAGCAGGAGGCGGTGCAGAAGGTCATCGAGATCCGACGGCCGGTCCGCGTCGCGGAAGGCAATTCCTTCGTCGAACTGCGCCCGTCGCGGACTGGGATGCCCGGTCTCGAGATGACACTGTCGATCGATTTTGCCGCCGCCGCGATCGGACGTCAGTCGGTATCGTTTCACCTGACTCCGGCGAATTTCCGCCATCAGCTTTGCCGGGCGCGCACCTTCGCGCTGGCCGAAGAGGTTGAGCGGCTGCGCGCGGCAGGCTTGGCCCGGGGTGGCAGCCTGGACAACGCAGTGGTGGTCGATCAGGCGCGCGTGCTCAATCCGGGCGGGCTGCGCATGCAAGACGAGTTTGCCCGCCACAAGTTGCTGGACGCGGTTGGCGATCTGGCGCTGGCCGGCGCCGCGATCCACGGCCGCTTCATCGCCCACCGCTCCGGCCATGCGCTGAACAATCGCTTGTTGCGTACGCTGTTCGGCGATCGTTCTGCCTGGCGGGCCGGCTCCCCCGAGCTTCTGTCGGCCGCCGCCTGAACTGGGGTTCGCCGGCCCGCGCGCCTGCCAGCCATGTGCTGCTATACTCCGCCCCTTCGAACCAAGGGGAGTTGCCATGCCAGTCATCACGACCAGCAATCCGCCGGGCGTGCGCGAGCCGTCGAGCCGCTATTCCCATGCCGTGCTTGTGCAGGGTGAGAGCCGCCGGCTGGTCATCTCAGGCCAGATCGGCACCGACGAGGACGGCTCGGTGCCCAATAATGGCGAGGCGCAGATCGCCCTCGTGTTCCATAATCTCCGCACCATCCTCAAAGCGCATGGGATGGGCATCGAGAACGTGGTGAAGACCTCTGCCTTCCTCACCGATCGGGCGCTGCTGCCCGCCTATCGCGCCGCACGCGACGCCGTCTTCGCCGAGCACGCGCCGGCCTCGACATTGCTGTTTGTCGCCGGGCTCGCGGACCCGCGTTACATGGTGGAGATCGAGGCAGAAGCGGTCGCCTGATCGCGACGCGCTGATCGCCCGTTGCGCTCAACGGCCCGGTCGGATGCGCATCCGCCGGGATGGCTTGCATGAAGTCTCGTCCATCCGCCTCGACAGCACGGAAACCGGCGCGCCGTGCGGCGTTGAGACGGCACTTCCCGCAGAAGGACGAGGCACGATGATCAGGCTGGTTTCCCGCGCGGCTCCGGCGCTCGTGGCCGCGACGTTTGCCCGCCTTTCGCAACTGGCCGCCGGTTTCGCAAATTTTGCCTGCCGGCTGGCCGGCAAGCCCCTGAAAACCCCGCCATAAATTTGGCCGAGGTCGCGACAACCGCGCGCGGTGCCGACCAAGTGGCTTGCGAAACGGCCGGCGCATCCGGAATCGTCGCGGCATGTTTCTGCGCCACAAGATTCGCCATAAGGACGGCAAGCAGCACCGCTGCTGGAGCATCGTGGAGAACCGCCGGGTGGCAGGCGGTCGCACGGTGCAGCGGCATGTGCTGTATCTGGGCGAGATCAACGACAGCCAGAGAGCCGCCTGGTGCCAGGCGATCGAGGCATTTGACGAGAGCGGCCAGCGCAGCAGGCAGATCGCGCTGTTCCCCGAGGATCGGACGGCGCCGGCGCTGGATTGCGATGTGGTTCATGTCCGGCTCGGCGGCCTTCGGCTGCGCCGGCCCCGGCAATGGGGCGCATGCTGGCTGGCATGCCAGCTGTGGGATCAGCTGCGGCTGGATGATTTCTGGTCGCCACGGCTGGCCGTCTCCCGGCAGGGCACCCGCTGGCTGAATGTGCTGAAGACGCTGGTGGCGTACCGGCTGATCGATCCCGGCAGCGAGTGGCGTCTGCATCGGCAGTGGTATGACCAGAGTGCGATGAGCGAGCTGCTGGGCGAGGACTTCGAGTTGGTTCGCAAGGACACTCTGTATCGCTGCGTGGACAAGCTGCTGGTGCACAAGACGGAGTTGTTCAGCTTCTTGCAGGACCGCTGGAAGACGTTGTTCCAGGCCAACTTCGAGGTCCTGCTGTACGATCTTACCAGCACGTATTTCGAATGCGACCCTCCCGAGTCCGGCAAGCGGCGCTTCGGGCACAGCCGCGACAAGCGATCCGACTGCGTGCAGGTGGTGATCGCCTTGATCGTGACGCCGGACGGCTTCCCGCTGGCCTACGAGGTAATGCCCGGCAACACTTCCGACAAAACCACCCTGCGCGACTTCCTCAAGCGGATCGAGGCGCAATACGGCAAGGCCGGGCGCACCTGGGTGATGGACCGCGGCATCCCGACGGAAGCCGTGCTGGCCGAGATGCGGGCCTCCGAGACGCCAGTGCATTATCTGGTGGGCACGCCGCGCGGACGACTGGGCCAGTTGGAGCAGGAGTTTCTGGCCAAGCCGTGGGCCGACGTTCGCGACTCGGTGCAGGTGAAACTCGTCGAACAGGACAGCGAGCTTTACATCCTGGCCCGCAGCGGGGCGCGGCGGGATAAGGAACAGGCGATGCGGCGGCGACGACTGAGGAAGCTGATCAACCGCCTGCGCGAGCTGCGTCAGCAGAAGCTGACCCGCGATCAGTTGCTGATCAAGCTGGGGGCGGCGAAGAAGGAGGCCGGCCCGGCGGTTTATCGGATCCTCGACATCAGCTTGCCCGGCAAGGATGAGGCGGTCACCCCGGAGACGTTCAGTTTCAAGCTGAACTGGCAGCACTTGCGGGAGGCGCGGCGGCGGGAAGGCAGTTACCTGCTGCGCTCCAATCTGACCGGTGGTGATCCGGCGAAACTTTGGGCGTTCTACCTCCGGCTGGTGGAAATTGAGCAGGCGTTCAAGGAACTGAAGGGCGACCTGGCAATCCGTCCGATCTACCATCAGAGCGATCAGCGCATCGAGGCGCACATCTTTGTCGCGTTCATCGCCTATTGCCTGCATGTCACGCTGAAGCAGCGGACCCGATCCCTGGCACCGGGGCTGACCCCAAGGGCGGTGCTGGACAAGATGTCGGCGATCCAGATGGTCGATGTGTACCTGCCGACCACGGATGGGCGACAGGTCGTGCTGTCTTGCTACACCGACTCTGAGCCGGATCAAATGCTGCTCGTCGCTGTTCATGTGACCACGGCGAACAGTTCGAACAACTCAGGGGTTGTGGGCCATCGCGGGGCAAACTTCCATGCCCCACGATAGCCACTCAATTCCCGGCGTCTCAGTGGTTCACGGGCGCCAGAACGGTTTCATCACCTCTCGATCGACATCGTTCCGTGCGAGGCCGATATCCTTCAGAAGGCGGTCATCGAGTGATGACAGCGTTTGTCGCTGAACGGCACGGGTTCGCCACACCGACAGGAGCTGCACAAGTCGGTACACTGCGCCGCCTGCGGCGGCCTGAAGTGGGCGCTTATAGATGTTGGATGGCGTGCTCCGTGCGGGGGGTCGCAGTGAAGTCGGCAGGATGGTACGGCCGGCCTCCAAGCTTCCAGGTATCATGGTGAAACACTCCTCTAATCGTGGTTTGTTACGTTGGGCAGGAACCCGATGTTCCAGCTCAGGCCTGGTGATGCAGCAAACACATGCTCAATCGCCAGATTAGAATTTGCTCAAACGCTGTTCAGCGCGAGGCTTATGCGTTCGTGAACGTTGCCACCGATTGTGGCGGGTGGATCTGCTTCTCGCGGAGCCAGGCACGAATGCTTTCAGGAGATCCGACACGCTCCCACTGCCGCTCAGGCCGATTGTAGTTGTCGTAATATTCGCCTGCCAATTGCCGGTCCCGGCTTAAGGCAACCAATAACTCAATTCTCGCGTCGTCTGGCGGCTGAAGGAACGCGTTCGTCCAGCGGGCCGCTGCGAGCACGCGGGCCGAGCGGCAGCGCTCGACCTCGCGGCAGAACGCCAGGTCGAACGATCTCGCCTCCTGGATCGCGTCGGCCAGCACGAAGGCGCTGTATGAGCCGATATTGGCCCCCTGAGCGAGCATCGGATCTAGCGTCACGTGCACATCGCCCAATGCGATGGCATATTTCCCGTCACCCAGATGCGCGATGGGATTCCGCACGATCGGGGTGATTGCTACCTGCGCCAGATCATCGGGGCCCTGCAGGTCGAACCGAGCGGTATCGATCTGGTCGTATATGGTCGGATGAAGCTGCTCCAGCATGTGGAGCAGGGCGCCGCGAAAGCTCGCCCGGTCCGCTCGGTCAGGCAGGACGGGCAGCGCTGCCAGTTCGTCTGCCTGTGGCGCACCGATGCCGAGCGCAGTCACCATCCCGGTCCGGCTCAATATCGGGAATTGTACAGCCTCGCCACGGCCTGGCATGACCGACACGAGCAATCGAGGTTCTCGCATCGGCCGAAATCCTGTGAACAGGCCTGCTATCCAGACGCGTTGCGGGCGGTCGTACGGCGAGTTCGCACCGTCCCGCGGAAACAAGTTGCTGAAGCCCTTGCCCGGCATAGCAACGACCACAAGATCGAAACGCTCGGCCATGCGGCCTACATCCTTCGCGTCAAGCGCGGATACTTCCAGCCGGCCGCCGCGTTCGACGAAATCCTCCATCAGCCGCGGCAGATAGATTCGGTAGTCCACCGCACGCGCCGGCGTCGCGCCACGACCACGTATGTCGATCGGTTGCGGATTCTGAATAATGTTCTGGAACAGATTGAATCCGAATTCCTCCACAGGCCAATGATAGGCTCGGAGGACCCGCTCCCGTCCCAACGTCGTCGGCCAGTGTACAACGGTGTTGGCCAGCCGACCCACGGCGACCTGGTCTGGCGTGCGATCGGTCATGATCGTGCACGCGATACCCAACTGGCGCAGTCGCAGACCCAGATGCAGGCCGGCGATACCGGCCCCGATGATGCCGATACGTTTGTTGCCGTATGTTCCAATAACCATCTCATGCTCCTTCGGTTCTGCTGCTCGTTGCAGCGGAGTACGTGATGGGTTGGCCTGCTGTTCAGTCACCAGACCAAACTTTGTTCATTGGTTGATCAGATATGCTCACGGCATCGCCCTGACTGGAACGCGACACTTGCGTGCGAGGGACCGCGGCGAGCGCAAGCACAGCGAACGGATCGGCGACCGTCTCCCCGACGGTCGTCGATCCCTGCTCGTCAGACGAGCAGCAAATTCGGCTGCGTGACCATACGCAGATAAGGTTTCAGCGCCCTCCAGCCCTGTGGAAAGCGCTGCCTGGCTTCGTCATCCGGCACACTGGGGCTGATGATCACCGGCTGACCATTGGTCAAGTTCACCGGCGTCGAGACCTTGTAGGCATCAGTCAGTTGCAAGCTATCGATCACGCGAAGTATCTCCTGGAAGTTGCGGCCGGCGCTTGGCGGATAGGTGATGATCACCCGCACCTTCCTGCTGGGATCGATAATGAAGACGCTGCGCACCGTTACCGCCGGATCAACTTCGGGATGGACCATGCCATAGAGGCTTGACACTTTCCTGTCAGCGTCGGCGAGAACCGGGAAGTTGAGCGCTTGGTGTTGTGTTTCCTCGATATCCTGCTCCCATCGGTTATGGCTATCGACCGGATCCACGGAGAGCCCGATCACCTTGACGTTGCGCTCCTGCCATTGCGGTCTCAGCCGCGCCACCTCCGCGAGCTCGGTGGTGCAGACGGGCGTGTAGTCCGCAGGATGGCTGAACAGCACACCCCAGGACTTGTCCAGCCACTGGTGAAACCTGATCCGACCCTGTGTGCTGCCCTGTTCGAAGTCGGGCGCTTTCTGCCCAAGTTGCATCGTCATGTCTCTGTTTCTCCTTTCCGAGCGAAGGTTTACAAACGGTCCGCGTCACCCCCTTACACAGCGGCGAGGGCCAAGACCGCGCGGACCTGCTGGGGCAGCCTCAACCCGACTGATGGCCGAAGCCCGATGCTGCGGCTCGACGGAGGCCTTCGAGCAAATAGCTGCTCAACCGCCAGACCAGAATCTGCTCATAAACTGTTTGCTTCGTGTCGAAAGGAATGACGCCAGTCCGGTGACGGCAACGCAACACGATCCACACCAGGCGACGGTGCGATCGATCCGTGCGAGCCATCCGACGGCAGCATTTCGATCGCGGGCCATCCGTGGTAGCTGGCCCCATACATAGCAGCGCCGTCGAGACACGCGCGCCAGACGCCGCGCAGCACGCGCGTCATCAGCCCGCTACGGCACGGCGCGCCGCCAGCACTGACCGGTGAATGGATGGGGGCTTTGGAAAAGCAAGTCGGTGGCTTGCCATATTTCAGGCTGATCATGTCACGCCCTTTCGTTCCGCCGCGTTTGGCGGTCG
The DNA here is from genome assembly GCA_963772445.1 of uncultured Pseudomonadota bacterium. Taxonomy (GTDB): domain Bacteria; phylum Pseudomonadota; class Alphaproteobacteria; order Acetobacterales; family Acetobacteraceae; genus CAVYXK01. The sequence goes on from CAVYXK010000019.1 coordinate 204,157, forward strand.
AGGGCGTTTGGGCCGGCCGGCTGCTCAGTAGCCAGACCGGAATCTGTTCATTCGTTGATCAGATGCGACCAGCCGTGCCTTATTGCTCAGGCATGCCGGCGAGGCGGAGAGCCTCCAGGATACGCTCGTTCTCACGAAGGTAGATCGGGCTTACCGAATTGAGCGGAACCGAAGACCGCTCCTCGACGAAGCGTTTGACGGTGAGCCCGGGATCGAGTTCAGCAACCCGCGACAGGTGCTGCCTCGCGTCGTCAACATTGCCGACCAATGCTTCGGCCGCCGCCAGATATGCTCTTCCCCGTGCAGCGTTTGGATTGGTATGCACGGCGAGTCCCATCGCTTCGACCGCCTCGCCGTCCCGGCCCAATTGCATCAGCGCGCGCCCAAGACCCTGGAGCCATGTCCAGCGAACCCGATCGCGCGGCGCAATACGGTCGGCGTGACGGAACCAGTCGACCGCTTCCTGGGTTGCCCCCAGGTAAAGATGGTTCAGGCCCAGCTCGCGATAAGCCGTTGGCTCGCCGGGGTTCATCGCGATGACCGATCTGGTCGCGACGATGGCTTCCGCGAACCGTCCGCATGCCCGCAACAGCACCGCGCGCGCTTTCAGCACGCCGATATGGTCCGGTGCCAAGGCGATCGCCCGATCGATCAAGGCCTCGGCCCCGCCCAACAGTTTCTCCCGCTCGACAGTCTGGAACTGGTTCACGATCTGGTAGATTTGCGTGGAGGCGATGCCGACCAATGCCTCCACATTGTCCGGGTCAAGCGTCAGCGCCCGGTTGAACAGGGCCACTGCCTCGGCCGCAATCTCGCTCCGTGACAGGTCGGCGGCCAGTGCTTTTCCGCGCATGACCAGATCGACGGCGTCCCCGCCCTCGCCACTGCGGGAACGACTGCGCTCGGCTTCCTTGCGCACCATCTCGACGCCGACGCTGCGCGACAGCCGGGCGACGATTTCGTCCTGCACCTGCAAAATATCCCGGCGTTCCTTGTCGAAGCGTTCCGCCCACAGATGCTCGTCCGTCTGTGCATCGACCAACTGAGCATTGACGCGAATACGGTTCGCTTCCACCAGCACGCTGCCTTCCAGGGCATAGCGCACGTTCAGTTCCTGGCCGATTTGGCGAATCGGTACCTTTCGGGACCTGTAGCTGAATGCCGTGGAGCGCGAGACGACGAAACTCCCCGGCAGTACGCGCGAGAGATCGGTCATCAGGCTGTCGACAATACCGTCCACCAGATAGTTCGCTTCCGGATCCTGTGACAGATTCAAGAATGGCAGCACGACGATCGACAGACGCCGTAGCGTACTCTCCTCACCACCGCCTTGTGGCGTGATTCCCCGCTTCGGCGACGGTTCTTGTTGCGCGGCGGTTTCCTGCTCCCGCTGCCATAGCCAATCGATGATGCGCCCGACGCCGGCGGTCAGGTGACGGCGATAGGTGCTGAACGGCAGTCCCAGACGGTCGGCGGCAGCTTCCTGCTTCGGCGCCGGGTTGAGATAGGTCAGTTCCAACACACGATACAGTCTTTGGTCGCGCGCATTGGCGAAGAGGCTCTCGGCGGTTTCCGCGAGCACCGCCCGCAGACTCGCCACTGTCGCCTGCGCGTCACCATGCCGCATCACGCGCGTCTGAAGCAGCGGATTTCCTGCAAGGAGGTCGGCGCGCGCGTAATTGCGCAGCGCGTCTTTGACAGCGCTTTCGAAGTCGGTGCGTGAAAACACGAGATGCGCCCCCAATTGCGCACCGGCATCAGACCCGGTGGGACCAGTACAGGCCCCAGTCGCTATCGTCTGTCGGTCGGGGAGAGTGTGACTTACTTCACAATGACTGGCCAATTTGGTCGCGCCGTCCCGCAAGCTATGCCTTGGCAAGTATATGGGAACGGCCGACTTTGCTGCGGTCGCGTTGCCCGCGCTGGACAGTGACGCTCACGCGATCGTGCAGTCGCGCTGGGCTCGTGCTTACCGACGCGAGTCGTTGGCGAATTGGCTCGGGCGGCGCCAGCGATCAGCGACCAATCCCGTTCAATACGAACCGCGCGAGCGCTCGGCCGACGCACTGGTTCAGCAGGCTGACCGCGGCGGGTTCCTCGGCCGCTGCTGTCCGCTCCAGATCGAGCGTCCCGTTCTCCGCCCAGCTATGCATCAGGTCGAAGCGGCGGAACAGGTTGGCACCGGGCAACTCGGCCGCGGCCGCGATCGCCCGCTCATACGGGTCGATATCGGTGTTGGCGCGCAGAAACCGGCTGAACTGCGGATCCATCAGCACCAGATTACCCACCTGCCCTTCGACCAATCTCGCGCCGTCCTCCAGCACGTCCTGCAGTTCCTCCGGGAGCATCCCGCGCACCGCTTCGACGGTGCCGGTTTGCCAGATCACCAGCGGAATGTGCTGGCGCTTCAGCGCCACCCGCAGATCATCCAGCAACTCCCCGGCGGTCAGCCCCCGCCCACCCTGGACGGTGAGCCGGAACGTTGTGTGCGGCAGTGCCGCCTCGAGCGACTGGACCATGGCGTAGGGAAAACCCGCCTTGCCGCTCGCCACGGTGCTGGCCGAGCCGAGTGCGAGCACCTCGATCGGACCACCGGTCTTGATCGCCGCGGCCAGGTGGTCGAGCGGCTGATCCGGTGTTTCGACATCCGCCGAGCTTGGACAGACGGCCGGTGGCGCGCCCTCAGGCCCGGCCAACGCCACCGGCGGGCGCACGGCCGACAGCGCGAGCAGTGCCAAAACCGCCCACCACATCATGGGACACTTGCGTAACAGTGCGGGCCGTCGCGGGCAAGGGCGCCGTGGAGCGCGAGCGCGCGCGGCCGCGCTCGCCATACCAGGCGGCGATCCACGCCACCCCGGCCATCGAGGCAATGCCCCCGACATTGACCAGCACCTGCATGGGTGCCGCGTCGCTGGTTTCCAGCGCCATCCGGCCGAAAAAGCCGATGAAGATGCCGAAGCAGAACACCGGCAGCGAGTGCTGCCCCATCAGGACCAGGGGCCCAGCCCAACGTGATTGCAGCCAGCGCGCATTCGCCGGGACAAGCCGTATCGTGAGCCACAGCAGCGCCAGGATCGACAGCAGCCGGGGCGGGTCCAGATTTGTCTTGTCGATCGACAGCAGCGCATGGGTCACTTGCCATGGTAGTGCGGCCGCAAAACGCGGGTACTGCGAGACGCCGAAGATCACCACCAGGCCGCCGACCAGCGTTGCGACCGCGAGCCCATCGAACAAGGCAGTCGGCGTTGGCAACCGCCGGGGCGGCGCATAGGCCAGGATGGCACCAATCAGGAACAGCAACTGCCAGGTGAACGGGTTGAAGAACCAGCCGTCGTCGGTCCACGACGGCAGATTGAAGCCTAGTGCACGCACCCCGACATAGATCGCCAGCGATAGACCCATCAGCACCTTCGGCTGCCGCAGCAGCGGCATCGCAAAGGCGAACATTGCCAGCAGCACGATATACAGCGGCAGGATATTCAGCAGACTGGGCTGATAACGCAGAGTCAGCGCTTCCATCAGCGCCTGATAGGGCTGGTCGGCCAGCACGTTCAGCCGGCTCTCGTCCAGATAATTCAGACGGTCGAGCAGGGTCGCTCCGTAGGAGACCTGAGCGGCGTAAACGACGAACAGGAAAATATGCGCAATATAAAGCGTCCATGCGCGCTTCAGTGCTTCGGCCGCTCCATACAGGTAGCCGTCGCGGTCCATCACCGCGGCATACGCTTTTCCCGCGCCGAACCCGGCGAGCAGCACAAACACTTCCGCCGCGTCACACAATGCAACGGAATGCAAACTATAGTTGCCCAGCACATCGCCTGGAACGTGGTCGGTGTAGATCCACCAAAGCGCGAGGCCTCGGAAGAAATCCACTCTCAGGTCGCGGCTGCCACTGCTGCAAATCAGGGTCATGGTTGGATTTTACCAGACCGCCCCGGGAGACGGCCAAGGAGAAAGTGCGATGCTCAGCTAAGCGCGCGGCAGACCTGTTCAATGTCCTCGGCCGCACCACAGGTCGGATAGCGGGTCAGCAGCAACGCTTGCCGGCGGATGGTCTCCGGTACCCGTTCATCGCGGCGGATCACGCCGGCGAACCGAGGAGTTTGGCCGAGGAAAGCAGCGCAGGCCCGACGCAGCGTCTCATACGTGCGCTCGCCCGCGGTGCGATTGGCGGCCTGGTTCACGATCACGCGAACATCTCCCGGATCGTTCCGCTTCGAACGATCGACGGCGTGCAGCTTGAGCACTGCATAAGCGTCGGTGAGGCTTGTAGGCTCCTCGGTGGCCAGCACCAGCAGCGTGTCGGCGCAAGCAGCCAACCGGCGGACCGGCCGCTCCAGCCCGGCGCCGAGATCGAGCAGCACCAGTTCGTAGGTTTCGGTGGCCTGCCGCAGCGTGGTCAGGACCATGTCGAGCGCAGCCGAATCGAGCCCTGCCAACGCCCCGGAACCGGAGCGGCCGGCCAGGATGTCGAACCCGCCCTCCTCGTGGCGCAGCACCGCATCCGCCAGGGTGGCACGCCCGGCAAGCACCGCCCCGAGGTCGCGCTCCGGGGTCAGGCCGAGCTCAATATCGATATTGGCCAGCCCGAGATCGCCGTCGAACACCAGGACCCGCCGGCCGCGACGGGCCAGCGCGTGGGCCAGGGTGATCGAGAGCCAAGTCTTGCCGACCGCCCCCCTTGCCCGAGGCGACTGCGATCAGGCGGCCTCGGCACGGGGATGTGGATGCGGTCATGGGCGGGATCCGGTGAAAAGCAGGCGAGCAGCGAGGAAGGCGGGGGTGAGCGGCAACCAGCCCATCGGCGGCGCCCGGCCCGACCCCAGCCTCGGCAAGCGCGAGGCGACCGGCATGCGCGGCCGCCAGCACCCAGCCCAGTCGCCGCGCCAAGTCGAGCCTCGTGGCGACGAGCAGGCTGGCGCCGGCCGCCGCGAAGGCGGCCGCCAGTTCGGCCGCCTGGTCGGGGTGCAGGCCGGCGGGCAGCACCAGCGCAGTCTCTGCCCGGGCGGTGGCGGCCAGAGCAGCGAGTTGCTCCTGCTGGGCCGGGTCGAACGGATCGCTCCCCTGCGTGTCGATCAGCACCGGCACGCCGGAGGGCCGCCGGGCCAGCGCGCGGCCAAGTGCTACTGGATTGGCCACCGCAATCAGCTCAATGCCAAGCACGCGGGTGAAGGCGGCGAGCTGCTCAGCCGCACCCGCCCTCCCCCCATCGGTCGTCACAACCACGGGGGTAACGCCCGCCATCACCAGGCGTGCCGCGAGGCGGGCCGTGGTGAGTGTCTTGCCGGCACCTGGAGGGCCGGCCAGCAACAGCGACCGTCGCTGTTCCAGCGGCAGCGGGGCAAAGGCGATGACCGCCGCCAGCGCCGTTTCCAGCGGGCCGCGCTGGAGCACCGGATGCAGCACGCGCGGGACTGCATGGTATTCGAGCGCCGGCAAACGCGTCGCGTCCGGTTGTGGCTCGTCCGGCTCCGGCTCCAGCGCGGCGGTGATTTCCACCCCGTCGGCAACCGGCCGGGTGGCAAGGATCAGCGCATCGGGCCCCAGCTCCGCGCGCCCACGCGCCAGAGCCTCCGCCATTTTGGGCGCGCGGTAGAGCTTGAGGCGCATGCGCGGAAGCTACCAGCGCGGCATTGACCGCTGGTGAACGGCCGCGAAGGGTTATTTCAGGCCAGTCGTTTGGCGGGCAAGTTTGGGGGCATTGGTGTCGTGATGCCTATGCTGAACCGATGCTGCGCTGGCCCAACTTCCAAGTTCCACCTCTCCCCGCACTGCGGGAGAGGTCGCCGTGCATGGCGCGGCGGGTGAGGGCGCCTGGGCGAGGCCCTCCGCACGAAAGCCAGCGCCAGGGTCGCTGTGACGAACAGGGCGATGCCTCGCGGCTCCGGCACGCTGGCGTCGAACACGCCGAGTTCGATCAGGTTTGACACGTAACGACCGCCGGCTGAATCGCCCGGCACAACGATGCGCGCGAACCCGTCCGCCCCGCCGGAACCCAACTGGCCTTCAGTGTCCGCATAGGCCACGAGATCAGGCTGATTGCCGAACATGGGGTCGATCTCGCTGAGCGAGATGACCGCCTCGTAGCCGTCGGTTCCAACAGCGACGACATATTTGCGCAGAACGTCGTTCTTGATGGAAGAATTGCTGACTAGGCCGGCCGAGGTGATAAGGGTCCACAAGGACACGCCGGTATAGGTGTCGGTAACTGGCGTGCCGCCAGCAAGATATGTCGCCGTCAAAGTCGTCGCCGGCAATGCTTCCAGGCCGGACAGCGTATAGATGCCAGGGTGACTGACGTCGCCGATCAGCTTGAACTCCGTCCGGGTCGATCTCGCCAGCCGCGAATACGGCTTCCTAGCCGTCGCTGCCGACCGTAACGATGTAGTTCCGCCGGACGCTATTCTTTTCTCCTGAGACAGGCGGGATGCCGCCCGCCGCATTCAGCAGGGTCCAGAGAAGTGTCCCGGTATAGGTGTCGGTCACCGGAACGCCGGCCGAAAGGTATGTGACGGTCTCTGTCGTTGCCGGTAGTGCCGACAGGCTCGCGAGGTCGTAAACACCTGGCGTCGCAACATCCCCGCTCAAAGCGAACTGTCGGGAAATCGGCCCCGCCATGCCGGCCCCTGACAGACCTGTCATCGCAACCAGGGACAGTCCGACCAGGCCGGCAATGCGTCTCGGCAGCATCCTGTGCCCCCTTCGTTCCATTTCGCCGGCCCGCTGCTTGGCAGGCCGCCCTCGCCTACGCTATATCCATCCATTCATAGCGTTACAAGAGTGATAGAGAGGACGCATGCATCGCAGCCTGCGGTGGAGAGGCAGCAAATCATGACCGCAGCATCGGCTTCCGTTGCGATCAGGGTCGGCGTCGGCATCCCTTCCGCGCTGCCACAGACGATCGCCGTTGCCTCGATCCCTCCTGCGTTGGTGATTCGGTGCGGCCTGCCGCCCGTGGCCGGACCGGCGCGCCGCACCAAGATCTGGGAATTCAATACCAATCTGCACTGCTCGATCATTGGCACGTGTCTTTCCACGGGGGAATTGCGTCAGGTTCTGAAGAAGCTCGGGCTTGCCCCACCGGGCAGCACCGACCACGACCTGCACGGCACCGCGGTGAGTTTGGCCAGCCGTCACGACAAGGCAGCGAAGCTGCTGAACAAGACGTTGGATGAACGTCACCGCCTGGCGATCCGGCAGTTCGAGAAGGCAAACACCGAGGACGCCGTGCGCACGCGCTGGGCCGATGCCATGCGGCGTGGCGAGATTCCCGGCGCCTATTGGGCGACGCTGACCCACCCAGCCGCGACGCATGCTGTCATTCGTGAGGCATTCGGCGAAGTGCATATGCTCTCGCACCTCGTCGGCGCCGCCAATCGCGCCGACATCAGGCGGCTCTGCCGGTTGGAAGCGGACAACGCTGCATTGCGCGCGCGGCTGGACCGGCAGCAGGCAGCCTTGCACGAAGCCGTGGTCACGCGCGATGCGTGCATCCGGGAACTGCGCCAGGCGCTCGCGCAACGCTTTGCCGCCGAGCAGCCTTCCCCCGTTCAGGACAGCGCCATGTTGCCGCAACTGGTGGCGGATCTGGAACGGCGCCTCGCGACCGAGACCCGACGCATCTCGGTGCTGGAGGAGAGGCTCGCAGAAGCGAAGGCGGTCATTGCGGAGGAGCGATCAGCACGGGCAAAGGCAGAACGGGATTGCAGCGCGCTGCGCCGCGAGCTGAACGTCGTCGAGTCATCCGTGCTGGCGGGCTGCGGTGACAACAGCTTGGCAATCGCCCTGGAGCCCCAGCTTCATGGCGTGACCGTGCTCTATGTCGGCGGACGCCCGAACCAGATAGCGCACCTGCGGGCGGCCGCCGAACGCTCAGGTGCTGCGTTCCTGCATCATGACGGCGGCATCGAGCACCATCTGAACTTGCTGGCGGGCTTAGCAAGCCAGGCAGACATCGTGGTCTTCCCGGTCGATTGCATCAGCCACCATGCGGCGCAGGCGGCCAAGCTGCTGTGCCGTCAGACGGGAAAGCGTTTCATTCCGCTGCGTTCCGCCGCCGCCACTTCGTTGCTCGCCGCTCTGCGGCGTCCAGAGGTGACCGGGCGAGCGGAGGCGGCGGACTGATCAAACGCCCACCATCACGTCGGACGCCTTGATCACAGCGGTGGCCTGAATGCCGGGCTTCAGCCCTAGCTCGGCGGATGCCTCGTTGGTGATGGAGGCGGTGATCGTCACTGTCGGCGAAACCTCTATGGTCACATGCGTCGTCGTGGCACCTGGCTTTACCGTCTTGATCGTACCGGCGATCTGGTTGCGGGCAGAAAGCTTCATTTGCGGTCACCTCGGGCTTTCAGTGCTTACTTGTCGGAACAGGCACGGCTGAGCGCGAGCAGATGCTTGCGTGCGGCAAGCGCTGTATCCATCTCGATGGCGCGATAGCGTTCCACGACAGCCTTTCCGGCGCGCGTCAGGGCCGCGCCGCCACCGCCGCTGCCACCAGCCGCGGTTTCCACCACAGGGGTGCCGAGGGTGCGATTAAGGTCCTCGACCAGCTCCCAGTTGCGTCGGTACGACATGCGCAAAGCGCGGCCGGCGGCCGAGATCGAGCCGGAACGGGCGATCTCTTCGAGCACGGCGACCTTGCCCGGTCCGATCCGGGCACCGGAGGCCAAGTCGAGCCGGATGCTCAACCGGTCGCTCTTGCCGGTAGCGCCGGTCGGGTGTGTCTTTCGTTTCACCATGGCAGGTATCCCGTGCGCGCCCTGCGTTCGTGGGCCGACATGTATTGCCGGCAGTTAAATCGCCGCAGCGTGGCTTGGTGCTCTGTCGATGACAAGCAGCCCGGCGGCCCCCGGGTCTGGGGTAGCCCTCAAATTAGCCTGGACGGGTCAGGCGCTTCGCCGCGGCGCCCTTGACAGCTCTTCCCGCTATATCTAAGCGGCCATATCGTCACGATTAGGGTAAGGCGGCCACGACCCGGTGACGCTCGGCGCTATATTCAACGCCGTGGTTCACGGCCGCGTGCAGAGGGCCTCGCGCTCGACACACTGTTCGGCGAAGTCCATTCCTGCACCGTGGGAGGTCAGATCAATGCGCGCCCTGCTGATATTCCGTTTGTGCTGGCGCCGCGCACGGCTCGCCGCGCCCGCCTTTAGTACCGTCACCGCCAGCGTGCTGCTCATGCAGGCTTCGATCGCGTCGGCCGCGGAAACCGTGAGCGTTCTGTACGCCGGATCGCTGGTCAATCTCATGGAACACAGTGTCGGGCCCACCTTCGACAAAGCCTGGGGGGATCGCTTTCAGGGCTATGCCGGCGGCTCGAACCTGCTGGCCAATCAGATCAAGGGAAAGCTTCGCCAGGGCGACGTGTTTATCAGCGCCAATCCGAAGGTGAATGCCAGCCTGATGGGATCCGCGAACGGCGATTGGGTAAGTTGGTACATCGCGTTCGCCCAATCCCCTCTGGTCATCGGCTATAATCCGTCGAGCCGGTTCGCCGCGGATTTCAAGACCACGCCGTGGTATCAGGCTCTGTCGGAGCCGGGGATCAGGCTCGGACGGACCGACCCCAAGCTCGATCCCAAGGGCCAACTCACGCTCGAGCTGATGCACCAAGCCGAGACGTTCTACAAAGACCCGGATCTGGCACAGCGTGTCCTTGGCGCGCCGGAGAACCCGGACGAAGTGCTGCCGGAAGAGACGCTGGTCGGCCGGCTTCAGTCAGGTCAGCTTGACGCGGGCTTCTTCTATTCGACCGAGAACGTCCGATGCGAAAATCCCGGCCATCAGTTTGCCTGCCGCGATTACTCCCAAAGCCGTTTATACAGTGACCATTTTGCGTGGTGCACCCGATCCAGCCGGTGCGGATCGGTTTGTAACTTTCCTGCTCGGCGCCGATGGCCAAACCCTCATGAAGGCCTACGGGCTCGATGTGCAAAAGTACACGCTGACCGGGACTGCGAGCTCGCTGCCAGCAAGCATCCGATCGCTTCTCGATAGTGCAAAATGATATGATGCGCCGCCTTCCCGCTCCGCTGCCGTGGCTTGCCGGGCTTCTGGCTGTCTATCTGATCGCTCCGCTGATCGCCGGGATGCAGCAGGCGGGGTTTGCCGATTGGAGCTCGGTCGATGCCAGCGCACTGCTCCACGCCAGTGCCGTCTCGGTTGCCAGCGCCAGCGTGGCGACGCTGGTCATCGCGCTCGGCGGGATCCCGCTTGGCTATCTGCTGGCGCGGGTCCCCGGCCGGGCGATGGCCGGCCTCGGCTTTCTTGTTCAGCTTCCGCTGGCGCTGCCACCGCTGACCAGCGGCATTTTGCTCCTGTTCCTGGTCGGCTACTCCATGCCGCTTGGCCGTCTGTTCGGGGGCAGCCTGACCGACTCCTTCGCCGGAATCGTGCTGGCCGAAACTTTCGTGGCCGCACCGTTCCTGATTATTGCGGCGCGTTCGGGCTTTGCCTCGATCGATCCTGCGCTGGAAGGCGTCGCCGCGACGCTCGGTCGCGGTCCATCCGGCGTGTTCTTCCGCATCAGCCTGCCGATCGCCTGGCCCACCATCCTGTCCGGCCTGCTGCTTGCGTGGCTTCGCGCGTTCGGCGAGTTCGGTGCGACCGTGATGGTTGCCTATCACCCCTATTCGCTGCCGGTCTATACCTACGTCGCGTTCGGCGCCCAGGGTCTTCCGGCGATGCTGCCGGTACTATTGCCGACGCTCGTGTTGGCTCTATTGATTATGGCGCTGAGCGGCCTCGCAGCCAATCAGCGTAGCCCGCAAAGGGTCCGCCCTTCCGGCCTGATCGCACCGCTGATTGCCTCCCGCGGCCCAATAGCGTCGCACAGGGCTATCAGTTCGGCCGATATAAGCCTCCGACTCGAAAAACAGCTCGGCAGCTTTCATCTTGAAGTCGTGTGGTCGCCTCGCGCGCGCCGTCTCGCGATACTCGGTCCATCCGGATCGGGAAAATCGTTGATCCTCAAGCTGATCGCCGGCCTGGAGCGATGCGACAGAGGAAGTGTCATTGTCAACGGTCGTGACCTCGCCGATCTCGATCCGGCAGCGCGCACGATTGCCTATGTCCCGCAGAGCTACGGCCTGTTTCCGCATCTCACCGTGATGGAACATCTGCGGTTTCCCGTCGGCGCCGATCCGGATGTGGCAAACTATTGGATTGAGCGGCTCGGCCTTCACGGCCTCGAACAGCGACGCCCCGCAGCCCTCTCGCTCGGTCAGCAACAGCGGGTCGCGCTGGCACGCGCGCTGACCAGGCCATCCAGCCTTTTGCTGCTCGATGAGCCGTTTTCGGCATTGGACGCCCCTCTCCGGGCACACCTCCGCCGCGAGCTCCTTGTGCTGCAACAGGAGTTCACGGCCACGACGATTCTCGTCACCCACGATCCGCTGGAAGCGGCGCTGCTGGCCGACGAGCTTCTCGTGCTGAAGGACGGGCGGGTACTGCAATCCGGCCCGACGGACCAAGTCTTCAGGCGCCCTGCAAATGAGACGGTGGCGCGTTTGCTCGGCGCGGACAACGTGGCGGAAGGCGTTGTTGCCGACCGAGACCACATTGTTGTTGCCGGCGGCATGATGGTCAGGGTCGCCGGGCCGGCGCTCATGAGGGGTGAGCGGGTCGGCTGGAGCTTCTCGCCGGTACGCGCCCGGATCACCTCGAACGGGCCGTATAAGGGCTTGATCGAGGGCGTTATGTCATTGGGAATCGGCCGTCAGGTTATCGTCAGCGTTGGCGATGCCCGAGTCAGGATATTGGATGGGCAAGCCGATCCCGCGCCCGGCAATCCGTGCAATTTTGACATCGATCCTGACGCGATCCAGGTCTGGCCTCTCGATCAATGTCATCGCGAGCACAGCGAAGCAATCCCCGGGTGATGCGCACCGTCCGCGGGCTGAACCTGGGCGTCACCTGGACCCTCCCACGTGCCGGCACTATATGCGGTTGCTCACAATAAATGGCTCCATTCCACGCTGTTTGCACAGAAGGCCGTACCTCATGTCCGTGACCGAACAGACGCGCCCGCAGACCGCAAACCCGCAACGCCACGCCCGGATGCTGATCGATGGCGCCTGGGTGGATAGCGCATCAGGCTCTTTGCTCGACGTGGAGAATCCGGCAAAGCGGCAGAAGATCGCTGAGATTCCACGCGGCAACGCCGCCGATGTCGATCGCGCCGTGCAGGCTGCTGCGCACGCCTTTCCGTCGTGGAGCAAAATGCCACCGCGAGAACGCGGCCGTAGCCTGCTCTGCATCGCCGAGGCGCTGGAGACACGCGCAGAAGAACTCGCCCACACCATTGCGCTTGAAACCGGCAACGCGCTGCGCACCCAGGCACGACCGGAAGCGCGACTGTCCGCCGACATCTTCCGCTATTTCGGCGGCCTCGCCGGCGAGTTGAAAGGCGAGACGATCCCACTCGGAGAAAACGTGCTGAGTTACACGCGACGCGAACCGCTCGGCGTGGTAGGCGCCATCATCCCCTGGAACGCGCCGGTGCTGCTCGGTGCGCTGAAGATCGCGCCCGCTCTGTGTGCCGGCAACACTCTGGTGTTGAAGGCGGCGGAGGACGCGCCGCTAGGCGTGCTGCTGATGGCCGAGGTCTGCCAGGAATTCCTGCCGCCTGGCGTGCTGAACGTGCTGACCGGGCTGGGCGAGGAATGCGGCGGACCACTCGCGCAGCATCCGGCCATCCGCAAGCTGTCGTTCACCGGCTCGACCGAGGTGGGCAAGATCATCATGCGCGCCGCCGCCAACCGCATCGTGCCGGTCTCGCTGGAGCTCGGCGGCAAAAGCCCGTCGATCGTCTATCCCGACGCCGATGAGGACTGGGTCGTGGACGGCGTAATCGCCGGAATGCGCTTTACCCGACAGAGCCAGTCATGCACGGCCGGTTCGCGCCTGTTTCTGCACGCCGACATCTTCGACAACTTCCTCGACAAGCTGCGAGCCAAGACACAGGCGCTGAAGCTCGGCGATCCGCTGGATGAGACAACCGATATCGGTGCCATCATCAACGACAAGCAATTCCGCAAGATCTGCGCCTATGTCGATGAGGGCCTGAAACGCAAGGATGCGCGCCTGGTGTTCGGCGGGCTGCCGCCCAAGGACGGGCCGCTGAGCAAAGGATATTTCGCAATCCCCACCGTATTCGCCGATGCGTCCAACGACTGGCGGCTGGCGCGCGAGGAGATTTTCGGCCCCGTGCTGGTCGCGATCCCCTGGCGCGACGAAGCCGAGGCGATCCGTATGGCGAACGACAGCCATTACGGCCTCGCAGCCTATGTCTGGACGCACGACATCGGCAGCGCGTTGCGGACCGCGCACGCGATCAAGTCAGGCTGGGTGCAGGTGAACCAAGGTCTCGGCCAGCAGCCGGGTCATTCCTACGGCGGCTACAAGCAGAGCGGCATCGGCCGGGAATTCTCTCTCGAAGGCATGCTCGACAGCTTCACGCAGCGCAAGAATATCACCGTCAACCTCAACACGCCGCGCCGGCCGTGAGAGGCACCGGCAGCACTTCTCCTCTCCCGCAAGCAGGGGAGGCGAAGGGAAACGCAGGTTCTATGGGCTGCTGCTGCCCCGACTCCTCAGGCCGCCGTCTGGCGCGGCACGCCCTTCTCCTTCAGCAGCCCCTCCAGCTCGCCCGACTGGAACATCTCGGTCACGATGTCGCAGCCGCCGACGAACTCGCCCTTCACATAAAGCTGCGGGATCGTCGGCCACTGAGAGAACTGCTTGATCCCCTCGCGAAGCTCGTCGTCTTCCAACACGTTGGCGGTGTGGAACGGCACTCCGAGATGCGTCAGTATTTGCACCACGCGGGCGGAGAATCCGCACTGCGGGAACATCGCAGTGCCCTTCATGTACAGCATCACCGGGTGCTCGGTGACTTCGCCCTGGATACGGTCGAACACGGGCTGATCGGACATTGTCTTTGAACTCCTATTCGGGCGCCGAAGTCTGCAAGGCGAGGGCGTGCAGCTCGCCCCCCATCCGGCCACGCAGCGCGGCATAGACGATCTGGTGCTGCTTGACGCGGGGAATCCCGCGGAACTGTTCGGACACGACGGCAGCCGCGTAGTGGTCGCCATCGCCGGCCAGGTCCTCGACGCTCACCTGCGCATCGGGCAGCGCCGCTTTGATCAGCGCCTCGATCTCGCTGGCCGCCATCGGCATGGCCGATCCTCCCTTTTTCAGGCTCCGTCCATCCAGGACGGAAAGAAGCGTTCATGCGCTGCGCGCAACGCTCGCACCGATATGGTTCCACCGTCCGGGAGTGTCAAATCCTGGCCGCCGGAGTGCCCGATGCGCACCGCGCCGACGCCCACGGCCTCGGCGGCGCGGATCAACGTGCCGGAATCCGCGACCGCCAGCACGTAGCGGCCCTGGTCCTCGCCGAACCAGTAGGCATGCGAGGGAATGTCGCGCGGTCCCGCCGACAGCCGCGCCCCCACCTCGCCTGCCATCGCCATCTCGGCCACCGCGACCAGCAACCCACCATCCGACACATCGTGGCACGCCCGCACCGCGCCGGCCAGGATCTGCCCGCGCACGAAATCCCCGGCAGCACGCTCGGCGGTCAGATCGACCGGCGGCGGCGGCCCGTCCTCGCGCCCTGCAATCTCGCGCAGCCACAGCGACTGGCCGAGCCACCCGCGCGATGCCCCAATCAGCACCAAGTCGAGCCACGGGCGCAGCGCGATCCCCACCGCCTGGGCCGCATCCTCCAGCACTCCCAGCCCGCCGATCACCGGCGTCGGCAGGATCCCCCGTCCTTGCGTCTCGTTGTAGAGACTGACATTGCCGCTCACGACGGGGAATTTCAGCGCATCGCAGGCCGCCGCCATTCCGCGGATGACAGCGGCGAACTGGCCCATAACCTCCGGCCGTTCCGGGTTGCCGAAATTCATGTTGTCGGTCACCGCCAGCGGCCGTGCGCCCACCGCGGTCAGGTTGCGCCACGCCTCGGCTACCGCTTGGCGGCCGCCCGCCTCGGGGTCGGCGGCGCAGTAGCGCGGCGTGGCATCAGTGGTCAGCGCGAGCGCCATAGGTGTGCCCTCGACCCGGATAACCGCCGCGTCAGCCGTACCAGGGCGCTTCACCGTCTGGCCGCCGATCGTCGAATCGTACTGGTCCCAGATCCAGGCGCGAGAACACAGGTCCGGGCAGGCGATCAGCCGCTCCAGCGCGCGCGTCAGACCCAACCGATCCTCGATGCGCGCAGGGTTCAGCGGTGTCTGCTTCGCCGTCTCGGTGGCCGGCCGGTCATAAACCAGCGCCTCGCCGACCAGCGGCGCGAGCGGGATGTCTGCCGCCGCCTCGCCCTGATGGCGCACCACGATGCGGCCGGTGTCGGTGAGCCGGCCGATCACCGCGAAATCCAACTCCCACTTCTCAAAGATGGCCCGCGCCGCCGCCTCGCACTTCGGTTGCAGCACCATCAGCATGCGTTCCTGGCTCTCCGACAGCATGATCTCGTAGGCGCTCATGCCGGCCGCGCGCTGCGGCACGGCGTCGAGATCAAGCTCGATCCCGACCCCGCCCTTGCCGGCCATCTCCACCGAGGAACTCGTCAGCCCGGCGGCTCCCATGTCCTGGATCGCCACGATTGCGTCTGTGGCCATCAGCTCCAGGCAAGCCTCGATCAACAGCTTCTCGGTGAACGGATCGCCCACCTGGACGGTCGGGCGCCGCTCCTCGGCATCAGCCCCGAACGCCGCCGAGGCCATCGTGGCGCCATGGATGCCGTCGCGGCCGGTCTTGGAGCCGACATACACCACCGGATTCCCCACGCCCGCTGCGGCGGAGAGAAAGATACGGTCTGTCGGCGCGATACCGACCGTCATGGCGTTGACCAGCGGGTTGGCGTCATAGGCCGGGTGGAAATTGACCTCACCGCCGACTGTCGGCACGCCCACGCAATTGCCGTAGCCGCCGATCCCGCGCACCACGCCATCGACGATTCGCCGCGTCACCGGGTTGTCCGGGCTGCCGAAGCGAAGCGCATTCAGGTTGGCCACTGGGCGCGCGCCCATGGTGAACACGTCGCGCAGGATGCCGCCCACGCCCGTCGCCGCACCCTGATAGGGCTCGATAAAGCTCGGATGATTGTGGCTCTCGATCTTCATCACCGCCGCGAGGCCATGGCCGATATCGACCACGCCGGCATTCTCGCCCGGCCCGTGGATCACCCAAGGTGCTTTCGTCGGCAACTGCTTGAGCAGGACGCGGGAGGACTTATACGAGCAGTGCTCGCTCCACATGGCAGAGAACATGCCGAGTTCGGCCAGCGTAGGCGTACGCCCCATGATCTCCAGCACTTTGGCGTATTCCGCGGCGCTGAGCCCGAATTCCTGCGCCAGCTCCTGACTAACCTCGCGCTGCATTCAGGCGCCGAGCGATGCGACCAGACCGTCGAACAGCGGCTTGCCGTCAGTGCCGCCGGTCAGCGGATCCACAAGATCTTCGGGATGCGGCATCAGCCCCAAGACCCGCAAGTTCTCCGAATAAATCCCGGCGATGTTGCGTGCGCTGCCGTTGCGGTTGGCGTCCGCTGTCGCCTCTCCTGCCGGCGTGACGTAGCGGAACGCGACCAAGCCCTCGCCCTCCAGCCGATCGAGCGTAGCCGCATCGGCGAAATAGTTTCCGTCGCCATGCGCCATCGGAGCACGGAACACCTGGCCGCGCTGGTAACGGCCGGCAAACACCGTGTCGCTGCGCTCGACCCTTAAGTGGCAGTCGGCGGAGATGAACCGCAGACTCGGCATTGCGCAACAGCGCGCCCGGCAGCATGCCCGCCTCGACCAGGATCTGAAAGCCGTTGCAGACCCCCAGCACATAACCGCCGCGCTCGGCGAAATCCCGCACCGCCCGCAGTACCGGCGAGTGCGCTGCCATCGCCCCGCACCGCAGATAGTCGCCATAGCTGAACCCGCCCGGTAACACGACCAGATCGAGCTCGGGCAGCGCCGCCTCGCCATGCCACACCATGCGCGGCTGTGTGACCGGTGGTGTGCTCCAGCGCGATCGCCATGTCGCGCTCGCGGTTGATGCCGGGGAAGACAACGATGCCGGCCCTCATCCGCCCTCCACTGCGACGCGGTAACCCTCGATCACCGTATTGGCGAGCAGCCGGCGGGCCATCTCTTCCGCCACAACCTTGGCCTTTGCGGGATTGCTCTCGGCCAACTCCAGCTCGATCACCTTACCGGCGCGCACCTCGCTGACGCCGGTGAAGCCCAGCCCGTGCAGCGCATGCTGGATCGCGCGGCCCTGCGGATCGAGCACCTCCGGCTTCAGCATGACCGTGACGACAACCTTCACCAGGCGAGTGCCTCTCAACTCACTGCATCGTCTCCGGGCCCTTCATGTCGCGCGAGCCAGCCTCCGGCAGGATGCCCAGGCGCTTGGCGACTTCCTGATAGGCCTCCTCGACCTTGCCGAGGTCGCGGCGGAAGCGGTCCTTGTCCATCTTCTCGTTGGTCTTGCTGTCCCACAGCCGGCAATTGTCCGGGCTGATCTCGTCGGCCAGCACGATGCGCATCTCGTCGTTCTCCCACAGCCGGCCGAACTCGAGCTTGAAGTCGACCAGCAGGATGCCGACGCCGAGGAACAGGCCGGTGAGGAAGTCGTTGATGCGCAGGGTCAGCGCGACCATGTCATCGAGGTCCTGCGTGTTGGCCCAGCCGAAGCAGGTGATGTGCTCCTCGGACACCAGCGGGTCGCCAAGCGCATCGTTCTTGTAATTATATTCGATGATCGAGCGCGGCAGCCGTGTCCCTTCCGGGATGCCCAGCCGCTCCGACAGGCTGCCGGCGGCGATGTTGCGCACCACCACCTCCAGCGGGATGATCTCCACCTCGCGGATGAGCTGCTCGCGCATGTTAAGCCGGCGCACGAAATGCGTCGGGATGCCGATCTCGCCGAGCCGCATCATCAGATATTCGCTGATGCGGTTGTTCAGCACGCCCTTGCCGGTGATGATGCCCTTCTTCTTCGCGTTGAAGGCGGTGGCGTCATCCTTGAAATACTGCACGAGGGTGCCGGGCTCGGGCCCCTCGAACAGGATCTTGGCCTTTCCCTCGTAGAGCTGACGGCGGCGGGCCATAGACATTCCCTTCAGGCAGGCCCCGCGCCCCAGGGGCTCGGGAACGCGGCGCCGCCCGGAGCTGCGGCGGCGGCCGGGATATAGCAGCGCCCTCCCCCCGGCGCCAAACCCAGGCTGGTGCACCGCAGCCATCGTGAGCCAACTCTGCGCGCCTCTGCGGTTAGGCTTACTTACTTACGGCATATCAGCCACATGGCTGCCCAGTCCGGCCAGAAACTCGCCCAACCCCGCCAAGCGCGCCGTGCTGGACCGCGCGGCGTGCAGCACAGCGCCGACCTCCCCCACGGTCCGCTCGAAACTGTCGTTCACGACCACGTGGTCGAACTCGGCGCAATGGCCGATCTCCGCCCGCGCCAAGTCCATGCGCCGGGCGATCTCTGCCGGCCCATCCCCGCCCCTGCCCGCCAGCCGTTGCTCAAGCGCGGCGAGCGAGGGCGGCAGCAGGAACACCCCCACGACATCCCCTGGCAGGGCCGCGCACAGGCTGCGATACCCCTGCCAGTCGATGTCAAAGAGCACGTCGCGGCCGGCCGCGAGGGCTGCCTCGACGGGTGCGCGGGGCGAGCCATAGCAATGCCGGCCGAACACGCGTGCCCATTCCAGGAACGCGCCGGCATCCCGCTGGGCCGCGAACTCCGCCTCGCTCAGGAAATGGTAGTCCACGCCATCCCGCTCATCTGGCCGAGGCAAACGCGTCGTTGCACTGACCGAAACCGCCACCTCCGGCTCGCCCGCCAGCAGCGCGCGGGCGACCGAGCTCTTGCCGCCTCCGGACGGCCCGGCCAGCACCAGACAGAGGCCGCGACGGCCGATCCCGCCCCCACTCATTCGATGTTCTGCACCTGCTCGCGAAGCTGCTCCACCGCCGCCTTCAGCTTCAGCCCGGTCGCTGTCAGCGCCACCGAGGCCGACTTGGCGCAGAGCGTGTTGGCCTCGCGGTTGAACTCCTGGACCAGGAAATCGAGCCGACGCCCGACCGCGGCCCCCTCGGCCAGCAGGGCGCGCGCCGCCGCGATATGCGCGCCCAGCCGGTCGAGCTCCTCCCGCACATCGGAACGCGCGGCCAGCAGCGCCACCTCCTGGGCGATCCGCTCCTCGGGCAGAGATGGCGTCGCGCGTAGCATGGCAGTCAGGTTGTCCATCAGCCGGGCGCGGTGCATGGCGGGCTGATCGGCGGCCTCGGCGGTTGCGGCTGCATGCAGGGTGGCGATCTCATCCAACAGGCCATCCAGCACCGCGGCGAGCCGCCCGCCCTCCGCCCAGCGCGCGGCGAGCAGAGCCTCGAGTGCCGCCTGGAACCCGGCCCGCAGCATGTCGGCGGCCGGCTGCGACGGCCCCTCGTCCAGGTCCGCGGCGGCCGGGCGTAGCACGCCGGGCAGCGCCAACAGCGCCTCGGCACGCGGCGGTGGGCTGCCGGGAATCCGCTCGGCCAGAGCCAGGGCCAGCGAGAGCGCTTGCTCTAGTGCCGCCGGGTCGGGGATCAGGCGCGGCTCGCTCTCCCGCTTGATCGTGAGATTGGCGGTGACGTTGCCGCGCTTCAGCACGCGCCCGGACGTCTCACGCAGAGCGGGCTCCAGTGCGTCCCAGCCGGGCGGCAAGCGGACGCGCAGGTCGAGCCCGCGGCCATTCACGCTGCGCAGCTCCCAGGTCCAGCCGAGTCCCTGGCCCTGGCCGGCCGCGCGACCGAAGCCGGTCATCGAAGCGAGGCTTGTCATGCAGCGCTTCTATCAGCGCCCCCGCCGCCTGCAATATCCTCGCACCATGTCCCGCTGCCGGTCGCGGATATGGCCTCCGGAGATGCTTTTCCACTTCGCGTTGCCGGTTCGCGTCCAGCACCCTCTTTCCGCGATATTTCGGATCCCACGCATCAAGTGGCGAGATACCGCGCTGAGGCGCAACTCCGCCACGTCTCGGATTCGACCCGAGTTCGGGGGAATTTTCGGGCCTCCATGCCGAACCGGCTCGCAGCGGTACTTGCGGAAGGCCAACATATTCGTTATCAACCCCAAACAGGCCGCAAATACCGGCCAGCACGCCGCGTCGGCTGCCAGGGGAGCAATGCGCCTGAAGCGAGTTTGGGCAGCCAGTTGCGAAACAAATCGCCGGCTGACAGCACTGCTCTGGAGCGCCGGTTTGACGATCCCATTGATGGTGATCGGCCTCACCGTCTCCGTCCCGTTTTGGCGAGCCGTGGTAGCCGATACGCAAGCGACGATTGCGCAGCAGGTGGACTACGAGGATGGTGTGCTCTGCACCAAATTCGGCTTTAGAGCGGACACGGAAAAGTACACCGCCTGCATGCTGGACCTGCTCGATCTCCGCCACAGGCACGAGGAGTTGCTCGCCACCGTTGCGGTTCCCTGATAGCGAGACGTTCTTCAACTCACTGCCGTTTCGCCTCAAAAGAGCCTCCGCCGCACTTGCCAAAAGCGACAGAATTGAGGCTTTCCGGCGTTTGAGCGGCATGTCCCGAGAAGTGTATTAAATCGAGCGTGCGCCTTACGGCGGCGATGGGAGGTCTCATGGCGGTCAAACGGATAGTGGCGAACATTGCGGCGCATAACGTCGCCGCCGCGAAAGCGTTCTATGGCGCCATGCTCGATATGCAGGTCGCCATGGATTTCGGGTGGATCGTCACCTTCGCGGCGGAGGCCTCGTCAACGCCGCAGCTCAGCGTCGCGAGCGAGGGCGGGTCTGGGACTGTCGTCCCCGACCTCTCCATCGAAGTCGACAATCTCGACGAAGTTCATCGGCGCGCCGTCGCCGGCGGCTTCGTCATCGAGTATGGGCTGGTGACCGAGCCGTGGGGTGTGCGTCGCTTCTATGTCCGCGACCCTTTCGGGCGGCTGGTCAACATCCTTGCGCACACGGCATGACGTGCTGAAACCCGATACACAATTGTCCATAGTGTATCGGCACGGCACTCTGATGAAATCTCGAAGATCGACGCTGACCCGCGGTTTCGTGCCGCCAACCAATGAGGTGCTCAATGAACTTCGCCGAGATCGATGCCATCGTCCTGGACGGCAGCATCAAGGGCATCCCCGCCAACGCCGCGGAGTTCCCCCTGGGCGAGATCGGCGCCAAGCGCTGGAACGTGCTGCGCGAGGACCTACCGCTGCCGCTCGCCGTGCTGCGCCAGTCGGCGCTGCGCCACAACAGCCACTGGATGCGCGAGTTCCTGGCGCTATCGGGCGCCGTGATCGCCCCGCACGGCAAGACGACGATGAGCCCGCAGCTCTTCCGCGACCAGCTTGCCGACGGCGCCTGGGCGATGACCGTCGCCACGACGCAGCAACTGCGCATCTGCCGCGACTTCGGCATCGACCGCGTAGTGCTGGCGAACCAGCTCGTTGGCCGCCAGACGATCTCCTACGTGCTCGGCGAGCTCAAGCGGGATGCTGCGTTCGACTTTTATTGCCTGGTCAATTCCGTCGCCAACGTCGAGCAGCTTGCGACAGCAGCGCGCGCCGCGGCGCCGGGCCGGCCGCTGCAGGTGCTGCTCGAAGGCGGGATGCTCGGCGGTCGCACCGGCTGCCGCGATGTGGCGACGGCGCTGGCCGTGGCGCGCGCCGTGCGGGCCGCGGCGCCGCATCTCGCGCTGCGCGGGGTCGAGGGATTCGAAGGCCTGGTCCACACCAACTCGCCGGCGAACGATGCCGCGACCGTGTCGCGCTTCCTCGATTTCCTCGTCGAGATCGCCGTCGCCTGCGAGAAGGCGCAACTCTTCGCGCCGGGCCAAATCATCATCAGCGCTGGCGGCTCGGCGTTCTACGACCTTGTCGTCGAGCGCTTCGGCAAGGCCGGGATCGCGCGCGAGTTCCGGGTGGTGACGCGGAGCGGCTGTTATCTGACCCATGATTCGAAGATGTATCGCGAGGCCTTCGCGGAGATCCGCAAGCGAGCGCCAAACCTGGACAATCTCGGCCCCGGCTTGATCCCTGCGCTGGAGGTCTGGGCCTATGTCCAGTCGCGGCCCGAGCCGACGAAGGCGATCCTGACGATGGGCAAGCGCGATGTTTCGTATGATATGGATCTACCCGTGCCGCTCAAATGGGTGCGGCTGCGCGCCGGAGTTGATGCACGCGCCATCGCCGAGATCGGCGCCGGTCATGTTGTCACCGGCCTCAACGACCAGCACTGCCACTTGGCGGTGCCGGCGGACAGTCCGCTCGCGGTCGGCGACATGGTGGCGTTCGGCATCTCGCATCCCTGCACCACCTTCGACAAGTGGCAGGTCATCCCGCTGGTCGACGACGACTACACCGTGGTCTCGGCCGTCAAGACGTTCTTTTGACACGCCGGGGCTCGCCTGCCCTATTGCAGCGCCAACTACCGATGCGCTCCAACTATCCCGTCGGTCCCGAGTTCGGGGTCCACTTCAGAAGCCCCCGGCCAAGGCGGTTCCGTTGTTGATCGCGGTCCCCTTGCGGATACGGTCTCATTCAGCCACAATCCCGAATGGAAACGCCGACCAGACTGGAGGTGTGGTCGGCTGACATCAGCTCACGCTGTGGCGCTAACGTGGCGCTGCCAAGGTGTGATCCGCTGTCGGACCTTCTTCGTAGTAGCGTGACGGGGGGAGGGAACGTGCCCTGGAGAGGCATCGGCGTGGCAATCGCCATCATCGTGGCCTCCCTCGTCGCGCTGGGAAGTGCAAGCGCCTTTGTGGTCGATTGGGCGTGGTTCTCGACGGTCGGCTATGTCGGCGTCTTCTGGACGGTCTTCGCCACGAAAGCTGTTCTCTTCGTAGCCGTCTTCGCAGCATCGGCCTTGCTGCTGTGGGTGAACGGGATACTGGCACTACGTTTCGCATGGCCGCGACGCTTTCGGCGCCCAGCAGTGCTCGAGACACGCTTGACGACAGTGCGGGCATTACCGGGAACGCCGATCGAGTTGTTTGGGCTCACGTCCACGCTGTTGCCGTGGCGTCTGCTCACTCTGATTGTCGCCCTCGTCTTAGGACTGCTGATCGCGCTGGGCGAGACTGGCAAGTGGGACCTGGTTCTCCGGTTCATCCACCAGATGCCGTACGGCCAGAATGATCCAGTGTTCGACAAAGATATTGGTTTCTACCTTTTCTCGCTGCCGGCCTACATCGCGCTCAAGAACTGGATGCTGCTGATACTGTTCCTGAGCAGTATCATGGCTGGCGCAGTATACTTCGTGCACGGCGGCATCAATCTGGATCTTCGACCCCGGCACATTTCATTCGCCGCGATCGCCCACGGCTCTGCGCTACTGGGTCTCTATTTTGCGGTGAAGGCCTGGTCCTACGCATTAGACCGTTTCCTGCTTCTCTATAACGACAACGGCGTCGTGGTGGGGGCCGGCTACACTGACGTCCATGTCGAGCTGCCGGTTCTCTGGCTGCTCACAGGCATTTCCGCTGCCGCTGCCGTCATTGCATGGGTCAACGTGCAGCTCCGCACCTACCCTCTCGCCGTCGCAGCGGTGGCGTTGGTGTTCGGCAGCTCGTTCTTTCTTGGCGAGATGTTCCCTGCACTGTTCGAACGCTTCTTGGTGAAGCCGAGCGAGCTGCAGCTGGAGACACCGTACATTCAGCGGAACATCGCGCTCACCCGCGAGGCGTACAACCTCAGACAGATCACGGTGAAGCCATTCCCCGCTGAACAGGGGCTGAATTTCCAGTCGCTGCAGGACAACCGCGGCACCGTCGACAATATTCGCTTGTGGGACTGGCAGCCCTTGATGGACACCTACGCGCAACTGCAGGAGATACGTACCTACTACAGGTTCCTTGATGTCGACATCGATCGCTACCAGATCGACGGCTCATATAAGCAGGTGATGCTCGCGGCGCGCGAGCTCGCACCCTCACTGCTATCAGCCAACGCCCAGACCTGGGTCAACCTGCACCTGCTGTTTACCCACGGCAACGGGGTCGTCATGTCCCCCGTCACCGAGAAGTCCACTGAGGGTCTGCCAAACTTCTACCTGAAGGATATTCCACCGGTTGCCTCCGGCGGCCCCGGCATAACTGAGCCGCGCATCTATTTCGGACAGACCGCTGGCGGCTACGTAATCGTGAAAGGCAGCATACCGGAGTTCGACTATCCTAAGGGAAAGGACAACGTCTACGCAAGTTATGATGGTGTGGACGGTATCCCGATCGGTCGGACCGTCTGGAGGACCTTGTTCGCCTGGCACTTCGACGACGTGAACATTCTGCTCAGTCGTTACATCACCCGTGAGAGCCGGATTATGCTCCATCGCAACATCCAGGATCGGGTGCGAACGATCGCGCCGTTCCTGCAACTTGATCACGACCCCTACGTGGTGATCAGCAATGGTCGGCTGTACTGGATGCAGGATGCGTATACGATCAGCAGTTGGTTTCCGTACGCTCAGCCACAGCCAGACGGGGACATCGACTACATCCGCAATTCGGTCAAGATCGTTATTGACGCCTACAATGGGACAGTAGCATTTTACGTAGTTGATGCCGCCGACCCCATCATCGCGACCTACCAGCGCATTTTCCCTGCACTGTTCAAGCCGTTCGACGCTATGCCGCCCGATCTGCAGAAGCACATCCGCTATCCCGAGGATCTGTTCAACATACAAGCTCTGCAGTACCGCGCATACCATATGGACGCGCCTGAGGTGTTCTACAATCGAGAGGATCTCTGGCAGTACCCTCGCCAGCCAACCGGTCCCAGTGGCATCAATGGCTCCGGCAGCATCAGGATGGCGCCCTATTACATCATGATGCGCCTGCCCGGCGATTCGCGCACCGAATTCTTCCTCATGCTGCCCATGGCGCCGAGCCAGCGGGAGAACATGATTGCTTGGCTGGCCGCACGCTGCGACCCGCCCAACTACGGCAAGCTCATCGTCTATGAGTTTCCCAAGGAGAAGCTAGTCTACGGGCCGTTCCAGATTGAGGCCCGCATCAACCAGAATACCGAGATCTCGCAGCAGATCTCGCTGTGGAACCAGATGGGTTCTCGAGTTCATTCGGGGCAATCTTCTGGTCGTGCCGATCGAGAACTCAATCCTTTATGTGTCACCGCTGTACCTGCGTGCTGAGTTAGGACAATTGCCGGAACTCAAGCGGGTCATCGCCGCATATGGGAACCATGTGGTCATGGAGGAGACTCTTCCTGCGGCCCTGGCTGCGCTGTTCAAGGAATCCATCCCGGCGGCCGGCCTACCAACGGCGCCCATCGGAGCTCCGTCCTCTGGCATGGTGGCGGAGCAAGCCCGCGAGGCACTTGGGCATTATGACAAAGCAATGGACCGCTTGAAGGCTGGAGACTGGGGCGGGTTTGGTGCCGAACTGAACGCACTGCGCCTATTACTCGAGGAGCTGAGTCGACATCCTGTTACGCATTAGGTCAGGTTACGGCAGCATGCAACGGATCTCGGCTGCGCTCGGCAAGGCCAGTCGTCAGCACCATGCGGAACCGGGCCTCATTCCGCATCATCCTGTCATACGCCTCGGCCGCACGTTCCAGCGGCATCGTCTCGATGGTCGGCCGCACGCCGCTTAGCGCACTGAAGGCCAGCGTGTCTTCAATGCCCCGACAGCAGACGGGGAGAGCGGCCGTTGCCAGGCGCGCCGGGCTGACGACCTCAACGCACCGCGTGGTGCGGCACGTCGATAAGACGGCGGGTGCCGGCGGCGACGTCGTAGATGTGGAACGAGTTCATGTTGCGGCCGTAAAGGTGCAGGCTGATGCACGGCGCGCGGTCCTCCGGCACCCCGGTCATGTGGATGTGGTCGGGGTTGGGCACGAAGCTGCTGACCGAGCCAGGGTTGAGCAGCACCATGCCGCCCCGCCGCAGCGCGATGCCCTCGTCGGCGGTGATCTCGCCGTGGGCGCTCATCAGCGCGCGCTCCTCCAGCACGCCTTCGACAATGCCCACCACGCCCCCGCTTCCATGGTCGTGCACCGGGGTCCACTGGCCCGGCAGCCAGACCAGGGCAAACAGCGAAAGATCGCCGGAAGGATCGATATGGATGGCATTGCGGGCGTAGTGCGCGGGGTCACTGCGCCTGTGCTCCGGGCCCAGATGGGGCGCGGCAATCGCGGCAAGCTCGGCCATCAGCGGCGCGATGGCCACCACACGATCCGCGGCATCCGACGCCCGATTGATTTCCACGCGGCAGGCGGCGATGAAGTGGGTCAACGGGTCGGACATCGCCAGCCTCCGATGCGCTTATGGGTCAGGGATGATTTCCCCGGCAAATTGTCAATTCGGCCTTCGAGCGGGCAGGTTAGCCCCCGTTTCAGGCGCGTAGCAACCGTGAGATGGCTCGCAGGCCGGCCGGAGGCGGCCCAGATCGGGTCACGGCAGGGACGCCGGCAGAGTTTGGATCGGCAGCACCATTGTCGGAAGATCGAGCGAAGCCTATGGTCCGCCCCGGCGCGGCGCACCCGTCCGCCAGCCGGGAATTGCCACGAACGGAACAACGATAGGGAAGGTTGCGATGTCACTCAGGATCAACTCGGAAGCTCCGGATTTCACTGCCGAAACTACCCAGGGCACGATCCACTTCCATGACTGGATCGGCGACAGTTGGGCGATCCTATTCAGCCACCCCAAGGACTTCACCCCGGTCTGCACCACCGAACTCGGCTACATGGCCGGCCTGATGCCGCAATTCGAGCGCCGCAACACAAAGATCATCGGCCTCAGCGTCGATCCGGTCGCCAACCATGGCCGCTGGGCCAAGGACATCGAAGAGACGCAGGGCCACGCCATCACCTATCCGATGATCGGCGACCCCGAATTGCAGGTGGCGAAGCTCTACGACATGCTGCCGGAAGGCGCCGGCGGCACGGCCGAGGGCCGAACCGCCGCGGACAACGCGACGGTCCGGGCGGTGTTCGTGATCGGCCCTGACAAGAAAATAAAGGCGACGCTCACCTATCCCATGAGCACCGGCCGCAATTTCGACGAGGTGCTGCGCCTGCTCGATTCCTGTCAGCTCACCGCGAAACATTCGGTTGCGACCCCCGTGAACTGGAAGATGGGCGAGGATGTCATCATTCCGCCAGCCGTCTCGGACGAGCAGGCGAAGCAGAAATTCCCCAACGGTTGGAAAACACTAAAGCCTTATCTGCGCGTGGTCGCCCAGCCGCACGACTGACAAGGCCCGGCGAGCCCACGGGCGCTCTCTCGGCGCCCTGGCCTCCGGTCGATTTCGAAGGAGATTTCGGATGGCGTGGGGTGGACCAGAGCGGCTGGGTGGTAAGTCACTTTCTCCGAGTGCGGTCTCGTGGGCACCTAACCGGCTCGATATCTTTGGCGTCGATGAATAGTCAGGTCAGCTTGTGCACTGGTGGTGGGACAATGGCTGGGGTGGACCTGAGCTATTGGGCGGCAACCCACCGGGCAGCGTTAGTGCGGTTTCGTGGGGGCCTGGCCGCCTCGACATCTTTAGCATCGAGGCGGTGGATGCTTCCGGCGGTGAAGGTCAGCTTTCGCACTGGTGGTTTGACAACGGCTGGGGTCAACCAGAGTTACTGGGCGCGAATCTGGAGGCCAATGGTCCGCCCTGGGTGCCCGGCGTCAGTGCAGTCTCGTGGACGTTTGGCCGCCTTGATGTCCTTGGAATCGATCGCAACAGCGATGGGCTTGCGCATTGGTGGTTTGACAATGGATGGGGTGGACCAGAGTCCCTGGGTGGGAACTTGGGATCGATACCAGGTGTCGTCTCGTGGGCACCCAACCGCCTCGATGTCTTCGCGGCCGATGCTACCACAAGTCAGCTTGCGCACTGGTGGTGGGACAATGGCTGGGGTGGACCAGAGCTATTAGGTGGCAACTTACCATCGTCCCCAAGTGGGATAGGTAGCGGCTCAGTATTTCCCCCAAGTGCGGTCTCGTGGGCACCTAACCGCCTCGACGTCTTTGGGATCGATGCCGACACAAGCCAACTTGTGCACTGGTGGTGGGACAATGGCTGGGGTGGGCCAGAGTTATTGGGTGGCAACCTGGCATCGGCGCCAAGCGCGGTCTCGTGGGGACCTAATCGCCTCGACATCTTTGGAATTGACGCCGACACAAATCAACTTGTGCACTGGTGGTGGGATAACGGCTGGGGTGGACCAGAGTTATTGAGCGGCAACGTGACATACGGCGTTAGCGCGGTCTCGTGGGCGTCTGGCCGCCTCGACGTCTTCGGAATTGATTCCAGCTCAGGTCATGGTGGTGAGCTTCTGCATTGGTGGTGGCCCGATTGACCCCCGGCCTATGTAGGTGGGAGCCATCCTCCACTGACCCGAGCTATGACCTACTCCCCTGCGCAGCCGCGGTCTCAGCCTCGCTCAGCCCGGCCTCGCGCAGCACCGCCGCCGTGTGCTCGCCGAGCTTCGGCGGCAGCGCGCGGATAGAGGCGGGCGTGCCGTCAAACTTTTTCTGCCAGGACCTCAGATGGATCACCCGGTGTACGATCCCTCGCTGCGATCCCGCGCAGGGAAGTGACCACGTTGCGGCTGCGCGTGAACAGGAAGCGCACGTTCAAGAACGCGATTGAAAGCTGACGCTGCAGCAAAGCTGCTCGCCAAAATCAACCGAAGTGACCTCGAAGAAGCCGAAGAAGTCGATTACGGGTTCGTGCTTGCAGCACTCGCCATTGAATCCGGTGAGCGCGGGCGTCTTGACAGTGCAAAATCCGCATTGAGCTCGTTACGTATGCCAGATGGTTTAGAAAAAGGCCGGATGCATACCTCCTCAACATTCGCCTCGTCAGAAGAATCTGTGGGCGACGTTGGGTTCCGGCAGCTTACCAAGTGCATGATACAAGGCGATTTCGGTGACGTGGAAGGTACGGAACCCGTAGGATTTTCGCATGGTCAGTTTGGCCTTGTTGTTCAGACCCTCGACCACACCGCTGGAGAGCTGCTTCCTGGCGCGGAAGTAGTTCAGGATCAGCGCGCGGTGCGAGCGTAGCGTCCTGGCGATCTTCTTCATCGGCTCGATGCGGGAGCGCATGACCTGACCGCACCATTCATCCAGGAACTTGCCGGCCCAACTCGGCGAAGCATAGTCCCAGAACTGCTGGAAGTCCTCCTTCAGCAGATAGGCCCGTACGGTCCGCAGGTTGTAGCGCAGCAGATCGCGCAGGCGGAAGCGTTGATGCTCGGTCAGGTTGGCCTTGCGCTTGAGCACACACCAGCGGGTCTTCTTCAAGACGGGCTCATAGCCGTCCCGGGCCAGCCGGCGAGCCTCGGCGGCACGCACCTGGTCCAGCGCGGCATTCATCTTGGCGACAATATGGAAGCGATCGAGGATGTGGATGGCCTGGCTGCACCGCTCACGAATCACCTTCAGATAAGGCTGCCACATGTCCGAGCACACAAACTCGATCTGCCCAGCCAATGGTTCGCCGATCAGGGTGAAGAACTGCTCGAAGCTCTCCACCGTCCGTTCGCGACCGATCCATAGCAGGCGCGTGCACTGCTGCTCGATCTGATAGACCAGCGTCAGGTATTTGTGTCCCCTGGCATACTGGATCTCATCGACGCCGATCGCCACGATCGGCCCCAGTTGCCGGTGCTCGATCCCCCACTGCACGACATACTCGACCGACTGGCAGACCTTGTCCCAGGTGCTGCGAAACGACCCGGCGGTCTCCTGCCAGGACAGCTTCCTCGCCCAGTGCGCCAGGAACAGCATGTAGGCCTTGGTCAGCTGGTGCTTGCCGACACCCCAGGGGACCGCTTCGACCCGCACGCCGCAGGCCCGGCAATCGACCCGTCGCATGCAATAGAGGAACACCACCATGCAGCCCCAGAGGGGCACGAATTCGAACCGGCGCAGGCTCAGGTGATCATAGGCCGGCGCCGGCTTGCGACAGCCCGAGCACACCGGTCTCGAGCCGCGGCGGGGCCGCACGCTGATCTCGATGGTTCGGCTTTCGGCGCAATGTCGCGCCTTCTCGTAAACGAACCCAGGAAAGTGCTGGTAGTGGTTCAGCAGGGAGATCAGCCGCATGGCAGCGGGACCCAAAGGAGTTGCCGGCAGACGTGACAGCGTACCGGCGCAACGGGCTGCTGCCGATCCCTTGCAGACCTGTTGTCCGGACCTCGATCAGTGGCCTCGCAGCTGGGCGTATGAGGCGCGCGATATTCCGCCTGGCCGGCGGATGGTGGAATGCTTCAAGCCGTTCCTGCGCGACCTGCTGGCCTTGCAGCTATCACGCCAAACCTTGCGCCGACACCGCGACAACGTCTGGGCTCTCGGCGGTGAGGTCATCAGCCGATTGCAGATGGACAGCGACCTCCGGAGGCGGCCAATCAAGCAGGTCGTCCTCACCCTCATCGGCGACGATGGCGGGCCGCTGCTCTCCCATGGTCAGTCCGACACCGCGCAGCGCTCCTTCGACACGACCTGCCGCAAGTTGTTCCGCTTCCTGACAGACCCTGAGATCAGCCGCGATGAGGCGTAAAGATGCCTGCCGTGGTGGCGGATGATATCTCCGCTTCTGCCGATGTGGCGGCTGTGGGGTTGTGGGCAACGCGCTTGTGTTGTCCACAAATCCACCAGCCGGCCGGCTGAGTGATAAAACTAGCCCTCGGTATACCCCCGAAGCACCCACAGTTTCCGCTGACGAGCCCAACATTCAAGAAGCCATTCTCTCTGGCACTTCGCGAAACCTGACTGCACGCACTCTTAAGCTTCTTGGCAGTGTCACACGGTCTGCAACTCGATATTTAGTGTTGAAGCCAACCATAATGGGAGTCGGAGTAGATGTCGGTAAGATATTTGAAGATTTAGCAAAAAAGGGCGAAGTGCATTCATCAAACCCCCAATTAAAGAAGCCCAACTCGTGAGTCGGGGCCCGTGCGTCTACGGCGCTGTGGTTCGCGTGAGGCGGTGTCGCCGGCAGCGAAGACGCGAAGGGGCTCCGGGTGCTCCGCGCCCAGCACCCGCCCTTGACCATATCGCCAGAGCAAACCAGCAGCCATGCTCGCAGGGCGACCACCTCACAGCCCAGTCGTCAGCACCATGCGGAAGCGAGCCTCCCCGCGCATCATGTTGTCATAAGCCTCGGCCGCGCGTTCCAGCGGCATCGTCTCGATGGTCGGCCGCACGCCACTCAGCGCGCTGAAGGCCAGTGTGTCTTGCGAGTCGATCGAGGCGCCCGAAGCGTGCCCAGTCACCGTGCGGCTGCTGCCGATTAGATCAATCGGCGATACCTCGATCGGGTCCATCCCCACGCCGACCACCACAAGCCAACCGCGGACCGCCAGGCCCGGGATGACCGCGCTCATCGCCTTGCCATTGGTCACAGCCGCCAAAATCGTCTTCGCTCCGCCGAGCTTCGTCAGCTTCGCCGCCACGTCCTGCGACTGGCTGTCGAGATACACATGGGCGCCGAGCTGCCGCGCCAGCGCCTCCTTGTCGCGCCCGCGGGCGATGGCGACCGTGCGGAATCCCATTTTCGCGGCGAACTGCACCCCAAGATGCCCGAGCCCGCCGATGCCAAGGATGGCAACCAGATCGCCCGGCCCTGCCCCACTTTCGCGCAGTGCGTGGAAGGTGGTGACGCCGGCGCACAGCAGCGGCGCCGCATCGGCGGCCGAGAGCTCATCCGGGATCAGCGCCAGCGCGTCGGCAGGCGCAACCATCGCCTCGGCATAGCCGCCATCATAAGTCACACCGGGAATGCGCCGGTTGCGGCAATCCACCAGATACGCGCCGCGGCAGGGCTCGAGCCGCCCACGCGGACAGGGCCGGCTCGCATTCCGATCAACCTGGGCCGTCGCTTGGCCTTTGCCGGGAGACAGGATTCGAGGGCCAAGGATGCTGTTGCACCACCTGGATGAAGGCTCTGAGGGTGCTATCGACGCGAGCTCCGCGGTGCGGTGGCCATGCGGGGCTTGCAAACGGGCTGACCCAAAGTTATATGCCCATATAACCCAAAGAGAGGTCGTCGATGTATACTACGAATCTGCGCAGGGTAGGGGGCTCCGTCATGCTAGCCGTCCCGCCGGCTCTCCTCGACGTGCTGCACCTGAGTCCAGGTGCCCAGGTTGGCCTCACCGTCGATAACGGCCGCCTTGTCGTCGAGCCACACCCCCGGCGGCGCTACACGCTGGCTGAGCTGTTGGCCGCGTCGGACTATTCTCAGCCGCTGACGCCGGAGGAACGTGAGTGGGTCGATGCCCCGCCAGTTGGGCGTGAGCTGCTGTGAAGCGAGGAGACATCTACCTCGTTTCCCTCGATCCGGCGGAAGGTCACGAGCAGCGGGGCTATCGTCCCGTCCTCATTGTGTCGCCAACGGAATTCAACGAAGTGAGTAAGCTGCCGGTGGTTTTGCCAATCACCAGCGGTGGTGCTTTCGCACGCCGTATCGGGTTTGCGGTACCGGTAACTGGTATCAAAACGACCGGTATCGTGCGTTGCGATCAGCCGCGAGTGCTCGACCTCAACGCTCGCAACGGCCGCAAGGTCGACACGCTACCGCAATCTATTCTCAACGAGGTGCTGGCCAAGACCATTACGCTTTTCGAATAAGGTTGCGTCGATCATTGCTGCCGATTTGTGTGATCGTCATGCGTGGGCACGGGAAGCCGGATCAGCTCACAGCCCAGTCGTCAGCACCATGCGGAAGCGGGCCTCGCCGCGCATCATCTTGTCATACGCCTCGGCCGCACGCTCCAACGGCATCGTCTCGATCGTCGGCCGCACGCCGCTCAGCGCGCTGAAGGCCAGCGTGTCCTGCGAATCGATCGAGGCGCCCGAAGCGTGGCCCGTCACCGAGCGGCTGCCGCCGATCAGATCCAGCGCCGAGACCTCGATCGGGTCCATCCCCACCCCGATCACGACAAGCCGGCCGCGGACCGCCAGGCCTGGGATCACCGCGCTCATCGCCTTGCCGCTGGTCACGGTCGCCAGAATCGTCTTCGCTCCGCCGAGCTTCGTCAGCTCCGCCGCCACATCCTGCGACTGGCTGTCGAGATACACATGGGCGCCGAGCTGCCGCGCCAGCGCCTCCTTGTCGCGCCCGCGGGCGATGGCGACCGTGCGGAATCCCATTTTCGCGGCGAACTGCACCCCAAGATGCCCGAGCCCGCCGATGCCAAGGATGGCAACCAGATCGCCCGGCCCTGCCCCACTTTCGCGCAGTGCGTGGAAGGTGGTGACGCCGGCGCACAGCAGCGGCGCCGCATCGGCGGCCGAGAGCTCATCCGGGATCAGCGCCAGCGCGTCGGCAGGCGCAACCATCGCCTCGGCATAGCCGCCATCATACGTCACGCCGGGAATGCGCAGGTTGCGGCAATCCACCAGATACCCGCGGCGGCACGGCTCGCACCGCCCGCAATGGCCGCCGAACCAGCCAACACCGACGCGCGTGCCCGCCGCCCAGCCGATGACGCCGCTGCCCACCGCGTCGACCACCCCGGCGATCTCATGGCCCAGCACGATCGGATACCGCACCGAGGGAAACAGCCCCTCCCTGCCGATCGAATCGCTGTGACAGACGCCGCACGCCTGCACCTTGACGCGCACCTCCCCCGGCCCGGGCTGCGGCAGTTCCCGCTCGACCAGCTCGAAAGCCCCGCCCTTTTGTCCCACCTGCATGACACGCATCTTGGGCATCACAGTCTCCCCTGCCTCCAATCGGAAATCCAAGTGAGCCTCCCAGCGCGATCAGCAAGTGCAGCAGTAACGGCGGCTGCGCCCGCCGCGCTCACGCCGCGAGCATCCCCGCTCCGGAGAGCACCCGACCCCACCCCGCCAAGACGTGACGATCAGCCGCCGACCATGGGTGCACGGAATGGCGAGGGTCAGTATTCCAGGTCGTCGTCCGTGCTCCGGCTCGGGGCCGTGATCGGCCCCTCGCTCTGGCAGGGTGCCGAACGCTCGGCAAGGTCGAGGTCCGGTTGCTGCTAGGACATAAGACCGGCGATGCAGTCAATAAACCGTCGGGCGGTTTCGACTGCCTCGCGTGCGCGCTCGGCCGAAACGTGCGAACCAGAGCCGGTCTCGTAATCGGCAATGGCTTCGAGATCATAGGCACGGCCAAGGAATGCCCGCAGTTGCTTGTCAACGCGCGGGTCGTCCTTCAGGAGCCGGCTGAGTGCGCCACGTACCCCGGAATGGCTTTTATAGATGCGCTCGCTGGTTTCAAAAATAAGGGCCTGCGCCGCATGAAATCCGGCCAGATACGCCGTGCGGCCGGCGGCCTCGTAAAGGTCAATGCGCAAAATCGCGTCGGCTTGATCGAGCAACTCCCGTGACTTCTCCAGGAAGGCGTTGGTCTGCGGCTTCACAGGTCGATACCCTCGGTGCGGATGGCATACATCAGCGGCATGCGCGGGTCATCGTAGGAGCCGGCGGGATAGGCCATCGCGTGAATGAATTCGCCGCCGTTCTCAAGAATGGCCGTGCTCAGGTCGGCCAGCCGATACAACTCGGCAATGCGGTCGGTCATGTCGCGCAGAAACACCGCAACATCGTAGTCGGAGTCCGGGCGCGCATCGCCGCGCACCCGCGAGCCATACAACACGGCACGCTCAAGCCGCTGGCCATGGATTTCGTCCAGCGTGGTGCGGAAACGTTTGAGGATCGGATCGTCAACCGGGCGCATATCGGGCATTATAGCATATGGTGCCGAGGAACTAGCTCGCCCTGGTTCGCCGCTGCGCCCACGCCCTCACCCGCCGGCGTCTGATCGACCTACGCACGAACCCCCAGCATGCCCGGAGCGCGAACCACCTCACAGCCCAGTCGTCAGCACCATCCGGAAGCGGGCCTCGCCGCGAATCATCTTGTCATATGCCTCCGCCGCACATTCCAGCGGCATGGTCTCGATGGTCGGCCGCACGCCGCTCAGCGCGCTGAAGCCCAGCGTGTCCTGCAAATCGATGAAGATTTGCGCCCACACAGCGCAAGGGCTCAGCTCTGGCTAAGCGCCGCCTGCGCCTTCTTGACAATCTCGGCAAAGCTCGCCGCATCGTCATAGGCGATCGCCGCCAGCATCTTCCGGTCCATCTCGATGCCGGCTTTCTTCAGCCCGTCGATGAAACGGCTGTAGGTCAGCCCGTGCTCGCGCACCGCCGCGTTGATCCGCTGGATCCACAGACCGCGAAAATCGCGCTTGCGGTTGCGCCGGTCGCGATACGCGTATTGCAGCGACTTCTCCAGCCGCTCCAGCGCGGCCCGATACGTCGTCGACGAACGGCCGAAGAAGCCCTTCGACTGCTTCAAAACCTTCTTGTGCCGGGCATGGGTGGTGGTGCCCCGCTTGACGCGTGCCATGACGGTCTATCCCCTCAATCCAGCCCGTAGGGCGCCCATTGCTTCACCGTCCGCGCATCCATCGGCGTGAGTACCTGCATGCGACGGTTCGAGCGCTTGGCCTTCTGCGTGCGATTGCGCAGGCCGTGGCGTTTCATCCCCGGCCCGGCCTTCACCTTGCCGGTCGCCGTGAGCTTGAATCGCTTCTTGACGGAAGACTTGGTCTTCACTTTGGGCATTTCATTCTCCTTCATTGTGGCCCGCGCGAAGGCGAGCATCGCGGCCGGGCATGCCCTACCAGGCCCGGACGCGCGATTTCCGAGGGGCGGCTCTATAGCGGCGGTGCCGGGGCAGTGCAAGCGGAGGGCGAGGCCCTCACGAGGCCCTCACCCGGTTCGCTCCGCGAACCGACCTCTCCCGCAAGCGGGAGAGGTGAGGGTTCCCGCTTTAAAAATGCCACCCCACCCGCATGCCGAGATCGTCCAGCCCCGCATTGTAGCGCGCCAGACCCGCATTGGAGCTGTGATCGAAATAGACCGACAGCGATATGTGCGGTGTGATCCGATATCCAAGCTCGAGATACGTGTGAAACAACACGTTCGAGCCAAGACTGAGATGGTCGCTGGTGTCGGGCGCGTGGATGTGCCCGTTATTGAATCCAGGCCCGAAGCCGATCGCCAGGAAGACCGCATGATCCGGCCAAAGCAACCCGCCGGTGTCGAGGTTCGCCGTCCAGGTCAGACCGAAATAGAGCTGGCTCGTCCCGCCGGCGGTGTTGCCGTCCACGCCGATATGCGGTGCCGGACGAAGCAGCCAGCGCAAGGCGGGCGGTATCCCACTGACCGCCGGTTCGGGGACGAAGGACTGGAACAGCGCCTCGGCATTCAGATCGACGCCATGCTCGGTCTGTCCGCCGAGAATCCCCACGTCATGCGCCAGTATCCCAAGGTGGACATCAGTCAGGATCCCGTCTTCAGCCGAAGCCGGAACGGCAGCGACAACGCTTGCGGCGAGAACCAGCGGACCGAGCGATTGGCGCAGCCAGAGATAACCCCGGTTGCAATGCATTTGTACTGAATGACAGTGCAGCCGGGAAATGACAAGCCCGAGGAGCACGCATCCATGGAACCGCCTCGGCTTTCATCACGTGGCGTGGATAGCCGCCGACGCGGCGGCGCACAGCGAACCGATCAGGTCTCCGACCGGCGGCGTAGCCCGAGCAGGCCGGCCAGCGGCAGAGCAAGCAACGCGAGCGTCGCCGGTTCTGGAACCAGCGTCACGACCAGCGGCCCGCGATCCACGATGACCGACGGCGTGGTGTCGAGCGTCAACTCCACGAACACGTCAAAGAAGCTGTCGATGCGAAAGCCCCCGGGGACCGGCGTGATGGAGGTTTGACCGACGGAAGGCTCGCTCGGATCGAGCCTGATCCCGCCACCTATGCCGGCAAGCGGCCCGGCGAGCGTCCCGTCGAGATCAAGTGGTTGACCGTCTTGGCTGCACGATCAGGGCACGGGTACGCAAGTAGATTGATGGCGTCGAAGAAATCGAGAACGTCTCCTCCTCCCGGGGAACTCCCGCTAACAACGGCTACTGACCAGACTGCCCAGCCGGCAGGTTCATCACCGCGGCGGCAGACGCAGGGCACCGTCGAGGCGGATCGTCTCGCCGTTCAGGAAGCGGTTGGCGGCGATGTGCAAAACCAGCGTAGCGTATTCCTCCGGCCGACCGAGGCGGGCCGGATAGGGCACCGACGCCGCCAGTCCCTCCCGTATGTCATCGGGCAGGGTATTGAACATCGGTGTCTCGATTAGTCCTGGCGCGATCGTCACCACGCGAACGCCCACCCGTGCCAATTCACGCGCAGCCGGCAGCGTAAGACCCACCACCCCCGCTTTCGAAGCCGCATACCCAGCCTGACCAACCTGCCCCTCATAGGCGGCGATCGAGGCGGTGTTGATGATTACACCCCGCTCGCCTTCCTCCAGCGGGTCGAGCGCGCTCATCGCCGCTGCGGCCAGGCGCAGCATGTTGAATGTACCCGACCAGGTTCACGCGAATCACTTGCTCGAAACGCTCCAGCGGCATGGCGCCGTCGCGTCCGATGATACGCGCCGCCGGGCCGATGCCGGCGCAGTTCACCAGCAGCCGGGCCGGGCCGTGGGCCTGCTGAGCCAGCCCCACCGCCGCGGTGGCGGCTGCGGCGTCGGCCACGTCGCATGATGCAGCGAGGCCGCCGATGCGCGCCGCCACCGCCTCGGCCGCAGCGCGGTTGAGGTCGAGCACCGTCACCCGCGCGCCGGCGGAGGCCAGCGCCTCGGCGGTGGCGGCGCCCAGCCCTGACCCGCCGCCCGTCACGATCGCCGCCTGTCCTCGCAGTTCCATCCTCGTCCCCTTTCGCAATGCGGCGCGGTATCGAACAATGCAGCGCGTCGAACAACCCGAAGGATGTGCCGCATGTCCCCCTCGGCCCTGCCATTCCGCTGCGAGAAGCAGCCCGTCACCAGCACGCGGGGCATGGTGGTGACCAACCAGCCGCTCGCCTCGGCGGCGGGCGCGGAGATGCTGGCGGCCGGTGGCAACGCGATCGATGCCACGATCGCGGCGCTGTTCACGCTGACTGTCGTCGAGCCGATGATGGTGGGCGTGCTCGGCGGCGGCATGGCGCACATCCGGCTGGTCGACGGGCGGCATGTCGTAATCGACGGGCAGAGCTCTGCCCCCCGCGCCACCGGGCCGACGACCTATACCGCCGATCCGAATGCGGCGCCAGGCACCATGGATGCGATCGGGCGAGCCAATGCCCTAGGGCGGACATCGGTCGCCTCGCCCGGCAATCTGAAAGCCTGGTGCGAGACGCTGGCGAGGTTCGGCACCTTCTCGCTCGCCAACGTCACGGAGCCGGCAATCCGGCACGCGTCCCGCGGTTTCCGGGTGACGCCGTTTCTCGCGGACTGCGCCGGCGATGCCGCCGCCGACCTGGCGCGCGACCCCGAGATCGCCCGGCTGTTTCTGCCCGAGGGGCAGCCGATCCAGCCTGGAGCGCGGCTGATTGCCAGCGACTATGCCGAGACGCTTCGCACGATCGCGCGGGAGGGTGCGGCGGCGTTGTACGACGGCGCGCTCGGGCGTCATTATGCAGCGCACATGGCCAAGGCCGGCGGGTATCTGGGGCTGGAGGACTTGGCGGGGTACCGCACCGTCGAGCGGGCTCCGTTGCGGGGCACATATCGCGGCTACGAGATCGTTGGACCGCCGCCACCCACCTCCGGCCCGCTGCACATTATCGAGATGCTGAATATTCTCGAAGGATACGACCCGCGGGCGATGGGGTTCGGCACGCCGGATACGCTGCACCTGCTCGCAGAGGTGCTGAAGATCGCCTTTGCCGACCGCGCCGCGGCGACCGCCGATCCGGATTTCGTTCCGGTCCCGGTAGATCGACTAACCGCGAAGGAATATGCCGCCGAACGCCGGGCGCGGATCGATCTGGCGCGGGCACAGAACTGGAGCGCGGGAGTGCAGGCGGCGGTGGAGTCGCCGCATACCACGCACCTGACCGTGGCGGACGATAAAGGGAACATCGTCGCCAGCACGCAGACGATCAACAGCCTGTTCGGCGCGCGTTTCATCGTGCCGGGGACGGGGATGATCCCCAACAACTACATGTACCTGTTCACACCGCATCCCGGCCGGGCGAATTCGGTGGCGCCGGGCAAGCGGGTGACATCATCGATGTCGCCAATGATCGCATTGCGCGAAGGCAGGCCGGTTTACGCGCTGGGACTGCCCGGTGGCATGCGCATCTTCGGTTCGGCGATGCAGGCGCTGATCAACCTGATCGATCACGGTATGAGCGTGCAGCAGGCGGTCGAGGCGCCACGGCTCTGGACGCAGGGGTACCAGGTGGAGATCGAGAAGACATTCGCCGTCGGCACTGCGGAGGCGTTGCGCGATCGCGGTCATGAAGTGATGGTGATGCCGACAGTGGCGAGCGGTATGAATGCCATCCAGTTCGATTCGGATGGAACGATGACCGGCGCGGCATGCTGGCGGGCTGATGGGACGCCGATCGGGCTCGGCGGCGGGCTGGCGCGGCCGGGGGTGCGGTTCCGGCTGTAGCAAGCCGGCGGCCGCTCGGGAGGTTGATCATGTCGGATAGGATCGATGCACTGCTTCGCCAACTTCTCACCTGGCTCGCACGGGAAGAACGACCCTACGCCGACGTGATGGAGGCGTGGCGCACTTCGTGTCCGCAGCTTCCGGTGTGGGAGGAAGCGAATGACCGCGGCTTCGTCGACCGCACGCAAGCGAGCGGCCGCGCCATTGTGGGCATCACATCCGCAGGCCGAGCGTTCTTAGCCGATTCCGGTTGATCGATGCGCAGCGCCGTTCCCGACAATCGGGATCCGGGTCTGATACGGCCTTTGCAGTCGACTGTCGTCGTGCCCTCCCGTTGGGCGGAAAAGCGAAGCGCATTCCGCCACCTTTCACCGCGTAATGGTCAACCTCAAAAGCGGCTGGTATGACGCGCGCCTACAATCCGCCAGAAAGCCGTCATCCCCCCAGCGCCGACACGTGTTGCAAGTCCTGCCGGCGCTGCACCACGCGTCGCTCGTAGCTCGCCTGGTTCTTGGTGGCGATCAGCGTATGGGGGCTGCCACGCTTTTCCGTGGTCAAGTCAAGGTCGCATGTGGCGCTCCGTATGCTTTGTTTGGCGTGTGTCCGCCGGTGCTGAATCGCTTTCAGGCGCCATTGGCGCTGACTCGGGTCAATCAGGAAGGCGCCCACTTCCCGACAATCCGCGCATTTGCATGTGAGCGGGTTAGTCCGGGCCCAGTCTGGCGGGGCGTCCAGCGGCAGGGCGATTCGCCGCCGCAAATGGTCGAGACACGCCTCGCGAAGCCGCGCGACCGCCGGCCACGCCGTGCTGTCCACTTGCTTGGTTAAGGTCAGCGCCGCCGGAACCAGAACGTCGTCAGGATTGTACGTCTTGGGCCAGGCCAACAGGTGCTTGATCGCGCGGGCCGCAAGTCGAGCATCGATCCGGCTCGTCGCCGTCAGCAGATCGACAAAGAAGCCCGGCCTCACCACCACGGGTCGAGTCCAGTCGTCGAGTCGCGCAGGCCCAGGCGGGGCGTCCGGCAAGACGTCGATCAGGGCGGCGGCAATCTGCGCCACATCGCCCGCGGACTCGGGCAGCGCCGCGACGCAGCGCAGCAGCAGGTCGCCGCAAGCACTGAGATGGGCCGGGGCATTGTGCCGGACGATCCGGATCAGCAAGTCCGTTGCATGCGCTTTTGGAAGCAGCGCGACGGCACGAACGATCGCCTCGTTATCGGACGCCGCGTAATGGCCCTCGGCCGACAACTCGGCAAGAAACGCAACGACGCGCGGCGCATTTCCAAGCCGGACCAGCGTGTCGAGCATCCGGCTGACATCGGTATCG
Source organism: uncultured Pseudomonadota bacterium (assembly GCA_963772445.1). GTDB lineage: Bacteria > Pseudomonadota > Alphaproteobacteria > Acetobacterales > Acetobacteraceae > CAVYXK01. The sequence continues at coordinate 244,947 of CAVYXK010000019.1, forward strand.
CCGTCCCGGCGCCATGTCTGCCGCGGCCAGGAGCGCAGCATGTGTCCCGAAAGTTCATCGGCCTCGCGCCACAATGGCGACTCGATCCCCGCGCCGCTCGTCTCCCAGCGCGCCACCAGATCCTCAAGATGCGGCAACGTTGCCCCAAGGCCGGCTTGGTTCAGCACCGCAAGCCGTCGAGCATGCGGCCACAACACCAGCCCGGCGCGGCTATAGGTGCGCTCGAAGGACGCGCCCTCGTTGCCCGACGCCTCCTGGAAATGCTCCTCGTCGGGAGTTAGATCCTCGAACGCGTCAGGCGGGCAGAGCTCATCCTCGGCGAACGGAAAATCGCGGAAGCCAGGATCGCCGCCATCCGGACGCCGCCACTCGGACAGAGTCAGCGCGCGGTCGAACACCTCGCCCGCCTCGAGTTCGTCTTCGTAGTCTCGACCCCAACCCCTGCCACCGTGATAGCCGGTATATTCGGCACTGCCGCTTTCCTCGATCGACACGAGGGCGAGATGGAGATCGCAGTCCGCCTCCGCGGCGGCCCCGACCAGGACGGACGCCACGCCCGCATCGGCACCCTTGAGCGCATCGAACGACAGCTCCGCCGGCGTGTACGCATGTTCCAGCGGCAGAACCAGCTTGTCTGGCTCATCCTCGGCGCCCGCCCACTGCCGCAGCAATTCCGCGATCCCTGCCTGCTCCGAGCGATAGTCGGGCGCTTTCAGCGCGCGCTTCTTGCCGAGGAAGCGCAAGTTATAAACAAGCGTAAGCCGGTATCCTGCCACGACAGGACGCACTTCATGCACGCAGTCGGCATAGAAGGCGGCGAGCCCGATCTCCGACGGATCTTCGGGACGCAAATCGAGCACCACCTCTCGACCGAGGTGCCGCACAATCAGCTCGCCGCCGCTATGCTTCGAGGGCAGCACGATCACCAGGGTTGCGAACATGCCGGGAGCCTTTTCGGTATCCCGGTGATCGACGAAGAAGCTGCCGGCGTCATAGATAAGAAGCTTGTAGAAATCCGCGGCAACCGGCTCGTTCACGCCGAGGCCACTCGCCACCTCGACAACGAGGTCGGCGAGCGTCTGCTCCCAACGACGCCCGCCGATCCGAATCCTTCCGGGAGCGATCTGCCAGGTTCTCCGCACGTCGCGATCGAACACGGTCTCCGCGCCGCGTCCGTAGGGAGCCTCCTCGGCAACTGCGATCAGCCGCTCCACCTGCGCGGGCAGAACCGGGAAGGCGAGCCTGCCCACACTGTCGACATCGACGGCCGGCATGATGATTTCCCGCGTACCGCCGATGCAGAAGTCACCGGGCCGTTCGACCGAACGGAGGCAATCGAGAAGGGCGGCACCGATCGACGACATGGCGACTCCCGACAAGCTGGGCGGCGCCGACCTTGGTTCGGCCCGGCGAGTCGCCCCTCAAGAAATTATACGCAGCGCGGGCACCGACGAGAAATCCGGTCCGAATCAACCAGGATCAGCGCATCCTCCAGCAGACACTGGAACTCTAATGGCACCATTCGTCGCGTAACCTGCGGAGCGGACGGCTGCTATCCTTCCCCCATCGTCCACGGCCGGATCCTTCGAGAGGCGTCAGCGGCTGCCGGCGAAGGCCAGTGCCGCACGCCTCTATCGGCATTGGCGCCGCGATGGGACGGCCGTTTTCGGGCGCTTCAACTTCCGCGCCTTTGCGTCGCGTCGTGCCCATTCCGCCCTCCACCATAACTGTACAGCGTTGTACGGCCTCTCGTCGAGACCGCAGGTGCGCCCCGGCCACCAACTGTCGGACTTTCGGGGTTGCGGCGTTGCCAACGCGCCAACTTCCCCAACCACTGGTCCTGACGCGCGAATTGTGTGCATATCGTCGGCATGCGCACAGTATTATTCCTTTTGCTCATTCTCGCGCTGTCGGTCACAGCGCACGCGGCTTCCCTTCAGGCAGTCTCGGCCTCGACGCTCTGCGAGCAGGCCATCGCCAAAGCCGAGGTAATCGGCCACACGCCACCCGGGCTGCTTGCAGCGATCGGACAGGTCGAGAGCGGGCGGCCGGACCCACAGACAGGTGCCGTGCGACCTTGGCCCTGGACCATCGATGCGGACGGCGTCGGCCAGTTCTTCGCCACCAAAGCGCAGGCGATCGCCGCGGTCACGGCGCTGCAGGCGCGGGGTGTTCGCTCGATCGATATAGGCTGCATGCAGGTGAACCTGATGCACCATCCGGATGCGTTCACGTCGCTCGATCAGGCCTTTGATCCGGCGTCCAATACGGTATTCGCGGTCCGCTTTCTCGACGCGCTTTATCGCAACACCGGAAGCTGGCCCAAGTCGATCGCCGCCTATCATTCCGAAACACCGCAGATCGCGGAAGACTATCAGCGCCGCGTGCTGGTAACGTGGCAGCAGCACGTGGCAACGCCCATCGGCGGCGCACACATAATCTATGCCGACAGCGGTTTGATTTACGGCGCCTTCGGTTCAACCGGTCGCATCTACGGCGTTATCCTGCCCGGGCAGTGAAGTGGTCAGACCACGCCCCTCTCGCGCAGAAGGCGCAGCTCGTCCGCCTCGATGCCGCACAGCGACTGCAGCAGGGTGCTGGTGTGCTCGCCGAGTAGCGGCGGACGAGTGACCTCGACTGGCGAGGCCGACAACTTGATCGGGCAACCGACGGTCTGGTACGCCCCATGCCGCGTTGGATAATCCAGTTGGACGATTATTTCGCGCGCCTTCAGATGAGGATCGGCCAGCACCTCGCCGGTATCGAGGCAGGCGCCGCAGGGTACGCCAGCTTCGCCCAGCAGTCGCATCACGTCGTGCTTGCTGCGTTGGCGCGTCCATTCCTCGATGATGGCGTTCAGAGCAGCACGGTTTTCCCAGCGCGCATCTGGCGTCTTGAAACGGGGATCGTCGGCCAGCTTGGTCTGTCCCATCACCTCCAGCATGGCCGGCCACATTTGCGGCTGCGCATAGATCACGACGTAATCATTTGGCCCTCCAGGCGCGCAACGATACGTCGTGCCGGGAATGTTGCGGCCAAGCTGGTTGCCGGAACGGGGCATTGCGTGGCCATGGCGCTGGTGATCCCGCAGGCTGACGCGAATCAAATTCACCACCGCGTCCTGCATCGAGACTTCCACATGCTGGCCCCGGCCGGTTGCATGGCGCTGCTGCAGCGCGGCGAGGATGCCGATCGCCATGTGCATGCCGGTGCCGAAATCGCCGATTGCCGGCAGGATATAGGTCGGCGGGTTGTCGGGAAATCCGGTGACCGACATTGCCCCGCCCATGGCCTGGGCGATCGGCTCGAAACTCTTGTAGTTGCTATAGGGACCGTAGGTGCCAAAGCCCTTGATAGTAGCGTAGATCAGCCGCGGATTGACTGTCGAGAGCGCCTGATAACCCAACCCGAGGCGATCGAGCGCGCCGGGTCCAAAATTCTCCACCAGCACGTCCGATCTGGCGATCACCTGCTCGAACAGGTGCTTGCCTTCGTCGGTCTTCAAGTTCAGCGTCAGGCTCTGCTTGTTGGCGTTCAGCACCAGAAAGAACAGGCTGTCACTGGTGTCCTGATCACGCATGTTCCGGCGCGCGATGTCGCCGCCTTTTGGTTCCTCGAGCTTGATCACCTCGGCGCCGAGAAAGCCGAGAATCTGGGTGCAGGCGGGTCCTGCCTGGTTGTGCGTCATGTCGATGACGCGGATTCCGGACAGGGCCCGGTCCGTGCTCATGTTCCGGGCTCGATGCGCGTCGTCGCTTCGCAGTCCGCATCCACTCCCTCGCGGCTCAGATGCACGACGTGATACTCGCCGCGCAGCCAGGGCTCGAACTGATCGCGGTAGTGGCGGCTGCCGGGCACGCCGGAATTGCCGATATTCTGCACCGCCAGGAACAAATCGGGCGCAGCGAAATCCACGACGATGCAATACTCGGCGCCGGAGCTGGCACTATTCGGCGGCAGCTCGCCGCCGGTGTTGCGCAGGGTGTGGGAGCCGCCATCGACCGGCGCGGGACCGATGTCGAACGCATCGGTTATGGCGGGACTGGAGAGCGGATGGTGCCAGTGCGCGAGGTGCACTCGCTCGTAGCGCCAGCTTGCCGGATCGTCGCCGAGACGCAGGCACAGAGTCTCGACGGTCTCCTTCGCAACGACACCGACAACCGCCCCCATCCCGCGCCCAAAATAGTCCGGCTGCTCGCCTTCCAACAGGCTCACCGCTAGCCCGGTCTGCTGCGCCGTCAGATCGAGCAGCCGGGCCGGGAGGTGCTCGGCCAGCACGGTCCGCTGCCACGCCACCATGAAGGTCTCGAAGACCGTCGGGGCGGTGCTCGCCAGCTCGTAGCGGTAGTCCCAGCCGGACAGCGCACCGGCAACGATCCTGGCCTCCGGCCCTTGGACGCTGGCGAGATGACGTAGGATGTGCGGACACATCCGCTCCGCCCGGCAGTTCTTCACGTCGTTCTGCAAGCGGATATGGGCGGTGCGGTCCATTGTCCGCTGCGGCGCCAGCTCCTGATCCAGGCGCACGCCGCGATGCCCCTGCGAATACGCCCCGTAGATCGGCTGCCGATAGTCCGGCGATACGATCCGCTGGTTGGCGCTGGCGACATAGCCGCGGGTGGGATTGAAACCGTTCGGCAGGTCCTCGAACGGAATGTAGCCGGTCCACCTGTCCGCTTGGTTGCTGGCGTCGCGGAACCCGTACACCACCCGCCCGCGCACCGGGACACGTCCAGCCATCTGGTAACCGATATTCCCCTCGCGGTCGGCATAGACGAAGTTGAACACCGCGACCGCCCAGTCACGCAGAGCGGTGCGGAAGGACAGCCAGTCCTTCGCCCGCGAAACGGCGATCGCCGCCTTGATATCGTCGAGATGCTCGGCCCCCACCCAACGAAGAGATAACGGCGGATCGCCGTTCTCGGTGACCGGCGTGATCAGCGCATTAACCACGGGACCACGTACCGTCGAGCGGACCACCAGCTTCTGCGCGGCCTCACCGCGAACGGGAATCGTCTTTTCACGCTCGGCAAACTCGCGCCAGGCGTCGCCGTCGCGATAACGTCGCGGATCGCGCGGATCGGCCTCCTCGCGATAGAGGTCGCGGGTGGACGCGGCGTTGTTGGTGATGCTCCAGGCCACTGTGCCGTTGCTGCCCCACCACATGCCGGGAAGCCCCGGATGACCCGCGCCCGCGGCGTGGTCCTCTGGGCCGTGCAAGGCGAACTCGTACCAGCTCGACGGCACCCAATAGGGCTGATGAGGATCGCCACAGAGAATTGGGAATCCGCTGCCGCTTCGCCGCCCGTTCACCGCCCAGTTGTTGCTGCCGGTGGCGTCATCGGTCCCGGTGGCGTGTGGACTGCCGCCCGATGAGGTTGCGCCCATCCACGGCGCCACAAGGTTCTCCGAAGCCTCAGGCGTAAGATAAAGTGTTCGCAGCTTTTCGTTCGGCAGGAAGCGGGCAGCTTCGGCAGCAGCCAACCGATCGATCCGTCCGTTCAGCGACCACCAGATGCCGCGACCGATCGCGACGATATCGCGCACCGTGAACGTGTCCGGTGTGTAGTCCAGCAGCCGGAACTCAATCGGCAGATTGTCGCCCATCAACTCGATGCAGCGGTTGATCCCGGCGACGAAAGCGTCCACCAGCGGACGCGTCGCATCATCCATCGCCGCGGCGTCGTCACCGGATATGCGATCGATGCCGACCGTGAGATGGGCAATATCGCTACTCACATAAGCCGGGCCAAGAATCTCCGCCTGTCGCCCGAGCGCTCGCCGCCGCAGCCTGTCCATCTGCCACAGCCGGTCCTCGGCCATCGCGACCCCCAGACCGAAGAACAGGTCTGGCGAGGTGCCGGCATAGACATGTGGCACCCCGGCGCGGTCGCGCTTGATCTCGACCCGGCCCGTCACCGCCCCGCTGATGCTGCGATCGGCGACCGCGGCACGACGGCGCAGGTATTCGTCGCGTGCCGCCGCAAACTCGGCGACCGATGCGCCGACCGAGCGACAGATCTCCTCGAGGGGCTTTGTCTCGCGCAGTGCTCTCAGCAGGACGGCGTCATCGAGAGGCATGGGTTGCTCCAGGCTGGTGAAAGTCAAACGGGGGATCGACCGATCCCCGTTTTGCAAGTATCGGCCCCGTGTCACGGCGCGCGCAAGCGCTGCTCCGCCTCGCCGAGGTCGCCGGCCGGCGCGATCTCATCGAGAATGTCGTACTTCTTCCATCGGAAGACGAGCGCAGACGTTGCCCAGACGAACAGGAACAAGCCGATCACGAGGAAACCAACACTGCCCAGGTCGTCATTGAGTTCGGTGATGAATCGCCAGACGCTGCCTTGCAAGCGAACTGCCCGGCCAGCAGACTGAGCGCCTCCAGTCCGCCGATCAGCAACGCGACCAATACGGAGGCGGCGGTGACAGTGAAATTGTACCACAGCTTACGGATCGGGCGCAGAAAGGCCCAGGAGTACACGCCGACCATCAATACGCCATCGCTGGTATCGACAAGGCTCATCCCGGCGGTGAACAGCGCTGGAAAGATCAGGATATGCGTCGGGGAGATGCCTTGCGCCGCCTGCGTTGCAGCGATGCCAAGCAGCCCCACTTCGGTTGCGGTATCGAAGCCCAGGCCAAACAGAAAACCGACCGGATACATGTGCCAGCTCTGCCCGACAGCGCGGAACAGCGGTCGAAGCAGACGCGCCAGCAATCCGCGCCCCGCCAGCAGCGTGTCGAGCGCCGCTGCGTCGAACGGTTCGCCTCGCGCCACGCTGCGGAAGCTGCGCCACACGCCGAGCAGGACCACGACATTGACGATGGCGATCAGCAGCAGGAACGCCGCCGAGACCGTCGTGCCGACCACCCCGCCGATGGCGGCGAAGTCCTGCGGCCGTTCTCGTAGTCCGGTAGCAGCGGCGGCAATAGCCGCCGAGGCCAGCACAACGACCGTGGAATGGCCGAGCGAGAAATAGAACCCCACGCCGATCGGCCGCTGACCGGCCTGCATCAGCTTGCGCACCGTGTTGTCGATCGCGGCGATGTGGTCGGCATCGACCGCGTGCCGCAGGCCGAAGACCCAGGCAAGGAACGCCAATCCCAGCAGCGTCGGCTGGCCAGAGAAGACTGTCCACGCCCAGAGCCACGCGCTGATGTTGGCCGCGACGAGCAGCGCATAAAGCGCCGCCAGCCTGCTCCGCTGAATGTGCACCGGTTTCATAGCCGCGACCTGTGCCACGGCTGCCACAGACACCACAAGGCGTGGTGCCTGCTGGTCCTGCGTCTCTCCAGGTGAATCTTTTTCAGCCTGGAATTCCGGACATCTGCGGAACGAATGGGACCTCGCGCAAAAAGGGTTCGCACGGAGCACCACGGAGGATCGAACGGAGGACCACGGAGGTGTAATACCAGCAGCCCTTGAGACTGACCGTCCCGGTGCGCCGCTGCGTCATGTCCGGCGAAGGCCGGGCATCCACGACTTTCTTACGGCACGAAGACAGAAGACGTGGATGGCCGGCCTTCGCTAGCCATGACGGCGTAGCGCCGCGATGCGCAAGAGTCGGTCTCCGGGCCGTATTACAGCGTCCAGCAACATAACGACCTCCGTGGCGCTCCGTGGATTCTCCGCGGTCCTCCGTGTGAACCCTTTTCGGACCATACGCCCATAAAGGTCCGCCAACTGGCGTTTGCCGGCTGGCCCGCGTCTGGTGCCGCTGGGGATGGCATCCGCAGCAGCAGCCGGATCAGCAACTCCCCGCGCCTCCGCAGAAATTCTTCGCGTGCCGCGAGGATTTGTGGGGTTTAGCTAATTCATCTGGGTGGCGAAGCAATCGAGGGACGGACGAAAATCAATGGGCACGGGGAAAATCCTGTTGATTCAGTGGGTCTGTTCGGGTGGCTGAACAAAACTGTTGGCAGTGCGGATGTGAACGAGCGCCACGAAGCCACCCTCCATTTTCAGGAGGGCGGAGCGATCCGCATTATTCCCGATCACTCCGGGTTGGAATCTTACGTCGTAAGAACATCCAACGGCGTATTCCCAGTCACTTGATCGCATCCCGTCCGGCGGCTACGCGCCTCCGATGGCCGAGCACCTCGAGACCGACGTGGCGATCATCGGCGCCGGGCCGGTGGGCCTGTTCGCGGTGTTCGAGCTTGGAATGCTGCAACTCTCCAGCGCGCTGATCGACGCGCTGGCGGAGACCGGCGGCCAATGCGCCGCGCTCTATCCGGAGAAGCCGATCTACGACATTCCCGCCCATCCGAGGCTCGATGCCTCCGACTTGGTCGCCGCCTTGGAGCGCCAGATCGCTCCATTCCATGCATCCCGCCTGCTCGGCCGCCGAGTGGAATCCCTGGCCGGCCTCGCCGGTGACTTCATCCTCGCCACCGACTATGGCGATACGATCCGCGCAAAGGCGGTGCTCGTGGCCGCAGGCGCTGGCGCGTTCGGCCCCAACCGGCCGCCGATCCCCGGTCTTGCCGCCTACGAAGCGACCGGTGCCGTCCAATATTTCGTGCGCCGGCGCGAGGATTACCTAGGCCAGCGCGTGGTGATCGCCGGCGGCGGCAACTCTGCCGTGGACTGGGCGTTGGCCCTCAAGGATATTGCGCGTGTCACCGTGGTGCACCGGCGGGCGAAGTTCCGCGCCGCCCCCGATAGCGCCGCCCGGCTGAACGCTGCCGCGGCCCGAGGCGAGATCGAGCTCGCCATTCTCTATCAGCTCCACGCGCTACACGGGGCGGACGGCCGTCTCGCTGCCGTCGAAGTAGCCACCCTGCAGGGCGACACCCGCCGGCTACCGGCCGACCGGCTGCTGGCGTTCTTCGGCTTGGCGACAGACCTCGGCCCCCTTGCCCGCTGGGGGCTCGATCTTGAGCTTCACCACGTCAGGATCGATCCCGCCACCTGCCAGACCAACATCCCCGGTGTGTTCGCGATCGGCGACGTGGCTTTTTATCCCGGCAAGCTGAAGCTGATCCTGCAGGGCTTCAGCGAGGCCGCGGTGGCGGCACACGCCATCTTCGGCGTGGTACATCCCGGCCAGGTGCCGCATTTCGAGTATTCCACGACGAAAGGCGTCCCGGTGGCGTAATCTGCCAGTCCTGGTTGAGCAAGATGGGAAGGGCACTATGACGGGCGAGCGCGACGAAGACGCATTGTTCGATCGGCTGGCGAAAAGCCTTGAGGCAGTCCGCCAGGACGCCGAACTTGCCCGATCCGGCGGCGCCGAGGGCCTGTCCGCCGCCCTGGCGCGAGCCGAGGACGAGCTGCGCAGCGTGGTGGGGGGCCTCGAGGCACTGCGCCAGCGCTTCGAGCAGCAAAACGCCGTGACGACCCGCCTTGAGGCCGCGACGGCAAAGAACGAATCCGACCTACAGGGACTGCGCCAGACCGTGGAGGCGTTGTCTCAGAGGGCGCGGGAGCAAGCGGAGATGCTCGCCAAGCCATCGACCCGCAGGCCGGTGCGCGCCGCGGCGTTGGTCGTGGTCGCGCTCGTCGTGCTGGTGTTGGCCGGCGGGGCCGCAGCCTGGATCGCTTCCGGCCGCCAACCCACGGTCGGCGCGTTAGCGCACCGGTTCGTGGTGCGCCTTTCCGAGCTCACCGGGATCAACCTTGCGGGATGGGACGGACCGGCGCGATCCACTCAGACGGTGGCGCAGGCGGCGCCAAGCGCCGAGCCCGCCGCGCAGCCGCAAGCCGCTGCTGCGCCCGAGCCGGCCGCCTCTGCTGCGCCTGCCCCTGCCAGCTCGCCGCCGGCTGCCGCCATTGCCCAGACGCAAACGCCTGCCACCGCACCGCCACCTCTGGCCGAAGCGCCCGCGGCGGCGCCGGCACCAGTCGAACCGCCGGCCGCTGCGGCCCCGCCGCAGGCCACTGCAGCGCCGCCGCCGGCTCAGACGGCCGCCGGGACCCCACCCGCACCGGTGGCGCCCGCCGCCCCGGCCGTCCCGTCCCCGGTGACCCAGTCAGAAACCCCCGCGCCGGCCGTGACGGCGCTCGCACAGCCGCCTCATCCGCCGCAAGCCGCCCGGCAGCTCATACTGCGGGCGACTGCGGACTCATGGGTCGAGGTGCGGCGGAAAGGCGGGCGCGTGCTGTTCGCGCGGGTCATGAAAGCGGGCGAGACCTGGCCGGTTCCGGCCGAGTCCGATCTGCTTTTGGACAGCGGCAACGCCGGTGCCCTCGAGCTGGAGGTGAATGGCGTGCCCACCAAGTTACCGGGTGCCAGGCCCGGCGTGGTCCACGATGTCCCGCTCGAAACTGATGTGCGGTAACAGGCAGCAGAAAAAGAGTTGGCGGTAAGTCGATGTAGTCTGCTTGGTAATGAAGGCTTCTAGCCAAAGAAATCGGCGAGCAGGCCCTCAGGTGCTGCGCCGATGGCGGCACGGACATCACCTGGTCTCGATGACGACGTCGATGACCCCCCGAGCCGTCATGGGCCCGCGCGATGCAGAAACTCATCAGTCGTTCCCGCTGCTGTTGCCGATGCGAAAGATTGCCAGATTAGATTCTACCCCCGCGCAACAATCCGGTCGAATGTGCTCCACGGCAGAAAACCCATCAGCTGCGCGAATGGCGTCTTGCCGGTGTTCATGGCTTGGTCCCCCCGCCGTATCGTCTCGGAGAGCCGTTGCGGGATCAAATCCGCTCCAGCAACGAATCGTCGAAAACCCTTATTGTGGGCCGCGACTTTTCGGAAATCCGGGCTCAGCGAACCGGACAGCAGTGACGATCTGTTTGATTTTTGAAAGGTGTCGATCCGCTACAAGACGGGGCGAACGTCACGCCGGGGCCGTATCGAGCATCGGGGTAGGGTGCGCCGCAGATTGGCCAGGCTTATGCAGCGCCGGAACCATTCTGTTTCGCCGGCGCGCTTTGTCCAGGTCACGTCGAAGCGCGCGGGCCGCCACACTCGCGAAGGTGTCCAGCATCCCTTTGGGCCTCGATGTCGCCAATTTTGGCCCTCCCACGCCCCGACCTTACGGCGGTCGCGACGGTGCTGTTCCTGGCTACGCGCTGCATCCGCTGCTGGTGCTGGCCGCAGCGGCGGCACTCGGCGTACCGGGCGCACTCGGCTGCGGGCTTCCGCCTTCGGGCGGGATTTGCCACGATCGGCTCATGACCGATCCAATCACCGTCGCCGTGCTGCAGAGCCGGCTGAACGCCATCGCCGAGGAGATGGGCGAGGCGATGCTGCGCACCACCTACTCGCAGATCCTCAACTCCTCGCGGGACTTCTCGGTCGCCCTGATCGATGCGCGCTGCCGCCTTGTGGCGCAGGCGGACCACATCCCCGTGCATGTCGGCGCGATGCCCTGGGCCGCCCGCGCGTTGGTTGAGGTGTTCCCCAACCCCGCGCCCGGCGACGTCTTTCTGCTGAATGATCCCTATCGCGGCGGCAGCCATCTGCCGGACCTGACGGCGTTCGTCCCGGTGTTCGACGGCGCCCGGCTGATGTTCTGGTCGGTGGTGAGGGCGCACCACAGCGATATCGGCGGCGCCACGCACGGCGGCTACAACCCGGCGGCCACCGAGATCTGGCACGAGGGGCTGCGCGTCCCGCCGATCCGCCTGACCGAGAACGGGGTCCTGCGGGAGGACCTGCTCGACATGCTGGCCCTGAACGTCCGCCATCCCCGCGATTTCCGCGGCGATCTCGCTGCCCAGATCGGCGCCGCCCGGCTGGGCGAGCATCGGCTGAACTCGGTGATTGCCGAGTTCGGCGGCGCCGTCCTGGCCGATGCGGTCGAGGCGATGCTGGACGCCGCCGAACGGCACACGCGGGCGATCGTCGGTGCCTGGACGGACGGCGTCTACGAGGGCGAGGCCTGGCTGGACGATGACGGGTTCGGCAAGACCAACATCCGTATCCACGCGCGCTGCACGGTCGCCGGCAGCGATGTCACGGTCGATCTGACCGGCTCGGACCCGCAGGTGACCGGGTTCGTCAACTCCTCGCACGCCAATATGCAGGCGGCGGTGACGATGGCCTTTGCCTTCCTGCTCGACCCTGACCAGGCGCGCAACGAAGGCGCCTTCCGGCCGCTGCACGTGATCGCGAAGCCTGGGACGATCGTGTGGGCGAATGAGGGCGCGCCGGTCACGATGTGCACCAGCCACTGCTCCAACGAGATCATCGAGGCGATCGTCGTCGCGCTGGCTCCGGCCTGTCCGGAGCGGGCCATGGGCGGCTGGGGGCGGCGCCTGCGCATCGCCATCAACGGCCGTGATCCTCGCACCGGACGGCGCTTCATCTGGCACATGTTCCAGGCGCGCCCCGGCGGCGGTGGCTCGGCCGCCGGCGACGGCTGGTCCACGATCGGCGAGTGGCACTCGGCCGGCGGGATCAAGTTCGGCAGCATCGAGGTGGCCGAGACGCGCTTCCCGCTATTCTTCGAGACACACGAATATCGCCCCTGCTCGGCCGGAGATGGTCGCTTCCGGGGCGGCTACGGCGGCGACATGCGGCTTCGGGTTGAGACGGACGGCCCGGCGGTCGCCAATACCGCCGGTGAGGGCACGGTCCACGGTGCCCGCGGAATTCTCGGCGGACGCGACGGCGCGCCGCACGATTATACCCTGCTCGCCCCGGATCTGCCGCCCCGCAAGTTGAAGAGCAAGGAGGTAGGGATCGCGGTTCCCCCCGGCAGTGTATTCCACGTGCTGTCGGGCGGGGGAGGGGGGTGGGGCGATCCGGCCCAACGCGACCCGGCAGCACGGGCCAAAGACCTCGTCGAAGGCTTGGCGCGGTGAGGCTCGTCGCGACTCCCCCTTCCCTTGCGGGCCCTTGCGGGAGGGGGACGTGGGGAGGGGGCCAGGGCGCCAGGAGGGACTCCGGGGGCAAGGCCCCTCTCCCAATGACCTTCACAATAGGCATCGATGTCGGCGGCACCTTCACCGACATCGTGGTAGCCGCCGCCGATGGCCGCAGCGTCATCGCCAAGGCGGTCACCACCCCGCACGACCAGTCGGACGGCGTGCTGGATGGGATCGCACTCGCCGCGCAAGCCCTGATGCTGACCCCCCAAGCGTTGCTAACGCAGACCCAGCGCATAGTGCATGGCACCACGGTCGCCACCAACGCCCTGCTGGAGGGCAAGGCGGCCCGCATCGCCATGCTCACCACCGAGGGACACCGTGACATCATCGAGATGCGCGAAGGGCTGAAACCCGACCGCTACAACCTGCGCCTGCCTCCGCCCGACCCACTCGTGCCCCGGCACCTGCGCCTTCCGGTCCGCGAACGGATACGGGCGGATGGGACTACGGAGATCAGCCTCGACCGCCAGTCGCTGGAATCAGCACTTGAACGCATAGCAGCCGAGGACGTGCAGGCCATCGCGATCTGCTTCTTGCATTCCTGGCGAAACCCCGCGCACGAGCGCGAGGCGGCAGCGGCGGTGCGAGCGCGCTTACAGCAAGCCTATGTCACGCTGTCGTTCGAGGTACTGCCGCAAATCAAGGAGTTTGAGCGGTTCTCCACCACAGTCGCGAACGCCGCTGTTGGCCCGGTGATCGAGACTTACTTGCAACGTCTCGCCGAGCGACTGGGGCAAGCCGGGTTTCGCGGCGATCTGTTCGTCATGCTCTCGCATGGCGGGGTCGCCTCGGTGGCGGAGGCGACCCGGCTGGCGGCGGGAACCGCGCTCTCCGGTCCAGCGGGCGGGGTGGCGGCGGCGGTCGCGCTGGGGCAGGCGGGAGTGGCCCGCGATCTGATCGCCTTCGACATGGGCGGGACCAGCACGGACATCGCCCTGGTACAGGACGGGCAGGCGACGCTGGCCGGCGGGCGGACCGTGGCGAATGCCCGGATCGCGCTGCCCGGGCTGGACATCGTGACTCTGGGCGCAGGCGGCGGGTCGATCGCGCATCTGGACCAGTCGGGGCTACTGCAGGTCGGGCCGCAAAGCGCCGGAGCCGATCCGGGGCCGGCCTGCTACGGTCTTGGGGGCGAGCAGGCGACGGTGACAGACGTGAACCTGGTGCTGGGGTATCTGGACCCAGGGGCGTTCCTCGGTGGACGGCGTCAGCTTGACGCGGGCGCGGCGCTGGCGGCGGTGGGACGGCTGGCGGCGGGGCTGAGGCTTGAACCGGTTGAGGCCGCCGCGGGGGTGCACCGGCTGGTCAACACGCGGATGGCCGACGGCGTTCGGGTGGCGACGGTGCGCCGTGGGGTTGATCCTCGGGGTTACGCGATGCTGGCCTTCGGCGGGGCGGCCGGGCTGCATGTCTGCGCGGTGGCGGCCGAGCTTGGGATCCGCCGGGTGGTGGTGCCGCTGGCGGCTTCGGTGCTGTCCGCCTGGGGAATGCTGAACACCGATCTTCGCATCGAACTGATGCGGAGCCTGCCGCAGGGCGGCGGCATCGATGCGGCCGCGGTCCGCGCGGCGTTCGCGGAAATGGAACACGAGGGACGCGCACGGCTGGGCTGGTTCGGTGGGCAGATCGAGATCCGGCGCTCCGCCGACATGCGCTACGGCGAGCAGGTGTTCGAGATCGCGGTTCCGCTGGACGCGCTGGACTGGGAAAGCCCCAGCCTCGCCGCCGAGATCGAGGCGGCGTTCCACCACCGGCACGAGGCGCTCTACACCTATTCGATGCGCGGGCAGGACGTGGTGTTGGTGAATGCCCACGCCTCGGTGGTAGGGCGGCTGCCAGCGGCGGCGAGCGCCATCATGCCCGAGCGCGCGGAGGCGGCCCCGAAGGCAAGGCGGCGAGTGTATCTTGGGGCGTGGGTCGAGGTGCCCGTGTTCGATTTCTCCGCTCTCGGGGCAGGGCAGCAGATTACCGGGCCGGCGATCGTTGAGTTGGACACCACGACAGTACTGCTGCGGCGGGGAGACAGCGGGCGATTTGATCGGCACGCGTGGTTGGATGTGGCGATTGGGGGGTGAGCCGGACCCGCTGGGGAGTGGTCGGAATGCGTCCGAGCGACACGCGTGGTAGCTGCCAAATGATCGAACGGGCCTTTTTCCGTAGTTACTAAAGACCCGGTCTTGCCGCCCGAAGCCGGTGCCTGAGGCGGAACCAATGGCGGGCGCCGGCTGCTTTGCCTTCTTGGGCGTGTGTGCGTCACCCGGAGCGTTCTACGGTTTCACCCCGATCTCCTCCACGATCGATGCGTCGGGCCGGGAGCTGCTGTTCGACGCAACCTTGACCACCACGGTCACGACGCTGAGTGGCCTGCCGATCGGCACGATCACGTTCACCGGAGAGTTCGGCGAAACCGTATTCGGCAGCACCAGCCCGACCGAAACCGGCTCATGGAATACGCAGATCACAGGTATGTCCTGCTCCGACGACGATCGGAATGCGACCAACGATCACGGCACGCCGCCGTCGGCAGCCACCTATTCTGGGTGGCCGCTCGCCTGTCGCCGGCACGTCGCACGCACTATGCCGCGCAACCAGCGGTGGCCCGGGTCACCGTCCATCCTCGGATGCCACATCTGGGAAACGGTGATGGACGGCGTCGTGACAGGGAGTGAAAAGCCTTGGATGACGCCCCGACCATTCTCCTGCCGATCCAACTCGTGCACGAGGAAGGAGTTCGTGACAAGCGCTACCAGGTCGGTCGTGCGGGCCACTTCGAGCGCTGCACGGAAGGACGGCACAACCGCGACGACGGCGCGCGTCAGGCCGAGTTCGGCCAATGCCTCATCCACCGGGCCGCTGGTCAACCCGCGACGTGAGGCGACCACGTGGCGGCATGCCGCGTAGCGCGCGGGTGTGATCTCGCCGGAAGCGACAATCGGGTGGCCGGCCCGGACAGCGCCGACAAACCGGTCCTGGAACAGCGACTGGATGCGCACTTCCGGGCCGGTCTCAGTCAGAACGCCCACCTCCAGATCAACCAGCCCTTCACGCAAATTCCGCACGTCCTTGCCCGGCTTGGGCGCGAAACGCAGGCGCACGCCGGGCGCTGAGGTGGTTACCGCCACCACGAGGCGCGCAGCGAAGGCTTCAACAAAACCTTCGTTGGTGCGGAGGGTGAAGGTGCGTTCCAAAGTGGAGAGGTCGAGGGCGCTTGGGCTAGGGCTCAGGACCTCGTGAACCTGCCGCGCCACCTCACGCACGCGTTTGCGCAGTTCAGCGGCTCGGGGCGTCGGTACGAGGCCGCGCTCCGCCCTCACCAGGAGCGGGTCTCCGGTCACGGTGCGCAGGCGTGAGAGCGTTCGGCTCATGGCCGACACGCTCAGCCCCAGCCGGCGCGCTGCCCCGCAACGCTGCCTTCGGCGAGCAACGCGTCAAGCGCAGTCAAAAGATTGAGGTCAAGGTTCGCCACGGCCAGATCCTAGCTGGCTTGAATCGCTCTTCCACCAGAGATGGCGCCGCATGCAACAATTCGCTGCATCTGCTGCGCCTTCCCCCGTCTCCTAGGAGCACTATGTTGATCGGGAAAGCCTGAGGCCTTCGCCTGACCTCTAATCAAGGACGTCACGAATGCCAACTCCATCCTCTGAAAAGACCATTCTCCTGATCGGCGCTTCGCGCGCCCTCGGCCTCGCTCTCGCGAGAGAGCACCTCGACCGCGGATGGCGTGTGGTCGCCACCGAACGAAGGGCAAGCCGCGGCCTGCACGACCTGGCTGCGAACAGTAGCGGGCTACTCGAAATCCAAACAGTGGACATCAACCATCCCGAGGAGGTCGCTTCTCTGCATAGTCGGCTCGCCTCGCGGTGCTTCAATCGCCTGTTTGTCAATGCGGGCGTCAAGAACGACGATCGCGAGACCATCGCGGACGTATCGACCGAAGAGTTCGTCCGCGTCATGGTCACCAACGCGCTCAGCCCCATGCGTGTAGTCGAACAGTTTCAGGATTTGGTGTCCGCCGATGGCATGATCGCAATCATGTCGTCGGGGCAAGGAAGCGTCGCCAACAATGAGAATGGCGGCTACGAGGTGTACCGCGCCAGCAAGGCGGCGCTGAACACGCTGATGCGAAGCTTCGCTTCGCGCCACAGGGGCGACACGCGCAGCCTGTTGCTTGTGGCTCCCGGCTGGGTGCGCACCGACATGGGAGGTCCGAACGCTCGGCTCAGCATCGACGAGAGCATCCCGAAGTTAGTGGACACTCTGGACGCCCATACGGGCGCGTCCGGCCTGCAGTACCTCGATTACCTTGGCCGGACGGTGGCGTGGTGAGTCCCACGCAGTTCTGCCGCAATGACGGGCGTCGCCGCTGGCTCAGACCTGTCTTGGTCGGACCGCCTACGCCGCGACCTGCATCTCCCCCAGATACGCCTCGCGGATCATCGGGTTGCGGCGCAGCTCCGACGCCGAGCCAGACAGCACCACCTGACCGGTCTGCAGCACATAGGCCCGGTGGGCGATCGACAGCGCCATATTGGCGTTCTGCTCCACCATGAAGAGCGTGGTGCCCTGGCGGTTGATCTCCTGGATGATCTCGAACACCTGCTCGACATAGATCGGCGACAGGCCCATCGACGGCTCGTCCATGCACAACAGCCGCGGGCGCGCCATCAATGCGCGGCCCATCGCCACCATCTGCTGCTCGCCGCCCGACAGCGTACCGGCGATCTGGTTGCGCCGTTCCTTCACGTGCGGGAACAGTTGATAGACGCGTTCCAGATCCTCGTCGAACTCGGGCCCCCTCTTGCGCAGATAGGCGCCCATCTCCAGGTTCTCGAACACGGTCATGCGCGGGAACAGGCGGCGCGCTTCCAGCACCGGTGCGATGCCGCGCTTCACCCGCTCGGCCGTGGGCATCCGCTCGATCGCCTGGCCGTCGTAGATCACGCTTCCCGCGCGCCGGGCGCACCACGCCCATGATCGTCTTCATCGTGGTCGATTTGCCCGAGGCATTGCCGCCCAGCAGGCAGACGATCTCGCCTTTCTCGATCGAGTAGTTGACGCCCTTCAGGACGTGCAGGTCGCCGTAATAGGTATCGACGTCCTTGAACTCAAGCAACATGCACGGTCCCCGCTGTCTGCGCGTCGGCTGCTATGGCGGCCTGCGCATTGCGGCCCAGATACGCGCGCAGCACCTCCTCGTTGCGGCGCACCTCCGCCGGTTTCCCGTGCGCGATCACTTCGCCATGGTCCAGCACATACACGGTATCTGCCAGGGTGGTGACGACATCGAGCTTGTGCTCGATCAGCAGCACCGTCAGGCCCAGATTCTTCAATCCCCGGATTTGCTCGGCCAGCTCCAGCGTCTCGGCCGGGTTCATGCCCGCGGTCGGCTCGTCCAGCAGCAGCAGCCGTGGGCGCGAGGCCAGCGCGCGGGCGATCTCGGTCGCGCCGGCGATTGGCATAAGAGAGGCCACTCACCAACTGCCCCGCGCGCGGCACCAGCCGGTTGCCGAAGATGGACAGGACCTCCATTGCCCAGTCGACTGCCGCCTTCTCCTCCGCGCGCGTACCGGGCGGGCGGAACACCGCGGCGAACACCCCGGTGCGCAGCCGCGCGTGCTCGCCGACCAGCAGGTTCTGCAGGACCGTCAGGTTGGGAAAGAGACGAAGGTTCTGGAACGTGCGGGCGATGCCCTTGCTCAGGATCTGGTAGTCGGGGAGACCCAGTATCTCCTCGCCGTGGAAGCGGATGCTGCCAGCCATCCGCCGGCACCAGTCCGGTGATCGCGTTGAACAGCGTCGATTTGCCGGACCCGTTCGGCCCGATCACCGCGACCACTCCGCCGGCCGGCACGTCGATGTCCACCGCGTTCAGCGCGACCAGCCCGCCGAACTTCACCGTGACGCCCTTGACTTCAAGCGCCAGCGGCGCCGGTGTTCACCTCGCCGCCCAGCCCCGACAGCTTGAGGTCGGCAAAGCCACCCAGCCGTACCTCTGCAGTCTGCTGTTCGAACGTCAGCGCCGTCGCTAGGCCGATACGCCGGGATCAGGCCCTGGCGGCGGAACAGCATCATGAACACCAGGATCAACGCCGAAGATCAGCTCGATCGACGGCACCAGGTCGATCTGCGCGATCCACGCGCTGCCGACCATCCGGCCGAACGCATCCACCCAGCCGGTCAGGTCCTGCAGCCACCAGGACTGCAAAAGTTGAAGGATCATCGCTCCGACGACTGCGCCCCAGATGCTGCCCATGCCGCCGAACACGATCATCACCAGGATCATCACCGAGACCGGGAAGCCGAACATCTCCGGCGTCGCGGTCTGCAGCTTGGCGACATAGAAGACGCCGGTCATGCCGGCAAAGGCGGCGCCCATGGCGAAGGCCAGCAGCTTGTACTTGGTGCGGTTCACGCCCATCGCGCCGGCGGCGATCTCGTCCTCGCGGATCGCCATCCAGGCGCGGCCCACCCGCGAATCGCGCAGTCGGGCGCTGATGAAGACCAGCAGCGCGACCATGCCGATCGCCACATAATAATACGGCGTGGCATCATACGCCGAAGCTCCAGCCGAATATGTGCGGGGCGGCGATGCCGTTCAGCCCGGCGGCGCCGTTGGTCAGGCTCGACCAGTTGCGCACGACGATCGGTGTGATCTCGCCGAAGCCGAGGGTGACGATCGCCAGGTAGTCGCCGCGCAGCCGCAACGTCGGCAGGCCGAACACCGCGCCGCAGCCGGCGGCCAGCAGCGCGGCGAGGGGCAGCGCCAGCCAGAACGACAGGGTGAAATGCACCACGGCCGTGCTGGTGTCGCCAGGCATCTGGGCGACCAGGCCGAGATACTGGAACGGCACCCAGAACGAGCTCCACTCCGGCTGGAGCTGGAATGAGCTGAGGATGCCGTAGGTATAGGCGCCGATGGCGAAGAACGCGGCATAGCCGAGATCGAGCAGCCCGGCAAAGCCGACCACGATATTGAGGCCGAGCGCCAGCGTCGCATAGGCCAGCGCGTTGGCCATCGCGTCGATATCGGCGTCGTTGCTGTGATAGATCGGGAACAGCAGTGCGGCGAGCAGCACGATCAGAGCAGCGCCTGCTGCCGCCGCGCCGCGGGAATCGCGGCGAACGGCCGGGTCAGCCAAGCGACGGCGCTTCGGCTGCGCGGTGGCTGTGCTGGCCTCGGCGGCTCCAGTGGTCGCTTTCGTCATCGCGCTTTCCCCGCTCACGACTTGCTCGGCGCCATGCCGCCCGAACAGGCCGGCCGGCATGAACACCAGCACCAGCACCAGGATCGAGAAGATGATCACGTCGGCCCACGCGGCGCCGGGGAACTGGCCGGCATAGGCCTCGATCAGCCCGATGATGAGGCCGCCCACCATGGCGCCGGGCACGTTGCCGATGCCGCCCAGCACGGCGGCGGTGAAGGCGCGCAGCCCGGCGGTGAAGCCGATGATGAAGCTGGTGAAATTGTAGTAGAGGCCGAAGATCAGGCCGCCGGCGCCGGCCAGCGCCGAGCCGAGGAAGAACGCGGCCAGCACCACCTTATCGACCTCCACGCCCATCATCCGCGCCGCTTCGGGGTCCTGCGCGGTGGCCCGCATCGCCTTGCCCATCCGGCTCTTCTGCACGAAGACCCATAACCCGGCCATCAGCAGCAGGGAGATGGCCCAGATCAGCAGGACGCGGATGTCCAGCACTGCGCCGCCGATATGGAACCTTATCGGCGGCAGCGGGTTCGGGAAGTTCTTCGAGTCCGCTCCCGCCCCCAGCAGGATGATGTTGAACAGGATGTAGGACACGCCGATCGTCGTGATCATCGCCGCCGGGCCCTTGACGCCGCGCAGCGGACGCAGCGACAGCCGCTCGATCAGCATGCCGAGCCCACCGGAGAACAGCATGGTGACGACGAACGCCGCCAGCAGCACGCCGGCCAGCGGCAGCCCGGTCAGGATCACCGACTGACCGGACAACCCGAAGGACTGCAGCACCCACATGCCGACGAAGGAGCCGATCATGAAGACGTTGAAATGCGCGAAGTTGATCAGCTCCAGGATGCCGTAGATGAGGGTGAACCCGAGCGCGAGCAGCGCGTACATCGGCGCCGAGGCTCAGCCCGTTGATCGTCTGCTGCACCATCAGGTCGGTAAAGGTCATTTCTGTATGGTTTCACTCTAGCAGTGGGGTGGCGACTTCCCTCTCCCCGCGAGCGGGGAGAGGGAGTCGGCGAGGATCAGGACTGTGGCGCCGTCCCGACGTACTTGTACTGGGCGGCGATATCGTTCTCCTGGGCTTTGGTGTCCTGCTGGATCTGGAACACGCTCACCGTGCGATCCAGCACGTCTCCGTTCGCATCGAACGAGAGCACGCCCTGGATGCTCGGGACCTTGGATGTTTGAATGGCGTCGCGCACGGCAGAGCGGGTCAGCGGCTTCCCGCTCGCCACTACCCGCTTGACCGCATCGACGACGATCAATCCCGCATCATAGGCGGTGATCGAGTAATCGTCCGGCGCGAGGCCCCACCGGCCAGTGAACGCCTTGACGAACTCGGCCGCCTTCTGATCGCCTGTCACGTGTGGCGAGGCTTGCGTAGCGTACCAGCCCTGCACGGCGGGGAATCCGGCACCGGACAGGATCGTGCCACCCATCATCCCGTCGCCGCCGGCCTTGATCACCTTCGGAAGGATGTCATACGCTTCCTTGGCGACTTTGACACCGGCCTGGCCGACCCCGCCGTAATAGATCGCATCCGGATTGAGCGATTTGATCTTGGTCAGGACGGCGGTGTAGTCGGCGGCCTTGGGGTCCAGCCGGTCGCGACCGAGCACCTTCATGCCCTTGGCCTCTGCCTGCTTCTGGTAAGCATCCGCCATGCCCACGCCATAGGCCCCGCTATCATCCAGCACGTAGACCGACTTCACGCCGAGCTTCTCGGCCATGAAATTGGCCATGTTCGGTCCCTGGAAGGCGTCTGTCGTTACGGTACGGAAGTAAATCGCCTTCCCGCCCGGACGGAACTGAGCGGCGAATTTCGGATCGGTGATGTCGGGATTGGTCGAGGAGGGCGTGATGGTAGCGAGATCACCTTCGCTTAGGATAGGCGCCATGGCCTTTCCGGCGCCGCTCATCATCGGACCAATTGCCGCGAGCACCTGCGGGTCAGCCACCATGCGGCGGGCATTGGTGGCGGCCTGGGCCGGGTCGTACTGCCCAGCTGTCGCGGTGCCGTCGTCCATGACGTCCATCACGAATGTGTAGCCTGGTACGGCGTTGCCTTCGTTTGCGGCGTCGATGGCCATTTGGATCGCGTGTTGTAGGCGGAGCGCATCCTCGGCATCCGCGCCAGTTAGTGACAGATCGACCCCGACCTTCACCTCCTTGTTTGCGGCATAGGCTTTGGTGCCGACGCCTCCCAGCGCCGCCACCGCGGTCGCCGAGGCAAGCAACTGTCCGGCAGCCCGACGTGTAATCATCCCTGAACCCCCTGGTTCTTGTTGAGCTTCGGCCGTCTAGGCCGGCTGACCGCTGGCTAGCAAGCCTCGTGCCATGAGTCACGCGGTTTTCTGCGCTGTGTCCTGCGGTCAGCAGCCCTATTCTTCACCAGACCCGTGCCTAATGGAAGCCGGTTCGTCACGGCAGGGGGACGAGCAACGCGAAGCGCAGCCTCCATGGCGCGCCAGCGCATCGGTCGATGGGGATGTTATCTGTCGCCACGGGCTTGTTCCCAACACGGGAACATGCTCTTAGGTGCCATGCGGGTCATGGCCCGAAACGTGCTCGTCGGCTTTTGGGGCAAGCATCCGGAAGCGAAGGCTTCGCTGGAAAGGTGGCACAGCCTCGTCAAGGCCGCGCATTGGACGTCGACGGGTGAGGTCCAGCAAGCGGCTCCGAAAGCCAAGGTGCTGAACCGCGAGCGCGCCAGGTTCGAGATCGCGGGGGGAAACTATCGTCTCGTGGCGGCGTTCGATTTCCGTCGGCAAGCAGTCTTCGTGACGTTCATCGGCACGCATGCTGAGTATGATCGCATCGACGCTCCGACCGTATCGCAATTCCGAGGGAACATCTGATGGAGATCCGCCCGATCCGCACAGACGAAGATCACCGCGCGGCACTCGCGGAAGTCGACGCCTGTTGGGGTGCGCCGGAGGGCACCGAGGAAGGCGACAGGCTCGATATGCTCCTCGCACTTGTCGAAATATATGAAGCAAGACGATGGCGGATTGAAATTTACGATGATTTTGATCCGATCGACGTACTTCACTATGCCATCGAGGAGCTCGGGCACACACAGGCTGAGCTGGCCGAAGTCCTGGGCTCGCGCTCACGTGCGTCGGAAATTCTCTCGCGCCGACGCGCGTTGACGGTCGAGATGATCCACAAGATCAGTAAATCGTGGAAAATCCCAGCTAACCTGCTTGTTCGTCCTTACAGAGTCGAAAGGACCTGCTAGGCCCCATGGACAACCCGTTGTTGGCTGTGCCGCTCGTTGTCGAGCTGCATTCGGACGAGACAACCGCAACAATAAGAGAAGCGAAACCCAAGTGCAGCTGTATCGGATACATTCGCAACTGAATCAGGTTTGTTGACAGGGTTTGGCCGATATCCGATAAATGAAAGGTTTAGCACAGAAGCGCACTGACACCGAATAGCAGAAATCTCTGCGTCACTGCGTCACTGCGTCACTGCGTCACTGCGTCACTGCGTCACTGCGTCTCTGCGTCTCTGCGTTAAATCTTGAAGTCCTGCCATCGGCACGGACTTGGAAGTAACGATTATATGTTCTCGAACTCCGGCCAGCATTGACCGCCGCGACCGCACGTATTACTGCGCACGCAGCACGCCGGCCAGCGTCATCACGAAACGCGATGACAGTCACAACGGCCTGCCCGGTTCCCTTCGATCCAACTACGAGCGACATCCCGTCCGTCTTTACGCTCAGGCACGGGATTCGCGTCATGACGATCCACCGGCTGCTCGCGCTGTTCAGCGTCGATCCGTACATCCTTGCGATCCTGGCGACCGTCGGGGTGGCCTCGGCAATCCCCGCGCACGGCATGGGCGCGGTAGCCGCCGGTGCGGCAACCAACGTCGCCATTGCCCTGCTGTTCTTCCTGCACGGCGCACGGCTGTCGGCGCAAGCGGCGCTGACGGGCGCGCGGCACTGGCGGCTGCATGTGGTTGTGTTCCTCAGCACGTTCGTCCTGTTCCCCGCACTCGGACTGGCGGCGCGGACACTCGCCCCGGGCCTGCTGACGCCGGCGCTGTGGATGGGAGTCGTGTTGCTTTGCCTGCTGCCCTCCACGGTGCAATCCTCGATCGCCTTTACCTCGATTGCCGGGGGTAACGTGCCGGCGGCCCTGTGCAGCGCATCGGCCTCCAACCTGATCGGGACCGTGCTGACGCCGATACTGGCCGGCCTGTTGCTCGCACGGCATGGCACCGGCGTCTCGCTGCGCGACATCGGCGATATCCTCGCGCAACTTCTGCTGCCGTTCATGGCCGGTCAGGCGCTCCGCCCCTGGATCGGCGCGTGGGTACAGAGGCATCGGTGGCTGGTGGGACTGGTCGATCGCGGATCCATTCTGCTGATCGTCTATGCCGCCTTCAGCGAGGGAATGGTGAACCACATCTGGGCACAGCTCGACCACGCCGGCCTGGCGAGGCTGCTAGTGGTCGATGCCTGTCTGCTGGGGATTGTGCTTGCGGTGACCTCGATCGCCAGCCGAGCCCTGGGTTTTTCGCGCGAGGAGCGGATCACCATTGTTTTCTGCGGGTCGAAGAAGAGCCTCGCCAGCGGCCTGCCGATGGCGAGCGTGCTGTTCGCCGGCCAGTCGGTAGGACTGATTGTGCTGCCGCTGATGCTGTTCCATCAGCTCCAGCTCATGGTCTGTGCCGCGCTCGCCCGCCACTACGCAGAGCGAGCCGGGCCTGACGGCGCGGACCGTGTCCGGGACGGGGCGATCTTCTCCGGAGCAAGCTGACGCTGACACCTGCGGCGGCTGGATACTCGCGTCGACACGGTCGCCCGTACCACGGGAGATTTGGCTACGTCCGGAGTCGCGACAGTTCCAGCAGCACGCTCGTCTCCAATTCCTTCTCGTCGAGCCGGTGCTTCACTAAGTCCCCGATCGAGACGATGCCGATCAGCCGTCCGTCATCAATCACCGGCATGTGCCGGAAGCGCGAGACCGTCATTTTCGCAAGCACCGCATCAATTCGATCGTCCGACCGGCAGGAGATGACCGGCGAGCTCATGACCTTCTGCACCTCCCAATGGAGCACCTCCGCACCGTGGTGGGCGAGCGTGTTCACCAGGTCACGCTCGGAGAAGACGCCGACCAACTTTAACCAGCGATCCTCCACGACCAGCGCGCCAATCCGGTGCCCCGACAGCTTGGCCACCGCATCGGCCAACGTGTCGAATGTGCGTATCTTGATGATCTCGTGCTGGCCCTTCGCGTGCAGAACGTCCGAAATGAGCATCTCTGCCCTCCTTGGACCCGAACCCTGGGTTCTGGCCGTCCGAAGACGCGGGCCGCAGTCGGATGGGTCCGTGGACCGGGCGGTCAAACCGCAGGAAATATGGCCCTTGGCGCGCCGTGGGTGAAGCGAGATTCGCCAGAGAATGCGACCGTTCGGCCTGGGGCGGGATTCATTCCGCCGCCTGCAACCGTCGAAGGTGGGCCGGGTACCAGCGAGTGAACCGCAGCGCAGCGATGGCGGCGAGGACCGAGGCCGTGGTTGCGGCCCATCCGGGGACGCCTGGGAGGTAAATCGCCCCTAGCTGAGCGAGCAGCATTACCGCGAAGGCCGCCGTCCAGACCCGGGTGATGCTCGCCTGCGTGGAGTTGCGGGACGGAGGGGTGAGTGGCGGCGAGTTGACCCGGCAAGGCAGCCCGGTGTAGCGATAGAAATGCAATTGAGAAGCGGTCGCAGATAGCCGCCGCTGCCCGACGCCAGGAGAACGCGCGTGCTCTTCCGCTCTTGCCCCGAGAACCCGTTTTGTCGGCTTCAGTCGGCTCGAAGCCTTGCCGTCGCCGCTCTGATCCTCGGTAACCTGGCCGCACATCCGGCTGCGGCAGCAGGTCCCACCGTGCTGACACTCTATAGCGCCCAGCACCATCAGATGGTCGATCTGCTGACCCAGACATTCACCAAGCAGACCGGCATCCAGGTTCGCGTCCATTCCGGCGAAGCGCCGGAGATCGCCAATCAGATCGCGCAGGAAGGCACCCAGTCGCCAGCCGACGTCTATTTCACCGAGAACTCGCCCGAGCTGACGCTGCTCGACGAAAAGGGCTTATTGGCAAAGGTCGATCCCTCAACGCTGGCGCAGGTCCCGGCAAAATACAGCGCCGCGGACG
Organism: uncultured Pseudomonadota bacterium; assembly: GCA_963772445.1. Taxonomy (GTDB): domain Bacteria; phylum Pseudomonadota; class Alphaproteobacteria; order Acetobacterales; family Acetobacteraceae; genus CAVYXK01. The sequence continues at coordinate 271,136 of CAVYXK010000019.1, forward strand.
GAAGCTGGGTCGGCGTGCTCGCACGCGAGAACGTGCTGGCCTTCAACCCCTCCATGATCCAGGAGAGCCAATTGCCGGCCTCGCTCCTTGATCTCGCCAAACCTGAGTGGAAGGGCAAGGTGGCGATCGCGCCAAGCGACGCGGATTTCCTGCCGCTGGTCGAGGCGGTAGTGGTGCTGAAGGGCAAGCCGGCGGCACTGGAATGGCTCAAGGGCCTGAAGCAGAACGCGCAGATCTTCGACGACGACGAAGGCGTAGTGGCCGCCGTCGATCGAGGCGCCGTCGCGACAGGCATCATCAACAACTACTACTGGGCGCGGCTGCGTACCGAGGAAGGCCCCCAGAAGATGCACAGTCAGATCCACCATTTCGCCAATGGCGATGTTGGCGCGCTGGTGAACGTATCCGGCGCCGCGGTGCTGCGATCGTCGAAGCATCCCGAAGCGGCCCAGCGCTTCCTGGCCTTCCTGGTCGGCAAGCCGGTGCAGCAGATGCTTGGCCAGAGCGACATCGATTTCGAATATCCGCTGGCCAACGGCGTGGCGCCCAATCCGCTTTTGAAGCCGTTCGATCAATTGCAACCGCCCCAAATTAGCATGGCGCAACTCGGCGATGACCAGGAGGCGGCGCAACTGCTCCGTCAGGCCGGCCTGATCTGATGGCGGAAGCGGTCGCCGCGGACACACGGTTGGCCGCGGCGTCTCGGGGGCGTCCGCCCGTCGCGTTGCTCGCGGCATCTGCGATCGGGCCTTTGCTCGTGGCCCTGCCACTCGCTTTCACGGTGTTCCAGGCGACGCAGGCCACCACTACCGAGCTAACGGAGCTGCTGTTCCGGCCACTGGTGGGCGAGCTGCTGATCAACACGATCGGCTTGCTGCTGGCTACCACGGCCACCGCGGCCGTCATCGGCACGGCCGCCGCATGGTCGGTGGAGCGGACACGCCTGCCGGGCCGTCAGATCTGGGCGGTGCTGGCCGCAGTACCGCTCGCCATACCGCCCTTCATCAGCAGTTACGCATGGGTATCGCTGAGCCCCGCGTTGCAGGACTTTGCCGGTGCCTGGCTGGTGGTCACCTGCTCCTACTATCCGCTGGTCTATCTGCCGGTCGCCGCTGCCCTGCGCGGTCTGGACCCAGTCCTGGAGGAGAGCGCCCGATCGCTGGGCCACGGGCCTATGCGCTGCTTCTTCCGCGTCGTGCTGCCGCAGCTTCGCCCGGCGTTGCTGGGCGGCATGCTGCTGGTGGCGCTGAACGTACTGGTCGAGTTCGGCGCGTTCGCCTTGCTGCGGTTCCGCACCTTCACGACCGAGCTTTATGTAGAATATCGGACCGGCTTCAACGGACCCGGCGCATCGCTGCTGGCGGTCGTCTTGCTGCTCCTCTGCCTGGTGTGCCTGGTCGCAGAGGTGAAAGTGCGCGGCAGCGCGCGCTATGCCCGCCTGGGCCCCGGCACGCGCCGCCGTGCCACGCTCCAAGAGCTGGGCTGGACCAAGCCGCTCGTGCTCGCCGCCTTCGGCGCTTTGGTCGCGGCGACGCTGGGGGTTCCACTCGGGATGATCGTGTATTGGCTGATGCAGCATGGCTCCGCCGCCATCTCGCCGGCCGAGGTGTCTGTCGAGGGACTGCTCGACGCCGCATTTGCTTCCGTGTGGCTGGGTCTGGCGGGTGCGGCAGTGACCGTGACTCTGGCGCTGCCGCTCGGCTTCCTGGCATCGCGCTATCAGGGGTGGTTGATCACGCTGCTGGAACGGGCGGCCTATCTGGCGCAGGGGGTTCCAGGCATCGTCGTGGCGCTGGCGCTGATCTCGCTGACCGTTCGCGCCGTGCATCCGCTCTACCAGACGGCGGTACTGCTGATCGCGGCCTACGCCATCGTCTTTCTGCCGCTGGCGCTGATCAGCGTCCGTGCGGCGCTGATGCAGGCACAACGCGGGCTGGAGGAGGTGGCTCGTTCGCTCGGGTTGGGCTGGGCGGGGGTGGCGTGGCGCGTGGCGCTGCCGCTGGCCGGACCGGGGCTTGGGGCGGCCGCGGCCCTTGTGTTCGTCTCCGTCGTGACCGAACTCACTGCTACGCTGTTACTGGCGCCAATCGGCACGGAGACTCTGGCAACGCAAGTCTGGGCTGACACCTCGACGCTGGCTTTCGCCGCGGCAGCACCGTACGCGGCGCTGATGGCGGTGTTGTCGCTTCTGTCCACGTGGCTGCTGGCCCGGCGGTTCGCCGATTCACACCTCTCCCGCTCTGCGGGAGAGGTCGCCGCGCATCAGCGCGGTGGGTGAGGGTGCGACGGCATGGCGACTCTGCGCATTGCGGGACTGGCTAAGGCATTCGGCGGCAATCGAGTTCTGTCGGACGTGAACCTGACGGTCGCATCCGGCGAGCTGATCGCGATCCTCGGCGCATCCGGCAGCGGCAAGACCACGCTGCTGCGGTTGATCTGCGGATTCGAGCGCGCCGATTCCGGGACGATCGAGGTCGATGCGAGAGTCGTCTCCGGGCCAGGCTTGCATGTGCCGCCCGAGCAACGGCAGATCGGCTACGTCGCCCAGGAAGGCGCGCTATTCCCGCACCTCTCTGTGGCCGACAACATCGTCTTTGGCCTGCCACGCCAGTTGCGACGGACGCATCAGCGGGTTGGCGAACTGCTGGAACTGGTCGGACTGCCAGCCTCTTTTGCCGAGCGGCCGCCGCAAGCGCTGTCCGGAGGCGAACAGCAGCGCGTGGCGCTCGCGCGTGCTCTTGCGCCGTCCCCCAAGCTCGTGCTCCTCGACGAGCCCTTCTCCGCCCTGGACGCCGCCCTGCGCGTCGAGACCCGCGAGGCGGTGGCGGCCGCCCTGACCGCAGCCGGGGCGACGGCGCTGCTGGTCACGCACGACCAGGCGGAAGCGCTGTCGATGGGACATGAGGTTGCCGTGCTGCGGCAGGGCCAGCTCGTGCAGGTGGCGGACCCGGTGACGCTTTATCGTCACCCCGAAGACGCCGACCTCGCCCGCTTCGTCGGCGAGGCGGTGCTGTTGCCGGGCGTGGCGACGGACGGGCATGCGACATGCGCGTTGGGGCAGCTTCGTCTCGCGTCCAACGTACGAGAGGGACAGGTCGATGTGCTGGTGCGCCCGGAGCAAATCCGGCTGGCTCCCGGATACCATGCGCAAGGGGTGCGTGCGCGGGTTTGCAGTGTGACTTTCTACGGGCACGACGCCAGCGTGAGCCTATTGCTATCGGATCGCCGGCCGGCCCGAAGGGTGGTTGCCCGTGTCGCCGGACATGCGAGCCCTCAGCCTGGGGCAGAGGTCACTCTGTCGGTCGAGGGCGACGTCATTGCGTTCCCTGCTGAACGCAGCAGGGCGGAGGAGGGGCCTTCGGTCGGTGTTACCGACCTGCTCGGCACGGTGTCTTCGCTTTAGCGTTTGTACACCCGACGACCGTCGTGCCGGAGATCACCTCTGAAGCGAGTCGGCGATTCCAGAGGAAATGAGGGCGTTCGAACCGGAGATACCCTGGCCACAGATTGGTATCATACCAGCCGCCCGGCTCGTTGACTCGAACGTGATTTGGTGCGGCTCGGAGCGGTACGATTCGGCGTCCCCGTTGGACGGAGGGGACAGCGATGACCGTAGCGATCACCCGTTTGGAGCGATCGGCGGCTGATCTGCGAGAGGCGGCGGCGGCCACTCGAGACGCCAAAGCGGCACGTCGGATGCTGGCGATGGCGTTGCTGCTGGAAGGCTGGTCGCGGGAAGCCGCGGCGGAGGCGTGTGCGATAGACCGCCAGACGTTGCGTGACTGGGTACATCGCTACAACGAGTCCGGGCTGGATGGCCTGTCCGACCGACCGTGCCGCCGCGGTCCGCCGCCCCGCTTATCGCCCGAGCAACAGGCCAAGGTGGTGGAATGGGTGCAACAGGGGCCCGACCTTGAGCGGGACGGCGTGGTACGTTGGCGCTGCATCGACCTGCGGCAGCGGATCAAGGATGAGTTTGGCGTCGAGCTGCACGAGCGCAGTGTCGGCAAGCTGCTGCGCCGGCTGAAGTTCACCCGGCTGCAGCCGCGTCCCTATCATCCGAAGAAGGATGCCGCCGCGCAAGAGGCATTCAAGAAGGAGTTCGCCAGCCAGGTGGCCGAGGTTGTGCCAGCCGCTGCCGCCGGCAAGCCGCTGGAGATCTGGTTCGGCGACGAAGCCCGTGTCGGTCAGAAGGGCACGCTGACCTACGTCTGGGCGCGACGTGGCTCGCGCCCGGCGGCGGTTCGCGATAACCGCCATGACTCCGCCTATATCTTCGGCGCCGTTTGCCCCGAGCGCAGCATCGGCGCTGCCATCATCATGTCGGCCGCCAACAGCGAGGCGATGGCCGAACATCTGAAGGAGATCAGCCTCCAGGTTGCCCCGGGGGCTCATGCTGTGTTGCTGGTCGATGGCGCTGGTTGGCATCAGCCGGGGCGCCGCCTGCCGGTGCCTGACAACATCAGCCTGTTGCCGCTGCCAGCTTACTCGCCGGAGCTGAACCCGGTCGAGAACGTCTGGGAGTTCCTGCGCGGCAACTTTCTCAGCCACTGTGTCTGGGACAGCTATGAAGCTATCCTCAAGGCATGTCGTAATGCCTGGAACAAACTGATGGCAATGCCCGAACAAATCGCCTCCCTCACCAGGCGCTCTTGGGCCAAACCGGCCATCGCATAGTAAGGAAGAAAGCCTAACCACAGAGACACCGAGGCACGGAGCCTGACCCTTCTCGGTGTCTCTGTGCCGCTGTCGTTAAGCTTTTTCTTACCTCCGTCACGAAATCAGGGGGCCGTGTCTGAGACACCGATGAGGTCATCCTCAGGGGCATGTCATGACGCCTGAAACAAACTCGCAGAACTTCCCGACCGCATCGTCTCCCTCGCCAGGCGCCCCTGGGTCAAACCAGTCATCGAACAGGGCGGCTGGTATCACACCAGCTTCCGCCGCAATGCCTCGTTCACCATCGCCGGGTTGCCCTTGCCTGCCATCGCCTTCATCACCTGGCCGACGAAGAACCCGAACAGCTTGTCCTTGCCTGACCGGTACTCGGCCACCTTATCGGCATTTGCCACCAGCACCTGATCCACCGCCGCCTCGATCGCACCGGTATCACTGACCTGAAGAAGATCCTTCTCCTTCACTATCTCCTCAGGGGTATGGCCCGTCTGAATCATCGCGAGGACGATATCAGTATTTGCTGTTCGGTCGTTGATCGCCCCCATCTGTAGCATGCGACCGATCTGACCAGATGCAGCTACTGAGAACGTACTGCCAGGTTCCAGGGTCGACTCAAATGACTTTCCCGTACGGTTGAGGGCCGCCGATAATCCGCCCAGCACCCATTTGGCTGCGACATCTGGTTTGACACCCTGCTGCAGCAGAAGCTCGAAATGCTGAGCTTTCGCTTGATCACTCGTCAGGACGCTGGCCTCGTACACCGAGAGGCCAAAATCCTTTGTATATCGCCGCTTTTTGGCATCCGGTAGCTCCGGCAGCCCTGCCTTCAACTCGGCGATCCAGTCCTCGTCCAACACCAGCGGCAGCAGGTCCGGGTCGGGGAAATACCGGTAGTCGTGCGCATCCTCCTTGCTGCGCATGCTCCGCGTGACACCCCGCGCGGCATCGAACAGGCGAGTCTCCTGCTCCACGGTCCCACCCGACTCCCACACTTCGACCTGGCGCTTCGCCTCTGCCTCGATCGCCTGCATGACGAAGCGGACCGAGTTGACGTTCTTCACCTCGCAGCGCGTGCGGTACGGTTCGCCATGCTTGCGCACCGACACATTGACGTCGGCACGCATGGAGCCCTCCTCCATGTTGCCGTCGCAGGTACCGAGATAGCGCAGAATAGTGCGCAGCTTGCGCAGATAGGCGCCGGCCTCCTCCGGGCTGCGCAGGTCTGGTTCGCTGACGATCTCCATCAGCGCCACGCCGGAGCGATTGAGGTCAATCAGCGACTTAGTCGGGTGCTGGTCATGCAGCGATTTCCCCGCATCCTGCTCCAAGTGCAGGCGAGTAATGCCGATCGGCTTGGTGCTGCCGTCGGAAAGCTCGATCTCCACCGTGCCCTCGCCGACGATCGGGTGCTGGTACTGGCTGATCTGATAACCAGCCGGCAGGTCGGCATAGAAGTAATTCTTGCGATCGAAACGGCTCACCACGTTGATATGTGCATTCAACCCGAGCCCGGTGCGCACCGCCTGAGCCACGCACTCGCGGTTGATCACCGGCAGCATGCCGGGGAACGCGGCATCGACGAAACTCACCTGCGTGTTCGGCTCGGCCCCAAAATCGGTGGCGGCGCCCGAGAACAGCTTGGCTTTGCTGATGACCTGGGCATGGACTTCCATGCCGATCACTACCTCCCAGGGCCCGTTGGTGCCGTTGATGGTGTAGCTCATCGCCGCACCCCCTCACCCCTGTCCCCTCCCGCAACGCGAGGCGGAGCTCCGGCGCGAATCGCCGGCAACGCCTCGAACCCCGCCGCCCGCTCGATGGCGGTCGCCACCGCGAACACCGTCTCCTCATCGAAGGGTTTGCCGATCACCTGCAGCCCGATCGGCAACCCGTTCGCATCCAGCCCAGCCGGCACGCTGATTGCCGGTACGCCGGCAAGGTCCGCCGGCACGGTGAACAGGTCGTTCAGGTACATCTTAATTGGATCGTCCATCTTCTCACCCTGCACGAACGCCGCCGAGGGCGCCGTCGGCGTCAGCAACGCATCAACGCGCGCGAACGCCTCGGTGAAATCACGCAGGATCAGCGCCCGCACCTTCTGTGCGCGCAAGTAATAGGCATCGTAATAGCCGGCCGACAGCACATACGTCCCGATCAGCACGCGCCGGCGAACCTCGGCGCCAAATCCCTCGGCGCGGGTGCGCTCATACAGATCGCGCAGGTCCTTGCCGTTCGCCCGCAGCCCGAAGCGCACGCCGTCATAGCGCGCCAGGTTGGACGAAGCCTCTGCCGGCGCGACGATATAGTACGTGGCCAGCCCATATTTCGTGTGCGGCAGCGATACATCGACCACCTCGGCGCCGGCCTCGCGCAGCCAGTCCACGCCCTGCCGCCACAACGCCTCGATGTCCTCCGGCATGCCATCGGCGCGATACTCGCGCGGCACGCCGATCCGCATGCCCTTGACCGACCGCCGGCACGCGGCCGGGTAATCCCCCAGCGGCACATCGGCGCTGGTGGAATCCTTCGGATCGTGCCCGGCCATGGCGCCGAGCAGGATCGCGCAATCCTCCACCGTACGGCCGAGGGGCCCGGGATGATCGAGCGAGGACGCGAACGCCACCACCCCCCAGCGGCTGCACCGCCCATACGTCGGCTTCAGCCCGACAATACCGCAGAACGACGCCGGCTGCCGGATCGACCCGCCGGTGTCCGTCCCGGTGGCGCCCAGCGCCAGCCGTGCCGCCACCGCCGCCGCCGACCCGCCGGACGACCCGCCCGGCACCAGGACGGCGTCGGCATCCTGCCGGCGCTTCCACGGATTCTCCACCGGCCCATAGGCCGAGGTCATGTTGGACGAGCCCATCGCGAACTCGTCCATGTTCGTCTTACCGAGGAACACCGCGCCGGCGCGCAGCAGGTTGGCGCTGACAGGTACTCTCATAAGGCGGCACGAACGGCCCCAGGATCCGGCTGCCGGCGGTGGTGCGCACGCCCTCAGTGCAGAACAGGTCCTTGATCGCGATCGGCACGCCGGTCAGCTTTCGGTCGTCGCCGTGCGCCAGCGCCGCATCGGCGGCGTCCGCCTGCGCCAGCGCCTGCTCGCCGGTCACGGTGATGAAGGCATTGAGGCGCGGGTTCAGCGCCTCGATCGCCGCCAGATGCGCCTCGGTCAGCTCGCGCGAGGTGAACGCCCGCTCGCCCAAGCCCCGGCGCGCGGCCGCCAGGGTCAGATCCGTTAGCGTCATTCGACGACCTTCGGCACCGCGAAATACGCGCCGATCCGCTCCGGCGCGTTGGCCAGCACCTTGTCCTGCATGTCGCCGTCGTTCACCACGTCCTCGCGCATCTTCAGCGCCATGCGCGCGGCACCGGACAGCGGCTCGACGCCCTCGATATTCACCTCGTTGAGCTGCTCGATCCACCCGAGAATACCGTTCAGCTCGGCCTGCAATTGCGGGATCTCCGCCTCTTCCACCCGGATCCGGGCGAGCGTGGCAATGCGGCGAACGGTCGCGGGATCGAGCGACATGGGCGGGTGCTGTCCTTGGCTGGAGAAACGGCAAGGACCATAAGCGCCGCTATGGCCCTGTTCAACCTGACGGAGCTGCGCGGTCAGTTGCGCAAGAACGAGCGGCTGATCGGCATCGATCCGGGCACCAAGACGATCGGGCTCGCTCTGTCGGACGTGCTGCTGCTGCTGGCAACGCCCTATGGCAGCCTGCGGCGCGGCAAGCTCAAGGACAATGCCGCCGAGATCGTCGAGATCGCCCGGCGAGAAGCCGCCGGCGGGCTGGTGGTGGGACTGCCGCTGTCGATGGACGGTACCGTCGGGCCGGCCGCGCAGGCAGCGCGCGACTGGACGTCTGCGCTGTCCGAGGCGACCGGGCTGCCGGCGGCGTTGTGGGACGAGCGGCTGTCCTCGGCGGCGGTGAACCGGATGCTGATCCACGAGGCGGACCTCAGCCGCGCGCGCCGGGCCCGGATGGTGGACCGGATTGCCGCGACCTGGATGCTGCAGTCAGCGTTGGACGCCAGTCGCTGATAGGCCAGCGGGCTCGCCGCCCTGGACCCCGCCACCGATCGCCCATCCTGACCCAACGCGTGCCTCAGGCTGAAGCTGAATGAAGCCTGATCGACGCTCGTCAGGCTCATAACCTGAAGGTCCCAGGTTCAAATCCTGGCCCCGCAACCATCTTTGATTAACCCCAGGCACTCAGTCGATCAACCGTTCGCGCAACCGCTCGCACCGCGCTGCATCGAGGCCAAGCTGAAGCTCCGCGTAGCGGTCGAAACCGCCGTATGCGTCGTCAATCGCCGCGAAGGCGCCATCTAGCAACTCGGCATGCACCAACAGCAGCTTCGCCGCAATGTCCAGCGGGAGCCCAGCCGCGATATCCGCCTCGCCGCGCCACAGCCGGTTGCTGGCGAGGTAATCCTCCATCACCGCCTCACGTGGAGTGCCCAGCGCGGTCAGGACGAGCGCGGCGCCGAAGCCAGTACGGTCCTTGCCGGCCGAGCAGTGGAATAGCAGCGCGCCATCCCCGCGCAGCAGCAGGTCGAACATCGCGCGATAACAGTGCGCCCAGTCGAGCGCATACGCGGTGTAGGCTTGGCGCATCAGCACCAGCACGTCCTCGCCGGTGGCGTCGCGCGTAGCCAATATATCGCGCAGGCTGGCGCCCACCGATGGCTCGATCGGCAGCGAGTGGATGCTCGCGCCGTCAAGCTGCGTGGGCGCGGCAGCACGCTCCGCCGTCCCGCGCAGATCGCATACCGTCCGCACCCCCAGCGCCGCCAGCGCGCCGGCATCCGCCGCGGTCAGCCCCGACAGCGCGGCGGCCCGGTACACGCATCCGAAGCGCACCCGCCCGCCGGCCCCCGGCCAGCCGCCGAGGTCACGCACATTCGATGCGCCGGCAAGCGAGACCGGTCGTGGCAGCTCCATCAGCGTTTCATGCCTTCGACGGCCTCGTGCAGCCGCTGCGGATCGACATTGATGGAAACGCCTGCCCGTTCCACCTGCAACAGCATCGCCGAACGCGAGTCCCGATCACCCCAACCGCGGCTTAGCGCCTCGGTCATCTCGGCCAACACAAGGTTCGCCAGCCGCATCGGAACCCCCACTTCACGCCCCAGCCCACACGCAAGGGACACGTCCTTATGCGCAAGTTTCAGCGCAAAGGCGGGCGGATCGTACTGGTTAGAAAGGAACTGATCCGGCATGCCGTCGAACGCGCCACGCCGGCCGAGGGCACCCTGACGCACCGCTTCCCAGATTGCCAGCGGCTCGATGCCGGCTTTCACGCCCATGGTGAACACCTCGGCCAACCCGGTCGTCAGGATATACCCCACGCAGTTGTGCACCAGCTTGGCGACCGAGCCGGCACCAATCGGCCCGACGTAACGTGCCTGATCGCCGATCGCGTCCAGCACCGGCTTCCATTGATCGAACACCGTCCGCTCGCCGCCGACCCAGATCGCAAGCTTGCCAGAGGCCGCGCCGCGTGGACCGCCGCTAACCGGCGCATCCAGCACATGCGCCCCCCTTTCAGCAAAAGCCGCATGCACCTTGCGCACCGTTGCTGGCGCATTGGTCGTCAGGTCGAAGAATCCGGAGCCGGCACGGATGCCGGACAGCAGACCGTTGGGACCCAGCGCCACGGCCTCGACCTCCGGCGGACCGGGAAGCGAGGCGAAGATCAGCTCGGCCTGCTCCGCCACCGCTTGCGGCGCGTCGGCCCAAACCGCGCCGGCAGCCAGATGGCGCGCGCCCGAGGCACGGCGCACGTCGTTCACCACCAGCTTGTGCCCCGCCTTCTGCAGATTGGCGGCTATGCTGGCACCCATTGTGCCAAGCCCGATGAAGCCGATCTGCATGGCGCTACCCGTTCTCCTCGAACCCCTCGCGCGCCACGTTCGCCGCCGTCATCGCGCAGGGCCAACCGCCATAGAAGGCGATGTGCGTGATCATCTCCGACAATTCCTCCTTCGATAGACCGTTGGCCAGGGCGCGTTGCAGATGGCCACGTAGTTGCTCGGGGCGATACGTGGCGACCAGTACGGCGCAGGTGATCAGGCTGCGGTCGCGCTTCGAAAGCTGCGGGCGCTCCCAGATATCGCCGAAAAGCCACTGCTCGGTCGCTTCGACCAATTTGGGCACGGTATTGCGCACGCGGTCCCGCGATGCAGTCGAGGGCTGCTTGGCCATGGATTCCTCCCGCAGTTGGTCCTACGTCCGGCATTGCACACCCAGGCAGCGGGGTTGTCCAACGGATGCGCCGAGAGGTGTCACCCCGGAGCTGCCGGCATCTTCTTCGGAGGGACCTCAAGTAGCCTGAAGTTGTCTTCGTAATCGGCGAGGCCCCAGCCGCCGGCCGGCGTAGGGCCAACGAGATGAGCAGGCGGCCATGCGACCAGCTTGTGCACAAAGAAGCCCCGCCCCTGTCGTGGCTTGGCCTCGTATGATCGGCGGTCAGCCTCAAGCTTCGGCACGATGAAAATGCTGCGGCGGACGTATCCTTCTCCCGGCAGGATGAGGTGGTCCCCGGAATTCGGACAGGTGGTTAAGCTTGGTTCGCCCTGAGAAGGACGGACCCGATGAGTGCGAAGCGGAAGCGCTACTCGGCTGAGTTTAAGCCTCGTCAGAAGAATCTGTGGGCAACGTCGGGTTCCGGCAGCTTACCAAGTGCATGATACAAGGCGATTTCGGTGACGTGGAAGGTACGGAACCCGTAGGATTTTCGCATGGTCAGTTTGGCCTTGTTGTTCAGACCCTCGACCACACCGCTGGAGAGCTGCTTCCTGGCGCGGAAGTAGTTCAGGATCAGCGCGCGGTGCGAGCGTAGCGTCCTGGTGATCTTCTTCATCGGCTCGATGCGGGAGCGCATGACCTGACCGCACCATTCATCCAGGAACTTGCCGGCCCAACTCGGCGAAGCATAGTCCCAGAACTGCTGGAAGTCCTCCTTCAGCAGATAGGCCCGTACGGTCCGCAGGTTGTAGCGCAGCAGATCGCGCAGGCGGAAGCGTTGATGCTCGGTCAGGTTGGCCTTGCGCTTGAGCACACACCAGCGGGTCTTCTTCAAGACTGGCTCATAGCCGTCCCGGGCCAGCCGGCGAGCCTCGGCGGCACGCACCTGGTCCAGCGCGGCATTCATCTTGGCGACAATATGGAAGCGATCGAGGATGTGGATGGCCTGGCTGCACCGCTCACGAATCACCTTCAGATAAGGCTGCCACATGTCCGAGCACACAAACTCGATCTGCCCAGCCAATGGTTCGCCGATCAGGGTGAAGAACTGCTCGAAGCTCTCCACCGTCCGTTCGCGACCGATCCATAGCAGGCGCGTGCACTGCTGCTCGATCTGATAGACCAGCGTCAGGTATTTGTGTCCCCTGGCATACTGGATCTCATCGACGCCGATCGCCACGATCGGCCCCAGTTGCCGGTGCTCGATCCCCCACTGCACGACATACTCGACCGACTGGCAGACCTTGTCCCAGGTGCTGCGAAACGACCCGGCGGTCTCCTGCCAGGACAGCTTCCTCGCCCAGTGCGCCAGGAACAGCATGTAGGCCTTGGTCAGCTGGTGCTTGCCGACACCCCAGGGGACCGCTTCGACCCGCACGCCGCAGGCCCGGCAATCGACCCGTCGCATGCAATAGAGGAACACCACCATGCAGCCCCAGAGGGGCACGAATTCGAACCGGCGCAGGCTCAGGTGATCATAGGCCGGCGCCGGCTTGCGACAGCCCGAGCACACCGGTCTCGAGCCGCGGCGGGGCCGCACGCTGATCTCGATGGTTCGGCTTTCGGCGCAATGTCGCGCCTTCTCGTAAACGAACCCAGGAAAGTGCTGGTAGTGGTTCAGCAGGGAGATCAGCCGCATGGCAGCGGGACCCAAAGGAGTTGCCGGCAGACGTGACAGCGTACCGGCGCAACGGGCTGCTGCCGATCCCTTGCAGACCTGTTGTCCGGACCTCGATCAGTGGCCTCGCAGCTGGGCGTATGAGGCGCGCGATATTCCGCCTGGCCGGCGGATGGTGGAATGCTTCAAGCCGTTCCTGCGCGACCTGCTGGCCTTGCAGCTATCACGCCAAACCTTGCGCCGACACCGCGACAACGTCTGGGCTCTCGGCGGTGAGGTCATCAGCCGATTGCAGATGGACAGCGACCTCCGGAGGCGGCCAATCAAGCAGGTCGTCCTCACCCTCATCGGCGACGATGGCGGGCCGCTGCTCTCCCATGGTCAGTCCGACACCGCGCAGCGCTCCTTCGACACGACCTGCCGCAAGTTGTTCCGCTTTCTGACAGACCCTGAGATCAGCCGCGATGAGGCGTAAAGATGCCTGCCGTGGTGGCGGATGATATCTCCGCTTCTGCCGATGTGGCGGCTGTGGGGTTGTGGGCAACGCGCTTGTGTTGTCCACAAATCCACCAGCCGGCCGGCTGAGTGATAAAACTAGCCCTCGGTATACCCCCGAAGCACCCACAGTTTCCGCTGACGAGCCGAGTTTAAAGCAAAGGTTGCTCCTGAGGCGTTGCGCGGTGAACTGACGGTGTCACAACTGGTGGCGAAACTTGGTGTGCACCAGACGATAATCTCGGTGTGGAAGCGGCAGGCTCTTGAAGGGCTGGCTGGGGTGTTTTCGGAACGGCGGGCTGCAACGGAGACCGCTCGGGAGGAAGAACTCGAGAAGCTGCACGCCAAGATAGGTCAGTTGCTGGTGGAACGGGATTTTTTAGCAAAGGCCTCCGGTCGATGAGCCTGGACCCGAGGCGGCTGCTGATCTCTCCAGCGCACCCGAGGCTGTCGATGGTGCGACAGTGTGAGCTGCTGTCGGTGAACCGCTCGGGTTTGTATTACCAACCGCGCGGCGAGACGGCGCTGAACCTGGCTCTGATGCGGCTGATCGACGAGCAGTTCCTGGAGACGCCGTGGTATGGCGCCCGACAGATGGCGCGGCATCTGCGCCGGCAGGGCCACAAGGTCGGGCGCAAGCGGATGCGCCGGCTGATGGGTGTGATGGGCCTGACGCCGATTTATCAGCCTCCCAGAACGACAGTGCCGCATCCGGGCCACCGGGTGTATCCGTATCTGCTGCGAGGACTGGCGATCGAGCGGGCGGACCAGGTGTGGTGCGTGGATATCACGTATATTCCGATGCATCGGGGCTTTCTTTACCTTGTTGCGGTGATTGCGCGGCGACAGCCGGGTCTCGCCAAAATCGATCTGCAACTGCTTGCCAGGCGGCGTTTCAAAGGGATCGTCGGCGGAACTGTGCTTCGGGCAGCAGGTCGACGATCCAGCAACCAGCGCGTGCCGATGATGGAAAGGTCAGGCGTCACGCCGCCGGAAATGTCGGTCCGCAGCTTCTGCAGCAGATTGTTCCAGTTCACCACCTCGATCTTGATCTCGATATCCGGATGCGCCTGCATGAAGGTGTGTGGGCCATCTGCTCGAAATAGGGGCCGGTGGCCGCACTGTAGTAGGAGACGGTGACGCGGACGGACTGGCTGGGGCAGCGCGCGCGGCAACGGGGAGGGCACCGGCGGCGACGCCGAGTCCGAGAGTCTTGACCAGATTGCGGCGTGCGATGGCCATGCGCGTTCTCCCACGTTGCACCGGTTACGGACAGCAGCGCGTTCACGCCGCGCCGGCAAACCCCTCGGTTGCGCACGTGCGCCGGTGGTGTAAGGGCGGCGGAATAAAATTCCGCCCTACCGACCAAAATAGCCGGCCCTGACGGCCATGCCGATCAGGTTGACGATTAGCCGTCCCGCCGTGATGCAGGTGATTCCGTTCGCGTCGGATGCAGGCGTGATCTCGACCACGTCCATGCCGACGACCCGACCCTTGGCCACAAGGCCGTGGATCAGCTTGCGCGCTTGGCTGAATGTCACGCCGCCGGGGCACGGCGCCGCGACCGCCGGAGCGATCGACGGGTCCATGCCGTCCATATCGACGGTCAGGTAATACCGTCCGCCGTCAGGGATCCGAGCCAGGATCGCGTCCATACCGACATCGTGCAGCTCATGCGCGGTGATCAGGTGGGCACCGTATTCATGCGCGGCGTCCACCTCTTCCTGGCGTGCGCTGCCGGTCGCGCGCAGCCCGATCTGGAATATCTCGCCAACATGCGGCATCTCGGAAGCGCGACGGATCGGGCTGGATAAGCCCTCGCGCACGCCGTTCACCTCATCGCGCCAGTCGATGTGCTGATCAATCTGGATCAGCGTGATGGGACCGCTTTCGTCGAAGGAACGCAGGACGGGGATCGAGATGGCGTGGTCTCCGCCGAGCACGATCGGCAGCGCGCCGGCTTGCAGGATCTTGCGCACCGCCCGCTCCGCCCGCGCGACATGGCCGCTGGGGTCGCCGACCCGTGCGGTTACGTCGCCGCAATCCACCGTCCGGATGGTTCTGCCGGCGTAGAGTGGGCCGCCGATGTCGAAGTCGTAGCGCTCGAGCGAGCGCACGATGCGATCACTGGTCGCGCGCATCGCAGCCGGAGCACGGCTCTGGTCGTTGCTGATCTCGCCAAACGAGTAGGCCTGGCCGAAGGGGATGCCGAGGAAGGCGATGTCCGCGCGTAGGTTGTCGAGCGATGCGATCGGTTCAGCGAAGAGGAAGGTGCCCGCGGTCGTCCCGCAAGGCATGGTGAGCGGCAGATCCGCCATGCGTCTTGTCCTTTCGGGTTGGGTCACGTCCGGAAGTCGATCTTCTTTAGCCCGTTGGCGAGCTTGTAGTGCGATCTTGTGCCCTCACTCGCCAGGGGAGGTGCTGGTGGATAGAACAATTCAACACGAAGGGCTGTCCTAGCCGCAAAGCCCCGTTTGTTCCCTTGCACGGCCGGCACCATCCGGGCAAAAGCCAGCACGTCGACGGTCCCGCGCGAGCGGGTCAAAAGGGAACGCCGTGCGCCCCGGCCGGACCTCTCATCGGGTCCGGGGGCCAGTCGGCGGCTGCCCCCGCAACTGTCAGCGGCGAGCGACCGATCCGTCCGCCCTTCCCCGAACCGGGGATTGAGGTGGGCCACTGAGCCCGGATAACGGCTCGGGAAGGCAGGATCGACCGCAACGGAGCCTGATGCGCAAGCACCCGGTCCCGTAACACCGCAAGCCAGGAGACCTGCCGTCGTCGCCCGATCAACCGCTGCCGGGCGGGGTGCACCGGAAGCAGGGGACGACCATGACTCTCGCCAGCAATCTTGGCTTCCCTCGCATTGGCCGCCGCCGCGAGTTGAAATTCGCGCTTGAACAATACTGGGCTGGCGAGCTCGACGAGACCGGCCTGCTTGGCGAGGCCGCCAGGCTGCGCGCAGCGCACTGGCGCCTGCAACAAGGGCTCGGCATCAGCCACGTGCCGTCCGGCGATTTCTCGCTGTACGACGGGGTGCTCGACACCGCCTGCATGCTGGGCGCCATTCCACCGGGCTACGGCTGGACCGGCGGTGCCGTGGGGCTGCCGACGATGTTCGCGCTGGCGCGCGGCTCGCGGAACTCGCCGGCCGAGCAGGAGGCAGGAATCGAGCCCGACCTGCCGGTGCTGGAAATGACCAAATGGTTCGATACCAACTATCACTATCTGGTGCCCCGTCTTGCCGCGGAGCAACGCTTCGAGCTGACCGGCAATCGCCCGCTGGCGATGTTTCAGGAGGCGCTGGCCGCCGGACAGCGCACGCGACCAGTGCTGCTGGGACCGGTGTCCTTCCTGCTGCTGTCCAAGTCGGCTGACGGTTCCGATCCGCTAGACCTGCTCGGTCGTCTCTTACCGATCTACGCGCAGATTCTGCGGGAACTGGCGGAGGCGGGCTGCGCTTGGTTGCAGATCGATGAACCGGTGCTGGCGCTCGATCTTGCCGAGAAGGCACGGATCGCTGTCGCGCTGGCCTATGACACGCTTGCGCGCGGGCCGGCGCCGAACATTCTGTTGGCCAGCTATTTCGGTGCGTTGCGCGACAATCTCCCCGTGGCGGCCAGGCTGCCCGTGGCGGGGCTGCATCTCGACCTTGTGCGGGGCACCGAAGACCTTGATAGGGTGCTGGAGGTGATCCAGCCAGGGCAGTGGCTGTCGCTGGGGACCGTCAATGGGCGCAACGTCTGGCGCACGGATTTGCGCGCGGCGCTCGCCACGTTACGTCGCGTGGCTGACAAGCACGGCACGCAGCGGCTGATGGTCGCACCGTCATGCAGTCTGCTGCACGTGCCCGTCGATCTCGCGCAGGAAACCAGGCTGGACCCCGAGGTGAAGGGTTGGCTCGCATTTGCGGTACAAAAGCTGCGCGAGGTGGCGACACTGACCCGCGGCCTCGACGAAGGCGAAGCGGTGATCGCGGCGGAACTGGCGGCAAGCGATGCGGCGATGGCGGCGTGTCGCGCCAGCACGCGCGTGCATCGACCCGAGGTCGCCGCGCGCGTGGCGGCGATCACACCCGAGATGACGCGCCGCGCCAGCCAGTTCGCAGCCCGCCGCTCTCGCCAGCGCGTACGGCTGAATCTACCCGCTTTCCCGACGACGACGATCGGTTCCTTCCCACAAACGGCGGAGGTGCGTCGGACACGCGCAACACGTGCACGCGGCGAGATGACCGAGGCCGAGTACCAGAAGGCAGTCGAGACCTGGATCAGCGAGGCCGTGCGTTGGCAGGAAGAACTGGGTCTCGACGTGCTGGTGCACGGTGAGTTCGAGCGTAACGACATGGTCAAGTACTTCGCCGAGCAGCTCGAAGGGTACGCGTTTACGCAGCACGGCTGGGTGCAGTCTTACGGAAGCCGGTGCGTCGCCCCGCCGATCATCTCGGGCGACGTGTCGCGCCCTGCGCCGATGACCGTGCGCTGGTCGGCCTATGCCCAGTCGCTGACTGACCGGCCGGTGAAGGGCATGCTGACCGGGCCGGTGACGATGCTGCAATGGTCCTTCGTGCGCGATGACATACCGCGCGAGCTGGTGTGCCGTCAGATCGCGCTCGCCATCCGCGACGAGGTCGCCGACCTTGAAGCGGCAGGCATCGCGGTGATCCAGGTGGACGAACCAGCATTCCGCGAGGGCCTGCCGTTGCGCCGGGCCGACTGGGACGACTATCTGCGCTGGGCGGTGGCCTGCTTCCGCCTGGCGACCAGCCATGCAAGGGACGACACAGCAATCCACACCCACATGTGCTACTCCGAATTCAACGACATCATGCCGGCGATTTCCGAGATGGACGCGGACGCGATCTCGATTGAAACGACACGCAGTCGGATGGAGCTGCTGGACGCCTTCGCCGAGGACAGGGGCCGTAGCTACCCCGCCGAGATCGGGCCCGGCATCTGGGACATCCACAGCCCGCGCGTGCCGGGCGCGACGGAGATGGCGGAGCTGCTCGGCCTGGCGCGCCGCCGGCTGCAAGATTGGCAGATCTGGGTCAATCCCGATTGCGGGCTGAAGACCCGGAGATGGGAGGAGGTCAAGCCGGCATTGCGGAACCTCGTCGAGGCAGCACGCCAAGTGCGGCAACAAGCAGAATAGAGAAGGAACGCATATGCGCTGGTCCCGGACCGTCACGGTGGTGGGCGTGCATGCCGAGGGCGAAGCCGCCCGGGTGATCATCGGCGGCGTACTGCCGCCGCCCGGCGCCACCATGTTCGAGCGCATGTGCAACTTGCGCGACCACGGCGATTCGCTCCGCCGGCTGCTGCTGTTCGAACCACGGGGTGCGGTGACGCTCTCACTCAACCTGGTGACCCCGCCCTGCGCACCGGAAGCCGATGTGGGGCTGATCATCATGGAATCGCAATACTATGTGCCGATGTCGGGTTCCAACACGATCGCCACGGTAACCGCGGTGCTGGAGACCGGCATGCTGCCGATGCGCGAGCCGGAAACGGTGCTGACGCTCGACACGCCTGGGGGTCTGGTGCTTGTGACCGCCGAATGCCGCGGCGGTCGATGCGAGCGCGTGCGCTTTCGCAATGTCCCATCATTCGTTCTGCATCGCCAGCAACTGGTGGAAGTCGCCGGACTGGGGAGCATCACAGTCGATGTCGCGTATGGCGGAATGCTGTATGCCATTGTCGATGCCGCACGCCTCGGCTTCCGCATCGAGCCATCAGAGGCGCGCGATCTCGTCGCCACGGGTGAGCGAATCAAGGCCGCCGCGGCCGAGCAACTTCCAGCGGTGCACCCGGAGAATCCCGAGATCCACACGGTCAATCAGACGTTGTTCGCCGGCCCTCTGACGCAGACCGAGACCGGAAAGACCGCTCGTAACGCGGTTATCGTGTCACCCGGCCGGCTCGATCGGTCGCCTTGTGGCACGGGGACGTCAGCGCGCCTTGCGGTGCTGCATGAGCGGGGTGAGATCGCGGTTGGCGAGACGCTGGATCATGTTTCGATCATCGGCACGCATTTCCTCGGCCGTGTGGAGGAAACGGTGCCAGTCGGGGGGCTTCGCGGCGTGGTAAACAGCGTTTCAGGCCGCGGCTGGGTCACCAGCATTGGGCAGTATGGACTCGATCCCAAGGACCCGCTGCCGGAGGGTTACACGCTGCCGGATACTTGGTTCGCGTAATATCGAACGGCGGAATGCGCTTCGCTTTTCCGCCCTACGGTGCCCCACGCGTAGGGGCGGAAAAGCGAAGCGCATTCCGCCATCCTTCTCCCTTCACCGCACCACGCCAGCCGAAAGCACCTCGACCGCCCGCGCAAGCTGCGGATCGACGCCTCCGGCATAGTCAACCTGGAATGGCACCTCGATCGTCGGAGCCACGCCGACGCCCTCCAGCCGCTCGCCATCTACTCGCACGTCATCGACCGCAAGCAGCAACAACGATCCGTCGTGCATCATGAAAGCGGTCGCCGCGAGCACGGCTTTAGTGGTCATCGAGCCGACCAGCTCGCCGAACCGATACTTCTTAAAACCATAGGCCAGAATTTCCTTGCCGCTGCGGGTGCCGCCATTGATCAGCATGGCCACCGGCCGGCGCCATTTGACACCCTGCATGTGTTTACCGCCGTTACGGCCAATCATTGTGACCGTGGGTCCGCGCGGGTCGAACAGGTCGAGATATTCCGGCAGCGCGCCGCCCCAGCCGTCGCGCAGATCCCAAACCAGCGCATCCGCATCGCTCAGGATGCCCTGACCGATCAGTCGCTCGAGCGTGCGCTGATACTCGTAGCCGGCATAGGACCAGACATGAACATATCCGATGCGGGCGCCGCCAGGGCCGTGGATGATCCGCGCGCTCGCCTCCAATCCTTGTCGGAACATCTCGTCGGGATGCAGCGCTTCCGGCACCACGGCCAGATCGATCAACGGACCGGAAGCGACACGGCGAATCGACAAACGCACGCTGCTGCCCACCTTGCCGCGGAACGAGTTCGACCTCCCGGAATGCCGCGCCGTCCGCGGCGACGATCTCATCGCCGGCCAGCAGACCTGCCCGTGCCGCCGGCCCGCCATCGATCACCCCGATGGCTAAGCTGCGCCCCTGCGCATCCCGTTGCGTCAGCACGCTGATACCGGGATAGCTGATCTCGCCATCCGGGAAGAACCGACGCACATCAGGGCGCCGAGGGTCCAGAAAGATGTCGGCAATCTGGTAATATGAAGTCTGATTGGGCAGCAAATACTCGGTGTGCGACGCACGAAGCTCGGCGAGCATCGCGTTGATCACCGCTGCTCGCGCGTCCGCCGAGGGCGCCGCGAGCAGCAGCGGCCGGTAACGCGTGCGCACCGCCGGCCAGTCGAGACCGCTCAGGCGCGGGTCGAAGAAGTGGTCCCTTACTGTTTCCCAAACCTGGTCGAACGCCGCGGGCCCGGCGAGGTCATCGGCCTCCGACACGGGCTGGGGCGTGGCACGGACCGTCGCCGCCAATGCTGCGAGAGAACTCAATCCTGCCAGAACGGCGCGCCGGTACGGCACGGAAGACCCTTTCGGTTATCCTTTGATCGCAGCTTATGCCGAGTGTCGAAAGGACAAGGGGGCGCGATGCGGCGTGGCAATTATTTTAGGCCGGTGTCCGGCTGGTCTGGCCGCGACTCGGTATAAAAGACCACACCAATCAGAGGCCACTACAATGGAGCTGTTCATTTTTGCCCGCTTCCACGCTCGGGAAGGGCAGGAAGACGCGCTCGCCGCGCTGCTCCGCGAGCAAGTCGCCGGGGTGCCGGCCGAGCCGGGCTGCCTGGCGATCAACGCGTATCGTTCCGTTCGCGATCCACGGCTATTCTGGATCCACTCGCGCTGGACCGACGAGGCGGCGTTCGAGGTGCATGCCAAATTAGCGCGCACCGAGCGCTTCGTGGAACGCGCCGAACAGTTGATCGATCATCCGTTCGACGTGACGCGAACGCACACCATCGCCTAAGAAATCAGACGCGTCAGGCCACCAGCTTTGGCCGGCGAGCCCCGTGGCGTCGGCCCAGCTCCGACAGGACATTCGTATCGAGTAGGATCGTGGGCGCCGTGGTGGGTCGTCGTACTCAGGTCCGGAGAAATCCGGAGGCGGGCGGCTCCCACGCTCTCGGACGGTGGGAACTCGTGGCCGCCCAGGGGGACGAAGATGGCCCGCATCGCGTCGTAGCGGCGTGGCTACGTGGGCTGGGGCTCGAACAATACGCGCCTGCATTCCGCGACAACAATGTCGATGGCG
The DNA here is from genome assembly GCA_963772445.1 of uncultured Pseudomonadota bacterium. Lineage (GTDB taxonomy): Bacteria > Pseudomonadota > Alphaproteobacteria > Acetobacterales > Acetobacteraceae > CAVYXK01. The sequence continues at coordinate 292,453 of CAVYXK010000019.1, forward strand.
AAGTGCTGCCGGCGCTGACGGCCGACGACCTGATCAGCATCGGCGTGACCTCGGTCGGCCACCGGCGTAAGCTGCTGGCCGCGATCGCCGCCTTGGCGACGGTGCCCCCAAACAATGGCTCCGTCACCGGCGAGCGCGACATCTGATACCACCTCCCCTCCGACATCCGATGCCGAGCGCCGGCAACTCACCGTTATGTTCTGCGACCTGGTCGGCTCGACGGCACTGTCGACCCGTCATGACCCCGAAGATCTGCGAGAGTTGGTCGGGGACTACCACCGCGCCGTCGCCGCCGGCCACCCCTCCGTGTCGTCGTCGTCGTTCTCTTCTTATTCGCGCCGTTCGCGGAGCAGGCGAGCAAGCAGCAGGCGGCGCAGACGACGACGGCGCATCATCCCGCCCCCGATCAGAAGGCGAGCAAGGCGCCGATCCCGGCCACCCTCATCCTCCTCTTCATCCTCCTCGTCCTCGTCTTCCTCCTCACGCGCTCCCGCGCTGCGCTCCCGGAGCAGGTGAGCTAGCAGCAAACGGCGGCGTCGGCGGGCGATGCCGCCCGCGATCAGCAGACGGACCAGCCGGCGATCCTCGCTGCCCGCCTCCTCCTCCCCGTCCTCCTCCTCGTCCTCTTCGCCTTCATCGGCTTGCGCGCGCCGCTCGCGGAGCAGGCGAGCAAGCAGCAGGCGGCGCAGACGACGGCGGCGCATCATCCCGCCCCCGATCAGAAGGCGAGCGAGGCGCCGATCCCGGCCACCCTCATCCTCCTCTTCATCCTCCTCGTCTTCGTCCTCGTCCTCGTCTTCCTCCTCACGCGCTCCCGCGCCGCGCTCCCGGAGCAGGCGAGCGAGCAGCAAACGGCGCAGGCGGCGTCGGCGGGCGATGCCGCCCGCGATCAGCAGGCGGACCAGCCGGTGATCCTCGCTGCCCGCCTCCTCCTCCCCGTCCTCCTCCTCGTCCTCCCCCTCCTCCCGCTCGCTCCGCTCCTTGAGCAGGCGGGCGAGCAGAAGGCGGCGCACGCGGCGTCGGCGGATCGCTCCCCCCGCAACGAGCAGACGAACGAGGCGACGCTCTTCGCTACCGCCTTCGTCCCCGTCCTCATCCTCCCGCTCCCGGCCTTCCCGCAAGAGGTGCGCCAGCAGCAGATTACGTATCCGGCGGCGCCGCAGCATGCGGCTGCCGATCAGCAGCCTCGCGATCTTCTTCTCGTCTCGGCCGCCTCCTTCCGAGCCAACCTCCTCTCGATCACGTAACAACGTGTCGACCGCCATGGCATCCTCCTCTTGTTGAGACTCAGTGCTACGCCGGCCCAGTCGAGCCGGGCTGGTGCGGCTCCACGGCAGCGCCCGATTTTTGCTGCGCGGAGCTGCCTTCGGCTTCCGAAGCCTGCGGTGCGGTGACCTGCTGCAGTGCGGTGGCCAGGATCGCCTGACCAAGAACGCTGCGTTGAAGCAAAGTCGTCGTGCGGCTCCGTTCCATCAACGCCTGCAGCAGAGTGCGCCGCACCTCCCCTTCGTCTTCCAACTCTTGCGCCTCGTCCTTCTCGTCTCCGTTCCCGAGCACGCAGGCTATTCCGGATTCGAAGGCCTGCTCGACGATTGCTTCCAGTGTTTGCCAGGACTTGCTCGACTGCAGGCTGATCTTGTCTTGCTCGGATAGCTGGCGGCGCGTGCCGGTGCTATCCACCTTCTCGAGCCTGGTAATCTGACCGGTGCTCGCGTCGATAATGAACGCGAACAGACCCGGTCCTGGTCCGGCAGCCGATGGTTTCTCCTCGTTCGGTCCCTTGAGCTTTTCCACAGCCTCATGGCTCTTAGCCATTTGCAACTCCCTGGAGTTCGATGTCTAAGGTTGCGGCTCTATGACCCTACACCCCACCACAGAGTGCTCATCCGCCACAATGTCCCGACGCCGGATCGCTTACGATAATCGCAGCCATCCTGTTCTGCGACTCTGCCTGTTCATCGGCAGTGGATACAAATGGTAGGCGCTCGCCGGTCCAGTGCAATTGCACCCGGTTCTCTGGCACCTTGTTGGTATAAACAAGAGCCTCGAATATCGCTTCGGCGCGTCGTTGGGATAGGTGCTCATTAAAATCCGCAGAGCCAACCGAATCGGTCTTGCCAACGATCGTGGCGACGAAGGTTGGGGTGCTTTGCATCATTGCGGCCACGTCGCGTATATGGTCTTGGTCTTCGGGCGTTAACGCGTGGCTGCCAGTGGAAAAATAAACAAAATGGGTCGGGCAATTCTGCGTCTGTTGTGCTGTCGCAGCATGAGCTGCAAATAGGCCCATAACCGCCGCAGCTGCAAGGCTCTTCGTTACCGCGCTTCTTGACATTGGACGCTCCCTTTTTGTGATTTGGTCTATTTCTACTCCCACTATACCAAAGCCCCTCCACGAGGGAGTTGACATAGATCAGTGGTCTTTAAGGAGGCTTTGGGATGGCTAGCCCGGATTTCTCACACCAGTCAAGTGCATCGGGCTTCTGATTCCTGTTCGGAGATCTGTTCCTCGACGCCCACGGGAAGGCGCCATCACTGATCGTGCTGGACCTCGATGCCACTGATGACACGTTGATGACACGTTGCACGGCCATCGGGAAGGCCGGTTCTTCCGGAACAGCCTGGTCTTTGTGATCCGACAGCACGGGCGCATTGCGGCGGCGGTCGCTAAGTGTGATCGTCGCGTCGAAACCGCCGTGCGCCATGGGGAGGAGCATGGGCTGACTAACATGATCGCCAGGTAATTAAGCCGGGCGTCGGTAACAACTGCGTGAGGGAAGCTTCGCCCAAACGGCTTCGTCTGATTGTGCACGCGGCCTCATGGACGGGTAGCCGAGCCGGTGTGTGAGCCGACGTCACGTCCCGACGAAAGATATCGCCGCAGGAGGAGCCCATGGACTCGCCCGCAACCGACGATCATGCGATCGAAGAAAGGTTCGCCTCCCGACTTCTGGACGTACTCATCCGCGCCGGCATTGTCCTGGCAGTGGCGATGCTCTGCTATCGGGTGTTCGCGCCATTCCTGACGTTAACAATCTGGGCACTAATCCTTGCGGTAGTGCTGTACCCTCTTCACCGGGCAATCGCCGGCAGGCTGAATGGCAGAAAGGGAATTTCGGCGGTGCTGCTGGTGTTTCTCGGCATTGCACTCATTGTCGTGCCAACGGCTGTGCTGATGAATTCGCTGGGCGACACCGCTCAGAGTTTCATTACGAGCGTGCAGACCAACTCTGTCGAAATACCATCGCCGCCTGAGCGCGTGGCCGCCTGGCCTTTGGTGGGCAAGAAGCTCTATGAAACCTGGTCTCGAGCGCATGACGATTTGCCCGGCCTGGTGCAAAGCCTGCAGCCGAAGATCGGCGAGCTGGCCAGGGCCGGGCTTGGTTTGATCGCCAGCATTGCGGGCGCGATGCTGTCGTTCCTGGGCTCCTTCATCCTCGCCGGTATCTTCATGGCGTTCGGCGAGCCAGGGGCACGAGCCTGCCAGGCTATATTCCAGCGTGTTGCTGGCCAAGAACGCGGCGAGGAATTTACGAGGCTTTCCGCGGCGACTATCCGGGCGGTCGCGCAGGGTGTCGTGGGCGTGGCTCTTATCCAGGCCATTATCGTCGGACTGTCCCTGCTGGTCGCCGGGGTGCCATGGGCCGGCGCATTGGCGGGGATTGTTTTGGTCCTTGGCATTGCCCAGGTACCGGCCGTGATCGTTATCCTGCCGGCGATCGCGTACGTCTGGATGCGCGGAAACTATGGAAGCATTGAGGCGATCTTGTATACCAGCCTGCTCCTTATCTCCGGACTGGCCGACAACATACTCAAGCCGCTTATGCTCGGCCGCGGCGTTAACGTGCCGATGCCGATAATCCTGGTGGGAGCCCTGGGCGGCATGGCAGCCGCGGGGATTCTTGGCATGTTCGTCGGGGCGACGTTGCTGGCGTTGGCCTATCAGGTGTTCAAGGGTTGGGTCGAGGAAAATCAGGAATAATATAAGCGGCGGCCAGCGCCCTCGGCGTCGCTCAGCGCCGATGCGCCAGCGCCAGCCCCACCCCGGCGCCGATCAGGCATCCGCCGGACAGCCGGTTGCGCAGCCTTGGGCGCGCCGCCAGCACGTGGCGCACCCGTCCGGCGGTCAACGCCCAGCCGCTGTCCAGCACCACGCCCAGCACCAACGACGTGACGCCTAGCAGGATCACCTGCGGGCCGATCGGCCGCTGCGGCGCCGTGCGCGACAGATCGACCGGCGGCGCCCGCCACTGCCGAACCCCAAGGAACAGCAGATACGCGACGCCGATCCAGCAGATCCACTCGAACCACATCGACAATTCGCTCAGCATCGCGGTCAGGCCGAGCACCGTCAGCGTCACCTGCACCAGCATCGCCGCGCAGGTACCGGCGACCGTCAGCAGTCCGACCCGCGTGCCCCTGCCGACGCTGTTGGCGACAATCAGCGCGACATTCGGCCCGGGGATCAAAATCAACACCGTGTTGGCGAGGACGAAAGCCAGATAAAGACCCGGGTCGATCATGCCGCCTCCATCGCCACCACCGGCCGGCGAGCAATCCGCAAGACCAGCATCGATGCGATCATGCACGCCGCACCGCTGCCGATGAACGCCAGCATATAGCTGCTGGTGATACTGCGCACCTCGCCCGCACCGATCGCTGCAACGGCGCCGCCGAGCTGGTGAGCCGCCACGATCCACGAAACCATGACCGGCGCATCGCGCTTGCCGAACACCTGCGTGGTCAGCGCCACGGTCGGCGGCACCGTCGCGACCCAGTCCAGCCCGTAAAAGGCGGCGAAGATCGACAGGCTGACCAGATCGAAGCCGCTGAACGGCAGCGCCAGCAACGACAGCCCGCGCAACCCGTAGTACCAGAACAACAGCACGCGCGGGTTATAGCGGTCGGTCAGCCAGCCGGAGCACGTGGTCCCAACAAGGTCGAACACGCCCATCGCCGCGAGCAGGCTCGCCGCCTGCACCGGCGCGATGCCATGATCGGCGCAATAGGGGATCAGGTGGGTCGCCACCAGCCCATAGGTGGAAAATCCGCAGATCGCGAAACTGCCGGACAGCAGCCAGAAATCCAGCGATCGAAGCCCGCGCCCAAGCCCCTCGAAGGCGATGCGGATCGGATTGCCGGCGGGCACCTCGGCGATTTCGGCTCGTCCCCCAAACGGCGCCAGCCCGATCGATGCCGGCTCTTCAGCCAGCAGCACCACCACCACCGGAATCAGCGCCAGAATAACAATTGCAACCGTCCACGGCACGCTGCGCCAGCCAAGCGACTGACTCAGGCTGGCGAGGATTGGCAGGAACACGAGCTGCCCGCTGGCGTTGCCGGCGGTCAGCAAGCCCACCACCAGCCCGCGGCGGGCGACGAACCAGCGATTCGCCACCGCCGCTGCCAGCCCCACCATGCCGGCGCCCGAGCCGATGCCGACCAGCACGCCCCATGTCAGATAGAGCTGCCAGACTTGCGTGACGAAGGCACTCGACCCCGCGCCCAGCACCAGCAACGCCATCGACAGAAGAACGGTGCGCTTCAGCCCGATCGTGCGCATCAGCGAGGCGGTGAACGGCCCAACCAGCCCAAACAGCGCGATGTTTAACGACACCGCGCCCGAGATCGTGGCGACCGACCACCCGAAATCCCGCTGTAACGGAACGATCAGCACGCTCGGGGCGGCGCGTACGCCGACCGAGGCGACGATCACCGCGAACATCACCGCGACGATCACCCAGGAATAATGCACGCGGCGGGCAAGCAACCGGGCGACCTTCTGCGGACCCATTCGGCGCCGTCTCCTCACTCCGAGGCTTACGATGACGATCGTCATATGATAGTCAAGCACCGAGGCAGAGTTCGCTATGCGTGGCAGGAGGGGCAGGTGCGCGAGGCGGGCCAAAAAAAGGCAGAGACGCGGCGACGCATTCTGGATGCCGCCGGCGCCCTCTTTCGCCGGTACGGGATCGATGGGGTCGGCGTCGATGCGATCATGCACGAAGCCGGCCTGACCCATGGCGGTTTCTACGCCCATTTCGCCTCGAAGGAGGCGCTGGCCACCGAGGTCGCCGCCGTCGAGCTGGCGCGGTCGGCGGCGAAATGGGACGAGATCAGCCAGGGACCCGATCCGGCCGCAGCGCTGGAGCGGATCGTCGGCCCATATCTCGATCCGGCGCACGTCGCCACGATGGCCCGCGGCTGCGCTTTGCCGGCGCTCGGGCCAGAGCTGGCCCGCCGGCCCGAGGCGTGCGCCGGCCTTGCCGAACCGATCCGCACGATGCTGGCCGCGCTGCAACGCTGCCGGCCGGAGGACGGCGCTCCTGGGGCGATGAGCCGGCTGGCTTGCATGGTGGGGGCGGTTTTGCTGGCGCGGCTGTCACAGGACCCCGATCTCGCCGCCGGCCTACTGGACGCCGCCGCCAAAAGCGTCCGCGGCGCGGGTCGTCCGGGCTGAGTGCCACCGGCCCATTGGCGGCCCCGCCTTGTGTGCTAAAGCGCGGCGCCCATGCGCCATTTCCTCGACTTCGAAAAACCGATCGCCGAGCTGGAAGGTAAGATCGAAGAGCTCCGACGCATGTCGGAGCCGGACGGCATCAACATCGCCGAGGAAGTGGCCCGGCTGTCGGAGAAAGCCGACCGCCAGCTCCGCGCCGCCTACGCAAAGCTCACGCCCTGGCAGAAGGTGCAGGTCGCCCGCCATCCGGACCGGCCGAAGGCGAAGGACTACATTGCGGCGCTGATCACCGAGTTCACACCACTGGCGGGCGATCGCTGCTTTGCTGACGACGCCGCCGTGGTTGGTGGATTGGGACGTTTCCGCGGCCAATCGGTCGTGGTGATCGGCACGGAGAAGGGGGCCGACACCGACAGCCGCGTGGCGCACAATTTCGGCATGGCGCGTCCCGAGGGCTACCGGAAGGCGCGCCGCCTGATCGGCTTGGCCGGGCAGTTCGGCCTGCCGGTGCTGACCCTGGTTGATACGTCCGGCGCCTATCCCGGCATCGACGCCGAGGCGCGCGGCCAGGCCGAGGCGATCGCCCGCTCGATCGAAGCCTGTCTCGATGCCCCGGTGCCTGTGGTGGCAACGATCATCGGCGAGGGCGGCTCAGGCGGCGCGCTGGCGATCGCGGCCGGTGACCGGGTGCTGATGCTGGAGCACGCGATCTACTCGGTGGCGCCACCGGAGGCCTGCGCGGCGATCTTGTGGCGCGACGCCGGCCAGGCGGCGGCTGCCGCCGAGGCGCTGCGCCTGACCGCCGACGACCTGCACCGCATGAGGCTGGTCGACGCGGTGATCCCCGAGCCGCTCGGCGGCGCCCAGCGGGATCCCGAAGCGACCATCCGCGCTGTGGGTGGGGCGGTACAGACGGCTCTCATCCCGTTGCTGGCGCTGGAACCGGCCGCACTGAAAGCTCGCCGGCAGGAAAAATTCCTGGAAATGGGCCGCGACGGGTTGAGCTGAGCCGCATCGCCATTCGGGTTTATATTTATACGGAGATGCGCGAAGGCCACGGCTGTCCGGTTTGATTTCATTGCACTTTGAACGCTTCCCGGACGGACGGTTCGCCGGCCGACGGATACGTTCCCGAGCGGGTGCGCCGCGACAGTGTGGGACGCGTCGGCAAATCGCTTTAGGCGGGACGGCTGGGTTCGGAGGTGGGCTGCACCGGCATCACTAGAGCGCCCATAAGAAGACGAGCGCAGCACCAGCCCCGAGCGCACTGCGGATCGCGTGCAGATTCCCCCAGCGCCGCAGGAGTTTGCGCGCTTCAGGGCCGGCCTGGGCAGAAGGGATCGCTTCCAACTGCCGGTTTGTCGGCATTATGCCGAGGAGCGTGTACGGCCAGTTGGCGAGCAAAAGGCCTGCGCCGAGCAGCCAGCGCCAATCGGACGTGAGCCACCAGGCCACTGCACCCAATACAGCGCCGATAACGGCCAGACCGGCCTGCATAGCGAAGCCGCGTTTGTAGCTGGGTTTCCACTCTGCGAGCATCGCCGGGTCATCAAGGCGGAGGCGTGCCGGCTGCTCGGCTACGTTGATGTAGATGGCAGCACCCGCGAACGCCGCCGCCAAAATCAGCGCGAGATGGCCGGCCAACATCGTAGACCTTCCACGTTACTCGGCCGCTGTCGCCGGGCCGTCGGCGTGCGGATTTGGACAAATCGTCTGGTCACCTCGGGCTGGTATGACGAACGGTCATCGAGGCCCATCACCGCTGAAGCAGGACCTCGACCCGGCTATTTTGCTCGCGCCCGGCGGGATTGTCGCGACCATTCGGCAACACGTTTAGCGTATTGGATCATGCGCCCTGCGACCTTCCACGTCCAGCCGTTAGTCCGCCACGTCCAACCGGCCGCATACAAATGCCCGGCTGGATGTGACCTACAGCACAGACTGTTTGCCGCTCCAGTCGTAGGAGGTGCCTCGCATCACGGTGCGAGGAAGCTAGAAAATGTTGGAAGTGATCGATAGGCTGCTGATTACCGCTGGAAAATGGGTGGGGTCGGCGTTCATCGCAGGGTTAGCCGGCTATGCCGCAAGCGTCTACGTAACCCCTGAAACGCTCGATCTCGTGGGATCGTCATCTTCGAAATGCGAGCGCAAGTAACAGAGAGCATAGCGTTGGTTGTCAGATACAGAACGCTAAGCCTGCCCAAAGTGGCAACGGACTTTATGCCTCGAAGGCGTTGCATGCGGGGCGACACGCTGCCGCACGCGTGCGCGGCACGCGGCCGGGGCGTCATTCATACGCAGCAAACTGTTCGGTGCGCCATCTCAGGGCAGCCGAGAGTCCCTCGCTGCGGCGGATCGCATCGAAGCGGTCAGCCTCGGGCGAGCCGAGAGCGTCCATGATCGCCGACACCTCCGCGCCGTACATGATTGCGTTGCGCAGTCCCATGGTCTCGAATGCCTGATTGATGGCGCGTTTGTTCCACTTCAAACAGTCCACAGATACGCGCGACATGCGTCTGGCGATCTTTGTCACCTCGACAGGTAGTATTGCCTTCGGAAACACCTTGTCCACCAAGCCAAGCCGCAATGCTTCCTCGCTCCCAATCGTGTCACCGGTGTAGATCAACGACCGGCAACGCTGACCGATCAGCCACGGCATGATCATCGTCGCGATGCCGGTGGAAAATCTCGCCTCGATTGCGGCGAAGCTCGATGTGTCCGAGCAGTAGCGGATATCGCAGCACATTGCGAACTCCAGGGCGCCGGCATAGCAGAAGCCATCGATCATCGCGATCACCGGCTTGGAGCAGTCCCACACGGAGTACGTGAACTTGATGTCCTTCTGCATTCGCGCACGCCATTCAGCGAGCGTGCGTTTCGGCATTTCCGCGGATTCCTTGATGTCATAGCCTGACGAGAACGCCTTGCCGCCGGCTCCGGACACCACCAGGACGCGCACATCGGGATCGGCATCAGCTTCGGCGACTGCGGCCATGATCTCGTCCACCAGCGCCCGGCTCAGGGCATTATGGCGTTCTGGCCGGTTCAGGGTGATCGATGCGACACGATCGTCCACCGCGTAGAGCAGGAATTGGTAGCTCATGTTCGGGCCTCCGCGTCAATGGGCGCTGCGATCTTGCCGCGCTCGATCGTGCACGGATAGCTCAGCGTCGCCCTTCGGTGCGATCGGCCCGAGTGCCGCCGCCACTCCAAACTCCCCCGGCAATGCCCCTTTGGCGAATAGACGCGTGACATGCCCCATCTTGCGGTGTGGCCGTGCCTCGGCCTTGCCGTAGAGATGCGGGATCAGCCCAGGCGTGGCGAGAATCTCCGGCCACATCGCCACTTCCTCCGGCCCGACGAGGTTCTTCATCACCGCGTCCGAATGCCTGACCGCCGGCGGCAGCGGCAGTCCGGCGATGGCGCGGATGTGCAGCTCGAACTGGCTTGCCGGGCAGGCGTCGATCGTCCAATGGCCGGAATTGTGCGGGCGCGGGGCGATTTCGTTGACAAGCACCCGGCCATCAGCGGCGACGAACATCTCGACCGATAGCAACCCGACCAGATCGAACGCGGCAGCGATTCGGCAAGCGATTTCCTGTGCCTGCTCTGCAATCGGGGGCGCCACCCGTGCCGGCGCGAGAGTCAGATCCAGTATCCCCTCGCGATGCCGGTTCTCGACCGTATCGAACGCCGATGTCGCGCCGTCTGCGCCACGCGCGACTACCACGCTGATCTCGGCAGCGAAATCGACAAACGCCTCCAGGATCAGCGGCTTGGGCTCCAGCGCGGCAAAGACCGGGGCGAGATCCGCACCCCGGCGCAGCCGGGCCTGGCCCTTTCCGTCATAACCATAGCGCGTAGTCTTCAGCACCGCTGGCAGCCCGATACGCGCAATCGCATCTTCAAGCTCGGCAACAGTTTGCACTTCGGCCCACGCAGTCGTCGCCACGCCGGTCTGGTTCAAGAACCGCTTCTCTGCCACACGGTCCTGGCTGATCCGCAGCACCGCCGGCGCCGGGCGCACCGGCTTGAGTGAGGCCAGCAGCTCAAGCCCCTCGGCGCTGACATTCTCGAACTCGAAGCTGATCACATCGACAGCGGAAGCAAACGCCCGCAGCGAGACAGGATCGGCGTAATCGCTAATGGTCACGCCGGCCGAGACTTGCGCCGCCGGGCTGTCAGGCTCGCGTGTCAGGATGTGGCAACGATAGCCGAGCCGGGCCGCCGCCAAGGCCGACATGCGGCCGAGCTGACCGCCGCCGACCAGTCCGATCGTGGCGTTCGGCGGCAGCGGAAACGTCACGTCTCGTCCGGCGGTTCGGCCGGGACCGAAGCGGTCTGCTCGGCGCGGAACGCATCCAGCCGCGCGGCCAGCGTGGGATCGCTGCCGGCCAGGATGGCCGCCGCCAGCAACGCCGCATTCACCGCCCCGGCCGGGCCGATCGCCAATGTGCCCACCGGGACGCCCGCAGGCATCTGCACGATCGACAGCAGGCTGTCCCAGCCCTTCAGGCTGGCAAACTCGATCGGCACGCCGAGCACCGGCAGCGACGTCCAGGCGGCGCACATGCCCGGCAGATGCGCCGCTCCGCCGGCGCCGGCGATGATCACGCGCAGCCCCCTCTCCCGCGCCGTCTGAGCGTAGATCCGCAGCCGGTCAGGCGTACGATGGGCGGAGACCACGCGCGCCTCATGCGCGATCTCGAGCCGCGTCAGGGTCTCGGCGGCGCGCCGCAAGGTCGGCCAGTCCGAACGGCTGCCCATGATGATGCCGACCAGAGCGCCCATCCGTCAGGCCCCGCTGCTTCAGGCGATGTCGTCCGGGATCAGCCGGCTCTCCAGCCAGGCGATCTCGTCCTTCAGCATCAGCTTGCGCTTCTTGAGCCGCTGCAGATGGAGCTGATCGACCGCCGTCTGATCCACCAGCCGGGCAATGACCGTATCGAGGTCGCGATGCTCGCTGCGCAGCTCGTGCAGCTTGCGGAGCAGCGAATCCCGGTCAGTCAGCATGACAGAGACATAGCACAACCGAGCGGAACGAACCGAGGGGTCAGGGCTCGCGCGGCAACTTGCCTGGGCGGGAGGCGTTCGGCGGAAGTGTCGTTCAGCTTGCCAGACCGGGCGGCAACCGCGCTAGCATGGGGTGCCGCGGCCGCCGCCGGGGCCGGGCGCGGCAGAAGGAGAACCTGCGGCAAAGGAGGGCACATGACCCTGCAATCCCGTCTCGAGTCCCTGAAGGAGCGCCACGCCGCCCTGGAGCTGCAGATTGCCGACGAAGACCAGCGACCGCGCCCCGACAGCGACACTCTGACGCGTCTGAAGATCGAGAAGCTGCGGGTAAAGGAGGAAATCGAGCGCCTCCGCGCGCAAGAACAGTAGCCACTCCCGGTTGCAAGAAGAGACGAGATTCAGGCGACCTCCTCGGCCTCGGCTGGCGGAGGCGGGGGAGGCACAGCGCGGCCCTCGCGCTCCAGCCGCTCATTGGCTGCGGCGATGGCATCGTTCAGGTCGGCTTGGCTGCACAGTCCCAGAATCACCGGATCGCGGGGCTTGATATTGGCGCTGTTCCAGTGCGTCCGGTCCCTCACCTTCTGGATCGTCTCCTTGGTAGTGCCGAGCAACTTGGCGACTTGAAGTTCGGTAAGTTGTGGGTAGTTGCGGAGCAGGAAGGCGATCGCGTCGGGTCTGTCGTTGCGCTTGGCGACCGGGGTATAGCGGGTGCCGCGCAGGCGCTTGGGCATTGGCAGCGTGGTCGGCAGCATTTTCAGCCGTGCGTTGGGATCAGCCTCGCAGCGGCGGATTTCCTCCATCGAGAGCTGGCCGTTCGCCACCGGATCGTAGCCGACGATGCCCTGCGCCACCTCGCCATCGGCGATGGCCTGGACTTCCAGCGGGTGCATGCCGCAGAGATCGGCGATCTGGGTAAACGTGAGCGCCGTCTTCTCGATTAGCCACACGGCGGTGGCTTTCGGCATCAGCGGCAGAGCCATGGTCTGTGTCACCTTTGGGCCCGCGCGATACCAACAATCAACCCGCCGTTCCGGGGCGCGGAAGGCGTCGCAAGCACGGGCAAAGATCGGATATGACCCCCGCGCCGGAACCGGTCAAGGGCGCGTGCCGGCTTTATGACGGAGGCTGCAATGGCTGCGGATGACGAGGAACTCCCCAGGAAGCGGGCACGATTTGAGCGGCCGGTGCTCGATAGCTGGGGCATCGAGGAGCTGCGCTCCTACATCGGCGAGCTACAAGAGGAGATCGCCCGCGCCGAGACGGAGATCAGCCGGAAGGCAGGCCACCGCAGCGCCGCGGACGCATTCTTCCGGCGACCATGAGCCCACCGGAACGTCTCTTCGTCCGCCATTGCGAAAAACGCCGGCGTTTGCGGCGTTGAGCCGTAACGGCGGCACCGCTAAGCTCGGCAACTGGGGTCCTGAACAGGTGCAAGCCAATGGATAGTGAGGCCATCCGCTCGCTCGAACGTCCGATCGGGTTGCCGTTCCGTATCGGAAAGATCGGCCACGTCGCCCTTTATGTGCGCGACATGGCCCGTTCGGCGCGATTCTATACACAGGTGCTCGGTTTCCAAGTCTCCGACGTCTACGCCGACGACGTGATGCCAGGCGGAGCGGTCTTCCTGCGCTGCAACACCGACCATCACGGCGTCGCGCTGTTCCAGGGCGACGAGGCGCAGCTTGCCGCCGCCGGGCTGCATCACATGGCCTTCGAGGTCGGCACGCTGGATGAAGTGGTGCGCGCCCGCGAGCATTTGCGCCGCCACCAGGTGCCGATCGACTTCGACGGCCGCCGCCGCGCCGGCTGCCAGATCGCGGTCGAGTTCCGCGACCCGGACGGCCACCGGCTCGAGATTTACTGGGACATCGACCAGATCGGCGACGAGGGGCGCGCACGCTCAGCCTCTGAGTGGAAGGGTGCGACCAGCCTGGAGCAGGCGATCGCCAATCCGGTTCGCGGTCAGGACACCACGCTACGGGACCGCGGCCAGACAATGACCTGAAGGCCGGTCGCCGGTCGCCGGAGGCCGGTCGGCTGCGCTTCGAGCCCGTCGGTGAAGGAGATACCGATGTCCTGCTGCGCATGGTGCGTGCGTTCCATGCGGAAGCAGGCCGCCCGATTGCTCCCCAGTCCGAGGCCCGCGGTCCGAATTGCACAGGGTGAGCCCTTGGCCCGGACCTGGATCGCCCGCAGCACGGTCCGCGCGGCGATGTGGTGCGGGTGCCGGCCGACTGATGGCGGCGGAGTAAATCGAAGAATCTGGGTCTAGACCGACCCCGCGTTTTTTGCCCGACGGATGAGCTGCCCTCGTGATACGCGGGATCCGATGCCCGCGCGGCACGATCATGCGGGGAGATGACTTGCTCAGGACGCGAACGTTCCCGACGATCCCCTGGCCCACGTCGCGCGGCTCGGATGGGAGCATATCGGTCTGACCGGCGACTACGTTTGGATTGAGGCGAATTCTGCCGTTTCGTTCCGGCGGCCACGCGAGGTTCGCGCTCCTCGTTGTCGGTCAGGTCCCATTTGCGGAAGATCTTGTCGTAGGTGCCGTCTTTGATGAGGGCGGTGAGGGTGGCCTGGATCGCGTCGCGCAACAGCCAATGTAGGCCCTACGAGGCATTTAGATCCTGTTGATCGCAACTATCCCTGACTCTAACCGGTGTGACAGTCGAGCACACACCCCGCCACACGCTCCCTCGGCCCTGGGTGGAGCACTATGATGCAGGCTGATCTCGGCTTCGGGCCACGCATCGCCATATCCTCGTCGCTATTCCACAGCCAAGCGAGGTCTGTGGGCAGATTTGAGGAGACCAATCATGTCGATGCAGACCCGGCGAGGGCTCATGCTGCCGATAGCCCTGGTTGCATTGGCCGCCTTGGGCGGCTGCGCCTACGACCCGTACACGGGCAGCTACTACCCGGCCATCTATGGCTATCCGGCCTACCCGTACGGGTACGGCTACTACCTGGGCTACGCCTATGGTTATTACCCGAGTGTCTCCGTCGGGGTCGGCGGTGTCTGGGGCGGGTGGCACCATAGGCCGGCCACCAAGGCGAGCACCACTTCCGTTTGCCGGGTCGATCCGTGCGCCGATCAGGGTGAGCTCGGCACCTTCGGCGGCATCTGATTTAGGCGGGCACTTGGCACGCCGTATAATGGCGCGATGCAGGATGTTTCGTCGCCCCCCGTTCCCGAAGACGACTCACCGGTCGCGCTGCTGCGCTCGTGCCCGGCGTACGCGCCGACGCCGCTGCTGGATCTACCGGGCCTTGCTACCGCGCTCGGCGTGAGTGCGGTCATGGTCAAGGACGAGGGGCGCCGCCCCCTCGGCAGCTTCAAGGCGCTGGGCGGGGTGTATGCCGGGCTGCACGCGCTCGCCCGCGCTGCGGCGCTGCCGGTTGCCGCCCTGCTCGACCTGGCGCGGCCGCGTGTGCCGCTTCCCGCCCTCGTGTGCGCGAGCGACGGCAATCACGGCCTCGCCGTCGCCGCGGCGGCGCGGCTTGCCGGTGCGCGGGCGTGCGTGTTCTTGCCGACCATCGTGCCGGATGCGCGGATCGCCCGCATCGTGGCCAAGGGCGCCGAGGTGGTCCGAGTACCCGGCACCTACGACGACGCCGTGCGTGCGGCCGCGCAGGCCGCGCGGCAGGGAGACGCGCTGCTGATCGCCGACACCGGCGAGGACCCGGACGACCCCGTGGTGGCCGACGTGATGGCCGGCTATGGCGTGATCGCGGACGAGATCAGGACGCAGCTCACTTCGGAGGGGCGACCCGCGCCGACCCATCTGATCGTGCAAGCGGGCGTGGGTGGGTTGGCGGCGGCGATGGCGGACGGGCTGCGTGCCGTGATGGCGCCCCCGGGACGTGTGATCGTGGTGGAGCCGGAGACAGCCGCCTGCGTGACAACGGCGCTCGCAGCGGGGCGGCCCGTTGCGGTTGGCGGCACCTTGGAGACTGCGGCGGAAATGCTGAGCTGCGGTGAAGCCTCGGCGCCAGCCTTGCGCGTGTTGCGCCGCGTTGCCGCGGAGGCGCTGCCGGTTTCGGAGGCGGCGCTGCTCGCCGCGCCGGCGTTCCTCGTTGCCCATGGCGGTCCGGCGACCACGCCCTCGGGTGCTGCCGGCCTCGCCGGGCTCCGCCAGGCGGTTGCGGATGAGACGATACGTTCCCGCCTGGGCCTTGGGCCCATGAGCCGCGTGCTGCTTCTCGTCACCGAAGCCGCCGTCCCCTGACCCCGAGACCCGGCATGATCACGCTTTATGGCTTCTTGCCCTCGGGGAATGTCTACAAGGTGCGTTTGCTGCTGGCCCAGCTCGGTATTCCGCACCGCCGGGTCGAAGTTAGTCAGCTCACCGGCGATACGGCCACGCCGGCATTCCGCGCGATCAACCCGATCGGAAAGGTCCCGGCGGTGCGGCTGGATGACGCGCGGGTGCTGAGCGAGAGCGGGGCCATCCTGTATCATTTCGCACGCGGCACGCAATTCTGGCCCGCCGACCCGTGGGATCAGGCGCAGACCCTGCGCTGGATGTTCTTCGAGCAATATAGCCATGAGCCGCCAATTGCCGGCAACCGCTACTGGCTTCGATATCAGTCCGCGGAAGCGCGCGCCGGCAAGGAGCAGATGATCGAGGCCAACCGCGCGCGCGGCGCGCATGCGCTCGCGGTGATGGAAGGGCACCTTGCCGCCCATTCGTGGTTCAGCGGTCCGGAGTACGGGATCGCGGATATCGCGCTCTACGCATACACGCACGTCGCCGAGGAGGGAGAGTTCAGTCTGGCTCCGTTCACGGCCGTGCGCTCGTGGGTGGACCGAGTCGCGGCGCAGCCTGGGCATATCGCGCTGCTGCAGGAAACCAGCGCCGAACCAGTCAGGACGTTGCAGTGGACACGGGCAACCTCCAGCTAAGGATCCGCCGCGGAATAACTGCGTCGATCGGGCCTCGGCCGCGCCATCCCCGGCCTGGCTTGGCCCGGCAAATCCACGACTTTCTGCGGTTCCCCGAGGCACAAGGCCGGGCCATTGCGGCGCCCGGACTGGGCTCGCCCCGAGAGTCAATCTTTCAGTCGGCTGGTATTACATGGCGCGAAGCGGATGAAATCTTTTGTCTCATCCTTTGGGGGTCATGCTGTCGCCGTACCGCCAAGCGAGCGGGGTCGCCTCGTCCAATGACCGCTTCGGGTGGAGAGCGGACCATTGGCGGCACCAACAAAAATTCTCGGTTCCATCTACGGCATTTGAAGTCATAGGAATACAGTCCCAAATGGCGCGGGTATGCAAGCTTCTTAAACACGCACAGCAAGAATTTTGTGTGCCGCGAAGATGATCGCACCGCCCAGCGTTTCACGGAACCTAAATCTATCCTATACATTGGGCGATTATGCAGTTGACATAGCAGGCTCCTCGGGCAATAATCGTGCCAATCGGGTGTCTCCGTGAGGGGCTCCCGCCTGGACGCACGGTCGGCGTGCGACCATGATTGGGACGTAACTGAGAGGCTTGCTGTGCCAGCCCACGTAACTCTAGACGCGATGATTCCCCGCGAGGACTTCGCCTGGGAAGGTGAGGAATTTGTACTGGATCTCTTTCCCGGCCTACCTATTGCAAACCTGGGAAGCGACTCTCCGATCCTGAAGCTTCTGCGCAAGCCAGACTTTCAGCGGGAGACGAACCACTGGTCGCCTGAACAGATTGCGACATTCATAGCCAGCTTTCTCGACAACGAAGTGATCCCGTCGCTGATTCTTTGGAAGTCCCCGAGTTTCATATTCGTGATAGACGGCGGTCATCGTCTCAGCGCTCTCCGCGCGTGGATGGAGAACGATTATGGCGATGGGTCTCGCAGAGGTTCTACCACGGCGAGATTTCCGAAGTGCAGAAGCGCATAGCAAAGCGGGCACGCACCTTGATCGAGGCCAGGGTCGGAAGGTTCAGCGCATTGCAAGGCTTTGTCGGGAGTAAACTAGGAACCGAAGAACAGCGCCGCCGCGCAAACATGCTGTTCACAAGAGCACTCGCGGTCCAGTGGATTCAGGGAAGCGCCGCTCTTGCTGAGACCTCATTTTTTAAGATCAATTCCCAGGGGACGCCGTTGGATGAGACGGAGACGATGCTTATTACAAACCGGCGAAAGCCCGTGGCGATTAGCGCTAGAGCTATCTTGCGATCAGGAGCCGGCCACAAGTACTGGTCTGCCTTCTCTAAGGATAACATTCCGATCATAGAGAAACTGGCGGCCGATTTCTATAAGGTTCTGTTCGAACCCGAGGTCGCCCACCCCCTCAGAACCCTTGACGTTCCGCTCGGTGGGTCAGTTTCACCGGTTGAGGCGCTTGCATTACTTATCGAATTCCTTGTCATCTCTGGCACTCGCGATGCGAAGGGTAGGGCGATAACCGACTATCCGGATGACGCCGTCGGAGATGAAACTATAAATGTGCTTAGGAATTCTCTTGAGATTGTGAACAGGATAACTGGAAATTCTAGCGGTAGCCTAGGACTCCACCCCGCCGTGTATTTCTATAATGAGAGGGGAAGATACAATCGTTTTCTGTTTCTTGGTATGAGCCTTTTACTCACCGAACAGGTGCGCAACAATGATAGCGGGTTCTTCCGAAAATTCACGGCCGCGCAGGCGCGGCTAGAGAAGTTCCTTATGGAGAATAAGTCGTTGATCGGCGCCTTATTACAGAATATGGCTAAGTCGCAACGTGTTCCGAAAATGCGCGATTTGCTGATGTTTTTAGTATCCCAATTCAACACGGCAAAGACTGTGAAGCCAGAAGTGGTTATCAACGCTCTTGGGCTACAGGGCCGGATCATCGATGTTGTGGCCATCAAAACTACTCCTGAATTTTCGGACGACACGAAGGCTATGATATTTATCCGCAAGGCTCTCGATGCCGCGCTTCCCTGCCCGATATGCAACGGTAAACTCGATCCGAACAAATCCGTCTCGTACGACCATATCGTTCGCGTTAGGGAGGACGGGAAAGGCACCGTGGAGAATGGTGATCTGGTTCATCCATATTGCAACAGCGCCGTGAAAAACTAAGGAACAGGTACGACATGGCAAACCATCTCCCACTAGCACCAGATGTTGAGTACTCTCCTGCCGAGACGGCCAAGCGTCGAGATGCCGCAATTCTTCGCGCCCTCACAACTCCCTCCCGGCAGCAGAAAGAGGAACCTAAGCCGGAAACTGCCAGAGCTAGAGCGCAGCGACAACGACGGGAAAGGGAGAAGGCCGGAAAGTCGTTAGCCCATGCCCGTCCCAAAACTACGCGTCACGCTCCGTAGGCCGCTTCCGACTGCAAAGGAGGCTGTTGATACATCAGCCGCTTGCCCTTTGCGCCACGAATGACACGCCGGGTCCGCTCGGCATCGTCGATGCCGAGCCGAATACGGTTGTTGTAACGGAAAGCCGCTAGTGACGTTTGCCTTGATGATCGGCAGCAACACGACGGCGGCGGTTCCGGACACATGAAAAGATTGCGCCCGTGCACCCTCGGGGCGCCGCTCAATGAGCGTCATGACCGCGTGCTTGTGCGCATAGCCGCGACGGACCGGGACGCCTTCCTTCTGTCCAATGAAAGTTTCGTCAATTTCGACTGTCACACCCTCGCCGCCCATTGGCGATTTGTCGTCGGCGTTGTCCATGCACGCGCGGATGCGGTGTTCCATGAACCATGCCGTTCGGTAGTTGACGTGAAGCATCCGATGCAACTGATGGGCGCTTACGCCCTTCTTGGACGCGCCCATCAGATGAAACGCCAGCGCCCACTTGTGCAGTGGAACGTGGCTGCGCTCCATGATGGAGCCGTTCGTAACGGTGAAATGCCCCAGGCATTTGTTGCACTGGAACAGGCCGGGGCGGTGACTCTTGCCCTGAAGCCGGGTCAGTCCCTCGGTTGCCTTGCAGTGGGGGCAGACCGGACCATCCGGCCAAAGGATCGACTCCAGATGGGCGCGGGCCGCATCGTCGTCATGGAACATCAGGGCGGAAAGGTCGGTCATGGGGTATCTCCTGGCCGGAACCATAGCCGATCCGCTTGACTATGTCAACTGCATAATCGCCATACATTGCCCGGCTCGGTCCCGCTCGTGACGCTTTGCTCCACTTGGCCACCCCCCGAGCGATCTCGAAGCTGCTGTTATCAGTGCCGATGAGCCCACGCTGAAGCGTAAACAACCGGAAGCCCAGGAGGGGATGCCACGTGAACCGGACCTCATCGGGTGACACGCCGGGCGCGGCGGGACGTGCTGCCATGGAAGGCCAGGGAGCCTACAACCAGAATAGCCTTCGACAGGCCGCCGCCGATGCTCTGGCCGTGCCGCTGTTCGAGCAGGCAGCCCGTGCTATCGATCTCGGTCCGGATGATCGGCCCCTTCAAATCGTCGATTACGGGTCGTCGCAGGGCCGCAACGCGCTGCGCCCAATACGTGCGGCGATCGCTGTGCTGCGCGAGCGCTGTGGAGCGGGGCGACCCATTCGGGTGACCCACACCGATTTGCCGGACAACGACTTCAGCACGCTGTTTCAAACGCTACACGACGATCCCGATAGCTACCTACGCAACCAACCCAACGTTTTCGCCGATGCGGTCGGCCGCTCATTTTATGAGAGCTTGTTGCCTCCGGCGCAGGTTTCGCTGGGGTGGAGTTCGTATGCCGCCCATTGGCTGAGCCGTGTCCCCGCCTATATCCCGGGGCACTTCCACGATCTGCGGGCAACTGGAGCGGCGCGCGAGGCATTCGACGCGCAGGCCGCGACGGACTGGCGGACGTTTCTATCACTGCGGGCCCTCGAACTACGCCCCACTGGGCGGCTCGTCATCGCACTGGCCGCAGTTGACGAGACCGGCTTCCATGGCACTGGGACACTATATGATGCCGGCAACGACAGCATTGCCGAATTAGTCGCCCGCGGCACAATCAGCGCTTCAGAGCGGGCACGCATGGTCACGCCGACCCGCATGCGTGGTCGCGCTCATCTGCTCATGCCGTTCGCCGAAACCGGATCGTTTGCCGGCCTGACCGTGGAGCATTGCGAAGTATCGCAATCGGCCGAAGCGGCGTGGGACGCCTATCGCACGCACGGCAACTCAACTCTGCTAGCAACCGATCGCGCCAGGTTCTTCCGATCGGTTTTCATTCCGACCTTGACCACGGCACTCGATCCCAACAGGACGGCGGCGGATCGGCTGGCTTTCGCAGACGCGTTGGAGATGGCACTGGTCCTACGTCTGAGCACCGTGCATCACGAGATTCCGGGGACGAGCGCAATCATAGTAGTAGTTCGACAGCCAGTCTGACAGGTTGATCGCAGGTCCGATCGCGGCTCGCTTCGCGGGGATTGGGGCTCTGACAGCGATCCGCTCGCAGCCTCACCACGCTGACGCACCCGTGGAATCAATGACTTAGACTGTGCATAAGTCTGGTGCGGAAATCCCGCGGTCACGACAACGCACATTCGGCGGAGTCCGCTCTGGGTCGAGACCAGTCATTGGACAGGTTCGCTGGTATTAAATCTGCGTTTTAGAATCTCTCTTTTGCAATGCTGCCGACAGACGATGACGGACCCGTTGACCGGCCGGCGATACAAAGCCAACCGAGCGAATGCGCGCAAATCCTGTGCCTATCTCTCGGCCGACGGCGGCCGCTTTGGCGGTCGAGGAAAATCAAGGGGTACGCCTCGTCCAGTGAAAAATTCAACCGGACAGCCGTGGTCCAGTGCGTCCGCCTCACGCACCGCGGTCCACCGCACGTCGGCACGCCCCTGAAAATATTCCTTGACATTGCCCGCGTTTTATGTTCTTGTTTCGTTCGTGTTCGACACCGCCACCGCCCCGGTCGCAGCCGTCCAACCCGATCCCAATCGGGCCGTGCCGGAGCGCATCGGCCAGGTCCTCGGCCTCGTCCGCACGCTCATCGCCTACGGCCAGAACCTCGCCGACACGCTGCGCCAGCATACCGCCGACCCGCATGTCCTCCCCAGCTTCGCCTTCGTCGCCACAATCTTCGGCACCCGCGATCTCGCGCTGATCCTCGCCCGCATCGCCCGCGGTCTGCTCCGCGCCGCCGCGCTCGAAGCCAGGCTCAGCCGGCGCGCCGCCCGCGGCCGGGACCTGAAGCCGACGGCCATCCGCCTGCCGTCCCCACGCAAGCCGCGCGCCGCCAAGCCGGCCGCCCCGGCCGAGGATCCGTGCCTCGCCCGGCCTGCCCACGCCCGAAGAAATCCTCGCCAAGGACCGCCGCCGCCCGATCGGCGCCGTCCTCGTCGAGATCTGCCTCGATCTCGGCATCGTGCCTGGCCAGATGAATCGTGCGACGTGGGACGAACTGTGCCTCGCTCTCATCGAGTACGGCGGCAATCTCGCCACTCTCGCGCTCCCGAACCAACGCAAGCGGCGTTCTGCCGATCCCGCTGCCAGCCCCAGCGGCAGCCCGACCTTCATTCCCATTCCCATTGCCGGCCAGCCCATCATCACGTTTCCCGCATGGCCGGTGCCATCTCCACAATCCCCAGCTCCCGCCTGCACCGGCCCACCGTAGCGAGCGCCTCCTCCCCTTGCGGGAGGGGGTTGGGGGAGGGGGCCGTGCCAGTTGAGGCACCATGGACCCACACACAAGCACGCACGGGGCCGCCCACGGCCAGCCCCGCCGTCTCGATTCGGCGGCTACTCCGGCAAGTCGTCACGCCGGCCATCTTCCCTACGTCGTGGCCAAGCCTCGACCCCATCATGGCCGGCCTTCCCACGTCATGGCCCGCGGGCCGGCCATCCACGACTTTCTCCGGTCCCGCAGAAACGACTGCTTGCCGAGCGAGGAAAATCAATGGCTGCGCCCGCGGTCGGCGGAATTAATTAAACCGGACAGCCGTGGGCTTGGCCCGGCCATCCACGACTTTGCTGCTAGCTAGCAGAAAGGAAAATCGTGTATGGCGCTGCCCGCGCGGGCACTGATGTATTGGACGACCGGGCTCCAAAAGACGATTCGTTTGTTTCTCGGCGGACCCTAAGGGTGTCATAACGCGGGGAGGGCGGCCCATGTGGCCACGGAACGCCTTGTGCGACAGGCTCGGCGTGGAACGCCTGATCATTCAGGCGCCGATGGCCGGCTCGACGACGCCGCAGCTCGCCGCGGCGGTTAGCGATGCAGGGGGCCTCGGTTCGCTCGGCCTCGCTACGAGCCCAATCGAGGCGGCCGACCAGCAGATCGTCGCTTTCAAAGCCCTCTCCAACCGCAGCTTAAATGTCAATTTCTTCTGCCACCCCGATCCCGAAAACCTCGCCGGTACCGGCACCGAAATGCGGGCGCGGCTGCAACCCTATTACGCCGCCAACGGCCTCGGCGAGGTGCCGCTTCCCAGTCTGCCTTTCCCCAGCTTCGGTCCGGCGCATCTCGATCTGATCCGCCGCCACCGTCCAGAGGTCGTCAGTTTTCATTTCGGCCTGCCGCCACCGGATCTGTTTCGTACCGTTAAGGAAACCGGCGCCTTCGTCCTGTGCAGCGCCACCACCGTCGCCGAGGTGCTTTGGCTGGAAGCGCACGGTGTGGACGCAGTGATCGCGCAAGGCTTCGAAGCGGGCGGCCATCGGGGCACTTTCCTCGGCGCCGATCCATCAAGCCAAGTGGGGCTATTCGCGCTGCTGCCGCAGGTCGTCCGTGCCGTCCGCGTCCCAGTGGTGGCAGCCGGCGGCATCTCGGACGGGCGGGGGATCGTCGCCGCCTTGGTGCTTGGCGCCAGCGGCGTTCAGCTTGGCACGGCTTTCCTGCGCTGCCCGGACGGAGGCAAGCGTGGATTCCGCCCATCGCAGCGCCCTCGCCGCCGCCAGCGACGATGGGACGCGGCTCACCCGCCTGTTCTCGGGCCGGCCCAATCGCGTCATACGCACCCGCTTCACCGAAGAGCTGCGAGACGCCGAAGACCTGGTGGCGCCCTTCCCCGCCCAGAGGAGTCTGGTTGCCCCGCTGCAGCAGGCCGCCGGATCGACGGATTTTCTGAGCCTGCTGATGGGCCAGGCCGCCCCGCTCTCGCGGGAGATGCCGGCGGCCGATCTCGTCCACTCCTTGATTGCCGAGGTGGAAGAGCACCTGACCCAGCTTAACCCAGGAGCGGGCCGCGATCACGCCGGGTGAAGGCGAGATGCGGCATCAGCGCTGATCTTGCCATCGGCGATATCATCGAGCACCTGCCGGCGCTCGCGCTCGGCGGGGCTGCCATACCCCCCGCCACCGGCGGTCGCGACCACCAACCGATCGCCTTTGTGCAGGCGGGCGACGATCTTGGACAGGACGGTCTCCTCGATCCCGTCCGCGCGACGGATCGTCGCCCGGGCACAGGCGCCGGGCAGACCCCCCGCCGTGCCGGCAGCCGCTCAAAAATGCCGGTCGCCGCGATAGGTGACGGTCGCTTCGCCTTCCAGCAGCTCGTATTCCCATATGCCGCCGAGGCCGCCGCGAAACCGACCCGGCCCGCCCGAATCGCCGGCCAGGGCGGCGCGGTGCACGCGGATTGGTGCCTCCATCATCAGCGCTTCGGCGGGGACGTTCAGGCAATTGCTTGCGTCCGTTTCTATCACGTCCACGCCGTCGCCGGCCGGCCCGGCGCCGCTGCCGGCGACCAGAAGCTGCGAGGTGACGTAGCGGCGTCCATCCGCGCGCTCACCGCCAAAATGCAGGATGACAATCTCGCTACCGGAATCCGCTGGGACGCGGTCCGGGGCAGCCTGGCGAAGCGCGCCCAGAATGCAGCCGGTGATGCGCTTGATGGTGGAGGTGCGGCAGCCCGTGGGCGCCGGCTCGCGCGGATTGACCAGGCTCGCCTCCGGCAGCTCCAGCGCAATCGGTCGGAAGCACCCGCCGTTGTTCGGGAGGAGGCCCTCGGGGTCGGTGACCGCCCGCAGGGCAAAGCAGGCAGCGGCATAGGGACCCGATGGCATGCAGTTGAACGGACCGCGCACTTGGCCGGAAGTCCCGGCAAAGTCGCACCGCATCGTACCGTCAGCGACAGTTACAGCGACTTCGATCCGCACGCGCCGTTCGAGATCGATCCCGTCATTGTCGAGATAATCGGCGTAACGATAGGTCCCGGCCGGCAACGAATGCAGCGCCTGGCGAGTCATTGCCTCGGACCTGTCGAGCAGCGTATCGATCATGGCCAGCAGTTGGATGCGCCCGTAGCTGCCGGCCAACGCGCGCAGCCGGCGCGCACCGCTGGTGCAGGCAGCGAACTGCGCCTCGAGATCGCCCATCAGCGTGTCCGGCAACCGCACGTTCCGCCGCAACAGCGCAAGCAGCGTCTCGTTCGCCGCCCCGCGATCGCGGAACTTCAGCAGCGGGATGCGGATGCCTTCCTGGAAAATCTCGGTCGCATTGGTGGGCGTCGAGCCAGGGGCCATGCCGCCTACGTCCTGGTGGTGCGTCATCGCGGCGCTGATCGCCAGTGGTTCGCCTTCGGCAAACACCGGCATCATCAACGCGATGTCGGGCAAGTGCGTGCCGCCCAGGTAGGTGTCGTTCAGAATCCAGACATCGCCCTCGTGCATGTTCGTTTGCGGCACGGTCGCGATCAGTCGCCCGACCATCGGGGTCAGCGCACCGAGATGGATCGGCACCGCCAGCGCTTGCGCCAACGCCTCGCCCCGTAGCGTGAACAGCGCGGCGGAGGCATCGAGCCCCTCCTTCACGATCGCCGAGAAGGCGCTCCGCACCAGCGTGAGCTGCATCTCGTTGGCGATGCCGTCGAGCTTATTGCGGACGACTTCCAGTGTGATCGGGTCGATTGTTCCCACTGTTCATCTCTGTTTGACGGGACCTAATCAATCCTGCCACAACTCCGTCACCCGTCTTCTATCAATGTTGGGAATTCTCTCCGCTGTCATGCCTGCGAGGCTTGTTCCTGCGAAAGCAGGAAGCAGGCATCCACTTGGAGCGCTCCGAATTCCGCGGCGTCGCATGGGCTCCTGCTTACGCAGGAATGACGAGGGAAGCGCCATCCTCTTGGGCGGCCGGTATCAGGTTGAGCCACCCGGCCAGAAATCTTCGGCGATCGCCTGCTCGAAGGACCACGGGCAGTGGGCCGGGAACGTCGCCTCCGCGAGGCCGGTTTCGTTTTCAGCCTCGATCCGCGCAATCCGGTAGCTCTCGACGATCGCTTCGTCGAGCATTGCCTTCAAGCTAGGGTTGTCCTTCATATGGGAGGCCAGACGGATGCGTTGCACGCGTATCGTGTTGCGCCAGCTCCTTCCCCGCAACGCCGGCTGGGATTGCCATTTGAGCAGATGGAGAAGCAGAACCGTCAAGCGGCTGACGAGTTCGCGCTTCTCAGTCTTGCCCATACTCTCGATTTCCTCGGCGATGTGCTCGATGTCGGCTTCGGAGAGCCGACCGGCGCGCAGAAGGGTCGCCTGCTCATTCGCCCAGGCATAGAAGTCTTGCTCGTAGAGGAGCGAATTGCTCATTGCGGCGCTCAACCTTACCAGCCTCCATCATAGGATCGAGGGTGAGCGCAAGCCAGGGGCCACTCGTCTTGATCATCAGCCGAAAAGCCACTCGCCGAAGGCTGGCGCTGGTGAGCCCGGTTGCCGCGCCAGAACATGTCTGGCGACGCGAACCGGCTTTCGCCGAATACCCGGCTTGGCTAGCGGCGCGCGCTGGCGCCCAGCGCCGCCTTGGCCGCGGCATCCTCCGCGCGGGTCAGGGCAACGAGCTTGGCGACGTTGTCGGGCGTGGCGCCGTAACCCGCCAGCGTCGCTCCCACGATCAGGGCGCCGTCCAGCGTGCCGAGGCCGACATGCGTCTCCGCACCCTGGGTCACCGTGCCGTCGGAGGTCTGCTGGCCGATATTCGGGACGGAAATCGGATTGAATCCAGGAACCCGTTTGCTCTTCTCGAAAGCGATTTCGTACCCCAAAGCGGCATCGCCGGCGTTCGCGTACTGGTCCACAGTGAGCGTCACCTTCTTCGTGCCGTCGGTGGTCGCGTAGATCACACTCCTGGCGGCCGTGGGAGTGCCGACAGCGGTCGCGTCCTGGCCGGTGCTGGCCTCCTTCGTGACCTCGGGGAAGTACTGGTTGACCACGCTCAGGGGAGCGTCGCCTGCCCCATAGCATCTACGGCTGCCGGCCCGTAGGGCGGACGTTAGTCCGCCGCCACTCTACGCACGCGTTTCATTCAGGGGGTCGGCAGACCGGTCGGTGGCGGGTCCTTAGCCAGCTCTCCAGGTCGTGCCCACCGTTCAGCACCGTTCCAGCAGAAGCGTGCCGTTGTCCAGCACTCGCGCGCCCCAGGCAGGCTCGATCAGCGTGGTGGTATCGTCCTGTTCCACAATCGCAGGACCAGCCAGCGTCATTCCCACCGGCACAGCCAGGCGGTCATAGACCGCGGCCCGCACCGGCTCCGCCTCTCCCGCCACGCGGATAGGGCGCGAGGGTTTTCGCGGATCACCCTCTCGCGGCCTCCAGCCGCCGCGGTCGAGGCAATCGGCCCCGTCGCCCCAATGCACGCTGCGCAGGTTGACGATCGCGGCGGGCGCGCCGGTGCTGTGGCCATAGATGCGATCGTGCAGCCGCCGGAAGTCGCGCTCGAGAGCCGCCAGCGGATCGGCGGCATCGGGCCGCAGCGGCACCTCCAGGTGATAGGACTGGCCAATATACCAGATATCCGCGGCATAGCGGATCATGACGGCTTGGCCGCGCAGGTTTTCCCGCGCCATCAGTGCCGCGCAGCGCGCATCCAACGTCTGCAGAGCGCGCCGGACCCTCCCAAAATCCAGCCCGCGCAGCGGTGCCGGAAAGGCAGCCGAGACCTCATGCTCCACTGGAGCGGCCAACAGGCCGGCCGCGGAGAGCACGCCGGGATGGGGTGGGACCAGGATGCAGCCGATACCAAGCTCGGCGGCCAATGCCGTTGCGTGCAGAGGGCCGGCGCCGCCCAGCGCCACCAGAGTGAACCGGCGCGGATCGATCCCGCGCCGGACCGTCATCAGTCGGATACCCTCCACCATAGCCGCATTCACCACGCGATGGATCCCAAGAGCGGCCTCCTCCGTGGTCAGGCCGAGCGGGCGGGCGATCCGACGCTCGATCGCCTCCTGCGCGCGGGCTGGATCGAGCCGCACCGCGCCGCCGGCAACGCGGGCCGGATCGAGCCAGCCGAGCACGATCGAGGCGTCGGTGACCGTCGGCTCCTCGCCGCCCTGGCCGTAGCAGGCAGGACCTGGGTCGGCGCCGGCCGAATGCGGCCCGACCCTGAGCCCGCCGGCCCCGTCGAGCCAAGCGATGCTGCCGCCGCCGGCGCCGATTGCGTTCACATCGACCATCGGCACCCGCACGGCGTAGCCGCCGATGCTGCCCTCGGCGCGGATCACTGGCTCACCATCCTCCACCAGCGCGATATCGCTGCTGGTGCCGCCGACGTCGATCGTGATCAGGTCGCGCCGTCCGATGGAACGCCCTACCATCGCGCCGCCGATCACCCCTGCCGCCGGGCCGGAGAGGAACAGTCGCACCGGCCGTTGCCGGGCGACTTCGATGCCCGCCAGCCCGCCTCGCGACTGCATCACCTGCAATGGCGCGGCTATCCCCGTGGCAGCAAGGCCAGCGGCGAGCCGGTCCAGATACCGGCCGACGACCGGTTTCATATAGGCATCGAATGCGGTGGCGACGGTGCGCTCATATTCGCGGAAGGCCGGATCGACCTCGCAGGAGAGCGACACCAGGATGTCGGGATGGCGCGCCGCGATCAGCTCCCGCGTGCGCTGCTCGTGCGCCGGATACAGGAAGGAAAAGAGATAGCAGACGGCGATCGCCTCGACGGCCGCGGCGGCCAGCTCATCGGCCGCGCGGCAAACCAAGTCCTCGTCGAGCGGGACGATCACCTCGCCCTGTGCCGAGACCTGCTCGATCGCTTCCCGGCGCAGCCGTCCGGGCGCCACGAACACAGGCGTGCCGGGTTCGAGGATGACCCGATAGAGCTCCTTTCGGAGCTGGTAACCGATCTCGAGCACGTCACGAAAGCCCTGGCTGGCGATCAGCCCGGTCTTCGCGCCCCGCCGCTCCAGCACCGCATTGGTGGCGATTGTCGTGCCATGCAGGAAACGGGCGATCGTGGCAGGTTCGATCCCGAACCGGGCCGACAGATCGGCGAGCGCCTGCAAGACTGCCCGGCTCGGGTCACCCGGCGTCGTGGGAATTTTCAGCGCGCGAAGCGGCTCGCCGGGAGTGCGGCAGACGATGTCGGTGAAGGTACCGCCGATATCGACGCCGATCTCGATGGCTGGGAGGGGATCGGTCATTGCGCCGGCCTCCTCACGGGAGTGCGCGGATGGTAGGGCGCTCGTCCGATAAGGGACAAGCCGATCGGGGGATTATCGATGAGGGTCATCGTGGTAGGCGCGGGCGTGCTGGGTGCCAGCGCCGCGTATCACCTCGCCCGCAGCGGGGCGGAGGTCGTGGTGGTGGACGCGGGTCTTGCGGGCCGGGCGACCGCCGCCGGCGCGGGGATCATCTGCCCATGGGTGTCCAGCGTGGACGACCCGCACCGCTACCGGCTGGCGGCCGCCGGTGCACGCTTCCTTCCCGAGCTGATCAGCACGCTGGAGGAGGACGGAGCGCGGGGCACCGGGTACGGGCGGGTCGGCGCATTGGTAGTGAACGCCGATTCCGCGGTGCTGGACGAGGTTGAGCGCTTGGTGGAGGGACGCCGGCCGGATGCGCCGGATGCCGGCGCGCTCTCCCGCCTGTCCCCGTCCGAAGCGCAGGGCCTGTTCCCGCCATTGCACCCCAGTCTCGCGGCCTTGCACATCGCCGGGAGTGCCAGGCTGGACGGGCGTGGCTTGGCGCGCGCCTTGCTTGCCGGGGCGATGGCTCGGGGCGCGAAGCAAATCGAGGGCCTCGCGGAACTTGTCGCCGAGCAGGCCAGGATGCACGGGGTGCACGTAGGCGGCACGCGTATCGATGCCGACATGGTGCTGGTGACCGCCGGCGCCTGGGCGCCGGCGCTGCTGCGGCCCCTGGGTCTGCGCCTGGCTGTCGAGCCACAGCGCGGACAGATCGTGCATCTTCGTTTGCCGGGTGCCCAGACCGACGTGTGGCCGGTCGTCCTGCCACTGGCGGAGCACTACCTGCTCGCCTTCGGGGAGTCGCGCGTCGTCGTCGGGGCGACGAGGGAGACGGGCTCGGGGTTCGATTATCGGGTGACGGCCGGCGGCCAGCTCCGTGTGTTGCAGGATGCGTTGGCGGTGGCGCCAGGACTGGGTGACGCCACCGTGATCGAGACGCGGGTCGGCTTCCGGCCGATGGCGGCAGATGACAGGCCATTGCTGGGGCTGGTCCGCGGCATCGACGGGCTGGCGGTCGGCAATGGGCTCGGGGCATCCGGGCTCACGATTGGGCCATATGCCGGCTTCCTGCTCGCGGAGGTGGTGCTGCGCGGGCGGGAGGGCTTCGACCTTGACCCCTTCGATCCGCTGCGTGGAGTGTCGTTTCAGTGACAACTACTCGGATCAGGCCAGGTGGCGACGCGGCATCCGGTCGGCAACTTCCGTTCTGCCGAGGCCTTCCCAATTGCGCGGGAGTGATGTGTGATCGGGCGCGGAGACCCGCACCCGATGGAGGGCGCCCATGAACGTGCAGCTTTCGGATCGACCGGCCGCGGCGCCGGTCACGGCCTCAAAGCTGGCAACCGCCGATTGCGACATCCATCCGCAACGCAACACCAATAAGGATATCTTCCCCTACCTTGAGAAGCGCTGGCAGGAGCACTATGCGCTGTTCGGCTCGCGGCCGCGCCAAGCCTATCAGCAGGGACCGGCCTATCCGAAGGGGCAGCCCAACGCCTCGCGCCGCGACGCCTGGCCGCCAGAAGGCGGCCGGCCCGGCAGCAGCCTGCGCTTCCTGCGCGAGCAGTTGCTGGACGCGAACAACACCACGCTCGGCGTCCTGAACGCGACCGGCGACAATGGCCAAAGCTTCCAGAACCGCGAATTCGGTGCCGCTGTGTGTCATGCCATGAACGAATGGCTCATCGCCGAGTGGTTGTCTCAGGAGTCGAGACTGAAGGGCTCGATCGTGGTGCCGTACGAGGATACCGAGGCGGCGGTGGCAGAGATCGAACGTTATGGCGGCGACCCGCGCTTCGTGCAGGTGCTGATGCTCAGTCGCACCGCCGAGCCGCCCGGCCAGAAGCGGTACTGGAAGATCTACGAGGCGGCGGCGGCCGCGAACCTGCCGGTCGGGGTCCACGCGTTCGGTTTCGGCGGCTACCCGGTCACCGGCGGTGGCTGGCCGTCCTTCTATATCGAGGACATGGTCGGACACGCCCAGTCCTGCCAGTCGTTCCTGATCAGCATGGTGATCGAGGGCGTCTTCGAGCGGCTGCCCAATTTCAAGCTGGTGCTGATCGAGTCGGGCTTCGCCTGGGTCCCGCCGTTGGCGTGGCGGCTGGACAAGCTGTGGCGGCGACTGAAGGTTGAGATCCCACAATTAAAGCGCGCACCATCAGAATACATTCGCGAGCAGGTGTGGCTGAGCACACAACCAATGGAAGAACCCCAGCCCCGCGAGCACGTCTTGGATACAATCGACTGGATCGGTTGGGACCGGCTTCTCTTTGCCACCGACTACCCGCACTGGGACTACGACGATCCGGCACAGGCGTTGCCGATGCCGATCCCTCCGGAGAAGCGGGAGAAGTTCTTCCTTCGCAATGCGCTGGCGCTGTATGGGCAGAGCTGATCGGTGGGATGCCGCAGCCCGGCCGGCTGACACGAGGCCCGGGGGGAAGCGCCTACACCAGCATATTTCATCTCGGCCATATCGCTGCCGGAGGCGAAGGTTCCGGTTTCAAGTTTCCGTGTAGCGTGCTACAAATCCAACGGGTTAATCGCGGAAACTGAACGGCAGGCGGGAGCCGTGAGCCGCAATTGCGGAGACGTCCGGCGGCTGTGACGGATCGGCCGCCAGCGGAAACGGGATGTTCGGGCGGAATGAGCGCTGACCGATGATAGCTGCGGCGCGATGGTTCCGTCCGATCGGACCGGTGCTGATTACCGTGACCACCTGCCTGGTGATCGCGGTTGGGTGGTTCGGCGCGTATTCGGCCATTGTCGCCCATCGTGCGGTATCTCGGGCGCGTGTGGAGACCGAGGTTCACAGCAAAGCCGCGCTGATTGCCGAGCAACTGCGCCGGGAGCTGCTGGTTACCGACCAGACCCTGCACATCCTCGAGCTGGAATGGGAACGCGACCCGGCGCGGTTCGATTTCGAAAGCTGGCGTCAGCGCGCGCTGGCGCTTAGTGATCTATCGTTGCAAATCTTCATTGCCGATGCCCACGGCATCGTCCGCTTCAGTTCGCGGCCGGAGATCATTGGCGACAATATCAGCGGTCGCGATTATTTCCGCCATGCGGCCGCGTTGCCGAAAGATGATGGACATATGTTCATCGGTGCGCTCACGCGTGGGCTGGTCACGCGGCAATGGCAACTGAACATGGAGCGCCGGCTGGATTATCCGGACGGATCGTTCGGCGGCGTGGTCGCAGCTTCCTTCGATGCAAATGTGTTCAGCTTGCTTCAGCAAGAGGCGAATCTCGGCCATGGCGGCCTTCTCCTGGTCACCACCACCGACGGTGAGATTCGCGGCGTCGGCGATCTGGCGCTGGCGCCGACGGATGCGGTGGCGAGCCTGAAAGGTTCGGCCATTTTTAGTGAAATGCGACGCTCGCGCGATGGCGAGTGGGTCGGCCCGTCGCCACTCGACGGCGTCAAGCGTGTGTTCGCCTTCGCCACCATTCCTGATCGCGGCCTGCAGGTACTGGTGGGCGAGGATGAGGCGCAGGCGATGCGCTCGGCCACCGAGTGGGAGCAGCAGGCGTTGACGTTCACCGGCTTCGCCACTGTGCTGATGCTGCTGATGGCCGCTGTCCTGCTTTGGGCGGAGCAGGCTAGCCGCGCGCGTCATGCCGCGACGCTCCGCGACCGTGCTGCGCTGCGCGAGTCCAATATCCGGCTTGAAGCGGCACAACAGCGAGAGCGCGCAAAGGCGACGCAGCTCGCCGCCACTCTCGCCGGTATGAGCGACGGGATCATGATGGTCGATGCCGACCTGCAGCTTTTGGCCTGGAACGACCGCTTCCCGGAATTCACCGGCGTACCCGCGGAGATCCTGCGCCCTGGTCTGCCGATGGCCGACATGCTGCGCGCGCAGGCCCTGGCCGGTGAGTTTGGCACGGTCGATGTCGAGCAGGAGGTGGCTCGGCGGGTAGCACGGCTGTTACAGGGCGAGGCGATGGGCAGGATCGAGCGCCAACGGCCGAACAGCCGTATCCTGGAGATCCGCCGCAACCCGCTGTCCGACGGCGGCTTCGTTACGCTTTATTCGGATATTACCGATCGCCGGCGCGCCGAGGATCGCGCACGGCAGGCACAGACCATGGCGGCGATCGGTCGGCTGACTTCGGGCGTCGCGCACGATTTCAACAACCTGCTGGCCTCGATCTCGGGAAACGCCGAGATGTTGCTCAACGACCTCCGCGGGTCCCCACGTGAGGCGCGGCGTCTCTCCATCATCGAGCAGGCGGCGGGGCGCGGCGCCGAGCTGGTGCGACAGTTGCTGGCCTTTGCCCGCAAGCAGACGTTGGCGCCGCAGCAGGTGGACTTGAATGCCGTGCTGCGCAACATCGAGGCACTGCTTAAGAGCACGCTCGGTGCGATGATCCGAGTCGACATGGAGCTCAATCCGGGGCTCTGGCCGGCGCTGGTCGATCCCGCGCAGATCGAGCATGTGGTGCTGAACCTCGCGATCAATGCGCGCGATGCGATGCAGGACGGTGGTCTGCTGACAATCGCCACCAGCAACGTCTCGCTTGATCCGCACGATGCGCACGACGACCTGACGCCAGGGGACTATGTGGTTATCGTGGTACGCGATACCGGCACTGGCATGAGCGAAGAGGTGCTGCGCAACGCGTTCGAGCCGTTTTTCACCACCAAGCCGCCAGGCCGCGGGTCTGGTCTTGGGCTCAGCCAGGTCTATGGCGTCACGCGCCAATCCGGCGGCGGCGTGCGGATCGATAGCACGCCCGGCCACGGCACCAGCGTGATGGTCTTCCTGCCGCGCGCACCGAGCGACGCGGCCGCCGAACCCGACCCCGATGCGCCGCCCGGCAAGGCTGACCGCGGGACCACGCCAATTCCGGACACCGAGAGACGAGCGACCGTGTTGCTGGTGGATGATGAAGAGAACGTACGGGCCACGATCGGGGCGATGCTTGAGTCGGCCGGCTTCTCGGTGGTGACTGCCGGCAGCGGCAATGCAACGCTCGACCTTGTGAGGGCCGGCGTTGCGTTCGATCTGCTGATGGTGGATTTCGCCATGCCGGGGATGACAGGGGCGGCCCTGGCCCGCGCGGTACGGGACCGGCGGCCGTCGGTGCCGGTGATGTTCATCACCGGATATGGCGACGAGGAGCGCATCGAGGGCGAGCGGTGGGTCCTGCGGAAACCGTTCGACGTCGAGGCGATGGTCGGGATGTTGGGCGAGGCTCTCGCCAGTCAGTGGTCGGTGGTCGATAGTCAGTAGGCGGGACGACGCGGCGGTCGCACTACGCCGTGCCGAGAACCTGCCGCAGCGCGTTCAGCAGGTTGTTGAGCCGGATCGGCTTGTCGAGCAGGACCAACGGTCCCTCTCCCTCCTGCTGGAGCGTCGAGCGCCAATCGGCTGGTGCGAAGCCGGTCATCACCACCACTGGCAGTTCGGGACGGTTTTCACGCAGCCGGCGAACCAGCGCCACGCCGTCGAGCCTGGGCATCCGGAGATCGGTGAGCAGGGCGGCAAACTTCTTCCTGGATGCGGCCTCCAGCGCCTCCTGACCGTCCGGGCTGACGGCGACGCAGAACCCCTCCTGAGTTAGGAATTCGTTCACGGTCTCTGCGAGGAGCGCGTCGTCCTCGGCGACGAGAATGCGATTGCAATCACCGTGCCCGGTCATTGTCGGTCTCCGTGCTGGGCGTGGTAGCATATAGCGGCAGGCCAGTCGTGCGCACCCTGCACCGGCCGTCATAGCCACATGCATTGCGTGGTGTTGCTGAAAATCCTGCATCTCGGCGGCAAGGTCGGGCGCGTTGTCCATGGAGTGCTAACCGCATCACTCGGCCGTGAAATCGAGCCGGGTATGAGCTTCCGCCGGCGCATCTGCTGAACGCGTCAGGGAGCGCTTCAGTTTGGCAAGCCGCGCCTCCTCATCTGGGTTCTGGAGGGGATGAAGCTGGCCCGGATCCACCTCGAGGTCGTAGAACCGGGCGTGGATTTTAAGGTTAGCAGTGCAGGGCCGGCAGCATTTGACGCACCGCGGCCAGGGCGCGCTCGATCGGGGCACGACGGTAGTCCCAGATCGGATCGCAGTCGGGTAAGTTGATGACCATGGTTGCATTGGCTTCGAAGAGCAGGAGCGAATCGTCCGCGGACAGGGCAAAATCGACGCCGGCATAATCGAGACCCAGGGTTTCGCCGATCCCCTGCAATGCCGTCATCGCGCGCGGACCCAGCACTGCCGGCATGTCGTCGACGAAGCGTTGCTCTTCCGCGCGATAAGCCGCGTTCGCGGCCATGTCGGCAGTGAAATAGTGCACCTTCCAGTCGGCGGATATCGCCAGGTGCAGCGGGTACGCCACGTCATCGATGATCATCACGCGGTACTTGCGCGCCATGCCGTCGGGGCCGCGGGCGTCGAGATATTCGATCACCAGCAATTCCTCGCCAGGCAGAGCAGTGACGGCGGGTGCCAGATCCTCTTGCCGCTCGACGCGCAGGAAATGCCGACCTGTGTGAAAGCCCGGGGCGCGCAGGAGCAGTGGAAACCGCAGATCGTCGGTGTTTTGCAGAGCCGCGCGCGTCATCGTGCACATGCCCGCGGTCACGACTCCAGGTACGCTCGCCAGTCGTCGTGCGTTCTCGAGCCGGCCGGTCATGCGCACCAGGGCCGGAGGATTGATCACCGGCGCTGCCGTTCGCGCGACAACCGCTTCGGCGCGCGCGCCAGCGCCGTCGGACAGAGATCGGCGTCGCCGATAGCGTTGAAAACGAATGTATGGGGCGGCAGCGCTTGTGCGGGATCGTAGAACTCAGCGTAAAGCGCGGTGACCGCAAATATGCGGTCGTCGAGGACCTGCTTCGTTACGATGTTGCCGTCCTTGACCGACACCAGCAGAAGGACGGGAATCGGGGGCGAGACGCCGCGATAGGGTTGCACGGCGATCGCATGCCTGGCGAAGCCCTTCAGCCAATGTGGGGTGGCCGCGTCGGCCTCGCCGAGCCGGGTCATGATCCGTGCGAGGCCCTGATGCGCCTCGGGAAGCTCGGCGTCGACGGCGAGCGCCGCCTGATACTGCGCGCGGGCGGCGGCCAATTCTCCATCCGTGTAAAACAGGTTGCCGAGATTGACTCGCGCCGCGGTGTTCCGCGGATGCCAGCGCACTGCTTGCTGATAAGCGGTGCACGCAGCGGAACGATGACCGCTGGCATAAGCCAGTGCGCCAAGCTCCTTGAGCGCAGCGAGATGCGTCGGATCGCGCCGCAGCACGTCGATATAAGCCTGTTTCGCCGCCGCATCTTCGGCCCGAGACGCAAGCCGGCGCGCGCGCTCGAGCAGTGGCTCGATCCCATGGCCCGGACCCTCCCGCATCTGCGCCTCGGTGCCCTCTGTGTCTCTGCGGTGAACCTTCTTTCTTTACAGAGGCACGCGGTCGGTTAACGGGCTGATAACTGATCGGCTGCAGTGGCGCCGCAAGCGCGCTATTCTGCCCCTCTGATGGGAGGCGCTGATGGCAGTGAACAAGGTGTACCGAGACGCGCACGAAGCTCTGACGGGCCTGCTGCATGACGGGATGACGATCCTTGCGGGCGGGTTCGGGTTGTGCGGCATCCGACCGCCCTGCTGGAAGCGATCCGCGATTCCGGGGTGAAGCAGCTCACCGTCGTCTCCAACAACGCCGGGATCGACAATGCCGGCCTCGGCCTGCTGCTGCAGACTCGGCAAATCAGCAAGATAGATGATCAGCTCGTACGTCGTCGAGAATGCCCACGGTCGCGCAGCAGTACCTTGCCGGGGAGCTGGAGATCGAGTTCAACCCGCAGGGCACATTGGTCGAGCGCATCCGCGCCGGCGGCGCCGGCATCCCGGCCTTCTACACTGCCACCGGCGCCGGCACGATGATTGCCGAGGGCAAGGAGACGAAGGAGTTCGACGGCAAGACCTATGTGATGGAACGCGCCCTGTTCGGCGATCTGGCGATCGTCCGCGCCTGGAAGTCGGACCAGGAAGGCAACCTGGTCTACCGAAAGACGGCGCGGAACTTCAACCCGGTGATGGCGACCGCTGCCAAGGTGACGGTGGCCGAGGCCGAGCATCTGGTGGAGAACGGTGAGCTCGACCCGGACCACATCGTCACTCCGGGGATCTTCGTGCAACGGATCGTCCCGTTGCAGACGATCAACAAGCTGATCGAGCAGTGCACCGTGCGCAAACGGGCGTGATCGCGCGTCGCGCGCTCAATGCGCCGTCCAGCCGCCGTCGATCACGAGGCTCTGGCCGGTCATATAGGCGGAGGCGTCCGAGGCCAGGAACACCGCTGCCCCTGCCAGGTCGCGCGGCTCGCCGAAGCGGCCCATTGGCGTGTGGTCGAGGAACGGCTTGCCGAGCGTTTCGTGGTGCAGCAGCGACGATGTGAGGTCGGTATCGACGTAGCCGGGTGCCAGGCAGTTCACCCGCACGCCGCGCGTAGCCCATTCCAGCGCCAGCGCTTTGGTCAGCAGTTCTACACCGCCTTTCGATGCGCAGTACGGTGCTGATCGCACCAGCCCGACATGTCCGGCCACGGAGCTGAGATTGATCACCGAGCCGGCGCCGCGTGCCGCCATCGTGCCGCCGATGTGCTTGCAGCAGAGAAACGTGCCCGTCAGGTTCACGTCGATGATCGCCTGCCAGTCGGCAAGGGAGGTTTTCTCGATCGTGCACCAGATCGGGTTAATGCCCGCATTGTTCACCAGCACGTCGATTTGTCCGAACCGCGCCAGTGCTGCGTCGCGTAGGGCGAGCACGTCGGCCTCATTCGCCACGTCGGCGACCTGAGCCAGCGCTGTTGCGCCGATGGCGGCGGATGCCGCGTCCAGCGTTGCCTGCGTCCGGCCTGCCAGCACAAGCTGCGCGCCCGCCGTGGCCAGTGCTTCGGCGATGCCGCGCCCGATGCCGCGCCCGGCGCCGGTTACCACCGCAACTTTGC
This sequence comes from uncultured Pseudomonadota bacterium, assembly GCA_963772445.1. Classification (GTDB taxonomy): domain Bacteria; phylum Pseudomonadota; class Alphaproteobacteria; order Acetobacterales; family Acetobacteraceae; genus CAVYXK01. The sequence continues at coordinate 330,212 of CAVYXK010000019.1, forward strand.
CGGTGAGATCGAACAGGGCCGGGGTCACCAGTTCGGTCCTTCGCGCAGGATCTTTCTTGCCAGGCTCCAGCGGTGTACTTCCGAGGGTCCGTCGTAAATGCGGAAGCCGCGCACCTCGCGGAAGATGCGCTCGACCAGGGTTTCGCCGGTGACGCCCTGGCCGCCCATGATTTGCACGCAGCGATCGACAACGCGCCAGATCGCTTCGGAGCATACCACCTTGGCGATCGACGATTCGGTGCCGCCGCGGGCGCCCTGATCGAGCAACCAAGCGGTGTGCCAGATCGTCAACCGCGCGCTGCGGATGTCCATCTCGTTATCGGCTAGCATGAACCCGACGCCTTCGTGCTCGGCGAGCACATGGCCGAAAGCCTGGCGGCGGCGGGCATAGCCAGCGGCGATTTCGTGCGCGCGGCGCGCGGCGCCGAGCCAGCGCATGCAGTGCGTCAGCCGCGCCGGCGCCAGCCGAAGCTGGGCATAGCGGAAGCCCTGGCCGGGCTCACCCAGTATGTCGGACGCCGGCACCCGAACGCCGTGCAGCCGCAGCACGGCGTGGCCGCCGGGAAAGCTCTGGTCGAGGCTGTCCATGGTGCGCACCAGCTCGATGCCGGGCGTCGTCATATCAGCCAGGAACATCGTTGCGCGCCCGTCTTCGCCGGCGGCCATGATAATGGCGAAGCCGGCACCGTCGGCACCGGTGATGAACCATTTCTCGCCGTCGATCACCCAGTGGTTGCCGTCTTTTACGGCGCGCGTCTTGAGAGCGGCCGGATCGGAGCCGGCGCCGGGAGCGGGCTCGGTCATGCAGAAGCAGGAGCGAATCTCGCCTTTTGCCAGCGGGCGCAGCCAGCGCTCGCGCTGCTCCGGCGTGGCCACCTCAGCCATCAGGTGCATGTTGCCTTCGTCTGGGGCGGCGATGTTCATCGCCAGCGGGCCGAGTGGGGAGTATCCTGCTTCTTCGAATATCAGCGCCTTGCCGATGTGGTCGAGGCCGAGGCCGCCGAGATCTGGCGACACGTGTGGGGCTAGCAGGCCCTCGGCTCCGGCCAGGGCGTTCAACTCGAGGCGGAAGGCGTCGGTCGGGCCGTGGCGAGTCTGACGCGGATCGGATTCTAGCGGGACGATCCGGTTGCGGATGAAAGCGCGGGTGCGCGCTTGGAGTTCGGCGAGATCGGGTGGGATTGTGAAGTCCATTGGCTCTGGTCCCCAGCATCGTGCGCGGGCGAGAGAAAATTCGACACGAAGAACACGAAGAACACCCCGACAACCTTTATACCCTACTGTGTCGGATCAGCTTGACCGCCCACTACCGGCGGCTTGCTGTCCCTCTTCGGGCGCGACGGCCTGGCCTCGCTGCGCCGCCTCAGCTTTCTTCTCTGCTAAATCGACGACTTTGTCATTGGGGACAGCCGACGACGACGAAACGGGGTCGTTCTCCGGCAGCGTTCTGGCCACGTGCGCGTTGCGTGCTGTTCACGGTGCCAAGGAACGTGGTGACATTGCTCGCCGAGGAGCCGAACGAGATTGCCATGTTGCTCGCCTTTCCGGTCAATGCGACCGGATCACCGCATATATAGCACGCTGCGCGTCCGAGGCGAGGTTTCGCAGCCCGTGTGTCGGTAGCACACGATATGTCCGGTTTAGGTAGCACACGATCTGTCCGGTGATGATGGGCTCCTTTGGAGGAGCCCTGAATGCGCCGGTCGGAAGCCCTTCAGGGTGTGCGAGTGATCAAGTTCCGGAGCGTGCTGGACGGGTATGAATCGAGCGAACTCAACCAGTGCGAAGCGGCGGAGCTGCTTGGGATCAGCGAGCGGACATTCCGTCGTTGGCAACAGCGCTACGAAGAGGCCGGCGAGGCCGGTCTGCTGGACCGGCGGCTTGGCCGGGCGTCCGGGAAGCGGGTTCCGGTCGATCGGGAGGAGGAGGTCGAGCGGCTGTATCGTACGCGTTACAGCGGGTTCACGGCGAAGCACTTTCACGAGCACCTGGTGCGCCGCCACGGTTTCCGCTGGGGCTACACGTGGACGAAGGCGTACCTGCAATCGAAGGGGCTTCTGGAGCGCGCCCCGCGGCGCGGCGCACACCGGCGCAAGCGGCCGCGACGGCCGTTGCCTGGGATGATGCTTCATCAGGACGGGTCGCGCCATGAATGGCTGGCGGGGCGGGAGGCGCTGGACCTGATCGTGACGATGGACGACGCGACGAACGTGATCTACTCGGCGTTTTTGGTAGCGGAGGAAGGCACGGAATCGACGTTCCAGGCTCTGCTGGAGGTGTTTGGCGCGCATGGCCTGGCACTGAGCCTGTATACGGATCGGGGCAGCCACTACTTCGTGACGCCCGAGGCTGGCGGCCCGGTTGACCGGAAGCGGCTGACGCAGGTTGGGCGGGCGCTGGCGCATTTGGGCGTGGAGCACATTGCGGCCTACTCACCGCAGGCCCGTGGTCGTTCGGAGCGGCTGTTTCAGACGTTACAGGACCGCCTGATCAAGGAGCTGGCGCTGGCTGGGATCACGACGGTTGCGGAGGCCAACCGGTTCATTCGGGATTGCTACCTGCCGGCGCATCACGCCCAGTTTGCGGTGAAGGCGGAGCAGGAGGGATCGGCTTTCGTCGCAGTTGCTGGTGTCGATCTGCGGGAAATTCTGTGTATCCAGGAGGAGCGCCAGGTGGACCGCGACAACACGGTTTCGTGGCGACGGATGAAGCTGCAAATTCCACCCTCGCCGCTGCGTGCTCATTTCGTGAAGGCACGGGTGAAGGTGCGGCAATATCACGACGGGAGCCACGCGGTGTTCCACGGCCCGCGCTGCCTGGGACGCTATGACGCGCAGGGGGCGCTGCGGATGGCGGCGTTGGACGCGGCGGCATGATCTCGCTTGGGTCCGGCTCGCCTGTGGATTTGTGGACAACGGAAGAGCGTTGCCCACAACTCCACAGGCGCATCAGCAAAAGAAGGAAATTGATTCATGGTTTGAAGAAGACAGTGGGGGCGTACCGTGCCCCGTCGCCAGCCGTTCTGTCCCTGCTCTTGCGAACAGACCGGAAACAAGCGGACAACTGATGTGCTACATAAACCGGACAACATAATTAGCTATCGACAGGTTTCGCAGCCCGTCACCCGACCGGACATCCTGACCCAACGGTGTTGAGCCACTGGCGGTGATCGGGTTGAGCGCGACCGCGTGCCCGACGGCACGAACCGCGTTTTGCGCCGCTGCCCGGCCTGGATCAGATGGCGATCTCGGTGGCGGCAGTGATGGCGGTTCCCGGCCTCGCGGCCAATTCCGAGCACGCCGGTGCGCGGGTGCGTGAGCACGCGCTGCACCGGACGCCGGCTGCGCGTTGGGCGGTACGGCCGGGCTGGCGGTCCTCGCTGCCGCGTTTACCGCGTTGCTGCCGTGGCTGGCTGCGCTGATGGTCGGCGTGTGGATCGGTGCCCACCTGCAATCCGCGCGGGTACCGGCTATGTCGGCCAGCAGGCAACGGTGGAGCTCATTCTCACCCTGGTGCACGGTACCGGGCCTCCGCTCAGCCTGACGCCCGGCGTGGAGCGGCTGGTCGGGATCCTGCTGGGCGTGACTTTGTTGCTGGTCCTCTCTGCGGTTTGGCCGGCACATCGTCCGGCGCTTGCAGGCGCCGCCGGGCGCTTGTAATTCCGAGCCGCTCCGGCGCGGATGCCGGAGGAACAAGGGAACGAGCATGGGCTACAAGGTCGCCGTCGTCGGTGCCACCGGAGCGGTGGGACGCGAGATGCTGAAAATCCTGGCCGAACGTCGGTTTCCGGCCGATGAGGTGGCCGCGGTGGCCTCGGGGCGTTCGGCCGGCCAGGAGGTTTCGTTCGGCGACAAGCAGATCCTGAAGGTCAAGAATCTCGATAAGTTCGACTTCCACGGCTGGGATATCGGCCTGTTCAGCCCAGGCGCTTCGATCTCGGCCGCACACGCGCCGCGCGCGGCGGCGGCGGGTTGCGTGGTGATCGACAACACCAGCCATTTCCGTATGGAGCCGGACGTTCCTCTGGTGGTGCCGGAGGTTAATCCGCATCATCTGGAGAAGTTCACAAAGCGCCACATCATTGCCAACCCGAACTGCAGCACCATCCAGATGGTGGTCGCACTGAAGCCGCTGCACGATCGCTGGCGGGTCAGGCGCGTGGTGGTGGCCACGTACCAGTCGGTCTCGGGCGCTGGCAAGGAAGCGATGGACGAGCTGTTCGCACACACCAAGGGGGTGTTCGTGCATGACCCCAGCACGCCCGAGCAATTTACCAAGGAGATCGCATTCAACTGCATCCCCCACATCGACCGTTTCATGGAGGACGGTTCGACCAAGGAGGAGTGGAAGATGGCGGTCGAGACACGGAAAATCCTTGATCCCGACATCACGGTGCACGCGACCTGCGTCCGGGTGCCGGTGTTTATCGGCCACGGCGAGGCGGTGACCGTGGAGTTTGAGCGTCCGGTCACGGTGAACGAGGCGCGCGCCGCGCTGCGCGATGCGCCGGGCGTGGCGCTGGTCGATCACCGTGAGGACGGCGGTTACATGACGCCGCTGGAATCGGCCGGCGAGGACGCAGTGTTCGTGAGCCGCCTGCGCAAGGACCAGACTGTGGCGAACGGGCTGTCGTTCTGGTGCGTCTCCGACAACCTGCGCAAGGGCGCTGCGCTGAACGCAGTGCAGATCGCCGAAACGTTGGTGACGCAGGGATCGCTGACGAAGCGGGTGGCTGCCTGAGGACCTCCCTCGGCGCACGAACGGCATTGACGCAGGCAGTTTGCAATGAGAAAGTCATTGCGAAGCAGCCGGGGGAGCGAATATGACCGGCGCAGAAGATGATGCAAAAGCCGCTTGGATCAAAAGGGTGCTCGGCGTTGAGGTCGGTGCCACGTCGAGTACTGTTTCGTTCGGTGCGATATGGGAGAAGGTGACGGCAAGGTGGCGGGCGGCGAGCGATGCGGTTGATGGGCAGATCGGCAAGTTGCAAGGAACGCTTCGCGCAACCACCGATCCCGACCTGAAACGCATCGCCGACGCCGGCCTGAACGGCATCACCGGCGACCACAAGGTTCCGGTGCTGGCGGCACTACAGGAGATTGACGCGGCCGGACCCGAGGCCCTGCGTCCGGCGGCGGCGAGGGCACGGCCCGCGATGGACGCTTTCATCTCGCATCTGACAAGCGATCCGCGTGTCGAAGCATGCGATCGTAATCCCTTCGGTATCACCGTCACGATCCGCGCCACGCTCGTGCCGGCGTTGCAGGACCTCTCGACAACCTTGCAGTCGCTCTCGGCAGTTTGGAGCGCCGGGCGGGAAGGTTCATCGCCGCTTCCTCAGTGGCAGTCCGCGGCAGGCGAGACTCCGATGTCGATGACCCTCGAAGAGTTCAAGAGAGCCTTCTCCGCCTACGTGAAGGACACATCGGACGCCAATATTGCGGCTCTGGTCGAAGACGGGCTGAAACAGCGGTTCGCCGGTCTGGATCCACAGCACGCGCCGAACCTGAAAATGCTTGCCGACGTGCTGCATGAGGCCGCCAAAAGTCTGGCCGCGAAGCTACCGGCGATGATCAAGCCGCAGACCGATGAGGCGAGCGCAATCAACGCCGGCCTGCGTGACAAGGATAAGGCCGATCTTTCGCCGCTGTCGAACCAGGGATGGCAGGCGAAGACGGCGTATGTGGTGGTCGAGGCCTTGCAGTCCGACTGGCTCGCTGGCGGCGCATATCGCCGGACAACTGGTGGATCAGGATTTCGTCGAACCGTTGCGGAAGAAAGCGCCCGATGGCGGATTAAAGGCGCAGCGACAGTTGGCGGCCGCCGACGACAAGTCCGGCGCGCTGAAATCGGCCAAGGCCAGGTTCAACGCCACCGCGGCGGCGTACGACCGGCTGGTCTCCGGGGCCGATCCGAGAGCGGAGGCGCTGCTGCATTGCAGAAGCAAAGCCGACAGGTCGCAACCAGTCGCAACCACAATCTGCCATGACTTGGTGATGTTGGCTTGCCCTGTCGCCGGGATGACAACACGGCGCGCCGTAGGGGCGACGCGAAATGCGCGTGATATGGAACCCACCGGATGCGACAGATCAGTTGCGGCGTGATTGTCACCGACGGGAGGCAGCTGCTGCTTGGCCACGCCACTCGCTCGCCGCGCTGGGACATCCCCAAGGGCCTGGCCGAACCAGACGAGACGCAGGTCGAAGCCGCGGCGCGGGAATTGCGGGAAGAAACCGGGCTGCAAGCGCCTCCTGACGCGCTCCAACCACTCGGCTTGCACCGCTATCTCCCAAGCAAAGACCTGGCGCTGTTCGTCTGGCGGCCGGTGACTATGCCGGACCCGACCACGCTCATCTGTGCCTCGGTCTTCCCCACTCCAGGCGGCGCCTCGCTGCCGGAGTTCGATCGCTTCGCCTTGTTCGCCTGGGACGATGCGACCGGCCGGGTCGGCCGTAACATGGCCCGTGTGTTGGTGGAGGTGCGTAGCGCATGCGGGAAGAGCATTTCAGCCGCGCTTCCGCCGCCGCGTTGACCCCCTTCCGCTCCATAGGGTAGAAAACGAAATCGCTCGGCATCGAACGATTTCGACCGAACCCGAGGGATGGAGTTCCCGTGACCGACGTTCGCGACGCGCTGATGGTGGGGCGCAGCTCCGGCGGCAAGTTGGTCCGCCGTCCGTTATCCCCACACCTCCAGGTTTACCGCTGGCCGGTCAGCATGGCGCTGTCGATCAGCCATCGCATCACCGGCGTGGGGCTGGGGATCGGCACCCTGTTGCTGACCTGGTGGTTGGTGGCCGCCGCGTCATCAGACGCGGCATTCGCTGCGGTGCAGGGATTCCTGGCCTCGTGGCTCGGGGTGCTGCTGCTGCTGTTGTGGGCGGCGGCGCTGATCTTCCACCTGTTCACCGGCATCCGGCACCTGGTCTGGGACGCCGGCTACGGGTTCGACGATCACGTGTATCGAATCACCGGCTGGGGTGTGGTGGCGGTCACCGCGGCGGTAACGCTGATCGTGTGGATCATCGGCTTCGTGGTGTGGTGATGTCCGACCCCGCAGAGCCTGTGCAGATCGACATCCTCCGTTCCCAGCTCGGCCGAGTACGAGGGTTGGGCGCCGCCCGCGCCGGTGCGGGCCACTGGTGGTCGCAGCGGCTCACCGCGCTGGCACTGGTGCCGCTCACTTTGTGGTTCGTCTGCGCGGCGATCCGGCTCGAGGGTGCGTCCCGCGCCGATGTCGCCGCCTGGCTGCACGCGCCCCTGCCGCTGGTGCTGATGCTGTGCCTGATCGCCGCCACCTTCCGGCATCTGGAGCTGGGCTTGCGCGTGGTGATCGAGGACTACGTTCATCAGAACCCCGCGCGGCTGACTCTGCTGCTAGGTCAGCGCGTCATCTGCATCCTGCTGGCGCTGTTCTGCTTCGCCGCCACCCTGGAATTGGGGCTGTAAGGGACCCGACCGATCATGGACGCGACGATCATGCCGTCCTGGCAAGCCTACCAGTTCGTCGATCACACTTATGACACCGTGGTGGTCGGGGCGGGCGGCTCCGGTCTGCGCGCCACGCTCGGGATGGGCGCCGCTGGGCTGAAGACGGCCTGCATCAGCAAGGTGTTCCCGACCCGCAGCCACACCGTGGCGGCGCAGGGCGGCATCGGCGCCGCGCTCGGCAACATGGGCGAGGACGATTGGCGCTGGCACATGTACGACACCGTCAAAGGGTCGGACTGGCTCGGCGACCAGGACGCGATCGAGTACCTGGTCCGTGAGGCGATCCCGTCGGTGTACGAGCTCGAGCATTTCGGCGTACCGTTTAGCCGCACCGAAGACGGCAAGATCTACCAGCGCCCGTTCGGCGGCCACATGAAAGACTACGGCAAGGAGCCGGCGATGCGCGCCTGTGCCGCCGCCGACCGCACCGGGCACGCGATCCTGCACACGCTCTATCAGCAAAGCCTCAAGCACGACGTCGAGTTCTTCAACGAGTATTTCGCGCTCGACCTGATCCTGGATCAGGAGGGCGTCTGTCGCGGCGTCACCGCTTGGTGTCTGGAGGACGGCTCGCTGCACCGCTTCCGCGCCCAGATAGTCGTGCTGGCGACCGGTGGTTACGGCCGCGCCTATTTCTCCTGCACCTCGGCGCATATCTGCACGGGCGACGGCAACGGCATGGTGCTGCGCGCAGGCCTGCCGTGCCAGGACATGGAGTTCGTGCAGTTTCATCCGACCGGGATTTTCCCCGCCGGCTGTCTGATCACCGAGGGTGCGCGCGGCGAGGGCGGGTATCTGACTAATTCCGAAGGCGAGCGCTTCATGGAGCGCTACGCGCCGACCGCAAAGGACCTTGCCTCGCGCGACGTGGTGTCGCGCTCGATGACCATCGAGATCGCCGAAGGTCGCGGCTGTGGACCGCACAAGGACCACATCATGCTGCACCTGGAGCATCTCGGCGCCGATCTGCTGCACGAGCGACTGCCCGGTATTTCCGAGACGGCGCGCGTGTTTGCCGGCGTCGATGTCACCAAGGAGCCGATCCCGGTGCTGCCGACCGTGCACTACAACATGGGGGGCATTCCGACGAACTATCACGGCGAGGTGCTGCGCCCGACGCCGACGGATTCGGACGCAGTGATGCCCGGCCTGATGGCGGTGGGCGAATGTGCTTGCGTCTCGGTGCACGGGGCCAACCGGCTCGGCACCAATTCGTTGACCGACCTTGTCGTGTTCGGCCGCGCTGCCGCGAAGCGGGCGGCGGAGATCGTGCGCCCGGGGGCCGGCCAGCCCCCACTGCCGCCGCGTACCGGCGAGGCATCGCTCGATCGGTTCGACCGCACGCGTCACGCCGCCGGCGGCGCGCGTGTCGCCGATCTGCGGCTGGAGATGCAGCGCGCGATGCAGAAGCACGCCGCGGTGTTTCGCAACACCACGAGCATGCGCGAGGGCGTCGAGAAGATGCGCAAGATGTGGGACGGGCTCGCCGACATCTCGGTGTCCGACCGCAGCCTGATCTGGAACAGCGACCTGATGGAGGCGCTGGAGCTGCAGAACTTGATGGGCAACGCCATGACGACGATCGTCAGCGCCGATGCGCGCACGGAAAGCCGCGGCGCGCACGCTCATGATGACTATCCGGAACGCGACGACCAGCACTGGATGAAGCACACGCTGGCGTGGTGCAACGACCGGGGCGAGGTGCGGCTGGATTACCGGCCGGTGAAGATGCAGACGCTGACCAACGAAGTGTCGGTGTTCCCGCCGAAGAAGCGGGTGTACTAAGAATTCCCCTCCCCGTGTGGGAGGGGGTTAGGGGGAGGGGCCGCGAGGAGTGGCCCCTGTGGACTAACAAGGACCTGCCGCATGGCCGCATTCACTCTCCCGGCGAACAGCCGCATCACCCAGGGCCAGACCTTCAAGGCGCCCGCCGGCGCAAAGCACGTGCGGGAATTCCGCATTTACCGCTGGAACCCCGATGACGGACAGAACCCGCGAACCGATACATACGAAATCGACCTCGACGCCTGCGGGCCAATGGTGCTGGACGCGCTGATCAAGATTAAGAACGAGATCGATTCGACGCTGACCTTCCGCCGCTCCTGCCGCGAGGGCATCTGCGGCTCCTGCGCGATGAACATCGATGGCGGCAACACCCTGGCGTGCCTCAAGCCGATCGACGAGGTGAACGGCGCGGTTCGCGTCACCCCGCTGCCGCACATGCCGGTGGTCAAGGACCTGGTCCCCGACCTGTCGCAGGCCTATGCGCAGTACCGCAGCATCGAGCCGTGGCTGAAGGCCGACACGCCGGCCCCACCTGATGCCGAACGGCCGCAGAGCCGGCAGGAGCGCGCCAAGCTGGACGGGCTGTGGGAATGCATCCTGTGCTTCTGCTGCACCACGTCCTGCCCTAGCTATTGGTGGAACAGCGACCGGTATCTCGGCCCGGCGGTGCTGCTGCAGGCCTATCGCTGGATCGATGATTCGCGCGATGAGTTCAGCGGGCGAGCGGCTCGATGCGCTGGAAGACCCGTTCAAGCTGTATCGCTGCCACACGATCATGAACTGCACCGATACCTGCCCGAAGGGGCTCAACCCCGCCAAGGCGATCGCCGCCATCAAGCGGTCGATCATCGAGCGGCAGGTTTGATCGCTGGCTGCGGCCGCTTCAGCGAAAAAAGAAAGAAGGCTAACCGCAGAGACGCAAAAGGCGCCGAGGGAACGCGAGGTAGATAGCTGAAGCCGCGTTTCAATACGGGCCGCTTACACGCCACCGCATCCCGAGAAGCTCAGCCGCCGAGGCGAAGGCGCACCGACACCGCGCAATGGTCGGACAGACGTTCCTTCCACCCCGCCCCGGTTTCGCGGAATACCATCACGCGCAATGTGCCGCGTTCCAACCAGTCGCCGGCCGCGCCGCCGGCAATGATGTGATCGATGAAATGCTCGCCGCCCCAGCAGGGGCTGGCCATGCCTTGGGTGGCGCGAACCAACGGGGCGACCTGACGCAGCGCCGACCACAGCGGCTCGGGGCGGCCGTCGCGATCGTCCATCCAGCGATTGAAGTCGCCCATCACGATGAAAGCCGTGCCCTCGGCGCGACGGGCCGCTATCCATGCGGCGAGGGGCGGGACCTGCTCGGCCAGCTCCGTGCAGGCGTGCCGCGAGCTGTCCTGCAACGGCGAATAGTGGCAGCCGGTCTTCAGATGCACCGCGAGGATGCGCAATGTCTCACCGGGAAGATGCAGGGTGACGTCGGCGCCGCTGCGTAGCCCGCTGTGCGGAGGGTCGAGCGCAGTCACATCCGGATTGGCGGTGAAATCGATGCCGCGGCGGATCACCAGTCCGACGCGCTGCACCACGTGATCGTCGGTCATATGGATCGCATAGTGGTCCGGCGGGAAGACGCGGGCGGCGATGGCGGAACCGTCCACCTCCTGGATGGCGATCACGTCGGCGTTGAGCTCGGCCGCGCAACGCGCCAGCAGGGCGATGTCCTCCGGTCGCTTCGGTCGCGCGTCGGAGGGCAGGTCCGGATCATCCGGCGAGCGCTCCGTCAGCCACTCCAAGTTCCAGGTGGCGAGCTTGAGCTCTGCCGCCTGGGCGAGGGCAGGGCCGAGCAGCAGGAGCAGAAGGACAAGAAAGCGATACACCGCGACCCCGCATGAATCGGCCAGCGCCATCGCGACCGGCCGATGCTTCCCTACCAGCGGAGTGCTAATCGATGCCTGGCGCGGTCCGTCGAGGATCAGCATCAGATCGGTGTCGTCGGTGCGCTGGCCGCACGCGGTGATCATGGCATGCGCCTGGCCGCGGTGATGGGTCTGGTGATTGAACAAATGCGTCACCAGGAAGCCGCGGTGCGCCTTCATCTCGCGGCCCGCGGCACCGCTGAACCAGACCAGGTCCTCGGCCAGCCACGGCTCTGTCACCCGTCCGGCCCATTCCTCGATGCGTGCATCGGCCTTTACCCGCTCGTGGGCCAGCCGATCGAAATCGTCGATCATGGCGGCGCTCTCCTTGATCCGCACCGGCGGTCGCGGCCAGCCGTCGAAGCGTGCCATCCAGACCTGATCGCCCCACAGCAGGTGCACGAGCGTGCCGTGGATCGAGCCCCAAAATGCACCGCGATCCACCTTCCGCTCGACATCCGGGATGCGGGCGGCGGCGGCATAGAGCCGCCGGTTCATCTCCGCATTGTAGGCTGCCATGGTGCGCACATAGGCCGGCGTGATCATGTCTCGTCCTCCGATCCGGTGGGTTGATTCGCACCAGAACATGGCCGAATTTGCCGCCGCAAGCCGGCCGCCTTCCAGGTGCGGCCGGTGCGACTTGTGCGACAGGAGATTTGCGAGCAATGGCGTCCAGCTCCACTACCGCGCTGCCGGGCCCCGGCGGTCACGTCGGCCCACCCGGAGAGACGCGGCGCGATTTCCTGAACCTTGTTACCGGCTCTTTTGTCGGGCTTGGTGTGATCGCCGTTGCCTGGGCGATGGTCGATTCGATGAACCCTTCGGCCGACGTGATCGCCGCCGGCGCACCGATGGATCTCGATATCTCGAAGATCGAGCCTGGCCAGCAGGTGGTGGTGCGCTGGCGCGGCGCCCCCATCCTGATCGTGCACCGCACGCCCGAGGCGCTGAAATCGTTGCAGTCACCGGATGTGCTCGGGCGGCTGTCGGACCCGGATTCGACCCTCAACCAGCAGCCGCCCTACGCGGATAATTGGCACCGCTCTGTCAGGCCTGAGATCGCGGTGCTGGTGGGGATCTGCACCCACCTCGGCTGCCTGCCGCTTTATATGCCGAACCCGAGTGCCACGGATCCCGTCGCCAACTGGCCTGGCGGTTATTTCTGTCCGTGCCACGGCTCGAAATACGATTTGGCCGGGCGGGTCTATAGGAACGTGCCGGCGCCTTACAACTTGCCGGTGCCGCCGTATCGTTTCCCGGACCAGAACACGCTTCGAATCGGCGAGAACCCGACGGGGACCAGTTTTGAGCTGAGCGAAGTGGTGCAGATGTAGGGTGGGTGGGGCGTTATACCGCCCGGCCCCCTCCCCCCGGCCCCCTCCCGCAAGGGGAGGGGGGGCAGTCTGCTCTTGTCAGTTGAGGCAGCAATGGCAGCAGCGTGTCCAGGTCCCGCTCGGCGACGCAGACCAGGTACTCGGATGCCGGAGGGGTGACATCTGGCGCTTCCGGCAGCGGCAGGCCGTCCGGACCAAGGGGTAGCGCCGCCAGCCCAAGATCGCCGTATACCTTCAACAGTCCTGCTCCGGCGCGCCAGACTGCCGGGCCCATCCCCTCCTGGCGGGCGAGGTCGTGTAACCGCCAGATCGCCGACACCCTGTCGGTCTCGGCGCCGGCCGGGTCGCCGAGTGCCAGCAACACCCGCCCCACACGGCAGAATGGGATGGCCGCCTGCTCGGCCTCGCCCCACACGACACCCTCGGCCCCAGCGCGTGGCGTGGCGCCCAGTCCGGCAAGCCGTGTCTGCGCCTCGGCGTCCCATGGCCGCCACGAGACACGGCCGGGTCGCACCAGGAACCACACCGCGACCAGAGCCAGTGCCACGGTCAGCGCCACGCTGGCCCGCAGGCCCCAGGGGAAGGCGTTCGACAGCACCACCTCCCACCAGGCATTGTCCGGCACCCCGTGTACCCGCCGGCGGAACCCGGCTAGGGCGAGCACACACACAGTCAGCGCCAGTAGGGACACTGCGGTCGGCGGCTCCAGCGGACCGCTGAGCAGTCGGGCGTGGCGGTAGAACCGGCTACGGAACGGCGCCAGCAGCACCGCCGACAGCACCAGCACGCCGGCGACCCATCCCCGTTCGCCCTCCGCCACGATAAAGACGGCGCCGGCAAGCAACAGGAGAATGGTCAGCCACCAGGCCAGAGCCACCCGGTGGATCAGCCCGATGCCCAGAACCATAAGGCCGGCACCGATCAGGGACGGGATGAACTGCCCGGCGCGGCTGGCCACCTGGGCCAGATCCGGATCGGCCCAGGAAAGATCAGGCTGACGCGCGGATAAGAGCCCGATACCCAGCAACAGCACGCCGGAGAGCGCGACCGCGCCGGCAGAGGCGGCGACCGCGAATTCGGGCTCGCTCCACCGCCCCACGGCTGAAATCCCGGTGACCCGGGCGAGCCGGCTCAGCGCGGTTCCGCCGCGCAGCAGCACCTCGTTGGTCGCGAACAAAGATCCAGCAAGGAATAGCGGGATCACGTAGTAGTAGAGGCGGAACACCACGATCGCCGCGATGATCCGAGGTGCCGGCAGGAACGGCGCCAAGCCGAACAGCACGGCGCCGTCGAACACGCCGAGGCCGCCCGGAACGCTTGCGACCAGTCCGGCGGTGAAAGAGGTGACATAGACGCCGAGAAAAATCGGCCAGCTCAGCCCCGGCGCGTGCGGTAGCAGCACCCAGAAGATCGTCGCACTGATCGTGACGTCCGACGTGGCGAGCAGGACCTGCGCCACCGCCATCCGCCCGCGCGGCAGTTCCGCGCTGCGGCCGAACAGCCGCACCCGGCCGAACAGGTGCGCGACCATCACATAGCCGGCGACGACCCCCCATAACAGCGCCCCCGCTCCTCGCAACACCGCGCGCGGCAGATGCTGGCCGAAGAACGGGATCGCCTGCGGTTCGATCAGCAGAATTGCCCCGCCGATCACCAGGCCGCCCAATCCGAAGGTGAGTCCGCAGAACGCCACGATCTTGGCGATCTGCAGCGGCGTGAGGCCCCAATGGCCGTACAGCCGGTAACGCACGGCGGCGCCGGACACCGCGCCGAAGCCCAGATTGTGCGACAGCGCATAAGCGCAGAACGAAGCGAACGCCGCGCGCGAGTACGCGACCTTGTGCCCAACGTAGATCGTCGCCAGCCGGTCGTAGATGGTCAACACGCCATACGAGAGGACGGTGAACAGGAAGCCGAGGGCGAGCGCCCGCGGCGTGATGGCACTCATGGCCCGTCCGATGTCCTCCAGCCGCAGGTGGCGGAATTCCTTTTCGACGGCATAGATCGCGCCGAACAGCAGCACCACGCCGAGCAGCGCCGGAAGGTGGCGCACAATGCGGGGAAGGCCGAGGGAGGGTGCCTCCCTGGCCTGTTCGGTTCTCATGCTGCGTTGGCGGGCCGGGCGAGCGCCGCCTCGATCAGCGCGATGGTCTCGGCAATGCCATACAGCGCCACGAAGCCGCCGAAGCGCGGACCTTCGGGTTGGCCGAGGAGCACCTGATAGAGGCAGCCGAACCAGTCGCGCAGCGTCGCGATGGGGTGCCGCTTGCCGACCTCATAGACGATGTTCTGGATCGCTTCCGCATCCGCACCGGGATCCATTCCGCGCAGCGTCTCGGCAAGGTCGGCAAGTGCCGCCCGTTCGGTCGTGGTGGGCGGGCGATAGTGTTTCGTTGGCAGCACGAAATCGTGGTAATAGGCGATCGCGTGGCGGACCAGGCTGTCGAGGAATGGCTTTGTCTCGGGCGAGGCGTCCGGGGCGTAGCGGCGAATGAATCCCCACAGCATCTCGGGGGTTTCGGCGTTCACCACCGCGGCAAGCTGCAGAAGCATGGTGAACGATACGGAGCTGCCGCCGTGGTTCGGCAGCCGACCGGCATGGATGTACCAAGCCGGGTTGGTGCGCTGCTCCTCGGGCGACTGCGCCGGCAGGCGGGCGGCATTGGCCAGATACTCGTCGGTGGCGCGCGGGATCACGTCGAAATACAGCCGCTTGGCGCGGTGCGGCTGGTTATACATGAACTGGGCGAGCGATTCGGGCGGTGCGTAACGCAGCCACTCCTCAACCGGGAGGCCGTTGCCTTTCGACTTGCTGATCCGCTGCCCGTGCTCATCAAGGAACAGCTCGTAGGTGAAACCTTCCGGCGGTGGCGCGCCCAGGATACGGCAGATTTGTCCGGACAAGCGAACAGAATCGATCAGGTCCTTGCCGGACATCTCGTAATCGACGCCGAGCGCGAACCAGCGCATCGCCCAATCCGCCTTCCATTGCAGCTTGCAGCCGCCGCCCTTCACCGAGGTCTCGAAGGTCTCGCCGGTAGCGGGGTCGCTCCATTCGACCGTGCCGGCGGTCGGGTTGCGACGCTGCAGCGGCACCTGCATCACGCGGCCACTGCGCGGGTGAATCGGCAGGATCGGCGCGTAGGTGGCGCGTCGGTCGGGCCCGAGCGTCGGCAGGATCACCGCCATCACCTCGTCGTAGCATTCGAGCACACGCAGCAACGCGGCATCGAACCGCCCGGTGCCATAATATTCGCTGGAGGAGGCGAACTCGTACTCGAAGCCGAAGGAATCGAGGAACGCCCGAAGCCGGGCGTTGTTGTGCACGCCGAAGCTTGGATGGGTGCCGAACGGGTCCGGCACGCGGGTCAGCGGCTTGCCGAGGTGCTCGGCCAGCATGTCGCGGTTGGGCACGTTGTCCGGCACTCGGCGCAACCCGTCCATGTCGTCGCTGAAGGCGATCAGCCGGGACGGCTTGCCGGTGAGCTCGGTGAAGGCGTGGCGCACCCAGGAGGTGCGCGCGACCTCGCCGAATGTGCCGATATGCGGCAGGCCGGAGGGGCCGTAGCCGGTTTCGAACAGCGCTGCCGGCTTGTCGGATCCCACCAGGCGCTCTGCCAGCTTGGCTGCTTCCTCGAACGGCCAGGCGTGGGGAATTGACTGCGTGGCGTGACGCGGTGCGGCGCACATTGGGCGGAAGCTATGGACGGGGCACAGCGAGGTCAACCGGAGCGATGTGCCACCGGGTGGCGGCATTCGTTCCCCTCGTCATGGCCCCCGGGACAAACAGCAGCCCGGCCATCCACGTCTCTTTCCAGCAAACACGATTATCCTTGCTTTGGCGCATCCGATCGGTTAATTGCACAGGAAAGAAACCACGTGCGCTTGGCGGTCTTCGACCGTTTGGCCAGGGTTCTTGGTTGACCGCCATCCGAACGAAGACGCCGCGACCGAAATCGCGGTGAGCACCAGAGGAGGAGGCAACCATGCACAAAGCCCGAAAACGCGGCGGTCGTACGATCCCCGTATCCCGCACATGAGCGCATTGCTGGTAGGTCGCATCTTGGCCCCGCCCCACCACCCGCCAAGGATTGGTCCAATGGCATGCCGGCAGAACTTGGCATGATGCTGAACGACAAGCTCGGCGACTGCACCTGCGCTGCAGTCTATCATGCCCGGCAGGTCTGGACCGTTCAACGCAGACGGCGCCGCGGAGATGGACACCGAGCCGGACAGTGACGTGCCGAAGCTGTATGAGCAAGCTTGCGGCTATAAGCCGAACGATCCCGCAAGCGATCGCGGCGGCAACGAGCAGCACGTCCTGACGTTCCTGCTGCGCCGCGGCGCACCGATCGGCAATGGGAAGCAGGAGGACAGGATCCTCGCCTTCGTCGAGGTCGATCCGCACAATCTCGATGACGTGAAGCGCACCATCGCGGAATGCGGCGTCGCTTATATCGGCTTCAACGTGCCGCAGAACATCATGCCGCCGGCTGTCTGGACCGTCGATCCGTCCAATCCGCCGATCATCGGCGGCCACGCCGCGGTGCTGCCGGGCTCCGACGCCAATGGCGCGACGGTGATCTCGTGGGGCGAGAAATATACGATGACCTGGGAGTTCTTCGCCAAATACCTCGATGAGGTCTACGGAATTGCCGACCCTTCGTGGGTGGAGGCCAAGGGCACCACGCCAGGAGGGACTTACTGTCGCCCAGCTTGAAGATCAGATGCGCGGGCTGACCCAGGCGGCAGCCTGACTTCTACGCCCAGAAAACGGGTTGACCACCGACGTGACGGAGCCGGGGCGAGCGCCCCGGCTCCGGTGCGGTGGCTTGTTCGCGACGAGAGGCGGATGTGGAGCGGTCGGGGCCAGGATTCGTTCAGACGGGTCACGATGTATTGGGGGCAGGAGGTCCCTTCTAGTCTGAACGTGGAACCTTGGTGAAGGTCCCATCCTTGTTGCGCCGCGCGGCCTCGCCTGGCTTGACCTCGTGGACTTGATCCTTGGGTACTGGCCCGGCGGCGGTATTGATGATGTCTGATCTGTCGGGCGGGCAAGGCTGGGTTTTATCGGTTCCGCCCTTCTTGTCGTCGTTGGCCATTTGATTCCCTCCTGTTCGCTGAATTGAGCATGGGGTCGCCGCTTCTATTCCGCGAGGTGGTGGAAACCAACTCTGCGTCAACAGCAGGACCGGCAGGGCGCGCGCAGCAAGCTTCACCACGTCTGCTTTCCTGCCAAAAATGCCTCACAATCAATTGAACACCAACTGCACCAGGAGTCAAACTGATTTCCATTGCTACCGCAAAATCCGCTTGCAACGTCCGGAATTATCCCGTACCTAAGACCGCGTAGGGAATTATCCCGTACTAAGACCGCGTAGGGAATTATCCCGTACTAAGACCGCGTAGGGTTTGGGTCGATCGCCCGCAACGAGCAAGTGACATTCACTTGGAACTCGGGTGCAAACGATCGAATACATCGCACAAAAAGGCAGAGCGGGACGCAGGCGACGTTCATTCGATTGAATGTCACTGCGCCGAATGTGACGCGCCGATTACGGTCGCTGCGATTCGCCGCAGTATACGTGACGGTCGGCCTCAGATTTGGGGCGCTTGGACACGAAGTGCACCAGCTTTCTGGAAGCGATATCATCCCTGAAAGGATCGACGAAAATGGCAACGAATGGCAACGGAAACGCTCTCCCCGAGGGTTATGTTCAACTGAAAGGCAGCGAGCGCCGGACGCCGAACCACGCAAAGTTGGTGGGCAAGGTCGACGCCAATGAAAAATTTTCGGTGACGATCGTGCTGCGCCGTCGCAAGGACGGCCCGCCGATGCCGGACTTCGATTACTTCACCAACACCCCGCCCCGCATGCGGAAGCGCCTCTCCGAGGACGAATTCACCGCGAAATACGGCGCCCACCCCGACGACATCAACGCCGTCACCAAATTCGCCGCGCAGCATGGCCTGGCAGTCACCAAAACCCATCCTGGCCGGCGCACCGTCGTCCTCTCCGGCACCGCTTCGCAATTCGGCCGCGCCTTCGGCGTCTCCCTATCCCACTTCGAGGTCCCCGCCCGGAAGGCCACCAGGAACCACCCCTTCGCCGGCACCCGGACGTATCGTGATCATGCCGGGTTCGTGCACGTTCCGCAGCATCTCGCCGATGCCATCGTCGGCGTGTTCGGTCTCGACAGTGCCCCCATCGGCCGCCGCGCCAACAACCCCGGCGACCCGCCCATCATCGGCACGGTCACCGTCCAGCAGGTAACTCAGCTCTACAACTCCCCCGCGCCCGGAGCCGCCATCGGCGGCCAGACCATCGGCATCATCACCCCCGCTGGTGCCAATGGTGGCGGCTATCTCCAGAGCGATCTCGATCTGACGTTCAGCAACGTCGGCCTGACCGCTCCCACTGTTATCCCGCTCTCCGTCGAACCTGGCGTTGACAACGCGACGTACACCGCTCCCACCACCGCCGCGGCGGCCTCCGGAGCCACCACCCTCAGTTTCGCTTCCACAAGCAACATCAATCCCAACCTTGTCGGCAGCTACACCTACGCCGGCACCACCTACATGATCGCCCTCCAGGCCGCCTCGGCCACCACCGCCAACGTCTATACATACATTCCCGCCTCCCAGACCTGGACCGCGGGCCTCACCACCCCGGTCCCCGCCGGCACCGTCATCTCCATCAATCTCGATGGCGAAACTAACCAGGACATCGCCATTTCCACCCTCGCCGCCCCTGGCGCCAACATTGTCGATTATTTCACCGACGACACGCAGCAGGGCTGGGTCGACCTGATTGGGCGCGTGCTCCATCCCGAGGCCGGAGACTTTCCCGCGGGTGTCAACCCGCCCTCGGTCCTCTCCGCCAGTTGGAGTATCGCCCCGGGCGACGACCCGAACGGTCTCACCTACTCCGACAACTATTGGGGAACCGGCGCCACCACCGCCACCCTGCTGGCCATGACCCAGGCCTTTGAGGACGCAGCCATCCTGGAGACCGGCCCCACCATCTGCATTGCATCCGGCGACTACGGCTCCTCCTGCGGCGTCGGCGACGGCTACGCCCACACCGAATACCCGGCCAGCGACCCCTGGGTCCTCGCCTGTGGTGGCACCACCCTCGGCAAGTACCTCCCCATGGGCTCCAACACGCCGGAATGGGTCGAATATGCCTGGAATGACCCAGGCGGGCCCGGCTGGGGAACGGGCGGAGGCGGAATCAGCGCCTACTTCCCCGTGCCCTCCTATCAGAACAACGCCGAAGTCCCGAACACCATCAACAGCGGCATCACCGGAAACCCGGTCGAAACGTTCCCCGCCACCGGCCGAGGCGTTCCTGACGTCGCCTCCAACGCCAGCCTCAACAGCGGCTATGCCGGCCTCTACATGGGCGGCGGCCTCATCGGCTACCCCGGCAACGGCACCAGCGCCGCGGCCCCTCTCTGGGCCGGCCTCATCGCCGTCCTCAACTCCAACGCCGGTTTCAACCTCGGCTTCGCCAACCCCTCTTTCTACACCTTCCCTGCCAGTGCCTTCTGCCCCATCACCCCGCTCTGGCCCGATCCGTCCAACCCCGCCCTCACCGACTGCCCCGTGGACAACAGCAACAGCGGTGTCCCCGGCTACCCCACCCACGCCCCCTGGGACGCTGTCACCGGCCTCGGCAGCCCCAACGGCATGGGCCTTCTCACCGCTATCAAGGGTCTCGATCAGGTCTACATCCTGGGCGGCTACCAGAGCCCCGACATCATCCTGACAGATCTGACAACGAATGAGCCGGTGCCGATCGGCGGGGAGCCTGGCGGACGATGGGACACGCTGCTGGCACCTTCGACGAACTACGGCTTCTCCGCCAACGTGAACAACACCGGGCCCACCGATGTGAACGGCGTTGTGGTCTCCTTCTGGTCGATTCCCGGCGGCGTAGGCACCAACGGCACGATGGTGGGAACCCCGCAGACAGTGAACATCCCGGCGAACTCGCAGGCGACGGTGAATGCGTCGGCTCCGTTCACCAGCGCCCCCTCCGGCGAGCACTTGTGCGCGGTTGTGAGCATTTACAGCCCAACGACCGGATGCACGGTGGATGCGACGACAGCGCTGGAGATTCCGAAATCCTGGCTATTCGATGACGCACCAGTGCTCGGCGTGGCGGAACACTGACTCGATGTTCGCATTGGCGGGCGGTGGATTCCGCTTTCCGCTGGGGCTGGGGCGTCTGCCGATTCGCATCGATGAACCAATCGTTCTCACGCTCAACACGAAGCACGTTCCGGCGGAGATTCTGAATACGCCTGCCATTGCGAAGATTGCCGATACACTCAGGGCGGTGGGAGCGAAGAGCAATCAGCCGCTGTACCTGCTGCCGGGCGTGGTGCAGCGCCTTGAGCCGGTGGATCTGCGCCAGACGGTGAAAGGCGTGCACGGGATCGACGTGAAGCCGGGAGAGAAGGGCGAGTGGCTGCTGCGCCCGCACAGGGGCGCGGAGGAGCCGTCGCTTGAGATCACCGGCCATGTGCCGGCGACGGCGAAGAAAGGCGACGTGCTGCTGGTGTATGTGGCTGCACGTTATCCGAGGATCGAAGGTCACGCCCCAAGGACCGTCGAGTTCCTGGAGTTTGTGTACGTTACCGACAAGAGGGTCGAAGCATAGAGCATGGCTGGCGCTCCCCGAGGGGAATGCCAGCCATCTTATTGTGGCTTCTCATCGGTTGCCTGGGAAGGATTGGCGGGGATAGGCGGAACGAAGCGATAATCGATCCGCGTCCTTTTTCTGAACCGGTTGCGTAAGTCCTAATTTTCGGTGCGACGGTCAAAACCGGAAGAAGTAGGAGGTGCAAGTCCGCCACGATGAAGGCGTAGCGAGCCGCATCGGCGCCGAGCCGTGCGTTAGCGTCCGCGAGGGTGACGGCGAAGCGACGGCAGGGGAGCATACAGGCCAGCCGGGACCGAGGGGAACGCGGGCCAGCAAAGCACGGCTGGAGGTGTTCGGCCGCGGCACGGACGATGCACTGTGGCACATCTGGCAAGAGGCCCCGCATGCCGGACCGTGGTCGGGCTGGGCCTCGCTCGGCGGGGAAATCACCAGCGACCCGGTGGTTGCGCTGAACTCGGACGGGCGGCTGGAGGTGTTTGCCCGGGGCACCGACAATGCGCTGTGGCACATCTGGAAGGAGGCCCCGCATGCCGGACCATGGCCGGGCTGGGCCTCGCTCGGCGGGGACATCACCAGCGATCCAGTGGTCGCGTTGAACTCAGACGGGCGGCTCGAGGTGTTTGCCCGCGGCACCGACAACGCGGTGTGGCACATCTGGCAGGAGGCCCCGCATGCCGGCCCGTGGTCGAACTGGGCCTCGCTCGGCGGGGACATCACCGGCGATCCGGCGGTCGTAGATAACTCAGGTGGGCGGCTGGAGGTGTTCGCCCGCGGTACTGACAACGCGGTGTGGCACATTTGGCAGGAGGCCCCGCATGCCGGCCCGTGGTCGGGCTGGGCCTCGTTGGGCGGTATTATTACCAGCGATCCGGTAGCCATCGACAACTCTGACGGACGGCTAGAGGTGTTCGCCCGCGGCACCGACAATGCGCTATGGCATACTTGGCAGGAGGTCCCGCACGCCGGACCGTGGTCCGGGTGGGCATCGCTTGGCGGGATTCTGATTGACGATCCAGCGACAGGCTGATGCGAAGAGGGATTGGCGAGAGGTGACGCTAGCCGCCTCTCGCCCCATCACCAGGTGGCGCCGCAGAGCTCGCGGGAGGGCCGGGCCAGTAGCGGATCACCGGACCGACACGGTACGTCTTATTGTTTGACCAGCTTGCAGCCGCCCTGATCCAGCGGACGGAACGCCCGCGCGGCTGGGATCGTGCGGAGCTGTTTGTAATAGTCCCACGGCGCTTTCGATTCGGCTGGCGACTTCACCTCGAACAGGTACAGGTCGCGCAGCACCCGCCCGTCGATGCGCAGTGTACCGTCATGCGTCATGAAGTCGTTGATCGGGGTTTCCCGCATCTTCGCCATCACCTTGTCCGGGTCCTTGCTGCCGAGCGCCTGCACCGCTTCGAAATAGTGCTCGAGCGAGCTGGCGACTCCGGCCTGAACTCATGGTCGGCATGTGCTGGATTTGGGCGAAGAATCGCTTCGACCAGGCTCGCGTCGCATCGGTCTGGTCCCAGTAGAACGCCGATGTCAGCTCCAACTCATGCGCCGTCGCCAGACCGAGCGCATTCACGTCGGTGATGAACACCAAGAGGCCGGCGAGCTTCTGGCCGTGGCTGGTCAGCCCGAACTCGGCCGCCTGCTTGATCGAGTTGGTGGTGTCCTGGCCGGCATTGGCGAGCCCAACAATCTGGGCGCCGGAGGACTGCGCCTGCAGCAGGTAGTTGGAGAAATCGGCCGTGTTCAGCGGCACCAGCGCCTGGCCCAGCACCTTGCCGCCGCTCGCTTCCACCACCGTCGCGGTGTCGCGCTCCAGCGCGTGCCCGAACGCATAGTCGGCGGTCAGGAAGAACCAGCTCTTGCCGCCTTGCTGCACGATCGCCGAGCCGGTGCTGTGTGCCAGCGCATAGGTGTCGTACGTCCAGTGCGCGGCGTAGGGCGAGCAGTTGGTACCGGTGATATCGGAGCTACCGGCACCGCTGAAGAACACCAGCTTATGCATGTCTCGCGAGACGCCTTCCACCGCGAGCGCAACCGAGGACGTAGGCACATCGACGATCACATCGACCCCGTTGTCCTGGTACCATTTGCGGGCGATGCTGGCGCCGACATCCGGCTTGTTCTGATGGTCGGCGGAGATCAGCTCGATCGGCTTGCCGAGTAGCTTGCCGCCGAAATCCTCGATCGCCATCCGCGCCGCCTCGACCGAGCCCTTGCCGCCGATGTCGGAGTACAGCGAGGACATGTCAGTCAGCACGCCGACCTTGACCGGACCCTGATCGGTCTGGGCCAGCGCCTGGCCGAGCCACAACGTCGCGACAGCGGCGCCAATAAATGCCATGATCCTACGCATGCGAAGCTCCCCCATGTGCGGTGGTCGAAGTGCGGCTGGTATGGAGAGGGCGCGCGGAGCTGTCCAGGGATTCATGGAGACACGGTCCTTGCCGCCGCCATTCGGCTCAATGGGCGACGGCAAGATGCGTAGGCCCGTCAAATTCCTTATTGCGCGGGGCCGACCTCAACGGCAGGTTGAGCGCGCTATGGCCCTGGTCCCCTCTCCGACAATCCTGAGCACAGACGAAATGGGGCGGGTTGCGCCCCCGATCTTCACATCGGTCGGACGCGGAGGCGTGAACGCTCCGGGCGACGTATTCGTTGTGCAGTCGTTGCTGAACGATCGGCTGCCCAAGCCGCACGCACCGATCCCCGTGACAGGCATCGAAGACGTGGGAACCACGCTTGCGATCGAAAACTACCAGGCGGCCATCATGGGCATGAACCCGCCGACCGGCCGGGTCGATCCGGGGAGCACGACGTATTATTCGTTGGCGGCCCACCCTCTGGTCGAGGCGCAGATACCTGCGGCTATCGGGCACTATGGCGAACTGCCTCCGTCGGTGATCGAGGCAGCGGAGGAATCGCAGACGCACTGGAGCGTGCCCGCCGCGGTCACCTTGGCGCAATGGGTAGTCGAGAGCGCCTGGGGCGCCGCGATGCCGCCCGGGAGCAACAATCCTTTCGGCATCAAGGCCGTCGCAAACCAGCCAGCGGTGGAAAGCCAGACCGACGAGGTGGTCAACGGCGAGACGATCACTGTTGCTGCCAAATTCCGGGCGTTTCCAAGCATCGCCGCAGCGTTTGACGAGCATGGTCGCCTGCTTGCGACCAGCCCTAGCTACAGCGACGCGATGCGGCAGAAGCAGAATCCGGACGCGTTCGCTGACGCACTGACCGGCGTGTACGCCACCGATCCGGACTATGGGATGAAGCTGAAATGGGTCATCCAAAACTTCAATCTTGAAAAGTACGGGCGGTGAACGCGGGTGGGGAAACGTGACGGATGAGTGACGATCCTTTCGCCGAACCAGGGGACGCAGAACGCACGGTGATCCGGCCGAGACCGGGCGGCCGCTCGGTTTCGGCGCCGCCACATTCCGAGATGGCCAGAGTACCGCGGCCGCTGCCCACATCGACCGCGCCGCCGCCTGGGGTTGCACGGGTTCCGCCCAGAACAGTGGCGACCGCGCCTCCGGATCACCCGATCCCCAGCCTGCCCTTTCGTACACCATCGGGCGGCCCGATGGCTGCGGCCGCAATGCCGCTGCTGCAGTTGCTGGCGCGGTTGCGGAACACGGCACATCGGCCGGATCCCTCCGATCTGTACGAGCGCACCGCGCGCGCGCTGCGGAGCTTCGAGCAGCGCGTACGTGACGCAGGCGTGCCGACCGAACAGGTGCGCTCCACTCATTATGCACTCTGCGTCAGCATCGATGAGGTGGTGCTGAACACGCCGTGGGGGGCAGCAAGCGACTGGGCGAAACGTCCGTTAGCCGTGGCCTTTCATCAGGACGCAAGCGAGGGCGGCAAGTTCTTCGAGCTTTTGGCACGGCTGCGGCAGACGCCGGCGAAATTCATGCCGGTGATCGAGATCATGTATCTTTGCCTGTCGCTCGGTGTCATGGGACGGTACCGGAACGCACCATCAGGCTCCAAGGAACTCGACCGGCTCCGAGCGGAGACCTGCGCACTCATCGTCGGGCCGCAGAGCGTCGGGCCGGAACTGTCGCCGCGCTGGAAAGGTGTTGCCGCCCCGTACACCCGGTCGCGGGGTGGGCTTCCGGTGTGGGTGGTCTATGCAGCGGCGCTTGCCATGTGTGGCGGGCTGTTCGTATGGGTCTCGACCGCACTGAATGCCGCGTCCGACGATCAGTATGCGCGCATGCTGGCGGCTGCACCCGCACACATGCCACAAATCTCACGTGCCGTGGTGGTGCAGCCGCCTCCGCAGCCGCCGGCCCCGCTTGAGCCCAGCATCCTTGACCGGCTCCGGGCCTCCCTCCAGCCCGGCATCGACAACGGCATCGTCAGCATCGTCGGGACCACCTCGACACCGGTCATACGAGTCAGCAACCACAATGGCTTCGCGTCCGGTAGTGCTGTGCCGCAGCAGGGTTTGGTGGCCGTCCTTGAGCGGATCGGTACGGCGCTCAAGAACGAACCGGGACAGGTTCAGGTGATCGGATATACGGACGACCAACCGATCCGCACGGTGCAGTTCCCGTCCAACTTCCAGCTTTCCAGTGCACGTGCGCAGGCGGCAAGCGCCGTGATCGCCCGCACGCTCGGCAATTCGGCACGCCTCAGTTCGGAAGGACGGGCCGATGCAGATCCCATTGCATCCAACGCCACAGCAGAGGGGCGCGAGCAGAACCGCCGTATCGAGGTCGTGCTGCATCGCTAGGATTAGGCGGGCATGAACGCTTTTCTCGGTATGCTCATCTCACGCTGGTCCATCAGCCTTCTCGGCACGGCCCTGCTTGCGGGCCTGGTCTGGGTGTTCGGACCGCTGCTGCCCAGCCTGCAAGATTGGCCGATTCGACTCGCGCTGGTCTTCGTTATTTTGCTCTTCTGGGCTGTCGCCAATCTGGTGCTGGAGCTGCGGCAACGCGGGCGCGATGCGGCCCTAGCCTCTGGCCTCACCGCGAGTGCGGCGGAGGAGACGGCGGCGCTGCGCGAAAAGCTGACCACGGCGCTGCGATTGCTCAAGCGGAGTCGCAGGTCGCGCGGCTATCTCTACGAACAACCGTGGTACGCGATCATCGGGCCGCCGGGCGCCGGCAAGACGACTGCACTTCTGAACGCCGGCCTGCACTTCCCTCTGGCCGCCGAGATGGGCAAAGGCGCGCTGTCGGGCGTCGGCGGCACGCGCCTGTGCGAATGGTGGTTCACCGAGGAAGCCGTGCTGATCGACACGGCGGGACGCTACACGACCCAGGATTCGAACGAGGCTGTTGACCGGGCCGGCTGGACCGCGTTCCTCGACCTGCTGCATCGCACGCGACCGCGCCAGCCACTGAACGGTGTCATCGTTGCGATAGCCCTCAGCGACGTGGCCAGGGCACCAGCCGCCGAACGGCAGGCACACGCTCGGGCGATCCGCCAGCGGATCAGGGAGATGGAGGCTCGGCTCGGTGTTCGGATGCCGGTTTACGCCGTGTTCACGAAGGCCGATCTGGTTGCCGGCTTTACCGAGTTCTTCGACGATCTCGACGAGTCGCAGCGGGCGCAAGTCTGGGGCACGACGTTCGCCCTCGCCGCCAACGCGGGCGGCTCGGTTGCTGGTTTCGCGGCGGAATTCCATGCGCTGGTCGATCGGCTGAACCTGCGCCTGTTCGAACGTTTGCAAGCCGAACCGAACCTGGACCGACGCTCGTTGATCTCGATGTTCCCGAGCCAGGTCGCGAGTCTGGAGCAGCCGCTGGTCGGATTCCTGCAGGCCGCGTTCGGCGGCTCACCCGAGGATCCGGCATTGCTGTTGCGCGGAGCCTACCTGACCAGCGGAACGCAGGAAGGCACGCCGATCGACCGATTGCTCGGAACAATGGCCCGTTCCTTCGGGCTGGACCAACGCAGCGTGCCCAGCCTGCGACCGGGTCAAGGACGCAGCTATTTCCTCAACAAACTGCTTCGCGAGGTGATTTTCGGGGAGGCCATGCTGGTCGCCCGCAACCCCGCCGCTGACCGTGCACGCTCCGCGGTGCGTGCCGTCGGCTTCGCGGGCGCTGCGATGGTGGTGTTGGCGGCTGGGGCACTGCTCTGGCGTATTCAAGGAATAGAACGGCGCCAGATCGATGCCGCTGACGCAGCCCTGAAACACTACGAACAGGCGGCCGGTCAACTGAAGCTGGATCCTGTTGCCGACGCTGACCTGCCGCGCCTGCTGCCATGGTTGGATCAGGCGCGGTCATTGTCGGAGAGTCTCGACAAATCCGCGGCAGCACCACCGCCATGGTGGAAGCTCGCGCTGTCGCAGGAAGCCAAGCTCGCCGCTGCGGCGCAAGAGGTTTATCGACACGCACTCGAGCGGGCCTTGCTGCCACGGTTGGTGTGGCGGCTTGAAGCTCAGCTACGCGGAAACATGAACCAACCTGAGTTTCTGTACGAGGCGACCCGCGTCTATCTGATGCTCGGCGGCGCCGGGCCATTGGACCGCGATCTTGTGGACGAGTGGATGAAGCTCGACTGGCAAGCATCGTATCCCGGTGACGAACTGGCGCCGACGCGCGAGGCCCTGTTGGGTCATTTGGACGCACTCTTGGCGGAGCCGTTGCCGCCGGTATCGCTGGATGGCGATCTGGTGGTGCAGGCGCGCCGCGCATTCAGCAACGTCTCGCTGGCGCAGCGGGCCTATTCCCGTATCAGACCATCCGCGGCCGCCCAACAGCTTCCGCCGTGGCGACCGAGTGATGCCCTGGGTGCTGCCGGTGTTGACCTGTTCGTCCGGGCGTCGGGCAAATCTTTCAGCGACGGCGTGCCGGGCTTCTTTACCGTCGAGGGGTTTTACAAGGTGTTGCTCCCATCGCTCGATGCGGCTGCGCGAAGCGTCGTGTCCGAGAGCTGGGTTCTCGGCAGGCGCGTCGAGTTCGATCCGAATGGGCCGCAGATGCATGCGCTTCAACAGCAGATCATCGCGCTCTATGAGGACGACTATGCGCGTGTCTGGGATGCGATGCTGACGGACCTGAACTTTGTGCAGATGCGCAGCCTGCCTCGGGCCGCGCAGGATCTGTATATCGTGGCGTCGCCGAAGTCGCCGATGCGGGCGCTGCTGGTCGCGATCGGACGGCAACTGCGTTTGTCGGTGCCACCATCGGGGAGCGCCGCCGCGACACCTGCGCCGAAGCCGGCGGCACTGCCAAGTGTGGATACCGCTGCCGAGCAGTTGCAGGCGGTGCTCGGCAAGGCGCCGCCGACTGAGCCCGTGGCATCGGCGCCTGGTCACGAGATTGATCAGCGCTATCAGGCTCTGCTGTCTTTCATCGGTGACGGGCCGGGCGCCCCGATCGACCAGATGCTGAAGTCGCTGATCGATACTCAGCAGCTCATAGCGAAGCTGGCCGCCGCCCCCGTCGGCAGCTCGCCTCCTGCGTTCACTGCGGGTGACAACCCCGTACTTGCGCTGCAGGCGGAAGCGGCGCGGCTGCCGCAGCCGGTTTCGCGCTGGCTCGCTTCGATTGCCGCAAGCAGTGCCGCGTTGCTCGGCGGCAGTCCGCGCGGCCAAGTGGCCGCGGTGTTCAACGCACCGGACGGGCCGGCAGCGATGTGTTCCATTTCGATCAAGAGCGACTACCCATTCGCACGCAATTCCACGAACGATATGTCACTTGAGGACTTTTCCAAACTGTTCGCGCCTGGTGGGCTCATCGACGGCTTCATGAATACGCTGCTGCGCCCGTATGTGGATATGTCAGGCCCGGCGTGGCGCCCACAGGCTGCCGATGGCGTTCCGGCACCGGTTTCTCCGGCCGATCTCGCGCAATTCCAGCACGCCGCCAATATCCGCGATGCGTTCTTCGCCGCGGGGGCAACAACACCATCTGTCCGTTTCGATATCACGCCGGTCAGCGTTGATCGCGCCACCAAGCAGGCAACCCTGGATCTGGATGGCACCGTCATTACAGCGTCTCACGAGCCACCGCGCCCGATTGAGATCACTTGGCCCGGCTCGGCGCAGACGTCGACCGCGCGCCTCGCGTTCGACCCGCCGTTGGCCGGTCAGTCGGGTATTTTCCAGGACGACGGACCGTGGTCGATGTTCCGCCTGTTCGGTCGCGGCAAGTTACATCCACTCGCTTCCTCAGATCGTTACACACTTACGTTCCAGGTCGGCGATCGGGAGGTGACGTTCGAAATCCGTGCCAGTTCGGCGCTCAATCCGTTCCTGCCCAACCTGCTGCAGGGTTTTCGATGCCCGGAAGTAAGCGGATCGTAGGCTGGACCTCGTGAAAAGGGGTTCACAGTCGCGGTAGGGGCGCGCAGTAATGCGCGTCCCTACCGCGACTGTAAATCCTTGCCGGACTGTGACCTCGTCAAGGTCTGGTGATCGTTTCGCGCATGTGCGACCGCCGTAGCCCGCAGGGGGAGGGGGAGTGCTTACTTTGCCTTCTCGGCCATCGCTTTCAGCTCGTCCATCGCTTCGGTGAACCTTCGGTTCAGCAATTCCAACGCCTCCTGGTTGGAGCGCTGGATCAGGTCGGTGAGCTCCTTCAGGTTGGCGACCGCCCGCTCGTAGGCGTGCTTCACCAGCTCCGCCTGGCGGGCTGCTCTGGCTTGCGGCAACTCCGCGCCAGTCAATGAGCGGACGGCCTCGCTCATCTCCGCCATCGACTGTTGCATGATCTCCATGTGTCGGCGGGCGACCGCCTGGGCACCTTCCAGCGCGATGCGGTTGGCCGCGGTGAGCGCCTCCATGTTGCGTCGGGTGGCGGTGGTGAAGGCTTCCAGGTCGAGCATCGCCGGGAATTTCATGTCGGCGAACATGCGGGTGAAGTCGAAATCGGCGCCGGGCTTCGGACCAGTGGACATAACAGGCTCCTCCTTTTCTCGCTTCGGGACACGCCGGCCTGCGGCCGGTCGTTTCGGCCCGGTCCCGCTCATGCCAGCGGTTCCGGAGGCAACGGCATCGAGGGCGGCATGGGTGGTGGCGTCGCCGGCGGGGGCGGCCCGGGCGGCGGTGGGACCTCGGGTGGTGGAGGCGCTTCGGGGGCGGGCGGCTCGCCGGGTGGGATCTCTTGCTCGGGCGCGGCGGACGGCGGCGCTGGCCCGGCACCGCCGCCGAGCCAGCCGGCCAGACGTTCCGCGCGCTGCAGCGCCGTATCCAGAGCCGACATGGTCTTGGACATGTCGGCTGACTCGTCGGCCTGCCAAGCGCGCATCGCCCAGAGCCAGATGCCGACCAGGCCGCGGATGCGCAGCTCGCCCCGCAGGCCGGCGGTGGAGACGCCGGCGACCTCCAGCATCCAGCGCATGCTGCGGCGGGTGGCGCAGCCCAGCAGCAGCGCGGTCTCGGGCTGCGAGGGCAGCACCCGCAGCAGTGCCAGCACACCGGCCCGGTGCGCCTGTAGCACGTCGATCCGTTGCATCAGCAAGTAAAACAGCCGGTCGCGGACGCTGCCTTCGCGCGGCGGATCGGAGAGGGCCGCACGATCGGCGAGGCGGCCGAACCGCCATAGGATCGCCACGCGCCCAGGGAACCGCTCGCGCGCCTGCGCCAGCGACAGCTCAGCCCGCCGCGCTGCCTCCGCTACGTTGACCCGAGACCAGCCGCGCTCGCCCGCCAGCGCGAACGCGGCGCCGAGCAGCGCCCGGTCGAATTCCGCGTCGTCCATGGATGCAAGATGGGCGAATCGGGACCGCTTGTCAGCCCGCCAATTCGCGTGACCGTTTTGTGGCCGCCTCGATCGCCCGACGCATCGTCGCCGGCCAGGCATCCGTTGCCATCAGCACAGCCAACGCCTGCTCCGTGGTGCCGCCGGGGCTGGTGACGGCCACGCGCAGGGCCGCCGCGTCTTCCTCGCTGGCTGCCAGCAGCGCCCCGGATCCGGCGACCGTCTGCCGTGCTAGCAGGCGCGCGAGGTCCGGGCGGGATGCCCTGTTCTCGCGCCGCCGCTTCCATCAACTCTGCGAGCAGGAACACATAGGCCGGTCCGCTTCCGGAAACCGCGGTCACCGGATCGAGCAGCGACTCGTCCTCAACCCAGGCCACTTTGCCGATCGCCCGCAGCAGGTCCTCGCAGAGAGAGCGCTGCGCGGTGCCGACACCATGGCCCGGGCAAGCCACTGTGACGCCCTGACGCACCGCGGCCGGCGTGTTCGGCATTGCCCGCACGATCGCTGCGTCCTCGCCCAGCAGCACCCGCATACCGCCGATGGTGCGGCCCGCCATGATCGACAGGAATACCGACAGACCGGCGAATCCGGCGTAGTCGGGCAAGGTCGCCGCGGCGTTCTGCGGCTTCACCGCGAACACGACCGCTTCTGGCGATAAAGCCCGACGGGAATCGCCGCCGGTTCGGCAACCACCGTCAGATCGGGTCCCGCCCAGGCCAGCGGCAGCCGGAGCGGGATCGACAGCGACTGAAGGCGCCAGCCCGCGTTCCCGCCAGCCGGCGAGCATGGCGCTGCCCATCCGGCCGCAGCCCACCAGCAGGATCGGCGGGATAGCCGAGGCGGTCATGCCTCCCCGGCGCACTCCAGCATGGCGGCGTCCAGGGCCTCGGCCGGCGCCTTGCCGCCCCACAGCACGAACTGGAAGGCGGGGAAGAAGCGCTCGCACTCGGTGATGGCGATATCCACCATGTCTTCCAGGCTCTCCGACGATGCGCCGGGCGCTCCCCGCAGCAGCACGGCATGGCGGAAGACCGGCATGCCGTCGTCCGGGTCCATGCCGAAATGGCCGATCCACAGCCGCTCGTTGGCCAGCGCCAGCAGCTCATACAGTGCCGCGCGCCGCTTACCCGGCACTTTCAGGTCGAAGGCGCAGGTGAAATGCATGGCGCTGATCTCACTCGACCAGTTGAAATAAAGGCCGTAGTCGCACCAGCGGCCCGGGGCCTCGGCGGCCATCTCGGACTCGCTGCGCCGCTCGAAAACCCAATCGTTGGCGACGACGATCTGCTCCAGCAAGTCGAGCGGGTTGGAAGCGGTCTCATCCTGGTTCTGGGTGCTGGTCGTGGCGGACATGCGAGGTCTCCCGTCTAGAGGAAGGCCGGGCGGCGGAGATGCCCGTGACGACACGACATCTTGGGGTTCCAGCCCGAGCAAGCCACGAGCCGGACCCTAGGGCCGGTCTCGTCGCGCCGCAAGCTTTGTGCGATTGCGAAGGTAGGTTTTCTCCTAAATCGGGCGAAGGTGGCCGGCTAAGTTGCGGTTTCGTCATCCTGCTGCCGCGCGGTTTCCAATGCGGCGACCCGCGACTCCAGCGCGGCGATCCGCTGGAGCGCGTCTGCCAGGCGCAACTCCGCCTCCTCCTGCGCCGTGCGGGCGTTCGCCGCTAGCTCCCGAATCGCCTCCACCTCATCGCGCCGCACCAGCTCCAGCCGGCGGATCATCTCGTCCAGCTTGGCGCGGAGGATTGCCTCTCCTTCTTCGCGCAGGCCGGCCAAGGCTGAGATCGCGCCTCCGGCCACGCCGGCAAGGTCGTCGAAGAATTTCGGTCGGTCGGTCATTGTGGGAGGACAGATAAGCCATCGGGGCGCGGCGTGGGAGATGGCGGAATGAATTCCCAATTAGCTAGGAGGGGAGACAATTGGGGGGAATGCCGCCGCGGCAACGGCAGCGGGTAGCGACTTTGGCTCCGCCGGCTAGCGAAATGCACGCGAACGATGCCGCTGGGTCACCACGCGATGCACGAAGTCGCTCGCTAAAATCGATCGCCGCTGAGAGCGTGAGTGTCCCGAGCCGCTTTATATTCGTGATCGCGCTGCACCGTGGCATACCTGCCCGGTCTCGGCGGCAGGTCGGGGGTGCAAGATGATGGCCGAGCGTTCGACATGGTGAGCCGGCGCCGTGCGGGAGCGGGCGAGCGCGGATAAAGTGGCGCGCACCTCTTGCGTCAGGCACAGCGCTGGTGTGGCGGCTTTGCGCGACATGCAGCGTCTTCCGGAGTTGCAACCAACGGCCTGCGGGTTGGCGCAATGCCCGTGGTCAGGTCAACAGGGCTGGAAATACGGCTCGCTCGCGATCCGATGCAGAGCTTCCGTCAGCGACAGGCGCTCGAACACGCGATGCCACTCGCCGGTATGCCGGTGCCACAGAAGATCGAAGCAGTCGCGGCTGACGTAATCCAACCGGGCGAAGGGGGCGTCGAATTCCGCTGCCAGGGAATTGGGATCATCCGAGCGGTAGCGCGTGAAGAACCGGTACCTGTTGCCTTGCCACTTGCCGTCGATGGCGACGGGATAATTGAACATCGTGGAGGGACGGATCTCAGGGAGGAACCGCGGCCGCAGTACCTCGGCGATGAGCCTGTCGCAGGCTGCGGTGACGGTCGCCTTCTCCGCCGGTGGTGGCTTGTTGCCGGCCCGGCCACCGACATACACCCAGCCACCTCTCGCCATCGCTACCCGCCACCTGCCCCGGCTCTTCTACCCATTCCTTCTGGCCGCTGCCAACCGCCCCAAGGGGGAGGGCACGTTCTTGGCCATCAATTCGGAATCGGAGGTACTAGTCCCCTTAATACAGACCTACCTGGTGTCACTTTGAGGATTATCTGATCGCGTTCTTTGATCCTAAATTTAGGTTGATCGCTATTTGATCGTCGGCCAATCGGCTTCCACTCAGGACGGCGAGCCGCGGCGTGTTCGCCGTCGAAGGACCGCAAGCATTCGGTGCGAGCCGCGGCAGCTTCCCCAATGACGACGCGGCTCCTGTTCGGCGATCGTTTCCGCGCCATCAGCCAGCTAGCTAGCTGGCTGATGGCGCGGAGCGGGTCACAGCGGTGCTTACACAAACGAACGGACATTACCGCCAGATCGGGCTCAGTAACGTCGATGTCACCCTCGACTTCCGCCTTCAGCCCGCGCGCGAACGCTTCGCATGACTTCGCGGCGGTGTGGCGGGCGCAGCCGAAATGGGTCACGTCACGCGCACTGGAGTCGGTCGGCGCGAACGCCACGCTCGTCGCTGACAACGTCGCTCGACCGCACCCCACTCCGGCCGATCCTCCGTCCCAGTAGCGCATCACCTCGTACAAATTCGCCGTTGGCCAAACTGTCGAGTACTTCGCCGCCCACTTCGGTGCTGATTTATTGCACGCCTACTTCTTCTTCTTCGGGAACTTGAACCCGGCATACTTGCGGATCCACGCGTCCCTTTCCGGGCGAGCGCTGCTAAGCGTTTCCTCCTTATCGCCGACGACCCCTTCATGCTTCGACTTGAGGCCAGCCAACTCCTTCTCCAGGCGAGACTTCTCCGCCTTGTCCACCGTGCCGTCGATCCTGTCCTGCAGCAGCTTCTGGGTATCCTTGCCGTTCTTGGCGAAGGCTTCGATTTCCTTCACCGTCCAGGGTCGGTTCCGCTCCTGCTTCAGCGCCGTGCTGCCTGACTTGCCGCCATCCTGCGTGACCGCGGACTTGCCGGAGATGTCGCTCAGCTTCTTGCCGCTCCGATCGGCGATGCGCACGCGGGAAACCTTGCCCGTCGCAGCCAGCGCTTCGATCACGTCAGGGATGTTGTTGTAGGAGCCCTTCTGGATGTTGTCGGGCACATTGCGCGGCGGCGCATTGTTCACCGGATCCTGCTTGTACGCCACGAACGCTTCCTCGTAGCGTTTCCGCACGCTTTGCTGGCTGACCTCGAGCGCCACGGCGACCACGTGCACTTCTACCTGGTAGCCGGCCCCCACCGCTTCCTCGGCCATCCCCGTCGAGGCCTTGGGACTGCCGCCG
The DNA here is from genome assembly GCA_963772445.1 of uncultured Pseudomonadota bacterium. GTDB lineage: Bacteria > Pseudomonadota > Alphaproteobacteria > Acetobacterales > Acetobacteraceae > CAVYXK01. The sequence continues at coordinate 365,129 of CAVYXK010000019.1, forward strand.
AGAGTGCCGTCGAAGATGATGTTGACCTTCTTCGCTATCGCCGCCGCGCGCAGTTCGGCCGCCCATTTCGCCGCATCCGGATGCACCCGCCCGGCTGCGGTATCCGGGTCTTCTTTGACGAATTTCAGGTACTGCGGATGGTAGGTACGCAATTCGTCCGGGTCGATGACCAGCGATCCCTGCCCCTGCGGAACTCGAGGTGATGGCTTGGCGGACGTTCGACTTGCCCGCGCCAGGCTGACCGCCAAGCATGAACAGCCTGGGAGTGGTGACAGGCTGGATCGGGTCCAGCTTGTCCTTGATGATCTGCTTGAGCTGGTTCTTGTGTTCCGAGCTCGAGAGAGTGTCGGACATCGCATCACAGCCCGTCGCGCTCGCCGGTCAGCTTGGCGATCCTGCGCTCGAGCTCTGCGACCTTGACCGCGTCCCCCGCCGCTTGCGCCGCATAGAGGTCGCTGCGCGCCACCGCGATCTGGCCCAGCAGGATCTCGCGCCTCGTTTCCCGCTTCTCCACGTCCTCCGCGATCTGCAGGCGCGCATCCTCGTCCAGGTCCGCCGAGTCGCCGAGCTCGGCGGCCTCGGTACTCGTCATCCTGGTCTCGCGGCTTGTTCTGCATGGTCAACCCTCATGACTGAGTTGCGGTCCGTCTTTTCCCGGACCGCTTGCCAGGGCGCATCAGCCGGCGTTGCCGGCACTCTTTCACGCCGCCGCCCTACCCGGCGCCAGCGACGAAGTCAGCGGGCCAGCCCCGATACCTGGTCCAGCGCACCCGAGAGTGTCTTGCGGATCGCCAACGGCCGGAACGGATTGTCGTCCAGTCCCGTGATGATGTCCGAGCCGAGCTGCTTGCGGGCTTGCTTGACCATCTTCGCGGCGTCGCTCATCGCCGTCTCGCGCTTTTTCTTGTCGGTGTCGGAAACCAGGCTGACGATGCTGTCGAGCTTGGTCGCCAGATCGTCGGTGAACAGGCTGGCTACCTTGTCCTCGACCTTGGACTTGAACGCCTGCGCCAGCGCGTTGCCGTAGGTCTCGTTCTTATAGACATCGGCGATCTCGCCCCGCAGGTTCGCCAGGCTGTCGGCCACCGCCTTCCTCGCGGTTCGCCAGGTGCCGCCGGCTTTGGGCGACAGATCGCCAGGCAGCCCGAGCTGCTTGAACCGCGCGCCCAGATCCTGCATCGCCTGAGGATAGTTCGAAAGTGGGTCGGCCACATCCGGGAACAGGCCATAGGACTTGGCCGAGAACAGCAACTCGCTGGCGCTGTGGTGGCCGCCGGCCAACAGCGTGGACATGTAGATCCCGGCCATCTTCTCTCGCTTCTCGCGCTCGTTGTCCTGTTCCTGCTTGTCGCCGATCGACTTCAGCGGCTTGTCCGACTCCCAGGCCATCGCCAAGCCCTGCATGGTTCCCGAGACGCCGCCGATGAACGGCGCGCCCTGCTGCGCGAACTGCTGATAGGTCTGCGATTTCGGGTCGCCCTCGAAAAACCCCTTGGCGTGCACGACCTCCTTGCCGAAGAAATTCTCGGTCTCCTCCGGGCGGAACACGTGGTCGGCGATTTCCGCATGCGGGTTGATGAAGCTGTTCCGCCGCTCACGCCCCTGAATGCGGCCGCGATCGGTGAATTCCTGTTTGGTGCGGCACTGCTCCCACAGCTTCTTGTCCACCTTCTTCTGGCTGCTGTTCAGCGCATCCACCGCGTCCTTCCAGTCGTATTCGCTCTCCAGCATCAACCCGACCAGGTCCTGCGCGCTCGGCTTGCCGCTGCCGTCCTTGCCGTAGAACTTCTCGTAGCCCTTGTGGAACTTGCCGGCCGCCTTGGTGGTGGCCGGATCCTTGTTGCGCGTCCCGTCATAGACCCGCTTGAGGTCCTTGTTGAGCATGTCGACCGAATTGGCGTCCAACGCGGACAGCGTCGCCACCGCCCAATTGGATTCGGCCTGGGTGTTCACCCCGACATTGCCGCGGGTATCCAGGCCCTTGGTCCGGTCCCTCAGGATCTTTGCCTCTGCTTTCGACTTCTTGCACATGCTTCAGCTTGCGTTCGATACGGGGGATGTCGGGTTCAGGACCGGGACGCGTCGGCGGTGACCACGTGGGTCTTTCCGTCCGCGCCGGCCTGCACCAGCGAAGTACCGGCGAGCGCCCGCAGTGCCGGGAACTCGACACCGTAGCGGTCGAGTAGCGCCTGCACCTGGGCCGGGAACTGCTGCACCCGGGCATCCCGGCTGGAAAACAGCAGTCGGTCCGCGGTCGGCCGGCTCATCACGCCGGCGATGGCATCGGCGAAAGACGTGGCGAAGCGCCGGTAAAGCCGCGGCAGTTCCGCCTGGAATGCCGCCCCGTCCGGGTCGCCCTCGGTCGGCACCAGGTGCAGGAACGGCGGGTCCGCAGCACCGCCGGCGAGCCAGAACCAGCACTCGCCGCCCACCGGCAGATTCTCCAGCACTGCAGCCGTGGCGCGGATCGTGCCGGGCACCGTGGAGCGTGCCACGCCCGCCCACAGTGTCGAGTCCGCGATGATCCGATCGACCCTGCCCCCGGCGGCGTCGAGCAACTGGCAATCCACCAGCCGGCCGAGTGCCGGATGCGCTGCATGCTCTCGCGCCACCCAGCGCGCAAGCTGCTCCAGCATCTCCCGATACAGGCCGGCGGCGAGGAACTGGATCGTGCCGTCGTCGCAGATCATCGCCGTGCCGGTGATGCCTTCGCCGGCGCCGCGGTCGGTATTGCGTTCGACCAGCCAGTTGGTGCGGTCGTGGTTCGGATCCCAGGCCACAGGCTGCATGATCAGCGGGACAATGGCCTCTAACTCGTCCTCGGCCAGCCAGAACCACAGCCGCTCGCCCGGCGGGGTGGCCGCCAGGGCAGCTTCGGCCGTCGTCACCTCCGGTTCCAGAAGCGAGTCCCACAACGCCGGATCATAGACCACCCGCTCGCCGTCCGGGATGAACGCCTGCGCCGCGGCATCGTCGGCCAGATCCACCGTCAGCGGCCCAGCGCCCGAATCCACCAGAAGGCCAAGCGCCGGTGTCGCGGCGATTGCCCCGCGAGCCCAGGCCGCCAGGCGGCGCAGCAAGTCCATCGGCTCAGCGGTAGTGCAGAAGGCGAGGCCGTCGCGCCCGTCCACCAGCACCAGCCCGCTATCCAGGCCGCGGCCCTGCGCGTCGGCCTCTGCGATCCGCGCTAGCACCGTGCCGCCGTCCTGACCGATCCGCTCCAGCGTCAGGCCGGGATCTGCCGCGGGATCTAACAGGAAACGAAACACCTCGCCACGCCGGCGCAGCCACAGCGTCCGTGAGAGCTGCTCGTGCACGGGCGTCTGGCGCCCGGCGTCGATGCCCAAGCCCATCATTCCGTCAGGCATCGCGGTTCTGCCGCAGCGCTGCCGCCTGCTGGCTCTCCGACAGGCTGTTGAACTTCGCCTGCAGCTCGGCCATCAGTTTCATCGCCCGCTCTTCGGCGACGATGCCGTCGTGGCGGCGGGCGTTGTAGGCGGCAAGGGTCGCGGCGTATTCTTGCTCGTCGCGGTTCTCTTCTTCCTCCTCGATCGTATCCACCCGCCGATCCGCGGCCTCGGCTTGGTCGAGGATGTTCTCCCATTCGATCATGCTGCGTTGCACGGCGGCGAACAGGTCCGCGATGCCCAGCATCTGGTCGGCGGCCGGCACCGACGCACCCTGCCCGAGCTTCTGCAACGTCGCCGGCCTTTCACTCTCGAGAGAGACCAGGAAGCCGGGAAGGAACTCGGCGACATGGCCCGGGACGTCGGCGGGATCGTCCGGCGCCGGCGTCCGCGCGATGCTGTTGAGCAGCCGGTTGGTGGCCTGCTGCCTGGGTGGCGCGGTCGGCCGTGGCGCCGCCGCCACCTTGGCAGCCTTCTCGCCCAGCGCCGCGACCTCCGCCCTCAGCGACTCGTGCGGCGACGACGCCGACGCGGTACGCACCCCGAGTACGCGCTCGACCCACTCATCCTGTTCCTTGGTCGGCGGCATGGCAACGCTCCAACCCTGCTTGCCAATCGCATCACGCGCCGGCTTGGCCGCGCCAATAGTGCCTCCGGCGCTATGTTGGGCGCAAGCCAATCGAGACGGGAAGGACGCACGTGATAGTGCATTTTTTCACCCAATCGCGTGCAAAACATCAAGGGAGCCACCCGAATGCAGGAGCATGATCTTGGACTTGGCAGCTTGGTCGGTGCTTGGCGACTATGCCAGGATAATCGCATTTCAAAGCTGAGCCAGCACTTTGGATAGTACCCACTATCGCTGGAAACACGAGTTGTGATTCGTCCTGGGGAATGAGAGCGATTCCCCTGGCGATGCTTGGTGCATGAATACCCTGCCGACGGCGTCCGTCCACCGGCTCGAGTATCAACGGATTCGAGCGGAGCCCGGCATGCCGAAACTCGTCATCCGATTGAGAGGCCGTGTGAGAAGTTCCGGGCGGCGACGGCTGATCTAGCGTGCAATCCCAACGCGGCTACGCGGAGACGATCATACGAACTCGGTGCTACCTTCAGATCTGACCGACGCACAATGGGCGCTGGTAGCGCCGCATATACCGGCTGCGAGTCCGGTGGTCGTCCACGCACAACGGACGAGCGTGCCGTCTTCGACGCCATCATCTATCTGCTCCGCACTGGCTGCCAATGGCGGCAGCTTCTCATTGAGCCATGCTGCTCTGAGCCGAAAGATAACACGCAAGCTGGGCCCCCGCCCTTGTGCCGGGCACTCTGTCCGACGCTTTCGCATCGCGGCGGTGTTCCGTTTCCTCGTCGCCCATCCGTCGGCATCTACGCGTCGGCCGCGGACCCTCGTATAAGCCGGCGCCATGATCATGGTCACCGGCGGGGCCGGTTTCATCGGCTCGGTGCTGCATGCGGCGCTCGCCGGGCGCGGCTTCGAGACAATCGTGGTGGACTCGCTGGGCACCCAGGGCAAGTGGCGTAACCTGGCGAAGCATCCGCCGTCCCGGCTGATCCCGCCGGAGGAGCTGGACGGGTTCCTCGCCACCCACCCGCCGCTCGAGATGCTGTTCCATCTTGGCGCTATCAGCGAGACCACGGCGACCGATGGCGACCTTGCCTGGGCGACGAATGTCGAGTTGCCGCTAAGACTTTGGCGGTGGTGCGCCTCGCGCGGCGTACGTCTGGTCTATGCCTCGTCCGCCGCCACCTACGGGGACGGCAGTGCGGGGTTCGACGACGACCCCACCCTGGAGGCGCTTGGCCGGCTGCGCCCGCTCAACCTTTATGGCTGGACCAAGCACGCCTTCGACCTCGCGGTCGCCCGCATGCTAGCCGCTGGGGAGCCGCGCCCGCCGCAATGGGTGGGGCTGAAATTCTTCAACGTCTTCGGCCCAAACGAGTACCACAAGGGCGGCATGATTTCGGTGGTCAAGGTGAAGCATGACGAGGTGGCTGCCGGCCTCGCGCCGCGGTTGTTCCGCTCCGATCGGGCAGGTCTGGCGGACGGCGCGCAGGCGCGCGACTTCATCTGGGTGGGCGACGCGGTCGATGTGGCGCTGTGGCTGCTCGACGCGCCCTCGGTCAGCGGCCTGTTCAATCTCGGCACGGGGCGCGCCAGGACCTATCTGGATCTGGCACACGCGGTCTGCGACGCCGCCGCCGTGCCCCGCCGGGTGGAGTTCATCGACATGCCCGAGAAGCTGCGTGGCCAGTATCAGTCCTTCACCCAGGCCGGCACGGAACGGCTGCGGGCGGCCGGCTATGCCGGCCAGTTCACGCCGCTGGAGGACGGGATTCGCCGTTACGTGCAGGACTATCTTTTGACCGCCGATCCCTACGCATGATCCCGGTCCTGATCTTTCCCGGATTCGATCCGGTCGCGGTCCAGTTCGGGCCGTTTGCTATACGCTGGTACGCGCTGGCGTATATCGTCAGCCTGCTGATCGGTTGGCGTCTTGCCCGGCGGCTGGTGCAGGTTGCGCCGGCCGTTGCCAGTGCCGTGCAGACGGATGATTTCCTGACCTGCGCGACGCTCGGCGTGGTGCTGGGCGGCCGGCTTGGCTACGTGCTGTTCTACCAGCCGGCGCTCTATTTCGCGCATCCGTTGATGATCGTGCAGGTCTGGAAAGGGGGCATGAGCTTCCACGGCGGGATGCTGGGGGTCGCCGTGGCGATCATCTGGTTCTGCCGGAAGAACAAGGTGCCTATCCTGGGCTTTGCGGACCGTATTGCGGTCTGTGCGCCAATCGGGCTCGGGCTGGTGCGGGTCGCGAATTTTATCAACGGCGAGCTGTGGGGCCGGCCGGCACCGGCCTGGTTGCCGATCGCGATGATCTACCCGCAGGCTGGCCCGGTCCCTCGCTATCCCAGCGAGCTGATCGAGGCGGTGCTGGAGGGGGTGCTTCTGTTCACGACGATGCTGATGCTGGTGCGCCGCCCGTCGCTGCGCGAGCAGTTCGGCTGGCTGACCGGGGCGTTCCTGATCGGGTATGCGATCTGCCGGATCATCGCGGAGTGCTTCCGTCAGCCCGATGCGTTCCTGGGTTATATCGCCGGGGTGCTGACGATGGGGCAGATACTGTCGTTTCCAATGCTATTCGCGGGTGCTGGACTGATCTGGTACGCGAGGCGCTCCGCGCCGGCATCGGGGGTTCGCGTTGGCCCTGCCCGCACTGGGGAGGTGGGAGAGCAGGGCGCGCATCCGCGAGGTGGCTGAGGTTGGAGCGGCTGGACCAGTTCATGGCGCGGGCGAACGCCGCCTATTACGCGGGCCGCGATCCGTACGCCGATTTCACCACCGCGCCGGAGATAAGCCAGGTCTTCGGGGAGATTATTGGGCTTTGGGCGGCGGTGACGTGGGAGTTGCTTGGACGCCCCCGCCCGGTGCTGCTGGTCGAAGCGGGGCCCGGTCGCGGCACGCTGATGGCTGATGCGCTCCGGGCGATCGGCCAGACGGCGCCGGGGTTCCGTGCGGCGCTGTCGGTGCATTTCGTTGAGAGTTCGTCTCGTCTTGGCGCGGCTCAGGTGGTTCAGGTGCCGGAGGCGGTTTGGCATGACAACCTGGCGACGCTGCCGGACGAGCCGATGCTTTTGGTGGCGAATGAATTTCTGGACGCTTTGCCGATCCGGCAGTTCGTTCGGCGCGTCGATGGCTGGACTGAGCGATATGTGGAGGATGGGGGGTTTGTCGAGCTTCCCTCCCCCTCCCCTTGCGGGAGGGGGGCGGGGGGAGGGGGTAGTTGGGTTGAGGGTGGGGTGCGCTGCTCCGCGGCCCCCTTCCCCCGGCCCCCTCCCGCAAGGGGAGGGGGAGTGTCCTATTCATACGCCCCGTTCGCCATCTTCGAACTGTGCGAATCGGCGCTGGCGCTCGCGGCGACGCTGGGAGAGCGGTTGGTCGAGCGGCCGGGTGCCGCGCTGTTTTTGGATTACGGACCGGCGGAAAGCACCGCCGGCGACAGCCTGCAGGCCATCCGCGACAGCAAGCCGGCCGATCCCTTGGCGGAGCCGGGTCGCGCCGACCTGACCGCGCATGTCGATTTCGCCGCGTTTGCCAACGCCGCTCGCGCCGCCGGCGCCGCTATCCACGGACCGATCCCACAGGGCATTTTCCTGACCCGGCTCGGTCTGTTCCAGCGCACCGATCGGCTTGCGCGGGGCAAGCCGGCGACGACGGCGCTGGCCTTGATCGAGGCGGCGAAGCGACTGGCCGAGCCTGACCGCATGGGGCGGCTGTTCAAGGCGCTCGCGCTGTGCCACCCAGCGTGCCCGATCCCGCCCGGCTTCGAGTCATGACGCCCTCCCCGTTGCGCTCCCCTGCCCTTCCATTCGCCCACGGGTTCTTCACGCGGCAGGGTGGCGTCTCCGCTGGCCCTTACGCAACGCTGAACTGCAGCCTCTCCAGCGGCGATGCGCCCGAAGCAGTGCTGGAGAACCGGGCCCGAGCCGCGCGTGCCCTCGGCGTCGCACCAGAGTCGCTGGTGGGCGTTACCCAAGTGCATGGGGCGACCGCGGTGCGGGTTACCGAGTGCTGGAAGCCCGGCACCGGTCCGCGCGCCGATGCGATGGTCACGGATCGTCCCGGTATCGCTCTTGGCATCATCACCGGCGATTGCGTGCCGGTGCTGCTGGCCGATGCCGAGGCCGGGGTGATCGGCGCCGCCCATGCCGGCTGGCGCGGTGCCGCCGCCGGCGTGATCGAGTCCACAATTGCCGCCATGGTCGCTTTGGGCGCCGTCCACGCCCGTATCGTCGCGGCGATCGGACCATGTATCCGGCAGGCGTCCTACGAGGTGGGCGCCGATCTGCGGGAGGCGGTGCTCGCTGCCTCCCCCGATGCAGCCCGGCACTTCGCCGTTGGACGGCGCGGTGGGCGCTGGCAGTTCGATCTGCCCGGCTATTGCGTGGCCCGGATGGAGGCCGCCGGCATCGGGCGGCCAGACGTGGTGGACGCCGATACCGCCGCCGAGGAGGACCGCTTCTTCAGCCACCGCCGCCGCACCCTTGCAGGCGGAGGGCCGATCGGCCACCAGCTCTCTGTCCTCGCGCTGGTCGCTTGATGCGCCGGTTGCTGCTCGCTTGTCTGCTGCTCGCATTGGCCGGGTGCGGCGACTATCCGGAGCCCTTCCTCGGCAATCCCGGTGCGACGGCCATGCGGCTGCGCCAGCCGCCAGATCCGCGGCTGGCGATCCCCACGCCGGGGACGGCGCTGCTGTCCGACGGCGCCAGCCGCCAGTTCGCCGTGGATCTTGCTCGACGCCTTCAGCAAGGCGAGGTCCCCGCCTATGCCCAACCGGCCGCGCCCACTGACTGGCGCCTGCTGGTTTCGGCCGAGGACCGCGGTCCCGAGGTCGTGCCGACCTACACGGTGCTGAACCCGCAGGGACAGCCGCAGGGCTCGGTGCAGGGCAAGCCGATCCAGGCAGCAGCCTGGGCTGCCGCGGACCCCGGCACCCTGACGCAAGCCGCGCTGGATGCGGCGCCCGGCATCAACTCGCTGCTGACCTCGATCGAAGGCGGCCTGATGCGGGCTGATCCGAACAGCCTGTTCAACCGCGCCGCAAAGGTGGACGTCCCCACTGTCACCGGCGCTCCCGGCGACGGAGACACGGCGCTGACGAAGGAGATGCGAACCAAGCTCGCGGCACTCGGGCCACAGGTGCAGACGACCGACACCGGCGCTGACTTCATCGTGCAGGGCCAGGTGCGGCTGGTGCCGATCGCCGGGGACCAGCAAAGGGTCGAGATTCAGTGGATCATCAAGACTGCAAAGGGCCGGGAGGCCGGACGGGTGATCCAGCTCAACGTCATCCCGGCCGGGACGCTGGATAATTACTGGGGCGACGTGGCGATGGTGGTCGCGCAGGAGGCATCCGGCGGGGTGAACGAAGTGATCCGGCGCCAGTCAGGGCACGAACCGACGCAATCCGCTCAACCGGCCGCGCAGACCAACTGACTATGCTCTAGTGATTCTCGGCCCCAGGGAGGTGGAAATGGCAACGCTTGAGATTATCGGCGCCCCGCAGAGCAACTTCGTTCGCACCGTCCGGATGGCGTGTATCGAAAAGGACGTTGCTTACACGCTCGACCCGGCCCGACCGCACACGCCACCGGTGGACGCGATCCATCCGCTGGGAAAAATCCTTGTTATGCGACACGGCGATGTGACGCTGTGCGAGTCGAAGGCGATCTGTACTTACATCGATCTCGCCTTCGACGGCCCGCCCCTCATTCCACGCGATCCGCGCGGCGCCGCGATGACCGAGCAGTGGATTTCGTTGGTGAACACAGCGATCGCCCCGGCATTTCAACAGTACCTGATGGCCTATTTCTTCTCCGGCCTGCCTGACGGCGCGCCCGATCGCACCCGCATCGAGGCGATCCTGCCCAAGGTGGGCGAGCTCCTGGGCCTGCTGGAGATGGAGCTGACACGCCGCGCGTGGCTGGCCGGGCCCGCATTCACCCTGGCCGACGCCTACTTGCTGCCGCTTATCCATTACCTGCGCAAGTTGCCGGAAACCGGCGAGATGCTTCGCGAAAAACCGGCGTTGGACGGCTGGTATGGACGGGTGGCCGCCCGGCCGAGCGCAATCGAGACCGAACCACCGCCGATAGGGTCACGTGCTTAATTCGGCGCCTTGGGGCAGGCCGAACGGCCTTTCCCTTTCGCCCCCGTGTCGCTAGAGAAGGCGCCACAGGCTCGGGACCGAGGACGCATGAAGATCGTCGCGTGCAATAGCAACCGTCCGCTTGCCGAGGCGGTAGCGGCGACGCTGAACCTGCCGCTGACCAGGGCCTCTATCCGGCGCTTTGCCGATATGGAGGTGTTCGTCGAAATCCAGGAGAACGTGCGCGGGGAGGACGTGTTCGTCATCCAGTCCACCTCGTATCCGGCCAACGACAACCTGATGGAATTGCTGATCACGCTGGATGCGCTGCGCCGAAGCTCGGCCCGGCGAGTGACGGCGGTGATCCCTTATTTCGGTTATGCCCGGCAGGACCGGAAGACGGCGCCGCGCACGCCGATCAGCGCCAAGCTGGTGGCCAATCTGATCACCGAGGCCGGGGCGCATCGGGTGCTGACCATGGACCTGCATGCCGGGCAGATTCAGGGGTTCTTCGATATTCCAGTCGATAACCTGTACGCCGCCCCGCTGTTCAGCCGTGACATCCAGGAACGGTATCGGGGGCGCGACCTGGTGATCGTTTCGCCGGACGTGGGGGGCGTGGTGCGGGCGCGAGCGATCGCGACGCGGCTGAATTGCGATCTGGCTATCATCGACAAGCGGCGCGAGCGGGCTGGCGTCTCCGAGGTGATGAACGTTATCGGCGAGGTGGAGGGCCGGGACTGCATCCTGGTCGATGACCTGACGGATTCCGGTGGTACCCATTGCAACGGTGCCGAGGCGCTGATCAGACGGGGCGCGCGCAGCACCAGCGCCTATGTCACGCATGGTGTGCTGTCAGGCGGGGCGGTGGCGCGCATCGCGGATTCGCCGATCGAGATGATGACGATTACTGATTCGATCCAGGCGACGGAGGCAGTGAAGCAGGCGCACAACGTGCGTCAGCTTACCATCGCACCGCTGATGGCCGAGGCGATGCGGCGCATCCATGACGAGAGTTCGGTGAGTTCGCTGTTTGATTGAGTCGCCCGCCTCACCTCGCCCGTTGGGGTTTACGGCCCCAATGTGCCGAAGGTGACAGTAAGGAATTTTGGCATAGGCACTTAGCGTGCGTGGCTTCGTATAACGTTCCGAAACCGCTCGAATTCCCTCTCACCTTGTCGCTCAAGCCTGTCCGTGCCAGATCTCATTACTTCGCCGGCTGGGATATGGCTGCTTCTCGTGGCCTGCGCACCCGCTCCTCCAGACGATCCAGCACGACGAAGAACGAGGGTACGAACACCACGGCAAGGCAGGTGTTCGCCAGCATGCCGCTGGACACCGTCAGGCCCAGTGAGATCCGCCCCGCCGCCCCGGCGCCGGTGGCGAACACGAGCGGCAGCACGCCGAGGATGAAGGCGAACGAGGTCATGATGATCGGGCGGAAGCGGATGCGAGCCGCATTGACCGCTGAGTTCGATGACCGGCTCGCCCATCGCGCGATGCTCGCGCGCCACTTCGACGATCAGGATCGCGTTCTTCGCCGACAGCGCTATGAGCAGCAGCAGGCCAATCTGGGTGTAGAGATTGTTCGGCAGCCCGAGCGCGCCAAACGCAAGGGCCGGACCGATCAGCGAAAGCGGCACCGCCAGAATAACCGCCAGCGGGAGAATCCAGCTTTCGTACTGGCCGGCAAGGCAGAGATAGACCAGCACCAGCGCCAAGCCGAAGACGTAGTAGATCTGTCCGCCGACAAGTTTCTCCTGGTAAGACATTGCCGTCCAGTTATAGCCGGTGCCCGGCGGCAACGTTCTCGCCGCGATCTCCTCCATAAGGCTCATCGCCTGGCCGGAGCTGAACCCCGGCGCGGGAAGCCCCACGACCGTAGCCGCCGGATAAAGGTTGTAGAGCGTCACCAGCGCCGGCCCGACCGTGGGTGTGACCCTGACCAGCGTGCCAAGCGGCACCATGTTGCCGTCGCTGCTGCGCACGTAGAGATTGTCGAGATCGCGGGGGTTCAGGCGGTACTTGGAATCCGCCTGCACGTAGACCTGGAAGGTGCGGCCGAACTCATTGAACTGATTGACGTAACTTGAGCCGATGAAGCCCGCGAGGGCATCGAACACGTCGCCGACCGAAACATGCAGCGTTTCCACCTTGCTGCGATCGACGGTCACCCGCAATTGCGGCACCTGGGCGCGGAAGGAGGTTCCGACATGTTGCAGGCTGCTCTGCGATGAGGCATTGGCGATTATCGCGCGGGTGATGCGCTGGAGCTTGGTGAAGTCCGAGCTGCCGTCGCGCAGCTCGACCATCATGTTGAAACCGCTGGAATTGCCGATACCCTGGATCGGCGGCGGGATGAGCACGAGCCCGGTGCCGTCCGGCAGGTTGAGGACGCCTCCCTGCAGCCGTTCATAGATCGTGCGCAGGCCCTCGTTCTTGGCCTTCTCGCGCTCGCCCCAGTCCTTCAGGACCACGAACGCCGTCCCGGCGCTGGGCAGCGTGGCGAAATTGTCGAGCGCCGACAGCCCGGCGACGGCGACCACTGTCTCTACTCCCGGAACCGCCAGCGCAATGTCCTTTACCTTTTGCAGGGCGGCGTTTGTGCGCTCCAGCGAGGCGCCGTCGGGCAGTTGCACCGCGACGATCACGTAGCCCTGGTCCTCGGTCGGGATGAAGGCGGTGGGGAGGCGGCCCATGCCCCAGATGCCGATGCCGGCGAGCACCAGGCCCAGAATTACGCTCGGCCCGGCGTGCGTGGTCATGCGTCGGACGAGACGCACATAGCTATGCTCGACCACATTGTAAACGCGGTTGAAGCCACGCGCGAGGATGTTGCGCTTCTCGGGCGGCTTGGGCGCGCGCAGCCAGAGCGCGCATTGCGTGGGCTTCAGCGTTGCCGCGTTGATCGCGCTGATCACCGCGGTCGCGGCGATCACCAGCGCGAACTGCGCGTACATCCGCCCGGTGAGGCCGGGCAGGAAGGCGGCCGGCAGGAACACCGACACCAGCACGAGCGTGATGCCGATGATGGGGCCGAAGAGCTCTTTCATCGCCTGGATGGCGGCGTCGTGCGCCGTCATCCCTCGCTCTATGTGCGCCGACGCCGCCTCCACTACCACGATCGCGTCGTCCACCACGATGCCGATCGACAACACGAGCGCGAACAGGGTGGAGAGGTTGACCGTGAAGCCGAGCGCCGCCATCGCGGCGAACGAGCCAATGATCGTTACTGGCACCGTTGTCGCCGGCACGAGCATGGCCCGCCAGTCCTGCAGGAACGCGAGGATCACAACCAGCACGAGGACGGCCGCTTCGTACAGCGTGTCGTAAACCTCGGAGATCGAGGCCTTTACAAACTTCGTCGTATCGTAGGGGATCGAGTAGGTCATGCCCTGCGGGAAGTTCTTGGCAAGCACGGCCATGCGCGCGCGCACCGCGTTCGCCACCGCGAGCGAGTTTGAATCCGGCGTCTGCGCAATGGCGATGCCGGCGGCGGGCTTACCGTCGCGGGTGAAGCCCTCGGAGTACGTCTGCGCCCCGAGCTCGACGCGGCCAACGTCGCGTATCCGGGTGACCGCGCCGTTTGCGCTCTTGACGATGATGTTGCCGAATTCCGCCGGGTCGGTAAGCCTTCCCTCGACACTGATCGTATACTGGAACGCCTGGTTTGCGGGCGCCGGCGGTGCGCCGATCTGACCCCCGGTCACCTGCTGGCTTTGCTGCTGGATTGCCTGGATGACGTCGTTCGGCGTGAGGCCGCGCGCGTAGAGCGATGGCGGATCGAGCCAGATGCGCATCGCATATTGGCCGACACCGTAAATCTGGACGTTGCCAACGCCGGGGACGCGTTGCAGCTCATTCAGCAGGTTGATCGTCGCATAGTTGCTCAGGAACAGGTTGTCGTATTTGCCGTTGGGCGAAGTCAGGGTGATGATTTGCAGGATCGAGGTGGATTGCTGCTGCACCGTCACGCCCTGCGACTGCACCTCCTGCGGCAGCGTCGCCAAGGCGGTCGAGACGCAATTCTGCACCAGCATCTGCGCGGCATTGAGATCGGTGCCGATCTCGAACGTCACTGTCAACACGTAGGTGCCGTCCGAGGCGCTGGTGGACTGCATGTAGATCATGTGATTAACGCCGTTCACCTGCTGCTCAATCGGCAGGGCGACGGTGTTCATCACGGTCTCGGCGGAGGCGCCGGGATAGCGCGTCGTGACGGCGATCGTCGGCGGCACCACATTCGGGTATTGCGAGATGGGGAGCTCGAACACCGCCACGGCCCCGATCAGCACGAACAGGATCGCCAGGACGTTGGCGAGGACCGGGCGCTCGATGAAGAATTTGGAGATCATTCAACTGGCCGGCGGGGGGGCCGGGCGCGGCGCGACCTTGGCGCCGGGAATGGCGCGGTCGAGCCCGGTGACAATGACGTTATCATCAGGCTCCAGCCCGGCAGTGATGACAGACAGCGCGCCATCTTCCTGGCCGGTTTCGACGTGCTTCTGCTCGACCACGTTATTCTTGTCGACGACGAGGACATAGCGCCCTTGCTGATCCGTGCTGAGAGCCAGGTTCGGCACGAACAGCGTGGGGGCCGCCAGCACCTGGGCAAACGCGCGCACATGGACGAGATAGCCTGGCAGCAGATCGTGATGGGGATTGTCCACGACCACCCGCGCCATCACCGTGCCGGTGGTTTGATCCGCGGTCGGCGAGACGTAGTCGAGCCTGCCCTCATAGGGATGGTCGGACTGCGTCGGCAGCCCGATCCTTACCGTTACCGCGTTCGGACTGATTGCGGTCAGGCCTTTCTTCGCGAGTGCCAGGTGGAATTCCTGCACCCGCTGGTCGGGGGCGGTAAACGTGACATAGATCGGGTCGAGCTGGACGACGTTGGCGAGCGCTGTCGCAGTGCCGTTCCCAACGAGCTGGCCCAATGAGACCTGGTGGTTGGTGACGACGCCGTCGAATGGCGCTGTGACTCGGGTATAGCCGAGGTTGATCGAGGCGTTCGCAATCGCCGCCTGGTCAGTTTGTACGTGGGCCTTGTCGGTATCGCGTGTGGCGCGCGCCTGGTCCACCTGCTCCTGGGTGGCGGCGAGTTGGTTGTTCTGTGCGAGCACAAGCTTGCGTTCATATTCCGGCGCGGCATAGGCGTACTGCGCCTGGTCGGCCGAAAGATTTCCCTGCGCCTGCTGGAGCTGCGCTTCGTAGGGCGCCGGTTCGATCAGAAACAAAAGCTGGCCGGCCTTGACCTGCTGGCCGTCCGTGTAAGCGATCTGCTGGACGAAGCCCTGCACGCGGGCCTCAGCCGTGACCTGGTTGTAGGCGACAACGGTTCCGGTGCTGTCGATATAAGATGCGAAGGTGCGCGTGATCGGGTGCATGACGCCGACTTCCGCCGGCGGCGGGGGAACGAAGGCGTTCTCCTTCTTGCACCCCACCAGGGCGAGAAGCGCGAGGATGGCGGGTATGGCCACCCGCGCGGATGCCGAGACCAGGCGCCAGTGTCTCCCGGCACGAACCGGAGCCTCCTCCGCGCGCTGGCTAGCCTTTTTGGCCAAAGTCATCACCTGACATGCAGGCGCGAACCGCGATCTAATCGCCATGCCGATTTCCCATACGGTCACGTCGGCCCCCAATCGCGCCCATTTGCTGCACAGGCCACTGATCTATGTCAATCGGCATTCAAACGCTGTTTGGATGCCGATGCTTCAGCTTCTGGAACGCGAGCTCGATCGGATTTCAAAACTCCGAACGCCCTTCACGCCAGACTGGCTCACTCTCGGCCGCGGCGCCGATCTTCCAGTTCCAGCGTCACCAGGCGGGCTATCGTGATCGCGATATAGAATTGCCCAAGAATCGTCTCCAAATAGGCGAGGCTGCGCGCGAACGGATTGAGCGGTACGATGTCGCCGAAGCTGTTGGCGGTCAAATTCCCAAGGCTGAAGTAAAACATTTGGACGACTTCGCGCGGGCCCTGTGGTGCGGCGGGGAGGTTGGTAAAGGCACCCGGGATCAGCTCCCATATAAGGCTGAAGGCCGCTTCGAACATCATCGCCAGGCTCAGATAGACGACAATCGCGCCCCGAAGACGATGGAGTGTGATGCGGCCGGGGGCAAAGACCGCGTGCGCCACGACCCAAGTGAGGGCTGAGAGAGTGAATATAACCCCGCCGTGGTTGAGGAAGCTCGCGGCAATCGGCGACCAATTCCGGCCGAGTGCAATGCTCAACGCGGTGGCCGTCAACCCCAGCAGAAGGACCAGGATTGCGACCGCCCGGTACGAGAGCGTGACAACGAGGGTCAGCACCAGCAGCAGCAGCGACAGACCGACCGGCTTTGCAACCGGCACGCCGCTCGCGTTCAGCGGCAAGGCGACAAACAACAGAAAGAGTTGCAGGATCAGCAACACGGTCAGGCTCGGATTTCTGACCCGATCCCGCCAGGCCTGAAGCTTGCAGACAGAAACGTGCAGATGCCTATGCATGATCGCGAGCCTCGATGTCGCGGCAATCAGCGTATCGCCCGATGTTGTCCTTCCGGCGGCTTAGGCTGTCCAGTGACCGAGATGCTCCCCTGGATTTTGTATACGAACCGCAAGTTATCGGCGAAGGCCTGAAGCCAATTGACCGAATCCTCCAGGGTCCATGTCGTGCCATCCGATCGCGCGGCGGAAGGCGCGAGGTGTCGTGCCGCGCCGCTTGCGCAAGCTGCGCGTGAGCGCGCTCTGCTCGGAATACCCGGCCAGCAGCGCTATCTCGGCGATCGGCAGGGTCGTTCGTCCCAGCAGCTCTTCGGCGCGGTCGAGGCGGATGTGCGCCAGCATCTCCGCCGGTGTTCGTCCAGTCTCGCGCCGGAAGAGTTCATGGAAGCGACTGACGCCGAGGCCCGCCGCTTGTGCCAACTCCGTCACCGTCAGTTGCTCGGCGTGGCGCGCGCGCATCACGGCGAGGGCCCGGTCGATGGGGCCGGATGCTCGCGCAGATGCGGTCAGACATCGCCGGAGTTTGCTGGTCATCAGGGCGGTGAGGTGAAATTCGTCCTCTGCGCCAAGCGGATTCGCCAGCAGTTCGCTGCCGGCATAACGCGTCAGCTCGGCCAACGTATTGTCGATTCCGAAGAACGGGGATTGCGGCGTGATCGGCAGAAACTCTGCGGGTGGTATGTCGAGCACGATGAAGCAGTTCGCACCATGCGCGCGAAACACATGCCGCGCACCGCTGGCAATCACCACGCCCTGCGTGTGTGAGATCGATCCGCCGGCGGCTCCGACCTTGATCTCCATCACGCCATCCAACGGCAGCACCATCTGGTGAAAGCCGTGGATGTGCGTCTGCTCTTGTCCGGGATAGGATCGAAGCGAGAGCCGCGTGCGTCCGGGTTCCATTTCAGCACTGTGCACTGTCGCGCAGCCTATATTACTTGGCTGGGTGTGGAGACACGGTCAAGCCCGCCGGAGCCCCGGTCAAGACGCCGCACGCGCGATCAAGCCAGGCTGGACCAGCCACAGGAGACTTGCCCATGACGTCGGATCAATGGATCACGTTCGATTGCTTCGGCACCCTGATCAACTGGCATACCGGCTATCGCGCGATTCTCGCGCCGATTGCCGGTGCGCGGACCGATGAGCTGATCGCAGCCTACCACAGGTTCGAACGCAGGCTGGAGGCGGAGCGCCCGCATCGGCTGTATCGCGAGGTGCTCGCCACGGGGTTGCGCCAGGCCGCGCAGCAGATCGGCGTTGCACTGCCGCCGGAGGAAGCTGACGTGGTAGCGCGCAAATGGGGCGAGCTGCCGCTTTACGACGATGTGCCTCAGGCGCTGTCACGGCTGCGCGCTGAGGGATTCAAAGTCGGCATCCTGACCAACTGCGACGACGATCTGTTTGCGCGCACATTGAAACGCTTCCCCCGCCCGCATCCCGATCTTGTCGCGACCGCGCAGCAGGTCGGCAGCTATAAGCCTGATCTCGGTCACTTTCGGCAGTTCCAGCAAACGACCGGGGTCGCGCTTGGCAATTGGGTGCACGCCGCCTGCAGTTGGTTCCACGATATCGAGCCGGCGCGTCGCATCGGCTGCGCGCGGGTCTGGGTCGATCGTGACCGTACCGGCGATGATCCGGCTGCGGCGTCGCGTGTGCTGCCGGACGTTTCGGAGTTACCGGAGGTCGCTGCCGCCCTTATTCGCTGAGGCAGGGATGAGAGCACGCAAGCAATGCCCCATTTCGATTATGGCGTGATCGGCGGCGGCGCGGCAGGAGCGTCGGTCGCTTACGAACTATCGAACGTGGCGGCCGTCGTACTGGTCGAGCGCGAAATGGCGCCGGGCTATCACAGCACCGGCCGCTCGGCCGCCGTGATCTCGGAAAACTATGGTCCCTTGGGATGGCGGGCGCTGGTCACCGCGAGCCGCCCCTTCTTCGAGAGCCCGCCAGCCGGTTTCGCCGATTACCCCCTGCTGCATCCGATCGGCGCACTGTACTTGGCGACGCCCGAGAATGAGGTGGAGTTGGTCGCTTCGTCCCGCGAGCTCGATCAGCGCCGCGTTGAATATCGTCTGTTTCCCGCCGGCGAGGCACGACGGTTTTGCCCCGTCGTGCGGACCGACGACTTTTCGTTGGCGCTGCTTGAACCGGGATGCGCGGACATCGATGCGGACGCACTGCTGCAAGGTTATCTGAGATTGGGCAGGGCCCAGGGTCTTCAGATCCTGTTGTCAACGGAAGCAGTTTCGCTGGAGCGACGCGGCGGACGTTGGCACGTACGCGCATCGGATACGGACCTGACCGCAAGTGCGGTGGTCAACGCCGCCGGCGCTTGGGCCGATGATCTTGCCGCGAGGGCCGGCATCCGGCCGAAGGGTCTTCAACCGTACCGGCGAACGGCGATCACGTTCGATCCTCCGGCAGGGATGGACGTGCGCACATGGCCGATGACCTTCGACATGGCTGAGGCTTGGTATTTCAAGCCCGAGGCTGGGCGGGTCATGGTCTCTCCGGTCGATAAGACCGCAACGGAGCCGTGCGATGCCGCGCCGGACGAGTACGACATCGCCGTTGCGATCGACCGCATCGAACGCGCGACGACCCTGACTGTGCCGAGAGTGCATAGCAAATGGGCCGGGCTGCGAACGTTCGCGACCGACGAGCAACCGGTGATCGGGCCCGATCCGGATGAGCCGAGCTTCATCTGGCTTGCCGGGCAGGGAGGCAACGGAGTTATGAGCGCACCTGCCGCGGCGCGGCTTGCCGCTGCGATCGCAACCGGGGCGACGGTGCCGGAGTTCGCGACAAGTTGCGGCGTGGACTTGGCGGCTATGCTGCCGGGTCGGTTCCGTGATTCGAATGTTCAGGGGGGATCGCGAACCGCCGGCAAAGTTCCCGACGGTTCGCCCCCTCCTCGACCCGCCAGGCGGATGAACTCCCGCCGTTGATCTACGACAGACGCCCTGCGCCGTGACATGCATCGCCTCCTGCAGCGCGGGAGAGGTGGACCGGTCGGGTTGCTTGCGGGTCCGGCTGCGGGGCAAGCTAGGGTCTGATCCACTCCGGGGCCGAAGAGGCAACGATGCGGCAGATGACGCTGGTCGCCTTCCTGCAGGCGCAGAACTGCTCGAAACTTCGTCGGCTCTTGGCGGCATCCACTGGCGCTGCCGGACTTCACCTCGGCCGAGTACTACCGCCGCATCGGCCGCATCCTGGAAGCCGGGCGCTTCCATCTGGGGTTCTTCGACGATCGGCTGGCGATGCCGGACCGCTATGGCGGCGATCACGCCCATGCGGTCGAGAACGGCATCCGCTGCGTCAAGATGGATCCGGTCACCATCCTGACCGTGATGGGGATGGCGACCGAGCGGCTGGGCCTCGGCTCGACCTATTCCAGCACCTACCACGAGCCGTTCCACGTCGCCCGCGTGTTCGCCACGCTCGATCTGATGAGCGGCGGCCGAGCGGCCTGGAACGTCGTCACCTCGATCAACGACGGCGAGGCCCTGAACATGGGCATCGATGCCCATATGGCGCACGACCTGCGGTACGACCGCGCCGACGAGTTCATGGAGGTCGTGCTGGGCCACTGGGATTCGTGGGAGGACGGCGCGCTCGTCGTGGACAAGGCGAGCGGCCTGTTCGCGCATCCCGAGAAGGTGCACCGCCTCGACCATCAGGGGCGGTTCTTCCGCTCGCGCGGGCCGTTCACCGTACCGCGCTCCGCCCAGGGCCATCCGGTGATCATCCAGGCGGGCCAGAGCGGCCGCGGACGGCGTTTCGCGGCACGCTGGGCGGAGCTGGTGTTCGTCGTGTATCACGAGCTGGACCGCGCGAAGCGGGACTATGCAGAGTTCAAGCACGCCGTCGCCGAGGCGGGACGCAATCCGGAGCTGGTGAAAGTCACCATGGCAGCCTATCCGGTGGTCGCCAAGACACGCGCCGAGGCCGAGGACAAGCTCGCCTTGATCGAGACTCTGTCGCGAGATATCGACCGGCTGTCGCTGCTTTCGGAGGTGCTCAACTTCGACTTCGCCCGCAAGGGGATGGACGAGGCGTTCACCGATGAGGAACTGGCCAATATCTCCGGCATCCAGGCGATGCGCGACCGGGTGGTGCAGCAGAGCGGCAAGCGCAATCCGACGGTGCGCGACTTCATGGAGGTCAGCGGCCGGGGGACCATCCACGATCACCCGGTGTTCTGCGGCTCACCCAAGGATGTCGCCGATTGCATGGAGCAGTGGTTCGCGGAGCGTGCCTGCGACGGCTACGTGATCGCCGCCTCGCATGTGCCTGGCGCCTATGAGGAATTCGTCCGCCTGGTTGTCCCCGAATTGCAACGCCGCGGGCTGCACCGGCGCGACTATACCGGCGTGACGTTGCGTGAGAACCTTGGGCTTCCCCGCCCCGCAGTCGGCGCGTGGCGGGCGGTCCGCCATTGAAGACAGGAGGACACCAATGAAGCTGTACTACTCTCCCGGAGCCTGCTCGCTCGGCATCCATGTGCTGCTGGAGGAAATCGGCAAGCCGTATCAGACCGAGGTCGTCAACCTGCGCGAAGGCGCGCAGTTCAGGCCGGAGTTCACCAGCGTGAACCCGAAATCCAAAGTGCCGACTGTGCAGCGCGACGACGGCTCGGTGCTGACAGAATTCCCGGCGATTGCCTTCTGGCTCGCCCGCACCAACCCGGAGAAGAAGCTATTGCCGGACGATGCGGAGGGCCAGGCCCGCGCACTGGAGGCGCTCGATTACGTGGTTGCAACCGTGCACATGCAGGGCTTCTCGCGCCTGTTCCGTCCTGCCAACTACACGCCCAACCCGGCCGATGAGGACAAGGTGAAGGAGCGCGGCAAGGAGATCGTCGAGAAGGGGCTGGCGATCATGGACAAGGCGCTGGCCGGGAAGGAGTACGTGGCTGGTGCGTTCTCGATTGCCGACGCGGCGCTGTTCTATGTCGAGTTCTGGGCGGCGGGGCGGATGGGGATTACGCTGCCGCCTAACAGCGCGGCGCACTACAAGCGGATGCTGGCACGTCCGGCGGTACAGAAGACGATGCAGGCCGAAGGCTTGCAGGACTGATGGACGCGCCCCCTGACGAGACGCTCGCGCGCGTTCCGTTCTGGTTCCTGCGCCACGGCGAGACCGACTGGAACGCACGCGGGCTTTCTCAGGGGAATGTCGATATTCCGCTGAACCCGACCGGGCTCGCGCAGGCCCGGTCGGCGGCGGGGATGCTGCGGGACAGAGGGATCGCGACGATTGTGTCCTCGCCGCTGTCGCGCGCGCGCATTACCGCCGAGATGGTCGGCGAAGCGCTGGGTCTGCCTGTGCAGATCGATGAGGCGCTGCGCGAGGTGGCGTTCGGCGCGCAAGAAGGTCAGCCGATGACCGACTGGTTCGTGAAATGGATTGCGGGCGAGTGGACGCCGGCGGGCGCCGAGACTTTCGTCGCGCTGCGCCGTCGCGCGGTTGCGGCGGTGAACCGGGCCACGGCGTTGGTCCCGCCGGTGCTGATCGTCGGGCATGGGGCTTTTTTTCGCGCGCTGCGTGCGGCGATGGGGATGGAGCCGAACGTGCGGACGCGCAACGCGGTGCCGTTCTGGTGCGAACCGGGACAGGACGGCGCGCCGTGGGAGCTGAAGCCGGCGCTCGAGGGGGCGTCGCTGACGCTGTAGGTCCCTCCGCTTGTGGGAGGGGACCGGCTGCATGGGCCGCTCCATCCCGAGGGAGAAGCCGGACGACCTCGTTGCCGGCCATGTCGAAGACAGGCTGATTCAACCGGAGCGGCTTGAGGAGCTGCTCGCATCCGTGCTCGATCGCCGCCTGGAACGAGCCGAGCGCCGTTGCGAGCATCTCGCCGAACCGAGCAAGCCGACCGCAGAAGCCGATTTGGGGCTCAGGCGCAGGTCGATGCTGAGCGGACCGCCGCCGCCCTCGAAAGCGCCGGGCAACAGACTATCACGCCGGCGATGGTGCGGGAGCCCGCCGCCACCGCCTGCGAGAGGCGGCCGATCACCGGTGGCGGCTACCTTTGCGGTCATCTTCGCGCCCTCCCCAGCGCGCCGAGGTGGCCGCGTCGGGCGTGAAATCGGCCACCTTCGGCGTTCGCAGTTCTGTTCCGAAGTGGCGTCCCGTACGGGATTCGAACCCGTGTTACCAACGTGAAAGTTCTGTCCCCCGCTCCCCGCTGCCTGTATTGAGCCCCCGCCGTTTAAGTAATTCCCCCGCGATTTCTTGCCCTTGGGCAGGAAAGTTGCTACGAGCCCAGGTGACGGGTGGCATAGGGATATGACAGGGAGTGGCGGGGGAAGTGTCCCCTGTGGTGCCCCCTGGAGGTTGCCCCCGTAATGAAGGGGGTAGCTCGTGAGAAGCCACAAACTGACTGATAGTTTCGTCAGGCGCGTCGTGCGCGAAGTCCCGCCAGTGCGGGACACCACGTACGCCGACCAGGACCTGCCGCGGCACTTCCTGCGAGTGCGTCCGGCGGCCCGGCCAGGCGAGACATGGCTCGCCCTCTATGGGGTTCGGTACACCCTTCCGGATGGGCGCAAGGCGAAGCTGAAGACCGGCAACCCGCGCACAATGGATTTGAAGGCGGCGCGGGCCGCCGCCAGGCTGGCGTTGGCGCGGGTCGATGCCGGTGCCGATCCGGCGGCCGAAAAGGCCAAGCGCCGTACCGCCTGGACTGTAGCGGCCGCGTGGGAAGCCTACCAGCACGCGCCCGAGTTCACGCGCCGCACCCCCCGATCCCAGGCGGGCATGCGCAGTGCGTTCATCAACCACATCCTGCCGCGCATCGGCCGCGAACAGCTCGGCGGCCTCGATGTACCGGCGATCAAGAGGTTAGTGACGGCAATTACGGGCGATACCAGGACGAACAGCCGCCGCCGTCGCAGGGGAGGCGCCGGGGCGGCGCGCAGCACGACGCGCTTGCTTTCAACAGTTATCACTTGGAGCGTTGGCGAAGGGCAGGTCGAGCGCAACGTGCTGATCGGCGGCTTGCGTCTTTCCGGTGACGGCCAGCGCGAGACAGTTATCACCTCCCCGAAGCAATACATCGACCTGTTCGGGGCAATGGATCGCCTGGTCGAGGCGGGATCACTGCGCCGTCAGTCCCGGGTCTTTATTACGGTTGCAGCGCTGACCGGAATGCGGCGCTCCGAGTTGCAACATCTCACGGTAGGTCAGGTCGATCTTGGTGATCGGAGGGTCACGCTGACGAGCAGCAAGGGTAGCAAACTCGCCAAGCGCGGTCCGAGGACGGAAACGGTCAGTTTGCCGACGCTGGCCTGTGCCGCGTTGGCCGAGATCATCCCGGCAGACGCAAAGCCGGACGACCAGGTGTTTGTGCCGTATCGCGGTGCGACGATCGAGATCAACCGCGATTGGCTGCGGGTGCGCGCAGCGGCGGGACTGCCGGAAGCTCTGACATTGCATGGACTACGGCACAGCATCGGCACGAACGGGGTGCTGAGCGGCCTGTCGGCTCCCGAAGTCCAGAAGCTCCTCAGGCACAGGAACATCAGCACGACAGCGCGATACGTGCACCTTGCCGAGGCGACACAGAACCGGCTGCAAGACCGCGCCACGGCGCATCTGCTGCCCGACCCTAGACCCGTGGCGGAGGTGTCGAACCTTCCGACGCGGCGGGCGTGACCTATGGGACCGCCCAATGTGGGTAGATCGTCTTGGGCTATCTTCTATGAGGGCCAAGAGAATGTGGAATGGCTGGAAAAACGCCGACGCGAGACGGAAGCGAGAACTTCATAAGGTTGATCGATGGTGCCCACCAGAAGCCGGGTGAGCTGCCATCATCACAACCGAAACAGCGCAGTAGCAAAGGCACCGCGCCAGCCACCATGGCGGCGTTCCGCGCGTTCCTGCACTACGAACGGCATGTCGGCATCACCGAACCGATCACCGCATCAAAGCTTGCCAAACTGGTCGCTCTCCATGCGGACGACAATAAGCTGCCTGATGCCGATCTGCTTGTACCGACCAACGCCGCCATGAGGGAGATGGCCCGCGATCTGCTGGAAACCCTAAGAGTCTGTCCGGAAAGTTTAGCAGGGATTGCAGAGCCTTCTCAGCATGAGCCGGATCGAGGCAAGGCGGATGAAGGCAACCGCAGTTCGGGTGAGGTTCTCGAAATCTTTTGCCAGCCGACGACAGCGCCCTAACCAGGCAAAGGTACGCTCGACGACCCAGCGTTTTGGGAGCACCTCGAAGCCTTTCGCCTGATCCGAGCGTTTCACGATCTCGATCGATAGTTTCGGCAGGACCGTGGCCGCCGCGGCATGAAATTGCGGCCCCTGATATCCGGCATCGGCGAACAGCTTCTGCAGGAAGGGAAACATGCCGAACAAGGTCGCTAGCACCAGCACGCCACCATCACGGTCCTGAATGTCAGCCGGGTGAACCACGGCATGCAGCAACAGCCCTAGTGTATCGACCAGAATGTGGCGCTTCTTTCCCTTGATCTTCTTGCCCGCATCGTATCCATGCGGATCAATACAGGCCCCGCCTTTTTCAGCGCTTTTCACGCTTTGGCTGTCGATCACGCAAGCTGTGGGACTCGGCTCTCGCCGCATCTCTTCGCGACATTTCACATAGAGCGTGTGGTGGATTTTCTCCAGCGTGCCGTCGTAGTTCCAGCGGTCAAAGTAGTCGTGCAACGTGCTCCTTGGCGGCAGGTCTTTCGGAATATAGCGCCACTGGCAGCCCGTGCTCAGCACATACATGATGCCGTTCACAACTTCCCGTTCATCGACTTTGCGTTTGCGCCCGCCGGGCTTCGCCGGCGGGATCAATGGCTTGACCAGAGCCCACTCATCATCCGTCAAATCGCTCGGATAGCGCAGCCCGCTTCGGTCATATCGAGCCCGCGTCTCATCGGTCCACATTTGGCACCTCACGAATCGGTGCCAGCTATACAGTCACAACGAATCCAGCGGGTTCAAGAGCGTTTCTCGGCCACAGGCTAACCAACTCAAAGAACTCGCAAACCTTCCGGACGGACACTAAGGCTCTAAATTCGTTACACCGGCAAAAGCCGGCAGGAACCGGCAAAAAAGGCGCTGACCGGCCTTACCCTCCGGGCATGGAGGGCACATGACCCAGCTTGACCCAGCCAATATCGATCCCGAGACCGGGCTGCCGTGGCCCCGGCGCATGGATACCGAGGCGTCAGCCAGATACCTCACGGATGTGCACGGATTGCCGGTCGAAAAGAAAACCCTTGAGAACCAGCGGCACGCCGGCCGCGGCATCAAGTGGAAGTTCTTCGGCCAGAAGCCGCTTGCCGACCGGAGCGAACTGGATCGCTACGCCCAGCATGAGGCGCTTCAAGACGAAAGCCCGCTGAGCCGGCGAGCCCGCGAGCGTGCCGAGCGCCGAGCGCACATTGAGGCCGAGCGCCGGGCAGCCCTAGAGGCCGCTCAGCAGAAACAGCACCAGCCAGATAAGCGTCAGACGCAGCCCCGCCAGGCCAGATCGCCCGGGCGACCGCGCAAGAAGCGGACAATATTGCGGCGGAATGACATCGCTACGGTTGCCGCTGCCAAGGAGCCGCAGCCCGTTGCCTGACCTGAACCACCATCACCCCCGGAGGAATGTCGCGAGGAGGCCCAGGCCAGGCCTACGGAGTCCACCGATCCCGTAGATAGGCAAGCGAACCCCCGCGCGCCACCCGCTCCGACAGCGGAGTGCATCGCAATGGCACGTAACGGGAAATCACCAGCCCTGCCGGTCAGGTCGGCCAAGGCGACAAAGCCCGCGCGCAAGGCTCGGTCTCCGCGGTGGCATCGCCCGCACCCGCGCGCGCCCGAGAAAGCTGTGCGCGACACGGCCCTGCCCTGTGATCCGAAGGATCGGCGCCAGATGCGCTTGCCGCTCGGCGACCTGCCCCAGGCTCGTCGCCATGACCCTGCGTAGAACGGTTCCCGTTGTGCTGGCGTGCCGTCCTGTGACTACGCCCGGCGGCACGCTGAGGGCGCACATCGATGTGCAGCACGCCAGCGGTTTGCGTTGCGTGGTGTTGAGGTTCACGCAGCGGGATCGAAGCAGTGGTGCTCGCCTCCGGATCAGTCCGTCGATTTCGCCACTCACGGCGTGCGGCACCGGTGGTCGCAGCAAATCCTCGGCGTGCTGCACGTCTCAAATCCCGAGCTGTTCCCGGAGACCACGCCATGAGGCGTTTTGTTTTGCTCGATACGTCAGGCTCCATGTGCGAGCTTTCGGGCACGCGCCGGCGCATCAACGTCCTCCGCGACGTGCTCACGGTAACTCTGCGGGAAGCACCGGCGCGGCTCTTCGCCTTCAATTCCTACACGCGGGAACTTGATGGTCCTGACGCGCTGCCGGAGCCATCCAGCGGCACCGTACTGCACGAGGCGCTAATTCTCCTCGCAGCGTTCCGACCCGACCCACTTATCGTCATATCGGACGGATCGCCGCATGACCCGGAAGCTGCCCTGGTCGCCGCGCGTAACTTGCACACGACGATCAGGACCGTGTTTGTCGGCAATGACACGGACCACAATGCAGTTGCATTCATGAGGGCGTTGGCGTGGTGCAGCAATGACGGCATCGGTCAAGCTCTAGTCGGCAACCTGAACAAGCCGCTGAAACTTACAGCGGACCTTCGCGCCATGCTGGCCGGACCGAGCAAGTGATGCCGTTGCCGGAGCAGGCTCACCGTCAGCTACTACAGCTTCTCGGGATGTCGGCGAGCCCGCATGACGGTGAAGCGCTGAACGCGGTGCGCTTGGCGAATCAACTGGCCGCAAGGCACGGGTTTAGCTTAATCGAAGCGTTAGAAACTGCGCCGGCGCCGATCGATCTTCAGCGCATCACGCAGCTAGAACAGGACGCCCATCAGCGCGGTTATGAGGCCGGCTTCGAGGACGGCAGCGCCGCGGCAACCGAAGGGCCGCCAGCGACCTGGCCGGTGTTCTGTGCGCGCTGTCTGCGCGACCACGCCAACATCTTACGCGAGCGCGATCTAGAGTTTCTTCGGGGCTTCATCAGCCGCGGCTGGGCCATGCCCACGGAGCGGCAACTCCCATGGCTTAAACACATTGCCGCCCGCTGCGGAGTGCCGGCACCACCCGACCCTGACTCCTTCGCTGATCCCTGGACGATGACGCCATGAGCGGCGACGCGACCCCTGCGCCGAGCGCGCTCGACCGTCCAATCTGCCTCACGACGTTCGATGATGTAGCCGCAATCTATAAGCACACTGAGCTTGTCTCGTTGCGTGCCCTGATCCCGCGGCTGCGCGACACGCGAGCACCCGACAAAGCATCCTTGCCGCTAGCCTGGATTTCCACGGAGCCGAGCCCGCCTAACGGTGGGCGAGTCAAGCGATTCTAAAGACTCGCTTTTTTGCGTGATTTGTTATGCATGATGGTGCGCTGATAGCCCATTTGTACGTTGTCTTCTCCTTGCCAAAGGAAGACTGCCAGGATTCCGCCTCGCCATCGGTTGATGCAAAAATGCAGCACCATAGCCCTTCTCTGGCAGGCGCAGGGGTTGTCACGTCTTTCTCGCTTGACACTATATATGGGGTTAGACACCGTGCACAAGTGGCTATCAGAGCACCATATGACCTAACAAAGTGCCGCCGCTTCTTCGCCCGGCCGGCGACCCCACGGCAGCGCCAATACGAGGCATTGCGCGCCTATTTCTTCGAAGGCATTGGCTCTGACGCGGCGGCGCGACGGTTCGGCTACTCACCGGGCGCATTCCGGGTGCTCTGCCACGCCTTTCGTCGCGGCGAACTGCCAGACTTCTTCGCCGTCGTCCGACCGGGTCGGCGTGAGCAGCCCAGAAAGGGCCGTGCCCATGACCAGATCGTGGCGCTGCGCAAACGCAATTACTCAGTCTACGAGATCAGTCAGGCGCTTTCCGAACGGGGAATGCCACTCAGTGCGACTGCGGTACGCGAGGTCCTCGCCGCGGAAGGGTTCGCACCGCTGCCGCGGCGGCTCGACGAGGAGCGTCCGGCCGTAGCCGGGCCCAGCACCGAGGCAGTCGCCAACATCCGCAGCTTCACGCTCACGCCGCGCGAGTTCACGACACGGGTCGGGGGGCTGTTCCTGTTCATCGCCGAACTGGTGCGTTTGAACACCGACACCCTGGCGCTCGGCGCCAAACTCCCCGGCTCGCGCATGATCCCGGCCGCGCATGCTTTGCGCGCCTCGCTGGCTCTGAAGCTATGGGCCATTGAGCGGAAGAGCCATATCATGGCGCTGGTTGCCGACGAAGGCCTGGCGCTGTTCTGCGGGCTCAACGTCATGCCGAAGAGGAGCTTCCTGTCGGAGTATTCCTCACGGATCACCCCGCAGAACGTCTCGCGGTTGCTCGCTCTGTGGCACGAACGGTTGGCCGGAGAGGCGCTCTTCAGCGGGGAGTCGATCAACCTCGATTTCCACTCCGTGCCCTATTTCGGCGAACACCCGGTGGTCGAAACCCACTATCTGCCGAGGCGCAGTCGCCGTCAGCCCAGCATCCTCACGTTCCTCGCCCAGGACGCCGACAGTCAGGTGTTCTGCTACTCGAACGCCGACATTCGCAAGGGTGAGGAGGCCGAGGAAATCTTCCGTTTCATCGAGTTCTGGAAGCGTCAGCATGGCAAAGTGCCGCAGCACCTCGTATTCGATTCCAAACTCACGACTTACGAAGGGCTCGACCGGCTGGATGCCGCCGGGATCACCTTTATGACGCTGCGCCGGCGCTCCAAAGGCCTGCTGGCCGAAGTCTATGAGCTGGCAGCATCGGCGTGGCGCACCATCACGCTCAACCTGCCCAGTCGCAAATATCGCACACCCCAAGTCTTCGAGCAGAAGGTCTGCCTTCGCGAACGCACCTACCGACAACTGTTCATCAAGGATCTCGGCCACGATGAACTCACTATCCTTGTCACCAACGACAGGCATGCCAGCGCCCGCAACCTCATCACTCGCTATGCCAAGCGCATGCTGATCCAAAATGCGCTCGCCGATGCCGTACGCTTCTTCCACATCGACGCGCTCTCCTCTTCAGTCGGCTTCAAGGTTGATTTCGACATGGCGCTCCTCGTCCTCGCCAGCGCCCTCTACCGGTTGATGGCCCGACGCATGCGAGGCTACGATGATGCCCAAGCCCGCCGTATCTTCCGCGATTTGATCGACATGCCGGCAAACGTCGCCATCGCCACTGACGAGGTCACAGTGCGCTTCCACCGTCGCGCCCATCTTCCAATCGTACTCGCCTCCGGACTCATCGACCAACCCGTCCTGGTGCCATGGTGGCAAGGCCGTTCGCTCCGCCTGATCCACTAGCATGTGAAACCTGTCGTGTTAGGCGATTTCCGGTCCGTGGAAATCCAGGCTAGTCAAGTTGGCGAGCTTCCATAGCCACCGCAGCGCAAAGAACAGCCTCAGACACGACCGTAACCTTCACGAGATTTGGGGACTGGAAGCCGATTACGACGGGGAGCGCACAACACCCGAACAGTTGGCCGACGCGCTCCGCTCGCACCACCTGGCCGGTCTGATCGTAACCTCGCCCTCGCACCGGGATGATGCGCCGCGAGCGCGGCTGTTCCTGCCGCTATCAACGCCCATTAAGCCCGCCGAGCGGGAGCACATGGTCGACAGGTTGGCAGGCATTCTGCCCGACCAGCTTGCGCCGGAAAGTTGGACACAGAGCCAATCATATTATATCGGCCGCGTCGGCGATGCGCCGCAGCATCGTGTGATCGAGGTGGACGGCGACTTTATAGATTTACGTGCCGATCTTGATGTCACCGCAAAGCCAAAGCCGCCGTCCGCCAAGCGAATCGTGCAGCGCAAGCCGCGCCGCAAGGGCAACGGTGCCGCACCTCCCGAACAGGAAGTCCTGTTCGCCGCCGACCTGCCGATCGACGTCTACGCGGAGCTGTGCGCGCTGGGCGACACGGCCGAGGGCATTCACAACGCCCTGGTCCGCCTGTGTGGTCGCTTCGCCGCCGAGGGCATGTCGAAGCGAACCGCGATCGCGGTCCTGCATGCCGCGTTCGACAGCCGACCCGCCGATCAGCGGGACGCGCGCTGGGAGGCCCGGCGGGCCGAGGTCCCGCGCACGGTAGACTGGGCCTATTCCACGGAAGACGAGGCCACCAGCGGCGTGAGCGTGCCGCAGGCACCTGAGGTGCCGCCGTCGCCCGAGCCCCCGCCACAGCCGCCGCCCGTGCCCCCCGCAACGCCCCCGCCAGTGCCCCCCACGGCGCCGCCCGCAGCGCCCGCCGCAGCGTCCGGGACGGGCCAGCCCGACCCCGCGCCGGCCTACACCGTCGAATGGCTCGCGCTGGGATTCGTCGATCAGCACGGCACTGACCTGCGGCACGTCGCCGCCTGGTCGCAGTGGCTCGCCTGGAATGGCCAGGTCTGGAATCGGGACGAAACTCTGAGCGTGTTCAACCGCGTTCGGCGGCACGTGCGCCAGATCGCGGCTGCTTGCACGAAGCGATCGGTCGCACGCGGACTGTGCGACGCCCGGACGGTTCCGGCCGTTGAGCGCCGAGCGCGCAGCGATCCGCGGATTGCCGCTACCGCTCAGCAGTGGA
Organism: uncultured Pseudomonadota bacterium; assembly: GCA_963772445.1. Lineage (GTDB taxonomy): Bacteria > Pseudomonadota > Alphaproteobacteria > Acetobacterales > Acetobacteraceae > CAVYXK01. Next base: position 396,281 of record CAVYXK010000019.1, read on the forward strand.
ATCGGCGCCCGCGCCTGAACACACCCGGTGGTCAGGTCGACCTCAAGACTGGCGAGGTTCACCCGCATCGAGCTGAGGATTACGCGACCAAGATCACCGCCGTGGCTCCGGGCGGTGAGTGCCCTCTGTGGCTCACCTTCCTACAGCAGATCACCGGCGGGGACGGTGCGCTACGGAGCTATCTTCAACGCGCTTGCGGCTATGCCCTGACGGCGGACACCAGCGAGCAAGTGCTGTTCTTCCTCTACGGCAGCGGCGCCAACGGCAAGAGCGTTTTCCTCGGCACGATCAGTGGTGTGCTCGGCTCCTACGCCACAGTCGCAGCGATCGAGACCTTCACCGCTTCGCCAACTGACCAGCATTCGTGCGACCTGGCGAAGCTGCATGGTGCCCGGGTGGTGACCGCACAAGAAACGGCTGACGGCCGGCGGTGGGCGGAAAGCAAGATCAAGATGATGACGGGCGGTGATGTGATCACCGCCCGCTTCATGCGGCAGGACTTCTTCGACTTCACGCCGGTGTTCAAGCTGTTCGTCGCCGGCAACCACAAGCCTGGTCTGCGCAGCGTGGGCGAGGCGATGCGTCGGCGAGTAGACCTGATCCCGTTCGCGGTGACGATTCCACTTCCCGACCGCGACCGGCGGCTGGCGCGCAAGCTGCGTCGCGAGTGGCCCGGCATTCTCGCGTGGATGATCGAGGGCTGTCGGGAGTGGCAGCGGATCGGGCTGGCCCAGCCTCCGGCGGTGGTAGCGGCAACTGAAGAATACCTCGCCGGCGAGGATGTGCTTCAGGCCTGGATCGACGAGTGTTGTGACGAGGACAAGGCGCGAGCCGCCTACGGCAGCGTTCTTTATAGCTCCTACCGGGCCTGGGCTGAGCAGGCTGGCGAGTTCGTGCTGAACCGCAGATTGTTCACCTCGGCGCTCCTCGATCGGGGCTTCCGGCAAGGTCGAGAGCTTCGGGTCAACGCCTACCGCCACCACGGAATCGTCTTCGGTCTCGTGCTCAAGAGCCACGCCGGGACGGTGCCCCCGTGATTTATTTCAGACCCGCAAGTGTCAGTTCAGTGGGGTTAATGCGTCACACGCGCGCGCGTGACCGCTCAATAGGAGTTTACCAACACTTGCGGGTCAGGAACGATCTGTCCCCAGAGGAACTGCAGAAAACGGGTCAGACCTTCGCACCAACCGAAACCCTCCCGCGCCGGCCGGGTTTGTCGGCAACACCTACTGAAAGCAGCGCAGGGGTTGTCACGTCTTTCTCGCTTGACACTATATATGGGGTTAGACACCGTGCACAAGTGGCTATCAGAGCACCATATGACCTAACAAAGTGCCGCCGCTTCTTCGTCCGGCCGGCGACCCCACGGCAGCGCCAATACGAGGCATTGCGCGCCTATTTCTTCGAAGGCATTGGCTCTGACGCGGCGGCGCGACGGTTCGGCTACTCACCGGGCGCATTCCGGGTGCTCTGCCACGCCTTTCGTCGCGGCGAACTGCCAGACTTCTTCGCCGTCGTCCGACCGGGTCGGCGTGAGCAGCCCAGAAAGGGCCGTGCCCATGACCAGATCGTGGCGCTGCGCAAACGCAATTACTCAGTCTACGAGATCAGTCAGGCGCTTTCCGAACGGGGAATGCCACTCAGTGCGACTGCGGTACGCGAGGTCCTCGCCGCGGAAGGGTTCGCACCGCTGCCGCGGCGGCTCGACGAGGAGCGTCCGGCCGTAGCCGGGCCCAGCACCGAGGCAGTCGCCAACATCCGCAGCTTCACGCTCACGCCGCGCGAGTTCACGACACGGGTCGGGGGGCTGTTCCTGTTCATCGCCGAACTGGTGCGTTTGAACACCGACACCCTGGCGCTCGGCGCCAAACTCCCCGGCTCGCGCATGATCCCGGCCGCGCATGCTTTGCGCGCCTCGCTGGCTCTGAAGCTATGGGCCATTGAGCGGAAGAGCCATATCATGGCGCTGGTTGCCGACGAAGGCCTGGCGCTGTTCTGCGGGCTCAACGTCATGCCGAAGAGGAGCTTCCTGTCGGAGTATTCCTCACGGATCACCCCGCAGAACGTCTCGCGGTTGCTCGCTCTGTGGCACGAACGGTTGGCCGGAGAGGCGCTCTTCAGCGGGGAGTCGATCAACCTCGATTTCCACTCCGTGCCCTATTTCGGCGAACACCCGGTGGTCGAAACCCACTATCTGCCGAGGCGCAGTCGCCGTCAGCCCAGCATCCTCACGTTCCTCGCCCAGGACGCCGACAGTCAGGTGTTCTGCTACTCGAACGCCGACATTCGCAAGGGTGAGGAGGCCGAGGAAATCTTCCGTTTCATCGAGTTCTGGAAGCGTCAGCATGGCAAAGTGCCGCAGCACCTCGTATTCGATTCCAAACTCACGACTTACGAAGGGCTCGACCGGCTGGATGCCGCCGGGATCACCTTTATGACGCTGCGCCGGCGCTCCAAAGGCCTGCTGGCCGAAGTCTATGAGCTGGCAGCATCGGCGTGGCGCACCATCACGCTCAACCTGCCCAGTCGCAAATATCGCACACCCCAAGTCTTCGAGCAGAAGGTCTGCCTTCGCGAACGCACCTACCGACAACTGTTCATCAAGGATCTCGGCCACGATGAACCCACTATCCTTGTCACCAACGACAGGCATGCCAGCGCCCGCAACCTCATCACTCGCTATGCCAAGCGCATGCTGATCGAAAATGCGCTCGCCGATGCCGTACGCTTCTTCCACATCGACGCGCTCTCCTCTTCAGTCGGCTTCAAGGTTGATTTCGACATGGCGCTCCTCGTCCTCGCCAGCGCCCTCTACCGGTTGATGGCCCGACGCATGCGAGGCTACGATGATGCCCAAGCCCGCCGTATCTTCCGCGATTTGATCGACATGCCGGCAAACGTCGCCATCGCCACTGACGAGGTCACAGTGCGCTTCCACCGTCGCGCCCATCTTCCAATCGGTACTCGCCTCCGGACTCATCGACCAACCCGTCCTGGTGCCATGGTGGCAAGGCCGTTCGCTCCGCCTGATCCACTAGCATGTGAAACCTGTCGTGTTAGGCGATTTCCGGTCCGTGGAAATCCAGGCTAGTAGAACTCATCGCCGAATTGCGATGGAGCACCGGCAGCCCCCAGGTCACCGGTGCGACCCTTCTGGCAGCCGGTCAATACGAGGAATTCTTCATGCGCTTCGGATCGAGGGTAGGGGCGCACGGCTATGATCTGGTGGAGCGAATTCTACCGCTTTCGACAGAAGCAGCAAACACAAGGAACCACACTCTATCAAGTTGGGGCCGGAGTGTTCTCCGCCAACATAACGCCGCCATATCAGTCGTGGCAGCAGTTTGCCCCAGTTGTGAGGAAGGGCGTCAACGTGCTTTTGGAAACGCGCAATTCCTCAGAGGTGCAATTACCGTTCTCGAATGCAAGCCTGCGCTATATCAACTCCTTCAATCGAAAATTCACTCAGGGAATGTCAACAGCGGCCTTCATCCGCAACGTCCTCGGTTTTAAGATTGAACTCCCCCCGCCTGTGCTTGGCGAAATCGCACCTCATCAGGAAGCGAAGCCATTTCTCCAGTTGGGTATTCCACTTGCGTCAGGGCCGCAGATGTCTCTTATGCTGGCAGAAGGAATCGTCAGAGGAGAACAGGCTGTCGTTATGGACATCACGATCAACGTCGAGACCCAAACTCCAGCTACCGAGGCTGATGTCATGGCCGTATTTGAGGCGGCTCACGACATAACTCGCAGAGTCCAGAGTTCCGGAGGAATTTCGGCTCAGGAGGCTAGGCGGAAGGCCTCCATTTTATTGGTGTCCTGTCGTTCGATGACGAATTTCGCGAAGGTGTTGCTCGGGGTGGCATTCAAGAGAAATTCCGGCAGGCTCTGGCGCAGGGCATTGGCCACGACCAGCTCCGAGGGCGGGATGCCGGGCCGAATGGTTCGCAGCCAGGAGCCGAAGGAATTCCAGACGGCCTGAGGGAAGGCGACGGCCAGATACTGAAGCAGTCCCTGGCAGACGACACCCGCCTGGATGAAGACGTGGTAGGCGTGGAGCTTGCGTTTGACGGCGTTGCGGTATTCCAGCAACTCACGATGGAGATGTTGATTGCCACTGCGGCGGCGCAGCGGCTTCATGTCGGACATCCAGAAATGGTAGGTAAACGAACCGATCAGCCGCACCGCCTGCTTGAACGTGTGCTCGATCTTGAAGCGCAGACCGTACAGGCGAATGATCTCGATAGCCTCCAAAGAGGTGTCGGTGCACATCAGGAGGCACGAGCCTCTTACTGGATGAATCACCGCCACGAAGCGCACGAGTCGACCGGCCGGGCGCCACAGCAGGTCGCGGACCCGATACTGGATGGTCACCTGGTGCTCGCCGTAGACGGGACTTTCGGCCTGTTGGAAGCCCTTGGGGTCTTCCAGCAGGGATCTGAGCTTGACCTTGCTGCCATAAACTCTGGGCCGGCCTCTCTTCCGCGGGCCACGCTGCTGGTGGGCGGTGTAGGCGACGGCGTTGGACTTCACCCGCGTGACCAGGTGGTTGTTCTCCTCGAGCAGGCCGGTGACGATCTTGCGCGCGGCATAGTAGGCGTCGGCGACGAAGTAGAAGGGTTCTGCGATGGCGACGATCCCGAGGAGCGCAAGCATCTTGTCGAGCAGGGTGCGGCGATCGCGATTGGACCACACCAACCCTTCGTGGATTCGCATGGCGAGCGGCACGGCGAAGACGCTGGCGGCGGCCTGAACGAGCACGCTCACAGCCTGGAGGGAATGTCCCATGATGAATTCGGGCTTGGTGTTCGAACTCGGACTGCTGATGCAGGAGTTTGACCGCCGGCATCTTGCGCCCGCGCTTTGGGATCTTGATGCCGTCGCCGACCACGACACACCTTCCCTTGATGCGCAGCGGCTGCGGGAATAGCCGGAGCACCACTTGGGTCCACAGCGCCGCGAGCCGATCGAGCTTCACGGCGGGGCTGTGAAAGTGATCGACGAGCTTGTTGTAGAAGCGAGCCTCGAGCTTCAGCGCCCGCACGAGGCTGGTTACGCCCAGCAGTTCCGTCCGCACCGTGAAGCCTGCCACGGCGGTGGCGAACCACAGGAAGGTGCGCAGACGCGAGAACGCCGGACGCAGCAGCCAAATCGCATTCCACCAGGGCATCCACAGCGGCATCGGGCCCTCTCAATTCTGTTGCCAGCATAGTATAGCACTGGTATGCTAAACCTATGACAAACAAACGCCTGGCAGTGATCAGAAAGCGCATTGGAAGCATCAAGGCGCAGCTGGCCGGCATTGAAGACATGCGGCCCGGATCGCTCACCCGCCAGTACAAGGATCCAGAGAACCGGAGGGGACCCTACTACCAGCTCAGCTACACGCGGCAGATGAGGAGCCGGACCGAATATGTTCCGCGCGACTATCTGCCCGAGGTGCGGCGTGAGATCCGCAACTATAAGCGCTTCAAGGCGCTCACCGCCCAGTGGATCGCCTTGAGCATCGAGCAGAGCCGCTTGATGATGAAGCGAGCCTCGCGACGGCAATGACCTGCGGTGCTATCCTTATCCGATGGGCAAGCGACGCGCAAAACACCCCTTCGAGAACAACCCGTTCACTGACGCCTTCCTCGAATGGATGGGCTCGTCCGAGGGGGAACACTCGGTCTACGCGCTCGATCTGGTCTTCGCCGCACTGGAAAATGCCGACGTCGACCCCAGACGGCGCAAGATCGTCTGGGACGACGGGAAACGGCTGTCGATCGAGCAGTCGGCAGAACGCAGCCATGCCGAGCATCCGGACGTGCCGCGCGACTTGATCGAAACTCACGTGGTCGGGTGGCTCGAGGGCTTTGCGCCAGAATCCTACTCCGAACGCCAGCTCGAGGAGCTCGACCGGCTCACCGAGCAGTGGCTTGACGACTACGAGCGCAAGTCACAGGCCGCCAGGAAGTAACCCAGAACTCGGCACTCTCGAGGACATAATTCATCGCGTTTTTGTCAACACAACAACGAAGCTGTCCCCCATAATGGAACCACTAGACGGAGAGGAAACATGATCGGCGTCAGCACCAACGCGGCGAGCGGCTCATATCAAGCGGAGCTTATCAACCTATCCCGGCTTGAGCTTAGCCCAATTCTCTCGACACATGTCAGATGGTCGTCGGGTTCTGCACAAAGCGATACCGAGCAGCTCTTCATACCGTTTGCCCTCCAGCTTACAGCATTGAGATTTGAGAACTCTAGATCGGCACGGTCTACGATTGAAGGCTTCGCCCGATTAGAGGACGATTGGGATGGATATGGTGCTTCGTCAATCTCTCAGGCAACCCGCGAGAATGCGCTTCGCTTTGTTAGCATTATTGAAGCCACTCCGTTCGTTATGCCCGGGCCTGAGATTTTACCGAAACCGACCGGCACCATCTCCTTCGAGTGGGAAATGCCGCGAGGAGAGGTCTATCTAGAAATCGGAGATACCCGCTACAGTGGCTTTATCGAGGTGCACCAGCAGCAACAACCGATCTTCCTTCAGGGCGATGCAGACTCCTTGGATCAACAAATCTTGGCGCTTATTCAGGAAGCTCTTGTGCTTCCTCCGACGCATTCTGCATCGGTTACAGGAATCCGCATACAAACGCCTTGGCATGAACTTGTGGCCGCGTGAGATCGCTGCTGACGAGGCAATCGTTCGTGGCGCATGCAGCCCATACCATTTTAAGAAAGACGGGATTCTGGATTATAACTTGTATTGGCCCCCCATGACTCGGACGAAATCTCAACTATGAGAGTGGACTGGATCGGGTCTGATGCTTGCAAGCGGCACGCAAAATGTTTGGAAGACCCCGCAAAGGACAAGGTCTACAAGGGATTCGCTGTCCTGAGCGCAGGGCAGATATGGCAGTCTGGAGCGGATGTAGTCGATACGCGCCACGTATTCAGAGGACATTCTGACATCAAACATGGAATTGTGCGAAGCAGTAAAGGCAATCCATCACCGCCCGAAAAACTCAAGGAGTTGCGCGATAGATGCAAGGCACTCGCAAAACTAGCGAACTACATTCCTGACCCTGACCCGGCAAGTGTGGGTTGGAGCGGGCTACCTCTACGCTATAAAAAGTAGGCAGCGGCTAACCGCCTTTTGACCGCTCGCCGCGCCGAGTTGCGATAACTGGTCTTATCCGGCAGCGCCGTGTAAATCACCGATAGAAACGTCACCCGCCTCACCGATCAATCGAGCCTGATCCCGATCACCGCGCACCCGGCGTGTCAGCACCATAGGAGCAAGCGGGCGGCGGCGGCAGGAAACAAACGGGTCCTGTCCGGCGGGGCGTGAAGTGCGGGGGAAACAGGCCCGCTTAATCGCCAGGCCCTGGCCGAAAAATTCGCCTGCCGGTTGCCGGAGCAACGGTCCCCAGCTTAGGGTTTGCCGCCCCAGGGAGCGGCCAGGATGGCCCAGAACCTCACCGACCGGGAGTTTGCTCGGCTCACCGGTGTGGCCCGTCAGTCGGTCGCACAAGCCAAACGTGAAGGCAGGTTGGTGGCAGGCGCGGACGGCAGGCTGGACCCGAAGCAGCCGCTCAACGAGGCATACATCCGCCTTCACCACACCGCCCGCGGCAGCGACGAATCGGCACAGGTGTCTGCGCTGATCGCCAAGATCGAGCTGGCCCGGCACGCGGTCGAGCACCTCGAAGCGAGCCACGTCGAACGGACGATGCTGGTGGAGCGATGGACAGCGGCGGCAGGGCAGATCCGGGAGCGCCTGGCGACGCTGCCTGACCGCTGGTCCATGCCCATCGCCGCCGACCTCGGCGAGCCTGAGGACACCGTGAAGGCAGCCCTGATGGGGTTCACGGCGCTGCTGTTGGAGGAGACGTCCTCGTTCGAGGTGGCGGCAGCCACCGCTGCCGAGCGGCTGTGACCACGCTCGCCGCCGCGCGTGAGGAGCTGCATCGCCTGCATGAGAGGCGCGACAAGCTGCGGTTGCGCATCACGCGTGGCGAGCTCGTGCCGCTGCACGCCGCAGAGGACGCGGCGTTTCGGACCGCCCGGCAGTTTCGGGATACCGTTCTGCAGTTGCCTAGCCGGCACGTCCCTAGCTTGGCCGCGACGTTCGGATTGAACGCGGGTCCACTCGGCATCGCGCTCACCCATGCGTTGCAAGCGGAGCTGTCGGTGTTGGCTGGAAGGGACCCGCCGCGACGCCGGCCACCGCCACCCGAGCCGCCGATCACCGATCCGGCGATCGGCTTTTTCGAGACCACGGTGCAGAACGAGTGGGCTGATCTTTGGCGGGCAAAGTATCCGGAGTGTGCTGCGCACCAGGCCGAATACGAGGCGGCGCTTGCCGCCTACAATGCCCGCTGGGGAATCGCACCAGCATTGGAGAAGCCACATGGCAATCGAGGTTGAATTCTCGCAAGGATGCGCCGGCGGCTAAGCACGGAGGTTGCCATCCTGAGCGGGTTATCGGGGCAGATCGTCGAGGCTTCCCGTGAATTGGCCCTTTTGTCCACGAAGGCCAGGCAGGCGGCGGAACGCGCTGCGCGATTCCCCGAGGGCGAGGTGTTAACGGTGGAGGGCGCAACCAGCTTTTGACCGCGAAAGCGGACGCGCGGCGCGCTCGCCCCGGCTGGGATGTATTGGGCAATGAGGTCTGACGCGGCAGGAGAACACCACATGATCGACAATCACTCTGACATGCGCCGCTTTCCGCCATGAACTCGACGCCAGCCGCGTCAACCCCAAAAGTAGGCAGATGCGACGATCAGAGCAGCGAGCCCGCATATCAGCGCGCCGACAGCGAAGCGTCGCCGGAGCCGGCGACGCCGCCCGGACAGGTGAGGGGTATTCGTCGCAGCCAATGAGATAGCCAGAAGTCGACCGGCGCGGCGCCGGTCTTGGCGCGTGTCCAATGTCTATCCCTCCAGCGCCTTCCTCAATCTCCCCCCGGCATCCGGCATTATCTCGGATGAACTGGACGGCTGGCAAACCCCGGATCAGTGCGGGCGAGGCAGTCCACGGCGAAGATTTGGCCGCTCGCCAGCTCGTTCTCGAAGGACTGGAGTTCGACCCTTCTCGGACATTCGGCCAGGCGAGCGAATGGCAAGTACTGGCCGAAAGCGGCTTGTCCGCTTTCGGGCGAGCGATGCACCAAAGCGGACGATTGACGTGGAACAGGTGGTTCGGCAGCTATCGACCCAAGCACGAACCCGCTTCGCGGGATTGGTGCTGCGGGTGAGTTATTACCCGGTACCCGAACCATTGACCGATGAAGCAAGTAAGGTTGGGGCGCTGCCCCAAACCCCGCCAGGGGCCGAGCCCCTGGACCTCAATACTCATGCGCGTTTTCGATGAAGTCTTGAGCGAGGCGTAGTTGCCTCTCGAACATGGAGTTCCCTTCATCATGAGAGGAACTTCCGATGCCTGTTCCAACTATCGACCGCCCGGTCAGTGCGCTGCGGCAGCGCATGATAGAAGACATGGCGATGCGCGGCCTGCGATCCGATACGCAGCACGAGTATATTCGTTTTGTGCGCAGCTTCGCAGCCTTCCTGGGGCAACCGCCCGATACGGCAACGGCTGAGGATATTCGCCGGTTTCAGGTTCACCAGCGCGAGAGCGGAGTACAACCACCCACGATCAACTGTTCCGTCTCGGCGCTGCGCTTCTTCTTCACCGTAACGCTCGACCGGCCAGACCTGTCGCGGCGCCTGGTCCTGGCGCGCTATCCGCGCAAACTGCCAGCGGTGCTGAGTGTCGAGGAAGTGGGCCAACTGCTCGAAGCGGCACCAGGCATCAAATACAAGGCCATCCTCGGCACTGCCTATGGCGCGGGCCTGCGCGTTTCGGAAGTGGCCAGCCTCAAGGTCGATGATATCGACAGCACGCGCATGCTGATCAGGGTCGAACAGGGCAAGGGACGTAAGGACCGCAACGCCATGCTGTCACCCCAGCTGCTCGCGCTGCTGCGGCTGTGGTGGAAGGAAGGCAAGCGGCGCTCCGTCATGCTGCCTCATGGCTGGCTGTTCCCCGGACGCAGTGCCACCGATCCGATCTCAACCCGGCAGATCAACCGCGCGATCCATGAGGCAGCCGAAGCAGCGGCGATCAGGAAGCGGGTGTCGCCCCATACGCTGCGCCACAGCTTCGCCACCCATCTCCTGGAACAGGATGTCGATATCCGCGTGATCCAGGTCCTGCTGGGGCACAGCAAGCTTGATACGACCGCGCTCTATGCGCGCGTTGCCACCAAGACGATCCGCTCGGTGACCAGTCCTCTGGAGCGTTTGGCGTTGTTGATGCAAGGCGAGGATCCCGGCGGCTGAAGCGGCTTGCGCGCCTCGATCGAGGTCGCCGATATCTTCCGAGCTGAAGGGGCCGGCTATCGTGCCGCCCAGGCCGGTCACCTGAGCCTGACCCAGCTGAAGGTCATGTCGGCGATTGAGAACTGCCGCACGGCAGCGCTCGGCGGTCACGTCGATGCCTGCGAGGACTGCGGGCATCAGCGCATTGCCTACAATAGCTGCCGCAATCGACACTGTCCCAAATGTCAGGGCGCCGCTGCGCGCACCTGGCTGGCCGAGCGCGAAGCCGACCTGCTGCCGGTCGGCTACTTCCATGTCGTCTTCACGCTTCCCACCGAGCTTGCAGACATCGCCGTGCAGAACAAGGCGATCGTCTACGATCTGCTGTTCCGTGCGGCGTCGGAGACGATGATGACGATCGCGGCCGACCCTAAGCACCTCGGCGCCAGCATCGGCATCACCGCCGTGCTCCACACCTGGGGATCGGCGATGACGCACCATCCCCATATCCACATGATCGTGCCGGGCGGCGGCATCTCGCTCGACGGACAGCGCTGGATCTCTTCGCGTCCGGCCTTCCTGCTGCCGGTGCGGGTGCTGGGCTCGCTCTTTCGCCGCTTGTTCCTCACCCGGCTGATCGAGCTCCATAAGGCGGGGCGACTCGCCTTCTTCGGCGCGCAGGCCGGTCTCGCCGACCACCGCCTTTTCCTGCGTCACCTCGCCGCGGTCAGGAAGAAGCGGTTCGTGGTCTATGCCAAGCCACCGTTCGCCGGCCCCGAGGCCGTGCTCGCCTATCTCTCGCGCTATACCCACCGGGTCGCCATCTCCAACCAGCGCCTGATTGCGTTCGACGAGACCGGCGTCACCTTCCGCTACAAGGACTACCGCCGCGATGGTCCCGAGCGGCAGCGCGTCATGACGCTCGCGCCGCACGAGTTCATCCGCCGCTTCCTGCTCCATGTCCTGCCACATGGCTTCCACCGCATCCGCCATTACGGCTTGCTCGCCAGTTCCGCACGCAAGGCCAATATCATGCGTGCCCGCGAACTGCTTGCCGTGGCACCGCCGCCGGAGCCCGTCGAAGTGCCAGAACCACTCGATTGGCTGCCGCCCTGTCCCTGCTGTGGCGGGCGCATGACCATCGTCGAGACCTTCGGGCGATGGAGGCAACCCCGCGCGCCACCTCACGCGCCCGCACCAACCGGGAGCACTTCGTCGTGACCCGGCACGGCTTGCGCTCACCTCACGCCGCAACACCACTGTTACGACGAATGCCCCCAGGCACGCCCTTCACCAAGATCAGCGCAAACGTGCTGAATATCAGCCGCTGCCAGATCCCAATTCTAGCCTCGCCCGGCGGAAAATCTCACTCACCAAGCTCTCGCCGGTTCCAGCGCCCAGCCGGTTCCGCCGTCACCACAACCGAGCAAAACTCGAAATCCCCATAGACCATCGTCGCAGCCCCGCGGGTTCGTGCATGGGCGGTTTTCGTACGCCGGCCCCGTGCCCAGACGCGCGACCGGAGATGGCCGGCGTCCGAAAACCTTCACCAAAGCGGACTCTGCCGAGTGTGCCTTGCCGTGACCGCGTCAACCGGGATTTCCGCACCGGGCTTATGCACAGTCTAAGTCATTGATTCTACGGGTGCCGCAACGTGGTGCGTATTCCTTGAGTTACGCTCCACCGCTCGTTTTGTGCGACTGCAACCAGACCCGATTGCCTTTCGCCGTCGAATGGGTGGAAAGTCCCAACTGCGCATGAGCCGCGCAAACACTCCGGACGCATGACCGCACCCGCCGCCAGCTACCACGTCGTCAAGGTCCTTTGCCACGTGAGTGCTGTCCATGCATCTGGAAGCCCCGGATGAGCGCCGAATCACAGTCGAACCGCGGCTGGGAGGACCTACCGGCTGCTGTGAGTGGCGGTCTTGTTCGTGATCTTCCAGACGCCGTTGATCCTGAGCAGATTGTGGAAGTCGATATAGCTATAGGACTTGTCGGCAAAGTCGAAGCTGAGCTGGACCGAGGCCGCATCTCCGACCTGAGTCACCGAGATGAATCGACCCACGATGCCCCAACCGGGCGGCGTAGCCCATCTCTCAAAGTTCTCGGAGATAAGGCTCTTATGCAGCGAGCCGTCGGCTTCGATGAAGAATATCCAGGCGTCTTCGTGAAAAGCCTCTTCGAACTTGCTGACATCATTGTCGTTGAATCCATCGATGTAGAGCTGCATAACTCGAACGATCTCATCGTAGTCATCTGTTCTCGCGGTCATGGCGGCCTCCTGTTGCTTAAGCCGGCATTCTCCCTGTGTCGGCCTATCAGCCCGTCTCGACGACAGCCTAACTCCTATTTCAGGCATGCGGCAAGGGGTGGGCCAACGGAAACCCCGCCGAGCGTTCGGCCTGCCTGGCACCGGGCTGCCGCTCCTCGCCGGCTTGCAACTATGGCACGAGTTGTCGGCGACGCGGACTGCTGCCGCGCGTGGTGGAAAGGTCAGCGAAAAAGCCGCTTCGCTGCGCGGCCGTTACGGCCGTAACTTACGGAGAATCCGAAAGTCTTAAGTTACGCAAGCCGACAAAGCGAGCGTCGAGGGCCGTGAGGGTGCGGGAGTTTATTGATAATCGTCCTTGGTAGGCCCGGACCGAGCTCACCCTCCCGTCGTGCGAAAATCAATCTTGCGGCGCGGTCCCAATATAGTGGAATTGGTCGCGCACGCTGTCGAGTGGCTTGCTGTTGTCCTTTCTAATCTGGAAGACGCTGATCGTGCGATCCCTGATGTCGCCATTCGCGTCGAACGACACGGCTCCCTGAATTGTCTCTAGATTGCTCGCCTGGATCGCGTCGCGCACGGCGTTGCGGGTCACCGGCGTGCCGCTGGCCGCCACTCGCTTGATCGCGTCGATGATCACTAGCGCCGCGTCGAAGGCTAAAATCGCATAGTCGTTCGGGACGTTACCGAATTTGCCTTGATAGCGTTGCATGAATAGCGCGGCCCGCGGGTTGTCCGTCAGGTGCGGCGCGGCAATTGTGACATACCAACCCTCGACGGCCGGAAAACCCGCCCCGTTCAGGAGGTGGTCGCGCCGATCGCGATGGTGGCTAGGTTGCCTTCGCTAAGGATTGGCAGCATGGCCTTCGCGGTGCTGCTCATCAAATGGACCGAATGCCGCAACTGTGTCTTTGTCGTTGACCATCTTGCGCGCATTCGTAGCTCCCTGAGCGGGGTCCTCCTGGCCGGCGGTCGAGGTCGCGTCGTCAAAGAAAATGGGTTCAATCCGATAGCCGGGGATCTCGCCACCCTGCTTCGCAGCCTCGAAGGCCAAAAGGATGGCATTCCGGAGTCGCTGCACGCCCGTCGCATTCGCCCCGGTCAGGGGCAGGTCGACGCCCACGTTCACTACAATGTCCGCAGCGCGGGCCGATGTCGCGGAAATGCCGAATGTCGCGGCAGTCGCCGCGCTGGCGAGAATCCCCGCCTACAACACGACGCGTGATCATGGTTTGACCTCCCCTCTGTCCTTTGCGCCAAACGGCAGAGCGCGTCGCGTGGCAGCCCGACATTCGGCGCCGCGGATAGTCCCGTTCGCCCACTTTATAGGCGTTTCGAGCGTCGCGTTGGGGCGCCGTCACCGACGCCTGCGCAACACTATGTTACCGGGCGGCCTGCTACCACAGCCTTACCCGTGCCGGCCTTCCACCGGCTTGAACGCGCCAGCTTTCCTGACGCACCATAAGGCGGTATTATGTCAACCTGGACCAATGCAGAGCCGAGTATTCCCAAAGCATAGCCGGGCCGCCCTAAATACTCGCAGCTTCGAAGGTCTGCTCTCCACCCTCACCGGCGGTAGCGGGTCTGCCCACCCGAACGGCCGGAGTCGACCCAAGCCGGTCGACAGGACGTTGCATTCCGCGCACTGACAGCAGAAATTCGTCGGCCGTGAATTTCGTCACGCCGAGGCTTCTCAGATAGTGGTTCGTGACATGAACATAGACGGCTTCGATGCTGGACGGGTCGAAACCGATCGCGGAGCGGTCTTCGTTCAAAAGGGCGGAGCCGGCCCGGCTGTGCTCCTACTCCACGGCTTTCCTGAAACGAGTCTAATTTGGCGCGATGTAGCTCCGCTTCTGGCTGCCGAATTTACCGTCGTCGCGGCCGATCTTCCCGGCTACGGAAGAAGCGACCCTCCTCGGTACAGCGACGACCATTCGGCGATGTCGAAGCGCGAAATGGCAGCGTTGCTAGTCGCGGCGATGCAGCAGTTGGACTGCGAGCGATTCGCGATCGTGGGGCACGATCGAGGCGGTCGTGTTGGCTATCGTGCGGCACTGGACCATCCGGGCAGCGTGACGCGGCTGGCCGTTTTGGACGTCATCCCCACTTATGAGGTTTGGGCTCGTGCAGATGCGAGGCTTACCCTCGCGTTCTGGCCGTTCTCGCTTCTTGCGCAACCCGCACCGCTAGGGGAGCGCCTTCTATCGGCGGCGCCGGATGCGGTGGTCGACGATGCCTTGTCTCATTGGGGCAGCCCGGCTCACGCGTTTTCGCCAGATATCAGGGAAGCCTACATCGACGCGCTGCGAGACCCCGCTCGCGCTCATGCGATCTGCGAGGAGTATCGCGCTGCGGCAAGCATTGATCGCTCTCACGATGAAATTGATCTCGACGCGGGTCGGCGCATCGAGTGTCCGGTCCTGGCGCTCTGGAGTGCGGCAGGCGCTTTGGCGTCTTGGTACGAAGATGCGGGCGGGCCGCTTGCGATCTGGCGGCGATGGGCAGGAAACGTCAGCGGTCGACCGATTGCGGGCGGGCATTTCTTCCCCGAGGAGCATCCCCGCCTCACGGCGGAGTTGCTCGCTCATTTCTTCCAAGACGGGTCAGAGGGGTCTGCGGAACTGAGAGCCTGACGGCTGTTTCCTTCCGTCAGCACTGCGAAAGCAGCCGGGCTGCCCACCTGAACCGCCGGAGTCGACCCTTTGCAGACATTCGCAGGTTGCGTCGGGAGTCGCTGGATCGGCTCGTGACCGTCACGTCTTCGACAAGGTCGACCCGGGCCTGCGATCTACGTCTGTCCGGCCGCCTCCGGCCGGCTCCCGCTCGACCCGCTCCCTCTTGCTATGCCGGCGTCGCCGACGGCCACCAGTGGAACGACTGTTGTCCACAAACCAGTCGTATCAAGATTAAAAGCACGAAGGAGCTTACCCCAGCAAGAAACGATACTCTGACAATCTTCGAATTTCTGTTTAAATCCCAACCCTTCTCTGTGTTGAATATCGAGAAAATATCAGCTAGCAGCGCTTCCTTACTAACTGGAATCCTTTGTGCCGCGCCCGGTAGCGCATTCAGGGTCTGTACACCGAATATAATTGAAATCGTAAACGACAACACTGTTATTGCCAAAAACAAGAGCTCCACTATGCTTAGAGGTAAGCGTGGAAAATCCTTAAGGCCGATCAACACCCCGATCGCTCCGATTGCGGCAGTCTCGATTTGTATTAGGGCTGTAATCCAGTCTTTTACAAATCCAAGAGCTTCCACATTGTCTTTAGTTACGTTGATGTCATAAACCTTGCCTTGCATTTCGCGGAATCTCTTCTCGGCATCGAACCAGAATTCCTTATCACGATCCGGAGGGCATCCCGCCTCCTCCCAGAGACTGCGGGCTCGATCACTCACCTGCTCGTGCTTTCGGGCTGGATAGCTCACCGGATCGGGCCCGGCCGGAATCCCCCTCGCCCCGCACCGCATCCAACGCGGAATCCAGTTCCACATCACAGCCTCCCCTCGTGCGGCGCTGAGAGGACCAGTCCGCCAACCCAACAGTCAAGGTGTTATCGGGGTGCGCGTAGGCTGAGCACATTCGGCGGCGTCGGGCAGAAGACCTCCCTCAGACAGTCTTACCACCATTTCCCAGATGAGTGGCGAATTCCACCGCGCAAGCGTAGACTAACGGCAGCAACGGCATCAAGCAGACGTTCGTTCTTGGGGATTGCCAACGTCAGCCGTCGACCCAAAGCGGCTGTAAGGTGATCGGCCCGGCGACAGCCGGCACCGACCCATTGCAGACCCATGTGGGCAGAAGCTAAAAGCTGCGGCACGTCGGCGGAGGAACCGAGGATGAGTTCGCGGTCCGTATCCGTGTTGTAGGTGTGTAGTTGCCCGTTTCCGAAATAGTCCCTCGAAAAGCGTTCAGCCGAATTGCATTTTTTGCTCGAAATCTCCCCTTCGGTCGGCGCTGCAACCGCCGGTTAATTATGGCCCGGCTGCGAGTTAAGGGGTGGCGCGGCGAGGTGCGTTGGGGTGGAGCGAAAAGTCCGCCGGAACAGCGCCGGGAAGTGACGCTTCGAACCCGGTTCTAAGACCCCAACACCCCTCGCGGGGTTTGAGGAGGAGGCTCTTCGCTATTACCCCCCGAAATCCTTTGCCTGTAGCTCGATCGGCTGACCGTGTCGCGTCCGGGCCGCGGCACGTTGCCAGGCGTCGCGGTGGGATGCCAGGTCGGCCTGGGTGGTCACGGCCTTCTGCGCCACCATCCGTTCCAGGGTCGCCAGCCAGTGGTGGTAATAGGCATCCCCGGTATCCGGATCGCCGGCCGCCTGGGCGGCCTTGATGGTTTCCCCCAGCATGGCCGCCCACTCGTGCCAGGTGAACAGGCCTTTGTCGTGGAGGGCCAGCGTCATGGCGAAGGCCTGTGCCTCCCACGGCTCGCGGAACACGGGGCCATGCGTGTCGGCTGGCAGGCCGGGATTCGCCTGGAGCGCATGTTGCGCGGCAAGGGGGTCGATCGCTGTCATGTCAGGCCGGGTCCAGATAGGGCTCGAACGCCTCGACGGAGACCTTCAGCGTTGGATCGGCATCCACGCCCCACAGGTCGCGCCCATCGAACCGGACCGTGTAAAGCCATTGGGGATTTTCACCCTGGCCCATCGCCCTTGTATCCGGGAAGACGTGACAACCATGCAACCGCTCCACCACACCGACATGGCCGCGGACATAGCGTGGCAGGCGGGTATGGGTCCTGGGATGTATGTTCCGCGCGAGGACCCGATCGCCCACCGCGAACCGGGCGGGCGCGGTTTCTGGGCGCGTGAAGGTGCCGCGGTGACCGATCCGGTCGATATCGGCCAGGGTGAACTTGCCCCTTGGCGGCGTCTTGCCGGGGCGAAGCGCATGGCCCGCGGCGATTTCGTCGGCGTCGGCATAGCCGTAAGCGACCATGGCCCGCTCGAACCGTTCCAGCCAGCGGTGGTAGTAGGAGGTGAGGTAGAGATGCGGCGGCAACATCTCGATTCCGTAGCGGCCTTGGTCGATGTTCCAGGCCCCGATGGCGCCCATAACCCGGCTGTTTGCCATGACCTCGCCTTCCCATTTCTCGTGGAAGACAGGGCCAGCCTCGACGGGATCGACCGGGCCGAAGCCGTCCATCCCGCCCATGTCGTGAATGCCGTTCATGTGCGATCTCCTGCGGGCGCGCGCGGCACACCGACGCCGATCATGGAATCCCGGGTCACTAACTCGGCCAGTTGTTCCGCGGTCCAGCCTTCCGTGCCGGAGGGGCGGACGGGCAGGACCAGGTAGCGGACCTCGGCGGTGGAGTCCCATACGCGAATCTCCGCCTGGTCCGGCAGGGTCAGGCCGAATTCGCTCAGAATCGCGCGGGGTTCCTTCACGACGCGAGAGCGATAGGCGAACGATTTGTACCACACCGGCGGCAGGCCCAGGACGTCCCATGGGTAGCAAGAGCACAAGGTGCAGACGACGACATTGTGCCGGTCGAGCGTATTCTCCACCGCCACCAGATGGTCGCCAACCTTGCCCTGATGCCCGAACGGCGCCGCGGCCTTGCTGGCATCGGTCAGCAGCGCCTGGCGGAACGCGGGATCGGTCCAGGCGCGTGCCACGATGCGGGCACCGATATGGGGGCCAATCTTGGTTTCATAGGTCTCGACGATCGCGTCCAGCGCCGCGCGATCGGCGTAGCCCTTCTCAATCAGGATGGTCTGCAGGGCGCGGACCCGCAGTTCGGTTTCCGAGAGCTCGGAGGCCTCGCCGTGGTCGTGCCCGTGGTGATGGTCGGTACTGATCATGCGCGGTCATGGGATCTCCTGTCCGCTGCCGTGCCTCGGTTCGCGCCCATGATAATACCAGTCGCGCCTGGTCGCGACTGGTATGCCCGTGAGGGGAGGCCCTTGGTGGGTCGACGGTTTGGCCGGTCGCCCCGACCCTGCCGTGCGGTGTATCTCTCTCGTTTGAATGCAGTGAAGCCAAGCCAAGACACCATGCTGGAGGCTTCCGACAATTGTAGCGTATTTCCCTATTGGTCAGCCGAGCACCCGGTCGAACGCTAGGCGGTTGTCCCGCCCCTTCGCTCCGACCCGATGCGGTGTCGGTGCTGCATCGGACCGGTCACGAACGTCTGGAATCCACCCGCAGCAGACATCCGAGCGGCTACCACCACACTTGGACGAACGTCTGCATTCGAGTGACGGCGAGGCGTCCTGGAATGACCGGGATGGGCGCAGAGCGGCCGTGACTTGCCGGGAGTAGGCGGACGGCTTTCGGATGACAACACCACCAGAGCAGACATCGACACGGGCAGAATGCGCCATCACGCTCCGGCTCTCGATAACGCCGGCCGTCGGGGTGGACGGGTGCGGCCGCAGAATCGAAAAAAACGTCAGACCGCCCCGCGTGATGCTGCCGGTGGATGGCTGGTCGACGCGGCAAAGTGGAAGCTGCAAAGGTAGGAATGTGCGTCATGACCGATGGCGCACAAGGCTCCAAGCTTGACCGGATTGGCGCGGTACAATAGCGGCAACAGGACCCATCCTGCCGCAGCTCGAACGTCACCGTTGTATTGGACTCCCGAGCGAAAAAATGCGTGTCACTCTCGGGAAACAACTCCGTGTCCAGCTCGTTCCTATCAGAGGATTGGACCGAGCGGGAGATCGAAATAATCCGCTGCCATCCAGCGTCTCCTCGTCTTCGCCTGCCTCTATGCCTGAGCCGGTGCAACGGGACCTCCGCTAGCAGTGTCGCCTACTGCTCCGGCGTTCACTTCCGGCGCCGCGTAACGATCTCCGCCTCGGCCATCTATCCTCCTTCTGGAGTCCGCGCCGCTGCAAGGATGAGCGATTGGGTCGGCCAGCACCGCACGCGGCAGACGGGACGCTTACTCTACGTGCGACGCAGCGGCGCCGGCAGCATCACGTTAGTGAGAAGTTTAGAGTGCGGGCATTACTGGCCGTCTCTTTAGCGTCCAGACCCGTGCTCGCTCCGTCGCAGTAGGGAAAATACGGAACCTGACGAGACAGCCCCGCGAGGACGCACTGTCCTCAGCGGACCGCAAGCTGCTTCAGCTCGTCTCTAGCGGCTGAGATAATTTCTCTCGCCAGACCTGGATCGGTCGCCTCCACCGCGCGCGCCATAGCGACGCTGCCCACGAGAGCCGAAATCAAGATGAGCGCACGACGACGTGCCTGTTCCGGCAGCGATGCGCTCGGAAGCGCATGCTGCATCAACTCGACCATCGTCGAAAAGCCTTCGGTAAAAGCTGCACCGATCGCGTTATCTTGCCGTCTCACCTCCGAAAGGCAGGCAGCAACGACGCAGCCCGATCCAACGTTCCGTCAGATGCGTGTTGGAAAGATACGCATCGAGGTAGGCAGAGAGGGCATCTGGCGCACTGTCGCGAAGTTCATTCCAGGCAGCGGCACCGTCCGCGAACGCCTTGCGGACAGCCTCCGCCGCGAGAACGTCCTTCGACTTGAATTGGCTGTATAGCGCCCCCTGGGTCAGACCGGCTTCACGGCTAATCTCGACAACCCCTGCGCCGTCGAAGCCGCGCTCCTGAAACAGTCGCTTTGCCGTCTCCACTAGCGCGGCCCGATGCTCCGCAACCTTTTTGCCTGAGACCCTCACGGGCTACCCCCCCAAAAAGCCACTTGACCCCTTCATAGAGAGCTCTATCTAATGCACTTAGATAGAGCCTGCTATGATTACGGGGGTTAAAGTGGTGCGCGCAGTTTGGATCTCAAGCGTCTCCGGCGGCGACGGGCGCGGAATGTAGTCGGGCCGGCCTGTCCCCACGGCCGGGCCGACAATCACGAACCTCGATGGAGCCGCTCCGTATTCGCCCCGCGACGGCGGCCCGCTCGGAAGGTGACTCATGGATCTCACGGTAGCCGAACCGGACGCCGCCGAGCGTACGACGACGGCCGATGCCAGCCGGCCGGGCGGATCTCAGAGCACACGGTGGAGAGCGGTCCTCGTGGCCGGCGGGCTGGCTTGTGCTGCAGAGGCAGCGGAAGGGGTTCGACATGAACTGAAAATGCTGTCGTACAGCTGCGTGAAAGATGAGGGTATGGCCCCTCGGGATCGGCTTTCAGGAGCGGGTCTCAAACCAGTCCGAGCCGCTGCACTCAAAAGGTGTGGTGGTGAGCGTTGGATCAAAAGCCCGAAGTGAAAATTGGGCAGGTGGGCATCCGAGAGACGAATGCAAATGAACCCTCGACGATGCGTCGAAATCGGTAGATGCCGCCGAAACCAAGGTCAGCAAGCTACCTTGGGATGAGTTTGTCGGGTGCCTGATTACTGGGCAGACGGCGGCCGGCGTACAGAGGGCGTGAAGCGGATGCAGGCTTTCGCGCGGAACTGCAGGAACCAGTCGCTCCGATGTGAAAGGGAGAAGCACAAGCGGCGAAAACCGCGAGGCGAGAGGTACCGATGCGGAGCACTGGGGCGGACTCCTCCGTAGTAGCGGTGAGGTGGGGTAATGCCCACGGAGCGAAGGGAGGGGGTCATCTGCGTCAGAGCCACAGGCCAACGGGAGACCGGAGGAGCCGCTGGCCCTGACGGAAGGCGGCAGCCTTCAGTGGATGACACGAGCCGGATATGTCGAGAGGCATACGTTCGGTTCTGTGAGGGCCTCGGGGTGAGATTCCCCGGGGCTACTCGGCGGCGTTGATAGCCGTCGTCGCCGAGCGCGCATGGCACGGCGACGATGCGCCTCCCGCGCCGCCGCCCGCGCCCCCACCGGTGACTGTGAGCCTGCCGCTCCAGCAGATGGTCCAGGCCACCGGCCGCTTCCTCGGCCAGTTCTCGGCGGTGGACAGCGTGGAGTTGCGGGCGCAGGTCGGCGGCACCTTGACCGCGATCGCGTTCCAGGACGGGCAGATCGTGCACCCGGGCGATCCGCTCTTCACCATCGACCCGCGACCATTCCAGATCAGGCTCGACGAGGCGGTCGCGCAGTTCCAGACCTCGCAGGCGAAGGAGGTGCTGACCCAGGCGGAGCTCTGGCGGGCGCAGCAGCTCAAGCGGTCCGACTTCGGCTCGGCCGAAACCGTCGATGAGCGCGCGGCCGACGAGCGCACCGCACAGGCCGCCATCGACACCGCCAAGGCGGCGATTATGGACGCACGGCTCGACCTCGAATACGCACGCATCAGCGCGCCGTTCACGGGACGGATGGGCGCGCATCTGGTCTCCGTGGGCGGCCTAGTAAGCGGCAGCCGAGGCGGCACGAGCCCGACGACATTGCTGGCAACGATCGTCTCGCTCGACCCGATCTATCTCGACTTCGACATGAGCGAGTCCGATTACCTGGCCTATCAGCAAGCCCATCGCGGCGCCCCGCCGCACGACGATGTCGCCATCAGTCTCGACGGCGACGGCCATTTCGACCGCCACGGCACACTCGACTTCATCGACAACGCGGTGAACCGCGGCAGTGGCACGATCCACGCGCGCGTGACGGTGCCCAACCCTGACCTCAGCCTCACGCCCGGCCAGTTCGCACGGCTGCACGTCGATCTCGGCCATCCCACGCCGGTCCTGCTGGTGCCTGCCGCCGCCGTCGTCCCGGACCAGTCGCGGCAGATCGTGATGACGGTCGCGCCGGACGGAACGGTCGTGCCCAAGCTGGTCCAGACCGGCGAACTCTACCAGGGGTTGCGCGTCATCCGCGGCGGCCTCGCGCCGACCGACCGCGTGGTGATCAACGGCATCGTGCGAGTCCGTCCGGGCGCCAAGGTCATGCCGGTCAACGGCGCAATTAAGCCCGATCCGGCGGCCGGCGAGGGATAGGCACAACAGGATGCGCTTCACCCATACTTTCATCGACCGCCCGATCCTGGCGACGGTGCTCAGCGTTTTCCTCACCCTCATCGGCCTGGGCGCGCTGGTGATCTTGCCGGTCGCACAATATCCGGAAATCGTGCCGCCGACAGTGCAGGTGACGACGGACTACCCCGGCGCGTCCGCGGACGTGGTCAGTCAAACGGTCGCGACACCGCTGGAGCAAGAGATCAACGGCGTCGAGAACATGATCTACATGAGCAGCCAGTCCACCGGGGACGGCAAGCTCACCATCACCGTCACCTTCGCCATCGGCACGGACCTCAACGTCGCGCAGATGCTTACCCAGAACCGGGTGCAGGACGCGTTACCACGGTTGCCGGACGACGTGCAGCGCCTGGGCGTGCAGGTGCGCAAGGCGACGCCCAACATCCTGCTTGCCGTGCATCTGTATTCGCCAGATGGTTCCCGCGACAACCTTTACCTTTCGAATTACGCGACCTTGCACGTCAAGGACGCCTTGGCACGGCTTCCCGGCGTGGGCGACGTGCAACTGTTTGGCGCCCGCGACTACGCGATGCGCATCTGGCTCGATCCGGACAAGGTAGCCGCGTACAACCTCGACGCCAGCGAGGTGCTTGCTGCCTTGCAGGCGCAGAACATACAGGTTTCGGCGGGCGTCCTGAACCAGCCGCCGGTCCCCCGCGACGCGGCGTACCAACTCAACGTGCAGACGCTCGGCCGGCTGACCACGCCCGAGCAGTTTGCCGACATCATCCTCAAGACCGACGCGCAGGGGCGGCCGACCCGCATCCGTGACGTCGGCCGTGCCGAGATCGGGGCGGCCGATTACGGCTCCACGGCCTATATGGACCGCAGCGAGGGCTTGCCGCTGCTGATCTTCGCACAGCCGGGGGCGAACTCGCTGGCGGTGGAACACGAAGTCCTTTCGACAATGGCGAGTCTGAAGAAGGACTTCCCGCCGGGCCTCTCGTCCATCGTCATCTATGATCCGACGATCTTCGTGGCGAAGTCGGTGCGCGAGGTGGTGACGACGATCTTCGTCGCGATCCTGCTCGTCGTCGGCGTCGTCTTCCTGTTCCTGCAGACATGGCGCGCCTCGATCATCCCCGTCATCGCCATTCCGGTCTCGCTCGTCGGCACCTTCACCGTTCTTTACGCGCTAGGAATATCGCTGAACAACCTTTCGCTGTTCGGCCTGGTGCTGGCGGTCGGCATCGTCGTCGATGATGCGATCGTCGTGGTGGAGAATGTCGAGCGCAATATCGCCACCGGCATGTCCCCGAAGGAGGCGGCGCACCGGACGATGGACGAGGTCGGCGGCGCGCTGGTTTCCATCGCGCTGACGCTGTGCGCGGTGTTCGTCCCGTCGGCCTTCCTGTCCGGCATCTCCGGACAATTCTTTCGCCAGTTCGCCGTCACCATCGCGGCATCGACGGTCATCAGTTGCTTCGTCTCGCTGACCCTAAGCCCGGCACTATGCGCCCTGCTCCTGAAGGAGCACGACCCGCACGCCGACCTCGCCGGCCTTGCAAGTCGGCTCATGCGCGGCGCCTTCGGCCTGTTCAATCGCGGCTTCGAGAAACTATCCGACGCTTACGGCCAGATGACCAAACGATTGGTGCGCGGTCTCGCGATCGTCGTGGCGGTCTATATCGGCCTGATCGCAACCGCCGGGTTCGAGTTCTCCCGCGTGCCGACCGGCTTCATTCCCGAGCAGGACCAGGGGTATCTTATTACCGTTCTGCAGCTTCCGCCCGGCGCCAGCCTCGCGCGCACCGAGCAGGTGGTGAAGAAGGCCATCGACATCATCCTCAAGACGCGCGGCATCGAGCATGTCGCGCCGTTCACGGGCCTGGATGCGACGACTTTCACGGTTGCATCCAATTCCGGAACGATCTTCTCCGGCCTGCCGTCGCTTTACAACCACTCGCTACCGGGTGTGACAGCGAGCTCGGTGCTGGCCGACCTGCGCGGGCGCCTCTCGGCGATCCAGGACGCCTACGTGCTGACGATTCCGCCGCCACCGGTGCAGGGGATCGGCAATTCCGGCGGCTTCAAGATGATGCTCGAGGATCGCGTGGGGCTCGGCACCCAGGCGCTTGTGAACGCCGCGCAGGCGCTGGTCGGCGCGGCCAACAAGGACCCCAGCTTCGCGGGCGTGTTCACGCTGCTCAACACCGGATCGCCATCGGTCTATGCCGATATCGACCGCCTGAAGGCGGAGAAGGTCGGGCTCACGCCTACCGACGTGTTCAACACGCTGCAGGTCTATCTCGGCTCGCAATACGTCAACGACTTCAATTTCCTGGGCCGCACCTACGAGGTGATCGCCCAGGCGGACGGGCGATTCCGCCGCGACGGGCAGGACCTGATGGGCCTGAAGGCGCGCAACGCGAGCGGCGAAATGGTGCCGGTCGGAACGGTCGCGCGGCTGCGCGATACGACGATCCCCTATCGCGTCCCGCGCTACAATCTCTATCCGGCGGCCGAGGTTCAGGGCGTGGCAGCGCCCGGTGTCGCCACCGGCACAGCGCTGCACCGGATGGAGGAACTGGCCGCGCAGGTGCTGCCGCCCGGCATTGGCTACGAATGGACCGAGATCGCCTATCAGCAGGAGCAGAAGGGCACGCCGACGATGTTGGTGTTCGGTGCCGCGGCGCTGTTCGTGTTCCTAGTGCTGGCCGCCAATTACGAGAGCTGGAAGACGCCACTCTCGGTCGTGCTGATCGTGCCGATGTGCCTGCTTGCCTCGGTCACCGGGCTGTTGATCCGCGGCATGTCGATCGACATCCTCGCGCAGATCGGCTTCGTGGTGCTGGTCGGGCTCGCCGCGAAGAATGCCATCCTGATCGTTGAGTTCGCACGCCAGGCGCAGGATAGTGGCAGCTCGCCCGCGGGGGCGGCGGTCTCCGCCGCCCGGCGCCGGCTGCGGCCCATCCTGATGACCTCACTCGCCTTCATCCTCGGCGTCGCACCGCTGGTGGTCGCGACCGGCGCGGGGGCGGAGATGCGGCAATCGCTCGGCACCGCCGTGTTCGGCGGCATGCTCGGGGTCACCGCGTTCGGGCTGATCTTCACGCCGGCGTTCTACACGCTGATGCAGCGCATCGGCGTCGGCCGTCGCGCTTCGATCGCGGCTGTGATCGAGCAGCAGCTACGTACACCTTCACAGATGACAACGGACGACCGCTTCGGAGGAGCACGCGGAAGCACGTGAACGACCGCGACGGTGAAGGTTTTCGGACGCCGGCCATCTCCGGTCGCGCGTCTGGGCACGGGGCCGGCGTACGAAAACCGCCCATGCACGAACCCGCGGGGCTGCGACGATGGTCTATGGGGATTTCGAGTTTTGCTCGGTTGTGGTGACGGCGGAACCGGCTGGGCGCTGGAACCGGCGAGAGCTTGGTGAGTGAGATTTTCCGCCGGGCGAGGCTAGAATCGGGATCTGGCAGCGGCTGATATTCAGCACGTTTGCGCTGATCTTGGTGAAGGGCGTGCCTGGGGGCATTCGTCGTAACAGTGGTGTTGCGGCGTGAGGTGAGCGCAAGCCGTGCCGGGTCACGACGAAGTGCTCCCGGTTGGTGCGGGCGCGTGAGGTGGCGCGCGGGGTTGCCTCCATCGCCCGAAGGTCTCGACGATGGTCATGCGCCCGCCACAGCAGGGACAGGGCGGCAGCCAATCGAGTGGTTCTGGCACTTCGACGGGCTCCGGCGGCGGTGCCACGGCAAGCAGTTCGCGGGCACGCATGATATTGGCCTTGCGTGCGGAACTGGCGAGCAAGCCGTAATGGCGGATGCGGTGGAAGCCATGTGGCAGGACATGGAGCAGGAAGCGGCGGATGAACTCGTGCGGCGCGAGCGTCATGACGCGCTGCCGCTCGGGACCATCGCGGCGGTAGTCCTTGTAGCGGAAGGTGACGCCGGTCTCGTCGAACGCAATCAGGCGCTGGTTGGAGATGGCGACCCGGTGGGTATAGCGCGAGAGATAGGCGAGCACGGCCTCGGGGCCGGCGAACGGTGGCTTGGCATAGACCACGAACCGCTTCTTCCTGACCGCGGCGAGGTGACGCAGGAAAAGGCGGTGGTCGGCGAGACCGGCCTGCGCGCCGAAGAAGGCGAGTCGCCCCGCCTTATGGAGCTCGATCAGCCGGGTGAGGAACAAGCGGCGAAAGAGCGAGCCCAGCACCCGCACCGGCAGCAGGAAGGCCGGACGCGAAGAGATCCAGCGCTGTCCGTCGAGCGAGATGCCGCCGCCCGGCACGATCATGTGGATATGGGGATGGTGCGTCATCGCCGATCCCCAGGTGTGGAGCACGGCGGTGATGCCGATGCTGGCGCCGAGGTGCTTAGGGTCGGCCGCGATCGTCATCATCGTCTCCGACGCCGCACGGAACAGCAGATCGTAGACGATCGCCTTGTTCTGCACGGCGATGTCTGCAAGCTCGGTGGGAAGCGTGAAGACGACATGGAAGTAGCCGACCGGCAGCAGGTCGGCTTCGCGCTCGGCCAGCCAGGTGCGCGCAGCGGCGCCCTGACATTTGGGACAGTGTCGATTGCGGCAGCTATTGTAGGCAATGCGCTGATGCCCGCAGTCCTCGCAGGCATCGACGTGACCGCCGAGCGCTGCCGTGCGGCAGTTCTCAATCGCCGACATGACCTTCAGCTGGGTCAGGCTCAGGTGACCGGCCTGGGCGGCACGATAGCCGGCCCCTTCAGCTCGGAAGATATCGGCGACCTCGATCGAGGCGCGCAAGCCGCTTCAGCCGCCGGGATCCTCGCCTTGCATCAACAACGCCAAACGCTCCAGAGGACTGGTCACCGAGCGGATCGTCTTGGTGGCAACGCGCGCATAGAGCGCGGTCGTATCAAGCTTGCTGTGCCCCAGCAGGACCTGGATCACGCGGATATCGACATCCTGTTCCAGGAGATGGGTGGCGAAGCTGTGGCGCAGCGTATGGGGCGACACCCGCTTCCTGATCGCCGCTGCTTCGGCTGCCTCATGGATCGCGCGGTTGATCTGCCGGGTTGAGATCGGATCGGTGGCACTGCGTCCGGGGAACAGCCAGCCATGAGGCAGCATGACGGAGCGCCGCTTGCCTTCCTTCCACCACAGCCGCAGCAGCGCGAGCAGCTGGGGTGACAGCATGGCGTTGCGGTCCTTACGTCCCTTGCCCTGTTCGACCCTGATCAGCATGCGCGTGCTGTCGATATCATCGACCTTGAGGCTGGCCACTTCCGAAACGCGCAGGCCCGCGCCATAGGCAGTGCCGAGGATGGCCTTGTATTTGATGCCTGGTGCCGCTTCGAGCAGTTGGCCCACTTCCTCGACACTCAGCACCGCTGGCAGTTTGCGCGGATAGCGCGCCAGGACCAGGCGCCGCGACAGGTCTGGCCGGTCGAGCGTTACGGTGAAGAAGAAGCGCAGCGCCGAGACGGAACAGTTGATCGTGGGTGGTTGTACTCCGCTCTCGCGCTGGTGAACCTGAAACCGGCGAATATCCTCAGCCGTTGCCGTATCGGGCGGTTGCCCCAGGAAGGCTGCGAAGCTGCGCACAAAACGAATATACTCGTGCTGCGTATCGGATCGCAGGCCGCGCATCGCCATGTCTTCTATCATGCGCTGCCGCAGCGCACTGACCGGGCGGTCGATAGTTGGAACAGGCATCGGAAGTTCCTCTCATGATGAAGGGAACTCCATGTTCGAGAGGCAACTACGCCTCGCTCAAGACTTCATCGAAAACGCGCATGAGTATTGAGGTCCAGGGGCTCGGCCCCTGGCGGGGTTTGGGGCAGCGCCCCAACCTTACTTGCTTCATCGGTCAATGGTTCGGGTACCGGGTAATAACTCACCCGCAGCACCAATCCCGCGAAGCGGGTTCGTGCTTGGGCGCAAAGCGGCCGTGACTGGCCGGAAGCGGAATGACTGCTTCGGGGTGTTCAATGGCAACAAGCGGACGTTCGTTCTCGGGAATCGCCGACGCCCAGCAGCGATCCCAAGCAACTATCTACCTTGTCTGCGGTGACGGCAGAGTTAGAAGGAGGGGACGCAATCTTCAACGCGTCATCACGTCCAGCGCGGCATATGCACTTGCTCAGCGCGCTTATGTCGACCCAGGCTATGCGGGCATGAATCTCGATCCGCGGTGTTCATTTCGGGCTAGCGCCGTGGCCTGTCCGCTACCATCCGGCACGAGAGGAAACGGCGGAGCGTCATAAGCCGGCGATCGGGCCTTTGAAGGCTGACGGCCGTCTCGATCGCGACTTCCTAGACTTTAGCCGGCGCACGTGGCAACGCCATCAGCGCCCTGCTGGGCGGGACTGCGCGCTTTCTGCCTCACCCTCTAGAGTGGCTGAGGTATCTCCGGGTTGCTTGGCGCGCCTGCTCGCCGCAGCGGGCGACGATCCGCCGCAGCTCGCAAAAGCATCCTGAAAGCGGCTGCGAACGGACTTTTGGAGGCGACTAGCGGGCCCTCGACTTGATCCGTCTCGTCTCTTTTGAGACGGCGGCAGCCCCCCTTAGCTTGTTCAGGCTCTCAAGGGTTGCGATAAGCATCGGCTCAGTTCGTGGTGGTGCGCTCCAGTAGGTCTGCGCCGCCGAAAAGTACTCCTTGCTGGACTTCAAGCCGTCAAGTAGTTGCTGCGGCGATCCCAACGCGATCAGCGTCGCCAACATCTCCGCTGCCGCTCCAACCGCAGCCATAGTCTGAAAGAAGGACTGACTTTTCGTGCTCACGACCACGGAGAGACGCGCGAACTTCGCGAGCGGTGAAACCTCGCTGTCCGTGATCGCGACCACCGGTATGCCGCGCTCATGCGCAAACGCGGTCTGGTTCACCGTCGCGCGCGTGTAGGGCGAAACGCTGATGGCGAGCACCGCGTCCTTTGGCGACGCGAGGCGGAGAGCGTCAAGTCCGGTTCCTCCGGACGCATCAAGCAGCTCTGACGAGCCGCCGGCGACCGAGTGGATGTAGCGGAACGTGTACGCGGGCGGAAAGCTGAGCCGCTGGCCCAGGCAATAGATGGTCCGTGCCGTGCCGAGAAGCCTTGCGCCTGCGGCCAACGACGCGGCCGTTTCCGGGTTGCTTAACGCGTGGACCTGCCGAGCAATCCCCATGACCATTTCAGATGCGAGCACTGCTGTATCCTCGGCGCGCTTCGCGCCCGTCAGTTTCAGAGCCTTTTGGCGATAGCCAACGGTATAAAGCCGGACCTCCTCGGCGTAGAGCCGCTTGAGCTCTTCGTAGCCGTCAAAGCCGAGCTGCCTTGCCAGCCGCGTCATGGTGGCGGGCGGTAGCCCTGCCTGGCGGGCCAGCTCGCGCATGGAGCAGAGTGCCACCTCCTGCGGGTGATCGAGCAGATGCCGTCCGGCTACCTGGAGCTGCCGCGGCAAGGAGTTGAGGGCCTCGATCAACCGCTGCTCGAATCGCCGCTTTCTGGACTGTGACGGTTTACTGACCGGGCTGGCAGCCGGGGTGGTCGCTAGAGCCATTGAGTGATCCTGTCTCGGAGGGTTGCCGTTTACCGTAGAACATGTGTATCGTCACCGGCATTCATGGAACACATAAACCTAGGCGCCAGGTGCCGATGAAAATCACGGATATCCGAACACGTTTCTTAAGACTTCCCGAGCCGAGCGTCTCCGGGGACAATTTACAGGACTTGCTGATCGTCACGGTCCATACTGATTCCGGGTTGACCGGCATCGGCGAGGTACACACAAATCCCCTCGCTGCCCGCGCGATCATAGAATATTCTGGGTTTCACACGTCATCCCGCGGGATCAAAGAGATCCTGCTGGGCGAGAACCCGCTGGAGATCGGCCGACTTTGGGACCGGATGTACTCGCTCACCCAGTCCTACGGGCGGCGCGGGCTGCTCATCAACGTGATCAGCGGCATCGACATCGCCCTCTGGGACCTGCTCGGCAAAACCCTGCACGCGCCGATCTTTCGACTGCTGAGCTCTTGCCGCCGCGGCAGTGTGCCTGCCTATGCGAGCGACCTCTCGCCTCCGACCATTGAGGATACGATCGCGTTGGCTGAGAAACATGCTTCGGCCGGCTTCCGTGGCGTAAAGATCGGGTGGGGTGGGCTCGGCGGCGACCTTCGGGACGACGTCAACCGCGTGCGTCGCGTGCGGGCCGCTCTTGGTCCGGGAATACAAATTATGCTCGACCTCGGTATGCCGCTGCGTCGCGAGCAGGCGATCTGGCTCGGGCGGGAGCTCGCGGAGCATGATGTGTATTTCCTCGAGGAGCCGCTCTCTCCAGACGATATGGACGGATGGCGCGAGCTGGTTGCGCAGTCGCCGACGCCGATCGCAACGGGCGAAAAGGAGACGACCCGGTTTGGTTTCGCCGAGCTGATCGACCGCGGAGGGTTGCGAATCATTCAGCCCGATGTGGCACGAGCAGGCGGCATTACCGAATGCCTGCACATTGCGGCTTACGCAGAGGCACGTGGCGTCCGCGTCATTCCGCACTGCTGGAGCTCCGATATTCTGGTCGCGGCGACGATGCACCTGATCACGACCCTGTCGGATTGCCCGTTCCTGGAATTCAACGTGATGGATCAGCCGCTCAGAACCGCGCTGACCCGCTCGCCTATTCGCCCGCACGACGGAATGGTCTCGGTGCCAGAGGGGCCGGGGCTGGGGATCGAGCTCGACGAGGAGGCGCTCGCGCGGTTTGAGGTCACGTCGTAGGAGGGGAAGGATGCGAACGGCACGCAATCCACTCAGCGACCCCCACGTCCGCGGTTGGATGCTGCAACTCCTTCTGATCGCCGTGCTGCTAATGGGGTTCGGCTTCCTGGCTGAGAACGCGGTCCGAAATCTTACATCGCGGCATATTCCGTTCGGTTTCGGCTTTCTCTTTCAATCCGCCGGGTTCGACATCGAGCAGAGGCTCATCGACTATAATCCGCTCGACAGCGTTTCACGGGTGATCCTCGTTGGGTTGACGAATACGATCGTTGCGGCCGTGTCCAGCATCATATGCGCCTCGGTACTCGGTCTGATCATTGCGCTGATGCGCCTCTCGCCCAATCTGCTGTTCCGGGCCACCGGGATTGCTTATGTCGGCTTGATCCGCAACATTCCTTTGCTCTTGCTGGTCTTCTTCTGGTATTCTGCCGTTCTCCGGTTGCTACCGCCACCACGCGCAAGTTGGGCCATCGGAGCTTCGGTGTTCCTGAATGTGCGGGGGCTTTACCTGCCCCGGCCGATTGTTACAAATGCCAGGACGTTCTGGGTGGGGCTGTCGATTATGATTGCCGGCATTTCGGTCTTGCTGGCCGCGCGGCGCCATCTGTCGGTCTGGTCCCGCCGCGCGGTCCTGACGGTCTGCTTTGGAGCGTTACTGTTCATCGTAGCGGCCGTCGCCCGTCAGGTGCAGGTCGGGTTCGAGTATCCTCGGCTTGCCGGCTTCAACTTCCGCGGCGGGCTGCATCTGTTTCCCGAATTCGTCGCGCTGGTCGTGGCCCTATCTGTCGGAGAGGCTGCCTTTATCGCTGAGATCATCCGGGCCGGCGTGCTTTCGGTCAGCCGCGGTCAGACCGAGGCGGCCCGTGCACTGGGCATGAGCCGGCTGCAGATCATCAGGAAGATTGTGTTTCCTCAGGCGCTTCCGGTCATCATTCCGCCGTTGACCAGCGAATATCTGAGCCTGACGAAAGCTACCTCGCTCGGAGTGGCGATCGCCTTCCCGGACCTGGTCCAAGTCTTTGCGGGGATCGTGCTCAGCCGTGCCGGGCACGAGATCGAGGTGATGCTGATTACGATGTCAGTTTATCTCAGTCTTAGCCTGCTTACCGCCGCTTTCATGAATTGGTACAACCGGCGCGTGAAGCTTGTCGAAGGCTGACGTGTCAGGCACAATACTGATCGGCGCACCGCCGCCCTCGTGGAAACGGCTCCGCGACCTGATGCAGGAGCTGTTTGCCTCGAGCCCGGGAAACCTGGCGATCAGCATTGCCTATCTCGGGATCGCTGGCCTCACGCTGCCGCACATCTTCGATTGGCTCTTCGTGCAGGCGACCATCTCAGGCACGCAGCGGAGCGCCTGCGATCCAGCCGGCGCATGTTGGACGTTCGTGAAGGTCTATCTCGGTCAATTCATCTACGGCCGCTATCCACCGGATCAGCGCTGGCGTGTGGACCTCGCTATGCTGATCCTCTCTCTCTCTATCGTTCCATTCCTGCGAGCGGGCCGGCGGATTACATGGCGGAATCTGGTCGTGATCGTGGGGCTCGCACCGACCATCGCGGGACTACTAATGGCGGGCGGTTTGTTCGGGTTATCGTCCGTATCGAGCGATCAGTGGGGCGGCATAACCCTCAACCTGGTGCTGTGGTTCGGTGGTGCCGCAGGATCGTTCCTGCTCGGGCTGTTGCTGGCGCTCGGCCGCCGTTCACGGCTGCCGGTCGTGCGCGCGGTATCGATCGCACATATCGAGTTCTTCCGGGGCGTACCTCTGGTGACGGTCCTTTTCGCCGCGTCGGTGATGCTGCCTATTCTTCTGCCCGCCGGGACGGACTCTCCGAAAGTCATGCGCGCTCTAGTGGCGCTCATTCTGTTCCATGCGGCGCAGATGGCCGAGGTGCTGCGCGGCGGGCTGCAGGCGATTCCCAAGGGCCAGTACGAGGCGGCTGGCTCGCTCGGCTTCACCTATTGGCGCTCGATGGCGCTCATCATCTTGCCGCAGGTGCTGCGAATGGTCGTGCCCGGCATTATCAACGTGCTCGTCGGTCTGTTTCAAGGCACCAGCCTGGTCACCATCATCGGCCTCATTGACGCACTCGGCATCGCCAAGGAGGCCTCGAGCGATCCGGATTGGCTCGGCCTCTCTTGGGAGGGCTATATCTTCGTCGGAGCCATGTTCTTCGTTATCTGTGCCGGCATATCGCATTATGGGCACAAGCTCGAGGGCAGGGCCGGGGTGCGGGCACTCGATTGACAGCGAAGCAGATGTACCATAAACCTCCTGGATGAAGCAGGTGTTCGCTCGTGGGTGCGACCCTGTGAGCGAAGCATCCGGCGGTCCAGGGGAGGGAAGTTGTGAAGCTTCATCGCGTATTCATAGCCTGTATTGCGCTGGTCGGCATGATTGGCGGATGCATGCTCGCTGCACCTACGGCTGGAGCACAAACGACAGCCAACACAATCAAGCAACGTGGTACGGTCAATTGCGGCATTTCGCCATCGCTTGCCGGATTCAGCGCAACGGATGCCAGTGGGCATTATCGCGGCATCGACGTGGATATCTGCCGTGCGACTGCAGCGGCCTTGCTCGGCGATTCCGAGAAGGTCAAGTATGTCCCGGTCTCCAGCGCTGACCGATTTACGACATTGCAAAGCGGCGCAATCGACATTCTCTCCGCTGCATCGAGTTGGACTTACACACGCAATACGGCGCTGGCGCTCGAATTCGTAGCTGTCAACTTTTACACCGGCAGCGCCTTTCTGGTCCGCAAATCTCTTAATGTAACAAGCGCCAAGCAACTCGATGGCGCGACGGTTTGCGACACCCAGGGCACAACGAATGAGCATGCGGTGGCAGATTTCAATAAACTCAATAATATCAAGATCAATCTCCTGGTGTTCGATGATCTCAAGCAGGTCCTGGCGGCGATGCAGTCCGGGCGCTGCGACGGCTACGTAAACGACACCGCCACCGATGCAGTGCTGGCATTGCAGTTGCGGCAAACCGGCAACGAGTTCGTCGTGCTGCCAGAGATCATTTCGAACAACCCACAAGGCCCGTTCGTCCGGCAGGGGGATGAGCAGTTCTACAACCTCGTCAAGTTCAGCTACCTTGCCATGGTCAATGCCGAGGCGTTCGACATCACTTCGTCCAACGTGGACGAGTTACGCGCCAAGAGCAATGACCCGCGCGTCCGCAAGTTCCTTGGTGTAGACCAGGATCTTTGCCGAAATATCGGCCTCGATAAGGAGTGTTTCTATCGGGTTGTCAAACAGGTCGGGAATTATGGAGAGTCCTACGACCGCAACGTCGGTTCCGGTTCGATCCTTAAGATACCGCGTGGCGTCAATGCGTTGTGGACCAAAGGTGGACTGATTTTCTCTCCCCCATTCGATTGAGGAACGCCCTGATGCGAGTCACCGTCTGGAACGAGTTCTGGCACGAGCGCAATACACCCGAAGTCGGCCGTATCTATCCTGAGGGGATACACGCTGTCCTCGCCAAGGCTCTTGGTGAGGCGGGACTGACTGTCCGGAGCGCCACGTTTGAACAGCCGGAACATGGACTCTCGGATGCCGTGCTGGCCGAGACAGATGTCCTCGTCTGGTGGGCTCACCGGCTGCACGACCAGGTCTCGGACGCGGTGGTCAGCCGGGTGCAGCGGCAGGTTCTGGGCGGGATGGGCCTGGTCATGCTGCATTCCGGTCACTTTTCGAAAGTGTTCAAGACCCTGATGGGCACGACCTGTACCCTGCGCTGGCGAGATGTCGGCGAGTGTGAGCGTATCTGGGTCGTCTCTCCTTCGCATCCGATCGTCCGAGGGTTGCCCGCCTACTTCGAGCTCGCGCAGGAAGAGGCGTACGGGGAGTTCTTCGACATCCCCGAGCCGGACGAACTCGTCCTGATCAGTTGGTTCAAGGGTGGCGAAGTGTTCCGGTCCGGCTGCTGCTTCACCCGCGGGCGCGGCCGTATCTTTTACTTCCGCCCTGGCCACGAGACATTCCCGACGCTGCACAACCCCAACGTGCAGAAGGTCATCGTGAATGCGGCTCGTTGGGCCGCGCCGGCAGATCAGTCCCGCCGGACGCCGGAAAGCGAACGAGTTGATCCGCTCGAACGCCTTTAACGAAGTGCGGGAGCCGCCTACAGGATTCGGCCTGATCGGGCTTGGCGCAATCAGCCGCGCCCACCTCGAAGGCTTCCGAAAAGCGTCCAGCTTCGCGCGCATCGCCGCCGTCTGCGATGTCGACAGCGCGCGCGTCGATCAGGTCGGGCAGACGATCGGCGCTCGTTCATATTCGGACTACCACGCCCTGCTTCTTGACCCTGAGATTGCGGCGGTTGACATCGCGTTGCCTCATCACCTGCATTACGAAGTAGGCCGTGCCGCACTCGAAGCCGGCAAGCACGTGCTGATAGAGAAGCCACTGGCACCGACCGTCCTTGAGTGCGACGGGCTGATCTCGCTGGCACGGGAACGCAACCTTCTGCTCAGCGTCTCCGAGAATGCGCGCTTCGTGAGCGCCTATATCGAGGTCAAGAGGCTGCTGGATGCTGGCACCCTCGGCACGCCCCGTCTGATCCGCACCCTGATCTACGGCAGCGAAATCGCCGCTTTGACCAACAAGGCGCATTGGCGAGCGCGCGCTGAAGAATCGCTGGGCGGCGCTATCGTCGATTCCAGCCCGCATACCTTCTATCTGCTCAAGTTTCTCTTTGGCCCGGTCGCGCAACTACGCGCGTTCACAGACAAACTGATCGACCAGTCGGAGGTCGAGGACAATGCGCTGGTCACAGGCCGCCTAGAATCGGGCGCGCTTTTCACTTCCCAATTCACTTTCACCGCCGAGATTCCGTGGGGCGAGCGGCTTGAAATTTACGGCACCGAAGGAACGGTGGTCGTGGATCAGCTTCGCGATCCACCTGCTCTGCACTTTCGGGGAAGGACAGATATGGCCGGAACGCCGCTCGCCGGCGTACGGTATGATCCGGCCGGCTGGAAGTTCGCCTCCATTGCAACCAGTGTCGCACGGTTTGCCGAGGCCGTCCACGAGAATCAGCCCGCGCCTATCGACCCGCTCGATGCGCGCTATGTGATGTTCGTCATTGAAAACTGCTATGAATCGGCACGCGCAGGGGGCGAGCTTGTCGCTCTTGGAGGGTAAGCTTGGGTGAACGAGGCATGAAGACAGTCCGGCTCACGATGGCGCAGGCGCTCGTGCGCTACCTCATCGCTCAGCGAACGATTCTGGACGGCGAGGAAGCACCACTTTTTCCCGGTGTTTTCGCTATCTTCGGTCACGGGAACGTCACTTGCTTGGGCGAGGCGCTAGAGCCGGTGCGGGATCGGTTGCCGGTCTGGCGCGGGCAGAACGAACAGTCGATGGCGCTGGCCGGCATCGCTTATGCGAAGGCCAAGCGCCGCCGACAGGTAATGGTGGCAGCCAGCTCTATAGGGCCCGGGGCGACGAATATGGTCACGGCTGCCGCCGTCGCCCATTCCAACCGCCTGCCGATCCTGCTTCTGATTGGCGACGTCTTCGCCTCTCGGTTGCCTGATCCGGTGCTGCAGCAGGTTGAGCACTTCGATAACCCGACAAAGACTGTCACTGACGCATTCAGGGCGGTAAGCCGTTATTGGGATCGGATCACACGGCCGGAACAGATCATCTCCTCGCTGCCGCAGGCGCTGGCTACCATGCTCGATCCGGCTAATTGCGGTCCTGCTGTTCTCGCGCTTTGTCAGGACACGCAAGGCGAGGCGTTTGATTACCCGGAGGTCTTCTTCGAGCCGACTGTGCACCGGATCGCAAGGCCTCGGCCCGACACTGAGCAACTGGCCGATGCTGCCCGTTTGCTCGGAAGCGCCAAGCGGCCCCTGCTCATAGCGGGGGGTGGGGTGCACTATTCCCTAGCAACGGAGAAGCTGTCCGAGTTCGTCCAGATCCACAATCTCCCGGTATGCGAGACGCTTGCCGGTCGAGCCTGCTTGCCGCACGATCATCCCTGCCATGTCGGACCGCTGGGCGTCAGCGGCAGCGATTCCGCGAACGCTCTCGCGGCTGAAGCCGACGTCGTGCTCGCAGTGGGTACCAGGCTGCAGGACTTCTCTACGGGGTCTTGGTCAGTGTTCGCTGATCCGGACTGCCGGCTGATCGCACTCAATGCTGCACGCTTCGATGCAGCCAAACATCGGGCTCTGCCTGTCGTGGGGGATGCGCTCGAGGGACTTACGGGACTTTCTGCTGCACTTGGCGACTGGCGCGCGCCCGAAACCTGGATGGAACGTGGGCGGCGCGAATACGCCGTCTGGAACGAAGTCGTGGACCGGTGCACGGGCCCGACCAATGCGCAAATCCCCAGTTATGCCCAGGTCATAGGGGCCATAAACCGCAAATGCGACGCAGGCGATCTGGTGGTCTCCGCGGCGGGTGGACTGCCAGGCGAGTTGGGCAAAACCTGGCGAGCGAAGTCCGTCGGTAGTTTCGATTGCGAGTTCGGCTATTCCTGCATGGGCTATGAGATAGCCGGCGCCCTGGGTGCGAAGATGGCCGATCCGAGCGGAGAGGTCATCGCCTTTGTGGGTGACGGGTCGTACCTTATGATGAATTCCGAGATCTACAGCTCTGTGCTGACCGGGTACAAGCTGATACTGATCGTTTGCGACAATGGCGGCTTTGCGGTGATTGAGCGGCTGCAGATCGGACAGGGAGGTAGAGGCTTCAACAATATGTTCTCTACCAGCAATGTCCAGCAGGTCTTCCCAGTTGATTTCGTCAAGCACGCGGAGAGTATGGGTGCGATCGCCGAGCGGGTCCGCTCGATCAGCGAGCTTGAGCAGGCGTTCCTTCGGGCGAAGGCGGCCGACCGCACGACGGCGATCGTGATCGAGGTGCAGGCGCAGGAATGGACGCCCGGTGGCGCCTGGTGGGACGTCGGCGTGCCCGAGGTCAGTGACCGGGTGGAAGTCCGTGAAGCAACTGCGCGACTTAAAGCCCAACGCGCTCGCCAGCGCTTCGGTGTTTAGCCTATCTATCTGAAACCAAGGGGCTTGCCGCGCAACTCCGGAAGAAGCCACTCGATTGCCACTGCGAGATTGTGGATGCCAACAATGCATCAGTGCATGGTCTCTTCCTTGTTACAGCGCATGTGATCGCGGCGAGTACGCTGAGGACCAAAATGTCCGCCGCAGCGTCATCCACCCGTCACGGCCGAAAGCGCACCACTCAAATCATGTCCGCTTTTGAGGTGTCACCAGTTTCGGCCGGACGGCTAGTATGGTGAAGGTTTTCGGACGCCGGCCATCTCCGGTCGCGCGTCTGGGCACGGGGCCGGCGTACGAAAACCGCCCATGCACGAACCCGCGGGGCTGCGACGATGGTCTATGGGGATTTCGAGTTTTGCTCGGTTGTGGTGACGGCGGAACCGGCTGGGCGCTGGAACCGGCGAGAGCTTGGTGAGTGAGATTTTCCGCCGGGCGAGGCTAGAATTGGGATCTGGCAGCGGCTGATATTCAGCACGTTTGCGCTGATCTTGGTGAAGGGCGTGCCTGGGGGCATTCGTCGTAACAGTGGTGTTGCGGCGTGAGGTGAGCGCAAGCCGTGCCGGGTCACGACGAAGTGCTCCCGGTTGGTGCGGGCGCGTGAGGTGGCGCGCGGGGTTGCCTCCATCGCCCGAAGGTCTCGACGATGGTCATGCGCCCGCCACAGCAGGGACAGGGCGGCAGCCAATCGAGTGGTTCTGGCACTTCGACGGGCTCCGGCGGCGGTGCCACGGCAAGCAGTTCGCGGGCACGCATGATATTGGCCTTGCGTGCGGAACTGGCGAGCAAGCCGTAATGGCGGATGCGGTGGAAGCCATGTGGCAGGACATGGAGCAGGAAGCGGCGGATGAACTCGTGCGGCGCGAGCGTCATGACGCGCTGCCGCTCGGGACCATCGCGGCGGTAGTCCTTGTAGCGGAAGGTGACGCCGGTCTCGTCGAACGCAATCAGGCGCTGGTTGGAGATGGCGACCCGGTGGGTATAGCGCGAGAGATAGGCGAGCACGGCCTCGGGGCCGGCGAACGGTGGCTTGGCATAGACCACGAACCGCTTCTTCCTGACCGCGGCGAGGTGACGCAGGAAAAGGCGGTGGTCGGCGAGACCGGCCTGCGCGCCGAAGAAGGCGAGTTGCCCCGCCTTATGGAGCTCGATCAGCCGGGTGAGGAACAAGCGGCGAAAGAGCGAGCCCAGCACCCGCACCGGCAGCAGGAAGGCCGGACGCGAAGAGATCCAGCGCTGTCCGTCGAGCGAGATGCCGCCGCCCGGCACGATCATGTGGATATGGGGATGGTGCGTCATCGCCGATCCCCAGGTGTGGAGCACGGCGGTGATGCCGATGCTGGCGCCGAGGTGCTTAGGGTCGGCCGCGATCGTCATCATCGTCTCCGACGCCGCACGGAACAGCAGATCGTAGACGATCGCCTTGTTCTGCACGGCGATGTCTGCAAGCTCGGTGGGAAGCGTGAAGACGACATGGAAGTAGCCGACCGGCAGCAGGTCGGCTTCGCGCTCGGCCAGCCAGGTGCGCGCAGCGGCGCCCTGACATTTGGGACAGTGTCGATTGCGGCAGCTATTGTAGGCAATGCGCTGATGCCCGCAGTCCTCGCAGGCATCGACGTGACCGCCGAGCGCTGCCGTGCGGCAGTTCTCAATCGCCGACATGACCTTCAGCTGGGTCAGGCTCAGGTGACCGGCCTGGGCGGCACGATAGCCGGCCCCTTCAGCTCGGAAGATATCGGCGACCTCGATCGAGGCGCGCAAGCCGCTTCAGCCGCCGGGATCCTCGCCTTGCATCAACAACGCCAAACGCTCCAGAGGACTGGTCACCGAGCGGATCGTCTTGGTGGCAACGCGCGCATAGAGCGCGGTCGTATCAAGCTTGCTGTGCCCCAGCAGGACCTGGATCACGCGGATATCGACATCCTGTTCCAGGAGATGGGTGGCGAAGCTGTGGCGCAGCGTATGGGGCGACACCCGCTTCCTGATCGCCGCTGCTTCGGCTGCCTCATGGATCGCGCGGTTGATCTGCCGGGTTGAGATCGGATCGGTGGCACTGCGTCCGGGGAACAGCCAGCCATGAGGCAGCATGACGGAGCGCCGCTTGCCTTCCTTCCACCACAGCCGCAGCAGCGCGAGCAGCTGGGGTGACAGCATGGCGTTGCGGTCCTTACGTCCCTTGCCCTGTTCGACCCTGATCAGCATGCGCGTGCTGTCGATATCATCGACCTTGAGGCTGGCCACTTCCGAAACGCGCAGGCCCGCGCCATAGGCAGTGCCGAGGATGGCCTTGTATTTGATGCCTGGTGCCGCTTCGAGCAGTTGGCCCACTTCCTCGACACTCAGCACCGCTGGCAGTTTGCGCGGATAGCGCGCCAGGACCAGGCGCCGCGACAGGTCTGGCCGGTCGAGCGTTACGGTGAAGAAGAAGCGCAGCGCCGAGACGGAACAGTTGATCGTGGGTGGTTGTACTCCGCTCTCGCGCTGGTGAACCTGAAACCGGCGAATATCCTCAGCCGTTGCCGTATCGGGCGGTTGCCCCAGGAAGGCTGCGAAGCTGCGCACAAAACGAATATACTCGTGCTGCGTATCGGATCGCAGGCCGCGCATCGCCATGTCTTCTATCATGCGCTGCCGCAGCGCACTGACCGGGCGGTCGATAGTTGGAACAGGCATCGGAAGTTCCTCTCATGATGAAGGGAACTCCATGTTCGAGAGGCAACTACGCCTCGCTCAAGACTTCATCGAAAACGCGCATGAGTATTGAGGTCCAGGGGCTCGGCCCCTGGCGGGGTTTGGGGCAGCGCCCCAACCTTACTTGCTTCATCGGTCAATGGTTCGGGTACCGGGTAATAACTCACCCGCAGCACCAATCCCGCGAAGCGGGTTCGTGCTTGGGCGCAGAGCGGACCTCAGCGGTGCCGGCCTCTATGCCCGCTCTCCACGGAAGCAGTCATTGAACAGGCCGTCTCGTATCGGGCACGGTTGGATCCCATGTTTGGTCGAAAGGCGCAACTCCGGCCCGTTGTGCCGCCGGCTGTTCACCCACCGGTGGATCGGCCAGACCCGCAGCGTGACGGTTGACGGCGGGTGCAGCAATGACGCCGGATCGTCCGGCGCCTCGCCAAGCTACATAGGCCAATCGTCCGGTTCCAGGATCGCCGGCATGCAGTCATGCAGCTCGGCCACGTCAGGGCTGGCGCCCTTGGTGACCGTGCCGTCCGGTCAGCGGAAGCCCTCCCAATCCAGCGAATGCCGTCATCGGCCGCCCGCCTTGCCGGGCGATCGCGCAGTGCTGCTTGCCGTTCGCAACCACCTTCCACTCGTTCTCATCATGCCGTTGCTGTCGGGACCATTCGCAGCCATATGCGACATGGCGCACTAACTAACTAGGAGCCCTGCGCCAAAGCGACACCAATATACTTGTACTGATGGAGAATGTCGCCGGGCGGGTACTTTGGATCATGCCTGACCTGAAAAACGCTGACCACCCGCTGGTTGAGATCACCGTTGGCGTCAAAGGAGATCTCGCCCTGCAGCGTATCGAGCTTGGTGGTCTGAATGGCATCTCGAACGGTGACGCGCGTGACCGGCTTGCCAGACTCGGTCACTCGCTTAATTGCATCAGTAATGACCATGACCGCATCATAGCAAGTGATCGAATAGTCCATGGGATAATTGCCGGTCCTTTTGACGAACCGCTGCACCCAGGGCTGGACCACCGCCGCCTCCAACGCGTGGGGGGCAGGAATCGTAGCATACCATCCTTCGATCGCAGGGAAGCCGGCCCCTTCCAACATTGACGGACCGAAGGTGCCGTCAGCGCCCGCCTTGATAACGTTCGGCAGCGCCTCGTACGATTGTTTGGCTACCTTGATGCCGGCCTGCGAGTCTCCTCCATAGTACAGGCCCTCTGGCCCCAGGCTCCTTATCTTGGTGATCACTGCCGAATAATCGGCGGCTTTCGGATCGAGCCGATCGTGTCCGAGAACCTTTATGCCTCGCTTTCTTGCTTGATCTTCGAATGCCGCACTCACACCCACTCCAAAAGCGCCGCTGTCGTCAAGACCGTAAATACTCTTGACCTTCAATACATCAGCAAAGAAGTTAGCCATATTGGGGCCCTGATAAGCGTCGGTCGTAACCATCCGGAAATAAATTGGCAGACCCTTCGGGCGGTACAGCTGAGCAAATTTTGGATCTGTGATATCGGGGTTGGTCGAGCTTGGTGTAATAGTCGCCAAATTCCCCAGGCTGAGGATCGCAGACATCGCTTTGCCAGGCGTGCTACTCTGGGGACCAACCGCCGCCACGATGGTGGGATCGGCCACCATCTTTCGAGCGTTTATGGCGGCCTGTGCTGGATCGTACTGGCCGGCGGTAGTTGTCCCGTCATCCAGTACCATGACACGCAGCTTGTAACCACCCGGTCCACCGTTGGCGTTAGCATCATCAATGGCCATCAATGCGCCATCTCGCGCACGCGCCGAACTGTCGGCATCTGAGCCCGTTAGGGAAAAGTCCATTCCGATAGTCACGAATTTTTCGTCGGCACGAGCAGCCTTGCCCAACTCGAGTCCAGCCAGCACTGATAATGCCAAGGTTTCGAGAGTGGCACGGCGCGTTAACAGATGCATTGCCCATTCCTCCCTGCCAGTTTTATGCAGCCACTTCTTGAACTGATTTAGTAGCAGACGACTGCCAAGGCTGTCAAGTCGCTTTGCTATCGCCGAGGAGCGGTTTCGCCGGACAGCGGGTCCTCTATACTCGACATCCGGGGCGAGCACTTGCCTTCTCGCGAGTCCAGAGTTCCGGAGGAATTTCGGCTCAGGAGGCTAGGCGGAAGGCCTCCATTTTATTGGTGTCCTGTCGTTCGATGACGAATTTCGCGAAGGTGTTGCTCGGGGTGGCATTCAAGAGAAATTCCGGCAGGCTCTGGCGCAGGGCATTGGCCACGACCAGCTCCGAGGGCGGGATGCCGGGCCGAATGGTTCGCAGCCAGGAGCCGAAGGAATTCCAGACGAGCTGAGGGAAGGCGACGGCCAGATACTGAAGTAGTCCCTGGCAGACGACACCCGCCTGGATGAAGACGTGGTAGGCGTGGAGCTTGCGTTTGACGGCGTTGCGGTATTCCGGCAACTCACGATGGAGATGTTGATTGCCACTGCGGCGGCGGAGCGGCTTCATGTCGGACATCCAGAAATGGTAGGTAAACGAACCGATCAGCCGCACCGCCTGCTTGAACGTGTGCTCGATCTTGAAGCGCAGACCGTACAGGCGAATGATCTCGATAGCCTCCAAAGAGGTGTCGGTGCACATCAGGAGGCACGAGCCTCTTACTGGATGAATCACCGCCACGAAGCGCACGAGTTGACCGGCCGGGCGCCATAGCAGGTCGCGGACCCGATACTGGATGATCACCTGGTGCTCGCCGTAGACGGGACTTTCGGCCTGTTGGAAGCCCTTGGGGTCCTCCAGCAGGGATTTGAGCTTGACCTTCCTGCCATAGACCCTGGGCCGACCTCTCTTCCGCGGGCCGCACTGCTGGTGAGCAGTGTAGGCGACGGCGTTGGACTTCACCCGCGTGACCAGGTGGTTGTTCTCCTCGAGCAGGCCGGTGACGATCTTGCGCGCGGCATAGTAGGCGTCGGCGACGAAGTAGAAGGGTTCTGGGATGGCGACGATCCCGAGGAGCGCAAGCATCTTGTCGAGCAGGGTGCGGCGATCGCGATTGGACCACACCAACCCTTCGTGGATTCGTATGGCGAGCGGCACGGCGAAGACGCTGGCTGCGGCCTGAACGAGCACGCTCACAGCCTGGAGGGAATGTCCCATGATGAATTCGGGCTTGGTGTTCGACTCGGACTGCTGATGCAGGAGTTTGACCGCCGGCATCTTGCGCCCGCGCTTGGGGATCTTGATGCCGTCGCCGACCACGACACACCTTCCCTTGATGCGCAGCGGCTGCGGGAATAGCCGGAGCACCACCTGGGTCCACAGCGCCGCGAGCCGATCGAGCTTCACGGCGGGGCTGTGAAAGTGATCGACGAGCTTGTTGTAGAAGCGAGCCTCGAGCTTCAGCGCCCGCACGAGGCTGGTTACGCCCAGCAGTTCCGTCCGCACCGTGAAGCCTGCCACGGCGGTGGCGAACCACAGGAAGGTGCGCAGACGCGAGAACGCCGGACGCAGCAGCCAAATCGCGTTCCACCAGGGCATCCACAGCGGCATCGGACCCTCTCAATTCTGTTGCCAGCATAGTATAGCACTGGTATGCTAAACCTATGACAAACAAACGCCTGGCAGTGATCAGAAAGCGCGTTGGAAGCATCAAGGCGCAGCTGGCCGGCATTGAAGACATGCGGCCCGGATCGCTCACCCGCCAGTACAAGGATCCAGAGAACCGGAGGGGACCCTACTACCAGCTCAGCTACACGCGGCAGATGAGGAGCCGGACCGAATATGTTCCGCGCGACTATCTGCCCGAGGTGCGGCGTGAGATCCGCAACTATAAGCGCTTCAAGGCGCTCACCGCCCAGTGGATCGCCTTGAGCATCGAGCAGAGCCGCTTGATGATGAAGCGAGCCTTGCGACGGCAATGACCCGCGGTGCTATCCTCATCCGATGGGCAAGCGACGCGCA
This sequence comes from uncultured Pseudomonadota bacterium, assembly GCA_963772445.1. Taxonomy (GTDB): domain Bacteria; phylum Pseudomonadota; class Alphaproteobacteria; order Acetobacterales; family Acetobacteraceae; genus CAVYXK01. The sequence goes on from CAVYXK010000019.1 coordinate 441,072, forward strand.
AAACACCCCTTCGAGAACAACCCGTTCACTGACGCCTTCCTCGAATGGATGGGCTCGTCCGAGGGGGAACGCTCGGTCTACGCGCTCGATCTGGTCTTCGCCGCACTGGATAATGCCAACGTCGACCCCAAACGGCGCAAGATCGTCTGGGACGACGGGAAACGGCTGTCGATCGAGCAGTCGGCAGAATGCATCCATGCCGAGCATCCGGACGTGCCGCGCGACTTGATCGAAACTCACGTGGTCGGGTGGCTCGAGGGCTTTGCGCCGGAATCCTACTCCGAACGCCAGCTCGAGGAGCTCGACCGGCTCACTGAGCAGTGGCTTGACGACTACGAGCGCAAGTCACAGGCCGCCAGGAAGTAACCCAGAACTCGGCACTCTCGAGTTGCCTTAACACAATTGCTTTATTCCAACAGGATACACGATGTACCTGATGCCGCGTAACAGCCGGCCGTTGATCATGGGACGCAACGGCGTAGTCTGCGCGAACCATCCTCTGGCCGCTCTGGCGGGCCTCGACATCCTACGGGCTGGTGGCAACGCGTTCGATGCCGCGACGACAACGGCGCTCACGCTCGCGGTGGTCGAACCAATGATGTCCGGGCTGGGAGGCGATGGGATCTACCATGCATTCGTCGCGGGATCTGGTGAGGCGCGGATATTCAATGGCACCGGAGCGGCTCCTCGCGCGGCGACACCTGAGCGATTTGGCCACCTAGGACTGCCGTCTTGGGGGCCGCACAGCGTCTCGACACCCGGAGCGTTGGCCGGTCTTGCGGCCATGCATTCGAGCCTCGGTCGGTTATCCTGGGGGCGTTTACTCTCTCCAGCTATCGTCTACGCGAGGGAGGGCTTTGCGGTCACCCACACCTATTGCCGCTTTGCAGCCGAAACGGAGGTGCTCCACCCCGAAGATGACTGCGGGAGCATGGCCTTATTACTCGCCAAGACACCGGGCACCTTGCTTACCCAGCCGGAACTCGCTCAGACACTTGAGGAGATCACATCCGACGGCGCAGAAACATTCTACCGCGGGCGCCTTGCGACACGCTTGGCCACCAGTATGCACCAGGCTGGGGTATTGGTGGACGCGGCCGATCTCGCCGCATGCACGGCCGAGGTTCAGGAACCCATTGCCGTAGGCTATCGGGACTTCACCGTCACACAGACGCCGCCGAACTCAGTTGGTTATACTCTTCTACTGATGCTGAAGATGATCGAATGTTTTGACATCCCAGCGCTGGATCCCATCCAGCGGATCCATGTTATGGTGGAAGCAAAAAAGCGCGCATTTATCGATTATGAAAGGTACGGCAGCGATCCGCGGTATCGGGAAATCCCTCTCGAGAAGCTGCTATCGGTAGACTACGCGGCGGAGTGCGCGGCGACAATCGATCCTAGACAGGCTCAAGCTCTGAAGCTAGCGGACCCAGAGTCTGTCGGCAACAACACCACTTACTTTTGCATTGTCGACATAGACGGCAACGCAGTATCGGGCATTCAGAGCCTTAACTCTGCCTTTGGCTCAGGGGTGATTGCAGGTGATACCGGCGTCCTACTCAATAATAGGATGGCATATTGGCATCTTGCTCCTGGGCACGTCAACGTCCTTTTTCCTGGCAAACGTGTCCGGCATACGATGAACGCGCCAATGATTTTCCGCGACGGGAAGCTTTGGGCTGTGGAAGGCACCCCGGGTGGGGACAACCAGGTTCAGGTAAACCTGCAGGTGTTGAGTTCAATGATGGATCTCGGGGTGGATCCACAGACGGCAATCGAAGTCACCTCGCTGGTCATCCAGCCAACAAGGTCAGGGCGTTAACTGGCCGCACGACGCTACAGATCGTCTGACTATCGAGGCTGGATTTGACGAGCAAGTGCTGACCGACCTGGAGCGACTTGGTCACAAGCTGAACCGTGTCGGTCGGTGGGCCGGGCCTTGCGTTGTAGAGGCAATTCGGGTCATGGAAAGTGGTCTCCGGATGGCAGGCTCCGATCCACGCGGCGACGGGTGGGCGGCAGCATATTGAAGTGGGTTCGAGTGGCCGGACGGCGCCGGCGAGCTCACTATTGGCTTTCGGCTTGTACCAGCTGGTAAGTCTGGAAGGGTTGTCTGGCAGGCCGGTGGCGCGAGGGTTTCTCCTCGTCCTTGATCGGAACAAAGCGCATGCTCGGCCGCTGTGCCGCCTCACAGATGGCCTCGGCATCGGCCGCGTCGTTCTTCTGTCGTTTCACGAACGGCTTGACGTAGGCGGGTCGGATCAGACGCACCGTGTGCCCCAGTTTTGCTGATCTCACGCGCCCAGTAGTGCGAACCGGCGCAGGCTTCCATCGCGACGACACAGGGCGTTTGCGTCGCGAGGAACCCAAGTAGTTTCGCTCGTGTCAGACGCTTGCGGAACACCATTCGGCCGGCAGCGTCTGCGCCATGCGCCTGGAAGATGTGCTTCGCGATGTCCAGTCCGATCGTGCTAGCCTGCTCCAGGGACGCCTCCTTCAGGTGACAGTTCGACACCGTCACCTTGGCACACCGATGCCGTCGGGGGGCGTCCACACCATCACCCAAAGCGGCGGTGGCGGTAGCCAGGCTGCCCACCCGAACCGCCGGAGTCGACCCTTTGCGGCCGTCCGCCAACGCAGCGGCGTCGGGGCGATCAGGCGGTGACGGCGGGGAGGCGTCGGAGCGCAGCGTCAGGTGTCCTCGCCGGCATCCTCGCGCTCTATGCGGCGCGCGGTCAGCTCCAACTCGGCGGCAGCGACGTGGCACGTCAGGTCGCGGACGATCTCCCGCATCTCGGCGAGCAGGGCAGTGGTGGGGAACTCCCGACCGGATCCTCAGTGATCGTTCGTTTGGCTCGTGAATGCGCTATCGCGTGCGGAGCACCGTATGCACGCGGGGCAGATCCACAATACAGGTACCGCAACGAGTATGCAGAGCTTCTCGGTCGGCGACGATGCGATTGCGCACTTCGCCGGACTCGGGCATCAAGGTGACCGACTGAACGGCCGAGCGTGGCACAGCGACAAGCCGCACCGCCTAGCCCCAGCACGCGACCGTGCACGCATTACCAGCAGCATCAAAGCCGTCCCCCGTTGTTGATCGCATCAATGAAAGCAATGGAAGTGCTGGTCAGTACCGAAGGCACCGCTGCGCTTACGCATCAGCGTCAGTGCGGCCTCATGGTGGACAGGGTCGGCCGAGCCGACGCAATTGGCAAGTACAAGGCAGTCATAGCCGCGATCGAGCGCCTCCCTGAGGCACGAGGTGACGCAGCAATCAGTAGTGACGCCGGTCAGTACCAGGTTTCGGATGCCCCAGTTGCGAAGGGTCGCATCGATGTTGGTCGTGGCGAACGGACCGTAGCTAGGCTTGTCCAGGATGCACTCGCCGGGCACAGGCGCAAGCTCGGGGATGATCTCCCAGCACGGCTCGCCCCGAATGAGCGCGCGGCCCATAGGGCCGGCGTCGCCGATTGCGATGGCGTCGTTCGGGCCGCCACCCCGCTTCCAGGGTTGCAGGTCCGAGAGATCGGAGCTGTAACCCTCGCGCATGTGCATCGCATGGTAGCCGGCAGTGCGCGCCGCCGCGAGCACATTCCGAATGGGCTCGATCGGTGCCCGCAGGCCGCTCAACTGCGCACCAAGCCGGTGCATGTACCCGCCCTCACTGCAGAAATCGTGCTGCATGTCGATGACCAACAGCGCAGTGTTTCCGGGTTGGAGCTCACCGCTGAGAGGAAAGGCGTGAGGATCGCCCGAGACCCAATTCTTCACCGCGCTGCTCCCAGATGGATCGACAAAATCAGCTTTGTTGTAGAGAGAGGCCGCCCGCCAAACGCGCCCTTGAGCCGGCATTTACCCGATGGACGGTCCATCCGCCTATCATTGCGGCAGGCTATCCGCCGATCCGAGCGTTCTGCAAGCCTCTGGAGGCCGGGCCCGCATCCGGCACCCCCCCAGCGGCCAATTGCCACCCTGTCCGGCCATTCGGGTCCCCGACCCTGAACGGCCGGTCCCGACCCAAAGCCGACCTTCGGCCGACCGGAGGGATCGGCACCGCGACGACCGGGACAGGACCTACGCACCAGAATCTCTGCACTATGCACCGGCTCGCCGATTGGTTGGGCTGAGAGCGTTCTGTGGAGCGACATTTTTGAATTGCGTAACGCGGATGTCGGCTATGGGTACGGCACCGCGAATAAGCAGTGCGAGCGCCAACTCCGATATACCTGGGCTTGACCTGAGTCAGATTCCCAGCCTACTGCCCCTGTTCGCTACCGGCTAAGCGACAACTCATCGTCCGGGAAGGACAACCATAAATGGCACAGTCACCGAAGCATCCGGCTGGCGAGCATCATCACCAGGCGGCCGCTCACCACCACGCCGCTGCGCATCATCATCATCAGGCCGAGCATCACCACGCCGTTGGCGAGCACGAAGAAGCCAAGCAGCACGCAAGCGCCGCTCAAGAACATAGCGAGGCTGCTCACAAACACACCACGACCGCCCACGGTCTTTCTCACAAATGACGCCAGGAGGAGACGCCCCCCCATCCTGACGCACATTCCCTGCAGGGGGTCCCTCCGTCCCACGGTTGACGCAGATGTTCGTCCTCGCTTTTTGCCGGTCGAACGGCACCAGCGATCTCAGTTGGCCGCGCGGTAATGCTGGTCAGCAGGAAGTCGGATCACCAAAGACGACCGGGCCCTTCACTGTGGCGATTTGTTTGTACCGCCCGGTTCATCGAGGTGTTATTGTCACTTTCGGTTCTCGGTTTGTGGTGTTGGGCGGCCCGCATGGGGCATTTTGGAATTTCCTGGATAGCGCCCCTAGGATTGAAGTCCTTCAAACTGAGACACTACCCGAAAGTGGCACGGAGAACCGCACAGCGGCCGCCACCGCTGGAGCCAGTGGGTTGATCCAGATCAGTGCGCCGGTTGACTACAAGTGCGAACCTATGCTAGTTAGTCGCGACCATCCCACGCAAGTGTTACCGCACGGCCTCTTGATGATAGGGAGTAGATGTCATGGACAAAGACCAAATCGCCGGATCAGCGAAAGAGATCAAAGGTTCTATCAAGCAAGCTGTCGGCAAGGCCCTTGGCGATGCCAAGCTGCAGTCGGAAGGCAAGGCCGACAAGGCGGAGGGCAAGGTGCAGAACGCTGTCGGGGGGCTGAAAGATACCGTTCGGGACGCGCTCAAGGGGTGAAATTTCAGCCTAGGGAATCTTTCTTCGGAATCCTAGATTTCCTCGATCTTGGACCGAGTGATGTGAACTCGATTCCGACGACAAGACAGTCCGTCAGCGCCGTTCACGCGCGGAGCGCAGCAGGATGAGCACCATTCTCATTGTCATCTTGCTAATTCTTTTGCTGGGCGGCGGTGGCGGTTATTACGGCTACAATCGGTATGGCGGTTCCGGGCTTGGTGGTGTGCTTGGCCTGCTGTTGGTCGTGCTGATTGTGCTGTGGTTCCTTGGAATATTTAGCGCAAATATGCCAATGCACTGAATTGGTCTTACTTTAGGCTGGCGCGGGTTCCCGCCTACGTAAGCGCGGTCTCGGCTGATCCAAGCGCGCGCCAGCGTCGCGCCAAGGAAATGCAAGGGCTATGCCTGAAGCCCGCACCGAAAGTGTTAAATTTTGCACTAAGATGGGCTCGGGGGAGCTTCGTAGAACCGGCGGACCGTGGACCAATGATCACGCGAATGGTGGTTCAGACGACTATCTGGCTCACGGCGATGGGGGCCATCCTCTTCCTTGCAGCCGGCGACTGGGGTTGGCCGCAAGGCTGGGCTTTCCTGGGCGAGATTGCGATATCTACTTTCGCCGTGAGTCTCCGCGCCTGTGCAGCGGGATCAACGGCCCCGGGGACCGCACCTTCATGGCCGCTCGTCTTCGTCAGTTGGTTGGTGATGAGCGCCTTTGATGCTCGTCGCTTCGGGTGGTCGCTCTGTCCACTTTGGGTGAAGGCCCTCGGGGCCGTGTTGATCGCGCTGTGCATGATCGTCGTTTGGCAGACGTTTCGCTTCAACACGTTCGCCACCCCGCATGTACGCGTGCAGATCGATCGGAAGCAATACGTGATCACCGACGGGCCCTACCGCATCGGTGAGAAGACTAGTCTCTTGCTCGCTAGAGTCTGCTCTCCACCCAGACCGGTCATTGGAGAGGCTCGCTAGTATCAGCGATGGTCGGCGCGCTCTGGGCGCGGGAGGAGCGGCAACGAATGGCGGCTCTGTTCCGCTTCCCCGCCGACTAGGCCGGCTCTACCTTCCCGGCATGTGTGGCCGATATGCCAGTTTCCTGCCCGCCGAGGCGCTCCGCCGAACGTTCCAGATGGTCAATCCGCTACTGAACCTTGAGCCGTCGTGGAACGTGGTGCCGACGCAATTGGCGTCCGTAGTGCGGCGGCATCCCGAGACGGGCGAGCGTCACCTCGATCTGTTGCAGTGGGGCCTCCTGCCCTACCGGACGAAGGAACCCGTCACGGCACAACGGCCGCGCGCCGAGACGGTCGCCAAGTCCGGCATGTTCCGCCGTGCGTTTGGGCGGTGCCGGGCCATCGGGCCTGCCGACGCGTTCTATGAAGGGTGGTTGCGAACGGCAAGCAACCGTATGCCGTTGCCCGGCAGGACGGCGAGCCCATGGTCTTCGCGGGGCTCTGGGAAGGCTACCGCTGGCCGGACGGCACGGTATCCCGCACCTTCGCCATCATCACCACGGATGCCAGCCCGGACGGGGCGGAGCTGCACGCTAGGATGCCGGTGATCCTGGAGCCGGCGGATTGGCCGGCATGGCTTGGCGAGCTTGAGGGTGATCCGGCATCACTCCTACATCCGGCGCCGGAAGGCACGCTGCGGGTCTGGCCGATCGACCGGCGGGTGAACAGCCCGCGGAATAACGGGCCTGAGCTGTTGAACGCGATCGACTTGGCTGGACAAGCCGCGCCTTAAGTCCCACCCGCAAAGCGCAGGTGATGCGCTTCCTCAATCGCGCGACTTGGGATACGGAACCGGTCGCTGCACGTCGCGCGCGGGCTTGTCCTCGCGTATCCCCACATAGGCGACCTGGCGTAGCAAATTGTCTAGGGTCCAGGTGAGGTAATTTACCTCGACAACCAGTTCGGGCCGCACCCAATGCACCCGCGACAGCTCAAGCGGGGAGCCAAACCGGCTCGTACGCGGCAGCGGAACATCAAGTGGCATCGTCTGGCTGACGAGTGGCTGCATTCTGCGCCACAGCCGCTCAAGCTCTTCCTCGCCCATGCCCGTCCCGGCTGGCCCTGCATATGTGAGCCGCCCATCGGGATCGTCCCGACCGCGCTAGAACCGCCGGAATCCACCCTGGCCGACGCCTGGGCGAAGGCGAACGCGGCGGAGCCGGCATCGGTCGCCCGAACGCCGTGTGTAGATCGGCGTCCAACCTTGACCCCACCCCAGGCCGGTCTATTGCGTTGATAACACGAGAGGAATCGGCCTTTTGCCGGGGTCAATATTGGACGCCGGTCGTAACCCCTCCAAATCCAGAAAAGACACGTGGTTACAGGTACTTGCCTTTCGTAGAGGTGGGGTCAAAGTTGGACGCCGATTCACAGCATAGAACTCCTATGTTCACGGAAAGTTCGCTGTTGGCGTTGTTTAGAGGACGACCGACCCTCTGCCCTCCACTAGCCTGAACAGTCGTCGTCAAGCAACTCTTCTGCCCGGATACGCATATCCGCCTGCGCAGGCACAGCCGTCTCGCTCTCAGACCCATCCGGACTTCAAGATACGAAGGGCATCCATGCGATCCAGTACCTGCGTGCAGCGCTCCCACGCGCTCGCTGGGAGGTCCTGCGCATAGCGGACATCAAAAGGATGGCGCGCTGGAAATTCCTCGATCCGTCTCCTCGCTGCTTCGAGATCGCCCAGTGCCGTATCGACCCAGACATCCTCTAACGTGTCTGGGATCGTGCCGAAAACGTCGCGAATTTGACGAAGGCGCGAAGAGAGCGCATGATGCACTTCGTCTTCTACTGAGTTCCGGTACCGCAAATTTAGAATGTCTATCTCCGGGGCGAGCTGGCCGAGACGGTCGATGCGTCCTTTCCGCTGCTCAAGCCGGGCAGGATTCCACGGCAAGTCGATGTTGATGAGCGTTTCAAGGCGCTGAAGGTTCAGACCTTCCGATGCCGCGTCTGTTGCGACAAGGATGCGCAATGAGCGGTGCCGTACCTGCGCCTGGATGTCATCGCGGGTGGCCATACGACGCTGGCCTTCTTCGAACAGATAGGTGTTATCCTGCCCGCCATAGATACCGACCGGCTCCTGAGGAAATGCCAGCGCCAGATGGCCAGCGAGCCAGACTACTGTGTCAAGGTATTGACTGAACAGAATGCACCCTCGCTCCGCCCACACAGACCGCAGCCGCTGTAATATGGCGGAGAATTTCGGATCGTCATCCCCAGCCTCTGTTTCTGGCTTCCTGGCCTGGGTCGATGACTGGCCCACCGGGACCATTAACTTCTTCCTCAGCGAAGAGCGCTGCCTCCTCCCCGGTTCGCAACTTGCGTGCGGTCAGCAGTCCGGCTCGCAGCGAACTTCCAATGCGGCGCAGTAGCAGCGTCTTCAAAACGCCTGCCGCCGGCCGAACCTTCGCGATTTGCTCACAATAAGTCCGAGCATCGCTATAGGCCGCTGCCATGGCATCAGACATGTCCAGTGCGTCATCGTCTCCGTCACCGTGCAAGCGGACCGGGATCTCACGGAACACCGGTGACCCATCGCGGTTCCGCAGGTCTTTGCGACGGCGCTTGATAATATGGCGAACAAACGGATTATGATGCAGCACAAGTTCGTTGCCCGCGGCTTGCAGACGAAGCTTTAGCGGGATACCAAGCCGGTCGAGGGCATCAGTTAGCACCGATGTTTGGCGATCGGGGACACCAAGTTCAGCACGAATTTGGGTGGCTACAGGATGCTCACCCTTGGGAACAAGCGGATCGCGTAGCCAGGCCCAAATCTGTGCGATGCTTGATGGCGGTGGGGTGATAGCGGCAATCATATCCATTGCGTCGTTGCGCTGGAGTACCCAGGGGCTGCCAAAACCTCCAAGTATCCGCTCGCAACCACGATGCAGAATACTCATCAGGTCGTAGAGCTCCATGCGATGCATCTGAATCGGGGTGGCTGTGCCAAGCAGCAGCAACTCGGTCCGCGCGGCGAGATCAAGCATGAAACGCATCAGGTGTGTTGGATCGCCTTCCACACCCCGTGAGCGTGGTCGGCGCGCCCGGTGCGCTTCGTCCAGCACAACGCAAGCATAACGGCGACCAAGTAGCGTTTGTGCAGTATCGCTACCCGCTGTCACGAGGCTTGTCGGAAAAATCCCAATCCGGCGCGGGCATGCTGTCGGAGCATTCGGCCAGACTGACTCGTCCTCGGCGATCCAACATCCATCGATCCAGCGTGCCGACGGCACGGCGAGCATTCGCCACAACTCATCCTGCCATTGCAGGAGAAGGTTTTTTGGCGCCAATACCAGCACAGGCCCTGGGCGAGTGAGGGCGACTATTTCGGCTGCCATACCGAGCTGAACTGTCTTCCCTAAGCCGACATCGTCTGCCAACAGGAACCGTGCCTGGCCGAAGGTATCGAGGTCGCGCACGACGCGTCCGACGAACGCACGTTGGTGCGGTGCAAGACCAACACCCTGGCGAGACGCGGGCGCTTCGATAAACGGCGCTTGTTCCTCTGCGGCGGTATCCCACTCCGCCACCGGGACGATACGCCGCTTGAGGATGCGCTCCACATCCTCCACCACAACCGCTGACAGAGGTCGGGCGTCCCGGTGGGCCCACAGTGCATCAAATTCCGCCTGCACCCACGCAACCAATTCGGCATCCTCGTCCTCCCACAGCAGTTCGTAATGCCGAGTCCAGCCCTCACCGGTTTCGTTGATTGAGCCAATGAAACAGGTGCTACGTCCGTCGGCATAGCGGATGACGCCAGCCTTGCTATGGATTAGACCGAAGGATGCGTCGGGAAGCACCCGTATTTCGACTCGCCGTGCCCGCAAGAGCATGGCCAACCGCTCGTACCGAGGCCGTTGTCGGTTGCTCATCGCTTCCGGCGTGCCCTCGGTCCATTCAGTGAAGATCGCGCGGGCCACATCCACATCGCGGACATCAAGGCCAGAATTGCAGACGATGCGAATTGGCCCTTCGGCCTGCTCGAAAGCCTCGCCGGCGATCTCGAACACAGAGCTACGAAAGTAGCCCGCTATGCGATCGTAGGCGACAGCACCCCGAAGCCGCGTGTCCAGAAAGCGGCCATGTCGTTCCAGCCGCGACGAGAAGCGGTGGAGCGCCATCAGAGGCGATGATTGTCGACGGCACCGCGCAAGTTGCGCGCGGTTGCGGCCTCTTCGGCGCGCGCGGCCGTGCGGATCGTGCCGAAGTAATCCAGAAGCTCGATCACTCGCCGCTGCCGGGTCCAATACTCTGGTAGGTTGGCGGGAAACCAGTCCAGCGACGGGCGAAGTTCCTGCATCTCCTGTGCAATATGAATTGCGTAGAGTACGTGCCGCACCAGGCCTCCTGCGAAGCCCTCTAACGCACGGTCCTCCGCTTGGTCGGAACTGCCAGCACGCTTGAGATCGCGGCGGCCGAATTCATGTGCCGTCTTCAGCCGTACCTTGTTGGGCTCTGTGTTGCCCAGCATCTCCCGATGCTCCACGCCGAAGCCACGTGCCATTTCCTGATAGGCGGAGATCCGGCTTTCGCCCGCCCGCTCCAGATCAAGGCCCTTGAGATAGAATTCTCTTCGGGTCCCAGTTCATCCCACACAGCGCGGGCAAGGTCGGCAGGGACGAGGAAGTCGGAGGCGATGCGCACGGCTCGGTGGAGCAGCCGCTCGACCTCAGAGACATCTCCCTGTCGCCGCTCACGCAGGACCTCCGTAGCCACGGGTCGCCCGTCTATCGTGCCGTAGTGTGTCAGGACCTCCAGTGCCGCGGCGTAGGCCGCGAGTTGGTAATCGGCATCGCCAAAATTCGGTTCCTCCCCATCATCTAGCGCGCGCATGGCCCGAAGTTTCGCAACCACCGCGTCCTCAACTGGTCGTTGCAGTCTTGCGATGAAACCAGCCGCCTCCCCGCGGCGCCTCCGCAGCACCAGCAGGACGGTTCCCTGCACATAGTTGCCAACGCGAGTCGCACTCTCGGTTTCGGTAGCTATGCACCAGCCAGCAGTAACATGGAGGCCTGCTGCCCAAAGGATTTCCGCAAGGTCAGCCCATACAGCTACGTCCTGATGGGTGAACATCACCACCTGGTAACCGTTGTCCGGCATGTGCATAGCCATAGCCGCGTAGGCCTCAACCATTGCGCGGCGAAATGCGTGACTTTCACCACGAATAGCAAGTTCACGCCGACTGTCCCAGACCCAATCGTTGCGTGGCGGGTTCTTGGCTAGCCAGGCAATGAAATATTCAGTGATCTCATGGTACTGGATCGCGTCGGCGTAGGGTGGGTCGGTGATCCATATTTGGCTAGTAGAAACGAGAGAATTCGCAGGGCAAGTGCTAATATAGGCATCAGACCTGGCATAAGCGCTGGCAACGTCTTGCTGCAAGGCATCCGACATATAGTGAAAAGCTCGAATACCGTAATTGTAAAACGTGTTCAAGGCCTGGTTGTAGAACACGTGACAGCAGAAATCAGCCGACGGAGCCACTCCGGGTCGTCCCTGGAATCCCACTACCCACTGTGAGAGGCGCGACATGTAATCGAGTAATCGTGCAAACCCGACGGCCTCGCCAAGACGCACGTCTGAGTCGCCAGCCTCTACCATGGCTTCGCGAACTTTGGCACCAATCCACAGATGCCGGGGCATGAAGAGATGGTGCCAATACGTCCAGCCGCGCTCGCGCGTCAAACGTAACGTCTCGTCGCCCGGTTCAATTCGGCTGTCCGGTACTAACCCACGCTTCTGCCATTCCACCAGGTTCTCTCGCACTGTCGTTTCGACTCGGCGATCACGGGCAATGTCCTCTGTGCCCGCGGCTGTAAAGAACAGGTTCCCATCAGGCGTCAGCCATTGAACCGCGTAGAGTCGCTCCTGAAAAATATCATCGGATCGGGGCATGATGTCGCCAATGTCCCACAGGCGCAAATCATTTCCAGCCATCGGAGCATATCGATTTCGGCAGGCCGCGAAGCGATCGTGGTCTCGCGCTTCTTCGGCTGTGTCGCGATATCGGGCCTTCAATCGCACTTCACCACGCAGTCGCTCAATCGAAGTACGATGCTCGTGCCCGTTTATGACTACGCGTAGGTCATTGCCATCAACTGTACCGTGAGTTGCTTATTCAAGCGCCTCGTCGTCTGCCTCCATCCTAATATCAATGTCGAAGCGCTTTTGATCTGTATCCGGGACCAGGCGAACAACGGTACGATAATTGCGGCTGATAACCCAGCTTGGCGCTAAAGGAACGCGCCACCCCGTGTTCGGATCGAGCACCTCGACGCAATGCAGATAGGACTTCGCTCGGTTGGCGATGCGCACGCGTACCCGCGCGCCTGGAGCATCCGGCTCAGGGTTATGGACGAGAAAGAGGGTCCCATTCTCGCGCACCACTGTGCCCAAAGCTGCTGATTCCCAGGCGTCGGCATCTACCTCGACCAATGGCTCAATCCGATATTCACGTGCTGCGGCGTCGGGAACCAGGCGCAAGACCACGCGGTGCCGCTCGCTCACCTGCTGGGAGTCCAGCATTGGCACACGCCATCCCGAACGGGGGCACGTCACGATATAAGGTGGTTGCGCCGGCGCCACCGGCTCCCCATTGCGGGTGGCCCGCCACCCGTGCGGCCATCGCGTGGGAGCATCCGCCGGCAAGCGCAGATCGCCATCGGCGCCATCGTGCTCAATGCCGAGCCTGGTGATCTCGCAGTCAACCTTCCGCACGATGGCGTTCTGCGCCGCCGCGATGCGTTGTCGAAGTTCTGGCGTGCCACCGACAATATTTAGCGCCCCCCAGGTCAGTAGGCAGGCAATTGGGTTTAGGTCGGAAGCGTATACGTCACACCCAATCCGTGCAGCTTCGAACGGAATAGAGCCGCCGCCACAGAACGGATCGCCGACACGTGCCCGTTGGCCGAAGCGACGTGCGCTTAACTCCTCAATCAGCGTCGCGAACGAACCCGCATGTGTCCCGAGAGGTCCGTTGACCTCCTCCCAAACATCGTCCAGTGCGGAGTCCGGCAGCTCTTCCGGCCTCACACAGTGGCGCAACCGCTCGTCCAGCCCCATCGCTAGAAATGCTTCAACCTCCACTGCCTGCCGTTTGGCACGTGCGATACTGCGGATCCAGATGTAACCGCCGGCAATGCGAGAAATCGCCCGCGACCAAGATGATTCTGGCAATAGTTCCGCGACACGGCTGGCCATTTGTCCATTGAAGGGTTTGCGTCGCTTCAGCAGACCCGCCTCGTCCATGAGCATGAGCTTAAGAAATATTGCTCGGTCTCGATCAGGATCGTCGCTGACCGGGAGCAATAGTCCGAGTATCACCGCGCGGATCAAGATGAGTGGCTTGCGCCCCTTCCAGTACCCACCAAGCCCCGTCAAGGTTTGACCAGCGCCAGCCTTGCGTTCTTTGTAGCATTCCTTGGATAGTTTTGAGATGGGCAGTTGGACTTCGATGAAGCTCTTCGCGTCCGCTCGCTCACGGGCCCGTGCCGCAGAGAAAAGGTCGTCCGTCTCGCTCATCGCTCGTCCCAAATACCTGCGGCACCGACAAGCGCGGGTTGCGGCTCACTCATGTCGCGGAACAGCGCACCCTGACTGCGCGTGTCATGCTCTGATAGACGTGTTCGGCGCCGATGTTCGGCGGAGGTGACCGGTATCGTGGCTGCTACCACCGGGTTCTCGGTCAGGGCGTAGCGGACGGCTTTGCGCCAGCCGACATTGCTCTTGCTGTGGTGGCCAGTCTGCGCGGCGGTCATGGTGTAGAGCCACCATCTCTCCTCCATTGCCAGACCGCGCCAGTTTTGAATTGCGTTCGGGATGAGCGCTGGGTCGGCGTCTTCTATAGCCCAGGCCAACAGCACCAGTTCTTTTCCGAGCAGCCGAGCAAGCGGATTGTCACCGATCTTGAATCGGCTGGACCTCATGCCGGCAGCACGAAGCCGTCGGTTCAGCTCCTCCTCCAACGCATCCACGATCTTCAGCCAACGGGCACGATTCAATTTGCAACGCAGATTGGCGGCGATCAATTCCGGGCCGACAAGGTCGCGCTCGAATACTTCATAGATCATGATGTCGGCGGATTGCGCGCGCGGAATCGCCACGACGAAGTGGTGCTGCTCGTGCTCGGGAGCGTGCCCGAAGCCAAGCGTTTTGGTGGAAGGCTGGCTGATGGAGGGGGGCGCGGTGACTGTCATTGCCGCACCTCATTCGCCTGCAATGGTTCTTCCAACTCCAGAGCTGCCTCAACCAATGCAGTGCCGTTTTCAAAGCGCGTGGCGTCGATCCGTAGTGATAGGTCGATTGCAGTACCATCAATCATGATCTGATTGACAAGATCGGTTGCCAAGGCTTCGAGTGCCTCGGCGGAACGTTGGATGCCAGGTCCAAACGCAACTGAAAGGTAGGCTTCGGCGTCACCCTGACGAGCTACGGTGATGTCACCGCCGAGTGCCGTGCCACGGTGACGCTTCAAACATTCGAGGATGCGAAATGCATGGCCCCGGTCGCTGGTGCTAAGGCGGTGGCGCCACTCTGCCGCACGGTGCAAATCGGGCTTAAATGGTTGATCCTTTCTCCCACCGCCAGCAGCCGGCAAATCCACGCGCAGTGGGTCCGACCAAATGCCCTCAGCCTCCGCGATCGCGAGCAGCAGGTTGAGTCCGTCCAGGACAACGACTTCGCCACTTTCGCATATACCGCCGTTGCGTGGGTTTGTGCCGTCGAGTGTGTAGCGGATCATCCCAGTTGGGATCGCCTTAAGCGTCACACGACGTGCGCCGTCCCGGTACATGGTGTCGTACTTCAGTGTGATAGGATTAGTTTCAGCACGGGGGTCGCCGCATTCGTGCTCGCCGGTAAAGTCCACAGCCAAGAAGGACAGCCGAAGCGCGGTAGTTTCGAGTTTACCATTATTGACGACAGGCGAATTGATCGTCGCCGTACTTCCGCCCTCCTCGAAATGCACGCGGTCGCCATGGTTGGCGCCCACGGAGAAGGTGACCCGTCCCGTCCCATCGTCGCGGGCGATCCGGGTGAGGAGGACGCTGGTCTTATCCTTCGGGAATGGTCCCTTTCGGACGTAGCCACCTCCTTGGTCGCGCCACATATCCTTGCGAAACGCTGCGGTCTTCATGGCCTCGTGCCCACCCACCGGCAGGAAGTACCATTCTGATTTGCGCGCTGCCGTCTCTAGAAGATCACGCCACGGCGCCTCCTGTGCGGTGAAAACGAACGTCTCAAATTCGGTGCGCAGCCCATCACTATCAACGTCGATGCGCAACTTTCGTTGGTCGACAAGCGTATCCAGAATTGCAAGCTGGCCGACGAAAGCGTTCTCCGCGAAATCAAGCTTGAGGCCCGCCGCCTCTAGTCGCCCCGAACTGATGTCGGGGAAATAGAGTTGCGTGAACGTTTCACGTAGAGCGGAATGAAACCGTCCCTTGTAAGAGTCCAATGCGGCTTTCGCCTGCTGCATCTCGGGTTGAGTTTCACCCATTTTTTGAGCGGCAAATTCGGCGACCTGATCCTCTGCCGCCTTCATATAGGCTGCAGTCATGGAAGCCTGGGTGAACGTTTCCGACCCGGACAAGAATATCAATCGATTGCGCCAGGTCTCGTTACTCCAAAACGCTTTCAGGTCGGGATTAAGCCCAGAGTGCGTTGGCTGGCTGATCACAAGGAGGACCTCGTTGGGGCCTAGCGCAGAACGAATATCCTCAACAGTTGGGAACACAAGAAGCCTCTGATACGCGGTTCGCCGATCGGCTGCCCGTTGCGGCGTCGTGGCATCTGGATCAAACGTTTTGCGCAGATAGGCTTCGACCTCCTTACGGCGTGCATCTACGAGCATCAGCTCTGCACGATCGCGGATTGCGGAGGTGACATTCTTGACGTTGCGGTAATGCCAGCGGCCGTCAGTACGGCGGTGGAGATACCAGCTGGCCTCTTCGAGTTGAGTGACGAGTCCCACGTTGGCAGATGAGATATCGCGGCCGGGCGCGCAGAGGTATGCGGCGACCTCTTCCGGCGTAAGTCCTTGGAGGGCGTTCGGACCGATGGCAAGTGACGCCAGGTAGAGCATCTTTGCACTGTCGCCCGCTGCTTCGGCGCCTGGTTCTCGGGCAAGCACCTCGGCTATCGCGTTGTGTTGGGCGTCAGCCACGTCGCGACTCCGAGCGTTGGTCAGCGATGGGTTGATGCGTTCCAGGGTGGCGGCTACATCCGGATCGGCGAGTGCCAGGGCATGAGGATGGATCAGCATTGCCCGTTTCGCGCCACCCGTGGTCCATAGATCGGCAACCATTCGACGGCAGAGGCGCAGCATCTCACGCGTTTGCTGAAATCCCTGGTTCTCCCGGAACCGGGCGAACAACTCATGCAGGCCAGGATGGAATGGGTAGCTTTCCGAAGCTTCATGGGCCCACCGCTCGAATGAACCGGGCATCACGCCCTGTTGGACCGCGGTACGGTAGGCAGTCGCATAGGCCTGACCGACAGCCCGGCGGCTCGCTTCGTCCGGAATGGTCTCGAACAACCTCGCGCGGAGGATGGCATAGAGTTCGGTGCTGTCGAGCCGGACTGGTATGATGTCGAGTGCGCCACGGGTGATCTCTTGAGTGGCATTGTCAATCGCTTGCTGGATCCGAAGGCTGCCCTCACCCCAAGCGCCGGCCAGATCACTGATCACGAGGCAGGTATTAGGAAGGCGGCCACTAACGATGGCATTCATCAGGTTGGCCAATGCAAGCGCGAGGCGGTCGGCCTCGCTGGTCCCTGGTCCAGCGGCTTTGGAGCCCAGGCTGACAAAGAATGGCGGCAATTCGTCGAGCAAAATCAGCGCAGGTTCATCACCGATCACCCGCGCCCAGGTAGTCGGGCCTGGTACTTCCGCGGATCGCTGCCAGCGGTGCTCACAGCCCAGCAGCCGGAATAGAGTGATCCAAAGGTAGTCGGGGGAATCGGTCTCCCTACCGCTGAACGCAGCGACTCGGACCGGGCGATCATCGGTGGCGACGCCGATACGGTTGAGGATACCGCGCCGCTCCGTCGGTTCCCGAGCGAGGAGGCCTGCCGCGATCAGGTTGTGGGTCTTACCGCCGCCCATCGCCTGTTTCAGGCGGAACACGCCCTGATCACTGCGACCCATAAGGCGCTCGAAAACCTGCCGCAGCAGGACGATCATGCCTTCCGTCAGGTGGGTATCAGAGAAGAATTCCCGTGCGTCGATCTTGGGCAGATCGGAGAGTTCCGCGACGGTGTCGCTCTGCGCCGCTGAATAGACTGATTGTCGCGGCTTGTTCAGGCGATCGAGCGTCAACCCGTCTCGCACGGCCGAAAACACTGTCTCGCCCATGTCCCCTCCCACGTCCGTCCGGCCGACGCTACTCAGCCAACGCACAGACCCATCGGTTCCGACTGGTCACAGGCAGGCGAATCGCAGCAACCTCTAGCGAGCAGCCCCTCCACCGCAAGCGGCCCATGACCAAGTGTGACACTGGTGGCGAATTCGCAAGCGGATCACGCGGCCATTTGCAAGGCGGCGAAGCGTGAGCACCGCGTCTTGGCTGGCTCGACACCACTCTTCCAATCTGCGATCCTGACCAAGTTCACAGCGGCAGCCGTGATTACGTGCTGCAGATGGGTTTTCGCCAACCCGATATAACGACAGCTCCGTAATCCGCAGCGACTGATTGCTTGCGCATGCGTCCCCTCGATCCCGGCGCGCGCAGCATAACTCTGCTCGAACTCCTCAGTTGTCTGACGTTGACGGGCGGCATGCAGCGCCTCGTAGTGCTCGCGTGCCTGCAGCCCGATGATCCGGGGCTCGGTCTTCGCTCGGGTGCAGCGAGGCCGTAGCGCGCATGGTGTGCAGTCCTTTCGAGCAAACCGTACTTCGAATTCCATGCCGTTCTCAGGCCAGGTGTTTGGTAGCCAGGAGATACTCTGCTTGCCGGCCGGGCAGGTGACGACCTGTTGATCCCAGTCCACCAGGAACTGAGACTTGGTCAGACCGTCGTCCGAGCGGGCCTGCCAGCTTGGATCGTCGGCGACAGGCCCGACGATGGTGACCCCGTGCTGTAGCTGGCTGTCCACTAGCACGTGTAAATCCGTGTAGCCCTTGTCGACGAGATGCTCGGACGGCAGTAGTGCGCGCTGCTTCAGCGATTGGTGCACGACAGCCACCATGTTGTCGTCCGGCGTCGAAGCCGGCGTAGTCTCAACGTTGGTGATGACGTGCGGCGTCTCGGGGTCGCAGGTCTCGCTGAGATGAACCTTGTAGCCAACCCAGGAAATGTCACGCTTAGTACCTGTAACGGGCCGCCGGATCGTAAGGCGAGCAGATTTGCTCGGCGGGTGGCGGCATTTCAGCCTTGGAGCGCCAACGCAGCTGTCCTGCCTCCTCGATGTATTGTGCCTCCCAGACCTGGCGCAGGACCCGCATGGCGGGCAGCTCTGTCAGCCACGGCAGATCTTTAGCGGCGTCAATTGCCGTCAGCAGGTGATGGCCGTCTGCGCCGATCGTGGTTGCATATTCAAGTCGCGCGGCATCGGTCTTGGGCAAGCGGTAGTTCTCCACCCGCCGACCGTAGCGCTCATACCAGTCGGCCGGCGCCAGCGCCTGCAACCACTCCGGCGCCATCATCGCCAGCTCGTTCAGCGCCGCGCGCAGGGTCTCACCGACACGTTCGAGCCGATTGAGCCTGCGAACGTCGGCGAGAACATGCGTGGAATCGGTACGTTGCCGTCCCCGGGCCTTGACCAAGTCACATTCCTCCAGGCGCTTCAGCAGCGTGTCGAGCAAGAGCCGTTCGGCCTTGCCCTCGACCAGGCGTGAGCGGAACTCACTCAGCACCGTGTGGTCGAAGCCGGGATCCGTCAGCGGCAGGCCGAGCGCATACTTCCAGTCGATCCGTCCGCGCACGGCGTCGGCGGCCTGACGGTCGGACAAGCCTTCGACATACTGCAGCACTGTCGCCAGAGCGAGCCGCCCCGGCGCTTCGGCGGGCTGGCCGCGCCGGGGGAACAGGGCAGCAAACTGGGTATCCTGGTAAATGATGCCGAGCGTGTCTGCGATGCGCAGACATAGGGTGCCTTTCGGAAATGCAGCTCGCGCGACGCGGCGGGTTTCCTCAGGTGCTGAAGCCAACTCTTGGGGGTGTAGCGACATTGGAGGGTACTCGATGGGATACGAGTCCTCCAGGCTGGCGCGGCATCCATCAATTCGGCTGTACCAAAATGATCGGCCATCCGAGAAAGACCGGAAAGAATCGTAATTGGTTTCCGCTCAACTCTTTCTTGCATAAGATGAGCGCGGTACAAATCAATCTTGCGGCGCGAATTCGCCACCAGTGTCAAGTGTGGGGATAGGCCAGTCGGTTCTCGGACGCCAATTCACAAAAAGTCTCATAAATCTCGACCCCCGATGATGCTCGGCGGCGGCTGGTCCATCGGCTTCGGCGTTGTTTCGATGAACTGTCGGATGGCTTGGCGGATGACCCACGAGACCGAGGCGTCGCGCGCCAACGCTATCTCATTGAGCGTCCTGTAATCCTGCTCTTCGAGGCTCACGGTCAGCCGTGTTGCCTTTCGAGGACGCTCGTTCATGCCACCCACCACGGCCTACTAACGTAGTTCTATCTGGTGCCGCATCAGATTTCAACGGAGTGATGCACTTGTCATCGGTCATAGGCAAGGAGCGTCAGCGTGCAGATGCCCGCCGTGCTCCCCGCCCTGGCAACGGAGCAGCGGTCCCTGGTGCGAATGAGGCGAAAGCCCTGGCCGCCCGGTTGAAGGCCAAGCGCCGCCTGATCCCCCACGCTGGCCGGTCAGATCGGAGTGGACACCGAGGACCTCGCCGCCGCGCTGGCCGGTCAGGTGTGCCGGCAGCCGCGAGAGGCTGGCCGCCTGGGCGGGGACCTGATCGGGGAGTTTTGGGTCGCCAGCAGTGGGTCCCCGGACTGCCGGACTTGGTTGCGGAGCCAGGATTTGAACCCGGGACCTTCAGGTTATGAGCCTGACGTCTCGCGTCGTGAGTAGATCTTCCGGGACCCAAACGGTCGGCTGCTGGTAGCCACCGACTGCTGGTGGCCACCAACTGCCGGTAGCCATGGCGGGATTGGTCCCGCTCAGGCGGGTCCTTCCCGCAATGCAAGAGCACGGGGACAAGAGGGCCCGATAAATTCGCTAGTTACTCCCTCGAAAATCTCTTGTCCTTGTCACCGGGAATCGGCCGCGAAGGGCCGGTCGCGGTGCTGTCTGTGCCGCGCTCGATATTGGCCGCCCGGCGGCCAGATTAACTCAGGGCTCTGCACACCATTGCAGCAGAGCTTCAGCACATTCATCGCGCTTCCACAGCAGGCGATAGTGCTCAAAGGTCAAACTGTCATGGCGCCATGACACATTCCACTGTGCAGCGACCGACCCTGCATTGCGACACGTACCGTAAGTCGATCCATCCCAATCATCGGCGTCGTCGCTCGGGTTTGGGCCCGGTCCTTTTCGATGCCAAGCAGCTCTGCCAGGACACTCGCATATTCGCCGGTGCCGCGTGCAGATGCGCGAGGGCGAGGTCGATGCCCTCGAGGATCGCCTCGCTGGCGGGCGACTTCTCGACATACTTGTCCTGCATCCGGTCGAGCTGAACCCTCGTGAGATTGAACTTGACCAACTGGGTCGTGAGGTCGGCTTGTCGCTTTCGCCGCTCGGCCTCGGGGTTCGATGCAGTGCCGTTCTTTTCGGGGATCCAGGCCTGGTCGGTCTGGTCGGTGTCGATGAGGCCCGTCCAGTCTGCGGAGGATGACGCCACGCTCGATCTGATAGGCGACCGCGTTGCGGGCGACGCCTCGGGTATTGGCGTAGGCGCTGACAGTCATCTGGGGCATCGGTGAAGCCTTGCTCTTCGCCTTCGTCCGACGCAACGCTTCACTGACTAACGAGGGGAGGCGGCATGTCCAGCATCGGCACGACAGACGAACCGGCCGCGTTGCTTTCCGCGTTATCGGGTCTGGTGAGGGTGTATGCCGCGCGGGCGACGCCGGTGCTGCGGCGCGCGCTCGCGGAGCTGGTGAGCGATACGACAGCGCCGACCGCATCTGCCTCGGCCAGCGCTGGGGCGGACAGGCGGCAGAGAACTCCAGTCACCGCCCCTTCACGAGACCATCGGACCGTCCGGGCCCGTGCGAGTACTACCGCGGCGAAGCGTTCGAAATCGAAGGGTACAGGCGGCGCCCGGCCGATCGATGAAACCTGGGATACTCTCCGCTGCCAGGTGCGTAGTCGGATGACCGCGACCGGCACCGATTTCGCCCAGCTCGGGCAGGCGATCGGGCGGAGTGCGAACACCGTCAAGATCGGCCTGCTGAGGCGCACACCTCCTGCACCCTCACTGTCGAACCTGTTTTCGGCCTGGCTGGAGAACGGATCTGCGGCGCCTGAGGTCGCCGGCAAGGCGGACGGGTTTCGCCCCGAGCCTGCAACCCGAGCCGGAGCCGCCGCCGCTTGACGGCGTATCCAATTCTTCGACCTCAAACGAGGCACCAGAAAGTGACACGCCACTTAACTCAGGCGCCGATCTCGCGCCGGTCACTTGCTCCTCGCCGCGCGAGCACGCCCCGGACACGCCGACGCCGGCCGTGGAAGCGCATCACCGGGCCGGCGCCGCGATCGGCGACGCGCTGGCGACTGCGGCGGCGCCGACCGCGGATGATGGTGCACCTCGGCAGTGCGCTTGGGAGCAGGGTCTGCCCGGCGAGCGGGACTACGCGCGCTGCGTGGTGCTTGCCACACCAGGCGGGCCATGGTGCCGCCGCCACGCCGCTCTGTTCCGCGCCGGGAGGCGCCGCAGTGGTTTCACGGCAAGGCTGCTTGACGCGGGGTTTGCCCACGATCAGCTGTAGGGGTGTAACCCAGGGTAGAAAAAATCCTGTAGAAAGGCCGCTGAGGCCGCCCGGCTCTCGGGGGCACCAAGGACATCCCCCGCCCAAGCCAGCCCAGCAGGCAGCCAGCCCCGACCGGCCCCGACATGGATCAGGTTCAGGGCGCGAGCCGCATCCCCCGCTCAACGCGCGCGCGAGCTGCTCAGGGTCGAGGCCCCGGACCGTGGCAGTGTCCCCTGCGGTGCCCCCTCAGACTTGGCCGGGCCGAGAACCCCCGGGTAACCGCTTGAAAACGCTTGGCGTCCCGTACGGGATTCGAACCCGTGTTACCAACGTGAAAGGCTGGTGTCCTGGGCCTCTAGACGAACGGGACGGCGCGGCGCGCTGGTAGCGGAGCGCCGTGGGCAGGGTCAACCTTCTGGCCTCAAGCCGCTCCGGCCACAGGAGAGAGATCGATGCGCGCCCTGACGCTGCTGGTCAACATCCTGCTTGCCACCGCGTTCTCTGCGCATGCACAGAACGCGCCGCACCACTTGCTGATCCATGTTGACAGCGCCGATACCGAGACAATGGTTGAGGCGCTGCACAACGCGACCAACGTGATCGACACGGTGCGAAAACAGGGCGGTACCGTCGCAATCGAGATCGTCGCCAACGGTCCGGGCACGTCGATGTTCATCGAAGAACTCTCACCGGTGAAGAACGAGGTGCGACGCGTGCACGCCGCCTATCCTGATGTGGTAATGAGTGCCTGCGGTATCTCGCTCGCTCACACCGAGGCGGCGGCGAAGAAGAAACCTCACCGTGATGCCCGAGGCGCGGGTCGTGCCGTCCGGCGCAGTGCGGATCATGGAGCTGGAAGAGCAGCACTGGGCGTACCTGAAACCCTGAGGAGTTGCGCGCGCAGCGCAAGTTCGACCTGACCCACCGGCATGGTCCGGTGCGGAACGGTCGGATCGTACCAGCGACTTTCTCGGCCGGTCGCGCCCGTCTATGATCAGCGGCCACAGCCCCCGACGGGGGCGATCGGGAGGAGATATCCGAATGGTCCGTCGCCGCCGCCTGCTTCAGGCATCCGCCGCCCTTTTGGCCGCACCCGCTATCGTCCAGCGCGCCAACGCCCAAGGGACATCGGCATCGCAGTTCGACTGGAAGCAGTTCAACGGCCAGCATATCGAGGTCAACTACCAGCTCTCCCCGCGCGGCGACGTGGCCCGCGCACATCTCAAGGAGTTCGAGGAACTCACCGGAATCAGCGTCGGCTTCGAACAGATCCCGGAACAGCAACAGCGACCAAAAGTGGCGCTGGAGATGGCGTCCGGTCACCCGAGCTTCGACGTGCTGAATATCGGCATGCACGTGCAGAAGAAGTTGATCGAGAAGGCGAAATGGATGGAGGATCTGC
Organism: uncultured Pseudomonadota bacterium; assembly: GCA_963772445.1. Lineage (GTDB taxonomy): Bacteria > Pseudomonadota > Alphaproteobacteria > Acetobacterales > Acetobacteraceae > CAVYXK01. The sequence continues at coordinate 464,587 of CAVYXK010000019.1, forward strand.
GCCCCTACGTCGCCGATCCCTCGCTGACCGCGGCCGATTTCGACCTGGCGGATTTCAGCAAGCCATCGATGGCGGTGGCGACCGGGCCGGATGGCAAGCTAAATGTGTTGCCGCTGAACCAGGACCTGTTCATCCTGTTCTACAATAAGGAACTTCTGTCGCAGAAGGGCTTCAACACCCCTCCGGCAACATTCGACGAGATGATGAGCATGGCGCACGCGCTCACCGACCCGTCGAAGGGTGTCTATGGCTTCGTCGGGCGCGGGCTGAAGAACGCCAATGTGGTGCTGTACGACAGCATCCTGCTCGGTTGGGACCAGGAAACGGTCACGCCTGACGGGCGCAAGCTGCTGACCGATACCCCGGCGGCGATCGAGGCCGGCCAGTGGTATCAGAAGATCATGCGCGAGTGTGGGCCGCCCGGCAATGTCGGTTTCAACTGGAATGAGTGCCAGACCACGTTCGGCCAGGGCCGCGGAGCGATGTGGTGGGATGGCATCGGCTTCTCCGCCCCGCTGGTCGATCCGACCAAGACTCGCATCGTGGGGAAAGTGGGCTTCGCTCCGGTGCCGGCCGGACCAAAGGCGCACAATTGCGCCACCTTTGTCGACGGCATCGGCATTCCGGCCAATGCCAAGAACAAGAAGCCGGCCTGGCTGTTCATCCAATGGGTCACCGGCAAGAAGATGATGACCGAGGTGCTGCGCACCGGCTCCGGCACGCCCGGACGGCTCTCGTGTTACAGCCAGACCGAGGTGCTGAAGAGCAGCAGCTTCCCGCCGGAATGGTTCGATACGACGCAGATCAGTCTGAAGATGGCGCGGTCGGGCCTGCCGGTGATCGTGCCGGTGACCGAGTTCCGCGACACGATCGGCGCCGCGCTGACCGACATCGTGACCGGCGCCGATGTGGCGACCGCGCTGAAGAAGGCCACTGCCGCGTTTCAGCCGGTGCTCGACAAGTCGAACGAGGCGTGAGCTGTTAACCGGCCCCTCCCCCGCGGTCGCATTTTCGGGAATCTAAGACACTGGGTACGCCAGACTACCCTGCTGCCAGGTAATCGCGCTACTCGGACCCGGCATGTCCGTCATTTTTTCCCGAACCAGAGTGCATCCAGGCCGACCAGCCGTTGAACCAGCAAAACGACGAACGCGGTGATCGCGATGCTGATCGTGCCGGCAACCGCGGGCGGCGGGTCAAAGGAGAAGCGGAGATAGTCAAAAAGCTGAATTGGCAGCGGTGTTGCACCGACACCGCTTAGCAACAGCGAAATATTGAAATCATCATAGCTGGTGACGAACGCGAATACCGCCCCGCAGATGATGCCGCCTTTGCTGAGCGGAAGGGTTATACCAGCCGCCCTGTTCGATGACTGGTTTGACCCAGGGGCGCCTGGCGAGGGAGACGATGCGGTCGGGAAGTTCTGCGAGTTTGTTTCGGGCGTCATGACATGCCCCTGAGGATGACCTCATCGGTGTCTCAGACACGGCCCCCTGATTTCGTGACGGAGGTAAGAAAAAGCTTAACCACAGCGGCACAGAGACACCGAGAAGGGTCAGGCTCCGTGCCTCGGTGTCTCTGTGGTTAGGCTTTCTTCCTTACTATGCGATGGCCGGTTTGGCCCAAGAGCGCCTGGTGAGGGAGGCGATTTGTTCGGGCATTGCCATCAGTTTGTTCCAGGCATTACGACATGCCTTGAGGATAGCTTCATAGCTGTCCCAGACACAGTGGCTGAGAAAGTTGCCGCGCAGGAACTCCCAGACGTTCTCGACCGGGTTCAGCTCCGGCGAGTAAGCTGGCAGCGGCAACAGGCTGATGTTGTCAGGCACCGGCAGGCGGCGCCCCGGCTGATGCCAACCAGCGCCATCGACCAGCAACACAGCATGAGCCCCCGGGGCAACCTGGAGGCTGATCTCCTTCAGATGTTCGGCCATCGCCTCGCTGTTGGCGGCCGACATGATGATGGCAGCGCCGATGCTGCGCTCGGGGCAAACGGCGCCGAAGATATAGGCGGAGTCATGGCGGTTATCGCGAACCGCCGCCGGGCGCGAGCCACGTCGCGCCCAGACGTAGGTCAGCGTGCCCTTCTGACCGACACGGGCTTCGTCGCCGAACCAGATCTCCAGCGGCTTGCCGGCGGCAGCGGCTGGCACAACCTCGGCCACCTGGCTGGCGAACTCCTTCTTGAATGCCTCTTGCGCGGCGGCATCCTTCTTCGGATGATAGGGACGCGGCTGCAGCCGGGTGAACTTCAGCCGGCGCAGCAGCTTGCCGACACTGCGCTCGTGCAGCTCGACGCCAAACTCATCCTTGATCCGCTGCCGCAGGTCGATGCAGCGCCAACGTACCACGCCGTCCCGCTCAAGGTCGGGCCCCTGTTGCACCCATTCCACCACCTTGGCCTGTTGCTCGGGCGATAAGCGGGGCGGCGGACCGCGGCGGCACGGTCGGTCGGACAGGCCATCCAGCCCGGACTCGTTGTAGCGATGTACCCAGTCACGCAACGTCTGGCGGTCCATCGCACACGCCTCCGCCGCGGCTTCCCGCGACCAGCCTTCCAGCAGCAACGCCATCGCCAGCATCCGACGTGCCGCTTTGGCGTCTCGAGTGGCCGCCGCCGCCTCTCGCAGATCAGCCGCCGATCGCTCCAAACGGGTGATCGCTACGGTCATCGCTGTCCCCTCCGTCCAACGGGGACGCCGAATCGTACCGCTCCGAGCCGCACCAAATCACGTTCGAGTCAACGAGCCGGGCGGCTGGTATTACACGCCAGAAGCTGCGCAGCGGACCAGCGCCGAGATTACGGGCCGCTTCCACCAGGCTTTTGTCCTGCCGGGCGAGCACGGCGCCGACAATCAGCACGACATAGGGCACACAGATAAGGGTATGGCCGATGACAAGGTCGGCAAGGCCGGTCTGACGCCAGCCGACCGTGTAGAAGAACAGCAGCAGCGCGATTCCAGTTAGAATGCCGGGAACCGCAAGCGGAGCGATAATCAGCACCTGCAACCCGCTGCGGAAACGTCCGGAGACGCGGGTCAGCCAGAGGCTCGCCATGGTGCCGAGTATGGTGGCGACGACCGTCACGATGGCTGCAAGCCGCAGGCTGAAGGCCAGCGAGTTCATGAAGGAGCGGCTGTGAGCGAATTCCACGAACCAGCGGAATGACAGGCCTTGCGGCGGGAAGCGCAGATAGGTGCCGGCATTGAGCGCAGACAAAACCACGATCACGAGCGGCGCCATGAGGAAGGCGTAGATCGCGGCCCTTATGATGCCGAGCGATACGCGCTCGACCCCTCGGCGGAGGCCGCTACCCCGCATGCGCGACCCTGCTGACGGCCCGCAGATACAACCAGACCACCAGCGCGGTGATGGCGAAGAACAGGATGGCGAACGCACTGCCTCCGGGCCAGTTGAACAGTTCACTGATCGTGTGAATCGTCAGGATCGGCACGGTGAGGACAGTAAATCCGCCGAGCAGTTGCGGAATCACATAGGAGCTCACCGCAAGCACGAACACGAGCACCGTCCCGGCGGTAACGCCGGGCAGGCTGAGCGGCAGCACAACGCGGCGGAAGGCGCGCCACGGCCCGGCGCCGAGCGAGCGCGCGGCCAGTTCCAGCTCGGGATCGATGGACTGGATGGTGCTGGCGATCGGCAGCACCATGAACGGGACGAACACGTGAGTCAGCCCGATGACCACACCCGTGTTGTTATACATCAGGTGGGCCGGCGGAAATCCCAAAATCCGGAGCAACTGGTTGATGATACCGCTGTCCTGCAACAGGATCATCCAGCCATAGGTCCGGATCAGCACGCCCACCAGCAGCGGCGCAATAACCAGAATCATCAGGACAGCGCGATACCGGCTTCCGGCCCGCGCCATATGGTAAGCGATCGGATATGACAGCAAGAGACAGATCGCTGTGGTCAGCGCGCCGAGCCACAGCGTGTGCCAGACGACATCCAAGGTGAAGCGGGACCCGATCAGGCTGGTGTAGTTGCTGAGGGTAAAGACCGGGATATAGGCGGCCTGATGGCTCGGCTCCATCAGGCTGATGGCGAGCATGTTTGCGTAGGGCACGATGAAAAACACGCAGAACAGCGCGAGAAGCGGCGCGATCAGCAGGTGATGTCCCAGCGACCAGCGCGCACGAGCCAAGCCAGGCGCCGGCTGCATGCTATGCAGGATCTCGCGGCAACACCCAGGCGGCAGTGGGGCTGACAGTCACGGCCACCGTTTCTCCCGGTCGGTAGGGCGCGGTCGTCGCCGCCTGGATCCGCAGCAGCGCATCGCCGGCAATTGCCACACGGTAATCAATGAAACTACCGGCAAAGGTGCGCTCTCGCACGATGCCGTGCAGGTGGTTGCAACCGTTCCCGTCGTCCATTGGCGCCGGCTCGTGAAGCTGGAGAGCTTCGGGACGCAGGCTGAGCACCGCCTCGATTCCCGGAACCAGCCCCGACCGGCCGCCTGCCAGCAGCGGTCCGGCCGGCGTGGTAAGCAGATACTGATCGCCTGACGTTCTTTCGATGCGTGCGGGAAGCAAGTTGGTCAGGCCGGTGAAGGACGCGACCGCGGCGGTCTGCGGATGGTAATACACGTCGAGCGGCGTTGCGAACTGCTGCAGCACGCCGTTCATCAGGACGGCGATGCGGTCGGCAAGAACCAGCGCCTCGGACTGGTCGTGCGTGACATAGAGCGTGGTGATATGGAACTCCTGCTGCAGCGAGCGGATATAGAAGCGCATCTCCTCGCGCAGGGAGGCGTCGAGATTAGCCAGTGGCTCATCCAGCAGCAGGGCGCTAGGATTGGTGACCAGGGCGCGTGCGAGGGCCGTGCGTTGCTGCTGGCCACCCGAGATTTGCCGCGGATAGCGGTGTTTCAACGCCGCAAGCCCGACGCGCTCGAGAATCTCGCCGACGCGGCGACGCATCTCCGATCGTGGCACGCGCCGCATTTCCAGTCCGAATACCACGTTCTGTTCGACCGTGAGATGCGGGAACAGCGCATAATTCTGGAACACCATTCCACAGTTGCGGTGTTCCGGCGCGGCGGCGGTGACATCCTGATCACCAAGGGAGATCCTCCCCTCCGTCGGGTACTCGAACCCGGCAATCATGCGCAGGGTGGTGGTCTTGCCGCAGCCGGAAGGTCCGAGCAGGGCAACAAGCTCCCCCGGCGTAAGCGCCAGTGTGAGCTTCTTGACGACCGTCGTATCGCCGAAGCGCTTGCTGACGGCGTCGAGACGGATGCCTGTCATGCCCTCAGCAATGGCCGGTGACCTCCCGGTACCAGGTCTGCGTCATGGCGTCGCGCGCCCCCGAAGAGTTCAGCCAGACATAGTTCCATCGGGGGACCAGGCTGAATTGCGCCGGCGTGATCGGGATCAGCGGCTTCATCGCCGGGCTGATTTCCACGCGTGGATTGGCCGGAGTCCAGTAGAATTTCTCCGCCCATTTCTTCTGTACCGGTTCGCTCAGCCAGTAGTTGATGAAGGCGAACCCAAGCTCCTTGACCTTGCTTCCGCTGGTTACATTCATGTCCTGTTCGAACATGCCGCAATAGCCTTCCGCGGGCAGCACCCACTCGACCGGCAGGCCCCTGGCTTTCAGCAGCGCCCAGTCGGGGGCGTCGATCAGGCCGACATCGACCTCTCCCTGCATCAGCATGGTCTGCTCGGTGCCGCTGAAATCCACCTGTTTCGCGGCGCACAGGCTCTTGCCGATCCACTCCACCGCCGGTTGCCAGTTCTGGTAATTGCCGGTGAGGATCTCCGCCATCTTCATGACGTGCTGCGGCTCGCCGGAGTTGCCGATGGTGAAGATCGCCGTCTTGCCATCGTAGTTGGCGAGGTCCTTCCACGATTTCGGTGGCGTCTTGACCTTGTCCGAGCGGTAGGTGATACCAAGAGCACCGATCAGCCCGAGCACGCCGACATCATCGGGCTGCCGCAGCTCTTTCGGGATAGCGGCGAGGTTGGGCACTTGCGCCGCCGGCAGCGGTGCGAAATATCCCTCAAGCCGCAGTTGTGCGACGTATGTCTCGTTGCCTACGAATACGTCATACGGCGGGTTGTCCTTGCCCGCGGCCTGCATCCGCGCGAACCAGTCCTTTGCCAGCCCGATGGCGAGTTCCACCTTCGCCCCGGTGATTTCCTCGAACGGCGGGATGTGCTCGTTCTCCATGAACTGCTGCCACGGACCGCCATAGCTGGTGACGACCAGGGTCTGGCCCTTGAAGGGCTTGTCCTGCGCAAAGGTGGGGTAGCCTTCGCCGGAGACCACAAGCGCCGCCGCGGCGACGCCGAGACCGCCTGACCCGCTTCAGCACGCTGCGGCGGGTCAGGCGGGTCGCGGCGAGGCGTAGAACGTTCGGGATTGCGGGGGGCGGCGACAGATCCTCGATAGACATACACACGCCTCCGCAACGATGATACGCAACACAACGACGGCAGGACACTGTATCGATCAGGCCGAGTCAAGTCGCTGTTCCGGTTCGGCACATTTGAGACGGCATGGGGTCTGCTCAGCGGCGCCGGTTCCGCGCCCTCTTCAAGGTCAGGCGCCGACCGAGAATTGGCACTGTCGGCCGTGCTTTTTGCCGAAGCGTGAGATGCGCTCGTCGTAAGTGACCAGCGGACAGGCAAGCTCGATCGCCGTGGCAATCAGGAGTCGATCCGCAGGGTCACGGTGTTCGAGATGATGAAGCTGATAACTGCGCGATGCTGTGCGGTGATCAAGCGGGACCGCCTCCACCCCTGGGCGCTCGAGAAACCGGTTGATCCATGCTTCGACAGGAGTGTCCAGATCGATTCGTTCAGTGTCGACGAGCAGCGCGATCTCCCAGGCCGTGACGGCACTGAGGAAAATCGTCCCTCCCTTCTGCCAACAGTCGTCGATGAGAGCTCGCGTCGAGGGGCGGAGGCGGTCGTTGCCACTGTCGAGCCAGAGTACGATATGGGTGTCGAGCAGAAACCCATCCGTCATCGTTCGGTCTCTCGGCCGGTCTCCGCATCGGGCTCGACATCGAGAACTGGGGCCGTGAGGTCGACACCTTCCTGGACCCGCACTGACCCGGGATGCGCCCCAAATAGAGAACCCGCGCGGGCGGAATCTTCCAGCAAGCGCCGCATGGCCAAGGCAACTGCCTGGGTCTTGTTGCCGTCAGTCAGCTTGTTAGCTGCTTCTTCGATGAGAGCAACGACTTCCGGTCGGTTGATGGTGACCACGTTTGCCATGAGGCCTCCTCCATTACGACAGCACTTACATAATGATATACTGGTCTGCCTGCAAGCGTCCTATCGCTCATTGACCCGCTGACGAACTACTTCCCGATGCAGAACTGGGCGAACAGCGCGTCCAATATATCCTCTACCCCCACATCGCCGGTGACGCGCCCGAGGGCCCGCAGCGCCAGTCGCAGATCCTCCGCGCGCAACTCCGGCAGGTCGGCTGTTGCCGCATCGGCCAGCCGCGCCGATGCCTCCTGCAACGCCGCGCGGTGCCGGGCGCGGGTCAGCGGCGGAGGGCCGGCGCTTTCGGTCAGAGCATGCGCCTCCTCGGCCAGCCGGTCGCGCAGCACGTTGAGCCCGGCACCAGTCAGAGCGCTGACGCCGATCGCGCCCGGCGGCACCGCACTGCCGAGATCGATCTTGTTGGCGACGCGGATCGCGCTGTCTTTAGGCGGCGGCGAGGCGGTGTCCCCGGCCTCGAACACCGCGATGACCAGGTCCGCATCGGAGGCACGGGCCAGGGCGCGGCGGACACCTTCCGCCTCGACCTCGTCTGCCGTGTCCCGCAGTCCGGCCGTATCGACCAGAGTGACCGGAACGCCACCCAGCACGACCCGCGTCTCCAGCGCATCGCGTGTGGTGCCGGGGGTGGCCGAGACGATCGCGACATCCCGTTCGGCTAATGCATTGACGAGCGACGACTTGCCGACATTGGGCGCGCCGGTGACGGCGAACACCAAGCCTTCGCGTAGCCGCTCGCCGCGCCGCCGGTCGGCGAGGTGGACGGCCATCTCGCTGCGCAGTGCCGCGATCTCGGCGACGACCGCCGATTCGACTTCGGGGGGCAGGTCCTCGTCGGGAAAGTCGATCAGCGCTTCCTGCTGGGCCATCAGTTTCAGCAGCCGCTCGGCCCAGCCACGATAGAGCGCACCCAGCTCGCCTTCGAGCTGGCGCAGGGCCTGGCGGCGCTGCGCGGCGGTTTCGGCGGCAACCAGATCGCCGACCGCCTCGGCCTCCAGCAGGTCCATGCGAGCGTTGAGGAAGGCGCGGCGGGTGAACTCGCCGGGCTGGGCCGGGCGGGCGCCGAGTGCCACCAGCGCATCGGCCACGCCGTCCAGCACCGCGCGGCCGCCATGCAGGTGGAGTTCCGCCGAATCCTCGCCGGTGTAGGTGCCGGGACCCGGCAGCCAGAGCACGATAGCGCGGTCGAGTTCCGCGCCGGCGGCATCGCGCAGGCGACGCAGCGAGGCGTGTCGCGGCGGTGGCACCGACCGGCACAGGCCGGCAAGGAGGCGCCGGCTGGCCGGTCCGCTGATCCGCATCAGCGCGATGGCCGCACGCCCGGCACCGGACGCGACGGCGAAGATGGTGTCCTGGTGCATGCTGCCAGCTTGCGTCAGGAAAGTCCTGGAAAGGAGGACGGATGTAGCCTGAAACCTTTCGGTGCGGTCCAGAGGGTTCAACTCCCTCCCGGTAAAGGCGCAGCCCGCCGGCCGGAAGCGAGCCTTGCACGGGTGACGGCGACGCCGCTCGTGAAGCGTAGGCAGCAGGTACCGAAGCCCGGGGTTGAGCCCCGACATCATGTTCGTGCTGGAGCCTTCGGCGTGTTGGGTCCGGGGGCAGCATCGACAGGACTGCAAATGGCGAGGTCCTGCCGATCCGGCCGGGGTCTGAGAGCCGGGCAGAGGTACGGGAGGGAACGCCAGGAAACCTGAGAGATCCCGTGCGTGCCCATGTGCAAACTGCCGGAGAGGGGCATACCGGCTGACCAAAGAGCCCAGGTCCGGAGGCGGCCCCCTGCCGCGCCGGGAGCGCTTCGGCGAACACGAAGACGGGGGAGCATGTGGAGCCCGGAACCGAATCCATAAGGGACCGGGAATGCACGCGCAGGAAGTCGTAGCGCCTTCATAGGTACCTCGTGAAGTCGGGGAACCGGGACTCACCGGGACCCGATGGAGGGAAGGGAGGCGCCACGGAGAGAGAACCGTTGGCCGGAAACACGGGAGGGGACACTGAACCCCGCAAACCTGTCCACACAAGGACGACGGATAGCCGACTTGGCGAGGCGGCGGCGCGAGGTAGCGTTCATCGCTACACGGCCGCTGGCGAAACTCTCTCGTGAAGAACCGGATGCGGGAAACCTGCTCGTCCGGGTCTGTGAGGGGTGGGGGTGGTAACATCCCCACCTACTCGGCAATACGGACGGGCAGTGTGGGTCAAGTCTGGGCTACCGCAACGGCACGGGCACAGCGATCATGAACGAGCAACACCCCATGGCCCCTACGCCGATGCCCTCGACACTCTGATCGTATTCACGCTGCGGCCGGCGCCCGGCATCATCCAAGCGCTTGACTCTGCGAGGGCAAACCGCCGGGCGGTAGCAGTTGGTGCCTGCCGGCATCCACGTGTCATCACCGTCACGCGGTCGACCAATCGCAAGCCGCGCTGAGTGAGCCACCGCGCCAGCGCGGCCGCTTCTGGCGTAGCGATGTCCACGTCCACGCTCACGAAATCGCCGTTTCCAGCCAGTGCTCCGGCCAGCATCGCAGCCTGTGGGGCATCCTCGGCCACGATCGGACCGACGACGTTGCCCCGGCCGAATGAGCGAGCGATTGCCTAGCCTCTCACCCGTCCCTGCTACTGTAATACCCACGCCTGTCCCTCGGCCAACAGGCGGCGCAGCAAAGGTAGGCGGGGTGCTCCGAACGCCGCTGCATCAAGCGCGGCCACCTGCGCCACATCATCAGTATGGAGGACGCGCAGCATCGATCCCTGGCACGCCGGCGAGGGTGCCGCCATGAACCGGCCCTGGTACTGTTCCACCTCGCCGGTCGCCACGAATCCCATATCCGCATAAAGCGCCTGTCCGACTTCAGTCGCGTTCAGCATGAGCGACCGTCCCGCCGTGCGGGCCAGCAGCGAACCCAGCAATCGCCGGCCGATACCCTGGCCCTGCCAGGCAGGAGCGACCAGCATCATTCCCAACGTGGCGTGGCGTGCATCGCAGGCCCACCACATGCCGGTGCCGATCAGCGATCCCGACTGGTTCACCGCCGCCACGCCGTCACCCAGCGCGAGCAGCATGGCCCAGTCGGACACGAGGTGCGGCCAACCCATCCCACTGGACAGGAGCTGCGCCGCCGCCAGATCGTCCTCCCGCAACGGCCGCACGACGAGCGGCGTGCTCAGCGCCCGGTCTCCGCCTGATGCGCCGCGACCATCGCGGCCAGGCTCTCGAAGCGAAAATTGTACGCGGCGTCCGCGGGTGGCGGCATCGTCGCACCCCAACCGGCGCGCTCGTACCGGCGATCGATCCATGCCGTGGCAAGCCCGGCCCCCTTTGCCGGCGCGTGGTCGTGGAACAGGCTCTGTGCGGTGTGCAGAATCTCGCCGGGTGCCGTGCCTTGCTCGACGAGCCGCGCCAGCATGTAACGGAAATTCGCCGGATCCGGCTTGTAGGAGCCGATGTCCTGCGCGGTGAAGACCGCGTCGAACTCTACCCCCAGGCGGCGGTTGCTGGCGGCAAAGCTTGCCCGATCGACGTTGGACAGGATCACCAGCTTATAATGCTGTTTCAGATACGCGAGAGCGGAGGGCGAATCGGGAAAAGCCGGCCAGTCGGACACGGAAGCGCCAAATCGCGCGTCCTCGGTTTCGTTTGGCTGCACCCCCCATTCTTCCGCCAACCGCCGATGCACCACTGCCAGCAGGTCCGAGTAGATCATGCCGGGCGTTTTCGCTTCCTGCGTCGATTCGTGGCGGGCGAATGCTTCCAGCACAACGTCGCGAGCAAGCCCTGGCTTGGCGCGCGACAGCAGCGGCTGCAGCGCGGTGACGATGCCGCTCTCCCAGTCGATCAGCGTGCCGTAGCAGTCGAACGTAAGAACCTTGAAGTCGGAGAGTTTCATCCGCGCCTCGGTCATAGTGCCATGCACAGGCGCAGCGCATCGTACATCGCCGCATGCACGTTGCGGCTGGTGACGGCGTCGCCAATGCGGTGCAGCTCGAAACCACTGCGGTGTCTTGGTTGCCGCTCGCCAGCAAGCAGACTTTCTATCTCGGTGATACCATCGTTGGCCGATAGCGGACGCAGCGCGTCGTACACTTCGGTGACGGGAGCCGTGCCGCGCTCAACCACTACTTGCGCCGCGGCCAACGTGGAAAGCGCGCCCGTCAGCTCGTGACGGAATGTCGCTTCCAGCCGGTTGCCGGTGGGCTGCACCTCTATTAGTTGTTGATCGGTGCTGACGCGGACGCCGTTCTCGGCGAAGCGCTTGCGGTAGATCACCCGTTCGGAATAGGCAATCTCCAGAGCGACGTTATCGTCCAATGTCGCGAATTGGACGGCATGACCCCGTTCCGCCAAGTGCAGCGCGCAGGACACGGCCTCGTGGCGCCCCATGCCGTCATAGACCAACACGTCGGGCTGAGCGGCCACCTCATCTGTCAGGATCTGCCACACGGTGGTGCAATGCGCGGCGCCCTTGACCGGATCGATGTCCGGCACGCCGCCGGTGGCGACGATCACCACGTCGGGACGCTCGGCCAACACGTCCTCGGCCCCAGCATAGATGTTCAGCCTGATATCAACGCCCAGCCGCTCCAACTCGGCGGCGCGCCAGTCGATGATCGCGATCAGATCGCGCCGCCAGGTGGCGCGGACCGCGATGAGCATCTGTCCGCCGAGCTTTGCCGCCGCCTCGAACAGCACGACAGAGTGGCCGCGCTCGGCGGTGACACGCGCCGCCTCCAGTCCCCCTGGCCCGCCGCCGACCACGACGACGCGCCGGCCGGGCGCCGCCGCGCGTTCGATCACATGCGGCAGGTACTGCTCTCGCCCCGACGCCGGATTGTGCATGCACGCAACCTTCTTGTACATGCAATACGAGGCACCGACGCACGGCCGTACCCGCTCCTCCTCGCCACGGGCGAGCTTGTTGACGAGATGCGGGTCCGCCATATGCGCGCGGGTCATGCCGACCATGTCGAGCAAACCCTCGGCGATCGCGTAGCGCGCGGTGGTCAGATCGGGAATGCGCGCCGCATGGAAGACCGGCAGCCGGGTTTCCCGCTTGAACTGCCCGACCAAACGAAGGAACGGCGCAATTGGCTGCGACATGCCGGGCATGTTGTGTTCGGCCAGCGCGAGGTCGGTGTCCATGCGCCCGTAAATGCCGTTGAAGAAGTCGATATGCCCGGCATTCTCCAGCAGGCGCGCGAGACGCACGCATTCCTCGAAATCGATGCCGTCATCCGTGGCTTCTTCGACGACGAAGCGGATACCGACCAGGAAGTCGTCGCCCACTCGCCGGCGAACCGCTTCATGCACCATCAGCGCAAAACGCGCGCGGTTCTCGGTCGAACCACCGAACTCATCGGTGCGCAGGTTGGTGCGCGGCGAGAAGAACTGCCCGATCAGGTGTCCGCCGGTGACGGTTTCGACCGCATCAAGCCGCCTTCCTTGCAGCGCCACGCGGCTTCCGCGTATTCGCCCGCGACGCGATCGATATCGCTGCGGTCCATCTCGCGGGGGATGTTGCGGTGCCGCGTCTCGCGAATGCGCGACGGCCCGATAGTCGGCAGCCAGTTGGTCGAGAACGCATCGGCGCGGCGGCCGAGATGCGAAATCTGGCACCCGATTGCGGCGCCATGGCGGTGGATGCGGGTCGAGAACTCCTGCAGGTAAGGGATGATCTCGTTGGTCGCGACATTGATCTGGCCGCCGCCCCAACTGGAATCACGTGACACCATCGACGAGCCACCAAACATGGTCAGTGCCAGGCCGCCCTTCGCCTTCTCTTCGTGATAGCGCTGGTAGCGTTCCTTCGGCAGCCCGTCCTCGTCCAGCGTGGAGGCATGGCTGGTGCTCATCACGCGGTTTCGCAGATGCAGGTGCCGGATGCGGAGAGGTTTTAGCAGCGGATCGGTAGCCGGTGATGTGGGGGTCATGCGGTCCCTTCCGATTTCAGTGAAGCGCCGGTGGGTTGCCGATCGGTCGATCGCGCTGGCGGAAGGTCACGCTCCGGCTGGGACCAGACGGTATCACTCCCCGACCGGTCGCGTCCCCAGGGAGCCGTCGGCACGCTCCACGATCGCCGCAACGCGGGCTTCCGCTTCAGCAAGCTTCGCCTCGCAGTGACGGCGCAGCGCGGCGCCACGCTCATAGGCGACGATCGCCTCTTCCAACTTCTGCTGACCGCTCTCCAGTCCGCGGACGATCTGTTCGAGCTCCGTCAATGCGTCCTCGAACGAGAGCTGGCTGACATCGACCGGCGGGCGTGCTGGATCGGGCATGGCGTTGCCTCTCTGACGCCTTGCAGGCGGAGTGACAAGTGCGGAAGATGACATATGCTGTACGGGAAGGCCTCGCCGGCGGCGGTGGCCGCCAGCCAAGGGCACCGCGCCTTCGCGGCACTCGATCTCGGCACCAACAACTGCCGGATGCTGGTCGGCGCGCCCGAAGGCGACGGGTTTCGCGTGCTGGACAGCTTCAGCCGGATCGTGCGCCTGGGCGAAGGGCTGCATCGCACTGGCCAGCTCGCGGCCTCAGCCATGCAGCGGGCGTTGGAGGCACTGCACGCCTGCACCGCCCGACTGGCCCGGCGGCGGCTTCGCGCCGTGCGGGCGATCGCCACCGAAGCCTGCCGACGCGCCGCCAACGGCGCGGAGTTTCTGGCCCGCGTCCGAGCCGAGACGGGTCTGGCGATCGACATCATCTCGGCCCGCGAGGAGGCCGAGCTGGCCCTGGAAAGCTGTGCGCCGCTGCTGGTCGGCATGGCGCGACGGGCACTGCTGTTCGACATCGGCGGCGGCTCGACGGAGCTCGCTTGGGTGCGGCTCGACCCGAACAGACCACCGGCGCTGATCGGCTATGCCTCCTTGCCGGTTGGCGTGGTGACCTTGGCGGAGCGGTTCGGACCGGCGGGTTTCACCGTCGACGGATTCGGGGCGATGGTGACGGACGTCGCAGCGCGGCTGGCGGCGTTCGAATCGGTTCATTGCATTGCTCGCGAGATCCGCTGCGGCGGCGTCCAGCTTCTGGGCACCAGCGGCACGGTGACCACGCTGGCGGGGGTCGCGCTCGACCTGCCGCGCTACCGCCGCCCTCTGGTCGATGGCGTGGTGCTCGCCGGCGACGTGGCCACGCGGGCGGTGGAGCGGCTGCGCGCGCTCGGTCCACATGAGTTGGCGCGGCATCCCTGCGTCGGTCCGGACCGGGTCGAATTCGTGTTGCCGGGCTGCGCCGTGTTCGCCGCCATCACCCGGCTCTGGCCGGCGCCGCAAGTGGTGGTGGCTGATCGCGGGCTGCGCGAGGGGATGGTGCTGCGCATGATCCGTGCCGACCGCGCGCGGCGTCGGCCCCCCTGGCCCCAGGCGGTCCGACCGGAGTGACGCATCGCCCCGGGACGAAACCGCCATCGCGCACCCTGGTGGTGCCGCTCCGCACCGCGCGGGGACGCAGCCCGGCGTCGCAGCGCTGGCTCGCCCGGCAGTTGAACGATCCCTACGTGCAGACAGCGCGTCAGCAGGGCTGGCGATCCCGCGCCGCGTTCAAGCTGATCGAGCTGGACGAGCGGTTCGGCCTGATCCGACGCGGCGCGCGCGTGGTGGACCTCGGCACCGCGCCAGGCGGCTGGACGCAGGTTGCCCTGCGGCGCGGGGCTGGGCTGGTTGTCGGGGTGGACCTGCTGCCGGTCGATCCGATCCGCGGCGCCGTCCTGGTCCAGGGGGATTTCACCGCGCCCGGTGTGGCGGAGCGGCTGGTGGCGCTGCTGGGGGGACCGGCGGACCTGGTGCTGTCCGATATGGCGCCGAACACGACCGGGCACGCGTCCACCGATCATCTGCGGATCATGGCGCTGGCGGAATTGGCGCTCGATTTTGCCGTGACGGCGCTAACCGAGGGAGGAGGCTTCGTCGCGAAGGTGTTTCAGGGCGGCACGGAGCGGTTAATGCTGGCGCGGATGAAACAATGCTTCGATTCAGTCCGCCACGCCAAGCCCCCGGCGAGCCGCAAGGAGTCGAGCGAACTCTACGTGATCGCAACGGGATTCCGGAACCAAATTCCCCCTTCCCTCGCGGGAGGGGGTTAGTTAGGGGGAGGGGGCAGGGCCGGCAGCAAGCCGCCGCTCTTGCTCCCAGACAGCGTGCTCGGCTGCGACGTGAGGGGGCGGCGACCAAGAACCGCTACATGCGTCCTGCGTGCCAACGGACTGTCGCAAAACGCGGCCTGGGAGGGGTGGCGGAATAATATCCCACTCTACGCCAACTTTGGCAGCACCGCTTCCCCGAACAACCGCATGGACGCTTCCGCGGCGGCGACCGGAATGTCGTTGAAATTCACTTGCAACGACGCAATTTCGAACTCGCCGATCTGCCGGCGATAGGTCGCGACCGTATCCAGGATACGCGCCGGCGTGCCCACCCAGGCGGCGCATTTAGCGACTTGCGTCTCGAAGGTCTCGGCCGCGAGGCCGGCTATTACCTTGTCGTAGCCGGGGTAGTCCGCCGATGATGCGCCCGACGTCCAGTCCGAAGCGGCATCGAGCAGCGAGCGCAGATAGCGGTTCAGCGGTTCGCGGGCGATGCGCTCGGCCTCTTGCTGGTCGCGATGGCAGAACATGTGAAACGCAAGCATCACCGTGCCTGGTCCCGCATGCCCAGCACGGGCGCGGGACTCGCGATAGGCGGCGATCAGCTCGGCCATGGCGCCGCCGGCCATCGGGATCGCCATCACCCCGTGTCCCGCGGCGCCGGCGCGCTCGAATGATTGGCGCGTCGCGAGAGCAGCGACATAGAAGGGTGGACGCGGCTGCTGGGTCGGGCGCGGGAACGACGTGACGTTGTGGAAACTGTGGAAGCGCCCCGACGAGGTGACGTTTTCCCGTTCCAGCAGCAGGCGCACCTGTTCCATGCCTTCGTCGAACCTGGCGCGGCTTTCGTCGAGTGCCACACCGAAGCGGGCGAATTCGTGCGGCAGGAAGGCACGGGCGAAACCGATATCCAGCCGGCCGTCGCAGAGCGCATCCAGCATCGCCAACTCGCCGGCGAGTTTCAGCGGGTTGTTGAAGGCGGGCAGCACCGCACCGGTGACCAGCCGCGCCCGCCGCGTCACCTGTGCGGCGGCAGCGAGGAACACGACCGGGTTGGGGCTGTAGCCGCCATAGGGGTGGAAATAATGCTCGACCGTGCGGACGTGGCTGTAGCCGTACCGGTCGCACAGGGCGACGAGTTGCAGCGCCTCCTGCCAGTAGTCGCGGGCTGACTTTATCGCCGGCCCGATGTCGGGGAAGAATTGGATGCCGACCTGCACGGCTCAGTGTTCCTCGGACAATTTGTCCATCACGGCCAGCAGCACGCCGGTGACGCCTATGCCGAGCAGGATCGCGAGCTGCCACAGTGCCTGCGTGGCCGTAGTCTTATCCACGTGCAGGAACGTCTCGAGGATCTGTATAGCTGCGATCGCCGTGATCGAGCCGATCAGCCGCAGCTTGATTGCGCCGAAACCGTGGCCGCTGAATTCCGACCGCGCGCCACCTGAAAGCAATGGTCCGATCACTGCCTGCCACCCAGCGAACACGACGATCAGCACGAGATTGGCGACCAGCGCGATGTCCACGAGCTGGAGCACGTTCAGCATCTCCTCGGTCGCTGACATCTCCAGCAGGCCGTGTACGCCCTCGACGAATTTCTGCACGAACTTGACGGCGAGCAGGACGACCGACGCGAGCAGGCCGAGATAGATCGGCGCCACCAACCAGCGCGTGGTCAGCAGCACGCGGCCGAGATGGCGTTCGAGACGTTCGGCAAGCGCGTCATCGACGCGCGGAGCGATCTTCTCGCCGACCATGCCCAGCATCGGTTCAGGCCGCAGCGCTCTGCCCTCGCGCCATCCCGCGCAGCACGTAGTGCAGGATGCCACCGTGCCGGTAGTACGCCACTTCGTCGATGGTATCGATCCGGCAGATCACCAGCACTGTGTCGGTCTTGCCGTTCGGCCGATGCACGATCAGGGACAGTTCCATGCGCGGGCGAAGATCGTGCAGGCCGGTAATGTCGATGACCTCCTCGCCCGTGATGCCGAGGCGTTTGCGGTCCATGCCGTCCTGGAACACCAGCGGCAGCACGCCCATGCCAACCAGGTTGGAGCGGTGGATGCGCTCAAAGCTTTCGACGATGACCGCCTTGACGCCGAGCAGCAGCGTGCCCTTGGCGGCCCAGTCGCGCGAGGAGCCGGTGCCGTATTCCTTGCCGCCGAACACCACCAGCGGCACGCCTTCTTTCTTGTAACGCATCGCCGCATCGTAGATCGACATCTGCTCGCCGGACGGCAGGTGCTTCGTGTAGCCGCCTTCCACGCCTGAAACCATCTCGTTTCTGATGCGAATATTGGCAAACGTGCCGCGCATCATCACCTCGTGGTTGCCGCGGCGCGATCCGTAACTGTTGAAGTCGCGCTCCGGCACCTGGTGCTCCAGCAGGTACTCGCCGGCCGGCGAGGTCTTGCGGATCGAGCCGGCGGGGCTGATGTGGTCGGTGGTGATCGAATCACCAAGCTCGGCCAGGATGCGTGCGCCAACAATGTCGGTGATCGGCGGAAGTTCCATCGTGATGCCCTCGAAATAGGGCGGATTCTTCACATAGGTGGAGCCGTCGGACCAGCGATACGTTTCGCTTGGCTCGACTTGCACCGCTTGCCACTGCTTCGGTCCCTTGAAGACTTCGCCGTACCGCTTCAGGAACTGCTCGCGCGCGACACTGGATTTGATGACGTCGGCGATTTCCTTGTTGCTGGGCCAGATGTCGCGCAGATAGACAGGCTTACCGTCACGGCCGGTGCCGAGCGGCGCGGTGGTGATGTCCTCGGTCATCTTGCCGAGTAGCGCGTAGGCCACCACCAGCGGCGGCGAGGCCAGATAGTTGGCCCGCACGTTCGGGTGCACGCGGCCTTCGAAATTGCGGTTGCCGGACAGCACGGCGACGGCGACCAGCTTGTTGTCCTCGATGGCGTCGGCAATCGGCGGATCGAGCGGGCCGGAATTACCAATGCAGGTGGTGCAGCCGTAGCCCACAAGGTTGAAGCCGAGCGCGTCGAGATCGGCCTGCAGCCCGGACTTCTCCAGATATTCAGTGACCACCTGCGAGCCGGGTGCCAAGCGAGGTCTTCACCCAGGGCTTGGGGGTCAGCCCCTTCTCCCGCGCCTTGCGGGCGACCAGCCCGGCCCCCACCAGCACCGAGGGGTTGGAGGTGTTGGTGCACGATGTGATCGCCGCAATCACCACGTCGCCGTGGGTAAGGTCATAGTTGCGTCCCTCGACCTTTGCCGTCACGCTCACGTCGTTGGCCGGGACGCCCAGCCCCTTGGTGAGTTCGGCCTTGAAGGCGGAGGCCGCGTCTTTCAGGTTGACCCGGTCCTGCGGCCGCTTCGGACCGGCCAGGCTGGGCTGCACGGTCGACAGATCAAGCTCGAGCGTGTCGGAGAACACCGGATCGGGCCCGCCGCTCTCGCGGAACATGCCCTGCGCCTTGGTGTATGCCTCGACCAGAGCGATCCGGTGGGGGTCCCGGCCGGTCAGGCGCAGATATTCGAGCGTCACCCCATCGACCGGGAAGAAGCCGCAGGTAGCGCCGTATTCGGGCGACATGTTGCCGATCGTGGCGCGGTCGGCCACCGGCAACTTGTCCAGGCCGGGGCCGAAGAACTCGACGAACTTGCCGACCACGCCCTTGCGCCGGAGCATCTGGGTAACAGTCAGCACAAGGTCGGTCGCGGTGGCGCCTTCCGGCAGCTTGCCGGTCAGCTTGAAGCCGATCACGTCGGGGATCAGCATGGCAATCGGTTGACCCAGCATTGCGGCTTCCGCCTCGATACCGCCGACGCCCCAGCCGAGGATGCCCAGGCCGTTCACCATCGTGGTGTGGCTGTCGGTGCCGTAGAGCGTGTCGGGATAGGCGAAGGTCTCGCCCTTTTCGGTCGCGGTCCACACGCACTGGCCGAGATATTCCAGGTTCACCTGGTGGCAGATGCCGGTGCCCGGCGGCACCACGCGGAAATCGGCGAAGGCCTCCTGACCCCAGCGCAGGAAGCGGTAGCGCTCGCCGTTGCGCTCGAACTCGATATCGACGTTTTTCTGCAAGGCGTCGGGTCGGGCATAGACATCGACCATCACCGAGTGGTCGATCACCAGATCGACCGGGATCAGCGGGTTCACTTTCTCGGGGTTGCCGCCCAGGCGGGTGATGCCGTCGCGCATGGCGGCGAGATCGACGACCGCCGGCACGCCGGTGAAGTCCTGCATCAGGATGCGGGCCGGGCGGAACGGCACCTCCTTGTCCGAATGCGCGTTGGCAAGCCAGCCGGCGATGGCGCGGGCATCATCGACCTTGTAGGTGCCGCCGTTCTCAAAGCGGAGGATGTTCTCCAGCAGCGCCTTGAGGCTGACCGGCAGGCGGGAGAGGTCGGCGCCGAGCCGGCTTGCCGCTTCCGGGATCGAGAAATACTCGTAACGCTTCCCCTCGACGGTGAGGGTGCGGCGGATGTTGAGACTGTCCTGTCCGATCGATGTCATGGCCCGTTCGTCCTTCCCGGAAGGACGCCCCTTGTTGTGCGGGGCGGCGCAGCGTGGTTAAGGGCGCGGGCCGCCTCGGGTAGGAAATGGTCGCTGGCGGCGCGGCTTTAACCACACCGGCCGGGGATCGTCCACACGACCCCCGGTAACGCGATGATCCGGCCGATGGCGGCCCAAGGTGGCGCGGCGTGTTGCAGGTGGATGGGGTGGGGGCGTTCCGGGGTGGGCGGCTGGTATTCCGCGACCTCGGCTTCAGCGTGCGGGCGGGCGGAGCGCTGACCCTGACCGGACCGAATGGAGCGGGCAAATCGACGCTGTTGCGACTGCTGGCTGGGTTGCTGCCTCCGGCGGCGGGGCGGGTGCTGTGGCAGGGGCAGGACGTGCTGGCCGATCCGGCGCTGCACGCGCGACGGATCGCTTATGTCGGGCACCAGGACGCGGTGAAGCCGGGGCTGACCGCGGCGGAGAATCTGGCTTTCGCCGCCCGCATCGGCGGGGTGCCGGTCGCCGCCGGGCTGGCGGCGATGGGGCTTACGGCGCTGGCCAACCTGCCGGCGCGGATGCTGTCGGCCGGTCAACGGCGGCGGCTTGCACTGGCCCGGCTTGCGCTGTCCCCGGCACCGCTGTGGCTGATCGATGAGCCGACGCTCGGGTTGGATACGCGCGCGATCGAACTGTTCGAGGCTCTGGTAGGGGGGCACCGCCGGCGCGGCGGCCTGGCCGTGGCGGCGACGCATGCGGCGTTGCCACTGCCCGAAGCGGTGGAGCTGCGGCTCGGATGAGTCGGTTCGGCACCGTGCTGGGCCGCGAGTTGCGCCTTTCGCTTCGCCACGCCGGCGACACGGTGGCGGCGTTGTTGTTCTTCCTGCTGGTCGCGGCGCTGTTCCCGCTGGCGGTCGGGCCCGGGCCGGAGATACTGGGCCGCATCGCGCCAGGCATCGTCTGGGTGGCGGCACTGCTGGCCGCGTTGCTGCCGCTCGACCGGCTGTTCGGGGCGGATTTCGAGGATGGCTCGCTCGACCTGCTGCTGTTGTGCGGGCTGCCGGCGGCTGGCGTGGCCGGGGCAAAGGCCACCGCGCATTGGCTGGTAACGGGGCTGCCACTGCTAATTGCGGCGGGCCCGCTGGCCGAGATGCTGCGCCTGCCGCGGGCGGCGTTGCCCGCTCTGCTGGCCGGGCTGGTGCCGGGCACGGCCCTTCTGTCGCTGCTCGGCACGACCGGCGCGGCGATCGTGCTGGGCGCGCGGCGGGGTGGAGTGCTGCTGCCCCTGCTGGTGCTGCCGCTTTCCGTCCCGGTGCTGATCTTCGGTGCGGCGGCTGCCGCGGCGGCGGCCGAGGGGTCTAGCCCCAAGCCGGACCTGTTGTTTTTGGCTGCATTGTTGGCTGGAGCCTTGCCGCTTTGTCCGATCGCCGCGGGCGCGGCCCTGCGGGCCGCGGAGTGATCGGGTCTCGCAACTGTCATGGCCCGAGCACAAGGTCAGCCGTGACCTGGGGTGACCACCACCAGCCCGCACCAATCCCTTTCGGTATCGAGTGTTGCGTCGATGCTTGCTTACGCGGGCATGACGGGGGAGGGGCGTGCCTGGCTTCTCTGCAAGGGTCAGATATTGCGGTTTCAGTTTGCTGTTAAGGGTCGATCCCGTTTATTGAGAGGGGTGGGCTCGGATGAGCCGCGTGGTGGCGTTCCAGCCGTCGGCGCCGATTTGAGAAGGGGGGAATTTTCCTGGGCGATGCGTTCCCTGCTCCTGCTTGCCGAGATGGCGGCTCTGCTGCCGATCTCGCTGGTGCATCCGTTCGTCGGCGTGCTGCTGTTTGACTGGATCAGCTTCATGAACCCCCAACAGATCTCCTGGGGGTTCGCCAGCAGTTTTCCATGGGCGTTGATTGCGTTCGTCTTCACGGTAACCGGGTGGATCGCCAGTCCGACGGAGCCAAGACAGGTGACGGTCACACCGCTGATCGTGCTGATGGTGCTATTCGTTGCCGGCATTACGATCAATATGCCGTTTGCACTATCAACCCCTGCGGTCGAGTACGACGCCTGGCTGCGCACGACGAAGATCTTCGTCTTTCTGATCGTCACCGCGGCGCTGATCACCAACAAGCATCGCGTCGATGCGCTGATTTGGATCATGATCATCAGCAACGGCTACTACATTCTCGATCAGGGCGGTGCCTCCATAGTTACACTCGGCGGACACAAGGCGTTTGGCCCGCTGAACTCGCAGATCTACGACAATAATGCCTTTGCGGCGGCGGTGCTCGTGCTTGTGCCGTTGATGAACTACCTGCGCCTGCAATCGCGTTACCCGCTGATCCGCGCGGGATTCGTGCTTGCCATGGGGATAAGCATCTTGACGGTGGTGGCGAGCTACTCGCGCGGCGCCTTGCTCGGGGTGATCGCGGTCTCGTTTGTCTTCTGGCTGAAAAGCAAGCAGAAGCTGGTCTCGCTCGTGGCGCTTGGCTGCACACTGGCGGCCGTCTTGGCCTTCATGCCGCAGAAGTGGTGGGATCGGATGTATACCATCTCCCACTACCGGACCGTGGGTTCGGCGGAGAACCGGCTGTACATCTGGCGCGTCGCCTGGGAGCTAGCCAAGCGGCATCCGCTGACGGGCGCCGGGTTTCACGCCACGCTATTTCGTAATGTGATCGACACGGTTGTTCCCGGCGGCAAGACTCTGGAGGTCGACGGTATCTGGTTCCAGATGCTAGGCGAACAGGGCTTCGTCGTGTTTTTCATCTGGCTCGGCATGATCCTGGTTGGAACATTCGAGACATTCCGGATCCAGAAGCTCACGCGGAACTTGCCGGATCTGGCATGGGCGTCGGACCTTGCCAGAATGGGCCAGGTCTCCATTCTGGCTTACGCGGTCACTGGCACGTTCCTGCCGGTTTCCAGTTGGGATCTGTTCTTCACGATATTGGTCGTGATCAGTGCGACCCGGATGATAGTCGGACGCGAACTCGCCGCAGCTCGAATGGCGTCCGGGCAGCTCGCCTGGCATCCGGCGCCAATGGTGGGTCGCCTTGCGGGAGCCGGCCGGGCGCGATGAGCAGCTTCATCTACCTATTCGCAATGGTTGCCGTCGGCTGGCTGGTGCTGTGGACGATCCGCGACCCGAAGCAGCCGAACTGGGACTGGTGGCCGATCGAGTGGTGGCCGTTCGATACAAGGAGCGAGGAAGCCGCAGCCGCCGAAGCCGAGAAGCAGGCAGCCATGGTGTCATCCTCGCGACGGGCAATCCCGTGGCGCGAGCGAGGTAAGTCGGTGAGATCAGTGAGGCGTGCGGCGAACCTCGCTCGCCCGACCCGCTCGAGACCTTGGCACTGATCAGTGGTCGAGCTGATCGTCGGAGAATCAATCCCTCGGCTTGCCTGGTAGCAGTCGCTGCACTGGATCGAACAGCCTCATGTGGCGCCGGCCGAGACTGTGCGCGGCCCGCTCACGGCGTTGACGACGACCAACACGACGATGTTTGCGGCAAGCGCTATGATGGCGACGTTGAGGTCGCGGAGTACCTCCGGCAGACCGGGGAACAGCGAGCCGATCGTCACGTGGGTGAAGGTGAGGATCGCGGCGACCACCACGCCGACAAGAATGCCGGCGAAGGCGCCGGCCGGGGTAGTGAGGTTACGTGGCATCAGGCTCGCGATCACGGTCGGGAAGAGCTGAGTGACAAAGCTGTAGCCCACCAGAAGCATCGTCACGATCGTTGCATTACCGGTTATGGTGAAATAGACGGCGACGAGCATCACGACGGGGACAAGCCACTTCACAAGTGTCGCGGTCTGATCGTCGGTCGCGTCCGGGCACGCGAGGCCGATCAGGTTCTTTGCCAGGAGCATCGCCGCGGTCATGGCGATCAGCGAGCCGGGAACCAGCGCGGTGAAGACCCCCGCCGCACCGATAATGGTGACCACGGCGGGGAGAACTGCTGGGTCGCCAGCTTGAACAGAGCGAGATTGGTGTCACCGCCCTTCGGTCCCGCACTTGCAGTCCCGCGGCGAAGCCGACGAAGAGCAGAATAATATAACTTCCCATCCTTGGGGCCGCTTCGGTGGGGCGGCCCTTTCTGTTTTCACCCCTCGTCAAGCCTTCCGCGCCAGGCTGATCCGGGCTCCGCACCTCTTCCCACCATGGGCGGAGCGCCGAGGCGAGCGCGTTCGTGAGGAGACGGGCGCGCTCGTTTCCTAGGGGCTCCGCTGCTCAATGGTTGCTGTCCGAGCACCGTGAAGCGACGCACCCGCTGGTCAAAAAACCGCCCTGTGTCCCCGTGTATGTCCCGGTGTTCTGCCCTGGCAAGGGCGCGCAGCCCGCTACGAGAATGCCAGCAGCGGAGACGGCCGCGATGAGCCGGCGCCAGTTCCAGGCGATCATCACCCGCCGACTTCGCGTGGCAGATTGATTCCGAGGCTGTCCACCACGCGGCCGTCTTCGCGAACCGGGACGTAATATAAGTTGCAGGATCGCCCCGGAGCATCGGTCGCTCGGATCGCCTGCGGCATAGCGTCGGGATACTCGCCGCCGTGTTCCAGCAGCTTGAATGTCCAGCCCCGCTCGTCAAAAGTTGGGTCTTGCGGCCTCTTCTCCGGCGCCATCTCGCGGTTGCGGTGCGTCTTGGTGAAGGTAATGGTGATCGGGATCCCTCCCCGCTGTCGCGTTCCTCCGCGACCCGCCGCTTCATCTCTTGCCACAGCCGATTGGCCGCAGCGCGCCGGGCGTCGAAATCGTCATCCGTCAACTGCGGGGATGCCTTCCTGGCGTCCACGATGATCGACGCTGGCGCAGCCTTGGGCTTGCGCCTGATCCGGCGCGGCGGGCGGGCCACGCCGCTGAAGACGCCAGGCTAATGCCCGCCACCGCCGTTGCCTCCTCCACCGCCTCCGCCGCCTCCGCCCCCGCCGTGGCCGCCCGTGCCGCCCATCCCTCCGCCGTGTCCCATTGTTCCGGCGTGACCTAAACGGATCTCGTGATCGACATGATTCTTGAACCGGGTTCTCTCGCTCCCGATCTCGGACGGATCACGCGGGCAGGCTGGTGTATAACTGCCCTCAAGACAGAGGCTCTGCGCTTCTGCTGCAACCGGTCCACCGGCGACAGCCGACAACAGCGCGATCGCGAAAAACGCCCGCCACATCTGGATGGCCTCCATCGAGAGATGAACGCTGTCACTGGAGGAGACGATCTGGCCAGTCCGCTATTCCGCGAGCCGGCTCACGGCAAGAACAGCCGGGCCAGACCGGGGCAGTGCGCGCCGCAGCGATCGTACCATGTCGGGTGGCGGCGCTTCGGGCAGTCAGGCCGCCACCAGATCCAACAGCGAGGCGACGGCGAAGCGCGTGCCGTGCTGATCGACCAGCCGAGCCGTCCGGTATCGCCCACGCGCCGATCGCACCGGCGGCACGCGATCGTGCAGCGAACACTGTCACATGTTGCCCGGAATGTTGCCCCGGTCTGATTTCCGTTTCACTACCGCCGCGAGAGCCTGTCTTAACAGATTGATTTGATTGGCTCCCGGAGCAGGACTCGAACCTGCGACCCAGCGGTTAACAGCCGCTTGCTCTACCAACTGAGCTATCCGGGATCGCCGCAGGCAGCCGATATAGCCATCCCGCCCCCCCGACGCAAACCGTCACCGAACCGCCGCCGCTCTTTGGTTGTTCGCTACCCCCTCAACCCCGCGTTGGTGCATGTGTGGACGGCCCCTCGGATGCAAGAGAAAAAATGAGAAATCTGACGGGCGGGTCGATTGCGATCATGTGTCCGGCCTTGTCGACGCGGCGCCATGACCGCTGGCCCAGATGGGATCCGCGATCCAGACCCAAACACGGATGCGGCTTCGTAAGCCGTTGCACCAAGAGGGTTCACTGGATCGTCGGTTCGACCGATCGTCATCTCATTTTGCTCTTTCACCCCGGCATCAACGCGCGGTTCAGGCGTGCACCGGCTGTTGCCGGTCGGCTGTGACGCGCGTCATCGTGGCCCCGCACCAGTTGGGGGTTGGGGGCATCTCGTGCGGCCGAAGCCGTGCGATCGTTTCAGCGACAGATGGGCGGGGCGTCGGCCCACTCTGGCGTTACGTGACGAAACGCCGGTCATGCCACAACCGCCCCAATGGTGGTGACCGAGCGCCGGTACACCTCCCCGCGCGTCATCAGCGCCCATGCCACCCGGGCCATCTTGTTGGCAAGTGCCACAGCCACGACTTTGCGCGGCTTGCGCAAGAGCATAGCCCGCAACCAGTCTGTCATCTGCTTGCTGCCCGGCTTCATGGCGGCCTTGATCACCGAGGTCGCGCCGGTGACGAGCAAGACGCGCAACCGTTCGTTGCCAGCTCGACTGATCCTGCCCATCCGCTGTTTCCCGCCGGTCGAATGTTCCTTTGGTGTCAGACCGGCCCAGGCGGCGAGGTGACGGCCCAATTCAAACGCCGCCGGATCGATCTCGATCGCCAGCGTCAGCGCGGTGACTGGGCCCACGCCGGGGATTGTGGCCAGGCGCTGGCTGACCGCGTTGGCCTTGTGCGCGGCGGCCAGTTTCACTTCGATTCCCTTGATTTTGGTGTCGAGATCCGCAATCTGCTGGCCCAGCAGGACGGCCATGTCTTTGGCCTCGGGCGGGATGGCGGTCTCCTGTTCAATGGCGAACAGCAATGGACCAATCTTGCTGATCCCCTTCCCGGCGATCACACCAAATTCGGCGGCGTGGCCGCGTAGCGTGTTGACCAGCAGGGTCCGCTGAGCAACCAGACTTTCGCGCACCTTCAAAACCATGCCTTGAGCCTGTTGCGTAACCGACTTCACCGGCACGAACTGCATCCCCGGTCGCCCGGCCGCCTCGCAGATCGCCTCGGCGTCATTGCGGTCATTCTTGCCACGTTTGACGTAGGGCTTGACGTATTGGGGCGGGATCAGGCGCACCTTGTGACCGAGCGTGATCAGTTCGCGCGCCCAATAGTGAGCGCCGCCACAGGCCTCCATGGCAATCTCGGTGGTGGCAAGCTTCGCGAAGAAGGGGATCATCTGTGCTCGGCGGAGATTGGTCCGCAACACCGGCCGATCCTGCTGATCGATGCCATGGAGGGTGAAGACCGCTTTGGACATGTCGATGGCTATGCGTTTATACTAAGTCACGGACGGCTCCGATCTTGGTTGTTCACAGCCCAATTCTGGCACGCGATGCCGTGGGGCCGTCCACCCCAACACGGATACCCGGGGCGTCTTTCAAGCCCCGGGTATCCGTGCACCAACGCGCCTTTGGGGCGAAGGGAATGGGCTCGCGAACAGATTATAGGCGCGAGGAACTGCTGGGCCCTTGAGCGCAGGATCGGCTGTGAACCGGCGTCGAACTTTGACGCGGGCCCGGCTACTCGCGGCTCCCGCAGCGGCAGGATGGCACCGTCAACGCGTATACAGCCACCGGCTGACCAGCGTCTCCACATCGTCGGTGAACGTCGCGCGCGGGCCCTCGTCGAACAGCGTGCCGGTGCGCATGACATAGACGTAATCGGCGATGCCAAGCGCCCCAACGATGTTCTGATCGACCAGCAGAATCGCCTTCTGCGCGCGCGCCAGTTCCTGGATCAGCCCGTAGATCTGCGCGGCCACGCGCGGCTCGATGCTGGCGGTCGGCTCGTCGATCAGCATCACCGTCGGGTCCGTCAGCAGCGCCCGCGCAATCTCGAGCTGCCGCTGCTGGCCGCCCGACAGCGTGCCCGCCGCCTGGCGCCGCCGCTCGCGCAAGATCGGGAACTGTTC
This sequence comes from uncultured Pseudomonadota bacterium, assembly GCA_963772445.1. Taxonomy (GTDB): domain Bacteria; phylum Pseudomonadota; class Alphaproteobacteria; order Acetobacterales; family Acetobacteraceae; genus CAVYXK01. The sequence goes on from CAVYXK010000019.1 coordinate 492,152, forward strand.
AAAGGCCCGCTCGATCCGCTCGCGCACCAGCGCCCGGTTGCGACGGAACCGCCAGGTGCCAAGCCGCAGATTGACCTCGACGGAGTGGAACGGAAACACGCTCGGCCGTTGCGGCAGATAGGTGATGCCGAGGCCACCCATCGCGTGCGACGCCACCCCGTTCAGCTTGGTCGTCCCCAGCCGCATCTCGCCCTCAAGCGCCGGCAGGAAGCCGAACAGCACCTTCAACAGCGTCGACTTGCCGGTGCCGTTCGGCCCCAGCACCGCACGGATCTCGCCGCGGCAGACATTGACCGACATGCCGTTGAGAATGTTGATGCCCGGCAGATAGCCCGCCACCAGGTCGCGGGCCGTCAGCACGGGCGCGCTGTCAGACGCCGGCATAGGCTCGCAGCACCTCCTGGTTCTCGCGCACCTCCTGCACCGTGCCGTCGGCGATCTTCTGGCCGCGCGACATCACCACCATGCGCAGCACCAGCCGCTGCAGCGCCTGGATGTCGTGGTCCACGATCACGAAGGTGCGGCCTTGCGCGTGCAGCTTCTGCACCAGCTCGATGATCTCGTTGCGCAGAAACGGGTTCACGCCGGCGAACGGCTCGTCGAGGAACAGGATCTCGGGGTCCAGCATCAGCGCGCGGCCGAGTTCCAACAGCTTCTGCTGGCCGCCCGACAAATTCTTCGCGTACAGCGTCTCCAGCGCAGCCAGGCCGAGGAACTCCAAATGCTGCCGCGCCGCCCGCATCGCCCCCGCCTTGGTGGAATGCGGCCGCGTCAGCCCCGGCACCAGCATGTTTTGCAGCACGGTCATGCGGCTGAACAGTTGCGTGATCTGGAAGGTGCGGCCGATGCGCAAGGCGGCGAACTCGCTCGCCGCCAGCCCGTTAGCGCGGTGGCCGTGCACGAATACCTCGCCGCCGCCCGGCATCAGGTGGCCGGTGAGCATGTTGATGGTGGTGGTCTTGCCCGAACCGTTCGGGCCGATCAGCCCGACCAGCTCGCCCGGCGCCACCGCGAAATCGAGGTTCTCCACGGCGACGATGCCGCCGAACCGCTTGGTCAGGTTGCGCGCCTCGACCAGCGGCGCCGCGGCGCTCATCGCTGGCGCACCATGCGGCGCAACCGCCACGCGCCGTGCAATACGTCGAGCCGCGTCACCTGCTGCCAGGCCAGCGCGAGCAGGCCGTTGCGCGCGAACCGGATGGTCAGCAGCAAGAGTGCGCCGAACACCACCAGCCGCCATTGCTCGTAGGCGCGCAGCGCCTCGATCAGAAACTCCAGCGCGAGCGCGCCGACGGTCGCCGCAACCAGGCTCTCGGCGCCGCCGATCACCGCCATCGCGACCACCAGCCCCATCTGGTCCACCGAGCCGATATCCGGCGTGAGCTCGCCGATGTAGTGGCCGAAATAGCCGCCAGCGAGCCCGGCGAAGCTGCTGGTGATCGCGAAGGCGAGAATGCGGAACCGCATCACCTTCACGCCGGCCGCCGCCGCCGCCTCCTCGTTCTCGCGGATGGCGCGCCAAAACAGGCCCCAGCGCGACGACACCAGCGCCTGCATGGCGGCAAACGATGCCGCCAGCAGCGCCAGCCCGAGATACCAGAACGGCGCGTCGGAGGGCCCATGAAACAGCGGCCGCACCTCCATCCCGCCGGAGCCGCCGGTCACCTCGTACTCCGAGACGATGATGATGCGCAGCACTTCGGAGAACGCCACGGTGAACAGCGCGAGATAGGGGCCGCGCATGCGCAGGCCGATATAACCGATCCAGCCGCCGACCACGAAGCTCATCACCATGCCGCCGGCCATGCCGAGCGGCACAGGGATGGCGAACCACTTCACCAACAGCCCGGAGGTGTAGGCGCCGATCGACACGAACGCCATGTGGCCGAACGAGAACTGCCCGGCATAGCCGGCCAGCAGCGCCCAGCTCGCGGCGACGATGGCGTAGAATATGGCGAGGACGCCGACCGCCAGCCAGTAGGCGTTGACCAGATGGGGGAAGGCGAGCGCAACGGCGCCGATGGCGATGGCGCCGCCGATTGTGATGGCGCGCACCGGTTACTCCATGGCGGTCTGGCGGCGGCCAAAGAAGCCGGTCGGCCGGAACAGCAGCACGAGGATCAGGATCAGCAGACTGAACGCCTGGGCGTAGGTCAGGCTGCGGCTGGGGTCGGGAAACAGGGCGACGAACATCGCCTCCGAGACGCCGATCATCAGCCCCGCGAGGATCGAGCCGGCGACCGAGCCCAGGCCGCCGAGTATGACGATCGCGAAGGCCTGGGTGTCCGGCATCAGCCCCATCGCCGGCGACAGCGAATAGATCGGCGCCACCACCGCGCCGGCGCCACCGGCTAGCGCGCCGCCGAGCCCGAAGGCGAGCGAGTAGAAGCGGCGGTCGTTGATGCCCACGATCGCCGCCGATTCACGGGATTGGCTGACCGCGTTCAAGGCCTCGCCCCAGGAGGTGCGGTTCATGAACAAAACCAGCCCGACCAGCATCGCGATCCCCGCGCCGCCCGCGAACACCCGATCCCAGGTGAGGACCAGCCCGCCCAGCTGCAGCGAGCCGGGCCAGAACGACGCCGGCCGCAGCGGATACGGCCCATAGATGATCAGGGCAAGATTGCGCAGGAAGATCGAGAGGCCGAAGGTGGCGAGGATGCCGTAATCGCCCTTGCGCTCGGTGGCCGGACTGTAGAGTGGTGTCAGCAGCGTGCGCTCCACCGCCACTGACAGCATGAACGACAACAGCATCGCCACCACCACCGCCGCCAAGGGATCGATGCCGAGCAGCCGGATGGCGAAGTAGCCGAAATATCCGCCCATCATATAGATCTCGCCGTGGGCGAAATTGACGATCTTCAGGATCGAGAAGATCACCGTCAGCCCGGAGGCGATAACCGCGTAGATGATGCCGATCACCAGGCCGTTGACGGCCTGGATCAGCAGATACTCCGCCATGGGGCGCGCCCGGACGGAAGTGGTTAGGCGGGCGGCTTCAGGTAGACGTAGGGAACGGTCGCGAACTTGCGCGGCCAGACGATCGGCGCGTCAGCCTGTCCCTGCTTGACCTCAGTGTATTGCAGGATCGTCAGCGGCGCATTGAGGAACTGGTGATAGTGCCACGCCGGATCCTTGCTGGTGGAGAAGTCGTACGGGCCGCGCACGCCGACATACTTGGTGTCCTCGAGCGCCTTGATGATGCCCTTCGGCTCGGTGTTTCCCGCGGTCTTGATGGCGTCGAACAGCAACCAGGCGGCATCATAGCTTTCCATCACCGCGCCCGACGGGTCGGCATTCTGCTTCGCACGGTAGGCGGCGACGAACGCCTTGGTCTTGTCGGTCCAGCTCTGCTTCGGCAGACCGACATTCTCGGTGCACAGGTACTGGCCGGCGTCGCCGACATTCTCCCAGTAGGTCGGATCGACCGCGCTGCCGCCGGAGTTGTAGATGCCGCAGTTCTTGTTCGGCGCGAAGCCGAGATCGTGCGACTGGCGGATCATCGGATAGGCGCCGGCCTCAGGGAAGAAGGCGATGAAGAAGTCATAAGGCGGCGTGGTGTTCTTGAAGCGCAGGATCTGCGAGGTGAAGTCGGTCAGGTTCGGGTCGGCGTCGACCGGCGTGTACTTGACGCCGCCCTTGTCCAGTTCCTTCTGGCAGATGGTGCGCGACAATAGCCCCACGTCGTCCTTCTCGGCGATGATGGCGACGTTCTTGAGGCCGGCGGCAACCATCCACTGGCCGATCGCGACATCGATCAGCGAGGTGGTCGGGGCGTTGCGGAACACCTCCGGATAGCCCATGGCCGTGATCTTGTCGGACCACACGTCGCATAGCATGAAGGGTATGCCGTACTTGTGGACCACTTCCATTTCCGACAGCGCCACCGTCGAGTGGAACTCGCCGAACAAGGCGACGACCTTGTTCTCGGTGATCAGGCGCTCGGCGCCGGTGCGGCCTTCCGCCGGCATGCCGCGGGTGTCGACGTAGAAGAACTGCACGGGACGTCCCAACAGGCCGCCCTGGGCGTTGATCTCGGTCAGCGCCAGTTCGGCGGCGTATTTCATGTTGGTGCCCTCGGCGTAGCCGCCGGGCGGCGACAGCGGCCCGACCCAGCCGATATTGATCGGTTCGCCGGCGGCACGGGCGCGGCGGCCGATCAGCGGCAGCGCGGCGGCGCCTCCCGCGGCGGCCAGAACCTTGCGCCGGCCGAGGCCGGCCGGGGTGATGATCGCATTGGCTTTGTTCTTATGCGTGGGCATCGGCAGCTCCTCTCTGTTGGGCTGGTCAACTGCTCTCGTTGCCGGGATCGCGCCAGCTCGGCGGGTCGCCCGGGACGGTGCATTCAGCGGGAATGTCCCGTCCTTTGTTGAAACTCGCCTGACGGCCATCGCCCGTGAGTACCCTATGCAGCCACAGCATCTGGCGCAAGAGTCACTGGCAGCAAGGCCGGTTCGGGTGGCCGTCCGGCGCGCCGCTTTGCTCTTCTCGTAAGCTGCCGCCAGTACCCTCGCGCTGCTCCGCTACCGCCGCGAACACGGCGTGCTCGTCGACCTGCCGCCGACCTTCCGCATGCAGCCGCCGGCTGGCCCCGCGATGTTCCCAGAGGGTGATGGCCGGTCGGCTGAAGTCCGCATATGGCACCCGGACATCCCCACCCGACGGGAGTTCGACGAAGACCGCGCTTAGATCTCGTGGGTCGTATTTGACCCGGAGCTTGTCCGTGGTGCCTACGAGGTGAGCCAGCGCGCCATCCTGGTACTGGATGCCGAACAGCCGGACGCCACCCCGGCGCGCCAGGCGCTCTTCGAACGGCAGGAAGTCCCGCAAGAGGCGATCCGGCTCGGGAGGGTGGCGCTGCTCGATCCCGACCAAACCCTCCGCCCATGCTGCCACCGGTGGCCGCTCCAGCGTCGTATGCACCTCGTTGTGGTAGGGCCCCAGCACCTCGAGCGCGAGAATGCGTTCGAACTCCCGGAAGGTCAGCACCGCGTTGGCCTCGGCCTCGTAGGCCCCCCGTGCGGCCACGCTTGAGAACGTGGTTCCCGGAAAGGCGTGCATGCGCCCCATCAACGTGCCCATGAGCCGCTCGATGTGACCGCCGAACCGCGGTGTCGCCGGCGGTCGATAGTCGAGTCGAATACCGTGCTGTTGGCACCCGCGCGTGAAGGCACGCGAGTGGAACTCCCGCCCGTTGTCGACGTGGATGCGTTCCGGGATGCCGTGCACTGGCCACGCGGGTGAACCCCTATCTGCGCGACGAGATCATCCGGCTGGTGCAGGCGTTGCACGCCGAAGGCCGGACATTCGTCATCGTCGATCACGACCTGGAGGCAATTCAACGGCTGGTGCAGCGGCTGGTGGTGATGTCGCGAGGCGAAAAGATCGCCGACGGAACGGTGGATGCGGTGCGCGACGACGCCGAGGTGATCCGCGCCTATTCGGGGGTGTAATGGACGCGGCGGCGCCCGTGCTGTCCGCGCGCAACCTGGTGGCCGGCCATCTGCCGGGCATCCACATCCTGAACGGCGTCTCGGTCGATGTCCTGCCCGGCGAGGTGCGCTGCGTGCTGGGTCCCAACGGCACCGGCAAATCGACGCTGCTGAAAGTGCTGTTCGGCTTCCTCCCACCACTTTCGGGCGAGATCACCGCCGAGCGGCGGAAGCTGAACGGCACCGGCCCGCACGAGATGGGGCGCCACGGGATCGTCTATCTGCCGCAACGGCCGAGCGTGTTCCCGTTCCTGCCGGTGGAAGTGAACCTGCGGCTTGGCACCTGGACGTTCCGGCGCGACCGGGCTCGCGTGCGTGCTGCGATCGAGCGTGCCTATGAGCAGTTTCCGATTCTGCGCGAGCGGCGCCGGCAGTCGGCCGGCACGCTGTCCGGCGGTCAGCAGCGGCAGTTGGAGATCGCCCGCGCCTTGCTGACCGACCCGACGATCTTCCTGATCGACGAGCCCACCGCCAGCATCGAGCCGCGGATTGCAGCGCAGATATATGGGCCGATCGAAGGCTCGGCGCGCGCCGGTAAAGCAGTGCTGCTGGTGGATCAGAACATCAAGGGCGCGCTGGGCATCGCCGACCATGTCTATGTCATGCGCACCGGCACATTGTTCGCCGAGGGGCCACGGGCGGATTTCACCGATGACGTGGAGACGCTGGTGAGCCGCTGGCTCTATACGCGCGATCCCTCCGGGTCGGGATCTCTGTCAGCCGTACCTTGATCTGCCGGGCGGCCCTTCATCATGCGCGCACGTCGCGTAGTTCAGGCCCATCCGACGCAATAGGGTTCCGGGCGCAGGTCTTCGGGCGAACCCGCGCGATCGGGGGACGGGAAGCGGGTCTTGAAGGTGAAGGCGTGCGGCGTCGGCCCATCGCGGTCGAGGCAAGCGAGCCGCGCGAGCCCCTCGGCGACCGTCGGACGCGTGCCCGAAGGCACCCACCAGAGCACCATGTAGGCGCCCACTGGCCGCGCGAACCACGCGCGCCGCTCTGCCATCACCAGTCGGTGGGCCGTCTTGTAGACAAAGTCGAACAGCGCCCCTGCGCTCTCCCACACGCTCATATTGACGATGAAGTTGGGATCGTCGGTTGGCTTGATGTCGGTCGCGTTGCCTGATTCGGTTTGCAGGCGCCAGACGAAGCCCGCGCTCGCGTCGGCAAGCGCGTTGATGTCATCGAGCCGGGTGACGAATGCTTCCATGCGCGGATCGTCGAGCGGATAAAGCGTGGCGCCCACGTTCATCTGCGCGATATGCCATCCGTTCATCGCTAAGCCCTCCGCGAGATCCGAGACACCAGTATCAGCGGTCCGACCGGATTGGGAACGGGTCCGACGGGTTTGGACCCAGGTTGGGTGTCGATAGCTAATTATGTTGTCCGGTTTATGTAGCACATCAGTTGTCCGCTTGTTTCCGGTCTGTTCGCAAGAGCAGGGACAGAACGGCTGGCGACGGGGCACGGTACGCCCCCACTGTCTTCTTCAAACCATGAATCAATTTCCTTCTTTTGCTGATGCGCCTGTGGAGTTGTGGGCAACGCTCTTCCGTTGTCCACAAATCCACAGGCGAGCCGGACCCAAGCGAGATCATGCCGCCGCGTCCAACGCCGCCATCCGCAGCGCCCCCTGCGCGTCATAGCGTCCCAGGCAGCGCGGGCCGTGGAACACCGCGTGGCTCCCGTCGTGATATTGCCGCACCTTCACCCGTGCCTTCACGAAATGAGCACGCAGCGGCGAGGGTGGAATTTGCAGCTTCATCCGTCGCCACGAAACCGTGTTGTCGCGGTCCACCTGGCGCTCCTCCTGGATACACAGAATTTCCCGCAGATCGACACCAGCAACTGCGACGAAAGCCGATCCCTCCTGCTCCGCCTTCACCGCAAACTGGGCGTGATGCGCCGGCAGGTAGCAATCCCGAATGAACCGGTTGGCCTCCGCAACCGTCGTGATCCCAGCCAGCGCCAGCTCCTTGATCAGGCGGTCCTGTAACGTCTGAAACAGCCGCTCCGAACGACCACGGGCCTGCGGTGAGTAGGCCGCAATGTGCTCCACGCCCAAATGCGCCAGCGCCCGCCCAACCTGCGTCAGCCGCTTCCGGTCAACCGGGCCGCCAGCCTCGGGCGTCACGAAGTAGTGGCTGCCCCGATCCGTATACAGGCTCAGTGCCAGGCCATGCGCGCCAAACACCTCCAGCAGAGCCTGGAACGTCGATTCCGTGCCTTCCTCCGCTACCAAAAACGCCGAGTAGATCACGTTCGTCGCGTCGTCCATCGTCACGATCAGGTCCAGCGCCTCCCGCCCCGCCAGCCATTCATGGCGCGACCCGTCCTGATGAAGCATCATCCCAGGCAACGGCCGTCGCGGCCGCTTGCGCCGGTGTGCGCCGCGCCGCGGGGCGCGCTCCAGAAGCCCCTTCGATTGCAGGTACACCTTCGTCCACGTGTAGCCCCAGCGGAAACCGTGGCGGCGCACCAGGTGCTCGTGAAAGTGCTTCGCCGTGAACCCGCTGTAACGCGTACGATACAGCCGCTCGACCTCCTCCTCCCGATCGACCGGAACCCGCTTCCCGGACGCCCGGCCAAGCCGCCGGTCCAGCAGACCGGCCTCGCCGGCTTCTTCGTAGCGCTGTTGCCAACGACGGAATGTCCGCTCGCTGATCCCAAGCAGCTCCGCCGCTTTGCACTGGTTGAGTTCGCTCAATTCATACCCGTCCAGCACGCTCCGGAACTTGATCACTCGCACACCCTGAAGGGCTTCCGACCGGCGCATTCAGGGCTCCTCCAAAGGAGCCCATCATCACCGGACAGATCGTGTGCTACCTAAACCGGACATATCGTGTGCTACCGACATTTGGACCCAGGTTGGGCTGACGCGACGCGGGCGGCGGGCTATAATGCTTCTGCCCCTTTCCCTTCTGGGGGTGCGCCCCTCTGAGCGCGAGTGGCGAAATGGTAACCGCAGGGGTCTCAAAAACCCCCGGAGGCAACTCCTTGCCGGTTCGAGTCCGGCCTCGCGCAGACCTGCACCAGCCGGTGTCCCACGTGATGCGCAGGATGCCGCTGCCGGCATCCTGCGTGCACCCGGTGTCACTGCTTAGTGGTTAATTGTCGTGGAGAAGGACCGGCCATCTACGTCCGTCAGCCGCACATATCTGGCGCCGGCTACAGTACCGGATTCAGGGACCGGCAGTGTCAAAGTGGCGGCGGCTCCCATTTTGGCTTGGATCCCAAACGGGCCCGGCGCGAACTTGTTGTAGGCATAGTCGTTCGCGAAGTCAGCCTTCGGCAGTTTGGACAGCAGGGCTGCATTCCAATGCGCGATAGACTGCTTGTCGCTGTTCAGCAGGTCGGCCGCGACCACATGCACCGGCGCCTCCGGCGTGCCGGCATCGAGATACACGTGGAAGCGCACGCCGCCGTCGGGCAGAAGTACCGCCTGGCTCAGTGTCAGGTGATGCTTGGTCGGGCTGACCGGTCCGCTGTGGAAAGGCGTCAGTACCTGAGCCGCGATAGTAGTTGTAGGTGCCGACGTTGAAGGCCACGACGAACGCGAGCACGACGAAGGCCAGCTTCCCGAAGCCACCATCCGTCTGAGGCAGCGGCAGGCTGCCCGACATCCAGCGGAACCACTGTCTTTCCGCCAGGGCTGGATTGCGCCGAAGCAGGACGTTGTCGAGCGAATAGGCGCCGCTGCCGCCCAGCAGTAGGCTCGCACCCATCGCCAGATTACAAGCCGCCATCGTCCACTCGTCGATGCAGGTGGCGCCCTGCCAGCCGAACATCGCCATCAGCAGCACCGAGAAGCCCACGGAGAACAGCGCCGCAAGGCGAGTCAGCAGCCCGGCGATGAGCATCGCTCCGACGATAAGCTCGGCGGCGCTGAACAGAATGACACCGGCATAAAGCAGGTAGAAATGCGCCAACAAGAAGCTGATCAGATGATCCGTGCCGAACAAGGCCCCCGGCATCGCTGTTTGGAACTTGTTTGCCATCCAACTCGCCGCGTTTGGGTCCAGCTTGGAGGGTGCGTAGATGAAGCGGCGTGAGCCGCCACCCCAATAAATGAAACCCTGGACGAAGCGGACCGAGAGCAACGAGATGGCGGCAATGCGCCAACTGCGTTGCGCCTCGGTGGTGGCTGGCGCATACTCACTGATGCGCGTGAATGTGGTTGCAGACATGTCTGTCTCCTATGCGACGAAGTCACGCGATTCAGTCGGTTGGCGCCTTGCCGGTGCAGGGCTTGAACCCATAGTGCTCGAATATCGACAGAGCCCGCGGGGAGTGGATGAAGGACAGCCACAGCCTCGCCGCCTCTGGATGTGCCGCGCCCTTCACGACTGCCCCGGCGTAGATGGCGGTTGTGTTCTGGCTGGGGGGAATGTCGACATCGGCAATCGGATGTCCCGCCTGCTCCTGGAAGATCGCTTCGGATTGCCAGGTGACGCCCGCCTCGGCACGCCCCTGCATCAGGAAAAGTGGTGTCTGACGATGGTGGATATGAGTTCAGGATAGTGCTGCCGTCGGCCACCTTGGTTTTGTAGACCTCGTCGGCGAGAGCTTGGCCGCCGGCCTTCTTCAGTGACGCCTCGATCTGCCGCACAATTCCCTCGAATTCGGGGTTAGGCATGGCGAGACGGATATCGGGTTTTCCGAGATCGGCCAGGTCGGTCACGTGGCCGGGGTTGCCCTTCGGCACCATGATCGTGAGCGTATTGGTGGCGTACGGCACGGCGGGACCGGTGAGCAGTCCTTGGCCGATCAGCGCATCGACCTTCTTGAGGCCGGCCAAGTAAGCGTCCGGCTTCGCCGTCCAGGTCATATTCCCCGAGGTGATCGTGCCGCCCGCTTCCATCTGCTTGACGAGCAGCCCCGGCGGAATTGTCTCCCAATAGATATGACCCTTGTAGGCCGGATGTTCCTTCTCGAACTCCGCCACGAGCGGCGCCATCGCGAAGAAATAGTTACCGCCGACGTAGAGAATCGAGCTTCGGATCGGTGATGTCGCCGTGGAAATCGGCCAGATCATCGACCTGAGGAACCGTGAACTCGAAGCCGCGGTCAGTGGCATCGTTGTTCGTCCCGTGCTGCCAGGGTGGAAACACGTCCGCCTGGGGAGCAGGCTGTGCGAAGGCTGGCCTCGACAGGATCGGCATCAAACAGGCGGCAGCCATCAGAGCCCTGCGGAAGGATCGCGTGCGCATAGTGTTGCTCATTTCGCGTAGTGAAAGTCAGCTTGCTGAAGCTCGGGGATCGTCGCGACAATCCCGGGAGTGAGCACGACACCGTCAACGAGATGGTTGGTAAACTCGGCAGCGACTACCCCATGCGAGAGCCGATCGGGGTTCACGCCATTGGCCAGCAGCTTTCCCGTCATTTCCCAAATCGCATTGTGGCAGGCCAGGAACACGACGCCACGACTCTGCAGCGCCGGGATGGTGTTGCCGGCAGGCCCAAACACGCTCTTCGGGTCCTCGAAATCGGAAAGCTCCGACGGCACAGCCTTCGGGACGATAATCGTGTTCGTCTTGAAGTCGCCGCCTGCCATCTCGGCGAGTTTGTATTTGTCCCACATAGCCTGGTTGAACAGTGCCAGATGAGCGGAGCCGTGCGTGGCCGATACCGCCAGGAAGTCGCGGTGCCCGAAGGAGAACACCTGCGCATTGACTGAATTGCGCATGAGATTCATCCAGGGGCTTGCGATGTCCGTGTTGTCCCAGACTTGTTTGGGAGCGCCGCGGTAGGCAATCACTTCCTTCAGCGCAGCGTCGTCCCAGAAGTCCGGATGATCGAGGATCATCGGCACGGTCTTGAAGTCTCGCCGGCGTGGAGCTTTACGCAGACGTTCCATGAGTTCAGACAACGCATTCGCGCCCGGCGGGATCACGTTGCTGGCGGCTTCGGCGCGAGTTGAGCCTGCCGCCAGGGCGGCTACGCCGAGAGCTACGGAGCTGAAGCCGAGCAGCGCGTTACGCCGGCCAGTATCAACAGGCATTCCATTCTCCTTTGGATACGAGAAGGGTCTCGCGAACGATCGCGTGTTTCGCGGCGGCGCCATCTCGGTGTCGTTCCTGACGGCCAAGTGGCGTCGGGGGCCGTCGGTGCAAGCGGAATGGATCGATTGATTTGATCTGGAAAAGCGATGGGTGCAGGTCTGTGGCGACCTCTATCGTATCAGCAACGATTAACGCCAACTCACCTGCCCGAAGACGAACAAATATCCGTGACGTCGCCCGCTCCTGGTGGTATCGTGCAGAGCACAACTCATCATGCCGAGCATGACTCTGGAGCAGCTACGGGTCTTCGTGGCGGTCGCGGAGCGGCAGCATGTCACGCGCGCCGCCGCGGCGCTTAACCTGGCGCAGTCGGCGGCCAGTGCGGCCATCGCAACGCTGGAGGCACGGCACGGTGCGAAACTATTCCACCGTGTCGGCCGTGGCGTCGAGCTGACCGAGGCTGGGACGCTGTTTCTCGTCGAGGCACGCGCAGTGCTGGCACGCGCCGAGGCCGCGGAATTGGTGCTGTCGGAGCTGGGCGGCCTCAAGCGCGGAACGCTGGCCGTGCAGGCCAGCCAGACCATTGCCGGCTACTGGTTGCCACGCCATCTGGTCGCGTTCCGCCGCGCGCATCCCGGCATCGACATACGCCTGGCAATCGGCAACACGGCACAGGTCGCCACCGCGGTGCACGCAGGTGTCGCCGATATCGGTTTCATTGAGGGAGCCATCGACGATCCGGCGCTGATAATCGAGCAGGTCGCGCGCGACCAGTTGGTGATTGTCGTCGGCATCGGGCATCCCTGGTCGGCGATCGATCGCCTTGAACCGGAAAGGCTGCTCGAAACCGAGTGGGTGCTGCGCGAGCCGGGATCCGGCACACGATCAGTGTTCGAAGCGGTGCTGCAGAACTTTGGCGTATCGCCTGCGGGGTTGCAGGTTGCGATGGAACTGCCGTCCAACGAAGCGGTGCGTGCGGCGGTAGAGGCCGGGTTGGGCGCAACTGCAAACTCGGCGTCGGTCGCGGCGCCCAGCCTTGAAGCGGGACTGCTGCATCAGGTCCAGTTCGATCTGCCGGAGCGCGATTTCCATGTAGTGCGGCATGCAGAGCGCTACCGCAGCAAGGCGGCGGATGCGCTGCTATCGATCGTTACTGCACCGTTTGCGCGATCACGGAAAGGCTAGATGACCGAGCATCACTCGGGTGCGGGGTCGATAAGAGGCGCCATCGGGAATCGCCAGCGGCCAGTCAGACGAATTGGCCGTCCACGGTCGTGCGGGTGGCGCTAACAAGGCAGCAAGTCCGCAGGCGAGCAACAGTGCAAACCCGGCGATCAGCAGGATTGAGACCATGAGAAAGCCCCCGATGCCTTCGCGTGGATGCGTTTAGATCCTCGACGACGCTGCCGCGTGAGCCGGGTTTAAGGACACGCGCTTGGCTATATCCGGCTGTGGTTGCGACGCGGGCGACCGTCGCACTCGGAGCGTTCAAGGCGGCGCAAGTCGCGGCGGGAACGGTCACAACGGCAAGTACGATGCCCACCACTCCGGTTAGTGCCAGTATGATTTTCCTCACAGTCGCCTCCATCATCCGCTCGTTTCAATGACCTGGAGGTCGGTTGCCGCTGGTCGCCGATCCAACAGTGAATGTCGATCCAACCAATCCACGATCGCGCTTGGTGGATCTGTCGGTCTGGCCGTCCGCGTGCGGACAGCGTAGAAGGCCAGGGGGCTCTGCCCCTGCACACCCTCCAAGGGCATCGCCCTTGGAACCCATCCATTTGGCTTGGGTGCGGAGGCGGCCATCGCGCCAGGGACTTGCCCCTTGGCGTTTCAGATCGCGGAGCACCCGCGTGGAGTCAGTCGATTGCATCGTGGTCGGCGCTGGAGTGGTCGGCCTTGCGGTCGCCCGCGCCCTGGCGCTGGCCGGACGTGAGGTGATCGTGCTGGAAGCCGCTGAAGGCATCGGCACCGAAACCTCCTCGCGCAACAGCGAGGTGATCCATGCCGGCATCTACTACCCGGCTGGCAGCCTGATGGCGCGGTTCTGCGTTGCCGGGCGCAAGGCACTCTATGCCTATTGCCGCGAGAAAGGAGTGCCGCACAGCAACGGCGGCAAGCTGATCGTCGCCGCCAATGCCGACGAGGACAGTCGGTTGGCCGGCATCCGCCAGCGCGCCGCGGTCAACGGAGTCGATGACATGCGCATCCTCCCCGCCGCCGAGGCCAGGGCGATGGAGCCGAACCTTTCCTGTACCAGCGCGCTGCTGTCGCCCTCGACCGGCATTATCGACAGCCACGCCTTCATGCTCGCGTTGCAGGGGGATGCGGAGAATGCGGGCGCTGTGCTTGCATTCTTCAGCCCGATGCTTGCAGGTCGCGCGCTTCCCCGGGGTGGCATCGAAATCGACGTAGGCGGCGCCGAGCCGATGACGCTGCGCTGCCGATTATTGGTGAACTCGGCCGGGCTTCATGCGCCGGCGCTGGCAGGGCGAATTGCCGGAATGCCTAGCCGGCTTGTGCCGGCCGCATATTATGCCAAGGGAAACTATTTCACTTTGTCCGGCCGGTCACCATTCTCCCGACTGATCTATCCCGTGCCGGTGCCCGGCGGACTGGGCGTGCACCTGACGATCGATCTGGGCGGGCAGGCGCGGTTCGGGCCGGACGTGCAATGGATCGACACGATCGACTACACGGTGGATCCGCAGCGTGCCGAGAGTTTCTATGCCGCAGTGCGCCGCTATTGGCCGGGGTTGCGGGATGGGGCGTTACAGCCGGGCTATGCGGGCATCCGTCCGAAGATCGTGCCGCCCCATGTTGGCGGACAGGATTTCGTCGTGCAGGGGCCGGCGACGCACGGCGTGGCTGGGCTGATCAACCTGTTCGGCATCGAGTCACCCGGCCTCACCGCGGCACTCGCGCTTGCCGAGCACGTGATGGAGATAGCCGCCGCGGCATAGTGGCAGACCGCAGCGGAATGCGAGCGCGGCGACAATCAGGATGAATAGAGGGCCGCCCGTTGCCCGGCGGAATCGTCAACGAGCGAGGGCCCGCTCAACCCGCCTCAGGGAACGAAATTCTCAGCCCCGCCCGTTGTGCCTCTTCCCCAAGTGCGCGCAAATTGGCCAATGTCCCGCTGCTCCGGTTGCCGCGTGTGTAAGCAGCTATCGCGCCGGCCCGACCAGCGAGCAGGTCGGTAAGCGGCAGTGGCTCCGGTCTGGTATAGTGAAGCAGCGCGTCCGCATAGCGCTCGGCTTCGGTCAGCTCGACACGCTCCAGTGCAGTCTCAATGGCTTCCCGATAAAAGCCAATCGCGTTGTGTCCGACGCAACCATCGCTGAGTAGCGCTTCGCCCTCAGCGAGCGATGCGCCACGGGTTGCCGCGTCGACCGTGGCACGCGCCAACAAGCCCAGCGCCCAGGCGCCGCAAAAGCCCATCCCGATGCTCCGCGCAATCGCAATGGCCTGCTCGGCTAAGATCGCTGCATCGTCACGCTGGCCCTCGGCGAGACGACACGTGGCCTGCTGCAATAGGCAGAGCGATTCGAAGCGGCGAGACCCAAGCTTCCCGCAGAGTGCCAGTGCCTCGGCATTGAAGCTCTGCGCCTCATCGTAATGTCCCCATTGCGTGAGCAGCAGTCCAATGGATTGTCGCGCGAACATCTCCATTTGCAAGTTTCGTATGCGGACCGCTGCGTTCAATGCTGCCATCATATCATCGCGGCCGCCTGCGAAATCGAGCAAGAAATAGCGCGTGTGGCCGACCATCACCCGATTGGGAATCGCCAAACGGCCCGAGCCCACGCCAGTTGCTTCGCAGACCTCTAAACAGCGCCTGAAGGCGTCGCGTGCGGTGATCATACGCGCTTCGGCATAGTAGCCGTCGCCCAATCCGCTCATTGCGCGCGCGATCCACTCTGGGTCGTTCGCACGCTCGGCTGCTTCCAGCGCTCTTTGGTGTTCCGCGATGCAGAGGCTGGTATCGCCACGTGCGAAACGAATCGATCCCCTATAGTAGTGGAGTTGAGCCAACTCGCGGTCATGCGATCCTGCACTCGCCAGGGGCACCGCTTCGTCGAGCGCCGCAAGCGCCGCATCATGCGCGGAAACGACGCGGCAGCCCGCGGCAACCCCGAGGAGCGCCCGGCAGCGGGCAACGGGATCGGTGGCCGAATCCAGTGCAGCATGATACGCTGCAATCAACTCCTCTGCGCGCCCCGTCTCGCGCAGGAGCTCGCCGCGGAGCATTTGCAGCGCATACCTGTCGCCCTGGTCTCGAACCACGGACAAGCCGCGGTCAGCCAGGCTCAGGCTGCGATCCAGATGGAACGCCGCCGCTTCGGCCACTGCCGCCTCATGATAGCCTCCGGCCGTCCTCTCATCCTCGGCGCGTTCAAGATGCTCGGCGCGCTGCGTCAGATCATACTCACCCCACCAGTCGGCCGCTCGCCGATGCAGCTCGCGGCGGCGGTAACGCGGTAAGGAGGCGTAGACCCCGTCCCGGATCAGCGCGTGAGCAAACCAACATTCTTCTCCATCCCGGCGTAACATATGCAACGACGTGAGCGCCGCGACATGCCTGTCCGCGTCGTCGATCAGTGCCCGCAACAGAGGCATCGGGAGTCGCTGTCCGGCAATCGAAGCGGCTTGCAACGCCGCCTTGTCGCCCGGCGGCAGGCGATCGGCGCGGGCAAGTATCAGGCTGCGCAGCGAGTCAGGAAGTTCACGATCGACATCAGACTGCGCGGCGGCGCGAATCAATTGCTCGAGAAATAGTGGATTGCCGCCTGCTCGCTCGACACAGCGACGGAGGAACTGCTCGTCGGCGGATACCCGAAGCTCGTTGGCCAGCAATAGCGCGTCGCATGGGTTCAATGCGCTGAGGTCGATGGTGACGAACGAGCCGCCTTCGATCGACGCACGCCAGGATGAGTCAACCGGATCGCCGGCGAGCCGGGTGGTTGCGACTAGCACTGCAGGGCACTTCGTGGTGGCGCGCGCGAGCGCGGCGAGATAGCGGAGCGTGATCGCATCGGCCCAGTGGACATCCTCGATGACCATCATCAGCGGTCCGCGAGCTAGGCTTATATTGCTCACCAGCGCAGCGGCAGTCTGCTCTTTGCCTCGCATGCGCGTGGTGTCGTCCATCGCATCGAAGATTGTGCGAATCTCCGGCGGCAGGGACAGACCGAGAAGATCGTACAGAAATGTGCCTTGATCGGTAGCGATGAACCCATTACGGATGGCGCTATCGATACCTTGCGTGAGTATCGAGGCATCTGCGTCAGATGGTGCTTCGAGCAGACTCGCTGCCAAGGCCCGAAGCACGTCACGCTCCTGACGGCTGCCGAAATCGACAATGAAGCCAGCATGGCACGAGAAGCCCATCCGCTGTGCATCCCCGGTTGCTTCGGAGACCAGACGGCTCTTGCCGATGCCCGGGTCACCGCGGATAAAGACGACAGCGCCTTTGCCTGACCGAAGACAAGCCTGCAATATACCATTCAGTTGAGCTCGTTCGACCTCGCGATTGACGAACGTCGGCTTGGCCTGGCGGTTTGGCACCGATCGCATACCGTCGAGACGCCACGCAGTCACCGGATGTTCGATGCCCTTCAGAGGCAGACCGCCGAGCGGTACGCATTCGGCGATGTGCTCGATGGCTCGATAAACCGCCGCATCGATGATCGTCTCGGCCGGTTTTGCCGCGTCCAATAACCTTGCGGCACGGTTGGCAGCGTCACCGGACACGCTGTATTCGCTGTAGTGGCGGCTGCCGAGCACGCTTGCCATGACCTCACCGGCCGCGATGCCGACATGCACACTGGTGCTCATGGTTTCCGTGTTGCCAAGGCTGCGAACTGCCTGATGGATCTCTATCGCAGCCCGGGCGGCGCGCTCGGGATCGTTATCATGTGCAAGCGGTGCTCCGAACAGCGCCATGACATTGTCACCGATGTGTCGTGCGATGGTGCCGCCGTACTCGCGTACGATGCCATCCACAACTTCGAAAAAGCGCGCCAGGAATCCGTGTGTTTCTTCGGCACCCAATGCCGCGGTTAGGGGGGTGAAGCCCGAGATATCCGTGAACAGTACCGTAATCGGACGCTTGTCGCTGCCCAAATCGCCGCATTCGGACTGTTTCGGAGGTGGCTGTTGCATCGGCTCGGCGCTCTCCGGCGCCAGGGCGACACCGCAATTGCCACAGAATTTGGCCATCGCATGGTTGGCCAAGCCGCAGGAGGGACAAACCAATGGCAAAACCGTTCCGCAGTTCGTGCAAAAGCGGTGGGCTCCGATGTTATCTGAGCCGCACTTAAAGCATCGCTTCACTGGCCGGGCGGTTGGATTGGTCATGCGGCGTTGCACATACGACGGGACGAATGTCCACGAGGTTTGCTGGATAGTGAATCTTACTGGTGAATGTAATGGAGCACAAGGCAGGGCACCGATCCTCTGCGCGCCGCTCGGCCCCGGCAAGCGGCTGCTCTGTCGGGCTCGCACTGCTGTGTGATCAGGTGACAGCGTTGCGGTTGCGCATGGGCGGGCCGCCCCCGACCGGTCGAGCCACTCGCTATCGGGCGGCGAAGAAGATCCGGTCGAAAATCACCCCTGAGCAGCGGCCTGACGGCGGCGGTTCCAGCCGCACGCCCGCTCGCCGAAAATCTCGTAGCCGCTGTCCGTCACCGCGGCGGTGTCCTCCAGCTTGATGAACCCGCGGCGCGGATGCTCTACGGTCGCCTTGATCGGCAACACCAATCCCGGCTCTAGCGGACGCTCGGCGTCGGACGGCGTGGTTATGCTCCGGCAAAGCCGGCAATGCCGCCTCCGCCGCCGCGAAAATCTCGCCGCCCGGCCGGCCCGGCGCGATCGCGCGGAACGCGGTCTGCTGGATCGCTTCCACCTTGCCGAGCAGCTCGGGCCGGACGTGCAGTGGATCGACACGATCGACAACACGGTGGATCCGCAGCGTGCCGAGAGTTTCTATGCCGCGGTGCGCCGCTATTGGCCGGGGTTGCGGATCGGGCGCTACAGCCGGGCTATGCCGGCATCCGCCCGAAGATCGTGCCGCCCCATGTTGCCGGACAGGATTTCGTCGTGCAGGGCCCGGCGACGCACGGCGTGGCTGGGCTGATCAACCTGTTCGGCATCGAATCACCCGGCTCACCGCCGCATTCGCGCTTGCCGATCACGTGGCACAGACAGCCGCCAGCCTATAGTGGGCCCACGGATCGTCCGGGTGCCGGGCGCAGCCGACCGATTATGGCGCACTGTTGCAAGCTGCCGCTTGTTCGGTCACGGGCGGACCGGCTAGGTTCACTCCATCGAATACAGGGCCGTCAACCCCCTCAGGACCAGGATGCAGCGATGCGTATTCCCGTGAAACGATCCCTGGCTGCGCTCCCGCTAGCGCTGTTGCTGAGCGGATGCGGCATACCCTCGACACCCGCGGATAACAGCAACTACGAACCCGGGAGTGTCCCTCAGGGGTCGTTGTTCGGCGACCAGGGGATATTGGGCGGCCTGTTCGGCAACAAGCACAACAACGCTGCCGAGCAGGGCGGCGGAGCGCTCGGCGTGAATGCGTATCTCTGGCGCGGCGCGCTGGACACGCTGTCCTTTATGCCGCTGCAGTCGGCGGACCCCTTCGGTGGCGTGATTATCACCGACTGGTACTCGCCGCCCAATTCGCCGGACGAGCGGTTCAAGGCGACGGCCTACATTATGGGGCGCGAGTTGCGCGCCGATGCGATCCGGGTGACGCTGTTCCGCCAGGTGTTCCAGGGTGGCCACTGGAGCGATGCGACCGTCAGCCCGGTCACTGTCGGCGACATCGAGAACAAAGTGCTCGCCCGGGCTCGCCAGTTGCGTATCCAGACGGCGAGCCAGTAACGCCGCGAGCAGCTCGGTTCTCGGCGCCAAAGTCTCGGAGCACAGTTCAGGCTTCGTGCGGAGGGTTCCGCGCCTCACGCCAGGTCCGGCGGCGGCAGCCACAGCACCTGACCAATCCGATCGGCCCCCGCGGCAATCATCGCCAGCCGGTCGAAGCCGAGCGCGATCCCCGCGGCCGACGGCATCCCGTGCTCCAGCGCTGCCAAGAAATCCTCGTCCATCAGCCAGTCCGGACCGGATGCCGCATGTCGCCGGGAACGATCCGTGAGGAAGCGCGCCCGCTGTTCGGTGGCATCGGTCAGTTCAACGAAGGCATTGGCCAGCTCGATCCCGCACAGGTAAAGCTCGAACCGCTCGGCAACGCGTGGGTCAGCCGGATCTCGCCGGGCGAGTGCAGCCTGCGCCGCCGGCCAGTGCGTGAGAAAGGTCGGCCGGTCGCGACCGATCCAGGGCTCCACGCGCTCCAGCAGCAGACGGAAGAACAGGTCCTCCCAGCTCTCACCGGGTCGCAGCCGCGTCCCCGCGGCCTCCGCCAGTGCCGCGCCGTTGCCCGCCGTAGCGAGCACATTTGTCCCGGCGTAACGGGCAAAGGCCTCCGCGACGGTCAAGCGTTCAAACCGGTCGAGCAAGGACCGCACGCCGCGACAGCTCACCTCCGGCGCCAACACCGCGCGCAGAAACGCCTCTGTCTCATCCATCAGATCGGTCATAGTGGCAGTCGGCCGATACCACTCCAGCATGGTGAACTCGGGGGAATGGAGCGCGCTCCCCTCGCCGTTCCGCCAGACACGGGCGAGCTGGAAGATCGGCCCGGCGCCGCCGACCAGCAGACGCTTCATGGCGAATTCCGGACTGGTGTGCAGCCAGAGAGCCTCGCTCCGCCCATCGGGATGCTCGCGGGCGGTGCGGAAGGCGCGCAGATGCACCTCTTCCCCTGGTGCGTGGACGGCGTAAGGCGTCTCCACCTCGGTATAGCCTCGCACCGCAAAGAAGGCGCGGGTGGCAGCCGTCAGGGCGGCGCGTCGACGCAGGAAGGGCAGCCGGGCGGCCAGAACTCTCGGGATGCCAAACCGGCAGGCGGCAGGCGGGCTGCACGGGATCGGTCACAGCCGGTTCCGCCTTGCCGGGCCGCGGTCCGGGCCGTAGAACCCCAGACAACTCACCAGCGCAACCAAACAGGAGACGAAGATGACCAAGATCGTCCGCACTGAGCCCAACAAGATCCTGTCCAAAGCGGTCGAGTACCACGGCTTCGTCTATCTGCAAGGCTGCACTGCCCGAGACAGCAGCAAGGACATCAAAGGCCAGACCGCCGAGGTTCTGGACCAGATCGACCAGATCCTGGAGACGCACGGCACTGACAAGACCCGGCTGCTCTCCGCCCAGATCTGGGTGAAGGATATCCGCGACCGCGAGGCGATGAACGAGGTCTGGACCGCCTGGCTGCCGGCCGGGGGTGCGCCGGCACGCGCGTGCGTGCAAGCCGACCTGGCGGATCCGCGGCTGCTGGTGGAGATCATGGTGACGGCCTGTAAATAATCCGCCAAGTCGGGCACTCTCCGTATCGATCCGCCGTTTCGGCGGGTTCCCGCGCGGCTCACTCAGGCGTGATTAAATAGGAGAATATTCGGCATCACAGATGTTGTCCACAGGGGCTGTCGTGAAAACTGCATATCCAAGCCCTTGTGGGTCATCTTTCCGGGTTGTCATCGCTGCAACCCTGAGGCTACCGGACAACAGGTCTGGGGCCGAGAGGGGCAAAGCGGATGCAAGCACGGGGAACCGGCGGCAGGAACTTCGTCATTGCTTCCCTCCTGGCGCTCGGTACCACGCTCGCCGTCCCTCCGGCTTCCGCGCTTACGGCCCACCATCACCGCAGCCGCGGCGCGACATCGGCTGCCGCACTCCGAGCCGTTTTCTATTCCGGGCACCAGCGTCACCCGGCTTGGTACGGTATCTCCTGTGTACCGTTTGCCCGCGAGGAGTCGGGTATCGACCTGCCAGGCAATGCCTGGGAGTGGTGGGACAATGCGGCCGGGCTCTACGCCCGAGGCAGCGTGCCGCAGCTCGGGAGCGTGTTGGCTTTCCGCGCCAACAGGCGGATGCGGCTTGGCCACGTCGCGGTGGTCGCGCGAGTTGTTAATCCGCGCGAGATCGAGGTGGACCAGGCCAACTGGGGAACCCGCGGCGGGGTCAGCCGCGATGTCTCGGTTGTCGATGTCTCGGAGGAGAATGACTGGAGCGCAGTGCGGGTCGAGCTGGGAGATCGCGAGGAGTTCGGCGCGGTCTACCCGACGTACGGCTTCATCTACGACGAAACGGATACCGGGACGATGCTGGCTTCGACGGCGCCGCCGGCAGCGACGCCGGCGCTAAACCCTGCGCCGGGCGACCTCCGGACCGCGGCCGAGCGGGACGTCGAGGTTGCCGAGGCGCCAGGCCCGGTTCCGAGGGCCGGCTACCGGCACTACCACCTGCATCATGTGCTGAAGGTTTTGCTGAAGGTTTCGCTCGTCGGCCATCACCCGACGCGTCACAAGAAGTGAATGCCGGCGCTGCTGTAAGCGGGACCCGCACCCGGCTTGCTTCGCGAACCGACCTCTCCCGCAGGGAGGCTGTGAAGCAATCGACTTGCCGGTGACCGAAGCGCGGGTCGACACGGCGGGCGCAGGGCGGAGGTGAGCCGGCACAGCGGTTGAAACGCGGCCAGAAGGACCGCTCCACCCGTCTGCCGAGTACCTCCCGCGCCGGCCGCCCGCCCAGGTTGTACTTCGCCGTGCCGCGGACGCATTTCACCCCGCGGGCGCCGCGATCGGCTGCGCCGCGGCGTCGCGCAGCACCAAGGCGCGCAGCAGATTGTGCGCGACAGCGAACCACAACAAGACGGCTCGGACCTTCTGGCAGCCACGCACCAGCAAACGCCCGACCCCACAATTGCGCAGATGGGCATTGATGCACTCGTGCTTGGCGCGCTCGCGGTATACCGTCTTGCCCGCCTCGCTCGCCATCCGCTCGCGCCATTTCGCCGTCCCCGGACCGTCGCTCTTGCGCGGCGCCGTGGGATCGGTCTTGTGCTTGTTGTCCGACGGCGGGGCGAACACTTCGATGCCGGCGGCATGGGCGCGTTCGATATCGTCCAGCTTGCTGAAGCCGCCATCCACCAGATACTGCTGCGGCGTCTGCCCATAGGTCTCGACGATGCGCTGCTGCATCGGCGCCATCAGCCCGCCGTCCGAGCCGGTGGTGTCGAGATCGACCGCGACGATCAGCTGGGTCTGCGGGTCGCTGACGAACTGCCCATTATAGGCCGGCCGATAGCCGCCATCGGCCATTTTCATGACTCTCGCCTCGGCATCGGTGGTCGAGGCCCGTGGCGGCTTCTGCTTCGCGGTGTCTTTCCGATGGGTCTTCTCGCGGCGCGCCCGTTCCGCTTCCAGTTGTTGCATCCGTTCCAGCGCTGCCTTGATCCGCTCGACCTGTTCCCGCGCCGCCCGTTCGCGCGCCGCGCGCTGTCGCGCCGTGCTCGCCGCCGGGTCCGCCTCCAGTTCCGTCTTCAACTGCTCCACCCGCTTCTCGGCCTCCGCCAGCAGCTCTTCCAACCGGGAACGCCGCCGATATGAGCTCGATCCCGCCGAGGCACGGATGCGGACTCCGTCCTGCGCCAGCCGTTGCAGGTTCACCAGTCCTTCCGAAACCAGCGCCGTCACGCCCTGCGCCAGCAAGCGGTCGAGCAGCGCCACTTGACTGACCCGGAAATCCGCCAGCGTATGGTAGTTCATCGACACCCCGCCGCAGATCCAGCGATAGGCAACATGGGCCTCGCATAGGCGCGCCAGCTCGCGGGCGCTGCCGACCCCCTCGATCGTGGCGTAAAGCCACAGCGCCATCAGGATCTTCGGGTCCGCCGGCGGACGGCCTGGCTCGCCGATCCGGGCCTTGATGCCCGCCAGCAGATCGCTCAGCTCCAGCGTCTCGACGAAGGCCCAGACCGCTCGTGCCGGATGCTCCGTCGGCAACAGGCTGTCCAGGTCAACCACTTGGAACTCGGGCTGGTCACGCTGGGCCAGCCGCAACCGAACCGGTGCCTCGCTCGCCGGCGCAGATGCCTTGCTCGGCTCCGCCACGTCCTCGAACAGACCCTCAGTCGCCGACATTGCCGATCTCCGAATCGTGCGAGATCGCAGCGAATCGCAACGAGTTCCTGTCGCGCAACCCCCGATCGTCAGAGATCCGGGCGGGAGGATGAAAAATTCACAGCCTCAGAGCGGGAGAGGTGGCTTTCTTCTCTACCGCGCGTGCGCTTTGCGGACCGACGCGGCGATGGCGGTTGCGCGAGGCTCCTCGAGCGCTTCGAGGGCTGCCAGCACCGCATCGGCGAGCTCCGGCCGTGCACGGCCGATTCGCCCGAGGAGGATCAGGCATTCCTCGTCGCCGAGCGATGCCGCGGCATCTATGACCTCGGCGGACGGGTCCTGACAGAGCAGCCGGAGCAGCAGCGGCCGGGCCTCTCGTCTTCCCATTCTGCCAAGAGCACAAGCCGCCGCCTGAGCGACCTGCGGGTGCAGGTCCTCGAGCAACTCGACCATTACCGCCGTGACCTCCGGCCCGGGTCGGGCGGAGAGGCAGGCTGCTGCGCGCACCCGGGGTTCCGGATGGCGGAGCAGCGCCAGGGCGCACCCGGCCGGCAGGCGCGATCCCAGGCGCGCCGCCACTTCTGCCGCGACGATCAGCCCGGGTCCCTGCACCACCTGCGCGACAATCATCCGCTCGACCGTCCGGGCTGCCGCGATGCTGCCGATCGACGCCAGCCCGTGCAGCGCGGCGATCTGCTCGGGCAACGCTTGCCGCAGGCCGAAGCCGGTGAAGCGGCGGCACAGCTCCTCCAGCGCGGGAACCGCGGCAGCAAGATGTCGCCGCCCCGCCTCGGTTGCGAGCGCGTGGCAATCGGCAATGCCGGTGCGGCGGATTCGCTCGAGCAGGGCGCCGTCGTCCAGTTCCTCCGGCGAAACCCGGGGAGCCTCGTCGCTGGGCGCCGGGTGTGCATCGTCCGGGCCAGGCCAGTTGCCGGAGAAAAGATCACCCTGCCGATCCGACGCCATCGGGCCTACCTGCGCACCAGCCTCCGCCACCAGGTTCGGCTCGCCCCGACGGCGAAGCCCATCTCCTGCTCTAGCGCGTGCAAATCGAGTCGCACGACATCGGCGAAGCGGCCCTTCAGCACAAAATCCGGCACGCTGCGGGCGAACTGCCCGGCCTGGATAGTGTCGCCGCCGAAGCTGATGGTCAGCTCGCCGCTGCGCCGGTTGACTGTGATCCGGTCCTCGGCATCGGCGAGCATGTCGCTCAATTGATCGCGGAATCGACGATGCCGTATGCCGAAATAATCCGCAAAGCCGAGCGGGCGGGCCCAGTCCGGCAGCTCGCCGAGCGCCGTGCGCAGAAGCTCCCGTAGCAACTCGGAGGAACGGGCCAGAAGGTCGGGGAATTGCTCCGTCTCGGCGTCGATCTCCGCCCGCATCGCCCGCACCTCGGGGATCAGGCGCTGCAGATAAGCGCGATAGAACGCCGTGCCGATCTCGCGTTGGGCGCGCCGGGCGATCCGCTCAGTCACCGAGCGATTCTCCGGAATTGCCGCGTCGATGTGGCAGGTGACCATGCGCTTGGTGAGATCAGGCGGGACGGTGCTGACATCGCGGTTGGTGGTGAGCACCACGGGGGCGTACTGGCCGGACGTTTCCTGGTCGGTGCGCACCAGGTCCGGCACGTGGCTCGAGAACTTGTCGCGCGTCACGTCGTCGATCAGCAGCGGGATGGCGCCCAACCGGTCGCGCAGTCCAAGCGCCCGGTTGGCGGTGAACTGACCACTGCGGATCATCTTCTCGAAGCCGAACATCGAGCGCGCGGCGATGCGGGTGAACAGCGTCTTGCCGCCGCTCGAGCGCCCGAACAGCACCGCATAAACGGGATACACCCAGGGATCGATGCCGACCGGCACAGCGGCCTGCCGGAGATAGGGCGCGGTCGGGGCGGCATACAGCCAGACCAGGAAGGCCCAGTAGACTTCCACGGCGCCGGCGGCATTGCCGAAGAAGGCACGGAAACTGTCGAGGTAATCGACCAGGATGCGTGCATCCCGGGCAATTGCGTCGGCCGGGATCGTTTCCCCGGCGGAAAGCCATGGCCGCCCATCGAGGGACACCAGTCCGGTTGTGAAGTCGATCTCCGCGCGGGGGATGCGCTCCTCGCCGGCGTCGAGGAGCGGGCGAGTTTGATGGCTGCGGATCACCCGCAACACGCTGGCGGCGTTCAGCACGGTGCGGCCGACCCGGTCCTTGGGCAGGGCAAGGTCCTTCAACTCGGCGCCAAGTGCCGCGGCCCGGCGCAACGCCTCGGCGGCAAACCCGGAGGGTGCCGGTCGGGGCGGGTCATCGACCAGCGCTACGCCGGCTTTCAGCACCCGCACGATCGGCACTTCCTCCAGCGCCAGGGGCGTGTTGCGCGGCCCGGGCTCGCCCCCTGGCTGGGCGCTGATCAGTGCGTCCGGTTCCACCGGCACGCTTTCGTGCCAGTCGCGCCGGTAATAGGAATCGAAGAGTTGCCACGCCGGCTCGCCGTCGAAGGCGACGGTGATCTCGTGCTGGCGCCCCTCGAAGGCGGCGATGCTGAGATTGGCTGAGCCGGTGATCACGCGGTGCCCGGCCGGGCCGGCCAGCAGGTAGAGCTTTTCGTGGCTGGGCCGCCCGCGCAGCAGCCGGAAGCGCAACGTCCCGGCGGCCACGCGGTCCAGCAGTTTGCGGCCACTGCGGCCAAGCAGGCGGGACAGCGCTTCTACCAGCGCTTTGTGGTCCGCCAGCGCATCCGCGAAGCCGTAGCTCTGCACGGTCTGGCTGGCCTGCAGCAGGGTCAGGTGCTCGCGCGAGAGGATGCTCTCGGCGCCGAAGACGATCTCCATGTCGTCCAGGCGATCGGCCAGGCGCATCAGGAATTCGATGCTGCTGGAGAAGGTGATGCCCTTGAGGGCGGTGAAGCCGTCGAACAGCTTCTCCCAGCTTGTTTGCTCATGGCCGGACAGCTCTGCCCGGAACACCGTGAGGGATGCGGCGCCGGGCCGGCTCTCCGTGTTGGTGAAAAGGTCAGAGTCCATGCCCCTGTCCCGTTTTGTGCTCCGCCGCAGCTTGCCGGATCAGGTCCCGGTAGCGCCAGCCGTGGGGCCTGCAAATTCGGCGGAGAGACAACTCGAGTGGCTGGTAATAGACCACTCAGACCACTCAACAGTCTAGATCATACGGAAGATTGTCATGCGCGAGGTCGGTGCCTTCGAGGCGAAAACCAAACTCGGTCAACTGCTCGATCGGGTGGAGCATGGCGAGGAGATCCTCATCACCCGGCGCGGCCGGCCGGTTGTCGGCTGACTCCCGCCGAACCGGGCTTCGATCGCGAAAAAGCTCGCCGAGCGGTTGCGGGCATTTTGGAGATGAGCAGGGGCGTCACGCTCGGCGGCCTGAAGATCAAGGACCTCATCAACGACGGACGCCCATGAGCTTCGTTGTCGACAGCTCCGTTGCATTGACTTGGTGCTTCGAGGACAAACGTACACTGGCGACGACGGCGCTCCTTCAGCGTACCGGCGAGACCGGCGCCATGGCACCTCAGCACTGGCCGCTGGAAACTTTGAACGGATTGATGATGGCCGAGCGACGCAAGCGGCTCGATGCGACCCGTCGGCACCATCTCGCCCGTTTCCTGCGCGATCTGCCGATCACGCTCAACTCTGAGACAACCGTCCAGGTGTGGACGGCCACGCAACGTCTCGCCGAGCGCTTTCTCCTGACGATCTATGACGCGGCTTATCTCGAACTCGCCCAGCGACAGAACCTGCCGCTCGCCTCACTCGATCAGGAACTCCGTTCCGCCAGCACAACCCTTGGCGTGCCGCTCCTCGGAAGCGAGCCGCCCTAACGCCTCACCGCGTGCCGAACAGCCGGTCGCCGGCGTCGCCGAGGCCTGGGCGGATATAGCCGTGCGCATCGAGCGCACGGTCCAGTCCGGCGGCATAGACCGGCACGTCGGGATGCATCTCGGCGAGCAGCTCCAGCCCTTCCGGAGCGGCGAGCAGGCAAGCGAAACTGATCTGCGTCGCCCCTGCCTCCTTCACCCGGGCAATCGCCGCCGCCGCCGAATGCCCGGTGGCGAGCATCGGATCGACCACGATGACGAACCGCTCGCGCACGTCCTCAGGCAGTTTCAGGTAGTACTCGACCGGCACCAGCGTGGCCGGGTCGCGATACAGGCCGATATGGCCGATACGCGCCGAGGGCACGAGGTCCAGCATCCCGTCGAGCATCCCAGCGCCGGCACGCATGATCGAGACGAAGCAGAGTTTCTTGCCGGCCAGCAACGGCGCTTCGGTCTCTTCCAGCGGCGTCTCGATTGTCACGATCTCCAACGGCAGGGCGCGCGTAAGCTCATAGGCCATCAGCATGCTGACCTCGCGTGCCAGCCGGCGAAACTCGGCGGTGGATGTGTCCTTGCGGCGCAACAGTGTCATCTTGTGCTGCACCAGCGGATGGTCGATCAGCACAAGGTTCGGCGGATACGCCATGATTATCAGCCGGTGAAATAGCCGGCGGCAGTCTTCGCGGCGATCTCGATCTGTGCGTCCGGTGGGACCAGGCCATCCGGGATCGGCACCCGCTCAATCACATCGATGCCGCTCTCGACGATCGGTGCGTGCTTCAAGTTGCTCATCGACACCAGCCGATCGATCCGTGCGATGCCGAGCCAGTGCAGCACGTCCGGCATTAGTTGCTGGAACCGCATATCGGCGACCCCGGCGACGCATTCAGTGCGGAGGAAATATGCCTCGGCCCGATCGCCGCCGACCTGCCGCTTGCGCGCGTTATAGACCAGAAACTTGGTCACCTCGCCCAGCGCCCGACCTTCCTTGCGGTTATAGGCCACGACGCCCACGCCGCCTTGCTGCGCGGTCTCGACGCAGACCTCGACCCCGTGCACGAGATAGGGCCGGCAGGTGCAGATATCGGAGCCGAACACGTCGGAGCCGTTGCACTCATCGTGCACCCGGCAGGCGATGCGCGTCGCCGGATCCCCGAGCCGGGCAGGATCGCCGAATAGATAGACCGATGCGCCGCCGATCGGCGGCAGGAACACGTCGAGGTCGGGGCGCGTCACAAGCTCCGGAAACATGCCGCCGGTGTGCTCAAACAGGGCACGCCGCAGCGTCCGAGGGTCGATGCGGAAGCGCTCCGCCACGCCCGGAAGCCACCAGACCGGCTCGATCGCGATCTTGGTCACGCGGACGCTGCCGGTTTCGGTCAGCACCTCCCCATCCGCCGCCAGCCGTCCCGCCCGCAACGCGTGGGCGATTTCCGGCATGTTGATCTGCGCGCGGGTGACCGCGATGGTGGGCCTGATGTCCAGCCCGGCGGCGATCCGCGGAGCGAACAACTCGGTGACCACGTGGCCGAAGGGATCGAGCGATACGATCCGGCCCGGCCGGCTCCATTGCGGGAACGGCCCGATCGTCGCGGCCGGCGCGGTCAGGGCCAGGTCCGGCAGATGATCGTGGGCGAGCTGGCCGGCGGCGACCGCGAGCGCCCGATAGAGCGAATAGGCGCCGGCATGGGTGCCGATGGCGTTGCGCGCCGCCGGATCGCGCAACGTGGCGACGATCGGTCCTCGCCGCTGCGGGTCCGCTTCGCCCCAGCGCACCGGCAGGCCGGGTGCGGCCGGGGGGTGCGAGGTAAGCACGATCGGACGCGGCACAAGGCGGCGGAGCGGAGGCGGACCCGGCGCGTCCGGCATGGTGGTGGTCCTTCGTCAGCTAGGCAGCAGTCGCGGTGCCCTGCGGCCACGCGTAGCGTGGCGATGATCTGACCGGATGGTCAAGATTTCGCTGCGCCGATGGCACGAATTTTGACGGCTCCGACCGGGGTGGGCGCGGGAATCAAGGCGCCTGCCTCACGGGCCTTCGCAACCGACGCGGCATACCCCTTTTACATATCGCGAGCTGGCTCAAACCGCCTCGTCAACTTCACGAAACTGAGAGAGGCGGTGCCGTATCGAGCGGGCCTCGTCAAATGTCTTCGGCATTACGGTCGCTTTTGCGAGTGCACCGCGTTTTCAAGTGTCTGGCGGATGAAGCGCTGATACGGAATTCCGGCCTTGGCGGCCGTTGCCTTCACGGCCTCCAGCAACGATTGGGGAAGGCGCATATTGACGCGCTCGGTCTTTGGCTGGAACTCGAAGCGCACCATCCGCATCCTCGACAGGTCGTATTGGGTCAGGTCAGACTTCGCGATGAAGTCCTCGGCCTCCTTGTCGCTTCTCAGCTTTGGCAGTCTCTTTTTCATAATGGTCAACCTCCTTCTCATGCATGTATCGGGCGCTGATTGGGCGGATCTGTCAGTCCGGTCGCTTTGAACCGTTCCTCTGTCTCTGAATGTCGGGCTAGTCGCGGCAGCGGGCCACTGCCTGGACAAATGCAGCCAGGCGGTCGGGATCGACCGGGTTCCACCAGACGCCATCGCGCTTCAGCGCGCTTGCCACGATGACGCCATCCGCCACAGTCAGGATCTCGCCGACGTTGCCCGGCGTCACGCCGGAGCCGACCAGGACCGGCAGCGCCGTGGCGGCGGCGATTGTGCGCAACTCGTCCATCGCGGCCGCATCGCCGGTACGTTCGCCGGTGACGATGGCGACATCGGCGTCGAAGAATTCCACGTCGCGGGCGAGTTCTCCGAGCGAGCGATCAGCGGTGATGGCATGCGCGCCATGCTTGACATGCACGTCGGCAAAGATGCGCACCGGCCGGGCATGCAGCCAGGCGCGCTAGCGCGTCGCGTCGGCAGCCGGCGCTTCGATCAGGCCCTCATTCGCGATATAGGCGTTGGCCCACTGGTTCACGCGAATGAACTGCGCGCCGGCAGCCTTGGCCACTGCCAACGCAACCAGCGGGGCGTTGGCCAGCACATTCACGCCGATCGGCAGTCCGGTGGCCCGGCGCACCGCGTCGGTGATCACCGCCATGCAGGCGGCGGTCTCGGGTCCCAGCCGATCCGGCTTGGCGAAGGGGATGTCGCCATGGTTCTCGACGATCAGGCCGTCCATGCCGCCGGCGCGGTATCGCTCGGCTTCGGCGAGCGCGAAGTCCGTCAACGCGGCCATTGGCTGCCCGTCATAGCCGGACGAGCCCGGCAGCGGCAGCAGATGCACCACGCCGATCACCGGCTTGCGGCGGGCGAACAGCACGGTCAAGGCGTTCGTCTTGGGTCGGAAGACGGGTGGCGCTGCCATGACGGTCACCGTGGCGAAAAGCCTCGTCGCCTGCAATCATGACCTGGGCCGGACCCCCCTGGCGCCGGCAAAATGGGAGGATCGCCGTGACCGGACTGGACGAGACACAACGCATCGCCATCGCCTGGATCGACGCCAACCGGGCACGCCTGTCGGAGTTCAACCGCCGGATCTGGGACTACGCCGAGCCGGCCTGGCGCGAATACCAGTCAGCCCGCGCCTATTGCGAGCTGCTCCGTTCCGAGGGGTTCTCGGTCGAAGAAGGCTCGGGCGGGATGCCGACCGCCTTCGCCGCAAGCTGGGGCCAGGGCTCGCCCGTGTTGGGCGGATACGCCGAGTACGACGCGGTGCCCGGCCAGTCGCAGCAGGTCGTGCCGCACAAGGCGCCGCGCGAAGGGCTGCATCCCTGGACCGCCGGCCATACCGACCCGCACTCCGCGCTCGGCACCGCATCGTTGGCTGGCATGCTGGCGACCAAGGCGGCGATGCAGCGCCAGGGCCTGCGCGGCACGCTGCGCTTCATGGGCGAGCCGGCTGAGAAGGTCTGCGGCTCGAAGCCGGTGCACGCCGCCAAGGGTTATTACGACGGCTGCGACGCTTTCATCTGCTACCACCCACACGTCACCAACACAGTGCAAGCCGAGACCCAGTGCGGTGCCTATTGGAGCGTCGTGATTACGTTCGAGACGCTGTCGCCGGAGACATGGATCGACAAGTCGTTGCTGCCGATCCGTACCTCTGCCCACGCCGTCGCACGTTGTCCGGGTGCGATCGACGCGCTCTGTCTGATGTACACCACGACGAAATACACCAAGGAGGCGATGTACCCGCATGCCGGCGCCTGGACGCTGAACGAGTTCATCCTGGCCGGCGGCGACGCCACGTCCGATAACCTGCCGCCGCGCTTCAGCCAGATCCAGTATTCCTGGCGCTCCCCGTCGCTCGCCATCCAGCAGCAGATTCTCCAGGTGCTGACGAACAATGCGCGCCACGCGGCCGCTTCCTGCGGCTGCCAGGCCTCGTTGCGCTGCGTGACCAAGACCCGCGTTGGCCTGCCGAACCGGACCATGATCGATCTGGTCTGGCGCAATCTGGAACGGATCGGCGCGCCTGCGTTCGACGACGAGGCCCGCGCCTTCGGGCGCGCCATTCAATCGACGCTGGGTATCGCGCCTATGGACAATCCGTTCGTTGCCGACAACGAGCGGCTGGCCTCACCGGATGAGTATGAGGCGGTCGTGCGCCGCGGCCTGCCCGAATGGCAGCACCATATCGGCGCGGATGACTACGTGGACTACACGTGGCATGCGCCCACCGTGCGGCTGTTCACCATGCGCCCGCGGCTTCGCCCGCCGCACGACGATTACGAATATCCTGCCTGGGCCAGCAACGCGCTGGGCGGCCTGCCCGCGGCGATCGATCCGGGGGTGTTGGTGGCGGCCAAGACGATCGCCGCCTCGTTCCTCGACCTGCTGGCGCATCCCGAAACGCTGGAGGCAGCCAAGGCGGAGTTCGCCGATCGGACAGGCGGCGGCGTGGGGGGAACGAAGTGGGTGCCACCGCTGCTGCCGCGCGACTTTGTTCCACCCGTCGATCTGCGCTGGCCCGAATACATCACCACGGTCCGAGGTCGGGAATGGTGGATTCCCACGCCTTTCGCCGGATCCGGGGCGGGCGACAAGCTGTGAGAGGATTGTTGCTTTTGGTCTCAGTGATGACGAAGGGAGCGAGACGCATGATTCCGATCGAACCGGGTAGGATCAGAACGTGGCGGATGCCGACCAAGCGGCTATGGCAGTTCTTGCGGCAAGGGTTGCTCGCCGCCGTGCTTGCCGTAGCGGGTGCGGCGTCGGCAGCGGCCGAGACGCCCGGGTTGCCGCCGCTGATGGATCCCGCCAACCAGGAACATCTCGTTGGCAAAGTGATCTTCGTTGAACTGGTGACGCCGGACCTCGCTGCAGCGAAAAATTTCTGGCTCGTCAGCGGAAACTGTGGGTGCTTCGGGGGTATACCGAGGGCTAGTTTTATCACTCAGCCGGCCGGCTGGTGGATTTGTGGACAACACAAGCGCGTTGCCCACAACCCCACAGCCGCCACATCGGCAGAAGCGCCGAGTTGGGCCGGCAAGTTCCTGGATGAATGGTGCGGTCAGGTCATGCGCTCCCGCATCGAGCCGATGAAGAAGATCGCCAGGACGCTACGCTCGCACCGCGCGCTGATCCTGAACTACTTCCGCGCCAGGAAGCAGCTCTCCAGCGGTGTGGTCGAGGGTCTGAACAACAAGGCCAAACTGACCATGCGAAAATCCTACGGGTTCCGTACCTTCCACGTCACCGAAATCGCCTTGTATCATGCACTTGGTAAGCTGCCGGAACCCAACGTCGCCCACAGATTCTTCTGACGAGGCAAATTTCTATGCGGGATTGTTTGGGTGGACGTTCCGCGATCTGCAGCCGGACGGAATCCAGTACGCCGAAGCCTCGCTCGATGGCCAACCAGTGGCCGGGCTGGTTTACAGACCTCTGCCGACAGGGGCGCAGCGGCGGCCGGCGTGGCTTAGCTTCTTTTCCGTACGTGATGTCGATGCCACCACGCAGATCGCCCTCCAGCATGGCGCGAAAGTGCTGTTCGAGCCGCATAGCATCCCCAACCGCGGGCGGGAGGCGGTCCTTATGGATCCGCAGGGGGCGGTTTTCGCGATCCTTGCCTCCAGCAGCGGCGATCCGCCTGACGTCCTGGTGGAACCCGGGGAGTGGATCTGGAGTTCGCTGATCACGCGAGATCCGAACGCCGATGCGGCGTTCTATCAGGCGTTGTTCGACTATGAGGTGTTCGAGTTGCCGGCCGAGGAGGGCGCCCAACATCTAATACTCGCCTCGGACAATTATGCTCGCGTGAGTGTCAACACGCTGCCGGCGAGCCGGCCCGGCATGCATCCCCACTGGCTCAACTTCGTCCGCGTCGACGACGCGGTCAAGACGGCGGCGAAGGCGGCGGCGCTTGGTGGGCGTGTGCTGGTCGAGCCGCGGGTCGATCGCGACGGCGGCAAGGTCGCGGTGGTTGCCGACCCGCAGGGCGCGGTCTTCGGATTGCTTGAGTGGCGGGACACCGAGAATAAAGAGGTCAGCCAGTGAGCACGTTATTCTCGCGCGCATCCGCGGCCACCTGCATGCTCGGCCTGTTCACCATCCCGTTGTCCGGCTGCGTCGCACCTGGGTATGGCTACGGCTCTGACGGCGGCTTGGGCATTGCGGCGGCTTATTATGAGCCGTACGGGGTCGACTACGGTGGTTGGGGACCCGGCTATCTGGTTGGGCCGCCGCGTGGCGGTTACCAGGGAGCAGTCCGCGCCGATCACCACCCGGGGGCGGTTGCCTACCGACCCGCGCCCGCATCGCGCCCGATGCCCTCGAATTCCGTCGCGTCCCGGCGGCGGTGAAACGCCGCATCGAGGCCGCCAGCAACAGTCGCCGAGGTGACCGCCCCGGGCGGGGCGTCATGGTGGCGGTCGCGCAAAGAAGTCATACCGCAGAGGCGCAGAGGGGCGCAGAGATTCACACGGGGCGCCTCTGCGGCCTCTGCGCCTCTGCGGTATGACTTCTTTACAATGCCGCCAACCGAAACCATGCGCCAAGCTTGGCAAAATTAAACCGGACAGCCGTGGCACAAGGCCAGCCATGTCGGGTGGCAACCAAACGGCCCCCAGTTTCTTGTCAGCGAAGCGAAGCAATCGCCCCTTGCAGGGGATTGCTTCGCTTCGCTCGCAATGACGCCAGCCGGAGCCGCGTGCTCGACGTTACCGCAATGTTGCTTGCTTCGTAGGCGGGACTGCCTGCGAGACGACCAGATCGCCGGTGGAGAACGCTATTTTCCGCGCGACCTGGGGTTGGCGGAGCGAAACACGTGTGCGTATCATCGGCCAACGGCCGCAACGGCCGGGGTCATTCGGTTGCAATGGAGTGGCCGATGCTGCGACGCGCATTCCTGCTGATTGCCTTTGTTCTGGCCGGGGCCGGGTCGGCCGGGGCCGCGACCCGCGGCGGCACCCTGGTGTTCGGGCGACAGACCGACTGCATCTATCTCGACCCCGTGCATACCGCGCAGAATGCCGATATCTGGATGTCGCTGAACATCTACGACACGCTGACCCAGCCAACCGATGACGGGAAAAGCGTCGTGCCCGGCCTGGCCTCTTCCTGGCAGGTCAGCGACGACGGCAAAGCGATCACCTTCAAGCTGCGGCCGAACCTGAAATTCGCTGATGGTTTGCCACTGACGGTGCAAGACGTGCAATGGTCGTTGCAGCGTGCGGCCAACAAAGCCACCGGCGGGGAATTCCAGTTCCTGCTGGCATCGGTCAGCGGCATCGACACGCAGGGGGACGATACGGTCGTCGTCCGGCTGAAGCACCCCGACCCGACCATGCTGCAGGCGCTGGCGACCTTCAATGCCGGCATCGTGCCGTCGAAGCTGATCATGGCCGAACCCGGCGCGACGCTGGACGACAAGTCCAAGTCCTTCGCGGAACACCCTGTCGGCTCCGGCCCATTCACCATGAAGAGCTGGACCCGCAACAGCGAAATGGTACTGACACGCAACCCGTATTATTGGAGGCAAGGCGCCGACGGCAAGATGCTGCCGTATCTCGACAATATCCGCTTCGTCATCATTCCTGACGACGCCACCCGTATCCTGAAGCTGAAGGCCGGCGAGATCGATGCCGCGGAGTTTGTGCCGTATTCCCGGGTCGCCGAGCTGAAAGCCGACTCCCGGCTGAATATGGTTCTATTCCCGGCTGCGCAGGTGCACTATTTCACGCTGAATAACCGCCCAACGCTGAAGGACGGTACGAAGAACCCGCTGAACGACGTGCGCGTCCGCCAAGCGCTGAACTACGCCACCGACAAGCAGGCGCTGATCCAGGTGGTTTCGTACGGCACCGGGACGCCCGAGCAGAGCTTCATGCCGATGTCGACGCCATTGGCCTACGGCACCGGCCCGCTCTACCCGTATGACCCTCAGAAAGCCAAGCAACTCCTGCAGGAGGCCGGCTGGGCCGGCGGGTTCGATATCACGCTATTCACAATCGCCGGGAATGCCGATGATGTAGCGAAGGCGGCGGCGCTGCAGCAGATGTGGGCGCCGCTCGGCGTGCATCTGAAGGTCCAGCAGATGGAATCCGCGACCCGGCTGGCGCACTACAACGCGGCGGATTTCCAGATGCTGACCTCGCTCTGGACCAATGACATCAACGACCCGAACGAAATCACCTCGCTCTTCGGCTACTACCCGACCATACAGAACCGGCATTCCGGCTGGGACGACCCGCGCATCGATGAGCTGTTCCTGCAAAGCCAGCAGGAGCTGGATCCGGTGAAGCGGGCTGCGGAATACAAGGAAATCCAGGAGCGCTATGCCGCCGCCGCGCCGATCATTTTTTCCATGGGGGTGCCGTATCCCGTGGCGTTGGCGAAGAAGGTCCACGACTTCGTGCAGATCCCGCTCGGCAACAATATCTTCGTGAACACCTACCTGGAGCAATGACTTCCGGCCTGACGCCCTGATACGATGCACCTGCTGACCATTCTTGGCCGCCGTGTGCTGCAGATCATGGCCACCGTTTTGCTAGTGGCGGTGTTGGTCTTCACCTTGATACACCTGCTGCCGGGCGACCCGGCGCAGGTCATGCTGGGTGACCGAGGCAGCGATGCGGCGATCGCCCAATTGCATCACGAACTCGGGTTGGACCGCTCGATCCCGGTGCAGTTCTGGGACTTCCTGACGCGCACGCTGACTCTGAACCTGGGCGAATCCGTTACTATGGGTGTCCCGGTCACGCAACTGATCGAGGCGCGGCTGCCGATCACTCTGCTGCTGACCGCGATGGCGGCGATCCTGGCACTGCTGATCGCGGTGCCGCTGGCATTTGTCGGAGCGCTCCGGCAAGGCGGCTGGGCGGATGCGATTGTCCGCGGGATCTCCCAGATCAGTCTCTCAATGCCGGTGTTCTATATCGGCCTGGTGCTGCTGATTACGCTGGCCGCCGGGCTTCGCTGGTTCCCGGTCGGTGGAATCGGCGACGGGTTCTTTCAGGACCTCTATTACCTGTTCCTGCCGGCGCTGGCCCTGGCGCTGTCGCTCAGCGCCATTCTCCTGCGCAATCTGCGGGCTTCGCTGATCGAGGTGCTGCACGCGGAGTTCATCGACTTCGCCACCGCGAAGGGATTGCGACGTCGTGTCGTGCTGGGGCGGCATGTGCTGCGCAACGCCTCGATCTCGACCGTGACCCTGCTCGGGCTGAATATGGGATCATTGGTCGGCGGCGCCGTGATCACGGAAACGGTGTTCGGCATTCCCGGCATCGGGCGGCTGATGGTGGACAGTATTTTCTCGCGTGACTACGCCGTAGTGCAGGGACTGACCATGGTGCTGGCGATCATGGTCTCGATGGTGTTCCTGGCGATCGATGCGCTGCAAGCGCTGCTCGACCCACGGACCACGACATGAGCGAGGCTGTCGCGCAGGCGGTCTCGCGGGCGACGCCGCGTCCTACCGCTGCCGGCCGGCAACGCACGCGTCCTGGCGCGGGTCTGCTGGTCGGCGCCGCCATCCTGCTGATCCTACTGATCTGCGCCATCGTCCCGAATCTGATTGCGCCTTACGACCCCAATGCGTTCGACTACCACGCGCTGCTTAAAGGGCCGAGTGCGGCGCATCCCTTCGGCACCGATAATTTCGGCCGCGACGTCCTCACGCGCACCATCTGGGCGGCGAGGATCGACCTGCAGATCGCCATCTTCGCTACCCTGTTTCCGGCGATTTTCGGCAGCATCGCCGGTGCATTGATCGGATATGCGGGCGGGCTGGTGGACACGCTGTTCCGGCACCTGGTCAATTTGCTTATTACCATCCCGTTCCTGGTGCTGGTGATCGCCATTGTCGCGGTGCTTGGGCCGGGACTGCTGAACATGTACATCGCGGTCTCCGCAGTGAGCTGGGTCTTCTACGCGCGGCTTATGCGTGCCGAGATCATCGCGCAGAAGCGCCGAGACTACGCCGATGCCGGGCGCGTGATGGGATATGGCGCGATCCGCATCATCTTCCGGCATCTGCTGCCGAACGCGATTACGCCGTCGATCATCTATTGGATGACCGACATGGCGCTGGCGATCCTGCTGGGATCGAGCCTCGGCTATCTCGGTCTGGGCGCGCAGCCGCCGACATCGGAATGGGGCGTGCTTATCGCCGACGGCAAGAATTTCATGACGACCGCCTGGTGGATGTCGATCTTTCCGGGTTTGGCGATTGTCTTCACCGGCATGGGGTTCAGCCTGTTGGGCGACGGCGTGGCCGCTTTGCTGCGACGACGTAAATGACTGCACCTCTGCTTTCCGTGCGCAACCTGACGGTGCGCATCGGCCCGGTGACACCTGTGGAGGATGTCAGCTTCGATGTCGGTACCGGCGAAGTACTCGGCCTTGTGGGCGAGTCCGGCTCCGGCAAGAGCCTGACCCTGCGTGCTATCATGCGCCTGCTCCCGCCGGTGGCGCACATGTCCGGGCAGATCCTGTGGCAAGGACGTGACCTGACGGCGCTGCCGGACGCCGAGCTGCGCGCGTTGCGCGGACGCGAAATCGCTATCGTGTTCCAGGAGCCGATGGCCGCGCTCGACCCGGTGCTGACTGTCGGACTGCAGATCACGGAGAGCCTGACCGAACATCTCGGCCTGCGCGGCCGCGCCGCACGCGCGCGCGCCGTCGAGGTGCTGGACCTGGTTGGGATCCCCGATGCGCGGCGGCGTGTCTCCAGCTATCCGCACGAATTCTCCGGGGGCATGCGACAGCGCGCGATGATCGCCATCGCGCTCGCCGCCGGGCCGAAGCTGCTGCTTGCGGACGAGCCGACGACCGCATTGGACGTCACCATCCAGGACCAGATACTGAAACTTCTCCTGCGGTTGCGTACAGAACTTTCGATGAGCGTTGTCCTGGTGACCCACGACCTGGGCATCGTTGCCGAAACCTGTGATCGCGTCTCGGTGCTGTATAGCGGGCGGATTATGGAGACCGGGTTGGTCGAGACGATTTTTAGCTGTCCGGCACACGCTTACACGCTGGGTCTGCTCAACTCGATCCCGCTGGCGAAGAACGCACGACGGCATCTTGCGTCGATCCCCGGAACGCCGCCCGACCCGCTGGATCTGCCGCCCGGCTGCCGTTTTGCACCACGCTGCGGCCTGGCGGGGCCCGAGTGCATGCTGCGCCAGCCGACGCTGCGGTCGCTCACCGATACGCATGCGACTGCTTGCATCCACTCGGATGAGGTGCGTCGGGGGGCATCCCGCTGAGGCGCGCCCATGTCATGCACTGCCGTGCCGCCCGAACAAAGCAAGGAATTGGAAACGCAGATTCACACAGATGCGCGCAGATGCACGCTGATAGAGCGTGTTGCTCCAAAATTCTTTTCGTCCGACTTTGACGCGGGGCTTGCCGAAGTTGATCGGCGTACTCGCCAACGGAGACGCAAGATGGTCCTCTCGATTTTCTGAGAATTCATCTCTGTGTTTCTGCGCCTCTGTGGTTATGCTCTCTTTCCTCTATCGCCGCGTTCGGTGTGAGGCTCACCGATGACCGCCGGACCCCTGCTCCAAGCGGACGACCTGGTACGCGGCTTCGCGGCGCGCGGCTTGGTGTGGCG
Source organism: uncultured Pseudomonadota bacterium (assembly GCA_963772445.1). Taxonomy (GTDB): domain Bacteria; phylum Pseudomonadota; class Alphaproteobacteria; order Acetobacterales; family Acetobacteraceae; genus CAVYXK01. The sequence continues at coordinate 531,555 of CAVYXK010000019.1, forward strand.
CGGCCCACGGCCGGTCGTGCAAGCACTGGGCGGCGTGACGTTGTCGATCGCGCGCGGCGAGACGCTGGCGGTGGTGGGCGAGTCCGGCTGCGGCAAGACCACCTTGGCGCGGGCGTTGGTGCGCTTGATCGAGCTGGATTCCGGACAGATCAACTTTACCGGAGAGGATGTCCGGGCGCTGCGTGGCGATGCGCTGCGGCGATACAACCGGCGAGTGCAGATGATCTTCCAAGACCCGTATGGGTCGCTTAATCCGCGCATGACGGTGGGCGAGATGCTGGAGGAGGCGCTGTGCGTGCATCGCATGGTGCCGGCCTCCGACCGCAAAGCGCGGGTCGCGGAGCTGCTGTCGCTGGTGCGCCTGCCGGCGGATGCCGCGGGTCGGTTACCGCATGAATTCTCTGGCGGCCAGCGGCAGCGTATCGCGATCGCCCGCGCCCTGTCAGTGGAACCGGAGCTGCTGATTGCCGATGAGATCGTCTCGTCGCTGGACGTATCTGTGCAGGCGCAGATACTCAACCTGTTGCTGGACCTGCAGCAGCGACTTGGGCTGGCGATGCTGTTCGTGTCGCATGATCTGCGGGTGGTGCGGCACCTCGCGCATCGGGTCGCGGTAATGTATCTCGGCCGCATCGTCGAGATCGGCGGCGCCGACGCGGTATTCGACGCGCCGATGCATCCGTACACGCAGGCGCTGTTGCGCGCTGCGCCCGGGATGCAGCCGGGGCGGCGCAGCGACAAGGCGGCGCTGAGCGGCGAGCTGCCGTCGCCGATGGCAATTCCACCGGGCTGCCCGTTCCATCCGCGCTGCCCGCTGGCTTTCGATCGCTGTCGGACGGAAGCCCCGCGCCTGCACGTGCGGGCGGACGGACATCGTGCGGAGTGCCACCTGGCGGACGTCGCTGACTGACGGACTAGGGCTGCAAAAGATCAAGTCAAACGCTGGGAAAACGCCAATTGACGAAATCGTGTGTGCCACTCGAGGCGCTCCTCTGCTCAAATCGCCGCAGGGATCTTCGTCCTCCATTAATTTAACGACAAAGGGGCACAGCGATGAACCGGCAGACTATCGTCGAACCAGCCACGACCGACGCCATCTCCTCGGTGCAAGGCTTGGTGCATGATGGAATGGTGCAGATGAACAGCGCCGCGAAGGGGATTGTTCATACGATTTTCGACATCTCGGTGCAGGCGATGCAGCAATATCAACGCTTAGCGGAGCAGAACCTGGAGCTTTGCAGCGACATGCAGGATGCGTTCCTGAAGAACGCTCAGCAGATTCGTGAGACGAACCTGAAATTATGGGCGTCGATGCCGATGGGCGAATGGTTCGAGACGGCTCGCTCAGCGCGGAACTGATACCCCGACATCACTCTCCCGCTCTGCGAGAGAGGTCGCCACGCGGAGCGCGGCTGGTGAGGATGCCGCGCCGGGGTGGGACCCTCACCCGGTTCGCTTCGCGAACCGACCTCTCCCGCAGAGAGGCTGTGAATTTTTCATCCTCCCGCCCGGATCTCTGACGATCGGGGGTTGCGCGACAGGGACTCGTTGCGATTCGCTGCGATCTCGCACGAGCGGGAGAGGTGAACGGAGCTTGCGCCGGCGTTGGAGCGGCGACATCCAGGGGCGATGGCAGATCCGACCCGAGAGGCTGCTTTCGATCTGCTGACATCGGTCCTCGACCACCGCAGGCCGCTGGAAGATGCGCTGGAGGCACTGCCACCCGCCACGGGGCGTGACCGAGCCGCGGCGCATCGGCTGGCGGCGGCGGTGCTGCGTCGCATGGGCACGCTGGACGCCGTGCTCGAGCCATTGCTCAGAAAGGCGCCTCCGACGCCGGTGCGGCACGTGCTGCGGCTAGGTGCCGCTGGTCTGCTGTTGCTCGGCACGCCGGATCACGCCGCCGTGGCCACGTCGGTGGCGCTGGCGCGAGCACGTGGGCTGGCGCCGTTTGCCGGACTGGTGAACGCGGTGCTGCGCCGGGTGGCCGCGCTGGGTGCAGCAGCGCTGGAGGGCCTCGACGGGCCTCGGCTCGACACGCCGGCCTGGCTCTGGGCGTCGTGGGGAAAGCTGGCGCGACCGATTGCGCTCGCGCACCAGTCTCCGGCGCCGCTCAACGTCACTGTGCGGCCCGGCACCGAGCCACCCGCAGGCGGTGAGACGCTACCGACTGGCTCCATTCGCCTCCCGCCGGGCACTCATGTCACCGAGCTTCCCGGGTTCGAGTCCGGCACATGGTGGGTGCAGGACGCCGCGGCCGCACTGCCGGCGCGGCTCCTGGGGGCGCGTCCGGGCGAGCGCGTCGCCGACCTCTGCGCCGCGCCTGGCGGCAAGACCGCGCAGCTTGCCGCTGCCGGCGCGCGGGTGGTCGCGGTCGAGCGCGACCGCCGGCGGCTGGCGCGGCTCAAGGACAACCTCGCACGGTGCCGCCTGTCGGCCGAGACGGTCGAGGCGGATGTCGCCCTGTGGCGGCCCTCCACGCCGTTCGATGCCGTGCTGCTGGACGCGCCATGTAGCGCCACGGGAACCATCCGCCGCCACCCGGATATCCTGCACCTCAAGCGCCCGCGTGATGTCGCTGCGATGGCCGAAGCCCAGGACCGGCTGGTCGCGGCAGCCGCCGCGATGCTGCAGCCCGGCGGTCGGCTGGTTTACGCCGTCTGTTCGCTGCAGCCACAAGAGGGGGCCGCGCGCATTGAGGCAGCCCTGGCCCGTGGCGGGTTGCGCCACGCTCCCTTCGCCCCTGAGGAGCTGGCGGACTTGCCACAGGCTCGAACGCCGGAAGGCTATCTGCGTACGCACCCGGCGCTCTGGCCCGAGCGCGGCGGCATGGACGGATTCTTCGCCGCACGGCTGGTCAAGGAGTAGCTCGCGCCGTTCGGTGGGATACCGGTTTCCCGAATGAATGACCCGTGGCCGGCGGCGCTCACACCCGCCGTCATTAGGCCGGCCCCACGATCCGGCTACTTGATCTTGGCTTCCTTGAAGAGCACGTGCCGGCGGACGACCGGATCGTATTTCTTTAGCTCGAGTTTGCCGGTCTGCGTGCGCGCGTTCTTCTTCGTCACGTAGAAATACCCGGTGTCGGCGCTCGAGACGAGCTTGATCTGCACAGTATTGGTCTTCGCCATTCCGGTGTCCTCGGGCGGATTCCTCGGGAGGCGGTGAACATGCGCACCGGGTCGGCCTCCGTCAAGGCGGTTACCCCGTCTGCTTTGCCTGACGTCGGCGCTTGTGCAGGATGAATTCGGTATAGCCGTTCGGCTGGGCGCGGCCCTCGAAGATCAGGTCGCAGGCCGCCAAGAACGCCGGCCCGTCGAAGGCCGGGGCCATCGGGCGATAATTGGGATCGCAGGCATTCTGCCGGTCCACGACGGCTGCCATCCGGCGCAGCGTCGCCCGGACCTGCTCCTCGGTCGCGATGCCGTGATGCAGCCAGTTGGCGACATGCTGCGAGGAGATGCGCAGGGTCGCCCGATCCTCCATCAGCGCGACATCGTGGATGTCAGGCACCTTCGAGCAGCCGATGCCCTGGTCGATCCACCGGACCACGTAGCCCAGGATGCCCTGGCTGTTGTTGTCCAGCTCCTGCTGCACCGCGTCGGGCGCCCAGTTGGGCCGGTCGGCCAACGGCAGGGTCAAAAGGGCGGCAAGCGGGGTCGGCCTGCGGCCGGCCAGTTCCGCCTGCCGAGCCGCCACATCGACTTTGTGGTAATGCAGCGCGTGCAGCGTGGCCGCAGTGGGCGAAGGGACCCAGGCGGTGTTGGCCCCGGCCATCGGGTGGCTGATCTTCTGCGCCAGCATCTCCGCCATCCGGTCGGGCGCGGCCCACATTCCCTTGCCGATCTGCGCCCGGCCCCGCAGGCCACAGGCCAGGCCGATATCGACGTTCCTGTCCTCGTAGGCCTTGATCCACACGGTGTCCCGCATGTCGTTCTTGCGGATCATCGGGCCGGCTTCCATCGAGGTGTGGATCTCATCGCCGGTACGATCCAGGAACCCGGTGTTGATGAATACCACCCGGTCCCTGGCGGCATGGATGCAGGCCTTGAGATTGGTGGACGTGCGTCGCTCCTCGTCCATGATGCCCAGCTTGATCGTGTTGCGGGCCAGTCCGAGGAGATCCTCCACGCGGGAGAATATGGCATCGGTGTGCGCGACTTCGTCGGGTCCGTGCATCTTCGGTTTTACGATATAGATCGAGCCAATACGGCTGTTGCGGAACTTGCCAGTCCCCCGCAGGTCGTGGAGCGCGATCAGCGAGGCTACGGCAGCGTCCAGCATGCCTTCGGGAATCTCGGCGCCGTCGCTGTCGCGCACTGCGTCGGTATGCATGTGGTGACCGACATTGCGCACCAGCATGAGGCTACGGCCGGGAAGCGTAAGCGTGTCGCCGGATGGTGCGTGGTACTGGCGATCGGGTGACAGGCGACGGACTATCATTTGTCCGTTCTTCTCGAACGTATCCTCGAGCGTTCCCTTCATCAGCCCGAGCCAGTTGCGGTACGCGCCCACTTTGTCGGTAGCATCGACGGCAGCGATCGAATCCTCGAGGTCCTGGATGGTGGTGATTGCGGCCTCCAGCACGACATCGGCGATGCCGGCGGGATCGTCCTTGCCGATCGGGCTGGTGCGATCGATCAGCAGCTCGATATGCAAGTTGTGGTGCCGCAGCAGCACCGCCGACGGCGCGGCTGCCTCGCCACGCCAGCCAGCGAGCTGGTCGGGATGAACGAGCGACGTTTTGCTGCCATTGGTCTGCGCTACAATAAGCTGACCCGCTTCGACCGCATAACCAGCCGCGGCGGCGTGGCGACCGTCTCGGAGCGGCGCGGCCTGATCCAGGAATTCCCGCGCCTGCGCTACGACGCGTGCTCCGCGGACCGTATTGTAGCTGCCGCCGCGCGTCGCACCGCCGTCCTCCGGGACAGCGTCGGTGCCATAGAGCGCGTCGTACAGGCTGCCCCAGCGCGCATTGGCCGCGTTCAGCGCATAGCGTGCATTGGTGACCGGAACGACGAGCTGCGGCCCGGCAATCAGCGCGATCTCGGGATCGACATTCTCCGTAGCGACGGCAAAATCAGCCGGGTCCGGCTGAAGATAGGAGATCTCGCGAAGGAAGTCTTGGTATTCGGCCGGATCGATCGGTTTGCCGCGGTTGTCGCAATGCCAGGCATCGATCTGCCGCTGCAGCTCGTCGCGCTGGCGCAAGAGCGCCGCGTTGCGCGGTGCGAGCGCCCGGATCATCTCGCCGAGCCCGCGCCAGAACGTGGTCGGTTCCAGGCCGGTGCCGGGCATGGCCTCGTGATAGACGAAGTCGAACAGCACCCGGGCGACTGTCAACCCGCCGACATCGACGTACTCCATGTTCTCGAACCTCTGTCCCACGATCCCGCAACCGGCAACCGCCCGTCGCCGTTGTCTGAGGCTGCTGCGCCTGTGCTGTTCTTAGTGGGCTCCGGCATGGCCGGAAAGGCCGTCGGGTTCGCATGTGCGATTCAGGCTTCCGGGCTCTTGAAGAATCCCTCCAGGCTTCCAATGAGGGCGGCCCGCTGCGCCTTGCGTTGTTGAGGGAGGGCCGGAGCGTCCGATCATACCTTCCGCTGTTGGCCCGCTGGGGGTGCTTGAGGACCTCACGACGCCAGCTTTGCATACCTGTGTAGGTGCACCGCAGCGCCATTCTGAGCGGTGCAACTGCTCGGGCTCGGCCACGAAGCGGTCCTTCGGCTAGATGGTACCGCGATCGCCGGAAGCGCAAACGGAAACTCCTGATTGCCTCAGAGGGCCGAACTGTGGGACCTATCCTGGACTACCCGGCAGTATGAGAGATGCGGGCTAGGCAATTCGATGCGGAAAGCATAGTGTGCAGACATCATCCGGGCGCGCCCAACCCCCGTGAGTGTGAGCATAGGAGAAGTTTATGCCCAGAAAGCTCGCGGGCGTCGAAGCGGGACGGGGTTTAGCCGCGACCCTCGTGGTATGCGATCACGCGAACGGTTTGTTTTATGGTTCGCTGGGGGCGGCACCCCTGTGGAACGCGTTCAGCTTTGGACATGCCGGCGTGGACTTCTTCTTCGTCCTGAGCGGTTTTATTATCTGTCACGTTCATTGGAAGGATATCGGACAACCAGAACAGGTCGGGTCATATCTCTGGAAGCGCTTTGTCCGAATTTATCCGACTTATTGGGTGGCGCTCGCTCTTTTCGTCCTGCTGTTCCTGATCAGCCCCGAGAGAGGGCGTCCCCTCTCGGGCGATATGCTCGTGTCCGGCTTTTTTCTCTATCCGCATCTCGGAGAGCCGATCCTTCGTGCTGGCTGGACGCTCCGGCATGAAGTGCTCTTTTACGGCCTTTTTGCCCTGCTTATTCTGAATCGCCGGATCGGCAGCGGAGTGCTGCTGGCATGGGCAGTCTGCATTGTCTGGAACATGGCAGTCATCACGTTGGTCCGCCAGCCATACTACACTGGGATCGCCGCATTCTTGTTCTTCCGCATCTTCAATATTGAGTTCTTGTTCGGGATCGGTGTGGCATACCTGGTGCACCGTGGCGTGTCTTGGCGACCCTTGACTGCACTGGCCGTCGGATCTGCACTCTTCCTCGCTACCGGAATGTACGAGTTTTTTGGGCCTACACTGCCGATCGAGTGGCCCCCACGACAGCTTGGCTATGCCATCGGCGCCGCACTCGCGCTCTACGGGGCAGTAACGGCGGAGAACGAGGGGCGGTTGCCGGTTCCGGATATCCTGTTTCGTATCGGCACATGCTCTTATTCGATCTATCTCATTCATATGCTCCCGGTATTGATTCTTGGCTTCCTTGCCCAGCGGCTTGCGCGGTATGTGACAGTGCCTTCCCTGCCGTTGTTCCTATTTGTCGTGTCGGTGTCTGTGGCAGTGGGTGTGGCCTTCTCGCAAGCAGTCGAGCAACCTCTCCTACGCAGGTTACGCCGTGGTATTGGGCGCGGGGTCGTCGCATTGGGTACTCACGTATGAGCTGACTCTGGCAGCAGGAGCAGGATTCCGGTCTGGAGCTCGACCACAAGGACAAGTTCGAATTGGACTAATCGCAGTAGGACTAATCCCTCGTTTGGCTCATGCTGCGGCACCCGGTCGGAGGGTGGGTCATGGAAAAGGACCGGTTGGTTGCTTTCAGTGACGGCGTGATCGCCGTCATCATCACTATTATGGTGCTGGAGCTGAAAGTGCCCCAGGGTACCAGCCTGACGGCACTGGCCGCGGCCACGCCCGTGTTTCTGAGTTATGTGCTCAGCTTCGTGTACGTAGCCATCTACTGGAACAACCATCACCACTTTTTGCATCTGGTTCGGCACGTTGACGGCCTGATTTTGTGGGCCAACATGCACCTTCTGTTCTGGCTCTCGCTTGTACCGTTCACGACAGGTTGGATGGGTCAGAACCACTTCGCCCCGGTACCGACCGCGGTGTACGGCGTTTCGCTGCTGATGCCGGCGCTCGCCTGGTGGGGTCTTCAATCGGCACTCATTCGCACGCAGGGGCGCGACTCAACGCTGGCGCGGGCTATCGGGCGCGATGTGAAGGGAAAGCTATCGCCTTTGTTCTACATTGTCGGGATCATCTCGGCATTCCTCGATACGCGCATAGCGGACGCAATGTACGTGGTGGTCGCATTGATGTGGTTGATTCCGGACCGGCGCATCGAGAGATCGATCCAGAGGTCCTGAGCTCATCCGTGCTGCCGGCCGACGACCTGTGCGGACTGCGCCCGCCCGCTCGGAGAGTGTCCCGACAGCAGTGCGAAGATGCCGCCGATCAGCACTGCCATAACCGGGTCGGTGACCGAAGCAGAACGGCCCGGCAGATAGACCTGCGCGAGACTGGTCGCGAATAGCACTGTCGCTGTCAGCGAAGTTGCCGCCTTGAGTCCGAAGCCAGCGCGGTCGAGCAGCCAGATCAGGCCGCCGAACAGCAGAACCTTCTCGCAGAACGACTGCACGTCCACGGCAGTCGACCCGCGCATCAGCGGCAGAAAGGGAATCCAGTCGTAGCTCCGGGCCGCACCGAAGCGGAACGGCTCCAGTCGCCCGACGACGACCAGGCCGAGGAACAGCGCAGCCAGCACAACCATCCGTCCGGGCATCCAGCGCAGCAGAACCAGCCACACGCCCCATGCGACGAGCGCGCCGGCAATGTTGGACAGCGCGAGGGATGTATGCAGCATCACAATCCGGCCGGCGATCTCAACGCCGACAAGAGCGGGAAACAGCAGTATCCAACGGCGAAAACCGAAGATCTGCTCCACCACCGAGGCGAGGCACAGCCACACGATGGCGAAGCGCAGCAGCTCGCCTGGTGGCAGCGACGGCGCGTAAATCAGCGGTCTTATCGTGTGCCAATATTTGTGCAGGTTGATGGTCGGGACGTACGGGTAGAGCCGATAGCCCAGCCACGCCGCGATCAGTGTCGCCGAGGCGGGATTCTCGCCCAGTTCGCGCAGCAACGGCCATCGGAAACTGCCGCCGAGGGCGATCCCGGCACCAGCGCCGAGCAAAGATCCGATCGTGTTGGCGTACACATCGCCCATGGACGTCGTCCGGCCGACATCGCTGAACTGCAACAGCTCCATCGCGGCGCTGAGCAGCGCGCCGCCCAGCAGCGCCAGCCCGATGCGAGTCGCACCAGCCAGGCGATCGGGCAGGCTACGAGCGGCGAGCAACCCGAACGGCAGATAGAGCAAGATGTTGGCAATAAGATCGCCGCGGCGGTCCCAGACGCGCCACGTGCTCAGGAGATAAGCCACCGGCCCGATCGGCAGGCCGCGATCACGGAACTGGAACGGGTAAAGCGATCCATACGCGATGATCGCCGTAATGATAGCGAGCGCTGCCGCCTCGCCTCTCTTGCCGAGGGTGCGTGGCACGACGCCGCCTATTGCCGCGCAAGCGAGTCGCCGTGCGCCAGTATGGCGTCGCACAGCCGCGCTGCCGGCGGCCGCAGCGTCCGTCCGGCACCAACCAGGACGAACTCCACCTCGTCCAGTTCGGGCAGCCCATCAGGACGCGGCAATTCCGCCAGGCCGGCAGGAATCAGGCGGCGCGCCAAGCCAAGGATCCCGAGCCCCGCCAGCGCCGCGGCGCGCAGGCCAGTCAGGCTGCCGCTGATGCAGGCGACCCGCCAGGGCCGTCCGGCCCGTTCCAGCGCCGCAAGCACGCGCTCCCGCGTGATGCTGGGTGGCGGATATAGCAACAACGGCACCGGTTGATGCGGATCGACCGTAATGTCCGGTGCACCGGCCCAGACCAGCCGGTCCCGCCACACCAGCCGGCCCCGGTCCTGCCCGTCCGGCCGCTTTGCCAGCACCAGATCGAGCTCTCCGGCGTCAAGCTTTCCGTTGAGCCAACCGCTCAGTCCCACGGTCAGCTCAACATCGACCAACGGATGGCGACGCGTGAAGTCGCGTAGCACATCGGGCAGGCGTGAGAACACGAAATCCTCCGAGGTGCCGAAGCGCAGCCGCCCGCGAATCGCGGCCGACTTGAAATATCCCTCCGCCCTGGCGTTGGCGTCGAGAATACCCTGGGCGAATGCCAGCATCGCCTCGCCGTCCGAAGTCGGCGTCACGCGATGTGTGTCGCGCACGAACAACCGGCGACCGACCGATTGCTCGAGCTTTCGCACATGCTGGCTGACTGTGGACTGCTGCAGGCCGAGCTCGCGTCCCGCTGCCGTGAAACTGCTGGTCCGGGCAACGGCCAAAAATGTCTTGAGATGCACCGGATCGAGCATTGCCGTTTTGTGCGAGAAAGCGATCGATCGTGAGCGCGCCATGCAGTTTTGGCAACCCGCCGCGCTCTCGCCTTCTCGGTTAGCTACGCCTCCCGCAAGGCGAGGGGGAAAGAAGCCACACGCGCATAAACGTCGCGATGATCCGCCATCCCGCCTTTAGCGTGCCCCGTAGCGTACCGGCGACTTTCGAGCGGCCGGCAATCCGCCTGCGATAGGGCAGCGGCACCTCGAGCACGCGCAGCCCGGCCCGGGCGGCCCGCATCTGCATCTCGAGGTTCCAGCCGTACGTCATCTCGCGCATCGGCAGTGCTGTCAGGCGGTCGAGCCGGATGGCCCGGAATGCGCTCATGTCGCTGTAGCGCACGCCGCAGGCGAGCCCGATCGCACGACCGATAAGCCGGCCCGCCAAGACCTGGTGCGGTCCCATGCTGCCCGGCTCACGCTTGCCGGCGGTCCGCGTCGCCAGCACGAAATCGGCTTCATTCGCCAGCACGGGGCCGATCAGTCGCCCGGCCTGCTCCGCCGGGTCTGCTCCGTCGCCGTCGAGGAAGAGGGCCACTTCGGCGCCCAGCTCGATCGCCCGCGCGGCCCCTAGGGCGCAGGCGCGTCCGTAGCCGGGACGCGTCTCGATCAGCACCTCGGCTCCGGCCGCGCGGGCTTCTTCCACGGTGCCGTCGCGGCTGCCCCCATCGACCACGATCGTCGCGCCGACAACGTCTCGAGGCAAGGCGGCGACGGTGCAGCCTATCGCTCCTGCCTCGTTCAGCACCGGTATGATCGCGACGACGCGCGGCAGCACCCCAGGACCTCTGCACAATGTCCGAGAGCACAGAGGCACGGAGCCAGCCCTCTCCGTGCCCCTGTGGTTACGCCGTATCTGCCTTCAGGCACGAAGCGGTCTGGGCCGCCGTGCAAAAGCAATTCTGACCCCAATCGTGGTGGGCGCAAATGCGCTGAATGTGGTGATACTTGCGCTCTTCGCCTTAGCGAGTGCTGTGCCGACGTTGGCGAGTCACTGCAAGCCCGATCAACCCGGAGCCGAGAAGCACCAGCGATGCCGGCTCGGGAGCCGGGGTCAGGAAGCCGATCGTGTTGCCGGCGCCGTTGACATAGAAGCCGACGATCTTGCCCTTGTCATTGATCCCGTTGGCGGTAACCGCCGTTGAGCCAAACGGGTCCAATGTGGTGAACACCCCACCGACGTCGAGGAATCCGAACATATTGCCGTTCGCGAGTGTGTAGTCGCCGACTATCTCACCAAGGTCGTTGATTCCGAGCGCCTGTGTGGAAACCGATCCGGGAACCGTGATGCTGCTCAGTGTCCCGCCGATGTCCTCGAACCCGGTGAAGGTGGTGCTGGTCGGCTGATAGAAGCCAACGACCGTGCCCGCGTTGTTAACCCCGGTCGCCTGGCTGTTGAAGTTCGGGCCAAACTTGGAGACGAGCAGGGTGTTTATATTGGTGTAGGTGCTGGTGCTCCTGATCAGCGAGAATGCTTGCTGGCCCGTGATCCCGGTGGGATCGCTGAACGACGAGTAGCCGGCGATTTCGTTACCGTTCTGATTGATCCCGAGCAACTGGTTGAAGACCGAGCCTGGCTGATCGACCGTGGTGAACGACCCGCCCGCCGGCTTGAAGAAGCCGTGGTTGCTCCGCGTGCAGTGGCGCCGGACTCTGACAAACCTGAGCCGGGTTCGCGAAGCGTCAAACCCCTTGTCATATGTCGAACCGCCCATGGTTGAGACATGCGATCAATCGTTGTGCACAATGCGATGATAACTGCGCGCGTAGTAGATCAGCCCCTCATGCTCCTGGCCTAGTTGCACCGCCTCGACGATGCAGAAGAACACGTCGTGCGTACCCACTTCCACCGCTTTGTCGATGTAACAGTCAAACGCGACCGCAGCGTCCCGCAGTACCGGCGCGCCGGTGATCAGCGTATACCAGCCGCCGAAGTCGAAGCGCTGTTCGACGGGATGGGGGGTCAGGCCAGCAAAGACCGCGGACAGTTCCTGCTGGCTGGCGGTCAGCGTGTTGACGCACACTGCGCGGTTGGCCTTCAGCGCCGCATAGGAGTCGTTGCTGCGATTGGCACAGATCAGCAGCGTCGGCGGCGTATCTGTTACGCTGCACACGGCCGAGGCTGTGAAGCCGGCACGGCCGCCCGGTCCGGCGGTGGTAATCACGTTCACCGCCGCGCCGAGACGCGCCATGGCCTCGCGGTAGGCTTCCTTGCTGACCGGCACGTCAGGCTCCCTCGGCCAGGGACGATTCTCGGGCACTATGGCCCGGCGTCGTCCGAGGCGTCGAGGCTCGTGCCAGACAGCCGGCGAGTCGTTCCCGGTGGCGACTACGGGTTGGTCGTGCCGCTGGTTCCCGCAGCCCCGCCCATGGGAGCGGCCGAGCCAGTCATGGGGGCGCCGGCATTCGAGCTCATGCTTCCGCCGCCCATGCCATTCATGCTGGTGCTCATGCCGCCGATGTGCAGCGCCGAGAGCGTCGGGTCGTCGAGTTTGCCGGTGGCCTGAAGTCCGTTCTTCTGTTGAAACGCCATGACCGCGTGCTCGGTCATCGGTCCCCACTTGCCATCAATATGGCCGTGGTAGAGGCCGTCCTGCTTCAAAGCGGTCTGCACCTGACGCAGCGTGCTCGGCGCCATCGGGTTCACCGCAGGAGCGGGCGGCGGCGGAGCGGGCGCCGGTGCTGGGGCAGGGGCGGGGGGAGGCGTGGCGGCAGCCTGCTGGTTCGAAGAAGAACAGCCGGCCAGCCCGATCAGGGCGCCAGCCAAGACCAACGGGGCAATGTTGCGGAACTTACTCATGTTGTTCTCCTGTCGACGTCCAACTCCGAACCGGCTGCGCCGCGGGAAACACCGCGGGCGAAGCGTGATTTCGCCAGTGATGCCATTCGGCCCGGGCTTGCAACCCACCGTTCCGTGGAATCCCTCCAGAAAGCGCGGCCTCGCGCGAGCGTGATCACGTCGCAGCCGTGCCGTCTCCCGGCGTCGCTTCGGAAAATTCGGGTACGGTGAAATAGACCCAGACCAGGTTCGCCAGCAGCAGGCCGGCGGTGACCAGGAACACCCAGCGGAGGCCGAGCGCCGCCGCCACGCCGCCGCCGGTCAGCGGCCCCAGCGAGTTGCCGAGGAAGGTTGCCGAGGCGGTCATCCCATAAACCGTGCCGCGCTGGGCGCGTGGGACGATCCGGCCGACCAGCGCGTTCGCGGTCGGCAGAATGCCCCCGATGAAGCAGCCGACGCCGAACCGCTCGGCCACGAACATCCAGTAGCTGTGCACGAAGGCTTGCGGAAGACTCATTACGGCGGCACCGAGCAGGCAGATCAGCAGCACGCGGCGATAGCCGATTTGGTCGCTGCGCTTGCCCAGGAACGGTGAGGCAACCAAGTCACCGACGCCGGTCACCGAGAAAGCGATGCCGGCCAGAGTCGCCAAATTTGCCGGATTGCCGACAAGGTCCTGCACGAACAGTGTCACCACAGGCTGCACTGTCCGCACGCCGAATTGCGCCAGCAGCAGCACGAAGAAGAGCGGCAGCAGCCCGGCCGAGCGCGTCAGCAAAGCGAGGCTGGACAGCATCGACCCTTGCCGTCGCCCATGGCGCGGCGGGATGAAGCGCTCGTCCACAATCGCCCAGGCCAGGACCATGGTGATCAGGCAGATCGCAGAGGTGCAATAGAATGGCACACGGACGCTGCCGGTCGCGTCACTGACGGCGCCCCCGAGCACCGGGCCGACCAACCCGCCGACGAGTTGGCCGGTGCTGAGCCAGCCGAGCGCATAACCGAGCCGCTGCTCCGGCACTTGGCTCGCCACCAGCGCGATCGCCGAGGCCGAGAATCCGGCGAAGGCGCCCATCAGCGCCCGCGCGGCGAAGAACTGCCAGACATTGAGCGACAGGCCCATCAGCGCTGTGAAAAAACCGATGGCGAAGCTCGAGCGCAGCAGCATGAGCTTGCGTCCTCGCCGGTCGGCTACACGGCCCCAGAGCGGCGAGGCGAAGGCGGCAACGAAAGCAGTCGTGCCGTTCAGAATGCCGGCCCACAGAGCGATCTGCGCCGGCTGCGTCACGCCGAGCTCTGGCAGGAAGAGCGGCATGATCGGGCTGAGTATGCTGAACGACATGGTCATGATGAACTGGATGCCCACCATGGCCCACATGGTTCGTTGCCAGTCCGGCAGCGCGAACTCAGCCGCGTCGCGCGCCGACGCGCGGCGTTCGTCATCCATGGATGCGAAGGATCAGCGCGCGGGCAGCGGTTGTAAAGTGCGGGCACCCTCACTATCGGGTGCCGCCGGCAACTCGACGCGGAGATGGATATGGAGCGTCACCGCGTCCGAGATGATCGCCTGATTGGCCACCATGCCGAAATCCGAGCGTTTCAGCCGACCGGTGACGTCAAAGTCGGCAGTCTCGATATGGCGTAGCTTGTCAGCCGTGCGGTTTAGCAGTAGCGCCTCAAGCGGCTGCGGGCGCGCCACGCCGCGAAGCTGCAGCACACCGGCAATTGCATAATGGTGATCCGCGAGTGGGGCAACTGAAGTGCTGACATACGAAATCATAGGGTAGCGGTCAACGTCGAAGAAGTCGGGGCCGCGCACTATCGCGTTCTCCGGGCCCCACGGGACAGCAACCGATGTGGCGTCGATCTTAAAACGGAAAGCGGTCTGCTGGGGCTGGTCGAGGTCGAGGTTGAGGTGGCCGGTGAAACGTTCGAATCGGCCTTCTGACGAAAACAGCCCGAAATGACTGACGGAGAAGGTGATCGAGCCGGAACGCTGGTCAATGGAATAGACAAGTCCACTCGCGCCGGATGCGCCGATATCGATCGCCGTCAATCCGAACGCGAGAGCACCACGGAGCAATATGCGGCCTAGCATTGGCAGCATAACATTCACCCGGTGCCGAGCTCGGCCCGTATCTTGTCGGCCACGCGATCGAGCTCGTTGTCCGGGAGCGCCGCCACCACCGCGTAACCCATGCCGTTGGCGATCCATACGCAGCCGGAGATCCCGGCGTGCTTGATATCAGTATCCGGCGCTTTCAGATCAGGCGCCATCGGGCGCAGCAGCAACGAGAGCCGCTGGCCGGCGGCGTCGCTGTACATGAACAGCGCCGCCGGGGCGCCGCGTTCGGTTGCGAGCAGACGGCCGCCGATGAGCTGGTAGCCGAGCGACGAAAGGTCCGGGGGTGCTACCTGGTGCCCCAACCGGTTGGAGAGCCACTGCTTGAGATGCGGCTCGTCGGATGCGCCGACCTCGATCGGGTGGCGGCGATCGGCGGCATAGACGAGATGGCTGGCGAACGCCTCCTGTTCCAGCAGCTGCATCGCGAGGGCGGTCCGCCCAGGTGCCGGCGGTCGGTGCAGGAACCATCCGCCGGTGCCCCCGAGGCCGAGCGCCAGCGCGATTGCTGCAGCGATTCGCCAGCGCGTGAGCTGGCGGTGCCGCCGCTCTTGCAGGATGCGCGCGAGGTCGAGCTGCGGCGGCAGTGCCTCGGTCTCCGGCGCCATAAAGACGGCCCTGAGTGCCTCCCGCTGAGCGCGGTAGGCGGCCACCCGCCGGGCGGCGTCGGAGTTGGCGTCGAGGTATCGCTGCAACGCGGCTCGTCGGTCCGGCGCGAGCTGGCCGTCGACGAAGGCGTGCAGATCGTCCTCGTCGATGGGGCGGGAGAGGTCGCTCACTTGACCCTCCTGAGCGCCGGCGGCGCATCGCCTTCCGTCATAAGGCGCAGACGCTCGCGCGCCCGGGACAGGCGCGACATCACGGTGCCGATGGGGATGCCGAGCACCTGAGCGACCTGGGCGTAAGAAAGGTCCTCCACCGACACCAGCAGCAGCACGCTGCGCTGCTCTTCGGACAGGCCGTCGAGGGCGCGCAGCAGGTCGTACGTCTGCATGTGCCCCTCCTGAGTTGGCCGCATCGCCAGATCGTCCTGGTTCACGTCTTCGAGAGAGACCGTTCGACTCCTCGCTTTATTCCGGCGCGCACGGCTGACGAAAAGATTGTGCATGATGGCGAACAGCCAGGCGCGCAGGTCGCCGTCGTCGCGACGGGTGTGGAGCTGGTCGAGCGCACGCACGAGACAGTCATGCACCAAATCGTCGACCTCCTGACGGTCGCGCAGCAACGAGCGCGCATAGCGCCGCAGCGCCGGCACGCAGGCCTCCATGTTCGCCATCACGTCCGGCATCACCGGCTAACGCCGCCCCCTCCTGGCCCAGTGCCGTACACGCAAGATATGCCCGGTTTATTCCTGACCGCTCGCCTTGGACCAGCAAAAATTGCGCCCGGCATGCAGAGGAATAACGCCGGAGGGTTGGCGTCTTCCCCTGCAACCACCTGAGGTGGACTTGCCGAGGAGGAGGAATTTATGGTGCCATCCGGAACGATTGCGGCCGCGGCCGCGCTGGGCTTGACGCTGGTCGTCGCCGCGGGCTCTGCACAGGCGGGATTCGAAGAACTCAGCCAGACCAATCTGGTCTCGGACGGGTTTGTACCGGCGCTCCAGACCGATCCCAAGCTTATCAATCCATGGGGCGTGTCGTTCAATCCCGGCAAAAGTCCGTTCTGGATCTCGGACAACAACTCGGGTTTCTCCAGCATCTATGCGGTCAACGGCAGCAGCGTGAAAATCAACGCAATTTCGCCGGTCGTCATCGCGACGCCACCCCTTCAGACGCCAGGCACCGCAGCACCTGACGGACAAGTGTTCGTCGGCGGCCTCGGCTTCAACGTCACGGGGAACGGACAGACGGGCGCGGCGGCGTTCCTGTTCGCCACCGAGGACGGCACGATCTCGGGCGTGAGCTTCGGGATTGGTGATTCGACGCACTCGTTCCTGGAAGTAGACAAGTCCATGGGTGGCACGGGGGCCGTGTACAAGGGCCTTGCCGTTGGAACGAGCGGCGGGAAGAACCTGCTCTACGCCTCGAATTTCCGGGCCGGCACCGTCGAAGTGTATAATACCGCGTTTCAACTCGTAAACACCATTACCGATCTCACCGTACCTGCGGGCTATGCGCCGTTCAACGTGCAAGTGCTGAACGGCAAGCTGTATGTTACCTTCGCCCTGCAGGACGCGGCGAAGCACGATGACGTGGCCGGCCCGGGCCACGGTTTCGTGAACTCATTCAACCTTGACGGCACCGGCATGCAGCGCATCGCCTCGGGCGGGCAGCTGAATTCGCCGTGGGCGTTGGATCTCGCGCCAAGCAGCTTCGGCGCTTTAGCCGGCGACTTGCTGGTCGGGAATTTCGGCGATGGAACGATCGGCGTGTTCGACAAGACCACCAACGCCTTCCTCGGCGATCTGAGGGACCTTACCGGGCATGAGATTCAGATCGGCGACCTGTGGGCACTGGTGAACGGCGGTGGTGGTTCGGACGGCGTGCTGGGCACGCTCTATTTCACTGCGGGCGTGCAAGACGAGGTGCATGGGCTATTCGGCAGCCTGACACCGGTTCCCGAGCCGGCGTCCGCGGCGATCTTGTTGTCCGGACTCGGAACCATTGGCTGGCTGCGTCGGCGTAAGAACGGGCGCGCGAACCCGGCCTGACGACCAGCCTCGCTCTCCGCCGCGCAGCTTCCCCCCTCCAGCGCGGCGGAGAGCCCCCCTTTCTTTCCCTTTGATCACCGGAACGGCAGGAGAGAAGCCGATGCCCGGATTGCGTTCGCTCGCCG
Organism: uncultured Pseudomonadota bacterium; assembly: GCA_963772445.1. Taxonomy (GTDB): domain Bacteria; phylum Pseudomonadota; class Alphaproteobacteria; order Acetobacterales; family Acetobacteraceae; genus CAVYXK01. The sequence continues at coordinate 549,021 of CAVYXK010000019.1, forward strand.
CGGTGACTGCCGCAGCGTCGTTCCTGCTCGTCGCGGCAGCGCACGGACATGCACAGGATGCGGCCGCCGGCCGCCGGGTGTTCCAGACCTATTGCAGCGTCTGCCACACGGTGCAGCCCGGGCGTAACTTTATCGGCCCCAGCCTGTTCGGCGTGGTCAATCGGCCGTCCGGCCATATCCCCAACTTTCACTACTCGGACGCCAATCGCAAGTCCGGATTGACCTGGACGGTCGGGACGCTCGACCGCTATCTGACCGCGCCAGGCCAAGTGGTTCCCGGGACGCTGATGACGTTTCCGGGTTTGAAGGACCCGAAGCAGCGGGCCAACGTCATCGCCTATCTCGCCACCCTGCGCTGACCGGAAGTATCATGCGACGCTGGAGTCGCTTGCGCGGCGAACTGCTGCTGGTTGCGTCGGTGACGCTGATGGTGCTGCGGGCGGCGCCGGCGCAAGCAGTGCCGGCCTTCGCGCAGCAGACCGGGCAGCCCTGCGCGGCATGTCATATCGGCGCTTTCGGGCCGCAGCTCACTCCCTTGGGCCGGGCGTTCAAGATCGGCGGCTATACGCAGCAGGGCGGTACCGGGCTGGCTGCGAACATTCCGCTGTCGGCCTTTGTGCTGGGCTCGTTCACCCATACCGCAACGCCACAGCCCACGCCGCCGGCAGCCGGGTTCAACACCAACAACAACCCGGCGCTCGATCAGGTCAGCTTGTTCGTTGCCGGGCGCGCCAGCGACTTTGCCGGTGGCTTCATCCAGGGGACCTGGTCCGGCACCCAACATGCCTTCCTGCTGGACAACACCGATCTTCGCCTGACAACACCGCTCGATCTCGGCAACACCGAGCTGCGCGTGGGCGTATCGATCAACAACGGGCCCACCGTCCAGGATCCCTACAACTCGACCTTCGTCTGGATTTTCCCTTTCGCGCAGTCGGCGCTGGCTCCGACCCCGACCGCGCAGCCGCTGTTGGCGAGTGGGCTGATTGGCAACTCGATCGGGGTTACCGCCTATGCCTGGTACGACCAGCGGCTCTATCTCGAGGCAGGCGGATACGAAACCTACGGTCCCAGTCTGCTGTCGGCGTTCGGCACGACTTATGGGCCCGGCAGTACTGCCAACATCGCTCCGTACGCGCGGGCGGCGTATCAATGGTTGTGGAACGGGCAGTCTGTCTATGTCGGGGCCCTATTCCTGGGCGCGAGCATTAATCCCGCGGTCGGGGCACGCACCGCTGACGGCTCACAGGGACAGAACCAATTTATCGACTATGGCATCGATGGCGGCTATCAGTTCCTCGGCGACGGCACGCATATCGGGACCCTAAATGGCATTTTCGTGCACGAGCGGCAGAACCTTCAAGGTTCCTTCAACATGGGGACCGCCAGCCAGGTGGGCAATTCGCTCAATCAGATCCGTGCCAATGCAACGTATTACTATCGGAACACCTATGGGCTGACAGTGGCCTGGCAGTACACCTGGGGCACGCCCGATCCACTGATGTTCCCGGCGCAACCGGTGACCGGTAGCGCCAACGGCAAGCCGGATAGCAAGGCGTTCATCTTCGAAGCTGACTGGGTCCCGTTCGGCAAGGCGGATTCCTGGGGGCGTCCTTTCGCCAACCTGAAGATCGGGTTGCAGTACGTGCTGTATACGCTATTCAACGGCGGCAGTCGCAATTACGACGGTTTTGGTCGCAACGCGAGTGATAACAACACCGTCTTTCTGTACGCCTGGACCGCATTCTAAAATCGGCGGAGATGCGAAATCTCCGCCACGCGCTGCCACGAGTTCTTCTATCGGCTAAGCTCCCGCTTCATGCAGTCGATCCCGGCCAGCGTCAGGGGAAACATGCGCTCCCCCATGAGCTGGCGCGTGATCGTCGTCGAGTTGACGAACTGCCAGGACCGCTCCGGCACTGGATTGAGCCACGCCGCCCGGCGAAAGTGCGACGTCAGTCGGTCAAGCCAAACTCGTCCCGGCTCCTCGTTCCAATGCGCCACGCTGCCGCCGGGCGTGGCAATCTCATACGGGCTCTCGCAGCGGACTTATATTAGCTCAGCAGTGCGACCCGAAGTTAGACTGATGCTTTACAAGCCGGCTTTCCGTTCTGCGAGATCATCATCTTCCGCCGCGCCCTGCTGTCGGCCGATCCCTTGCTTCTGATAGATCTTGCGGATGAGCTGGACCATCAGCGCCGCTTCCGGCGAGCGGTCGCCTTTCCGTTTGCTCAATATGATCGGCGAGACAGCGTCCTCGTCCTTGAGCGGCCTGAAGGCAATATTCTCGCGCCGGAGCCGCTGGAGCGAGATCGGCACCAGGCACAGACCAGCCTCGGCCGCGACAAGTCCGAGCGCGGTCTGCACCTCTCGCACCTCGTGCACGACCGGCGGGTGGAGGTCGCGCTTACGGAACAGCGCCAGCACCTGGTCGGCGTAGCTTGGCCGAGGCGCCCGTGGATAGACGATTAACGGATCGCCGGCCAGTTCCTCAATCCGCAGCCCGTTCGTGCGCGACGCGAGCGCATGGTTCTTCGGCAGTGCGGCACAAAGCCGCTCGTTACGCAGCAGCACGCGCTCGATCTGCGGGTCCTCGAACGGAATGCGGCCGAAACCGATATCGATCCGCCCTTCCTTCAGGGCCACCACCTGTTCCATGGTCGTCAACTCGCTCAGGATCAGCTCGACAGCAGGCCGGGCCGCCCGATATTCGCGGATGACCTCCGGCAGGTACCCGTAGAGCGTGGAGCCGACGAAACCGATCGTCAGGTGCGATCGCTCTGCCTCCCGCAGGCGGCGCATCATGCCTTTCATCTCGTCCATGCGGTCGAGCACCTGCACCGCCTGCTCGAACAGCAGCCGGCCGGGCTCAGTCAGCGCGAGCGGGCGGCTCTGACGATCGAACAACGCGACGCCGACCTCGTCTTCGAGCTGCTGGATTTGCCGGCTCAGCGGCGGTTGGGCAATGCGCAGCTTCTCGGCCGCGCGGGTGAAGTTCCGCTCCCGCGCGACGGCCACGAAGTAGCGCAACTGCCGAGACTCCATGGCCATACCCTCAAGGTATCGTCGGCACCTATTTAGTCTTGGACCGGCAGGACCGAAAGTGGCATTGTCCCCTTGCCCGTGGCGGCCATAGCCCGCCGACAGAGGCAATCATGGTGGAGGGAGCCGAGCCATGCTCGACAGCGCCAACAAGACCATCGAGACCGCGCTGGAGGACGACGCTGGAAAAGGCGTCTTCCGGGTCGCGCGCGACATCTTCACGGACCCCGAGCTCTTCGAGCTCGAGATGAAGTACATCTTCGAGGGCAACTGGATCTATCTGGCGCACGAGAGCCAGATCCCGAACAAGAACGACTACTTCACGACTTACATGGGTCGCCAGCCGATCTTCATCGCACGCAACCGGAACGGCGAGCTGAACGCATTCATCAACGCCTGCAGCCACCGCGGCGCCATGCTCTGTCGCTACAAGCGCGCAAACAAGGCCACCTACACCTGCCCGTTCCACGGCTGGACCTTCAACAACTCCGGCAAGCTCCTGAAGGTGAAAGACCCCGAGGGCGCGGGTTATCCCGAGCAGTTCAACAAGAACGGCTCGCACGATCTGACCAAGGTACCCCGGTTCGAGAGCTATCGCGGCTTCCTGTTCGGCAGCCTCAACCCGGACGTCGTGCCACTCACCGAGTATCTCGGCGAAGCTGCGAAGATCATCGACCTGATTGTCGATCAGTCACCGGAGGGCCTCGAAGTGCTGCGCGGGTCCTCGACCTATGTTTACGACGGCAACTGGAAGCTGCAGACCGAGAACGGCGCCGACGGCTACCACGTCACCGCAGTCCATTGGAACTACGCCGCCACGACCAGCCGCCGCAAGGAAGCCGCACAAGTGGACACCGTCCGCGCCATGAGCGCAGGCGGCTGGGCCAAGCAGGGCGGCGGCTTCTACTCCTTCGAAAACGGCCACCTGTTGCTCTGGACCAACTGGGAAAACCCGCAGGACCGGCCGAACTGGGAGCGCCGGGAGGAGCTGGCCGCGCAGTTCGGTGAGGCACGCGCGGACTGGATGGTGCAGCGGTCGCGCAATCTCTGCCTCTATCCGAACGTGTACCTGATGGACCAGTTCAGCTCGCAGATCCGCCACTATCGACCACTCGCCGTCGATAAGACAGAGGTGACCATCTACTGCATCGCGCCCAAAGGCGAGAGCGCCGAGGCGCGGGCGCGGCGCATCCGGCAGTACCGAGGACTTCTTCAACGCCAGCGGGATGGCGACGCCGGACGATCTCGAGGAGTTCCGCGCCTGCCAGTTCTCCTATCTGGGCCGTGCGGCACGCTGGAATGACCTGTCGCGCGGTGCCGCCCACTGGATCCACGGCGCCGATGCGGCAGCAGAGGCGATCGGCATGAAGCCGCTGATGAGCGGCGTGCGCACCGAGGACGAGGGACTGTTCGTCGTGCAGCACAAGCACTGGCATGACATCATGCAGTGCGCGCTAACCGCAGAAACGCAGAAATCCTGAGAGGAAGCAGGACAATGTCAGCCACGCTTGAGACCCCGAAGGGCGAGGCAGCCGCGCCGCTCTCGGTCGAGGACGTCACCCAATTCCTGTACCGCGAGGCCCGCTTCCTCGATGACAGGGAGTGGGACAGTTGGCTCGCTCTTTATGCGCCGGACGTGGAGTTCTGGATGCCATCCTGGGACGACGAGGATCGCCTGACCGAGGACCCGCAGAAAGAGATCTCGCTCATCTGGTACGGCCACAAGGGCGGGCTCGAGGACCGCGTGTTCCGTATCAGGACCGAGCGGTCAAGTGCGACCAGCCTGCCGGAGCCGCGCACCTCACACAACATCAGCAATGTCGAGATCCTGGACCAGGGCGGCGGCGTGTGCCGGCTGCGCTTCAACTGGGTGACCTTCAGCTATCGCTACAAGACCACGGACATCTACTTCGGTACCTCCTTCTACATGCTCGATACCACCGGCGCCGAGCCGCTGATCAGCCGGAAGAAGGTGATCCTGAAGAACGACTACATCCACCACGTTGTCGACATCTACCACATCTGAGTCGGGCGGGAGGAAATAATGGGTCATGCCATCGCTCTGAATTTCGAGGACGGCTTCACCCGCTTTATCGAAAGCCGCCCCGGCGAAACGGTCGCCGACGCCTCCTATCGCGTCGGGATCAACATCCCGCTCGATTGCCGCGACGGCGCCTGTGGCACCTGCAAATGCCGCGTGCAGTCCGGCGACTTCGATCCGGGCGATTACATCGAGGATGCGCTGACCGACGAGGAAGCCCAAGAAGGATTGGCGCTGGCCTGCCAGATGAAGCCGAAGACCGACCTCGTTCTCGACATCTTTGCCTCCTCGGAGGTTTGCAAGACCAAGGGGCAGCTTTTCCGGCCCCGTCTCAAGTCGGTGGAGCGGCTGTCGGAGACCACCATCGCCTTCTCGCTGGAGGGGGCCGGGCCGCTGACCTTCCTCCCCGGCCAGTACGTGAATGTCCTGGTGCCGGGCTCGGAAGAGCGGCGCTCCTACTCGTTCAGCTCGCCGCCGGGCGCGGAGGTGCAGTCATTTCTTGTGAGGAACATAGAACGCGGCAAGATGAGCACCTTCCTGCGCGAGAAGGGCGAGTCCGGCACGCAGATGGAGTTCGTCGGCCCCTCCGGCAGCTTCTACCTGCGGCAGATCCGGCGCCCGCTCTTGTTCCTGGCCGGCGGCACCGGTCTCGCGCCGTTCCTTTCCATGCTGGGCCGGATCGCCGAGACGGGCAGCCCGCAGCCGATCCACATGGTTTACGGCGTCACCAACGATCCGGACCTTGTCGCCGTCGAACAACTGGGACAGTTCGCTGAGCGCATTTCCGGCTTCACCTTCACGACCTGCGTGGCGGCCGAGGACAGCGCCCATCCCCGCAAGGGCTATGTCACGCATCACATTGAACCCGGCCATCTGAACGATGGCGAGGTGGACATCTATCTCTGCGGCCCGCCGCCGATGGTAGAAGCGGTGCGCGGCTGGCTCGGCGAGAAGGGCGTCACACCGGCGGCCTTCTACTACGAGAAATTCTCGCCGAGCGGCGCGGTGACCGCGATCGGCGAAAGTCACCGGTGGGCGGCCTGAGGCGATGACGACTTACCCAGGACGTTTCGCCGGCAAGGTCGCCGTGGTGACCGGCGCGGCGCAGGGGATCGGGCGCAGCGTGGCGCTCCGCCTCGCGCGGGAGGACGCCAAGGTCGCGCTCGTGGATCGCTCGGAACTCGTCGAGGAGGTGCGGCAGGAGGCCGAGGGAAGCGGCGCCGAGGCGCTGGCGATCACCGCCGACCTCGAGACGTTCGCGGGTGCGACCGCCGCCATGCAGCGTGCCTGCGAGCGCTTCGGCCGCATCGACATCCTGATCAACAACGTGGGTGGCACGATCTGGGCGAAGCCCTACGCGCGCTACGAGCCGGCGCAGATCGAGGCGGATCTGCGGCGTTCGCTGTTTCCCACGCTCTGGTGCTGCCGCGCCGTGCTGCCGGCGATGCTGGAACGCGGCGAGGGCGGCGTGATCGTCAACGTCTCCTCGGTGGCAACGCGCGGCCTCAATCGCGTGCCTTACGCGGCAGCCAAGGGGGGTGTGAATGCGATCACCGCGTGCCTCGCCTGGGAATGCGCCGGGCAGGGTATCCGAGTCTGTGGCGTGGCGCCTGGCGGCACGGAGGCGCCGCCACGGCGCATCCCGCGCAACGCGATCGCGCCGACGGAAGAAGAAAGGGATTGGTACCAGCAGATCGTCGATCAAACGATCTCGTCCAGCCTGATGAAGCGCTACGGAACAACCGAGGAGCAGACAGCAGCCATTCTGTTCCTCGCTTCCGACGAAGCCTCATACATCACCGGCGTGACGCTGCCCGTCGCCGGCGGAGATCTGGGCTGACCACAACGGTGGCCGGACCGCTTCCGGCAGGAACCAGCAGACGCCGGCAGGAGGCCGGGATGGAGGGAAACCATGTCTGACTCGCTGACCGATACCCAAGAGGTCAAGCAACTACTGAATCGTGTCGCCGGGATGGACCAGCGCGGCGGGAACGAGCGGCTCAAGCGCATCGTGCGCCAGATCGTGACTGATCTCTGCCGCACGATCGAGACGTTCGAACGTCACGCCGACAGAGTTCTGGACCGCGGCGAGCTACCTGACACGGCTCGGCCAGGCCAATGAGGTCGGGCTGCTGGTGCCTGGGCTCGGCGTCGAGACCTTCCTTGACATCGTGACGGACGAGAAGGAGCGCCGCGCCGGGTTGATGGGCGGCACGCCGCGCACGATCGAGGGGCCGCTTTACATCGCCGGCGCGCCGCCTTCGAAGGGCGAAGCGCGGCTGGACCAGGATCCCGAGCAAGGCGAGGTGTTGTTCATGGAAGGCCAGGTCAGGAACACCCAGGGCAAGCCGATCGGCGGCGCCATCGTGGAGGTCTGGCATGCGAACACCAAGGGCGGTTACTCCGGCTTCGATCCGTCGCAGAGCGCCTACAACCTGCGCCGGCGCATCGAGACTGATGTCGACGGACGCTACCGTTTCCGCTCAATTCTGCCGTCAGGCTACGGTTGCCCGCCGGACGGGCCGACGCAGCAGTTGCTCTCCGTCCTTGGCCGACACGGCCGACGCCCGGCGCACATCCATTTCTTCGTCGCGGCGCCCGGCTACCGCAAGCTGACCACCCAGATCAACATCTCGGACGATCCGTATCTGCACGACGACTTTGCCTTCGCCACGCGCGACGGCCTGATCCCGGAGCTGGTTCGCCACGCCGATCCCATGCAGATCAAGGCCCGCGGCCTGAACGAGCCCTTTGTCACGATCCAGTTCGACTTCACGCTGAACCGCGAGGCAGCAAACCTGCCCGACCCGGAGGTCGTGCGCGAGCACGGGAAGGCGGCATAGGCGGAACCTGAGGGACCTGCCGACGTGGCGTCGTCCCGCGGGCGGCGCCACTCGTTTCATCAGCAAGTGCCGGATCTGATCATGCCGGATACGATTGAGGATGTGCGCAACGTGACCCGTGATCTCGTTATTGCCTCCGTCCGCAGCACCATCGTCGATGTGCCGACGGTGCGCCAACACAAACTGTCGCAGACCTTAGTCACGGCGCAAAGCTACGTTATCGTTCAGCTCCGGCTCGGCAACGGTGTCGAAGGGATCGGCGAGGCCGCGACACTCGGCGGCCCGCGCTGGAGCGAGGAGAGCGTCGAGGCGATAAAGGCCAACATCGACGCCTATCTCGCTCCGGCGATCATCGGCCTGCGCGCCGATCGGTTCGAGGCGGCAGCATTGCGCATGGACCAGGCGGCAAAACGCAACAACGCCGCCAAGGCCGCGATCGAGACGGCGCTGTTCGACGCGGTGGGCAAGAGCTTCGATCTGCCTGCCGCCGCACTGCTCGGCGGCGCCGTGCGGGACCGCTTTCCCGTGGTCTGGACGCTCGCCTCGGGCGACCCGGCTCAGGAGGTGGACGAAGCCGAGTGCAAGCTCCAAGCGCGCCTGCACCGCACATTCAAGGTGAAGATCGGCGCGCAGCCACCCGAGACCGACATGGCCCGGATGCGCCATCTCGCCCGCGCGCTGCAAGGCCGTGCCACGCTGATCGTCGATGCCAACCAAGCCTGGGACGAGACGATTTCCATCCGTTGTCTGCCGGAACTGCATGAGCTGGGTGTCGCGCTGGTGGAGCAACCGGTGCCGGCATGGAACCTGGATGCGATGGCAAGGCTGCGCGCACGTCCCGACACGCCGCCCCTCCTGGCCGACGAGAATGTATTCGATGCGCACGACATGTTGGCGGTCGCCCGCGCTGCGGCGGCGGACGCAGTGTCGCTCAAGCTCGTGAAGCACGCCGGTCTGCTCGGGCTCCGCAGGGTCGCAGCGGTCGCGGAGGCTGCGGGCATCGGCCTCTACGGTGGCTGTCTGCTGGAGAGTTCGGTGGGCGCCGCCGCGCATCTGCAGACCTTCGCCACGCTCCGCGACCTGGCCTGGGGCTGCGAGCATTTCGGTCCGCAGATCTTGACCGGCGAGTTCGTCACCGAGCCGCTGCGCTTCGCCGATTTCGAGGTCCACCTGCCGACCGGACCCGGCATCGGAGTTCTCTTGGACGAGGACAAGCTGCGCCACTATGCGCGCCGGTAAGGAGGATACTGTGCTGTACCACGTAAGAATGGATGTGCACCCGCCACATGACATCGATACCGCGCGGTTCGACCGGCTGAAAGTCGAGGAGAAGGCCCGCGCCCTTGACCTGCAGCGTCAGGGCAAGTGGGTGCATCTGTGGCGGATTGCCGGTCGGTACTCGAACATCTCCGTCTTCAACGTCGAGAGCCACGACGAACTGCACGACTTGCTCTCGACGCTGCCGCTCTTCCCGTTCATGAAGATCGCTGTGACGCCGCTCGCACGGCACCCTTCAGCCCGCGATCCGGTCTGATTCTGCGCGATCATACGCTCTATCGGCTCAGCTCCCGCGTCATAAGATCGATCCCGGCGAGGGTCAGCGGAAACATACGCTCGCCCATGAGCTGGCGCGTGATGGTGGTCGAATTGACGAACTGCCACGACCGCTCCGGCACCGGATTGAGCCATGCCGCGCGGCGGAAGTGCGAGGTCAGCCGCTCCAGCCACACCCGCCCGGGCTCCTCGTTCCAATGCTCCACGCTGCCGCCGGGCATGGTGATCTCGTACGGGCTCATCGCCGCGTCGCCGACGATGATCAGCCGATAGTCGGAGCCGTACGTGCGTAGCACCTCGAAGGTCGGCGTCACCTCGTCATGGCGTCGGCGGTTGTACTTCCAAAGCCGCTCGTATGGGAAATTGTGGAAATAGAACAACTCCATGTGCCGGAACTCGCTGCGGCAGGCGGAGAACAGCTCTTCCGACAGCCTCACGTGTTCGTCCATCGAGCCGCCTATATCCAGAAGCAGCAGCACCTTCATCGCGTTGTGCCGTTCCGGCGTCAGCCTCAGATCGAGCACGCCGGCATTGTTGGCGGTCGAGCGGATCGTATCCGGCATGTCCAGCTCGACCGGCGCGCCCTGTCGGGCGAAGCGACGCAGCCGGCGCAAGGCAAGTCGGAAATTGCGCGTGCCCAGCTCCACGTCGCCATCCAGATCGCGGAACTCGCGGCGATCCCACACCTTCACCGCCCTGTGGTGACGCGATTCCTGCTGGCCGATGCGCACGCCTTCGGGGTTGTAGCCCCAGGCGCCGAACGGCGAGGTGCCCGCCGTTCCGATCCATTTCGAACCACCCAGGTGGCGGGATGTCTGTTCGGCGAGTAGTTCGCGCAGCCGTTGCAGCAGCGCCTCGAAGCCGCCTAGCGCCTGCACCTCCGCCATCTCCTCGGCGCTCAGCAGCTTCTCCGCCAGCTTGCGAAGCCATTCGTCCGGCAGTTCGCGCGGGGTCATTCCCTCGGCGGTTTCCAGCCCTTTGAAGCACATCCCGAAGACACGATCGAAGCGGTCGAGATGGCGTTCGTCCTTCACCAGGCTGGCGCGGCTCAGATAGTAGAAGTCCTCGACGCTATATTCGGCGAGCCCGGCTTTCATCGCCCCGACCAGCGTCAGGTACTCGGTGATGGAAACCGGGAGTCCCGCCTGTTTGAGCGACAGCAGGAAGGTCGCGAACATCAGCCCCTCGGGTGGCCGCCCTGGCGAGCCAGAAATGCAATCCGCTCGAACAGGTGCACGTCCTGTTCGTTCTTGAGCAGGGCGCCCGCCATAGAGCGGCGGGATCGCCACCTGGCCATCCTTGCTGCGCAGCGCCTCGGGCGACAGATCTTCGGCCATCAGCAGCTTGAGCCAATCGAGCAGCTCGGAGGTCGCGGGCTTCTTTTTCATGCCGGGAAGCTCGCGCAACCGGAAGAACACATTGAGCGCCTCGCGTGCGAGGTCGCGCCGGATATCCGGATAATGCGCCTGGACGATGCGCTCCATGGTGGCGCGGTCGGGAAAGCGGATATAGTGGAAGAAGCAGCGCCGAAGGAAAGCGTCCGGCAGCTCCTTCTCGTTGTTCGAGGTGATGATGACGATCGGCCGATGCTTTGCCTGCACGGTCTGGCGCGTCTCATAGACGAAGAACTGCATCCGATCGAGCTCCAGCAGCAGATCATTGGGGAACTCGATATCGGCTTTGTCGATCTCATCGATCAACACCACCACCGGATGGTCGGACTCGAACGCGTCCCACAGCTTGCCACGCACGATATAGTTGGAAATGTCATGCACGCGCGGGTCACCGAGTTGTCCGTCGCGCAAGCGGGACACCGCGTCGTATTCATAAAGTCCCTGCTGCGCCTTGGTGGTCGATTTGATGTGCCACTCGATCAACGGATGGCCGAGGGCAGCAGCGACCTCGTGCGCCAGCATGGTTTTGCCGGTGCCGGGCTCACCCTTGACCAGCAACGGCCGCTGCAGCGTGACTGCGGCGTTGACCGCAACCTCGAGATCGCGCGTGGCGATGTAGGTAGCGGTGCTCTTGAAGGTCATCCGCCGACCTTTTCCTCGGAATTGACCCCGAGCTGCTTCAGCTTGCGATGCAACGCGCTGCGCTCCATCCCAACGAACTGCGCGGTGCGGCTGATATTTCCGCCAAAGCGCAGCAGTTGCGCATGCAAATATTGTGTCTCGAACAGGTCGCGGGCATCGCGCAGCGGCAGCGCCATGATATCGGCGGCCGGATCGATGGTCAGCAGCGCCGGTGCATTGGCGCCGATTTCGGGCGGCAGCATGTCCGGTCGGATCGGGTCGGCCTGCCCACCGGGAGCCATGATCAGCAGCCAATCGACCACATTGCGAAGCTGCCGTACGTTGCCCGGCCAGTCATAAGCCTGCAACGCGGTCATCGCGTCGGCGGACAGCTCGCGCGCCGACATGCCGGAGGTCTCGGCTGAGCGACCCATCAGGGTACTGCGCCAGCAACGGGATGTCCTCCCGCCGGTCCCTGAGCGACGGCAGTTTCAGTGGAACGACAGCAAGTCGGTAATACAGGTCCTCGCGGAACCGCCCGGCCGCGATTTCGCTTTGCAGGTCCCTGTTGGTGGTCGCCAGCACGCGCACGTCCACCTTCACCCGATGCGAGCCACCCAGTCGCACGAATGCCTGGTCCTGCAACACACGCACGATCTTGCCCTGGGTCTCCAGCGGCATGTCGGAGACCTCATCGAGCAGCAGCGTCCCGCCATGCGCGCGCTCCAACACGCCCGATCGGCGCGGATGCGCCGCCGGGTCGCTGCCGGCTTCAATCCCGAACAACTCTTCCTCGAAGCGACCCGGGGCAAGGGTGGCGCAATTCAGTACCACGAAGGGGCCGCCCGCGCGGCGGGAGCGGGCATGAATCATGCGCGCCGCCACCTCCTTGCCGGAGCCCGCCGGACCCTGGATCAGCACGCGCGAGCCGGTGGGCGCCACCCGTTCGATCTGGGCGCGCACCGAGGTGATGGCCGCGCTGGTCCCGGTTAGCGACGTCTCCGGTCCGGCACGCAACCGCAGTTCGGCATTTTCTTGCGCCAGCGCCGCAGCCTCCAGCGCGCGGCGAATCACCAGCAGCAGCCGATCCGACTCGAATGGCTTCTCGATGAAATCATAGGCGCCGCGCTGGATAGCCTGCACCGCCATCTCGATCGTGCCGTGGCCGGAGATGATTACCACGGGGACCTGCGGTTCTTCGCGATGGAAGGCGGCCATGATCCCGAGCCCGTCCATTCGCGATCCTTGCAGCCAAACATCCAGGAGGGCGAGCGCCGGCCGGCGGGCGCGGAACGCCGCCAGCGCCTGATCGGAATCGGCAGCCTGGGCAGTCTCGTAACCCTCGTCGCGCAGCACGCCGTCGATCAGCAGGCGGATATCCGGTTCGTCATCGACGATCAGAATTTCATGCGGCATCGGCCATCCTCGCCGGCAGGACGAGCGTCGCGACGGCGCCCGGGCCGTCTGCCCGGTCGTCGAGCACGAGCCGCCCGCCGTGGTCCTCCATGATCTTCTTTACGATCGCCAGCCCGAGTCCGGTGCCTTTCGGTTTGTGCGTGATGTAAGGTTCCGCCAACCGGGCCCGATCCTTCTCCGGCAAGCCGACACCATCGTCTGTCACCGTGATATGCACCTCGCCGGCGATGTCGCGCACAGCAAGCTCGATCCTGCCGGCGGTTTCCCGCATCGCCACCGCGTCGGCGGCGTTCTGCAGCAGATTGGTCAGTGCCTGGCGCAGCATGCGCCGGTCGCAGGCGGTCACCGGGCCCCGGTCGGGGATATCGCTCCGCCAATCGATCTGCGGCCGTGCGGCTTTCTGCAGAACCAGCACCTCGCGGGCGATGCGGCCCACATCCTCCGACTTGATCACCGGCTGCGGCATGCGGGCGAAAGCAGAGAATTCATCGACCATGCGGCCGATATCACTGACATGGCGCACGATGGTCTCGGCGCATTGGGCAAAGGTATCGGGGTCAGAGGTAATCTCGCGGCCGAACCGGCGCTTCAGCCGCTCGGCGGCGAGCTGGATCGGGGTCAGGGGGTTCTTGATCTCGTGCGCGATGCGGCGTGCCACGTCGGCCCAGGCGGCCTTGCGCTGCGCGGCCTGCAATTCGGTGATGTCGTCGAAAGTCACGACGAAGCCGGCGGCACGCTCGCCCGAAAGCTCGGCGCCGATGCGGGCGAGCAGCGTGCGGCGGTGGGCCGGTGGACCAATCTGCACCTCCGCCATGTGGGCGCGACGCGGATCGATACGTGCCTCGGCAATAAGACCGGCGAATTCCGGCACCACGGCCGCCAACTCCTGGCCGATCGCCGCGAGAAGATCGGTTCCCAGCAACTCGTCCGCGGCGCGATTTGGCAGTTCGATCCGGCCCTTCGAGTCGAGGCCGATGACTCCGGCCGAGACGCCGGCAAGCACTGTCTCGGTGAAGCGCCGGCGCTCGTCGATCTGCCGGTAAGCGTCCATCAACTCGCCGCGCTGGGCGGCCAGTTGTCCGGTCATCCGATTGAACGCCCGAGACAGCCCGGCGATCTCATCCTCGGTTGTGCTCTCCGGCACGCGGACGCTCAGATCGCCGCTACGCACCCGCTCGGCGGCATGGATCAGCCGTCCGATCGGTCGGGCGATCTGGTTGGCCATCAACAAGCCGATCAGCACCGCCGCTGACAGAACAAGCAGAGCCACCAGGGCGAAGATCCAGGCGAAGGCGACCTGCAGCCAGGAGCGGCTTGCATCCAGGCGTTTGTATTCATCAACTGCCCGCTCAGTGCGGTGCATGTAATTCAGGATTTCCGGATCGACCGGACGCCCAATCACGAGCAGCAGCGGCGGGATCGAATTGAGTTGCACGACGGCACGCACTCTTGTGCCGTCCGCGGAATTCAGTACCGACGACCTCGCCGGTACGTGCCTGTTCGTTGGCCCAGGCCGGCGGCGGCTCGACGCCGAGGCCGCCCAAAAGGCCCGCCGATGCCAGCACTTGGCCGGTTACCGGCTCGTAGATCACTGCTTCTGTCAGTCCCCGCAACGTGGTTTGGGTGGCCAGGACTTCGGCGAAGGAGTTGGGATCGCCGGCCAGCGCCGCGCCGGCGCGGGTCAGGTCGTTGGCCATCTCCAGCGCGACGGCGCGGATGTTGTTGCGATGCTCCTCGAGATAGCCGCGGGAGACTTGTAACGATTCGGTCACCGCCGTGCGGACCGGATCGTTGAACCAAGCCTGAATGCCGAAATGGAAGAACGCGACGGCGAACCCGGCAACGGCGATGCTTGGTGCCACCGCGACGCCAGCATACAGCAGCACCAGTCGGACATGCAGCCGCGATCCGGCCGAGCCGCGGCGCCGCTCCGCCCAAACTCGGGTGATCCGTCCTGCCAGAACGGCTCCCAGCAGCAGCAGGACAGAGAGATTGGCCAACACGAGCGCGACGCCAGCCCCGGGCGCGACGCCATATGGCGTGCCGCGCGCCAGCGTCACGAAGGTGGCTATGCCGACCGCGAGGGCCAGCGCCACCATGACGATGGTGGCTACCCTGCCCAGCAGCACGTCGCCCAGGCGACTTATCCACGGTCGCACCGGCGGTTCCGGCGCAGGCACGAGTTTGTGGAGCTGAGGCTCGGCGTTCACGGGCTCGCCTCCGCCTCCCCTTGCGGGAAGGGGTTGGCGGGAGGGAGAGCTCCGTGCGGACGGATGGGGTTGCGGCTTATTTCCGGGGCCCCCTCCCCCCGGCCCCCTCCCGCAAGGGGAGGGGGAGTTCGTCGGCCACCCAGGACCATCACATGATCCCCCGTACGACGGGGATATCGAGGTCGCGGATCTTTTTCCGCAGCGTGTTGCGGTTGAGGCCGAGCATCGCGGCGGCCTTGATCTGGTTGCCCCGCGTGGAGGCAAGAGTCAGGCGGATCAGCGGCCGTTCCACTTCGGCGATGACACGGGCATACACGTCCGAAGGGGCTAAGCCGCCGTCATGAGCTGCCAGGAATTGCTTGATGTGCCGCTCCACGGCGCGGGCCAATGGCTCCGGACCAGCCGGCGTGGCTGGTTCGGCGGCCGGCGCGGCCTCCGCCAGCTCTGCTTCCACCGCCTCGGCCGAAATCGTGTCTGCCGGGCAGAGTGCCGCGAGCCGGCGCATCAGATTCTCCAGCTCGCGCACATTCCCGGGCCAGGAATGTCGTTTCAGCCGCTCGACCGCGGCGGGGTCGAGCAGCTTTGCCGGCAGCCCATCTTCTCGCGCACGCTCCAGCACGTGGTGCGCCAGCGGGCCGATGTCCTCGGTGCGCTCGCGCAGCGGCGGGATGCGGATCGGCACCACGTTGAGCCGATAGAACAAATCCTCGCGGAACAGGCCGTTGCGAATCGACGCTCGTAGGTCCCGATGGGTGGCTGCGACTATGCGCACGTTCGCCTTGATCGGCTGACGCCCGCCGACCGAGGTGAACTCGCCTTCCTGCAACACGCGTAGAAGCCGGGTCTGCGCCTCGGGCGGCATGTCGCCGATCTCGTCGAGGAACAGCGTACCGCCATTGGCCTGCTCGAAGCGGCCCTGCGTGCGCGCCAGCGCACCGGTGAACGCGCCGCGTTCGTGGCCGAACAGCTCGCTCTCGATCAGCTCGCGCGGGATCGCCGCCATGTTGATCGCGACGAACGGCCCGCTGCGCCGCTTGCCGTAGTCGTGCAGAGCGCGCGCCACCAGCTCCTTGCCAGTGCCCGATTCGCCGCTGATCATCACCGTCAGGTCGGCGGTGGTGAGCCGCGCGATCGTGCGATAGATCTCCTGCATCGCCGGGCTTCGGCCGATCAGCTTCAACTGCTCGTCGGCGTCACGAGGTTCGGCAGACGGCGGCGGCGCATCGGCGGGGGCGGCCAGTGCACGGCCGACGACCGTCAGCAACTCGTTGAGGTCGAACGGCTTGGGCAGGTACTCGAAGGCGCCGCGTTGGGCCGCCTTCACCGCTGTCATCAGTGTTGATTGCGCGCTCATCACCACCACCCGGAGGTCCGGGCGGACGCGACGGATGCGCGGGACAAGGTCGAGCCCGTTCTCGTCCGGCATCACCACGTCGGTGATCACAAGATCGCCTTCGCCGTCCTCGACCCAGCGCCACAGTGTCGCGGCATTGCCGGTGCTGCGGACCTGATAGCCCGATCGGCCCAGCGCCTGGGTCAACACGGTGCGGATGGAACGGTCATCGTCGGCCACGAGCACGGTGGGAAGCGTCATTTGGGGCTCCTCAGCACGCGGAATCGTCATCACCGAAGACAGGCAGGTGCAGGCGGAATTCGGTGCGACCGGGCCGGCTGTCGACCTCGATCAGCCCGCCATGGTCGCCGACGATCTTGGCAACCAGCGCAAGCCCCAGGCCGCTGCCGGAATGTTTCGAGCTGACGAACGGCTCGAAGAGATGGGGGCGGATGTCCTCGGGGATGCCCGGCCCGTTGTCGCGCACAGTCACGAGCAGCGGGAGGTCGAGCCGGCGCGACGAGCCGGGCACAGCGATGCGCACCCCGTGTTGGTAGCCGGTGGTGAGCATAATTTCGGGGTTCGTTTGTCCGCTGATGGCTTCGGCGGCGTTCTTGACCAAGTTTAGCACCACCTGGACGAGCTGGTCGCGGTTGCCCCAGGCCGGCGGCAGCGAGGGATCGTAGAACTCCTGGAAATGCACCGCCGCCGCGAAGCCGGTCTCGGCAAGCTTGCGCACGTGCTCCAGCACGCGATGGATGTTCACAGCACTGCGCGCCAGCGGTTTCTCGCCGAAACTCTCCATTCGATCGACCAGCGCGCGAATGCGGTCCGCCTCGTCGCGGATCAGCACGGTAAGCTCGCGATCCTCCGGGCTGACATTGGTTTCCAGAAGTTGCGCCGCGCCGCGAATGCCGGAGAGCGGATTCTTCACTTCGTGCGCAAGCATCGCCGCCATGCCGGTGACGCTCCGGGCGGCGCTGCGGAATGCGAGCTGCCGATCCAGCGCGCGTGCTGTTGATGCGTCCTGTAGGACCAGCAGCACGGCACCCGGCTCCTCGGGCAGCGACGAGCCCTGCACGGTGATCCCCTGCTTGCGGATGCGCGGGCTTTCCAGCGTCATTTCGTGATCGGCGATACTGGCCTCGGTCTCGCGCACCTGCCGGATCAGGAGGAACAGCGGGTTGTCGGCCGGAATCAGATCGCCGAGCGTCAGTTGCGCGAGCTGAGCCATGGAGATGCCCAGGAACTGCTCGGCCTCCTGGTTGGCATAGCGGAACCGGTCGTCCGGATCGAGCAGCACCACCGGGACCGGTAGCGCGCTCAGGATGTGTGCCGGGTCGGGCTGGCGCTGCCGGTCCCTGCTCCGGCCGATGGCAGCGAGGAGCCGGTTTGCTGTGCTGCCGCTCATGCCGCTTCGGCCAGTTCCGGCTCGTCGCGGCGCGGCGGCATGCGGCTGACCCCGGCCTCGATCAACCGGTCGTAGAAGCCGTGGATGAGCCGTATCACCGCGCTGGCATCGGGCAGGCGGGTGACGGTGGCGCGGAACTCGGCCGATCCCGGCAGGCCGCGCGAGTACCAGGACACGTGCTTGCGGGCCAGCCGCAACCCGGCGTCGATCCCGAAATGGCTGAGCATTGCCGCGTAATGGCCGAGCACCAGGAGCTTCTGCTGTTCTAGTGAGGGCTCGGGTTCACGCCGGCCAGTGCGCAGGAAGCGCGCGATCATCGCCGGGAACCAGGGCCGGCCGTAGCAGCCGCGCCCGATCATCACGCCGTCCGCGCCTGAAAGCGCAAGCGCCTCGGCGGCATCGTCTTCCGTCAGGATGTCGCCGTTGACGATAACCGGGATGCGCACCGCTTGTTTCACCCGGGCGATGAACGCCCAGTCGGCGCGGCCGGTATAGAACTGCTGGCGGGTGCGCCCATGCACCGTAACCATGCGGATGCCGACATCTTCGGCGATGCGGGCAAGGCGCGGAGCGTTCAGGCTGGAATGGTCCCAGCCCATGCGCATCTTCAGCGTAACCGGCACCGGCACCGCCTTCACTGTCGCTTCAAGGATGGCGGCGGCGGCCAATTCGTCGCGCATCAGCGCCGAGCCAGCCGCCTGGCCGACCGCCACTTTCTTCACCGGACAGCCGAAATTAATGTCGATCAGGTCGGCGCCCCGATCCACCGCGAGCCGCGCCGCCTCTGCCATCGCCACCGGCTCGCAGCCGGCGAGTTGCACCGCGGAGAGACCGCCGGCACCATCGACCTCGGCCATACGCAGCGTAGCGCGGTTCTCCCGGATCATCGCCCAGGAGGCGATCATCTCGGAGACCACCATGCCGGCGCCCTGTTGCTTGGCGAGCCGGCGGAACGGCAGATCGGTGACACCGGACATGGGCGCCAGGATCACTGGCACGTGGATGCGGATACCCGGACCGATCTCGATCGGGGGGATTGTGTTGGCGGAACGACAGTTGCCCATGATTTGGGCAGATTAGAGCCACAGCACGCCGGGTGCAACGGAATGCTGCCTGGTCAAAGCGCTGCCCTGGCGCGCCGCGCAATTTCCACCTGTCCCGCTTGCGGGAGAGGTTGGTTCGCGAAAGCGAACCGGGTGGGCGCCTCGCCCGCCACGCTACGGCTAGCTTCGCCACAGCGGGATAGCTTCGTGACCCGGTGGTGGCGCAGGCATGTCGCTACTTGCCAATTCTGCCTGACTCGTTAACCATTCCGCTCGGCAGAGCGGGTCGGCTGCAAAGCCGGCTCTGGCTCCAATCCAAATAATGGGGGTAAGGAACCTATGACCAATTCAGGCACAAGCGGCCTCATCGTCACGTCGCTGGTGTCCACCACGCTTCTGACAGGGTGCGTTGTCTGGAAGAGCGATTACGATGCGCTTCAGGCGCAGAACCAGCAGCTTCAGCAACAGGTTGCGTCGCAGCAGGCGGAGATAACCGCTGACAAGGCGCAGATCAACCGATTGCAGGGGGCCATTCAGTACACGGTAAACAGCGATTTGTTGTTTGCGCCGGGAAGTTGGAACATGAGCGCCCGAGGGCAGCAGATCATCGCCGGGTTCGCGTCGAAGCTGGCACCGACGCAGCAGAACAAGCTTCTGGTGCGTGGCTACACCGATAACACGCCAATCGGTCCGGAGCTTCAGCGGCAGGGCGTCACGTCGAACCAGGAACTGTCGCAGAAGCGCGCCGATGCTGTGATGCAGTTTCTGATCTCGCAGGGCGTCAAACCGGATCTCGTCGAGGCGAAGGGCTTCGGCGACGCCGATCCAGTTGCCTCGAACGCCACGCCGCAAGGCCGGGCGAAAAATCGGCGTGTCGTATTAGCGCTCGAGAGTTCGCCCAGTTAGGCCGCAGACGCTTCCACGAGAAATATCGGGTCAGTGCCCTGGCTAGGCGCTTGCCCGACCTTCCAACCCGCTTGCGCGCCGGCCTATTTCGGGATTTGCATAGCGAAACCGTGTGGGGCGAGTAATCACCGATGCGATTCTGAGAAACCACGGCGTCCCCATAGGGACCCCGATCATATCGATGGAGGTTGGAACGTGAAGCGCATGCGCAAAACCATGGATGGGCCGATCGCACTCGCGATGGCCATTCTGCTTTCAGTTGGAGCGACACTGACGACCGCGCTCCCGCTTGCTTCTCCCGTGGCGGCGGCCGGGATCACGGAGGCTGACCTGCCCAACCTGGTCGCCACTCTGCTGCCCAGCGTGGTCAACATTACCACGACACGCTATGAGGCCGTTCAGATCCCGCCAGGCCAGTCGGTCATGGCGCAGGTCGCCAAACCCGACAAAAGCATCTGGTATGGCACCGGGTTCATCATCACCACTGACGGGTACGTCGTCACCAACAAGCATGTCGTGCATAACGGAATCAGCTTCACGGTCACCCTTAGCGACGGCGTTCAGCTTCCCGCCGATCTGATCGCCGAGTCTTGTTGCGCCGATGTCGCGGTGATCAAGATACGAGGCGACAGGCCGTTCCACCCGGTCAAGCTGGGCGACAGTGACACGTTGAGCCAGGGCGATTTCGTGATCGCGATCGGCAATCCGCTCGGCTTCCAAAGCACTGTGAGCACAGGCATCATCAGCGCCCTCAATCGCGATTTTCACTTCACCGATTTCGACGATTACATCCAGACCGATGCTGCGATCAACGAGGGCAACTCTGGTGGCCCGATGTTCGACGCCAAGGGTGAGGTGGTCGGGATCAACTCCGCACTGTACACAACCGCTACCAGTACAGGCAATATTGGTATCGGGCTGGCCATCCCGATCAACGACGCGAAGTTCATCGTGACGCATATGCGGGAGAACCAATCGGGCAAGATGAAGCCCGGCTATCTGGGCGCGCAAGTGCAGTCTCTCACGCCCGATCTGGCCGACGCCTATGGGCTTCCGGGTCCGTGGGGATCCATCGTCGTGGATGTAACGGATGGCAGCCCGGCCGCGCAGGCGGGCCTTCGCCCCGGCGACATCATCACCTCGTTCGGACCTAAGTTCGCGGCAGACAGCCGTGCGCTGATGCGTGACGTCGTCGAGACCGTTCCGGGAACGACGGTGAATTTGGTCGTGGTACGCGGCGGGACAGAGCAGACAGTGCCCGTTACCCTGGTCGGACTGCCTGCTGGTCAATCGTACGGCACCTTCCTGGGCCAGCCTGGTGTACCCAAACCGGAACTGCCGCCGGAGGCAACGACGAACTTTGGTCTGGAAATGGCGGCGGTCACCCCGGAGCTTCGCGCTAAATACAAACTCAGTGAGCAGCAACAGGGTGTGGTGATCACCGGTGTTGCGATTGGCAGCACCGCTGCAAATGCCAAGATCGATGCGGGTTCGGTGATCATGCGGGTGCGCAACACGACGGTCGCTTCGCCCGAGGACGTGCAGAAAGTTGTGGATGATGAACGAGCGCAGAAGCATCCTTTCGTCCCGATGCTCATTTCGGAACCGTCGGGACGCCGCTGGGTGTCTCTACGGCTCGATTGAGCAGTTGTTTGCGGTTGATGGGGGGACGATCGCAGTAGATTACGGAATTGAGGAGGTTCCATCGCTATGCCGGCCGCGACGGTTCTGCGGCGACTTTTCCTGGTCGCCCTGTGCCTGCTTCTAAGCGCCTGCGCAGGCCATGGACCGACCACGTCGGCGTTCGACGGGGTGTATCAAGGCACTGGATACTCCTCGGCTCCAGGCTGCCCCACTGGCTTTACGGTCACGCCGATGAAGGTCGCTGGCGGCCATGTGGAGTTCGGCAGTGTGACTGGATGGGTCCAGCCGGATGGACATCTGGAGATGGTCTTTGGGCCGCAAACGTTCTCCGGGCAATTCCAGGGGACGCGTTTCCAGGGCACGGTCCAGACCGCGCGGGGGCTGTGCTCGTATCAGTTGGAGATGAACCGGGTAAGCTAGGGACAGGCTGAGTGGATTATGGTCAGACTAATTTTGCGAACCTTTCAAATTCGACCCAACGGCGGCGACCAACGCCGTGGGTGGGGAGTATGTTTTCCGTTTTCGCATTGGGCCTCAACGTTCGGGGCGAGTATCCGACGACTGGCGCCGGAGCAGGCGTCCCAAGGGGGAATGAGGAACCAACGATGATTGGACGCAAAATCGGTGGTGCGATGGCGCTACTGCTTCTGGCTGGCTTAGTCGCCGGGTGCGTGCCGGCCCAACAGTACGACGCGCTGGAAAACGACTACAATCAATTAAATCAGCGGCTGTCGGGCGAAATCAGTCAGCAGCAAGTTCACATCACCCGCCTGCAGGGAGCGATCAAGGTAGCCGTGAACAGTGAGCTGCTATTCCCCTCGGGCGGCTGGCAGATGCCGCCCCAAGCGGCGCAGACGATCGCCAAAATGGCCCCAATCCTGGCCCCATTGCAGCAGACAAAGCTGCTGGTGAGCGGCTACACCGATAGCACGCCGATCGGGCCGGAGCTGCAGGCGCAGGGGGTTACCAGCAACCAGCAACTCTCGCTCATGCGGGCGCAGACAGTCGCCAATTACCTGATCTCGCAGGGCGTTAAACCGAACCTGGTCTCGGCTCAGGGATTTGGGGAGGCAGACCCGGTGGCGTCCAACGACACGGCCGCTGGGCGGGCGCAGAATCGTCGGGTGGAGATCACCCTAGCGGGCTCCGGGACCTGAGAGCCCTCCCGTGTAGTTGTCACGACGGCGTATGTGCCGAAGTCCGCATGGTGGCATAGCGGCACCGTTCGGTCGCGTTGGGTCCGTGTCCGGCCTGGGCGTCGGCACTCTCGCTCTGCCTGATGCTGAAACTGCATAGATCGGCGTCGAATAATTGGTTAGACTGGACCAGGCACTGGTTCGGTCACCAGCCGTCCCGGTAGTTAGAGCGAAACAACACCGTGTTTGTCGATTCGACCAGGGGAGCGATTGATGTGCAATCGAGCCGTTACCGTGACAGCACTCGCCTTGCTGCTGGTGGCTGGGGCGTGGTCAGGGGCTCGCGCCCAGCAGCCTGTGAGTGCGGGCCAGGCCTCCCCTACGACTGGCTGGCAATTCAATTTCGCGCCCTATCTCTGGTTCCCCACCGTCAACGTGTCGCTGAACTACAATCTGCCGCCAGCGCTTGGCGGCAGATTGCCGACCGATGTGTCAGTCGGACCCGGCGATGTATTTTCCCACATCGATTTTGGCGCGATGTTTTCGGCAGACCTCCGGCATGGCCCATTCTCGCTGTTGACCGACTTTATGGGCGCTCGATTTAGTGCCACCAGCGGCAACGTGAACATCAAGTCGGTCGACTTCTTCGGTCTGCCATCTATTCCGATCTCGCGTACCCTGGAAACCAGCACAGGCACCACGCTCAGGATGGAAATCTGGACTCTCGCCGGCGGCTACACCGTGCTGCAGGGCGACTGGGGTAACCTTGATATCATCGCCGGGTTTCGCCTTCTTGCGGTGAACGCCAGCACAGATTACAGCTTGGCGCTCACATTGGTTGGCCCGCGCGGCAACGGTGCAACCTTCGGCGGCACCGGGGATGTCTCCGCGAGCCGAGACATATGGAACGGCATTGGCGGCATCCGCGGCCGGATCCGTATTCCCCAAAGTCGGTTTTTCATTCCCTATTACTTCGACATCGGCGGGGGTGGCTCGCAGCCCACCTGGCAGATCGCGAGCGGCCTGGGATATCAGTTTCGCTGGGGGGCTTTGTCAACCACCTACCGCTATCTGGTGTTCGAGCAGGGTGGCAATGCGGACGTGCAGCGTGTGGCGCTACGCGGGCCGATCCTGATGGTGAACTTTACCTTCTAGGGCGGTGTCTCCTACGGCCCGACGTGGTAGGCACCGCAGCAAGCGAGTGATAGCGCGGTGCCGTCATCCCACTGCCCCGCTGCGGACATCACGGTGATGTGCGTCTGCGTCAACAAACACGTGCGCGACCCCACTCCGCAGCAGCGAGGCTCCGCGGCCCCCCCAAAGCTTCGGTCCAAACGCCGGAGCTGTGCGATCAGTTTGCCCGATAGCCAGCGCGGTTTGCCGAGGATGTCGACGACTGAGCCGCGGCGACGGATCGGCCGCGCGTGTCCGCGGCGAGTATCTTCAGCAGCTCGAGCATCTTGCGGTGCGCCTTGGTGCGCGGATCCCCGAGCTCGTCGATCGAATGCCGCTCAGTAATGCGGCTGAGTTGCACCAGGGTCCTGATCCGCTCGCGGCGGCTCAGCTTGTACTTGCTGCTTCGGTGCTTGAAGAACAGCTTGGCAAGCATTCCGTATCCAAACAACCGGTTCAGCTCAGTCCCGGTGGTGTAGAGAAAGAACAGGACGAAGATCCAAAGCTGTATGAACACGAAGCGGCGCCAGGAGAACTGCTCGTAAAGGAAGGGGAAGAACCCGATCAGGCGGCCCGTATTGATCATGTAGTGGATGTACGCCTCGATCAAACGGGCGATGAAAACGAACACCGTGTAAACGCATGTCTTGAACAGGATCGGCTGGATCAGTGGCGCCGGCTCGAAGCGGCGGAGAAAGGGCATCGTGTCGGCGACCAGCACGGCCTTGCCGACGATGAGTGCCGCGGTCGTGGCGACCATGAAGCTCCCAAACCGTTCAAGATATTGGCTCAGGATCAGGTTCATCGAGAAGACGATGAGATTGAAGCCGATGGCAAAGAACACCATCGCCGGAAGCGCGTGCATGAATTCTTCCGCGATGAATTCCCATACCTTGCGTAACCGGCCTTCGGTCCGCGCAATCGCCTGTTCCATCTGGCTGGTTTCCCTTTAGCCGAGATTTCCCAGATCAGCGCCAGTTTGGCGCCCCCTGCGGACAAAGGGTAGCCTCTCACCAGCCCGACCGCAACAGGTTTGGCGGCTGGACTCTGGCCACTGCTCGCAGGTGGGGCCACGGTTTCAGCTACGATCGCCCGAATGTCGATTTGCGGCTTGGCATGTGGCGTCGAAGTTGTAATGTGACCATCCCCTTCTGAGCTGAGATGCCGAATATGCATAGGCGACCTTGCTGGCTGGGCACACCATTGATCAGCCTCGGGCTCGTTGTCCGGCGAATTGGTGATCCAATGCTGAGGGGGATATCGAAATGAGTTCTCCAGCGGCTCGGCGACAACCGGCTGACGAAAGGCCAGCGTCCTCAGATATGGTCCGCATCCCGGGCGGCACGTTCCGCATGGGATCGGACCGGCATTACCCGGAAGAAGCGCCCGTTCATAGCGTGACAGTCAGCTCATTCTGGATCGACCGCACGCCGGTCAGGAACCGCCAGTTCCGCCAGTTTGTCGAGGCGACCGGCTATGTCACGATGGCCGAGATTGCGCCGGACCCGAAGGACTATCCGGGCGCACTGCCGCACATGTTGAAGCCGGGCTCACTCGTCTTCACCCCACCCCGGCACCCCGTTGACCTTCGCGACTGGTCGCAATGGTGGCGGTTCGAATTCGGCGCCAACTGGCGCCGCCCGAATGGTCGGGGCCGATCGAACCAGGGACTCGACGACCACCCGGTCGTGCATGTTGCGTATAGAGATGCCGAAGCCTATGCGGCCTGGGCCGGCAAGGACTTGCCGACCGAAGCCGAGTGGGAATACGCCGCGCGCGGCGGACTCGACGGGGCCGAATTCACCTGGGGCGAGGAACTGACGCCAGGTGGCCGTCACATGGCGAATACCTGGCAGGGCGCCTTTCCACACGAAAACCTCGCCACGGACGGCTACACACGAACCTCGCCGGTCCGGGCGTTTCCACCCAACGGGTATGGTCTCTTCGACATGATCGGCAATGTGTGGGAGTGGACCACGGATTGGTTCTCGACCCGACACACCGCCGATGCGCCCAAGGCTTGCTGCATCCCGGAGAATCCCCGAGGTGGGCGTGAGGCCGAAAGTTATGACCAATGCGACTCGTCGGCGCGAATTCCTCGCAAAGTCGTGAAGGGCGGTTCGCATCTCTGCGCACCGAACTACTGCCGCCGTTACCGCCCTGCCGCACGCCACGCCCAGCCGATCGATACCGGCATGAGTCATGTCGGCTTCCGATGCGTCGTCAGAACTTGACCAGGCAGCGTCGGGTAGGCGGGAGCAGCGCGATGACCGATGCCCATCCGCAGGAACTAGGTCTGCTCGCCAGGGTGGTCGTCGCGATCGGCATCCTGTTGTTCGTCACCGGCGTCATGTGGCACGGCGTTACAGTGGGGACCTTCCCGCGTATCTGGGACGGATTGGTCGGGCGGCTGGGCGCCCCGATGAAGTTTCGCTTCATTTTGCAGCCGTCGATGGCGGCGATCGTCGCGATCCATGACGGTCTCAAGGACGCGAGGGCTGGCCGCTCTCCTTATCTATGGACGATACTGGAGAGGCCGAAAAAGCGCGTTGAGCGGCTGCGCGAAGGGTTGAACGCGACGGCCAGGATCATCCTCCTCGCGCTCGTGATGGACGTGATCTATCAGCTACTCGTGCTCAACACGTTCTATCCGAACGAGGCGCTCATCGTCGCGTTGCTGTTTGCGTTTGTTCCGTATTTGATCATTCGGGGCGTGGCCCTGCGCGTCGCGCGACGGCTGCACAGTGGCGCGTCCCCGCACCAAATCCCCTGAGTACGCTCAGATGAATTGTCAGCTAAAAGGCACCAGGCATGGCAGATCAACGCGCCGCCCCGAGCGTGGAGAGGTTCGAAGTCAGGGTCACGGCGGACAGCCACTTTGGCTGGATCCGCACCCGACTCAGCCTCGAACGCACGATGATGTCGTGGCTGCGCACCGCCACCGCGCTGATCGGCTTCGGCTTCGCGATCGTGCAGTACTTCAACCATCTGCAACAGCTGCCGGGCGCTCGCCCCGCCTATTTTCCAACCGCGCCGGAGTATCTAGGGCTCGCGCTGATTGCATGCGGCGTCCTGGCGCTGGTTGTCTCGCTGTGGCAGTACCAATGGACGGTTCGTTACCTGTGGGGCGCGTCGTTCGCGCCAATTGCGGGGTTGACAAAGGAGGGAGGGCAGTCGCCGGTTATTGCGATCGCTATCCTCCTCATCTTCATCGGCCTGTTCGCCTTCTTCGCCGTGCTATTTCGCCTTGCCTAGCTGTACAGGTGGGCAGGCGGCGAAGTCGTTCTGAAACTACCAAGCGTGTCAAAGGAGATCGAGATGGCAAAAACGGATAAGCCCAACATCCTCATTCTGTGGGGCGACGACATCGGGATATGGAACATCAGCCGCTTCAGCCTCGGCATGATGGGGTACCGCACGCCCAACATCGACCGCATCGCGAACGAAGGGGTCACCTTCACCGACTACTATTCCCAGCAGAGCTGCACCGCCGGCCGCGCGTGCTTCATCACCGGCCAGAGCCCGATCCGCACGGGTCTGACCAAGGTCGGCATGCCCGGCGCCACCGTCGGCCTGCAGAAGGAAGACCCGACCATCGCCGAACTCCTCAAGCCGCTGGGCTATGCCACCGGCCAGTTCGGCAAGAACCATCTGGGCGACCGCGACGAATTCCTGCCGACCGTGCACGGGTTCGACGAATTCTTCGGCAATCTCTATCATCTGAACGCGGAGGAAGAGCCCGAACTGCCCGACTATCCCAAGAACCCGGCGTTCAAGAAGCAGTTCGGTCCCCGGGGCGTGCTCCACTGCCTGTCCGACGGCAAGGGCGGTCAGACGATCGAGGACACGGGTCCTCTAACCAAGAAGCGCATGGAAACCATTGACGAGGAGATCACTGATCGCGCCATGGCGTGGATGGAGAAACAGGCCAAAGCGGGGAAGCCGTTCTTCCTCTGGTACAATTCCACGGCCATGCACTTCCGGACCCACGTCGCCGAAAAGAATCTCGGCAAGAGCGGGCAGGACCCCTACAGCGATCGCATGGTCGTCCACGACGAGCAGATCGGCCAGATGCTCAACAAGCTTGATGAGCTGGGCATCGCCGACAACACCATCGTCATGTACTCCACCGACAATGGGCCGGAGAACGACACCTGGCCGGACGGCGCCAACAGCCCGTTCCGTGGGCAGAAGAATTCTGGCTGGGAAGGCGGCTGGCGCGTGCCCTGCTTCATGCGCTGGCCGGGCAAGATCAAGGCCGGCTCGGTGCTGAATGGCATCGTTTCGCACATCGACATGTTTCCGACGTTGCTGGCCGCCGCAGGCAACCCCGACGTCACCCAGCAGCTCCTCAACGGCTGCACGGTCGACGGCAAGCGCTTCCACGTCCATCTCGACGGCTACAATCAGGTCCCATACCTCACCGGGCAGGTGGGGGAGAGCCCGAGAAACGCCATCGTATACTTCAGCGATGACGGCGAGCTTATCGCGGTGCGGGTTGGCGACTGGAAGTTCCATCTGGCGGTACAACGCGCCGATCAGATGCGACAGTGGGCCGAGCCGTTCGTGAAGCTTCGGGTGCCGTATATCATGAGCATGCGTCGCGATCCGTTCGAACGGGCCGAATTCAATTCCAACACCTATTGGGACTGGATGGTCGATCACGTGCCCCAGATGTACGAGATGCAGGCGGTGATCGCGGCGCAGATCGCGAACTTCGTGAAGTTCCCGCCGCGGCAGAGACCTGCCTCGTTCAACCTGGACGCGGTGCTGGCGCAGGTGTCGCAGCCTCACGCCTAGGCCGCGACGTCTCCGACGCCTGAAGCAAGGGCGCACGCCCGGCGCGCGTTCTCGCGCCTCTAGTCTAACCGGCCCATGCATGGGACTCTCCCATGCATGGGCCTCTTTCTAGCGGCTAGTCTAGAGTTCCTCCAGCAATGATGAACGGGCCGGGGCCGGCCCCCATCACGACCAACGGCCCCGGCGAGTAGCTGCCTGTCCCTCTCGACGGGGGAGTTCGGCTCCTGGGTCCGCCTACAGGACGGAGTACCGGCTATCGCTGCCCAGCATGGTGATCGGGTAGACGACGCAACCAACACGACCATCCACCCATCAACTGCGATCGGGTGCTCAGTCGAGCTCTAGCGACACCCAGCGAAGTCCCGACGGCTCCGCCATCAGCATCGGCACGAACGGATGTTGCTGCTTGCGTGCGTCGTCCATGGCTCTCTGCACATCATCGGGCGAAGTAACCGCCATGTCGCGTACCTGCACGATCACCGCCCCCGCGTTGATTTTGCTATTTGCCGCCGTGCTGCCTATCGCCACCCCGGTCACTACAACGCCCTGCTGCTGCGCACCAAGATTGTACTTGGCGCGTAGCTCTGGGGTGATCGCCGCCATTTCCAAGCCAAAATTGGCCAGCGCCTCCGGAGGAAGTTTCGGCTTCGCGACACCTGGTTCGCCCAGGAAGGTACCATACGACTGGTTCGCCGGCAGCCCGGTCAGAGTGACGGGTACCAATTCCTCCTTGCCGCCGCGCACGAGGCCCAGAGGCACGGTTGTTCCCGGTAGCGTCTCGACGATGCCGCGCAGCAGGGCACGGCTATCTTTCGCGAACTTATTTCCGAACGAGGTGATGATATCGCCGACACGAAGCCCCGCCTGCGCGGCCGGGCTGCCATCCTGCACCTGCAGGACGATGGATCCCCATGGCCCCGGAAGCCCACAGGCGTTAGCCAGCTCGGGTGTCAGCGACTGAACCTGCGCACCTAGATAAGCGGGCCTCAACTTGCCGGACCCGATGTCCCGCATATGGGCCACGAGGAACTTCGCGTCGTTGATCGGGATGGCGAACCCAATGCCGATATTGCCCGTACTTGTGGTGGTCGTGAATAGCGCCGAGTTCAACCCCAATCACCTCGCCCTTGGCGTTGACCAGCGGACCGCCGGAGTTGCCTTCATTGATCGCCGCATCGGTCTGGATGTAATCGTCGAACTCGGTGAAGTGCTCGTCGCGATTGAGAGCGCTGATGATGCCGTTGGTCACCGTGCTGTTGAAGTCGAGCGGATTGCCGATCGCGATCACGAAATTACCCTGGCGCAGTGTGTCGCTGTCACCGAGCGTGACCGCCGGGAAAGGCCTGGCAGCCCGTATCTTGATCACCGCGATATCGCAGCAAACAGCCTCGGATATCAGGTCCGCGGGAAGCTGCGTTCCGTCACTCAGGGTAACCTTGAAGTTGATCCCGTTGTGTACGACGTGCTTGTTGGTGATGACATATCCGTCGGTGGACACAATGAATCCGCTGCCATACCAGAGGCTTTGATCGGGTTCCGCTGCCTGTGCCATGACAGACTTGTTCGGCGGGACCTGAATGTCCCTGTAGCGGGTTGTCGTGACGTTGACGACGCTCGGCAGCAGGGTGGCGACCAGGCTGGTCAATTCGGGATCATCCTTGAGGCCAGCGGCCACGGCCGGGGAAGCCGCCGGCAGCCCGGCCGTCAGTGTTATGCAGGCCGAAAGCAGGATGACACGCAGAACGGAGGTAGGCATGACGTTGTTCTCCCTCTCCCAAGTGAATTTCATCAGTCCACCTCAGGTGATCCGGAGCGACTTTGTCACCCCGATCAGGTTCCCTAGTAAATCCCCGCCTGGCCGCTGCGGGGTGCACGCTGCCAGAGCCCCCCGGGCAAGAGCCAGCTTCCTGGCCTGCGAGGTCCATTTGCAGCAAATCCCGACAGCCATCGCAAGCTCACCGGTTACCCACCGCCGTCGCAACCGACCGGCGGGTCGCGATGGGCTCCTCCGCCAGCATGCGCGGCAGCATGCGCTGGGTGAAAAATGGACCGATTATGGACGTGGTCAGCATCAGCACCAGCACCACGTTCA
This sequence comes from uncultured Pseudomonadota bacterium, assembly GCA_963772445.1. Taxonomy (GTDB): domain Bacteria; phylum Pseudomonadota; class Alphaproteobacteria; order Acetobacterales; family Acetobacteraceae; genus CAVYXK01. The sequence goes on from CAVYXK010000019.1 coordinate 579,680, forward strand.
CGAGGTGCACATCGATGAGACGCTGACCCGCTCCGTTTACGGTATCGAATGCGACTATCGTCGCCGCCAGTGTCGCAGCGACCTGCGGTAGGGTCAGGGACCACATCGTCCAGCGTGTTGCCTTGGAGTAGGCAAACGCGCGCCCGGCGACCTCCACCGCGATCCACTTGCCGAGAAGCAAGGCGCCGATGACCCCGCAGACCAGCCCGTAGTGATCGACGATGCTCTGGGCGAAGGCGGACGGGTTGATCCGGAACCCGGTCCCGATGAAGAAAAGAGGGATCAGCAGCGACTTGCCCAGAAGCTCGAATTTCGACTTCACGGGCGCGTCCTTCACAGCTGCGTTCACAGCCAGCCCGGCGAGAAACGCGCCGACAATTCCGGGCAGGTTGATCGCCTGCGCAACGACGCCGGCGATCACAAGGATCGCGAACATCACGACGAAGTAAGACGCCTCATCGGATCGGACGAGCGACAGGACGTACACGCCGATGCGGCTCAGGCCGAACAGGATGAACGGGATGAAGATTGCGATCTCCAGCAACTGGACGCCCAAGGTGGCGACCGACAAGCCGCTGACAAAGGTCGACAGGCAGACCGCAAATACGACCAGCGAGAGCGTATCGGAGATGACCGTTGCCCCAACGGTAACCGCGATGGGTTCGAGCCCACTGGCCCCCGCATCAGTTACTATCGATAGGCCGAGCAGTGTGTGGGACGCAAGCAACGAGCCGAGGACGACTGCCGCGAGCACGCCATACCCCGCCAGAAACCCTACGACCGTCCCCAACACGAGAGGGGTGCACGTCGTCCACAGGCCGAAGATGAGCACTCTGCGTCTTGCTTGCCGAAAGCGGGTGAGATCAATCTCAAGCCCGGCAAAGAACATAAGGAGCAGCTTGCCCAAGTCGGCGAGGAAATCGAAAACCGGTCTGCTTTGCCCGATCACATCGAGGCCATAGGGACCGATCGCGACTCCACAAAGGAGCAGTATCACGACGGCCGGTAGCCGGACCTTCCGAGCAAGCATAGGAGAGAGAACGATGATCGCCAGGCCGATCGCGAACTTTGCCAGTTCCGGCAGCGCAAGGGCATGTGCCCTCAGGAATGCCAATGCTTGCATCGTTCCCCCTCATGTCCGCAAGAAGCGGCGCTGTTGGAGTGGCTGGCCGGTTACGTTTGCGGAGCAATCTGCGCCAGCGATTACCCTCGCCACGAACCTATCGCGGATCGTGTCCACTGGTCCAGGAACGGTGCTTGGCTGGATGCCTATCCCGATGCCGGTGTCATTGGCTCGCGGAGGAGCTGTCGAGGCCCAATATTACGATCTTGGTGGTCACGATCTTCGTTGGCCAGGCGAGCATCGTAAAGCCGCTCGCTGATTGAGGTAGAACCTTTTTATCCCTACTGACCCGATGCAACTCGGTAGAGAAAGGTTCCGGCCGGCATGACCGATGACGAGGCTCCCGTAGCGGCAGACGCCACCATCGCCAGGCAGGTGAGTGCCTTTTACGAACGTCATCCCTACCCGCCGCCGGTGGACGACCTGCAAGCCTATCGTCAGGCCTGGGATGACCGGCGCCGACGCGCCGAATACCATCTCCTCTGGCCCGCCGAGCCCTACCGCGAAGACCGGAGCATACTGGTGGCCGGCTGCGGCACCACCCAGGCCGCCCACTACGCGCTGCGCTGGCCCCGCGCCCAGGTCATCGGGATCAACGTCAGCGCCAACAGCATCGCGTTCACGCAAGGGCTGAAGCGCAAGTACGCGCTCGCCAACCTCGAGGTGCGCCAGCTCGCTGTGGAGCGCGCGGCCGAACTCGGTCAACGCTTCGAGTACGTCGTTTGCACTGGCGTGCTGCACCATCTGCCCGACCCCGATGCGGGGCTGCGGGTCCTGCACAACGTGCTCGAGCCGACTGGTGCTCTCCATGTGATGGTTTACGCGCCCTATGGCCGCGCGGGGGTCTACATGCTTCAGGACTACTGTCGGCGCCTGGGTGTCGGTGGGACGGCGCCCGAGATCCGCGACCTCGCCGCGAGCCTCAGGGCGCTCCCGCCGGACCATCCGCTTGCGCCCCTCCTGCGCAACTCTCCGGACTTCGCGAACAGCGCCGGGCTGGCCGACGCGTTGCTCCATCCTCGGGACCGATCGGTACTCGGTCCCGCAACTGCTGGACTTCCTCGACCGCGCTGGCCTAGCGTTCGGGCGCTGGGTGCGCCAAGCGCCTTATCTGCCCTGGTGTGGCGCGCTGGCGTCCACGCCCCACCACTCCAGGCTGGTAGGCCTGACGGCCGAAGCGCAATACGCCGCCATCGAACTGTTCCGCGGGACCATGGTCCGCCACAGCGTCGTGGCTTACAGGAAGGACCGACCGGCGCAGGGTGCGCCCGTCGATTTCAACGGCGAGGCGTGGCTAGGCTACACGCCCATTCGGCTGCCCGATGCGATCGCCGTGCGAGACCGGCTCCCCCCAGGAGCGGTGGCGGTGCTAATCAATCGCAATCACACTTATACCGACATCTATCTGCCCATCGACGCGCGACAGGAACGGCTGCTGGCTGCCATCGACGGGGAACGCACCATCGCGGAGATCTGCCGCGAGCGGGGGGATCGGAGCCTCGCGCGCGCCTTTTTCCAGCAGCTTTGGCGGTGGGACCAGGCCGTGTTCGATACATCGCAAGAATAGGCCATGTTAACACTATGTTCAACCCAAAGACGGCGGGCATGAGGCGCGGTAAGCTGCAGCCAGGAATGCCCGCTATGGAAACTCGCAGCCGGGACCGATCATACGGTCGCACTGATCGGCCGCGCCGGCGATAGGGTCGCGCTGCGCTCGCTGGAGTGACGAAGGACGGAATGCAGACCCGCCGCTGCCAACGCTATGATTTTATGCCTGAATCGGAGGGGAGAGTCATGAATCGAGACGATGTTCGACGCGATCTTGGCACACTTGCCTCGGCAGTCCGAGGTATCGCCATCATTGCGGTGCTGGGCTTGGGCGGATGTTCCGCCCTGAATGTCCCGACCGCGCAGAGCATTCAGGGCCTGACGCCCTCCGGCACGGTGACATTGACCGAAACGTTTGTCGCAGGATACGGTGGAGGCAACGGTACGCTGGCCTTCAACGGCCAGAACTATCCCTTCCGGCTCCTCGGTTCCGTCATAGGGCCCGGCGGCGCGGACCGCATCACCGCGTCCGGCGAGGTTTACAAGTTGTCTGATGTCAACAATTTCGCGGGCCGTTACACGCAGGGAAGCGGGCCGGCGGGATTGTCTCAAAGCGGTCCGGGTCAGCTCTGGCTACAGAACAACGCCGGTGTCATCATGCACCTCTACAGCACGAGCACCGGCGTCCTGTTGTCAATCGGCAAAGAGGAAATTATCATTCGACTTTCAAGCTGAGACGATCCCCGGCTGCCGGCAGGCCTACACGGTCGAATTGAGCAGCTTCGTCCAATAGCTGACCGCGCACCCCACCTCCGCCGGCAGTGCCGGATAGCGCTGCTTCGCCTGGGCTGCGGCGAGGCGCCCGTCGGAAAGCGGCTCCAGATAGATCCGTGCCACCGCCCATTCGATAGCGCGCGCCGGACGCTGAAATGGCGCCGCCGGGGCCTCCATGGCGATAACGCGTCGTTCCAGCGCCTGACACGCACTGCCCGCGTGCTCGTTCACAAGCGGATAGCCGTATCCCACGCCCGCCGCCAGCGCCGCTCCGAACAGCAGCTTTCCGATCATGTTGCAATCTCCCTTGGCGTTGCCAGCGCCGGACCTTTCCGCCATCTACCGATCAATAGCACACCGAGGACGCGATGGCCTTCCTGACCGAACCCGAGCCGCCACGCGGCACGGTGCTGCCGGTGCTGCCCGGCATCAGCCGCATCGTCGCCGCCAATCCCGGGCCGATGACGTATCACGGCACCAACACGTATCTGATCGAGACGGGGGATGGGCTGGTGGTCCTGGATCCCGGGCCGGACCAGCCAGAGCATGTCGAGGCGGTGCTGCGCGCAACCGGCGGCAAGGTCGATCTGATTCTGGTTTCGCATTTCCATCACGATCACACAGGGGCGGTGCCGGCGTTGAGGGCGGCGACCGGCGCGCCGGCGGTGGCGTTCCGCGATACCGTGATCGAGGCGTTTCAACCCGACACCGGGCTGAACGATAACGAGGCGATCGCCGGGCTGACGGCGATCCATACACCGGGCCACGCCTCGGATCATCTCTGCTTCGCGCTCTCGGCGAGGGACGGCACCGCGGTGCTGTTCAGCGCCGATCACGTGATGTCGTGGAATTCGAGCGTCGTCAGCCCGCCGGACGGCGACATGCGGGCCTATTTCGCCAGCTTGCGGCGCGCGCTCGAGCGCAGCGACGACGTGTTCCTGCCGGGCCACGGCCCCGCCTTGCCCGAGCCGCGGAAGCTCACGCGCGCACTGCTGTTCCACCGCATGGAGCGCGAGCGGAGCATTCTGGCGCGGCTGGCGAAGGCGCCCGCTACCACACTGGCACTGCGCGATGCTCTCTATTCGCAGACGCATCCCCGGCTGCAGCGCGCGGCGGAGCGTAACGTGTTGTCCCATCTGCTGAAGCTGGAAGCCGAAGGCAAGGCGTCCCGGGACGGTGAGCTGTGGCGCATGGTTTGAAGGAGTGCGGTGATGCTTGTGGAACTTTACCGTCTCCGTCTCGGCTTGCCGGGGTGAAAACATCTCGGGCATTAGTCTGCCCCTCAGCCCCCTCCCCCTGACCCCCTCCCGTAAGGGCTACCGGAGTCCCACAAGTGCGGAACGATTAGCCAGCATCCAGCCCTGCACCATGGCATCGAGGCGCTTGAGACCGCGGGCCATGGTCTTGGGACCGGGCGGCCGATATCCCTTGGAGGTGTAGCCGGACCAGCCTCCGAGGCGTGCGGCGATCCAGGCGTAATAAGCCAGCAAGGCAGGATCGAACGGGTTCTTCAACTTGTCGGTCGGCCCTTCGAGGGAGGCGCTGATCGCCCGTAGCGCCGGCAGTTCGGCGGGGTCGGCAACGTCCTCTATGGACTGCCCCGTACTGCCGTCGCGACCGATCACCAGTTGCATGACCCGCACGGCGGCAATCAGCGCCACCGTCACCAGCTTCGCCAGGCTGAGCGGCGTCGTGATCTGCGAGGTCTCCACATCGACACCGTCCGTCTTCATCGTACGGAACAGCTGTTCGATGATCCAACGCAGCCGGTACCAGGCGACAATCTGCAGCGCCTCCGCCGCACCGCCCACCGCATGCGTGGTCAGCAGACACCAGTGTAAGGGTTGCTGCGCCGACGGTGGGGCGATCTCGCGCACATCCACCACCCGCAGGGTCAAGGTCGGCGCCAGGCCTGGCTCGGCGCGCAGTGGCCGCTTGATCGTGACCTCGCCGGAGCGCACCGCCACGACGGCGGTCCGCTCGGCCCGCGCCGGCTTGCCATGCCGGGCCGGCACCTGGATGGTGTGCTGTGTTACTGCTGACCAGGCGGCGCATCGCGCGAACAGTTTCTCATCGCCCTCGAGCGAGCGGTTCTGCGCGGCCCGCACCAACAGATGCACGTTGTCCGGCCGACGCGCGAACTGGTCATAGATGTCGCCCTCGCGGTCCTCGACCACAGTGATCATCGCCGCCTCCGCCAGCACCTCGCCGGCGGTCTCGGCGGCCGCCAGCCAGCGGCGAGACTCCTTCTCGTCGGCCGGGCGTGTCTTATGGTCCGTCACCGGGCCGTCGGTGCGGTTGATCACCGCGGCACCGACCAGCCCGATCAGCCCGCCCTGCTCGGCATCCACCGCAATCACCGGGTGCAGCAGCACGCCGATGTCGGTCCCGTTGCCGACCGTGCCAAAGCCGCGCTTGGCGCCGCTGTGGGGAGCGTAATTCAGCTCCGTGGTATCGGTGATCGCCAGGACGTGCCGCCCGACGGCGCGCCGGGCGGTCTGCCGGGCGGCATGCACCAGCATCTCGTGCATGCTGACCGCCTCGTTGTCGAGGAAACGCTGAAACTGGCGGGCTTGGCCGCGGCTGTCGGCCAATGCCGAGAGGCACATGGTGCGCTGCTTCTGCATCGCCCCCAGCAGGCTGTCGCCGACCGCGGCCAGGCGGCGATTGCCAAAGTGACCAAGCTGCGGCCGGTCGTTCATGCGAATCGGCTCCGGTGGGTTGTTGGTCGGGAGCGAATCTGATTCGCAGGGGGCTGCAAAGGGGCCTGCCGGAGGGGCGGCGCCAGCCGGCTGCCGCCGCCCGTTCGGCGGGAGCCTCGAAAGATCGCTGATGCAGACTCGACCCGCCTCAAATCCGCTGCTCAGCACTCAGGAAAGTCGATTCGGGGTTGTGGGACAACGGTAGCCCGTAAGGGGAGGGGGAAGTAGGTCCCGCAGGAAGGTAAGGTTGATATGTCCGAGTGGTGGCAGCGGCCGTATCGGATGGTGCAGACCAATCTGCGGATGACCGACGCGCTGATGGAACCGCGCGCGGTCGCGCGGCAAGCGCGCGAGTTCGGTGCTACGGTGCTGTTGTTCAATATCGGCGGCATCTTTGCATTTTACCCCACGGCGCTGCCGCTGCATGCCCGCAACCCGATGCTGAAAGGCGACTTGCTCGGCGAAATGCTGGAAGCCGCGCACGCGGAAGGGCTCAAGCTGGTCGGGCGGTTTGACTTGTCGAAATCGACTCGCGCTGCCTACGAGGCGCATCCCGAATGGTTCGTGCACAATCGGCGCGGTGAACCGTTGGAATATAACGGCACGTATCAGGCTTGCGTGAACGGCGGCTGGTACCAAGGCTACGCACACGAGATCATCCGTGAGGTGCTGGGCCGGTACGCCGTCGATGGCGTGTTCTTCAACATGTTCGGCTATCGCAGCACCGATTACAGCGGCACCTATCACGGCATCTGCGTCTGCCGGAACTGCCAGGAACGATTCCGCTCCATGTACGGGCGCGAATTGCCGGCGCGCGAGGATTTCGCCGATCCCGCCTATGCCGACTACCTGGAATTCATGGACCGGACGTTGCTTGCCTTGGCGGACGCCATCTACCGCACCGTCAAGGCGACACGGCCGAGCGTCGTCGTCACCGGACAGCGCACCACCTGCGACATGATCCGCATGGAGGTGCAGCGGGCGGTTAGCCGACCGGCTCCGGAATGGCCGTGCCAGGCCGGGGAGCAAGCGCGCTGGGCCGCAGCCTTCGGCCGGGGCAAGAGCTTCGCCAGCACCTCGGCCAATTTTATCGATTTCGCCTGGCGATTCGTTGCCGAGACCGGGGCATGCCACGTGTTGCGCTTCGCCCAGCAGCTCGCGAACGGCGCCTCGCTCGACTATTATCTTCTTGGCACGTTCGACCAGGAAGACACGAAGCCGTTCCCGGCGGTGCGCGCGCTCTATGCCTGGCACGCGGCGAACGAGGCGCACTACGCCGGGCTGCAAAACGCGGCGCGCATCGGGCTCTATCACTCCCGAAAGACGGCGACGTATCGGGGTGCCACGGCAACGTCGGCCGAGCAGACAGCGTGCTTCCGGGGCGCCTATCGCGCGCTGCTGGAGGGGCGGCTGCCATTCGACTTCGTCTCCGACGAGCGCATGGCGGACGCGGACGCCGCGCAGCACTTGGCTCGCTACGAGGTGCTGGTTCTTCCCAACGTCGCCTGTCTCAATGACGCAGAGGCGAAGGTGTTGGACGATTGGGTTGCCACCGGAGGCTGTTTGCTGGCGACCGGGGAGACCGGGCTGTACGACGGGCGCGGCACGCCGCGTTCCAGTTTTGCGCTCGGCAGTCTGCCGGTCTCGCGGCTCGTGCTGGCGCGCGACGGGCTGCGCACCTATTTTCGGATTGGCGCCGACGAGGTCGATTTCCCGGACACGCGCCTCCTGATGCTGGACGGCCGCTATTTCCACGCGGCTGTAAAGCCGGATGCCAAAACGCTGCTGCGGCTGCTGCCGCCGCAACGCTTTGGCCCGCCGGAGCTCTGTTATCCTGAGCTCGAGTCCGAGCATCCCGGCGCGATCCTTGGTGCGCATGGGAGGGGGCACGCGATCTATGTGCCGTGGCTGCCGGAGTGGCATTACCACCGCGACAGCCTGCCTGATCATCGAAGCTTTCTGGTGCAGCTCGCGATGCGTTTCGCGCCACCGCCGCCAGTGCAACTGATCGGGGCGGGTCCGGTCGAGCTTACCATGCATCGCCAGCCCGAGACGGGCCGGCTGCTTGTGCACATCGTCAACTACTCCGGCCAGCGCAACAACCTATACGAGGAACCTGTGCCGCTGCACGGACTGCGGCTTGGCGTCCGCGGTGCGAGTGGGCCCGCACGGGCGCTGATCGCCGGCCGGGAGATCCCCTGTGGGCCACCCGATGCGGCGGGCGTCCTGTGGCTGGACTTGCCCGAGGTGGCGGCGTTCGAGGCGATCTCTGTCGCCGGAACACATTGAGCGAAGCGGGCCAGACAGTGGTGTCGACACCGAGGCGGGTTCATTCGACGCGCCCGCGCGCCTCGAACCGATACGGGCTCGCACTTGTCGTCAGTGGATCGAGCGCGAGCCGGTGCTCCAGCGGCGGGAAGGCGCGGCTGTGGCAATCCGGTCTATCGCACAATCGGCACGACAATCCGATGCCAACGCGTGCCCGCTGAAGATCCAATCCGTCCGCATATACGACGTCGGGCGCGTGCGTGAGGGCGCAGCCGAGGGCTACGACGTGCGTCGGCCGTGGTTCGCCCCAACGCGACACCGGGGCTTCCACCGTGCGGGCGAAGCACAGGAACGCTGCGCCGTCCGGCAGCTCTGCGATCTGCACCTGCACCTCGCCCGGACGGGCGAAGGCGGTGTGCACCACCCAGCGCGGGCATGAGCCGCCATAGCGTGCGAATGGGAATCCGGCGGCGGAGAATCGCTTCGACACGTTTCCGGCCGGATCGACGCGTACGAAGAAGAACGGGACGCCGCGCGCGCCCGGCCGTTGCAGCGACGACAGCCGCTGGCAGGCCTGTTCGTAGGAAACGCCGAACCGCGCAGCCAGAGCCGTGACATCGTGCCTTAGCGCCTGGGCGCTGGCGCGGAATGGCGCGTACGGCATCAACAGTGCTGCTGCGACGTAGTTCAGCAGGCCGATGCGGATCAGCATTGCCGCTTCGGGGGAGGAGGGCGCGGCTGCCTGGACGATGGCATCGACCGGCTCGCGCGCTTCCAACAGGGCCAGTTGGAAGGCCATTTGGAAGCCGCGGCTCTCGCGTGGGAGTGCCTCGGATAAGGCCAGGCTGCGCGTCGCCGGATCGTAGCGTCGCAGCGCGCCGGCCAGCGGCTGCACTGTCACCGTCAATCCGTGCGCGCGACGCAGCCGTTCGGCGACGGCGTGGTTCATCTCGTGCGGGGAGGCCGCGAGTTCCGCGGCGATCGCCTCTGCCGCCGTTTCCAGTTCGGGGAAGTGGTTGGCGTGTTCGTCGAAGAAGTCGCGTGCTTCCTCATTGGGCAACAGCACCCGCCGGCCGGACGGTAACGCGATGCCGCCGGCATCCTCGCGGGCGACCCGCCAGGCGCGATACAGGGTCAGGATGGCGCGCGCGACGTTTGGCGCTGTACCCGCGAGCTCCATCACCTCCTCGTCCGGTACAACGTCGGCGCTGAGCAACGGATCGGCAAACACCTCGCGCAGACCGGCGACGAGCTGCCGCTCGGTGTTGCCGGACAGTGTTGCCAGATCGGCCTGTAGGGTCTCGGCCAACTTGATCAGCAACGAGGCGGTGACGGTGCGCTGGTCGTGCTCGATCAGGTTGAGATAGCTCGCGGAGATGCCGAGCCGGGCGGCCAGGGCTTGTTGCGTCAGGTCCCGCTCTGTCCTCAGGCGTCGGACCGTTCGACCGATCAGGGCTCGGGGCATCTTTACAGCCTTTACTGATTTTCGGCGAAGCGTGTGAAAGGCGTGACGCCTTTCCGCAGCACATTAGCCGATAGCGGCTGTTATTCGCATCCGCAATGTCAATAATTAACGCACCTGTTTTCGTTGCCAGAGGTTCCTCATGCGCCCCATTCCCACAGAGTGCCGTGCCCCCGATGGAAGCCAAGGCGGGTTCGGCGATCCCGAGCGCTTCGCCGGGATCCGGCGCGACTACACGCCGGCCGATGTCGAGCGGCTGGCCGGCTCCTTCCGTATCCGGCACACGCTGGCGGAGATGGGTGCTGCCCGGCTCTGGCATCTGCTGGGGACCGAGCCGTATGTGGCGACGCTCGGCGCGCTGACCGGCAACCAGGCGCTGCAGCAGGTCAAGGCGGGGCTGAAGGCGATCTACCTGTCGGGGTGGCAGGTCGCGGCCGACGCCAATTCCGCCGGGCAGATGTATCCCGACCAGTCGCTCTATCCCGTGGATTCTGTTCCGAATGTCGTGCGGCGGATCAATGCTGCGCTGCGCCGGGCGGATCAGATCGCGGTGAGCGAAGGAAGCGCCGACGGCACGTATTGGATGGCGCCGATCGTTGCCGACGCTGAAGCGGGGTTTGGTGGGCCGCTCAATGCCTATGAGCTGATGCGGGCGATGATCGAGGCGGGCGCCGCCGGCGTGCATTTCGAGGACCAGTTGGCGAGCGAGAAGAAATGCGGGCATCTCGGCGGCAAGGTGCTGGTGCCAATCGCGCAGCACATCCGCACGCTCAATGCGGCTCGGTTGGCGGCGGATGTCGAGGGCGTGTCCACGCTGCTGCTGTGCCGGACCGATGCGCAGTCGGCGCAGCTTCTGACCAGCGATATCGATGAGCGCGACCGGGCGTTTATCTCTGGCGAGCGGACGGGGGAGGGGTTCTTCCGGATCAAGCCGGGGTGTGGGGTGGATTACGCGATTGCTCGCAGCCTGGCCTACGCGCCTTATGCCGATCTGTTGTGGTGGGAGACGAGCGAGCCCGATATGGGCGAAGCGGAGCGGTTCGCCGAAGCGATCCATCGCCGGTACCGGGCAAGATACTGGCCTATAACTGCTCGCCGAGCTTCAACTGGGCGAAGAAGCTGTCGCCGGAGCGGATTGCGGGGTTCCAGCGGGATATCGCGGCGATGGGGTACCGGTTCCAGTTCGTTACGCTGGCCGGCTTCCACAGCCTGAACCATTCGATGTTCACGCTGGCTCGTGGTTATCGGGACCGCGGTATGGCTGCGTATTCGGAGCTGCAGCAGGCGGAGTTTGCGTCCGAGGCTGCCGGCTACACGGCGACGCGCCATCAGCGCGAGGTGGGGGTGGGGTATTTCGACGCGGTCGCGATGGCGATCTCGGGTGGGCGGTCTTCGACTACTGCGTTATCGGGTAGCACGGAGGCCGCGCAGTTTCGTGCGTCTGGCGAGCGCGCCGAGCCGGAGGGGTATGACGATGGGCTGGTGCACGCGCATGCCTGGGCGGCGAGTGGGGATTAGGGGCGTTCAGCCAGACGGCCGGCGGCGGCGGCCTTTTCCACCGCTCCTGCAGTGGTGTACGTGGGCTGGGCTTGCCCGTCGTCATCAGCGGTCTATTCTCATCGCCGTCTCGTTTCGTTGTGTGCGAGACGTTGGATCATGTGGTGAGATGACTTCAGGATGCATGCACACGAATGGCGTGTGCAATCGTCCGCGGCGCTCATCACCGTCTCATTTCTATGCATGTGAGATGTGGGATCATTTGGTGAAACAATTTTAGAAGAGACCGTGGACGCACGTTAAGGCGCACCGATGGCGCGCGGTTGGGTGGATTGATATTCTGGCGCCGTACCGGATTCGCATCGGGCGGCGCCCTTCCCTCACCCCGGCAAGGTCGCGCTTGCGGCATGGTGCCTTGCGGGCGAGGCCCCCTCCCGCAAGGGGCCCGCAAGGGGAGGGGGTGTTATGCTGCTTGACGCAGATTGTTGTCGGGTGGCGCGGGCGGCTCGATCGGGTGCGCGGTGCTGTGCTGATCGATGGCTGCGTCGTGCTCGGTGGCGGCTTGGTGTCGCGCTGGGGCGGCGTCCTGCTCCCTGCCCCCTCCCGCAACAGGGTTGTCGCGCTTCGCCGTATAGTGTCTCGCTGGCCCGGCCCCGTCCCCGCGGCCCTCTCGCGCAAGGGGCTACCGTTGTCCCACAACCCCAAATCGACTTTCCTGAGTGCTGAGCAGCGGATTTGAGGCGGGTCGAGTCTGCATCAGCGATCTTTCGAGGCTCCCGCCGAACGGGCGGCGGCAGCCGGCTGGCGCCGCCCCTCCGGCAGGCCCCTTTGCAGCCCCCTGCGAAATCAAATTCGCTCCCGACCAACAACCCACCGGAGCCGATTCGCATGAACGACCAGCCGCAGCTTGGTCACTTTGGCAATCGCCGCCTGGCCGCGGTCGGCGACAGCCTGCTGGGGGCGATGCAGAAGCAGCGCACCATGTGCCTCTCGGCATTGGCCGACATCCGCGGCCAAGCCCGCCAGTTTCAGCGTTTCCTCGACAACGAGGCGGTCAGCATGCACGAGATGCTGGTGCATGCCGCCCGGCAGACCGCCCGGCGCGCCGTCGGGCGGCACGTCCTGGCGATCACCGATACCACGGAGCTGAATTACGCTCCCCACAGCGGCGCCAAGCGCGGCTTTGGCACGGTCGGCAACGGGACCGACATCGGCGTGCTGCTGCACCCGGTGATTGCGGTGGATGCCGAGCAGGGCGGGCTGATCGGGCTGGTCGGTGCCACGGTGATCAACCGCACCGACGGCCCGGTGACGGACCATAAGACACGCCCGGCCGACGAGAAGGAGTCTCGCCGCTGGCTGGCGGCCGCCGAGACCGCCGGCGAGGTGCTGGCGGAGGCGGCGATGATCACTGTGGTCGAGGACCGCGAGGGCGACATCTATGACCAGTTCGCGCGTCGGCCGGACAACGTGCATCTGTTGGTGCGGGCCGCGCAGAACCGCTCGCTCGAGGGCGATGAGAAACTGTTCGCGCGATGCGCCGCCTGGTCAGCAGTAACACAGCACACCATCCAGGTGCCGGCCCGGCATGGCAAGCCGGCGCGGGCCGAGCGGACCGCCGTCGTGGCGGTGCGCTCCGGCGAGGTCACGATCAAGCGGCCACTGCGCGCCGAGCCAGGCCTGGCGCCGACCTTGACCCTGCGGGTGGTGGATGTGCGCGAGATCGCCCCACCGTCGGCGCAGCAACCCTTACACTGGTGTCTGCTGACCACGCATGCGGTGGGCGGTGCGGCGGAGGCGCTGCAGATTGTCGCCTGGTACCGGCTGCGTTGGACGGTGTCGATGTGGAGACCTCGCAGATCACGACGCCGCTCAGCCTGGCGAAGCTGGTGACGGTGGCGCTGATTGCCGCCGTGCGGGTCATGCAACTGGTGATCGGTCGCGACGGCAGTACGGGGCAGTCCATAGAGGACGTTGCCGACCCCGCCGAACTGCCGGCGCTACGGGCGATCAGCGCCTCCCTCGAAGGGCCGACCGACAAGTTGAAGAACCCGTTCGATCCTGCCTTGCTGGCTTATTACGCCTGGATCGCCGCACGCCTCGGAGGCTGGTCCGGCTACACCTCCAAGGGATATCGGCCGCCCGGTCCCAAGACCATGGCCCGCGGTCTCAAGCGCCTCGATGCCATGGTGCAGGGCTGGATGCTGGCTAATCGTTCCGCACTTGTGGGACTCCGGTAGGCGCAAGGGGAGGGGGAGCAGGGGCCGGCTCCGCCGGCTGTGGCTGTTGGGGATAGCGCCTCTGTCATCAGGGCGATGGCACAATGCTCGGTCCAGGCGGCGCGGTCGCAGGCTTCAGTGTCCGTTTCCAGCTTCTGACGCGCTGTCTGTATGCGCAGCAGCAGCCTGAGGGCACTCTGCGCCTGGCGCATCATGCTGTTGGCCAGAGCGCGGTATTTCAGTGCCCCGTGGAATGACCTTTCGGGCTGCTGGGCGAAGCGCAGACACTCCTTCCACTGCTCGGAGGCGGCGACGTAGAGGGCGGCAATGTCGGCCTCGGCGGCGTTGGCCGGACAGAGCGCGGCAATCTTGGCGATGACCGCACGGTCTCGGCGGGCGAGGTCTTCGGGGCTGTAAGCGATCGACAGGCAAATTCAGTCGCGTTGCTGACCTGTGCTCCAGAATGGGGGCCATACGGGGGCCGTCGCCTTTTCAGCCAGCTCCCGCCCATGCCGCCAGTCTCTCGACCGCGGGCGCCTGTACCGCCTGGCCCGCCAGCGCCGCGTCGAGCTCGGCCACCTCGACACCCAGTTGCCCGGCAAGCGTTGCTGTCGTCATAGGCACCAGCCGGCGCTTCGCCTTCAGCCTGGCGGCCAGGGTCACCGCCGAATCGGACCCGGGAGCGGCCGGCGTCGCTTCGCCAGCGGCCGGGGCGGGCTCGGGTGGTACTTGCACAGGTGCCTCCCGCGGCGCACAGGCCTCAGCGGCCTTCCCTGCCGGCTTATCGGCCGGGCCCGAGCATCCCCCATCCACGAATACCCGAAGCTTCGCCGTGATGGCTGCCGTGGCAGGCGCGCGCTGCTTGAGACAAGTCTCGAGCGTCGAAGGCGTATAGCCGGTCGCCGTGGCGAGTTCGCCGAACCCGAATCCGCGCCGAACCATCGCGCCCATGACCTGCTGGCGGAAGATCTGCCATTCCGCCGGCGGCATGCGCGCAGCGCGAGCGTTCGGCTTGGGAGGGTTTGACGCTGCACGCTTCATCGGAGCAGCCTTTCGTCTCGGAAGCCGGCGCGCGGTGCGTTCGGCAGCGGCCTGGGGGCAGCAGCAGACTGCGAACCAGAAGAGCCCGTGTCGGTCATAGTCAAAGTCGAAATCCCAGCGCCGTCGGACGCATGCCGTGCCGGCGGCGTTACTACGTCATCAACTCCCCGCGCGATCGCCATGCCGAGCTCGCCGATCACTCGCCTCAACGATGCTTCGCTCGCGGTGCCCGCCAGGCGCGCCAGCGGTGCAATCAGCCCGGTGAGCGCCTCCAGATCGGTCACTTGACCAGCCCGAAATGCTTGGCAGTGCTATATCCGGCCTCCCCCGGCTTGTGACACAACCCAAAGCTCGACGGCCACGCGGACATTTGGCGAGCCATCGCAAACCCGGGCACGACCGCACTGACAGTCCAACGCTCGGTGGAGGGAGCCCGGTAGCTCGTCAGGCTCATAACCTGAAGGTCCCAGGTTCAAATCCTGGCCCCGCAACCAGTTTCCAGCCTCGGGGGACCACTGGGGGACCCAAAACCGGGGTCAGCCCGCCCCCGTAGCGGGCAATGGACTCGGCCGGTCCCCCTGTCTCTCCGATCGGGCTGGATTTCCGGGTTTCCGAGGCTGGGGCCTCGAAGGGCTTTCCCGGTCCCTACTACTGCCCAGCGGTCTCAGCCCCGACCCCTGCCTCCTCGAGCTGCCAAGGAATCGGAGCCTGCTCTCGTGGCGCGACTGACCGACCCTCCACCGGTTGAAGCAATCCTGGTACCACGGCTTGTCAGGCAAGTTCCTCGCACCGACGGTAATGGCGATCACCGACAACACCTTGCTTCCATACCCACTGCCTCCGGGCAAAATCCACTGCGGCGGCTGCCGGCTCGACCTCCAGACCAACATCGGCCACGGCACCGATCCCGGCCGGCGTCCCGGCGGCTGAGAGCGAGGGCGCGTCACTTTTTGCCACCTCATCCGAGGTGGCAGAAGTGGACGCGGGCTCAGGCGGCGGTGGTGGTCCGGGTTCCGGGCCCCAGGTGGCGAACAGGTTCGACAGCGAGCGTGCCGAGGTGCGCGCTTGAGCAGGGGATCTTGGTCGTGCTCTCGGCGCGGCCGATCGCCGCGGCTAGGCCGGCGAATCCGACGTGAGCCTCGGTCAGCCGCGGTCGCACCTGCTGGCGGAGCTCCTGCCAGGCCCGGTGCGCGTGCCGCCCGGGCAACCTTCTCTGCCGAACCATTCGACTTCAAACGCTTGGCCGAGGTAGCGTGCGGCCCTGCCCGGCGCATGGGGCGCTGGTCCTCTGATGAGCGGCGCTGTCGGACGTAGAAGCCGGTGGCGCTGTTTTCATTGGCTGAGCGAGATGCAACCTTGCCAAGGTTGGGGTCGAGGGTTCGAATCCCTTCGCCCGCTCCAGATCTTCTCAAAGAAATCAGGTGATTAAAGACGGTCCTTCGGGGCCGTTTTTGCTTACAAGGGGCTACATCGCCGAAGCTGTAAGCTAGCTGTAAGCGGTCGGCCGGAAGCTGCGGGACAACGCAGCGGACGAATTTCAGCGGGATTGCACCCGTCCAGGCGCGGGTTGCCTTCCGAACCTGCACCCGAAAGAAGGCTTTCGAGTCTCCTCGACCCGCATGCAGCTGCCAGGCCGCATGGGGCGATACGCCGGTATCACGCAGGTGCCCTGCCAATGGCCCCGGCGATCATCCGCCGTCATCGGCGCTCACGCAGATCGCAGCAATCAGACATTGAGCGGATAGAGCCAGTTGAGCCAGGCATGCGCGCGGATGGTAATCTTGCGCAGCATCGCAAACCCGCCGCCGCCAGTGTAGATCGCCGCCACGCCATGCGCGCCGATCGGAAACTTCTCCAGGTCCTTGTCATCGAGCTGGATCTGGACGGCAAACTGGCCGAGCGCCTGGTGCGGATCGGCCGCGTCGAACCCCGGAAGCACATCGCTTGGCAGGTACTGCCCTGCCGCGTTCGCCCGCCAGATCTGCTCTACCGTCGCCTTGAAGATCTGCCCCGGATAGGGATCGAGCGCGACCTCGACGGGCTGGCCGGGACGGACATATTTTAGGTTCTCCTGGTAGTACGTCGCCAGCACGTAACGGTTGCTATCGAGGATGAATGCCGCGATGCCGCCGATGCGGTAGATGCCCGACACCATACCGGGGCGCACCTGTAGATTGACGATGCGGCCATCTGCCGGCGCGATCAACGTGGTGTTGTCCAGGTAGTAGCGAGCCTGCTGAAGTTGCGCCTCCACCGAGGCGACCTTGGTATTCACGCCACCGATTTCGGCCTCCAACTTAAGAACGGCACGCTTGATCTCAGCGTCGGTCTCGTCCACCGCCGCCTCGTCCCGGTGTGCCTCGGCGTCCCACTGATCGGCTTCCAACAGTGTCCCGACATTCTGCACTTCGAGGGTCTGCGCCGCATGTTGCCTGTACCGCGCATAGCCAAGATTGGCTTCCGCGGCGCTCTTTTTGCCTTCGGCCAACGCGACGTCGGCCTGGAGGACATCGACGTTCTGCTTCGCCTCCGCCAGTTCCGCTTCGAGTTGGCGAACCCTGGATTCGTAGACCGTTCGGTCGAACTGGAACAGCGGCTGGCCCTTTTTTACATGCGTGCCTTCCTCCACCAGCACGGCGGTGACCATGGTCGGCTCGGGCAGCCGGGGAATGAGCTGGATGGTGTACTGAACCACTTTCGCATCGGTGGAGCTGGGCGTGACGAACCGGAGGCCGATGAGGAAGATGAGGAGAATGTGGGCGCCGAACAGACCGGAGATGATGCCCCAGCCGGGTGTGAATTTGATCAGCTTGAACCGGAAGAAGACCAGCCAGACCGCCGTGCAATAGACGATGGTAATCAGCAGCCCGGCGACCATTTTGGCGCGCTCCTATTCCTTGTGCGGCTCGGGCGGTAGTGTTTTCGGCAGAGCTGCCTCGGCGATGGGCTTGCCGGTAAGCCGGGCGATTTCCTCGTCGGTGGAACGCCTTGTTTCCCGCGGCAGGTTGCGAATATCGATGACGTCGGTCGGTTTGAGCGCCCAAAAGAAGGCCTGCACCCACGGCACGATGGCGATGAAGCCGAGCCAGCCCATCATGTTGACCGCCTCTGCCTCGGGGTGCCGCCGGGCGATGGCAATCCGGCCGGGCAGGCCCAGGATCAGGTAAATCAGGACGATGAAGGCGGCGCCAATGACGAACAGCGAGGCAAAGGTCGCGTAGTCCCAAGCGTCGAGTTGAAATCCCAGCAACAACTCCATTTCAATCCCCCATCGTCCTATCAATCCACACCATTCCTGACTGGGATCTCCTGCCGCGGACTAGGCCGCCGGGCTCGCCGTGGCCTGCGCTGCCAGCGCCTGGCGCAGCGCCGCTGCCTTCGTTTCGTCGAGGGAGGTGCGCAGCACCGTGCCGCCCTCGCCTCGCGAGGCGGCCAATACTTTGTCGCCGGTCATCTTGCGGATCAGCACGAACAGCGCGGCGTTGCCGGACTGCAGCGTCTGCGCCGCATCCTTCATGAATTTGTCGTTGATCCCGGCATCGGAGAGTGCTCCGCCGAGTGCGCCGGAGGCGGCGCCGATCACGGCCCCAGCCAGGGGCATCATGAAGATGAGCCCGATCAGCAGGCCCCAGAAACGAGCCGCTGGCGGCACCGGCCGCGGCGGGATGGAAGATCTGGTTGAGCTTGACCCGACCGTTCGGCTGCTTGACGGCAATGACGGCATCGTTGAGTTCGATCAGGTACTCCTTCTGCAGGTCGAACAGCTTGTTGCGGACCTCTTCCGCCTTAGCTTCGGACGGGAAAGCGATAACCACCAGGTCGGACATGTTGGGAATCTCCTTGTTGGGCGACGACCGTCGTCGTTTGGAGTTCAGGGAAGGAGCGAAGCGGCTGCCAGGTCTTTCCTGCCGAGTGCAGAGACCGCTGACTATGCAAATTCTGAAGCCAACCGAAAAACCTGCACCCTTCCACCGCTGGCTGGACGATCGACGCGGCCTGATGCGCGCAAGCTGCCTGCCGGACGACCGATGCTCGCCGCCCGCCCAGGTGCATAGCGGAGTCTAGAAAATGAGGGTGATTTGGGTTCGAAGCTGCCAGGTCGGGCCAAATTCAGGCCGGAGCGCATTGTAGTAGGCACCCACAAGGAGGTTGACCGGCAGCTTGCCGCCGATCTTCACCACTCGGCCGACATCGGCCCCCACCGGCAGCGTCCAGGCGTTGTTGCCGGACGTCAGCCAGTTCGCGGTGATGATGGGGGAGCTGCCGACGTACCAGCCCTCGCCGAAATTGTAGTTCACGAACGGCTGCGTCAGAAACATATTGTAGCGTGTGCCATCGCGCCCCGACGTGCCACCGAAAGACCACACGTTGTTGACCAACACGCCCGCGACCCAGGGTCCCTTCATATAGACCAGCACGCCGGTCGGACCGCCGCCCCAGACATTGGAGCCGAGGCTCTTGTTGCTGATCGTCGGTAGCTGCACGATCGGGCCGAGGCCCCATAGCCAGCCGTTGGTGGGGTTCTTCGGCGAAAGGAACGCCGAGAACGTGGTCGGGCCGGTGCCGAATGGCACGGTCTGCGCCGGTTGCAACGAGGGCTGCCAGATCAGCGGCAGGATGGTGCGGGTGATGATATTCCAGTTGTCATTCACATGGATCGGGATCACCGGCTGGACGTTCAGGATATCCTGCGTGCCCTTCTGGGGACCGTAGTTGAAGTTCGTATTGTTCTGGAATGGGAAGCTGTAGAGGTCGCCGATCGGGTTCTGCAGCTTCTTCGCGAGTTCGGTCGCATCGCTCTCGTTCGTTGCGTTTTCGGTAGCCTGGCCGGGAGCCGCGTCGGCCGGCAGCGGCACCCGGACAACCGGGGCTGGCGGCAGCGGTTGTGCCTGCTGGCCATGCGCGGGTGTGCTCGCCGCCACGCCCACAGCAGGAATCAACGCCAGACGCAATCGAGTTGAGCGTATCACGCAGAGGTCTCCCAATTTTGCGGGTTCCCAACTCGCATTGACTTAGGTCGGGTTCGCGACCACCTCGTAGATCACGCTGCTGCCGCTATAGAATGGTCGATAGTACGCCCCACCGAAGGTGAAGTAGGTCGTGCCATTGATATTCTGATCGACCGCGCCGTCGGGCAGCGTGTTCACGGTCGCACCGATCGGTGGGGGGATCACTTCGTAGCCGTTCGGCACCGAGGAATAGAATGCGCCGCCGCAGTCGAGGTTCGTCCCACCGCCAATATAGACGGTGGAGCATGAGGGTGGCGCGGTTGCGACCACAGCGCCCTGCGGTGGTGGCACCACCGCGTACTGCCCGGCCTGGGAGGCGTAATAGACCCCGTTTGCGTACCAATACGGGGTTCCGGCAACCGTGAGAGCGACCGCGGCCACCGGCAGTGCCGCAACGGTGGCGCCGATGGCGAAGCCGGCGCGAAACCCGAGACCCGAATAGTAGCCTCCCCAGTTCCCGTTGTAATTGTTCCAATTGTCCTGGCGGTTGACCTGGAGATTGCGCGCGTTGTTGTAGCGATTCTGCTGCAACGTGTTGACTTCATTGAACCGGTTCTGCTGAAACTGCGTGGCGTTCTCGTGGAACTCGGGATGACTCTGCTGGAAGCTGTCGGCATGGTCAGAGAACGTGCTGGCATTGTGGATGCTGCCCCATCCGCCGCGACCGAAGCCGGCGTCGCCGCCGCGATCGAAGGTCCACCATCGCCGAAGCGCGGGGCGCCGCTCCCAAAGCCACCGCCGAAGCGGAAGCCGCCGCTACCCAACGCGCCACCGTGGAACCCACCGAAGCTGCCACCGTGGAATCCACCGAAGCCGCCGCCGTGAAAGCCGCCAAAGCCACCGCCGTGGAACCCCCCAAAGCCGCCGCCTCGGAATGCCGCGGCGCGTTCGACCCCGACGGAGATGCACACGGCCATGGCCGCGCCCGACAGCAGCATGCCAATCAGCTTCGTCCGGTCCGTGAAGCGTTCGATCATCGACGCCCTCCCCACTGCTACTTGCTGGCGGTGGCGGCCGCGAACGGGATCTTCTCCGTCCCCGGCGGCAGGTCCGGCGTAAACACCGGCTCGGCGATGCGCGGCGCAAAGTCCCAATCGGTGAACACCGCACTGAACTGCGGCTGCGCCGGCTGTGTCTTGTAGGTAATCACCAGCTTGCACGGGACCAGTTGTGGCCCGTCCTTGATCCAGATCTGCCAGTCAATGTCTTTTTCGACGAAGGCAAACGTCCGGCAGCTCGTGCCGTTCACGTCGTTCAGGCCCAGATCGAAGCCGGTACTGAATGTTTCCGCGCACACTCCGATACGGCTCGCGATAGAGAAAGTCGGACAGCGGCGGGGCGAAGTTCACCTGCGGCACTAGCTTATCCAGCATCGTGTCGATGTCCGGCGGCGCTGCGTCGGTCGCATAGAACGGGAGCGCTGGATCATAGAGCGTGATCGACGTGCCGTCGTACCAGAACTGCCGGTCCCCGAGATCGCCGCTCCATTCGACATAGAGCCGATTGGGCCGCTGCAGCGCGACATCCTCGGATGCGGAGAATTGCAGCTTCTGGCCGGACGGCAGAACGTGGTCGAAGGCGATGTCGGCATGGAAGGTGAACTGCTCGGCGGAGCCGAGATAGGCACCCATCTGCTTGAGCAGCCGGTCCGCCTGGGCCGCCACCACGGGTGCAGCAGTCGTTGTCGCGGCAGGCGGAGCGTTTGGTGCGGCTTGCGTGTTCTGGGCCCCCGCCCCCGGCGCCCAGGCCGCTTCGCAAAGCATCACACCAATCGCAATGAGACCGACGACGCGCATTGATCCATGCCTCCCGTCAAACAGGGAAAAGTCTTGGTCACAGTCCAGGAACGGCTTGGGACCGGCGGGCCTTTCAGGTGCCGGTGCCGGCCAAGGTCAGTTCGACGCGGCGGTTCTGCGCCCGTCCTGTGGCGTGTCATTCGACGCGACTGGGTCCGCATCCCCGAGCCCCTGTGCCGAGACCAAGTTAGGATTGACCCCTTGGGAAATCGGGTACTGCATGACGGTCTGCGCCCGCTTCAGCGATAACTGCTGGTTGTTGGCGATCCCCTGCTGTTGCAACTCGGGGCCGATCGGAACGTTGTCCGTATAGCCGGTCACGATGATCTTGGTCTGCTGAAATGGGGCAAGGACCGGCGCCATCTTGGCAATCGTCGCTGCCGCCTGCGGTGGCATCTGCCAGCCGCCGGAGGGGAACAGCAGCTCGCTGTTCACCGCCACCTTGATCGCGCCCTGTAGCCTGGTGATATGCACCTGCTGGCTCGAGATCTCGCCCGAGAGCCGCTGATTGAGCTGGTTGTAGTCGTTTTCGAGCGCATCATATTGCTGCTGTGGCACGCAGGCCGCGAGTAGCCCCGCTAAAAACAGCGGCCCCGTCGTAAGACTGATCTGTCGTCTGGTGAACATGGGTTCCTCTCTCTCCTTTGGTGGCCGAGGTGCTGCCGGATCAGGACAATCGCTTTGGGCTTTGCTGGATTCTGACAACGCCGGCGATCGCGTCTATGCAAAAACTGAAGGTGGCGCTCTGGATGCCAGGGATCAGGGCGCTCGCCAGAACCCTCCCTGAACTCCTTGACGGTGAGCGCTTGATCTGGTCGGGAACGGCGCTGCTTTCGTGCATGCCGACTGGTTTAACGGGCGCTGCTCCGTGCCTTGCTAGGCGGCGACGGCCGAATGCCCGCGGCACGCTCTTCAGCCGACACTTCTCCCTGGGTCGGCTGCAAAGCGTCGGGGGCGGCGGACGCGCTCCCCCGCGGGGGCTGGTGTTTGTGAACTGCACGCAACCGAGGACATCTCATCGATATGAGAGCCACGCTCGTTTCGGCATCGAGCTCCTGGGACGTGAAGACCGTCGTATTGACTGAGCTGTCAGCACGAAAGCAACGAACACGCAGAGACTAGAATTCGCACAGAGGTCCCTTTTCCAACTTCGAATGTCGACCAGCGCAGCAAGCCGCAGGTTCGACCAATCGCGCTCTCATCTCCATGGTGCCGGCGAGGGATTGGGACCGGCCTCGAACAAACGCAGGAACTCGCTACCCGGGGAGAGCACGATTGTCGAACTCGGCTGCGCCAGCGACTGACGATAGGCTTGCAGCATCCGGTAGAGCTTGAAGAAGTCGGGGTCGCGGTCGTAGGCCTCGGCGACCACCTTGTCCGCCTCGGCTTCGCCCTCGGCGCGCGTGATCGTGCTACGCCTCTCGGCATCGGCAAGCATGGTCGTACGCTCGCGATCGGCGGCGGCCTGGATCTTCTGCGCCCACTCGAAGCCTTGTGCCCGCAGTTCCTTGGCTTCCCGCCGGCGCTCCGACAACATGCGGTCGTAAATGGCCTGGCTCGTTTCGCTGGGCAGGTCCGCGCGTCGGACGCGCACCGACACCACTTCGATCCCCAGCGGCTTTGCCTTTTCCGAGACTTCGGTTTGGACCCGCTGAGTGACGGCGTCGCGTTCGGCGGACAAAAGAGAGCCGAGTTTCACCTTGCCCAATTCGCGCCGCAGCGACGAACTGACGATCTGGGAGAGCCACGGGCGCGCCTGGTCCGCGCTGCGCACCGACTGATAAAAACCCAGCGGATCGGCAATGCGAAATTCCGTCAGCGTCGTCACCTCGATGCGTTTCTGATCGCCGAGGATGACCGGCTCGCTACCCGGCGCGAGTTGCATGATGCGATTGTCGTAATAGATGACGGTGTCGATCAGCGGCACCTGCGCATAGAGGCCGGGTTTGACGATCGTGGCGACAGGCTTGCCGAAGCGCAGCACCAGGGCCTGCTGGGTCTCGTCCACCGTGAAGACAACCGATGCGATGAGCCAGCCGGCTGCCGCGATGAGCGCGATCACAGCGATCCACAGCCGGCCGCTCATCGCCAGCTTCCCCCTAAGGAATGCATCAGGATATCCTCGCGGCTGGCCTTGTCGTAGAGGGAATCGAGGAAGACCTTGCTCGATTTCTTCATGACCTCCTCCATGGTCTCGATATAGAGCCGCTCGCCAAGGACATTCTTGTGCTGCTTGTAGATGTCTTCGACCGCCACAAAGCGGCCGGCCTCGCCCTCAGCGCGGCTGATCTCCTGGCTTTTGAACGCCTCCGCATCCTGGTTGACGCGCTCGACCTCGCCGCGCGCTCGCGGCAGGATGTCGTTGCTGTAGGCTTCCGCCTCGTTGCGGGCGCGTTCCTGGTCGGCGCGCGCGCGCTGGACGTCGTTGAACGCGTCGATGACCAGCTGAGGCGGGTCGACGCGTTGGAGCTGCACCTGCGTGACGAGAATTCCGGTGTGATAGGAATCGAGCAGAGACTGCAGTAACTCCTGGGCTTGGTCCGCGATCTCCTGACGCCGGTCTGAGAGCGCCGCCTGGATGGGATTGCGTCCGATCACTTCGCGGATGGCGCTGTCCGCCGCGACTTTGACGGTCTCCTCCGGATCGAATACTTTGAAGAGATAGTCCGCCGGGTCGCGGATCTTCCAAAAAACGATGGCGTCGGCCTCGACGATGTTCTCATCGCCGGTCAGCATCTGGCTGGCGGCGCCGCTTCCGACCTCGACCTGATGCATCTGGGTTACCTTGGGCAGGATAACTGTCTGGATTGGGTATGGCAGGTGATAGTTAAGGCCGGGGTCGGCCGTGCGCACCCATCGGCCGAATTGCAGCACGAGACCGCGCTCGTCCGGCTGCACCTTGTAGATGCCGGTGGCCATCCAACCAACGAGAGCCAACAGCACGACGACCGAAAGCATCTCCAGGCCGACGCGCGGAATGCCGGTGAACAGCGGCATGCGGGAGCGGGCCAGAGCGATGATATCGTCGAGCGAGACAGAGGGACGCGGTGGGCCCACGGGACGATCTTCGAGACTATCGGTTATTCGCTCCTCCCGGTCGCGATAGTTGGATTCGGCATCGCCGTCGCGGGCGCCTGGCGCGGCGCGACGGCGACAGCCGCCTTCATGACCCGAAAGGGTTTGCCACGCCGACCGGCCCGAAGGAGTATTCGGCTCTCCCAAAAGACCAGGACGGCGCCGACCAGGGGCAAGACGATCGACAACGCCGGCGCCTCCCTCTGCGCCCAGTCCGCAATGGCCGGATCGGCGAGAGCAATCTGCCCGGCAATCCATCCCAGGGCGACGCCTCCCAACTCGATAATGAACGGATGGCGCTTCAGGAGCTCCACGATGAGCAAGCCCCCGAATACGAGCAGCGGAATGCTGAGCAGAAGACCAAAAACCAGCAACCAGACGTTGCCCCGCGCAACGGCCGCCAGCGCCACGATGTTGTCCAGACTCATTAAGAAGCACGCGGTGATGAACGTTGCGACGGCGCTCCACGCCGCAGCATTCATGCCTCCCGCAGGCTCGCCTGCGGCGCCATGCTCGCCCAATGGTTTTGCGGCGTCCTCGACCAAGGGCGCATTGCGATCGCGCGCCACGATCAACCTGACGGCGATCGCCGCCAGCAACGCCGCCGCGACGATCTTCAGATAGGGTATCTGGAGCAGGAAGCCCGCGACCGTCGTCGAGAGGCATCGCAGGACGATCGCCCCGGCGGTGCCGAGAACGACCGCGTTGCGGACATGCGCGGGAGGCAACGAAGCACAGCACATCGCGATCACGAGCGCGTTGTCCGCGCTCAACATCAGGTCGATGACGCTGATTTCGGCCAACGCGCCGGCGAAATGGAGGCCTGTTGCGGGTTCCAAAGCGATCGGTGCCTTACCTTTGCATCGTTTGTGCACTCAGGAAAAGCGGCCCCACCGGACGCTACATCAGTCCTGCGACGCCGCCATAAAGTCCCACTGCGATAACGACGACCGAGACGCCGATCAGGGCCCAAAGATAGAGCCCCCGCGGGCGAAGCGGAGCCGGCAGCGCGTTCACCGCCAATGCGACGAGGAAGCCGATCACCAGCGGCAGCAGGAAAGCATTCAGGACCTGCGCCGCGATGGTGAGCCAAATAAGGTCCGGCACGAGCCAAACAACTGCAGCGGAGCCGACGACGCAGGCCGCATAGACGCCATAGAACCATTTCGCCTCGAACGGATGGTTTTCCAGCGAACGCCGGTAGCCGGCGACCTCGCCGGCACCCCAGGCAAGCGCCAGCGAGCACACGATGGCGGCCACCAGAGAGGCGCCGAGGACGCCCGCGCTGAAAACCAGGCGTCCGACGCTCTCCCCGAGGAGTGGCGTCAGCGCATTGCTGATCTCGCCGACGCTGCCCAGGCCCGCCGACGCGCTGCCGGAATAAAGCTTCGCCGCCGCCGCGACCAGCACCGCGCCTGTCAAGCATTGCGTGAGCACGGCGCCAAACGCTGTGTCCCAGCGCGCGGCCGCAAGATCGTCCGGCCGGAGCTTTTTGTCGGCGATTGCGGATTGCTGGTAGAAGATCAACCAAGGATTGAAGGTCGCTCCGATGACCGCAGCAACCAGAAAGGTGAAGGCGCGGTCGCCGAGGGGCAGGTCGAAGGCGTCTTTCGCCAGAGTTGCGAGGTTCGGATGCGCCGCCCAGGCGACCGCGAAGAAGGCGAGTTCAAAAAGGCCAATGACGATCGCTGTCCGCTCCACGCGCCGATAGGAGCCCGTGGCGACGACTGTGAGCAAGGCCGTCGCGCAGAGGGGCAAGGTCAGCCCGCGCGACAGGCCATAGAGTTCTCCGATTCCCGCCACGCCCGTGAATTCGGTAATCAGCGAGCCGATCACCGCAGCGGCCAAGCCCGCCGTCGACAGCCACGCCCAGCCGACGCCAAACCGGTCGCGGATCAGTTCGCCGTGACCGCGCCCGGTGGTGAGCCCAAGCCGCACTGTCAATTCCTGCACCATGTAGAGCATCGGAATCAGCAGCAGGAGCAGAGGCAGCAGCCGATAGCCCCATTGGGCGCCTGCCTGCGCGCCTGTCACCACATTGCCGGCGTCGGTGTCGGCCAGCATCACCAGCAAGCCAGGTCCCCAGACGGCAATCCATCCGAGGCGGGTGATCATTTTCGTTGGCGGTCGGGCGACGCCTTCCATGCTGCGGCTCTCTCTTTCGAAGTCTATCAGGATCAATTCCAACTTAAGCAAGTCGAGCCACCGCTGGTCCGATCGTTGCCGAGGTGTGGCCGTCGGCGAGAACCTTCCGGCCTCCGGCCGGATTCCGAGGCGAGGGTCCGTGGGCTCACGCTTCGAACGCGAAAATCTGTTTCCAGTCGTCCTTCATGCTGATGATGAACCAGCCGTCCTTCTTCGCTTCATCGTAGAGCGCCTGGGTGAACGTGCCGACCTTGGTGTCGGGTAGCCCCTGCGCCGGGCCGTAGGCGTATTCGCGTTTCGCGTCGTCATACAGTACGATCATCGACAGCCGCAGGCCATCGCCCCGTTTCGTGTACTCCAGCATCTGCTGATCGCCAGTCGAGTTGCCGAACGCGGCGTAGGGACGGCGGCCGATCTCCAGATGAACACCTTCCGGCTTGCCGGCGAAGTTGTCGTTCAAAAGCAGCTTTGGCTCCTTGGTCAGGAACGGCTTGCCGTCCTTGTCGTAGCCGTATTTGATCCCGCCCGCGGTGCCGATCACCTGCTCGCGCGGGATGCGGTATACGCGATCGGAATAGACACGCACGAAGTCTTGGCCGCCACCGGTGACGATGTAAGTCTTGTAGCCGTTGGCGCGGAAGTAGGTCAGAACTTCCTGCATCGGTTGATAGGTCAACTGGGTGTATGGCCGCTTCCAGCGATGATCCTTGGCGGCGTCGATCCACGCCTTCGCTTCGGAATAGAAGGTGTCCACGTCCATTCCAGTGAGCGTCGCAGCCGCGATCTCCTCGAAGTCGTGCAGCGAAAGCTGCCCGATCTTCTCGAAGTCGCCCGTCAGCACGGTCTTGAACGGCTGGACCTGCGCCAGCTTGGGTTTCTCCTTGACCACTGCCGGCACCCGGTCGAGGCAATAGACCACCTGGGTGTAGATCGGATGCTCCACCCACAATGTGCCATCCTGGTCGAAAGTGGCGACTCGCTCCTCGGGCGGCACGAACGTGGCGCTCGACGGGTCGCTGGTGGTCGCACGAATGAATTCGAGGATCCCCTGCTTCGCCGGCCTGTCGTTCCATGACGGCAAGGGACCGGTCGCCGCCGTTTGCGCCTGCGCAGTCGTTGCGCCGAAGAGCCCAGACAACCTCGGCAACGCTGGCAGTGTCGCAAGCGCGCCGAGCATGAGGCGGCGGTTCAGCCCATCTGAAGCGTTCGATGACATGATACTCTCCCGAATAACGACTAGTCTTACCGACAAACTCCATCCCGTTGTGTCAGTTGATCCTCTCAATGTCCGGCGGCTTCCACGATTTATCGAAGATCGCCTTCTCCGGGCCATAGAATCGAAACCACGGATACCAGTATTTTCCCGGCGGGGTGTACATCCAGTTCGCCTCCATGCCGGCGGGCGCCTTTGGGCCGAAGTAGACGTCCACGGAGCCGTCCGCATTCTTGCGCACCGCAGGATCCAAGGAATCGACCGTGAGGTGCGTCAAGTCGCGGAAGAAGGTCTCAGTCTCTAGGTCATAGACGGTCAGGGCCCAGAACTCGGTCGCCGGAACATTCGGCGGCACGTGCAGCCGATAGGTGTGCTCTCCCGACAGCCGTCCACCCTTCTGGTCGTGGTAGTTGGTGAGGTAGAAGCTGCCCCCGCCGAGCTTGACGACGGGACCGAAGAAGCTGGCCAGGGAAATTCCGCGCGCATCCACGTCGAAGTAGTTGGGCGTCTCCCAAAGGAACTCCGTCTTCGCTCCGATTGCCGAAGTTGGGAGGGTCCAATTCCGATCGGGATAGTATCGTTCAAATGTCGAGATGATCCCATCGATCAGCCAGGCATGCGCTTCCGCCGCCGCCCCTTTCAGCTGCGTTCGGGTCGCGGGGTCCGGCTTGAATTCCGTGCCCTTCTCAATGCTGAGCGGAAGCAGCATGCCCAACATCTGGAGGTCGAGCGGCTGCACGGGCTCTTCGTTGATCATCCGCGCCAGGCTATCGTAGAAACTGTCATCATAAGGCACGACGGCGTTGTAGAGCTTGCCCGTCATGTCGATGAGATGCGGCTCTGGCGGGCTACCCGCCTTGCTTAGCGGATAAACCTTGACCTGTTTCACCAGCGCATCGCCGGCGCGCACGTCCTCCTCCGATCTGCTGGCCAGGATGGAGCGGAGCAGCGTGTAGCTGTTATAGGTTTTGGGACGCACCGGGATATAGCCGGCCGGCGGATCGCCCTTGTAGTCGGGCGGGAGGATAAGGTATTTGCCGCCCTTGCCCTCGAGGCCCAGGTCGACGAGCGGCACCTGCCAGGCGTCCATGGTGGTGCCGTAGAAACTGGCCGCCGCGACCGCCGGCGGGACCTCC
Source organism: uncultured Pseudomonadota bacterium (assembly GCA_963772445.1). Classification (GTDB taxonomy): domain Bacteria; phylum Pseudomonadota; class Alphaproteobacteria; order Acetobacterales; family Acetobacteraceae; genus CAVYXK01. The sequence goes on from CAVYXK010000019.1 coordinate 608,688, forward strand.
ATAACGACCGGACCGTCGTCCTTTGTGTTGCAGAAAATGTAGAGGTAGCGAACGCTCGTGTCGACATCGAGCGACTGGTTTTGCCAGGCGCCTCCTTTGGGCCACCAGACGATGTCGTTGTAGCTCGCCTTCGCGTCTCGGAAGTACGCCTGCCGCATCATGTCCAAATTCACCACCGGCACGCCCCAGATGACGGCGTCCACGGCCCGGCGATAGACAGTCCGGCTGGCCAACTCCTGAGACGTGAATTGCGCCGCTTGGGCCGAGGCTTGCGTCTGGGCGCGGGCGGCCGGGGCGGGCAGCAGCAGGAACAGCATTGGACCGACGGCGAGCACGCCTGCGATCCGTGGGAGCCTTCTTGGTCGTGACTTCATTCGATGTCCCCTTGCTGATCCTGACTGAACAATGTCGAAGTTCGTTCCGCCTGCGCGCTAACTCCGACGTGGCTCGCTGACCCTGCCTTGCGCCTATCGAAACGGGCGGTTCCTTCGAGCCGTCCGCATACACTGGGGCGCCGTCACCCTTCGACACGGCTCACTACCGGTGGCTTCCACGTTTCGTCGAGGATGGTTTGATCCGGCCAATAGGTGCGGAGCCAAATCGAGAAATTCCCGTTGGGCGCGGGCAGCCAGTTGGATTCCTTGTCCTCGCCCGGCGACCTGTTGCCGAGATAGATCGTCAGGGAGCCGTCGGAATTGTATTTCAGCGACTTGTTCCGGGTGCCGAGCGCGAAGCGATCCAACGCGTTCGGGTAGAAGTAGTGCTCCGGATCATACATCGTCAGCGACCAGAATCCCTTCACCGGGGGAAGCTGCCCCTTCGGGAAGGTGACGGCATAGGACGCCTCGCCCACAAGCTGACCGTACTCAGAATCGTTATCCGTATAGAAATACATCGTCTCATTGCGCTTGTTGTCATAAGGGTCGGCCTTCACGGCGCCGGCGCGGTGATAGTAGTCGGTGCCGAAAGCGCCGTTGTTGCCCGGGGACGTCCAGCCGTTGCCTGCGGGTTGGCCATTAAACTTCCACTGCATCATCGGCGCGATCAATTCCGGGTCCGCCGCAAACGCAATCTCCCGCAGCGTCTTCATGACTTCCGGGTCTTTCGCGGCCTCGTCGAGCACGCTACCGATTTGCCTGTAGAGCGCCTCTTCTCCGGGCATCGGAGGCACCTGCTTCATCACTGTCGGGAGCTCGTCGAAGAATGTCGCGGGGTCAACCCATGGGGGCTGGGTTGACGAGTACTTCGCCGGGGTCCCCTTCCTGTAGACGGCCGGAACCTTGCTCCAGTCCTTGGTCTTCATCTTTCCGTCGAACTGGCTCAACGGGTAGTACAGGATCTGGTCCAGCGCCGGTTGGATGGCCGCGTGATCCTCGGGCGTGTCGTTCAAGAAGATGCGCGGCATGGCGATGCCGAAGTCGGTGGATGAGCGCACCACGCCGGCGATGCCAGGCGGTATGGCACCTTTCCAGTTCGGTCCCACAATCATGTAGAAGCCGGGCTTGGTACCGTATTGCAACCCGAGTTCGCTGATCTGGTCGGTGCGCGCGTCGTAAACCGGAAGCGTCCAGAAGCGATCACCGAAGTCGGGCACCTGAACGACAACGGGTTCGCTTGCGAGAGCGAGATAACCCAACCCATACACCACATCCTGGTTAGGGTCCCCAATGTATCGCTCAGCAGGATTGATGTAACCAGTGAGCATCACGACCTGGTTCATTGGCGCAAGGGGCAACGCGTCATTTAGCAGGATTGCCTCTGGAACCTTCGTGAGCTCAGTTCGCTGGTTGTACACGTAAACCAGCGGCCACCCCCATAGGTAGGCCATGCGGCCGACCATCCGGACGTATTCCTTTGTCATCGGACCCAGCAACGGACCGGGAACTTCAGCGGCCGTCTGCGGAATCGGCACCTGCTGAGCGGCACCATTCCCTGTGTGCAGTGTCGCGCCGACGACGCAAGCAAACGCGCCGAGCCGTATCCTACTGTTCATGACCATTTTCGTCTTTTCAAGACTCACGTCGCGGACTGTAGCGAAACGGGCGGCCCTTTCGGGCCGCCCGCTGTGATGCCCGACTGCTGGAGCAAGTCGGAAACAACTCAGTCGTCTCCCTTGTGGGCGCGCATCTGCACCAAGATCTGGTTCAGATTGTAGACCTCCGGCGTCTGCAGCGGCGGGAACTTCTCGAACGACATCAGTTCCTCCTCCCACAATTGCTGGCCGATCGGCAGCATGTTCCAGTCGTAGAGGTAGGCGCAGCATGGCGAGCCGAGCGCGCCGCCCAACGCCGCCAGCGACTTCACATTGCTGAAGCCAGCAACTTGTTCAAACGGATCGCGCTTGATGTTGTCGACCAGGGTCCAGTGGTAGTTGATCAGCGGCATGAACCAGCCGGGCCCTCCGCCTTCCGCCATTGAATAGTACATCTTCCAGTTCTTGTAGCGCACGGCAGATGGCACCGCGCCGGAGTAGTAGAAGAAGACGTCGCGCGCGGACTTGTCCGAAGTGCCTTCGAGGTAGTCGCGCTGGTCGAAGCCGTCGAGCGTGGTCTTGACGATGCCCGGGTACTGGCCGGCCTCGATCTGCTTCTTGAGGCCGTCGCCCTTGGGACCGCCGGCGATGTCGACGAAGGTCGGCAGCCAGTCGAGGGCCGCGAACATCTGGTTCTTGACCGTGCCCGGCTTGATGTGACCGGGCCAGCGAACGACCCATTTCGTGAAGGCACGGGTGAAGGTGCGGCAATATCACGACGGGAGCCACGCGGTGTTCCACGGCCCGCGCTGCCTGGGACGCTATGACGCGCAGGGGGCGCTGCGGATGGCGGCGTTGGACGCGGCGGCATGATCTCGCTTGGGTCCGGCTCGCCTGTGGATTTGTGGACAACGGAAGAGCGTTGCCCACAACTCCACAGGCGCATCAGCAAAAGAAGGAAATTGATTCATGGTTTGAAGAAGACAGTGGGGGCGTACCGTGCCCCGTCGCCAGCCGTTCTGTCCCTGCTCTTGCGAACAGACCGGAAACAAGCGGACAACTGATGTGCTACATAAACCGGACAACATAATTAGCTATCGACACTCCGCTCCGGGCATGGTAATCACTCTATTGGCAGGGCCCGAAAGTCGAACCCGGTGAGGACTTCGGCGTGGGGGAAGGCAGAGCCGCCACGACAGCACCGGGGCGTCGGCGCTGTCGTCCGTGCGGGTGGAGGGGGTGTTACCAGTGTCGGGCGGAGCTGATCACCCGGCGGGCGCGAGCTTGTCCTGCGTCTTCGTCTCGAAATCGCCGGGGTCGTGGCGCTCGTGCAACTGGCTTGATGGGTCGCCGCTGGTGCGGTTGACCATCCGCCCACGCTGCGCCGCTGGCCGTGCACCGATGGCATCGGCCCAGCGGTTGACGTGCTTGTATTCCTGCACCGAAAGGAACTCGGCCGCTCCGTAGAGCCAGCCTTTCACCAGCCCACCATACCAGGGCCAGACCGCCATATCGGCAATCGTATAGACATCGCCCACCAGGTACTCGTTGTCCGCCAGCCGGTGATCGAGCACATCGAGCTGACGCTTCACCTCCATGGCGTAACGATCAATGGCATACTCGATCTTCATCGGCGCATAGGCGTAGAAATGGCCGAACCCGCCGCCGAGGTAAGGCGCGGCGCCCATCTGCCAGAACAGCCACGAGAGGCATTCGGCGCGCTCGCCGGGCTCGGTCGGTAGAAACGCGCCGAACTTCTCGGCGAGGTACAACAGGATCGCGCCGGACTCGAAGACCCGGATGGGCTTCGGACCGCTGCGGTCCAGCAGCGCCGGTATCTTGGAGTTGGGGTTCACCGCGACGAAGCCGCTGCCGAACTGATCGCCCTGACCGATCCTGATCAACCAGGCGTCGTACTCCGCGCCGCTATGGCCGAGTGCCAGCAACTCCTCCAGCATCACGGTGACCTTCACGCCGTTCGGCGTGCCCTGCGAATAGAGCTGGAGCGGATGGCGGCCGACCGGCAGCGCCTTCTGGTGCGTGGGCCCTGAGATCGGGCGGTTGATGTCCTCGAACCGGCCGCCGCTTGGCTTGGTCCAGGTCCAAACCTTCGGTGGTGTGTACTCGGCTGAGTCGGACATGGGCGATGCTCCGGATGTTCGGTGGGAACGTGGCGTTGCCGCTGCGCTGGCGCAAGGCACGGTGGGTGGCGCATCGCATGATCGCAGCCGGGCTCTGTCTGTCCTGTCAGTTCAAATGCCGCAGAAGATTCGCTTATGACAACTCGGGCCGGCCCTCGATGCGCAGAAGATTTGGTGCGCGGGTTTACCTCTTGTCAAACCAATTCCCATACTCGCACGAGATGAATGGACCATGATTCAAAATCTGATAGGAACAAAACTCGGTTTCGTGATAGTCACCGAAAACGTCGAAATATTGCACTACACCATAGACCTCGCGAGTCCAGAGTTCCGGAGGAATTTCGGCTCAGGAGGCTAGGCGGAAGGCCTCCATTTTATTGGTGTCCTGTCGTTCGATGACGAATTTCGCGAAGGTGTTGCTCGGGGTGGCATTCAAGAGAAATTCCGGCAGGCTCTGGCGCAGGGCATTGGCCACGACCAGCTCCGAGGGCGGGATGCCGGGCCGAATGGTTCGCAGCCAGGAGCCGAAGGAATTCCAGACGGCCTGAGGGAAGGCGACGGCCAGATACTGAAGCAGTCCCTGGCAGACGACACCCGCCTGGATGAAGACGTGGTAGGCGTGGAGCTTGCGTTTGACGGCGTTGCGGTATTCCAGCGACTCACGATGGAGATGTTGATTGCCACTGCGGCGGCGCAGCGGCTTCATGTCGGACATCCAGAAATGGTAGGTAAACGAACCGATCAGCCGCACCGCCTGCTTGAACGTGTGCTCGATCTTGAAGCGCAGACCGTACAGGCGAATGATCTCGATAGCCTCCAAAGAGGTGTCGGTGCACATCAGGAGGCACGAGCCTCTTACTGGATGAATCACCGCCACGAAGCGCACGAGTCGACCGGCCGGGCGCCACAGCAGGTCGCGGACCCGATACTGGATGGTCACCTGGTGCTCGCCGTAGACGGGACTTTCGGCCTGTTGGAAGCCCTTGGGGTCTTCCAGCAGGGATCTGAGCTTGACCTTGCTGCCATAAACTCTGGGCCGGCCTCTCTTCCGCGGGCCACGCTGCTGGTGGGCGGTGTAGGCGACGGCGTTGGACTTCACCCGCGTGACCAGGTGGTTGTTCTCCTCGAGCAGGCCGGTGACGATCTTGCGCGCGGCATAGTAGGCGTCGGCGACGAAGTAGAAGGGTTCTGCGATGGCGACGATCCCGAGGAGCGCAAGCATCTTGTCGAGCAGGGTGCGGCGATCGCGATTGGACCACACCAACCCTTCGTGGATTCGCATGGCGAGCGGCACGGCGAAGACGCTGGCTGCGGCCTGAACGAGCACGCTCACAGCCTGGAGGGAATGTCCCATGATGAATTCGGGCTTGGTGTTCGACTCGGACTGCTGATGCAGGAGTTTGACCGCCGGCATCTTGCGCCCGCGCTTTGGGATCTTGATGCCGTCGCCGACCACGATACACCTTCCGTTGATGCGCAGCGGCTGCGGGAATAGCCGCAGCACCACCTGGGTCCACAGCGCCGCGAGCCGATCGAGCTTCACGGCGGGGCTGTGAAAGTGATCGACGAGCTTGTTGTAGAAGCGAGCCTCGAGCTTCAGCGCCCGCACGAGGCTGGTTACGCCCAGCAGTTCCGTCCGCACCGTGAAGCCTGCCACGGCGGTGGCGAACCACAGGAAGGTGCGCAGACGCGAGAACGCCGGACGCAGCAGCCAAATCGCATTCCACCAGGGCATCCACAGCGGCATCGGGCCCTCTCAATTCTGTTGCCAGCATAGTATAGCACTGGTATGCTAAACCTATGACAAACAAACGCCTGGCAGTGATCAGAAAGCGCATTGGAAGCATCAAGGCGCAGCTGGCCGGCATTGAAGACATGCGGCCCGGATCGCTCACCCGCCAGTACAAGGATCCAGAGAACCGGAGGGGACCCTACTACCAGCTCAGCTACACGCGGCAGATGAGGAGCCGGACCGAATATGTTCCGCGCGACTATCTGCCCGAGGTGCGGCGTGAGATCCGCAACTATAAGCGCTTCAAGGCGCTCACCGCCCAGTGGATCGCCTTGAGCATCGAGCAGAGCCGCTTGATGATGAAGCGAGCCTTGCGACGGCAATGACCCGCGGTGCTATCCTCATCCGATGGGCAAGCGACGCGCAAAACACCCCTTCGAGAACAACCCGTTCACTGACGCCTTCCTCGAATGGATGGGCTCGTCCGAGGGGGAACGCTCGGTCTACGCGCTCGATCTGGTCTTCGCCGCACTGGATAATGCCGACGTCGACCCCAAACGGCGCAAGATCGTCTGGGACGACGGGAAACGGCTGTCGATCGAGCAGTCGGCAGAATGCATCCATGCCGAGCATCCGGACGTGCCGCGCGACTTGATCGAAACTCACGTGCTCGGGTGGCTCGAGGGCTTTGCGCCGGAATCCTACTCCGAACGCCAGCTCGAGGAGCTCGACCGGCTCACTGAGCAGTGGCTTGACGACTACGAGCGCAAGTCACAGGCCGCCAGGAAGTAACCCAGAACTCGGCACTCTCGAGTAATATACCGTCCCCTTTTTTGCGCCTTCAGTCTTCAGGTCACCACTCTGCACCATGGCTCTTACGACGGATTGAACTATGGCTTTGTCTTCGTGAGCGAGTTCAGAAATCTTACTCAGCCCTATCCCTTGGTTGTCGGTCAGAACTTGCAGGATATTGCTTTTGATGGAGTCGAACGCAGATTCTGACCTGTCCTGCTTATCAGGAAGTTCCTGTTTGAGAAGGATCGACATCTTTGCTTCGAGTTCTTGATTGGATGCGTATTGAATGCGTTCTATACCTCGAATATCTGACGGAGCTTCCCTGTTCTTATCGTAATGGGTGTTTAACAAGATGAAGTATTTTCTACCCATCCCGACTGCGATCCCCAGCTCAAGAGCGACATTCGGATTCCAGCCGGTAATGTCAAAAAGAGAAATGTCGTGGTCTCTGATGTAGTTCGTTATCTTTGTAAGTATGTGCTGGTTCGTTATCTGTTGGTCAGCGAATTTAAATGTGACAGGATAAGCCTTCGCAACGGCTTCAAATACTTTCTTGTAGTCTGGAAGCGGGAATAACGTATATGGGCAAGCCACAAACACACTCAGCTTCGCCATGCGCCAGAACTCCTAAACGCTACAACGAATTGTAGCGGTGGTCACATCGTAAGCCTAGGAATCGTCGCCAGCCCGACATCGTAGCCCTGTGCCAGCTCCTTAAGCGTAGCGCCTTCCGCGCAACGGCGGCAAGCCTCCGCCTTCTGCGCGTCGGTGAGTTTTGAGGGGCGGCCCATTGTGCTGCCCGAGCTCGTTCCGCCGGCTCCGCCCTGGGTCACGCTGTCAGCCGCGAATTCGTCGCTCTGCCGACGTTGTAGCTCTTGGCAAGCTCTTTGAGCCCTGCAACGTCACACCCTGATCCTCTCCACCTCATCGAGGCTAAGTTCCTCGCGGCGGCGGTGGTAGAGTTGCGTCGTGCGCGTGCTGGCATGGTTCGCCATTTGCGCCGCCTTCTCCGGCGTGCCACCGTTCCTCAAATACGCCGTGATCCCCTTCGCCCGGAAGCTGTGATTGCCGAGCTTGGTCGCGATGGCGGCGGCAGCGGCGCGTCGGCCAATCATCAGGTAGGCGTTCGGCTGTGGCAGGGGGGTGCGCGTCAACGGACGCCCCTTGTCACGGCAGATCGTGCGGAACAGCGGTCCCTTGGGATCTCCGGCGAGGCCTGCGCCCTCGATGTAGGCAGTGAGGTAGTTCTCAAGGTGGTGGTGGCACGGCGTCGCGTGCGGCTTGCCGCCCTTCTCGCGCAGTCGCACCCATAGCCGGCGGTTCCGCGTGAACACGTCCTCGACTTTCATCCCGAGCGCCGCGCCTATCCGCGCGAAGCTGAACACCATCAACCCGATCAGCGCCCGGTCGCGCAGGCCCGCCAACGTCGTGATGTCGATGCTGTCGATCAGAGTGCGCGCTTCCTCCGGTGCCAGGACCGGCGTCTTGCCCGCCTCAACTTTATGCGACGGACCGCGCACCGATCCGGCCGGGTTTACCGGCACCTCCTGGCCGGTCATCAGCCAATCGAACAGGTGGCGCAGAGCGGCGAGGCGCGCCTTGGCGGTCGGGGCCGCGTGCTCGCGCATCTGCTGCTCGATCCAGGCGGCTACGTGTGGCGGCTGCACGGCCGCGATCGACGGCACCCGGTTGTCATCGCACCAGGCCAGGAAGTCCGCCACAGCGTGGCCGTAGGCCTGCTGCGTGTGCGGGTTGCGGATGTTGGCCGCGAAGAATTCCAGGAAACGGAGAGAGGCACGCTCACCGGATGCTGCGATCAGTGCCGGCACGGGATGCGCCGCGCGCAAGCGGGTGGTGATCTTGGCCGGGCTGGCAATGGCGGGGAGCTGGTCGGTCATTGACGTGGCCTCACGATGCTGCCTGGTGGAACCCCGGCCAGCTTGTGGGCGCGCTGGAATTCGGCGGCGCGAGCGTCACGATCCGGGCCGGTCGGACCGCACGCGACCTGCCGCTGTTGGCGATCGCGGGCGTGGCGGGCGGCCGACTGCCAGGGCTGATCGTCGGTCATCGGACCTTCCACCGAGAAGATGCGCAGATGGTTGTCGGCGACGATCAGGTAGAACGGTTCAGTCGGAGGGGGCTCGGGCATGGGGCATCCTGGGGGTGGTCGACCATGACCAGCCAAGACGGATAGCTCGAACGTCATCGCGATTGCCATCGCGACTGGCGGCCGGGAAACTGGATCATCACGCGCCGAACCACGGCCGCGAACCGGGTCGTCGCGCCAGTCTCGGCAAAATCTGTTATCAATAGTGCACGGTGGAGGGCGTCCGGAAACGGTGGTCGCCGCCAGTAGTAAAGGCTTTTGGCTATACGGCTATTGCTATTGCCGCGTGGGCGCGCTGAACTCGCCGCAATGGATCCGCTTGTCGGATAGCCGCTGTCGCAGGACTTCGCGCAACGCGGGTGGGTGCAATGGAGTATCGTGCTCGACAAGCTTGCAAGCTATGTGCGTCCAAATGAGGCCGTCAGCATCCTCAGCAACAGCATTCGCCCGGACGACAGTTCGTCCGACTGGTGGATAGCGTACTTCGAGCTCGTTAATAGCACGACGTGCGAAGCTTCCGGCGATGACCGGATCAGAAGCGGCTAAGTCGTCAATCAGCAGATTGATCCAAGCCGTGACGTACGTGTCCGGCGCAGGCGGACGAACTTCCCTCTTGCTGCCCTCGGGAAACAAGTGACCAGGAGAAATAGACACGAGTGCCGGCTGTTGTTCACTCGCGATCAGCGTAAGAGAACGCTCGCTTTCGTGGGCATCGAGTACGGTCTCCAGCCTTCCCAGTGCGTCGTCTTGGTCGTCTTCATCAACTATGTTCTCAAGCGCACGGCGCAGCTTGGTTTTCTCGGATCCGCTTAATTCTGAGGTGAAATCGGCTTTACGCAAATCGGCAAGCCCCACGTTCGCAGGTGAGTCCTTGTCAGCCCAAGCGCGCCAAAGCATCACCCCTCGCAAGTCGGCGCCCTGCATTTGTGCGCCCGACAGCGTAGCTCCGCGCATGTCTGCGTCCCTTAAGTCAGCACCCTGCATCTGTGCGCTCAAAAAATCGATTCCCTCCAAGTTAGCTTCGGAAAGATCGGCCCCCTGCATCTCAACGCCGACCATGACTGCCCCCTGCATATCCGATTCCGAGAAGTCTGCTGCTTGCAAATGAGCGTTGGTGAAATGTGCCCCCTGTACCTGCGCCTCAGATAAATTGGCACCTCGCATGGAAGCACCAGATAGGTATGTTCCCACCAATCGTGCTTTGGAAAGGTTAGCTCCATCGAGCCTTGCGCCTGAAAGGTTCAGACCGGACAAGTCGACACCGCTCATCTCGCCGGCGGCTGAGGACAGCTGAGCCGGCGTTAGCTCCGACCCCGCTAGTAAGGTGCCGCTGAAACGGGCACCAAAGAGTTGGGCATCCTTTAGACTGGCGTTCCGCAGATCGGCTCCGATCAGATCGGCGCCATACAACCGGCTTTCGTCCAGAACAGCGAATCGAAGAGTGCGGTGTCGAAGAACAATACCTTCCAGAGCACCCAGGACCTGGATCTGTCGCCGCCCTCAGAACGGAGCGCCGCCATGACCTTGTCGTCCCATACCTTTGCGACGAGTGGGCGGTGATCGACCGTCAGGTAGCGGCATCCCCAATGCAGCATTGGGCAGACAGCCCAGTCGAGTGGTTGGAAGAGGGTGCCCAGGAGCCAATATCTCCAATCTCTGTCGGCTGGAATACCAATACGGCGCTCGTGGCGCACATCCGCCGGATCGGCATCGGGTGGCACAACATTCAACCTCGCGAGTCCAGAGTTCCGGAGGAATTTCGGCTCAGGAGGCTAGGCGGAAGGCCTCCATTTTATTGGTGTCCTGTCGTTCGATGACGAATTTCGCGAAGGTGTTGCTCGGGGTGGCATTCAAGAGAAATTCCGGCAGGCTCTGGCGCAGGGCATTGGCCACGACCAGCTCCGAGGGCGGGATGCCGGGCCGAATGGTTCGCAGCCAGGAGCCGAAGGAATTCCAGACGGCCTGAGGGAAGGCGACGGCCAGATACTGAAGCAGTCCCTGGCAGACGACACCCGCCTGGATGAAGACGTGGTAGGCGTGGAGCTTGCGTTTGACGGCGTTGCGGTATTCCAGCAACTCACGATGGAGATGTTGATTGCCACTGCGGCGGCGCAGCGGCTTCATGTCGGACATCCAGAAATGGTAGGTAAACGAACCGATCAGCCGCACCGCCTGCTTGAACGTGTGCTCGATCTTGAAGCGCAGACCGTACAGGCGAATGATCTCGATAGCCTCCAAAGAGGTGTCGGTGCACATCAGGAGGCACGAGCCTCTTACTGGATGAATCACCGCCACGAAGCGCACGAGTCGACCGGCCGGGCGCCACAGCAGGTCGCGGACCCGATACTGGATGGTCACCTGGTGCTCGCCGTAGACGGGACTTTCGGCCTGTTGGAAGCCCTTGGGGTCTTCCAGCAGGGATCTGAGCTTGACCTTGCTGCCATAGACTCTGGGCCGGCCTCTCTTCCGCGGGCCACGCTGCTGGTGGGCGGTGTAGGCGACGGCGTTGGACTTCACCCGCGTAACCAGGTGGTTGTTCTCCTCGAGCAGGCCGGTGACGATCTTGCGCGCGGCATAGTAGGCGTCGGCGACGAAGTAGAAGGGTTCTGCGATGGCGACGATCCCGAGGAGCGCAAGCATCTTGTCGAGCAGGGTGCGGCGATCGCGATTGGACCACACCAACCCTTCGTGGATTCGCATGGCGAGCGGCACGGCGAAGACGCTGGCTGCGGCCTGAACGAGCACGCTCACAGCCTGGAGGGAATGTCCCATGATGAATTCGGGCTTGGTGTTCGACTCGGACTGCTGATGCAGGAGTTTGACCGCCGGCATCTTGCGCCCGCGCTTTGGGATCTTGATGCCGTCGCCGACCACGATACACCTTCCGTTGATGCGCAGCGGCTGCGGGAATAGCCGGAGCACCACCTGGGTCCACAGCGCCGCGAGCCGATCGAGCTTCACGGCGGGGCTGTGAAAGTGATCGACGAGCTTGTTGTAGAAGCGAGCCTCGAGCTTCAGCGCCCGCACGAGGCTGGTTACGCCCAGCAGTTCCGTCCGCACCGTGAAGCCTGCCACGGCGGTGGCGAACCACAGGAAGGTGCGCAGACGCGAGAACGCCGGACGCAGCAGCCAAATCGCATTCCACCAGGGCATCCACAGCGGCATCGGGCCCTCTCGATTTTGTTGCCAGCATAGTATAGCACTGGTATGCTAAACCTATGACAAACAAACGCCTGGCAGTGATCAGAAAGCGCATTGGAAGCATCAAGGCGCAGCTGGCCGGCATTGAAGACATGCGGCCCGGATCGCTCACCCGCCAGTACAAGGATCCAGAGAACCGGAGGGGACCCTACTACCAGCTCAGCTACACGCGGCAGATGAGGAGCCGGACCGAATATGTTCCGCGCGACTATCTGCCCGAGGTGCGGCGTGAGATCCGCAACTATAAGCGCTTCAAGGCGCTCACCGCCCAGTGGATCGCCTTGAGCATCGAGCAGAGCCGCTTGATGATGAAGCGAGCCTTGCGACGGCAATGACCCGCGGTGCTATCCTCATCCGATGGGCAAGCGACGCGCAAAACACCCCTTCGAGAACAACCCGTTCACTGACGCCTTCCTCGAATGGATGGGCTCGTCCGAGGGGGAACGCTCGGTCTACGCGCTCGATCTGGTCTTCGCCGCACTGGATAATGCCGACGTTGACCCCAAACGGCGCAAGATCGTCTGGGACGACGGGAAACGGCTGTCGATCGAGCAGTCGGCAGAACGCATCCATGCCGAGCATCCGGACGTGCCGCGCGACTTGATCGAAACTCACGTGCTCGGGTGGCTCGAGGGCTTTGCGCCGGAATCCTACTCCGAACGCCAGCTCGAGGAGCTCGACCGGCTCACTGAGCAGTGGCTTGACGACTACGAGCGAAAGTCACAGGCCGCCAGGAAGTAACCCAGAACTCGGCACTCTCGAGATTCAACCACGCGAAGTTAAGAGCCATGACCATAAGCGGCACGCCCATGATCCATCCCCATCGAAGTCGGCTCGCGGCTCGGGAACCGCTAAAGCCAATCCTATTGCGCCAAAAGAATGCCCCCAGCGCACCAAGATCGAGGGCTATCCAGGCGCGTTGCACGCTCGTAATCAACTCACTTTGGTAGCGGAGCGCATTGATCTGCACGAGGAGCAGAACCGACACTGGAATTGCGGCCACGATCACACAGAACAACCAGGGCCAAATATTGCTATACAGAGGTGAGCTTCGCGGGGCGGTCATCGCCTCGATAAATTCGATGTTCGTCAATAGGTGCCGGCAGCGCTCCCGGTCAGCCTCGAGCGGCACGGCCGCCTCCAATTCCGCATTGAACTGCCGCAGGTTGGCCGCCAGCATATCGTAGCGAACCAAGGCGTATATGTGCAGGCACACGAAGACGCCCGGTGCGATAGCGAAGGAGAAGCTCACTGGCAGTGAGGCGCCGATCTGTGAGATGGTCACGGTGTGGCCAAGCAGCAGATCCTCATCGGTGGCGGAAAAGGCGGTGGCGACGAGGTAGACACCAACCAGCAGGAACAGGAATGCGCTGCCCTGCGCCGCTTTCGCGCCGTCATTGATCGAGGCAACCAAGGTGGCGATGTACTTTGGTGGCTCAAATCCGGTCGCGCCGACCGTCGTGATCGTACTCATGTGCAATGGTAAGCATGAGGGCGGTCGTCTGTAAAGCTGATGGCGATGGCGGCAAAGCTGATGGCGATGGCGGCTGACAAGCAAAGGCTGATGACTAGGAAATTGCCGGATGCCAATAACTCGAGACTTAGATGTAAGCGGCTGCGTGCCTTTCCTCCCTGATCCGCGCCCGGGCCAGTTCGGCTGTGCAGGCAAGTGGGCAGCATTTTCCCACGGCTCGGCCGTACGGGGCGCCATTTCCCCCACAGCCAGCCCCGATGGTCCCATCCGGCTACAAATTTGGCAGTTCACCAGATTTGGGACCCCTGCCGTCCACCGTTGTCCCTGAAAATAGGGGAACCGACCTCGACCGGACATTTCGCACCAGACTTCTGCAACGGTTAACCCATTGATGGCGCCAGAGTCCGCGGATGAAGCGAAATTCTTAGCTTTCGCAACGGCCACTCGGTGGCCTGGCCCGATATTATCTTACGCTCGGAGCTGCAGGGAAAAGCCGCGGGAAATGGCAGCGAACCCTCAAAGAAGTAGGGTTTCTGGCGCCGCAAGAAAATCGGAGCGCGGGTGGAGCGCTATGGTGAGACAGCAGTTCCATCCGGCGGAACTCTTTCTAACTTGAAGCTGATCCTTTGGTCCGAAGTTTCCCATCAGGGGAAGAAATCAATTCGCCTGCGTTGATCTGATTCCGGACAAGCATATCGAAGTCCTCAAACTCAAAATAATAGTCTTTCGCTTTTGTGGCCCTGTATAGCTGGTCTACGTTGAACCTCCCTGAATTGTTCTCCACAGTTTGGGATATCAGATATAGCATTTTGTCTCGATAGAGCATTCTGGCAATCTCTTCCACGGTAAAACCATGTGACTCCAAGTCCATATCTGTCTTGATGCGATATTCTTGTCCTCCCGTGAATACTAGAAGGCCGGACTCGATCATTGAGAGTAACAATAGTTTGAGTGAGCTATCTTGTATATCTTTTACAGAAGTTATCAAATTGTTGAGCTGCGACTACATAGCGAACCCTTATATCGTCAAATTTACGCACTCCCCCCTTGATAAGATCATATATGATTACTCTTTGCCAATTCCGGATTTCCTGTCGTCGCTCCCGCGAGTTACGCTCGACGAGGGCATACACAAAGGTGACTGCCGCTACAACGAGTGTGAGCGAAGTCGCGAGATCGGCGATGTCTTTCAGGGTCATGTCCAGTGCCTCCGCTGCCGAGGAAAGCGTGATACCAGCCCCCTTGAAATGAGAGGCGTCAGCGATATGCCGCCTCGGTCCAGCTCAGTTTTGACTATGCTTCAGGCAGGTCCGACGGAATGGATCGACTTCCACAATCTGCTCCGGATCAACGGCATCCGGAAGATCACGAACAAAAGTGCCACTCACAGCAGGTAGCTAGCCCAAGAGGCGGACGTGAAGCTCGGGCGGCAGGTCAAAGCGTAAGCCGCAGTCAAAGCCGCAAAATCGCCTATTATGGAAAGAGATTTCAAATATTCACGAAATACCAATCTGATCGCGGCAAATACAACCCAAGGATGCCAAATTATTACGCCCCCTTTTCCACCCCTGTGGATCGCCTTCGAACTCGGCAGGACCGCCGCGAGATGACCGCTCTTCACCCTCGCGGTCAGCCGGAACAGCCGCCGATACTACAGCGGCTTGTGCGTGCGCTCCAGCAAGCGGGAGAAGAGGCCGGATTTCTCCGGCGACCTCGCCGCCTCCGCCGCCTTTTCGCGGGTCCGGATCTCTGCCTGCTGCTGGCGCGCCTTGAAATAGAGCCATTTGTCCAGGCTCATGCCGGCCGTGGTGGCGCGCTTGGCCAAAGGAGTGGCCCGGACATTCGTCGCATACCCGGTTGCCGGGCGACTGCTAGGCGTCGGCCTCGAAGGTCTGCCCACGCAATGCCGCATCTACGGCGTGTCTGATTTGTTGCAAAGTCAGCCGACCTCGCCGCGCCACCGCGGTGACCGGTGCCGCACCGGCCGCCGACTTGGCAGGTTTGACGGACCTCTGGGCGATTGGCTTTGCGGGCGCCTGGGTCGTACGCTGGGTGTGTTTGTTGGGCGTGGGCAGGCTTACTCCTGAGATGCCGATATAGCGGGCGACCGGTGGATTTGGCATGCCCTGGGTTTGGGAGTGAGGTGCCTCGCGCCCGGCACCCTCACCCGGTTCGCTGCGCGAACCGACCTCTCCCGCAGCGAGGCTGTGAATTTTTCATCCTCCCGCCCGGATCTCTGACGATCGGGGGTTGCGCGACAGGACTCGTTGCGATTCGCTGCGATCTCGCACAATTCGGAGATCGGCAATGTCGGCGACTGAGGGTCTGTTCGAGGACGTGGCGGAGCCGAGCAAGGCATCTGCGCCGGCGAGCGAGGCACCGGTTCGGTTGCGGCTGGCCCAGCGTGACCAGCCCGAGTTCCAAGTGGTTGACCTGGACAGCCTGTTGCCGACGGAGCATCCGGCACGAGCGGTCTGGGCCTTCGTCGAGACGCTGGAGCTGAGCGATCTGCTGGCGGGCATCAAGGCCCGGATCGGCGAGCCAGGCCGTCCGCCGGCGGACCCGAAGATCCTGATGGCGCTGTGGCTTTACGCCACGATCGAGGGGGTCGGCAGCGCCCGCGAGCTGGCGCGCCTATGCGAGGCCCATGTTGCCTATCGCTGGATCTGCGGCGGGGTGTCGATGAACTACCATACGCTGGCGGATTTCCGGGTCAGTCAAGTGGCGCTGCTCGACCGCTTGCTGGCGCAGGGCGTGACGGCGCTGGTTTCGGAAGGACTGGTGAACCTGCAACGGCTGGCGCAGGACGGAGTCCGCATCCGTGCCTCGGCGGGATCGAGCTCATATCGGCGGCGTTCCCGGTTGGAAGAGCTGCTGGCGGAGGCCGAGAAGCGGGTGGAGCAGTTGAAGACGGAACTGGAGGCGGACCCGGCGGCGAGCACGGCGCGACAGCGCGCGGCGCGCGAACGGGCGGCGCGGGAACAGGTCGAGCGGACCAAGGCAGCGCTGGAACGGATGCAACAACTGGAAGCGGAACGGGCGCGCCGCGAGAAGACCCATCGGAAAGACACCGCGAAGCAGAAGCCGCCACGGGCCTCGACCACCGATGCCGAGGCGAGAGTCATGAAAATGGCCGATGGCGGCTATCGGCCGGCCTATAATGGGCAGTTCGTCAGCGACCCGCAGACCCAGCTGATCGTCGCGGTCGATCTCGACACCACCGGCTCGGACGGCGGGCTGATGGCGCCGATGCAGCAGCGCATCGTCGAGACCTATGGGCAGACGCCGCAGCAGTATCTGGTGGATGGCGGCTTCAGCAAGCTGGACGATATCGAACGCGCCCATGCCGCCGGCATCGAAGTGTTCGCCCCGCCGTCGGACAACAAGCACAAGACCGATCCCACGGCGCCGCGCAAGAGCGACGGTCCGGGGACGGCGAAATGGCGCGAGCGGATGGCGAGCGAGGCGGGCAAGACGGTATACCGCGAGCGCGCCAAGCACGAGTGCATCAATGCCCATCTGCGCAATTGTGGGGTCGGGCGTTTGCTGGTGCGTGGCTGCCAGAAGGTCCGAGCCGTCTTGTTGTGGTTCGCTGTCGCGCACAATCTGCTGCGCGCCTTGGTGCTGCGCGACGCCGCGGCGCAGCCGATCGCGGCGCCCGCGGGGTGAAATGCGTCCGCGGCACGGCGAAGTACAACCTGGGCGGGCGGCCGGCGCGGGAGGTACTCGGCAGACGGGTGGAGCGGTCCTTCTGGCCGCGTTTCAACCGCTGTGCCGGCTCACCTCCGCCCTGCGCCCGCCGTGTCGACCCGCGCTTCGGTCACCGGCAAGTCGATTGCTTCACAGCCTCAGCGCGGGAGAGGTTAAGAAGCCGGGCTCAGGCGCACGAGGGGAATGCGGCGGGTGGTGCGGCGTTGGTAGTCGTCGTACGGCGGATAGATCGCGACGAGGCGGGGCCATAGCGCGGCTCGTTCGTCTTCAGCGACGGGCCGGGCGACGACGGTGAAGCGCGAGCGGCCGATCTCCACCTCGGCCTTTGGGTCGGCTTGGAGGTTGAAATACCAGCCGGGATGTTGCGGTGCGCCGCCTTGGGAGGCGACCACGACGAGATCGTTCCCGTCGCGCAGGTAGAGCAGCGGCACGCTGCGCCGGCGGCTCGATTTGCGGCCGGCTGTTGTCAGCAAGCAGACGGGCGCGCCGGATGGGAAGCGGCCCAGCCATCGGCCGCCGCTCAGCCGGTACACCCAGACATTGAGCTGGCTGAACGCGCGCATCAGGGGCTTGCGCATGGCGGTGCCGTCAGCCGGTGTGGCTCGCGTGATGCTGCACGAAGCGGGCGCCGATCTCGGTGAGCTGCTCGACCAGCGCGGCGCCGGTCTCGGCGGATGACAGGCGGGGATCGCCGCCGCGCACGCCGTCGGGCGAGACTTCGTGGTACTCGACGGGGACGGCGACTTCGGCGCCCTCGAAGCGAGCGACGCCGAACGCGGTCAGCTCCAGGCCGAGCACGTGCTGGCGTGGCAGCGGCTCCGGCACAAGGTCGGGGCGCATCAGGGTGGGGAACAGGTGCATCCCGATGCTGGTGAGTGGATCGGCGCCATGGCCCGACACTTTCGCTGCGCGCTCGGCGCCGACGATGCCGGGGAGCAGCGAATAGCCGATGCGCCAGAGATAGAGGCTGGGGATCAGGATGCGCCGCTCCACCCAGATCGGGTGGGTTGCGTCGTGGATCGCCTGCACGTTGCCGCCGTGGCCGTTGATGACGACGATGCGGGTCAGTCCGTGGCGCAGCAGGCAGGCGAGCATGTCGCTGATCACCGCGCGCAGCGTCGCCTGGCCGAGCGCGATGCCGCCGGGCATGGAGCCGAAATAGTCGGCGCCGCCGAACGGCAGCGTCGGTGCCATCAGGGTGCGCGTGCCGCGCTCCGTCGCGCGTCCGGCGATGCGTTCGGCGATCGCGTCGGCCAGCATCCAGTCGCCCATCGGGGCGTGCGGGCCTTGGTCCTCGTGGCTGCCCATCGGCAGCAGGATCACCGGGTTGCGGGCCATTTCGTCGCGCGCCTCGCCGGCGGTGAGTTGGCTGAGGCGGAGCTTGGTCATGGGTGTGGCCCTTATGTTGGCGGGCGGCGTTTCATGAAGGCGGCGCGCAGGCAGGTGGCGACGGTCTCGCCGCGCTGGTTGATCGCCTGGTGCTCGAATTCGACCACGCCGGCTTCCGGGCGCGAGCGGCTGGCGCGCACGGAGCGCACGATGGTGCGGGCGCGGATTGTGTCGCCGTGGAAGACGGGCTTGGGGAATTCGACCTTGCTCATGCCGAGATTGGCGATGGTGGTGCCTAGGGTGGTTTCACTTACCGTCATGCCGATCAGGAGGCCTAGGGTGAAGAGGCTGTTCACCAGGGGGCGGCCGAATTCGGTGGTTTTGGCGAATTCCGCGTCGAGGTGGAGTGGTTGGGGGTTCATCGTGAGGGAGCTGAAGAGGACGTTGTCCATCTCGGTGACGGTGCGCGAGAGGGAGTGCTCGAACACTTGGCTTTCGTGGAATTCTTCGAAATAGAGGCCGGGCATCGAAGTGTTCCGCTTCCGAAGCTCAGCGGACAGGGCGCTTGGTATCGATTGTGAAGAAGTCATACCGCAGAGGCGCAGAGGCCGCAGAGCATGCCTGTCGAACCTCTGTGTCCTCTGCGTCTCCGCGGTATGACTTTTTCAGGGACAGGGGGTTATCGCTCCACGCACATCGCGACGCCCATACCGCCGCCGATGCAGAGTGTCGCCAGGCCTTTCTTGGCATCGCGCTTCTGCATCTCGTGCAGCAGCGTGGTCAGGACGCGTGCGCCGGATGCGCCGATCGGATGGCCGATCGCGATGGCGCCGCCGTTCACGTTCACCTTCGACGTGTCCCAGCCGAGGTCCTTGTTCACCGCGATCGCCTGGGCGGCGAAGGCTTCGTTGGCCTCGATCAGATCGAGATCGTCGGGCTTCCAGCCGGCGCGGGACAGCGCCTTGCGCGTGGATGGGATGGGGCCGGTGCCCATCACTGCCGGGTCGACGCCGGCGGTGGCGAAGGCGACGATGCGGGCGAGCGGTTTCAGGCCGCGTTTTGCTGCCTCGGATGCCGTCATCAGCAGCAGCGCGGCGGCGCCGTCGTTGATGCCGGAGGCGTTGCCGGCGGTGACGGTGCCGTCCTTGGAGAAGGCCGGGCGCAGCTTGGCCATCGCCTCGGCACTGGCGTCGTGGCGGATGTATTCGTCATCGGCAACGATCGTGTCGCCTTTGCGGCCTTTTACGGTCACCGGGACGATCTCGTCCTTGAAGCGGCCGGATTTCTGCGCGGCTGAGGCTTTTTGTTGCGAGGCGAGGGCGAAGGAATCCTGCTCCTCGCGGGTGATCTGGTAGGCGCGGGCTACGTTCTCGGCGGTGTTGCCCATGTGGTAGCCGTGGAAGGCGTCCCACAGGCCGTCCTTCAGCATGGTATCGGTGAACTCGACGGCGCCCATCTTGGTGCCGCCGCGCAGATAGGCGGCGTGTTGCGACTGGCTCATGCTTTCCATGCCGCCGGCGGCCACGATGTTGCTTTCGCCGGTACGGATCTGCTGGGCGGCGAGGGCGACGGCGCGGAGGCCGGAGCCGCACACCTGGTTGATGCCGAAGGCGGTCTTCGCATCCGGCAAGCCAGCGGCGCGGGCGGATTGGCGGGCGGGGTTTTGGCCCTCGGCGGCTGCCAGGACCTGGCCGAGGATCACCTCGTCCACGTCGCCGGGCTCGACTTTGGCGTGTTCCATGGCGGCTTTCAGCGCCACCGTGCCGAGCTCGTGCGCATGCAGGCTCCCCAGTGCGCCGTTGAAGCTGCCGACCGGTGTGCGGAGGGCCGAGACGATGACGATGTCGTCCATGTGTTTTTTCTCCATGGGACGGATGATCGGGTGCGTAGGCTACGCCCAAGATGGTGGGGGCGAAAGCTGGCGGGCAGGGGGTTGTGGCGGTGGGCTGATTTGTGTAAATACTGACTGACCAGTCGGTCAGTAGGGTGTCATGGCAGTTGTCGCAGGCGTCGCCAGGCGGCGTTCCCGCCGGAAGGAAGCCCGTCCTGCCGAGATCGTCGAGGCGGCGCTGGCGCTGTTCACCGAGCGCGGCTTCGCGGCGACGAAGCTGGAGGACGTGGCACTGCGGGCGGGGATCGGGAAGGGAACGATTTATCTGTATTTCCCGACGAAGGAGGAGCTGTTCCGCGCCGTTGTGCGCCAGCGTCTGGTGCCGAACCTGGACGCGATCGAGGCGATGGTTGCCGGGCATACTGGTTCCAGCGCGGAGCTGTTGCGGCGGATTGCTGAGCGCGCGCTGCAATTGATTGAGAGCGATATTACCGCAATCCCCAAGCTGGTTCTGGCTGAGTCCGGCAATTTTCCGGCGATCGCCCGGCTTTATGCCGAGGAGGTGGCGCGGCGCGGCATGGCGCTGATGGAGGGTATCCTAGCGCGCGGGATGGAGCGCGGTGAGTTTCGTCGGCTCGATCCGCACTCGGTGTTGCCGCTGTTCAGCGGACCGCTGCTGGTGATGGCGCTGTGGCGGCAATCGCTGGGTCAGCACACCGATATCCAGTTCGATCCGCGGAAGGTGATCGAAACTCATCTGGATGTTTTTCTGCGTGGGCTGAGCGCGGGAGAGAAGTCGTGACGCGCGCTCGTGCAGCGGTGGCTGTTGTTGCTGTTGTTATCGGAGGGGCTGGGGTGGCGTTGTGGCGGCTGGGACAGGCGCCGGCCGTTACTGCGTGGCAGGGGTATGTGGATGCCGACTACGTCAAAGTCGCGCCGACGCAGCAGGGGCTGTTGACGTCGCTGTCGGTCTCGCGCGGTGACAGCGTGAAGGCGGGTGCGCCGCTTTTTGCGCAGGATGACGTCTATGATCGTGCGGCGCGGGATGAGGCGGCGGCCAAGCTGGCTCAGGCGCAGGCGCAACTTACGAACCTGGAGACGGCGAGCCGCGCGACGGAGATCGCTCAGGCCGAGGCCGATCTGGTGGATCAGATGGCGGCGCGGGATCGGGCGGAGAAGGATTTGGCGCGTGCCCAGGTGCTGGTGAAGACCGCTGCGGGAACGAAACAGCAGCTCGATCAGGCAAATGCCGACGCACTGTCGGCAACCGCCAAGGTGCAGGCGGCGCAGGCGAAGCTGGATCAGGAGCGGTCGCCCACAGGGCGGGCACAGGAGATCGCGGCACAGAAAGCCGTGGTCGATGAGATGCGCGCGCAGTTGGCCGAGGCTCAGTGGCGGTTGGATCAGCGGCATGTGGATGCGCCAACGTCGGCCCTGGTGGCGGATGTTTATGCGTGGCCGGGGGAGACGATTGGTGCGGGGGCGCCTGTCGTCGAGCTGTTGCCGCCGGCGAATATTCTGGTGCGGTTCTTTGTGGGGGAGACGGAGCTGCCGCGAATCCGTGCTGGGGAGCGGCTGGCGGTGAGCTGCGATACGTGTCCGGCAGGGTTGACCGCAGATGTTTCGTTTGTTTCGCCACAGCCGGAATACACGCCGCCGGTGATCTTCAGCGAGCAGACGCGGGATAAGCTCGTTTATCTGATCGAGGCTCGGCCGAATGGGGATCAGAAGCTTGCGTTGAAGCCGGGGGAGCCGGTGAGCGTGCGGCCGGTGGGTGAGGGGGCGGGGCACGCTTCTCGCCAACTGGCGCGGCCCCCTCCCCCCGGCCCCCTCCCGCAAGGGGAGGGGAAGTCTTGACTGCGCTCGCCATCGATGTGCGGGGGCTGCGGAAGAGTTTTGGTAGTCACTCGGTTGTGGATGGGCTCGATCTGCAGGTGCCAGAGGGCGAGATCTGCGGGTTCCTGGGCGGCAATGGCAGCGGCAAGACGACGACGATCCGTCTGCTGTGCGGGCTGCTGAAGCCGGATGCGGGCGGCGGCACGTGTCTGGGGTTCGATGTGGTGCGTCAGGCGGCGGAGTTGCGGCTGCAGATTGGTTACATGACGCAGCGGTTTAGTTTGTATGGTGATCTTTCGGTCGAGGAGAATTTGGATTTTGTCGCTCGGCTGTATCGGATGCCGGAGCGGGAGCGGGCGGTGGCGGCCGTGTTGGAGCGGATGGGGCTGGCGGATCGCGCGCAGCAGCCGGCGGAGCAATTGTCTGGCGGGTGGAAGCAGCGGCTGGCGCTGGCGGCGTGCGTGCTGCATCAGCCGCGTCTGCTGCTGCTGGATGAGCCGACCGCCGGCGTTGATGCCAAGGCGCGGCGGGAGTTCTGGGACCTGATCAACGATCTGGCGGCGGAGGGCATCACGGTGCTGGTGTCCACTCATTACATGGACGAAGCGGAGCGATGCCGGCGCGTGGTGTATCTCGCCGGGGGGCGGCTGATCGTGCAGGGGAGCGTCGATGAGGTGGTGCGGGACGCACGCCTTGTCGTGTTCGAGGCCGGCGGCGATGCGCTGGAGGCGGTGGCGCGGCGGCTGCGCGGTGCACCGGGGGTGGAGAGTGCTGCGATCTTTGGGCGCGATCTGCGGGTCGTGGGGATGGATCGGGCTGTGTTGGAACGCACGCTTGGGGGCGTCGGCGGCGTGGAGTGGCGCGAGGTGCCGGCTCGGCTGGATGACGTGTTCATCCATCTGCTGAACGACGAGGAGGGGCGGGCATGACGGGCTTTTCTTTTGCCCGGCTGCTGGCGGTGCTGCGCAAGGAATGGACCCAGATGCGGCGCGACCGGGCGACGGTCGGGCTGACTGTCGCGCTGCCGCTGCTGCAGCTTTTCCTGTTCGGCTATGCGCTGAACGCCAATCCTCGGCATCTGCCGACGGGCGTGCTGGCGGCGGACCAGTCGGTCTATACGCGGACGCTGGAAGCGGCGCTGGTGAATACGGGGTATTTCGATTTGCGCACGTTCTCGACCGAGCGTGCCGCTGATGAGGCTCTGGCGCGCGGCGACGTGCTGTTCGTGCTGAATATCCCGCCGGGGTTCTCGCGCGACGTGGATCGCGGGGAGCACCCGTCGGTGCTGATGGATGCGGATGCAACGGACCCTACGGCGATCGGCAATGCAGCCGCGGCGGTTACGGCGCTGAATGCCGGGGTGCTGACGCGGGATTTGCCGCCGAATATGCGGGCGGACGAGGCGGCGGGGGCTCCGTTTCAGGTGGTGCTGCATTCTCGCTATAACCCGGAGGCGATCACAGCGCTGAATATCGTGCCGGGGCTGATTGGTTTGATCCTGACGTTCTCGACGCTGATCATCACGGCGCTGTCGATTACTCGCGAGCGCGAGGCGGGGACGATGGAGAATTTGCTGGTGATGCCGGTGCGCCCGATCGAGGTGATGCTGGGCAAGATCATCCCATACGTCGGGCTGGGCTATGTGCAGGTGGCGATTATCCTCGCGGTGTCGGTCGCGGTGTTCGGGGTGCCGGTGCGCGGGTCGGTGGTGCTGTTGCTGCTGGTGCTGGGGCTGTTCATCGCGTGCAATCTGGCGCTGGGGTTCACGATCTCGACGCTGGCGCGGACGCAGATGCAGGCTCAGCAATTGGCGCAGTTCGCGCTGCTGCCGTCGTTCATGCTGTCGGGGTTCATGTATCCGTTCCAGGGCATGCCGGTCTGGGCACGGGCGATCGGCGAGTGCTGGCCGCTGACGCATGTCATGCGTATCACCCGCGGGATTCTGCTGAAGGGGAACGGGCTGCACGAGATCATGCCGGACCTGTGGCCGATCGCGGCGTTCGCTGTCATGGTGGGAGTGATTGCGATGCTTTCGTATCGGGAGACGTTGGATTGAGGGGTAGAGTGGCTAAGCGTTACAAGTTATGTGCGCCAATTCATCCTATGACCATGCTCGACTTTAAGCGGACATCGATCACCTGGCACGGCATTGCCCATGCTGCCTCTGCGGGTCATGCGGCCAGCCTGGCCTAACCCGGTCCATCTGCCAGCCACCGTTAATATAACTTGGTAATGTCCGGCGAAAGAAATACCGACAGCTTACACTCGCAGAGTCCAGAGTTCCGGAGGAATTTCGGCTCAGGAGGCTAGGCGGAAGGCCTCCATTTTATTGGTGTCCTGTCGTTCGATGACGAATTTCGCGAAGGTGTTGCTCGGGGTGGCATTCAAGAGAAATTCCGGCAGGCTCTGGCGCAGGGCATTGGCCACGACCAGCTCCGAGGGCGGGATGCCGGGCCGAATGGTTCGCAGCCAGGAGCCGAAGGAATTCCAGACGGCCTGAGGGAAGGCGACGGCCAGATACTGAAGCAGTCCCTGGCAGACGACACCCGCCTGGATGAAGACGTGGTAGGCGTGGAGCTTGCGTTTGACGGCGTTGCGGTATTCCAGCAACTCACGATGGAGATGTTGATTGCCACTGCGGCGGCGCAGCGGCTTCATGTCGGACATCCAGAAATGGTAGGTAAACGAACCGATCAGCCGCACCGCCTGCTTGAACGTGTGCTCGATCTTGAAGCGCAGACCGTACAGGCGAATGATCTCGATAGCCTCCAAAGAGGTGTCGGTGCACATCAGGAGGCACGAGCCTCTTACTGGATAAATCACCGCCACGAAGCGCACGAGTCGACCGGCCGGGCGCCACAGCAGGTCGCGGACCCGATACTGGATGGTCACCTGGTGCTCGCCGTAGACGGGACTTTCGGCCTGTTGGAAGCCCTTGGGGTCTTCCAGCAGGGATCTGAGCTTGACCTTGCTGCCATAGAACTCTGGGCCGGCCTCTCTTCCGCGGGCCACGCTGCTGGTGGGCGGTGTAGGCGACGGCGTTGGACTTCACCCGCGTGACCAGGTGGTTGTTCTCCTCGAGCAGGCCGGTGACGATCTTGCGCGCGGCATAGTAGGCGTCGGCGACGAAGTAGAAGGGTTCTGCGATGGCGACGATCCCGAGGAGCGCAAGCATCTTGTCGAGCAGGGTGCGGCGATCGCGATTGGACCACACCAACCCTTCGTGGATTCGCATGGCGAGCGGCACGGCGAAGACGCTGGCTGCGGCCTGAACGAGCACGCTCACAGCCTGGAGGGAATGTCCCATGATGAATTCGGGCTTGGTGTTCGACTCGGACTGCTGATGCAGGAGTTTGACCGCCGGCATCTTGCGCCCGCGCTTTGGGATCTTGATGCCGTCGCCGACCACGACACACCTTCCCTTGATGCGCAGCGGCTGCGGGAATAGCCGGAGCACCACTTGGGTCCACAGCGCCGCGAGCCGATCGAGCTTCACGGCGGGGCTGTGAAAGTGATCGACGAGCTTGTTGTAGAAGCGAGCCTCGAGCTTCAGCGCCCGCACGAGGCTGGTTACGCCCAGCAGTTCCGTCCGCACCGTGAAGCCTGCCACGGCGGTGGCGAACCACAGGAAGGTGCGCAGACGCGAGAACGCCGGACGCAGCAGCCAAATCGCATTCCACCAGGGCATCCACAGCGGCATCGGGCCCTCTCGATTCTGTTGCCAGCATAGTATAGCACTGGTATGCTAAACCTATGACAAACAAACGCCTGGCAGTGATCAGAAAGCGCATTGGAAGCATCAAGGCGCAGCTGGCCGGCATTGAAGACATGCGGCCCGGATCGCTCACCCGCCAGTACAAGGATCCAGAGAACCGGAGGGGACCCTACTACCAGCTCAGCTACACGCGGCAGATGAGGAGCCGGACCGAATATGTTCCGCGCGACTATCTGCCCGAGGTGCGGCGTGAGATCCGCAACTATAAGCGCTTCAAGGCGCTCACCGCCCAGTGGATCGCCTTGAGCATCGAGCAGAGCCGCTTGATGATGAAGCGAGCCTTGCGACGGCAATGACCCGCGGTGCTATCCTCATCCGATGGGCAAGCGACGCGCAAAACACCCCTTCGAGAACAACCCGTTCACTGACGCCTTCCTCGAATGGATGGGCTCGTCCGAGGGGGAACGCTCGGTCTACGCGCTCGATCTGGTCTTCGCCGCACTGGATAATGCCGACGTCGACCCCAAACGGCGCAAGATCGTCTGGGACGACGGGAAACGGCTGTCGATCGAGCAGTCGGCAGAACGCATCCATGCCGAGCATCCGGACGCGCCGCGCGACTTGATCGAAACTCACGTGCTCGGGTGGCTCGAGGGCTTTGCGCCGGAATCCTACTCCGAACGCCAGCTCGAGGAGCTCGACCGGCTCACTGAGCAGTGGCTTGACGACTACGAGCGAAAGTCACAGGCCGCCAGGAAGTAACCCAGAACTCGGCACTCTCGAGCTTACAGAAAGCCGTGAGAATCTGGTCCCCATAAAGTGCGTCGGTATCCGATTTCATGGACATTGTTGCTGAGCTCGAGGCAGGCGGGATCGGGCATCAGCGTCTTGCGACCAGCAGGGCGTCGACAACCCGGACCTCGCCGGTACCCTTGCGCACAAGCACGGGATTAAGGTCGCATTCGGCGATATGGCCCGACAGATCGGCCGCAAGTTCCGACAGTTTGGCGGCGAGGCGCGCGAGGGCGGTGGTGTCGGTCTTGGGAATGAGATTGCGGTAACCGCTGAGAGCAGCACCGAGGCGGGTGACGGCGATCATCTCGGTTGCACGCTCTGACGTGAGCGGGCAAAGGTCCACACAAAGGTCGCCTTGCAGCTCGACCATGGTGCCGCCGGTGCCAACGGTGAGGAGGGCGCCGAATGGCGGGGCCGCGATGAACCCGACCATGGCCTCGACATGGTCGACGAGATATTCCTGCAGTTCGAAACCAGTGATCCGGGCTTGTGGCATCGTAGCGGCGACACAGGCGCTAATGCGGGCGAGGGCCGCGCGTAGTGAGTCGGTATCGGTGACGCCAAGTTCCACACCGCCGATATCGGAACGATGAGGAATATCGGGCGAGGCGATCTTCACCACCAACGGGTAGCCAATGTTGGCGGCCTCCCAGAGGGCGGTGTCGGCGTCTGGGACGGTCGCTGCGCGAACCATGGGAATGTCGTAGGCGGCGAGAATCTTGCGAGTGAGACCTATCGGGAGCGGGCCGGAAAGTCCAGCGAGGTCGCTGCGGATTTCTTTTGCGGCGACATGGAACCGATGTGCCGGCTCCTGCTGGTTTTTCGCCAGAACGTCGCTGTCCAATGATGCCGAGATTGCGCAAAGCAACAAGTCCGGGCCGCAGACCACGCAGGACAGGTACCCCATCATTGGCCAGCATTTCATGGATGCGGGGATGGGTGTTCTCCGCGCTGGGCGAGATCAGTACGACGGGCTTTTCCGTCAGTCCGGCGTGCTTGCCGTATTCGATGATGTTGGGCGTGTAGTTATTGAGCATCGTCGGAGTGAGCGTAGCCTGGGCGTCCTGAAGGAAAACCAGAGCGTCGACCTCGGGCTCGTCCAGGATAGCGCGAATGGCGGGGCGGTCTTGCTCTGGGTTGTGGTTGACCGTAGCACCGAGGTCGAGCGGGTTGATCCCGGCCGCGCCGGGCAGGGCGGCAGTGATGCGGGCACGGGTTTCGGCGCCGAACTTGGCGAGCGGGATACCGATGTCGGCCGCTATATCGCAAGCGAGTGCGGTTTCGCCACCGGAAATGCCAACGATGCCAATGCGGCTGCCGCTCGCCGTGCGCGGCGTCGTGTTGAGGCATTCCAGGGTGGCGATCAGCTCATCGTAATCGCTCGCAGTAGGTACGTGGTGGCGGGCGAAGAAGCGAGCGTAGGCCTCACTGCGGCTGATCATGGCGCCGGTATGCGCTTGCACCGCGCGATTGCCCACCTCCGATCGTCCAACCTTCAATACAGCGAGTGATTTTCGAGCGGCGTAAATCTGGCTGACGGCATCGGCGAATTCAGCCGGCCGTTGGATGGATTCGAGTACGATACCAACCACCGCCGTGCGCTCGTCGGTGGCGAAGAAGCGTAAATAATCGGTGGCGGTCACCTGGAATTCACTGCCTACGGTGACCACGGTGGAGATGCCAAAGCAGGAGGAGTTCATCAACGAGATCGCGGCGGAACCGGATTGCGCGATGAGCGCGACGTTGCCTGGCCGGACCTTCGCCGTGATGGTAGCGGGGTAGAGCGGCATTGCCTCATGAAGATCGATTAGACCCATGCAGTTGGGGCCGTGGATGGTCATGGCGCTGGTGTCGGAAACGCGGTGGAAATCCTGCTCCTGTGTTGGAGTGAAGCCGTTGCTGAACACGACCGCGGAGCGCACGCCGGCCTGTTCCAACTCGGCAAGGCACGTCGCAACTCTGGCAGCGGGGATGGCCACCACTGCGACGTCGACATCGGCGGGTAGGGCAGCGATGCTGTTAACGGCCGGTAGGCTATTGATCTCAGCGGCGGTGGAATGGATGGGAATGATGCGGCCAGCGAAACCAGCGCGCTGCAGGTTGCCAATAACATGGTTGCCCTGGGCGGTGCGGGTGGCGGAGGCACCGATCACGGCGACGGTGTGCGGCCGCATGATAGCGCCGACATTGCGCGGCATGGGGCTGTCAACCTCGGCGCAGGAAAGTAAGGGCGTTACGGTAGAGCCATTTCTCCAGCACTGCGCTCTTGAGCGGCAGCGCCTCATACTCGGCAATAAGCTGTTCGAAGGGCATGCCTAATGTGCTCCGAGACAGGCCGACCATGATCTTGTCCTGAAGCAGCGTGTTGCCGAACTGCAGGAAGGATTCCCAGCCGGAGCCCGCTGTGGCGAAATGGCGTGGCCGATGGGCGGCTGTGTCGCAGTAGAGATTAGGGTGGCGGCGCAGCAGGCCAATCATATCGTTCACCCAGGGCCAACCGGCGAGGCCGGCGACGATGCGCAATTCGGAAAAGTCGATCGCGACGGTATCGAGATGGCGTGGATGGCCGAGATCGTACGGACGGTCGTTGGCGTAGTTCATCGATGTGTAAATGCGCACCGGTACATCGAGTTCGACGCATTTGGCATAGAGCGGATAGTAGCGACGGTCGCTGGCGGGGATCGCGTTGTAGAGCGCGACGACGCGTAGGCCACCGATATGGTGCTCACGCACCAGGCGTTCGAAGTTGCGCACGCCGGTCATGCCATCGAGAGGGCTGGTGGCGGAAAGGCCGATAAAGCGGTCGGGATGGGTCGTGCAGATGCGCGCCAGCGTGGCGTTGGAGGAGCCGAGCACGCCGATCTCGATGCCGGCACTGTCCATATCCGCGATCAGGCGAGACAAGCCGCCGTCGTCAGCCGGTGTGGGGGCTTGCTCATCGGACCCGAGACGACCCTTGAAGATGTGCCGGTAATTGTCGAAGCCGTAGCCCTGGGGGCGCGGTTGAAGGTCCGCGACCGCGTTGCCGGGGCGCCCTTGCATGGCGTCCCAATAGCCGGGCTCTTCCTCGCTGCGGGGAAGGTTCATTTCGAGGTCGATGAACTCGGGGCACGTTCGTTTCCTTTCCCTGGAGGTATTCGCTTTCGCTAATGTGTGGCTCAGTTACCTGCCACTCGACCCGCATCGGCGCAATCTTCGGCGATTTGTCCCGCGTGGCATCAGCCTCGCCGGACAAAGGGACGAACCGCGTCAATCAACTGCGCGGACGGGGGCAGGCGCGGCCCTTCGCCTTCGTCGACTGGGGCTACGATGGTCACGTTCCAGGTGGACAGCATCCGCAGCGATGCTTGCGTCGCGGGATGGCGCAGCAGCGGCTCGTTGAGTGATGGGGCCACGATTACAGGCGTGCCCCGTCCTATTGCCTCGGCGACCACGGACAGCGCTAAATTATCAGCGATGCCTTGTGCGAGCTTATTCAGCGAGTTGAAGCTGCACGGTGCAAATAGCACCACCCCATAGGGCGGCCGTGGACGAATGGCCAGATCGAAATACAATTCGACCACTTTTACCCCCTCGACATCCGCCAGGTCGCGTGGCGCGATCACGCGCGAAGCATTCGGCGTCGGGATCGCGATTACGGTTGAAAAGCCAAGGCCGACCAAGCCACGTAGAAGCTCGGGACAGCGTCCCGCTGTTGTTGTGCCGCTCAGCATTAGATAGGCTAAGTCAAAACTTTTGCCATCAGCCGGGTTACTCAGGCTCATCTCGGTCTCCCCGCCTCGTCTTCAATCTGCCCGATCATCCCATGTGGTTCGGCGTCATCAGTGCACGGGTGCAATCCCGACCGCAAGATTGCTGGCCCGATCCAGACACCGCGCCGAAAACCGATCTTTAAATGCAAGCACACAAATACTTGCCCCACGACGTGTCAGGCTGTAATCGCCAGCAGTGGGACGGAACACGGAGGCTATGATGCTGGCGAACACGCGCGTCGCTTGGTTCAATGGATCAATCATGCCGGAAGGCCAGATACTCATCCCCTACCGGGACCGAAGCTGGAAATCGGGCGACGGCGCTTTCGACATGACTCGCACGTTCAATGGCGTCCCGTTCCGCCTCGAGGAGCACATCGAGCGGTTCTATCGCTCGCTTCGCTACCTGCGCATCGATCCCGGCATTTCCCCTAAGGAAATGATAGCAGCCAGCGAGGAAGTCGTAGCACTGAATGAGCACCTGCGGGCACCGCACGGCGATTGGTGGGTGTGCCAGCGCGTCAGCCGTGGGGTCGATGCGGTCGGCGATGAAGGCTGGGAGCATACTGGTCCGAACCTGGTCGTGGACGTTACCCCTCTGCCGCTCGCGTCCCGCGCCATAATGTACCGGGACGGGGCTGAGGTAATGACCACCACCATGCGCCGGACGGCACCGAGCATGCTCAGCCCGAGGGCGAAGATGAACAACTATCTCAACATGATCGTGGCGGGGCAGCCAATAAAGGCAGCACGGCCTAACGCCTGGCCATTGCTGCTGGATGAGAACGGAAACCTGGCAGAAGGGCAGGGAAGCAACATTTTTCTCGTCGAGAACGGTAAATTGCGAACGCCTCGCGCCCGTTACGTACTGCCTGGTATCAGTAGACAGATGACAATTGAACTGGCGGGAAAACTTGGCATATCGTGCGATGAAACCGACATCGACTTGTACGATGCCGCCAATGCGGATGAGAGTTTCCTAACTGCAACTAGTTTGTGCATACTCCCGGTTAGCAACTTTAATGGGCAGCCGGTTGGCACGTCAGACTGGCAAGGCGCCGGACCTATTACTAAGCGATTGATCGAAGCTTACATATCCGAGGTTGGCTGCGATTTTGTGCAGCAATATCTTGACCGACTTCCGGCCTGACACGGCCGAAGCGGGTCGTGTTCCACAACGCGATAGCGGCAGTGGCGCAGAAGAAGATCCGGCTCAAATCAACCCTGAGCGCCGGCGTGGCCGCCGCGGTTCCAGCCGCGCGCCCGCTCGCCGAAAATCTCGTAGCCGTTGTCCGTCACCGCGGCGGTGTCCTCGAGCTTGATGAACCCTCGGCGCGGATGTTCCAAAGTCGTCTCGATCGACAACACCAACCCTGGCTCCAGGGGACGCTCGGCATCGGACGGCGGATAAGACATCCGCCCATTGGTCGGAAGCCGTGGCGCCTCGTGGCTGATCATGCCCATCCCGTGCGCCATGAAATGCATGTGGTTATGCTCCGGCAAAGCCCGCAGCGCCGCGTCCGCTGCCGGGAAAATCTCGCCGCCCGGCCGGCCCGGCGCGATCGCCCGGAACGCGGCCTGCTGGATCGCTTCCACCTTGCCGAGCAACTCCTCTAGCTCGGCGTCTGGCTCGCCAAGCACCGCCATCCGTGTAAGATCGCCGATATAGCCTTCGTAGTTGCCTCCGGAATCGAGCGAGAGCGGCGCTCCCATCTCCCAGCGCTCCTCGGACGGTGCGCGATTCAGACTGGTTCCCGTGGTGATCAGACAATATTCGAAGTCGAGGCCGCGGCTCACCTCCTCGCGCCTGAGCGCATCGGTGATTTCCTGCTTCGTCGCGCCAGGGCCATGGCTGCCGATCACGGCTAGCATCGCATCGGTGATGCGCTCCGATGCCTCGCGCAGCTTGGCCAGCTCGTCGGGGCGCTTCACCGCACGCAGCCGCTCCAGCACAAACAACGCCTCGCAAAGCTGCGCCTGCGGCAAGGCCGCGCGCAGTGCCTCCGCCGCGTCCAGCGGCAGGAACGGCCGCTCGATGCCGATCCGCCCTGCGCCAAGCCCAAGCTTCTTCACGTGCTCGGCCGCGTGCTCCATAGCGTCAGTGCTGCCGGACGCGATGTTACGCACTTCCGGCACCCAAATCGGGCTGACCTCCAGCTGGTGGCTCTCGGTACGGTGCCCGATGTAGGCGGCCTTCTCCATTGCGCCTTTCGGATAGACCAGCACCGGCAGGAAGCGGCTCACGCCCATGGCATCCATGAAGCTGAAGAACTGCGCCCGATATCCCCCGAGCATGTACCGCACATTGTGCTTGGAGGTGACGAGCAGCACGTCGATGCTCGCCTCGTCCATCAGCTGATCCAGCCGGTGATTGTCGAAAGGAGGCGGAATGGCGTTACCAGTTACGCGCGTCGCTGCCGACAAATCCACGTCGGACATCATCGGTCTCCTTGTCTTTTCGGTACGATCCTCTCTTCCGCGCCACCATACCACCGGACACGCTCGCCTTGCCAGCTTCGTCTGTCAAGCGCTTCGTGCTATTGCCGCGTTTACGATCGGCCAGTGCTGGCGGCGAGTGCAGCTCTCACCCTTGCGCTCGGAGCTGTAGCAAAGTTGGAGCCGCAATGCCATGACCGGCGCTGGCCGCGCCGCGTGGTTCAGCGCGGGCCGGCGAGGCAAGCGAAAGAGCTTCTCACTTGCGCAGCCGGCATCAATGCTTGGCGGTCGACGCCCGATAAATCTCGTCGATCAACTCCGCCAGTGCCGCCTCAAACCCTGCGTCGCTCATCGAACGCCGCAGGTCCTGGACCAACGCCCGCGAGAAGCTTGCGATCATCCCGTGATTGGTGGCGAGCCGCTTGCACGCCTCGGCTCGCGTATAGCCGCCGGACAGCGCGACGACCCTCGCCACGCGCTTATGGTTCACCAGCCCCAAATATAAGTCCAGCACTTCCGGCAGCGTCAGCTTCAGCATCACCTTCCGGCCCTCCGGCAAGGCATCGACGTGCTTGGTCAGTTCCGAAACCAGGATGGCCTCCGCCCCGGCCTTGTCCGGGCTCTTGATCGAGACTTCCGGCTCGATGATGGGCATCAGCCCATACTGGCTGATCCGCGCGGCCACATCGAACTGCTGCTTCACGATGGCAGCGATCCCGTCTTTCGAGGCCAGGTTGATCACGGACCGCATCTTGGTGCCGAAGACGCCGAGCTTCACCGCCCGGTCCAGCAGCGCGTCCAGTGTTGGCATCGGCTTCATCAGGCTGACGCCGTCCTTCTCCGCCTCCAACCCCTTATCGACCTTCACGAAGGGGACGACGCCCCGATCCTCCCACAGGAAAGCCGGAACAGGCTTGCCCCGCGCGTCGCCGTCCATCGTGCCTTCGAACAGGATGGTCCCGACGACCTTATCCCCGGTGAAGGCCGGAGCGGTGATGATGCGCACGCGCATCTCGTGAATCAGCCGGAACATCTCGGCATCGCCGCTGTAGGCGCTGTCCAGAATGCCATACAGGCGCAGAGCGCCGGGCGTCGATCCGCCGCTCTGGTCAAGCGCGGCGATGAAGCCGGGCTTTCCAGACATTTGCGCCATCATCTTGTCATTGGCCATGATGCTTGCCCTCCCGTGAGACCCATGCGCTCACGGAAGCGCACCCGGCCTCGAACAGTTGCCCCGGTACCGGCGGGAATACTGGCATGGCGTTCGAGGTCCACGCAACCCTTCCGTAGACGGAACGATAATGCTCCGAGACACTGGGCAACCGCTTGGCCCGACCATCCTCAGACGTGGATGCCCGGCCTTCACCGGGCATGACGGCGAGGCGTCAGGCCGAAGGTCGGCCGGGAATGGCACGCGCTCCGTATCGCTTGTCCCATTCATCCTGCACCGCTTGGAGCACGCGCATCGCCGGAAGGACCGAGGGGCCGGACGCGCGCGGTGGACGGCCCGCTCGCACGGAATCGAGAAAATCGAAGATGACCCGTGCCGCATTCTCTTGCTCGGGCTCGATCGTGACCGTGCCCGAGGCGATGCGGAGCGTGCCTGCCAGGATATCGAAGAGGTACGTGTCACGGTTGGTCACGATCAGCTTGTCATAGAACCTGTAGGACGCGTGGTACGAGCCGTGCACGAGCAAGGTTGCGTCACGCTCGGTCTCCACCAGAACGACGCACTCCATCGGGACGCCCGTCCGTTCGTGGCAGGGACCGAGATGGCTCTGGATGCGCCGGAGCGGCGTGCCGTCGAAAAGGAAAAGCCCGAGATCGACGAAATGGCAGAAATGATGCCAGAGGATATTATCCGTCCAACTCCGCGCATAACCGGTCGCGCCGACATTCGTCAGCCGCGGGATGAAGAAGCGGCCGGCGATGTGCCGGATGGTCTCCTCCCCGGCAGCCAGCCGCGCGCGCAGCGCCTCGCGCTCAGCGCGGAAGCGCATCGGGTGGCTGAGCCCGTACACCTTGCCGCTCTTCTCTCCGGCCGCCACAACGCGCTCGGCGCCGGCGAGGCTCATCGCGATGGGGATCTCGATCAGCGTGTGCTTTCCCGCTTCGAGGCTGGCGATTGCCTGCTCCTCGTGCTGCTCGCTCGGGGTGGCGAGCACCACGACATCTATCTCCGGGTCGGCAAGCGCGGCCGAGAGCGACGTGGTCCACTTGCGGTACCCGTAGCGCGTGGCAAATGCCTCCGCAGCTTCCGGTCGCCGCCCCGCGGCAGTGTGCAGCACGGCGTCGGTCCGCTTGAGGGCCTCGGAGTGCCACACCCCCATCATCCCGTAGCCCACCATGCAGATGTTCATCGCAATTGCCTCCCTAGCGAGCGCGGTCGATTGATCTGACCTTGCGCGTCTTTGTCGGTCTACGGAAGCGGCTATCGAATACGTACGCCGTATGTGGCCACGGTCGCGCTAACTGACCGAGATCATGAACTTGAAGGGTGAACTAAGTCCCCCGGCAAGAACTCGATTTTTTCGCCTCGTCAGAAGAATCTGTGGGCAACGTCGGGTTCCGGCAGCTTACCAAGTGCATGATACAAGGCGATTTCGGTGACGTGGAAGGTACGGAACCCGTAGGATTTTCGCATGGTCAGTTTGGCCTTGTTGTTCAGACCCTCGACCACACCGCTGGAGAGCTGCTTCCTGGCGCGGAAGTAGTTCAGGATCAGCGCGCGGTGCGAGCGTAGCGTCCTGGCGATCTTCTTCATCGGCTCGATGCGGGAGCGCATGACCTGACCGCACCATTCATCCAGGAACTTGCCGGCCCAACTCGGCGAAGCATAGTCCCAGAACTGCTGGAAGTCCTCCTTCAGCAGATAGGCCCGTACGGTCCGCAGGTTGTAGCGCAGCAGATCGCGCAGGCGGAAGCGTTGATGCTCGGTCAGGTTGGCCTTGCGCTTGAGCACACACCAGCGGGTCTTCTTCAAGACTGGCTCATAGCCGTCCCGGGCCAGCCGGCGAGCCTCGGCGGCACGCACCTGGTCCAGCGCGGCATTCATCTTGGCGACAATATGGAAGCGATCGAGGATGTGGATGGCCTGGCTGCACCGCTCACGAATCACCTTCAGATAAGGCTGCCACATGTCCGAGCACACAAACTCGATCTGCCCAGCCAATGGTTCGCCGATCAGGGTGAAGAACTGCTCGAAGCTCTCCACCGTCCGTTCGCGACCGATCCATAGCAGGCGCGTGCACTGCTGCTCGATCTGATAGACCAGCGTCAGGTATTTGTGTCCCCTGGCATACTGGATCTCATCGACGCCGATCGCCACGATCGGCCCCAGTTGCCGGTGCTCGATCCCCCACTGCACGACATACTCGACCGACTGGCAGACCTTGTCCCAGGTGCTGCGAAACGACCCGGCGGTCTCCTGCCAGGACAGCTTCCTCGCCCAGTGCGCCAGGAACAGCATGTAGGCCTTGGTCAGCTGGTGCTTGCCGACACCCCAGGGGACCGCTTCGACCCGCACGCCGCAGGCCCGGCAATCGACCCGTCGCATGCAATAGAGGAACACCACCATGCAGCCCCAGAGGGGCACGAATTCGAACCGGCGCAGGCTCAGGTGATCATAGGCCGGCGCCGGCTTGCGACAGCCCGAGCACACCGGTCTCGAGCCGCGGCGGGGCCGCACGCTGATCTCGATGGTTCGGCTTTCGGCGCAATGTCGCGCCTTCTCGTAAACGAACCCAGGAAAGTGCTGGTAGTGGTTCAGCAGGGAGATCAGCCGCATGGCAGCGGGACCCAAAGGAGTTGCCGGCAGACGTGACAGCGCACCGGCGCAACGGGCTGCTGCCGATCCCTTGCAGACCTGTTGTCCGGACCTCGATCAGTGGCCTCGCAGCTGGGCGTATGAGGCGCGCGATATTCCGCCTGGCCGGCGGATGGTGGAATGCTTCAAGCCGTTCCTGCGCGACCTGCTGGCCTTGCAGCTATCACGCCAAACCTTGCGCCGACACCGCGACAACGTCTGGGCTCTCGGCGGTGAGGTCATCAGCCGATTGCAGATGGACAGCGACCTCCGGAGGCGGCCAATCAAGCAGGTCGTCCTCACCCTCATCGGCGACGATGGCGGGCCGCTGCTCTCCCATGGTCAGTCCGACACCGCGCAGCGCTCCTTCGACACGACCTGCCGCAAGTTGTTCCGCTTCCTGACAGACCCTGAGATCAGCCGCGATGAGGCGTAAAGATGCCTGCCGTGGTGGCGGATGATATCTCCGCTTCTGCCGATGTGGCGGCTGTGGGGTTGTGGGCAACGCGCTTGTGTTGTCCACAAATCCACCAGCCGGCCGGCTGAGTGATAAAACTAGCCCTCGGTATACCCCCGAAGCACCCACAGTTTCCGCTGACGAGCCATTTTTTCCAGGCTGCAGAACGGCCGTATCGTGCGTGAAATGGTGGCCGATTGCCTGGCCATTCACGATCGTTCCCAAATGGCTCCCAAGGTCAGATATAATGAATTGGCCGCCACTTCGAATGATCTTGAAGTGGTCGCGAGACAGGTGAAACGGCTCCTCGTCTTCCAGCAGAAGATCGGGTTGTTCATCCGCCTCGGGCTCGCCCGGTGCTGGCACCCGGCCGATGACGTAGGGCAGGTGGCCGATCTCGATCGGCGTCGAGCCCATCCGGTCGCGCAGAACATCGGTCTGCGCACTGAGAGAAAGGCTGGCGGCTTGATCAACGGTCGCAACCACCGCGGTCCCCTCCGGCTCATCGGGGTGACGCTGATGCGCCGCAGCAATCAGGTCACGGGTGACCTCGTCATCGACCTTCCGCAGCTTGGCGCAAAGGCGCAGCAGCAAACCACGCGCCAGGCTCGGATCCTTGCTCACCCGATCCAAGAACTCGCGAGCAGTCAGCGCCTGGATCTCACAATCCGAGGCGGCGCGCGCTGTAGCGCCATGCGGGCGATTCTCGATCACCCCCATCTCGCCGAGCCAATCGCCCTCGCGAACATGGCCGATCACGACGTGATCGCTGCCTACACTTCGCACAACCTCGATCTCGCCTCGACTGACCCACAACACGCGGTCGCTCTCATCACCCTGCCGGAACAGCACATCTCCCTGTTTGAACCGAAGCGTGGCCATGAACCGCTCTCCCATCCCATAACAGCCCACGGGATCTGCCGGCAGACCTCGTAAGCTCAGCCGCGCGGATACCCGACCGTCTGAGCGAATGTAACGAACTGCTGATCGGGAAGTCGCATCGCTCGGACAAGCTTAGGGTAATCAACCGCGCCGCGAAAGACCGTCGCAAGACCCTCCGATGCGCAAAACAGATAGACGTTCTGGCCGATGAACCCGGTATCGACCGAGGCGTAGAGGCGTCGGTCCTCGGGCGAGACATCGGTCATCCGTTCCCCGTGTGCGACATACACAAGATTAAGCGGAGCAGTGCCTACAAAGTCCTGGAGACCGGTCTGGGCTCGAATGTCGTCCGGAATGTGCGGCAGCAGCCTGTGCGCCTCCGGCTCGTACAACCATACGCCGTTTGCCATTGCCGCAAAGATGTCGATCACCATCACATGACGCCAATAGGGCGCGGTACGGTCGCCGCTTGGCCGATTGATGCCGAAAGCGGCCCACAGCAAGTCCGACAGCGTCTGGGCGCCAAGCGGCCGGTTCGAGTATTCGCGGGTCGAACGCCTCAACTTGAGCGCGGCCGTTAGAGGCAGACCTCCCTCGCTTCGCGGTGGCGGCAGTTCGAGGGGCTCGGCCTGCCCCGCGCGCGCGATTGCTGGCGTCGCGGCAAGCGCCGCGACCGCGAGAAGACCGCTATTTGCTTCACGTCGCGTCATCACACCCGCTCCGTTTTGTTTCGGAGGCTGCAGGTCAATCGGAACCAATGGCTTCTACAACTGGCCTGCGGCCGTGCTGCATTGAGCTGGATCAATCAATGTTCTCGGCCTGTCGTCGCTCCGTCCGATTGTGCGCCGAACCCCTGGCTGGTACGTTTGCCGCCAGAAAGGGCCGGCACTATGGCGGAGAACAAGAAACGGGTCGCGGTGATCGGCGCCGGCATGGTCGGGATCGCCACCGCAAGCTGGCTGTTGCGCGACGGGCACGAGGTCACGGTGATCGACCCGGAGCCGCCCGGCAGCGGCGCATCCTTCGGCAATGCGGGCTGCTTCAACCCGTCCTCTATCGTGCCGGTCGCCGGGCCTGGGACATTGCGGAAGGTGCCGGGCTATCTTGCTGATCCGCTCGGTCCGTTGCGCATTCGTTGGAGCTATCTGCCGGCGCTCACGCCATGGCTGGTGCGCTTCATCCGCGCCGGCACGCCCGAACGGATCGAAGCGCAGGCGCGCGCGCTGAAGCCGCTGTTGGCGCCGTGCCTCGACACTGTCATGGAGCTGGCGCGCAATGCCGGTGCGCAGTCGCTGATCGCCCGCAATGGCATCCTGATCGCCTATCGCACGCAGGCGGCGTGGGACGACGACCGGCGCGCCTGGGACCTTCGCCGGCGCAACGGTATCCAGTGGGAGGAGCTGGACGCCGACGAGCTGCGCCAGTTCGATCCGCACCTGTCGCGCGATTTCATTCGCGGCAAGCTGGTGCCGGGCAACGGGCACTGCCTCGATCCAGGCGGTCTGGTCGCCGCGCTGGCGGAGGCGCTGCAGCGCGACGGCGGCCGGCTGCTGCGCCGGCGAGCCACCGGCTTGTCGCTGGACGGCGCCCGGCTGCGCGCGGTGCAGACGCCGGAGGGCGAGGTGCCGGCAGATGCGGCCGTGATCGCCGCCGGGGCGCATTCGCGTCCGCTTGCCGCCTCGGTGGGTGACCGCGTGCCGCTGGAGACCGAGCGCGGCTATCATCCGATGCTGCGCGACTCCGCCGTGATGCCGCGCGTGCCGACCAGCGACGCCGACGGGAAATTCGTGGCTACGCCGATGGCGGGTGGCATTCGCTTTGCCGGCACGGTGGAGTTGGCTGGCCTGCACGCCGCGCCCGACTGGCGACGCGCGCGCAACCTGCTGACCCAGGGCGTGAAGCTCTATCCTGGGCTGGGCGAGGCGCTCGACGAAAGCCGCATCTCG
Source organism: uncultured Pseudomonadota bacterium (assembly GCA_963772445.1). GTDB lineage: Bacteria > Pseudomonadota > Alphaproteobacteria > Acetobacterales > Acetobacteraceae > CAVYXK01. Next base: position 648,605 of record CAVYXK010000019.1, read on the forward strand.
GTCTGGATGGGCCATCGTCCCAGCTTGCCTGATTCGCTGCCGGTGCTCGGGCGTTCCACGCGGTCGCCGGACGTGTTCCATGCGTTCGGGCATGGCCATGTCGGCATGACCGGCGGTCCCTATACGGGCCGGATCATCGCTGATCTGGTGGCCGGCCGTCCCGCGCCGATCGATCTCACCCCGTTCCGGCCAGATCGTTTCTAGCCAAACCATAAGGACGCCCTCTGATGTCCTCTTCCATACGCATCACAGATATCTCCGTGTTCACCGTGCGCCTGCCGGTTCGCGCCGTGCATTCCCACGGTATCGGCGATGTCGGCGGTGCGGTCACCAACGTGCTGCTGAAGCTTGGAACCGATGCCGGGATCGTCGGCTGGGGCGAGGCTGCGCCCTGGGCGGCGTTCACCGGCTCGGCGGAGGCCAGTGCCGCCGCGCTGAACACGTATCTGCGCCCGCTGCTGCAGGGCGCGGACCCGTTCCGTATCAGCGCGCTGATGCACCGGGCCGAGCTGGCCGTCGTCCACTGCACCGAAGCCAAGGCGGCGATGGAGATGGCGCTGTTCGACATTGTCGGCCAGGCGCTCGGCACGCCGGTGTGCAACCTGCTCGGCGGCCGGTTCCGCGACGAGATTCCGCTGAGCTTCTCGGTGGCCAATCCGGATTTCGATCAGGACCTGGAAATGGTGCAGAGCCTGTGCGCCGAGGGGCTTCGGTTGTTCAAGCTGAAGACCGGATTCCTCGACCACGCGAGCGATCTTCGCCGGCTGCAGCGGCTCAAGGAGATTCTACCTGCCGGTGCAGAGCTTCGGGTCGATTACAACCAGGGCATGGAGCCGTACGACGCAATCCGTCGGTTGCGCGATGTCGAGCAGTTCCGGCTTGGCTTCATTGAGCAGCCGGTGCGGGGTGACCAGCTTGCGGCGCTGGGGGCCATTACCTCGGCGATCGACACACCGATCATGGCGGATGAAAGCGTCTTCACGCCGACCGATGCGCTGACGGTAGCCGGACAGCATCTTGCCGACCTGATCAGCATCAAGATCATGAAAACCGGCGGCATGCTGCGCGGCCGCGAGGTAGCCGGGATCGCCGCGGCCGGCGGATTGGCCTGCTACGGCGGCGACATGTTCGAGACCGGCATCGCCGCCACCGCCGGGACGCATTTCATTGCCGCTACCCCGAACGTCTCGCTGGGCTGCGAGTTCTATCAGCCGATCTACTATCTGGTAGAGGACCTGCTGGTGGATCCATTCGCGGTCAAGGGCGGGAAGGTCCAGGTTCCCACGGGGGCCGGACTTGGCATTACCGTGGATGAGGACAGGGTCCGCCGCTACGTGGTGCGATGATGTCGTTTTCTCATGGTCACCGGGCGCGTCGTGCGCCGGCCGGATCGGAAGCTCGGCCGTAGAGATTTGAGACACCCCTAGGTTGTCCTCTCCCGTCGCCCTACGGGCGGTAGCGGACCCTGATCCCTGCTGCTATCTTTCCGATGAGCTGGGGCAAAGGCCAACGATGGAGCGCTTCAACAGGCGGCTGGCGGCCGTGCTTGCCATGGACGTGGTAGGCTACAGCCGGCTGACCGAGTCGGACGTGGAAGGCACTCACCATCGTCTGCGTGCCATCATGAATGGGATCGTGCAGCCGGCGCTGGCCGATGCCGGTGGGCGAATCGTCAAGAAGACCGGCGATGGCGCGCTGATCGAATTCCCCAGCGTGGCAGAGGCGGTGCGCACCGCTATGCAGATCCAGCGCTCCACCGGCGAGATGGAAAGCGATCGGCCCGCGGAACAGCGGATTCGTCTGCGCATGGGCATCAATCTCGGCGACATCATCGTGGAGTCGGATGATATCTACGGCGACGGTGTGAACATTGCAGCTCGCTTGGAGGCACTTGCCCAGCCAGGCGACATCGTGATCTCGGAATCCGCGGTGCAGACCACCGACCGCACAGGCTACAGTTTCATCGATCTCGGCATTCAACGTCTGAAGAACATCACCCGACCCGTGCGGGTTTACCGGATCGTCCCGTCCGACAATGGGTCGGAAGGCGAGAGCGCGACTGCTGCCCGGGCAGCGTCCCTGGTTCCGGGCTTTGGCGAGCGGCCGGCGATCGCTGTGCTGCCATTCAAGCACCAGGGCGCCAACGCCGATCAGGAGCATTTCGCCGACGGCATCACCGAGGACATCATCACGCAGCTCGCTCGCTGGCGGCGCTTTCCTGTCATCTCCCGCAGCTCGGTGTTCACCTACAAGGGTAGAGACGTCGACCTGAAATCCGTCGCACTGCAACTGGGTGTCCGTTACGTCGTCGAGGGCAGCCTGCGCAGGCTTGGCACGCGAATCCGAACGTCGGTCCAAGTCACCGATGTAGAGACGATGGATAACCTGCTTGCCGAGCAGTATGACTACGAGGTTGGCGATCTCTTCGCCATCCAGGATGAGATCGTCCGCACCATCGTTGGCGCTATCTCGCCGGAACTGCTGAGGCACGAGCGCGACCGCGTCGCCAGGGCGCCACCGCAGAATGCCAATGCCTACGAACTGTACCAGCGCGGCGCCTGGCATCTCTACCGCTACACGAAGGAGGACAACGAGAAGGCGCGCGAATATTTGCGCAGCGCTCTCGAAATCGATCCGGCCTACACCCACGCCAGCGCTGGGCTTGCGATCGCGCTCTGGCAGGCGGCGCATGTCGGATGGGCCCCCGACCGGAAGGCGTTCTTCGAACAAGCGCTGGCGCATGGGCGCAGTGCGGTCCAGGCCGATTCGCGCGATCCCAGGGCGCGCTTCGCCCTTGGTGGAACGCTCGTGAGCGCCGGTTTTCCTGAAGAGGCCATCCCCCACCTTCGCGAGGCGGTGCGGCTCAATCCAAGCGACGCCGCGGCGCACGCCTTCCTCGGCTTCGCATTCAACTTTCTTGATCGGCCCGACGAAGCGCTGCCAGAAATTCAGCTCGCGCTCCGCCTTAGCCCGCACGACCCGCGGCGCTTCCTTTGGCTGCCGGCCTTGGCGATCAGCCATTATCTGGCGGGGCGCTACCGCGACGCGCTGGCCGCTTGCCAGGAAGCGCTGGCGGCCAAGCCGGAATACCCCATCGCCATCCGCTACCTCGTTGCGACGCTCGGGCAACTGGGCCGGCGGACTGAAGCACAGCCAGTTATCCCGCTGCTTCGCCGGCTGGACGGCAACCTGGCCGGCACCGAGGCCTATATGCAGCGGATCTTTGTGGCTTCGGCGTTCGGCCGAATCTTAGAGGGCCTCCGCAAAGCCGGGTTCGACTGATTGAACCGGTTGCATCGGTAATTTGGGTCCTGCGCGTCAGTTGTCCTGTTATATTACACTACCCAGGGTAGCAACAAATATTGCGTCAGGTTGTTATGCGCCGGCAAACATTCGCGCCATCACCATGCCGAAACCTATTGACTCCGTGGCACGGAGCGTTAATCTGCGGGAGGACCACGGCCACCGCTGCCGCAACGACGAGCGAAATCCCTCAATTTCGGCAGCGAAACTGGGAGCAGGACATGTCACTCAGAAACATTCTTGCCGCTACTGCGTCGATTGCCATCTGCGCGGTATCCTTGCCCAGTTACGCAATAGTCACTTCGATTCCCGACCTGGGCACCGTTAATGTGTTCGTGGGTGCATCAAACGGAACTCCCAGCGCGACCGGCGTGGCCATGTTCGCCGACTTCACCCCGAGCGACGAGCAGACGCTGAGTAACGCTGCCGCAGCGTTGGGTTATATAGGGTTTGATTGGCAGCAGACGATCACCAACTGGCCGGACGCAAATCTCCGTAACCACAGTGGCACGCTGATAGTGCCTACTACGCCAACTGGCTCATTTCCTCCATTTCTCGATCCGCCGGTGGGTGGGTACAACTACAATCCTTGTGGTGGAAACCCGGCATTCGGTGGTGGGTCGGCACCCGGCGCCTCGGGCGCGGCAAATCCCTTTTATTTTACCGTCGCCGCGAGCTCAGACTGCTGGTCTCTGTCCCAGAATGAGACACCGACTACACTCACGTTCGGTGACGAGCCGATGGACAACTTGTTGTCAAAGGCCAACATCCTTGCAGGCAATATCCCCAAATTCACAACAGATTTGGTCGGGATCATGCCGGGAGACATGCCGAGCGCGCCTCTGTTCGTCTGGACATGGCAGACGACCTACAACGGATCGGCCACAACCGGTATCACCGCTTCCAGATCGGCCAATAGCCCAAAGCTACAGCCAGGATTCGGTGGCACCGGACACGTGACCATCACGAGCATCAATGGCGTCCCGGTCCCGGTCCCCGAGCCTTCAGTGCTGTCCCTGCTGGCATTTGGTGCATTCGCGATGTTCGCCGCTCGAAGAGCGGCTGAGTGGAAGAGAACCCGATTTCGTTCAAACTCAGGGTAACGTCACGCGGATCGGTCGCGCGTAATCAGCCGCAGTCGTAGCCACGCCTTTGCGGCCGGCGTCAGCGTCCTGCTCCGATGTTACCTGATCCTCGACGAATCTCTTGGCGCGGCGCACGGCCGGATTGCGGCTCAGGACGAAGGGCAGGATCCACGTCCAGTAAACCCGCGCGTAGCGCGGCGCCGTGAACTCCGGAATGCCGAATTCGAGGGCCTCGCGCTGCGCCTGGTCGAGCCAGCAATAGGTTCCGAACAGCCGGTCCCAGAACGAGAACACAGCGCCTAAGTTCGCCTCGTAATGCTGCGCAAGCACGGAATGATGAACCCGATGCATGCCGGGCGTCACCAGGACGAAGCCGAGCAGCCGCTCGAGACCACTCGGCATCTGTGAATTCATATGCTGAAACGGCATGATGGACAGAAGGATCAGGCTGTAGATCGGCAGCAGCCATGCCGGTGCGCCCAGTCCGAAGAGCACGAACGTGACGACGAATGAATTCAGCAGGAACTGGCCTGGATGCTGCCGGAACGCGGTCGTCACATCAACGTCTGTATCGGAATGGTGCACCGCGTGGAACCGCCAGAGCAGAAAGATACGATGCTCTGCCCGATGGACCGCATACATCAGCAGATCAGAGAACAGTATGCCGGCGACCAGCACGGCCCAACCGTCCCTGCCAAGCGCGGCGAAGATGGACCCGCCGTTGCTGCCGCCGAGCAGCGCTTTCGCCAAGTCGCTTGGCGCCGCGAGCGCCAGCAGCGCTAAACTGGCACCGTAAAGGGCGAAATGGCCGGCCCAGCGCGTCACGATCGGGTTGCGGAGCGGTCTGTCCGGCCAGCAACTCTCCGCTGCGGCGATGGCCAGAAACAGCCCCACCGCAACCCACCAGGACGCGCGTTCAGCCCAGTCGCCAAGCCATGCTGGCATTGCTGTGGCTCCCGGAAGTCAGAGCTACTTCTTTGGGCCGCGGCGGTTGCGATAGAGAAGGATCGCGCCGACACCAACGCCGAGCAGCGCAATGGATGCCGGTTCAGGTACGCATATACGACCGGGCTTGCAGCCACCCGCCCCGCCCTCCGCCCAGGCTGCGCCAACCCACAGCAGCAGCGAGATCAACAGGATCAGTCGGGCCGACCATTTAGCACTCGCCTTGATCATGTTCTTGTCCCCGGAACTTTGTTTGCGGCCGCACCGCCTCGCGATGCCCCGTTCGCGATGGGCGATCGGCCGTGCGTGGAATTTATACAGGATGCGTCATTCGGAACGCAATAATCACCGCGTGGCCCTGGATTGTCAGTAATTCCAATCGACTGCGGCCTGTTCTACTGAACCGGGCTGATCTCCAGCGGCACCCAGCGCAAGCCGCCATGACCCTGGACCAAGACCAGCACGTGATGGCGCTTCTGGTCGCGTACACCGTCCAACTGCTGATGCAGCTCTGCTTCCGTGCTGACCGGGGTCTGTTGCACGCGCAGGATCACGTCGCCGGGGCGTAGTCCGCGCTCCTCGGCGGTGCTGCCCCGCACGGTCCCGGTCACCACGACGCCGGTCTGGGCGTCTGCCAGCTTGTACTTGGCGCGCGTCTCGCTGCTGATCGCCGCCACCTGCAATCCGAGGTTGGGCGCGTCCGTCGGTACAATCCCAGGTTGATTGCCGGGTTTGGCAGGGGCGGCTTTCGGCTCGTCCGGCCATTCGGCGATGGTGATCGGGACGATCTGCTGCTTGCCGTCCCGCCAGACCACCACGGGATCGGTGTCTCCGGCCTGGCTCAGGGCAACCATGCGGGCCAGCGCCCGCGCATCCTTCGGCGCCTGCTTGCCGAATTTCAGGACGACATCGCCGACCTGCAGCTTGCCGCCCGAAGCCGGCCCGCCGTCCTCCACCTCGACGATAATCGCCCCAGTTGGCGCATGCAGGCCGAGCGCGTCGGCGATGTTCGGGGTGACGTCCTGCATGCGCACCCCAAGCCAGCCCCGCTGCAACCGGTGGAAGCGGCGCAGTTGATCCACTACGTACTGCGCGTCGTTGCCGGGAATCGCGAACCCGAGGCCGACCGAACCGCCGTTTTCCGCCGGCGTGTAGAGCGCCGTGTTGACCCCGATCACCCTACCCTTCATGTTGAACAGCGGACCGCCGGAATTGCCGTGATTGATCGCTGCATCGGTCTGGATGTAGTCGTCGAACGGCGATGTCGTGATGTCGCGGTTGGTGGCGCTGACGATCCCCTCGGTGACCGATTCGCCGATGCCCAGCGGGTTGCCCACCGCCAGCACCTGGTCACCGATACGCACGCTGTCGCTGTCGCCCCAGGTGACTTTCGGCAGCAGCTTGGTGGGTGAAACCTCCAGCAGCGCTATATCGACCGCGCCGCCGGTACCGACAACCTTCGCAGGTAGCGCGGTGCCGTCCTGCAGGATGACGGTGAGGTCGAGCGAACCGTCGACCACATGACGGTTGGTGACGATCAGGCCCGAGGAGTCCACGATGAAGCCGGAGCCGGCGATCTCGGTCACGTGCGGCTCGGGGTCGGCGGACGGGCCGGGCGGATCCTGAACCATCTTGTGCGCGGTGATGTTCACCACGGTCGGCAGCATCCGGGCAATCCGATGTGTGCGGCCGAACGGCAGCAGATCGCGCAGTTCTTCCGCCGAGCTTGCCGAGGGCAGCAGCACCACTGCCGGCGCGAGCGCGATGCCGGCGGCGATGATCAGGGCGCCAAAGCACGGGTAACGCATGGACATGCTATCCCGGAGGCCGGCGCAGCGGGCTCCCGACGGAGGGGCCCGTCGCGGCCGGGCATTGATTGGGGTCGGATAATAAGCCGCCGACCGCATAGGATGCAAACAATGCTACGCCGGCCATGCGTGGTCGCACGAGCCGGCACAAGGGGGCGCAGATGTACTGGCACTTGATCTATCACCATCTGACCGCCTGGTCCTGGCGGGAGGTCCCCGGATATCTTGGCGCGCTCTTTGTCATCGCCTCGTTCGTGGTGCGGACGATGATCCCGCTGCGCGCCCTGAGCGCCGCCAGCAATTTGTGCTTTATGGTGTACGCGTTCTACGACGCCCAGTATCCGATGCTGTTCCTGCATTCGACACTGCTGCCGTTGAATGTGCTGCGGATGGTGCAGATGATGAAGCTGGTTCGGCGGGTGCGCAGCGCGGCTCAGGGCAACCAGACGATGGACTGGCTGAAGCCCTATATGACCCATCGGCGCTGCCGCGGCGGCGAAATCCTGTTCCGCAAGGGCGATGTTGCCGACACAATGTACTATATCGTCTCCGGGCGATTCCGTCTGCCGGAGATCGGCATTCACCGCGTACCGGGCGAGTTCGTGGGAGAGCTCGGCTTGCTGGCCCCGGGGGGCCGGCGGACGCAAACACTGGAATGCATCGAGGCGGGCGAGGTGCTGGCTATCCGCTACGACGAAGTGCGCGAGTTGTTCTTCCAGAATCCCGATTTTGGCTTCTACTTCATGCAGCTTGCCGCCGGACGGCTGTTTCACGCGGTCGAGCTCATGGAGCAGCAACTGGCGGAACAACGTGGCGCCGGGGCGAACGGGTAGCCGCAGGTTAGTCTAAAAACGGGTAGCCGCAGGTTAGTCTAAACTTGTTTGCGCGCGTGGCCGCCCTAACACAGACGCGTGAGAGGAGGTCACCGGATGGTGGCCGCTCGGCGGTTATGGCAGCGCGTAGGAGCCGACCTACGATTCGCTCGGGGCCGTTAGCACACGCGACGGGGAATGCGCGATTAAGATCAGCGTCCGAGAGCGGACGCAGCAATGGTCTCTCGCGATCCTTGCGATGCCACCAACGCTTAGGGTTCGCTTGTTCACTGTATGTCATGGATCAGCTCTCCCGGGTTCTGACCTCCCTATTATACTGAATGGCTTCTCTGCGGGCCATGACGAGGATCTCACACTGCTTCTGCTGTCGGTCCTGCCAGTCGAACAGCCCTTCTTCAGCCCGGCTCAGGCGGATCAGTCGCGGAGCCCGTTCCGACTGGGCACCGCGAACCGGCTCGCCATATCAAAGGGTTGATGCTACCCGGACACGTTGCCAGAGCGACTTGCTGGCGTTTGACTTGGGCGCGCCCAAATAGACTACTGTGCACATGGGACGCTGGAGGCTTTACCGCCGAATTGCGAGGGGCCTGCCCCTGGCTATGCTCGCCGGGGGATGCAGCACGTCGCCTGCGCAAAATATCCTCGGTTCGTTTTTCCCTGCATGGATGTTGTGCGCGGCGCTCGGGATCGTCATCGCCGTCATCATCCGGCTGATCCTGTCCGCGACCAGGATCGGCGAGTATGTAATCGCGCCACCACTGACCTATGCCTGCGTGGCGGCGGCTGCGACGCTTCTGGTGTGGCTGCTCTGGTTCGGTAACTGAATGCTGGTTTTCGTCCGCAAAAGCCTGGGCCTGCTGGTCAGCCTGGCCGCGCTGGCGGCGCTCGTCTTCCTCGCCGTCCTCACCACCCGGCAGCTAGACCTGCGACCGCGCACCGACGATGCCTATCTGCAAGCCGATCTCGTCCATATGGCGCCGGACGTGAGCGGCCGGATCATCGAACTCGACGTGCAAGACAACCAATTCGTGCACAAGGGCGACGTCCTGTTCAGAATCGACCCGGAGCCCTATCGCCTGCGCGTGGCGCAGGCGCGTGCGACGGTGCTGGGGCTGGAGGCGAAGCTCTCGGTCACGGCCGACCAGGTGGCGTCGCAAACCAGCAACGCCGACACGGCGGAGCGGGGCATCGGCACGGCACAGGCACAGCTCGCGCTTGCCACCAGCACGCTCGCGCGGCTGGAGCCGCTGCTCCCGCGCGGCTATGTCACCGCCGAGCAGGTGGACCAGGCGCGGACCGCCAAACGAACCGCCGAGATCGCGTTGCAACAGGCGCGGCTGCAGGCTACCGGGGCGCGGCAGGCCGTCAGCAGCACCAAGCCAATCGAGGAGGAGCTGGAGGCTGCGCGGGCGACGCTTGCGCTGGCCGAGCGCGACCTAAACCTGGCCGTTGGACGCGCACCTTGTGACGGCCAGATCACCGCCCTCGATATCGCCGCCGGCGAGTTCGCCATCACAGGTCAACCGCTGTTCACCATCATCGACACTGAGCACTGGTATGCGGTGGGCAATTTCCGGGAAACCGACCTCGCCGGGATTCAGCCGGGGCAGCACGCGACAGTTTACGTCTTGGCTGCGCCGCAGCACCCGGTGCGGGGACACGTTGATAGCCTGGGCGGCGGCGTCGCTCCCGACGAAGGCTTAACGATTGGCGGAATGCCGCACGTACCACGCAGCCTGAACTGGGTGCGGATCGCGCAGCGCTTCCCGGTTCGCATCCTTCTGGACGACCCGCCGGCGTCACTGATGCGTATAGGCGCGACGGCCGTGATTGTGATCGACCGATGAGCGCGCATACCGCCGCGCACGACGCGATGCCCGCGGTGGATGAAGGCAACCCGCCCCGGTCATTCGCTCTACTGCGGCAGGCCCTCAGCCCGACCCCAGGCCGGCTCGGCAACACGCTGCGTCTCGTCGTTCTCGTCCTGGTCGCTGCGACCATCTCGGAGACGTTCCGTATTCCGGAGATCGCTCTCTCCTGCTATATCGTGCTGTTCGTCTCGCGAGCTGAGGCGGCCTCGACGGTGATGACCGCGTTGATCGCCGGTATTGCTGTCATACTCGCGATATTCGCGACGATCATCGTTTTCATGCTGAGCCTGTCGCAACCCGCCCTGCGCATCCCTCTGATCGCGGCAACGACCTTTGTGGCGATGTTTTTCTCACGTGCATCGCCGCTCGGCGCGGTGTTCCTTGCAGCCGGCTTCATCATGGGTTACGGCCTCACGCTGGGCGACGAGGTGCTCGGCCTCTCGTTGCAGCCCGGGACGGTCGCCAATACGCCCCAATTCTCGTTGCCCGAGCTAGCCTTCATCCCTCCCGAAGAAGCGCTGGTGCATTTCCTGCTCTGGCTCGCTCTGGCGGTCGCCATCCCCATCGCATTGGTGGTTATCGGCAACCTGCTGACCGGACGAGATCCTGTCATCATCCTGCAGGCCGAAATCGTCGAGCGGTTAGAGGCGGCAGCACGGTTCTGCGAGGGCGAACCTGGGGCCGAACGCCAACTGACCAAGCTCGAGGGCCAGGGCACGGCCGAACTTCTGGAACTGCAGCATCTGTCCGGTCTGCTACACCGGTCGTCGCGCCCCAGAGCGGGAACGGCGACTCTGATCCCCGAAATAGGTCGCCTTATCCTGCTGCTGCTCGCCTGGAGACGCGTGGCCGACAGAGACGATGCGCAGGATTCGCTGATGCCGGCTGCGAAGTGTTGCCGCGACGCGGCGCGTGCGGTCGGCGATGGCGTGCCGGTCGCCTTCGAAGCGCCGGAGGTCGTGCTGACCGGGCCCGCCAAGCCCTTGGGCGAGCAACTGTCGCGAACACTGCGAGCGATCCGCGACGCGATAATCGGGTACATCCGGCCCAGCGCCACAACATGCTGGCGCGCCGCGCCGGCTGCTGGCGGCGGACGCGTTCAGCAATCCGGCCTACCCCCGCTTCGCCTACAAGGTCACACTCGCTGTGATGCTCTGTTATATCGGCGAGGACCTCGCCAATTGGCCAGGCACCCATACTGTTATCATCACTTGCTACTTCGTCGCGCTCGGCACGGTGGGTGAGACCGTGCACAAGGCGACGCTTCGGTTTGTCGGATGCCTGATCGGCGCTGCGCTCGGCATCGGCGCGATCCTGCTGGTCATGCCATTCATGACCGATCTCGGCGACCTGCTTCTGCTGCTCGCGCCGGTGACATTCCTGGCCGCCTGGATCGCCTGTGGCAGCGAGCGCATTGGCTATGCCGGTTTGCAGATCGCCCTCGCGTTCTATCTCGCCGTGCTGCAGGACTACGGGCCTACGCTCGACATGGAGACGGCGCGGGACCGGATCATCGGCATCCTGATCGGCAATCTCGTGGTGTTTGCGATCTTCACGACCATCTGGCCGGTTAGCGCGGCAGGTGTTGCCCGCGCGAACCTCGCGAAGGCGATCGAGCAGCTCGCGGCGCTGTTCAAGCTGGACCCGCTGGATGCGACCAGCCCCGACATCGATGCGACTGAAACGGCACACCGCGGTGCATTTGATCAGGCGATCGGCCAGGCGCGCGCAGTCATGGTCAATGATCCGTTCGAGACCCGCTCGGTCCGCTACGCTGGCGGCAGGCGCCCGATCGATGCCACCGTGCTGGCAGAGGTTCAGGCGCTGATGATACCGGTCTCGGTCATCCTCGACCTACGCCATGATCCGGCTTGGCAAGAAATCCCGGAGCCGGCCCGTCAAGCGATCGGCGAACATCACGCCTCTCTCGCATCTTGGTTCCAGGGGTCCGCGCTTTGGGTCAGCAGCGGCGAAGGCGCGGCCGACATCTCACCGAGTCTTCCCCAACCGCCCTCCCTGCTCCCCTTCGCCTCGGCCCTGCAAGGACCGGCGGCGGACCATTTGGCATGCCGCGCTGTGTGGTACGGCCTGTTGCACCGGGATATCCGCACGATCCTCAACCAAGTTGGTCCGACCCCGCAGCCGAGACCGATCGTATTGGCCCAGGAGGCCGCCGGTGCGATCGGCTGATCTTCCCTGTCTGGCGCTGGCCGCCTGCGTCCTGCTGGTCGGCTGTAATGACACATTGAACCTCGCGCCGCCGACGTCAGACACGCCCTGGCAAATACCGGCGTCCGAGGCTCCGGCCCTGCAGGCTGCGGCGGAGGGCCCGACGTTGGCTGGGGGCTCCCCGCTGGCGCTACACGCGCCACCCGAGATCAATCCCACTCACGTCTATTCCCTCGTGGAGCTCATCGATATCGCGGAGCGCCGCAACGAGACGACGCGGATTGCTTGGGAGCAGGCGCGGCAGGCAGCGATCAACGTCGGCATCGCGCGTGCCGCCTATCTTCCGTCGCTGACGGCAAGCGCAATTGGCGGCTATCAGCACATTGCCTTGCCATTCCCGAGCAACTTCGTGCCGCGCGGCTACATCACCGCCCAGACGGAGGAGTTTCTGCCCGAGCTCGCAATTCGGTATCTGTTGTTCGACTTCGGCAGCCGCGAGGCAACGGTCGAGGCCGCACGGCAGCTCTCCCTTGCCGCCGACATCACATTCACCGATGCGCACCAGCGCCTGATCTTCAATGTCGCGCGTGCTTATTTCTCGCTGGACGGCGCCGATGCGCAGTTACGCGCCGCCCGGCAGGCCCTGGCGGATGCTCAGGCGGTGCAGCAATCGGCCGAAGCCATGTACGGGCGCGGGCTGGCAACCATCGTCGCCGTGCAGCTCGCCCGACGTGACACCGCGCAGGCGCAATACAATCTCGCGCAGGCAACCACGGCACAGCATGACGCGACGTACGGTTTGCTTGCGGCAATGGAGCTGCCGCCCACGACACAGTTGCACGTCGCGGACAGTTCCGACCGCCCTTTGCCGGAAAGGACCAGGAGCGCGGTGCAAGAGGTGCTGCGCGACGCACTGCGTCAGCGCCCTGACCTGTTGGCCGAGGTGGCGAGGCTGCGCGCGACCGATGCCAATATCGCCCTCGCACGATCCGCCTTCTATCCCAAGGTTTCCGTGAGCGCGAATGTACTCCCCAATATCGGCCAGATCAGCGTTGACGGCGCACCGTATTTGGGCATCAAACAGCCGCAGGGCGGCATCTTCCTTCATTTCGACTGGCCGTTGTATCAGGGCGGACTGCTGGAAAACCAGCTACGCTCCGCGCAATCGCAGCATGCCGCTGCCGAGGATGCATTGCAGGAGCGCCGCAACCAGGCCTTGCGCGAGGTAGCACTCGCCTATGATCAGCTCGATACCGGCCTGCAGCAATATAGTGCTGCGGTTGCGCTGCGAACCGCCGCCGACGCAGCATTCAGCTCGGCAAGCGATGCGTTCGCCCATGGCGTCGGCACCATCACCGACGCAGTGTCCGCGGAGACGGCGCTTGCCGCAGCGCGTGCCGCGGTGGCGCAGGCTCACGCGCAGTCGTTGATCAATGCGGCGGCTCTCGCCTTCGCAACGGGGTCGCTCACATCAAGCGCGGCATTCAACCCGGCTGTTCCACCAGGAAGATGACAAGCAGCCGCGCGTTGTCATGGACGAGGTAGGCCTTTTTGGGGCCGGCTCTTAAAGTTAATAGAGCGTCCACCCGGGGCGGATCATATCACCGCGCGAGCTGTATTCCCTGGAGGCGGATCAGACCGTCGGGAACCTGTTGAAAGCCCTCGAGCGTCCGCTTCATTCCGACAATGTTCTTCGGATTCCACAGATAAAGCAGAGGCAGGTCCGTACGCTCCTGCTGCCAGACCCGGGCATAAAGCGCGCGCCGTGTGGCCGGGTCATCATGCCGGCGCGCCTCGTCCAGCAACGCGTCAACTTCAGGGTTGGAGTAGTGGCCATAATTGAACGTCCCGCCGGTGTGCAGGAACTGCCACATATTGCCATCCGGGTCGGAGCGGCCGGACCAGCCGATCATGTATGCCTGGAACCGCCCCGCATAGCCCGCCTGCAGCGACGAGGCGAACTCCATCGCCAGAAGCTTCACATCGAACCCGGCCTCTTTCGCCATCGCCTGGATCACCTGGCCGGCCTGCTGCAAGTCGGGGTTGTTCGGAATGGTGATCGTCACCGGCACCGGCAGGCTGACGCCGGCCTGCTTCAGCAGCGCCTCGGCCTTCGCCATATCGCGCGCGGGCGGTTGGATCGCTTTGTCGTAATAAGGTGAGCTTGGCGGATTGGCCTGGGCGGTGGGCGTGTACATGCCGTTATAGACGACCTGGATCAGCGCCGTTCGGTCGATCGCCAGCTCGAAGGCGCGCCGCACCAATGCGCTCTGACCGATTGTGGTGTTCGCGGTGGGGCCGTTGCCGGTGTTGAAGGTGATGCCCTCGTACATCAGCGAGTCCTGGATCGCCAGCTTCAGCTTCGGGTCTCGCTGCACGGCGGCGACATCGGTCGGCAGAATCTGCTCGACCAGATCGAGCGCGCCGGCCTGCAGATTAGCGAGGCGCACCGCGGCGTTCGGTTCGGGCAGGTAGACGACGCGATCGAAATGGGTCGCGCCGGCGTTCCAATAGCCGGGAAAGCGCTGCAGGACGATATGGTCCTGCGGCACGCGTTCGACGAACGAGAACGGGCCGGAGCAGACCGGGTGCAGCCCGAACTTGTCGCCTTCCTGCTCCACTACCTTCGGCGGCAGCACCATGCCGGAGCGATCGGTCAGTTGCGACAGCAGAGGCGCGTCGGGCGCTTTCAACTCTAGTTCGACCGTGAGGGGGTCGATCACCGCGATCGAACTGATCGAGTTGATCTCGCCCCGGCGCATGCTCCCTTTTACCGTCAGCGCGCGCATCAGGGTGAACTTGACGGCGTCGGCATCGACCGGCTCGCCGTCCTGGAACCGCACGCCCGGGCGCAGCCGGATAAGGAGGTGGGTCGGGTCCTTGTATTCGTAACCGCTGGCGAGCTGCGGCACGATCTTCAAGTCCGGGGTGATGTCGAACAGCTTGTCGCATAGCCCGGCAAACACGATCCGCCCGACATAGCTGGAGCCGAGAATCGGATCGAGCAGGTCCGGATCCTCGCGCAGCCCGATATGCAGCGTGCTCTCCTGTGCACGGGCCGCCGGCGGTAAGGGCGCTGCGAGCCATGCAGCGCAGATGACGGCGAGGGCGAGATGGCGCATCACGCTAGGGCTCGCCTCGCTCACGGGCGATCGTCGCGTCGATGACCGTGCGGTCGAACACGCCACAGGGACTGTCGGTGCCCGCAAGGAAGCGGCGGAATACCGCGAAGCGCTCCCGGCTGACGCGATAGAGCCGACGCAGCTCGGTCAACGGGTCCGGATGATCGTCGGCGCGGATGTCGAGGTCTGGAAATGGGTCGCGCGTGCAGATTTTCAGCGCCGCCGATTGCTTGCCGCGCTTGTCTCCGCCGGCCGCTTCGCCGGCCTCCATGGCGGCGAGCAGACGCTCCGCCAGGGTGCCGTTTGCGGTCGCGAATGCCTCCAGCGTGCGCTGCACGACCGCCGGTCCCACCAGCATATTGCCGGCCACCGAGATGTCGGTCCCGCGCACGTTGCCTGCCCAGGCGATGCAGTCTCGGCCGGTGTGCTGGGCGATGCGGCCGGAGGCGTCCAGGATGTGCAACTGGCGCTGGTCGGCCCCGGCATCGGCGCCGATAAGGGCGTCAAGCACTGTCTGCGGTGCTTCGCCCGTGCGCAATCTCGGCATAGCGTGGACGGGGTACATTGGGTTGACCAACGCCTGGGTAGACAAGGCGGCGACCCTGCCCTCGACGTGCAGGCAGATTGCGCCGGTAGCGAAAAAGCGCGACGCGACCGCCGCGCCCAGAGCGCCCGTCTCGGGATCCCGCACGAGGATCGACCAGGTCATGGGGCGATGATCCATGCGCTACCGCCGTGGCGCAAGGTGCGTTTACCGACGGCTCCCTCCCCTGTGGAGGTTGTACTGCCGCAGAGGACGCGACGTGCCTCTTGCCGGACGGCCCCCTCCCCCTGCCCCCTCCCGCAAGGGCTACCGGAGTCCCACAAGTGCGGAACGATTAGCCAGCATCCAGCCCTGCACCATGGCATCGAGGCGCTTGAGACCGCGGGCCATGGTCTTGGGACCGGGCGGCCGATATCCCTTGGAGGTGTAGCCGGACCAGCCTCCGAGGCGTGCGGCGATCCAGGCGTAATAAGCCAGCAAGGCAGGATCGAACGGGTTCTTCAACTTGTCGGTCGGCCCTTCGAGGGAGGCGCTGATCGCCCGTAGCGCCGGCAGTTCGGCGGGGTCGGCAACGTCCTCTATGGACTGCCCCGTACTGCCGTCGCGACCGATCACCAGTTGCATGACCCGCACGGCGGCAATCAGCGCCACCGTCACCAGCTTCGCCAGGCTGAGCGGCGTCGTGATCTGCGAGGTCTCCACATCGACACCGTCCGTCTTCATCTGTACGGAACAGCTGTTCGATGATCCAACGCAGCCGGTACCAGGCGACAATCTGCAGCGCCTCCGCCGCACCGCCCACCGCATGCGTGGTCAGCAGACACCAGTGTAAGGGTTGCTGCGCCGACGGCGGGGCGATCTCGCGCACATCCACCACCCGCAGGGTCAAGGTCGGCGCCAGGGCTGGCTCGGCGCGCAGTGGCCGCTTGATCGTGACCTCGCCGGAGCGCACCGCCACGACGGCGGTCCGCTCGGCCCGCGCCGGCTTGCCATGCCGGGCCGGCACCTGGATGGTGTGCTGTGTTACTGCTGACCAGGCGGCGCATCGCGCGAACAGTTTCTCATCGCCCTCGAGCGAGCGGTTCTGCGCGGCCCGCACCAACAGATGCACGTTGTCCGGCCGACGCGCGAACTGGTCATAGATGTCGCCCTCGCGGTCCTCGACCACAGTGATCATCGCCGCCTCCGCCAGCACCTCGCCGGCGGTCTCGGCGGCCGCCAGCCAGCGGCGAGACTCCTTCTCGTCGGCCGGGCGTGTCTTATGGTCCGTCACCGGGCCGTCGGTGCGGTTGATCACCGTGGCACCGACCAGCCCGATCAGCCCGCCCTGCTCGGCATCCACCGCAATCACCGGGTGCAGCAGCACGCCGATGTCGGTCCCGTTGCCGACCGTGCCAAAGCCGCGCTTGGCGCCGCTGTGGGGAGCGTAATTCAGCTCCGTGGTATCGGTGATCGCCAGGACGTGCCGCCCGACGGCGCGCCGGGCGGTCTGCCGGGCGGCATGCACCAGCATCTCGTGCATGCTGACCGCCTCGTTGTCGAGGAAACGCTGAAACTGGCGGGCTTGGCCGCGGCTGTCGGCCAACGCCGAGAGGCACATGGTGCGCTGCTTCTGCATCGCCCCCAGCAGGCTGTCGCCGACCGCGGCCAGGCGGCGATTGCCAAAGTGACCAAGCTGCGGCTGGTCGTTCATGCGAATCGGCTCCGGTGGGTTGTTGGTCGGGAGCGAATTTGATTTTGCAGGGGGCTGCAAAGGGGCCTGCCGGAGGGGCGGCGCCAGCCGGCTGCCGCCGCCCGTTCGGCGGGAGCCTCGAAAGATCGCTGATGCAGACTCGACCCGCCTCAAATCCGCTGCTCAGCACTCAGGAAAGTCGATTTGGGGTTGTGGGACAACGGTAGCCCGCAAGGGGAGGGGGTTGGTGTTACAGCATCAGCAAGCCGCGTCGCACGCCGATCGCGACGGCGTCCGAACGTCCGCGCGCGCCAAGTTTGCCCAGTAGCGCGGCGACGTGGAACTTCGCCGTTGCCACCGAAATCCCCAGCCGCCGCGCGATCATCTTGTTCGATGCCCCATCAGCAAGTAGCTCCAGCACTTCGTGCTCGCGAGGCGTGAGTTTTCGCGTGCCGGCTTCGCCCTCCGGCACCCGCCGCACGACTGGCTCGGCGTCCGTCACCACGATATCGGCGGGGGCAGTCGGATCGGCCAACACCACCAGCCCGGGATGCAGCGCCAGGGCCGAGCGTACACGCTCCGCCCGCTCCGGCTCTGCGATCAGCAGCGCAACCCGCAGCGGCCGAAGCCCCGTCTCGGGCTGCTGCTTCGGCGGCGCATCACCCGGCAGAACGCTTGCCGACATGCAGCGTCAGTTTGGTTGCGGCGCCCGCGCGGACAAGTCCTAGCTCCACCGCAGTGCCGATGCTCTCGGACCCCAGCCGGACGACGATGTCGCGAAGACCGCTGATCGGCTCGTTGTTCCAGGACGTGATGATGTCGCCGAGCAGCGCGCCGGCGGCGGCGCCCGGCCCGTCCGGGTCGATTGAAACTACCATGACGCCGGCGTGACCTGGCGCCTCGTGCCGGCGCCCACCACCGACGCGATGCAGGCCGAGCCCGAGGTAGCCCCGCCCGACACTGCCGTCTGCCAGGATTTGCGGCACCACGCGGGCGATGGTTGCCGCCGGGATCACCAGCACGCGGCCGCGCGGCCCGAACACCGGCATGCCGATCAGCCGACCGGCCGCGTCGAGCGCGGCGCCACCCTCCAGCGAGGCATCCAGCGAAACATCGAGGCGGACGAACCGGTCGATTCGGCCACCACGCATGCTGCGCCACGCCTCGCCGGCCTCTGCGACGATCCCTAGCCGGCTGGCGATCGCGCCGCGGCGGCGTCCGAGGGCGACGGCGATCTCGCCCGACCGCGCATCAGGCGCGGGCTGCGGCGCCGAACCGGTGGCGCCGGTCACGCGCAGCACGGCAATGTCGGTGCTGGGATCGCGGCCGGCCAGCGTCGCGGCAACGGTCTCGGCGCCGGGAAGCGCGACCTGCAGGTCGTCGTCGCGGCGCAGCGCTTCCTCGGCGGTCACGACGACCCCATCCTGCCAGATGAGTCCGCTGGTGCCGCGCCGGCTGCCGCCGTGCACCCCGACGATGGTGGGCGCGGCGTGTTGGACCAGCGCCGCGAGGGCGTCGGACAGGGCGGTCAGCGGCGTGGTGTCGGACATCGAAAATCTCTGTCGTGTTGAGCGCCTGGAGAGTGGCGCGCGCGCGGGTTCGGTCCAACTGGCCACGTGGCCAGGGTTCGCATTCATCAGACCCCGAGATGCGCCTTCATCAACTCGGGCTCGTCCGGCCGGTGATCATCCAGCGCGGAAAAAAGCCCCCGAGATGAAAAGCCCCGACGACTACTGGGAGACCATCGAAATCGCGCCCGATGAGCCGCTGATGCAGGCGCCCGACGCGTTTGGCTGCAATCTGGGGCCGTACGTCTGAGCCTAGCCGCGCATATCATGCGGGATCGCGAGCCCCCGGGGCTCGGCCCCATGATGCCGTGCAACTCAAGTGGCGCCGTCCGTATCGTCGATTCGGTTGACGATGCGGGTGGGCGAGCAGTGGATGCCGAGCAAGCGCAGCTCGCCATCGCCGGCGTTGCGGAACGCGTGCGGCGTGGCGGCCGGTAGGGCGATCATGTCACCGGGTCCGAGGCGTGCTGGCCGGTCCTCGCCGCCGGCCAGCCAGGCCTCGGCCGTGCCGTCGATGATGAACAGGTACTCGATGTAGGGATGCGAATGAAGCGGAGTTTGATAGCCGGGGCGACAAGTCTGCACGCCGGTGAACACCGGTAATCCGTCATCGCCGGTGAGCTTCTGATAGTGCGCCAGTGGCCCGAACGAGACCGGCTTTGAGTTCGCAAGGCGCGCGACTTTCGCGACGGCATCCATGATCCGATCCTCCCTATTCCCATCGCCACGATCGCAGGCGGAACACGGGCATGCGTGTTTCCGCAAGTCGTTCCTGTAGACTCATCGCCAGCCATGCGGCGGTACGCTCGATCACCATCCGCGTCGGCTGCGCCAGGTCGAGCTCTAGCGCCTCGGCCATCGGGTAGAACCGCAGTTCCTCCAGCTCGCCGGATCCGGCGATTGTGCCGCTGGCTCGTGCCGCATCGACCAGCAGGAAACGCGCGTTGAAGCGGATCGGGCCGCCCGGCGGCGTAATCAGGCGGCAGAGGTATTCGAGCCCGTCCAGTGCCGGCGGGTTGCCGAGACTGAGCCCGGTCTCCTCGTGCAGTTCGCGCGCCGCGGCGATGCCCAGCCCATGGGCGAGCAGCGGGTGGGCCGCCTTCTCCAGCCGCGCGCGGGTGTGCGAAGCGAGCGGCGTGGCAGCGGGCGCGCGCAGGTCGGCGCGATCCACCGCGCCGCCAGGGAACACCAACCGGTTGGGCATGAAACGATGCCGCGCGCCGCGCAGGCCCATCAGCATTTCCGGGCCGTGCGGTCCGTCGCGCAGCAGCACCAGGCTGGCTGCGTGGCGGGCGCGGACCGTGCGCGGCCGCGGCGGGGCGTCCAGGGCCGCCGCGTCACGCAAGGTCGAATCCGCGCGTGCGCAGATAGGCAGCAAAGCCGAAGCGCTCGGGGACCGAGAGCTGACGCGCGGCATTCTCGCTCCAGCCGACCCCTTCCTTCGGGCCGTATACGTCGTTGTTCTTCAAGCTGGCTGGTGCCAATGGCTCGCGCGTCCGTCGTCTTGCGTCATACGCGCCGAACTCGTCGGTCAGCCCAGAGTCGTCGTAACGCTCGCGATGGACAACGACGGACGGCGGCAGGCGCATCGAGACCGGCCGGCGGAACTCCGGCCAGCCGAGTGTCAGTCCGGCCACCGGATAGACCCCGGGAGGCAGCCCGAGCAGCGGCGTAACCTTCTCGATATGGCTGCGCACATAGCTGATCGGGCAGGTGCCGAGCCGGGCCGCATCCGCTGCCGCCATGAACGCCGCCATCGCCAGCGTGCAATCAACCGCGGTGTTGAGGAATGTGTCGAGGTTGTTGTTGGCGTGCGGCATGCCGTGCAGCTCGCACAGACGTTGGCCACGCCGCATGTCGCCGCACCAGACCAGAAACACCGGCGCCGTGGCGATCCAGTCCATCGTGCCGATCCAGTCGGCGATGCGCTTGATCTTTGCCGGGTCGCGCAGCACCACGACCGAGTATTGCTGCAGATCCGACTTGCTCGGCGCCGACTGCGCCGCGGCGAGTAGCGTATCAAGCAGTGCGTCAGTTATCGGCTCAGCGCGGTAGCGTCGGGTCACGCGGCGATCGAGCAGCGCGGCGACTGCATCCGGCACCGCTTCGCCTGGCAGATCGAGCCCGAAGCGCGCGCGCAGGAGCGCAGTGCTGTCAATCTCGGCCATGCGCACGCTCCTCTCCTCCCATCGGGCCGCAAGCCTTGCCGGAAGCCGCTCTGGGCGCAAGGCTTCGGCGAGCGACCATCCAGGAGGAAACGCATGCCAGCGCCGTACGACACGCATCGCGCCCAGATCAAAGCCATCCTGCTTGCGTGGGGAATGCCGGAGCGGAACGCCGAGCCGACCTCCGAGGTCATGGCCTGGGCCGATCTGCACGGCGTCGATAGCCACGGCATCTCGCTGCTGCCCGGGTATGACCGGCAGCGGCGCGATGGACGTATCAAGCTGGATGCCAAGCCGACCATCATTCGCGAGACCGCGGTCTCGGCACTGGTCGATGGCGGCGGCGGGCTCGGCCACGTGCCGGCGCGCTTCGCGATGCGGGCAGCGATCGACAAGGCGAAAGCAGCCGGCCTGGCGGCGGCGGTGGTGCGCAACTCGGCGCATTTCGGCGCCACCGGCTTCTACACGCTGATGGCGGCCGAGGCGGGCCTGGTCGGGATGGGCTGCACCTCGGCGGGCGGCATCCAGGTGGCACCGACTTTCGGCAAGCAGGCGCGGCTGGGCACCGATCCATGGTCGTTCGCCGCGCCGAGCGCCGACGGCAAACCGTTCCTGCTGGATATGGCGACGACGACAGTGGCGGCCGGCAAGCTTCGCAACAAACAGAACGAGGGGTTGCCCGCGCCGGCCGGCTGGGTGCTGACCAAGGACGGGCTGCCCAGCACGGACCCGGCCGAGGCGCGCGAGAAGGGCGGGTTCATGACCTCGCTCGGCGGATCGCCGGAGGGAAGCAGCTATAAGGGGTACGGGTTGGCGGCGATGGTGAATATTCTCGCGTCGTGCTTGTCGGGGGCGACGCTGATCACCGACCCAATGCACACGAAGAAACCGCAGGGACGGGACATCGGGCACTTTTTCCTGGCGGTCGATCCGGGGATGTTCCGCGATCCGGCGGAGTTCCAGGCCGACGTAGCGCGATTCTGCGGCGATCTGCGGGCGACGACGCCGATCGATCCGGCACAGCCGGTGATGATCGCCGGCGATCCGCAGCGGAATTTTGCGGTCGCGCGGATGCGGGACGGGATCCCGGTGTTGCCCGGACTGCTCGCACAGGTGCGGCAGATCGCCCAGGCAAGCGCGGCGCCTTGGTTGCTGGATTGACGGCGGTGGCGTAATCGCACCTCTCCTGCGGTGCGGGAGAGGTCGCCGCGCAAAGCGCGGCGGGTGAGGGTGCTGCGGGGGGCGAGACCTTCACCCAACCCCGAGGTCTACGAGTGCCTGGAAGCTGAGGGCTACAAATACACCATCCGGCTGCCCGCCAATTCGGTGTTGCAGGAACGCATCGGTTGGCTGCTGACACGCCCGGTCGGTCGCCCCGCGAATGAAGTGCGGCGATACCACACCAGCTTCGGTTACGAGGCCGGTTCATGGAACAAAGCTCGCCGTGTCGTGGCGAGGGTGGAGTGGCATCCCGGCGAACTGTATCCGCGCGTCGGCTTTATCGTGACCAACGTGACCAACATGACGCGTCCGGCCGAGCGAGTGGTGATGTTCTACAACCAGCGCGGCACCGCAGAACAGTGGATCAAGGAAGGCAAGAACGCCGTCACCTGGACGTGCTTGTCCTGCCAAAGCTTCAAGGCGAATGCCGTGCGGCTGCAATTGCACGCGCTCGCCTACAATCTGGCCAACTTCCTGCGCACCCTGGCGCTGCCGCGGGAGATTGCGCAGTGGTCGATGAGCACGCTGCGCCAGCGGCTGGTGAAGATCGGCGCGAAGATCGTCCGGCATGGTCGGTCGATCACCTTCCAGTTGGCCGAAGTCATGGTGCCGCGCGCGTTGTTCCAGAAAATCCTGGCCGCCATAGCCGCGCTCCGTCCCTTGCCGCCCGCCAGATGTTGAGGATCAGCGCCAGACTTGGCCTATCTGGTGTCGGGGGGCGTGCGTCCCGATGCAGGCTTGTGGGCTCAGATTCTCGCTCTCAGAGCGATCGTCGGCCAGTCGCCAGGGCTTCAGCCGCCTTCTCGGTGATTTCACCGTTGCTGAAGGCCCGGTTCGGTGGCTATTCTGCCGTCGTGGCGGGCGAATTGGCCGTTCATCCGGGGAATGCCGGTTAAGGACCTGTCCAGTTTTCGGGGACCACCTCATCCCACGATGGGCAGCGCGTCTCGTCAGCACGTCACGGATTTGGGAGGTTAAGATGAGTAGTACAGATGAAAGAGCTGCTGAAAGAGCTGCCAGGGATGCCGAGAGAACGCGGTTAGATGAAAAAAGGGTTCGCCGTGAAGCGACGGTCAGAAGGATAAAGGACATCGTTTGGTCCGCTTTGATCGCGAGTGTGATTACAATAATCGTCCTAACCTCGCTCGGCTGGCTGACGACCCAAGCGGTTGTCGAGAAGGCACGAGAGCAGGGTGCACAAGGGCTCGTTGCATTACGGGCAAGCATATGCACAATAAGGTTTCAGCAGAGACCAGATGCGAGCGCCAAGATCGCGGAGTTTAAGGCCCTGTCATATGGCGACAAAGACACTGCCATTAAAAAGTTTGTCACGGACGAAAAATTGGCGACCATGCCAGGAGAAGCCGCTCCTGCACCAGGCGCGATCGATAAATGCGCCGAGGCGATAGGCGACTTATCCTGATGATGGCGATCGCTTGGTAAGGATGAGCCCCACTCTGTGCATCGATGCTGGGTCGGTGCCCAACGCGGAGGTGGTGCTCGTCATTCCCTGATTGCCGCTGATTTTTGGGGTCCAGGCCGCACTGGAGGGCCACAATAATGGATTGCTGCCGGCGGTTATCACCAGACCCGGTCGCTTGGGGGATACGTTTGCACGGGCTTTCGTAGCTTCAGCGGCTCAACGGGATCTCGGCCGTCGACTGTTGTGCCTACACTTTCTCCTATCGCCTCCGAAATATGGTCACGACACGGAAGCGATGGTTCGTCGATTTGACCATGCCGATCACCGCGTCCATGGCGAACGCGTCTTTCCTATACATCGGAAGGACTTGATCCAGCCAGACAATGTGGGCTCAGTACGCGAAGCGGGATAAAATGGCGGACGCGCTGTGGAAGGAGGCCCAGAAACTGATGGACAGCATAAAGAAGGCGCCGCCGAAACCGAGTGAGGAATTTGCCAAGACATTGAAGCAACTGGGCTCGGCAGTCACAAAACTGCTGGACCAGATCTCGAGCCTGGGCGCGGCGAGCAAATCGAGCGATCTTTTCTATGACGTTCTCCCAGGCGCGCTGCGATACCTATAAAGCGATGGAAGGCGGCAAGCTCGGTAAGACGGCGGGGGCAACAGAAGTTTTGGTGACGCTGGCCGGGATCGCTTCTACCGCCGACACGGTCGCGACCATCGCGATGCGGCTGGCATAGAGCGGAACGCAACCTGTCTGCGCGGCGCTAGTTCGGTGGGTGGCCGGGACGAAGAGACGGCGCTGCTTCGGCCGAACCAAGAGACTGGTGATTGACTCGGGGAGGCCGGCCCGCTCGCTGAGAGTGACGTTTCTGCCGGGGCGAAATTCTGACTTCTCTAACGGGCACCGATATGCCGAACCGAGCGCCAGCGCCCGGACACCCCTGCGGAGTTTCGAGTCCTCCCGCCCCCGCAAGACTGGGCCGGCACGACTAACGCAAAGAGTAGCCACGGCAGCAATGGACTCGGCCCTGCCGTGACCCCAAATGGAACATTTGCGAAAAAAGCGTCAGCCAGGGAGGGGGCCGTCGATGAGCAAACTTGCACGTTTTCGCCCTGTGATGGGCTTGCTCGTGGTTCTGGTGTTCACAAGCCCGGCGCTCGCGCGCGGGGGCGGCGGCGGGTACGGAGGCTACGGCCACAGCTACGGCGGTTACGGCTATGGCTACGGAGGCGGTTATGGCTATGGACGCGGCTACGGCTATGGCCGTGGCTACGGCTACGGCTACGCGGCTATGGCTATGGCCGCTATGGCTACGGCTATGGCCGCTATGGCTGGGGCTGGTGGGGATGGCCCTATTACTGGTACGGTTGGTAAGCGGCTGATTTCTGGACGTGGCGTCTATTGAGATGCGCCCGTGCCGTTCATCCGACTGCCCGCCTTTAGCTCCGGTGAAGAGGTGCCCCGCTAGGGCCACATCGATGCAACTCAACCTCGCCGACCAGCTTCCAGCCGGCACCCACTACTATCTCATCCACCCCCTGTGCCTCACGCTGCCGCGGCCACTCACCGACAGCCCCGAAGAGGTGCGTCGGGGGTGGCATTCTCCGATGCTGCATTGCATCATGACGCCTCATGGACGCCATTCCCGCGACCTGCACGGACGTCCTTCTGAACCTTGTCGCCCAACGCCTGGCGCAGGGACGCGACGACCCGTTCGGCAACCCGGTGATGTCCGTGGCGCTGGCGATCAGCCGCCTGATGGACGAGGGCCAGCTCGACGCGGCAGCCATCGCAGAAATCGTCTGCCGGCTGCGTGACGAAGCATTCGCCGATCGCGCGCGGCGTCTTGCCGCCTATGTCGATGGCACCGATGCGATGGCCAACGAAGCCGCGCTTGCTGCCGTTGCCCAAAACGTGCTGCGGCCTGATCCCTCCGACAGTCCCGTTCCCTGGGCGCAGTATCGTACTCGGGTGGAGCGGGCACGCTACGCCGCAGTGTTCACGGCTCACCCGACCTTTGCGTTGTCAGCTGAAGCCTACGCGGCACTCGCCTCTGCTGCGTCCGGCAACCCGTCTCCGGCGAGCCTGGCAAGCCACAGGCCTGGTCCGATCACGCTAACAGAGGAGTTCGAGCGCGCTGCGACCGCGATCGCGCATGGACGCGATGCGCTCGACCGGCTCAATGCGGCGCTGTTCACCTGCGCCCGCACCGCTTGGCCGGATCGCTGGACCGATCTCGCACCTCGTCCGGTGATCCTCGCGAGCTGGGTCGGGTACGACACGGACGGCCGTACCGACATCTCGTGGGCCGACATGCTGCGGCTGCGCCTGCGCATGAAACTGCTCCAGCTTGAGCGGCTGTCCCGCCAGCTCGCGCCCCTGGCGTCGGCGGAGAAGCTGCTGGCGCGGACCGAATCAGCGTGCGCCGCCGTCCGTGGGCAGGAGGCGGCCTGTCGCGACGGCGCCGATCCCGCTGATATCGCGGCTTTCGCCCGGACGTTGGCGCACGAGCACGACTCTGCACTGACCACGCCACAGCCGCTTCTCGACCTGTTTGGTGAGGCGATCACGGCCGCGGACGAGGAAGAGAAACTCGCACTCTGTGTGGCGCGCGCGGGGCTCGCATCGCACGGGCTTGCGCTCGCGCACACCCATGTTCGGTTGAATGCGGCACAGCTCCATAATGCCGTGCGCCAGCGCCTCGGTATAACCGATGCGCCCGAAGACCCGTCGCATCGCCGAGCGCTGCTCGGTGTCATCAATGGCGCGTTGGACACTGTCTCAGCCGTGCCGATCGATTTCGGCGGGTTGATTGCCGAGCAGGCCTCGGCGGCGCGGCTGATGATGCTGATCGCCCAGATAGTGAAGCACGTCGATGGCTCCACGCCTATCCGGTTCCTGATTGCCGAGACCGAGAGCGGCTATACGTTGCTTGCCGCGCTCTGGCTCGCACGTCTGTTCGGCGTGGAGCAGCGTGTCGAGATCAGTCCGCTGTTCGAAACCGCCGAGGCGCTGGAGAACGGCGCGCGGGTGCTGGAAGAGGCGCTGCGCAGCCCGCACTGGCGCGCCTATCTGAAGACGACGAGCCGGCTCGCGTTGCAGTTCGGCTATTCCGATTCCGGCCGCTATATCGGCCAGACCGCCGCCAGCCATCTGATCGAGCGGCTGCGCTTCAAGATCGCCGAGACGCTGGCGCGCTTCGGCGTCACCGGCATCGAGGTGGTGCTGTTCGACACGCATGGCGAGAGCATCGGCCGCGGCGCACATCCCGGCTCATTTGCCGACCGGCTGAAATATCTTTCGCCCACCGCAAGCCGACAGGCACTGGGCCGCGCCAATTTGCCGGTACGCGAGGAAAGCGCCTTCCAAGGCGGTGACGGTTATCTGCTGTTCGCCACGCGCGAGCTTGCGTTGGCCAGCGTGGCGCGGATCGCCGAACACGCATTCCATCCAGCGGCCGGACCGATCGAGGACCCGATCTATGCCGATCCCGACTTTGTCGCCGATTTCTTCGCCACCGTCAGGACGAGCATGCAGGCGCTGGTGGAGGACCCAGGCTATGCCGCGTTGCTAGGCGCCTTCGGGCCGGCGCTAATCGACCGTACCGGTTCGCGCCCGCCGGCACGGCAGGTGGAGGGGATGGGGCGAACGGTGGCGATCCGCCATCCGCGCGAGCTGCGCGCGATCCCGAAC
Organism: uncultured Pseudomonadota bacterium; assembly: GCA_963772445.1. Taxonomy (GTDB): domain Bacteria; phylum Pseudomonadota; class Alphaproteobacteria; order Acetobacterales; family Acetobacteraceae; genus CAVYXK01. The sequence continues at coordinate 676,032 of CAVYXK010000019.1, forward strand.
AACGCGATCCTGCAGCAGCTCGGGTGGTGCGCGAACACGCTGCAGGGCATCGGGGCTGCCGCTTCCCGCCATCCCGAGACCTTTGCCGAGATGTGGCGCAACAGCCGAAGGTTCCATCGCGCGCTGGAGCTTGCGCAGCACGCTCTGGCCCATTCCAGCCTCGAGGTGTTGCGCGCCGTCATGAGCATGCTCGATCCCGGCACCTGGCTCGATCGCGCCGCCCACACGCGTCGCCCCGGCCGGCGCGATGCGCTGATTGCCGTGGCGCGCGGGCTGGAGAGGCTCGATCTCTGGGCGGCAGTGCAGGCGATGTTTCGTCGCGTGCAGGCCGATCACCTCGCCTTGCAGGCCGCCTGGCCCGATCGTCCGCATATGGCGGCGCGTGAGGTGCTGCTGCACGCACTGCGTCTTGCGCTCATTCAGCGCATCTGGTTGCTGGTGACCGAGATTCCGGACTTCTCGCCGCGGCATGGGGTGACGCGCCAGGGGCTGGAGGCAGCGCTGCTGCATCTCGATGTTCCGGCTGCGTTACGCCTGCTTGGGGAGATTTTCCCCGCGGCGCCCGATGCCTCGGCCGAGTACGATTACGGCGAGCCGCCGGCGCCGCGGTCGGTGGGCTCCTATGTCCGCGAGCACGCCGAAATCTTTGCGCCAATGCAGGCGCTGTTCGACATCGTGCGCGAGATCGCGACGGCGGTTTCGCACGAGATTGGCGCCTTCGGGTAGGGGCGCGCCACTCCCCCTTGCTGATACGGTCGGCGAGTCTACCACGAGGAACGATCTTGCGTCGTCCATAGCCCAGGCGTAGCCTGCTAAGAACGTGGTTCTCAAGTTCCGCGCGGGCTGACGCGCGGCAAAACAAACAGAGGAGGTGTCGATCATGTCGCCGAGGAAGCCAACGAAATCCGATCACCCGAAAGTTCACGAGGCATTCGCTTTGTTGAAGGCTGGGCGCATGGATCGGCGCGAGTTCATTCGCGTCGCCGCCCTGCTCGGCACCTCGGCGGCATCGGCCTATGCCCTGGCCGGCCTTCCCGCCCCCGCATTCGCCGCCTCCACGATGCCGTTCCCTCCGGACGACCCCAACGCCAAGACGGGCGGCATCCTCAAGATCGCCATGCAGGTCCAGAAGATGGAGGATCCGGCGACCTATTCCTGGGTGCCGATGTCGAACCAGACGCGCCACACCCTGGAGTATCTGGCGATGACCGGCCCCGACAACGTGACCCGCCCAATGCTGGCGGAAAGCTGGACTGCGTCGGAGGACCTGAAGACCTGGACTTTCAGTCTGCGCCAGGGCGTGATGTGGCACAATGGTGAGGAGCTGACAGCCGACCACATCGCGTGGAACGTCGAGCGGTGGCTGGATCCCAAAACCGCGTCATCCAATGTCGGGCTATCGGTCTTTTCGGCGCTGATTGAGGAGACTCCGGAAAAGGACGCCAAGGGCGCGCCGATCAAGCGCATGATTAAAGGGGCGGTTGAGGTCGTCGACAAGCATACGATTAGGCTGAACCTGAGAAAGCCGGTGCTGTCGGCGCCCGAAGACTTCTACAACTATCCGACGACAATCGTGCATCCCTCGTTCAAGCCGCCGCTCTCCGACAACATGATCGGCACCGGCCCCTTTGCGCTGACCGAACTCAAGGTCGGCGACAGGTGCATCCTGAAACGCGTCACGAAGATGAAGGACGGCAAGGATTTCAACTACTGGGGCGGCAAGGTCTACCTGGAGGAAATCCACTACTACAATTTCGATGGCGATAATCAGCTTTCTGCGTTCGCGTCCGGCGACGTGGACGGCGTCTATGAGTTCACAGTCGAACAGATTGATCTCGCCAAATCTCTAGATGGCAACATCAACATCGCCCGGACGGCGCAGACGGTCGCCTGCCGTATGCAGGTGGATCAGAAACCGTTCTCGGATAAGCGAGTGCGCCAGGCCATCGTCAAATCCGTCGACAACGGTGTCGTCAAGAATCTGATTTATACGACCGGCGGCGATGTCGGCCAGGACCATCACGTGGCTCCGGTCCACCCAGACTATGCACCGCTGCTGCCGCCGCTGAAGCGTGATATCCCGGCGGCAAAGCAGCTTCTCAAGGAGGCCGGTTTCGAGAACGGCCTGACGGTGACCATCGATGTCGGCAACACCGATGGCCCGTGGCACCAGACCGCTGCCGAAGCCATGCGCGACCAGATGAAGGACGCGGGCATCACGCTGAAGATCAACGTCATGCCGCCGGCCAAATACTGGGAGGTCTGGACCAAGACGCCGTTCGGGATCACCGCCTGGACGCACCGTCCGCTCGGTACGATGGCGATGTCGCTGGCCTACCGGACGGGAGTACCGTGGAACGAGAGCCACTATGCAAACCCGGAATTCGACAAAGCGCTGGATGCCGCCGAGGCGACGCTGGATGTCGAGGAGCGAAAGCCCAAGCTGATGAAGGCGGCGCAGATATTGCAGGACGATGCGGTGATGATCATGCCGCTGTTCCGGCCGATCTATACGATCGTCGGAAAGAGCGTGCATGGCTATGAGGGTCATCCGACCCAGTACCATCAGTTCAACAAGGTTTGGAAAACCTGATGCAGGGTCATAGCATTTGGTCGTAACGCTGCGCTCGTCATGGCCGGGCTTGTCCCGGCCATCCACGTCTTTCCAGTGGATACCGAGAGAAGACGTGGATGGCCGGCCTTCGCCGGCCATGACGACGGGATGGCCTGACGACCCGGAATCATCACGAAAGACCGCCCCATGCTCAAGCTGATCGGCAGTCGCTTGCTGCAGATGGTGCTCATCATGGCGGTGGTGTCACTCGTCATCTTCGGCATTTTCGACAGCGACAAGTTCAAGAAGCAGATCGCCGTTGCTGAACTTGGCGGCTTTGCCGTCTCGGCGCTATCGGATCAGGACTATCATGCCTGGCTCGACAAGAAGGGCCTGAACGTTCCGTTCTATGAACGCTATCTCAAATGGGTCGGCGGCATCATGCGCGGCGACCTCGGCAAATCCTTCCAAACGAACGAGCCTGTCACCCAGCTTCTTGGCGAGCGCCTCGCCAATACGGGGATCCTGGCGTTGTGCGTCTTTGCCCTGATGATCCCACTGTCGCTGACGCTTGGCGTCATCGCCGGGATGAAGGAGGGGGCAGTTCGCGATCGTGCCGTCTCGTTCATCGCGGTGCTGACCACCTCGCTGCCGGAAATCGCGACTGCCATCATCCTGACGGTGATCTTTGCTCTGGGATTGCGCTGGGTTCCAGCCAATTCCGCCATGGTCGATGGCTGGGACTGGCGCCAGCTTGTCCTGCCGGTGCTGACGCTGGTGCTATATGACTTCGGCTATGTTGCACGCATGACGAGGGCGTCCATGGCCGAGGTGATGACATCGCAATACATCCGCACCGCGGTGCTGAAAGGCCTGCCGCATAGACGCGTGATCCTGCGCCACGCGCTGCGCAACGCGCTGATTGCTCCCTTTACTATTATCGCTTTGCAGCTCAACTGGATCCTTTCCGGCGTTGTCGTGGTCGAGGTGTTCTTCCAGTATTCCGGATTCGGCAAGATGCTGCTGGATGCCGCTTTGTTTGGCGACATCTACGTGATCCAGGCAGCAACCCTAGTCGCGGTATTCGTCGCGGTGCTGTCGCAGATCATCTCGGATGTCGGCTATACGTTCTTGAACCCACGAATCCGCTTCAGATAGGGAAGGACCGATGGCGACCGTCGAAGCCGTAGCTGCGCCGCCATCTGTTCCGCCGGCGGCCGCGCCGCGTTCCACACCGCTGCTGGCGCGCCTGCAACGGCCACGGGCGTCGCTAGCGCTGATCCTGCTGATGTGGGTCCCGCTGACCATCTTTGTGATGTTTGGCAGCTATCTCGGCGATCCGCTCCGAGCCTACGTGCTCGCACCGGCAATTCCGGCGACGCTGGTGCTCTACATTGTTGCAGTCATATCGTGGCGGGAGTCGCCGATCGCGGTAATAGGCGTCACGCTGGTCTTCTTCTGGCTGCTGGTAGCGGTGACGGTGCCGTTCCTGCCGCTGGTTGATCCGGACAAGCCGATCGCGCCGTTCGCCCTCCCAGGCGTGGTCAGGCATGGCCATTACTTCCTGCTCGGCGCCGACTTTAAGGGCCGCGACATGCTCTCCCGCGTGCTGTGGGGCTGCCAACGCGTCCTGGTATGGGGCGTGACCGCCACCTTGGCTGCCTATGTTGTCGGGTCCATGTTCGGGTTGGTGGCCGGCTATCTCAGCGGCTGGTGGGATCAGGCGATTTCGTTCGTCTCGAACGTCCTGCTGTCATTCCCGGTGATGGTGCTGTTCATCCTGATCCTGAACTATCTGGGATCGAGTGGCTTCAACATCGTCATCGCTGTGACATTCGCCTCGGCCCCGGCGATCATGCGCCTGGTGCGCGGCCTGACGCTCGACACCAAAAGCCGCGACTATATCTTCGCGGCGCAGACCCGCGGCGAGCATCCATTGCGCATCATGCTCTACGAGCTGCTGCCAAACGCGCGCGGGCCGATCATTGTCGATGCCTGCCTGAGGCTCGGCTACACCACGGTGGCGATCACGACGCTGACCTTCCTGGGCCTCGGTCTGCAGCCGCCCGATCCCGATTGGGGGCTCATGATCAAGGAATCGGCCAAAGTCGCCATGCTGTTCAAGTTCTCTTACATGTTGCTGATTCCGGCGCTTTCGGTCTCGACCCTGATTCTCGGCTTCAACCTGATGGCCGACGGCCTCCGCGAGATGAGCCTCAGGGATTAATCGGGGAGCCAACGCAGTGACCGCAGAGATCCCCGTTCTCGAGTGCCGCAATCTCTCGGTCTCCTATTACACGCGGGCCGGCGAGGTCCCCGCCGTGGTAGACTTCAACCTCCGGCTTATGCTTGGCGAGGCGCACGGTATCGTCGGCGAATCGGGCTGCGGCAAATCGACTGTGGCCCTCGCAATCATGAACTACATGGGGAGGAACGGCGCCATCGTTGGCGGCGAGATCCTGTTCGAAGGGCGCGATATGCGCACCATGACACAGGAGGAACTACGCCGCATCCGCGGGTCGAAGATCGCGATGGTCTATCAGGAGCCGATGGCCTCGCTCAATCCATCGATGAAGATTGCCGAGCAGCTCATCGAGGTGCCGCTGTACCACGAAGGTGTCTCGCACAATCAGGCGTTCGAGCGTGCCGAGACGATTCTCGCACAGGTGCGTCTGCCAGACCCACGACGTATCATGAACTCTTACCCGCACCAGATTTCGGGCGGTCAGCAGCAGCGTGTCGTGATCGCGATGGCCCTGCTGTCAAAGCCGAAGCTGCTGTTGCTCGACGAGCCGACGACTGCTCTGGATGTCACGGTCGAGGCGGGTATCGTCGAGCTCATCAAGGAAATCTCGGCGACGTTCGGGACCTCGTTGATCTATATCTCGCATAATCTTGGCCTTATCCTCGAGACCTGCAGCCGTTTGACCGTCATGTACTCCGGCGAGGCAGTAGAGGCCGGCGATATTCGTAGCGTTTTCAACAACATGCGGCATCCATACACGCGGGGTCTGTTCAACTCGATCCCGCTGCCCGGCGCCGACAAGAACGCGCGTCCGTTGGTCGCCATTCGCGGGCAATTGCCGCTACCGCACGCGCGGCCGAACGGTTGCTACTTCGGCCCGCGCTGCGATTATTTTGCTGCCGGACGATGCGATCGGCGGCCTTTGCCGATGGAGGCAGTGGCACCGGAGTCGGCCCACAGCGTGCGGTGCGTGCGCTTCCGCGAGATCGACTGGGAGACTGCGAAGCCGAGGCCTATCGAGCGCGAGCCGGTCAAACCCGGCGACATTGTGCTCCGTGTGGACGAGCTCACCAAACACTACACAATAGAAAGCGGCGCCCTGCTGATGCGGACGAAGAAGACCGTCAAGGCTAACGAGAAGATCACCTTTCGTGCGCATGAGGCCGAGACCATCGCCATCGTCGGCGAATCCGGCTGCGGCAAATCCACGTTCGCGAAAGTGCTGATGGGGCTCGAGGATGCGACCGGCGGCAAGGTCGAGCTCGGCGACCTCGATCTCGCCAACCTGCCGGTGCAGCGGCGCGATGACAACACCATCTCGCGCCTGCAGATGATCTTCCAGAACCCGTTCGATACACTCAACCCGAGCCACACTGTAGGCGCGCAGATCACCCGCGTGATCAGGAAATTCGGGGTCGAGCGGGAGCCGGCAAAGGTGCAGGAACGGCTCAACCAGTTGCTCGATATCGTCAAGCTGCCGCGCGAATTTGCCGTACGTCGGCCACGCCAGTTGTCGGGTGGACAGAAGCAGCGCGTCGGCATCGCCCGCGCCTTCGCCGGCGATCCGAGGATCGTCATCGCCGACGAGCCCGTGTCCGCGCTCGACGTGTCGGTCCAGGCGGCGGTCACCGGACTGCTGATGGATATCCAGCGCAACAACAGGACGACCCTGCTGTTCATCAGCCACGATTTGTCGGTCGTGCGCTATCTCGCCGATCGAATCGTTGTCATGTATCTGGGTCAGATCATGGAAAAGGGAACCACGGAGCAGATCTTCTCACCGCCGTATCATCCCTATACCGAGGCGCTGCTGTCGGCGGTGCCGATTGCCGATACCAGCGTGAAGAAACGCAAGATCGTGCTGCAGGGTGAGCTGCCGTCGCCGTTGAACCCACCAAAGGGCTGCCCATTCTCGACCCGCTGTCTCTATATGATGAAGGGCCTCTGCGATACCACGGCTCCGCCGCTGCGGGAGTTCGCGCCCCGACACGTCATCGCCTGCCATCTGGACGAACCAACTCTGTTGGCGATGAAACCAGTTATTACGATCGAGCAGTCCGCGACGCAGCCCCAAACAGCCCAAGCCTGAACGTCGCAAGGGTCGACCACCGCCAGTCGACAGACAATGGAATGCCCGGCGATATCGCGCTATATCTGACCAACAGGATGGTCAGGAGAAGGGTATGCGCGACGTCAATCTTGCCGATGCCAAAGCGCATCTGAGTGCGTTGGTCGAGCAAGCAGCCGCCGGCGAGCCTGTTCGTATCATCCGGCGAGGGAAGCCCGTCGCGCAACTCATCGCGCTTCAGACCCCGCGCAAGCCAATCGACCCGGCCGCGCTTCGCGCGGTCACCAGTCGCATGCCCGCGCAAGCGCAGGATGCTGGCACCTTTATGCGGGCCATGCGCGACCAGCAGCGCTACTGACGCTCTATCTGGATACCTCGCTGCTGATCGCGGCACTGACCAATGAACGGAGAACCGAAAGCATTCAGACTTGGCTCGGCGCCCAGTGGCCGACGAGTTTCGCGATCAGCGACTGGGTGACGACCGAATTCTCCTCCGCTCTGTCGATCAAGCGAACTTCCAGTCCACATCGCTCATTGCTCCCGCGGCAACTGATCGCGCAACACGCGGGCCGGCACTTCCTCCACCGCACTGCGTGGTAGCGCGCCGAGCTGAAACGGTCCGTAGGCGATCCGGATCAGCCGCGTCACTGCCAACCCCAGATGCGCCATCACACGCCGCACCTCGCGGTTGCGGCCTTCGCGCAGACTCACGGACAGCCACGCGTTTTCGCCCCGGCGCGAGTCCAGCCCGGCGTCGATCGGGCCGTAGCGAACGCTGTCGAGCGTCGCCCCACGCGCCAGCGCCGCCAGCGCGGGTTCGTCCACGTTGCCGTGCACCCGCACGCGGTAGCGGCGCAGCCAGCCAGTCGCCGGCAGTTCCAGCCGCCGCGCCAGCGCGCCGTCATTGGTCAGCAGCAGCAGCCCCTCGCTCGTTAGGTCCAGCCGGCCGACGCTCACGACGCGGGGGAGACCCGCGGGAAGTTTCTCGAACACCGTCGGACGCCCCTGCGGATCACGATGCGTGGTCACCAGCCCGGGCGGCTTGTGATAGCGCCAGAGGCGGGTCCGTTCCGGCGAATCGATGACCGCCTCGTCCACCTGCACCAGATCGCCGGGCGCGACGAAGGTTGCCGGATGGGTCACCGGCGCGTTGTTCAGCCGCACCCGGCCCTCCGCAATCAGCCGCTCGGCGTCGCGGCGGCTGGCGCGACCCGCGCGCGCCAGCCATTTCGCGATCCGCTCGCCTTGTTCACCGGGCACAGGCAGCGATCAGCGCGTCGAAGATCCGGCGATCGCCCGGCTCGATGAAGAACTCAGGATGCCACTGCACGCCGAGGCAGAAACGGAATCGCGTGTCCTCGATGCCCTCGATGACGAAATCCGGGGCCACCGCGTTGACCACGGCGTGCGCTCCCGGATGCAGCACGGCCTGATGGTGAGAGGAATTCACCCGCATCTCCGTGACTCCGACGATGTGGTGCAGCAACGTGCCGAGATGGATCGCAACGACGTGGCCCGCTTCGTGGCGGGGACCCCGCTGCTCGTGCTCCAGCGCGTCCGTAACCGCGTCGGGGATGTGCTGGATCAGCGTGCCGCCGAGCGCCACCGCGAGAAGCTGCTCGCCGCCACAGATTCCCAGCACCGGCATGTCGCGGGCGATCGCGCCGTTGGTCAGCGCCAGCTCGGCCGCGGTGCGCGCCTGCTTCAACGTGACGGTGGCGTGCCGGTCGGCGTCGCCGTACAGCGACGGGTCAACGTCGAACGCGCCGCCGGTGACCACCAAGGCATCGATCCGGTCGAGATACGCGTCGGCCAGCGCCGCGTCATGCGGCAGCGCGATAGGCAGCCCGCCGGCGGCGACGATCGCCTCGGCATAGTTCTGTCGCAGCGCGTACCACGGATATTTCGAGTAACCCCCCGGCAGCTCTGCATCCAGGGTGACGCCGATGACGGGGCGGACTGTTCTGCTGCTCATGGTGGCGTTGCTAGACCGCGCGCGCCGCGCCGGGCAAGAAGGCCGCATGTCGCCGATGGAGATCGCGTTGGAAGAAGCCCGGCGCGCCGCCGCCCGTGGCGAGGTACCGGTGGGCGCCGCGGTGGTCGGGCCGGACGGCACGGTGCTGGCACGGGCCGGGAACGAGGTCGAAGCCCGCCACGACGCCACGGCGCATGCCGAGCTATTGGTAATGCGTGCTGCGGCGGCGCTCCGGAGCGAGGCGCGGCTGCCCGACTGCGACCTGTTCGTGACGCTGGAGCCCTGCCCGATGTGCGCCCAGGCAGCGAGCTTTTTCCGTATCCGCCGGCTGGTGTTCGGTGCCTATGATCCGAAGGGCGGTGGAGTGGAGCACGGCGCCCGCGTGTTCGATGCGGTGTCGTGCCATCACCGGCCGGAGGTCGTGGGGGGTATGCGAGAGCAGGAGGCAGCTGCACTGTTGCGCGACTTCTTTGCGACGCGGCGTTAGCCGCCAATCGCGGACCGACGTTACCGGGCCGAATGGGACCGACTTGCAGCAACACCACGTAGGCGAGCATTCGCTGCCTGTAGGCAGCCATGGCCGGTTGAGAGCCTGTCTCTGAACGAAGACCGAACGGAATAGCTCAGCCGACAGCCGCTGTGGTGGGGAGCGGACCCTCGGCTACCAGCGGCTGTGGAGCTGCCTCCTCGTCGGGCGGTGTCGCAAGCCCCGGATCTCCGGAACGGACGCTCGACTGAACTGGCACTCCCGAGCCGAGCTGATCCCGAGAGCCGGCAACGATCTTCCGATTGGCGGTGACGGCAATTAATCGTTAACTCGATGGTGCTGGGGGTGCAACACTTAACCGTGTGGATAAGTGATTTCTTCCAGCGGACCCTGCCAGGGGCCGTTAGGTGGCTGGCCTGTATGCTCGGCATGCAGTCGGTCGCTTCAAGGGTGGCGATTCCGAGGGAGAAGTCGCGAAGCTCGACAACGCGGCGTGAGGCCGCTGAAGGAGGAAACCATGCTGGATCCTGACAAGCCGTCGCTCTACCAGCGCTTCGGCGGTCATGATGTGATTGCCGCGTTTGTTGCAGACCTCATGCCGCGCCTGACCGGTGATCCTAAGCTCGGCGTCTACTGGAAGGGCAAGTGCCGCGACAGCATGCGCAAGGACAATCAGTTGGTGCTCGAGTTCCTGTGCATGGCGTTCGGCGGTCCGTCTGGATATCTCGGGCGCGACATGAAGACTTCGCATGAGGGACTCGGCATCACCAGTGACGAGTGGGACATCTTTGCCCGGCACGCGATCGCCGGTCTCAACAAGCTGGGAATCCCCGAACAGGAAAAAGCGGAGTTCCTCGCCGCGGCGGAGAGCCTGAAGGCGGACATCGTCGAGGTGCCCCGTCACGCGGCGGCGTGAATTCGCTTGTCCGGGAGCGCGGAACCGGAGGCTCTCAGCGCCATCTTCGGTGCGCTGTCGGACGCTACGCGCCGGCAGATGCTGGCACGGCTGACGCACGGGCCGTGCTCGGTTTCCGAACTCGGCGCTCCGTTCCCTGTCTCCGCGCCGGCAATCTCCAAGCATCTCAACGTGCTGGAGGAGACGGGCCTGATCGCGCGCTGGAAACAAGGAAGGACGAACTACTGCCGGTTGCTGTGCGACCCGCTGCGGCGCGCCGGCGACTGGATCGAACAACAGCGCGGCTTCTGGGAGCAGCAGTTCGACGGTCTTGATGAATTCCTGCGCAGGGAGGACGGGACATGGACAACGCGGTCGCCGCAAGAACCGCCACCGCCCTCCGGCTTCGGCACTGGTTCGAGGCATCCCCCGAAAGGGTCTTCGAAGCCTGGACGCGACCGGAAACGCTGAGGCTGTGGTGGTGCCCGGCCGGGTGGCATCCGGCGGAGATCGAGGTGGATCTGCGCGTGGGTGGCAACTATCGGTTCTCGATGTGGCGGGAGAGCGGCGCGCGAACGGTCGCAATCCATGGGCGCTTTCTGCAAATCCAGCCCGCCACGAAGCTTGTCTACACGTGGCAGTGGGAAGGCGCCTTCCCGGACATGCCGGCGACGCGCGTGACGGTCGAATTCCGTGCGCATGCGGGGGGCACTGAGCTTGCGCTACGGCAGGAGGACCTTGCCATGCGGTACTGCGCGCAACATCTCAGCGGCTGGCTCGCTGCATGGAACCGCATCGCAAGAGTCGTCACCGATCTCACATCCCCCCGCCCGGCCGACAACAGGCTGACCGGAGACCAGGCATTATGACTAATACCAGCCGCCCGGCTCGTTGACTCGAACGTGATTTGGTGCGGCTCGGAGCGGTACGATTCGGCGTCCCCGTTGGACGGAGGGGACAGCGATGACCGTAGCGATCACCCGTTTGGAGCGATCGGCGGCTGATCTGCGAGAGGCGGCGGCGGCCACTCGAGACGCCAAAGCGGCACGTCGGATGCTGGCGATGGCGTTGCTGCTGGAAGGCTGGTCGCGGGAAGCCGCGGCGGAGGCGTGTGCGATGGACCGCCAGACGTTGCGTGACTGGGTACATCGCTACAACGAGTCCGGGCTGGATGGCCTGTCCGACCGACCGTGCCGCCGCGGTCCGCCGCCCCGCTTATCGCCCGAGCAACAGGCCAAGGTGGTGGAATGGGTGCAACAGGGGCCCGACCTTGAGCGGGACGGCGTGGTACGTTGGCGCTGCATCGACCTGCGGCAGCGGATCAAGGATGAGTTTGGCGTCGAGCTGCACGAGCGCAGTGTCGGCAAGCTGCTGCGCCGGCTGAAGTTCACCCGGCTGCAGCCGCGTCCCTATCATCCGAAGAAGGATGCCGCCGCGCAAGAGGCATTCAAGAAGGAGTTCGCCAGCCAGGTGGCCGAGGTTGTGCCAGCCGCTGCCGCCGGCAAGCCGCTGGAGATCTGGTTCGGCGACGAAGCCCGTGTCGGTCAGAAGGGCACGCTGATCTACGTCTGGGCGCGACGTGGCTCGCGCCCGGCGGCGGTTCGCGATAACCGCCATGACTCCGCCTATATCTTCGGCGCCGTTTGCCCCGAGCGCAGCATCGGCGCTGCCATCATCATGTCGGCCGCCAACAGCGAGGCGATGGCCGAACATCTGAAGGAGATCAGCCTCCAGGTTGCCCCGGGGGCTCATGCTGTGTTGCTGGTCGATGGCGCTGGTTGGCATCAGCCGGGGCGCCGCCTGCCGGTGCCTGACAACATCAGCCTGTTGCCGCTGCCAGCTTACTCGCCGGAGCTGAACCCGGTCGAGAACGTCTGGGAGTTCCTGCGCGGCAACTTTCTCAGCCACTGTGTCTGGGACAGCTATGAAGCTATCCTCAAGGCATGTCGTAATGCCTGGAACAAACTGATGGCAATGCCCGAACAAATTGCCTCCCTCACCAGGCGCTCTTGGGCCAAACCGGCCATCGCATAGTAAGGAAGAAAGCCTAACCACAGAGACACCGAGGCACGGAGCCTGACCCTTCTCGGTGTCTCTGTGCCGCTGTGGTTAAGCTTTTTCTTACCTCCGTCACGAAATCAGGGGGCCGTGTCTGAGACACCGATGAGGTCATCCTCAGGGGCATGTCATGACGCCTGAAACAAACTCGCAGAACTTCCCGACCGCATCGTCTCCCTCGCCAGGCGCCCCTGGGTCAAACCAGTCATCGAACAGGGCGGCTGGTATAACATCGAAACGCGACACCTGTTCCCTATGGCCATGAAGGTCGAGCGACAGCCTTTTGGCCGCACGCCGCTGGGAGAGCGGTCGGTTGTGGTGGTCACGGAAGCAACCATTGATGGGCCCGAGCTTCAAGCCAGGCTGCTGCCGGGCGGCTCTGATTGGATCACGGAGACACCTGACGGAATGGTTCTGCTGGACTGCCGTCTGGTGTTCCAGACCGAAGCCGGGGAATTGATCGGGATGACCTACCGTGGGCTGCGGCATGGGCCACCGGAAGCGATTGCCCGCATGAATCGGGGTGAGTCGGTGGACCCATCCCTCTTCGATCACCGCGTCGCAATCTTCTTTGAGACATCGGCACCGAAGTACGCGTCACTTAACAATCTGCTCGCGATAGGCAGGGCGCGGCGGGAACCGGGAGGCGGCGTGTTCGAGGTTCTGTAGCCGGCGATCGAGTGATCTCATTACTGGCGGCAACCGTGAGGTCGGCGATCGGGCGTCCACAGGCAGGTGATGTCCGGATGGCGGCCTCTGGCGCTGACGCCGGCGCAACTGTCGATGCTGCTGGAAGGGATCGACTGGCGCATGCCGCAACGTGTGTGGCGTCCGCAACTGGCGGGTTGAATGCGCCTGCTCACGCAAGAGTCAATGGACGCGATTCGAAACGACAATTCAGCGTCGGTGCGTGTTCGTCATCCCCACCACGCTGCCGGACGATCCGGCGGCCTTGCGGCAGTTGCCGCAGGCCGCGCTGGCCGAGATCGAGCGGCAGCGGCTGATCATCGCCGCGCTGCAACGCAACCGCTTCGGCCGCCGATCGGAAAAACTCGATGCTGCAACCGTTCAGCAGGGGATCGAGGACCTGGAGCAGTCGGTGGCCGAACAGACCGCCGCACTGGATGCGGCCACGCCGCCGCCAAAGCCGCCCGCCGCCGAGGCGGCACCACGGCCGCCGCGCCGCCAGCCGGCCAGGCGCAATCGCGGCGCGTTGCCGGCGGAGCTGCCACGGGTGGAGCAGGTGATCGATGTCGAGAACAAGGCCTGCCCCTGCTGCGGCGGGGCACTGCATCTGATCGGCGAGGACCGCGGCGAGATGCTGGACTACGTGCCCGCCCGTTGGCAGGTGCGGGTGATCCGCCGGCCGCGCTACGCCTGCCGCTCCTGAGAACAAGCGATCGTGCAGGCAGCCGCACCGGAGCGCCCGATCGACGGCGGCATGGCGACCGAGGCAGTGGTGGCGCAGGTGCTGGTCAGCAAATACAGCGACCATCTGCCGCTGTATCGCCAAGCGCAGACCCTCGGGTCAAGCCCGAGGGCAGGCCTTCGCCCGCCAGGGCATCACGCTGGACCGCTCCACGCTGTGCAACTGGGTGGGCCGCGCCTGCTGGTGGCTGGCGCCGCTGCACGAGTTGGTGCTGAGCACGGTGCTGTCCTCGCCCAAGGTGTTCGCCGACGACACCACGCTGCCGGTGCTCTCCACTCGGTCCGGCGCGACACCGTTCAAAACCCCCAGCTTACGAGGCGCGCATTGCTTTGGCGCAGATCGCGGTACCGTGCCAGTGCGAGCAGCGGGAAATATAGCCGATACCCGTGGTAACGCAGATAGAAGACGCGCGGGAAGCCGACCGCGTTGTACGGCAATTCCGTCCACTCGCCGTCGGGACGCTGGGTTGCCATCAGATAGTCGATGCCTCGTGCCGTGGCGGGATGCCCGGCCTCGCCGGCGGCCATCAGGCCGAGCAGCGCCCACGCGGTATGGCTGGGCGTGCTCTCCATGTAACGGCCGTGCAGCGCGGTGCCGTAGGTTTCCTCATCCTCGCCCCAGCCGCCGTCGTCGCGCTGTACCGACAGCAGCCACGCGACCGCGCGGCGAATGGCGGGATCGTCGCGCGGCACACCGGCGGCGTTCAGCGCGCACAGCACCGACCATGTGCCGTAGATGTAGTTGGTACCCCAGCGGCCGAACCAGCTTCCTTCCGGCTCCTGCTCGCGCATCAGGAACGCCACGGCGCGGTGCATCACCGGATCGTCCGACAGCATGCCGATCTGCGCCAGGAACGACACGCAGCGCGCCGTCACGTCGGCGGTCGGCGGATCGAGCAGCGCGCCGTGATCGGCGAACGGAATATGGTTCAGATGCAGGTGCGTGTTCTCGGGCTCGAACGCGCCCCAGCCGCCGTCGAACCGGCCGCGGCCGACTGACTGCATGCCGATGATCCATGTGCGCGCCCGCTCGATCGCCGCGGCATGGGCCGGATCGCCATTGCGGTGCAGCAGCATGCCGACCACGGCGGTGTCGTCGACGTCGGGGTAGTAGTCGTTCCAGTATTGGAACGCCCAGCCGCCTGGCGACAGATGCGGACGACGCACTGCCCAATCGCCGGCAACATTGGTGATCTGGCGGTGGCGCAGCCAGTCGCAGGATGCGGCGACCGTCGTGGCCGTGGCGCCCTCCACCTCTGCCAGCGCGTGGCCCGCCAGGGCAGTATCCCAGACTGGCGACAGGCAGGGCTGGCACCAGGCACGGTCCGGCTCGATCACCAGCAGTTTGCGCACCGCCGCCCAGGCGGTGGCGGCCGGCGGCTGATCCGGTGCGAAGCCGAGCGTGTCGAACATCATCACGCTGTTGGCGATGGCGGGGTAGATGCCGCCGAGCCCGTCGTCATCGTTCAGCCGCTCGGTAACAAAGGCAACCGCCTTGTCGATCGCGCGACGGCGGGTGCGAGCGGGGAAATATGGGTCGGCGACCCGCAAGATGCTGTCCACGCCTTTGAAGAAGCGTCCCCAGGGGAAATGGTAGGGGCCGCGGATCCAGTCGCGCACCTGATCGGGGGGCATGCAGAACAGCTCGTCGATCCGCACGCCGCGCGGATTGCGCGCCACTGGCTTCAGCGCCATCAGCACCAGCAGCGGCACGATCACCGTGCGCGACCAGTACGACACCTTGCTCAAATGGAACGGGAACCACAGCGGCAGGTGCATGATCTCGAGCGGCATCACCGGCACGGCGCGCCAGGGCACCTGGTTGAACAGCGCGAGCTGGGCGCGGGTGAAGACGTTGCTGCGCTCGGCACCGCCGGCGGCCAGGATCGCCTCGCGCGCCCGGCGCATGTGCGGGGCGCCGGCGGGATCGCCGATGCAGCGCAGCGCGAAATATGCCTTCACGCTGGCCGACAGGTTGAACGTGCCGTTGTGGAACAGCGGCCAGCCGCCATGCGAGCCCTGCCGCGCCCGCAGATAGACGCCGATCTTCGCCTGCAGCGGTGCGTCGACGCGATCGAGGAAATGCTCCAGCAGCACGTATTCCGCCGGGATGGTGACATCCGCCTCCAGCGGGAAGACGAAATGGCCGTCGTCGTGCTGCCGGCGCCGCAGGGCATCAGCGGCGCGGGCGACGGAACCGGCCAGCCGGTCGTCTGCGATAATCGTGTCCTGCATGCTCAGGAAGCGAGGAGAAGTTCGGCCGCGTGGCGACCGGACCTGATCGCACCTTCGATGGTGGCCGGCAAGCCGGTCTGCGTCCAGTCGCCAGCCAGCGCCAGATTGCTCAGACCGATTTGCGAGCTGGGACGCCGACGGTCCTGCTCGGCGGTCGCGGCGAAGGTGGCGCGCCGCTCCTTCACCACGCGCCAAAGGGGCATCGTCGCCCGCAGGTGCAATGCCGCGCGCACATCCGGCCAGACCGCGGCCGCGATCGCCTCGGCCGGCTGATCGACCATGCGATTGGCGGCGCTGATGGTCACCGAGACATGGCCCGGCTTGACGAACACCCATTCGGCGGTGCCGCCCACCAGACCAATGAAGCCAGCCAGGCCAGGATCGGCGTCGGTGCGGAAATGGATGTTGAGGATAGCCTCGAACTCAGTGGGCGCCGTCACGTTGGGCAACAGCGCCGTTGCAATCCATGGCGGGACAGCCAGGATCAGGGCATCGCCTGGCCCCAGCGAGACGGAGCCGTCGGCGGTATGCAGTGCGGTGACGCGATCCGCCTCGATCGCCAGCGCGCCGACACGGCGGCTGAAGCGCAGCTCGGCGCCGCGGGCGCGCAGCGTTACCACGGCAGGATCGATCAGCGACGCCGCCAGGCTGTCGCGTGGGAAACGAGGCACGCAGGCGGCGCCGCCTTGCATTAGCGTCTCACGCACGACCGCGCCGAGCAGGCGGGCGAGTCCGTGCGCTGGCGGCGTGTTGAGCGCCGCAATGGCGAGCGGCGCGATCAGGCGATCGCCGAGCGGCCCGGGCGGCAGCGCATCGGCGACGCTGCGGTCGTCGGTGATACGGCGCAGCGCGAGCAGCGACAGGTAATCGCTCGCCCTGGTGCCGGGAACGCGCCGCGAAGGGGACAGTATCCACCAGGGCAGCCGGCCGCGATTTGGCCGCAACGTCCACCGCTCGCCGCTGCGAAGGTCCATGAACGGGAACAGCGGCACCGACGGCCCGCCCAGTGTGTCAGCCGCGCCGATCGCTTCCAGATAGGAGAACGCGGCCCGATTGCCGGAAAGCAGCAGGTGGTTGCCGTTATCGATGACAAGTCCCAGCTCGCGATCGAAATACGAGCGGCAGCGTCCGCCGGCTGCCGGCCCGGCTTCATGTAGAGTGGCGGGTACATTGCGTTGCGTCACCGCCAGCGCCGCGGCAAGCCCGGCGAGCCCCGCGCCCACGACGTGCACGCGGCGAGACAGGCGCTGTCCGCTCATGCTCGTCGGACAGATCCGGCAATCAGGTGCCAACGGGCGGCGATATCCTCGGGAGAGGCGGGCGTCGGGCCAAGATCCAGCGCGTCGATCCGTTCCCACCATGCGGCAGAGAAACGACCCCCGGCAGCACACAATACCGCCCCGGATACGTCACACTCCGACGACGCCAGGAATGCGACTCCGGGTGCGACCAACTCGGGCAGCAGCTCCGGCGCACTTCGGCGCAACACGCGGGTTGCGGCCACCGGCGATATGGCGTTCACCCGAATATTCGTGTCATGCAGCTCCGCCGCCAAACCGACCATCAGACCGACCTGCGCTATCTTCGCCGCTGAATAGGCAATCAGCCCGGGCACGCAATCCTCGACCCGCATGGCGCGGCCCGAGGTAGTGAGAACGATCCGGCCGTAGCCCTGCCGGCGCATATGGGGAACTGCGGCGTGAGCGAGATGGAACGGCGCATCGACGCCGATGGCGATCATGCGATCCCACACGACCCGATCTGTCTCTTCCAGGCTGGCGAAAACCACAAGGCCGGCATTGTGCACCAGCGCGTCCAGCCGGCCGAAACGGTCGACAGCAAACTCGACGATACGAGCAAGGCGGCTGGCTCTTCCAGGTTCTCGTAGCAGGCAGCCGCGGTCCCGCCGGCTGCGATGATTTCCGAGGCAACAGCGTCCGCAACGGACGGATCGAAGCCGCTGCCGTCCTGCGCGACCCCCGCGTCATGGACCACGACGGTACCACCGCGTGCGGCAATCAGCCGTGAGTAGCCGGCTCCAAGGCCCCTTCCTGCCCCGGTCACCACGATGACCTGGCCGTCGAAGCGGATCGATTGTTGGATCTGTTCAGTGATGGCGGCGGGCTCTTCTCTGTGGCGCGGACAGGATCATTCAGGCAGCTCGTTCAAAGCGGCGGCGACCGCCTGCGGCTCCCTCAGCATCGCATAATGTCCGCCGGTGAGCTCGCGGCAATACCAACCCGCTTCGCGCGCCCGGCCGACGAGTTGTCCATAGAGATCGGATTGCATAAACGTCCGGATGAACGCACGCGGCAATGCGGCCGCGGTCGGCGAGCGAAGCTGCACCGGTTCAGCGAAGCTGCGCAGAGGATTCGGGGTCAGCCGAAGCACAAGAACGCGCGTGCCTATCGCGGGCGCGCTTGCGATGACTGCGCTATGGCATCTTCTAACTCCTTCTCAGATACGAAAGTCGGCTCGATCATGGATCACGCTCTACCTACGCTGTCATCCGTGTGCTTCGCTGAGAACGTTGATGCGGCCGTGCGCCCGGTTGCGCGGCTTCGGTCTGACCGCAATTTCCACGTCCTGGCCGAGCGCGGTCAAGAAACGCATCAAGCGTTCGCTGGAAAAGTTCGCGAGCCGCCCGTTGATGAGCGCCGATACCTTCGGCTGATCGATGCCCATTAGCGCCGCCGCCTCAGCCTGGGTCAAACGCTGACGCTTGATCACCTGCCGAATATGGCTCGCAAGTTGCGCCTTGGTCAGCTCCTCCTCGGCCTCCGGCAAACCCAGGTCGGCGAAGACATTGCCGCTGCTCTCCGTCACTGGGATATCGGCTTGTCGCTCCTTAACCATTGCTCGTAATCCTCTCTCGCTCGCCTTAGCCGTCATTCGATCAGGTCCAGCTCGATCTTTGGCGTGGCCGTGTTGCGCTTCGATTTCTTTTGGAAGGCGTGCAGCACATAGACGGCTTTGGCGAACCGCACCGTGTACACGGCTCGAAATGTGTCACCGTCGAAGGCATCCGTGATTTCCAGAACGCCAGCATCGCCGCACCCTTTAAGCGGTTTCACGTAAGGTGCCTTGCGGCCAATCTGGCCTTCCCACAGGGCTCCGCCGACCCGCCGCCGTACCTCTGCCGGGAAATTGCTCAAGTCTTCCTTGCTGCTGCCGACCCAGCGCACCGGCTTGGGTTGGTCTTCGCTGGCCGGCTTCGCCATATCCTTGTACTTAGCTCGCGCATATATGCCTGATCAGGCATAAGTTCAAGCGCTTCGTCAAAAACGGCAAGTACACCGCTCCCAATTTGCTATTGGCGCCTGGCCTCGCCGGGCCGCATCGGGCGGGTTGTCGAGGGTGCGAGCCACGTCCGAGTTCGGCGGCGCGAACCGCCAGCCCGGACGGTCCGACGGAGCTCGGCACGCGCGCCGGCAAGCACTAATGGCGAGCAGCGCCGCGTAGGGGCACGCTCAGGCGTGCAGCGCCAAGAGATTTCGTGCCCTTCTTGACCTTCATGCCTTCCTCTCCTCTGAGTCGACTGCTGTCGACAGAAGCTATGATCGATCCAGCATGCACCAAACCAGATGAACAGGATCCCACTCGTTTCTGGTCGTCGCTTCTTCGGAAAAGATCCGGCGACCTATTCCGCCGTCAGGCCGGATTACCCGGACGCGCTCTACACGCGCCTTGTTGAACGCTGCAGCCTTCGGCAAGGAACCCGCGTCTTCGAAGTCGGAGCGGGAACCGGCCTGGCGACAAGGCGCCTGCTGGCGCTAGGCGCGGCTCCGCTGCTGGCGATCGAACCGGACGAGCGCTTGGCCGCCTTCCTCGCACAGACCATCCGCGACAGCGCATTGCGCATTGATCGGGCCACCTTCGAGGAGGCCATCCTCGCTCCCTCCCATTTCGATCTCGGAGTGGCGGCGACCTCGCTTCACTGGCTGGAGCAAATTCCCGCGCTGGCGAAGGCGTATGCAGCCCTGAAGCCTGGCGGTTGGTGGGCGATGTGGTGGACGCAATTCGGCAGCGATGCGGAATCCGACGCGTTCCAGGCGGCGACCGATCATCTGTTCGTGGGTACCGCCAGCAGTCCGTCGCACGGTGATCGAGGCGGACCGCCGTTTGCGCTGGACCGCGAGCGCCGCGTGAACGATCTCGAGGCAGCCGAATTCGAGGGCGTGGAGGTCGATACGTGGCGCTGGACCCTGACCTATGACACGGCCCGCCTCATCGGGCTTTACAGCACGTTCTCGCCGATTCAGGCACTTCCGCTGCAACGGCGGCGTGAGATGATGCGCGAGATTTCCCGCAGAGCTGACGAGCAGTTCGGTGGCCGCGTGGAACGCCCATTCGCGACTGTGCTTTACACCGCGCGGCGCGGCTAAAGCAGGAGGCACGCGAGGTCTATAGCCCGGAACTCATAGGACGAGCAGGTTCCGACCCGTTCGCCCCGAGCGCCCGGCGCGGTCAATACCAGGACCAATACCGCACCCAGGATGCGACGAGATGGGCCGCCTACTACGGGATCCCGTATTCCGAGCCGGGCTGGCGCACGGTCGATTGGCGCCGGCTCGCACTCGCATGTGTCGCCGCCGATCTCCGGAATGTGGGAGACGTGTTTGCCCGCTGCCTGTTCGAGGCCTGTTTTGCCGATGAAATACCACCCAAGGGCGAAGCCGAGCTTGCAGCGATCGCCGAGCGAGCCGGCCTTCCCGGTCCCGAGCTTATCGTCGCTCTGCACGACCCGATCGTGCACGATCGTCACGAGCGGAACATCCAGGATGCCCTTGGCCTCGGCGTATTCGGAGTGCCGACCTTCGTGACCCAGGACGGCGAGCTGTTTTTCGGCCAGGACCGGATACCGCTGCTCCGTCATCATCTGGTAAGGGCACCGCGTCGATAACTGAGGCCCGCGCTTCGGTCTCGCATCCCCGAAATCCAGGTCGGTCGTGACCTGGCGGCGGTCGGCCGCGATCCTCCCGCACTTGGCAACAGGCCGCCACCCCCAGTCAGGGCTCGGCTGGCAGTTCTCGGTCGCGGCGGCGAGCATCACGCTGGCGATCATCAGCCTGCCCTATGTGTCGCGCGCCACCGAGGTCGCGCTCGCCGAAGTGCCGCAAGAACTGCGGGAGGCGGCCTACGGGATGGGTGCCGGTGCCGGGACTGTGACCTTTCGCATCTGCATGCGCGTGGCGCTGCCTGGAGTGCTCACCGGTGTACTGCTGGCGCTGGCGGTCTCGGTCGGCGAGACTGCCCCGCTGCTCTACACGGCGGGCTGGTCCAACTATGCCTGGAACGGCCAACTGACCGGATCGCCGATCGGCTATCTCACTTACGTGATTTGGGCGTTCATCACAATGAGCCGTTCGCCTCCGCCCACGCGCTAGCCTACGCGGCGGCGTTCCTGGTGACCACGTTCGTGTTGCTGATCAGCATCGCGTCAAGGCTGATCCTGATGCGCCGTCGGCGGTAAAGCCTTGCCGGCAACACTATCATTCCGCCCGGCGCGGTCCATTTAGTCGCGCATGATGTTGTTCGCCTGGGTGCGGCAGGCACTGAAAGGCGTGGGAGAAGCGACAATGTGGAGATCCGTGGTCCTGGCTGGCGTCGCCTCGTTGGCGCTGGCGGCCGCGCCGGCGCTTGGTCAGGTGCCGAACGCCTCATTCCTGCCGGCGACGCCGGGCACCGGCGGCGGCTATGCCGGTGCGCTGACCGGGCCGGGTACGATTGGCGGCAATCCGAGCGGAATCATGGGCAGTCCCGGTACCGACGGCGCCTTTCCCAATGGGCCCGCCGGCCCGTCCAGCTTGACTGGCGATACGCTGACGGCGACCGGGGAACAGGACGGTCTGACCGGCGGTTATCCGGTGACGCCCAGTGGCCGTGCTGTCCTTACGCCGCGCGGCCTAGCTGTCCTTCTTGGCATCGGCGGCGGCTGACGCGAGGCTCGCGCGGAAGTGAAAGGGCGCCGTCCCCGTCCTGGTGAGTAGGTGAGCGGAGCCTGCGTCTGGTTCGCGGTGCCGCGCCGCCGCGATCGGCGCGTGGAGCTCCGGTCCGCGGCACAACCCGATGGATCGGTCGCCCATCCTTTCCCTGAATACTCGGGTGTGAACGGCGGCCATCCATTTCACCTCAGTGCTAAGTGCTGTCGAAAACCTACGGTTGCGTGCGATACCATGCGGATGCGGGTATTTTTACGGTTCCTTGCCCGTTATCCGAACGTGAACCTAATGTAATTACAACGCTAACATCTGATTTGGAGCATGGCAATGCGCACGGCCATCGCTGCTTTGTTCAGCGGCAGCGGCGGCACCGTGGATCTCGCTGACGGCGCGACCCAGTCGTTTGCTTATGCCTACACTCCCACAGGGCACCTGCAGAACAGCGCCTCGGTGACGCTGAATTTCGCCAACGGAAACAGCAACAATACCAACACCGCCCAGGTCGTGACCGCGAGCCTGACAGGCCAGGCGTCGGCCTGATCTACAGCAGCGTCGTGGCACACAATGGTTCCAGAACCGTCCAGCCTCGCTCTGTTCGGGGTCGCCGCCTCGGCATTCGGCATCCTGCGTGCGAGGAGGCGCAGGAACTGGGTGGTCTAACGCGACGCGCCCCAGCGACGATCGCCAGCACGCCCTATCTGGCGCAGGTGTGCCAATGCGCTAGGTTGCGGCGAACGCGCCATGCAGCTTGGCATCGATCTCGGCACCTCGGGCGTCAAGGCGGTCCTGCTCGACTCGGCAGGGACGGTGACAGGACAATCGAGCGCGCCGCTTCCGATCTCGCACCCTCACCCGCTCTGGAGCGAACAGGACCCTGAGGACTGGTGGCGCGCCACTTGCACAGCGATCGCGGCGCTTCGACAGGACCACGATCTTCTGCGGGTGCGTGGCATCGGACTATCGGGACAGATGCACGGCGCGGTCCTGCTGGACGAGTCGGACCGGGTGCTGCGCCCGGCCATCCTGTGGAACGATGGCCGCGCGCAGGCCGAGTGCACGATGCTGGAAACAGCGGAGCCTCGTTCGCGCGCGATCACCGGCAATCTCGCCATGCCCGGCTTCACCGCGCCGAAGCTGCTTTGGGTGCGGCGCCATGAGCCGGAGACGTTCGCCCGCATCGGGCGGGTCCTGCTGCCCAAGGATTGGCTGCGCCTGCGCATGACCGGCGAGGCGCTGTCCGATATGTCGGATGCCTCCGGAACGCTGTGGCTCGATGTTGCCGCCCGACGTTGGTCATCGGAGATGTTGGCGATGACCGGGCTCGATGAGCAGCACATGCCGGCACTCGTCGAGGGCACCGATGTCGCCGGGCATTTGCGGGATGACGTGGCCGGCGAATGGGGTCTGCGGCCAGGACTGCCGATTGCCGGCGGGGGCGGCGACAATGCAGCCGGCGCCGTCGGCATCGGCTGCATCGCTCCTGGGCAGGCATTCGTTTCGCTCGGTACCTCCGGCGTCGTGTTCGTCGCCGACGCGAGATTCCTGCCCGATCCAGACCGCGCCGTGCACGCCTTCTGCCATTGCCTGCCGCGGACCTGGCATCGGATGTCCGTCATCCTTTCCGCGGCGGGCTCGCTCGGCTGGCTTGCCCGCGTCACCGGTGCTGGTGAAGAGACGCTGCTGGCCGAGGTTGCAGCCGAAGGGATCGCCACTGACGGGCGGCTGATATTCCTGCCTTACCTGTCGGGCGAACGCACGCCGCACAACGACGCGCACGCAAGCGGGGCCTTCTTCGGCCTGCGCAGCTCCCATGGCCGAGCCGATTTGACGCGCGCCGTGCTGGAGGGCGTGGCGTTCGCGCTGGGGGATGGGCTGGATGCGCTCGAGGCGCGCGGCGGGCGGATCGAATCGCTGATCGCGATCGGCGGCGGTGCACGCAGCGATCTCTGGCTGCGCGTTCTGGCGTCCGTCCTTGATCGACCGCTGCGGACCGTGCGCGGCGGCGAGGTCGGCCCGGCGCTCGGGGCGGCGCGGCTCGCGCGGATCGCCTGTGGCGAGGGCAGCGTGGAGGAGACCTGCGTGGCACCACCAGTCGCCGCGGAGATCTTTCCCGAGACCGGGCTGTCGGCGCTACTCACACCACGCCGCGCGCTGTTCCGCCGGCTCTACCCGACGCTGCGCTGGCTGTTCGCAGCTTGACAGTCACGGACGATTGGGACCAATCCGATGTCGGATGACACCGACCGGGGGGAACCACATTCGAAGCGAAGGCTCAATCGGAACGTCATGAAACCAGCCGAGTTCGGCGCATATCACCAAGCGGCCTTGGAGACCGATGAGGTGCGACACGGCCTGATTCTTAATATTCTCATGCAGGCTGGCCAAGGAACATTAGCAAACTTCCTACATTGGACGTTGGGCGGTGCGGGCCAATGCGCGGTGAAGGTGGCGGGCCGCTCTATAGTTCTGGCCGCGCTCGACGAGACTCAGTGTCGAACACTGGCCGAGTTGACTGCTCAACTCGACTACCCCGGCGTGATCGGCCCGGAGTTCGACAGCGAGTTGGATGACCGACCGAGCAGCGGAACTCGGGCTGCGATTTCTCGATCCGATCCCGCAGCAAATCCACTCGATAAGCGATAAGCCCCGCTTTCCGGGCGCGTCGGGATATGCGCGACTGGTCACGGCGCAGGATTCGACGATCTTCGCCGATTGGATGATGGAATTTCACCGGGAAGCCGTTCCGCACGATCCCCTACCTGCGCGCGAGGACCTTGAACGCGCCGCGGCAGAAGGTCGCTTTGCGTTCTGGATCGACAAGGGGCAGCCAGTGTCGATGGCAGGAATTGTACGTCGCTTGAAAAACTCAGCGGCGATAACGGGTGTCTATACCCCGCTTGAACTGCGGGGACGCGGCTATGCCGGATCGGTGACTGTTGCCACCGTTGAAAGAATTTACGCTGAGGGGCGGAGGATCGCCTGCCTGTACACGGACCTCAGAAACCCGTTCTCGAATCGATGCTACGTCAGAATCGGGTTCAAGCCGGTATGTATGTCGATGCACTTCTATAGGCAGGTTTAGACATCTTGGTCACAGGAAGTGCCGGGCGCAGTTTACACCTCTCCCGCTCTGCGGGAGAGGTGGGCATGGATAGTTGCTCAAAAGCGCAGCTCCCCGGCAGCGAGCGTCAGAGTCCGCCGCGCGCCATGCGCGTGAAGCTCGCCAAGCCAACGCCGCAACGGTGCGATCAGCCGTTGCTCGCCGCCAAGCGCACCGAAGAGCTGGCCAATCGAGAGCAACGGTGCCGGATCCGGACCCCCTTCCTCCGCCTTTGCGCGGAGAAGCGTGGCGGCGGATGGCGCACATCGATCGGCTGACCCTGTTCGTCCACGCCACGCACGCGGCGCATCCAGCCGGCCAAAGCCAGCGCCAGAAGATCAACCGATCCGCCCATCTCCAGCCGCGCTGCGATCGGCACGGTCAATACATTCAGCGGCGCATCGGTGTTCACGCGCTCGACGGTGTCGCGAATTGCCGGATTGGCGAAGCGGGCGATCAGCGTTGACTTGTACTCGGCGAGATCGATGCCGGGGACAGGCGGCAACGTCGGCCCAGTCTCGCGATCCATCAGCGCGGCCATGAAGCGGCGAAACAGCTCGTCCGCCATCACCTCGTGGATGTAGGTGTAACCAGCCAGCCGCCCAAGCGCCGCGACGGCAAGATGGCTGCCGTTGAGCAGCCGCAGCTTCATCATCTCATACGGCGTCACATCCGGCACGAACTGCGCGCCGACTTTCTCCCATGCTGGACGGCCGACAACGAAGCGATCCTCGATCACCCATTGGGTGAAGTCCTCGCAGAACACCGGCCAACGATCAGCAATCCCATAAGTGCGCTCGAGATACGCAACATCCTCCGGCGCAGTCACCGGCGTGATCCGGTCCACCATCGTATTCGGAAATGCGGCGTTCGCTTCGATCCTGGCCGCAAGAGCGGGGTCGCGGAGCCGCGCCAACGCCAGCACGGCATCGCGCAGCACATTGCCGTTGTGCTGGATATTGTCGCAGCTCAGCGCCGTAAACGGCGCCTGCCTCGCCAGCATCCGCCGCCGATACGACTCGACGATGATGCCAATCGCACTGCGTGGCGCATCAGTCTTCGCAAGGTCGGCGCGGATGAGCGCATGGTCGGGATCGAGCTGCCGTGTGGCGGGGTTCAGGCAGTACCCATTCTCGGTCACGGTCAGGCTGACGATGCGAACGTCCGGGCGAGCGATCGCATCAAGCAGTGCGGCGCTCGACTCACCCGCATGGATCACTTCGGCAACCGAGCCGATGACCGACACGGTCTCGCCCCGACCGCTGCGCTCGACCAGCGTATAGAGCCCATCCTGCGGGCCAAGACTGTCCGCCATCCGACGGTCCGCCGGCAGCAACCCGGCCCCGGCAATGGCCCACCCCAGCGCGGCCGGATCCTGCTGCATCAGCTCGTGCGTGTAGCGAGCCATATGCGCACGGTGAAAGCCGCCGAGGCCGAGATGCACGATCCCAACACGGCGCTGCGCCAGCGCGTAACGCGGAACCTGCACCGACGGTGGCAGCGTCCCGAACGTATCGACACGCAGCGGAACCGCTGTCCCCCAGCCCGACATCGCTACTTCACCGCGCCGAAGGTGAGCCCGCGCACAAGCTGGCGCTGGCTGAACCAGCCGAACAGCAGGATCGGCAAGGTCGCCAGCGTCGCCGCGGCCGACAGCTTGGCCCAGAACAGCCCCTCCGGCGCCGAGAAGGACGCAATGAACGCCGTCAAAGGCGCTGCGTTATGAGCGGTCAGATTAAGGCTCCAGAACGCCTCGTTCCAGCAGAGAATGATCGACAGCAAAGCCGTCGAGGCAATCCCCGGCGCACCCAGCGGCAGCAGCACATGCACGATGGAATCCCACACGCCGGCGCCGTCGATGCGACTCGCCTCGATGATCGCTTTCGGTGTCTCGCGGAAGAAGGTGAAGAGCATCCACACGCCGATCGGCAGGTTGCTGAGCATGTAGATCACGATCAGCGCGAGCCGTGAGTCCAGCAGCCCGGCATCCTTCGCGATCAGATAGATCGGCACCAGCACACCGACCGCCGGCAGCATCTTGGTGGAGAGCATCCACAGCAGCGTGCCGCGCGTCCGCCGGCTCGGATAGAAGGCCATGGCGAATGACGCCGGCACCGCCACGATCAGCATGATCGCCGTTGCCGCCAAGGAAATGACGACGCTGTTCAGCGCGAAGGTCAGGTAATCCGCCCGCGCGAAAATCTCGCTGTAGTTCTCCAGCGTTGGGCGGAAAAAGAAGACCGGTGGCGTCTCGATCGCCTGTGCCTCGGTCTTGAAGCTGGCGAGCACCATCCAGGCGATCGGGAAGAACATCAGCAGCGCCGCCAGCCAGGCGACGACCGCCGCGACCGGGTGAGGCTGCTTTTCCTTCATACGTCGAGCCGCCTTGCCACGGTGCGGGTCAGGAACGCCGCCATGATGTTGGCCAGTATGATCGCGATGACGCCGGCCGCCGAGGCGGAGCCGACATTGAAGGCGAGCAACGCCCGCTGGTAGATCAGGAACGCAAGATTGGTCGTTGCGATCCCCGGCCCGCCCGCGGTCGTGACATAGATCTCGGCGAATATCCCCAGCAGGAAGATCGTCTCGATCATGCCGACTACGCCGATCGCGCGTCCCATATGGGGGATTTGGATGTGGCGGAAGATGGCGATCGGCCCCGCACCATCGAGCCGCGCGGCTTCCAGGATTTCCTCATCCAGCGATTGCAGCGCCGTCATCAGGATCAGGAACGCGAACGGCAGCCATTCCCACGCGACGATCAGGATAATGGAGGTAAGCGGGAGTGCCGCGAACCAATCCAGCGGCGCCAGGCCCAGCCCGCGCGCGATTGCCGCGAACAGCCCGTTCACCGGGTGCATCAGCAGGTTCTTCCAGATCAGCGCGCTCACCGTCGGCATGACGAAGAAGGGCGAGATCATCAGCACGCGCGCGATGCCCCGGCCGGGGAACCCGGTCTCGAACACCGCGGCGAGCACCGCGCCGAGCCCGATGGTGATGATCAGGAGCGCGCCCACCAGGATCACGGTGACCACGAGTGAGGACACCAGCGCCGGGTCGCTGAACAGGAACCGGTAGTTGTTCCAGCCGGCGAACCCATGGATCATCGGGTTCAGCAGATTGTACCGCCGGAACGAGAACCAGAGCGTCATCGCCAGCGGGACGAGCGACCACAGAAGCAGCAGCAGCACCGAGGGCGCGACCAGCGGCAGAGTACCCACAGCGCCGCCGGTTCCGCGGAAAGCACCCCTGATGCGCCCGCGGCGGAGCGATGGTGCCGCCACGGTCGCTCGGCTGCTGCTCATCGCCAGCCTCGCACCCCCGTCATAGGGGTTACTGCAGGTACCCCGCTTGCTGCATCGTCGATGTCACCTGCGCCTGCGCCTGCTTCAGCGCTTGATCGACGCTGCTCTGGCCCGTCAGCGCGGCGGCTATGAGCTGGCCGACGGTCGTGCCAATTGCCTGGAATTCCGGAATGGCGACGTACTGGATCCCGGTATAGGGCACGGGCTCCGCCGTCGGGTGCTGCAGGTCGGCGGTCTGGATGGCGTGCTCGACTTCCTTCGCGAACGGCGCCGCCGAAAGATACGCCGGGTTGTCATAAGTGGACTGTCTCGTACCGGGCGGGACCAGAACCCAACCGTTGGTCTGCGCCACCAGCTTTATGTAATCGGCCGAGGTTGCCCACTCCAGGAAGGATTTCGCGACCGCGGCCTTGTGCGAGCTCTTCGGTATGGCCAACGCCCAGGCCCAGAACCAGTGCGATCCGTTCGGCACCTTCGCGATCGGCGCCGGCGCAAACCCCACTTTCCCGGCGACCTGGCTGGCCTTCGGGTCGGAAACCAGGCCCGCCGCCACGGTGGCATCGATCCACATCGCGCAATGCCCGGTCGTGAACAACGCCAGGTTCTCGTTGAACCCGTTGGAACTCGCGCCTGGCGGCCCGTAGTCACGCAGCAGGTTCACATAGAAGGTGACAGCGTCGTGCCAGGGCTGGGTGTCGAGCTGCGGCTTCCAGTTCATGTCGAACCAGCGCGCGCCGAACGTGTTCGCGACCGTATCGAGGTACGCCATGTTCTCGCCCCAGCCCGGCTTGCCCCGTAGACACACGCCGTACTGCTGCTTGCTGCGATCCGTCAGCTTCTTGGCGAAATTCTCGATATCCGTGTAGGTCGGCTGCGCCGGCATCGTCAGCCCCGCGCCGTCGAACAGGTCCTTGCGGTACATGGTAAAGGAGCTCTCGGCGTAGAACGGCACCGCCCAGAGGTGACCGGATGAAGAGAGCGCGTCGCGCACGGACTTGAAGATGTCGTCGTAGTTATAGCTGCTCGGAAAGTCACCGACCGGCGTCAGCCAGTTCTGCTTGCCCCAGATCGGCGCCTCATACGAGCCGATCGTCATCACATCGAACTGACCCCCACCGGTTGTGATATCGGTGGTGACCCGTTGGCGGAGGACATTCTCCTCCAGCACGACCCAGTTGATCTTGTTCCCGGTCTGCTGCTCCCATTGCGGAGAGAGCTTCTGCATCACGATCATGTCATTGTTGTTGACGGTGGCGACCGTGATCGATTCCGCAAACGCTGGCCCGGAGGCACAGGACACGACCACAGCGGCAACAGCCACGCGGAGCCCGAGACCCATTTTTTTCCTCCCGATTTTGAGCCTTTTGCCTCTTCCGGTTGCAACAGGACCAGCAGACGGGTGCCCCGTCAAGGATTCCCTGTGCATGGAGGGACGATCGCAAGATCCGCCAGGTGCGGCTGGGCCTCGCCGGTACTATATCCGCCCATCATGTCGCCACAGGGCTTCACACTCTTCGATACGGCTGTCGGGCAGTGCGGCATCGCCTGGGGCGCACACGGCATTCTCGGCGTCCAGTTACCGGAACGGCACGGCAGCGCGACCCGGGCACGCGTGATGCGGCGATATCGGGATGCCACAGAAACACCGCCGCCACCGACGGTCCAACGGGCGATCGATGATATTGTCGCCCTGCTGCGCGGCGAGAAGCGTGACCTTTCCGCAATCGAACTCGACATGGATGGCGTGCCGCCATTCCACCGCCGTGTTTACGCAGTGGCGCGCACCATTCCGCCAGGCGCGACGCTCTCCTACGGAGATATTGCGGCACGTCTCGGTGACCGCACAGCGGCACGCGAGGTAGGAGAGGCGATGGGACAAAATCCGTTTCCGCTCATCGTGCCGTGCCACCGCGTTTTGGCGGCAGGCGGCAAGGTCGGCGGCTTCTCGGCAGCGGGCGGTGTTACGACGAAGTTGCGTCTGCTCAGCATCGAGGGCGCGCAGATCGGCGAGCCCCCCACTTTATTTGATGGACTGCCGCTCAGCGTGCGGCCGGGGCGTCGTCAGCGACTGGTCTGATCATCCAGTACGATAGTTTCAGCGATGTTAGTCACGCCGGCACGCGACGTGCGGCGCCTCGGCTAACGGGCTTGCCGCGGTTGACCCTCTCGCGCAGTTCCTTTCCGGCCTTGAAGAACGGAACAGCCTTCTCCTCGACCGGCACTGTCTCGCCGGTACGGGGGTTGCGCCCGGTGCGGGCGTTGCGCCGCTTGACCGTGAAGGCGCCAAAGCCGCGCAGCTCTACCCGCTCGCCACGCGCCAGAGCCTGAGTGATCTCTTCGAATATGGTCGCGATGATTAACTCGACATCTGCGCCGCGCAGATGCGGGTTGGCGCCGGTCAACTCGGCGATCAACTCGGACTTCGTCATCCAACGCGCCCCCAGACGACGGGCCGGTTCGTGTCCGGCGCTTCAAGCCCCGGAACGTTGCCAGACGGCCCAGGCGCCGTCAATACTAAGCCATTGTGAAACAATGCTTTTCCAGAAACCGTCGACCACCCATTGCAGGCTCCCGGACAGCGCGCGGGTGGCGAATCCTTCGGTCGATATGTCGTGCACCGGCAGATCTGCCGACACGCCTTTCGTCGATGCGAGCCACTGCCGGGCATCGTGCTCATCGCCCATGGCGTCAATCAGACCGAGTTGCAGCGCCTGCTGTCCGGTATAGGGCCGGCCATCGGCAAGCTGACGCACCTTCGCAGCGTCCATGTGCCGACCCGCCGCCACCATCGCCACGAACTGGTCATAGAGGTTCATCACGATGCCCTGCAGCATGTCGCGTCCTTGCGGCGACAGCGGCTCCACGAAGCTTGGCTCGTCCTTGAGCGGGCCGGACTTGATCACTTCGGTCCCGACGCCGAGCTTGCCGAGCAGCCCGGAGATGTCGGCGGATTGCAGGAACACCCCGATCGATCCGGTGAGCGTTCCCTGATAGGCGAAGATGCGCGCGGCCGGCACCGCAACCATATAGGCCGCCGACGCGGCCAAGCCTCCCATCACCGCGACCACCGGCTTCTTCGCCGCCACCTCGGCGATCGCATCGTGCAGCAACTCCCCGCCGCCGACGCTGCCGCCAGGGCTGTCAAGGGCAACGATCAACGCCTTGACAGAGCGATCGTCGGCGAGCTTGCGGACTGCAGCCACCAGCTTCTGATCATCAGTGATGATGCCGTCGACCGGCAGTCGCGCGACATAGGGACCGCCGCCGATCAGCCCCTGCCCGCGGATGCCCGCCAGTGCCGCCGCGACCAGCGCCAGAACTGCCAGCACTCGCCAGAAGACCAGGTGGCGCTTGAGGCGCCGCCGGTCGATCAGAAGGTCGGTCTCGAGCGACACCGGTCCAGGTCAGCCGCGCTCCGCTAGTTGTTCTCGGTCTGAGCCTGCTGATTGCGCCGCCGGATCGCGGCGCCGAGAATATCGCCGAGCGATGCACCGGAGTCGGAGGAGCCGAACTCGGCCATCGCCTGCTTCTCCTCCTCGACCTCTTTGCCCTTGATGGTGAGCTGGAGCTTCCGCGCGGCGCGATCAACCGCGGTGATCTTGGCATCCACCTTCTCGCCCACCGCGAACCGGTCCGGCCGCTGATCAGCCTTGTCGCGGGCAAGCTCGGAGCGGCGGATGAACCCGGTCAACGCATCGCCGACCTTCACCTCGATGCCGTTCGACTGCACCGCGGTGACAATGCAGGTGACGACGCTGCCCTTGTGCACCTGCTCCAGCACCGAGGCAGCCGGGTCGTCCTTGAGCTGCTTGATGCCGAGGCTGATGCGCTCCTTCTCCACATCAACGTCGAGCACCTTGGCCTTCACCATGTCGCCCTTGTTGTATTTGGCGATCGCTAGCTCCCCTGGCTCGTCCCAGGAGATGTCGGACATGTGGATCATGCCGTCGATGTCGGGGGTCAGGCCGATGAACAGCCCGAATTCGGTGATGTTGCGGATCTCGCCCTCGACCACCGAGCCGATCGGGATGTTCGTCCACGAACTGCTCCCACGGGTTGCGCTGCACCTGCTTGAGGCCGAGCGAGATGCGGCGCTTCGTGGCGTCCACGTCGAGCACCATCACCTCCACCTCCTGGCTGGTGGAGACGATCTTGCCGGGATGCACGTTCTTCTTGGTCCAGGACATCTCGCTGACATGCACCAAGCCTTCGACGCCCGGTTCCAGCTCGACGAAGGCGCCGTAGTCGGTGATGTTGGTGACCCGGCCGGTGAATTTCGCCCCGGGCGGATATTTCGCCGCGACGCCGTCCCACGGGTCGGCTTCGAGCTGCTTCATTCCCAGGCTGATGCGCTGGGTCTCCGGGTTGAACCGGATCACCTGCACCTTGACCTGCTGGCCGATCTGCAGCGCCTCGCTCGGGTGGTTGATGCGGCGCCAGGCAATATCGGTGACATGCAGCAGACCATCGACGCCGCCGAGATCGACGAAGGCGCCGTAGTCGGTAATGTTCTTCACCACGCCGTCGAGGATCTGGCCTTCCTTCAGGCCCTGGATCAGCTCGCTGCGCTGCTCGGCGCGGGTTTCCTCGAGCACGGCGCGGCGGGAGACGACGATATTGCCGCGGGCGCGGTCCATCTTGAGGATCTGGAACGGCTGCGGCGTGCCCATCAGCGGCGTGACATCGCGCACCGGGCGGATATCGACCTGGCTGCCGGGGAGGAACGCGACTGCCCCGCCGAGATCGACGGTGAAGCCGCCTTTGACCCGACCGTAGATCGTGCCGGTGACGCGCTGGCTGGTCTCGAACGCCTTTTCCAGGCTGGTCCAGGCCTCTTCGCGGCGCGCCTTCTCGCGCGACAGCACGATCGAGCCGTCGCGGTCCTCGTAGCGCTCGACATAGAGGTCGATCAGGTCGCCCGGCTGCACCTCGGGCTTCGTGCCCGGCGGGCCGAATTCCTTGAGGGCGACGCGGCCTTCGGATTTCAGGCCGACATCGACGATGGCGTACTCATCGGTCAAGCGAACCACGCGGCCAGTGACGACCGAGCCGTCGAAGCCGGAATCGCGACCCAGCGTCTCATCGAGCAGGGTGGCGAAATTCTCCCCTTTGAAATGGTCACTGAAGACCCCAGGGGTGGGTTCGACAGTGCGGGCGGTGGCGGATGCTGCCATGTGGTGGGTATGTTCCGGGACGGGCGATCCGGTTTGCTGCCGGAGTGGGCCGTTTGACTTGCGCGTTTCGATCCTGAAACACGACTTGCCCGCGGCTTGCCGCGGGCCGGTTGCGGATTGAGGCGGATACACGCTGGGATCGCGTGATGTGCCGAGAGATACGCCCCAGGCTCACGAAGTCAAGTGGAAGCAGCGGCGGGGGCGGTGTCCCAGATCACGGGTATGTTATAGCTGCGAAACACCGGGTCGCCGCTGACCATGGTCGCCGGCTGTTCTTCGGCCTGTGCGATCAACATGCGGTCGAACGGGTCGCGGTGCGTGCCACCAAGTGAGCCGGCGCGCGTGCCGTGTGCCAGGGTGATGGGCAGGCCAGAAAAGCGTGAACGGCGAACCAAGTCCTCGAACGTTTCGAGGATTCGCGCGACGTCAGGCCATTTGCCAAGTCGATGCTTGGTGGCGATCTCCCAGGCGGAGGCGGCACTGACCAGGATAACGGCCGACGGGTCGGCTATTGCCGCCCGGGCCGCAGCCGGCAACCGCTGGTCATCGGTCCACCACCAAACCAGGGCATGTGTGTCGAGCAGCAGCTTTGCTGCGAGCGCTATTCCCATGCCGCCTGTTCATCCTCCGGAAGCGGATCAAATAGACTATCAGGGATAACTAATCCCTTCAGCAGCCCCGGTTCCCGCGGTGCCGCGCCTTCCAGGGGCACAAGGCGCGCCGCTGGCTTGCCCGCCCGAGCGATCAAAATTTCCTCGCCAGCGGCGGCGCGATCCACGAGGCGGGAGAGCTGTGTCTTGGCGTCGTAGATGTTCACGGTCGTGGTCATGCCATATCCCGGGGTTCCGTCAGACCAGACCATCCGACCAGACCAAATGTCAAGTCAAGCCAAGCCGGGTTCGCACCGCGGCGAGAGCGGCGGCAAAGGCCTGCTTCGGGTCCAACTCGGTGGTGTCCAGCACCACTGCGTCCTCTGCCGGGCGAAGCGGCGCGGCAGTCCGCGCCGCATCGAGCGCATCACGCCGCTGAATGTCTTCTTGCACCTCCGTCAGGCTCGTCTTTACGCCGCGAGCCCGCAGCTCCAGCCAGCGACGCCGCGCTCGCGCCTCCAGAGTCGCGGTGACAAAGAGCTTGGCGGATGCGTCCGGGAAGATCACCGTGCCGATGTCGCGGCCATCGAGCACGGCACCGAGTTCGGCGCCGAACCCGCGTTGGAACGCCAGCAGCGCGGTGCGCACCGCCGGTATCGCCGCCACTTTCGCGGACGCAGCGTCGGCTTCGGGGTCGCGTAGGTCGGGCCGGTTCAGATCCGCGGGGACGAGGGCCCGGGCGGCCACCTCGGCTGCCGTCGGGTCGGCCGGGTCGCCGCCGGCAACGAGCACGCGACGGCCGACGGCGCGATAGAGAAGGCCGGTGTCCAGGTAGGGCAGGCCGAGCGTGGTGGCGAGCCGGCGAGCCAGCGTCCCCTTTCCGGCTGCCGCCGGCCCGTCGATCGCGATGACCGTCCGGCCGCTCACGCGGCGATCAGCTCGGCGCCGGCGCGGTTCATCAGTTCGACGAAGCCGGGGAAGCTGGTCTCGATGAACGACCCATCATCCACAGCCACCGGCTGGTCGCTCGCGGTTCCCAACACTAGCGCGCTCATCGCGATGCGGTGGTCCATATGCGTCTCGACCAAACCGCCGCCGGCTGGCGGGTGACCGGTGCCGTGCACAATAAGGTCGTCCCCCTCGACGGCGACGCGCACGCCGTTCGCTGCCAGCAGCGCTGCGGTCGCGGCCAGACGGTCGCTCTCCTTCACCCGCAGCTCCTTGAGCCCGCGCATCCGGGTTACGCCCTCGGCGCAGGAAGCGGCAACAGCGAGGATCGGGTATTCGTCGATCATGCTGGGAGCCCGCTCTGGGGGCACCTCGACGCCGCGCAGCGGCCGGTGGCGGACCACCAGGTCGCCAACCGGCTCGCCGCCCTCGAGCCGGCGATTTTCCACGATGAGCTCGGCGCCCATGTCAGCGAGCGTCGCCAGCAGCCCGGTTCGCAGTGGGTTCAACCCGACTCGGTCGAGCGTGAGGCTGGAGCCTGGGACGAGCAGTGCGGCAACCAGCGGGAACGCGGCTGAGGATGGATCGCCGGGCACCAGGACATCGGCTGCGCTCAGCTCCGGTTGGCCGTGCAGCGTGATCACGCGACCGCGGCCGGTCTGTTCCACCCCGACCTCGGCGCCGAAATGGCGCAGCATGTTCTCGCTATGATCGCGGGTGGCTTCGGGCTCTTCGACCCGCGTGATCCCCGGCGCATTCAGTCCAGCCAACAACACCGCGGACTTCACTTGGGCGGACGGCACTGGGACGCGATATTCCAAAGGCAATGCTTGGCTCGCGCCCTCGATCGCCAGCGGCAGGCGGCCACCCTCGCGCGCAGCGAACCGGGCGCCGCACGCGGACAGCGGCCCGATCACCCGCCGCATCGGCCTGCTGCGCAGGCTGGCGTCGCCGGTCATCACCGCGAACAGAGGGTGGCTCGCCAGGATGCCGCAGAGCAGCCGGGCTGCTGTGCCCGAATTGCCCATGTCCAGCACGTCCCCTGGCTCGGTCAGTCCGCCGATACCGCGCCCGGCCACCAGCCAGGCGCCATCCTCGGCACGCACCACCTCGGCGCCGAGCGCCCGCATGGCGGCTGCGGTGCGCCGCACGTCCTCGCCTTCCAACAGGCCGATGATCCGTGTCTCGCCCACGGCGAGCGCGCCAAACATCAGGGCCCGATGGCTGATCGACTTGTCGCCAGGGACGGCGATCCGTCCGGAAAGCCCGGAGCGCGGACGGCGAGACAGCAGCTTGGCAGGTCCGATGGCACCCATGGCGGCCGATTAGCACGCGCACCGCACGCTGACGACGCTGCATTTGACAGCATCAGGCGGCGATGGCATGGGCGCCCGCTTTCCGACCTGCACGAGGCCCTGAATGGTGAGGCCAGAACTCGGAACCAAGCGCGTCTGCGTCGCCTGCAACACCAGGTTCTACGATCTTCTCCGCTCGCCGGCGATCTGCCCCAAGTGCGGCACGGAGCAGCCGATGGAGCAACCGCGCCTGCGCCGACCGGGCGGCAATGTCACGGAGGAGAAGCGGCCGAAGAAGCCTGTGCCGATCCCCGAGGAGGCGGATGTAGAGGTCGAGGGCGTCGAGGAAGAGGCCGAAGAGGACGTGATCGAAGACGCCGGCGACCTCGAGGACGATACCGACACCATCGGCCCCGACATCGAAGTCGAGCCCGACACGGACGAGACGGAGCGCTGAGCGCCTGGATCAGCGAGGGAACGCTTGGCAGAGCCAGGCAGACATTGCGCTAAAGGCTGAACGACGCCTGATGGCAACCGGTGGCGCCGACGCGCGTTCCGTTCGCAAGTTGTCACTGCCTTTTGGGGGCGATGATGCGTGCTGTGCTGATGTGGCCCTGCGGGATCGCAGTGGCGATCGCTTTCGGGCTCGCGGGATGTGCCTCGCCGGGGCCGTGGACCTATGCCTCTGCCGCGCGGTACCACCAGAAGCGGGCGCAGCAGGACTGGGCGTACGGTCATCCCAATGCAGCGCAGTGGCAGCAGTTCCAGGCCAACAAGGACGCTTGGCTCAGCGGGCTGTAGCCGCCCAGGACAACGTCGCTACCCTGTCTCGCGCAGCACCTCTGTCTTCACCGGCAGCACTTGGCCCATCCACGTCGCATGCAACGTGTGGTCATCGCGCGGGCGACCTGATTGCGGATGCACCAGGATGGTCAGGCCCATCCGGTTCAACATCAGGAACGGCACAAGAGACGGAAACAGCTCGGTCCTGAACGCGATCTGATACATCGCCTGGACGTGCGGACCAACCGGCTCGTCATGCCAGCTTCCCATCCGCGCCGGGAAGCGCTCCTCCACCCACTGCCGCAGCAGCGCCGCGCGTTCTTTACTGGCCGGATCGTAATAAACGTGAGCATGATAGTCGGCAATGGCGCCGACGTCTTTCGGTTGTTCAGCCATCGGTTTCCTCCAATTTTCGTTTGACTGCGCGCTTCTCGACCTTGCCGTAGCCGGATTTCGGGAGTTCGGGCCAGAACACGAAGCGTGCCGGCCGTTTGTAGCGTGCCAATCGTCCCTCGAGCCGGGCCAGCAGCTCCGCTTCGGGCACCGGCTCCAAAGCCACCAGCACCGCGACGCCGCATTCGCCCCATTTCGGATGCGGCATGCCGACGACGCAGGCCTCGATAACTGCCGGATGCGTCAGCAATGCCTCCTCGATCTCGCGCGGATACACGTTGGAGCCGCCCGAGATGTACATGTCCGACGCACGTCCGGTGATGAAGACGAAACCCCGCCCGTCGATGTGGCCGAGATCGCCCGTGTGGAACCAGCCGCCGGCAAAAGCTTTTATCGTCGCCTCGGGATTGTCGTGATAGCCGACCAGCACCGCCGGCCCGCGCACGCAGATTTCGCCCGTTTCACCATCCGCCAACTGCTGCCCGTCGGCGCCGAAGATGGCAACGTCCATCCCGGTGCGTGGATATCCGCAGCTTCCAACCGGCATCGACGTGTCATCCAGACTGTGCATGGCCGCCGGCAACACGGTGATTGCACCGGTTACCTCGCCCATCCCGTAATACTGCACGAGCACGTTGCCCAATTTCGCCAGCGCGTGGCGCTGATCGGCGCGGTACATCGGTGAGCCGGCGTAAATCACGTATCGCAGTGAAGCGTGGTCGTAGCGGTCCACCGCCTCGTGCCGCGTCAGCATCGTCAGGATCGTCGGCACGGTGAACATGTTGCTCACCCGGTGTTGCTCGACCAGCCGCCACGCCTCCTCGCAGTCCAAACGCTCGCCGGAGAGCAGCACGCTGGCGGCGCCACGCGGCACCTGGATCAGCGCGTGTATGCCCGCGCCATGCGACAGCGGCGCCACCACCAGCGACACGTCATGCTCCGTGGTGCCGGGGATCAGGTCGGCCAAGTGATTGTTGACAACGAACTGCAACTGGCCGTGAGTCAGCACTGCCGCTTTTGACCGCCCGGTGGTGCCGGAAGTGTAGAAGAACCAAGCCGGATCGTCGCGGTCAACGTCTGCCGGAAAAGCCAAGGGATGCGGATACGAGGCGAGGTCGTCCCAGGTACCAACACCTCCTCCCGCAAAGGGACGGGGAGGATCCAACGCAACTTCCAACCGCATCGACGGGTTCGCCGCGCGCGCCGCAGCGGCATGATCGGGAAAGGCCGGATCGAAAATATGCACCGCGGCCCTAGACGAAGACGCGAGATACGCGACCTCGGGCGGGGTGAGCCGGAAATTTGTCGGCACCCAGACAGCACCGAGCATCCACGCCGCCCACATCGTTTCCAACATTGCGGCCGAGTTACGCGAATGCACCAGCACGCGCTCGCCTTTGCCGATGCCGTGTGCTGCCATCCCCGCCGCCGCACCCTGCACGCGGCGAGCGAACTCGCCCCAGCTCCAGCTTCGATCGCTGCGGATCACCGCGGCGCGGTCCGGGAATCGCCGCGCCGTCTGCAGCAGCAGGCACGCGAGGTTCGCCGTTGGGATCAGCGCGCCGCCTCCAGGATCGACACGTAATTGGCCACCGCCGCCCCGCCCATGTTGAACACGCCGCCGAGATCAGCCTTGCCGAGCTGCATACCCTCCGGCGCCTGACCGGTGAGCTGCATCGCCACCAGCGCATGCATCGACACCCCGGTGGCGCCGATCGGATGGCCCTTGGCCTTTAGCCCGCCGGACGGGTTTACCGGCAGCCTGCCGTCCTTCGCCGTCCAGCCCTCCAGCACAGCACGCGCACCCTGTCCCGCCGGGGTCAGGCCCATCGCTTCGTATTCCAGCAGTTCGGCAATGGTGAAGCAGTCGTGCAATTCCACGAACGACAAGTCATGCAACTTGACCCCCGCGGCATCGAGCGCCCGCCGCCACGCCTCGGCCGCACCCTCGAAGCGGGTGATGTCGCGCTGCGAGATCGGCAAGAAATCGTTCACCTGCACCGCCGCGCGGAACCGCACCGCTTTGCCCATCCCGCGCGCTGTCTCCTCGTCGGTCAGCACCAGCGCCGCGGCGCCGTCTGACACCAACGAGCAGTCGGTGCGCTTCAGCGGCGGCGCGACATAGGGGTTTTTCTCACTGACCGTGCGGCAGAACTCGTAGCCGAGGTCCTTGCGCATCTGCGCGTACGGATTGGCCACGCCGTTCCGGTGGTTCTTCGCCGCGATCGCGGCGAGCGCGTCAGACTGGTCACCGTAGCGCTGGAAATACCGCTCGGCGATGCGCCCGAACACCCCCGCAAATCCCGCCGGGATATCCGCTTCCTGCTTCTTGTAGCTGGCCTTCAGCAGGATGTCGCCGACCTCGGGCCCAGGTGTGGCGGTCATCTTCTCCACGCCGACCACCAGCGCAAATCGCCCGCGTCCGGCAGCCAGGAAGTCGCGCGCGCCGTACACCGCCGCCGAGCCAGAGGCACACGCGTTCTCGAAACGTGTCGCCGGCTTGTAGCGCAGCTCCGGCAGATGCTGGAGCACCAGCGAAGCAGGGAAGTCCTGTGCCGAGAACCCATTGTTAAACAGGCCGACAAAGCTGGCGTCGATCTCGACGGGCGCGATCCCAGCATCTGCGATCGCCGCCCCGGCGACGCGGCCGATCAGGCTTTCGATGTCGGGGTCTTCGAGCTTGCCGAAGGGCGAATGCGCCCAGCCGACGATGCAGGCTTCGCTCATGATGCACTCCTGTCGCGATCCGCGGCGCCTGTCTTATCGCAGGATAGGGGCGACGGCGACAGCCGCGCGGATGGTGCCGCGGCCCGATCACGTAGCTCCAGATGCGAAAGAAAGCCTCTTGCAAGAAATGTGGCCTAGGCTACATTCCCGTCGAGAGTACCGGGAGCCGCAGCCTTGAGCGCCACCGTCAGGCAGACATTGTCGGACCGCACCACCTTCGCCGCGCACGAAGTGCTGGCCGGCCGCCGGCGAGGCATCTTCGCATTGCTGCCCTTTGCCGGGCCCGCGGTGATTGCCTCGATCGCCTACATGGACCCCGGCAATTTCGCCACCAACATCCAGGCCGGCGCCGCCTATGGCTATCTGCTGCTCTGGGTGGTGCTCGCCGCCAACGTCGTGGCGATGCTGTTCCAGGCAATGTCGGCCAAGCTCGGCATTGTCACCGGCCGCAACCTCCCCGAGCTGTGCCGGGACAATTTCCCGCGCCCGGTGGTGATCTGCATGTGGGTGGTCAGCGAGGTCGCCGCGATGGCCACCGACCTCGCCGAGTTCCTCGGTGGCG
The DNA here is from genome assembly GCA_963772445.1 of uncultured Pseudomonadota bacterium. GTDB lineage: Bacteria > Pseudomonadota > Alphaproteobacteria > Acetobacterales > Acetobacteraceae > CAVYXK01. The sequence goes on from CAVYXK010000019.1 coordinate 716,796, forward strand.
CCATCGGTCTGTCGCTCCTGCTGCACCTGCCGCTCGTATGGGGGATGCTGGCGACCGCCGCGATCACGTACGGGATCCTGATGTTCGACCGGTCCGGCTTCCGGCCGATGGAGCTCATCATCGGCGCCCTGGTCGGGCTGATCTGCGTCAGCTACCTGATCGAGCTGGTGATCGCCCCGCCCGACTGGGGCGCCGCCGCGTTGCACAGCGTGTTGCCGCGGCTTCCCGATAGCGCGGCGGTCACGCTGGCGGTCGGCATCATCGGCGCCACCGTGATGCCGCATGCGATCTATCTGCACTCCGGCCTAACGCAAGCCCGCCTCCCGGTACGCAACGAGAGCGAGCGGCGACGTGTGCTGAGCTTCTCCAACCGCGAGGTGGTGATCGCTCTTTCGGTCGCCGGGCTGGTGAACATGGCGATGGTCATGATGGCCTCTGCCGCATTCCACGCCGGCCACAGCGACGTCGATCAGATCGAGACCGCGTACCACACGCTGACGCCGCTGCTTGGCGCCGGCGCCGCTGGCGTGTTCCTGGTGGCGCTGATGGCGTCCGGCATCTCCAGCTCCGCGGTCGGCACGATGGCCGGGCAGGTGATCATGCAAGGCTTCGTCGGCTTCCGCATCCCGCTCTGGCTGCGCCGCTTGGTGACCATGGTGCCGGCGTTCGTCGTCGTGGCGATGGGCTACAACGCGACGGAGTCGTTGGTGCTCAGCCAAGTCGTGCTGAGCCTGGTGCTGCCGGTGCCGATGATCGCACTGCTGATCCTGAGCAACCGGCCGGAGGTGATGGGCCGCTTCGTCGCCGGCCGCGTGACGGCAATCGCCGCCGGCGTGGCTACCGCGGTGGTGCTGGTGCTGAACCTGATCCTGCTGCTGCAGCTCGCCGGCATCTCCCTGCCGGGCCTGCCGGCGTCGAGCTGACGATAGCGGGGTGATTCTGGCCTGTGGCTAGGCTTACCATTGGCCGTCCGCTGGTCCGCGCGGCGTTTCGGCTGGAGATCCTGACCGTTGCCTGGATGACGATCGAGGCGATCGTTGGCATCGTCGCGGGAGTCACAGCGGGCAGCCTGACGGTCACTGCATTCGGCCTGGACAGCGTCATCGAGCTCGGCTCGGCCGCTGTGCTGATCTGGCGGCTGAGCGCGGAACTCCACCACGGTCGGGCGTTCCCCGAAGCGATCGAGCATCGTGCCAGCCGCATCGCCGGCCTGCTGCTATTCGTGCTGGCGGCATACATCATTGTCGCTGCGGCTTGGCGCCTGTGGTCGCGCGAGGGCGGCGGGTTCTCGCCGGCCGGGCTGATCATCGCCGCTTTGGCAATGCCGGTGATGTACCTGCTCGCGCGGCGCAAGGTGGCGGTGGCCGAGCAGCTCCGTAGCCGGGCCATGCGGGCGGACGCCGCGGAAAGCATCGCCTGCCTGTGGCTGTCGCTCGCCGTTGTGGTCGGGCAAGGAGCCGAGCTGGCGATCGGCGCCTGGTGGGTGGACCCGGTGGCGTCGCTCGCAGTGCTGTGGTTCGTGCTGCACGAGGCACGCGAGGCGTGGGCGGGCGAGGCGTGCTGTTGAACATTTGGTGCTGCTGGGCTGGGGAGTTCGGCCCCTCTCGAAGCCGGGTCTTCTTGTTTAATCGTTTGATTTTGATATTGTTCGATCACGCTCTGCTGGTCCGCGATCAGTCACCCTGCCCCCATGCCAGCGTGACCTTGAACTCCGCCTCGCCGTCGCCTGAGACGACCCACAGGTCGCACTCGCCGCTGAGCGATGCGCGGAATTCCATCTCCACCTTGTCGGGCCGCTTCGGCATGCGGCCGACCGATTGCTCCAGTGCCGACACAAGCTCAGCAAGCGAGCCGAGCGCCTTCTGAAACGTCGCGCTCGTCGCATGCGCGACCTGATCCATCACCCCGACCTCCGAAAGACCCTTCGGGACCCCTCGGCCACCAAACGGTCCTTTGTTCCCGCTCGGCAATTCCACTATCATCCGTGCCGGCATCTCAAGCTCCCTCGCCCGCCATGATCGAAACGGGCCTAGTCTACGTCTACGTGACCAAGCCGGCGAGACGTTTCGTCGGCTGCGGCGCGCTGTTGGAGCGCGGATTTGTCACGACCTGCCGGCATGTGTGGACGGAGGCCACGAAAGCATGGGCAGACGGAGAGCCGACCGTCGAGGTCGAATATCCTCATGCGGGTGCCAGCGAGCCGGCCTCCCTTGAGGACTTGTGCGAGGGAACCGAGAGCCGACACCCTGATCTTGTTCTGCTGAAGCCGAAGGCCATTCCTGGCGAGCCGGCAATGCAATTGCAGCTTGCGACGCGGGATTCATTCGAGACCGGGGACGGCTTCTCGATTGCCGGCATCAGAGGTCGCGACCCGGCCAAGCCCGATGCTGTCATCGCCCGCCCAGTGCACGCTCGATTAACGAATTCACAGACCCGAAAGGACTGCGGCCGTTCACCGGCAACAAGTCGCAGGGATACTGGTTCACTTCCGGCTCGAGCGGCTCACCGGTGTTCCTGAAACAGGGCCAGCAGCTCGCCGGGATCGTCAGCCTGCCGGAGCTTGGTTACAACGAAGCAGAAGGTCGGTTGCAGGAAGCCTTCGTCGTTCCGGCGACAACGATCCGCTTTCATCTGGGCAGGCTGCTCGCGGCGCAGGCGGCCCAGGCCGAAGGTCTTGATCTCAATAAGCTGCGGCCGGTGCTCGATGCCATCGGGGCCAGCGACGCACCGCTCGCCGAAATTCCTGCCCGCCTGCAGCAGTTTGTGGAGGGCGCACTGGCCCGCTCGGCCGTGCCGGTGCATCGGTCGAATGACGGCATTGATATTGAAGCCGCGATCGGCGCCTCTCGCCACAAGATGGGCGCCTTGGACCCGGCTGGTGCACGAGCCGTGCTGCAGGCCAAGATCGAGCAGACGCGGACCCGCCGGCTCCTCCCGCTGCTGAAGGAGCGTGCCGCGGTCGAGCGCGTCAGCTTCGATTACGATGCAGCCAAAGCGACACTCGCCGAGATCATCCGCCTGAATGCCAATGACGTATGGGCCTGGATCGATCTCGGCGATCTATGGACGACCACCGGCGCGCTCGAGAAAGCGACAGAAGCCTACCGAGGCGCCGAGGCAGCAGCACGCCGAACGCAAGGCGAGCGCGACCTCTCCGTCAGCCACGAGAGGATCGGCGAAGTGCGGCGGGCGCGGGGCGACCTCGACGGCGCGCTCGCCGCCTACCGCGCCGGCCTCGCCATCCGCGAACGTCTGGCCGCGCAGGACCCGGGCAACGCCGAATGGCAGCGCGACCTCTCCGTCAGCCACAACAAGATCGGCGACGTGCGGCAGGCGCAGGGCGACCTCGACGGCGCGCTCGCCGCCTACCGCGCCGGCCTCGCCATCCGCGAACGTCTGGCCGCGCAGGACCCGGGCAACGCCGAATGGCAGCGCGACCTCTCCGTCAGCCAAGAGCGGATCGGCAACGTGCGGCGGGCGCAGGGCGACCTCGACGGCGCGCTCGCCGCCTACCGTGCCGGCCTTGCCATCCGCGAACGTCTGGCCGCGCAGGACCCGGGCAACGCCGAATGGCAGCGCGACCTCTCCGTCAGCCACAACAAGATCGGCGACGTGCGGCAGGCGAAGGGCGACCTCGATGGCGCGCTCGCCGCCTACCGCGCCAACCTCGCCATTGCCGAACGTCTGGCTGCGCAGGACCCGGGCAACGCCGGGTGGCAGCGCGACCTCTCCGTCAGCCACGACAGGATCGGCAACGTGCGGCGGGCGCAGGGCGACCTCGACGGCGCGCTCGCCGCCTACCGCGCCGGCCTTGCCATCCGCGAACGTCTGGCCGCGCAGGACCCGGGCAACGCCGAATGGCAGCGCGACCTCTCCGTCAGCCACAACAAGATCGGCGACGTGCGGCAGGCGAAGGGCGACCTCGATGGCGCGCTCGCCGCCTACCGCGCCGACCTCGCCATTGCCGAACGTCTGGCCGCGCAGGACCCGGGCAACGCCGAGTGGCAGCGCGACCTCTCCGTCAGCCACAACAAGATCGGCGACGTGCGGCAGGCGCAGGGCGACCTCGACGGCGCGCTCGCCGCCTACCGCGCCGGCCTCGCCATCCGCGAACGTCTGGCCGCGCAGGACCCGGGCAACGCCGAATGGCAGCGCGACCTCTCCGTCAGCCACAACAAGATCGGCGACGTGCGGCAGGCGCAGGGCGACCTCGACGGCGCGCTCGCCGCCTACCGCGCCGGCCTCGCCATCCGCGAACGTCTGGCCGCGCAGGACCCGGGCAACGCCGAATGGCAGCGCGACCTCTCCGTCAGCCAAGAGCGGATCGGCAACGTGCGGCGGGCGCAGGGCGACCTCGACGGCGCGCTCGCCGCCTACCGCGCCAGTCACGCAATCTTCGAACGTCTGGCCGCGCAGGACCCGGGCAACGCCGAATGGCAGCTCGACCTGATCGTGTCTTGTGTGAAGATCTCCGAAGCGTTTCCGGGCGAAGCGCGAGTGCGGCTAACGCAGGCGCTGGAGATCGCGCGCGCCCTCGCAGAGTCGGGTCGGCTTGCGCCCGTCGATGCGTGGTTGCCGGACGAGCTTGCGCGCCGGCTCTCTGCGCTTGGGGCGGAATAGTCGCGACAGCGTTGGGAGTGGAGGAGCAGGCACCCCGCCCTCCCCGGCCCCCTCCCGCAAGGGCGACTATCCCAAACTTGACAGCGGACACTCGTTCCAGAACCGGCGCGCTTCCTGACGAACCTCACGGCGCAAGTGGCGTGTCGCGGGGCTCAAAGGCAATCTACGGATTTGTCCTGCACTCGTCGTCAGCGCGTTGTGGTGGCGCCTTTTCGCGTCAACCGCGCGATCCGCGCGGAGGCAGGTGGAGTCGCGTAGAATATTGGCGGCTGACGGCTTACTTATCATCTCATTCTATCGTGTATGGGACAGAAGGCGAAATCGGACGTGGCCGGCGCCTCCCCGGGACGATATATCTCGCAGAAGTCGGTCTGCCATGCAGATTTAAACGATACTTGATTCGGCCATACACGAAAATCCAGATCGCTTTCTGCTTAGCCGATCGAACAACATCGGCCCGAATATATCCGTAGTTAGTCGCGCTGCCGTCCTTTCCGATGACTGCAGCGGATATTATCTGTGGAATGGCGGATGCTCCTCGATCGCCAGTACCCTCTGGCTCCGGAAACGTGAAGTTCATAGGGAACTCGGCCTTTGCGTGCATCGGCATAACCCACTCATTGACATCGACATCGGTAGCCGGGGTAATGCCGCTGTTAGTGATTGCTCACGAAGCGGAACCCTTCGGTGGGATCGCGTTCGTCTCCCGAGCAAACCAGGCCGCCGCGTTTGAGAGGATTTCCCGCTCCAGGCGCAGCTGGCGGTTCTCACGCCGCAGGCGGTTGAGTTCTTCCCGCTCCGCTGTGGTCAGGCCGCCGTCGCCGCGGCCGGCATCGCGCTTCGCCTGCGCCACCCAGTTCCGGATCGACGGCGCGGTTGGCTCAAACTCGCGCGCCAGCTCCTCCGGGGAGCGTCCAGCTTGCACCAACTCAACCATCTGGCGACGAAACTCAGGTGCGTAACATCGTCTTGTCTTCGACATGGTGACCTCCTCGAACGCAAATGCTGAGGTGTCCACCAAACCGGGTCAACTCCAATTCGCGGCTGCGGATTATCTGCGAAGCTTGCCGAACGTGCGCGCGGACCGGATCGGCGTGATCGGGTTTTCGCATGGCGGATGGGCAGTAATGAAAGCAGTCCTGGCGGGTGCGGCTCACGAAGATCATGCGCCGCCATTTGTTGCTGCGGTGGCGTTCTATCCGGGCTGCCAGCCGCCTGACTCTCCCGTGATGACTGACACGTTGATCCTGATCGGCGATGCCGACAACTGGACGCCCGTTTCGCGGTGCGAGAGCTGGTACAATCAGGTGCAAAAGGCCGGCCACGCGCTGGAAATGAAGGTTTACCCAGGAAGCCCGGCACGGCTTCGACGCTCCGGCAATGCCGCATGTTTATGCCGGGCACTATGTCGGGCGCAACCCGCAAGCCGCCGCCGACGCGCTATCCGTCACGCGGGCGTTTCTTGCGCAGCGTCTGTCGCCATGACGATCGGGGTGGCGGAATGCGCTTCGCTTTTCCGCCCTGCGGCAGGCGCCCGGCCTCAGCCATCACGCAGGTCTGACGGTGTCGTGAACCGCACTAGGCTTGTGGTACGGCGCCCGACATCAGACCACAGGCCGGATACCGTGAACTCGGCAAGGGCCGCGGTGGGGAACTTGGCGCGCATCCGACGCTCCGCCGCGGCCGGGCCGGACCCGGCCAGCGACAGAGCCAACTCGTGCAGCCCCGGATTGTGCGCGATCATCATCACGCTGCGAACCGTCTCTGCCACCTCGTGCAGCACCGCCAAAAGCCTGGCCGGGCCGGCGAGGTACAGCGCATCCACGGGTTCGATCAGCGGCGCTTCGTCCCACGGCTCCAACGCCTCCAGCGTCTCGATCGTGCGGCGCGACGGCGAGACCAGCACAAGGTCGGGGGCAAGGCCCAGGTCGCGCATCGCCGCACGTATCACTGCCGCATCGCGATGGCCGCGTGGACTGAGCGGCCGGTCCCGGTCGGCAAGTCGCGGATCGTCGCGCGACGACTTGGCGTGGCGCAGAAGCAGCAGCTGGCGCATAAAGCCAATTCTGCCACGCCGGAGCGGGCTTGTCCCCCAGGGCAGACAGTTGGTAGTGCGTCAGACGCACTACCAGACAGTTGGCGGAATAACTTCCGCCCTACAGATCGATCCAGGACAGGTGTCCGCCCTTGCCGGCACCGGTGTCGAGGAACACGGCCGCCCCGCCCAACGCGCCATGGCGCACATAAGGACGGCCGTTCAGGCTGCGCCGGTCATGGCCGCAATAGACCGTGATCCCGCGCGGGATGCGATCGACCCAGCGCAGGCTCCGCTCGGGGTAACCGTCCGGCTGCAGCCTCCCAGTGGGTTCGCCGAACAGTGCACGCGCCGCCGCACCGTGTGCACGCTCGGTCCCCAGTTCTGGCGCCGGGCCTTCCAGCATATCGGTGTGGAAGCCGCCATGCACGAACAGGGCCTGGCCGTGGCGCAGCCAAGCGGGCGCGCGGATGATCTCGGCCAATGCACGGGCGCGCATCGGGGCATCGAGCTGCGCCAGCGTCTGCTGCAGGTTGGGCTCCGGCCGAACCGGCTGACCGGCCAGCGCGCGTGCCAGCTTGTGGTCGTGGTTACCGAGCAAAAAGAGGCCGCGTCCTTCGTCGATCAAGCGGAACATCAGGCCCAGCACTTCGGCGCTGCGTGGGCCGTAGTCGGTCAGGTCGCCGAGCTGGACGACGAACCGGTCGGTCGCCGCGGCATAACCGAAGGCCGTGGCGTCGCCATGCACATCGCCCACGACACGCAGCGCGGCATCTGAGGGAATGGCCGGCGCCGTCATTCGGCACCGCGGCCTATCGCCGCATATGCGTCGAGCGCACGCAACCGGCTGGCGGAAAGATCGACGATCGGATGCGGGTAATTGCGTCCCAGCTCGACGCCGGCGCGGCGCAGGGCGGCCGGCGGTGCCTCCCACGGCTCATGGACGAACTCATCGCCGAGATCCGTCAGTTCCGGCAGCCAGCGACGGGTATAGGCGCCGTCGGGATCGAACTTCCAAGCCTGCAGCACCGGGTTGAAGATGCGGACATAGGGCGACGTGTCGATACCGCAGCCGGCCACCCACTGCCAGCTCGCGCTGTTGTTGGCGAGATCGGCATCGACCAGCGTATCCCAGAACCAAGCCTCGCCGAGCTGCCAGGAAATCAGCAGATGTTTCACCAGGAACGAGGCGACGATCATGCGCACCCGGTTGTGCATCCAGCCGATATGCCAAAGCTGGCGCATGCCCGCATCGACGATTGGCACACCGGTGCGGCCTTGCTGCCAGGCGCGCAGCCCGGCCGGATCGTGGCGCCAGCGCATGCCGGCAAAGCCGGGGCGCAACGGCCGCTCGGGAAGATCAGGGTGGTGCCAGAGAAGATGGGCGGAGAACTCACGCCAGAGCAGTTCGCGCAGGAATTTGTCGCCATCGCGGCCGGGACCGGCGGCAAGAGTGGCGTGCCAAGCTTGCGTGGCGGAAATCTCGCCGAAATGCAGGTGCGGCGAGAGCATGGACGTGCCGTCGGCGCCGAGCCGCTCGCGTTGCGCCATGTAGCGTGGCAGCTTTTCGATAATGAAGGTGTTCAGCCGGGCGTGGGCGCCGGCTTCGCCGGGCGTCCATGTCTCTTGCAATTCTCGCCCCCGATCGGAATCCACCGACAGCAGCATCCAGTCATCGAGTTGGTCCGACGGTGGCAAAGGCGAGGCCGCGCGGATCCGCTGCGGCGCCAAGGGCGGCGCTGGTCCACCGGCGGCGAAGGCAGCACGGCAGAACGGCGAATACACGCCGAACGGCCCGCCGGCGTGCGTCCGCAGCGCATTCGGATCGAACAGCGTGGTCGTGCGGAAGCGCTGGAAGCCGAGTTCGCGCGCAGCCAACGTCGACGCCAGCCGTTCGTCGAGCTCCCTTGCCCACGGTTCGATCGCGTAGCCGGCGAAGACGCCCGCTGCGCCGGTGTCCTCGACCAGGCGAGCGATTTCAGTATCCGCGCGGCCACGCCGCAGCACCAGCCCTGAGCCTTGGGCTCGAAGCCGCTCGGCCAGCGCGGCAAGGCTGTGATGCAGCCACCAGCGGGACGCTGCTCCGGGGGCCCACGTGCCGGCCGAGGTCTCATCAAGGACAAAGACGGGGATCACCGGCCGGCCAGTCGCCGCCGCGGCGTTCAGGGCAGCGTGATCGGCAAGCCGCAGATCGTTGCGGAACCACAGCAGGACGGGCGGATCGGCGGTAGTTGGCATGCGTGTGACATGCGCTATTGGCGGGCGTCGGCAAGAGTAAAGCTGAACAAGCGCTCGCGGCCGAGCAGGAACACCCGGCCGCCGCGGGGCAACAATGCGGCGATTGCCGGATCGCCGACATCAAGCCCGCCAGCATAAGCCCCGAACGCGGGCAGCATGAGGCGGCGTGCATCAGCGACAAAACAGGGGCGACTGAGCTGGCCGCCACGGGTGGGAATAGTGGCTTTGGGATGAAGATGCCCGCAGATCTCGCCCGGTGCCGCACCGGGCTCCGCTTGGTGGCGGAACGTCAGCGAGCCCGCGCACAGCGCCTCCACGGACTCCCCGCCCAGCCCGCCGGGCGGTCGTGGGTCGTGATTGCCGCGCACCCAGACAAGGCGTAGCGCCTCGGCGATCGAGCGCAGGCGCGCCGCTTCGGTCGGCGGCAACCGGCCATGTCCCGAGGCATCATGGAAGGAGTCACCGAGCGCGACTACGATGCGCGGGGACCAGCGCCGGAGCAGCAGGATCAAGCGGTCCAGCGTCGCCTTGGTGTCCCAGGGCGGCAGCAGCATGCCGCGGCGGGCGAAGCACGAGCCCTTCTCGAGGTGCAGGTCGGAGACCGCCAGCAATCCCGCGGCCGGCCAGTAAAGTGCGCCCGGCGGGTCCAGCATGAGCCGTTCGCCGGCGAGATGCAGCGGCGCGGCGGTCACGCGGTGCGATCGAACAGGCTGGGCTGGCTCGACACGGCCGGATGGCGCCGGCGTGGCGGCGTTGGGCGAAAAGCGGGCGGCTCGGCATCGCCGATGCCTTCAGCGATGATCGCCTCGGCCTCGGCCAGTCAGCGCGTCTTCATTAGCGGCCGAGCGCACGCTCTCCCGCCCGATCTCGATCAGCACAGGCACGGCTAGCCCGCATTTCTCACAGACTCCAGGCAAAATCGAACTGGTGCCGTAACGTAATCGTGCTCCCGGCCAATTTGCCCGCTGCCGATCGTGTAGCCGCGTAGCGACTGATTTTGCGCGCGCGCCGCGTCGCGCCGCACCAGGCAGCGTTGCACGGGAGAGCGTATCGGACTATGCGCTGTCTGCTTCGTATCAGGCGGCAGCAGCCGCCGCGGTAAGCGCGGCGTGAGCGGCAGCGAACTCGCCCTGGTAGGGACAGGCCGAAGCCATCGCTACCTTGACCCGCCGCACGCTGATCCGCACCAACGCCCCCAATTTGAGCAGTTTAAGTCGTATCGTCCCGCAGGTGGCAGCAGCAAACTGTGTGTCCGCCAGCCCGATCCGGCGCAGCGCGCACAGCAGTACATAGGCCAGCGAGGCGAACCACAGGCGCAACTGATTGGCTCGCATGGTCGCCGTGGACGTGCGATCGGCGAACAGGTCGAGCTGGCACTCCTTGATCCGGTTCTCCATCTCACCGCGCGCACAATAGATCGTCTCGTAGAGATACCGCGCCGCCGCCTCGCCGCGCTTAAGCGAGGTCACCACGAAGCGGGGATTGGCCTCGTCCTGGGTCCATTCGGCCTTCGCCACCACTCGCCGCCGGCGGCTCCAGCTCTTCAGCGTGGACCAGCGGAAATCCTTGAAGCGACGCGCCGGTTTGCCGGTCTGCTTGGCCTCGGCCTGCGCCGCCGTCAACTCGGCTTTGATCTGCGCCACCAGCCGCTCGTTGCGCGCCAGGCCGAACAGGTAGTCCGCCCGATTGGCCTCGCACCACGCCATCAGTTCTTCGCGGGCGAAACCAGAGTCGCCCGCAGCAGGATTCGTGTCTTCGGCCAGCGCGCCCGGATCTGGGCAACGATCCGTGATACCTCCTCAACCGCCCCGGCCGAGCCGTCGATGTCGGACTGCCGCAGCTTCGCCGCCAGCAGGTGTCGGCCGCAGAACACGTAAAGCGGCAGATAGCAGTAGCAGTCGTAATAGCCGTGGAAGAACCGACCTTCCTGATGTCCGTGCAGCGGATCATCGGTGGCGTCGAGATCGAGGATGATCTGCTTCGGCGGTTCGGCATGCGCGTCTAGGAACATATCGACGAACAGCCGCTCGATCGACGCCGTATCGGCGCTGATCTTGGCATAGCGGGAGGGCTCCGGCTGGCCCAGCTCCAGCCGGTTCAGCGTCGATTTGCCGGCCAGCGGCGCGCAGTCCGACCGGCGCGCCTCCAGCTTGCCGGCCAGCACCGCCAGCACCGGATCGTGGCGGAGCTGGTCGTGGTCGATCAGGTCTTCGTAGCCGAGCGCGATGCCGATGATCCGCTGGCTGACCAGGGTCGCCACATCGTGCTCGACGAAGGCTGGGTTGCGGGCGTCCTGGAAACACGCGGCAAACCGCCGGGTCAGGCCAATCACCTGGTCGGTCGCGCCGAGCAGCAGCGCCCCGGCATCCGAGGTCAGCGTTCCGCCGTCGAAGCCGGCCACCACTGCGCGGCCTTCTACAGGTGCAAAGGCGAACAGCTCTGCGCTACACTCTGTCTGCATCGGGGAAATCCTCCGTTCCACGAAAAACTTTGTTGGCACGATGATTTTCGCTGATTTCGGAGCCCCGATGCACCTGATTCGGTGAGAAATGCGGGCTAGCGGGAAGACGCGCGAGAGGACCATGTGCGCGATGCGGCTCTTCACCCGGCGCAGCATGCCGCCGACGCGGCCGAGATCGATCAGGCCAGAGGCGGCGTCGGCCGGGGTGGCGCGCAGCAGGACGTGGTCCGGCTGGTGCTTGCGCAGCACATCGCCCTCGATCAGCCCGGCAATCGCCGCCACGGTGCGGAAGCTTCGGCGCAGCATGGAGCTTTCTGCTATCCAGCTCTCCAGATCCTCGCCCAGCATGTCCTCGTCGAACAGCCGCGCGACGTCGAATGATTGGCCCGCCGACCAGACAGATCCGGTGGAGATATGTTTCTGCGCAAAACCGCCCCGCGTCGAGGCCAGCAAAAAACCTCGCCCGGAATCGTGTCCCTCTTAACGATCCGGGATTCGGGCAGCTATCGCCTTGCAACAACTCCTTATTTTCTTAACAGGTGCGGAACTCGGGCTAGGATAGAGGCCATTCAGGCCTCGGTTGGCGTTGGTTCGAGAGGGTGTGGCCGCCAAGGCAACGAATTCGCCACCAGTGTCAGATGTTAAGCTAGTCCAACAATCACATCGCGTGACTGAGGAATCCCGCCGGCTCGTCAGGCTGGTATTTCCAGCGATTGCCGTGCTCCCGGCGACTGGACCGTTGAGGTCGCGCGAATTCGGACCTAACCTCTCGTCGGGACCGGCCAACTGGCATTCCGTTGGCGAAATCGGGGTTAACAAGGTCAAATCGAGCAGGGGGAAATACGATGACTGACCGAGAGAAAAAGCGGAACGTCAGCGGGGCCGCTACGGTTCGCCGTCGCCGAGTGCTGGGGCTTGGCGTCGGCGCGGCGGTGGCGATGCCGGCGGTCTGGCGGCGCGCCTTTGGCGGCACCAAGCCGTACCGCCTCGGCACGTTGCAGCCGCTGACCGGCGTCGCCGCGTTGGGCGGCAAAACAGCGCTGATTGGCGTGCAGATGGCGGTGGACAACATCAACAAATCGGGCGGCCTGCTCGGCCGGCCGGTCGATCTGATCCCCGCCGACAGCGAATCGACGCCGGCCGCTGGTCGCCGCGCGGTCGAAAAGCTGGTCACGGAGGATAATATCGACTTTCATGTCGGCGGCTATCTGTCGAATATCTGCCTTGCATGCGCACCGGTCTGGGTCGAGCACCAGGTCGTTAACATGATCGGCGTATGTCTCGATACGACGCTGACGACGACGCATTGCAATCGCTACACTTTCCGGCCTTACGACTTCGCCCCGGCGCAAGCGAAGGCTTTTGCTCCGTACCTGGTCAACAAAATCGGCAAAAGGTGGCACATCGCCTATGCTGATTATGCTTGGGGTCAGTCGACGCGCGATGCCTATGTCGATGAAATCAAGAAGAATGGCGGCGAGGTCGTCGGTGCTACCGGCATCCCTCTTGGCACCCCCGACATGACGCCGTTCCTGTCGAAGATCAGCGGGGATTTCGACGGGCTGTTCTTTATTTTCTTTGGCAGAGACGCGATCACCATCGTAAACCAGGGCTATGACCTTGGCCTCGCAAACAAACATAAATGGGCGGGAGACGGCGCGGTCACCGTAGCGAGCCAACTGCCGGCCGTCGGCAAGAAGATCGAAGGCTTTGTCGCCATAGACCGCTACGTGCCGGTCTTCGACCCGCCGCTCTCTACGCCGTATCTCCACCGCTTCCTTGACGAAGCGGTCGACCGCCTTAAGAACGCCGGAATGGCGAACGCACTACCGGACAGGTACGTCCAGTCGAACTTCGAGGCGGTCAACGCGCTGAAGCTCGGCGTCGAGAGGTCCGGGTTCCAGGGCCGCCAGGACACCGACAAATTGATCGCCGCCCTCGAAGGGATGAGTATGAAGGAAGGTTACGACTTCCCGACGGGCGACAAGATCTTGCGCAAGGAAGACCATCAGGCCTTCGTGCGCGAGATCATTTTAACGATCCAGGGCGGCACATACCGCGTCCTCGGAACGATCCCGTGGCAACAGACGGAGGTGCCGCCGGCCTGCAGATTGTCGGCGTAGGTGACGAGCGAGCCGGCCGGCACGGAGGCGGACGGGCGGTGCTTATCCTTGCGACCGAGGATCTTGCGATGCGCTTCGGCGGGGTGGCTGCGCTCGACAGCGTCAACTTCACCCTCGCCGAAGGCGAGATCCGCGCAATCATTGGCCCGAACGGCGCGGGCAAGAGCACATTCTTCAATTGTCTCACCGGGGTATTGCGCCCGTCCTCGGGCCGCATCCTGTTCCATGGCGAAAACATCGCCGGGCTGTCCCCTGACCGAATCTCACAAAAGGGAATCGCCCGCTCGTATCAGATCACCAACATCCTGCCCAACGCCACCGTCTTCGAAAATGTGCGCATCGCCGTGCAGTCGCGCCGGCACCGCTGGAATCTGCTGACCCACCACCGCGCCTTTCGCGACATCGCGGAGAAGGCTGAGGCGGCATTGGCGGCGGTCGGATTGCGCGGCAAGGCAGACGAACTCGCCGCCAATCTGTCGCATGGCGAGCAGCGCAACCTCGAGATCGGCATCGCTCTTGCAACGGAGCCGCGACTGTTGTGCCTCGATGAACCGACTGCTGGGATGAGCGCGGCCGAGACCCAGGATACGATGGAACTGGTGCGCCATATCGCCGAAGGCCTGACCATCCTGATTGTCGAGCACAACATGCAGGTCGTAATGGAATTGGCCCAGCGCATTACCGTCTTTCATTATGGCCGGGTTCTCGCCGAGGGGACGCCGGCAGAGATCCGGGCGAACCCGCGCGTGCTGGAGGTCTATCTAAAGACATGAGCGCGGGTGGCGGCGTGACCGAGCCTCTCGTCAAGGTCGAGGGCATCCACACCTACTACGGCAAGAGTCATATCCTGCACGGCGTCTCGCTCGAAGTTGGTCGCGGCGAGGTCGTCGGGCTTCTGGGCCGCAACGGCGTCGGCAAGAGCACAACATTGAAGGCTATCGCCGGCCTGATTCATCCGCGTAGCGGGCGGGTCCTCTACGAAGGCCGGCCGATCAGCCATCTGCCGGCGCACCGTGTAGCACATCAGGGGATCGCGTATGTGCCTGAGGAGCGGCGAATTTTCCCCCTCTTGACGGTGACCGAGAACCTGCGCACCGGCCTCGATCGGCACGGCGTTACGAAAGCAAGGAAACAACAACTGCTCGACGATGTCTACCGGTCGTTTCCGGTGCTCGCCGAGCGGCGCAGCCAGGCTGGCGGCACCTTGTCGGGTGGCGAGCAGCAGATGCTGGCGATCGCCCGCGCGATGATGCTCGAACCCAGGATCATCCTGCTCGACGAGCCGACGGAGGGGCTAATGCCGCACATGGTCTCGCAACTCCGCCGGATCATCCAATCGCTGCGCGATGATGGAGTGGCGGTGCTGCTCGTCGAGCAGAACGTGCCGCTGACCCTCGATACCGCCGACCGGATCTACATCCTCGAAAAGGGCGTCGTCCGCCATCACGCGCCTTCCGCACAATTGCGCGCGGACGACGCCGTCATCCACCAGTATCTCGGCGTGTGAGATGGGCGTGTCTCTTGCGCAACTGCTGATCCAGACGCTGAACGGCATCGTCAGCGGCATGATCTTGGCGCTTGTCGCCTCGGGCTTGACGCTAATTTTCGGCATTATGGATGTGGTCAATTTCGCGCACGGTGAGTTCCTGATGCTGGGCGCCTATGTCGGCGTCCTTGTGCTCGCGGTGACCCATAGTTTCTGGCTGGCGCTGATCGCCGCATCGCTCGTCATTGGCGTGTTTGGGGCTGGAGTGTATCTGACGACATTGCGTCCTCTCCTCGGCCGCGATCCCCTGACGACGATCCTTGCTACCTTCGGCCTTTCCCTTGTCCTGCAGAATTATGCACTGTGGCAGTTCGGCCCCGTGGCGCGCAAGATCTCCGAACCGTTTAGTGGCCATATCAGGCTGTTCTATCTCGACTATCCACTCTACCGGCTGGTCATCGCGGTGATCTCAGGGGCGATCATCGGCGGCTTTTGGTTGTTTCTGAAATTCGGCACCTGGGGCATCTGGATTCGCGCGACGACCCAGGATCGCGTCATGGCTCAGGCGATGGGTATACCAGTACCCCGGGTGCTGACGGCCGTCTTTGCGATTGGCTCGGCGATGGCCGGTGCGAGCGGCGTGTTGTTCGGCCCGCTCGTCGGTGTCGATTACGCGATGGGCTTCGATTGGATCCTGAGGGCCTTCATCGTCGTTGTTGTCGGCGGCCTGGGCAATCTCGGAGGCTCCATCGCCGCCTCGATCTTCATCAGCCTGCTCGAATCCTATGCGGCGCTCTGGGTCAGCCCGGCGCAGGCGGTCATCGTTTCGTTTGCTGTGCTGATACTGACCTTGCTGTTCCGGCCGACCGGTCTTTTCGTCTCGCCGAGCCGATGAAGCGACGGCGCGATTTCCCTTATTGGATTGGATTCTGCGCTGTCGTCGCATTGTTGATCGTCGCGCCGCTCATCTTGCCGGAATTCTGGCGCCGGTTTTTGACCGAGATCCTGATCTGGGGGCTGCTCGCGATGTCGTCCGACCTCCTGATCGGCTATACAGGCATGGTATCCTTTGGCCATTCGGCGTTTTTCGGCCTCGGTATGTATGGCGCTGCCGCGGCGCTGATAGCGGTGGCGCCGCCCAGTCTGTGGCTGGCCATCGCCTTCGGGCTCGCGGCCGCCGCCGCGGCGGCGGCCTTCGTCGCCTATTTCTCGACCCGCGTACGTGACATCTATTTCGCGATCACTACGCTGATCTTCTCGCAGATCTTTTACGTGATCATCTTCACCTGGACTGCGGTGACCGGTGGCGAGAATGGGCTGATCTTCAGCCGGCCGCATTTCGGCATTCCCGGGCTTTTCGCGCTGCCGTTCACGCCGCGAACCTTGCACTGGTTTGTGCTGGCGGTGGTCGTCGGGTCGTACCTATTGCTGCGGCGGATCACTCAGTCGCCTTTCGGCATGGTGTTGCAGTCGATCCGCGAGAACGAGCCGCGCACGCGCGCGATCGGCTATCCCGTGGAACGCTACAAGATCGTCGCGGTGATGCTCTCCGGCCTGTTTGCTGGGCTTGCGGGCGTGCTCTACGCCGTGCAGAACGAGTTTGCCGCACCGGATTTCGTGTTCTTTGTGGTTTCGGGCGAAGTCGTCATCTACAACGTGATCGGCGGCATTGGCACGCTCGTCGGACCGATTGTCGGCGCCGCCTTCTTCCTGTTGTTGCGGGAGGCGTTGTCCCGCTTCTTTACCGAGTACGATTTGATCCCGCTGGGGATCGTCTTCATCGCGATCGTCATCTTCATGCCGCAGGGCCTGCTGGGCTTCGCCCGGAGCTGGCTCAACCGTTGAGCCCAACTTGTCGCGGCCAACTGATACCGGGTGCGGCAGGCGCACCTTTTCACCCGCCGTCCTTAGTGCCACTCTTCGACCATGCCGGACCCTGTAAGGCTGCGTACCGCGCTGGGGCCTTATCCGCACGTGCGCGAGCTTCGCGACTTGGAGCGCGTTGCGTTCGACTTCGTCGAGGTCTCGCCGATCACGCGTGCCTTCCGGCGAATGGCGCGCGATCTCGAGTTCGATCTGTGCGAGATGGCAGCGGTCACGCTGGCGCAGGCCCACGCTTACGGCAAGCCGATTGCCGGGCTGTCGACGGTGGTGACGCGCGGCTTTCATCATTCCGCGCTGATCTGCCGGCGCGATTCTGATCTGCGTGGTCCGGAGGATTTGCCGGGCAAGCGGGTGGGCGTGCGTGCTTACTCGCAGACGACAGGCGTGTGGGTGCGGGGGATCCTGCAACACAACTACGGTATCGACCCGGCTTCCATGACCTGGGTGACCGAAGAGGACGCGCACGTGGCCGAATATCACGACCCGCCGTTCGTGGTGCGGGCGCCGGCGGGACGCGACCTGTTCGCCATGCTGCGCGCCGGAGAGATCGACGCAGTGGTGACCTTGCAGAAGGCGGATCCGGCAGCGATGCGGACAGTAATTCCGGACGCGGATGCGGCCGCGGCCGATTGGTTTCGACGCACTGGGATTCATCCGGTGAATCACGTGATCACTATCAGGCGCGAGAAGCTGGCAGCGCATCCGTGGCTGGCGGACGAGCTGATGCGGCTGTTTGCCGCCGCCAAAGCTGCCGTGCCGTCGCCTGCGACGACCGACGAAGCGTTGCCCTATGGGCTGGAAGCCAATCGCGCCGCGATCGAGCTGTTGACGCGGTTCGCTGCCGAGCAGGGCCTAACCCCGCGTGCCTACGCGGCTGATGAGTTGCTCGCGGCGTAGCTGCGCACCGCAAGGGAGGAGTCAGAATGCCGGAAATTCCCCGCCTGAACGGCGCCATTCGCGCGCTCGAGTCCGACAAGCCGGCGTTTGTGCCGTTCACCAGCGCCGAGATTGCCAATGCGCTGACTTTCGGCGCTTCCGCCTGCGATGGGGTGGTGTTCGAGATGGAACACAATCCTTATGATATCAAAGCCCTCCGGGACTGCCTGCAGTACATGCTGAACCGGCGGCAGATTGCGACCTCGGGCAGCATTGCCCCGGCGGTGACGCCGTTCGTGCGCATTCCGCCGAACGGCGGCGAGCAGAGCCAGTGGATCGCCAA
This sequence comes from uncultured Pseudomonadota bacterium, assembly GCA_963772445.1. Classification (GTDB taxonomy): domain Bacteria; phylum Pseudomonadota; class Alphaproteobacteria; order Acetobacterales; family Acetobacteraceae; genus CAVYXK01. The sequence continues at coordinate 734,862 of CAVYXK010000019.1, forward strand.
GCAGGTGCTGGATGTCGGTGTCTATGGCGTGGTGTGGCCGCATGTCAGCACGGTGGAGGATGCGCTCAATGCTGTCGCAGCTTGCCGTTATCCGCGGCCGCGCGAGGCGCCGCGCTTCGAACCCGCCGGCCAGCGCGGCGATGCGCCGACCGCGGCAGAGCGCTATTGGGGATTGACGACGCAAGAATACTACCAGCGCGCCGATGTCTGGCCGCTCGACCCGGCCGGCGAGATCCTGGTGGTGATCATGTGCGAGGAAAAGCGCGCCATCGCCAACCTGCCGAAAATGCTGGAGCAGGTGCCGGGGATCGGCGTAGTGCTGATCGGCGAAGGGGACTTGTCGCAGGACCTTGGTCATCCGCGCCAGTACGAGCACCCGACCGTGGCGTCCGCGATCGACGAGGTGCTGGCGATCTGCAAGCAGTACAACGTGCCGTGCGGCCATCCGCATGTGGATGTGAAGAACGTCGTGCCTCTGCTGGCGAAGGGCTTTCGCTGGCTGATGCCGGCGCCGACGACATCGTTCGCCGCGCTGGAGCACGGCCGCCGCGCATCCGGCCGCGCCTGACGGGAGGGACAGCAGATGATCATCGATGTGCACGCGCATTACACGCAGGCCTCGCCGAAGCTCGATGCGTATCGCGGCCGCCAGGTCGGTTCGCAGAATAAGCCGGCGAAGGGCTCGCTTGGCATCAGCGACGAGGAGATCGTCGAATTGCTGGCCGGCAACATGCGGCAGATGAAGGATCGCGGCATCGACCGGCTGATGTTCTCACCACGTGCCGGCGGGATGGGGCACGATTTCGGCAACGAGCTGATCAGCCGGTATTGGGCCGAGGTGAACAACGACCTGATCGGACGTGTCTGCAAGCTATTCCCCGAGCAGTTCTCGCCGGTCGGACAGTTGCCGCAGACGCCGGGGGTCAGTCCGAAGAATTGCCTTGAAGAGATGGATCGCTGCGTCAAGGAGTGGGGGTTCGTTGCGTTCAACATCAATCCGGACGTGTCGGGCGGGGCGGCGCCGTTCACGCCATCATTGGGCTCCGAGTGGTGGTATCCGCTGTGGGAGAAGATGACGCATCTGGACGTGCCGGGGATGATCCATGCCAGCTCGACGCTGAACCCGGGGCTGCATGTGAACGGCTCGCATTATGTCAACTGGGACACGGCGGCGGTGGTGGAGCTGTGCAACTCGCGGGTGTTCGACGATTTCCCGAAGCTCAAGCTGATCATCCCGCATGGCGGCGGCGCCATTCCGTTCCAGTGGCGGCGGCATTCGGCGCTACACGAGCTGGCTCGCAAGCGGCCGTTCGAGGAGATGGTGAAGCATCTGTGGTTCGACATGGCGATCTACGACCGGGATTTTATGGAGCTGCTTGTGCGGCGGATGGGCGCCGACAATCTGCTGTATGCGAGCGAGATGTTCGGGACCGCCAAGGCGACCGATCCGGCGACTGGGCGATGCTATGACGATACAGTGCCGTTCGTGAATGCGATCCCGTTCCTGTCGGAGGAGGATCGCTACAAGATATACGAGGGGAATGCGCGGAAGCTCTATTCACGGGCGAAGTTTTGAAGCGGGTGGGTACTCATCGTCCTTCATCGCTTGCAGGCTCGTATAGCGTTTGAGCGTGAGGCGGGCTTTGCGGGCATTCTATGGCAATCCTTCGTGGCACCCGGTCCAGTCCAGCCTATCCGCCCGCTCGCGCGCGGAAGCAGCTTGCCAGATGGTCATCGACCATGCCGGTGGCCTGCATGAAAGCATAGCAGATCGTCGTGCCGACGAAGCTGAAGCCGGCTTTCCGCAGCGCTTTGCTCATCCGGTCTGACGCTTCGGTGCTGGCCGGCACCTGCTCGGCGGTCCGCCATCGATTCACTATCGGCTTGCCGTCGACGAAGGACCACAGATACGCGTCCAGGCTGCCATGCGCGGCGATCGCCGCCAGCGCCGCGCGCCCGTTGCTGCGCACCGAGAACACCTTCATCCGGTTGCGGATGATGCCGCTGCTGCGCAGGAGCTTCTCGAGCTCAGCATCCTTCATCGCCGCCACGCGGGCGATCTCGAAATTGTGGAATGCGCGGCGGTACTCCTCGCGACGGTCGAGGATGGTGCGCCAGGACAGACCCGCCTGCGCACCCTCCAGCGTCAGCAGCTCGAACAGCCGGCGATCGTCGTGCTGAGGCGTGCCCCACTCCATGTCGTGATACGCGATCATCGCCGCGCTGCCGTTAGCCCACGAGCAGCGCGGTATCGTTGACGTGGGCGAGGGGCGCTCGGTAGCGTCCGGGCGGATCGAAGGGGTACGGGTCATGGCACGCGATATAGGATTTTACGGTGAACTGAAGGATGATGCCACACTGCGGCCGATCCGTCAGCTTCGGCGCATGATCGAAGAAGCGCGCCGCGCCGTGGTGTTCACCGGGGCCGGCATCAGCACTGAGTCCGGTATTCCCGATTTCCGCAGCCCGGGCGGGATATGGACGAAGCAGTCGGCGATCTATTTCGATGAGTTCCTGACCTCGGAGGAGGCGCGGCGCGAGACCTGGCGGCGTCGCTTCGAGGGCGACGCCGTGCTGCGTACCGCACGCCCTAATCGTGGCCATGTGGCGGTCGCGGAGCTGGTGCGGGGAGGCAAGGTCGGCGCAGTGATCACGCAGAATATCGACGGGCTGCACCAGACCTCCGGCGTGCCGGCGGAACAGGTGATCGAGCTGCACGGCAACACCACCTACGCGGCTTGCCTCGATTGCGCGCGGCGCTACGAGATCGATGCGGTGCGCGCGGCGTTCGAGCGGGAGGGTATGGCGCCACGCTGTGATGGCTGCGGCGGGCTGGTGAAGACGGCGACGATCTCATTCGGGCAGTCGATGCCGATCGAGGCGATGCGGCGCGCGGAGCAGGAGACCTTGGCGGCGGACCTGTTCCTGGCGATCGGGTCGTCGCTCGTCGTGTATCCGGCGGCGGGGTTCCCGGAGCTGGCGAAGCGCAACGGGGCGGCGCTGGTGATCATCAATCGCGAGCCGACGGGACTGGATGCAATCGCCGATCTGGTGGTGAACCAGGAGATTGGCGTGGCGCTCGGGGCGGCGGTGGGAGTGCAGTGAGAGAAGAACGACGTCAGAAAACCAAGTGGGGCGTTTTGCAGGTGAGAAAACGGCCGAGACACACCTGAACGCATCCCCTTCCAAGTCCTGCCGCGCATCGAAGTCTACCGGATTGCCAACGGACTTTGAAACTGTACCCCAGCGCATGGTGTGGCGGGGGTGGTGGTCAGCCACGATTGGCTGGAGCGGAGCGCAGGCCAGCAAGTGATTGGAACCGCAGATGCATGAGGATGGACGCAGATAAGACCAAAGCCAACCGGATGGCGGCGCCACGGCGCATCCCGGCGAAATCGAAGAACCGGCCAGAACACTTTACTCGGAGATCTACCATGCCGGATGACCCGCCAACAATTGCGCTCGCTCTGCAAGGCGGCGGTTCGCACGGTGCGTTCACCTGGGGTGTGCTCGACCGTCTCCTGAAGGAGGTGGTTGCCGGTCGTCTGCGCTTCGCTGCCGACAGCGGCTCCAGCGCAGGCGCGCTCAACGCGGCGCTGACCGTGAGCGGGCTTGTGCAAGGCGACGCCGATTTCGCGCGGCGCAAGCTCGAGGATTTCTGGCGCGCGCTGTCACGAAGCGGCTTTCTCGGCGGCAATGCTTTCTTCTACAACGATCCCGGCGTGTTCGGCGGGTTCAACCTGGACAGATCCCCTATCGCCATCGCCTTGGAGGCGCTGGGCCTCGTTGTCTCGCCGTATACCAACCCGTTCTATACCGACGCCTTGGCCCCGCTGCTTGAGCGGACCTTCCTTCCCGGTGACCTCGCCGCAGTGAATGCCGCTGCCGGGCCGCGGCTGTTCATCACGGCCACAGACGTGCTGAACAATGGCAGGGCGATCTTCACGCAGCCCAATATCTCGACCGCGACCCTTCGCGCGTCTTGCTGTCTGCCAACCGAGTTCAGGGCCGTCACCATCGGCGGAGTTCCATACTGGGATGGCGGTTATCTGGGGAATCCGTCGCTGTCGCCGTTGCTCGACCACGCCCAGGATCTGGTCCTGGTCAATGCGTTCCATCGTGACTGCATGCCGCCGCACAGCGCGCCCGCTATCCTGGACCGGCTGAACGAAATTACCTTCAACGCCTCAGTGGTGCTCGAGGTCAATGCTATCGAGGCGATCAACAGCATGCTCGCCGAGCTTGCGGCGTCGGGCGTGCCGTACGCTGGTCGCTACAAGCCGATCCGTCTTCATGCCATCCGCGACGACGCGTTTGTGGAGAAACTCGGCTTTGTCTCCAAGAACAGCACTTCCTGGGCCTTGCTATCCGACCTTCACGACGCCGGCTACCAGACTGCCGAGCGATGGCTCGCTGCGCACTGGGACAAGCTGGGTGTACGATCTTCTTTCGACGTTAAGGCTGAGCTGACCAACAAAGTGCTCAAGGGGCCGGTGCCGCTCTCGCGGGGAACGTAGCGGATTCCCTTCTGTTAAGGCGGTGAGCAGATCAAGCCTCCTATAAGATCGTTCCGTTCTTATGCAGATCTGCAATTTCATTTGCATTAAACCCCGCCTCGGTCAATATGTGATCGGTGTGTTCTCCACGGCGCGGCGCGACACGAGCGGCTGGCGGCGTGCGCGAGAAGCGGGGTGCCGGCGCGGGCTGGGGCACGCCCTCAATATCGACATACGCGTCGCGCGCTATCGAGTGCGGGTGTTGCGGCGCCTCGGCGACCGACAGCACGGGCGCGAAGCAGATATCGCTGCCTTCCATGATAGCGCACCATTCGTCGCGTGTTTTGGCGCGGAAGATCGCCGCCAGACGTTCCTTCATGACCGGCCATGCGTCTTTGTCCATCTGATCGGGCAAGGTCGCATCGGCGAGGCCGGTCTTTTCCAGCAGCAACGCGTAGAATTGCGGCTCGATCGAGCCGATGGCGACGTATTTACCATCCTTGGTTTCGTACGTGTCATAGAAATGCGCGCCGCCGTCCAGCATGTTGGCGCCCCGCCGGTCGGTCCACAGACCCGCTGCATGCATCCCGAACGCGGCGCCGAACAGCAACGCCGCGCCATCGACCATCGCCGCGTCGATCACCTGCCCCTGGCCGGAGCGCGCCGTCTCGAGCAGGCCGCAGACCATGCCGAGCGCCAGCAACATGCCGCCGCCGCCGAAGTCGCCCACCAGGTTGAGCGGCGGCACCGGCTTCCCGCCGGCCGGGCCGATCGTGTGCAGGGCGCCGGTCAGCGCGATGTAGTTGACGTCATGACCAGCGGCTTTCGCCAAAGGCCCCTCCTGACCCCAGCCGGTCATACGGCCGTACACGAGCCTCGGGTTGCGGGCGAGACAGGGTTCCGGCCCGATGCCGAGCCGCTCGGCCACGCCGGGCCGGAACGGCTCCATCAGCCCGTCGGCGTTGGCCGCCAGCCTCAACACGATCTCCGCGCTGCCAGGCTTCTGTAGATCGACGGCGATCGAGCGACGGCTGCGGTAGTGCACGGCGTGGCGCGGATCGCTGAACCGCTCGGGCCCGGAGGGACGTACGCGATCCACCCGGATCACGTCGGCACCGAGATCGCCCAACATCATCGCCGCCATCGGGCCGGGGCCAATGCCGGCAATCTCGATCAGCCTGATCCCGGCAAGCGGGCCCATCGCATCTCTCCTGTCAGTGCAGCGGCAATCGAAGCATGATCAGCAGGGGGCCGACCAACGCCACCATGATCGACAACGGCAGGCCGAGCCGCCAGTAGTCGCCGAACTTGTATCCCGCCGGGCCCATCACCAGCAGATTGTTCTGGTGCCCGATCGGCGTGAGGAAGTCGCAGGAGGCGCCGAGTGCTACCGCCATCAGCAGCGGCTCCGGTGCGTAGCCGAGATCGTGGGCCAGCGCCGCGGCCACGGGTCCGATCACCAGCACCGCCGCAGCATAGTGCAGGAAGGGCGTCACCAACATGGCGATCACCAGCAGCAAGCCGATCGTGACCGGGCCGGGCAGGTGCGATGCCACGAGGTTCAAGCCGCCGGCAAGCAAGTTCGCCGCTCCGGTTTCGTGCAGCGCCTCGCCGACGGGAATCAGGCAGGCGAGCATGACGATCAGCGGCCCGTCCAGCGCGTCGTACGCCTGCCGCGGCGAGATCAGCCCCAGCAGCACGACCAGCACCGCTGCGATAAAGAACGCCGCCTCCGCTGCCAGCACGCCGGTCGCCACCAGCACCAGTGCCAGCAGCAGGATCGCCGGGGCGGCCCAGCGCGGCTGTTCCTGCCCCAATGTCAGATTGCGCTCGGCCAGAGGCAGGCAGCCCAGCTCGCGGATTGCCTCGTCGAGTTGCGATCGGCGTCCCTGCAGCACCAGAATATCGCCGATGCGGAAACGGCTCTCGCGCAGTCGCGCGGTGATTCGGCGATCGCCACGGCTCAGCGCCAGCAGGTTGATCTGGAATCGCTGGCGCAGATGCATCGTTTCGAGCGTGTGTCCGATCAACGGCGAATCGACTGGGACTGCCTCGGGCGCCAGCAGCTCGTCGTCTTTGCTTTGCGGCGCGGCAGTCGTGGCCGGATCCGATCCGGCCAGCTCCAGTCCGGAGCGAGCAAGCAGCGGTTGGACCGCAACTGGATCACCCTGCAGCAACAGATCGCCGGCGAACATCGTCCAATGCGTGCTGGGGATATAACGGCGATCCTGGTCGCGGATGATTGCGGCTACAGTCACCTCGCCTTCGGCCAAAGCTTCCAAGTCGGCGACGGTTCGCCCGGCCAGCGGCGACTCTTTTGTCAACCGCGCCTCGGTCATAGTGTCTTCGACGGTGAAACACTTTTCGGCCGGTGGCTCGCCGCGCCGGTCAGGCAACAGCCGCCAGCCGAAGCAAAGAAACCCGATCGCCAGTAACGAGAGCGGCAGTCCCACAGGAGCGAAGTCGAACAGGTGGAATGGCTTGCCTTCGACCTGCTGTCGAACCGTCGAGATCAGCAGGTTGGGCGAGGTGCCGATCAGCGTGATCGTGCCGCCGATCAACGAGCCGAAGGAGAGCGGCATCAGATAGCGCGAGGGTGGGCGGCCGTTGCGCTGGGCCGCCAGAATGGCGATCGACATGAAGACGCCGAGCGCACCGATATTCTTCATCACCGCGGAGAGGAATGTGACGGCGGAGGTCAGCGCAAGCACCTGCGCCGAGGTGCTTCTGAGCATGCGGATGACATGGTGCATCGCGCTATCCACTACCCCGGACAGCGCGATGGCGCGGCTGAGCACGAGCACCGAGGCGATGATGACGATCAGCGAATTGGAGAAGCAGCGGAACGCATGATCCGCCGGCACCACGCCGGTGAGCACCGCGCATGACAGCGCCCGTGCCGCTACTGCGTCGTAGCGAAGCCGGTCGCTGACGAACAGCGCGAACATGCCTCCGACGATGGCGAACGCTTCGGCTTGGTGCAGGGTCAAGTGGGTTTCGTTCCTAACGGTTGGGGTACCGACCCTGGCCCCCTCCCCCCGGCCCCCTCCCGCAAGGGGAGGGGGAGATTAGTGGAGCCCTGCTCGTTGCCGGGATGTCTCGGCAAGCACGGTCCAGTCTTTGTCGCCCCGACCATTGGCGATGGCAGACAGCAGGCTGTCATGCGCTGTGCTGGCCGCCGGCATCGGCACTGCCAGCTCGTCGGCCGCTGCCAGCGCAAGGCGCAGGTCCTTGAGCCCGAGCACCGCTTTGAACAGCGCCGGTTCCACGCGGCCCTCGGCAATCGCGCCGCCGTAATTGGCATAGACCGGCGACTGGAACATGGCATTCGCCGTATCGACGAAGGCTTTGGGATCGACGCCGGCCTTGCACATCAGCGCGCAGGCCTCGCCCACCGACTCCAGCATCGCGGCGAGCAGGAAATTGTTGCCGAGCTTGACCAGATTGGCGTGCCAGGGCTCGTCGCCGAATTCGGAAACACCTCGCCCGATCGCGTCGAACAGCGGGCGGACACGAGCACGCGCCTCGGCTGGGCCGGCGAACACAATCCAAAGCTTCGCCGCCTTCGCGACATCCGGCCGGCCGAACACCGGAGCGGCGACATAGGCGCGCCCGCGCTGTTGGTGCGCCTTGGTCAGGCGACGCGCCGTGTCAATCCCAACCGTGCTCATGCCCATATGCACGGCGTCTTTGGCCAGCGCTTCGAGCACGCCGCCGTGTACGACTGCCTCGACGGCAGCGTCGTCCGACAGCATGGTGATCACCACCTCGGCATCGCGCGCTGCTTCGGCGATACTGCGCGCGCGCACCGGCCGGGTTTCGCCAAACCCGTCAAGCGGTCGCTCGCTGCGGTTCCACAGCGTCAGGCGATGTCCGGCGCGGGCCAGGTTGGCCGCCATCGGCATGCCCATGGCGCCAAGTCCGAGGAATGCCACATTCATGTCCGATCTCCATATGCTGGCTGCCAAGCCTGACAGAGGAGTGGGCGCACCACATCGCCTTGCAAGGGTCGCGGGAGAGGCTGGTCAACCGCTTGTGTGCGATCGGGGCCGGCGATCGACTGGCGTCGTGATTCCGTGGCTGATCCTGAAGGCACTATCAGCCCAACCGGCCGTGGCAGTGCTTGTATTTCTTTCCTGATCCGCACGGGCAAGGCGCGTTGCGCGGCGTGTTCCGCCATGTGGCCGGATCTGTCGGATCGACCGCCTCGGCACGCAGCGGCTGCGCCGCCACCGCCATCGGCCGGGCGAGTGTTGCCACATCGGTATCCGCCCCATTGCTATAGGCCGGCACTGGTTCGGGATGCAGCTCGGTGAAGCGCTGGCGCGGCGGCTGGAAATCGGGCTCCGGCGGACGGTCGGGGGCCAGTTCGACACGCGTCAGCATCCCCGTCACGCGTTCCTTGAGCTCGTCCAGCATGGCGTTGAACAGGGCGAAGGCCTCGCTCTTGTATTCGCGCAGCGGGTCCTTCTGGCCGTAGGCGCGCAGGCCGATGCCCTGGCGCAGGTGATCGAGCGCGTAGAGATGCTCTTTCCAGACCGCGTCCATTGTCTGGATCAGCAGACTCTTCTCGATGAAGCGCATCAGATCGGGCGTGAGGTTCGCCGCCTTCGCGGCCATGAACTGCTCGGCCGCCTGCTCGATCCGCTCGCGCAATCTGGGTCTCGTCGATGCCCTCTTCGTGCCCCCACTCCTCGATCTGCAGGTCGAGGTTCAGCAGGCGCCTGGCGTCCTCCGCCAGCTCTTTCAGCTCCCACTGCTCGGCGAAGGCTTTTTCAGGGATGCGGCGATCGACCATCGCGGCGACGACCTCGGCGCGCATCTCCGCCACCGTCTCGGACACGTCGGTCGCACGCATGAACTCCTTGCGCTGGGCGTATACCTCCTTGCGCTGGTCGTTCATCACGTCGTCGTATTTCAGCACGTTCTTGCGGGTATCGAAGTTGCGCGCCTCGACCTTCTTCTGAGCTTTCTCCAGCGCCTTGTTGATCCACGGATGGACGATGGCCTCGCCGGGCTTGAGGCCGAGCTTCTGCAACAGCCCGCCCATTCGGTCGGAGCCGAAGATGCGCATCAAATCGTCTTCCAGGGACAGGAAGAAATGAGACCGTCCCGGATCGCCCTGCCGCCCCGACCGGCCGCGGAGCTGGTTGTCGATGCGCCGGCTCTCGTGCCGCTCGGTGCCGATCACGAATAGGCCGCCGGCGGCCTTCACCTGTTCATGCGCGGCGGCGATCTGGTCGCGGATCTCCGCCTCACGCACGGCGCGCTGACCGGGGTCCTCGATGCCCGCCAGCTCTTTCTTGAGGCGCATCTCCAGGTTGCCGCCGAGCTTGATGTCGGTGCCGCGCCCAGCCATGTTGGTGGCGATCGTCACCGCCCCAGCCGCGCCGGCCTGAGCGATGATCTCCGCCTCCTGCTCGTGGAAACGGGCGTTCAGCACCGCGTGCGGGATGCGTTTCTTCTTCAGGATCCCGCTCAGATGCTCGCTCTTTTCGATCGAGACCGTGCCGACGAGGGACAGGCTGCCCAGTCTTGCGGGTCGCGTCGATCAGCGTCGCCACCGCTTCCCACTTCTCCTCGGCGCTGCGATAGACCTCGTCGTCCTCGTCGGTGCGGTCGACAGGCACGTTGGTCGGGATCTCGACCACGTCCAGCTTGTAGATTTCGGCGAACTCGTCCGCCTCGGTCACCGCTGTGCCGGTCATGCCGGCCAGTTTCGGGTAGAGACGGAAGTAGTTCTGGAAGGTGATCGAGGCCAGCGTCTGGTTCTCGGCCTGGACCTCTTGCGCTTCTTTCGCCTCCAGTGCCTGGTGCAGCCCGTCGGAGTAGCGTCGGCCCTCCATCATGCGGCCGGTGAATTCGTCGATGATCACCACCTTGCCTTGGCGGACGATGTAATCGACATCGCGCGCAAACAACGTGTGCGCGCGCAGCGACTGATGCACGTGATGCACGACCGAGACGTTGAAGATGTCGTAGAGGTTACCCTCGGTGATGATGCCCGCTTCGCGCAGCATGTCCTCGACCCGTTCGGAGCCGGGCTCGGTCAGCGAGACGGTGCGGAATTTCTCGTCCTTCTCATAGGTGTCGGGGTCCTTGACAAGCTCCTTCACCACCGCATCGACGCGCCGATACAGCTCCGAGCTGTCCTCGGCGGGGCCGGAGATGATCAGCGGCGTGCGCGCCTCGTCGATCAGGATGCTGTCCACCTCATCGACGATGCCATAGACGAAGTCGCGCTGGACCATGTCTTCCAGCCGGTACTTCATGTTGTCGCGCAGGTAGTCGAAGCCGAACTCGTTATTGGTGCCATAGGTGATATCGGCGGCGTAAGCCGCGCGGCGCTGGTTATCGTCCAGCCCGTGCACGATCACCCCGACGCTCAGGCCAAGGAAATTATAGATCTGGCCCATCCATTCGGCGTCGCGGCGGGCCAGGTAGTCGTTCACTGTGACGACATGCACGCCCTTGCCGTTCAACGCGTTGAGATAGACCGGCAGGGTAGCAACCAGGGTCTTGCCCTCGCCGGTCTTCATCTCGGCGATCTTGCCGTCGTGCAGGACCATCCCGCCGATCAACTGGACGTCGAAATGCCGCTGGTCGAGCGTGCGCACCGCCGCCTCGCGCACCACCGCGAACGCCTCCGGCCCGATGTCGTCGAGGGTTGCGCCGGCGGCGAGCTTCTCTTTGAACTCGGCGGTCTTGGCCCGCAGCGCCTCGTCGGACAGCGCGTGCGTCGCCGGCTCCAGCGCGTTGATCTGCGGCACCCGGCGGCGGTACACCCGCAGCATGCGGTCATTGGAGGTGCCGAGGACGGCACGGGCGATCGAAGCGAGCATCGAAACCTTTCCGGGCCGATTTGGTGGGGCCCCTTGGCGGGTCGTGGGAAATCCGCGAAAGACCCCGAGATAGGACCCCCCTGGCCCAGGGTCAACGAAAGGCGCACTGCACGTTAATTGCCAGGAGTTCGCTTGAGGGCGCGGGCGGGTTCAGCCATAAGTCCGCCGCCTTCGCGTCAGGAGTTGTGATGACCATCTGCCCCGGGCCCTTGGCCCGCCGCGCCGCCGCCGCGCTGGTGGCCGGTATTATCCCCTGTGCCGCCGCGCTTGCCCAGACGCCCGCACCGGCACCGGCGGCCCCAGCAGCGGCGCCCGCTGACCCCGTCGTAGCGAAGGTGAACGGCGATCCGATCTATCTGAGCGACGTGCGGGCCTCGGCGCAGTCGCTGCCGCAGAACCTGCGGGCGCTGCCCCCCGAGACCGTCTATCCCCGGTTGCTCGACAGTATGATCAGCGAGCGGGTGCTGGCCGATGCGGCGCGCAAGGCTGGGATCGACAAGGACCCGGCGGTCCAGCGGCAAGTCGCCGCGGCGACCGACCAGGTGCTCGACAACGCGCTGCTGACCAAGGTGGTGATGCCGACGGTCACCGAACAAGCGCTGCACGCCCGCTACCAGGCGGAGATCGCCGGCAAGCCCGGCGAGGTGGAGGTGCATGCCAAGCACATCCTGGTGGACTCCGAGGATCAGGCGAAAGAGATCATCGCCCAACTGAGCAAGGGCGGCGATTTCGCCACTCTGGCCAAGAAGTACAGCAAGGATCCGGGCGCGGCCGACGGCGGCGATCTCGGCTTCTTCAAAAAGGACGAGATGGTGCCGGCTTTTGCCGACGCCGCCTTCGCGCTGAAACCGGGTCAGTTCACCCAAACGCCGGTGCACACGCAATTCGGGTGGCACGTGATCCTCGTGATCGAGCGGCGCCAGGCGCCCCCGCCGACCTTCGAGCAGGCGGCGGACCAGCTCCGGCAGCAGATGCTGCAGGAGGGGGTGCGGAAGGAGATCGCCCAAGCCCGCGCGGCGGTGAACGTGCAGACCTTCAATATGGACGGCTCGCCGATGCGCCCGACCGACAAAGCGGTGCCGCCTCCAGCGCCGGCCCAGTAGCGATCACGATCCCGCCGGGTTCCGCCCGGCGATGCCTTGGGCTTCGAACCGAGGGGCGAAGCAAAATCGTTCAAGAGTGATGCCGTCGGGCGAGGCTATCCCGCACCAGGCGACCAGCCCAGGGGCGGTGGCAGCTCCATCCGGCCCATCCGCCCGTGGCCAGCGCGGGCTCGACTGGCTCAATTTCTTCGTCGCTAACGTAACCCGTGGGCCGGCCATAACGGCTCGAAGCCGCGACCCGCGAGAGTCGATCTCTCGGCCGCTTGGTATCACTGTGACTGCTCCCTAACCTACGCTCACCGCCGAAATGATCACCTGCGCATAGGCATAGGGGTACTCGTCGGTCATCGTCAGCGCGATCGAGGCCGTTGTCCCCGGCGGCGTGATCGCCGCCAGCCGCGCCGCCGCGCCGCCGGTCATCCGCAGCGTAGGCTGCCCGGACGGCAGGTTCACCACCCCGAGGTCCGAGAAGAATACTCCCTGGCGGAAGCCCGTACCCAGTGCCTTGGCCGCCGCCTCCTTGGCGGCGAACCGCTTGGCGAAGGTCGCCGCGCGGATCCGCTCAGTCCGTCGCGCCGCCTTCGCCAGCTCGATCGGTGTGAACACGCGCTCAAGGAACCGCTCGCCGTGGCGGGCGATCACCGCCTCGATCCGGCGGATATCGACAATGTCGGAGCCGAGCCCGAGGATCACGCACTCAGCCCTTGGCGCGCTCGACGCTCTTGATGCGCTTCACGCCGCGCAGCCCGGCAATCACGTTGGAGAGGTGCGCCACGTCGCGCACCTCGACATCCACCAGGATCTCGATGAAATCCTGCTGGCGATTGACGATCTTCAGGTTTGCGATCGCCCCGTCATGCTTGGCAAGCGTATTGGTAAGATCGGCCAGCGTCGCCGGCTCGTTCTCGGCGATGACACTGATACGCGCCGTGTGCCCGGTGGCCCGGCCGTGCTCGTCCGGGTTCCAGCCGACATCAATGAAACGTTCGGGCGTCGCGGCGAACCCCTCCAGCGTTTGGCAGTCCCGCGCATGGATGGTGACGCCCTTGCCGGTCGCGACGATGCCCACGATGTCGTCGCCTGGCACGGGATGGCAGCAGCCGGCAAAGTGATATGCCATCCCCGGCACCAGCCCGGTGATCGGCATGCCGCTGTCGAGACGCAGGCTGCGGCCGGCCGGCCGCGGCGGCAGTGTCGGGATCACCCGCGGCGCACGCGGCGTCTGGCGTAGCTCGGGATAGGCCGCGTGCACGACATCGCGCGGGCCCACATTGCCGTTGCCGACAGCTACGTACAGGTCTTCGACGGCACTGAATTTCAGCGCCTTCAATGCCGGTTCCAGCGCTTTTTCCGAGCCATCGACGCCGGCCTGGCGGAATGCCTTGGCAAGTTCCGCGCGTCCGACGTCCATGTGCTCCTGCCGCTGCTGCTGATGCATGAAGCGGCGGATGCGCGATCGTGCCTTACCGGTAACGACGAAACGTTCCCACTGCGGCGACGGCGTGCCGCCGCGGGAGGTCATGATCTCAACCTGGTCGCCGTTCTGCAGCTCGTAACGCAGCGGCATCAGCCGCCCGTTCACCTTGGCGCCGACGCAGGTATCGCCCACCTGGCTGTGCACGGCGTAAGCAAAATCGACCGGCGTCGCGCCACGCGGGAGCTGAATGAGCTGCCCCTTGGGTGTGAAGCAGAAGACCTGGTCGCCGTACAGCTCTAGCTTGGTGTTCTCGAGGAACTCGTCCGGCGCTGCCGAATTTTCGAGGATTTCCAGGAGGTCCTGCACCCAGCGGAAATGATGCAGGTCCTGCGGGGATACCGCCCGCGATGCGTCCGGGGCTTTGTAAAGCCAGTGTGCCGCGACCCCGCCTCGGCCACTTCATGCATCTCGCGGGTGCGGATCTGCACCTCGATCTTCTGGTTGCGTGGCTCGCGCAGCGTCACGCCGGTGTGCAGGCTCTGATACCCGTTCGATTTCGGCGTCGAGATGTAGTCCTTGAACCGGCCGGTGATCACCTGATAGGCCGAATGCACCGCGCCCAGCGCGGCGTAACATGCCTCCTTGCTCGGCACCACGATGCGAAACGCCATGATATCGGAAAGCTGCTCGAAGGCGACGTTCCGCTCGTGCATCTTCTCCCAGATCGAGTACGGCGACTTCTCGCGCCCGGTCACCTCGAGCACCTGAACGCCCGCCTCTTCGCAGACGCGCTTCAGCTCCGTGCGCACGTCCTCGATCACGTCGGCACCCTGCCCGCGCAGGAAGTTCAGCCGCGCCTGGATTGTGTCGTACGCCTCCGGTTCGAGCTGGGCGAAAGCCAGTGTCTGCAGCTCGACTTTCACCGCTTCCATGCCGATTCGCTCGGCAAGCGGGGCGTAGATGTCCATCGTCTCGCGAGCAATGCGCTGGCGCCGCTCGGGCTCGCGCACGTAATGCAACGTCCGCATGTTGTGCAGCCGGTCGGCGAGCTTGACCAGCAGCACGCGGATGTCGCGGCTGATCGCCAGCACCAGCTTGCGGAAATTCTCCGCCTGCTTGGTGCGGTCGGATTGCAGCTCCAGCCTGGTGAGCTTGGTAACCCCATCGACCAGCCCGGCAATCTCGTGGCCGAAGCGGCTTTCGATGTCCGGTAGCTTGACCGGCGTGTCCTCGACCACGTCGTGCAGCAGCCCAGTGGCAATACTGGCTGTGTCGAGACGGTAGCCGGCGAGGATATCGGCCACCGCAAGCGGGTGGGTGATGTAAGGCTCGCCATTGTCCCGCCGCTGCGTCGCATGGGCTTTACGAGCGACGACGTAGGCAGCGTCGATCAGGCCGGTATCCGCCTTGGGATCGTAGGCGTGCACCTTCTCGATCAGCTCGGACTCCCCGCGTAGGTCCGGCGCTGCGTCGAAGACCGGCACCATCTCCCGGGGCGCGAAGTGCGAGGCCGCCAGTTCGGGCGGCGCGAACAAGGGCGCCGGGACGTGTGGTCCGCGGGCGCCCAAAGCCATCTCCGTCAGGCGCCGTTAACGGCGCCGGGTGCCGAGTTCCGCCTCGATCGCCGCCTCGAGATCCTCGGGCGATATCTCCTCGTTCTCGGCGGGCAGGTTGACCGCCTCTTCCTCGGCCGTGACGTCCTGCAGGCCGAAGATGTTCTGGTCCGTGGGAATAAGGTCCAGCACCTCTTCGTCCGCGGGTTCCGGCTCCGGCGCGCGGGAGAGCGAACGGATCAGATCCTGCTCCAGCTTCGGCAGCTCGACCGTCTCATCGGCAATCTCGCGTAGGGCGACGACCGGGTTCTTGTCGTTGTCCCGATCGATCGTAAGCTCCTCGCCGCGGCTCAGATTGCGCGCCCGCTGGGCCGCATAAAGCACGAGCTCGAAGCGGTTGGGAACCTTCTGCACACAGTCTTCAACAGTGACGCGCGCCATGCGCTCATTCTCCGGCCATGAGTTCGTCGGGAAAGCCTCGATCTAAGGGCGCGACCGGAGATATGCAAGGAAAAGAGGCACTCACAGCGCCCGGACACCCTGCGGCGGGAGGGCCGCGATCAGCGCATCCACGGTCTGGTGGAGACCTGGGTGCACCCAGCCTGGCGCCACGTCGCGCAGCGGCCGCAGGACGAAACCGCGCTCATGGGCGCGGGGATGAGGTAGCACCGGGTCCGGCGCGGGGAGAACCAGCCCGTCCATGTCAATCAGGTCGAGGTCGAGCGTCCGCGCCGCATTGCGCTCGCCGCGCAGCCGCCCTGCGCGCGCCTCGATCATCTGCATGGCAGTGAGCAGCGACGCGGGATCGGCGCTACCCTCAAGGTGGGCGACGGCGTTCACATAATCGGGCTGGTCAGACGCAGGGACCGGGGCGGTGAGGTACCACCGTGACAGGCCACGAAGCCGGAGCTGCGGCAAGGCATCGAGCGCCGAGACTGCGGCCCGGCAGACCGCCAGGGGCGGTTCGCCCCCCGGTCCCGGCAGATTCGCCCCGATCGCGACCAGGATCATCGCACCCCCTGCCGGGGCCATGTTTCACTTTTGCGGCGGAACATGAGATATTGGCCGCCTCTGCCGCCCCGGACGATACGGTTGGTCCGGTCCGCGCAGCTTCCGCACGACCAATCGCAACCTGTGATCATAGAGGATCGAGTCTGATGCATTTCCTGACCACCGAGCGGACCGCGCTGTTTATCGACGGCGCCAACCTTTATTCCGCTTCACGCAATCTCGGCTTCGACGTGGATTACCGCAACCTGCTGGAATATTTCCGCCGGCAGACGCACGTGATCCGTGCGTATTATTATTCAGCGGTGCTGGAGACCGAGGATTACTCGCCGCTCAAGCCCTTGACCGACTGGCTGGCCTATAACGGCTACACGCTGGTGACCAAGCCGGCCAAGGAATTCACCGATTCGGCCGGACGGCGCCGGGTCAAGGGCAACATGGATATCGAGGTCGCGGTCGATATGCTGGAACTCTCGCCGCGGCTCGACCATGCCGTGCTGTTCAGCGGCGATTCCGATTTCCGCCGGCTGGTGGAGGCGGTGCAGCGGAAGGGCGTGCGCGTATCGGTGGTCTCGTCGATCCGCACCAGTCCGCCGATGGTGGCCGATGAGCTGCGCCGGCAAGCCGACCAGTTCCTGGAGCTCGCCGAGATTGCACCCGAGTTCACCCGCCGGCAGACCGAGCCACGGCCGAGGCCCGTGCCGGTCCGCCAGACGCCGGCCGAGCCCTTTCAGGATACCCGCGACCTGGCGTGACCGCTGGCGTCACCGGCCCCACGCCGCCGCCCGACTGCCCGCTCTGTGCGCGCCTGGTCGAATATCGGGCAGCGAATCGGGCGGCCAATCCGGACTGGTTCAATGCCCCGGTGCCGAGCTTCGGCCCGATGGAGGCCCCGCTGCTGATTGTGGGGCTCGCCCCGGGAGTGCGCGGCGCCAACCGCACTGGGCGCCCGTTCACCGGCGACTTTGCCGGATTCCTGCTCTACGAGACGCTGCTGCGCCTTGGACTGGCACAGGGCTGCTATGGCGCGGATCCTTCGGACAGCCTGGAGCTGACCGGCTGCCGGGTTGCCAATGCGGTGCGCTGCGTGCCGCCGGCCAATCTGCCCACCCCCGCCGAGATCGCCACCTGCAACAGCTTCCTGCGCGCCGAAGTGCAGGCCATGCCCAGATTGAAGGTGATCCTGGCGCTCGGGGTCGTCGCCCACGGCGCTGTGCTGCGGACGTTCGGCATCCCGATGGCGCGGCTGCCGTTCCGGCATGGCGTGATTCACGAGCTGCCGAATGGCATCCTGCTGGGGGACAGCTATCACGTCTCTCGTCTCAACACGAACACCGGCAAGCTGACACCAGAGATGTTCGAGACGGTTTTGCGTGAGCTGCTTTTGTCGGCGCGGCGCCGGTAAGTCGTTGGCCGCGGCGTTGCGGCGGCATCGCAAACGCGATCTACTACGCGACCGGCAAGTGGGCGCGCGCAGCCCTACGATCACGCTTGACAAACTACAGCGATAAGTCGCCCAGCACAGCGGAATCGCGAATCAATACACGCGCTCCTTTGGGGGTATCGAGGTGACCTCGTTCGAAAGTGGCTGCAAATGGACCGACCTGTAATCGAGCCGGACGCGACCGTCATCATCGAGCCAAGAGAGAGTGTGCTTGAGCCAATTCGTATCGTTTCGCTTCGGGTAATCTTCTCGCGCATGTGCGCCGCGGCTTTCCGTCCGTCCGATGGCGGAGTGAAGACTGACGCTCGCTTGTGCGAGCATGTTATCGAGTTCGAGCGTTTCAGCAAGCTCCGTGTTGAAGATCATCGAGCGATCGGCGATAGCAAGATCGTCGCGCATCATCGCAATGGTCGCGTCGAGCGTGTTCACACCCTTCTGCAACAGCGGGCCATCGCGGAAGACAGCGCAGTGACGCTGCATGGTCCGTTGCATAGTGAGGCGGATCGTTCCGGCCCCTGTTCCGCCCTTCGACCATCGGATTCGGTCCAGACGGGCTATCGCGCGATCGGTTGCCTCCTTGGGAAGAGCGGCGTGACTCTCGCCGGGCCGAACCGTCTCCACCACCCGGAACGCAGCGACTCGCCCAAATACGATGATGTCCAGGAGCGAGTTGGAACCAAGCCGGTTCGCCCCATGAACCGAGACGCACGCTGCTTCGCCGATTGCCATCAGGCCGGCGACGACAGCCTCGGGATTGCCGTCACGTAGCGTAATGACCTCGCCATGTAAATTGGTGGGCACGCCTCCCATGTTGTAGTGGACGGTCGGCAGCACCGGAATCGGTTCGCGAGTTACGTCGACACCGGCGAAGATCTTTGCAGTCTCGCTGATGCCAGGCAGCCGCTGATGCAGGAGCTCGGCCCCCAGATGTTCAAGATGAAGGAGGATGTGGTCCTTGTGTGGCCCGCAGCCCCGACCCTCGTTGATCTCGATCGTCATCGCGCGGCAGACGACATCCCGCCCTGCCAGGTCTTTGGCGGTCGGGGCGTAGCGCTCCATGAAGCGCTCACCCTCGGAATTGGTGAAATAGCCACCCTCGCCGCGCGCGCCTTCAGTGATCAGGCAGCCGGAGCCGTAGATGCCACTGGGATGAAATTGCGTGAATTCCATGTCCTCGAGCGGTAACCCGGCGCGCAAGGCCATGGCGTTGCCATCGCCGGTACAGGTATGGGCGGCGGTGCAAGAGAAATACACACGCCCGTAGCCGCCGGTTGCCAAAACAGTGCGATGGGCAAGGAAGCGGTGCAGTGTCCCGTCCTCCATGTTCCAGGCAAGCATGCCGCGGCAGGCCCCGTCCTGGTCCATCAGCAGGTCGAGCGCCACGTATTCGACGAAGAACTCAGTGTTGTGCTTAAGGCATTGCTGATAGAGAGTGTGCAAAATGGCATGACCCGTTCGGTCAGCCGCTGCGCAGGTTCGCTGCGCCATCTTCTTTCCGTACTCAAGTGTCTGGCCGCCAAAGGGGCGCTGATAGATCCGGCCATCGTCGGTGCGTGAGAAAGGAACGCCGTACTGTTCCAGCTCCAGCACCGCGGGCACTGCCTCCCGGCACATGTACTCAATGGCGTCCTGGTCGCCGAGCCAGTCGGAACCCTTGACCGTGTCGTACATATGAAAGCGCCAATTGTCTCCGTCGCCCATATTGCCGAGCGAGGCTGCCATGCCGCCTTGCGCGGCCACTGTGTGACTGCGCGTCGGGAAGACCTTCGTGACACAAGCCGTCTTCAATCCTGACGACGCCATTCCCAGGGCGGCTCGTAGTCCGGCACCGACGATCACCACGTCATAGTTGTGTTCAATAATTTCGTAAGCCTGCGTCATCGCTTTGTTCCCGGAGGTTTCCGAGCAGCCGCCAGCTTTCGCCTTCGCTTTTGCTCGTCGCCACGGCCGTGACGCATTTCGCGAGATCTCAGTGCCATGAGCGTGTCCCCCCGCGATAAACCGGAACAGTCATTGAATGCCGGGGTGAGTGGTCGGAAAGACCGCGGTGGGTCGGACTTGGCCGAGCAGGTCCATCAGATCCGAGAGCGGCGTGGTATCGAGCTGCTGCACAGCCCGAATGACCCTGCTGCGGAGCTCCTCATCCGCGAAAGCTTCGCTCAGCCAGTGGAACTTCTCCACGGTCCTGTCCCACGACAAGGGATTGGCGAGTCCTCCCTCGTATCCGAGCTGCTCCTTCACCAAGACCCGCCGGTCTTTGGTGCGAATGGTGATTCGGGCATTGAGTTCTTGGGGATAGCGAGAGGTGAAATGCTCGTCGGGATTGACCTCGACCCGCGCAAGCAGCGCCTGCGCATCCAGCGCCTGAATGCGCGCCGGTTCCAGTTGGGCGGGCCCGACCTGACCATCGAGCAAGGCCGCCGCGATGAGGTATTTGAGATTGTAGTCGGCTTGCTCTTTGGTCTGTGGGTGGTCTTTCGAACCAAAGCTTCCGCCCCCCGCGATGTCGAAGCCCGTCTGGAAGATGTCACAACGCACGTGCTCAACGTCCGCCGCCACCAGATGGTTGCGACGCTTCAGATCCAGCACCGCTTCCAGCACCGGCTGGCCATGAATGAGCGAACAGTATTTCTTCATGACCGTCTGCGTGACGATCTCGAGCGACTGATCCTCCCAATCCGCCTGAATCGACTGGCCGAACATGCGCTCCAGCCCGTTTGGGCCTTCGAACAGACCGTTTGGACCGGCGAAGCCGCGCTTTGCCAACGAGGCGGCGTAGATGGCGCGCATCCCCGTCATCCCGGGTGAGAAGCCCTTCCACTGCGACACCGGTTCGGCATGGACACAGGCGAGCGAGACGTTGTCCACCGTCGCGATCGCGATCGCATTGGCGATTTCGCCGGCCGAGAGCCCGAGGAGCTTCCCTGCGCTTGCGGCCGCGGAGATCGCGAGTTGAATGGCGTGATTGAAGCCCTTCGCCATCACCGGGACGACGGCTGTGAACCTGCATTGGATTTCGTACGCTACGGCGAGCGCCAGCATGAATTCCTCGCCGGACGCGCCGGCTTGCTCGGCCGCGGCGAGGACGGTCCCGAAGTTGTCACTGGGGTGGCAGAGGCCGCCAGGTGACATGTAGCTGTCGAGAAGATCGACGTAGCGCACAAGACCGGAGTTGAAGAGCGCCGCCTGATCCGCGGAGGTCTTGCCGCCGCCGATCAACGTGCAGCGACCCGAGGCTCGATATTCCGCGAACTGTTCGCGCAGCGCCTGGAAGGGCGGACCTGGCAGCGCCGCGATCGCGCAGCCGAGGCTGTCCAGAATGTTGCGCTTGAAAAGCTGCCGGATATCAGGTGTCAGGTGCTCCGGCCGAGCCGCGGCGGCAAAGGCGGCGACGCGTCTGACCGCCGAGCGTGTTTCGATGCCTGCTGACATGACACTATGCCTTGAGATGCGCCGGTCACGGTGGCTTTGGGATAACAGGCCAAATCACTGATGGGTCACCGCTTAGACCAGGTTGATTGAGACAGCGATGTTGCCGCGTGTAGCATTGGAATACGGACACAACTGATCCGCGGCTTCCACCATGTGCTGAGCAACCTCGCGCTCGATTCCCGGCAGGCTGACATTGAGGCGAGCTGCGAGCCCGTAAGAGCCGTGCGTTGTGCCGAGGTCCACTTCGGCGTCAAAGGCCACGTCAGCCGGGAGGGCTGCCTTCATTTTGCTAGCCGCAAGTTTTATCGCACTAAGAAAGCAGGCCGACCAACCGGCGGCGAACAGTTGCTCGGGGTTGGTGCCGCTGCCCGAGGTGCCAGGAGTTGAAAGCTCGACATCCAGATGGCCATCAGAAGTGCGGGAGGCGCCGCCGTCCCGGCCACCCGTGGTATGGGTTCTGGCTGTGTACAACACTTTCTCGAGTTCGGTCATGGTGTGTTTTCCTTTGCAAGAGGATTGTGATCAGCGCAGCAGTCAGAGCTGCGACAATCCCCCGTCGACGACAACCTCCGAGCCAGTCATGAATGAAGCGTCGTCGCTGGCGAGAAATAGCGCCACCTTGGCGACTTCGCGAGCTTCGCCGAAACGACGCAGGGGAACCTGTGCTTCGATCCCAGCGGCGGCTTCCTTCAAGTCGCTTTCCGAGAGGCCCAGCTTACCGTGAAATGGCGTGCTGACCGGGCCAGGGCTGACGGCATTCACCCGAATGCCACGCGGTGCCAACTCCGCGCCGAGCGACCGCGCCAGGGACCGCACTGCCGCCTTGGTAGCCGACAAGATCGAGAGACCAGGCGCGCCGACGGCGTTCAGGAAGGATGTTGTCAGCACAATGCTTCCTCCTTTCGCCAAGTGCGGCACGGCTTTTTGGACCGTGAAGAAGATGCCCTTGAAGTTAACCGCGAACTGCTCGTCGATCTGCTGCTCTGTCACGGATTCCAGCGGCGCGGCTAGCCCGATTCCTGCGTTGGCGAAAAGAATGTCGAGGCGACCAAACCTCCGCCGAATTTCGTCGAAGACGCCGTCCAACTCGCGCGGTATCCGAAGATCCGCGCGCTGGGCCAGCACGTCGCTGCCGAGCTGGCCGGCCGCCGCATCCAACCGGGCAGGATCGGACCCCGTGACGATGACTCGCGCGCCTTCGTCGCGAAACAGCTTTGCGGCCTCGAGCCCAATTCCCGAGGTGCCGCCGGTGATAAGGGCAATCTTGTTTGAGAGCTTCATGGTCATTCCCCTGGCTGAAAGTTTGTGACCGCAGAGCTCCACGGCGGTGACGGACTGGGCTGCCGCCCTCCGTGACCGGAAAGCTACGACCAACCGAGGTGGAAGCGAAGACCCGCTATTCGGCAGACACTCTTCCGCGCTGCGATAGAGTGGCAGCTCCACCTACGTCCTTTGCCAGACGCGCAAAGTGCTTCCGAAGCCGGGGCACCGCAAAGTCCACAAAAGCGCGGACTTTCGGGACGGAGAGCCGACCGTGCGGCGAAATCAGATGCACGGGTAGAGGCGGCGGTTCGTCGCCTGCGAGCACAATTTCGAGCTCTCCTTCGCGCACATGCCCGGCGACTTGATACGAGAACACACGCGTGACGCCACGCCCGTCGACGGCCGAAGCCGCCGCGCCACGGACGCCGTTGATCACCAGCCGCGGCGTGAACTGCACTGCTCGCGGGACGGAGGAGCGTGGCAAAGGCGGAAAGCTCCAGGAGTTGAAGCCAAAATGGGTCATTGCAATGATCTGGTGTTTGGCCAGATCACCCGGCTTCTCGATGCGCGGATGCTGCGCCAGGTAACGCGGTGCAGCGGCCACCACCAGGCGAACTTCGCCGACCCGGACCGCGACCAATGTCGAGTCGGCGAGGTGGGCTATGCGGAGCGCGATGTCGATGCCTTCATCGATCAGGTTCACCGGCCTATCGATCAAATAAAGCCGGGCGGACACTGTCGGATAAGCGTCCATGAAGGCATCGAGGATCGGTCGCAGTACCACTTCTCCTGAGAGGACGGGCGCCGTCAGCATGAGGGTGCCGCGCGGCGCCGACCGCTCGCCCGCGGCGATTATGTCGGCCTCTTCGAGATCGGTCAGGACCCTACGGCAGGCGACCGCATAGCGTTCGCCTGCCTCGCTCATTTTGATCGACCGCGTCGTCCGATGCAGCAGCTCAGCGCCGACGCGCGCCTCAAGGAAGGCGATAGCGCGGCTGACCGCGGCAGGCGAACGACCGAGCTTGCGGCCAGCTCCTGCCAGGCTGCCCTCGTCGAGCGCCGCAACGAAGACTTTCATTGCATCGATACGGTCCACGATTTTCCCGCAGCAAGCAATACTGAGCCACAAAAGGCAGACATTCGATCGTGGCATGCGCCGTAGAGGGTGACTATGCTGCTTCCCCTCCCTCGGGTCCGCCACTCACGACGAAGTGAGACCCCCTGGGTGCTGGCGATCACGCGTGGCCGCCTCATTGACCTGTATCGGCGTGATCGCCGAATCCGGGACCAAGAGGTAGCCGTGCCGGATCGACTGGAGACCTTCGCTGACGCCCTTACGGATGTCGGACTTGACCCCGCATTCGATCACGTAGCGGAAGAGTGTCTGCCGAACGGCGAATATTCGCTCCCTGCCGACGGAGCATAACTTCAAACCGACCGGTACCGCACGGCCCGATCGACCCTCGTTCCAACCCCTCAGAAGCATAAGGTAGGTTTGCTATGGGCACTGAACAGAAAGTCGCTGTTATTACCGGCGCGTCGCAGGGCATCGGCGCGGCCCTCGTCAAGGCGTACCGCGATCGCAACTACCGAGTGGTCGCGACGGCGCGTTCGATCAGGCCGTCGAACGATGATGAGGTGGTCACGGTGTCCGGCGACATCGCCGATCGGAAGACGGCCGAGCGTGCGATCTCCGAAGGCATGGCCCGGTTCGGGCGCATCGACACGCTCGTCAACAACGCCGGCATCTTCATCGCCAAGCCGTTCACCCAGTACACCGAGGCCGACTATTCGGCGATCCTGGGCGTCAACGTCGCTGGCTTCTTTCACATGACGCAACTCGCCATCGCCGAGATGGAGAAGCAGAGCAGCGGTCATGTCGTGCAGATCACGACGAGCCTCGTTGACCATGCGATGGCCGGTGTGCCGTCGGTGCTCGCATCGTTGACCAAGGGCAGCCTGAATGCCGCGACCAAATCGCTCGCGATCGAGTATGCGAAGCGCGGTATCCGGGTGAACGCGGTCGCGCTGGGTGTCGTCAAGACGCCCATGCATCCCGTCGAGACGTATGCGCAGCTCGGCGCCCTGCACCCGATCGGCCATATGGGCGAGATCTCGGACGTCGTCGATGCGATCCTCTACCTCGAGTCGGCCGGCTTCGTGACGGGCGAAATCCTTCACGTCGACGGCGGCCAGAGCGCGGGCCATTGACAGCGCCCAGGGGCGAGACTGCCCGCTATAGCTAAACCTGTAACGAGGTCGTGCGCGTCAAAAGCATCCTCACCTGACGACTGCCGCCGTGGTGACCGCGTGCGCACAAGCGGTGGTCAAATTGACCCTCTTGAACTATGGTTCCGTACGCCTTCGCTATGGGGCGAGTTCCCCGCCCGTCAAATCTCATCACGGCGGTCGGGGAATTCTGCGTTGCGGTGCACGTGCACGGACATCAACACGCCGAAGCCGATCATCACCGTGATCACCGCGGACCCACCGTGCGAGACCAGCGGTAGGGGCACGCCGCCGACCGGGATCACGCCCATCACCATGGCGATGTTGACAAACACATACATGAAGAAATTCATCGACAACCCGAACGCCACGAGCCGTCCGAATTGATGCCCGCACCGCAATGCGGTCACCATGCCGGCCAAGACGATCAGGCACAGCAGCCCCATGACGGCGAGCGCACCCACGAAACCGAACTCCTCACCGATCATGGTAAAGATGAAGTCGGTTTGCTTTTCCGGCAGGAAATCGAGGCGCCCTTGGGTGCCATGCAGGAATCCCTGCCCCCACATGCCGCCGGAGCCCAGCGCGATCTTCGACTGGATGATGTTGTAGCCGGCGCCAAGCGGATCGCTCTCAGGGCTCAGGAAGGTATCGATGCGAGCCTTCTGGTAGCCGTGAAGATGATTGTACGCGAGCTGCGCGACGAGTGGTATCGGCGCCAGCGTCAGGACGAACTTCCACCACCGGACGCCGGCGGCGAAGAACATCGCGCCGCCGATTGCCGCGACAATGACGGCAGTGCCAAGGTTGGGCTCTTTGATGATCAGCACTGTCGGCGCTGCCACAGCCAGCAGCGGCGGTACCAGGAACAGCGGATTGCCGATCCGTTCCCAGGAAGCGCGGTGGAACCACGAGGCGAGCGCCAGCACGAGCGCGATTTTGATCACCTCGGAGGGCTGCAGCTCGAGCCCGCCGAGCTCGATCCAGCGTTGTGCACCTTTGCCGACATGCCCGACATGCGCTACAGCGACCAGGAGCGCGAGTGCGATCGCATAGGCCGGCCACGCCAGCCGCGCGATAAAGCGAATATCGATCAGCGCGATAGCCACCATCAACACAAGGCCGGCGGCGAAGCGTGTCGCGTGTCGTGCCGCATATGGCGCGGCGGAGCCGCCGCCGACGCTATACAGCGCGATGTAGCCCACGCCTGCCAGCCCGCAGAGCAGCAGAACGTAAAGCCAGTTGACCTGAAACAACTTGGCGGTCAGGTTGAACGAGGTCTCGCGCCACAATCGGCGGTCGATGACACCGGTTTCCCTCATGTCGGGGCCTCTTGCGCGACCTGCGCGGCTGGCGACGTTCCAGGCGCGGTCGTCCGGTCCACCGGGTCGCGCTTCAGCGCGTCCATCATGATATCGCGGGCGATCGGCGCGGCGGCGGTCGCGCCGGCATTGCCGTGCTCGATCACCACCGAGACCGCGTAGCGCGGCGCATCATACGGCGCATAGGCAACGAACAGCGCGTTCGGGCGGTACTTCCACGGCAGCTTCGAGCTGTCGAACCCATGCTCGCGCTGCTCGCGAGAGACCCGGCGGATCTGGGCGGATCCGGTCTTGCCGGCCAGTTGCACATGTGGATTGGGCAGCCGTGCCTCCGGTGCGGTACCGCCCGGCTCGTTTACGACCGCCCACATGCCCTGACGCACCGCGGTTAGGAATTGCTCGGGCAGGTCCAGCAGTGGCCAGTCGTCGGCGCTCGAGCCGGACACCATCTCGCCGGCAATGGTCCGGGTGAGATGCGGCTGGATCGCGCGGCCGGTGGCCACGCGCGCCACGTACGTTGCAAGTTGCAACGGCGTCACCTGGATGTAGCCCTGGCCGATCCCGGCCACCACGGTATCGCCGAGGTTCCAGCCATGGCCGTGGGCACGCCGCCACTCGCGGGTCGGGATCAGCCCGACGCGCTGCGTCGGCAGGTCGACCTGCAGTGTCGTGCCCATACCAAGCCGGTGCGCCATGGCGGCGATCGGGTCGATGCCAGCCTTCAGCGCCACCTGGTAGAAGAACACGTCGCAACTGTTCTTGATGCCGCCGTGCAGGTTGAGCGAGCCGTGGCCGCCCTTACGCCAGCAATGAAACCGGGCGTTGCCGAGGTCGAAATAGCCGGGACAGGAGAAATGGTCGCTCGGGGTGATGGCGTGCGACTGGAGGGCCGCCAAGGCCACCGCCATCTTGAAAGTTGAACCCGGCGCATAGACGCCGTCGGTTGCCTTGTTGATCAGTGGTGCTCGCGGGTCATCCGCCCAGGCCTGCCATTGCGCCTGCGGAACGCCCGTGTTGAACAGGCTGGGATCGAAGGACGGGTTGCTGACCATCGCCAGCACCTCGCCATTGCGGCAGTCGAGCACGACTGCGCTGGCGCTCTCACCACCGAGCCGGTCGAGGACCGCTTGCTGGAGGCCGGCATCGAGAGCCAAGCCCACGTCGTCGCCCGAGATCCCCTCTTGGCGCTCCAGCTCTCGAATCACCCGGCCGTATGCGTTCACCTCGAGCTGCATCACGCCAGCGCGGCCGCGCAGCTCGGTATCGCGCGACTTCTCGATGCCCGCCCGCCCCACTCGGATTTCTGGCATCGACAACATCGGGTCGCCGTCGAGATCCTTCTCGGACGGTGGCGCGACATAGCCGATGAGGTGCGCAAGCCGGTCCTCGAATGGATAGACCCGGGTGGCGCCGACATCGATCAGCATACCCGGCAGATCGGGGGCGTTGACCTCGATCCGAGCCATGTCGTCCCAGCTCAGAAAATCACGCACCAGGATGGGGATAAAGCGCTGATGGCGTCTGACCTCGTGCTCGATCCGCGCCCGCTCGCGATCGTCTAGCGGCACCAGCAGCGATAAATTGTCCAGTGTCCGGCCCACATTGGTGGTCTGCTCGGCGACCAGCAATGCCCGCCAGTTCTGCTTGTTGTTGGCAAGCACGATGCCGAAGCGGTCGAGGATACGCCCGCGTGGCGGCGCCACCATCCGCACGCTCACGCTGTTGTCGCGCGCCAGCGTGGCGTAACGCGCACCTTCGGCGACTTGCACCTGATAGAGCCGCGTGCCCAGTACGCCGAGCGCCGTGACCTGCGCGCCCATCGCCAGCAGGGCGCGGCGGGTGAACACGTTCGTACGGCGCGTGTCCCGGCGCATCTTAGGCGCGCGCCGGATCAGCGACGGAGCGATGTGCCCGGGCGAACAGGATCGCCAGCGCCGGGTACAGCGCCCCGGTGAGAACCGCCTGGAAGATCGCCGTCTCCGGCGGCAACAACTGGAAAGTCAGCAGCGCGGCGATTGCCCAGATCAGCGCTGCAGAAGCGGCTGCGAAGCCGAGGAAGGCAATCCAGATCATCAGGAATCCCTGACGCACCAGCACTCGTCGCCAGCGTAGGCACAAGCCGTGCACCAGCAGCAGCGTGATCACCCCGTCGCCAACCGGAAGCCACCCGAGAAGATCGAGCAGCAGCCCGATCAGGAACACCGCCGGCGGCGCCATGGAAGCCGGGCGGAACAGCGACCAAAAGAACACCGAGGCCACTGCGATGGCGGGCAGCATCACCGGCTCATCCGGCACGCCGAACGGCGCATTGGCTAACAGCATCAATGCCACCGTGCAGGCTACCGGGAAGCAGCGGCGCGCCAGCATGTCGAGGCGGCGCGCGACCGTCGGTCGTGGCCGGATGCCGGGAGCGCGATCGACCTCCACCACGCGTGGCTCAGCCCGAATGCGCGGACGGGCGCGATGACACCTCGGGCGGGGCGAGCCCGGCAAGCCCGTAATCGAAGATTCGCACCACCTCCAACCGGTCGAGCAGGGCGGCAGGAATCACTTCGGGTACGTGCTCAGCCGAATAATGGACCGTGCCGACCGGCAGATTCGGTGGCAGCGCGCCTGCCTCGCCGCTGGTGACTAGCCGCGCGCCTTCCTTGGGGGCGCCTTCCGACCAGTAGAGTAGCCGCGGGCGCGGTTCGTTGGTGCCGACCATGATCGCCCGCGCACCCGTATCTTCCAACACCACAGGGATACGGCTGTTGAGGTCGGTGATCAGCAGCACACGAGCGGAGCGCGCGCCGACATCGGTCACTCGACCCACCAGCCCGCGCTCGTCGAGCGCGATCTGGCCCTTGCGGATGAAGTGGTTGGGCCCGACGGAGAGTAGCACGGCCTTGGCATAGACCCCGCCGTCATCGGCCACGACCCGTGCGGTGACGAATTCCGGCGTTGGGGTTGGGACCCACTGCTGCTCAGCCTTCAGGCGCTGGTTTTCGGCCTCGAGTGCCAGCGCCACGCTCTGCCATTGGCGCAGCGTCTGGTTCTCCGCGTGCAGGCGCTCGTTCTCCGTGCGCATGTCCCACGTACTGGCCAGATCGACCAGCACGGCGCGCGCCTGCCCGAGGGGAATTGCCATTGCGGCGTAGATCGGTGCCAGCACGTCGCCGATCGAGACGCGGGCGCGATCGGCCACCATGGTGTCCACTTTGCCGAGCAGGATCACGGCGAACGAGGCCACGAACAGGACCGGCAATGTGAGCTTGGCCAGCGCCTGCCGGGCTTGGACCGACAGGCGGATCATGGGTGGCCCCCTCCACCTCTCCCGTTTGCGGGAGAGAGCCTGCGCCCCGGCTCAGACCCGGGGGGCGGCTCGCGAAGCGAACCGGGTGACCTCGCGCCGGGCACCCTCACCCGCCGCGCTACGCGCGGCGACCTCTCCCGCAACGTGGGAGAGGTGTAGGGAGCGCCTCGGGTCTTGGCGCGAAGGGTCAGGATTGCCTCCGCCTGGTCCGACATCGCCGTCTCAGGTACATTGTGGTCAGCACATTGCGCAGGCGCTTCATCTCCTCGAGCGCACGTCCCGTCCCGAGCGCCACGCACTGCAGCGGATCCTCGGCCACTGCCACCGGCAGGCCCGTGGCTTCCCGCAGCACCTGATCGAGACGATACAGCAGGCTGCCGCCGCCGGTGAGCACAATTCCCTTATCGACGATGTCGGCAGCGAGCTCCGGGGGGGTGTTCTCCAGCGCGACCTTCACCGCCTCGACAATAGCGCTCACGGGCTCGGTCAGGCTCTCGGCGATCTGCCGTTGGGCCACCACGATCTCGCGCGGCACGCCGTTCATCAGGTCGCGCCCTTTCACCTCGCGCCAGGGACCTTCGTCGCCATCCTCGGGCGGGCAGGCGGCGCCGATATCCATTTTGATCCGCTCGGCGCTGGACTCTCCAATCAGCAAGTTATGGTTGCGGCGGATGTAGCTGATGATCGCCTCGTCCATCTTGTCGCCGCCGACCCGCACACTGCGCGAATAGACGATACCGCCGAGCGATATCACAGCCACCTCGGTGGTGCCGCCGCCGATATCGACAATCATGCTGCCCGACGGCTCGGTCACCGGCAGCCCGGCGCCGATGGCGGCCGCCATCGGCTCTTCGATCAGCAGCACGCGCCTCGCACCGGCGCTTTCGGCGCTTTCCTGGATCGCCCGCCGCTCGACCGCCGTGGATCCGGACGGGACGCAGACGATGATCATCGGAGAGGCGAAGCCGCGACGATTGTGCACGCGGCGGATGAAATGCTTGATCATTTCCTCCGCCACCTCGAAATCGGCGATCACGCCGTCGCGCAGGGGCCGGATGGCGGAGATGTTACCGGGCGTGCGGCCCAGCATCAGCTTGGCCTCCTCGCCAACCGCCAGGACCTGCTTCTTGCCCCGGACATCGGCGATGGCGACGACGCTCGGCTCTGCCAGCACGATGCCACGGCCCTTGACGTACACGAGCGTGTTGGCCGTGCCGAGATCGATGGCCATGTCGGCTGACATGAAGCCCAGCAGCCGTGCAAACATGGGATGAACCCTTACGCCGAGGGGCGGCAACGCGCTGGGCTTAGCGGCGCCGGGAGGCGATCACAAGAGGGTGTTCCGAGACCACATCACCGCCCGATTTCAGCCACCCGGTTTCCTTCCCACCTGCTCAGTATCCATGGTCTCGGAAATGGAGATGCAGTCCATGATACGTAAAGTCGCTTTGGGCGTGGTTGCCGGCAGCATCCTGACCGTACTGGCCGGCTGCGGGAACAGCCCTGGGGAAAGGGCATTGACCGGCGGCGCGATCGGTGCCGGCGCCGGGGCGGGAATTGCCGCGGTGACCGGTGGCAGGCCGTTGACTGGCGCGCTGATCGGCGGCGGTGTCGGGGCCCTTGGCGGTGCGTTAACCGCCCCATAAGCGATGCGTCGGTCAGTTAGTCGCGGACGGGTTTCGTGGCGGTGCTTCTTGGGCTCGCCGGATGCGGCTGTGACCCGGTGACCGGGCGCTTTCCGCCGGGCTGATCGGTGCAGGGGAGGAGCCGCGATTGCCGGCTTGCGGGTGGTCGACCGGTCTGGCGTCAGGAGCTGAATCGGCGTTCAGTGACCCGAGGCGCTCACGCGCACCGGCCACTGGACCCGATTCATGTTCCGTTTTCTGATCTACCTTCTTGTTCTCGCCGGAGTGGCCGGGTGCGGCACATCCCCGCAGGCGCTGGGGCTGACCGGCGCACCCCAACAGCCCCCGCCGCAGCCGCCCGGCGATAACGCGATCCCTGCGCCAGGCGTGCCGGAAAGCAACAGCCCCTACGGTTCGAGCACCGTGCCGACGACCGGCAACGGGCGCTTCTACGGCTACTAGGCCGACAGTGCCTGCGGCTCCGTTCGCAGCCGTTTGACCAGCAGCTTGTTCAGCGCGTGTACGTAGGCCCGGGCCGAGGCGACGATGGTGTCTAGGTCGGCGCCCTGCCCATCGACCAGCTTGCCCTTCTCCTCCAGCCGGACCGTGGTCTTGGCCTGCGCATCGGTCCCCTCGGTCACCGCGCCCACCGAGAACAGCACGAGGTTCGCTTCGTGCGGGAAGATCTCGCGGATCGCCCTGAAGGTGGCATCGATGGGGCCGTCGCCGGTGGCGACGGCGTGCTTCACCACGCCGTCCACCTCCAGTTCGAGCTCCGCCCGCTGGGGCGATTTCGAGCCGGCATGCACGTCGAGCGAGACGAAGCGGATGCGCTCATGATCGCGCATCACCTCGTCATCGACCAGCGCCATGATGTCCTCGTCGTAGACCACCTTCTTGCGGTCGGCGATCTCCTTGAAGCGGCGGAACGCGACGTTCAGGTGGTTGTCGCCGATCTCGTAGCCCAGCGAGCGCAGCTTGTCGCGGAACGCGGCACGGCCGGAGTGCTTGCCCATCACGAGGTTGGACTTGGTCCAGCCGACGCTCTCGGGCGTCATGATCTCGTAGGTGGCGGCGTTCTTCAGCACGCCGTCTTGGTGGATGCCGGCTTCATGGGCGAAGGCGTTGCGGCCAACGATGGCCTTGTTAGGCTGCACGTCGAAGCCGGTGATGGTGGCGAGCAGGCGCGAGACCTTCAGAATATTTCGGGTCTTCACGTTGTTGCCGAACGGCACGCGGTCGTTCCGCACGCGGATCGCCATCACCGCTTCTTCCAATGAGGCGTTGCCGGCGCGCTCCCCGATGCCGTTGATGGTGGACTCCACCTGGCGGACGCCGGCGTTGATCGCCGCCAGCGTGTTGGCGACGGCCAACCCAAGGTCGTTATGATTGTGCGCCGACAGCACGACCTTGTCGGCGCCGGGCACCCGCTCGCGGATCATGGTGAAGATGCGGTGCATGTCCTCGGGCAGCGCATAGCCGACCGTGTCGGGGATGTTGATGGTGGTGGCGCCGGCCTTGATCGCCGCCTCGCAGCAGCGGCACAGGAAGTCGGGGTCGGTTCGGGTGCCGTCCTCGGCCGACCACTCGACATCGTCGGTGAAGTTGCGAGCCAGCGTCACGCTGTCGATGACCGCCTGGTGCACCGCCTCCGGCTCCATCCGCAGCTTGTATTTCATGTGCAGCGCGCTGGTGCTGATGAAGCTGTGGATGCGTTTGCGCTTTGCCGCTTTCACCGCTTCGGCGGCGCGCAGGATGTCCTCGCGGCCGGAGCGGGCCAGGCCGCAGATCACCGGGGTGTCGTCACGCTGGCCGAGGCTTTCGGCGATCGCCTTCACGCTGTCGAAATCGCCCGGCGACGCGATCGGAAAGCCGGCTTCAATCACATCGACGCCAAGCTCGGCTAGCGCTTCCGCCATCCGGATCTTCTCGCTGATGTTCATCGAGAAGCCGGGCGACTGCTCACCATCGCGCAACGTGGTGTCGAAGATGATGATGCGGTGGTCGTCCAGCTTGCCGAAGCTGGGATGTTCGATGCTCATTGTGGTCGGTCCTCGGGGATGGAACACGCTCAGCCGTCAGGGGGTCTCCCCTGAGCGAATGCCGGCGGTCAGCACCCCGGCGGGACGCTCAGGGGCGGCTAAGTCGAAGGAGGAGGCCGAGGGTCAGCAGGCGCAGGCCAGTGCGCGCCGCGAAGCGGGCGGTTCGGCAGGCCATGCGGATGCCACAGCAGAGCATGGGGGGGTGTATAGGGGGTATGGCGGCGGGGTGCAATGGGCCACGGAGGGAAGCCAGCTTGGCGCGCGAATACGATCAGGCCAACGTGGCACCGAAACTGCCGTGGCATTACGTGACAAGCTGCACCGTGATCGTGATCTGTTGCTATCGATCGCCGTAAGTCATGGCGTGTCCAACCTCGGTCTGTTCGGCTCGGTGATACGGGGGGAGCAGAACGACGACAGCGATGTCGATCTCTTGGTCAGATATGGCAGAGGATTGCGGCGTCGACGATTACCCGTCCATGGTCGGGAGCTGGAGCGTGCGCTTGGACGGCGCGTCGAAATCCTGATTGGGCGCAGCCTCAGCCCAGCCCCTACATCGAGCGGGAAGCGCAGCCTCTGTGAAGGCGGAGCTTCCTATCTCTGAAGAGCTCGTCCGCCGGCAGCGCCGGCTCAGCCGGATGCTGCTGCCCAGCCGCGCGAGATCACTCGTCATCAGCACCAGATCAGCCGAGGCCGCCGCGATATCGGCCCCGCTCGCGCCGATCGCGATCCCCACCGCCCCCGCCTCCAGCGCCAAGGCATCGTTGATGCCATGCAAAGTGAACCATTGTCGCCGCGGTTTGCTAGATGACAGCCGGTTTCACCGGCGGGTGGCGCACGATAGGCGTCTTCTGGCCCTTGTGGCAGCAAGCCGATCGGACCGGTGCTGTGAGCGGACCGTTTGTTAGTCGGATGCGCGCGAACCAGCGCCTCGGATCAGGGCTGAGCGCTGGCCCATCACGCGGCGATCACCGGGCAGATGAACGCTGTGCTGATGCGCGGCACGCCAGCTGCCGCGATGTAGCTCAGCCTCGGCTCCCAGGGGGCGCTTCTGCGCCGGTCGCGCTGCGATTGTTCGCAGAGCGCGTTGCGCCAGGAAAAGTGGCGGGAAAACACATCTCGACGCAGCAGGTCCGCAGCATCCGCCGTCTCCAGGGTGCGAAC
The DNA here is from genome assembly GCA_963772445.1 of uncultured Pseudomonadota bacterium. Taxonomy (GTDB): domain Bacteria; phylum Pseudomonadota; class Alphaproteobacteria; order Acetobacterales; family Acetobacteraceae; genus CAVYXK01. The sequence goes on from CAVYXK010000019.1 coordinate 769,097, forward strand.
GCCAATTCGCATGGAAGCGCTACTGTCGAGGCTCTCCGCAGAGTCTACGCGCCACAACTTCCTGCAACTCGCGCCTGATCCCCCGGCTTAATGGCGATTGGTTCGAATTCAACGCAAAACGCACGCTTACAGCGCTCGACAGCAGCGATGTATGCAAGGGAGATTATGCTCTCTGCAGGCGCGAATGCACTCTTGTCGATAATTGAGAGGAATCTCACCACAGTATGTGCAGTCCCACTCGCAGTTATCCAAACACATCTGATCGCAGATCAGGGCTGCCTCTACAGAGGCGGCGAACCGCTGTTGTCTCAACATCGCGCGGAACTTATACGCGGCCCGTTCGAGAGATGCTTCGGCGGTAAATCCGGGGGTGTTCATGGCAGTATTCTCTTTTAAAGTTGTCAGGCATTGCCAGAAGAAGTCATCCTGAACGGCTACACTGGCCACCTGGGTGGCGGAAAGCAGGGCACCCACCGACAGGACCAGTGTCCGTACTGGTCGGGGCCGCAGAAGAAGCACCACATCGCGGGGACGACAACGCCGCGATCGTGAGGTAGCGGAGCTCTGCCCCTATATCCAAGCGCACTTTCGCGAAGGGCGGACTCAGCTGTAAACCCTGGCATCCTCATCGTATCCTCCGTTGCTGGAGCGTAGCCACGCTGCTGTACCTTAGTTAAGACTGCAGGAAATCATCGATCGAAGTACGGTGACAACTTGGTTACCAAGAACGGAAACTGCTCGGTCACATCGACACGGGTAAAGAGTTTGTCTACGACATCGGTCTTCCGGTCAGTGAACGAAAACACGACCTCGACGATGCGGCGCGTTCCACTCAATATTGATGGCCGCGCGTCTATCGCGCTCAAAGACGCATTCCTGGCGTGCGCATCGGCAACCACATTATACACCGCGGGATAGCGAACGGTGAGATAATTTAGCGCGCGATGCTCGTCCATATCGCCGGCGTTGTCGGTAATCTGAATAATGCGGCTGAACACTTCCTCTGCCACCGCTTTGAACTGATCGGCCTTAATATTCTCGGGACGTATTAGCCCACCAAGCAGGGCGTCTACATCGAACGAATAGATCTGATCGAACGCGACGATCGGAACCGTCAGTCCATTGCATAACGTCGGTGGCGCAATCGGCCCCTTCGCGCCGATGATCACGTCAACATCCGTCGCATGCGGCGTTGGACGAAGAGTCTCGACGAGCAGGTCGAAATCCGCGGGGTTGCGTGGCGCAAGAATGTATGTTTCCAGGCCCTCGATCGTCATAACCCAGCAGAGCTGGCGCACGAGGTAACGGTTCTCTGGCCGGGTGAGGACCTCATGCAGCGCCTGGCGGTCCGTCAGCCCGTTGGTGGCCGCCCGACCAGCGGCTTGCGCAAATTCCTTCTCGACCGAGAGCTGCGGAAACCGCGGTGCAATGCTCCCGATCGCATAGACATAGGAGGGCATCATCGAACCGCCGACGCTTCCGCCACACGCCGGACAATCGGCCCCATTGCCGGCGACCGGCGGCGGCGGCGCCACGGCCACAGATACCACTGAAGGCGTCAAGTCGGCAGCATGGCTGAATGATTTGGACTTCTGACATCATACGCCCCTTGAGCGTTGCCTTATTACCGAGTGAAGACCATCCAACGATTGAGCGCGGTCGCTCGCTGCTCGCAGCCCCCGCAAGCCTTCAAGCCGAACGCGTAGGTCACGCGCTTGATCCCATCGCCTAGGCCTACTTCTTCGTCCTTGATGAAGCCGGGAAGGCGCACGCGAACGGGTGCGACTCGGCGTCGGACTGGTCCATCCTCTGTGTCAGTCTGTTCGGTCACAGTGCACGCATCCTTGTGTTGACTGGCGCCAGCGCCAGGTACGCGGACCACGCGTTCAAGAGCGGCGGCGTCACCGAGCGTCGGCGGGCGAGACCTCCCGTAATTGCCAGGCAGACCTGGCTGGCGCTTGCGCCAGGAAACACTGACCAGAGCAGCGCGATCGCCCCGGATACGAACGGCACGGCGGCGCTGCTGCCGCTGAACCGTGCATACCCGCCCGATGCCGCGAGGCTTGTAACATTATGCCCCGGGCCGGCGAGGCCGCGGCGACCGATCGAAGCGCCGAGATTCGATAAGGCGAGCACGTGCCCATAGCGGTCGCAACCGACGACGGGTATGACCCATGGATGGCGCGTAAGGGCCGAGCTTCCGAGCGAGCCCTGGTTCCCGGCCGCCGCAACGACGATGACGCCGCGCCGGACTGCCTGCTCCAACGCCTGGTTCAGGGAAGGCTCGGCGCGCGAAGCGCCGCCCGCCAGACCGACGCTGAGATTGATGACGCGAGCGCCTGCCTCGATCGCTTCGTGGATCGCAGCGGTCAATTCCTCGATGGTCGCATTTGGAACGCCGCTATTCTCCAGGAGCACCGCCTCCGAGAAGATCGGACGCACAAGAAGCGTGCACCCCGGGCAAATTCCCGGCACCATGCTGTCACGCCTCGCGTGCAGGATGCCAGCCACGTAGGTGCCATGAGTGCATGCGCTGCTATCTGGCGTCGTGCACGTCCCTTCGCCGGGCGTCTGAAGCACCCGTATATTCTCGGCGGCGATATCCGGATGATTAAGGGCCACCGCTCCGTCGATCAGCGCCAGCGATACGTCCGGCACGCCAACGCTGACGGACATTAACGCCGGCAGCCCCACAAGGCGAAGTGCCGTTTCAAAATCCGGGTCTGCCTTGGCTAGATCGTTGAACGTCACCCGAGACGCCTGCTTGGCCGGACCTGCCGCTTGCTCATCGCTCCCCTCCTCTTCGTTGGCCGTTTCGCGGTTCCGGCTGTGGTGCACGGGCAGGCTGCTAAATTTCACGTGGTTCACCGCTAAATCTTGCTAAATCCAGCCGAATCAATTGCTAGCGAAAAGGCAAATGCCGGTGCACAGTCTGTCTGCCCTCACGTCACGGTCGCCACGGGTGAGGAGAAGACATGGACGCACGCCTCGCCGGCGAGACCCTGGCGTTTGAACGCTGGCGCTTCGACCGCCGCGCGCGTGTCCTGTCCCGCACGGACGCAACCGAAGATTGCAGGCCGGTTTCGGCCGGCTCGCGCGCGCTTGAGATTCTGGCCTTACTTTTGGAACGGCCAGGCATGCTGGTGTCCAAGGACGCGATCATGGACGCGGTGTGGCCCGGCGTCGCGGTCGAGCCGAACAACCTCACGGTGCAGATCGCGGCCCTTCGCCGAGTCCTTGATGAAGGTCGCACCGGGGAAAGCTGCATCCAAACGGTCCCCGGCCGGGGTTACCGGTTCACAGCGGCGGTCGAAGTCCTTGAAGAACGCACGGTGTCGTTGCCGGACCTCGGAATTGCCAACGCGCCAAGGCTTTCATTGGTGGTCTTGCCGTTCGAGAACCTTGGCGGCAACGCGAGTGACGATTACCTCGCGGATGCCGTCACCGAGGACCTGACAACCAACCTTTCGCGCCTGCCAGGTGCCCTGGTCATCGCTCGCACCTCGGCTGCCGTCTACAAAGGCAAATCAGTCGATGTTCGACGTGTCGGTCAAGAACTTGGCGTGCGCTACGTGGTTGAGGGCAGCACGCGAAGGCTGGGGGACACCTTGCGTGTCAGCGTGCAGTTGGTCTCAGCCGAAACCGGCGCGCATCTTTGGGCTGATCGCTTCGATCAGGATGTTAAGGACCTCTCTGTCGGCCAAGACGTGATTGCGAACCGGCTCAGCGCGGAACTGGGTGTCCAGGTAGTCGAAATCGAGAGCGCGCGCAGCGTGCGGGAGCGGCCTTCTGACCCGGATGGGTTCGACTTTTTTCTGCGCGGCCGGTACGCATTCAAGAACCAGTCCATGGAATCAATAGCCCTGTATGAGCAGGCGCTGCAACTGGATCCGTCTTCAGCCAGGATCACGATCCTGCTGGCTCGTGAGCTGATCAACCGTTACATCCATAGCGACTTCCCCGATCGGGGCACACCGAGCCTGATCGAGCGAGCCTCTGCCCTCATTTCCGCCGCGTCGGCGATCGAGCCGAACAGCGAGCACGTCATCTTTGCCCAGGGCTTTCTGCTGCGGGCTCAGGCACGCCATGCAGAGGCTATCGCGCTGCTGCAGCACCTCGTTGAGCGTGCACCGAACAATTGTAACGCATTCCGGCAACTTGGAATCTGCAAGATAGCGAAAGGTTTGGCAGGCGAGGCGATACTTCTGCTCCACAGGTCCATCCGCCTGGACCCGCTGTCGCCCAACCACCGGTTCTCCTGCCACCATATTGGCCGGGCGCTCGCATTGCTCGGCCGCGATGCAGAGTCTATCGAATGGCAGCAGCGGGCATTGGCTGCAACCGTAGAAGTCAGCCCGGCGTGGCGTACGACATGCTATTTGTGGATGGCCAGTGCCTACGCGAACATTGGCCAGTCGCTGGAGGCCCAACACGCCGTGCGCGAGGCCAACCGTATCTGGCCGCATATGACCCTTCGTACCTTTGCACCGCTCGAGCCGTTTCGAGCTGCCGATCCAACTCTTTTTGTGCAGATGCGCCGCGTTCGGGAAGGCTTGCGGCTCGCCGGAGTGCGCGATCATGCTGAGGAAGATGCGGATTTTGGTGTGCCCGAGGCTGGTGAGGTATGCACCGACCTCATCGGTTGGACTCCAATTTCTGTTCCTGGTGCAACTACGATCCGTACAAACGAGCTTGTTGATCTCCTGGCGCGACAGAAGCCAGTTTTGATCGAACGTCGCTCTGCATACGTGGGGCCGTTCAATACCGGGCGCAATCGGGTTACAGGGGGCCGGACACGGAGCTGGTTTCTCCGATGACCTTCTGAACCGGCTTCGTCGCGAGATCCAAGACCTGACCAAAGGCGATCTGTCGGCGCCGATTGTCACCTTCTGTGTGAACTCGGAGCGGTTCACCAGCTACAATCTTGCTCTGCGTCTCGTGGCGCTGGGCTATACCCAGGTGTATTGGTATCGTGGCGGTTTCGAAGCGTGGCAGGTGAAAGGCCTGCCGGAGACCGATCTGGAGCTGCAAGATTGGTAGCTCTGGCTGCTTCATGCGCGCGAAGGGAGGAGATCACTGGTCAACCTACAGCGGGACGGTCTGCCGCGCCTTTGCGTCGTTCGAAACCTTCCGCAGCGCTCCGCCCCTCCTGGAAGCGCAGTAGCCGGCCGGCATTCGCCATCACCGCGAGCGAACCCAGATTGTGCAGCACCGCTACCAGCACCGCCCCGCCCGCACCCAGCACTCCGCTTGCCGCTGCGCCGGTCAGCACCGCCGTCCAGCCCAGCCCGAGCGGCACGTTCGTGTGGACCGTCCGTCGGCAGCGCCGGCTCAGCCGGATGCTGCTGGGGAGCCGCGCGAGATCACTCGTCATCAGCACCAGATCAGCCGAGGCCGCCGCGATATCCGCCCCGCTCGCGCCGATCGCGATCCCCACCGCCCCCGCCTTCAGCGCCAGGGCATCGTTGATGCCATGCAAAGGGAACCATTGTCGCCGCGGTTTGCTAGATGACAGCCCGTTTCACCGGCGGATGGCGCACGATAGGCGTCTTCTGGCCCCTGTGGCAGCAAGCCGATCGGACCGGTGCTGTGAGCGGACCGTTTGTTAGTCGGATATGTGCGCACCAGCACCGCGGATCAGGGCGGAGTTGCTGGCGATTGAGCCAGACTGTTCAAGATCGGCGGCGTCGGCGCAAACCAACGAGCGCGAGCAGGCCACTGCCGAACAGCACGACCGAAGCGGGTTCGGGCACGCGCAGGTCCATGACCGCCGTGCCACCATTCAACACACTATACTGGAGGCTGGGGTCATTCGGGTCGGGCACGAGTTTGAACACCGAAAACGGGGTTGTCAGAAACTCCTCGAGCACCGCGTACGGCGAGACCGGCGTTACGAAGAAACCGCCTTCACCTGCCGCCGGCCGGAACGACTCCTGGAAGTGACCGATGCTGCGAATACCTGGTGCCGGGTTGAGGTAGTAGTGGCCCGAAATCAGCGAGCCGGTGGCAAGTGTGATGTCACCGGTGGTGCCGTTGGCAAATCCAACACCGGAAACCGTCGAACTCAGCACTCCGTCGTTATTCCCGGGATCCGCCATCAGCGACATGCTTATGCTGTGGTAGTCGAATATCCTCGGCGAGCCCACCTGCTCGACCGCTGCGACCATCGTCACGTACAGGCCGTAGGAACCCGCTGCACCCGGCGTGCCGTTGAGCCCGGGCGGGACGAAGCGGGCACCGCCGCCGAGCGAGAACTGCTGTATCTGCTCGATGAAATCGACCGGGGAGATCACGCCGGGAACAGCTGTCGTCGGTGGCACGGATGGCCCGTGGCCCCACAGGTAATGTGCCCCATAGATCGTGTCGGCCGTGAATGCTGAGCCGGCGCCGGCCAGCGGCGGAGACGCTCCGGCCGGGTCCCAGGTAAACGCCACGCCGGCGCTTGCCGTACCCGGCACTGCGCCGATCGCCAGCATCATCCCCAGCATAACGCAGCTCGCGAGACGCCGGTCAGGTTCACTTTGCCGCTTGTTCATGGCTTCCCCCATTCGTGGCCGTTTCGCAGTTCCGGCGATGGCGCGCAGGCAGGCTGCTAAATCTTGCTAAATCCAGCCGAATCAATTGCTAGCGAAAAGGCAAATGCCGGCGCACAGTCTGTCTGCCCTCACGTCACGGTCGCCACGGTGAGGAGAAGGCATGGACGCACGCGTCGCCGGCGAGACCCTGGCGTTCGAACGCTGGCGCTTCGACCGCCGTGCGCGTGTCCTGTCCCGCACGGACGCAACCGAAGATTGTAAGCCGGTTTCGGCCGGCTCGCGCGGGCTTGAGATTCTGGCTTTACTTTTGGAACGGCCAGGCCTGCTGGTGTCCAAGGACGCGATCATGGACGCGGTCTGGCCGGGCGTCGCGGTCGAGCCGAACAACCTCACGGTGCAGATCGCGGCCCTGCGCCGAGTCCTCGATGAAGGTCGCACCGGGGAAAGCTGCATCCAAACGGTCCCGGGCCGGGGTTACCGGTTCACCGCCTCGGTCGAAGTCCTTGAAGAACGCACGGTGTCGTTGCCGGACCTCGGAATTGCCAACGCGCCAAGGCTCTCATTGGTGGTCTTGCCGTTCGAGAACCTTGGCGGCAACGCGAGTGACGATTACCTCGCGGATGCCGTCACCGAGGATCTGACAACCAACCTCTCGCGCCTGCCAGGTACCCTGGTCATCGCTCGCACTTCGGCTGCCGTCTACAAGGGCGAATCAGTCGATGTTCGACGTGTCGGCCAGGAACTGGGCGTGCGCTACGTGGTTGAGGGCAGCACGCGAAGGCTGGGGGACACCTTGCGTGTCAGTGTGCAGTTGGTCTCGACTGAAACCGGAGCACACCTTTGGGCGGATCGCTTCGATCAGGATGTTAAGGACCTCTCGGTCGGCCAAGACGTAATCGCGAACCGGCTTAGCGCCGAACTGGGTATTCAGGTCGTCGAAATCGAAAGCGCGCGCAGTACACGAGAGCGGCCAACCGACCTGGATGCGTTCGACTTTTTTCTCCGTGCTCGGTCCGCAGCCACAAATCAGTCCACTATCCAATCAACAGGTTTGTATGAACAGGCACTGCAACTGGATCCTTCATCCGCCAGGATTATGATCCCGCTAGCTTATGAGCTGATCAACCGATACGTCCATACCGACTTCCCCGATCGGGGCACACCGGGACTGATCGAGCGAGCCTCTACGCTGATTTCCGCCGCGACCGCGATCGAGCCGAGCAGCGAGCATATCATCTTTGCCCAGGTCTTTCTACTGCGCGCTCAACAACGCATTGCAGAGGCCATCGCGCTGCTGCAACACCTCGTTGAACGTGCACCGAACCATTGCGGCGCATTCCGGCAACTCGGAATCTGCAAGATAGCCAACGGTCAGGCTGCCGAGGCGATACCTTTCCTTCAAAAATCGCCTCGTCAGAAGAATCTGTGGGCGACGTCGGGTTCCGGCAGCTTACCAAGTGCATGATACAAGGCGATTTCGGTGACGTGGAAGGTACGGAACCCGTAGGATTTTCGCATGGTCAGTTTGGCCTTGTTGTTCAGACCCTCGACCACACCGCTGGAGAGCTGCTTCCTGGCGCGGAAGTAGTTCAGGATCAGCGCGCGGTGCGAGCGTAGCGTCCTGGCGATCTTCTTCATCGGCTCGATGCGGGAGCGCATGACCTGACCGCACCATTCATCCAGGAACTTGCCGGCCCAACTCGGCGAAGCATAGTCCCAGAACTGCTGGAAGTCCTCCTTCAGCAGATAGGCCCGTACGGTCCGCAGGTTGTAGCGCAGCAGATCGCGCAGGCGGAAGCGTTGATGCTCGGTCAGGTTGGCCTTGCGCTTGAGCACACACCAGCGGGTCTTCTTCAAGACTGGCTCATAGCCGTCCCGGGCCAGCCGGCGAGCCTCGGCGGCACGCACCTGGTCCAGCGCGGCATTCATCTTGGCGACAATATGGAAGCGATCGAGGATGTGGATGGCCTGGCTGCACCGCTCACGAATCACCTTCAGATAAGGCTGCCACATGTCCGAGCACACAAACTCGATCTGCCCAGCCAATGGTTCGCCGATCAGGGTGAAGAACTGCTCGAAGCTCTCCACCGTCCGTTCGCGACCGATCCATAGCAGGCGCGTGCACTGCTGCTCGATCTGATAGACCAGCGTCAGGTATTTGTGTCCCCTGGCATACTGGATCTCATCGACGCCGATCGCCACGATCGGCCCCAGTTGCCGGTGCTCGATCCCCCACTGCACGACATACTCGACCGACTGGCAGACCTTGTCCCAGGTGCTGCGAAACGACCCGGCGGTCTCCTGCCAGGACAGCTTCCTCGCCCAGTGCGCCAGGAACAGCATGTAGGCCTTGGTCAGCTGGTGCTTGCCGACACCCCAGGGGACCGCTTCGACCCGCACGCCGCAGGCCCGGCAATCGACCCGTCGCATGCAATAGAGGAACACCACCATGCAGCCCCAGAGGGGCACGAATTCGAACCGGCGCAGGCTCAGGTGATCATAGGCCGGCGCCGGCTTGCGACAGCCCGAGCACACCGGTCTCGAGCCGCGGCGGGGCCGCACGCTGATCTCGATGGTTCGGCTTTCGGCGCAATGTCGCGCCTTCTCGTAAACGAACCCAGGAAAGTGCTGGTAGTGGTTCAGCAGGGAGATCAGCCGCATGGCAGCGGGACCCAAAGGAGTTGCCGGCAGACGTGACAGCGTACCGGCGCAACGGGCTGCTGCCGATCCCTTGCAGACCTGTTGTCCGGACCTCGATCAGTGGCCTCGCAGCTGGGCGTATGAGGCGCGCGATATTCCGCCTGGCCGGCGGATGGTGGAATGCTTCAAGCCGTTCCTGCGCGACCTGCTGGCCTTGCAGCTATCACGCCAAACCTTGCGCCGACACCGCGACAACGTCTGGGCTCTCGGCGGTGAGGTCATCAGCCGATTGCAGATGGACAGCGACCTCCGGAGGCGGCCAATCAAGCAGGTCGTCCTCACCCTCATCGGCGACGATGGCGGGCCGCTGCTCTCCCATGGTCAGTCCGACACCGCGCAGCGCTCCTTCGACACGACCTGCCGCAAGTTGTTCCGCTTCCTGACAGACCCTGAGATCAGCCGCGATGAGGCGTAAAGATGCCTGCCGTGGTGGCGGATGATATCTCCGCTTCTGCCGATGTGGCGGCTGTGGGGTTGTGGGCAACGCGCTTGTGTTGTCCACAAATCCACCAGCCGGCCGGCTGAGTGATAAAACTAGCCCTCGGTATACCCCCGAAGCACCCACAGTTTCCGCTGACGAGCCCAAAAATCCATGCGCCTGGACCCGCTCTCGCCCAACCATCGGTTTAGCTGCTTCTTTATCGGCCTGGCACTATTGTTGCTCGGGCGCGATGCAGAGTCGATTGATTGGCACCAACGAGCGCTGGCAGCAACGGTAGAGGCCAGCCCAGTGTTTCGTGCGAGATGCTACTTGTTCATGGCCAGCGCCCATGCACATCTTGTTCACGCGCTGGATGCGGAACGCACTGTGCTCGAGGCGAACCGCCTCTGGCCGTATGGAACGGTTCGTAGCTTTCCACCGTGGCCGTGGCCGCCGCGTGCTTTCGATCGCACTTTTCTGGCGCGGGTGCGCCACATTCGGGAAGGCTTGCGGCTCGCCGGACTGCGCGACCATGCTGAGGAAGACGCGGATTTCGGTTTGCCCGCGACCAGTGAGTTGAGTACGGACCTCATCAGTTGGACTCCAACCTCGGTTCCCGGTGCAATGACTATCCGCACGGACGAACTTGCTGAGCAGGTCGGGCGACAGAAGCCGCTTTTGATCGATGCCGCTCTGGGGAACTCGGGCCGGTCGATACCGGGCGCAATCGGGTTACAGGGGACTGGCCACGGAGTTGGTTTCTCTGATGACCTTCTGAACCGGCTTCGTCGCAAGATACAAGACCTGACCAAAGGCGATCTGTCGGCGCCGATTGTGGCCTTCTGCAGGAACTCGGAGCGTTTCACCGGCTACAATCTTGCACTGCGTCTCGTGGCGCTGGGCTATACCCAGGTGTATTGGTATCGCGGCGGTTTCGAAGCGTGGCAGGTGAACGGCCTGCCGGAGACCGATCTGGAGCTGCAGGATTGGTAGCTCCGGCTGCCTCATGCGCGCGAAGGGAGGAGATCACCCGTCAACCTACAGCGGGAAGGTCTGGCGCGCCTTCGTCGTCCCAGACCGATGCGCTCACCTGCGGACCTGCATCTGGCGCGCCGCTGCTTCACGCAGTACCGCCTGCGCCGCGTTGTATCCCGGTGCGCCCTGCACGTCGCCGCCCGGATGCGACCCGGCGCCGCAGAGATAAAGCCCCGGGATCGGATCGCCATGTCCGCTCATCCCCGCCGCTGGCCTGCCCCACAGCACCTGATCCGGCATCAGCTCGGTATGGAAGATCTGGCCTCCAGTGATGCCATAGACGCGTTCGAGATCAATCGGCAGATAAACCTCCCGCGCGAGGACCGCATCGCGGAAATTGGGCGCGTACTCGGTCAAAAGATCAGTCACGCGGTCGCCCAGTCTCTCGCGTTCGCTGTCCGGATCACCCTCGGCCAACCTGTATGGAAAATGATGCCCCCAGAGAGAAAGTGTGTGCTTGCCCTCGGGTGCCAGCGTCGGATCGGTCGCCGACTGGATCACAAACTGGGTGAACGGCCGGGAGGACGGATGCCCATACTTCGCCTCGTCCCATGCCCGCTCGAGATACTCGATCGACGGCGCGATGATGATGCCGCCGCGGTGTTGTGGTCCCACCGTGCGGCCAGGCAGCGCCTTGAAATCGGGCAGCTCGCCCAGCGCGAAATTGATCTTGAACCCTGAGCCCGCCGTGCGTAGCCGTCGTAGCCTGTCACGGAACAGCTCAGGCAACGCGGCAGCGGGCAGAAGCTGAAGGAAAGTTCGCTTCGGATCGGCGTTCGATAGCACCTGCGCGGCACGGATCTCGGTTCCATCCGCAAGCACCACACCGGCAGCACGCCCGTTGCGCCAGAGTATCTGCGTAACTTCGCGCTCCAGCAGAATTTCCCCACCATGGGCACGCACAGCCTTCGCCAGGGCCTCGGTCACGGCGCCCATGCCGCCTCGGGCGAACACCCAGGCGCCGTAGTTAGGCGTCAGCTCACCCGTCGAGTGATAGAATTTGCTGAACGCCGTACCTGGAGTCATCGGGCCCGCAGCCGAGCCCGAAAGCCCATGATAGGCCATCGGCCCCTTGGCATAATCGGTGACAAAGAACCGGTCGAGATACTCCGCCAGGCTCGCGAACAGGACGCACTGCATCATATCCGGGCCATCAGGCTGGGGAAACGCAGCCGCGAAGGACGCGATATCCGGGGCAGGTCGCAGCATGAACTGGTGCAGCACCCGTGCGATCCGGGTCGTGTACTCGTCATAGCGCTGATAGGCGGCGCCATCCTCCGGAGCGATGCGCGCCAGGCTCTCGGCGGTTCGTCGCCCCTCGGGGTGGGTGAAATAGAACTTGCCGTCCGGAAACGGGATGAATGCCTCCGGTTCGCGCGGCTCCCAATGCAGCCCGTGCCGCCGCAGCTCCAGATCATCCACGATTTGCGGGCGCAGCATGCCGAGCACCTGCGCCGCCGCAGACACTTTGAAACCCTTGATGATCTCCTTGGTGATGCAGGCGCCCCCGATCCTGTCGCTTCGCTCCAGCACCACGACGGAAAACCCGTTCTTCGCCAGATATCCCGCCGCGACCAGTCCGTTGTGCCCAGCCCCTATCACGGCAATGTCGTATTCCGCCTGCATCAATTCCCCCCGTGGCGATGCGGATCACAGTCCATAAATTCGCCGGCGCTCCGGCAGAAGACCCTGCGGCCGGAACATCATGATCAGCGTGATCAGCGCCCCGATCACCACCAGTCGCATCGCCGAAAGTACCTCCGGCGAGATATGCACGACCGTGCTGAGGAAGCGGGTCGCCACATACAGCGTCTCCATCACGATCGCGCCGAGCATCACCCCTGTGGGATTGCCGCGCCCGCCCAGAATCACCATCGCCCACAGGACGAAAGTCTCGACCGGCAGGCCGTCGTCCGGGCTGATGTATTGATTGAGGAACGAGTAATAGCTGCCGGCAAGACCGCCGATCATCCCGCCGATGAACATCGTCTCGACCTTCAGCGCGAACACCGGCTTCCCGAGCGAAAGTGGCAGCCGGTCGCCGTCGCGGATCAGCCGGATCGCCCGTCCGAACGGCGATGCGCCGATCAGGCGCATCAACAGATAGATCGCCGCCGTCGTGACCAGCACCAGCGGATAGAAAAACGGCAATCGCACCAGAACGGTCGTGCCCCCGGCGCCCCCTGCCGCCCATTGCTCGTTCAGCACGATCAGACGGACAAGCTCGGCGAGCGCAAGTGACAGGATCCCCCAATATGTCCCGCTCATGTTGCGCACCGTGGCTGCCAACACCATGCCGAACAGCCCGCCGGCCAGCGCCGAGAGCGGCATCGCTAGCCAGGGTGAAACACCGAACCCGGTGGCGAGCCCGGTCGCATATCCGCCTACCAGCACGAACACGACCTGGCCGAAATTCACCAAGCCGCAGGCGCCGAGCTGAAGGTCCAGGCTGAACGCCAGCATCGCGAAAATGCAGATGACGATAAGAAGATAGGCTCCGAAGCTCAGTAGCGATGCCATGACTGTCAGATCAGCTCGCGCTGCGCGATGCCGCTGGGACGCAGCAGCAACAGCAGAACCACCAGGACATAGGCCACCGCCGGTTTGTACGAAGAACTCAGGCTGATATCATCGCCAGTACCGGCGAGACCCAGGGGCGCCAGCAGCGGTGCCAGATTCAGGTCGACCGCGACATTCTCCGCCAGCCCGATGATCAGCGCCCCGGCGATCGCGCCATAGAACGAGCCGACGCCGCCGATCAGTACCACGCAGAACACCGGAATGATCAGATTGAAACCGAAATAAGGGTCGAGCTGCGTGTCCCAGGCGATGAACATTCCGCCGAGTGCCGCGAACGCCGTGCCGATGAACCAGACCGCGCGGATGACCGTGTTCACGTCGATCGAGCAGGCCTGTGCAAGCTCCGGGTTGGTTGCCGTGGCGCGCATCGCCTTGCCGAGCGCGGTGAATTTCAGCAGCGCGTGAAACGCGAACAGCGCCACTGTGGTGACAAGAATAATGCCGAGCTGCGGAGCGGTGATGTGTGCTCCCAGCAGGGAAAGGCCGGGCCGCACCCCGTAGCGATAGCGAAGGAACTGCGGCCCCCAGATCGCCTGCACCGAGTACTGGATGACCAGCGCCAGCCCGAGCGAGCCGATCATCGGCGTGAGATCGCCAGTGTTGCGCATGATACGGAAGATCGCCGTATCCACGGCCACGCCGAACAGACCCATCGCCAGCACCGCGACCGCGAAAGCAGGCAGTAGCGGCGCCCCGAGCGTCACGTTCAGGAAATAGGCCAGATAGGCGCCGACCACGGCCATGGAGGCGTGCGAGAAATTGGCGAACCGCAGGATCGAGAAGGTCATGGTTAGGCCGATCGCGATGATCCCCAGCTCGGCCGCCGTGATCAGCCCGCTGACGAGCACCTGCGCCACGTTCATGTGGACGTCCCTGGGCGGCGCCCGGTTTTTGCCGGGCGCCCCTTCTTCCCGCCGGCGCGATACGCCGCCGGCAGGCTCATCCGTAGAGCTTCTTGAACTCCTCTGCCGACGGCGCCGTGTCGAGGACGATGCCCTCGTCGTTGCTATAGCGGAACACCACCAGGTTCGACTGACTCGACTTGGGTGTATAGGAGACCATCTTGGCGTCTTTGTACACTTGCCCCTTGCCCTGATCCGCCGCCTGCTTGCCATACATGTTGAAGCCTTTGTCGCCCTGGCCGGACACACCGAGGGTGTGGTAGGCAGCCGGCCACATCATGTCGCGGATACGCGCCGAATCGAGCGAGTTCGCCATGTTGACCGCAATCGCCGCAATCCACACCGCGTCATAGAACGGCGGCGCCCAGGCATCGGACGGCGGCTTACCGAACCGGGCGACGAAGCGCTTCAGGAATTCATCCGCGCGCGGCCCGGCCGTCACGTAATCGAGGCCCTTCATCCCGTCTGTCAGCTTCGGGTCCAGCGTCGAATACGCGCTCAGGTTGTAGCTGTAGATGGTGGAGAAACCCGTCATGCCCAGCTCGTAGAGCTGCTTCTGCATCACCTGCGCGTCGTTGTCGTACACGTCGGTCAGGATGGCGTCCGACTTGCTGTCGATCAGTTTCTGCAGCTCGGCGCGGAAATCCCCCGCTCCAACCTGATACAGCATGCTGTGCTGCCAGGTCAGCCCAAGCTCTTTCGTGCGCTCGCGGCTGACCGTGTCGCGGTCCTGACCGATCGGATTGTTCTCGAAAATACCGGCGAGTTTCAGCCCCGCATTGCCCGGGAGGTCCGCCTTGACGAAATCGACCAGGCCGGCAGCCTGGTCGGCCAGCCCGGCTGTGTCGAAACAATAGGGTCCTACCGTCTTCAGCTTGTTGGTCGTCGCATCGGTGATCCAGATGACGTTCTTCTGGTTGAACACCTGGCCCGCCGGCAGCGCCGTGCTGCTGGAATAGCCGCCGATCGCCAGCGGCACCTTCTCGACATCAGCCAGCAGGTTGGATGCATCCACCGCGGCTTTCGGACGGCCTTCGTCGTCCTGCACGACGAGCTTGACAGGCCGGCCAAGCACGCCGCCGGCTGCGTTCACCTCGTCCGCGGCGATCTGCATGCACTGATAGCAGGCGTTCCCGGCAACAGCGCTCGGTCCGGTCAGCCCGATCAGGACCCCGAACTTGACGGGTTCGCCCGCGGCTGGAGTGGCGGCGCGGGCCCGCCCGATCGCAGCGGCCGCGATCAGCGCGCCGCCATATCCGCCCAATTCCCTTCGTGAAACCATGATAGCCTCCGTCCCCCGGTTGGTCGTCGTTGGAATTTTTGCGGGTCAGGCTTCGTTCGCGCCGGCCCCCGCGCGTTCGTTGGTCAAAGGCTAGAAGCTTGGCGTCCCCTCGTCTACGCCTGCTCCGCCGGACCGGTTGGGTGCGCGCGGCATGGATCGCTCACGAGACGTTGGCAAGGTCGAACAGCTTGTGCAGCCGATCAGAGAACCAACTGGCGACACGATTGAGCGGCACGGCCTCGGCCATCTCGGGCGACGCCATCAACTGGCCCGCGGCTTGGCGTCGCGCGAGCTCGCGGCCTAGTTCCTGCGCGACTGTTGCACGGGCTTCCAGCAGCGGCGCCAGATCATCCTTTGTCAGCTCATAGACAGTGGTCGGAACCAACGCCGTAATCCTGGCCGCGGAGGCGGCGCCGGTCAGCAAGCCGATCTCGCCGAAATGGTCACCCGGACCGAGGCGCATCAATTCGATCTCGCTCCCGGCCACAACACGGGTCAGCGACAGCACGCCGGTCCCTATGATAAAGAGCGACCGCAGAACCACTCCGGGCTCAAGCAGGACCTCCCCTTGATCGACTGTCTTTTGCGTCATTTTCGTAGCGAGCGATCGCCGTTCGTCCGGTGTCAAGGTGGCGAAGATCACAACCAGGCCGAGTGTTCTTTCTGCGCAGCTCTCCGCTTTCGGTGAAGCGCCGATCTCTGGGAGCAAAGATAGCGGCTTGTCGATCGATGCCAGGTCGATGCCGGCAGCTGCCACGTGTCGATAAATCAAATCGAGCAGCTCGTTCTGCGCGTCCGCTGCGTGGGCCAGGTCTGCGGCAAAGAACGCTATTTCGAATTCGGTGCCAGCCCCGGTAATCGACTTGACTGTGATCGAGGGGACCGGCGTCCTCAGCACAAGCCGGCAGTTCAGCAGCGCCTGCTCCAGGATTTTGGAGCCGGCTGCGGGCGTCGTCTTGCGGTCGAGCTGGACGGTCACGGTCATTCCGTGAATGTGGGACGGCGAGCTGGCGTTCACGATCCTCGCCTTGGCGATAGTGCTGTTCGGCACAATCGCCAGATCACGCTTGGCGGTCAGGACATGCGTCGCGCGCCAATTCATCTCGATGACCCGACCGTCGGCCCCGCCCTCAATGCTTATCCAATCCCCCGGCCGATAGGGCCGGCTGAAATTGAGGACTATGCCGGAAAATACGTCGCTCAATGTGCTTTGTAGGGCCAGTCCGAGGATGATGGCTATGACCCCCGATGTCGCCAGCAGGCCCTGGATCGGAAGATCAAAGACGTAAGCAATGACGGCAAAAACAGCAGCGAGATAGATCAGGCCGGCGAGCAGGTCCTGGACCAGCTTACCCTCTCGTGGCCGGTGCTCGGCGACGACAAAGACGCGCACGACAGCAACCAGGAACCATGCAGCCCACAGCCACCACGCGATCGCCAAGGCGCGGCGGACCGCATCTCGGAACGGTACGCCCGTCGATATTAGGGGCCGATAGGGAACGACATCAGCTTTGACCAAAATGATCGTTAGAGCGATCAGAAAAATCACCCGTGCAATCGCACGGCCGAGCGGATGCTTGCGAAACAGCAGATGCATCAGCAACGCGCCCGCGGCCAGAACCACAAGGGCGATGACCAGAGGATCGCTGGCAGCAGCCATCGTCGTAGCCGGAAGGTTGGTCATCTCGCCACTTCTCCATGCGCACGACAGTTTGTCTGGCGAAACCAAGAGCACTCTATCATGACCGATGACGCTCCGATGCAAGTTGAAGAGCATCGTCCAGGCGATCGTTGCCCCAAAACATCTCCGTTCCGACGAAGAAGGCAGGAGCGCCGAATATGCCCTTAGTACGTGCCTGTTCCGTCTGGTCGCGCAAGCGTGTCTTGGTGGACTCGGACTGGGCTTGATCCAGAATGTCCGACGCCGGAAGATCAAGTTCCGTCAATATCCGAGCCAAATGGCGGGGCTGGTTGATGTCTTCATCCCGCACGAAATTGAGTTCCATCACCTGGCGGCAGAAAGCCCCGATCCAGGGCCTTTCAGCTCCCAACAGCGCTACTCGCGAAGGAAGCACCGCAACTCGGGGAAACGTGCTGGGCTGCATCCATCGCAGCCCGTACTTGCGGCACTGACGCACCATGTCCTGCCATACGTAGGCACCCTTGTCTTTTTGCAGCACGAAGGGGGATGTTTCCGTGCCCAAAGCGCGAAATATAGGTCCTAGTAGAAACGGCTTCCAAGCGATCCGAACGCTGCGTCGCCGCGCCTCGTCCTCGATCCGCATGACGCTCAGGTAGCTATAGGTGCTGCCGAATTCGAACCAGAACTCAATGTCCGGTGGCGATTTCGGACGCCAGTGTCGAACCAATCATCGCAGAGCACTCCCCAATGTGGCAGCCGTCGACCCGGATCCGATCCGCCCGGATTTGCGAAGTCAGGGCAATCTCCGGCTACCATGCCGCGGAAGCCACCCCGGCAACGAGGCAACAATGCGACTTGGCATAGTGACGATCCCCCGCCCCACTGACCATGGCAGTGTCATCGATCGGGTCGTCGAGTTTGCCCACCGGGTGGAGGCGCTGCGGTTCAGTGGCCTGTGGGTGACGGATTTTTTCGCGCGCGGCCGCCCCACCCTGGACCCGCTCGTCCTCCTCGCCGCCGTGTGTGCCGAGACAAAGGAGATCGAACTCGGGACCTGCGTGGTGCAAATCCCGCTGCGCCACCCCGTCGAGCACGCCCATCGCGTGCAGTCGCTGCACCTGCTGTCCCGCGGCCGGCTTCGCTTCGGCGTGGGCGCCGGTTCGACGCAGGCGGATTTCGAGGCGGTTCAGGCCGACTACGACGCCCGCTTCAAGACCCTGCCGCGCTATCTCGATATCATGCGCTGCACCTGGAACGGCGAGCCAGTGTTCGGACCGGCCCTGACGCCCTGGCCCGGCACCGAAGGCGGGCCGCCTGTCCTGCTGGGGGCTTGGCGCAGCGCACGCTGGATCGGGCTGGCGGCCGAGACGTGCCAGGGCTGGATCGCCTCCGGCATCTTCTCCGAATGGGACGACTTGCAAGCGGGCCTGACCATGTACCGAGCCGCCGGCGGCAAACGCGCCCTGCTGGCGAACGTCTTCACCGACCTCCGGGCGGAGCCGCAACCCAATTCCACTGCCGCTAGGGCCAAGATTTCACTGTATTGCCCGCCGGCCGAGGCGCGCCGCCGGCTCCAACGCCTGGAACAACTCGGCTTCGACGATGCGCTCCTGGTCTGCCCATTCGATGCGCCGGAGCAATTGGAAACGCTGCGAACGCTGATGTAGATCGCGCGTTCGCGCGGGGCACACTGCCCGATCACTCCGTGGCAAGCGCGGCCGTTATGCCGATCGTGCTGAAGTCGTCGCCAACATAGAGCAACGGCGCCGCACGCGACTTGGCGAGCGCATAGGCGAATGCATCACCGAAGTTGAGCACGCCACCATGACCGATCCCGCGGCCGTAGCGGATACGTGCCTCAAGGGCGAGGTGGGCCTGCGCCGCATCGACCAGGACCAATTCGATTCCCGCATCGTCGAGGAATACATGGAGATCCGCGATCGCTTCGCTTCGGTCTCCATGTCGGCGTCCGGCCAGTACAGTGCCGGTCTCCGCATATTTGACAACCGACAGCACCCGCCGCGGATCGGCCGCCAGCCGCGCCAGTCGCCCCGCGGCCGGCGACTCCCGAACAGGATCGCGACAATGGCCGAGGAATCGACAACCACCATGCCGCGCGCTTTTGCCGGGGATTACACCTCGTCGCCGGCCGCCGCATCCCACTCCTCCCGGCTGACGGGCCGAGTATCGTAGGAACCGCGTAAACGCTCGGACAACGCGGCCAGCCGCGCTGGTAAAGTCTCGGCTGCCGCACGTCGCGCTTCCTCTCGGGACAAGCGCTCGCGCAACGCCACGGTGACTGCTTCGGTCATACTTTCCCCGGTCAGCCGCACCAGGCGGCGCGCCAATGTATCGGCCTCAGCAGTTTTGATGCTCAGTGCCATGGCGGGGGATGGCGAGGCCCTTTCTAGACGCCTTTGCTAGATAGAGATGGACGCCAGTAAATCAAAGCCCAAACACTCCGGCTCTTCCCTCAGCAGACCGACATGCTCGGCCTGCGCCGCCCGGGCCAGATCAGTGTCGAGCGCCGCCAACGCCAGTCCCGCTCGCCGCGCCAGTTCGAGATAGCTTGCGTCATAGACCGAAAGCCGATGCCGCCGTGCTATGCTGAGCACGCCCACTTCGTCGGGCGTGACATCGACTGTCACCGGCAATCTCGATAGGTCGCGCAGGAAACTTGCGCACTCCGCCTCGGTCAGCCGACCGCGACGCTCGTTGCTGAGCAACGCATCGCGCAGCTCGAACCCCGCTCTTGAGGCGACCCATCCCCCGCGCCACACTGCCGCAACACCGCCGGAGCGCCCGCCAATGCCAGCCTCCCCGCCGAATTCCCTCGAAGCCGTGCTACGCCAAGTGGATGCCGGGCTGGACCAGTCCCGCGAAAACCTGTTTGCCTTGCTGCGGATACCCTCGATCAGCGCCCAGCCGGCGCACCGGCAGGACTGCCGGCTCGCCGCCGAGTTCCTCCAAACCCAGCTCGCTCGCCTCGGTTTCACCGCCAGCCTGCGCGACACTCCCGGCCATCCGGTCGTCGTCGCGCACCATCCCGGCCCGGACGGATATCGTGGCCCGCACATTCTGTTCTACGGCCATTACGACGTGCAGCCGCCCGAACCGCTGGACCTGTGGACCAGCCCGCCCTTCGAGCCTCAGCTCGTGGATGGCCCGCGCGGCAAGCGCTTCGTCGCCCGCGGCGCGGTGGACGACAAAGGCCAGACCATGACCTTCATCGAGGCTCTGCGCGCCTGGCACCACGCTACCGGCAGCATCCCCGTCCGCATCACCGCCGTGATCGAAGGCGAGGAAGAGGTCGGCAGCCGTAATCTCGAACCGTTCCTGCAAGCGAACCCCGCCGAGCTTCGTGCCGACCTGGCGCTGATCAGCGACACCGGCATGTGGGACATCGACACTCCGGCGATTACCACCGGGCTGCGCGGCATGACGTACACGCAGGTTACCCTGCGGGCCGCCAACCGCGACCTGCATTCCGGCATGTACGGCGGCTCGGCGCTCAATCCGATCAATGCGCTCTGCCGTGCCCTCGGCGAGCTGCACGACGAACACGGGCGCATCCAGCTCCCCGGCTTCTACGATGCGGTGAAGGAGCCCACCAACGCACAGGCCGCCCAATGGGACTCGCTCGGCTTCGATGAGGCGGCGTTCCTCGGCGATATAGGCCTGCGCGTGCCGGTGGGTGAGCACGGACGACCGGCGCTGCAACGGCTGTGGGCGCGCCCGACTGCCGATATCAACGGAATCTGGGGCGGCTATACCGGCCCTGGTTCCAAGACGGTGATCCCCGCAGAAGCCGCCGCAAAAGTATCATTCCGGCTGGTCCCCAATCAGGACCCGCAGAAGATCGTCGAAGGTTTCCGCCGGTTCCTCGCCGAGCGAGTGCCGGCCGACGCAAAAGTGGAGGTCGAGGCGTTCAGTGGCAGCCCCGGGATCGAAATCTCCGCTGACTCGCCTTGGCTGAAGGCCGCGCAGGCGGCACTCGCCGAGGAGTTCGGCAAACCGCCGGTATTGATCGGTTGCGGCGGATCGATCCCAGTGGTTTCATCGTTCAAGAACATACTCGGCATCGACTCCCTGCTGATGGGATTCGGCCTGGAAGACGATCGGGTGCACAGCCCCAACGAGAAGTTCGAACAGCGCTGCTTCCACCGCGGCATCCGCTCGCACGCGCGGCTGTTGGCAAAATTCGCAGCCGGTGGCTGAGCAGCGCCGGGACCGGCTGGTCCTGACTGCTCCGCCATGGCCCTGCTCGAACTGATCGGATTACGCAGCCGCCTCGCCGGCCCGTTCGATCTGCAGCTCGAGCGTGGCGAGTGCGTCGCCATCACCGGTGCATCCGGCGCGGGCAAGAGCCTGTTCCTCCGCCTGATCGCCGATCTCGACCCGGGCGAGGGCCAGGTGCTGCTGGACGGGCGGGAGCGACAAAGTTGGACGCCGCCGGCCTGGCGCCGCCACGTGCTCTACAACGCCGCCGAACCGGGTTGGTGGGCGGCCCGCGTCCGCGAGCATTTTCCCGGCCCCGCCCTGAGCCGCGCCCGCGAGATGGCGCCACTGCTCGATCTCTCGCTCGGCCTGCTCGATGCACCGGTCGTGCAGCTCTCCACGGGCGAGCGCCAGCGTATGGCGCTCATCCGCGCCCTGGCTGTCGAGTCCCCGGTGCTGTTGCTCGATGAGCCGACGGGCGCGCTTGACCAGGACTCGACTGCGCTGGTCGAGGAGATGTTGGCCGAACGCCTTGCCGGCGGCACCGCCATCCTGATGGTGACGCACAACCCGGAGCAGGCGCGACGGGTCGGTTCGCGGCATGCGCAAATCGTGGCGAGACGATTGGTGTTTGCGTGACGCCGATTCTGCTCACCTGGCCCGACCTCTGCATCGCTGCCGTGCTGTTGTTGGTCGATGGCGTGCTGTCGATCTGGTTGCGCCTGGGGCTGCACCGGCAGCTTGCCTGGGCGGCGGTGCGGATGGTGGTGCAACTCGTCGCCGTCGGACTGATCCTGAGGGCGGTGTTCGCGGTGGCCTCGCCGGCGCTGACCTTGGCGGTGATCCTGGTGATGGTGGCGATCGCGGCGCGCGAGGTCGCCGCGCGGCCCGAGCAGCGACTGACGCGCTTCGGCAATCTGGCGGTCGGCGCCTCGGCGGTGGCATTCGCCACTTTTCTCACCGCGATCCTGGCGCTGACCACGGCGATCCGGCCGACGCCCTGGTACGATCCGCGCTACGCTATCCCCCTTGCCGGGATCGTGTTGGGCAACGTGCTGAACGGGGCTAGCCTGGGTCTGGACGGGGTGCTCGGCGGCGTGGTGCGCGAGCGCGCCGCAATCGAGGCACAGTTGGCGCTCGGCGCGACCTTCTGGGAGGCAATGCGCGGCCTGATCCGCGGTTCGGTGCGCCGTGCGCTGCTGCCGATCATTAATCAGATGTCGGCCGCTGGCGTGGTGACCTTGCCGGGGATCATGACGGGCCAGATCCTCGCCGGAATGGACCCTCTGGAGGCGGCGAAATATCAGATCCTGCTGATCTTCCTGCTGTCGGGTGGCGCCGGCCTGGCGGCGGTCGCTGTGGTGTACCTCGCAGTGCTGCGCCTGACTGATGACCGCCAGCGCCTGCGGCTGGACAGGCTGGTCAAGCAGGGATGATGGCGACGAGCGTCTATGATCTGGCCGTGATCGGCGGCGGCGTGAACGGCGTCGGCATTGCGCGCGACGCAGCGGGGCGCGGCCTGTCGGTGCTGCTGGTCGAGCAGAACGATCTGGCCAGCGGCACCTCGTCCGCTTCCACCAAGCTGATCCACGGCGGGCTACGTTACCTGGAATACCACGAATTCCGGTTGGTCCGCGAATTTCTGGCGGAGCGCGAGGTGCTGCTGCGGGCGGCCCCGCACATCATTCATCCGCTGCGCTTCGTGCTGCCGCACCATGCAGGACTGCGGCCCTGGTGGATCCTGCGGGCCGGGCTGTTCCTCTACGACCATCTGGGCGGCCGGCGCATTCTGCCGCCGACGCGCAGCCTGGATTTGCGGCACGACCCGGCCGGCGCACCGCTGCAGCCGCGCTACACGCGCGCCTTCGAGTATTCCGACTGCCAGGTGGACGACTCGCGGCTCGTAGTGCTGTGCGCCCGCGATGCAGGGTCGCGCGGAGCAGAGATCTGCACCCGCACGCGCTGCACGGCGGCCCGGCGGGCGGACGGACTGTGGCAGCTTTCGTTGCAAACCTCCGGAGAGACACGAGAGGCGGCCGCGCGGGTGCTGGTCAACGCGGCCGGCCCGTGGGTCGTGCACGTGCTTCAGGACGTGGCCGGCGACAACGAGCCGCGGCGCATTCGTCTGGTGAAGGGCAGCCACATCGTGACGCACCGGCTGTTCGAGCACGACCGCGCCTACATCTTTCAGAACTCTGACGCCCGCATCTGCTTCGCGATCCCGTACCAGGAAGATTTTACTCTGATCGGCACCACTGACGAGGATTACGTGGGCGATCCCGCTTGTGTCTCCATCACGCCGGAGGAGGAGGCGTATCTGCTCGCTGCCGTCAGCGACTATTTCCGCCGGCCGGTGACATCATCGGACATCGTGTGGCGCTATGCGGGGGTGCGCTCGTTGCAGGACGACGGCACCAGCAGCGCGCAACAGGCAACGCGGGACTACGCGCTGGACCTGAAGGGAGAGCCGCCGTTGTTGTCGGTGTTCGGCGGTAAGATCACGACCTTCCGCCGGCTGGCCGAGGCAGCAATGACGCGCCTCGCCCCCTTCTTCCCTGGCCTCGGCGCGTCGTGGACGCAATCGGCGCCGCTGCCTGGCGGTGACTTTCCGCCGGACGGCGCATCGGCTCTGCGCGCTGGACTTCAGCGTCGCTACAAGTTCCTGGCCGAACCGGCCGCGCGCCGGCTGGTGCGCAGCTACGGCACGCTCGCCGCCGAGATGCTGGGCGACGCGCGGGGCATCGAAGATCTTGGCCAAGCCTTCGGCGCGGACCTGACCGAGCGGGAGGTGACTTGGCTGATCCGCGCCGAGTGGGCGCGCACCGCCGAGGACGTGCTGTGGCGGCGCACCAAACTGGGCCTGCGTCTGTCTCAGCGCGAGCAATCTGAGTTGGCCGAGTGGTTCGCGGAGTCGCGTCTCCCTGGCGCGGATACATCGACTCCATAGCCCGCAAGCGAGAGAGGCGATCGGGGGCTTAGGATCCGCCGGGGAATAACTGCGTCGATTGGGCCTCGGCCGCGCCATCCCCGTCATGCCCGGCCTTCCCACGTCATGGCCGGGCTTGGCCCGGCCATCCACGACTCTCTGCGGTTCCCCGAGGCACAAGGCCGGCCCTTGCGGCGCCCGGACTGGACTCGCCCCGAGAGTCGATCTTTCAGTCGGCTGGTATCACATGGCGCGAAGCGGATGAAATCTTTTGTCTCATCCTTGCGGGTCATGCTGTCGCCGTACCGCCAAGCGAGCGAGGTTGCCGCGTCCAATGACCGCTTCGGGTGGATTCCGGACATTTGGCCAAATTCGTCGCAGGACCTAGCGCTGAGGCTTGCGAACCTTGGCCCCCTTTCGGGGGCGGACACTGCGAAGACGGATGGGAGGCCTCGTGCCAAGAGCTGACTCAAGCGATTTCCTCATCCTCCCACAAGCAGCAATAAATTCATCTAGTCGGTTCTTCATCTCGACGACCTCCTTCGCCCGCTGCTCGGCCAGTTGCTCCTCTGTCCCCACTAAGACCCGCATGTTTTGGAGCAGCAAACGCGCAGCCTGCATATCCGGACCATCATCAAGCATCCGCGCGGTTGGATCGGTCGCCCACGCACCATCCTCGGCAGCAGCCTCGACTGTCGCGTTGGCGATGCACCAGTCAATCAGGTCGCGTGCAGTGTGATCGACCTTGGCCGCCAGATCGAGCCACATCCCAAGGCTTGCGTCCGTCTGGCTCTCAGCGTGCTCGAAGAACATGAAATGAGTGTGGTCTTGCAGGCGTGCCAGAGTTTGAAAAATCGGATCAAAAGAGGCCAACGGTCGACGAGTTGACGGGATCGAAGCGCGGTGCTTCCACAATTGAAGGATAGTCCTAAAACATTCCTGCTCCGCGGCGTTCCTCTCCGAATCTTCCGCGGTCTCGGCCCTTGCAATCACCTCGGCGAGGTAGTGGCACATCCAGCGACCAGGCGTGTCTGCGCTCAACTCTAACCCCATTTCAGCGATCAGCTTCTGGCCGAACGCGACGACATCCGTGGAGAGTTTCGAGTCGGCCGTCACCTTGGAGAAGGTAGAGGCGCGTGTACCGACGGTAGGCATAAGGGACCGTCTCGTCTTTTTCTTGACCATTGTCGCGTTCGATCCCCACTTCGATTATCATATCTCGACCGGCCTGACGCAGCATTGCCAACAGAAACTTCACATCGGTGGTTAGTCGGTTGCCATAATTGCCGGGCGAGCGATACTTGTCATCCCGTTGATCCCCCCAAATTCGCAACTGCAGAACTGGTGACCCTGAGCAATGCCAGGTACGGCCTTCGTTATCGGCCGACAGCCTTAGGACATGCCGCACGCGACGGCCAGGGACGGGACCCGGCCAGAGAATGCCGGCAAAAGGATCAAATTGGTCAAGGCCTGAGCGGGATCTCGGCAAGGCGATCCACCCACACAGCTGGAACCCTGGCTGGTCGATCTCCAACTCGTCCCGCTCATCAGGAATTCTGTAGTCATGCGGATTGAGGGTCGTTTGCAATGCACACAAGAGTGCATGCGTGCTGGACGGCGAAACTAGAGCGGAATGGATGGAGATCGTCTCTTTGCGCTCGCGCTCCACAATGCGCCACCAGCCCCAGACCACGAGATCAGGGGTCAGATCCGGCTGGATACCAAGGGCCTGATCAAAATCGGCGGCGGAACGCAAAACCGCCATTCACCGCCCCGCTCCCACGGTTGCGGTTGCTGCTGCCACCTTCGGCGTTCAAGCGGGGCAACATCGCGACGATCCGCCAGCCAATGTCCATCCGGGCGTGTCAGCTCATGATCGGATAGCCACTCGCGAAACTGATTCTCCCCACGCTCAACCACAGGCGGGAATTCGGCCAGTAGCTCGCCCGCGGTGCAAAACATGGCGTGGTAGCTCAAGTAGAACGAGTACCGATCAACGCGTGGATAACTGCCGTGGCTGTGCGAGGTGTCCATGAAATAGTGCCACCGGCGCGCACGCGGATCTTTGTCCCACGCGCTCATGCCGGCTTGACCCCAGCGCTCGACAACCCACTTCTCAATACTATCGGCAACATGTTGATGCGTGACGTTGAATGCGCGTGCAAGCGGCGTGAGCCAATATTGGTCGAAGTCATAGTCCAGGGTAAACTGGCGCGCGCTGCGGGCGGCGAGGGCTCCTCCTGTTTGGACCTCAGTGGGCTTCGCAGGTTGCGGTGCAAACGGGCCTGTGCTTACCACCGTCAAGCGATCAATCGTGTTTTGGTCCAAAAGGCCGCTATGCTGGCGTGAGAGCTCTAATGCTACGCGGGCAGCAAACTCGCGGACCAAAACATGAGGGCCACTCTCCAACGCCCAGTAGACAAATTGGAGGGCGTGCGCGACGAGGAACTCGGGTGCCTCGGCCGCAACGCGGGCAAAGACTATCAGCAGATAAAGACGTGCATGGAGGGCATAGAATGGGAGATTATTGTCGGTGAACGCCGGGAGCTCCGCCGCAGGAAGTAACTCGATCAACCCGGCGACGACCTCGGTCTCGCCCAAGCGGCAAAGCCGTCGCGTCGCATGGGCTGCGCGCCACCGCTCCTTAGCGACAGGCGACGCCAGCATAGCGTAGCAAAGGCGGGCAATCGCCCGGGAGATTTCTGGCGGTGGCATAAGGCGGGATCGCCAGGGGCCATCCCCATCTTTGTCGTTGAGGATCGGTTCCAGACGGTCGAGTCCGTAGGACAGGGCATCTTTCGCTTGATCGGCAGTTAACGCATTCCGCGCGTATGCGCTTGCCAGCTCGAATAGTCTCGTCGCAGAAGCACGTTCAACTGATTCCGCGGAAGCCTGCATAAGGCGTTGCAGCACATCCTCAACCCGCGAGTGCGAGAGGCGGGCGCACAGTTGCATAGAGGTGTCGAATGCCCAGCTCCGGGCAACGATTTCCTCTGAACGAGTCGTTACCACATGGTTGATCGCATCGGCAAGCGAGCTTTCCAACGCCATGCTCGGCGTCCACTCGTTCGCGCAACCCTCCAACGCTTCGAAGACAGGGGCAACCATAAGATCGGTACTGCGAGCCAACGCGCGCACGTGCTCGGCTCGCCGCGACGGCCCGATGGCCTGCCGCAGCCGCCCAAACAGCTCCTCCCACTGCAGGGGTGGTGTCTGCATCGATCGCCATCGCGCAATGGCCGCGTCAATCCCCTCGGGGGTATATAAGTCGAGATCGGCAAACAACTCGGCCCAATCGATCGGCTGCGGCGGTGTTGTCTCGCTTTCGGTCGCCCAGAGGCCTTCATCGACATGGTCGCGCGTTACCTGCTTGGCGCTTAAGTCAGCGAGGCTCTGAAGCCGCTGCCTTTCCAGACCGTGACGGGTTGCGGCGGTGAGGAGAGCATCGATTGCATCGTCCTCGTTGTCGGGATCGAACTCCTGGTCGTGCGCGAGCATATCGAGAATGGCCTGCTTCTGTATCGTAACCGTCTCGCTGTCCAAGAACAAGTGCGCATTCTTATGGAGCCGCCAATAGCCACCAAACGCGTGAAGGGCTGCCCCAACGCGCGGACTAATGGCCCCAGTCTCAAGCAAACAAAGGGTCACCCAGGGCAGGACGCGTCCTAGGGCGACCTTGTACCGGTCATTCCAACGGCTTGCGATAGCAAGACCTGAGCTTGGACATAGCCGTGTCACGGCCTCGATGACGGATGCCCATGGGAATTTGTGGTCATTGTACGCATGGAAAAGCTCACCCACGCGCGCCACCCGATAGGCTCCCGTTGGATCGGCACGGCCGCTTACGGCTGATCTCTCGGCCAGAGCAAGAATGGCGAACAAACGCTCGTGGAGCTCGTCGCCCAATCGGCTCAAATGCGCAAGAGCTTTCTGGAAATAGCCGGATGCTTCCTCACGGCCGAGCGGCAGCACCGCACGCGCGAGTGACGCGAAACTATCGGCCGTCCGTTTCGCGTCTGCGTACTCGTCCTCAATCGACGTACGGGCGCGGTGGGCAAAGCGCAGCGCATTGGCACCGAAAGAATGCGTGTGGATCGACGCTCTGCGTGCCAACCTTGTCCAGGTTGCAATCGTGATGTGTACGTCCTGCTCGACGAGCCACTTTTCGATCTCCGTCACCGCGGCAACGTCACTGCGCCCGGACCAGAGAACGGCATCAAACCAGGTCTTGCCGATCTCGTTGATGACCATGTCGAGTTCGGGGGCACCGCCCCACGACCAACGCTCGCTTCGGCATTCCTTTTGTGCTCTTGCAACCTCGTCACCCCAGGGTTGCGCGCGCCCTGCAAGGCCCAATGCCCTCAACCGGTACCAGGGGACCAAAGCGCTATAGATTAACTTGAACTCCCGCTCCTCTTGGTCCGTCCCCGCTCTCGATTCCTTCGAGCTCACACTCAGCGAGGCCGGCCGAACGTCTTCCAGCGTCAGGTCCCGATGGATCAATGCCGCCCGTAGTGCCGCCGCTCGCAAAATGGTTTGCCGTCGCTCTCCGTGATCGTAGAAGCGATAAACCCGCGGATGAGGACAAGGATATCGGTCAAGAAGCGCCAAGATCTTTGCCTTGGGGAGGCCACACGGCACGGCTGCTTCGGCGGTCGCTACGATGCTGAGCAACACAGCACTTTTGTCCGGATAGTTGTCCGGATCGATCACCTGCTGGTCTGCAATCAGCAGCGCAAGCGTTAGACTGACCTGTTGTGCTGACGGAACCAAAGCCACCGCGCCCATCTCCAAAATTATGGCCAGTCGCATCGCTGTGCGATCGCCGGCGGCCTGAAGAAGTGCCTCGAGCGCTGGTTTCTCTCCGCGATCAATCAGGCGTACCGCGAGGGCCTGCGTCGCCTCGAACGCTGCCCAGTCCCGCCAATGCCGCATGAACGCGACGGCTGCGGCAGCACCGTGGCAGCGGTAAATCGCTTCGGCATAGGTAGCAAGATCCGCGATCTCAATGTCGCTACGATCCATCCACGGGACATTGCTGGCCCTTTGCCGGCGCTCATCACGCCAGCGTTTTAGCCATCCTTCTGCCAACTCTATAAACCTGGCCGCTTCGAAGGTATTGCGGCCATCGGCAGCTAGCATGGCGGCGCAATAGGCATAGGCCTTGCCTGATACTGCCCAGGGGCGCTGACGAAAAATGAAATCACTGACGACATTTGGGCCAGCGAGCGAAGCGACCAAGTCTGCTTGCTCCATCAAGAATCCCGACTGGCGCTGATTGGCGGCGACCTCTTCGCCGGCTCGCATGAGCAGCTTGACCGCATCGCTTTGTCCTCCCCGCGTGAGGGCAAACTTGAGGGCGTAGCGGACGCGGCCTAAGACAATGTTGCGCCTCTCAACCGGATCTTGGGTCGTTGGCTCAGCGCCTTCAAGCGCCAGACGCAAGAGGTCCCCGTAGCGCTCGGCACGAAAGAGGAGAACCGGCAAAGCCGCAGCGACATATCCATCCGTCGACGCAAGGGGGCCGAGGAGATCGGCGATCCGGCCAGACGAGCCGGTGGTCGGAAGAAACTTCTGGTGGAACCACGTTTCAACCGGCTCATCATGAAACTGCACAGAGTGATCCGTTACGACTATGAAGCGTCCGTTTCCGAAGTCGCAGATAAAGCTTTGGACTGCCTCGACCGGCAATAACGCTGCTTCCGCTAAAATCCAGATCGGTATCGGCGGCACGAGGGCCGCCAGGGCGACACCTAGTGGCTCGACCTCGCTGGGCGATGATGCATGTTCTTTGACCACCTTTTCGAATGCGATAGAGATTTGGGCGTCGATCAGCTGCTCGAACGTTACGACTTGAGGGCCAAGCGCATCAAGAAGCGCTTTCAGATCTTTCGCGATGGCGAGAGCGTTGGCTTGAACCCGAGGGTTGCGGTCGGTGAAACGATGGAAAGTCTTGGCCTCCTCCGCGGAGGCTTCAGGGAATTTGGTGCGGAGGTGCAGCGTGCTCTCGCTCAAATTGAATGGGTCGAGTGTTATGCTGGGGACGGAATCAGGCGGCCTGAGATATTGAACAACTCGGTGGGTCCTGGCGACAGCGACGACTCGGCACCCCTCCGGCGGCTCGTCCTTTAGGAGGTCGGGAACAAAACTCCGCTCTTGGACCTCGTCCGCAGCAATACCTAGATTGTCGGCTGCGTCGATGACGATAAGCAAGATCGCATCCAGCGCGCGTGAACGCACGACGGCGACAGCTTGCTCCAGACGGTTGCGGAACGCTTCAAGATAATTCTGCTCGGAGGCCGCTGGTTGCGGGACAAGAACATCGCACATACCCCGACGCGCGAGCTCGTTAGCAATCTGCACCAGGCCCCGTGAATGCTTGTGCCGGTGAAGTCGTGGATTGCGGTAATCGCCGCCGGCAAAGCCGTCGAAAAGGACAGCCTCGGAGCCCGTCGGGAGATGGGCGGGCAATCTTTGGCACAAAATGCTTTTGCCTAACCCGCCGCCTGCCTGGATGATCACAGGCCATCGCGCGGTGACGATTTGCTGTGCAATAACCTCTTCCTGGGCGCGGGGGACAGCCGCGGCGACGGTCTCAAATCGCGGTTCGGCCGGCAACAGCTCGCGCTCGCTTCCGAGGCCGAACTGCTGAACAAGATCATTCAGGTCGATCGTGTTATCGGCCCGCGATCGGGATAGCGCCTTGTCACGCACCAAGTCCTTCATCCGCTTGGATGCATCGCTATCCAGAAAGACCGTGACGCGGCGCGTACTGCTGGCGAGGCCCCGCGCCTGGGCATGCCGAGATTCTTGATCACCCCACAAGTCCACGAGTCGTGTAAAGGAAGTCAGTTCTGATGCGCTGACGCCCGCTGCTTTCAGGAAAGCGCTACGCGCCGTTTTTGTTGCTCGATCGAGCTGAGAGACTGGGGTCCCAGCAGCGGCTGCAGCCAGGGCTTCTTGAACAGCCTTTGCGATCGGGCGATTGGACACAAATCGATATCGAACTTTGGATACTGTGGCTGCTAATCTCGCGAGTCCAGAGTTCCGGAGGAATTTCGGCTCAGGAGGCTAGGCGGAAGGCCTCCATTTTATTGGTGTCCTGTCGTTCGATCTCGCGAGTCCAGAGTTCCGGAGGAATTTCGGCTCAGGAGGCTAGGCGGAAGGCCTCCATTTTATTGGTGTCCTGTCGTTCGATGACGAATTTCGCGAAGGTGTTGCTCGGGGTGGCATTCAAGAGAAATTCCGGCAGGCTCTGGCGCAGGGCATTGGCCACGACCAGCTCCGAGGGCGGGATGCCGGGCCGAATGGTTCGCAGCCAGGAGCCGAAGGAATTCCAGACGAGCTGAGGGAAGGCGACGGCCAGATACTGAAGTAGTCCCTGGCAGACGACACCCGCCTGGATGAAGACGTGGTAGGCGTGGAGCTTGCGTTTGACGGCGTTGCGGTATTCCGGCGACTTACGATGGAGATGTTGATTGCCACTGCGGCGGCGGAGCGGCTTCATGTCGGACATCCAGAAATGGTAGGTAAACGAACCGATCAGCCGCACCGCCTGCTTGAACGTGTGCTCGATCTTGAAGCGCAGACCGTACAGGCGAATGATCTCGATAGCCTCCAAAGAGGTGTCGGTGCACATCAGGAGGCACGAGCCTCTTACTGGATGAATCACCGCCACGAAGCGCACGAGTTGACCGGCCGGGCGCCATAGCAGGTCGCGGACCCGATACTGGATGATCACCTGGTGCTCGCCGTAGACGGGACTTTCGGCCTGTTGGAAGCCCTTGGGGTCCTCCAGCAGGGATTTGAGCTTGACCTTCCTGCCATAGACCCTGGGCCGACCTCTCTTCCGCGGGCCGCACTGCTGGTGAGCAGTGTAGGCGACGGCGTTGGACTTCACCCGCGTGACCAGGTGGTTGTTCTCCTCGAGCAGGCCGGTGACGATCTTGCGCGCGGCATAGTAGGCGTCGGCGACGAAGTAGAAGGGTTCTGGGATGGCGACGATCCCGAGGAGCGCAAGCATCTTGTCGAGCAGGGTGCGGCGATCGCGATTGGACCACACCAACCCTTCGTGGATTCGTATGGCGAGCGGCACGGCGAAGACGCTGGCTGCGGCCTGAACGAGCACGCTCACAGCCTGGAGGGAATGTCCCATGATGAATTCGGGCTTGGTGTTCGACTCGGACTGCTGATGCAGGAGTTTGACCGCCGGCATCTTGCGCCCGCGCTTGGGGATCTTGATGCCGTCGCCGACCACGACACACCTTCCCTTGATGCGCAGCGGCTGCGGGAATAGCCGGAGCACCACCTGGGTCCACAGCGCCGCGAGCCGATCGAGCTTCACGGCGGGGCTGTGAAAGTGATCGACGAGCTTGTTGTAGAAGCGAGCCTCGAGCTTCAGCGCCCGCACGAGGCTGGTTACGCCCAGCAGTTCCGTCCGCACCGTGAAGCCTGCCACGGCGGTGGCGAACCACAGGAAGGTGCGCAGACGCGAGAACGCCGGACGCAGCAGCCAAATCGCGTTCCACCAGGGCATCCACAGCGGCATCGGACCCTCTCGATTTTGTTGCCAGCATAGTATAGCACTGGTATGCTAAACCTATGACAAACAAACGCCTGGCAGTGATCAGAAAGCGCGTTGGAAGCATCAAGGCGCAGCTGGCCGGCATTGAAGACATGCGGCCCGGATCGCTCACCCGCCAGTACAAGGATCCAGAGAACCGGAGGGGACCCTACTACCAGCTCAGCTACACGCGGCAGATGAGGAGCCGGACCGAATATGTTCCGCGCGACTATCTGCCCGAGGTGCGGCGTGAGATCCGCAACTATAAGCGCTTCAAGGCGCTCACCGCCCAGTGGATCGCCTTGAGCATCGAGCAGAGCCGCTTGATGATGAAGCGAGCCTTGCGACGGCAATGACCCGCGGTGCTATCCTCATCCGATGGGCAAGCGACGCGCAAAACACCCCTTCGAGAACAACCCGTTCACTGACGCCTTCCTCGAATGGATGGGCTCGTCCGAGGGGGAACGCTCGGTCTACGCGCTCGATCTGGTCTTCGCCGCACTGGATAATGCCGACGTTGACCCCAAACGGCGCAAGATCGTCTGGGACGACGGGAAACGGCTGTCGATCGAGCAGTCGGCAGAATGCATCCATGCCGAGCATCCGGACGTGCCGCGCGACTTGATCGAAACTCACGTGGTCGGGTGGCTCGAGGGCTTTGCGCCGGAATCCTACTCCGAACGCCAGCTCGAGGAGCTCGACCGGCGGATGGCCGGGACTCACAATCTTCACGTCCATTAGCATCAAGTCTTCAGGCGTCAGCCACGTCACCTGATCGGCGCGCGTCTCCACTAGCTTCCCAATGATCGACGCCGGGGCGCCGTAGTGTGCCGCATCGCGTGCTATTGCGACCGTCACCGCCATGCTGCCTATGGTTTCTTGTCCCTGTTCCGTCGAAGCACTGTGAACGCCGATCCGCGAAGCGCGCTGCGCGAACCTTTCCACGCCAGCCACAAAAACCAGAAAGCAAGCTGACGCGCATTCCGGCCCAACCCCAACTGTCAGCCGAGTGTTATGCACGTAATCCGCAAGCCGCTCAGCCTCTTCCACGTTACCGCCCGGGCTATCCAAAAGAAGCCACCATGCCGGCTCACCGCTCGGCAGGGCATTGATTGCGTTCCGCAGACGTTCGGTGTCGCCAGCCGCGATCTCTCCGCGCGCATAAACGCCACCACTAGAAAAACGATTATCCGACGAGAAGACCGGCCAGAACTGCATCGCCTGCGCGCGCCCGCCGAAACCAAGCGCCGCCACTGTAGCCAGCGCCGTGATGATCCTGCGGTAATAGTGCCAGCGGCGCGTGCTAGCATTGAGATTGGTCATGACCGATTTCACCTTGAGGGATCGTAGGCGCCAACCACGCAGAGTAACCCTCAGAACATTCATCGGTGTTGTTCCCTACGGATGTGTGAGGGTTGTTTTTCCCGGTGCTGGTCGATGATCCGGCGCATCAGCTCGCCTACTGAGATGCCGAGGCGTTCGGCCTCGGCCTGTAGCCAAACGATCTGCGGCGCCGGGATTGAGAGGTTCAGTCTTGCCATCGCGGCCATTGATCCATCTCCGTGTGGGTGCCGGCACGGATATGGCACGCGAATGGGTGCTACGTTACTGAAATGTGTGCATATACTGTATGCATGCCATACACTCGGTGCTGTCTCATAAGAAACCAGCCCCCGCATGATCCTTGAAGCTGTCGGCCCGACGGACGTAGCCGCGCAGCGTATCAACCGATCGGTGCCTCGATACCTCCATCATCTTGAACACTGATGCGCCGTGCTCGGCTGCGGAGGTGAGGAAGCCCGCGCGCAGGCTATGGCCGGCGAAGGCGCGGGGATCGAGGCCGGCGAGGGTGGCGTAGTGCTTGACGATATCGGCGGCGCTCTCGGCCGCGAGCCGGGCCGGTGAGATGCGGCCGCCTTTGAGCACGGGGCGGAAGATCGGGCCGGTGGTGATCGCGGCGGCGGCGAGCCAAGCCTGCAGCGCCTCGACGGGGCGCAGGCGGTAGCCGCGGGGGATGGCGATCTCGTGGCCTTCGCCTTCCTGGTCGGTCTTGCTGCGGCGGATCCGCACGCGGAGTCCGTCGGGGAATTCGGTGATGTCCTCGACCTCGAGGGCGACGAGCTCGGAGCGGCGGAAGGCGCCGGCAAAGCCGAGGGCGAGGAGGGCGCGGTCGCGCCGGCCGATCAGCGTGTGGGCGGGCACGTGGCGGAGCATTTGGGTGAGCACGTCGGCGGTGGCGGGGGCCTTCTGGTCGCGGGCGGTGCCGAGGGTGCGGCGGATGCCGTGGAGCGTGGTCTTTACCAGTTCGCTGTTGGTGGGCGGCTCGATGAAGCCGGCGAGCTTGTGGACGTAGCGGATGGCGGCGACGCGGCGGCTGATGGTCGATGGCTTGGTGCCGGCCTGGGCTTCATTGGCGAGGAAGGCGGCGACGGTGGCGGGCTCGGCGGGGAGTGGGGTTAGCTCGCGGGCGGTGCACCAGGAGCGAAAGATGCGCCAGTCGGAGGTGTAGGCGCGGCGGGAGGCGGCGGCCTTGTCGGCCTCGGCGAAGCCGCGGACGGCGTCGATCTCGGCCGGGGCGAGGGCGCCATCGAGCGCCGGGCCGAGGGGGATCAGATCGTGCAATGGGGTGCTCCGTGGTAGGGCGGGGATTGGGTGTTATCCGATGTTGAATAGCAACCGGAATGCCACCGCGTCAATGTATAACACCAGATAGCTTGACATCTGATGCATATCTGGTGTCAACCCGGTGCATGATCCTGACCATCGGCAACACCAAGGGAGGCGTCGGCAAGACGACGCTGGCGACACAACTCGCGCTGGCGTGGCAGGCCATGGGGCACGCTGTCCTGCTGATCGACGCCGACCGCCAAGGATCGGCACAGGCCGCCGCTTCGGCGCGCGCTGAGGCCGGTCGGTCGCCTCCCCTGGCATGTGCCCCCCGTCCATCTGCCCGAGGGGAAGGCGCTACGGGCTCAAATTGCCGCCCTGGCGGGCGCGTTCGAGGACATCCTGATCGATGCCGGCGGGCAGGACAGCGAGGCGTTGCGCGTCGCCATGTTCCGCTCCGACCTGTTGCTGGTGCCCGTGCAGCCGCGAGCGGTTGACGTGTGGGCACTCGCCGACATGGCGGCGCTGATCGACCGGGCACAGCAAGCTCGGGAGGACGAAGACCGGGCACCGCTCCAAGTCCTGGCCGTGCTGAACCTCGCCGACCCCGGCGACAACCGCGACACCGCCGAGACGATCGAGGCGCTGGCCGGCTTGCCGCAGTTCACCGCCACCACGGCGATCGTGCGCCGCCGCAAGGCGTTCGCCAACGCAATGGCGTTCGGGCTGGCCGTGGCCGAGGCGTCGCCGAGGGATCGAGACGCGAAGGCGTGCGACGAGATCGCGCAACTAACCAGCAATCTCTTTGATGTAGGAGCAATGGCTGATGGCCATCACAAAGCGGCCGAGTGAGGCCGAGCGGTTCTTTGCCGGCGCGCCGGACGCCAAGCCGACGCCGAAACTGGTCGGCAAGCGCCGACCGCTCACGTTCACTCTGCCCCCCGATCTGGTCGAGCGGATCGATGCGGTCGCAAGCGAGGAACGGCGCTCACGGGCGAAGATGATCGAGATCGCCCTGGAAGACTTCCTCGAACGCCGGCAGCGGGAGGCAGCATGATCGACGTGGAAGCACTCCGTTCCGCCATTGCCAACGCGATCGACGCGCTGGACCTTGAAGACCGCACACCTCGGCGGCGGGCGGCAGCATGACCAAGTTCAAGAAGGTCATCGCCACTGCCGAAGCAAAGGTCGCCAAAGCTGAGGCCGAAGCGTTCGCGGCCCGGCTAGAGGCTATCGAAGCGATCTTACAGAACGCCAGTGAATACGACGTGCTGATGCTGTGCGCGCGTGTCCTCGCGACAGTTGCCCCGGACTGTTGCGATAAGCACCAGGAGGAATTCAAGGGGGAGCTTCTGCGGGTTCTGAGCGATTGCGTTGAAATCGTCCGCCAAGAGCGGGACGCGGCCGAGGCTGACGAGAACCGCGACAGCGACGCACACCCACCGGTGCACTGAGGAAAAACGCATCGCGCGCTCGAACACTACGAGCAGGAACACGGTGAGGGGGACACGATGGAAAGAACACACGACTACCTGCTGGCGCTCGGACGCGTGCTCATGAGCGGCCTGTTCGTCTGGGGAGGATACGCGAAGCTGATGGCCCCTGGTGCAACGACGCAATATTTCGCTCACGTCGGGGTGCCTTTGCCGGGGGTGATGGTCTGGGTCGCGATACTCGTCGAACTCGTCGGTGGTATCGTGCTCCTTGTCGGCTTCAAGACGCAGTGGGTCGCCGGGTTGTTGGCAATTTGGTCTCTCATCACGGGATTTGCGGTTCACTTAGTCGCCGGCGTCAGTGCTGCTGATGCGATGGTTGCCTACGACAATATGATTCACTTCTACAAGAACTTAGCTATGGCGGGTGGCTTTTTGTTCGTGCTGGTTTACGGAGCCGGCCAACTGAGTATCGACGGCAGGTTTCGAGTGGCGGCGCAGACTTCATGACACGCGCAGTCGAGCACGTCATGGTCCAACGGCATCACGACCTACACGAACATCTACCGGGGCGACGGCAGGATCACGACGTGCCTGACCCATCAAGTGGGCGGCATTGTGCACACGACGTGCGAGCCATGAGCGACCGCCTCGCCCGCCGCGCTGACCGGCTCGGATGAACGACTGGCGTTCATGGCTGAAAGTTCTGTCGTGGGCTGCCGTCGTCTGCGCCGCGATCCTGCTCGCCATGGACTTACTCGGGTGATGTGGTGGGATTTACTTGAGCAATGACCCCGTGGAGCGCGCTCGCATGACGACCGACCGGCTCGCGCGAGCGCGCGTCATCGAGGAAGCCGGCATGGCTCGCGACAAGTGCGCGCCGAGATCACCCGGTTGGAGACCGCGACCAAGCAGGACGTTGAGCGCGTCCAGGCAACGCTCAGGGCCTTGAATGCGTTCAGGCGACACTCAAGGCGGACATTGCCCGGCTAGAGGTCGCGACCAAGGCCGAGACCGTCCGGTTGGAAACGGCGACAACGGCGCGGCTCGCAGAGCTGAAGTTCGACCTGACGGTGCGCGCGATCACCGCGTTGGTAGCAGCGATCGGCATCCTGTTCGCCGCGCTGCATCTCTGGCCGCCGCATGGCAGACTGGTCCGCACGCTGGGCAGCGCTGCGAGAGCTTGACGGCGACGCTTGGGATCAGGAGAGCGAGCTGTAGAAGAGCGAATATCGCGCCGCCTTTGTCGCCTGCGCGCTAGGCCGTTCTGGCTGGACGCGCGAGAATGCCGAGGCCTGGGCGACCGAGATCGTTGCCGAAGCGCTGCTCTACCATGCGGGTGATCCGGTAAAGGCCGCGCAGGCGGATGTCGTTGCCTGCGAACAAGAGGCCTGAGCGATCGGTTGCAGAACCTCCGCGCCCGGCGATTGTTGCGCCGAGCCGGAGGACATCATGCCCGCACGAACCGCCGCGCCGTCAGCGACCCCATCAGCCCGCTCCGCCCTGCACCGGCCGATACAGTCATCCGCCGAGCTCGCCGCGGTGATCGGGCCAGGCCCGGTGACCCGAGCCGAAGCAACGAGCCGGCTCTGGGGCTATATCCGCGACCATCAGTGCCAGAACCCTGAGAACAAGCGCGAGATACTGGCAGATGCGAAGTTGAAGCCCGTGCTGGGTGGGGCGGCATCAGCAACAATGTTCGAGGTGCCGAAGCACCTCAACCGGCACCTCACGTGAGCGGCGATCATCTCTCGGCCTGCTGTTCCGCCGGCGACCCAACAAACCGGTCATCGTTCGCACTCCCGGCGGCCGGGCTCACCGGCCTCAGCATCGAGCTGCATCAGGCGTGCCCGCCCGGCGCGATCGGCGGCAACACGCGCAAATCCGAAATCATCGCCTGCAGATACGCGTGCACCGCCGTAGCCATTCCCGCCGCGGTCCGATGGCGGCGAAGGCAAGCGCGGCAGAGGCCCGACGTCGCCGCCCGCTTAAAGTCGTCGCGGCACGCATGAATGGCCACGATCGCGTGCGGCAGTGCGGTGAGGCTGAGCACGGCCCCGCACAGCAGGCAGACGAGCCCGTCGCCGTCCAACCTCTCGAGTGTCTCGTTCACCAGCGCGATCACTCGGCGCGATTCGACATCGCCCTCCGCCGCCCGGGCGAGATGCGCCACGGCGTCCTCGACGTTGATGATGGCGACGCGCAACAGCCCCTGGGATTCGTCCTGGATCTGCCGCCAGCCTTCCGCCACCAGGCTGCGGCGATCGTCCGCCAAAGGCTCAGCCCCGCGGCGCCTGTCGCACCGAACGTCGGGACCGCCGCCGCCTGCGGCCCCGCGCCGGCGGCACGTCATTCAACGC
Source organism: uncultured Pseudomonadota bacterium (assembly GCA_963772445.1). Classification (GTDB taxonomy): domain Bacteria; phylum Pseudomonadota; class Alphaproteobacteria; order Acetobacterales; family Acetobacteraceae; genus CAVYXK01. The sequence continues at coordinate 808,302 of CAVYXK010000019.1, forward strand.
TCGCTCCGCCGGCCGCTGGTCGCTGCGCTTGGCATTTCGCCTGGCCATGGCTCCGTCCTCCTGCTGTGATAACCGCCCTATAGCGCGTCGATGCTCAGCCCGGTCGGCGGGCTACTCTCCGGCCTCGCCGTCTTCGTCGACCTTGGCCTCCATCACCCACCGCTGCAACGCTGCGAGTGCCGCCTCGACGCTGGCCTGGGCGGACGCAAGCTCGCCCGCCGCCCCCTCGAGCGCCGCGGTGGCGGCGATCTCGTCTTGCACGGCCCTCAACTCGTCCGCGACCGCCGCGAAGATGGGAAGCAGGCCTTCCGCGAGACCGATGGCGCGCCGCACTGCGCGGATCTGTTCACGCTTGGTCATTTGTCAGTCCCTCGCTCGCGGGGACGTAGGCTGAGGCGGGCGCGCCGGCGTCAGGGGGCCTCTCTGCCCGCCACGCGCGCCCAAGTTGGGGAGGAACCGCGCCCTCTTTGGTCGGGCGTGGCAGCATCCTCGTCCTGGCAAGCCGGCCGCGCAACCGCTCACGCTTGGCTTATGGATAGGGTAGCCTGACGCGCCGCCCGCTGCTGCCGCAGCTCCTGCAACTCCTGCCGCGCCCACGCGCGGTCGCCCGGCGAGATGTCCGCCGCGTCCTCGCCCGCGCGGCTGGCCTCGTCGATTGTCTCGGCGGCATTAGCAACCGCCTGGTCGATCGCCGCGTTCCGAGCTTTCTCGGTCAGCATCCGGCGCCGCCGTGCAGTTGTTTGGGTTGAGCGTCCCGCGTCCGCTTGGTCCGGATCAGACACGCCCGCAGCATGTTTGAGCGCTTCCCGCAGCCATCAGACCGGCGGCGGGCGCCAGCCGCTCGGTGCCGGCGCGCCGGGGTCTCCTGGCGGTCATTCGGAGGCGTCAGGCGGCAGCGAGCCGCTCGATCCCGCCCTCAAGCGCAGCGTCCTCGACGTAGGTCATCGAGCCGGCCAAGTGGATTTCCAGCATGGCGTTGCCGCTTATCTCCGGCAGCGGCAGAACCGCCTCGCCGTCGGTCCATCGGCTCATGGTCTGCCTGTCACGCTCCACGGCCCACCAGCCTCGGGTGAGATCGGGGTGATCGACTGGGACCTCTCGCAACTCCTCTGCGCTGCGCAGCACGATGCGCTTTACGCGAACGCCAAGCTTGCGACGATCCTCGAGCCAGGGACGCGCCTCGGTCGGCGACTGCGCGCGAGAAACCAGCCGGAATTCTTTTTCACCACGCGGCAGGACGAAGAGGACGAGATTGCTATCCGCGTAGATGGGCTTGCCGTGGTTACGCTCACCGTTCCTGCCGCGAACACGCAGGTTCGCTTCCGTCGTGGTGGCGGGCTGCGGCACCGGTTGGCCGATAGCGGCTGCCCGATCGGCGAGGCGCTGCCAGATCGGCTGCACGCTCGCGTCATCCCACACGAACGGTGCACAGGACCCGGCCTCGCGCGTCGGATAATCCAATTCGTCGGTCAGGTCGGGATGCAGCACGAGCGGCTCGCCCGAATTGGCGAAGAAGCCCTGGTTGCCGGTGTTCAGATAGCTCTCCACCGGCAGGCCCGCAGCGAGCAGGATCCCGTGGGCATCGAGCTGGATGTGGAAATACTCGATCGATCGCGGGTCCTTCTCCTGCCGGATCGTCGTGTCGTTGATGAGCTGGCGGGTGCAGATCAGCTTACCGTCGACAAAGACGGCGTGGTCGGGCGAGAGCAGCAGATCGCTGTGTGGCACATTGTCTGCGAAAGCACCGCGCTGAATACGCACCGGCGCCACCTTCTCCGGTTGCGAAAATTTGGTGAGTTCGATCGGCCGCCGTCCGATCCACTTCACGGGCTGTGGGCTCAGCTGCCCGTCTTCGAGCGTCAGGACGATGTCGCCCGGGACCAGGCTCTCGACGGACCTTTCGCCATCCGGCACTCAACGCTGCGGAAGAGCGGCGCGAACGGCTCGCCACGGCGCTCGGCGTGCTGAACGAATACCAGGACGTTGAACCCATAAGAATCAGCCCGCTCCCGGCCGGAAGAACAGCCGCACAAGGTCCGGGCGACCCTGAGCCGGGCCGCGCGCTTCGGTGGCAGGGCAATGACGACGTTCGGGTGTTTGGTCAGCATGGTGGGGATGCAGAGATGGGCATGCCACGTGCCGGCTGCCACGTGCCCCGTAGAGCGTCCGCGGCCGGGCGCTGTCCCACCAGCTTCGTGGGGCGCGGGAGAGCGCGATGACCCGCAATCCCGCGCGGTCATTGCACGATGGGAGGCCTGTCAGTTGCTAGGTCCGGTCATGCGAGCAACATCTCGCTCAGTTCGAAAGATCATCCACAATAAACCATCCACAATAGACGGGCGGCTGCTTTTTCTTCGGCAATAATGGCCTGTGAAAGGTCGCCTATGCATAAATGATGACCGTTAAAAAGTGAACCTTCTTGTAACATCAGCGCCTTAGCCATGCTGCCTCAATTTTAGGCAAGGCGCTGAATCGCTCTGTTTCAGAGGCGTTTCACGGCTCCGCGAACAACCTTCTCCAACGAGTTTTCCCCAGCATTGGGGACATTACCTCAGCACCACAAGCCAGCAGCGCAGCTGGGTCCGCACCGAACAGGCGAGCAAGACGGCACGATCCCCGGGCGCCTGATCTGACATGGCCGGAGGCCGTCAGGGGGCCGCCCCGACCCCAGCATCCTCGGCCGCCGCTTCGTCACCACGAAGGTCGGAGCGGTCCATCACCGCATAGCGGGCCATGGCTGCCTCCGTTCTGTTGCGCACGTTCAGCTTGGCGATGATGTTGTGCACGTGCGCCTTCACGGTGCTTTGGGACATTCCCAGCCGATACGCGATGATCTTGTTGGGTAGGCCATGCTCCAGCAATGCCAACACGGCTCGCTCACGTTTCGTGAGCTTGGCATCGTACTCTGAGCTGGCTGGGACCTGCGAGACTGTCGGCGTGGCCTTGTTGGCGTCAAGGCTCGTCGCGGGAAAATAGCGGCCGCCGGCGATGACGAGCCGAAGCGCGGTAGCCGCCAATTCCAGGCTGCTGGCTCGGCGTGCTTATCAGCAGCGGCGGCGCCGTGTCGGGCGATATGGCCGAATATACCTCGGCTGGCCGTCGCCAGCGGTGCCGGCGTTGCCCCCGGACTTACTCTGCTTCTCCTGCCAGCGCTTGTCAGACGCCGTGCAGCGGTAGCTGGCCTGCGAGGGCGTCGTTGCCGCCGTCGCCGCCGCCCTGCGGGGGCGTGTGTCATGACTGACGGCGGCCGACATGGCGGAGTTCCACCCGGAGCTGTTCGCCTCGATGGCGGCGGCGGAGCATGCGCGGCGGCGGGCCGGGGACATCCTGGGCAGGCTGGACAAGGACATCCTGCCGCAGTGCCCGGTGGGCTTCTCGCTGGCGCAGTGCGCGGAGCCGGACCGCAGGGCCGATGCGCGGCCGGACGTTGTGTTGATGATGGAGGGGGACTGACCATGGAACTGACACTGACACGCGAGACCATCGAGGCCGCCAGGAGGCGGATGGACGCGCAGATCGCGCGGCTCTGTGTCCGCTACGGCCAGCCGGGCCGGATCGAGGAGCTGATCCGCACTGACCTCACGGTCGATCAGGTGGAGACGGCGCTCCAGCGGCTGGCATCGGTTCCGGCGCCGACGCCCTACAGCCCCCCGCCGTCCGGCGGGCAGCCGGCATCCGGCTTCGAGGGGTTCGCCGCCGCGGCGACCCCGCCGTCACCGCGTGGTCCGTCACCGGTCAGTGGCCGGGCGGCATTCAGCAGCGCGTCCTGGCCGCAGGGGCGGCCCTCATAGGATCGGGCGGCCGAACGCCTCGGCGGTCCCGGTGGAGGCGGCGGTGGCATTTGATGGGCATAATCAGCCCGGCCGGAAGGCAGCTGATGCGGCACATTGTTAACTATTGCTGAAACATCCTAAGCTTCCGCCATCACTCGTGGGTTCGCCTCAAACCGGGAGGGATCATTTACCTGCCTTGTCGGCGTTCTGGATGCGTTCGAATGCCATCCACGTGATCGTAGAAGCGCGGCGACACGGCCTGGCGCCGGTGTTTCGGAACACAGGCACCTGAATCTTCCCGCGACTTGCCCACGATGGCAAGGTGCGCCTCGTCGAACTTAAACAACGGATCCAGGCCTATCTCGACGCCTCCAATCGTAATCCCGTCATCAACATTTTGGTGGTATGACTCCTATCAAGCTGGCTGCGCCAATTTGTGGGGGGCGTGGTTTGTACCAGTGGCACCGCCAGAACCGCGCCGAACAGCATGGCGAGCAGCCAAATTGAAAGCCAAGTGCCGTGATCGTTGTTTTGCATGGCCAATCCTCCCGAGGAGGCGCCGCAGACTCCGCCGCAGTTCGGCCGCACCACGCGCGGCGTCGGTCACGCTGCCACGACGACTCGGATCGCTGGAAGCCCTAAAACTAAATCCGGCAGTTGGAGCCGCGGATAATCGATTTGCCGCGGTGGTACGCGCAAGGCGCTCGACATGAGCCAGGAGGCAGCGTGATGACCGTAGCAGAACTGATCGCGGCGCTGCGCCTCTGCCGGCAGGATCAGAACGTGTATGTCGAGGGCGACGAGACCGGCGACTTCCCCGTGGTCGCGGTCAACGCCGACGAGAGACTGCGGTTCACCGAGGGCCGCTTGGCCGTTCGCCTGGATGTCGGCGAGTGCGACTACGACGGCGACTGAGGCGGCGTGATGGCGACCGATCGGCTGACGCTGGCGCGCGCGTTCCAGGCTGCTGGCATGGAGCAGGCGAAGGCCGACGACGCGGCAACGTTAGCTTACCGGCTAATGCTGTTCGCGACGACTGTTGCCATGTCCAGATTGCCCCGCCCGATGCGGAACTGCGACGCGCCGTTCCGCGGCGTCAGCTCTGGATCAGTCCGGAGAAGGCCGCGGCTACGAACCCGGCGAGCGCCCAACCGCACAGCACGAGCAAGTCGAACGCCAAATGCTGCCACTTGTGCAGCCGCTCGTGCTTCGGGTCGTCGAAGAAATCGCTGAACTCCTTCCTGAATGTGATCAGCGGCAATACCTTCTGGAGGCTGGCGCAAAAGCACCACAGTGCTGACTTCTGCCGTGGTCCGCGGCGCGTGGCGGACGGGCTCGGCCTGACGCCGCGCACGCCTGGCGCGAAGCACAGGATGACCGTGCCGATGAGCGCAAGCGCCAGTGCGCAGAGCACCGCGCGGAAGCTGTAGTCGCCGATGCCGTAACCGACGAAGGCCTGCTGGGCGCTGAGCCAGAGCCCAAGGCCCCAGTGGCATGGTCTGCTGCCGGATTTTCAACCAGACCCAACTTTTGCAGCCAAGTGCATCCACGCAACCGCTCTGTTCGCTCGCGGTCGCGGCCGAAGAAGCGAATATCGGCGGCGCCATCGCGATCGCCGGCGGCCGCCAGAACTCCCGCGAGGTTGGCGTAGGGCTGTGTGCTATAGACTGGATCGCGACCCAGCCAGTTCCGCCACCAGCCGATCGGGCGGTTGCGCATGTCCTCGGTGCCCTCACCGCCGAGGCCGCCGAGATGCGTAAAGGTGAATCCCTGCAGTGTAATGCGGTTCGGCCATGCTCGTTCGTCATCCTGCAGATTGCCCACCCTGGCGTTTCGGAGGATCAGACAGGGGCTGGGGTCGGGGCAGGCGGGTTGCCCTGACACTAACGGCCAGCGGAGCCACACGTCCTCGCCGCCAAGCCGAAAATCGCCCCCGACGACAGCCCCTGTCAGATCAAGTTGCAGCACGTGGCTGTCTCGTAGATCGAGGACCCCATCGACGGTAAGCTCCGCGAAGTCCACGGTCCTGCCGAAGGTGACGGAACGCGCGAACAAAGCACTGCCGACATGCAGCCGCTCCGCCTCGACCGGGCCGCCGAACTTCACGTTCGTCAGGAACAGTCCGGCGCCCACATCCAGCCCGTTCGCAACGAACGCCTGTTTCTCGGCGACGCTGGCGTCGACCATGGACATCTGGCCATTGACATGCGCGCCACGCAGATCGACCGGGCCGCCGAACTTCACGCTGCTCAGGAACAGTCCGCCGGCCCCGACACTCAGCCCCTCCGCATCGAAACCTTGCTGGTTGGCGACACTGGCTCCCTCCATGCCCACCTCACCCTCGACATGCGCGAGGTTCAGATCGACCGGGCCGCCGAACTTCGCGTTCCAGAGGAACAGTCCGCCGGCGCCCACATCCAGCCCGTTCGCAACGAACGCCTGTTTCTCGGCGACGCTGGCGTCGACCATGGACATCTGGCCATTGACATGCGCGCCACGCAGATCGACCGGGCCGCCGAACTTCACGCTGCTCAGGAACAGTCCGCCGGCCCCGACACTCAGCCCCTCCGCATCGAAACCTTGCTGGTTGGCGACACTGGCTCCCTCCATGCCCACCTCACCCTCGACATGCGCGAGGTTCAGATCGACCGGGCCGCCGAACTTCGCGTTCCAGAGGAACAGTCCGCCGGCGCCCACATCCAGCCCGTTCGCAACGAACGCCTGTTTCTCGGCGACGCTGGCGTCGACCATGGACATCTGGCCATTGACATGCGCGCCACGCAGATCGACCGGGCCGCCGAACTTCACGCTGCTCAGGAACAGTCCGCCGGCCCCGACACTCAGCCCCTCCGCATCGAAACCTTGCTGGTTGGCGACACTGGCTCCCTCCATGCCCACCTCACCCTCGACATGCGCGTCGCGCAGAACGACCGGGCCGCCGAACTTCGCGTTCTGCAGGAACAGTCCGCCGGCCCCGACACTCAGCCGCTCCGCATCGAACGTCTGCTGGTCGGCGACGCTGGCACCTTCCATGGACATCTCGTCCTCGACATGCGCGAGGGTCAGATCGACCGGGCCGCCGAACTTCACGTTGTCCAGGCGCAGTCCGCCGGCCCCGACACTCAGCCCCTCCGCATCGAAGGCCTGTTTCTCGGCGACGCTGGCACCATCCATGGACATCTGGCCCTCGACATGCGCGTCGCGCAGAACGACCGGGCCGCCGAACATTGTTTCGTTAAAGCTGAGGTCGCCATCCAGCCGGGCATGGGACACGTTGGCACCACCGGTTGTCCAGGACTCGACCAGCCAAACTTCCGCCGCCCTCACATGGGCATCGCGGAGATCGAGGCTGCCATCGATGCGTGCGCCGACGATCAGCACGCCATGCGGGGCGTGGTCCGCAAGGTCCGGCTGGGTGAGCAGCACACGCAGTAGAACCGGATCGACGTGGCGGCAGGCCGCCTGCCATCTGGGATCACTGAGGTTGTGGACATCCAGAAGTGGCGTGCCGCACCTCTTGTTCAGATTGGCAATCTCGCCTGCCTGCACACGCTGCCAGACCCATCCCTCGGCGGTCTTCGGATTATGCAACGGTGGCGGCGGTGGCGAGGCGGCCGCGAGCAGTAGCGCCAGCCACGGCATCAGCAGTCGTGTTATCATCTTCCCCTCTCGGGCCTGCGGTAATCTCCCCAGGTTCGGTCTGGCATGCTCCGACGGCCGCAGTCCTGGTCTTCGTGATCGGCGTTGGTCTCGCGTTGGGTGAGAGCTTAGTGGCTTCTAGGTCAGCACCAGCGGCGACGCGGCGTGTGGCTCGCAGGAACTGCCACGCCAACCATCTTCCTGTCATCGTGTGACTGTGACGAGGTCAGGCGATTGCTGGTCAAACAATATGCCGATCTGCCGCGCGTGGAGATGTCGCCAGCGCCTCGCGCAGCGAAGCATGCCGGCTTGACGCTGCGAGGGCGGGCGCGGCAGCGTCTCGGCTCCGTTGCCGCGGAAGCGATCGCCGACGCAGCGTGACGCTTCCGCGCACATGAAACCATCGTCTTCGCCGTGGTTAAGTGTTATCATGCAGCATGTCGCGCGGACCTGGAAAATCGAGCGCGCCATCCAAGACCTGTTCATCCGATCAGGCCGGTGGATCGGCGGTTCCCTTGCGAGGCCCGGCCTCGACCGCAGCTATACCGTCACCGAATTGTGCCGCGAGATAGCTGCCACCGATGCGTTGTCGCTCGACGACAAGCTGATCGTGTTCAACCAGGCGCTCGGCAACGCGCTCGACGACCGACTGGGCGAGGATAAGAAAAGTGTGGCTGCGATGAGATAGCCGCACGGATTTCAGTGAACAATCTCACCATCGGGAGATTTCGAAGCGGTGGCCGCATTTCAGGCATGTGAGAACGATCCGGTTCATACCAAAGATACCCCAGAGGAAGGAAAAACCTCTCCTTCCGGCGTGGATTTGTGTTGATCCGCACCCCGGGCATTGGCGCGGGGCGTCCCGTTGCAATGCTGCTGTTTCTTCCGGGGTCAAGAATACCGGCATTACGGTCCCCCCCTTCACGAGTTTGCAGACTGAATCCAGTCCATCTTGCTCCGACGATAGTCGGCAGCCTCGCGCGCGACGAGCGGCGCAGGGCGCGCCACGGATGATCCGCATGGAGCTCACCGCGAAATACAGCGCCAGCGGGGATTACCGCGGCGTGCGCCAGGATGTGGCAACCGCGGTCTGGGACGGCAAAACCTACCAGGCAACCAGCCGTCATGGCGCCACCATGGCGCTCGCACGCCAGCTCGTCGCTGCGGGATGTCCCGACCAGCCTTGGGAAGCCGGCCGCCCAGGCAAGCGGGACATGTTCGGCCAATCGCTGCATCGCCTGGCTCGGTTGACGGTCATGGAAACCGATGAGGCTGGACCCCGGATCGTCCCCTACCGGGAGATGCCCACGTCCTTGGTGACCCGGCATGCGCCAGACGGCGCCAAAGTCCGGGCGGGTGGTTGGAGTAGCCCCCCTCTCCAAAAAGCCGCTGGTGCAAAGTGGCCTGGCGCTGGACGAGGACGGGTCCGAGCTGGGTCTGGTGGACAATCCGGCGGCAGCCGTCCGGGCGTTGGTCAGGGGTTCCATCCGAAGTCCCCGAAAACGACCCGCAAACCCGCAGTTTACCCATGACCAATCGCTGCCAGAGGCCGTGGACGCCCTATCCCGTCCCCGGGTGGGGGGGGGGTAGCGGGTGAGGGCCGCGCGGCGCCAGCGCCCACAGCAGCAGAGGAAAACGCGCCATGTCTGACACGCTGAACGCGCTGCAGATGCTGAACCAGCCGCGCGGCGGCAATCCGAACATCTTGAGCATGATCGCCAGTCCCAGCGTGGTGAACCCGGCGGGGGCGATCGCCGCTGGCACAGAGGCGGCGGGGCAGGTGTATGACCTCCGCGCGAAGCAGGGCCAGCAGCTTTGGGGGCAGGCGCTGCAGCAGGCCACCGATCCGACAACCGGCGCGGTGGATTACCCGAGGGCGCAGGCGATCGCGGCGCAGATGGGCCCGGCGGCGGCAATGGTTGCGGCGAGCAACCTGCAGAATACGTCCAACATTCAGACCCAGCAGCCGCAACAGGCGGGCGAGCACTTGAACCTGATGCAGCGCACGTGGGCGTCAGTCATCAGGGACCCATCTGATGCGAATGTGAATGCTCAAGCAGATGCCCTGATCCGTGCCAACTATCCGGCGCACCAAGTGAACGCGGAACGCAACGCGGTCAATTGCCAGCTCGCGAGCACCCGCTCGAGCGAGCATGCGACGCCGACGTGGACGGCGGAGCACAGGGGTGATCCCCGCTTCTGCTAGAGCATCGCCCTTAAACCTCCCCCCTCTGCGAGGGGAGGTTCTACCCGGTGCCTTTTCTAGTTCACGCGATAGCTGGCCGATCCTGATGCACGCGCGCTTATGTATTTCGCTGACCCACACCCGCATTTTCTTATCGTCACGCTGGCGAGCATAGGCGGCAAGCGCGGCAGCCTGATCGCAAATCTTCTTCGCTTCCATGCCATATACCGGCGGCGGCGACCTGGGTGACCTTGCGCACACGGGCATGATGATCCAGCCTCCGTCGCCATCACAACCATTGCCGTTCAATCCATTGGAATGGGGACCGCGTATTGCTGCGGCGATACCGCGATATGCGCTCGGAGCTTGGCAACGCAGCGATCGTCTGGCACGAGCGCTACTTAGCGCACAACCTTCGACTTCGCCCTATGCGCCGTCCGTCATCCCTGGCGTTGCATCTGGGTTCAATACCCTAACGCCGCCATAAAGTAGCAGCAAATGTCGGCAACAATATACGCGGAAAATATCGCCACGGGCACACTAGCCAGAACGAAAATGGTGGCGTTAATCCGGTCCCGCCAAGTGGGTTGGTAGGGCGCCCTCGGGTGTGCGGGGATTTCATCCAGTAGCTTCCAAAGCCAGTAAAAGGGGATAAGGGGCCAAAAAAAACAGGATCCCCGCAGCAGGCAACAGAAACAATATCATGGCGCAGATCACAGGTATGGCAGCCGTTGTTGCCAGGATCAGAAACGCCAGTTCGAAGGCATTGCCAAGCATATTAGGCCCCAGGACAACGTAAAGGCAGGGCGGCGAGGCGCGTGCGGTCGGCGGGGGTCATAGCGGCCGCCGCCGGGGCAGGAAAATCGGCTGACGCCGCCTTAATCCAGCAAGCAATGGAGAACGAAAAGGATGGTCGTGCATGCAACGGCCCAGACAATAAAACCGGGGAAATAAAGCGGCGACAAAAATTCCTCCCTCAGAGAGGGGGACCACCAGGACGGCGCCTGAAACACGAATTGTGAGGGCGGATACCGCCAAGGATAATAGTATTGTTTGTGCTGTCGCCACCTGATGCACCCAAGCAGCATCCAACCAAATGGCGGCGTTATGACACATAAAATAATCAGCAGTGTGGCCACAAAGCCTTGGCCCCTCGACACTGATGCTGACGGCGCGGGTTGAGGGGGCGGCGGTGGCGCCTGGTGCAGTGACGAGACGGCAAATTCCGCCAAGGCTCGTGCCCGTGCCGCTTCGGTTTTCAGCGCGGCAATGGCCCTTACCGTCTTCGGATCATTGGCCAGCGCGGCGACAAGCCTTATCCCGTCCGGCCGTGTGATCAGCAATGTTGCGAACTGTGCATCCGCGCCCATTTGTATCAGGTCCACGCACAGCTGCTTCCAGTCGGGATAGGCCGCCTGTCCGGCCTCATGGAACCGCTTTGCGTGCTCTGCGGCCGACTGGGACCATCCAGGATAATCGTTGGCTGGCGGCTGCGGTGGTGGCTCTGGTTCGGCTGCCGGCGGGACCGGCGCGACCTCGATGGGCGGCTGGGCCAGCAGTTCGGCCCACGTCAGTTGATGCTTGCGGCGGAAGGCTTCTGCATGGAGCGCGGCGGCGGCGCGCTCGCCCTGATGCTCGCTCCCGAGCATGCCGAGGATCGCTGCCAGCCGGTCCCGATCCGCGAGGGTCATGGGAATATGCTTCGTCATGCTTCAGTCACAGGACGCCAGATCCCGCAGCCATTTCTCGTGCGCTCCTGATATCGCCGGTAGTAGAGCGGCAGGCCGCTGACCGGCCATGCGACAATGGAGCCGAGGGAAGGGACGAATCAGTCATCGCTGACAGGAGGAAATCGCAGGGTCCATTCCATCTGGCTGCGCGGAATTAAAAGGCTGGTAATTATCGCTGCTCGCTTCCCTCCGCGGCCAAGGCCGCGCAGTCCCTTCTCAGCTTCTTGCCACCGTTTCACTGCGGCCTCGGGAGTTTCGCCGCAGGCCCAAGTGAGTTCTTATCTCCGGCGGCTCAGGCGATAGAGAATTGGTCGGTAAAATGGCCGCTGCGAGCACGTAGAGCTCGCGAGGGTCGGTTGGTCGATTGACCAACTCTCGCATGATAGACCGGGGGATCATCAATGTGCGCACACCCACGATTTCGAAGCCCGATGGATGGATTGTGCGCCCGCCGCCTGACCGAAAGAAACTCTGGTGCGCGTCCGCAGTGGCGTTCAAGGCCCGCGCCAGAACGACCGCCAAGTCGCCGAACTCGCCAAGGGCGACGATTGCATGCGGCTCTGGGTCCGTCTTGGATTGCTGAGCAGATTCGGTCGCCGGTGGCGGTGAGGAAGAAGGAGCCGCTGCGGTTTTGTAGCGGCGCAAAACGAAACCCGAAACAAAGCTTTCGTAGGCAACCGAGAAATCAGCCGTAGCGGAATCAGGAAATGTGACAGGAACAGCTGAGCCTGCATTCAACCTTGCGCTCACTGGCGCAAGGTCTTGTCCCGCCCTTACCGCCGGAACGTTCCCCTTTCTCGCAACGAGATTGCTATCTGATCGCGCCGCCGCCATGGAGCGAGGAGGCCGAGCCGTCGGGTCGTTGTTAACCATGCTGATCACCTTTAGCGTCGATTGTCCGCGAGTGGCGCAGCGGAAATGGTGGATTGGTTGCAGCAAGGGCAATTGCAGGCAGTAATTTGCGCATTGGTGTCTCCTAACGCAGGCTCTGATCTGGGGTTGGGGGCGGGTTTGCCTCATGGCAGCGCGCCAGGGTCTCCAGCCATACTGCGATGGGTGACGGCACTTCCTGTGTGCCTGCCGCCCAGCGCTGCACCGTGGTGAAGTTAATATCGAGCACACGGGCGAGATGGCGAAGTGACCAACCCATGGCCTCCAGACACTTGCGGAGTCGATCAGCGCTCATGCTAGTTCGCCTCCCCCAGCACGAGGGTCTGCCGCGCGTTGTCGATCGACCAAGAACCGAGGCGGCTAAGGAAGCTTTGACCAAGTAGCGGTGCGACATCGTCACCGTTAACGACTACGCACAGAACGTCGGTGACAGTGCGGCCGCCGATAGTGACGGAGTGCAGTTTATACCTGGCACTCTCTGCCTGCCTCCCGTCCGCCGTCAGGTAAGTCTCGGTGCCACGATATTCGGCAAGGGTTAGCGAACCTGCCTGCCGCAACGTCTCGGCGATCTTCGCTGGCAGGACCACCTCAGCGGCGCCGCTGTCGAGAATGAAAGGGATGGTGGCGGTGCCATTTACGATGCCCCAGACCTGCTTGACCCCGTTTGCGGTCGTCAGCGCGATCTCAGTGGAGGTCGCGGGGGGCGACTCGACCACTGGAGACGACAACGTCGGCGGGGCAGCACCGATCGCTGGGGACGGCCGTGTTGGAGCGAGCGAGGCAACGATCGCGGGGGCCACAATTTGCAAACAAGGCCCTATTGCCTGCCATGCTGACGTGGCGCCGATCAGGCTGACATCCCACGCACCAGCCTGACCAAAGGCGAGATGCAGGGTGGTGCCAGCGGTGAGCTGATGCACGAAGTCACGAATATGACCGTTGCCAATGACAATGACCATTGAATGGCCGGCATCCGCGGCTTGGCTGCCTCCCAAAGATTCCCAGACCGGCCCCGCATCGATCCGAAAGCTCGTGAGGTTGGCCATGTTCTTGGGGACGTCTGAGTAATTTCCGCTTAGAGTCACTCGAAGCGTGCTATCGCCGGCATCCGCGTTGATCACCAGCGTCCGGTCGTCCGCGGACATGGTGCCAATGGCACATTGGTCGATCATTCCGGCGGTATTGATACCTGGCATCGCCATCCAAGGTATCGCAGCATGGGCAGTGCCGGTGACGAGCGTGACTGACCCGCATGCAGCCAACAGTGCGGATTTCAGGTTGGTCATCGTAGCCTTCAAAGCTATCGGGTCCCCGGCGCTCCATTGCGCTCAGGCCGTGCCGACAGAATGCCAAATTTCGCCCACCAAGCGTTAAGCATCATCGTGCATTGTCATTATGCACGGTGTGCAGCACGCTGACGCGCGCCTTGTGGATGAGGTTGCATCACAGGAACGCCGTGCCTGCATGTTCCTTGAACAGATCGACCGCCCGCACAGACCGGTTCCTGGCCACATGATGCACATCTGATATTCCTGCTTGCAAAAGCGAACAGCGACGAGCACTCTGCATATCCGACAACACTACTGTGCAAAGGTGCAGATCATGGACGACGAGCGCAGGCCGTGGCGGGTGGCCGAACTCAATCTCGTCAAAGGCGCGACCAAGCAGCGGCAGGCCGAGGACAAGCTGCGCGCCGACGCCTGGCAGAAAACTCGCGAAGCCGAACTGGAGGCGGTGATCGAGCGCATCTACGACGGCGGGGACGTGCCCGGCATCCCCGAACTGGTCGCCGAAGCGTCCAAGGTGATGGAGCCCTTTGGCCGCGAATTCGATCGCTTGTTCACCGAGCACTACCCGGCTGAGTTCGCCAAGGCGCGGTTGGTCGTCACCGTCATCCCCGGCGGCATCCCAGAAAAGTTGCGCGATAAATGGCGCCGTGACGCCGCGCAGCACCTTGCCGCCCGCAGGGCGTTCATGCTGGCCAACTCGTCGACCTTCGTGACCGAGGTGCTGAGCGACGCCACCAAGCGCACCACCGATAACCCGGAGGTGCACGAGGTGCTGGACAAGCTCGCCGTGCCGAACCGGGCGACGCCGACGCTGGAGCCGCCCGGCCCGGCGATCGGCGTCCTGGCCAAGCTGCTCCCTCACCCTGAGCAATGGGGCTTCGCCGGCTATGACAGCGGCACCTCGCCCTTGCTGCCGAAGGCGGACGAGGTGAAGGCCCTGCCGGCGCCGGAGACGAAGCCCAAGCGGCGCCGATGAGCGCCCCATCTCCACCGGCTTCCTGGCTGCCGCCGGGCGTCGAGATCGGGCCGACGCCGCCGGAACTGAAACTGGACGACGACGCGGACGACTGCGGCTCCTACTCCTATCGCCATCGCTTCTATGGCCGCGACGAGGAACGGACCGAGGACGTCAAGGCGTTCCCCGAGCCTGCTGCGGCCGGCACGCCGTACGAGGTGCTGGCCAAGCTGTTCGGCTGCTCCGGCGCGGTGGACAGCACGCGCTATCGCGAGGCCACCCGCTACCGCGCCATGCCGGACATGGGCTGGGAGGAGGCCCGCGTCGCGCTCAACCGGCTGTTGACCGCCAGCCCGCGCGATTACATCGCCTTGGCGGAGTTCGCCCTGACCGCCGCCGCGTCCGAACCGTTCGCCGGCAAGAAGGGCGATCACGCGGGCAAGCTGCGCCGGGAACTGGACGACGTGATCGGGCGCGTCCTGCACCGCCATTTGGCCCACGTCCTGCACACAGCGGACGACAATCTTAGGCGGCTGGCACGGCCGATCGCCTCGCTGCTCCAGCCGGACGACTTCTGGTGCCGTTGGAGCGAGTTGCAGCAAACGGTGCCCACGGCGGCGGATGCCTGGGTGCCGATCCTGCACGCGACACCGGAGCAGGTGCTGGCGTCGCTCGCGTTCCTGCGCGCTGTGCTGGCGAGCTGGAGCGCCCGACGCCGGTTCGCCGACAACATTGCCGAGCGCCTGGGGACGGAGGCACCGCCCACGGCGGTGGAGTATGCCGAGGCACAGCACGTTGCAGAGATGCTGGCGTTCACCACCGGTAAGCTGGCCGCGCTGCACCTCTCGCTGGCGCGTTCGATGCCGATCTACCGGATGCACCCCGCCACCTCCGAGCGCGAGGCGATCGAGTTGTGGTGGCCCTGGGGGCGCCCCGTGCCGCTGGTCGACGGCGGACCGGCCAAGCCGCCGCCAGCACGCAAGGCCGTGCTCGATCCCTCCATCATCACCGCGACGCGCCCGACGGACGTGGTCAAGCAGGTGATCGAGCGGACCGGCATGAACCGCGTCACGGCACAGCGGCTGACCGCCACCCTGCGGCGCGACCTGCGGAACCAACGGCGCAACCAGGCGGAGACGATGCTCTACAAGGGCGCGACGCGGGCTGCCGTGGCGAAGGCGGTCGGGCTGTCGCCCTCGCGCATCTCGGCGATGTTCAAGGGCAGAGCGTTCAAGGCCAGCAAGCCACGTCGCCGAAGCAAGTCGTCCTCTCGCTAAGCATAGGCCATGGTGGCGTCGATCTCGGCGGTGGTGAGCGCCCTGGCGAGCGCCGGGCCGGCGCGGGGATCAGGTCGTGCACTGGTGGTGGTCTCCGGCCAACGGCAACCCCAAGCCGTCCGAATTCCAGCGGGCCGAGGTGCTCGCCGCCCACGAGCGGCTGAAAGATCGCGATCCACGCGAACTGACGTTGGAGGACTTCGCCTCCATCGGCCACCAGCGCCGCAACCTGCTGGCGGTCATCCGGGAGAACTGCGTTCAGTGCCAGTGCGGCAATCAGGCCGAGGTGCGGCGATGCCGATGTACCGGGTGCGTGTTCTGGCCCTACCGGATGTCATCGAACCCGCTTCGGGCGCCTCAGAGCGAGGCGCAGCAGGCAGCCCGGCGGGAGGCTGCGCTGAAACTGACACGCTACCGCGTGGGGACCCATAAGCCGCCGTAAGTGGGGGTAGCGGCGAAGGCCCGCTCCCCGCGCCCAACAGCAGCAGAGGAAAACGCCTGCGCCCGCTCAATAACGGCAGACCAATCTCTCCAACCAGTTCGGCCGGTTGCCCTTCGGTCCCGAAGCTCGGCGCTTCAGCGCCTGAGGACCAAGCGCCACTCGCGGAAGTTGGACCGCGCCAGAGTCCTCGCGAGTTCAGAGTTCCGGAGGAATTTCGGCTCAGGAGGCTAGGCGGAAGGCCTCCATTTTATTGGTGTCCTGTCGTTCGATGACGAATTTCGCGAAGGTGTTGCTCGGGGTGGCATTCAAGAGAAATTCCGGCAGGCTCTGGCGCAGGGCATTGGCCACGACCAGCTCCGAGGGCGGGATGCCGGGCCGAATGGTTCGCAGCCAGGAGCCGAAGGAATTCCAGACGAGCTGAGGGAAGGCGACGGCCAGATACTGAAGTAGTCCCTGGCAGACGACACCCGCCTGGATGAAGACGTGGTAGGCGTGGAGCTTGCGTTTGACGGCGTTGCGGTATTCCGGCGACTCACGATGGAGATGTTGATTGCCACTGCGGCGGCGGAGCGGCTTCATGTCGGACATCCAGAAATGGTAGGTAAACGAACCGATCAGCCGCACCGCCTGCTTGAACGTGTGCTCGATCTTGAAGCGCAGACCGTACAGGCGAATGATCTCGATAGCCTCCAAAGAGGTGTCGGTGCACATCAGGAGGCACGAGCCTCTTACTGGATGAATCACCGCCACGAAGCGCACGAGTTCGACCGGCCGGGCGCCATAGCAGGTCGCGGACCCGATACTGGATGATCACCTGGTGCTCGCCGTAGACGGGACTTTCGGCCTGTTGGAAGCCCTTGGGGTCCTCCAGCAGGGATTTGAGCTTGACCTTCCTGCCATAGACCCTGGGCCGACCTCTCTTCCGCGGGCCGCACTGCTGGTGAGCAGTGTAGGCGACGGCGTTGGACTTCACCCGCGTGACCAGGTGGTTGTTCTCCTCGAGCAGGCCGGTGACGATCTTGCGCGCGGCATAGTAGGCGTCGGCGACGAAGTAGAAGGGTTCTGGGATGGCGACGATCCCGAGGAGCGCAAGCATCTTGTCGAGCAGGGTGCGGCGATCGCGATTGGACCACACCAACCCTTCGTGGATTCGTATGGCGAGCGGCACGGCGAAGACGCTGGCTGCGGCCTGAACGAGCACGCTCACAGCCTGGAGGGAATGTCCCATGATGAATTCGGGCTTGGTGTTCAACTCGGACTGCTGATGCAGGAGTTTGACCGCCGGCATCTTGCGCCCGCGCTTGGGGATCTTGATGCCGTCGCCGACCACGACACACCTTCCCTTGATGCGCAGCGGCTGCGGGAATAGCCGGAGCACCACCTGGGTCCACAGCGCCGCGAGCCGATCGAGCTTCACGGCGGGGCTGTGAAAGTGATCGACGAGCTTGTTGTAGAAGCGAGCCTCGAGCTTCAGCGCCCGCACGAGGCTGGTTACGCCCAGCAGTTCCGTCCGCACCGTGAAGCCTGCCACGGCGGTGGCGAACCACAGGAAGGTGCGCAGACGCGAGAACGCCGGACGCAGCAGCCAAATCGCGTTCCACCAGGGCATCCACAGCGGCATCGGGCCCTCTCAATTCTGTTGCCAGCATAGTATAGCACTGGTATGCTAAACCTATGACAAACAAACGCCTGGCAGTGATCAGAAAGCGCGTTGGAAGCATCAAGGCGCAGCTGGCCGGCATTGAAGACATGCGGCCCGGATCGCTCACCCGCCAGTACAAGGATCCAGAGAACCGGAGGGGACCCTACTACCAGCTCAGCTACACGCGGCAGATGAGGAGCCGGACCGAATATGTTCCGCGCGACTATCTGCCCGAGGTGCGGCGTGAGATCCGCAACTATAAGCGCTTCAAGGCGCTCACCGCCCAGTGGATCGCCTTGAGCATCGAGCAGAGCCGCTTGATGATGAAGCGAGCCTTGCGACGGCAATGACCCGCGGTGCTATCCTCATCCGATGGGCAAGCGACGCGCAAAACACCCCTTCGAGAACAACCCGTTCACTGACGCCTTCCTCGAATGGATGGGCTCGTCCGAGGGGGAACGCTCGGTCTACGCGCTCGATCTGGTCTTCGCCGCACTGGATAATGCCGACGTCGACCCCAAACGGCGCAAGATCGTCTGGGACGACGGGAAACGGCTGTCGATCGAGCAGTCGGCAGAACGCATCCATGCCGAGCATCCGGACGCGCCGCGCGACTTGATCGAAACTCACGTGCTCGGGTGGCTCGAGGGCTTTGCGCCGGAATCCTACTCCGAACGCCAGCTCGAGGAGCTCGACCGGCTCACTGAGCAGTGGCTTGACGACTACGAGCGAAAGTCACAGGCCGCCAGGAAGTAACCCAGAACTCGGCACTCTCGAGATACAAGAACAACGGCCAGCATTGCAGTCCCGTGTAGTGTCATTGTAATCCCCTAATTTACTGCATTTGTTGGCACGGCCACTTGCCCGGGAGTTCCCGCGCGAACTCACTCTTCGTCACTCCCAAGTCCACGTTAGACTGGAGTTGGACAGTTCGCTGCGATGCAGCGAGAGGTGAAACGAGTCATTTCAATAGCTTGATCGAGTGTCGCCATGGTGGGCACGGCCTTCACCGGTCAGCAGCGGGAGCAGGGTGGGTGCCGCGCTTGACCGGGTGATCCATCGGCTGCTCGGAAAGCCGATCGACGCCGAAGGTCCGCGGCGGATCCAGCGGCGCGGCTTCAATCCGTACGCAGCGATAGCTTCGATGCATGGACTTGACCGGTGAAAGCCAAGCCACCGTGACCGTGAGCGACCGCGGCTCCCTCACCCTTTCGAGCGACGGGGGCAGCGGCACGCGATAGACCAGCGCCTTGTCAGCTTTGAGGGAGCCGTAGCCAACGAGCGTGGCCCGATGCGCAGCGCACTCCAATGCTTCCTCGATGTTGGGAACGCCGAAGCCCATAACCGGCAGACATTCTCGGACCGCTCCGCGCGGCGATGACGCCCTGCGGGTCCGCAAATCGTGGCCAGCAGGTCGGCTTTTCCGTTCCAGCGGGTGCGGTGCACAAGCAGCGCTTTCACGACAACTGCATAGAATCGCGGGTCCTACAAAGCGACGGGCGCCGAAACCGCGGGGTCCTTCTCGCTGCGGGAAGCCGTCGTTCCGCCAGGCGCAGGCGCGCCGCCGCATACCCATACCCGAGAGGACGAAGCCTTCTATGTTCTGAGCGGAGAGCTCCTCATCGAGCTCGAAGGCGAGCCGGCGCCCCGTCGCGTCGGACCTGGCGGCTTCTTCTATGGCGCGCGCAACCAGCGCCATGCCTTTCGCAATCCCGGTGATGAGCCGGCCCATGTCCTCATCCTGTGCGCCCCGAGTTGCGGCCTTGATCAGATGTTTGCCGAATTAGAGACCGCCACCGCCACAGGCACGCCGGAAATGAGCAAATTAGTGGCCATAGCGGTGAAGTACGGCGTCTCAATGGAGCCGCCTACCCATTGAGTCACCCGAGCAAAACATGAGCAGTTTTTGGTCTGGATATTGAGCAGCGACCCGCTCGATATCCTACGGCGAACCTTGAAACAGCGCTGCTGCTTCGACGGGAATGGTGTCGAAGCACTGCCTCCGCTGAAAGGAGCAAGACATTGACTGATCTGATCGAGCGAACGCTTCGCCGGCTTGGCGAGCGGCTGTCGGGAGGTATTTCACGACCGGGTGATGACCGATCAAGCGGCACGATCCATGTCCGTCATCGCCATGAATGGCTTGACCTTCGACCTATCGACACCGCACGGCCGCATGATGGCAACGATCACCGCCGGCATCGCCGAATTCGAGCGGGAGTTGATTCAGGAGCGGATCCGCTCCGGTATCGCCGCCGCAAAAGCGCGCGGCAAGCGCCTCGGGCGCCAGCCCGGGTCGTTAGCCGATCTTTCTTGACGGATAAGGTCTCAGAGCCTGTCTCAAAAGTCCCGGTCGTCAATCATCGACAGCCAGGGACCGCTTTCGGAAACCGACAAGAGCCGTTCAGCCTTGGCGGCAGCGACCGCTCAATCTGCCCCATAGCGGTCATTTGCCCAACGTCCAGCGAGTATGCCGCCCGCCCGCTGCTGACGCGGGCGGTGGCGATCGGCGATTACCACGGGCAGGAACTGAATCGCAGGAATCTTCACGATCCGGCGCTCTCGCCCGCCCAAGTCGAGCCCCGGCCGCGCGGACTCGCGGTTGCGCGCCGGCAAACGAAGGGGCTCGAGAATGGCATACCTGATTGGAAGAGCGTTTCACTGGTTCGGCGGGCGCGTAAGTACCCGCGCGCCCCGCACGCCGGTCTATCTCGACGATCACACGCTTCGCGATATCGGCCTCACACGAATGGAATATCACTTCCTGCACATGTCGGACCCGGCAAGCGCGCACGATGCGGGCGCCGCCGATCAAGCGAAGCGCCCGATCGCACGCCGTAGGCGAGGACCGAAGCTCGCCATTAACGGATCGGGCTTGATCTAGTTTGGAATAATCCTAATTAAGCGCACGCCAACAATTTGGACACCCAGCCGGTCGGCAGCCCCGAATTCAGGATACCGAGCGGGACCCCTGCGGAAGCTTTGTGCGAGGAGATACCATGACGGATATCGGCGCCCTTCACATGGCGCAGCAGGATGGCGGTGCGCCGACCACCCTGGCGGCCGGCAGCGCGCCCGGCGAGAGCGGCGTTTCCGTCTTCAATTTCCGCTTTGACGGCGGCATGCATTTGCTGGCTGCGCCACGTAGCCACTGCATCTGCTTCCAAATGTCTCAGGTGCGCGTCAAAAAGCGTATGGTCGGCCGCGTCGCTCACTACGAGCGTCGAGCCGGGTCGCTGTCGATCACTCCGTCTGGGTGCGATATTGCCGCCGATGCCGACGAGGACGTCGAGATTCTTGTCGTCGCGGTCGATCCGGGCCGGATGGCGCTGGCAGCCGCGGAATGCGCATTGCTCGAGGCGCGGCTGCTCGAGCGCATGTACGGTGATGACCCTGCGCTTTTCGCGCTCGCCCGCACCTTGGCTTACG
The DNA here is from genome assembly GCA_963772445.1 of uncultured Pseudomonadota bacterium. Lineage (GTDB taxonomy): Bacteria > Pseudomonadota > Alphaproteobacteria > Acetobacterales > Acetobacteraceae > CAVYXK01. The sequence continues at coordinate 829,554 of CAVYXK010000019.1, forward strand.
AGAGCATACACAATTATCCAAACGGAGCCCTCTCCTGGAACGAGGCGGCGAGCAGCTTCGTCGATGGATTGGTGGCGGGCCACACCGCGGCGATGCCAGCGCGGCCGCGCGGCTCGCTCGGCAAAGACCAGCTCCGGCGGCTCAGGGAGTACGTCGTCGCTCATCTCGATGAGCCGATCGGCATCGAGGCGCTCGCGGATATAGCGGGGCGCAGCCCATTCCATTTCACGCGGGTGTTTACCCGATCCGTCGGCATGACACCGCATCGCTACGTGGTGCATCTCAGATTGCAGCATGCGCTCGAGCTTGTTCGGGAGGGTCGGTCTGGGCTGGCTGAAATCGCTGCCCGCACCGGCTTTGCCGACCAGAGCCACCTGTCGCGTTGGGTCCGACGCGTTCATGGCGTTCCGTTATCTCGGGTCACCGCCTGACCTCACCGCAAGCGTAACGGCCAGCCTGCAGCAATCGTGCCTTCTCCAATAGCTGACAGCCGGATCGCAAAAGAATAGCAAAAATCTTCACGACTGGCCGCCTGCCTCTCCCCAAATTACAGAGCATCACGCGCACACGACTGCCGGCTCCCGGACACCCAGGGAGCGTCAAACATGCAATGCCGATACGCTCATGAGAGCCAAAGGAGAGTTGTGCTATGTCTCGTCCAATCGATCAAATCGATAGTTCGCATACGAAGCTACCGCAACTTGAGCACGACGGACAACCGAGCTCAGGACGGGTCCTGCCGAGTACTCTGACTGCGAGCCAGCGCGGCCCGGTAACGCTGTTGCGCCTGTCTCGCCCTGCCAAAAGAAATGCCTTGGACAAAGCGACGATCGCTGGTCTCGAGACATTCTTTAGCGATCCGCCCGAAGAGACGCGCGTCGTCGTCCTGTTTGGCGAGGGAAAGCATTTTTCCGCTGGCGCCGATCTCCATTCGTTCGCCGATACAAGTGATTGGGACAGAGTACTTATTTCCGAGACTTGGCACCGCGCTTTCGACCGGATCGAGAATGGCGGCGTGCCTGTTATCGCGGCATTGCACGGGGCGGTCATCGGTGGCGGTCTGGAGCTCGCCGCTTCCGCGCACATCCGGGTGGCTGAACGCAACTCATATTACGCCCTTCCGGAGGGCGCGCGGGGATTATTCGTTGGCGGCGGCGGCGCCATGCGCGTACCGCGCCTCATAGGTACAAGCCGGATGATCGACATGATGTTGACCGGTCGAATCTACGGCGCCGAAGAAGGCGTATCACTGGGCTTCTCGCAATATGTGGTCGATGACGGATTTGGACTGGCCAAGGCAATCGAACTGGCTGAGCAGATCGCAACAAACACGACACTGAGCAACTTCGCCATCGCTCAGGCGCTGCCGCGCATCGCGCGCTCCAGTCCGGATGGCGGGTTTCTAATGGAAAGCCTGATGGCTGCGATCGCCATCGGCGACGAAGATGCCAAAGCACGGATCAATGCTTTTTTCGAAAAGCGCGTGCCGAAGGTCGCCCCTCTCTTCGGGGAGTGCGAACCATGATGAGAACCGGGCCTCAACCGACGCCTATTTCGTGGGGAAACGCGATATTCGAGCCCTGTCCAGACGGCAGCCTGCGGGTCCGCAACGCGACGGAGCTTGGCCCGTATCCGGACCGATTGATCGAGCGCCTGCAATACTGGGCGGCGGCGACGCCAGATCGCGTGCTTCTCGCCAGCCGTGACGGCGAGGGCTGGCGGAAGATCACCTATCTCGAAGCGCTCAATGCCGCTCGCGCGATCGGGCAAGCACTGCTCGATCGCGGTCTCTCCCTCAAGCGGCCCGTCCTCATCTTGTCAGGCAATGGAATCGAGCATGGCCTGCTAGCGCTCGCCTGCCTGAATGTGGGCATTCCGTTCGTGCCGGTGTCGACAGCCTACTCGTTGATCTCGACCGATTTTGCCAGACTGCGCGCCATTGCAGCCCAGGTACAGCCAGGCTTGGTCTTTGCGGATGACGGGGATCACTACGCGGCGGCACTCCTTGCCTGCACCCCGAAGGATGCCGAGGTGCGTCATCGCACACGACGATCCCGACCGCCGCGCGACATTCTTCGATGCGCTGGTCGCCGCGACCCCGACTGATGCCATGGAGTCGGCCGCCAACGCGGTCAATCCCGATACGGTGGCCAAGCTGCTGTTCACCTCCGGAACGACCGGGGTGCCGAAAGGAGCGATCAGCACGAACCGCATGCTGTGCAGCATCATGCAGATGGTGCGCGGGTGCTACCCCATGCTCGCCCAGGAGGCTCCCGTACTCGTCGACTGGCTGCCCTGGAATCACATCTTGGGAGGTACGGTTAGTTTCTGTATCGCATTGTACAACGGGGGCACGCTTTATATCGATGACGGCAAGCCCTTGTCGGATCAAATCGAGAAGACGGTTCGCAACCTGCGCGAAGTCGCGCCGCTGTTCTACTCGAATGTCCCGAAGGGTTATGAGGAACTGATTCCGTGGCTGCGCCGCGATCGCGCGCTGCGGGAGAACTTCTTCAGCCGCGTCCGGGTCCTGCAATATTCCGGCGCGAGCATTGCTCAACATGTCTGCGATGCTTTCGACGAGCTTGCCCGCAACACGATCGGCCATCCGATCCCATGGGTGGCGCTCCTGGGCTCAACCGAGGCCGGCCTGATCACGGCGCACGGGCATTCGGAGGACGCGTCAGCCGGGTGCGTCGGGCTGCCGCCGCCCGGCGTCACGTTGAAACTCATACCGACGTACGGCAAATTGGAACTGCGGGTTCAAAGCCCATGCGTCACCCCCGGCTACTGGCGGCGAGACGATCTCACTTCCGACGCTTTCGACGAAGACGGTTTTCTGCGAACCGGCGATGCCCTGCAGTGGGCGGACGCCGGAAATCGGCAACGCGGCTTCCGCTACGACGGACGCGTCGCGGAGGACTTCAAGCTGGCGACCGGCACATGGGTCCGCGTCGGTTCGCTCAGAGTGCATCTCCTGCAGCATTTGATGCCCGAGTTGCGCGACGTGGTGATCGCCGGAGAAAACCGGGACTACATCGCCGTCTTGGGCATTCCATCCTCACCGGAGATTGTGCACGACGACACTGTTCGGGCCCGGCTGCACGGCAAATTGACGGCGCTGGCAGCGGAGGCAAGCGGTAGCGCCCAGCGCGTGCTGCGTTTTGCATTTTTGACCGAAAAGCTCTCGATCGACACCGGCGAACTGACGGACAAGGGCGTGGTTAGTCAACGCAATATTCTCCGGCGCCACGCAGCGTTGATCGAGAAGCTCTTTGCTGACAGCCCAGACAATCACGTCATTCGCCTGAATCCATCATTCGAACAATCCCCTCACCCATCAGCTGGCGCGCAATTTGGTGGAGCAGCTTCATGAGCGAAAAATCTTTGAGAGAACGGCTTGTCGGCGCCTGGGCGCTGACGAGCTATGTCGAACGCGACATCGAGACCGGCGTCGAAAACCGTCCATTTGGCGAGCATCCGCTCGGCTTCGTGTTGTACACCCCCGATGGATACGTCTCAGCGCAATTGCAACGGCCCGACCGACCTCGGTTTGCCGATGGAGATCTGTTGCGCGCCACCCAGGAGGAATACGCCGCCGCAGGAAGCTCCTACATTGGCTACTCAGGTCGCTTTTTCGTCGACGAAGACAAGAAGACCTTGTCCCATGAAATGGCGGTGAGCTTCTTTCCGAATTGGCTCGGACAGCGGCAGGTGCGGCTCGTCGAGGTCGGTAACGATCGCCTTCAGTTGAGCACCGACGGACCACAACGCTTCAACGGCACGCTGAAGACGGCCACGCTGACCTGGCAACGCGCCCGGCCGAATGCAGCTACAGCGTTTACTCGTTTGCCCCAGAGTTGGGCATCGAGATAATGGAGTCGCCCCGTCAATCGACAGATCCAGCACCGAGCGCATCCAACGCCTCTATCGAGCCAGGCGAAACGCATCGTGAGCTCGCCGATAACTGCATGACGCCATAGTTTGGAGCGCCACGATGGACCTCGCCAAGATCCCGATCGGCCGCGACCCGCCGCGCGACGTCAACGTTGTCGTCGAAATCCCGCAAGGCGGGGAGCCGGTCAAATACGAGCTCGACAAAGCGTCCGGAGCAGTATTTGTGGACCGTTTTCTGCACACCGCGATGTTCTACCCGGGGAATTACGGCTTCGTGCCGCACACCTTGGCCGAGGACGGGGACCCGATCGATGTACTGATCGTCGGATCGGCCCCGGTCGTGCCGGGAGCGGTGGTAACGTTGCCGCCCCATCGGCGTCCTGATGATGCGGGACGAGCACGGGCCGGACGAGAAGATCATCGCCGTCCCGGTCGATGCGCTGCACCCCTTCTACACGGGTGTCAAATCGACCCAGGATCCGCCGCCGCTCCTGTGCGACCAGATCGCCCACTTCTTCCGGCACTACAAGGATCTCGAATTGGGCAAATGGGTCGAGATCGCGCGCTGGGCGGATACGGACGAGGCTGCCGCGCTGATCGCCGCGGCGATCGCCCGCGCCACGGGCTGACGGCAACGCTGACCCGGCAACGGGCCCGACCCAATTAAGACGGGTGTTCCTCCATTGCTGCAGGGATGTTTTGAAGATGGGCATAAAACCTCTCGCGAGTCCAGAGTTCCGGAGGAATTTCGGCTCAGGAGGCTAGGCGGAAGGCCTCCATTTTATTGGTGTCCTGTCGTTCGATGACGAATTTCGCGAAGGCGTTGCTCGGGGTGGCATTCAAGAGAAATTCCGGCAGGCTCTGGCGCAGGGCATTGGCCACGACCAGCTCCGAGGGCGGGATGCCGGGCCGAATGGTTCGCAGCCAGGAGCCGAAGGAATTCCAGACGGCCTGAGGGAAGGCGACGGCCAGATACTGAAGCAGTCCCTGGCAGACGACACCCGCCTGGATGAAGACGTGGTAGGCGTGGAGCTTGCGTTTGACGGCGTTGCGGTATTCCAGCGACTCACGATGGAGATGTTGATTGCCACTGCGGCGGCGCAGCGGCTTCATGTCGGACATCCAGAAATGGTAGGTAAACGAACCGATCAGCCGCACCGCCTGCTTGAACGTGTGCTCGATCTTGAAGCGCAGACCGTACAGGCGAATGATCTCGATAGCCTCCAAAGAGGTGTCGGTGCACATCAGGAGGCACGAGCCTCTTACTGGATGAATCACCGCCACGAAGCGCACGAGTTGACCGGCCGGGCGCCACAGCAGGTCGCGGACCCGATACTGGATGGTCACCTGGTGCTCGCCGTAGACGGGACTTTCGGCCTGTTGGAAGCCCTTGGGGTCTTCCAGCAGGGATCTGAGCTTGACCTTGCTGCCATAGACTCTGGGCCGGCCTCTCTTCCGCGGGCCACGCTGCTGGTGGGCGGTGTAGGCGACGGCGTTGGACTTCACCCGCGTGACCAGGTGGTTGTTCTCCTCGAGCAGGCCGGTGGCGATCTTGCGCGCGGCATAGTAGGCGTCGGCGACGAAGTAGAAGGGTTCTGCGATGGCGACGATCCCGAGGAGCGCAAGCATCTTGTCGAGCAGGGTGCGGCGATCGCGATTGGACCACACCAACCCTTCGTGGATTCGCATGGCGAGCGGCACGGCGAAGACGCTGGCTGCGGCCTGAACGAGCACGCTCACAGCCTGGAGGGAATGTCCCATGATGAATTCGGGCTTGGTGTTCGACTCGGACTGCTGATGCAGGAGTTTGACCGCCGGCATCTTGCGCCCGCGCTTTGGGATCTTGATGCCGTCGCCGACCACGATACACCTTCCGTTGATGCGCAGCGGCTGCGGGAATAGCCGCAGCACCACCTGGGTCCACAGCGCCGCGAGCCGATCGAGCTTCACGGCGGGGCTGTGAAAGTGATCGACGAGCTTGTTGTAGAAGCGAGCCTCGAGCTTCAGCGCCCGCACGAGGCTGGTTACGCCCAGCAGTTCCGTCCGCACCGTGAAGCCTGCCACGGCGGTGGCGAACCACAGGAAGGTGCGCAGACGCGAGAACGCCGGACGCAGCAGCCAAATCGCATTCCACCAGGGCATCCACAGCGGCATCGGGCCCTCTCAATTCTGTTGCCAGCATAGTATAGCACTGGTATGCTAAACCTATGACAAACAAACGCCTGGCAGTGATCAGAAAGCGCATTGGAAGCCTCAAGGCGCAGCTGGCCGGCATTGAAGACATGCGGCCCGGATCGCTCACCCGCCAGTACAAGGATCCAGAGAACCGGAGGGGACCCTACTACCAGCTCAGCTACACGCGGCAGATGAGGAGCCGGACCGAATATGTTCCGCGCGACTATCTGCCCGAGGTGCGGCGTGAGATCCGCAACTATAAGCGCTTCAAGGCGCTCACCGCCCAGTGGATCGCCTTGAGCATCGAGCAGAGCCGCTTGATGATGAAGCGAGCCTTGCGACGGCAATGACCCGCGGTGCTATCCTCATCCGATGGGCAAGCGACGCGCAAAACACCCCTTCGAGAACAACCCGTTCACTGACGCCTTCCTCGAATGGATGGGCTCGTCCGAGGGGGAACGCTCGGTCTACGCGCTCGATCTGGTCTTCGCCGCACTGGATAATGCCGACGTTGACCCCAAACGGCGCAAGATCGTCTGGGACGACGGGAAACGGCTGTCGATCGAGCAGTCGGCAGAACGCATCCATGCCGAGCATCCGGACGTGCCGCGCGACTTGATCGAAACTCACGTGCTCGGGTGGCTCGAGGGCTTTGCGCCGGAATCCTACTCCGAACGCCAGCTCGAGGAGCTCGACCGGCTCACTGAGCAGTGGCTTGACGACTACGAGCGAAAGTCACAGGCCGCCAGGAAGTAACCCAGAACTCGGCACTCTCGAGCAGAGTCCTGACGCCTATGTATGTGGCGCGGTGACTCTGACCCCTATTCTCTCTGCTCCCGCGAGCTGCTGCCGGCCGAGGTCAGTCCTTCGTGACCGCCACGCAATCGACCTCGACAGTCGAAGGGCCCGATCCACTCAGGCACGCAGAAGAAGATGCGGGCTGGGGGGTTTTTCGGGAAGTAGCGCTTGTAGACTTCGTTGAAGGCCTTGAACCGGTCCGCCGAGATGCACAGCACATTGCACTTCAGCACATGGTCGAGGTCCGACCCGGCGGCCTCCAGCGCCTTCTTCACCTGCTCCAGGATCAGCTCAACCTGGCGCTCCGCCCGATCGCGCTTGGCTCACGCCTCGCTGACGTTGCACTCACGCCGCACAGCGCCGCCAGGATCGTGAAGGCATGTGCGCGGCGGGCTGTCCAATGCCATGACGTTCGGAGTCCTACGGACCTGGATGGATCGGAGTGATTTTCGACCCTTCGAGCCCGAGACCCGCCATCAGGCCTTTCTGACCGAAGGGGAACGCGTAGACATCCTTCGTCAGCGTCGTGCTGGTCATGCTTGCCGCCGCGCCCTTGTCCATCACGACGACGCTTGGACCCGAACCGATAGCCCAACCATCGCTGTTCTCCAGATACTGCAGCGCGGCGTCATTCATGAAGAACAAGGCGTAGCTGAACCGCTGTCCGCCTGCCTGCAGCCCGAACGAGGCCGCCGAGATATTGTAATAGGCGACCGTCTTGCTGCCGACGCGAAGAGCGCCATTGCCGCTCTGGCCACCAATGATGAAGCCACCCTTTATGATACGCGGAAAAACCAAAACCGCCCTTGCGCGTGTTGATAGGTCGCGTGCCTTGGGATTTATTGAATAGAGAAGCCGAAGTGCCTGATCAACCCCCGCGTTGATTTCTCGCGCGGATGCTGCGGACGCCGGTGAACTTGCGAATGACGCCGCCCCAAGCCCGGCGAAAGTGATTAGCAATGAACGCCTTGTGCCGAACATTCCGGATCCCGCTCCTTGTGCCTTCACCCCCGCCCCCTGGTGGCCAACGCCTTTTATAAGCACGACGGACGTTCAGTCGAGTTGATCTGGATCAAGAACTGAACCCGCCGTGGAGCGCGCAACCGACCGGCCTGATGTTCAGCCCGGCGCCGCCCGCGTGAGTTGGCGAGGCGGAATAGGGATTATCGAACCTAGATCGTTGCTACTTCGAGCTCCGGCTGCATAGCGCGCTCTTCGCCGAGCGACTCGACTCGCTGCCGCGATAACTACTGCTAAATCCGCAAATCAGTTCGCGAAAATGGACACGGCCCCGGCTCGACCCGCCTCCTATATGCGCGCGCTATGACCTCGACTGCCCACGCGCTCGCCAGAGCCCAAGCCCTTGCCCCCCTGCCCGACCCGGGGCCGGCACGCACCTGCCAATGGATCGAAGCCGAGTGCTTCTGCGGCGCGCCGAGCGTGCCCGGTCGTTCATGGTGTCTAGAACACGCGCGGCGCGTCTTCATCCCGCGGACAGCGGATCGAAACTCATAGCGTTTCGGTGCCGTCTCAGCACTGAACGAATCTCAGCCGGCGAGGCCTGAGCCGTACGCTGGGGCCGCAGGAGCCCCACCGCCGCCTCGGAAAGCCCGCACATGCAGCGGGTGTTCACCTCTGCGAGGTCGTAGAGCTGTGACGCGGGGCAGGGGCAGCCGTGGCGAGAACTTGCAGGTAATTCCTGCCGACTTGCGGATCAGAGAGATGCCGCGGCTGGTTTCAACCGCGGGCGCACATTAATCTCAGAGCTCCGGGGCCGCTTGGTCGGTCCCCTGGCCGGCGCCTCGGCGGCGGGAGGTCAGAGCACACCGGCCTCCCGCTGATCTATCGCGCTGCGACGCAGGCCGTCCAGCGCGCGTTCCCCGGGCCGGCGCAGCCGGCGCGAATTGAGCGCTTCGCGCAGCGTTGACCTGGATCCGCACGAAAACGCCCCCCGGCTGTCAGACCGAGGGGCGGAGTCATGAGGATCGATATGCACGGGGACAGCCCGTGCCGAATTGGACTTCGCATGGCGAATCGCTTCGCTGCAAGCCCCATCCGGCCAGCCCCCCGACCGATGACCAGAAACGGGGAGGTATCCCGAGATGCGAACGCGAGACCCACCAAAACGAAAGCGGCGCCCGCCACAGCGCGCCGACCATCCGACCACCCCCGTCGGGACCTCCGTGCGCGATCTCGGCTCGCCCCCATGTGCGATTTTCCTCGGAAAAATTTGCGCCTGTCGTTGCAGCTTCGCCTCGGGTCCGCGAGCTGAGCCGACACTGGTGCCGGATGACGTTGATCTGAGACCGGACGGTGACCGGGCGGCGAGACCGGCCGGTGAACCGCCTCGTCGGACCACCGCCTCCGAGGACCCACGGGAAACGCTGCAGTCAGCGCACCGTCGCCGTTTGCGATCGCGCCGGGCAGCGTTGCAGCGCCAGCGTTGACAGGTACTGATCGCGGGATTGCAGCGCATTACTCTCAGGTACCGGCTGCGCCCTGGAAATCCATCGCGAACCACAACGGCCAGATAACGAGGCCAGCGACGCCAGCGGCCACGTTCTGCACCACCTTGGCGCCCTTCTCCTTGCCCAGTTCGGACTGCTGGGCGGTGTTGGTGGCGATCTCGGCGTTGATGGCGTTGCAATCCATCATCGTGTCTTTCGCCTGCACGGTTTCAACTGGTGCAGGTGCCCGGCCGGCACAGGCAGTGACCATGAGTGTAGCGGCGGCAGTCGCCGCCATAGCAAACTTGCGCAGTGGTCTGATCCTCATTCCACACCGGACTGGCTGCCGCTTTGACCGGGGAGTGCCGTAGGGCGCTCATGCCGGCAATCTATACCGCACCGAATGCACCGCTAAAAAACCGGTAGGATGGCGCTACAGGGCGTCCGATGGCCGGACCCAGGCAGCAGCCGAGGCGCTGCGTCGGGCCGGAGCCGCCCGCCGAGCGCTCGGCCTACTGGCACGGCTCAGGGGCCGCGTGGCGGGGGGAGTGAAGGCGCTCATGGCCCACACACGCGAGGACGTGGTCCTGCTTTGCTCGCTGGCCTCGTCCGGTCCGGTCGAGGTGAATGCGCCGCTGTTGAAGATAGCCGAGATCACCCGTCACCAGTCGTTGGACCTGCTGCGGGTCTTACAGCCGGCGCGTCGATCTTGTTTAGAGAACACAGCGGAGCGGCTTTGACCTGCTAAAATGCACGCGCTGCATACTCATGCTGCACCATCATGATTAACGGTCGTGCGGCTCGGCGGTCTAAAATAGCCACAAGACCATCACTCCGCCGATCAGCCTTTCCTGCTGCTTAAACTAGTCTGCCCGATTTCAGCATTGCCACACACACCGAGAGACACAATGACCAAACGATATCTGGCGCTCGCAATGGCGGCGGCCGTCGCTGTCGCTGCCGTCCTGATCGGGTTGCCCTCCTACGGCAAGAACGGGAAAGAATTCCCGTGGCTGCCGTTTGCAACACACTCGGGAGGCCAGACCGGACAGGATTGGCTGATGTGGAACATGCCGCCCCCGATTGAATTTCAGAGCCACGCCGACTGCAAAGCCAGGATCGCCCAATTCCTTCACAGCGACTACCATGATGCTTCCGCCTACCAAGCGCCATACGGCTGCGCTTACCACGGAAACAGCTTCTTATATGCTTACGTTATGAACTGGCTATATGATGGCAACCTGCTGGATGGTTGCCTCGCAAAGCACATAGTCTCCTCGACCGATAGTGGCGGTGAACCCCTCTATGACCCAGCGATACTGGCTCCAGGCCAAGCGGAGTTGGGGGCCACTTGGTATTGCGTGGCTAAGTGGCCGGGTGCCACCGAGAGTAGGGCGCGAACAATTACTCGACAGGTTGCCGCTTGTCAGCAGCATAATACCGGCTGGGAGCATGTGTCGGGGGTTTCTGAATTGCAGGCGCATCTCACTGCCTTCAATGCAAGGTGTGCGGAGCTAGGCATCAAAACCGACTGCAAGATGGTTGCCACGCATACACCTGCGCCTCCTGGCGAGACCGCTACCAAGCGGGACATAAGAGAGTTCTTGGATAGCGCGTCGCCGGGTGCGCAGTGCTGACCGACAGCATCGAGAGGGGCCTGCGCTCGCAGCCGGTCTGGTCGCAGGAATACCGATTCCCGGAAGCTAACTCAGCGGCCTCGTCTGCTGCCTCCCAGCGCTTGCACCAGCAGTGGAGCGCGCGGTGATCAGCGCGGATCGGGGGGCGGCATGCCGGCGATCAGATTGCTGCGTACGACCCAGCCCTCCGTCGTCCTGTTTTTGGCGCTATGGTCCTTCTTGAGCGTCGCTTTCTCGGTCCAATGCTTGACCGTGGTGTAGCCCCGCGAGTGCCACCACGCGTCGAGACCGCGCGCGAGCTGCTCGGCACCCTCACGCGAGCACAGATTGGGTGGCTTTGGGTTGGAAGGCTCGGCCACCACGACATCTCGGTCGGGGCGGTAGGAGACAGCGATCGCGTTGGCCAGGGCGAGGCGATCGCTCATGCCGGCGGCTCGTCCATCACGCCGAAGCCGCGCCGGTGCAGCGGCACATCGGCTTCTTCGGCTTCCTGTTGATCATGTTGGCCAGCGAGGTCGTCGCGCAGCCGCCGGAGCATGGCGTCGAGCTCGGCGTTGCGGGCATAGGCCGTGAAGCGGGCCTTGCGGGCTTTGATCCGCTCGGCATCGAGTTCGTCGCTCATGCTGCGGCCGGCCGGCGCTGATGCGCCTGGACATACGCTCGGCAGGCGATTTCGATCATCCGCGAGCGCGGGCGGTTCTCCTGCCGGGCCAGATCATCGATCTCTGCCAGTAGCTGGCGGTCGAGCGTGAAGGTAGCAGGCACCCGGCCGCGCAAAGCGGGCATCCTCGGGGCAGGCTTCCTCGGGGCAGGCTTCTTCGGACGGGGCATCTCCGATCCTCACGGGACGATCTGAATATCCCCTATGCCAGATTCGCACGTCTGAGGCAAATTCCTTATTGTGTAAGCAGACATAAGCGGCGTATATCGCGCTCAATAACTCGATATCTCGACTGCACACACACCGGAGACACCACCAATGCCCGAAGACCCCATCCTCGCAGCAATCGCCAAGCTCGGCGCCGCGCCTCGCGGCTTGCCCGGGTGTCCAGGCTTGAACTGTGTGGCCGGGTTCGGAAACGGCACCTTATCCCACCGGATACCAGACCGCCAGAATGGTCCCAGCCCTGCACTTGAATAGCGGCTGCCAGGAATAGCGACCGGTTATTTTCCTTGTATAGCTGCCGCGTCAGGCTTTTGATCGGGCCCGACCGCGGTCGGCACACGTAGCTTCTCGGCGCGATGTGCGGCCTTCGCTTCGTTTGGGCTCATTCGTAACCGTTCCCGCGCATCTCGCAATTCGCACTTTGACCACCGCGGACAGCGCGGTCGTGGATAGAACGGTCGCGGCAGACGGCCTTCCTTCACCATACGCCAAACGGAGACCAACGAGACCTCGAACATGGCGGCGACGCCGTTGATGGTGACGGCATCATCGCTGTCATCGCGGTCGTGAGAGGTGTTGGCTCGCTCGGCGGCAGCGGCCGCTTGCTCGACGGCGGTGCTGGCCGCCTGGTGCTTCCGAGGTTTCATAGTGGTGTCCCTGCAAGATCGGGACGCGTTTGTAAAGCATACGACGGGGACGGTGATGCAAGGAATATTGGGATTACTGTTAGCGTTGCAGTGGAGCCGATATCAAAAGATATCAGACGGGCACAGAAGAGATGTTTCGATAGACTATACACAATGTCTTGAACCGCCGGCGCGACCGGGTTCTCCGCTGCGGTCGCCCGAGTTTATGGGGCTAGCCTGATAAATCCGGCTCAGTCCCGCGGCAGCGCCAATCAGCCCGCGACGAGATGTATTCCCTTACGGTTGGCCTCATCGTGACGCAGCAGCTTGGCGACGTGATCTTGCCACATGGTTAGTGCGGCGATGATCTCGTCCGCGTAGTCATGCTGATCGTATACGCGGACCAGATCACCGCGCGCGGTGACATGGTTCAGGCAAAGTTCGCTGACGTTGGGGCGCACGCCCAGCCGGGACAGTCCGGTGCGGCAGGTGCGGCGCAGATCATGCCAGCGCCAGCCGGTCACGCCCGAGGCCGCGTCGATCAGCCGTTTCGAGAAGTTGCGGAAGCCGCCGCCCTTGACCTGACCGAGCAAGCGGTATGACCCGGGGACACCGGCGGGAGGCCAGAGCGCGGCGAGCGCCTCGAGCGCCAGCGGCCCGAGCGGCACGGTGTAGGCTTGGCCGTTCTTGGTCCTGGCTCCCGGCAGCTTCCAGCGTCCGGCGTTGCGGTCGATCTCACCTATCGCGATGTCGGCGACCTCCAGCTGTCGCGCGCCGGTCAGGATCGACAATCGGATGTAGGCTCGCGCGCGGGGGCTGGCCTGTTCGCTCGCGCGCCAGACCGCAACCAGTTCGGCATCGGTCAGCACCCGCTCACGGGGCGGCAGGTCGGGGGCGATCACCGCCTTGCCGCGCCGTGGCAGCAGGGGCGCCGTGATCCAGCCGTGCGCGTCGCAGAAGTTGGAGAACGAGCTCACCACGCCGTAGAGGCACGAGGCGGCGCCCGGCGTGCGGGCGCGCACGTCCACCAGCAGATCGGTCCAGTCGCGCCGGGTCGTCTCAATCAGCAACCGCTTGCCCAGCTTCGGTTCGATATAGCGGCGGCACAACCATTGATGCTCGTCGAGGGTGCCGGGCTTCCACTCCCGTGCCTTCACCGCCAGCCATTGCCCCAGCCGCTCCGCGACCGTCGGCTCGCTTTTCCTGGCTTCACGCTGGCGCCGGGCGTCCTGCTTCACCTTGGTCGGGCTGATCCCGCGCGAGAGGTCGCCGATGGTGCCCTCGGCGCTCCGGCGGGCGGCGGCGATGGAGACGGCGGGCCATGTGCCGAGTGACGGGCGCACCCGCTGGCCGTTCGGCAGGTAGCCCAGCACAGACCAAGTGCACTTGCCGGTGCTGGTGACGCGGAGGAACAGCTTGGGCTGGCGGTCGTCTTGGATGGTGATCCGGCTGCCCCTGGGCGGCGGCCTCAGGCCGCGCAGGAAGGGGTCGGTGAGATCGAGGCGAAGTCGGATGGCGGTCTCGGGCATTGAACTCGGGTTCCGTGGGGGTTCCGCAAAAGCGCGTAATGCCCGGTATAGATCAGAAACCCGGGGAAATAACAGGACACGTTAATCTGTTGATCTGGTTGGTAATCCCTCTGGCGGCCCGGCCTTGCCCTAGGCGTCTTTGCTTTGTCGAGATCTGCCTCGATCTCGGCATCGTGCCTGGGCAGATGAATCGTGCGACGTGGGACGAACTGTGCCTCGCTCTCATCGACTACGGCGGCAATCTCGCCACTCTCGCGCTCCCGAACCAACGCAGGCGGCGCTCTGCCGATCCCACTGGCGGCCCCAGCCCCAGCGGAAGCCCCAAATTCATTCCCATTCCCATTGCCGGCCAGCCCATCATCACGTTTCCCGCATGGCCGGTGCCATCTCCACAATCCCCAGCTCCCGCCTGCACCGGCCCACCGTAGCGAGTGCGAGTGCCCCCTCCCCTTGCGGGCTACCGGAGTCCCACAAGTGCGGAACGATTAGCCAGCATCCAGCCCTGCACCATGGCATCGAGGCGCTTGAGACCGCGGGCGACCAGCCGCAGCTTGGTCACTTTGGCAATCGCCGCCTGGCCGCGGTCGGCGACAGCCTGCTGGGGGCGATGCAGAAGCAGCGCACCATGTGCCTCTCGGCATTGGCCGACAGCCGCGGCCAAGCCCGCCAGTTTCAGCGTTTCCTCGACAACGAGGCGGTCAGCATGCACGAGATGCTGGTGCATGCCGCCCGGCAGACCGCCCGGCGCGCCGTCGGGCGGCACGTCCTGGCGATCACCGATACTACGGAGCTGAATTACGCTCCCCACAGCGGCGCCAAGCGCGGCTTTGGCACGGTCGGCAACGGGACCGACATCGGCGTGCTGCTGCACCCGGTGATTGCGGTGGATGCCGAGCAGGGCGGGCTGATCGGGCTGGTCGGTGCCACGGTGATCAACCGCACCGACGGCCCGGTGACGGACCATAAGACACGCCCGGCCGACGAGAAGGAGTCTCGCCGCTGGCTGGCGGCCGCCGAGACCGCCGGCGAGGTGCTGGCGGAGGCGGCGATGATCACTGTGGTCGAGGACCGCGAGGGCGACATCTATGACCAGTTCGCGCGTCGGCCGGACAACGTGCATCTGTTGGTGCGGGCCGCGCAGAACCGCTCGCTCGAGGGCGATGAGAAACTGTTCGCGCGATGCGCCGCCTGGTCAGCAGTAACACAGCACACCATCCAGGTGCCGGCCCGGCATGGCAAGCCGGCGCGGGCCGAGCGGACCGCCGTCGTGGCGGTGCGCTCCGGCGAGGTCACGATCAAGCGGCCACTGCGCGCCGAGCCAGGCCTGGCGCCGACCTTGACCCTGCGGGTGGTGGATGTGCGCGAGATCGCCCCACCGTCGGCGCAGCAACCCTTACACTGGTGTCTGCTGACCACGCATGCGGTGGGCGGTGCGGCGGAGGCGCTGCAGATTGTCGCCTGGTACCGGCTGCGTTGGATCAATCGAACAGCTGTTCCGTACGATGAAGACGGACGGTGTCGATGTGGAGACCTCGCAGATCACGACGCCGCTCAGCCTGGCGAAGCTGGTGACGGTGGCGCTGATTGCCGCCGTGCGGGTCATGCAACTGGTGATCGGTCGCGACGGCAGTACGGGGCAGTCCATAGAGGACGTTGCCGACCCCGCCGAACTGCCGGCGCTACGGGCGATCAGCGCCTCCCTCGAAGGGCCGACCGACAAGTTGAAGCGTTCATGCGAATCGGCTCCGGTGGGTTGTTGGTCGGGAGCGAATCTGATTCGCAGGGGGCTGCAAAGGGGCCTGCCGGAGGGGCGGCGCCAGCCGGCTGCCGCCGCCCGTTCGGCGGGAGCCTCGAAAGATCGCTGATGCAAACTCGACCCGCCTCAAATCCGCTGCTCAGCACTCAGGAAAGTCAATTCGGGGTTGTGGGACAACGGTAGCCCCTTGCGGGAGGGGGTTGGGGAGGGGGCCGTGCCAGTGAGGCACCATAGGACCCACACAAGCACGCACGGGGCCGGCCCATGGCCAGCCCCGCCGTCCCAATTCGACGCCACTCCGGCAAGTCGTCACGCCGCCCATCTTCCCTACGTCGTGGCCAGCCTCGGCCGGCCTTCCCGCGTCATGGCCCGCGGGCCGGCCATCCACGACTTTCTCCGGTCCCGCAGAAACGACTGCTCGCCGAGCGAGGAAAATCAATGGCTGCGCCCGCGGTAGGCGGAATTAAACCGGACAGCCGTGGGCTTGGCCCGGCCATCCACGGCTCTGCTGCTAGCAGAAAGGAAAATCGTGTATGGCGCTGCCCGTGCGGGCACTGATGTATTGGACGACCGGGCTCCAAAAGACGATTCGTTTGTTTCTCGGCAGACCCTTAGCGCTGCGGCTCGACCACCACCGTCCCAACTTTACCGCCAGCTTCCACTGCCGTGTGCGCCGCCGCGGTCTCGTACAGCGGGAACCGCTCCGCCACTGTCAGCATTCGCCGGCCACCGGCGGTCCAGCGCAAAATGTCTGCCTGCGCACGGCGCCGTGCCTCGGGCGGCGAGGTCGGCAGCACCATGAAATGCACCGAGATATTCCGCGCCATCAGCTCGCGGACCGGTAGTCGCGGCGTGCGGTCACCATTGCTCGCGTACACCGCAACGCTGCCGCCGCTGCGCACGGAGGCAATAGTTGCCGACAAGTTGCCACCGAAATCGACATCCACCACGTGGTGCACACCTTCGCCGCCAGTAAGTTCGCGTACGCGCTCTGCCACGTCTTCGTGTCTGTAGTTGATCGCGTGCGCCGCCCCGCCAGCGAGCGCCCGCGCCGCCTTGTCGGCGGAACTGACCGTCGCGATCACCGTCGCCCCGGCCCAGGCGGCGAGCTGCACGGCGTAGTGGCCGACCGCGCCCGCGCCACCGGTCACCAGCACGTATCGGCCCTGCACCGGTGCGGCGAGGAACACACAGCGATGCGCTGTCATGGCGGGAATGCCGAGCGTCGCGCCCTCGGCGAAGGACACATGGTCCGGCAGCTCGGTGACCAGCTCCTCGGCCAAAGCAATGTACTCCGCCGCGGTTCCCATCCAGCGCCCGTTGCGCTGCCCGTTGTAGAACCAGACCCGCGTGCCGATGCGGTCCACTGCCACACCGGGGCCGACCTTCTCCACCACCCCCGCGCCGTCGCTGTTCGGCACCACGCGCGGATACTCGGGCGGCGTCGCTCCCCCGCGTCGATGCGTATCCGACGGATTCACCCCAGATGCTTCGAGCCGCACCAGAACCTCGCCGGGACCCGGTGTCGGGGTGGGCAGCTCGCCGCAGACCAGGACCTCGTCGGCCGGACCCTGGCGGTCGTACCAGACAGCGCGCATGCGGGCTCCTTTCGTTTTGACCGGGGCCAAGCATACCGCCCTTGCGCGCCCGACGCGGAACCTCTTGCATCTTGCCACGAAGGAGGTGTCCCGATGCCCGAACGCACTCCACTTCACACCGGCGGCTGCCAGTGCGGCGCCGTCCGCTATGCGCTGTATGCCCCGCCGGAGCGGTCCGGCATCTGCTATTGCCGGATGTGCCAAAAGGCGGTCGGCGGACCGTTCTTTGCCTGGGCAGCGGTACCGGTCGCGGACTTCGCCTGGACCCGCGGCGCGCCGGCCATTTTCCGCAGTTCCTCCGCCGCCACGCGCGGGTTCTGTGCCACGTGCGGCACGCCGCTGATGTTTCGCTACGAAAAGCAGCCGGGCCATGTGGATGTGACGATCGGCAGCCTCGATCGTCCGGCGGAAGTGCCACCGACCCAGGCACTGGGGATCGAGAGCCGCCCGCCCTGGTGCGATGCGGCCGCTCTTGCGGCATTGCCGACGCACCGTACCGGCGAACTCGGCTCGCCCGAGGACCTGAGTCGGATCGTCAATTTCCAGCATCCGGATCACGACACGCCGGCCGGCTGGCGCCCGCCCGCCGCATAAGCTCGACCCCGAGCCGGGTCTGTCGGACCTGCCGTGGCCCGCGTGCGACCGACAACGATGCCTCGAGATCCGCGAGCGCACACTCCAAGCCGACCTCTCCGGCTGGGCCGAAGCGCTCGTGGTGAGCACGGACCCGCGCCAGCAACTCGGCAGCGAGCAGGAGCAGGCCGACTAGCTTCGCAGGGTTGGGGGCGCCGTCGAGTTCTTCGGCAAGGCGCTCGGCGCCCCCCTCCAGTACCGCAACGAGTGCCGCAACCCCGCCGAGCGAGGACGCCGCATCCACCCCGGCACCAGCCGCGAGGCGCAACAGCAGATGACGGAGCGCGCCGGCAATACCCGAAAGTCCGACGGCGTCCTCCAGGTCACGAAACGGCAGCGCCATAGTCTCGTACGCAGTGCCAGCGGACCCGAAAAGCGCCGTGCGCGGCACGAGACATCCGTCGAGCACCAGACCGCCATGCCAACTCGGTCGCAGCGCGGAGAATTCCGGCATTTCTTTCAGCGCCAGCCCCGGCGTGTCGCGCGGCACCAGGAACGCGCCATAACGCTTGCGCCCGGCCGCCACGTCCATGACGGCGAGCACGACGAACACGTCGGCGAATGGCCCATTGGTGACCCATGCCTTCTCCCCGGTGATGCGAAAGCCGTTGCGATCACCGTCGGCGCGCGTCGCCAGGTGCTTCGGATGCGCGCCGACCCCGGGCTCGGAGATCGCCACCGCTGCGCACGCCCCGGCGGCGCATCGCGGTAACCACGCCGTGCGCTGCTCCGCGTTGCCGAAGCCCGCAATGAAAAACCGTGCTATCATCTGCCGCGTTGCCCAGGCCCCTGCGACCCCGAGCAATCCCGTTCTTTCGGCCAGTGCGGCTGCGGTACTGGCAATCGCGGCGTATCCTCCCGCGCCCTCCAGCCCGATCCGGAACAACCCAGCGTCCGCCATCCCGGCGAACGGATCGCTGGCCAGCCTGGCGGGCGCGGCGGTCCACGCATCCAGCTCCGTCATTGTCTCGCGCTTCCCAGCGATGCGCGCCGGCGGCACACTCGGCCGGACCGGCATAAGGAAACGAGTATGGCTGAGGATGTCCTGTCGCACATCGCCTGCCTGCTGACCGAGAAGGGCCAGAAGCAGTACGGCCTGCACGACGTCACCCAACTTCAGCATGCGTTGCAGAGCGCTTGGCTCGCAGAGCAAGACGGCGCCGAGCCGCCACTGATCGCTGCTGCACTGCTGCACGATATCGGCCACATGACCCATGAGCTCGGCGAGAATCCGGCCGCCACGGGCGTCGATGACCATCACGAGGAGGTCGGCCACGCCTTCCTTACCCGCTGGTTCGGCCCGGAGGTGACCGAATCGGTGCGTCTGCACGTGGCGGCGAAGCGCTATCTGTGCGCCGTAGAGCCGCACTATTTCTCCCGCCTGTCGCCGGATTCGGTGCTGAGCCTGAAGCTGCAAGGCGGCCCGATGACGGCCGATGAGGTCGCTGCTTTCCGCGCTCTGCCGCACGCCGAGGCCGCGGTGCGTCTTCGCCGGTACGACGAGGCGGCCAAGGTGAAGGATCTGGAAACCCCGCCGCCCGAGGTTTTCATGGCCCACGTCGCCGCCTGTCTCCGGGGCTGAATGAGCCTGAGGTCACCCGCCGCTTTATTCCATTGGTAACAAGAGAGACCTTGATGGATCCGAACGCGCTTCCCTTCGACTCCGATGCCATGCTGGACGGGCTGCGTGTCTGGGTGGAGTGCGAAAGCCCGACCTGGGACGCTGCTGCGGTCAACCGCATGCTCGACATCGCCTCGCGCGATCTGGTCATTGCCGGGGCGCGGATCGAGCGCGTCGCCGGCCGAATGGGATTCGGTGATTGCGTGCGGGCGACGTTTCCGCATCCCAGGGCGGACCAGCCCGGCATCCTGGTGATGGGCCATTTCGATACCGTGCATCCGATCGGCACGTTGCAGAAGCTGCCGTTCCGCCGCGAAGGCGACCACGCCTGGGGTCCGGCGATCTGCGACATGAAGGGCGGCAACTACCTGGCGCTGGAGGCGATCCGCCAGCTTTCTCGCGCCCACATCGCCACGAAGCTGCCGGTGACCGTCTTGTTTACCAGCGACGAGGAAGTCGGCAGCCCCTCGACCCGCGACCTGATCGAGGCCGAGGCCGCCCGCCACCGCTACGTCCTGGTCCCCGAGCCGGCCCGACCCGACGGCGGCGTGGTGACCGGCCGCTACGCGATCGCTCGCTTCAATCTGGAAGCGACGGGGCGCCCCAGCCATGCCGGCGCGCGGCTGGCCGAGGGGCGCTCGGCAATCCGGGAGATGGCCCGCAAGATCATCGAGATCGAGGACATGACCACGGAGGACTGCACCTTCAGCGTTGGCGTGATCCATGGCGGGCAATGGGTGAACTGTGTCTCCACCACCTGCACGGGCGAGGCCCTTTCCATGGCCAAGCGGCAGGAGGATCTGGATCGCGGCGTGGCACGCATGCTGGCGCTATCGGCGTCTTCCAACGACGTGCAGTTCCGGGTCACGCGCGGCGTCACGCGGCCGGTGTGGGAGCCGGACGCGCAGGGGATGGCGCTTTACGAACGCGCGCGAGGCGTCGCTCGCGGATTGGGGTTTGATATCCGGCACCAGAGTGCGGGCGGCGGCTCGGATGGCAATTTCACCGGCGCAATGGGCGTCTCGACGTTGGATGGCCTGGGTGTGCAGGGTGCTGGGGCGCATACGCTCGACGAGCACATCGTGGTGGAGAGCCTCGCGGCGCGCGGCCGGCTGATGGCGGGCCTGCTCGCTACGCTTGATTGATCCCGCGCGGCGTGGGCGTGCTGGAGTGGATGTGGCGCGTCGCCGCGGGCAGGCCGCGGCTATGGATAGCGCTCATCTGCGGCCTGGTTACCAGCGCGGTTCTGCGGCAACGCTTCAGCTCGATCGACACTGCGGTGTTGAGCTGGGATGTCGGAGTTGTCGTCTATCTCGTGCTGGCCGCATTCCTTTTCGGCACGGAGCGCGCGGCACGATGCTGCTCGCCAGCAGGAGGGCGAGTGGACGATCTTCTCGCTCACCATCGCCGCCGCGGTATTCAGCCTGGTCGCCGTGTTCGACGAGTTCGCCAACACGAACGGTCTGTCGGCAGAGCAGAAGAGCCTGCGTGTTGTACTCGTGGTGGTGACTCTTCTCGCGTCATGGCTGATGACGCATACGAGCTTCGCCCTCCGCTACGCACACGAATATTATTCGCATGACGAGGGTGGGACGGATTTCGACCGCGGACTGGAATTTCCCGGCGAGAGGTGGCCGGACTATCTGGATTTTCTCTATTTCGTCCTGGTGCTTGGGATGACATTCCAGGTCTCCGACGTGCAGATCACGGCGCGTAAGATGCGACGGCTGGCGACGGTGCATGGTTTGCTGAGCTTTCTCTTCAACACGATCATCCTGGCGCTGACGGTGAACATTGCCGCCGGGTTGGTATAGTAGCGGGCAGCCAGGTTTGATGACCATTCTACACTGTCTTCAGCCCTCGTCCGTCGCTGATCCACATGGCCTGACGCGCGAACCATTCCGGATCGGCGACGCCGTCGGTCGGCAGCACACCGAATCGGATGAAATGTCTCAGCAGCTCGGTCTCGTGCGACGGATCGGGCATCGTCTCGAGCGCCTCCAGCAGGAAGCATTTCAGCGCCGAGGACCCAGTCTCGACATGGCGCCGCAAACAGCGCTTCGTCAGAGCGAAGTTGGGCCGGCCAGCGTAGACACCGGCCGACGGCGCCATTGCATTGATCGCGTTCAGGACACACCGGCGCTGCGCGTGAGAGGGGAGCCCCAACAGATCTTCTGGCTCGATCGGCTCCGACATGTCGATCCGCAGGCGCCCCATGCGATACGGCAGATGGAACTTGTAGCCAAGCGATTGTCCGGGCAGGCCGCCGCTGAAGCGGATCGGCACGATACGCCGCCGCAACTGCAGCGTAACGTCCATCAGGTCCTTGGCCATGAGCTGAACAAGCTGGCCCTCGTGGTATCCCGCCAGCCCCCGACATGCACAAGGAGCGACCGGCCGCCGAGCTGATCCTTCAGGCCAATCAGGAAATCCCGCGCAGGTTTCAGCTCATGCGGTACCGCGAGGACAGTGATCAGATGGGCGGCGGGGTGCGCAAGACGCCGGAGATGCTCGGCCAGCAGCGCGCAATGCTCGCCATAGTCGTTGTCGAACAGCCCAGGATGCGTGACGACCAGCAGCGGTACCCCGGCAAGCGCCAGATGGATGTAGGAAAAGAGAAACAACTCGTAGCTCGTCTGGTGATTGGCGTAATAGCAGACCGGCTTGCGGGCAAAGCGCAGCGTGGAGCCTCGATGGTCGAACAGGTGATCGATCGGCGCCAGGGCCATGTCCACGGGCAGGCCGACGCCTGCAACGCGCGCCCGCAATGCGCTTCGCAGGTCCGGCAATGATGACGATTCGGGCGGTAAGGACGGCCGGAGGGACTCCCCCGCTGGCAAATCAAGCAATGCGGACTGCATCACCGGCGAGGCTCCGCCACGTGGGGCATTTGGGTGTCAGGGAAGTGCATGGTGCGTGACGGTTCTTGGCTCCTTGGCGTAATTTGTGTGAACGACATCGAATCTCGTCTCGTGATGCTTATGTGACGGCGTGGGCCGGTCGTCGGCTGAGCAGCGACCACTCGTCGGGGCCGATATCAGACACACGGGACCGTCGGATTCCGCCAAGGGTTGGCCGACCGGTCACGACCGGATACTACCGTCGCAACGGTGAGCAAGGGGGGCAGGTTGAGCCACATAGCGGAGGCTTCACGGCGGGAACACCGGCATCGATTGCACGTGCCACACCCGCATGTGCCGCACGGGTTGGTCACCTTCCCACGCCGGCTGTTGCCGTGGATCGAGCCCTGGTTCCTGGCCTATGCGTGCCTCGGAATCGTCCAGGGCGGGATGCTGCCATTGCTGCTGCCGCTCTCCGCCGGCGGATCGACGCACGCGGGCATGATTGTCGGTGTGATGAACCTCACCGGTCTGACCGCCCCCTTCTGGGGCCATCTGGCAGACCGGCGGCGGCTGCATCGGCAGGTTCTGCTGGCCGGCATGTTGGCATCGCTGGTGGCGTTGGTGCTGATGCCGGTACAGCTCGGCCTTTCTCTCAAGACCGTTCTGGCTGGGATCCTTGGTCTTGGCTTCGCGGCAGCGAATACCGTGGCGAACATGTTCATCGTCGAGGTGCGGCCACGTGAGGAATGGGATGCTCGTATTGGTGCGCTGCAGGCTCTCAGCGGGCTAGGCCAGGTTGTGGGCCTTTTGCTTGCGGGTTTCATCGGCGGTCGCTACGCCCTTGCTTTTGGGGTCGCGGCCGCCCTCGTCGCGGCAGCGGTGCCCACCGCTTGGCTGACGCTGCGGAGTGTTCAGGTCCCGGTTCCGCGCGCGGCGGCAGCGGCGCACCCGCCGATTGGCGGGGAGGGATGGGCGTGCGCGCCTCAGCGGCTGTTCCATCTGCCCACCTGGCGCGGGCTCGGCACGCTGCTGCGCGAGGTGGAAATGCCGTTCGCCCGTCTGCTGATCGTCTGGTTCGTCGCGTTTGTCGCAATCAGTGCGGTGCTGACGATGTTTCCGTTGGCGCTGATTCAGGCCTTCGGAGTGTCAACGGGATTGCCTGCCACCGCTTATGCTTTCGCGGCGGCGGCCAGCCTGGGAATTTATCCGCTGGCGGCTAGCGTCGCGACACGGCGGGGCGGGCGGTTGGTGCTCCAGGCGGGTTTTACCGCGCGCGCCGTTGCCATCGGGATACTGGCCGTCGCATTTCTGTCGCGGATGGGCGGGGTACCGCTCATTCTCTGCGGATTTGTCGTTCTGGTACTGGCGTGGCCGCTGCTGGGCGTCAGCGGGACGGCGCTGGCGGCGGAACTCGCACCTGGCGAGAAGGGGGAGGCACTCGGCCTGTTCAACGCCTCGTCGTCGCTTGCTGGTGCAGTTGGCGCGTTCCTTGGCGGTTGGGGGATGGAGATGGCTGGTTATGGCACTGTCTGCTTGGTATCCGCCGTTGCCGTCGCACTGGCAGCCTTGTGCTCAGCGGGGGTTGCGGCCACGTCGCAGGCGAGGCTCGCGCCATGAAACCCGAAGAACTGGCGGCAGCCCTTCTGGCCAACAGTTACGCAAGCATTCCTTATCTTGATCCGTTCAACCCCGAGCGGCCGTTGATGCTGGAATGCTACCGGCCTGAAACGCACACTCCCCAGAAGCCGGTCGTCATTGTGCAGCACGGGATGAACCGCAATGGCGACGACTATTGCAAAGCGTGGATTCCGGCCGCGGATAGACGCGGACTATTGGTCATCGCAATCACTTTCCCCCAGGCGTCCTGGCCTGGCCCTGACCTCTACAACTTCGGCAACGTACAAGAGAAGGACGGCGCTGTCCGTCCGCGTGAGAGCTGGTCGCAGGCCATTCCAGGTCGTGTCTTCGCGCTGCTTCGCGCGTCCGGTGTGACAACGCGCGACAAGGCCTATCTGTGGGGCCATTCCGCCGCCGGCCAGTTCGTGCACCGGCTCATGGCGACACAGCCACATGACATCTTCGAAGCGGTCGGTGCCGCCAATGCCGGCTGGTATTCAGCGCCGACGCTGGACCTTCCTTATCCGGAGGGCCTCGGCGGCATCGGCCTCACTCGCGATAATGTCGCGAAACTGCTGGCTTATCCAATGATCATCTTTGCCGGCGACCTCGATACCGAGACGGCGTCTGATAATCTGCCCAAGCATGAGGCGGCAATGGCCCAGGGCCCACACCGCTTCGCCCGAGCGCACGCCTATCTGGCGCGTGGGCAGGCTGAAGCGGCGAGGCTTGGTGTCGCCTGCAACTGGCGTCTTGTCGTGGCGCCGGGAATCGGACATGAGGGGATCCGCATGTCTGCCATCGCTGCGTCCTATTGGTTTGGTGACGAAATGCCGTAGAGATCTCGACGAGGCACGCTACGTGCCTGCGTCTGCCAGGCAAAGTCACCAACCGTGTAAAAGCCGTTCATCGCTCTCGCTTGCGCCTTCACGAGGCCGACTGATCTGGTGATAGCGGCCGGAGAAGAAAACCAGAGGACGAGAGGCTGAAGCCGCTGGTCGACCGAGTCCCAATACGCGCCCAACGAAGATCAGATGATCGCCGCCGTCGTGCAGGGCATAGCGTTCGCACTCAAAATAGGCCAATGCACCGGGAATGAGTGGCACGCCAGTGACACTGGCAATCGGCTCGAAGCCGACCCATTTGCCGCCCCTCGATTGGGCGAATCGCGTTGACAGGCTGTCCTGTGTCTCGTCAAGGACGCTGATTCCCCATGCATGTGCGGCCTGCCAGGCAGAGAAGCTCAGCACTGTACGGGCGAGAGAGAACAGTACCGAGCAGCGGCTCCAGAGAGACCGAGTTGAATGAGCTGACCGTGTTCCCAAGAAGCAACCCATCAGGCGCACGGGCGGTCACAACAGCAACGCCGGTCGGGAAAACTCCCAGGGCCTTCCGAAATTCGCCAGACGTGAAGGTCATGTTGTCAGCTCGGGCTGCTCATTCCGCGCGCAACGTCGTCAAGGTCATAGGTCGAGAGTAAGTGATCTACCATACCGCGGGCTGCACCCCAGTCGAAGGTGCGGTAGCTGTGACCGGTGGCGACGAAGCGGGCACCTGCGTAGAACATCTCATACTGCGTGTGCCGCGAGCCGAACTCCGAGCCGATCGCATCCCAAGCTGCTTTCAGCAGCTTGACCTTATCCTCGGAATTGAAGTTCGGCGATCGCTGCGTTTTGCGCAGGATTGGCGCGAGCTCGGGATTGGCCCAATCGCGGAAGGATGACGGCAACATGATCAGCGAGCCGCCGGCAAGATCGCGGATCAGGTTTATCAGGCGCGGATAAAGGTCCTGCGTCAAAACCTGCGCGGCATAAAGCATATGCCGGTTGGGCAGGTAGAATTCGCCGCGCATGGCGCCCGAAGCTTCCATGCCGGAGAGCATCGCCTCCACCATGCCGGCGTTGGCGGCCAAGGTTCCGAGCTGTTCGCGCACCTGGGGCATGGTGGTGGTGCCGATCGCTTCAGTGATCTTGTGCGCAAGGCCAACCAGAAATCTGATCTTCACCGAGAGCCGGATCTGGGACTGGTAATTTTGGAAAACGTGACTGGGTGTGTCATGGAACTGGGCGCGACACATATCGGTGTCGCGGTGCACGAATACGCGTTCCCACGGCACCTTCACGTTGTCGAAGTAAAGTAGCGCGTCGTTCTCGTCGAAGCGCGCCGACAGCGGGTTGTCGAAGACGGAAACCGCATGCGCCTCGTAGCTCTTGCGAGAGAGAACGCGCAGGCCGGTGGCGTTCATCGGCAGAGCGCAGGAGAAGGCGAGTGCTTCTTCGCCGGGCTTGAGCGGCTGCAGGTTGGCGACGAACACCTCATTCGCCATGATTGAGCTGGTGCCCAGCATCTTGGCACCGCGAATCGTCAATACGGTGGTGTCCTCATCGACGATTTGCGCGACAAGCTCCTCCGCCTGGTCGCCCCAGTCCTTGGAGCGATCGGCCTGCGGATTGACGATGACGTAGGTAAGGAACAGATCGTTTCTTGTCGCGTAGTCCACGTAATCGGCCAACGCTTTGGCACGTGCCGGGCCATGCTTATTGAAGACCTCCAGGCCCATGCGCTGGCCGATGAGCGTGGAGGCAACATGGTCTGGCGAGCGACCCATGAACCCGTAGCTCACCTGCGCCCAGGCCTGCAGTGCCTTGCGCCGCTGGACGAGCTGGTCGTAGTCCCGCGGCATCTGCCAGCAGCGGTTCACCCGTCGTGTGCCTCCCTCGGGAATGAACGTCATCAGTTCCAGGTTTTCGGGGCGCGATTGGTAGTCGTAGAGCAGGGCGGCCGACGCCACAGCATTGCGGTACGCTGGGTGGGTCGTGACGTCATCAACGAGCTGTCCATCGATGTAGACTGTCCGCCCGTCCTTCAGCGATTGGATGTGCTCGCGCCCTGTCTTGCACTCCATCGGCCGCTCCTTCCTGCATGCGGCGCTGGTTGCCGTCCGGCAGCGTGGACCCCTGTTACGGGATTAGTCCAGCCCTTTCTCGGCCAATTCGCGGCGGGCCTTTTCGGTTTTCGTCAAATCGAGTCCCATTCCGCGAAGCACCTGAGGCGCCTTGGTGAACTGGATATCGGCGTAGTCCACGACCTCGACCCGGTTGCCCCAGGGATCGAGGAAGTCGAGGAACGGTCCGTCCAGCAATTCGCCACCCGCTGCCGTCACTCGCGCCCGCACGCTCGAGCGGTCGTCCACGACAAGGCCAAAATGGCGGTGCCCGCGCGGCGCTCGGGCCGGGCTTTCCATCAGGGCGATGAACTGGTCGCCGATATCGATGAAGGCGGAGCCCTTCCCCTTGCCCCGCAGTGTGAAATCGAAGATGCGGCCATAGAAGGCAAGCGCCTCCTCCACATTGCCCACTTCAAGGGCGACGTGGTTGATCCCGACCAGTCGTGGTTTGCGCTGTGTGGTTTCGCTGCTTCGATCCATATTCCCATGCCTCCGTCAGCCTGTGGGCCACTTCACATGGGGCGTCCATGGGCCAGCGCAAAGTCGATCGCCGCATCAACATGCACGCGGGTGGTGTCGATGCCGGGCAGTCCCGGATGATCGTCGGGCGAGATCAGCAGGCCCACCTCGGTACAGCCATAGATCACCGCATCGGCGCCCTGCTCGTGCTCGGCCCGCCTGATGATCGCGAGATAGCGCTCCCGCGAATCCGGCTCTATCCGCCCCTGGCACAGCTCTTGATAGATGATGCGATCGACCTCGGCGCGATCCTCCGGCGTGCCAGGGACAACAGCGTCCAGCCCGTGCCGCTGGCGCAAGCGCCCGAGATAGAAGTCCTGCTCCATGGTGAAGCGCGTGCCGAGCAGCAACGGACGCGTGGCCCCGATCCTGCGAGCCGCGGCGGCCGTCGCCTCGGCAAGATGCAGCACCGGCACTCCGATAGCGCTCTGCACGGCGTCGGCGACACGGTGCATCGTGTTGGTGCAGATCAGAATGGCCTCGGCGCCGGCGGCCTCGAGCGCCCGTGCCTGGCGGCCGAGCAGCGTCCCAGCCGCGTCCCAGTCGCCGGCGACTTGCAATTCCTCGATCTCGGCGAAATCGGCCGACCATAGCAGCAAGCGTGCCGAATGCAGCCCGCCGAGCCGCGCACGGACGCCTTCGTTCAACAGCCGATAGTAGACGGCGGTGCTCTCGCAGCTCATGCCGCCGAGCAGTCCGATGGTGCGCATGTGTCGCCGCTCAGCTCGGGCCGCTGATCGAGATACGCGGCGGCACTTTCAGAGTCTGCAGGATCACGCAGTATCGTTCGGTAGTTTCGATCAGCCGCGCCAGCTTGTCGGCCGGCGCGTCGGCATCCAACTCGAAGCGCAGCACGATGTCGGTCAGACCCACAGGTACCGCGCGGTCGATGCCGAGCGTGCCGCGCGCATCCCAATGTCCCTCGGCAACCACCCGGCCGCCGCGCAGCGTGATGCCCATGGCGGTGGCAACCGCGCGCAGCGTGACGCCGGCGCAGGCGACCAGCGCCTCCAGTAGCATGTCGGCGGAGCAGGCCAACTCGCCGGATCCGCCGGTCGCCGGATGCAGGCCGGCGCGTGTCTCGCCGTGCCAGGTGGTAACGGTGCAGGCGACGTCGTCGGGATCGAGCCGGCACTCGGCGCGTACCGGCACGCGGGCGCTCTCCGGCGCATCGCGGTAGCGTTGCTTGATCGGCGCCTGCATGGCCCGGAGCTGTTCAGCGTTCATCGGCATCATCCCCTATGGCGAAACCTGGCGGCCGGGTGGCTGTCGGGCAGCCGGCGGCGGCCGGGACCGTACAGTTTCTCCCGCAGCGTGCCCGGCGCGTAGTCGTGCTTGTAGGCACCCCGCACCTGCAGCTCCGGCACCACCAGATCGACGAAATCGGTGAAGGTTTCAGGTGTGACCGCATAGGCGAGGTTGAAACCGTCCACGTCTGTATCTCGCACCCAGCCGATCAGCTCCTCCGCCACTTCCTGTGCCGAGCCGACCACCCGCGGACTGCGACCGCCAATCGCGGCATGCTCGGCGATCTCGCGCACCGTCCAGGTCCGAGTGGGGTCGGCAATGGTGAACGCCTCTAGCGCCGAGGTCTGCGCGTCGCGCTGATCGAACCGAACCGGTTCGTCAAGCGGCAGCGCGGAGAAATCGACGCCGGTCCAGCCAGACATCAGGACGAGCCCGCCCTCTTCGCTGGCATAGTGCCGATACTCCGCCAGCTTGTCGCGGGCGCGGGCAGGCGTGGTGTCGGTGACCACCGTCATCATGGTGAAGATCAGCAGCTCGGCCGGATCGCGTCCGGCGGCGGCGGCGCGCCGGCGCAGGTCGGCGACGATCGGCCCGATCACCCGCTTGGACGGGCCGTTGATGAACACGCATTCGGCATGCTGTGCGGCGAACTGCCGCCCGCGCGTCGAGGCACCAGCCTGGTACAGCACCGGCGTGCGCTGCGGCGACGGCTCGCAAAGATGGATGGCGGAAAGCCGGAAATATGGCCCGTCGTGCTCGATCCGATGAACCCGGTCGGGGTCGGCGAAGTGGCCGGCAGCGCGGTCGCGCAGCACGGCGCCGTCCTCCCAGCTTGCCTCCCATAGCTTGTAGACCACCTGCATGTAGTCTTCGGCGATCTCATAGCGCGTATCGTGGCCTTCCTGACGGGCCATGCCGACGCCCTTCGCCGCGCTGTTGAGATAACCGGTGACGATGTTCCAGCCGATCCGCCCGCTGGTCAGGTGATCTAGCGTGCTCATGCGCCGGGCGAACGGGTAGGGGTGTTCATAGGACAACGTGCAGGTGACGCCGAAACCAAGATGCTCGGTCACCATTGCCATCGCCGGTACCAGCAGCAGCGGATCATTCACCGGCACTTGCACCGCGCCTTCCAGCGCGGCGCGCGGCGAGCCCCGATACACGTCGTAGATGCCGAGCACGTCGGCCAGGAACACCGCGTCGAACTTGCCGCGTTCCAGCGTGCGCGCGAGATCGGTCCAGTAGCCGAGCGTGTTGTACGTGTCGGCACGGTCACGCGGATGCGTCCACAGCCCGGGCGACTGATGCACGATGCAGTTCATGTCGAAGGCGTTGAGGCGGATCTGCTTGGGCATGTCACCACACTAACACCTCTCCCGCTTCGCGGGAGAGGTGGACTCACCGCGGCCGATACCGGGCCATCACCTCGACCAGCACATCCACCGGCAGCGCATGCGCCGTATGGCCGAGCAATCCCGTCATCGTCTCGGCGCCGGTCAGCGCGTTCAGGATCGCCTCCTCGGTCGCTTCCGCCGCCGCCTGGAACAGCGGGGTCATAGCGTCCGGCGACAGCATGCGCACATCGCTGACCGCGGCGCGCTGGCGAATATGGTTGCCAGTGGCAAACGCAAGGAAAATATCGCCGCTGCCGTTGGCACCGATGCCGCCAACCCAGGCGAGCCCCGTGGTGGCCCGACGCGCCATCCGCTGGCACTGGATCGGCAGCAGCGGCGCGTCGGTGGCGAGCACGACGATGATCGAGCCTGCCGCTCGCGCGTCACGCCGGTCGCACGGAACGACGTCGAGGCCGATTTCGCGCCCCACCGGGACCCAATCAACCCGCAGCAGCTCGCGCGCGCCGTAATTCGCCTGCACCAGCGCGCCGACTGTGAACTTATCGCCGGCGGTCTGCACAACGCGCGAAGCCGTACCGGTGCCACCCTTGAATTCGTGGCAGATTATGCCTGTGCCGCCGCCCACATTGCCTTCGGCCACCGGCCCGGACGCAGCAGAATCGACCGCGGAGAAGGCGTGCTCGGCGGTGACCGGAAAGCTCGCGCAGTCGCTCAGCCAGCCGTCGTAGGTCTCCGCCACGACGGGCAGATGGAAGAGCTGCGGCGCGCCCTCGCGCACAGCAAGCGCGCAGATCGCGTCGCGTACCACCCCCACCGAATAGGTATTCGTGATGCAGATCGGCGCGCCGACCAGACCCTGCTCGGCGATCCAGGGCAACCCGGTCATCTCGCCGTTGCCGTTGAAAGAATGCGTACCGGCGAAGACCGCATCGGTCCAGATGTCCGAACGCGGCCAAATCGCGGTGACGCCGGTGCGCACGACACTCGGCTGGTCACGAATGACCGTCGCGGTGCCGACGCGCACGCCGGCAACGTCGGTAATCGCATTCAAGCGCCCGGCCGGCAGCGTACCGGTTGTAATGCCGAGGTCACGCAGTCGCGGCATGGCGTCCCTCCATCGACGTGCCTCGCATAACGGTCCGCCGCACGCCCGGCAAGCACCGCCGGACATCATGATTTCGGGCCGCGCGACCCCGCCCAGCGGCGGGGCGCGGGCGCGAGCTCGACTGCCTCGGTCGGCTCGATCGGTTCGGCGTAATAGTGCTGCAGGATCAGCTTGATCGAGGCCGCCGTCGGCACCGCAAGCAGTAGCCCGATGATGCCCAACAGCATCGCGCCGGCCAGCGGTCCCACCAGGTTGTCGATCGACAGCCGCAGCGCCAATGCGTACCCAATCAGGAAGAGCGCCGCGAACGTACCCTGCGGCGCTGCCATCAGCCCGACCAGCACGAGCGAGGTCACCGGACCGACGACCGGTATCATCTCCAGCAGCCCGACAATGACCGCCAGCGCCGGGCCGCACAGTCCACGGCCGGGTCCAGCACGAAGCCGATCAGCGCGGCGAAGACGAACGGAACCAGGGCATAGCGCAACGTGTAGGCAAGCAGCACGAGCACCGTGCCGGCGACGGCAACCGGCCAGAGGTCCACGCGCGAGCCGCGGCCGGTGAGGGCGGTCCGTTGCGACGGCTCATCCGGGGCAGGTGGCATGCCAGACATAGCGCCGTGCACGCGGCTCGGTTGCCTAACCGTAGCGGCATAGCAGGCGCCGCCTCGTCGTTATAGTCGGCGAGGGCCGACAGCGTCGCGACCATGCGATCACCCGCGGTGAAAGATTGCCAACTCGGCGGTTGTGCCCGACAATAGGACATGACCGGCCATGCCCTGGACTGCCTGAAATGCCCGAGCTTCTGCTGTCGGATGGCCGGCTATGTCGAGGTGAGCCGAGCGGACATCAGGCGGCTAGCGAAATTCCTCGGCTTGACCGTTCGCGCCTTCGAGGAACGGCACATTGTCGAGAAGACCCGCAAAGGGGCCAAACGGATCAAGTCGGGTTACAACGTCTGCCAGTTCCTCGGCGAGGACCGCATGTGCACGGTGTATGAGGCGCGGCCGCGCGACTGCCGCGGCTATGTCTGCTGGAACCAACAGGATTCCACTGTGTATGAGCACGCTCGGTTCTTTCAGACCTCGCCAGCCCAGCTTCGCGAGGAAGAACGCAAGGAAAAGACATGATCACGCTTCTGAAAATGGCCTTGGGGTGGTGATGTTTTCAGGCGGCTAGGATTGGCGGTTGCCGATCGCGTCGTTCACAGCGCTGATAAGGTCCCCGATCCGAAATGGCTTCGCAATGAAACGATGGTCGCCGGCGCTGAGCTCGCTCTGACGCTCGGCATCGCCACTCATGATCACCACCGGCACTCCTGCCGCATTGGCGGATGCCATGACGTGGTTCGAGCCGCCGCCGGGCAGCAGGTAGTCGAGCAACACGAGGTCGATCGCGCCCTGACGAATCTGTTCCAACGCTTCGGCCGCTGCATCCACCACGATCGTCCGATAGGCATCGCTGAGCGCGTCGGCCACCACCTCCGCCACGAGCGGCTCGTCCTCGACTACGAGAATGCAACTCCTTTTAGTCATCTTTCGGTCGCCGAACCCCCAGACCATCGCACTATCAGCTACAAACCACGGTTCGTCGAGCACTTTCAGCGCGGACTCCAGACAGCAGTGAAAGGTTGTCTAAATTCCTGCCGATACCCCGAAGCGCTGGTACCGGCGGTTACCCGAGAAACCCGGAGATGACAGGATCCGCATGCAGCGCCGCAAGGTCCTGCTCGGTCGGCAGTTGCGGCCGGTCGCGGGTCGCGTTCACCATGCACAGGAAGCCGAGCGCTTCTCCCTCGGTGGCGCGGAACTGATGCCAGGTCCAGGACGGGATCGAGATCAGGTCGAACGGCTTGACCATGCGTATCTGATCGCGCAGCAGGCAGCGGCCTTGGCCGCGCAGGATCATGACCGCATGCACGTGCTCGTGCCGTTCCAGTGTCGAGTAACCGCCGGGCGCTATCTCGAAATATCGCAGCTCGCAGCCGAGTGCCGGCTCGGCAAACAGCACGTGGCGCGAGATAGCGTTGAACGGCGCGTCGCCTGTTTGTTTGTATGGCAGGCGCGGCACGTCCTCCCACGCGAATTCGGCCTCGTGGAAGGAGCGCAGGGAAGCGGATGCCTCGATGCTCATGGGCTATGACCGTAGGAATGAGTGGCAACGGCACGGGTGAAGGCGGCGGTCGTCTCGCTCAGCCGTTCGCCGGTGGCGAGCAGGCTGCCGCCGATCAGCAACATCGTTTCCCGGCCATAGAAATCAAGCATTTCGGAAACGCGTGCCAGCGTCATCCCGCCGGCCGGAACCGGAAGGGCGCTACGCAGGCCCGGCCCTGGCGCTCGCGCCGTCTCGGCAATTCGGCGGCAGGTGGCTTCGGTGTAGCCGAACCGGCCGCCATGGTTTGGAAAAATCACGGCATCTACGCCGATCAGAGGGAACAGCCGCCCGATCAGCAAGGCAGGCGCGATGCGCGCCGCTCCGCCCATCGTCGGGTGGGCGATGAATGCCATGTCCGGGAAATCGCGCCCGAGCGCCTGGACATTGGCAAAGCCCGCCAGCAGCGGCGCGATCATCACCGTGTCCAGCCCTTCGTCGCGAGCCAGGGCTAGCTGGCGGCGCATCGTCTGGGCGTCACCGGAGAGGCTCGGAACGTACCGTGTCGGATGCCCGGTGATCGCGGCGGCGTGCCGTACCGCGGCGGCACAGTCCGGCACACGGGCGGCAAATGGTGCATAATCCTGGTCAGCGAGCCCGTGATCGTCCTTGACGAAATCCAGCCCGCCGGTGGCAAGGCGCCCGGCTAGCTCGGCCAGTCGTTGCGGCGGCAGCCCCTGCGGCTTGATCGCCGAGCACGTCAAGGCGCGGTCGCTCGCGCCCACCCGGGATCGCAGCCCGCTCAAGCCATGCCGCGGACCGCCGAAACGCGCGGCGAGATTGGCCGGCAGCTCAAGATCTTCCAGCGTTACGTCGTCGTGCAGGGAGGTGTTGCCAAACGCCATGTTCAGAAGCTGGCCGGAATCCCCGCCAACCGTCGAGACCGCCAGCGCGATGCGCACATCGAACAAGCCGCCGCCGCGATCCTCGATGGCCTCGACACGACCAACCACGTCGCGCAACACCTCCGGCGCGTCGATCGCCTCGAGCGGCATCTCGACGCTCTGCTCCACGGCGATCGCCAGCGCGCGCGCCTCGATCGAGGCCGCCTCGACCTGTACACGGTAGAGAGCGATGAAACGTTCCGTCATCCCGGCGGCCGCCGATACACGGGGGTCGGCTCCGCGTCCAGGTCAACGGTGCCGATGCGGTGACGCCGCCCCGGCGAGCAGCACCGCCGGCAGGGGATGGAAGATGTCGGTCATCACTTCGCGGATTGGCCGACTGATCACGCCAGTATACCCTAGAGCTTGCGTCCCGCAGGCAACTCCCATGGCAACCGGAGTTCGGTGAATGGGTCCCAGCCCTGTTTCATCCCTTCTCGAGGAAATCGCCTACCGGATATCCAGCGGCGCAAAGTGCGATTGAAACCAGCGCAGGAAGCCGGTGTTTCCGTCGAGGCGTATGCGAACTGGCGGCACGAGGGTCTTACGTCGTCCTTCCACAAGCATTTTTCACCGGCCGAGGTAGCAGGCAAGCGCGTGCTCGATTTCGGCTGCGGCTTCGGCGATATGTCGCGACTGGCGGCGGAACTCGGGGCACGGCAGGTCATCGGCGTAGACATCGACCCAACAGCGATCGAGCGGGCATCAAATCAGCCGCAGGCGAACGTTACGTTTATCTTGAACCGGATGCCTCCCGCATTTCAGTCGCGGACGAATCGATCGACGTCGTGCTGGCGTTCTGGATGCTCGAGCACGTCATGGAATACCAATCGATCGTTCGGGAATGGGCGCGCATTCTCACTCCCGGCGGCAAGATTCTGATAATGTGGTACGTCTGGCGCCACCCGTACGGTCATCACTTGCATACAATCGTTCCGCTGCCATGGATCCACATGGTACTGGATCCCGCGGCCCTCCCGCGGCGCTCTTGCGGATCGCGGGGCGTGTCTACGACAGTCCGAGCTACCAGCCGCGATGGTTCCATCTTAATGAGAGCGGTGTCCGCAAGGCCAATCCTTATCGCGGACTCACCGATTTTTCCGACTTGAACAAGCTGACCACGCGACGCTTCGAGACGACTGCCCGACAGGCGGGCTTCTCCATGCGAGAGGCACATTGCGGGAACAACCGGCTCAGGCGGCTCGTGACAAAGGTGCGCGGCCTGCAGGACTTCCTGTGTACCCATTTCGTGTATGAGTTGCAGAAGCCGGTATCCTGACGGCTATGGTCAGACCCGGATCAATCCGGGCATCGGTGCCGCGGCAGCGCTGTCGGGGAAAACCGTGACCAGCCCTGTCGCCCCGATCCCGAGATGCTGCGCCAGCAAGCCCTTCACCACCGAGCGCAGATCGGTGGTCGGTTGCAGATCGCGATCCTCGAACAGCCGGCCCGGGCCCAGGCCGGGCCACGTCCCGGCCACGCGGCCGCCCGCGACTGCCCCACCGAACACGAAGCTCACCGTTGCGGTTCCGTGATCGGTCCCCCTGGTGCCGTTCACCCGCGCGGTGCGGCCGAATTCGGTCATCGTCAGCACGACGGTGTCCCGCCACACCGGCCCAAGCCCGGTCTTGAGTGCCGCCAGCCCGGCATCGAACCGCGTCATCACCTCGTTCAACACTGGCAACTGCGCACCATGCGTATCCC
This sequence comes from uncultured Pseudomonadota bacterium, assembly GCA_963772445.1. Taxonomy (GTDB): domain Bacteria; phylum Pseudomonadota; class Alphaproteobacteria; order Acetobacterales; family Acetobacteraceae; genus CAVYXK01. The sequence continues at coordinate 865,529 of CAVYXK010000019.1, forward strand.
AACCGCCGATCTCCAACGCGGCCAAGCGTGGACCGTCAGGACGAGCCAGCATTTCGCCGGCTACGATCCCCAGCGTAGCGAACGCCGAGCGCTCCTGCGGTAAGGGGACGCCTGCCATAACCTCATGGCTGAAGCCCCGTGCACGCAGACCCTCGCGAATCGCCGGCCCGATCAGGGAGTCGGCCGAGGCCAGCGCCGACACTTCGGCGTAAAGGTCCGGCGGAGCAGGGCCGAAGCCGTGCGGTGCCCAGTTCGCGACCCGCGCCGGCCCGCGCAGCAGCAGCGGCATCGCAATATCGACCGCCAGCGCGTCGCCCTCGGGACCTAACCCGCTTTCCGGCAGCATGCCGGCAACACGGTTCAGCCACCCACTCGAGAGCACATGGTCGGAACCGCACTCCATATAATCCTGTGCCTGGAAATGGCTGCGCACCCGATAGGGCCCGGCCACCGCGTGCACCGGCAAGAGTTCGCCGGCCTGGTACATCGCGTGCAGGTTTTGAAGTGCCGGATGCAGGCCGTAGAAGCCGCCCAGCTCCAGCACGCCGCCTTCCTCTCCCGGCCCAGGAGGGGTGATCTCGCCGCGCAGCCCGGCGAGTGCGGGATCGCCATAGGGCACGACGGCCGCAAGTCCGTCCATTGCCCCGCGCTGGATAACCACCACCAGCCGTCGTTCAGTCGGTGCGGCGGCCAGTGCGAGCGAGGCGCGGCCCCAGGGTGACGTCAGAGTCACGGCGGACGTCAGGCCAAGAAGTGCGGCTCGCCGCGACAGCAGATGGGCGGGTCGCGTCATCTCAGCGCCTCTGGAATTCGGGGGAGGACAACAACAACGCCACCGCGTCGCGGCGGGAGCCGGCTCGCCGGACCGCGTCCAGCGTTGCCGACCGCAGCAACGGCCCCAGGCTGCCAACAGCCAATTCGTCCGGCGCGTCGCTCGTTACCAAAGCGGCCGGCCAGTTCATAAGCGAAATCAATCCGCCGAAGCATCCCTTCCGGCGCGGTCCAATCGATCCCTCGATCAGGCCAGCCATTCGGTTGCGGCGCCGACCAGAGCGGCTGGCCGAGCGTTCCCAACGCGTTGAGCATCTCGAACGACGCCGTTGGCACGTCGAGGGCTCGCAGCGCCGCAACGGTGAAGTCCATCGGCGTCCGAACCTTCGTACCGGGCTGCCAAGCCTCCTGGATGCCGATCAGCGCCTCTGAGGCCGCGCCGAGATCACCGCGTGTGTCCGCAACACGCCCTCGATCCGGTAAACCACGTCCGGTGGGGGATCATCCGCGACGAAATGCGTGGCCAGCTTGATCGCCAGATGGCGATGAGTGGCCGGATGATCGGCGAGGAAGGCCAGCGCCTCGATCCCACCCTGCTCGCCGGGCGGAAACGTCCGGCCCATCAGCGTCTGCGGCCCGGGCTCGTGCGCCCTCGGCTCGAATTTGAACCCATATTCGCCGGCGTTCCAATCCACCGACCAGCCGGTGAGTATGCGGGCGAAACTCGTCACGTCCGCCTGGGTGTAGTCGGAGGCGGGGGTGACCGTGTGCAGTTCCATGCACTCGCGGGCGAGGTTCTCGTTGAGCCCCCGCTGTCCGTTGTGTCCAAACCGACTCTGCGGGCCGACCGAGCCATCATTGTCGAGGTAAATCAGCATCGCCGGATGACGCATAACCGCGAGCAGCATGTCGCCGAAGCGACCGGTGACATGCGGCCGGATAGCCGCGGCGACGAAAGGTCCGATCAAGGGGGTAATCCGCGGGCGACGGATCGAGACCGTGAAGTGGTTCATCCAGAACCAGACCAGCCGTTCGCGGAACGGCGCCGGCGTCACCAGGGCCGAGTTGAGCAGTCCCAAAGCGTCGGTGCGGAACGAATCGTGGCTCATCGACATGCCGGGGACAGCGCCATTGTTCTCCCGCTTCATCTCCCGGTCTGTGCGTAGCGCTTCCATCCCGGCAGCGAGATCGGGCGCCGGCAGGTCGGCGGCGGGATCCCGCCCACGCACTTGGTTCCTGAGCCAGCCTCGAGGATCGGCGGGCGGCGGCTCCGTGCCACGCCGCCCAAGCCCGAAGCGCACCAGCGCCTGTGCCGCCGTGATATCCATGAGCGGCATACTAGCCGAATTCGCGGTGTCCGGCAGTGACAAAGAGTGACCACCGGGCGCGCTTGCAAGCTGGATGTTCACGATTCGGTGCTTGCAAAACGCGTCCAGCCGTCGCACATCGACTGTCGGACAGACGCCGGCCGGACCGGCTGGATCATCCGCGGGCGCGCGGGGGCATCAGAGCCCCCTCCGCGCCCGTCGCGATATGGAGACCCCTATGCCTGCCACTGGCCTCGCCCGAATCCGCAACATCGGCATCACCGCCCATATCGATGCCGGCAAGACCACCACGACCGAGCGGATCCTTTATTACACCGGCGTGTCGCACAAGATCGGCGAGGTGCACGACGGCAACACCACGACCGACTACATGGAGCAGGAGCGCGAGCGGGGCATCACCATCACCTCGGCCGCCGTGACCTGCGAGTGGAAGGACCACCGCATCAACATCATCGACACGCCCGGCCATATCGATTTCAACATCGAGGTGAACCGTTCGCCTGCGCGTGCTCGACGGCGCGATCTTCATCATCGAGGGCGTGGCCGGCGTGCAGCCGCAGTCGGAAACCAACTGGCGACTGGCCGACCGCTACAACGTGCCCCGGATCATCTTCATCAACAAGCTCGACCGCACTGGCGCCGACTTCTACCGTGCCACTGCGACGCTCAAGGAGAAGCTGGATATCGTGGCGCTGCCGTTGCAGCTCCCGATCGGCATCGAGGACAAGTTCATCGGCGTCATCGATCTGGTCCGGATGAAGGCCGTCGTCTGGGAAGGTGGCGAGCTGGGGGCGAGGTTCCACGATGAGGAAATTCCCGCCGACCTGCTCGAGCGCGCCCGCGAATACCGCCAGAACCTGCTGGACACCGCGCTTTCGGTCGATGACGCGGCGATGGAGGAGTATTTCGAGCAGGGCGAAGTCTCCGAAGCCACGCTGAAGCGCTGCATCAAGGCAGGCACGATTTCCGGCGCCTTCCGCCCTGTGCTGTGCGGCACCGCTTTCAAGAACAAGGGCGTGCAGCCGCTGCTGGATGCAGTGATCGATTACCTGCCGAGCCCGCTCGACGTGCCCGGCATCAGCATCGCCGCCGGTGAGGGCGAGGAGGATGGCGAACATTCGAACCGCCGCCGGATCAAGGCCGATCCGGCGGCGCCGTTCGCCGGGCTGGCGTTCAAGATCATCAACGACAAATACGGCACGCTGACCTTCGTGCGCGTCTATGCCGGCACGCTGCACTCGGGCGACATGGTGCTGAACACCACCAAAGCCCACCGCGAGCGCATCGGCCGCATGTTCCAGATGCACGCCGACAAGCGCCAGGAGATCAAAGAGGTCGAAGCCGGCGACATCGCCGCCTTCGTCGGCCTGAAGGACACCGGTACCGGCGATACGCTGGCCTCGCCGCAGGATCCCGGTAGTCCTCGAGCGCATGGCCTTCCCCGTGCCGGTGATCGACATCTCGGTCGAGCCGAAGACCAAGGACTCGATCGAGAAGATGAGCATCGGCCTGCAGAAGCTGGCTGGCGAGGACCCCAGCCTGCGGCTGCGCACCGACCAGGAGACCGGGCAGACCATCCTGTCCGGCATGGGCGAGCTGCATCTGGAGATCATCATCGACCGGCTGCGGCGCGAATACGGCGTGGAGGCGAATATCGGCGCTCCGCAGGTCGCCTATCGCGAGACGATCACCCGCGCCCACACCGAAACCTACACGCACCGCAAGCAGACCGGCGGCTCCGGCCAGTACGCCGAGGTGAAGATCACCTTCGAGCCGTTGGAGCGGAACGGCGGCATCGTGTTCGAGAATGCGGTCGTCGGCGGCGCGGTGCCGAAGGAATATATCCCGGCGGTCGAGAAAGGGATCCGGTCGCAGGCCGATACCGGCGTGCTGGCCGGCTTCCCGACCGTGGACTTCAAGTACACCCTGATCGACGGCAAGTACCACGACGTGGACAGCTCGGCGCTGGCGTTCGAAATCGCCGCCAAGGCCTGCTTCCGCGACGGCATGAAGAAGGCCGGTCCGATCATCCTGGAGCCGATGATGGACGTGGAGGTCACCACGCCGCAGGATCACGTGGGCGACGTGGTAGGAGATCTTAACCGTCGCCGCGGCATGATCCAGAACCAGGAGAGCTCGGGGTCCACCGTGATCGTGCGGGCCCATGTTCCCTTGAAGGAGATGTTCGGCTATATTTCGGATCTGCGAAGCATGACCAAGGGACGCGCCTCGTTCACGATGCAGTTCCACCACTACGATCCGGTGCCGCGCAACATCGCGGACGAGATCATGGCCAAGAGCGCCTGATGGCCGGAGTATCCCCGTGACGGTGGGCCACTAAGTGGCAGCGCCCCGCCTTCACTGGACGCGGGGTCGCACGGACAAAGGGGTGGGCGTGGCCCGCGCCCTCGAATGGATCGGCCTGGACGACGCGGGTAAGGCGATCGCCCGCGTAGTGCGCCTACCGGGGCCGCTGTGGTCCAACTGGCGGCAGTACCGCGCCGTGGCTCTCGACGAGGAGGCGAAGGTGATCGAGCTTCGCCCCACGCCGCCGGATGGCGCCGACTGGCTGGCCTGCGTCGGTGGCCAGGTGGTCGGCCGCGCGGCTCTGCCGCTGCAGGCGGTGCGGCGAGTGGAGGCGGCGCTCGGCGGGGACTGAGCGCGACGTACGCCCGCTGCGATGACGTAGTCTGGGTGGGATGACCGATGAGCAACGCAGCCGGATATGATGTCGATTTCTACGCCTGGACAATCGAGCAGGCCGGCCTTTTGCGCTCGGGCCGGCTGTCCGAGGCCGATATCGAGAATATCGCCGAGGAAATCGAAAGCATGGGACGTAGCGAGAAGCGAGAGCTGTCCAATCATCTTACCGTGTTGCTTATCCATTTGCTGAAATGGCAGGTTCAGCCCGCATTCCGCGGCGGCAGTTGGCGGCTTACAATCATCGAGCAACGCCGCCGACTGACTGAGCACCTGAAGGACAATCCAAGTTTAAGGGGCCTTCTGGCGGAGAGCATCGCGATGTCGTACCGGTTTGCGCTGCTGGGAGCGCAGAAGGAAACCGGTCTGTCGGACAGCGCTTTCCCTGCCACCTGCCCCTGGACCGGCGAACAGGTGCTGGCCGAAGAATTTCTTCCAGAGGAATAACCCCTCGTCTCCCCTGATGGGAGGTCGTAGGGTGTAACAACGGCCTCGCCCTCGGTTTGCGAATGATCCACCTGCCTGGATGTAGCCGACCCTTGTTAGGCCCGCTGCTGGCGGTGGCGATCGTCGCCTCCGGCGCAAGCAGCCTGCACGCCGAGACGCTGGTGGTGTGCACCGAGGCAAGCCCCGATTTCCTGAACGCGCAGCTCAGCGTCACCAGCTTCGACGTCAGTGAACAGGTTTCGGACCGGCTGGTGGAGATGCCGAGCAGTGGCGCTGACCTTACGCCGGCGCTCGCTCGATCTTGGACGATCTCGCCGGACGGGCTGAGCTATACGTTCAACCTGCGGCACGGGGTGAAGTTCCAGTCGAACGCACGCTTCACGCCAAGCCGGGAGATGAACGCCGACGACGTGGTGTTCAGCTTCCGGCGCATGTTCGACACTTCGGACCCGTTCTACAAAAGTGCCAACGGCAACTTTCCCGAATACCTAGATCTGCTGGCGCCCAGCCTGCAAGCCATAGATCGGATCGATAACAACACTGTGCGGTTTCGATTGAAGACGCCGCTGGCGTCACTGCTGGCGACGCTGTCGATCCCCCCGTTCTCAATCCTGTCAGCGGAGTATGCGGCCAGCCTGGAGAAATCGGGCCAGCTCGGCGACCTCGATACGGAATTGATCGGCACCGGGCCGTTCAGCTTCGTGCAATACCAGAAGGACTTACTGGTGCGTTTTCGCGCCTTCCCGGATTTCTGGGGCAAGACCGGCGGCATGCCAGAGCGGGCGGCGCGAGTTGATCAACTCGTATTCGCGATCACGCCCGATGCCTCAGTGCGCGAAGCGAAACTGCGTACGGACGAGTGCCAGATCGCGCGCTATCCAAATCCGTCTGATGTGCCGGCGTTGCGCGCCGACCCGCATATCAGGGTGGAACAGGGACAGATTTCGGTTACCAACTACATCTATTTCGATCTCGACCGGAGGCCGCTGGACGATCTGCGGGTACGCAAGGCCTTGGCGCTGGCGATCGATCACGATGCGCTGGCGGCGGTGGCGTTTCCGGGTGGCGTACCGGCGGCCGGGCTGGTGCCCCCGGCACTGTGGGGATACGACCCGTCGCTGCACCCCTATCCCCACGACCCCGATGCCGCGCGCCGACTGCTAGCCGAGGCGGGCTATCCGAACGGCTTCTCCACGGAGCTATGGGCGATGCCGGTGTCGCGTCCCTATGTGCCGAACGGACGCCGCGCCGCGGCAATGATCCAGGCGGACTGGGCGAAGATCGGTGTGCAGGCGCGGATCGTTACCTATGAGTGGGGCGAGTACCTGAAGCGCACGCGCGACGGCGACGCGCCGATCGCCATGCTCGGCGACATCTGGGACTATCCGGATCCCAGTGAGGTGATGCTCGAGTTCGTTTGTCGCGCCCCCGCCAATGCGGCGCATTTCTGCAGCCCGGCGTACGACGCGGCGGTGTTGCGGGCGAATGTGGTGACCGATCAAGCCGAACGGGCGCGACTTTACCAGCAAGCACAGCGGGCGATGTACGACGCGGTGCCGCTGGTGCGGCTGGCGAATGTCATGGCGTATGTGCCGGTGCGGCGCGTGGTGCAGGGGTTCCGTCCGCAGGCGCTCGGTACGCAGTCGTATGGCGGGGTGGCTTTGGGAAGGTGAGCAAACGTCCCAGTCTCGTGCTTGCCGTCCGGTATGGGGTTGCCTAGCGTGAGAGTGCCGCGAGCGACCAGAGGCGGATCGATGGGTGACCTCTACGATCAGGACCTGCTGCTCTGGAGCGAACAGCAGGCCGGACTGCTGCGCCGGCGCGCGGCTGGCGAGATAACCAACGACGCTGACATGGACTGGCTCAATATCGCCGAGGAGATCGAAGCAGTGGGGCGCCGCGAGCTGCGGAGCCGGCTGATCCGACTGCTGCAGCACCTGCTCAAGTGGAAATACCAGCCGGAGCTGCGCAGCCGAAGCTGGCGCACAACCATCAAAGCGCAACGGGACGACATCGAGGATCTGCTCGCGCAAAGCCCGAGCTTGCGGCGAACTCTGCCCGATGTGCTGCCTGCAGCATATCGCCGGGCCCGCGATGAGGCTCTGGAGGAGACCGGGCTGCTTAAGCTTCCAGAACTGTCGCCGTTCACTCTGGAACACGTGCTCGGCGGGGAGCTGCGGGGCGAGTAGTGCGCCAATTCGTCGATCGCCCGGTTGCTGATCGTCATTTCACCGCTCCTCATCGCCGCATCGCGGACTGCGGAAGCGACTGCCGGATGTACATCCGGCCCGGATCCCAGCAACCTACCCATCCTCCCCGGCCGCCGCCCACTCCGCCACTCGCGCAAGCTGAGCGTAATTCGAAAATCGAGGCGCTCGCCCCGGATGCGGCTGCGACAGATAGCATCGCGTCGGGTCATCGAACGCATCGATCAGCTCCCCGAGCTTTACTCCCGCCTCCTCGACGCACGCCCCCAGCTCCGACGGCTCGCCGTTGAACAGCGACAGTTCCCGCCCCGGCACATATCCACCGGTTACCCGCCAGTAACTCAGTTCAGCCGCTCGGCCCTGGCGCTCGGAGCCAAACGCCCCTGCCGCGGCCATTGCCGCCTCGAGCGGAAGCTGTGGCGCCAGCCCCCTCTCAACCTCGCTGGGTCCCGGTGCATGGCCCGTCTTGTAGTCCAGGATCGCCAGCGTGCCGTCCCGCCGACGCTCGATCCGGTCCGCCCGGCCCACCAGCGCAAAAAGTCCGCCCGGTCGCCGCAGCTCCCAGCACCCCGGCACTTCCGGCCAGAGCTGTTCCAGCTCATGCTGGGCCCGCCGCTCGATCTCGATCGCCGCCACCCAGTCGGCGATGCGCGCCAGCCGCGGCGCCCACCAGTTGCGCAGCGCCTCCCGCATCCCGGCACGCTGCATCGCCCCGATCAGGTGCACGCGCAGCCGTCCGGCCGCATCGGGGGGCCACCGCGTGCCGTTCTCCGCCAGGAACCGGTGCAGCCCGGCGTGCACCAGCGTTCCGTAATCGGCCGCATCCGTCTCCTGCTCTAGCGGGTCCAGCGCGGCCAGGCGCAGTACATGGCGGGCATAGATTGCATACGGGTCACGCAGCCAGGTCTCGATCTCGGTGACGCTCAGCCGACGCGGGCGGCAAGCCACGGCAGGGCAGGGGGCAGGGGGCTTCACCGGCTCCGCCCCACCCGCCGGTTGATCCAGTGACCGCGCCCAGATGACCGCCGGGTGCGCCGGCAGTCCGGCGCCACGTCCGGCCAGGAACATCTCCAGCCGGGTCAACCACCGACTGGGCACCGCGGGCGCCCCGTCCCGCCGCCGGGGACAGGACAGCACCACCCGTGGCGCCGCGCAGGCAACCGAGACGAAATCATGCGCCGCCTGTGCCACCCCGACCTCCGGCGAGGGCAGCCCGACCCGAGCGCGCATCAGCCGCGACAGCCATGGCCCGGGATCGGCGGCCGCCGGCCACACGCCCTCGACCAAACCGCCCAACACCATTACGTCAACGCTTTGCAGCCGCGCCTCCAGCAAGCCCCAGATGAAAACCCGAGGATGCTCGGCCCCCGCGCGCCCACGCAGCGCGCGGCGGCTGCGCACCACCGCCCCCGCCAGCACCGCATCCAACAAGCCCGGCAGCACCGCGCGGGGCTGGCCCGGCAGCACCGGCAAGCAGACCCGCACGGCTGCCAAAAGCTCGGCCAGAGCGGCGCCCTCCTCGGCGGCCCATAACCGCGCCGCGCCTGGCACCTCGTCTGTCGCGGCCAGCTGCTCGGCGGCTTCGATGAGCGCCGTCATGGCGTCGGCCGGCGCGACCTCGATAGAAGCAGCGAAGCGCAGTGCCGGCGCCAGAGCCTGCTCGACGCGTCCCAGCAGCATCGCCGCCTCGGCCCGACCCGGAGCCGCGGCCCGATCCGCCGCCTGCCGCAGCCCGGTCAATCCCGGTGGCGGCTTTGGCCCCCGCAACGTTGCCAGCTCCAGCGCCCGCGCCGCACTCCGACATGCCGCCGGAGACAGGCCAGCCGCCGCAAGTGGGTGCTTCAACAATGCCAGCAGCGCCACCGGCGCCAGCTCATCGGTAATCGCGCGGGCGAGCAGGCGTAGAAACACCGCTGGCGGCGTCTCCGCCAACGGCTCGCCGGCGCTGTCGTCGGCGACCACGCGGTGGCGCAGCAACTCGGCCGCCACCCGTTGGGCTAGCTCGCGATCGGGCGTCACCAATGCAGCCCGCGCCCCGGGCATCTCCAGCGCATCGCGCAGCACCAGGGCAATTGCCGCTGCCTCCTCCTGCTGGTCGGCCGGGTCCAGCCAGGTAATGCCGGCACTTTCCGCCGCGCCCGGATGCTGCCAATCCCCCAGCGCTGGACCCGGCAGCAGCGCCCGGCTCAGCGTTGCGATCCGCCCGGCAGGGATTGCACCAGAGGGCGTCGTGGGCCACGGCCGCACGTCTTCGCGGCCGGCGCCCAGCACCTCCAACAGGCGGCGAAACCCGGCCTGGTAGTGCGATTCCTCCGACGCCGCCCACGTCGCTTCATCCAGCTCGCAATCGAGGCCCGGCAGCAGCACCGCCCCGTCCGGCAGCCGCGCCAGCACGCCGGCCAACCGGGCAACTGCCGGGATGCCGCCGGTCGGGCCGGCCAGCAGCACGCGCCCGTCAGGAGGCCGGCGCTGCCAGGACATGGCCTGCGCATCCAACAGCGCCACCTGCCGCGCGGCCGGGTTCATCAGTCCCTGCTCGGCCAGCCAAGCCGGCCAAGCGGCGGTCACGATACGAAGAAAGGTCAGCGTCCGCGCCCAGTGCTCGGCAAACGCGGGATCGGCAGCATCCGGCAGCCGCTCCGCCAGATCGATCTCCGCCCGCTCTGCCTCGTCCATCAGCGCAGCCAGCTCGACCGCGAGCCGCCAAGCCCGGTCGGCGGTGCGCGGGGCGCCGTCGGTGCCGCCCATTGCCAGGATCATGCGCGCCAGCACCGCCAGCCGCTGCATCGGCTCGACGGTGGGCGGCAGATCAAGCGCACCGGCCAGCGCCAGCGGCGCTTCGTCCAGCACCCCGATCGCGACGATCCGCGGTAGCAGCAGCGCCCGCCCGCCGGATACGCGCAGGAACGCCTCAGCCAGCGCCCGCGCGGCCCTGCGAGTCGGCAGCAGGATCAGCCCGCGCGCCGTTTCCAATGGATCGCCGCCGGCCCGCTCGAGCCACTCCGTCGCGACCGCGTCCAGGAACGGGACATGCGGGGGAAGGGTGAACAGGTTCATGGCCGTTCGCCCGGCCAGCGCTCATGCAGCAGCGCCTCGGCCTCGGCAAGGTCCGCGGGTGAAGACAGGTGAAACCAAAGCCCGTCATGCACCACCGCGCGCAGCCGCCCCGCCGCGATCGCCCGGTCCCAGACGAGGTTCATGCTGAACGAGCCACTGGGCGCCTCGTCCAGCAGGGTCGGGGTCAGCAGATGCACGCCCGCATATGCATATGGAACCACTTCGCGCTCTCCGCGCCGGCGAACCGCGCCCAGCGGATCGACTGCGAAATCCCCACCTCCCACCTCGGCTCGGACCTGGCTCGTGCGATGGACCAGCAGCACGTCATCCGCCTCGCCGGCCGCGAAGGCCGCAACGAGCCGGTCCAGCGCCGGACGCGGCCCATCGAGCCAGAAGGCGTCGCCGTTGACCACGTAAAACGGATCACGGCCCAATATATCCCGCGCGGCCCGAACCCCGCCGCCGGTTTCCAACAGTGCCGGCTCACGGCGGACGACGGCTTCCGGCCCGCCCCCGGCTGCGGCCCGGGCGGCCAGATGCGCCGCAAGGCGCTCGCCCTGCCAGTGGGCATTGACCACCACCAACTCCACCCCCGCGTCAGCCAGCCGGTCTAGTGCATGATCGAGCAGGGTCCTGCCGCCGAGCGGCAGCAGCGCTTTGGGGATGTCGTCGGTCAGGGGGCGCATGCGGCTTCCCCGCCCGGCGGCGAGCACCATAGCCGCGCGAGGGCGGATCACGCCGCGAGCCCCGGCGGGTTGCCGCGCATCTCTTGCGGGATCCAACGGTCCAGCGCGGCGGCCAGCGGGGCCGCGACCGGCTCGGCCAGCGCCACGTCCAGCAGGTGCCAGGTGTGTGGCCCATACACCAAATAGTGCGGGCGCCCGTCACGCCGCGCCAGCCGCACCCATTGACCCGCCACCCGCAGATGCCGCTGCGCCGCGCAGGCCGCCATTGCCGCGCGGAAAGCGCAGGTGTCGAACTCCGGTCGCGCTGCCAGATACCGCTGCACCACCCGCTCGCCGATCTCCGGGGGGATGTCGCGCCGCGCATCCTGGATCAGCGAAACCAGATCATAGGCCGGGTGCCCGATCGCCGCGTTCTGGAAATCGAGTAGCCCGAGCCGTCGCAGCCCGGCCCTATCCGCCAGCCAGACCAAGTTGCCGGCAAAGAAGTCGCGGTGGACGAACCCGCACGACCCGTCAGCCACCGGCGCAAGCATCACTTCCAGCGCTGCCCCGATCTCTCGCCGTGCGGCCTCCGGTGCCGACCCGCCAAATGCGGCCGGCCACCACCAGTCGAGCAGCGTGCCGACCGCTGTCCGCGCCATTTCCGCTGCCCCCCAAAGCGGTAGGGCCGGCGGCGGTTCGGCGCGCTGCATGGCCAGCAGCACCTCCACCGCGGCGTCGAACAACTCCCCGGCCGTGACCTGCGAGAGCAGCGCTGGGAACAGATCGTCCCCAAGGTCCTCTTCCAGCAGCAGCCCCAACTCGGGCTCGGCGGCAATGATCTCCGGCGGCGACAGCCCGATCGAGGCTAAATGCCGCGCCAACCGCACGAATGGCCCGATATCCTCGGGCGGCGGGGCGTCCATCAGGATGGCCGGGCGCGGCCCTGCCAGCAGCCGCAAATAGCGGCGGAAGCTCGCATCCTGCGCCAGCGGGACCGCCCGCGCCGCCCCGAACCCATGCCGCGCCAGAAATCCAGCGATCAGCCCGTCTCGCGTCGTCATCCCAGCCGCTCGATCCGATCCCGCCAGCCGGAGAGGAGCGCCCGGCGCGCATCGCCAGTACCGAAATGAAGCAAAACCGTCAGGCCATCGGGCGGTCGCAACGCGCCCAGTCGGTCGGGCCATTCCACCAGCACGATGTCGCGCAGCGCCTCCTCCCACCCCAGCTCCGTTAATGCCTGCGGTCCCTCGATTCGCCAGAGGTCGAAATGATGCACGCGGCCGAGCCTTGTGTCGTACGTCTGCACCAGTGTGAAACTGGGGCTTGGCACATCGAGCGCCTCATCGCCGGTCGCTGCGCGGAGAAAGCTGCGCGCCAGCACCGTCTTCCCGACCCCAAGCGGCCCGTCCAGCAGGATCGCATCGCCGGGTCGCGCGACGGCGGCAAGGCGGGTGCCGAGCCGTTCGGTCCCCGCAGGGTCGGGCAGTTCGATCAGGCACGTGGCGATAGGGGCGGACATGCGCCAAGTATCCCGCCGGCCCGGAGTCCGGAACAACTGCTTGAGTGTGGCCACTCAGTACCTAGTTAGCAATGCAGAGACGATGAACAGATCGGGACCACCGGCGCCCGCCGCTCGCTAGACGCCCTTCAGCTCGATCCGGGCCAGGAACGCACGCAATCGCTCGTGCGTTTGCGCGCCGAATACATCGCTGGGCGTGCCCTCCACCGCAACCCGGCCGGCATCCATGAACACGACTCGCCGGGCAACGTCGCGGGCAAAGCTCATCTCATGCGTAACCAGGATCATCGTCATCCCCTCGCGGGCGAGCTGGTGCACCACCGTCAGCACTTCGCCGACCAGCTCCGGGTCCAGCGCCGAGGTGATTTCATCCAGCAGCAGCACTTTCGGCGCCATCGCAACCGCCCGCGCGATCCCGACTCGCTGCTGCTGGCCGCCGGACAACTCGTACGGCAGGCTGTCGAATTTTTCGCTCAGCCCTACGCGGGCCAACCAGTGCTCGGCGAGTCCGCGCGCCTCCCGCTTGCTCATGCGGCGGACCTTGCGCAGGCCAAGCATCACGTTCTCGGCCGCGGTCAGATGTGGGAACAGGTTGAAGAGCTGGAACACCATGCCCGTATCGGCGCGGATGCGCGCCAATTCCCGCTCGCCGCGCGGCCGGCGATCGCCGTTGCGATAGCCCACTTCCACACCGTCGAGCTGGACCGAGCCGCCGTCATACCGCTCCAACAGGTTGATGCAGCGCAGCAGCGTCGTCTTGCCACTGCCGCTCGCGCCGATGACGGCGAGCACCTCGCCGCGATGCACGTCCAGATCGACGCCGTTCAGCACTTGCTGGACGCCGAACGACTTGGTCAGCCCGCGCACCCGGACCAGGGGCGCCGCAGCACTAATCCCGGACATAGGCGAAGCGGGCCTCCAGCCGGCGCGCCGACAGCGACAGCGCGTAGTTGATGACGAAATACATCAGCGCCCCCAGCACATAAAGCGGCATCGGCCGGAACGTTCGCCCGACCACCTGCTGGATGGAGAGCATCAGATCGACGATGCCGACCAACGAGACAAGAGCGCTGCCCTTCACGGTCTCGACCACCGTGTTCACCCAGGGCGGCAGAAAGCGGCGCAGCGCCTGCGGGAAGATCACGTACAGCATACGCTGCTCGAAGGTCAGGCCGATCGCCTTGGCGGCTTCGGTCTGGCCGAGATGGATCGATTGCAGCGCACCGCGCGCTGATTCGGCGACGTGCGCCGTCTCGAACGCCGCCAACGCCGCCAGTGCGGCCCAGAAATTGCCGATCTTCACACCGAGCGCCGGCAGCCCGTAGTATACGAAGAAGATCAGTACCAGCAGCGGCGTGCCGCGCACGATGTCGCTATAGACGCGGATCGGCCAGGCGACGATGCGTGGCCCATAGGTCAGTCCCGCGCCCAGCACCACGCCCAGCGCCAGCGCCACCACGACGACGATACCCGATACTTCCAGGGTGACCAGCAGCCCTTGCCACAGGAACGGCAGGCTGGTGAGCATGAGTCTCATGCGCGTCGCACGGCGAAGCGGCGCTCGAGCAGGCGCAAGCCGAGCAGCAGCAACGCCCCGGTCACCAGATACATCGGCGCGACCACGGCATAGACTTCGATGACGCGGAACGTGTTGGTGTAGATCCAGTTGGCGCCATACGCGAGCTCCGGCACCGCGATCACCGAGGCGAGCGAGGTGTCCTTGAACAGTGAGATGAAGGCGTTGCCGAGCGAGGGCAGCACGATGCGGAACATGGTCGGCAGGGTCACCCACAGGACGCGCTGCGCGGGCGTAAGCCCGATAGCCCGGCCGGCATCCAGCAGGCCGCGTGGGACTGCCTGCAGCCCGGCGCGGAATACCTCCACCAGATAGGCGCCGGCATAGACGGCAAGCGTGATAATGAAACTCGTCGTCGGATTGTAGGCGAAGCCTCCGACGCTCGGGATGCCGTAGAACACCAGATAGACCAGCAGCAGCAGCGGCACGTTGCGGATGAACTCGACATAGGCGGCGATCACCGTCCGCACGATGCGGCCCGAGGCGGTTGCCGCCAGCGCCAGCGTCAACCCGATCACCGTCCCCGCCAGCACGCCGAGCACCGCGAGCTCCAGGCTCAGCACCAGGCCCCACTCGAGACGGTCGAAATAGTGCCAGACGAAGTGGAAATTAAGGTGGTAATTCACTCGTGGCTGGAGGCGCGATCAGATGGGCGGGAAGCCCGGCACCTGTGACGGCGGCTTCTCGCCGAAGAACTCCTCGAAGGCGGCGGTGTAGATCTCCGGCTGATGACCGTGCATGGCGACGTTGAAGCAGGTGTTGACCCATTGCAGCCAATCGAAGTCGCTCTGCCGCATGGCGGCGCTGTAAAGCTGCGCCTCGTAGGCGTAACCGGGATTGGTATAGACGCCGGGGTTCTTCTTCACCAGCCATTTCACAGTCGAGGCGTCCACCACCGCAACGTCGGCGCGGTTGGCGGTGATCGCCTGGAAGCAGTTGGCCTGGGTGTCGAGTTGTAACACCTGCGCCTGCGGCAGCGCATTGTGAACCAGCGTATCGGCATCGACATTCTGCAGCACCGCCGCGCGGACCTGGCTGCCGGCCGCCTTCAGTGCATCGTAAGTCTGCCACTTGCCCGATGGTGCCGTCATCAGCGCCGCGCCCTCCACATAGTACGGCCGCGAGAACGCTACGAGCTGGGCGCGTGCCGGCGACACGGTCATGAACTGAATGACCACGTCCACCTTGCCGGTGGTGATGTTGGGGATACGTGCATTCGGATCCTGCTGCACGTATTCCACTTTCGTCTCGTCGTCGAACAGCCCCTTCGCCAGGATGCGCGCCATGGCGATGTCCATGCCGGTCAGCTTGCCGTTTTCGTCCTCGAAATGCCAGGGCGGGTTGGTCGAGCCGGTTCCAACGATCAGGTGGCCGCGGTCCAGCACGGTACGCAACAATGAGGTCGAGGCAGCCTGGGCAGCCGCGCGCGGCGCGTCGAGCGCGGCGGCGGCAAGCACGGCGCCAGCGCCACCAAGCGCCAGGAGATTGCGTCGCTGCGGATGATCAACCATGGCTTCCCCCTTTGAGCATTTCGCTCGCTTTTTGCCCGCGCATTTCTGGCACAGGCTGGCGATTGAGGAAAGTGCCTCGCCTGAGCAATCGGCATCCAATCCGTAGGTGATATCTCTACGGGAACGACACGCATTGGATGCAATGACCAATTATCTCGAGCCGACCACCCTACAGCTCTGCCCGCTGCTTAATCTCGGCAAACCGCGCCTGGAGATCAAACGCGTGGTCCATGGCCTGTGAACCACGCTGAAACATCTGCGCGTTCGGCGTACATCTGCCTTCATCTACGTTAGAACTTTCTTCTCCCGCCGCTTTACAAGGTTTGCGAAGCGGGTCAGCATCGATGCGATCACTGTCTCTGCGGTAGTCAACCCGCCTACCACGGATCGATCAACGCCACACCGCAATCCGCGAAGTCTTTTGTATTGCGCGTCGCTATAGCTTTGGCGCCACGTGCCCGGGCGATGGCCGCGATCTGCAGGTCCGCCATCCCCACCTGCTTGCCGTTTCGGCGCCGATCGGCCGCCCACTCGGCGTACTCAACCGCGGCCGCGCTATCGAATGGCAGGATCCGGCCGGGGAACAGTGCCGCAAATGCTGCGAGAACGCCGCGCCGCAGCGCGTCTCGCCGGCGACCAACGCCCATGTGGCTCAAACCATAGAGCATCTCGGCCTCACTGATCGCCGTGACGTACAACGTCTCCGCCGGCTGCGCGTCAGTCCAGAAAACCACCGACGCTGCGGGATTTGGCTTGGTCAGTTCGGATATGACATTCGTATCGAGGATGATCACCTCGGCGGGTCCCACTCAGGACCCGAGAAGCGTGCGGGATCTCCGGCAACTCGAGACCCCCGAGGGGTTCGAAGATCGCTCGCATGGCCTGCCCCAGCCCGCCCGAGCCTCCCAGGGGCGCCGCGGCCAGACCCTGTCGCAGAATCTGGCGAGCTTCTTCCTCCATGGACCGTCGGTGTGCCGCCGCCTGCTCTTTGAGCCGCACGTGCAGACTATCTTCGATGTTACGGATAACGAGCGTTGCCATTGTATGCCCCGGCGATGTGCTAGCATGCTAGCATCAACCGCTGCACGCCGTCAACTTGCGCCCTCCACCGTTCCCCACCCCAGTAGCTTTTGACGCCCCCACCCCGCCGCGCCAGCATAAGCCCCACGCCGCACACGGGGCCATCATGACCACACACTCCCGCATCGCCGCCGAGGATTACCTCGACGCCCTCGCCGCGCAGGGCATCGACCACCTGTTCGTTAACCCCGGCACCGATTTTGCTCCGGTCATCGAGGCCTTCGCCCGTGCCGCCCGCACCAATCGTCCGGTGCCGAAACCGCTGGTGATCCCGCACGAGAACGCAGCGGTCTCGATGGCGCACGGCTACACCGCGGTGACTGGTCGGCCGCAGGCGGTGATGGCCCATGTCAACGTTGGCCTGGCGAACACGCTCTGCGCGCTGTTCGACGCCAGCCGCGACCGCATTCCGATGCTGGTCACGTCCGGCCGTACGCCGATCACCGAGAACGGCCCCTCCGGCACCCGCAGCGTGTACATCCACTGGGCACAAGAGATGTTCGACCAGGCCGCCATGCTGCGCGAGTTCGTCAAGTGGGACTACGAGATGCGCCGGCCGGACCAGATCGCCGACGTGGTGACGCGGGCGATGGAGATCGCCACCGCCTCACCGGCCGGGCCGGTCTATCTCAGCCTGCCGCGCGAGGTGCTGGGCGAAACTGTCGGTGCGACAGCGGAAGCGTCTCGCCCGCCGCGCGCCAAGCCCCGGCCGCCGCTGCCGGCGCCGTCGGATGTGGAGCAGCTTGCCGACTGGATCGCCGCAGCGAACCAGCCGTTGATCATCACCGGCACGCTCGGCCGCGATCCGCGGGAAAGCGAGGCGCTGGCGCGGCTCGCTGACCGCTTCGCCCTGCCGGTGGTGCCGTTCAACACGCGGTATTTCGCGCTCTCCAGCACGCATCCGATGTTCCAGGGCTCGCTGCCTGGGCCGCTGCTCAAAAGTGCGGATCTCGTGCTGGTCTGGGAGACCGACGTCCCCTGGTATCCGAGCAAGGAGTCTCCGCCCGCCGGGGCGCGCGTGGTGCAGATCGGCGAAGATCCGCTTTACGCGCGCTACCCGATGCGCAGCTTCTCCAGCGACCTGACGATCCGCGCCGCCACACTGCCGCTGCTCGAAGCGCTGGAGCAGGTGCTCGCCGACCGCAGGCCGAACGTAGCGGAGCGCCGGGCGCGGCTGGCGAAGCGCTCGGCGGAGCTACACGCCGGCTGGGACGCGGAAGCCGAACGCGACGGCCGGGGAGGGGTCTGCACCAACGCATGGATGAACCACTGCCTACGCGCGGTGGTCGATTCCGACACCATCATGGTGAACGAATATTCGTTCCGTCAGGAATACTGCCCGCTCCCCGGGCCTGGCAGCCTGCTGAGCGTCAGCGCCGCCGGCGGGCTGGGCTGGGGCTTCGGCGCGGCGCTCGGCGCCAAGCTGGCCGCGCCTTCACGCAACGTGGTCGCGGTGCTGGGCGATGGCGCGTACATGTTCGCCAACCCCACCGCCTGCCATTTCGTCTCCCAGGCGCAGAACCTGCCGGTGCTGGTGGTGATCTACAACAACACCCTCTATGGCGCCGTGCGCCGGGCCACGCTGGATATGTTTGAACATGGCGTCGCCGCCGAGGACGACGGACGGTTGCTCGCCGATCTCGGCCCGGCGCCGGACTATGAGCGGATTGTCGCGGCGCACGGCGGGCACGGCGAGCGCGTCGAGCGGCCGGGCGAGCTCCCCGGAGCCCTGAAGCGTGCCGCGGCGGCGGTGCGCGAGGGGCGGCAGGCGCTGGTGAACGTGCTCTGCACGGGCTGACGTCCCGGCCGCGAGCGACCAGCGTCCTGGTGGTCGGCGCCGGCCCAGTCGGGCTGACGCTGGCGATGGACCTCGCTTGGCGCGGCATCGATGTGCTGGTGGTGGAGACGCGCCGGCGCGGCGAACCTCCGAGCGTGCGGTGCAACCATGTCGCTGCGCGTTCGATGGAGATTTTCCGCCGGCTCGGCGTCGCTCGCGCCGTGCGCGAGGCGGATGCGTTGCCGGCCGACTATCCGAATGATGTTTCGTTCCGCACCACCACGTGCGGGATCGAGTTCGCCCGCATCCACATCCCCTGTCGGCGGGATCGCTATCGCGACAAGACCGGTCCCGACGGCTGGTGGCCAACCCCGGAGCCGCCGCACCGGATCAACCAGATTTACCTGGAACCTGTGCTGTTCGCCCATGCCGCAGCGATGCCCGGGCTCCGCATTGCCGATCGCACCCGGCTGACCGGCTTCCAGCAGTCGGACGAAGGCGTGGTCGCGGCCGTGCGGGACCTCGATAGCGGCGAGTCGTGGACGATCACGTGCAACTATATGATCGGTTGCGACGGCGCACATTCGGAGACCCGTCGCGCCATCGGTGCGCGCCTGACCGGCGATTCGGTCGTGCAGCGCACGCAATCGACCTTCATCCGCGCGCCCGAGCTGATCCGCCGCATGCGGGCGCCGCATGCATGGTCCACGCAGTCGCTGAACCCGCGACGCAGCGGCAACATGTTCGCGATCGATGGACGCGAGACCTGGCTGATCCACAACTATCTGCGTCCCGAAGAGACGCATTTCGAGGCGGTGGACCGCGATCGCTCGATCCGTCTGCTGCTCGGGGTCGGTCCGGACTTCGAGTATCAGGTGATCGGCAAGGAGGACTGGATCGGCCGCCGGCTGGTCGCCGACCGGTTCCGCGACCGGCGCGTGTTTATTTGCGGGGATGCCGCGCATATCTGGGTGCCGTTCGCCGGCTACGGAATGAACGCCGGGATTGCTGATGCAACCAACCTGTCCTGGATGCTGGCCGGCGTCCTGCAAGGCTGGGCGGATCCGGCGATCCTCGACGCCCACGAGGCCGAGCGGCAGCCGATCACCGAGCAGGTTTCCCATTATGCCATGGATACCGCGATCGCGTTGGCGCGAGCGCGTGGGGCGGTTCCGCCGAAGATCGAGGACCCTGGACCGGAGGGCGAGACAGTACGCGCCGAATTCGGCCGCAACGTGTACGAGCTGAACGTGCCGCAATATTGCTGTGGCGGGCTGAATTTCGGCACGTTCTATGTTGGCTCGCCGATCGTGGCGGCGGATGATGAGGAGCCGCCGGCTTATACGATGTACGATTTCACGCCCTCGACGGTGCCGGGGTGCCGCACGCCGCACCTCTGGCTGCGCGATGGGCGCTCGCTCCACGACGTGCTCGGTAACGGCTTCACCCTGCTGCGGCTCGATCGCGCGGCGGATGTCGATCCGCTGGTGTGGGCCGCTGCGCGATGCCGCCTGCCGCTCGCGGTGCTGGATTTGGGGACGGATGAGGCCGGAGCAGCTTATCGCGGATGCAAGCTGGTGCTGTCGAGGCCCGACCAGCATGTTGCCTGGCGCGGCAATGCACCGCCGCGCGATCCGGAGCGGTTGATCGATCTTGTGCGCGGACGACAGGTTCGGGCTGAATTGAAAAATCCAGGCCTCTCGTTATGATTTTGATACGGAACCAGCCCGGTTCATGGGAGCCAAAGCGTAGTCGCACGCTACGGATTTTTGAGTCGTCATTGACACGACTCGGCCGCAACCGGTCTTATGTCGGCCATGAGCCGTCGCTTAGTGGCGAGCTTATCGCTGCTCGCCTTTGGTCTGTTCCTGCACGCTGCCTCGGCACAGACCCTGCCCGGCGTAGCTGACCGCTATTTCGTCTCGAGCGACGGCGTTCGTCTGCACTACCTCGAAGCCGGGCCGCCCACCGCCCATACGATCATTTTCGTCCCAGGTTGGACCATGCCTGCCTGGATCTGGGCGCCGCAGATCGGAGCCTTTGAGCACTCCTACCACGTCGTGGCCTTCGATCCGCGCGGGCAGGGCGACTCCGCGGTCGCCGCCACCGGCTACGAGCCGGGACGGCGCGGGCAGGACATCGCCGAGCTGATCGCCCGGATGGGCCAGCCGTCGGTGTTGCTGGTCGGCTGGTCGCTCGGCGTGCTGGACGCCCTTGCCTACGTGCACGCGGATGGCGACCGGATGCTCGCCGGCCTCGTGCTGGTCGATAACTCGGTGGGCGAGGCACCCGCGCCACCACCGACGCATCGGCGTCCGGCGCGGCCGGTCCCGCGGCCGCTCTACATGGAGCGCTTTGTCCGCACCATGTTCCGTACGCCGCAGAGCCCCGAATGGCTGGACCGGCTGACCGAGGCCACGCTGCGCACCCCCGATTGGGCGGCCCGCGAGTTGCTTGCGTATCCGGTGCCGCGCGAGGTACCGGCGGCAGGCTATCTATTCGACCGGAAAGCCCGTGCTCTACATTGGTACGTCCCGGCTTCGCGGCGCAGGCGGCCAACCTGGAACGCAATCGCCCGGACACGGAGACCGCGGTGTTCGCGGATGCCGGCCACGCTCTGTTCATCGACGACGCGGCGCGTTTCGATGCGCTGATGGAGGGCTTCATACGGCAGCGCATCTGGCCTTGAGCCCGCCCGATCGACTGGCCCGCCGGCTGGCGCTGGTGCCGCTGTTCCTCGTCTCGCTGTCGGCGCTCGGCTACGAGATTGCGCTGACCCGTTATTTCGCCGTCGCCGAGTGGTCGGACTACGGCTACTGGGTGATCTCGATCGTCATGGCGGGGTTCGCGTTCAGCGGCGTTGCTTTGGCGCTGGCCCGCGATGCGGCTGTCCGGCATGGCGACGCACTGATGACGGCGCTGCCGCCGTTGCTGGTGCTGGCCGCCGGGCTGGGCTTCCATCTGACGGCGGAGAACCCGTTCAACCCCCTGCAATTGCAGAACCCGGTCACCTGGGCGCCGCAGCTCTGGAACATCGCCGGATACTATGCGGCGCTGCTGCCGTTCTTTTTCCTCGCCGGCCTGTTCATCGGCCTGAGCTTCGTGCTGAACGCCGGGCGCATCGGCGCGGTCTATGCCTGGGACCTGACGGGGGCGGGAGCCGGCGCGGCGCTGGTGATGGGGCTGATGTTTCTGTTGCACCCGTTCCGGTTGGTGCCGGCGCTGCTGGTCCCTTTGGCCGCGAGCGCCGTCTTCATCGTCGGTCGTCGGCGATGGGCGTGCGTCGCTGGGGCCGGAGTTGCGCTGATCGCCGTCGAGGCATTGCTGCTGTTCGGCAGCCAGCCGCGGATCAATGATTTCAAGCCGATCTATGCACCCCTGAACACGCCGGGTGCCAAAGTGGTCGGCGAACGCAACAGCCCGGGCGGCGCTTACCTGTTGCTCGACGATTTTACAGAGCGGGTGAACACTGACGTTTCCAACGATGCCGGCATGTTGGGTTTGCCGGGGCCGCCACGCAGCTTCGGGCTGTATCGCGACGGCGAGCGGATCGCCGCCCTGCCCAAGGCAGCGGGTCTGCCGGATGTTGGCTATGCCGGGGCCTCGCTGGATGCTTTGCCCTATGCCCTGGCGCCGGGCGGCCGCGTGCTGCTGGCCGGTGCCTCGGGAGGGTTCCGGGTCGCCGAGGCGCTGCGGCTCGGGGCCCGCGAAATCGTCGCGCTGGAGCCTGAGCCCGTGCTGTATCGCGCGCTGCGCGGCGGGCTTGGTCCGTCGCCACCGCTACCTGCCGATCCGCGCGTCCGCCTGCTGGACGAAGGTCCCCTGGCCGCCGCGCGGACGGACGGGCGCTTCGACATCATCGACCTCTCGTCCGATTTCCTGGATGCCGCCCCGGCCAACACGACAGCCTTTACGGTCGAGGCAATCGCCGCCGACCTGCACGCCCTGGCGCCGGGCGGCATCGTTTCGCTGCCCGTCTCGATCCGTGACTTCCCAGTCTATGCGCTGCGCCTTCTGGCGACTGCACGCTCGGCGTTGCTGGCCGTCGGGGCCGCCGATCCGGCGGCACACGTGGTGATTTATCGCTCGGCCTGGAACGCGCGGTTGCTGCTGTCCAACCGGAGCTGGGACGCTGGCCGGATCGCCGCGATCCGGCGCTTCTGCGACCAACGCTCCTTCGACGTGTCGTACTATCCCGGGATCGACGTCGGCGCTGCGCGCAAGAGCATCTACAACGACCTGCCGGCCATCTCCTTTTCAACCGGCGAGGTCGCTGCCGGCGGCCCGGATGACTTCATCGCAGACGAAGCGGCAGCCGTGCTTGCCGGTCAGCCTAGCCCGTCGGGCAGCGCGTTCAACCTGGCGCCGATGACGCTCGACCGCCCGTTCTTCTTTGCGGCACTCCGACTGTCGCAAGTTGGCCTGCTGCTCCAGCGGCTGGAGGTGCTTCCGCAGGCGGAAATCGGAGCGCTGGTGAACCTCGCGGTCCTGGCGCAGGCCGTGGTGATCGCTCTTATCGTGCTGGGCGTGCCCCTTATCGCCCCTGGTCGTGTGCGGCCGGAGCGTGGGGGATTGCTGCGCACGACATTCTATTTCCCGGCGCTCGGCCTTGGGTTTTTGTTCGTCGAGATTTTCCTGATCGAGCAGGCAAGCCTGTGGCTGAACGACCGCGCCAGCGGTTTCGCCCTGGTGCTGACCGGCATGCTGATCTGCTCCGGGCTTGGCAGCGCGGTGTCCGGGCGGTTCGCCGGCAGTCCGCGCCTGGGTATCGCCGCGGCGACGCTGGTGATGGCCGGTTGGAGCGCCGCTGTCATTGCTGGGCTGCAACCGGCCATTCTGACGACGCTCGGGGCACCGTGGGCGATCCGGGCAGCCCTGGTGCTGGTCGTGGCCGCTCCGGTCTCCTTCGCGCTGGGCCTGCCGTTCCCGCTGGGCCTGTCCCGGCTTGGTTCGGGCGGGGCCTTGCCCTGGGCCTGGGGGCTGAACGGGGCCTTCTCTGTGGTCGCGACGCCACTCGCCAACCTGATTGCCCGCGAAGCCGGCTATCGCCTGCTTCTTCTTTGCGCTGCCGCCCTGTATATTTTTGCTCTCGCAGCATTCCCCGTTGTGCGGAGGCGCACCCAGTGGCTTCATTTGCCGGCCCGGTCACACGCCGTGGATTGATCGCGGCCGCTGCGGCGTCCGCCATCTGCCCTGCCGCCGCTCTGGCGGGGCCAGGCACGTGGAACCGCCAAGCCTACGAGGCTGCGATGCATGCCTCCGGCCGGCCAGTCAGCCTGACGGATGCCCAGTTCGACGCCATCCAGGCGCGCAAGCCGACCGCGCTGAAGCGCATCGCCGGCTATCTGAAGGACCGCGGGCAGACGCCCGACCCGCGCGTGATGGCCGCTTTCCAGGCCGTGCCGCGCGAGTATTTCCACTACATCTACTCCGAGCGCCGAGCCACACCGGGCGATTGCTACGAGAGTGACCCCAAGCCCTGGGGTATCGGCTACGGCTCGGCGCTGTCGGATTATCTCGGCCAAGCCTACATGACCCAGATCTCTGAACCGAAACCCGACCAGGTGAGCCTGGAGATCGGCACCGGCAGCGGTTTTCAGAGCGCGCTGCTGTCGCGGATCGTCTCCCGCGCCTACACAATCGAGATCATCGAGCCGCTGGGGAAAGCGGTGAGTCGCATCTTCGGCCCGCTAGGCTACGACAACGTGCATTGCCGTGTGGGTGACGGCTATTATGGCTGGCCGGAGGTGGAAGGCGGGTTCGATCTGATCATGGTGACCTGCGCGGCGGAATACGCGCCGCCCGATTTGTTCAAGCAGATGAAGCCGGGCGGGCGGATGATCATTCCGATCGGTCAGCCGTTCAAACGCGGCCAGGTGCTGTACGTTTACACCAAAGACGCCGAGGGAAAGATCCATTCACGGCGCGACATGGGGGTGTTCTTCATCCCGATGACCGGGGCGATTCAGAAGACGCCGCCGCCCCACGTCTGAGTGAGCCATCCGGCTCGGCCGTGGAGGCAAGGCAAGTTCTCGAGCTTTTCGCTGTCCTAGCCTGATTTCCGAGCTCTTATGCTTGCACTGTCGGACGTTCTCTCTATATGCTCTGTTGGACGGATTGTCTTACAGAAGGTTGTCATGACCTATGTCGGTACCAAGGGGGACACGGTGACGTTCCGCCTTGATCCCAGGCTTAAGGCGGAACTGACTAGGCTTGCCGAGCAAGACCACAAGTCTCTCGGCGAACTGTTGCGCGAACTTGCCGCCGAGCATGTTGAACGGGAGCATCGGCGAGTGTTCGAGGCTGAGGCTGGCCGGCAGTCGCTGCTGATCGCCGCGCGCGCCGACGATCCCGACAGCGACGAAGCCGAGGTCATGCGCTGGATCGAGGATGTCGCTGACATCGACGCATGGAAACCGTAAGGCGCGGCGACATCGTGATCGCCGCGTCGCCCGGCGCCTACGGCAAGCCGCGACCGGTTCTCGTTGTGCAGGATGACGCTTTCACGGCGTTACCGTCCGTCACCGTGTTGCCTCTGACGAGCGATCTTCAGAACGCACCGTTGGTCCGGATTACCGTGGAACCGGAGAGCCGCAACGGTCTGCAACGGATATCGCAGGTGATGATCGACAAGGCTGTCACGCTTCCCCGTTCCAAGATCGGCCGGCGGATCGGCCAGATCGATGCGGCCGGCATGCGGGTGGTGGACACTGCTCTCGGCCGTTTTCTGGGATTGGCTTTGGGTCTGCCAAGAAATAACCGCGTCAAGGTGGTTGTTGATCACCGAGGTGTGTCGGGCGGAGGAATGATGAAATGCTTTGGCACGATCACGAACGCGAGCACGACGGTGGGCCAGCCACACCAAAATGCTAACTTCGCCGACGGCGACTCAGTGGCTGATAGGTAGTAGAAAGCGCCGTGATTGTTCAGCGGATACAGCAAGCCTAGAGCCGCATTCGGAACTCTCGGTCTGGTTGCCAATATACGAGTAGGTCAGCCAGATGTTCGGTAAAGGCAGCGATCGCGGCCGGCGAGCCGGCGATCTCGGTGGATACGAAGAAGAAGGAAGTTGTCGGCGACCCTCGGGGCAAGCCCTGGGTCGGAGCCCAAGGGCACGCTTCAAGAACGCCGGCCGGGAGTTGCGCCGCAAGAGCGACCCCGAGCCGGTTCGCGTGCATGATTTCGAGCTGCTGGAGCTCGGCAAGGTTGCCCCTATGGCGTCCATGATATCGCCGCCAACCACGGCTGGGTCAGTGTCGGCATCGACGCCGATACCGGGGCCTTCGGCCCTAACCGGGTGGCAGCGTCACACCGGGCGTGGAGGCTGCGGGGCGAGTTCGGCTGCTCCCAGCACACGCAGATCTGGCGCCTGTATCAGCACGGCGGCACCCTGACCGGGCGCGATCGGGGGCAACGGGATGTCGCGGGCTGTGCCGTCCCATGTTCCCAGCACGGTCGCGGTGCGGACGATGCGAAACTCGCGCAGGCGGCGGCCGCCGTTCTCACCTGTGCCGACGCTGGTCTCGTGCATAGGGTCCCAGGCGACGAACAGGGCCGTCGCAGCGCCGGGTCCGGCGCCGATATGCGCCACAGCGCGGTCTGGTCCGCCCGCAATCGCAACTGGCGCGACCAGCGGTGCGGCGGTGGCGATCGCCGCTTCTACCTCGGTGCGCGCCGAGCCTACCAGCATCGTGGACCCGTCCACCACCAGGCCGGGGGTGAACACCTCGGTGCCGAGTCGCGCCGCATAGGCGCGCTGGCGCTCGGTCGAGAGCCGGCTCGCAAAGGGATCGTGCCAACCCAGGCCGTCCCAATAATCGACGTGCCAGGCGAGCGCGATCACTCCGGGCCGTCTCGCCAACTCACCCAACAGCGCGTCCGCGGGCGGACAGGACGAACAGCCCTGGGAGGTGAACAGCTCCAGGACCACCGATGAGTTCCCGGCCCGGGCCGCCGGCGCAATGCCGAGTGCGGCGATAGCGGCAAGCAAGGTGCGTCGTTGCATGAGGAACTCCGGTTTGAGGTTGCGCGGATTGGACTCGCGATGTGGTTGGGAATTACGGAAGCGGGAGTCTCCCGTGTGAGTCGGCGAATGCGCAAGCAGCGGGAATAACGAGCGGGAACGCGGCGTCCTTGTTGTGTAGGGGGCCTGTGCCCTGTGTTCCAGCCCATCGCGGCCTGGATCGGCCTGCAGGTTCGCGCCAGGCGTGAGGAGGTCCATGCACCGGATTGTTGTCGTTGCAAGCATCGCGCTCGGCTGTGCCGGTTGTGCATTGCCGCAACCAGTCGAGCCCGAGATCTCGCAGGTCTCGAGCTCGGTCGCTCCGGACGATCCCAACTGCATCGTATATTCCACTCAGGCCGCCGTCGGCCAGACAGAGCAGGCGATCCTGGGGCGTGCGTGCCGGCAGGCGGACGGTTCGTGGAAAGTGACCGAGGGATCGCCGGGGCAGGGGGCGCAGTCCACGGTGGTGTATTGGCCACCGCCTGACGCTTATGCCGGGATATACGATCCCTGGCTGTGGGGACCGCCGATCGGGTTCAGTGTCGGCGCGGTGGTTTTCGTGGATCGTGATCACCATGTCCATCAGGTCCGCGATTTCGCCGAATTCGATCATCTGCACCATCATTTTGGCCATCTCGCACAGGGCATGGGCATGCATCACGGCTGATCCGGCTCTGTCACTTGCTGATCGGAGCATTCGATTCGCCCGGATACCTGACGATGCGCCACTTCGATGCCGAGGGCATTCCAGGTGCCCCGCACCCTCACCCGCCGCCGCTGCCGCGAGGCGACCCCGGGTCGTGGCCCGGGGGCAGGCTCTCTCCCGCAGTTCGGGAGAGGTGTATATGGTGCCCTCGTCCCCGGGCCGCCACTCCACTGGTCCGGGGTTCTGTTTGTCCGGGAGGCAAGTGATTTTGAGCAGTTTTCGACGTGTCGGGCGTGCGGGTGCGGGCTTCACACTGGCGGCGGCGCTGCTGGCCGGCTGCGCCGGGCCGCCTCCACCGGCCGCGCCTACTACCCGCGTCTATGCCATCGACCTGGCGGGCGCGGCCAAGCAATGCACCGTCGGACCGCTGGCCCCGGTGGCGGGCAAAGAGGTCGCGGCACGCATGACAGTCGGCAATGACGGCGGCTGGTGCGCATTCACTGTCGCACAGCCGGGGCCGCAGCCCTATGCTACCGGATTGCTGACGGAAGCGCCCGCTCATGGGCGGGTTTATGTCCACCCTGTCGGCGACAACACGCGAATCGACTACACGCCGGATGCCGGCTATGCCGGACCGGATGCCTTTACTGTCACCTTGCTGCCGGGACGCGCGGTGATTCGCCCGACGGTCACTGTGACGCGGTAGTCTTTTTCGCGACCGTTCGCCGCCGGATCACGCCCGTGGGCGCTGGCGTCGACACCGGCGCTTGGCAGGAGCCGAGCGAGGCCGGCAGCAGATCCTGGCCGGCGGCGAATTGCGGCAGGTCGGTCGGGCCATCCAATGCCATCGCCTCTTCGAACAGAGCGGCGTTGCGTGGACAGAAATCGGTGCCCTGCTTCAGCCCCTCGTCGGCTTGCGCATTGGCGAGCGAGGTGATGTAGCTGTCGTGCTCGGTCTGGGCGTGACGACCGTATTCGTGCTTGAAATAGTTGTCGAGGGCGTGCTCGTTGGCCATCAGCGTGGGCTGGTAGCGCTGGATGAAGGCGTTGTATTGCGCATCATCGTGGCAGGCGGTGGCCAGCACCATCATCTCGCTCTTCAAGGCCTCGACGTCGAACACCGGCTGCTCGGGGCACCGCTGGGCCGCGCGCACGCCGCCGAAGGTGAGGCAAGTTGCCGCGATGGCGAGGGGAAGGCTGTATCGCACGTAAACCTCCGGTAAAGTGGAAAGGAGACGCCCAGGAATGCCCTGGGTTTCCCGCTTCGGGCAAGCCCAAGCGGTGCGATTTCGAGCACATTTTTGGCGCGCGGGGCGGTTGGTGGAATAAGGCCTTCGCCGGAGGCGTCGAACCGCGCATGGGCACACGTATAGCCATGGCGACTTTGCTCGTGATCAGCGCGTTGGCTCTTGCCGGTTGTCATGGCTCGGCAGGATCTCAGCCCGCGTCGGTGACGCCGCCGGCGAGGGACGGTGGCTCGGAGGGTGGGTCGGGCGGCATGTGAGCCGCGCGGGCTCAGGTCCGCCCGACATGCGCCCTATGCTTCCGATGGGGCGACCCCGACATACTTGTATTGATGCACGATGTCGTCGGTTGGGGCGTTCGGGTCGTGCTGGACCTGGAAGACGGCGACGACGCGTTGGGCGATGTCGCCGTTGGCGTCGAAGCTGACCGTTCCCTGCAGCGTCTTCACTTTGGCGGTGGCGATCGCATCGCGGATATTGGCACGGGTGACCGGCTGGCCGGATTTCGCGACCCGCTCGATCGAGTTGATCACCACCAACACGGCGTCATACGCGGTGATCGAATAGTCCGACGGCTGCCGACCGGTTTTGGTGGCAAAACGTTTCACCCACGGCTGCAGGTCCGATTCGTCCATCATGTGCGGGCAGGCCACTGTTGAGTACCATCCATTGGCAGCGGGGAAGCCGGCGCCCTGCAGGATGGACGGGCCGTACATGCCGTCGCCGCCGCCTTTGATCAGGTTCGGGATGAGATCGTACGATTGCTTGACGAGCTTCACGCCGGCCTGCGCATCGCCGCCATAGTACAGCGCCTCGACGCCCGTCGCCTTGATCTTGGTGAGCGCCGGCGTGTAGTCGGCGGCCTTCGGGTCCAGCCGATCGTGGCCGAGCACCTTGATGCCTTTCTTCGCCGCCTGTTTCTCGAACGCGGTCGCGATGCCGATCCCGTAGGCACCGCTGTCGTCGAGGCCATACAGGGTCTTCACCTTCAACGTGTCGGCGAAATAGTTGGCGAGGTTGGGCCCCTGGAACGCATCTGTCGTAACGGTACGGAAATAGATCGCCTTGCCGGCGGGCCGGTAGATCGAGGCGAATTTGGGGTCGGTGATATCGGGGTTGGTCGAGGTCGGCGTGATGGTCGCGAGCCCGCCCTGGCTGAAGATCGGCGACATCGCCTTGCCGGGCGTGCTGCTCATGGGACCGAGTGCCGCGACCACCGAGGGGTCGGCGACCATCTTGCGGGCGTTGGTGGCCCCTTGTGCCGGATCATACTGGCCCGCAGTGGCGGTGCCGTCGTCCAGCAGCAGCACGTTCAGGTGGTAGCCGGCGGCACCGCCTTTGGCGTTGCACTCATCGATCGCCATCATGAACCCGTCGCGGATGCGCACCGCGGTTTCCGCATCGGCGCCGGTCAGCGACAGGTCGATCCCGATGGTGACCGCCTTGTCTTCCGCGTGGCCGGCGCGCGGGATCGTCGCGGTGGCGAGCGCGCTGGTGGCGAGCAGGCGGAACGTGGAGCGGCGCGTCATGTGCTGCATGATTGTTCTCCCAGACCGAGGTTTCCGGACCGATTGGCAGTATTATCGTTGTTGGCCGTGCGGATCGGACTGTAGGCGCGGGGAAGCCGGTGGGTCCAGATTTTTTCGGCGGTGCCACGGTGATCGGGCGTGGGGCGGCGACTGTCGGCAACCGCCAGCGTAGCCCTTATCCATCATGCCTGCGGAAGCAGACTGCCGGGGATTCCGTGCCCTCACAGGGCTCTCTAATTGCGCAGGAATGACCAGTGAAGCTCAGCACTCCGCTCCCGACTGATCGCGGCGTGCCAACTGCTCGCGCAGGTGCGTCCGAGTTGTGATGTCTGCAACCGCATGACGCTGCCGATCGACGTTTCGGCCGCGCATAGCAGCTTGGTCGAGAATGTAATCGGCTGACTGGATCAATCGTGCTGCCTCAAGCTCACGCAGAAAGTCACCAGTCCCGAGCAAGCTCACCCGCTCATCCACAATCGCCCGGCGTTTCTCGACATCGGTATCTTCGAACAGAAGAAGCGCCTCGGCGCTCGAGTCGCTGCGAAGAAACCGCTCGAGCGTCTCTACGGCTGCCTGCTCGCCAAGCCCGCGAATGGAACGGCCCTCTTCGAGCCGCCGTTGCTGGTCGATACCGATATCAGTCGGAACGATCCTGACCAGATCCAGGTGTTCGTTGATCCACGCGACGATCTGCTCAGCGCCGGGGGCGCCGTGAACCCGTGTTGCCTCGACGTAAACCGCATCTGGGATGCTCACCGGCAGACCCGGTCGGATCAGCACGTCGAGCGCATCCGCGAGAACCAGCGTGAACAGCGGGGACGTGTCGGTGACGATGAGCCTAAAGGGCCTGTTCACCGCTGTGTCCGCAACGCTTCGCAAATCAGCGCGCGCCCGCGCTGCCGCGCTTCGACGTTCGGCCCGACCATCCGCGCGATCGGCGGCCGAAGCCCAAGTTCGCCAAGGGCTCCAAGAACTTGTACGTAATCATCGAAGCCGCGCTCGCGAAGGGCATGCCATGTGATCTCGCCGGCGGCGTACTGTCGGATCAGTTTCTCCTTTTCACTCGCGGTCACGCCGGAATCCTCTTGCTGCGCCTGGTTCTTATCACGGATTGCGAAAGGCGTCAGCGTCGCTGGATCAAACTCCGGCAAGCAGGAACAGGCGGCGGAACGGCAGCAGCGTGGTCCCGTCGGCCCGGCGCGGATAGTGCGGACGGAGTGCATCGGCGTAGGCTTGCCGGAACCTAGCTCGCAGTTCCGGCGTCAGCGGCTCCAGGAACGGGCGCAAGCTGCTGCCGGCGGCCCACTCCACCACGGCGTCCTCGCCGCTGAGCGGGTGGAGATAGGTGGTTTCCCAAATATCGAGCGTAGCAGCGTGCGGCTTCAGCAGGTCCCAATATTCTCCGGCCGTCAGGATGTCGCGCGCCGAGGCATGGCCGTGCAGCGTCGCCGCCCACGGGCCGTTGGCGGCTATCTCGAGTTGCTTCCGCCGCAGCGGGGCGTCGTGCATCGCCGGCATCTGCACCGCCAGCACGCCGTGCGGTGCAAGGACGGATAGCAAGCGCGGGAACAGCACGTCATGGCCGCCGAGCCAATGCAGCGCCGCGTTGGAAAAAATCAGATCGGGGGCTGACCCGGGCGTCCAGGCGGCGATATCGGCCGCAATGAACCGGCAGTCCGGCGCGGCCCTCCGCGCCTTCTCCAGCATCGCGATGGAGCCGTCGATCCCGGTCACCTCGGCCGCCGGGAAGCGCCGCTTCAGGATTGCGGTGACGTTCCCCGCACCGCAGCCGAGATCGACAACCCGCGCCGGTGCCTGCAGCGGGACGCGAGCAAGCAGGTCAAGCGCCGGGCGAAGACGCTCGTCGGCGAAGCGCAGGTATTGTTGCGGATCCCATGCCGTCGTTTCGGTCGCCATCTCAGTGGCGTCCCGCGTCGACGCGATCGTAATATCGCTTGACCCACCAGAACGCGCCGATCACCGGGATCACGAACAGCGCCAGTCCGAGCCCGTACACGCCGCCGCCGGCACTCGCCAGGAACAGGCCGACGACCGCGACGATGATCAGCACCGCGAGAACGACGAGCTCCGTAAGGTCGATGTCCATGCTCCGCGTTTCCTCATCCGGGTTGGGGTCCGCGCCATATTGCTGTGACCGCTCGCGCGGACGCAATCGGGCTGCTGCTCCGGCTCAGGGCAATCGCGCGAGCACCCGCACCAGCGTCTTTGCGCGCTGGGAGAACAGGCGCGGTGCGTAGAAGCTTGCAGCGGCCCGCTTGCCGGCCTCGGAGCGCGTCGGGTACGGCACGATCAGACCTGCCAGCGCCGATAATGGCACGCGCCGGGTGATCGCCAGGGCCCAGGCACTGATCATCTCGCCGGCCTGAGGGGCGAGGATGCCGGCACCAATCACACGTCCCTTCTCCACGACCAATTTGACGAGGCCGGTGGGATCACGCTCGGTCTGGGCGCGGTCGTTGTCTGCCAACGGCCAACGCAGCACCGAGATGCGGCGGCCCGCCTGATGCGCTTCCGCCTCGGTCAGGCCGACCTGAGCCAGCTCGGGGTTGGTGTAGGTGACGCGCGGCAGGGCGCGGTAATCGATCCGCGCCGGCAGTCGGAACAACGCGCGGCGGATGACGATGCCAGCGTGGTAGCTGCCGACATGGGTGAAGGCGCGCGAGCCGATCCCCTGCGGGTCGGCGATGTCACCCACTGCGAACACCCGGCGATTGGTCAGGCTGCGCAGGCCCCGGTCGGTCGCGATTCCGGCGTGCGTGGCCTGCACCTCGCCTGCCTCCAGCGACAGAGACCCAAGGGCAGGCTGCCGGCCCACGGCCACCAGCAGGTGGCTCCCCTCGATCCGTCGTCCACCGTCCAACAACACAGCAGGTCCGGGCTCGACGGCCTGGACCGCAACGCCCTCGTGGATCATCACACCCCGAGCGGCCAAGGCTGCGCGCAGGCCACTGACCAGCTCAGGATCCTCCCGGCCGGCGATCATGGCGGCCTCGACCACGGTCACACGGCAGCCGAGGCCGGCAAACGCATCCGCCATCTCCAGGCCGATCGGGCCGCCGCCCAGTATCAGCAGGTGCTCCGGGCTGACGGCGAGATCGAACAGCGTCTCGTTGGTCAGATAGGGCACCTCCTCCAGGCCGGGGATCGGAGGGATGGCGGGGTGGCTGCCTGCAGCGATGACGATTCGCCGGGCGCGGAGCCGGCGGTCACCGACGGCAAGCGTGTCGGGGGCGACGAAGCGGGCCTGCTCGCGGATCACGCTGGCGCCCAGGGCGCGGTAGCGAGCCTCGGAATCGGCGGGGGCGATCGCGGTGATCACCCCATGGACATGCGCCGGACCGCGGCCCAGTCGATTTCCGGCGCGGGCAGGCGGATGCCGAAGCGATCGGCAGTCCTAGCGGCTTTCGCCGCATGGGCGGCCACCAGCAGCGCCTTGCTGGGCACGCAGCCGAAATTCAGGCAGTCTCCACCCATGCGGCCGCGCTCGATCAGCG
This sequence comes from uncultured Pseudomonadota bacterium, assembly GCA_963772445.1. Classification (GTDB taxonomy): domain Bacteria; phylum Pseudomonadota; class Alphaproteobacteria; order Acetobacterales; family Acetobacteraceae; genus CAVYXK01. Next base: position 899,109 of record CAVYXK010000019.1, read on the forward strand.
CGACCCGAAGCCCTAGCTGGGCGGCAACCGCAGTGACCGAGAGCCCGGCGGCGCCTGCACCGATGACGACGAGGTCCCACTCGCCGTCGGGGTCAGCCACGATTGCCGCGGCGCCAGCGCAGGATCACTGGGCTCAACGCGAGCAAGGCCAGTGCCAGCAGCGGCCCGAGGATCTGGGGCGAGAAGATCAGCACGAGGTCAGGCTTGCCGCCGGCCGCCAGCACCGTGCCCACCCCCGCACCCACCGAGGCGAACACGAAGGTGGCGGGGATGATCCCGATCAGCGTGGCGGCCGCGTAGGGAAACAGCCGCATCCCGCACAGCGCGGCGCCGATATTGACCAGCCAGAAGGGCACCGCCGGCACCAGGCGGAGGGCCAGCAGATAACTGAACCCGTCGCGCTGCAGCCGTGGGCGAATGCGCTCGACGAAGCCGCGGGCTCGGCGCGCCATCACCTCGGCGAGCGCGGTGCGGGCGACCAGAAACAGGACGACGGCGCCGAGCGTGGCGCCAAGGACCGCCAACGCCCCTCCTGCGAGCGTGCCGAACACCAGGCCGCCGCAGACGGTCACGACCGCCGCTTCGGGCACCGAGAGGGCGACGACCGCGGCGTAGAGGGCGACATAGGCGGCGGCTGAGACAAAGGGATGCGCCGCGGCCAGGGCGAGCAGCTCGGCCTGATGGCGGGCGAGCGAGCTCCAGCTCAGATCGGCGGCCACGCCGCTGCGCCAAGCCGCGATACCAAGTCCCACCAGGAGAACGAGCGGCAGGATATGCCAGAGCGGGCGCATTGCCGGCGGCTCAATCGGTGCCGTGCGGACCGGCCAGGCCGGCCACGAATAGATGAGCCTTCATGGCGAGCATCAACTCCGAGCAGTGGTGTCGTTCTGCATGTGAGTGAGCCTCGCAGCCACTCATCCTCTTCGGCGTTATGCCATTAGCACGGGGCGAATCAAGTCGTCGCCTTCCGGCGCCTGGCGCTATTTGTTGCCTTCGTCTTGGTCGGTCGTCGGAAATGCGTCATGGTTCTGTCAGATAAACCGATATCGGTGTGATGCCAGTGATCCCCAATCGCCTCCCTGGGCTGAACTTCGATCTGGGCGAGACGGCCGACATGCTGCGCGCGCAGGTGGAAGCCTTCGCCGCGGACGAGATCGCGCCGCGCGCCGCGGAGATCGACCGGACCAATAGCCTTCCCGATGGATCTATGGCGCAAATTCGGCGAGCTCGGCGTGCTGGGGATCACCGTGGAGGAGGAATGGGGCGGCGCCGGCATGGGCTATCTGGAGCATGTGGTGGCGATGGAGGAGATTTCGCGCGCCTCGGCCTCGGTGGGGCTGTCTTATGGCGCGCACTCCAACCTGTGCGTCAACCAGATCCGGCGGAATGGCAGCGATGAGCAGAAGCGCGCTACCTCCCGAAGCTGATTTCCGGCGAGCATGTCGGCGCGCTGGCGATGTCGGAGCCAGGGGCGGGATCGGACGTCGTGGGGATGCGCCTGCGCGCGGACCGACGCGGCGATCGCTACATTCTGAACGGCTCGAAGATGTGGATCACCAACGGACCGGATGCCGACGTGCTGGTGGTGTACGCGAAGACCGATCCGGATGCCGGTCCGCGCGGCATCACGGCGTTAGTTGTGGAGAAGGGGTTCAGGGGTTTCTCCACCGCGCAGAAGCTCGACAAGCTTGGGATGCGTGGTTCCAACACGTGCGAGCTGGTGTTCCAGGATTGCGAGGTGCCGGAGGGGAACGTGCTCGGGCGCGTGAACGACGGCGTGCGCATCCTGATGAGCGGGCTCGATTACGAGCGGGCGGTGCTGGCGGCCGGGCCGCTGGGGATCATGCAGGCCTGCATGGACGTGGTGGTTCCGTATGTGCACGAGCGACGGCAGTTCGGCCAGCCGATCGGCGAGTTCCAGCTCATGCAGGGCAAGCTCGCGGATATGTACACGACGATGAATGCGGCGAAGGCTTATGTGTACGCGGTGGCGAAAGCGTGCGATCGCGGCGAGACCGCGCGCAAGGATGCCGCCGGCGCGATTCTGTACGCGGCGGAGCGTGCCACCTGGATGGCGCTGGAGGCGATCCAGGCGCTGGGCGGCAACGGCTATATCAACGACTATCCGACCGGGCGACTGCTGCGCGACGCGAAGCTGTACGAGATCGGCGCGGGAACCAGCGAAATCCGCCGCATGCTGATCGGCCGCGAGCTGTTTGCCGAGACAGCATGACCGTTCTTCGCTCCGAGATCAGCACACGATCTGAGGAATTTGCTGCCAACGCCGCGACGATGCGGGCGCTGGTGGCCGATCTCCGTGCTCGCGTTGCCGAGGTCGAGCAGGGCGGCGGAGAGGCGGCGCGCAAGCGGCATCTTGGGCGCGGCAAGCTGCTGCCGCGCGACCGGGTTGCCGGACTGATCGATCCAGGCTCGCCGTTCCTGGAACTGTCGCAGCTTGCGGCGCATGGGATGTATGACGGCGAAGTGCCGGGGGCGGGGATCGTCACCGGGATCGGGCGGATTGCGGCGCGCGAATGCGTCATCGTGGCGAACGACGCCACGGTGAAGGGCGGCACCTATTTCCCGATTACCGTTAAGAAGCACCTGCGGGCGCAGGAGATCGCTCGGGCCAACCGGCTGCCTTGCCTGTATCTGGTGGATTCCGGTGGCGCCTATCTGCCGATGCAGGACGAGATCTTCCCCGACCGCGAACATTTCGGCCGTATCTTCTTCAACCAGGCTAATCTGTCGGCGCAAGGCATCCCGCAGATCGCGGCTGTAATGGGCTCCTGCACCGCCGGCGGTGCTTATGTCCCGGCCATGAGCGATGAGACGGTCATCGTTCGCAGGCAGGGCACGATCTTCTTGGCTGGGCCGCCGCTGGTGAAGGCCGCCACCGGCGAGGAGGTCAGCGCCGAGGACCTTGGCGGGGCAGAAGTGCATGCGCGCATCTCGGGCGTGGTCGATCACTATGCGCAGGATGATCGCCACGCTCTAGCCCTGTGCCGGCGGATCGTTGCGCGGTTGAACCGGGAGAAACGACCGGGGATCGAGCTGCGTGCGCCGGTTGAGCCGCGCTACGATCCGGCGGAAATCGGCGGCGTGGTGCCGGCCGATCTGCGTGCGCCGTACGACGTGCGCGAGGTGATCGCGCGGATCGTCGATGCCAGCGAGCTGGATGAGTTCAAGCGGCTGTACGGAACCACCCTCGTGTGCGGCTTTGCGCATATGTTCGGCTACCCGGTCGGGATCGTCGCGAACAACGGCATCCTGTTCTCGGAATCGGCGCTGAAGGGCGCGCATTTCGTCGAGCTGTGCAGTCAGCGTGGCATCCCGCTGGTGTTTCTGCAGAACATCGCCGGGTTCATGGTGGGGCGGAAATACGAGGCGGGCGGCATTGCCAAGGATGGCGCGAAGCTGGTGACTGCGGTTGCAACTACTGCGGTGCCGAAGATCACGGTGATCATCGGCGGTTCGTACGGCGCCGGCAATTACGGCATGTGCGGTCGTGCCTATGACCCTCGTTTCGTCTGGATGTGGCCGAATGCGCGTATCTCGGTGATGGGCGGCGAGCAGGCGGCGAGCGTGCTAGCGACGGTGCGCGGCGGGTTCGACGACGCCGAGCAGGAGGAGGCGTTCAAGGCACCGATCCGGGCGCAATACGAGGCGAAGGGGCATCCGTATTACGCGACCGCGCGGCTGTGGGACGACGGCATCATCGACCCGGCGGAGACGCGCTTGGTGCTGGGGCTGTGTCTGTCGGCAGCGCTGAACGCGCCGATCGGGGAGACGCGGTTCGGCGTTTTCCGGATGTGATGGCGGGCGCGGCGTGTTCCACGTCCTGCTGATCGCCAATCGCGGCGAGATCGCCTGTCGTATTGCGCGCACGGCGCGGCGCATGGGGATCGAGACCGTCGCCGTCTATTCCGAGGCCGATGCGCATGCGCTGCACGTCGAAGCTGCCGACCGTGCGATCGCGATCGGCCCCGCTCCGGCGCGGGAGAGTTATCTGAATATCCCCCGCATCATCGATGCCGCACGCCGGTGTGGTGCCGAGGCGGTACATCCAGGGTACGGATTTCTTTCGGAAAATCCTGCGTTCGCCGAAGCGTGCATAGAGGCGCGGTTGGTGTTCGTCGGCCCGCCTCCGTCAGCGATGCGCATTATGGGATCGAAGGCGGCGGCCAAAGCGTTGATGCAGCGTTCCGGCGTGCCGGTGCTGGCTGGTTATCATGGTGAGTCGCAAGATGCGGGTCGTCTTGCCGCTGAAGCGGAGCGGATCGGGTTTCCGGTCGTGATCAAGGCCGTTGCCGGCGGCGGCGGGCGCGGTATGCGCGTGGTGCGCCGCGCTGCTGACTTTACGGAGGCGTTAGCCTCTGCGCGCCAGGAAGCTATCTCCGCGTTCGGCGACGACTGCGTGCTGATCGAGCGCTACCTGGAGCGGCCGCGTCATATCGAGGTGCAAGTGTTCGCCGACACGCACGGCAACGCGGTGCATTTGTTTGAGCGCGACTGCTCGACGCAACGACGCCATCAGAAGGTGATCGAGGAAGCGCCTGCCCCTGGTTTGGACCCGGCCCGCCGCGCGGCGATGGGCGCTGCCGCTGTCGCCGCGGCGCAGGCGGTCGGTTATGTCGGAGCCGGCACAGTCGAGTTCGTCGCCGACGCCGACGGGTTCTGGTTCCTGGAGATGAATACCCGGCTGCAGGTCGAGCATCCGGTGACCGAGATGATCACCGGCTTCGACCTTGTCGAGTGGCAGCTTCGTGTCGCTGCGGGAGAGATGCTGCCGGCGATACAGGGTAGCATTACCCTGTCCGGCCACGCGATCGAGGCACGGCTGTACGCCGAGGATCCGGCGCGTGACTTTGCCCCCTCGATCGGGCGGATCGCGCGGCTGCGTCTGCCGCCGACCGGCGATGGGGTGCGCGTCGATACGGGCGTGCGCGAGGGCGACAGCGTCTCGGTGCACTACGACGCGATGGTCGCGAAACTGATCTGCCATGGTCGCGACCGTGCCGATGCGATTGGGCGGCTGCGCCTGGCGCTCGGCGCGTGCGAAATTGCCGGGGTGGCGAGCAATCTCGATATGCTGGGGCGCATCGTGCGGCATCCGGTATTCGTTGCAGGCGGTATCGATACCGGCTTCATCGCCGCGCACGCCGACGAGCTGCTGAGCCCGCGTGGTGCGCCGCCGCCGCGCGTGCTGGCGGCGGCGGCGCTGGGCGTGCTGTTGGAGGAGGCGGAAGCGGCGGCACGGGAAGCGGCGGCGAGTGCCGATCCGCATTCTCCCTGGCACGCGCGCGACGGCTGGTGGCTGAACGCCACGCTGGAGCGGGTGCTGGAGTTCGTGGTGGGTGGGGCGTGTTGCCCGGTGCGGGTGTGCCGCGCTGTCGGCGGCTGGCAGATTGCTGTGGGCGATAGCGTGCTGATGGGTTGCGCCAGCCGTGTTGCGGACGGGCGGATTGCGGTGGAGCTCGACGCCGGTCGCGAATTGGTCGCCATGACGCACCTCGGCGAAGACGTGACGCTGCGCTGGCGCGGCGAGACGTGGCGGCTGTTGCTGCCCGACCCGGCCGTTGCGGCCGAAACCAGGGATGAATCGGGCGGCCGGGTGGCGGCGCCCATTCCAGGTCAGGTGACTGCTGTGCATGCCGCGCCTGGCCAGCGGGTCAGTCGTGGCGACGTGCTGGTGGTGCTGGAGGCGATGAAAACCGTGTTCCGCCTCACCGCGCCTGCCGATGGCACGATAGCCGCGGTTCTGTGCGGCCCCGGCGAGATGGTGGAAGAAGGTCAGGTGTTGGTCCGCTTCGCCGACATCGAGGAATAATATAACGCGCCGCAAAGAACGCAAGGGTGCTGCGGTAAAATTGGGCAGCGGTGATTAGGTCAGCAACCTGACCTGTTGCCCCTGCTTGGCGATCAGCGAGACGGCTTTCTTGTCGAACGAGACGAACGTGTCCCCACCAAGCCAGCTACCCTCGTAGGCGATCAGGCCATCGGCGAAGTCGCCGCCCGCATTCAGGACCGATAGTCCGGCATCGGCAGCCGGGCGATTAACGGCGACATTGGCCGCATCAAGCAACGCCTCGAGCGCGGCGGAAATATCCTGCCGCCCGAAATTGTAAACCCGGCGCAGCACCCAAACGAACTCGCACAGGCAAGCCAGGGACACGGCGATGATCTCGGCGTTCTTAAGCAGCTTGGCGGCAGCCAAGGCCTGTTTTCTCTCGTCACGCACCACTGCGCGGACGAGAATGTTCGTATCGCCGGTGATCTTCATTCCTGCCCTGCCCAACCTGCCGCCGCGGCCTCGTTGATCTCGTCGAGGCTCGCAACCTTCTTGGTCTTGCCCGCGAGCAGGCCAAGGAAGCTGTCTATCGTCCCTGTGTGTCGCGCCGCTTTGAGCGTCACCCGGCCGCCTGGCAGCTTGTCCAAATCGATCTTCTCCCCAGGCCGGACGCCGAGATGCTGCAGCACGTCCTTGCGGAACGTGACCTGCCCCCGCGCGGTGACGGTCAAAGTCGTCATGTCTAAATCCTCATGCTGAGAATCCAGACAGTAATGCAAAAATGCATTATATGCGAGCCGCCCATCTGCGCCTTTCCAAACCCCTTTTTTCCCGGTCGGGCGTCAAAAGAGTTGCCCGGCGGTGGCCTCCTGGCGGGGCTGGCGGAGCGGCGAGCTGGTGATGACAGCGCGTCATCCGCGGCGAGGTGCTGGTCGTGCCGGAGGCGATGAAGACGGTGTTCCGCCTGACTGCGCCGGTCGATGGCGCGATAGCCGAAGTCCCGTGCGGTCCCTGATCTCTGTCATCACGTCAGCGGCTCGCTCGGCAAAGTCTTCCAGCTTCAGGCTCCTCAGGTAGTTGGCTTTTCGGAGATCAGCAGCAATTCGGTTGAGAATCCGGCCGATCTGCGCACCAGGAGCGAATGGCGCACCACCGACCTTTCGCATGTCTGGCTCGCGGGCAACCGTGCCGTCTGATAGCCGCACACGCATTGCGCGTGCGCCCCGCCCATTCATAGACATCCTGAAAGAGAAAGCGATGCAGCGCCTTTAGGTGTGCGGCATCGAATTGCCCTCTTGAGCCTTTACCCATTTCGATTTCTGCCGCTCGCCCGAAAACGAGCACGCTCTCGCGTCGCTCCAGTTCGCCGTGAGTTCTAGCGTTGAGCTGTTCTTAACGGTATCCGTGCCAGGACAGGTGTAATTGGGCACGCTTTACGAAAACCCGAGGTGCGCCTTCAGACGGGGGACGAGTTCGTTAATATCAAACTCGCCCTGCACAAAGGCTTCAACAATCGTGTCGCTATCGGGGTGGCGAAATATACCCTCAACGCGGTTATTCGCATCAGCTTGCCGCATGGCAACTGCGGCACGCCCGCCGGCGCCATCGCTCCGCGAACCTCGCCAGCCTCACCGCCGCGAGATTGCCGCATTAACGGGAGCGTGCTAGTGGCGGCCGTCCCGACGATCATTGCGGCCTGCCATATAGGGAGGGGTTCCATGAACACCGCCGTACGCCGCGCCGTCCCAGAAGACGCATCCGAGTGTGGTCGGATTTGCTACGAGGCCTTCCAGGCGATAGGGGACACTCACAACTTCCCAAATTACTGGTCGTATCCGCAGGCAGTGACTATGTGCGAACGGCTAATTAAGCACCCGAATTGGTGGGGGGTAGTCGCTGAACGTGAGGGCAAGATTGTCGGCAGTAATTTCATGGACGAGCGATCCGTGATTTACGGTATCGGTCCTACCTCAGTCGATCCGCAGCAGCAAAACGATGGTGTCGGCCGGCCTCGAGAGTGCCGAGTTCTGGGTTACTTCCTGGCGGCCTGTGACTTGCGCTCGTAGTCGTCAAGCCACTGCTCAGTGAGCCGGTCGAGCTCCTCGAGCTGGCGTTCGGAGTAGGATTCCGGCGCAAAGCCCTCGAGCCACCCGACCACGTGAGTTTCGATCAAGTCGCGCGGCACGTCCGGATGCTCGGCATGGATGCATTCTGCCGACTGCTCGATCGACAGCCGTTTCCCGTCGTCCCAGACGATCTTGCGCCGTTTGGGGTCGACGTCGGCATTATCCAGTGCGGCGAAGACCAGATCGAGCGCGTAGACCGAGCGTTCCCCCTCGGACGAGCCCATCCATTCGAGGAAGGCGTCAGTGAACGGGTTGTTCTCGAAGGGGTGTTTTGCGCGTCGCTTGCCCATCGGATGAGGATAGCACCGCGGGTCATTGCCGTCGCAAGGCTCGCTTCATCATCAAGCGGCTCTGCTCGATGCTCAAGGCGATCCACTGGGCGGTGAGCGCCTTGAAGCGCTTATAGTTGCGGATCTCACGCCGCACCTCGGGCAGATAGTCGCGCGGAACATATTCGGTCCGGCTCCTCATCTGCCGCGTGTAGCTGAGCTGGTAGTAGGGTCCCCTCCGGTTCTCTGGATCCTTGTACCTGGCGGGTGAGCGATCCGGGCCGCATGTCTTCAATGCCGGCCAGCTGCGCCTTGATGCTTCCAACGCGCTTTCTGATCACTGCCAGGCGTTTGTTTGTCATAGGTTTAGCATACCAGTGCTATACTATGCTGGCAACAGAATCGAGAGGGTCCGATGCCGCTGTGGATGCCCTGGTGGAACGCGATTTGGCTGCTGCGTCCGGCGTTCTCGCGTCTGCGCACCTTCCTGTGGTTCGCCACCGCCGTGGCAGGCTTCACGGTGCGGACGGAACTGCTGGGCGTAACCAGCCTCGTGCGGGCGCTGAAGCTCGAGGCTCGCTTCTACAACAAGCTCGTCGATCACTTTCACAGCCCCGCCGTGAAGCTCGATCGGCTCGCGGCGCTGTGGACCCAGGTGGTGCTCCGGCTATTCCCGCAGCCGCTGCGCATCAAGGGAAGGTGTGTCGTGGTCGGCGACGGCATCAAGATCCCCAAGCGCGGGCGCAAGATGCCGGCGGTCAAACTCCTGCATCAGCAGTCCGAGTCGAACACCAAGCCCGAATTCATCATGGGACATTCCCTCCAGGCTGTGAGCGTGCTCGTTCAGGCCGCAGCCAGCGTCTTCGCCGTGCCGCTCGCCATACGAATCCACGAAGGGTTGGTGTGGTCCAATCGCGATCGCCGCACCCTGCTCGACAAGATGCTTGCGCTCCTCGGGATCGTCGCCATCCCAGAACCCTTCTACTTCGTCGCCGACGCCTACTATGCCGCGCGCAAGATCGTCACCGGCCTGCTCGAGGAGAACAACCACCTGGTCACGCGGGTGAAGTCCAACGCCGTCGCCTACACTGCTCACCAGCAGTGCGGCCCGCGGAAGAGAGGTCGGCCCAGGGTCTATGGCAGGAAGGTCAAGCTCAAATCCCTGCTGGAGGACCCCAAGGGCTTCCAACAGGCCGAAAGTCCCGTCTACGGCGAGCACCAGGTGATCATCCAGTATCGGGTCCGCGACCTGCTATGGCGCCCGGCCGGTCGACTCGTGCGCTTCGTGGCGGTAATTCATCCAGTAAGAGGCTCGTGCCTCCTGATGTGCACCGACACCTCTTTGGAGGCTATCGAGATCATTCGCCTGTACGGTCTGCGCTTCAAGATCGAGCACACGTTCAAGCAGGCGGTGCGGCTGATCGGTTCGTTTACCTACCATTTCTGGATGTCCGACATGAAGCCGCTCCGCCGCCGCAGTGGCAATCAACATCTCCATCGTGAGTCGCCGGAATACCGCAACGCCGTCAAACGCAAGCTCCACGCCTACCACGTCTTCATCCAGGCGGGTGTCGTCTGCCAGGGACTACTTCAGTATCTGGCCGTCGCCTTCCCTCAGCTCGTCTGGAATTCCTTCGGCTCCTGGCTGCGAACCATTCGGCCCGGCATCCCGCCCTCGGAGCTGGTCGTGGCCAATGCCCTGCGCCAGAGCCTGCCGGAATTTCTCTTGAATGCCACCCCGAGCAACACCTTCGCGAAATTCGTCATCGAACGACAGGACACCAATAAAATGGAGGCCTTCCGCCTAGCCTCCTGAGCCGAAATTCCTCCGGAACTCTGGACTCGCGAGGGCCGGCGTATGATGCGAGAATTGCTCGACCGTGCCGCAATCCGCCGGGCGCCCGGTGTGCGTTTGACGCAGACTGCCTATAACAACCGTTCGCTCTGCCTGTACACCACCTTGGGCTTTCAGACGCGCGAGCCGTTGTCACTCATGCAAGGTCCACCACTGAATATTACTTTACCGGGATACTCCGTCCGCCCGGCGCAGCCCACTGATGTCGATGCGTGCCGCGCATTGAGCCATGATATCCTCGGCTTCGATCGTGCTGGCGGTGCGCTGACAGATGCCATCGAGGCGAAGACAGCAACTGTTGTCGAGCACCTCGGGCGGATTACCGGATACGCTACTGTAGTCGGACTATCCGGTCATTCGGTCGCCCGTACAAACCGTGATCTGATGGCACTTATCGGGGCGGCTTCCGAATTTTCCGGCGCCGGCTTCTTGCTTCCAACGCGAAACTACGAAATCTTCTCATGGTGCCTGGCGAAAGGGCTAAGGTTGGTTGTTCAATGGACGTTGATGACGATCGGGCTGTACAATGAGCCGATGGGGGTCTACCTGCCTAGTGGCATGTTTTGATGCCACCGGCGGCCTAACTAACGCGCGGAAGCAGATTTGAAGATTTTCGCACCAGTCACCGTGATCCAATAAATCAAGGCGTTAGCTGGTGCAGAAATCCGGTGCGAATGCCCGCAACGGCTCGAGAACGGTCATCGGGATAAGCCCGCCCGGTATAAGCCGGTTCATCCGGCCTTCGCGCCCCCGTTCCGAGGCGGCAGCACGAGCTGCGTCTGGATCACCACCGCGACCAGCCGCCCTTGATCCGTCCTGATGCGCGTCTGCCAGACCATCGTGCGCCGCCCGCGATGCAGCGGCGTCGCCTCGCCGGTCACCGTCGTGCCGGACGGTGCCGGAGCCATGAAATTCGTCTTGCTCTCGATCGTGGTCGTGCCAGCGCCCGGCGGCAGGTTGAGCACGGTGCCCATCGCGCCGAGCGTATCGGCAAAAGCCATGATCGCCCCGCCATGCAGCACCGCCGGCGAGGTGCAGAGCTCCGCCCGCACCACCATTTCGGCCACGACCCGATCGAGCGCAGCCGCCGTGATGCGGATACCGAGCAGCTCCGCAAAGGGCAGCTTGTGCTGCGTCAGGGTTTCGAGCGCGTTCATCAACGTGCCTCCCGGCGCATGTTTTCCCATGCAATTGCGCTTTTGGTATTTAACACGGAGGAAGAGCGAGGGCCACGGGGGCCCACGGAGTTCCAGTTACGCGTCTGGCAGCATGCCTCGTCGTCGTGCGATTGTGGGAGCCCGGTTTCGGGTATTGTAGAGAGACTCCGTGGCCCCCCGTGGCCCTCGCTCTTCCTCCGTGGTGAATCAAAACGATCTGCCAAGCTCCGGCCGGCGCAGAGTGGCCACGGTTGCGGACCGCGCCGCAGTCGGCCACAAAGGCATGTCGACGCCGGCGCATCGACAAGCAAACGGCCAAGGGAGACGTACCGGAATGAACGGCCAAGGGAGACGTACCGGAATGATCGGCAGACGAGCGGCCCTTACGGGCGGAGTTGCGGTAGCGGCGGCTTTGCGCGGGCGAGCCCCTGGGCGCAGGCGACGCCAGGCGTCACCGCCACCGAACTGAAGATCGGCAACACCATGCCCTACAGCGGGCCCGCGTCTTCCTATGCCGCCATCGGCAAGACCGAGACAGCGTTCTTCCGTACGATTAACGACCAGAGCGGCGTCGCCGGCCACAAGATCAATTTTATCTCGCTCGACGACGGCTACCTGCCGCCCCGTACGGTCGAGGACGTTCGCCGGCTGGTCGAGGAAGAAAAGGTCGATTTCCTGTTCAACACGCTGGGCACGCCGACCAACTCGGCGATCGAGCGCTATCTGAATCATGCCAAGGTGCCGCATCTGTTCGTCGCCACGGGCGCCGACAAATGGGGCAACTATAAGGAGTTCCCCTGGACCATCGGCTTGCAGCCGAGCTATCGCACCGAGGCGCAGATCTACGCCAAATATGCGCTGCAGCAGAAGCCGGACGCGAAGATCGCGTTCCTGTATCAGAACGACGATTTCGGCAAGGACTATCTGACCGGCGTTCGCGACGTGCTCGGGGCCGACTGGGACAAGCACGTTGCCAAGGTGGTGTCTTATGAAGTGACCGACCCAACCGTCAATTCGCAGATTACCACGCTCCAGGGAACGGGCGCGGACGTGCTGATCTGTGCGACCGCGCCGAAGCAGGCGGCGCAGGCGATCCGCACGGTGCACGACCTGAATTGGCGGCCGATGTTCTTCATGACGAATGTGTCGATTTCCGCGGGGTCCGTCATGCAGCCGGCGGGGGTCGAGAACGGCGTCGGCATCATCACCAGCGGTTGGCTGAAGGACAACACCGATCCCGCCTGGGCCAATGACGCCGGCATGAACGAGTGGCGCGGGTTCATGGCCAAGCAGATGCCGGGTGCCGACCTGACCGACAACAACTTTGTGTACGGCTATACTGCCTGCAAAGTTATGCTGCACGTGCTGCAAGTATGCAACGGCGATTTCTCGCGCGAGAACGTGCTGAAACAGGCCACCAGCATCCCCGAACTGGAGGTGCCGACCTTGCTGCCGGGCATCAAGGTCGCAACCAGCTCGACCAATTATCACCCGATCCGGGCCATGCAGCTCCAGAAATGGAACGGCAAAACCTGGGTCCGCTTCGGCAACGTCATTGAAGGGGCGAAGGTATAGGCGAAGCCCAGCGGGAACCGCGCAGGCGTGGTGGGGTGGTGCAATGACATCTGTGCCGGTGATCGACTTCAGCCCCTTCCTCGGTGGAACGGCAGTCGGGAAGGCACGGATTGGCCAAGCCATACGCGAGGCCTGCGAGGGCACGGGCTTCTTCTACCTGGCCCACCACGGCGTCCCGCAGGCGCAGATCGATGCAGTGTTCGCCGCATCGCGCCGCTTTTTTGCGCTTCCCCTGGAAGAGCGGCTGAAGGTCAAGCTGACGCCCAAGCAGAACCGCGGCTATCAGCCATTGGGCTCGCGCATGTACGGCGACAAGGCGGACGCCCCCGATCTCAACGAAAGCTTCAAATACCAACACGAATTTCCGCCCGACGACCCTGATATCCTGGATGGCAACCGCGTCCATGCCCTGAATCGATGGCCGGAGAATCTACCTGGCTGGCGCGAGGTGCTGATCAGCTATTACGACGAGATAGAGCGGCTGACGGACGCTTTGCTGCGTGCGTTCGCTGCGGCAGTGGATCTCGCCGAGGATTATTTCAACGCGTTCTACAGAAAGCCACTGACCCAGATCAACCTGCTGCACTATCCGCCACACCCACCGGTCACGCCCGGCCGCCAGTTCGGGCTGCGCCCGCATTCCGACACCACGGCGTTCACTATCCTCGCCCAGGATGAAGTGGGCGGCCTGCAAGTGGAGAAGGGCAGCGATTGGATCGATGTGCCGCCGCTGACCGGTACCTTCGTCATCAACATCGGCGACATGATGGCTCGCTGGACCAACGACCAATTCGCTTCCACACCACACCGGGTCGTCAACCGGTCGGGCGTAGAACGCTATTCGGTCCCGTTCTTCGCGATACCCGATTTCGACGCCGTCGTGGCGTGCCTGCCGAGTTGTACGGGCCCCGGGCGGCCGGCGAAATACCCTCCGTTGCGGGTCGGCGACTTCATGCAGGAGAGCAACGCCCGGGATTGGAATAAGGACGGGCCGATCAGCTGAGTCAGGTTAGGATCCCCGGAAGGTCCAGGTGATGTTCGCGGGCGCAGTCCAGCGCCAGTTCGTAGCCGGCATCGGCGTGACGCATGACGCCGCTGGCCGGGTCGTTCCATAGCACGCGCGCGATGCGCCGCGCTGCCAACTCCGTGCCGTCGCATACGATAACCATGCCGGCGTGCTGGGAGAAGCCCATGCCGACACCACCGCCGTGGTGCACCGAAACCCAAGTCGCGCCGCTGGCACAGTTCAGCAGCGCGTTCAGCAACGGCCAGTCGGAGACCGCGTCGGACCCGTCGCGCATCGCCTCAGTCTCCCGGTTCGGCGATGCGACCGAGCCGGCATCGAGATGATCACGTCCGATCACGATAGGCGCCTTCAGCTCCCCGTTCGCCACCATCTCGTTGAAAGCAAGCCCGATCCGGTGCCGATCGCCCAGTCCCACCCAGCAGATGCGGGCCGGCAGGCCCTGAAACCGGATGCGCGTGCGCGCCATGTCGAGCCAGTTGTGCAGATGCGCATCGTCCGGCAGCAATTCGCGCACTTTGGCGTCGGTGCGATAGATGTCCTCGGGATCGCCCGACAGCGCGGCCCAGCGGAACGGCCCGATGCCGCGGCAAAACAACGGACGGATATAGGCCGGCACGAAGCCGGGAAAATCGAAGGCGTCGGCAACGCCTTCTTCCTTCGCGACCTGGCGGATGTTGTTGCCGTAATCGACGGTCGGCACGCCCATCCGGTGGAATGCCAGCATCGCCCGCACATGTTCGCCGATCGAGTGCCGCGCCGCTGTCTCCACATCCTTAGGCGCTCTTTCCTTGCGCGCCTCCCACTCCCCCACGGTCCAGCCCTTCGGCAGATAGCCGTTGCCAGGGTCGTGCGAGGATGTCTGGTCGGTCACCACATCCGGCCGCACGCCCCGCCGCATCAGCTCAGGCAGCACATCGGCGGCATTGCCCAGCAGACCTACGGAAACCGGTTCGCGGTCCTTGCATGACCGCTCGATGAGCGTCAGTGCATCGTCCAGATCGCGGGCTTGCGCATCGAGGTAGCCAGTCTTCAGCCGCATCTCGATCCGGCTCGGCTGGCATTCGACGGCGAGCAACGAGGCGCCAGCCATCGTCGCGGCCAGAGGCTGCGCGCCGCCCATGCCGCCCAGGCCGGCGGTCACGATCCAGCGTCCGGCCAGGCTGCCGCCGTAATGCCGGCGGCCGATCTCGGCGAAAGTTTCATACGTGCCCTGAACGATGCCCTGGCTGCCGATGTAGATCCACGAGCCGGCCGTCATCTGGCCGTACATCATCAGCCCCTTGCGATCGAGCTCGTTGAAATAACTCCATGTTGCCCAATGCGGCACCAGGTTCGAATTGGCGATCAGCACGCGCGGCGCGTCCGGGTGCGTCTGGAAGACGCCAACCGGCTTGCCGGACTGCACCAGCAGCGTCTGGTCCGCCTCCAGCCGCCGCAATGTCGCGGCGATACGATCGAAGCAGTCCCAGTCGCGCGCCGCGCGGCCGATGCCGCCGTATACCACGAGCTCACCCGGACGTTCGGCAACCTCCGGATCGAGATTGTTCATCAGCATGCGCAGCGGCGCCTCGGTCTGCCAGCACTTTGCTGTTAGCTCGGTTCCCCGCGCCGCACGCACGATACGCATGTTATCGATGCGACTCATGGTCAGCTCTTTCCAATAACTGACGTTTCCTAAACGACTCCAGGCAACATACCTTCCCCCGCCGCGCTAGCCACGCGACCGGAACGCACCAGGGCGATCGCCGCGCCGATATCCGGCGCCAGGGGCCGATCCTGCTCCAGATGCGGGACCTCGGCGCGCAGCAGCGCCCGCACCCGTTCAAGCGGCGGGCTGGAAGTCAGCGGCGCGTGGAAATCGCATCCCTGGGCGGCGACCAGCAACTCGATGCCGACCACGCACGCAGTATTCTCCGCCATCGCCAGCAACCGGCGCGCGGCATGCGCCGACATCGAGACATGATCCTCCTGGTTTGCGCAGGTTGGGATCGAATCGACGCTGGCGGGTGTTGCCCGCAGGCGGTTCTCGGACACCATCGCTGCGGCGGTGACCTGCGTGATCATGAACCCCGAATTCAGGCCGGGCTTCGGAGTCAGGAAAGCGGGCAGACCCGACAAAGTGGGATCGATCAGCATAGCGATCCGCCGCTCTGACAGCGCGCCAATCTCGCACAACGCGAGCGCCATCATGTCCGCCGCGAAGGCGACAGGCTCGCCGTGAAAATTGCCGCCAGACAATGCTTCGGCGGTATCGGTGAAGATCAGCGGGTTGTCCGACACGCCATTCGCCTCGGTCGCCAGCGTCGCCGCGGCCTGGCGCAGCAGATCGAGAACGGCGCCCATCACCTGGGGCTGGCAGCGCAGGCAATACGGATCCTGCACCCGGTCGTCACCAATCAGATGCGATGCGCGGATCGCGCTGCCAGCAATCAGCGCGCGCAACGCCTGAGCGACATCGATCTGGCCACGATGGCGCCGCAGCGCGTGAATGCGCGGATCGAACGGTGTGTCGGAGCCGCGCGCAGCGTCAGTGGACAAGGCGCCGGTCGCCAGCGCGGCCTGCAGCAGCACCTCCGCCTCGAACAGTCCGGCGAGTGCATAGGCAGTTGAGAACTGCGTTCCGTTCAGCAGCGCCAAACCTTCTTTCGGCCCAAGCTCGATCGGGGAAAGACCCGCCTGCATCAGGGCCGAAGCAGCCGGCATCCTCACGCCTTTTGCCTCGACTTCACCGGCACCAAGCAGGCAGCCAGCCATGTGCGCCAGAGGTGCAAGGTCGCCGGACGCGCCGACGGAGCCCTTGCACGGCACCAGCGGCAGCAGATCGTGCGCCAGCATTTCCTCCAGCAGCCGCACCGTCGCCAAGCGTACGCCCGATGCGCCCTGCGCCAGACTCGCCAGCTTCAACGCCATCATCAGCCGGACCACCCGCGCCGGCATCGGCTCACCCGCTCCAGCGCAGTGCGACAGAACAAGGTTCCGTTGCAACGTCGCCAGATCAGCGTTGTCGATCCGGATCGTCGCCAACTTCCCAAATCCGGTGTTGACGCCGTACACGGGATCGCCGCGCGTCAGAATTCTATCCACCACCCCAGCACTGCGAGTGATCGCCGCGTGGCAGGCGGGATCAATCGACACTGCCGCACCACGATACACGGCGCGCCACTCGGCCAGCGTGGTGTCGCCCGCCCTTAGTACGATCCTGCTCACGGCGGCCTCCCTGGTGCGCTTGGCGCGCCCTCCGCCCGACGAAGACGCTACGCCGCGATCGCAGCCCGGCGCGTATCGGGCGTCAGCCAGTCCTCCATCCCGTCCGCATACCACTCGACGAACTTGATGACATGCGCCTCGCGGCTTTGCGAATAGGGGCCGGGCTGGAACCCGACGCTGCGCACTCCCTCCTGGTTGCGCTCGCACAGATCCCTGTCCTGGTCGTTGGTCACTGACCACAGCTCTGCCAGCTTCTTGGTGTCGTAATCGCGCCCCTCTTCCGCGTCGGCATTGACCAGCCATTTCGACCTGACCAGCGTCTGATCCACCGACAGCGGCAGCGCCTGGAAGAAGAAAGCATAATCCCCGAGCACATGGCCGAACATGCTAGGGAAATGGAACCATCGCATCGATCCGATATCACCGCGCGGCACGTTGCCCAGCAGCTTCGCGCAGATCGGTTTGCCGTCCATCGTCATGGAGGTCGCGCCGTGGGTCAGCGGCATCCGCCCGAGCTGGAAATCATCCCCTATCGCGGTGCCGGCCAACAATCCGGCCTGTTCGCAGATCTTCGCATGCTCTGCATAGGCCTCATCAAAATCGACATCGAAACGCAGGAAGAACGTGCGCACCAGCTCCGGATGTCGCGCCGCGCAGTGGTAGCACTCGCGCGAGTTCTCTATCACCAGCTTCCAGTTCGCGTTGATCACAATGTCTTCCGACCACGCGAGCTTCGCGCTCCCCAGGTCGTGCGGCGCAAGGAACGGCCCGAGCGTCGAGCTGAATTCCTCAAAGTCCGGCGCATCCTCGCTCAGGCAGACGAAGATCATGCCGCTGAAAACCTCCACCTGCACCGGTTTCAGCGCGATCCTGCTCGGATCGAACTCCCCGTGCATGCCGCCGGCATAAGTAAGCTGGCCTTTGAGATTGTAGGTCCACTGATGGTAGGGGCAGGCCAGCGAACGGGCCTTGCCACGCCCCGGCGGGCAGATCGTCGAGCCGCGATGGCGGCAGGTATTGAAGAACGCCCGGACCTCCCGGTCATTGTCGCGCAGCACCACCACCGAGCTGCGAGCAATGGTGAGCACGAAATATTCCCCCGGCTCTCGAATCTCGCATTCCAGTCCGGCAAACACCCATCGGCGCTCCCAGATGCCCTTCAGGTCCAGCTCATAGAACGAGGCATCCGTATAGAACGGCTGCGGCAGCGAATGCTGCTTCCGGCGAGTACGCAGCAGTTTCAACATCTCGGAACCGGTGGTCATGAAGGTACTCCTGCACCATGGAAACTATTTGCCTGTTCGGCCGCCGACCAGGGCACCCATCCGGCCTGCTCTTGCCAGTCGGCGGCAAGCCCGCGAAAGCGTCCCAGACCCAGCCATCTCAGATCGGCGAAGTCGCAGCGCCCGTTCACAACAAGCTGCGCCAGCGCATGGCCCGAGGCCGGTGACAAACCAAATCCCACGCTCGACATCGTCGCGACCACCACGTTCGAGGGGTCCTCCAACCGGTCCAGGATCGGCCGTCCGTCCGGTGTGTTCTCGATGACACCCGCCCAGCTCCGGATCACGCGCACATGCCCGAGGCGCGGGAATATCTCAGTCAGTCGCCGCGCCAGGCTCCGCACCACTGGCGAGTTCACCGGCCGTGGCGTGCGCGCATCGGCAAGCTCGATCCACTCATGCGGCCCGCCGCCGTAAGCCAGATTACCGCGCAGCGTCTGCCGCCCATACAGGCCATTGCCGTCGGCCCCGCCGTGGCGGATCAGCGGCACCGGCTCGGTCACGATCATCTCGGCGCGCGCCGGCGCCACCGGCACGTCGACGCCCAGCATCGCCGCGATCCGAGCCGTGTGCGGCCCGGCGGCCACTACGACCGCGTCGCAGCCGACTGTCCCCTGGTCGGTTTCGACCGCAACCGCCTTGCCGCCCTGCATGCGGATGCCAGTAACCGTAGTGTGCTGCAGGATCGTCCCGCCCAAGTCCTGGATCGCCCAGGCATAGGCCTGGACCGTCCGCTGCGGGTTAGCGTGTCCGCCATAATGCAGCAGCATCCCCCCGGCCACATCGTCGCCGACCCATGGCACCAGCTCGCGCAGCGCCTTCGGGTCCAGCCGTTCCACTCGAAACCCCTGCCGCTCGGCTAATTCCGCGGCCCACTCCGCATGCACGAGCTGGTTCGGCGTGAGCGCGATCCGAATCCGCTTCGGCTGATGCTCGGTCGGATAGCCCAGCAGCTCGTCCATCATCGGCCAGAGCCGCTGCTCTTCGCGGAAGAGTGGACTGGATGGATGAGTGGCGCCACCGCCGTTACGGCCGGATGCTTCCCAGCCAATGATGCCCTTTTCGATCACGGTGACCGGCACACCCTCGCGCCGGAGCCACCACGCGGAGCTCAGCCCGGTGGCGCCGCCGCCAATGACGACGACCGAGGCACCGGCGCTCACGTTTCGAAGTCCCGCAACACGCGCAACTCATACACCAATTCCGCGCTTTCCGGCACCGGTTCCCATTGCGGCAGCCATTGGCCGGGGATGCCGAACCAGACCACCCAATTGTCCCGCATGTCCTTCGTTTCATCATGCGCCGACAGCACGTTCAGCGGCAGCGGGCGGAGCGGCGCACGATAGCTCGGCAGGGCGATGCTGCCGGTAGGTTGGTTCCCTTGCATCGCCAGCAGAAGCTGCACCTGCTCCCGGCAGCGCCGCCCCTGGCAGGCGCCCATGCCGGCGCGGGTGAGTCGCTTGATCTGGTCCTGGTTGATCGGCCCGTCGGCTGCCAACGTGCGCAGGTCACGCGCGGCGAATTTTTCCCCGTTGTAGGAGAGATAACGGGGCGGCCGCACGCCCAACAGGTCGCGCAGCCCGACTTCCTCGCAGCGACAGATCATCAGGTCGGCCCGCGTCGCATCGACGTGCGAGGCCAGCCAGTGCCGGCGCATCGCATCGCGATCGGCCGCCTGATCGATGATCGTCGGAGCGGAAGGAAGCAGCTCGATTTCAACCCCGGAATCCCGCGCCGCGGCCCGCGCGGCACGTCGTCCGGCCGCCGCGGCCAGGCTGGGATCGGTGACCGCCGCGCCCGGCACCCCGGCGCAATCGCCGGCCGCATAGATGCCGGGAACCGAGGTTCGGCCATCGGGATCGACGAGCGGGACGAACCCGCCCAACTCCGGGCGCCAAACGATGGTGCAGCCCAGCAGGTCGAACATCTCGACATTGGGCACCAGATCGACGGCGCAGACGACGGTGTCACAGGCAATGTCGAACGTCGCGCCCGGGTCACCCAGCGGCGCGATGCGCACGCCCTCCACCTCGGCTGTCCCGAGAGTAGCGCGCACCGCGTGCCCCGTGTGGATCCGGATGTCCCGCGCACGCAGCGAAGCCGCACCCGCCGCGGGCTGCGCGGCCACATCGACGATGCCGGCTACCTCCAGCCCGGCAGTTTGCGCGGCGTGCGCCAGGTTGAGCCCCAGCATGCCGGCCCCCAGCACCACCAACTTTCGTCCGGCAAAGGCCTGATAGAGCCGGATCGCCGCGTCCGCCCCACGCGCGCCCATCACGCCTGGCCGGTCCCAGCCCGGGAACGCCAGGGCGAGGTCGCGCGCACCGGCGGCGGCGATCATGCGATCGAACGAGACCAGCCATGATCGCTCCTCGTCGGCGAGGCCGAGCAGCGGATGCGGCAAAGCCCGGCTCGTGGCGCCGGTGACAAACCCGCCCCAGGCATAGACCCCAAGACGGACATCGACGCCAACCTCGAACGCCTCCTCCAGCTCCGGTCGCGCAGCCACCACACGTTCTGTCATGCGCGCCTTGTTCTGCACCGCCAGATCGAGCCGTTCGCCAAACAAGAAGGGCACGTCGAGCCCGATCAGTGCCGAGGCAACCGGGTGCTCATCGATCAGCACGACGCGCAACCCGCAGCGCGCGGCCTCGACGGCGGCGGCCAATCCAGCAGCCCCGGCGCCAAGCACGAGCAGCGGGACGTGCTCGGCAACCGGAAACTCCTTGCCGGCGAGCGAGGTCGGATCGATCGGGTACGGCATCCGCACCTCCACGGCGGCACAAGACGGTTGCATACCGGCGGCGGGCCGGTATCCTGATGGCGTCGGCCAGATTGGTTTGGTCGGCCAACCGGGATGGCAGGGCGCGACGCGGCAGCAATCCCGAACGCTATAGCACCAAAGATGCTGCCGCAAGACACAAAGAACAACAGACACAGGTGGAGGCTTGCATGCGTAACGACGGGGACAGCCCGCATATCGAATCACTGAAGCGGCAATTCGCCGATGGCCGGATCGGCCGGCGCGAGTTCGTCCGTTTCGCGACATTAGTTGGCGTGGCGGCCCCAGCGGCTTATGCGCTGGTTGGCGAACGCCCGGCACGCCCCGCGCGAGCCGCCACGATGCCGACTGGCGGCACGCTACGCATCTCCTTTCGGGTGCACGACCTTAAGAACCCGCACGCGTACGACTGGGGTGCCACCATTGCCAGCCAGGTGGTCGAGTACCTGACGCTGACCGACGAGCACAACGTCACCTACCCGCTCCTGCTGGAGAAATGGGACGTCAGCGAAGACCTGAAGACCTGGACACTGCACGTCCGCCAGGGTGTGAAATGGCACAATGGCGAGGATTTCACCGCCGACGACGTGATGTGGAATCTCAAGCACCTGCTCGATCCGGCGGAGGGTTCTTCTTTCGTCGGACTGGTGAAGAGCTATCTGATGAAAGAGGAGGATGCGGGCACCGACGCGAAAGGCAAGCCCAAGAAGGTTCTTACGCTCTGGGACGCGAATGCAATTCAGAAGCTGGACTCCCACACGGTGCAATTGAACCTCAAGGCGCCGCAGCTCTCGGTCCCCGAGCACCTGTACCACTACCCGGCAACAATGCTCTACCCTGCCGAGAAGGGCGTGTTCGTGCCGGGATCGCAGGGCACCGGGCCGTTCGAGTTTGCCTCGATCGAAATCGGCAAGCGGGCACTCGTGACGGCGCACCATCCGTACTGGGGTGGCCATTGGAACGAGGGTCCGTATCTCGACGCGATCGAGTTTATCGACCTGGGCGACGATCCGGCGGCGCCGATCTCGGCGCTTGCCTCGGGGCAAATTCACGGCGCGTTGGTCGTCGATCCGGCGCAATATCCGGCGATGAAGCAGTTGCCCCACCTGAAATTCTATTCCGTGCCAACCGCCGCGACGGCGGTGCTGCGTATGAAGGTGACGCAGAAACCGTGGGACGATCCGCGCGTGCGCAAGGCGATGCGGCTCGGCGTGGATACCAAGGAGGTGGCCGAGGTGGCGTTGCGCGGCTTGGGCCAGGCGGGGGACCATACGCATGTCGCCCCGGTGCAGCCCGACTATCAGCCGATCCCGCCCATGAACCGCGACGTAGCGGCGGCGAAGCAACTACTGGCGGAGGCCGGATATCCGAACGGCTTCGAGACGGTGCTCTATGTGCCAAACGACCAGCCCTGGATCGCCGCCGAAGCGCAGGCTGCTGCGGAGCAGTTGAAGGCGATCGGCGTGCAGGTAAAGCTCAACGTCGTTCCCGGGACCGAATACTGGGACAACTGGACCAAGGTGCCGTTCGGCGCCACGACCTGGCAGCATCGTCCGCTCGGGCTGATGATCCTCGATCTTGCCTACCGAAGCGGGGTGCCGTGGAACGAGACCAGCTACTCCAACCCGGAGTTCGACAAGCTGCTGAACCAGGCGGACAGCACCATCGATATCACCAAGCGTCGCGAGGTGATGGGCAAGCTGGAGGAGATCATGCACGAGGACGGCCCGGTGGTGCAGCCGTTGTGGCAGAATCTGTTCAGTTTCTTCCACGAATCAGTGCTGGGCTACACGATGCATCCGTCCAACTACATGTACGGCGCCCGACTCGCATTGCAGCAGACCGCGTAAGAGGCGCCGTTGCGAGGGGCGCGCGCTAATCCACCTCTCCCGCTCTGCGGGAGAGGTCGCGGCGCGTCAGCGCCGCGGGTGAGGGTGCCGGGCTGGGTGGCACCCTCACTCGGCTCGCTTCGCTCGCCGACCTCTCCCGCAGCGCGAGAGAGGTGGAGTTTTGCATGCTGAAATACCTGCTCCGTCGCACGCTGGAGCTGGTTCTGACGCTCGTCCTCGCATCCTTCGTCGTGTTCATGGTGACCGAGTTCTCGCCGGGCAACGTGGCCCGCAAGACTCTGGGGCCGTTCGCGTTGCAGCAGCAGGTCGACGTCCTGTATGAGAAGTTGCATTTGAACGATCCATTGTTGATCCGCTACGTGCGCTGGCTCGGCGTGCTGACAGGAACTCGAAGCCGATCCATTGCAGGATCCTTCCCTCGGTCTGGATTTCAAGGACCCGCGCGGCGCGCAATATTTCGGTAATTTCGGCTATTCGACGCTCTACAAAGCACCAGTCAACGATATTCTGTGGAACCGCCTCGGCAACACCGCGCTGCTCGCCGGGCTCGCCTTCGCCGTCATCGTGCCGCTGTCGCTGCTGCTCGGCATCCTTGCCGGCATGCGCGCCGGAAGCACCATCGACCGGATGGTTTCCGCCACGTCGATCGTGATGACCTCGATACCGGAATTTGCACTCGGCGTGATGCTGGTGGCGGTGTTCGTCGTCAGCCTGCACTGGCTGCCCGGCACAAGCACGCTCGACCCGAGCAGCGCCTGGTCGATGGCAGCGCAGCTCGTGCTGCCGGTCGCCACCCTGTCTATTTACAACTCCGGCTATGTGGCGCGCATGGTGCGCAGCTCGATGGCCGAGGTGATGACGCGGCCCTACATCCGCACCGCGGTGCTGAAGGGTCTGCCGCGCCGGCAGGTGATCCTGCGTCATGCACTGCGCAACGCGATGATCGCGCCGTTCACCGTGATGCTGCTGCAGATCAACTGGCTGATCGGCGGCGTGGTGGTGACCGAGCTGGTGTTCGCCTATCCCGGCTTCGGCCGCATGCTGCTCGACGCAGCGCTGTTCGGCGACATCTCATTGATCGAGGCGGCGACCTTGATCGCGCTCCTGGTTGCCACCACGACGCAGTTGCTGAGCGATATCGGCTACCGCGTGCTCGATCCGCAGAGCCGCCGATGAGCGTCGTGCAAACACGGCTGTCGGTCGCCCCGGCGCGCACGCTGCCAGCAATTCCGGCTATCGAGGCCGAATCGGTTGAAGGCCGCGCGCCCGGCCTGCTGCGCCGCCTGCCAAGCTCCCGCGTGGCGATGGTCGGGCTGGCTTTGGTGCTGTTCTGGGTGGCTGTCGCGCTGCTCGCGCCGGTGCTGCCCGTGCCCTCGCCCACAGCACAGGACTATGCTGCGATCGCCCATCCTGGATCGAGCGCGCGGCACCTGCTCGGTGTCGATCCGCTCGGGCGTGACACACTGGCCAGAGTGGTCTGGGGCGCGCGCACCGTGCTCGCGGTGGCGCCGGCTGCAGTGCTGGCCGCTTATGTCGTGGGTTGCGCAATGGGCCTGCTCGCCGGCTATTACCGCGGCTGGGTGGATGTCGTCATCAGCCGCGTGTCCGACGTGATCCTGTCCTTCCCCGTGGTCGTGCTCTACGTGATCCTGATTGCCAATATCGGACCGTCGGCGCTGAACATCGTGGTGGCGGCAGGTACTGGCCTCGGCTCCTGGGATCGCACGCATCGTGCGGGGACTGGTGCTGTCGCTGATGCACCAGGATTTCATCGCGGCTGCGGAGCTGCGGCGCGAATCCGATCTCTACATCATGCTGGTCGAACTGTTGCCGAATTGTCGTGGGCCGCTAATCACCGATTTCTGCCTGCGGCTGGGTTACGTCACGATCGCGATCGGCACGCTTGGCTTTCTCGGCCTCGGCCTTCCGCCGCCGACGCCAGACTGGGGCGGTATGGTCAAGCAGGGTACGGCGATGCTCACGGTGTATCCGCACATGTCGCTTTACCCAGCCTTCGCACTGGTGTCGCTGGTGCTCGGGTTCAACCTGTTGGCCGACGGGCTCACCGAGCTCTCCATGTCGGACTGAGCCGCACCGGTGACGCTGCTTTCGATCGAAAATCTCTGCGTCGAATACCGGACCTCCGCCGGGCGATCGGTGGTGATCCCGGATTTCTCGCTCTCGATCGAGCCGGGCGAGAGCTTCGGGCTGGTCGGTGAATCCGGCTGCGGCAAATCGACCTTGCTGATGGCGATCATGGGCTATCTCGGCCGCAATGGTGCCATCCCGAAGGGTCGCATCGTGTTCGAAGGCCGCGACCTCGTCGGCCTTCCCGATGCGGATCTGCGCCGGGTGCGCGGCTCACGCATCGGTATCGTCTATCAGGAACCCGGCGCTGCGCTGAACCCCAGTCTGACGATCGGACGGCAATTGACGGAGGTGCCGCTGCTGCACGGCGCCGACTTGGCAGAGGCGCGCCAGATGGTGGTGCGCGTGTTGAGCGACGTGCATCTGCCTAATCCGGAATCGGTGATGCGGCGCTATCCGCATCAGGTCTCCGGCGGCCAGAAGCAGCGCGTGGTGCTGGCGATGGCGCTGCTCGCCAATCCCGCGTTGCTGCTGCTGGATGAGCCCACCACGGGGCTGGATGTGACAGTGGCGGCAGCGGTGCTCGACCTGGTGAACGAACTGCGCCGGAAATATCGCACCGCGCTCATATACGTGTCTCACAATCTCGGCGTGATTGCTCAGGTCTGCGCCCATATCGGCGTCATGTACGCGGGCGAAATGGTGGAGAGTGCACCTGTTGCAGCGCTGTTCGCATCACCCCGACACCCCTACACGCGCGGGCTGATCGCCTCGTTGCCGCAAGTCGGGGCGGACAAGCATTCCGCCCCGCTGATCCCGATACCCGGCACCGTTCCGAGCCCGGCGGCTGCGCGGCGCGGCTGCGCCTTTGCCCCGCGCTGTACCGACGCCCGCGCGGGACAATGCGACAGCGGCGCCATCGCGATCGAGCCTGCCGCGCCCGGCCACCTGGTGCGCTGCGTGCGTTTCGCCGAGCTTGCGCCGCTGGTTGCTGCCGGTGGGCTCGGTGTCGACGCAACCGACGCGGGTGAGGTGGTGCTCGAGGCTCACCAGCTCAGCCGGGTGTTCAAGGTCGGCCGGTTCCGTCTCGTTGCCAACGATGAGCTTGACATCGCGGCACGGCGCGGGCGCGTGCTGGCAATTGTCGGCGAATCGGGTTCCGGCAAAAGCACCTTCGCCCGCATCCTTTCCGGACTGGACCGCGCGAGCGGCGGCAGCCTGCGTTTCCATGGTGTCGATATCGCGACGACCCCGGTGCGCCGGCGCGACGCGGCGCAGGTGGCGGCGATTCAGATGGTGTTCCAGAACCCGGATGGCACGCTCAATCCGTCGCATCGGGTCGGCCGACCGTTGGCGCGCGCGCTGCGCCGGTTCGGCGTGGCGCGAGGCCGGCGGGTGATCGGCGCTCGCGTGCGCGCGTTGCTGGAGATGGTGCGGCTGCAGCCGGCAGTGAGGTATTCGCTGCCGCGGCAGCTCTCCGGCGGGCAGAAGCAGCGCATCGCCATCGCCCGCGCCTTTGCCGGCAATCCGGAGCTGCTGATCGCAGACGAGCCGGTGTCATCGCTGGATGTTTCGGTGCAAGCCGCCGTGGTGAACCTGCTGCTCGGTATCCAGGCCGACAGCGGCACGACGATGATCTTCATCAGCCACGACTTGGTGCTGGTGCGCTATTTGGCCGACGAGGTGGTGGTGATGTATCTCGGCCGGGTGATGGAGTGCGGGCCGGTGCAGGCGCTGTTCAGCCCGCCGTATCACCCGTACACCGAGGCACTGCTGTCGGCGGTGCCTCTGCCTGACCCGTCGGCCGCTCGTTCGCGTATTCGACTGGTGGGCGAGATCCCGAGCCCCCTCGACCCGCCTCCCGGCTGTCGCTTCGCCGGCCGCTGCCCGCGCAAAGTGGGCGCGGTCTGCGACACGGTGCCGCCGCCGGCCCGCGAGGCAGGGGACGGGCATTTGATCTTCTGCCACATCCCGCTGGAGGAATTGCGACGTGTGCCGCCGGTGTTCGGGCGTGTGGCGGCGGAGGGGGTTGGTGCTGGCGGGGCGTGATGTTCACCTCTCCCGCGCTGCGGGAGAGGTCGCCGCGCATAGCGCGGCGGGTGAGTGTGCCGGGAGGAGGGCTCCCTATAGTAACCCCCGCTCCACCAGCGTCTCCGCTTCATCGGGCGATGCTGAACCACTTCGCCCGCGACCTTCGCAAATACGCCACTCACCCCGAGCGGCTGTTGTGGAAACGGCTACGAGACCGACGCCTGTGCGGATATAAGTTTCGTAGACAACATCCTATCGGACCATTCGTCGTTGACTTCGCATACCGGGGGGAATGGCTGGTAGTCGAAGTGGACGGCGAGCAGCACGTCGAGTCCGAGTCGGACATGCTGCGCACCGCGTGGCTGCATGAGCATGGTTGGCGTGTCATCCGGTTCTGGAACAACGACATCCTGGCATATCCGGATGAGGTGGTCGCGACGATCCTGCGGGTATTGAGAGAGGGGACGGAGCAGGATTGATAGCGGGTGTAAGCGGGTGTCAGATTTGAGCCTCACCCCCGGCACCCTCACCCGCCGCGCCGCGCGCGGCGACCTCTCCCGCAGAGCGGGAGAGGCGGATTCTCCTACAACAACTTCCTCTCAAACGGATACGTGTTCAGCGCCACCGCCCCGTCTTTCGTCACCAGCACCTGATCCTCTAGCTTCACCCCGTACGGCGCCCCGTCCTTGCCGGAGTAGCACTCCAGGCAGAACACCATGTTCTCCCGTATCACCCGCCCGCCAGGCGAATCCTCCCGCAGGTCCTGGGGGTACGGAATGCCCGGTCCTTCGTCCTCCAGCCCCGCCTGGTGCACCATCGAGCCATAACGACCGCTCACGTATCCCTCCGGCAGCTTCGGGGCGGCATGCGAGAATTCCTCGAACGTCATGCCCGGCTTCATCAGCTCGCGCATGCCGTTCACGCAGTCATAGGCGATGCGGTAAGCCTCTTTCTGCCCGTCGGTTCCCTCATCACCGCACAGGAAGGTGCGCGAAACGTCCAGCACATAGCCCTCATATCCGTTGGCATCGGTGTCGATGCCGACCAGATCGCCCGGCTGTACCAGCTTGTCGTGCGCCTCGGACATCCAGGGATTGGTATTGGTACCTGACGCAACCAGCCGGGTGAAGATGAACTCGCCGTGCTGACGCAGCAGCGTATCGCTGAGCACGGCGAGCAGCTCGTATTCGCGCACCCCTGGGCGGATCGCTGCTTCGAATTCGGCGAACATCGTATCGGCGATGGCGCCGTTCAGGATCATAAGCTGCACTTCCTCCGGCGTCTTGATCTCCCGCGCATCAACGGTCGCCGGGCTGGGGTCGGTGACGCGGATGCCTTGCTCGGTCAGCGCCTGGAAGCCGAACCCGTCCAGTTTATCGACGGCCAACGGAGCGCCGGGACAGCCGAGCTCCGCCATCGTGCTCTTCACCGACTCCGCCCAGCGCCGCGCCCGCACTGCCCCCAGCGTGCCGGCGTATTGCCAGGAGATCGCCGGACGCACGTCGCGCACCAGCTTCTGCGAGACGTGCATCGAGGTCCGATATTCGAACAGCACCGGATCGCGTTCGGCAGCGAGCAGGCAGTATCGCGCCAGCGTCGTCGCGGTCCACACGCCCATCACGTCGGTGCCGGTCGCATAGCGGATATTGGCCGGGTTGAAGAACAGGCAGATCGGAATGTCGTGCTGCCGCATCGCCGCCCGCAATCGCGCCAGGCGGTTCGCCCGCAATGCCGCCATATCGATCTCGTTCAGATTGGGCACTCGCAGGCGCTGCACATGCGGGTTGTGCGGGCGCGACACGCCTGGGTCGCCAACTGCGATCATCGTCTTCTCCTCCACCATCCAGGCAGCAGCTTGCTCCTCTGCCGGTCGCGCCGCATAGTCCCCGGGAGCGGGGAGGATCATGCGTTATTCCGGCTTACGACTGCTGACTCAGGCGATCGTCGGCAACCAGGGCTGGACACCAGCCTGGCGCGATCCGCCGCCGAAACCGGAATACGACGTGATCATCATCGGCGGCGGCGGCCACGGGCTGGCCAGCGCCTATTACCTGGCAAAGGAACACGGCATCACCAATGTCGCAGTGCTGGAGAAGGGGCCGATCGGCCTCGGCAACACCGGCCGCAACACGACCATCATCCGCTCGAACTACCTGCTGCCGGAGAACCACAATTTCTACGAATGGTCGCTAAAGCTGTGGGAGGGGCTGGAGCAGGACCTGAACTATAACGCGATGGTCAGCCAGCGCGGCGTGCTGATGCTGTCCCATTCCGATGCCGGGCGCAACGCCTTGGCGCGGCGAGGCAACGCCATGCGGCTTTCGGGCATCGACGCCGAGCTGCTCGATCGCGAGCAGGTGCGCGCCTTCTGCCCGCTGCTCGACATCGACAACGGGCGGTTCCCCATCATGGGCGGGCTATTGCAGCGCCGCGGCGGCAGCGCGCGGCACGATGCGGTGGCCTGGGGTTTCGCCCGTGCGGCCGATGCGCGCGGCGTCGATATCATCCAGCACTGCGAAGTCACCGGCATCGAGGTGGAGGGTGGGCGGGTGACCGGCGTGCGCACCACGCGCGGCGACATCCGCGCACGCAAGATCGGGCTGGCGGTCGCCGGCAACACGTCGCGACTGGCGCAGATGGCAGGGTTGGACGTGCCGATCGAAAGTCATGTGCTGCAGGCTTTCGTCAGCGAGGGCATCAAGCCTCTCGTCCATTCGGTGATCACCTTCGGCGCGGGACATTTCTATATCAGCCAGTCCGACAAGGGCGGGCTGGTGTTCGGCGGCGGGCTGGACGGTTGGAACAGCTATGCCCAGCGAGGCAACCTGCCGGTGCTGGAGGAAGTGTGGACCGCCGGCATCGCGATGATGCCGTGCCTGTCGCGGCTGCGCGGCTTGCGCAACTGGGGCGGCGTGATGGACATGACGCCCGACGGTTCGCCGATCATCTGCCGCACGCCCATCGAGGGACTGACCATGACCGCCGGCTGGTGCTACGGCGGGTTCAAGGCGACGCCCGCCTCCGGCTGGTGTCATGCGTGGACGATCGCCAAGAACGAGCCGCACAAGCTGAACGCCGCGTTCACGCTGGAGCGTTTCCGCGAAGGCCGGCTGTTAGACGAGCGCGGGGCCGGCCCGTTCGCTTGGTTGCAGTAGGGCGCGGGTATGATTCGGATTGATTGCCCCTGGTGCGGCCCCCGAGACGAGATCGAGTTCACTTATCGTGGCGACGCCACCGTCCGTCGCCCCCCATCGGACGCGCCGCTCGAAGTGTTCTACGAATACGTCTATGCCCGCCGAAACCCGCGCGGCTGGCACAAGGAATGGTGGCACCACGCGCATGGCTGCCGTCAGTACCTGCAAGTGGTCCGCCACACATTGACCCACGAGGTCCGCACCGTCTCGCGCGCCACTGACACCACCGAGCTTCCCATCGAATGAACCGGCAGTTCCGCACAAGTTCGGGCGGCCATATCGACCGCAGCCGCAGGCTCCACTTCCAATTCGACGGCCGCGCCTACGAAGGTCATCCAGGCGACACGCTCGCCTCGGCGCTACTGGCGAATGGCGTGTGCCTGGTCGGGCGCAGCTTCAAGCTGCATCGCCCGCGCGGCGTCTTCGCCGCCGGCGCCGAGGAACCCAACGCGCTCGCTGAGATGCGCACCGGCGCCCGCCGCGAACCCAACACGCGCATGACGATGGTCGAGCTCTACGACGGCCTGGAAGCCGCCAGCCAGAACCGGTTTCCATCGCTACGATTCGACCTGATGTCAGCAGCCGGCCTCGCCGCGCCCCTCCTCGCCGCCGGCTTCTACTACAAGACCTTCATGTGGCCGGCATCGTTCTGGGAGAAACTGTACGAACCCTGGATCCGCCGTGCCGCCGGACTGGGTCGCGCCTCCGGCGTGCCCGATCCCGACCGCTACGAGGCGATGCACGCTCATTGCGACGTGCTGGTGGTAGGCAGCGGCGCCGCCGGACTGGCGGCGGCGCGTGTCGCCGGCGAGGCGGGTGCGCGGGTGATCCTGTGCGAGCAGGATTTCATGCTGGGCGGCGGCCTGCTCGCCGAGCGCCCGCACGAGCTGTGGCGCGGGCAGACGCTGGCCGCGCTCGCCGCCATGCCAGAGGTGACGCTGCTGCCGCGCACCACCGTGTTCGGCTATTACGACTATAACATGCTGGGCGCGGTGGAGCGCGTCGCCGACCATCTGCCAGAGCCGCCACCGCACACGCCGCGCCAGCGCTACCGGACCATCCGTACCCGATCGGTGGTGCTGGCGACCGGCGCGCACGAGCGCTTCATCGCTTTCCCCGGCAACGACCGGCCCGGCGTAATGCTCGCCGGTGCCGCGCAGACTTATGCCACGCGGTTCGGAGTTCGGGCCGGCCGCCGCGTGCTGCTGTTCGCCAACAATGACGCTGCGTACGAAAGCCTGTTCGCCTTACAGGAAGCGGAATTGGAGATCGCCGGCGTGGTCGATGCACGACCCAACTCCGCCGGCGCCGCCGCAGCGCGCGAACGCGGGATCACCGTATGGACCAGCGCATCCGTCATCGGCACCGCTGGCCGGCTGTCGCTGCACAGCGTCCGTATTCGCACGCATGATGGCAATGAAACAAGCGTTGCCGCCGATCTGCTCTGCGTCTCCGGCGGCATCAATCCGGCGGTACACCTCGCCAGCCAGTCCGGCACGCCGCTCGTTTGGGACGACCGGCTGGCGAGCTTCGTGCCCGGCGCGCCGGTGCAGGCGCAGCATTCGGCCGGTGCGTGTGCCGGCATCACCGGCATAGCCCCGGCCGCCGCGGACGGCGCCCGCGCCGGAGCCGCCGAAGCCACTGGCATCGGTTTCGTTGCCAACGCCCGCATCGACATTCCCACCGGCGATGCGCCCGACCCCACGGTGCTGCCCATCTGGGAGGTGAAAGCACGCGGGAAAGCCTTCGTCGACATCCAGGACAACGTCGCCACAGACGACATCCGCTTGGCCTGCCGGGAAGGCTACCGCCATATCGAGCACGCCAAGCGCTACACCACACACACGATGGGCACCGAGCAGGGCAAGACCGGCGGCCTCGTAGGCGCCGCGGTGCTGGCCGAGGCCCGTGGCGAGCGCGTGCAAAACGTCGGCCTGCCGACCTTCCGCCCCTTTGTTACCCCCGTAACCTGGGGCGCCATCGCCGGGGCCCGGGTCGGGCATCATTACGCGCCGTTGCGACTGACGCCGATGCACGACTGGCATGCACGGCACGGCGCCCAGTTCATGGATGCCGGTGCCTGGCTACGCCCCGGCTTTTACAAGACGCCCGGCGATGCAGACGACTGGGCCAGCGTGCTACGCGAGGCCCGCGCGGTGCGTCGCGCCGTCGGCATCTGTGACGTCTCCACGCTCGGCAAGATCGACGTGCAGGGCAGCGACGCGGCGACGTTCCTCAACCCGGTCTATACCAACACGATGTCCACCCTGCCGATCGGCCGCGCCCGCTACGGCCTGATGCTGCGCGAGGACGGCATCGCCTTCGACGACGGCACCGTCTCCCGCCTCGGACCAGACCGTTTCTTCGTCACCACCACTACGGCGAATGCCGACCCGGTCCTGGCGCATCTGGAGTTTCATTTGCAAACGTGTTGGCCCGAGCTGGACGTGCAGCTTGCCCCTGTCACCGACACGTTCGCGTCGATGTCGATCGCCGGCCCGAGGGCCCGCGACACACTGCTTCAGGTCGTCCACGGCCTCGACCTGTCGAACCAATCCTTCCCCTTCATGGCGGTCGGCAACGCCGAGATCGCGAACTGCCCAGTGCACGTGTTCCGCATCAGCTTCTCCGGCGAGCTCGCCTACGAGGTCGCCACGCCCCGTGGATACGGCCTCCCCGTCTGGGAAGCGATCCTGCAAGCCGGCGCCGCCTTCGACATCCAGCCCTACGGCGTCGAAGCCCTCAGCCTGCTGCGCATCGAGAAGGGTCACGTGGCCGGGCCGGAGCTGAACGGCCAGACCACAGCCGCCGATCTCGGACTTGGCCGCATGCTGAAGCCGCGCGGCGATTTCATCGGCCGCGCGCTCGCCGCGCGCCCCGGCCTTACCGACCCCAACCGTCCACACCTGGTCGGCGTAATGCCATCCAACCGCACCACGGAATTGCGGGCCGGCGCACATCTGGTTGAAACCGGAACCACCAAGAGCCTCGGCTGGGTCACCAGCGTGACGCGCTCGTTGGAATTGGAGCGCTGGATCGGCCTCGCCATGCTAAGTGGCGCCGAGCGGCGGATCGGCACGCGCATGCAAGCAGCATTCCCCCTAAAGAACGAAGCCACCGAAGTCGAGATCGTCAGCCCGCATTTCGTCGATCCGGAGAACGCGCGTGTCCGCGCCTGAACCGGCCTGCCCATTTGGCGCCGCCTTGCCCCCCGGCCGCCACGGCACACCAACCGACACGCCAGTGCGCATCACCACCCCCCGATACTCCCTGGCGCAACTATCCGCGCGCCGAGGGCAATCGGAAACACTAACCGGCGCCATGCGCGCCGCATTCGGCCTGGACTTGCCGCCACCCGGCCGCGCCGCCACCAGGAACGACCTGACCGCACTCTGGATGCAGCCCTCGACATGGCTGCTGCTGGCCCCACCCGCCCCACCAGGCACGCTCGCCACATCGGTGAAACAAGCCTGCGCCAACTCCGGCTCGGTCGTTGACCAGACCCAAGGCCGCGCCGTGCTGC
This sequence comes from uncultured Pseudomonadota bacterium, assembly GCA_963772445.1. Lineage (GTDB taxonomy): Bacteria > Pseudomonadota > Alphaproteobacteria > Acetobacterales > Acetobacteraceae > CAVYXK01. The sequence goes on from CAVYXK010000019.1 coordinate 932,867, forward strand.
ACATCTCCGGCAGCAAAGCCCGCGACGTACTGGCCCGCATCTGCCGCCTAGACCTGCACCCGCGCACCTTCCGCCCCGGTTCTGTCGCCACCACCCCGGTCGCGGAACTCCCCTCCCTATTGCATCAACGCGACGACAGCCCAACCTTCGAGCTCATCGTCTCGGCAAGCTATGCCGGCTGGTTCGCCGAAGCGGTCCGCCAAGCCGCCGACAGCGTCGGATACGAGATCGCCTGATGCCCGAGCGCGAGCAGAACTTCGTCCTCGTGCCCTACACGGACAGCCCGCCGCCGAAACCCACCGGCGGCGGCCTCGTCGCCCGCGTCCGCGCCTGGCTCGCGGCACTGACACCGCACCCCGCAGCCGCCACGCTCGCGCCCCCAACCGAAGACATACCCCGCCGCCCCCGCCTGGTGTTCGGCTTCGACGCCACCGCCTCTCGCGAGCCCGCCTGGGCCACCGCGCGCAAAGTCACCGACGCGCTCGTGCAAGCGCTGCCCGGCGAGCTCAACGTCGCCCTCGCCGTGCATGGCGGTTCGCACCTGCACACCTTCACCGACTTCACGTCAGACCCCAAAACCCTGCGCGACCGCGCCGCCGGCATCACCTGCATCGCCGGCCGCACGCGACTGCTGGCCATCCTGCGCACCAGCCTCGCGCGCCCCGGCGTGCGGGTGATCGTCTACATCGGCAACGTCTACGAAGAATCCCTCCGCCAGGGCCGGATGCTGGCCGATGCGCTCGGCCTGCGCGGCATCAAGCTGATCGTTCTGCACGATACCACCGACCCCTCGGCACGCCTGGACGCAGAAACATTCCTCGACCTGGCCCGCCGCACCGGCGGCGCCGTCCTGCCCTTCGACGCCAACGCGCCACACAAGCTGCGCGAGTTGCTGGCCGCGGTCGCCGTGTACGCCGTCGGCGGCACCGAACTTCTGCAACGCAAGCAGGCCGAAATGCCCGGCGCGCTGATCCTACTGGAGCACCTCGGCGGCAAGCGCTAATCCCCCGCCATGGCCACCACCACCCGCGAGCAACTCCGCCCCGTCGACGACCTGACGGAAGACGAAGCCGCCGCCGAACTCAAATCGCTGGCCGCCGAGATCGCCCACCACGACCGCGCCTACCACCAGCTCGACGCGCCCGAGATCAGCGACGCCGACTACGACGCCCTGCGCCGCCGCAACGGCGCCATCGAAGCCCGCTTCCCGCACCTCATCCGCCCCGAGTCACCCTCCGCCCGGATCGGCGGCGCACCGGAAGGCGGCTTCGCCAAGCTGCGCCACCGCGCCCCGATGCTGTCGCTCGACAACGCCTTCGGCGCGGAAGAATTCGCCGAATTCTGCGCCCGCGCCCGCCGCTTCCTCGGCCTCGCGCCTGCCGCCCGGCTCGCCCTCGTCGCCGAACCCAAAATCGACGGCCTGTCGATCAACCTGACCTACGAGCACGGCCGCCTGACCACCGGCGCCACCCGCGGCGACGGCACCGAAGGCGAGGACGTCACCGCCAACCTGCGCACCATGGCCGCCGTGCCGAAGCGCCTGAAAGGCCACGCGCCGGCGCTGATCGAGATCCGCGGCGAAGTCTTCATGACCAAAGCCGACTTCCTGGCGCTGAACGAGGCACAGGCCGCCGCCGGCCAGCGCGTCTTCGCCAACCCCCGCAACGCCGCCGCCGGCAGCCTGCGCCAGCTCGACGCGACGATCACCGCCGGCCGCGCCCTGTCGCTGTTCGCCTACGCCATGGGCGAGGCGAGCGAACCGCCGGCCGCCACGCACTGGGAGTATCTGCACCGCCTCCGCGACTGGGGGTTCACGGTCAACCCATTGTCTCGCCGGCTGGCCGGCGAAGACGAAGCCGCCGGCTTCCAGGCCGAGATGGCCGCCGCCCGCGCCGGCCTCGGCTACGACATCGACGGCGTGGTGTACAAGATCGACGACCTGGCGCTGCAACGCCGCCTGGGCTTCGTCGGCCGCGCCCCGCGCTGGGCGACCGCCTGGAAATTCCCCGCCGAACAGGCAACCACCGTGCTGACCGACATCCGCATCCAGGTCGGCCGCACCGGCGCGCTGACGCCGGTGGCCGAGCTGCAGCCGGTCAATGTCGGCGGCGTGCTGGTGCAGCGGGCCACGCTGCACAACGAGGACGAGATCGCCCGCAAGGACATCCGCATCGGCGACACCGTCGTGATCCAGCGCGCCGGCGACGTAATCCCGCAAGTCCTGGCGGTGGTGCCGGACCGCCGCCCCAAGCACGCCAAGCCCTTCAAGTTCCCCGAAACCTGCCCCGCCTGCGGCAGCCACGCCGTCCGCCCGCCCGGCGAGGCCGTGCGACGCTGCACCGGCGGCCTGATCTGCCCCGCCCAGCGCGTCGAGCGGCTGATCCATTTCGTCTCCCGCCCCGCCTTCGACATCGACGGCCTGGGCGAGAAGACCATCCAGGAGTTCTACGCCGAAGGCTGGCTGACCAGCCCCGCCGACCTGTTCCGCCTGCCCGCGCGCGAGGCCGAGATCGCCAAGCGCGAGGGATGGGGCACGGTCTCGGCGCGCAACCTGGCGCGCGCCATCGAGGCGCGGCGGCGCATTTCGTTGGCGCGCTTCATCTACGCGCTCGGCATCCGCCGCATCGGCGAGCGCAACGCGCAGCTTCTGGCCCGCCACTACGGCAGCTTCGCCAACTGGCGCGCGCAGATGATCGCGGCGACGACGGTCGGTTCTGATGCGCGCGAGGAGCTTGGCAGCATCGTCGGCATCGGTCCGGCGATCGCCGAGGAGCTGGCGGATTTCTTTGCCGAGCCGCGCAATCTGGCGACGCTGGACGAACTCGCCGGCGAGTTGACGATCGAGGATGCGGCGTCCGTCGCCGCGGAAGGCACCCCGCTGGCCGGCAAGACGGTGGTCTTTACCGGCACGCTGGAGACGATGACGCGACCCGAGGCGAAGGCGCGCGCCGAGGCGCTGGGTGCCAAGGTGACCGACAGCGTGTCACGGAAGACGGATCTGGTGGTGGTCGGCGCCGATGCCGGGTCGAAGGCCCGCAAGGCGACGGAGCTGGGAGTTCGGACGGTGACCGAGCAGGAGTGGCGGGGGCTGGCGGGTATCGGGTGAGAGGCTGGGAGAGGGTGGTTTGCAGGCCGGCTTCCAACCAACGCCGGCCAGATGTGCGCCGCGCTTGGCCACAGGTACTCCAGGGTGGTCGCCGCGATGAGAGCCTATCTCTGAACGAATCCGGAACGGAGTAGCTCAGCCGACAGCTGCTTTGGGTGGATTTTGGCCGGTCTGCTCATGGCCGGGATGCGCCAAGATCGGAAATTCGGCTCAAGGGCGGTTTGACCGAAAGCGGAAGGCGGGCTTCCCCACACCACGTTTCAGCAGAAGGCCCATCGGCCCATTTCGCTCGATTCCAATTATCGTGGAGCTTCCGATAGGCACTCAAAGCTTGCGGTCTCCTTTGTTCTGCGTTACGAAATCGGCAAACCCGCGTACATCAACGAGGCAGCAAGTGACTTGCCCTAGAGGGGCTGCTTCCCCCGATACGTACACCCAGCGAAGGCTATTCGCAGCCTCAGCGGGCTATTGTCAGAACCCACAGTGTTCGCGCGAGCTTTTCATTGATTATCCAGAAAAGTCTATCCATATTGCGGAAATGGCCCATGTCTTTGCGGCGAATGATGAAGGACCCAGAGCAAATGCGGCACTAAGCGAAAAAGAGCGTGGGACCTTCGAAAACCTCATCATGCTCTGCCCGCTTTGCCATACTATTGTTGACAAAGCGCCTTGTGTGTATCCGGATCGTGTCATGTTTGAGTGGAAACGGACACATGCTGAAAAGCTGCGTTCCTTGTTCGGCGTGACTTACTTCGAAAGGCGCAGTGATGCCAGGGCAGCCATTGAGGGCCTTCTGCGGGAGAACCGACAGATCTTCGACGACTATGGGCCGCATATCGACGAAGCGAAAAACCCGGAAAGTGGTGCAGCTGAGCGTTGGAAGCGAAAGGTTCTCCAAAAGATAATTCCAAACAACAGGAAGATGCTGAGCCAGCTAGACGCCAATAAACATCTGCTGAATGATTGCGAACTGGTTACGCTCGAGAAATTCCGCCAGCACATCGACGATCTCGAGGCTCGGCATATCGAAGGTTATCGGGAAGGCGCATCTCGGTTCCCGGAAGAAATGCCGAATATGCTGAGGACATAGCTCATGGCTGGAGATGAGCGCATCGCGAACTGGATTGCGAATAAGCTAAAGGATGATGAGCAGTTCAGGTTAGTAAATTCGATTGGCGACGGGTTTCTGGAAGTCGCCCGAAGGGACCATGCCCCATTTCAGGCCGTGGCGATCGGCGTCCAGGATGTTGTAGTGGAGGATCATGTCGCCCCTCTTTTTGAGGTAAAGGGGCGACGTCCGGAGTTTGTGGTGAATGTGCCGTCCAAGGCGATTTGGTCAGGAGACGCGATTGAGCTTATTCACGCGGCACCCGCAGCATTCGGCACGTTTGGCGAGCTGATCCGCGCCTCATCTCTTGACGAGGCTGTTCATACATACCGAAATAGAGAATATAACTTCTTCGAGCGCGCTTTCAGGCAACACACAGTAGTGCGTGATGTTACACGACTTTATGACAGAGCTTATCAGCTTCATCGCCGGCGCGGACTGCCTGACGTCACAGTAGTGCTTGTTGATGCCTATGACGTATCCGCAGAGGACATCCGGCATGCCCGAGATTTATATGGTAGGTTTGACGCAGTAGCAAAGATGACTAGCCTGGATTTCCACGGAGCCGAGCCCGCCTAACGGTGGGCGAGTCTAAGCGATTCTAAAGACTCGCTTTTTTGCGTGATTTGTTATGCATGATGGTGCGCTGATAGCCCATTTGTACGTTGTCTTCTCCTTGCCAAAGGAAGACTGCCAGGATTCCGCCTCGCCATCGGTTGATGCAAAAATGCAGCACCATAGCCCTTCTCTGGCAGGCGCAGGGGTTGTCACGTCTTTCTCGCTTGACACTATATATGGGGTTAGACACCGTGCACAAGTGGCTATCAGAGCACCATATGACCTAACAAAGTGCCGCCGCTTCTTCGTCCGGCCGGCGACCCCACGGCAGCGCCAATACGAGGCATTGCGCGCCTATTTCTTCGAAGGCATTGGCTCTGACGCGGCGGCGCGACGGTTCGGCTACTCACCGGGCGCATTCCGGGTGCTCTGCCACGCCTTTCGTCGCGGCGAACTGCCAGACTTCTTCGCCGTCGTCCGACCGGGTCGGCGTGAGCAGCCCAGAAAGGGCCGTGCCCATGACCAGATCGTGGCGCTGCGCAAACGCAATTACTCAGTCTACGAGATCAGTCAGGCGCTTTCCGAACGGGGAATGCCACTCAGTGCGACTGCGGTACGCGAGGTCCTCGCCGCGGAAGGGTTCGCACCGCTGCCGCGGCGGCTCGACGAGGAGCGTCCGGCCGTAGCCGGGCCCAGCACCGAGGCAGTCGCCAACATCCGCAGCTTCACGCTCACGCCGCGCGAGTTCACGACACGGGTCGGGGGGCTGTTCCTGTTCATCGCCGAACTGGTGCGTTTGAACACCGACACCCTGGCGCTCGGCGCCAAACTCCCCGGCTCGCGCATGATCCCGGCCGCGCATGCTTTGCGCGCCTCGCTGGCTCTGAAGCTATGGGCCATTGAGCGGAAGAGCCATATCATGGCGCTGGTTGCCGACGAAGGCCTGGCGCTGTTCTGCGGGCTCAACGTCATGCCGAAGAGGAGCTTCCTGTCGGAGTATTCCTCACGGATCACCCCGCAGAACGTCTCGCGGTTGCTCGCTCTGTGGCACGAACGGTTGGCCGGAGAGGCGCTCTTCAGCGGGGAGTTGATCAACCTCGATTTCCACTCCGTGCCCTATTTCGGCGAACACCCGGTGGTCGAAACCCACTATCTGCCGAGGCGCAGTCGCCGTCAGCCCAGCATCCTCACGTTCCTCGCCCAGGACGCCGACAGTCAGGTGTTCTGCTACTCGAACGCCGACATTCGCAAGGGTGAGGAGGCCGAGGAAATCTTCCGTTTCATCGAGTTCTGGAAGCGTCAGCATGGCAAAGTGCCGCAGCACCTCGTATTCGATTCCAAACTCACGACTTACGAAGGGCTCGACCGGCTGGATGCCGCCGGGATCACCTTTATGACGCTGCGCCGGCGCTCCAAAGGCCTGCTGGCCGAAGTCTATGAGCTGGCAGCATCGGCGTGGCGCACCATCACGCTCAACCTGCCCAGTCGCAAATATCGCACACCCCAAGTCTTCGAGCAGAAGGTCTGCCTTCGCGAACGCACCTACCGACAACTGTTCATCAAGGATCTCGGCCACGATGAACCCACTATCCTTGTCACCAACGACAGGCATGCCAGCGCCCGCAACCTCATCACTCGCTATGCCAAGCGCATGCTGATCGAAAATGCGCTCGCCGATGCCGTACGCTTCTTCCACATCGACGCGCTCTCCTCTTCAGTCGGCTTCAAGGTTGATTTCGACATGGCGCTCCTCGTCCTCGCCAGCGCCCTCTACCGGTTGATGGCCCGACGCATGCGAGGCTACGATGATGCCCAAGCCCGCCGTATCTTCCGCGATTTGATCGACATGCCGGCAAACGTCGCCATCGCCACTGACGAGGTCACAGTGCGCTTCCACCGTCGCGCCCATCTTCCAATCGGTCCTCGCCTCCGGACTCATCGACCAACCCGTCCTGGTGCCATGGTGGCAAGGCCGTTCGCTCCGCCTGATCCACTAGCATGTGAAACCTGTCGTGTTAGGCGATTTCCGGTCCGTGGAAATCCAGGCTAGTGGTGGTATGCCAGACTCACGGTGCGGCAGATGCCATTCGTCGAGCGGTCGATGTCGACCAGCTCAGGAGACCAGTACATCTGTCTATATTAACCCAAGCGGAGCAAACTGAGATACGCTTCGTTGAGAAACAGGGCTGTTTTCAAGTCGTCTGACCCGCGCCACGGATGGGAAGTTACAGCGGCGATGGGGTGGCTTTCCCGCCGCGTTTGGCGCAGGGGTTGGAAACCGCAACCGAAGATCAGCTCGCAGCGGCCGAGGTCCTCGGCGCAGGCTATGGCCTGCATTGGGAAGCGCCCGATACTGATCTGTCGATCCCGGACCTGCTCTCCGGCCTGTTTGGCACCAAAGCTTTCATGGCCCGACACGCCGGTCAGGCAACATCCCCGGCCAAAGCCGCGGCAGCCCGCAGCAATGGCGCCAGCGGCGGACGCCCGCGCAAAGCAGCGGGAATGTAAGACGATCGGGCGACACGCTAGCTTCCTCTTAGGCTTAGAGATTCTATGCGGGTGGACGGCGACCGGGAGGTGATAGCCTGAGGTTGCTGTCCCTTCAGATGGAGACGACCGATGCAATACACCGCCCGCACCCGGCACCTGACAGCCACCGTCCAGGAGTACGATATCTCATTGTTCGTGGCGTTGGAATTAACTCGAGAGTGCCGAGTTCTGGGTTACTTCCTGGCGGCCTGTGACTTTCGCTCGTAGTCGTCAAGCCACTGCTCAGTGAGCCGGTCGAGCTCCTCGAGCTGGCGTTCGGAGTAGGATTCCGGCGCAAAGCCCTCGAGCCACCCGAGCACGTGAGTTTCGATCAAGTCGCGCGGCACGTCCGGATGCTCGGCATGGATGCGTTCTGCCGACTGCTCGATCGACAGCCGTTTCCCGTCGTCCCAGACGATCTTGCGCCGTTTGGGGTCGACGTTCGGCATTATCCAGTGCGGCGAAGACCAGATCGAGCGCGTAGACCGAGCGTTCCCCCTCGGACGAGCCCATCCATTCGAGGAAGGCGTCAGTGAACGGGTTGTTCTCGAAGGGGTGTTTTGCGCGTCGCTTGCCCATCGGATGAGGATAGCACCGCGGGTCATTGCCGTCGCAAGGCTCGCTTCATCATCAAGCGGCTCTGCTCGATGCTCAAGGCGATCCACTGGGCGGTGAGCGCCTTGAAGCGCTTATAGTTGCGGATCTCACGCCGCACCTCGGGCAGATAGTCGCGCGGAACATATTCGGTCCGGCTCCTCATCTGCCGCGTGTAGCTGAGCTGGTAGTAGGGTCCCCTCCGGTTCTCTGGATCCTTGTACTGGCGGGTGAGCGATCCGGGCCGCATGTCTTCAATGCCGGCCAGCTGCGCCTTGATGCTTCCAATGCGCTTTCTGATCACTGCCAGGCGTTTGTTTGTCATAGGTTTAGCATATCAGTGCTATACTATGCTGGCAACAGAATTGAGAGGGCCCGATGCCGCTGTGGATGCCCTGGTGGAATGCGATTTGGCTGCTGCGTCCGGCGTTCTCGCGTCTGCGCACCTTCCTGTGGTTCGCCACCGCCGTGGCAGGCTTCACGGTGCGGACGGAACTGCTGGGCGTAACCAGCCTCGTGCGGGCGCTGAAGCTCGAGGCTCGCTTCTACAACAAGCTCGTCGATCACTTTCACAGCCCCGCCGTGAAGCTCGATCGGCTCGCGGCGCTGTGGACCCAGGTGGTGCTGCGGCTATTCCCGCAGCCGCTGCGCATCAACGGAAGGTGTATCGTGGTCGGCGACGGCATCAAGATCCCAAAGCGCGGGCGCAAGATGCCGGCGGTCAAACTCCTGCATCAGCAGTCCGAGTTGAACACCAAGCCCGAATTCATCATGGGACATTCCCTCCAGGCTGTGAGCGTGCTCGTTCAGGCCGCAGCCAGCGTCTTCGCCGTGCCGCTCGCCATGCGAATCCACGAAGGGTTGGTGTGGTCCAATCGCGATCGCCGCACCCTGCTCGACAAGATGCTTGCGCTCCTCGGGATCGTCGCCATCGCAGAACCCTTCTACTTCGTCGCCGACGCCTACTATGCCGCGCGCAAGATCGTCACCGGCCTGCTCGAGGAGAACAACCACCTGGTCACGCGGGTGAAGTCCAACGCCGTCGCCTACACCGCCCACCAGCAGCGTGGCCCGCGGAAGAGAGGCCGGCCCAGAGTCTATGGCAGCAAGGTCAAGCTCAGATCCCTGCTGGAAGACCCCAAGGGCTTCCAACAGGCCGAAAGTCCCGTCTACGGCGAGCACCAGGTGACCATCCAGTATCGGGTCCGCGACCTGCTGTGGCGCCCGGCCGGTCGACTCGTGCGCTTCGTGGCGGTGATTCATCCAGTAAGAGGCTCGTGCCTCCTGATGTGCACCGACACCTCTTTGGAGGCTATCGAGATCATTCGCCTGTACGGTCTGCGCTTCAAGATCGAGCACACGTTCAAGCAGGCGGTGCGGCTGATCGGTTCGTTTACCTACCATTTCTGGATGTCCGACATGAAGCCGCTGCGCCGCCGCAGTGGCAATCAACATCTCCATCGTGAGTCGCTGGAATACCGCAACGCCGTCAAACGCAAGCTCCACGCCTACCACGTCTTCATCCAGGCGGGTGTCGTCTGCCAGGGACTGCTTCAGTATCTGGCCGTCGCCTTCCCTCAGGCCGTCTGGAATTCCTTCGGCTCCTGGCTGCGAACCATTCGGCCCGGCATCCCGCCCTCGGAGCTGGTCGTGGCCAATGCCCTGCGCCAGAGCCTGCCGGAATTTCTCTTGAATGCCACCCCGAGCAACACCTTCGCGAAATTCGTCATCGAACGACAGGACACCAATAAAATGGAGGCCTTCCGCCTAGCCTCCTGAGCCGAAATTCCTCCGGAACTCTGGACTCGCGAGGAATTAAGCAGGTCGATTTGGTTACTCGCCGTGAGCGCACCGAACAGCGACAAGATCAGCAAATACCGAGTTCGATGCCGGCGACAGCGGGACGTTGTTGAACCTGCTGTCGCGCCTGAGAGCGGAAGTAGAGCGGCGGTGCGGCAGGCCAGTGAAGATCATCTCGATCCACGAGGCTGGACTTGATGGGTTCTGGGTGCACCGTCTGTTGGAGGCCAATGGCGTGGAGAGCCACGTCGTCGACGCTGCCTCGATCGCGGTGGACCGACGCAGCCGACGGGTCAAAACCGACCGGGTCGATGTCGAGAAACTGCTGCGCACGCTGATGGGCTGGGCGCGCGGGGAACGGCAGGTTTGTTCCATGGTGCGGCCACCGAGCCTGGCGGAGGAGGATGCGCGGCGACTGACCCGCGAACGCGGAACGCTGGTCACGGAACGGGTCCGACACGTGAACCGGATCAAGGGCCTGCTGTCGACGCAGGGCGTATTTGAGTTTGAACCAATGCACAAGGATCGCCGCCGGCGTCTGGAGGGACTCCGTTGTTGGGATGGCCAATCATTGCCGCCGCGGTTGAAGATGGAGCTTACCCGGGAGGTCGATCGTCTGGAACTGGTGATAGCGCAGCTCAGAGAGATTGAGACCGAGCGAGACGCGGCTCTACAAGTGGCATCATCGCCGACTGAGAAGACGGCACAAGAACCGCCTCCAAAGCCTGCACTTATCGGGACACCTGGCGGTCAACTGTTGCGTCTCCGCGGCATCGGACCGGAAATCGCTTCCGTGCTTTCGTTGGAGGCGTTCTATCGCGACTTCGCCAATCGAAGGGAGGTGGCGGCTTACTCAGGGTTGACGCCCAGCCCTTGGAAGAGCGGTGGGATAGACGTTGAACAAGGCATCTCGAAAGCAGGCAATGCTCGTTTGCGCAAGACGGTGATCCAGCTCGCATGGCTGTGGCTGCGGCACCAACCCGGCAGTGCACTGAGCCGATGGTTCTACGAGCGGGTTGGTGACAGACGCGGCAAGATCCGGCGTATCGCGATCGTGAAACAGCCGCTATCGACCCAAGCTGGTCATAGATCGCCGGGGCGGCTGATCTCGAAAGCAGACCTCTGCCGGTTCTTCTTAGAACGGGCCGTACGCGTCCGGTGAGTGCAGTATGTGACCCAACCAAGTCTGCCCTCAGCTACAGCGGATAGCCGGGCTACGCTTGGTTCAAGCACCAGGGATTACCTTCGGACATTCGACACAAGCCTGTTGAACCCGTAGCTCTGCTCATGTCCAAGTCCGGTTTGGAGGTCAGAAACGCTAGTGAAGTCGTAGGCACCAACGAGATCGCGGAACTGCTTGTCAGGTAGCTTGATCCATTTCTGTTCACCCGTAGGATAAGTCCAATAATTGCCGTCTGAGTCTTGCATAATGGTGACCGAGCTTACCAGAAACTCGCCCCACCCCAGGGGAATCTCGTCCTGCTCTTCTTTTCCGGATTTTACGGCCTCTTCTGAGGAAAGTTTGATGTCTTCTCTTGAAATACTCTTGCTTATCACACCGGTCGACTCCGAGAATTTTGCAAAGAACTCTGCCTGAGCGCTTGCATTGACGGTCAGTTCAGTGCTCTTTTCCGTCATGCGCTGATATACCTGGACAGTTGTTAAGCTGCGATCCGTGTATGACTTGGTTTTTGTACCCCCCGGTGTAAAATCGAATATGGCTCTAACGTCTTTTTCCACCAATTTAGAAGCATGGTAATTCTCAACGTATTCGACGATTAGCTGCGTGAGGACAATACCGTTGGTGGAGCCGCCGACTCTTGCGATCCGCGTATCCCTGACTGTTTGCCTGACATTACCACCCTGCCCACCTCCCTCAATCGTAATACCTTGGTTTGACTTGAACCGCATGCGATCGACGAACACTTGACTGTGAACCTCAAATTCTGACCAATAGTCGTTTGTTCCTAAGGAGCGCTCGCCGGTGCTAGTGCCGGTGCGCCCACCATATGTATTTCCGTTCAGTATGAGAGCATGCACCCAATTTCTTGCGTCGTAGCGAAGTCCAAGGGAGGCAGGATATTGAAGTGGAATGGTGATTCCGAGCTCTTGGCCGTAGGTCATGGTCACCTTCGAGCCTGCGGCCTCTGAGCTTGAAGAACCGATGATGAGAGGCCCCAATCCTCCGCAGGCGAACCCTCCCGCGATTAAGGTCCGTCTTCTCAAAAAAGGCGCCACGCTCAACCTCCGCTTATACGGACCATAGAACGACGCCACTGCGTAATAGTCAACCCAGTTTGTGGGATCAACGGCGCTCAGGTATCCTGAATGTCCGCTCCCGGGACCGGCTGATGGACCGACCTATGATGGAGCTGGGGTCGGCAACTGCCCGAACAGTTGCCTAGCGCAATCGTCCGCTGCGCAGCATAGCACAGCCGCGAGCGAGGCTCCTGACCAGACTCAGGTTTAAGCCGAATGTAAGATTTCGACGTATCCCACCCCGCAAGCAGACCGGCAGCAAGCCACCCGAAGCGGCTGGCGGCTGAGCTACTCCGTTCCGGCTGCGTTCAGAGACAGGCTCTTAGGCAAGGCGGGTCGGCAACTCGCCGCGCGCGGCTTCCTCCCGCCGGGCAGCGAACCAGAGCGGGATCGCCAGCAGCGGGCAGATGATATCCAGGTAGAACACCACCCCCGCATTCCCGAGGGCGAAGTTCCCCGTCATCAGCATGTGCCGAACATTACCAATCGCATCACCGAGCAGGCAAATCGACGCTATCCAGACGGCTGCGCCCTTGAACGACAGGTCGCTGCAAACGCGATGCAGGCAACTATACCCATGGCAAGGTCCGCCACCCCAACCTCGAATTGGAAAGGGCTCGGCTGCCATCCGATACACGAAGCGGCCTGAAGCGGGAACGCCAGATGGGTTCACCGAGGCAGCGGGCACAGGCTTGGGCCGCAGCGGGTTGACGGTGACGTAGACACCGGCAGAAAACTCGTGCTGCAGCGCGGCGCGGGCAAGAGCGACGACGTCCGTGAAGTAGCCGCACACCGCTATACGCTCGTGTGCCCTAGCCTGGCAGGACTCGCACCTCTCATCCCATGGTCACTCCTTCACGCCGCTGGACTGCACATGTCTACGGGTTCGTCGTCCCAACATACTTGAATTGGCTCAGGTCGGTGTCCGGATACTTGGTATCGTGGGTCACCTGAAAGATACTGATGACCGGGTGCTGCAGGTCGCCGTTTTTGTCAAACGAAATAGGACCCTGCAGGGTTTGCATATTCGTGGCCTGGATCGCGGCCCTCACGTTCGCTCGGTTCATGAGCTGACCGCTTTTTTCGACCCGCGCGATCGCGTCGACCACTACGACCCCCGCATCATAGGTCGTGAGCGCGTAGTCGCTGGGTTGCTTGTGCCATCGCTGGACATATCGTTGCTGCCACGCCTGTCCAGCCGGAGTGTCGAAAATGTGCGGCGCGGCCGAGGTCGCGTACCAGCCCTCCGCGGCCGGGAAACCCGCCCCTTGCAGGAAGTCCCCTTCGTAGATGCCGCTTGCGTCGGCCCTCAGCATTGTGTTTGGAAGAATATCGTAGGCCTGTTTTGCCAACTTCACACCGGCTAACGTAATCCCGCCGTATTCGAGCAGGTCCGGCCTAAGTCCACTAATTTTCGTGAGGACCGGCGTATAGTCGGATTCCTTGGCATTGAGCGTGTCGCGACCGAGGACTTTGATGCCCTTTTTACCCGCGGCCGCCTGGAAGGCATCCGCGATGCCTATCCCGCCCGCGCCGCCATCATCGAGGATATATGCGCTCCGAACGTTATGCTTCCCATAGAAGAAGTTCACCATGCCAGGCTCGACAAACGCCTCATTCCCACACGTGCGAAAAAACACCAGGGTCACGCCATTCTGTCTCGTCTGGGCGGCGAACTTCGGGTTGGTTAGATCTGGACTCGTCGGTACTTCCGGCCACCATGGCAAGGCCGGCCTGCGAAAGAATTGGCAGCATGGCCTTCGCCGAGCCGCTGTCGATCGGCCCGACAGCCGCAACAACAGAAGAATTTTCTGCAAACATCCTGGCATTGGTTGCAGATTGCGCCGGGTCGTATCCACCGGCGGTCGCCGTCGCGTCATTGAGCACGATCGTACGGAGCTCGTACCCCGCCACGGTGTGCTTCGCGTTCGCCTCTTCTACTGCAAGCTGTGCGCCGTCGAGCTCGACTGTAGCTTCCTCGGCCTCGGCCCCGGTCAACGCGAAATCCATTCCGATGGTGATGGTCTTCGTGCCCGCCGCACGACCGATCGCCGGTACGCCAAATGCGGCCGGCAGGCTCAATGCCGCCGCCGCCACGCCGCGTACAAACTTTCTTCGCCCCAATCTACGCATCACACGCCCAGTCTGCCACTTGCTTGGCGAACTCATACCGTTCGTCATGGTCCCTCCCTTCGTGCAGTAATGCGTATTACAACGTCCGTTGATGTCTTTGCCTCGTGAGGATGTTCTTTATGACATAGGATCGCGGGCAATCGCTGGCATTGGTCCCGCCACGCGCTTGCCCTCAATCACCATGGACTGCCCCTCCTCTCGCTAGCGAGAATGTGCGTCCAAGCCAATCGGCACTTCACCAACACCGCCCCTATTCTCCACCGGGTATATGGGGTCGTCAAACCCAGGTATGGGCCGGCGCTGATCCGCCGTGAATACTTCCTAACGCTCGTGAGCGCGGCGTCAGCGGGAGATCAATCGTCCTGATGAAATAGAGCGGTCGACAACCAAAAAGGACCGAGCTTTGGCTCGGACAGCGCCGCCGTCTCCTGGAAGATCGGGCGCAACAGCAATGTGCAAGCTGGGCACAGTCCGCGCACCGAGCTGTCGCGCCGGGCGCCCAGAATGCCGGCGACGAACGTCCCATGCGTGCAGGCGAGGTTGTTCGGCGTGCGGCACGTGGCGGCGTCATCCGCCAAGGTTCGGGATACTCTCGCCAGCAAGGTCCGGATGGTTCACGGCGACAGGGCCATCCAGCACCGCGACGATCACGTCCGGCTTCGCCGGCAGTCAGCTCCATCAGTGGCGGCAGGCCGACCAGATGCAGAACATCAGCAGGATTTGCACCTGCCTCAACACGATCGGCGAGGTTCGTACCGTCAGGCACCATCCGGCTGGGTATCCCATCGGACTGCACGCCAACCAATGCGCGCAGCGGCTCGATCAGAGCCCGGTCAACTAGGCGGCCATAATGCCCGATTAGATCCGGCATGATGACCCTTATGCCGTCCTCCGCTACCACAAACAAGCCATATCCGCTCGTCGCTGGTGCTGGGATTCGTTCCAGTTGCTGACGGCGATGAACCTGTTTCAATACGGGACGGTCTCGTTGCTGCTGATCGTGACGTTCGTCATCGTCATTGTGGCCGAACGTCTGTCCGCGGCGCTGCGGCGTCGGGTCGGGTGAGGGCGGGGGGCTCTGCCCCTGGCCTTTGCCGCCCCAGGCGAGCGATGATGTAGCCATGATCACTGCTGATGAGGCGCCGCCGATTTCGCGGCCGGCGCAAGCGCACCTCGCGCGCGGCCCCACCCGGATTCGCCCCGCTCACGACCGAGCGGCTGACGCTTCGCCCGCTGCTCGCCGGCGATGCCGAGGCGCTGCACCGGTTGGTGAACGACTGGGAGGTGTCGCGGACACTCTCCGCCGTCCCGTTCCCCTACCCGCGCGAGCTTGCCGATGATTGGATCGCTTCCACCGCGCGGGAGCTGGCAGCGGGTACCGCCTATCACCTCGCCATCACCGGCCAGGACGGCGCCGAGGAGCTGCTGGTGGGCGTGGTCGGGCTGCGGGTGAATGCGAAAACGCGCTCCGGGAGGCTCGGATATTGGGTTGGGCGGCGCTTTTGGGGCCATGGCGTGGCCACCGAGGCGGCCGGCCGGCTTGCCCGGTGGGCGTTGGCCAATCTCGACCTCGACCGGTTGGAGGCGAATGTCGCCACCGACAATCCGGCTTCCGTCGCCGTGCTGGGGCATATCGGCTTTCGCGAGACCGGCGTCGGGACCGAGTTGTTCGTCTCCCGTGGCGGCGAGCATCCGGTGCGGCGCTTCGAAGCGACGCGCGACGACCTGTTCACCGAGCCGGAAGTCGCGCCCCCGTGCGACCCCGCCGCCAAGCCACTGCTCCTGGTCGCTGCCTGCGCGCTGATCGACGTGGACGGCCGTGTGCTGCTCGCTCGCCGACCGGAGGGCAAGCGGATGGCGGGCCTGTGGGAGTTTCCCGGCGGCAAGCTGCAGCCCGGCGAAACGCCCGAGGCGGCGCTGATCCGCGAATTGAAGGAGGAGCTCGGCATCGATGTCTCGGCGGCGTGCCTGGCGCCGTTCGCCTTCGCCTCGCACGCTTATGAACGGTTCCATCTGCTGATGCCGCTGTATCTCTGCCGCCGGTGGCGTGGGCTCGTGCGGCCGAACGAGGGGCAGACGCTGGCCTGGGTGCGGCCGCAGAAGCTTGCCGAGTATCCCATGCCGCCGGCCGACAGGCCGCTGATCCCGCTGCTGCGCGACTTCCTCTGAGCTGAGGGGATCACAGATGACCGCCCCCACCGCCTGCCTGGTCGTGATCGGTAACGAGGTGCTGTCGGGGCGCACGCAGGACGCCAATATCAAGCATATCGCCACGCGGCTCGGCGAGTTGGGCATCCCGCTGCGCGAGGCGCGCATCATCCCCGACGACGCCGCGATGATTGTCGCGACGATCAACGAGGTGCGTGCCCGCTACGGCCACGTGTTCACCACCGGCGGCATCGGGCCGACGCATGACGACATCACCGGCGAATGCGTGGCCGCGGCATTCGGCGTGCCGTGGGAGCCGCATCCGGAGGCCTGGAATCGGATGGAGCGCGCCTACAAGCCGGGCGAGTTCAACGCGGCCCGCCAGCGCATGGCGACGATGCCGCGCGGGGCAGTGCTGATCGACAACCCGATCTCCACCGCGCCCGGCTTCACCATCGGCAATGTGCACGTGATGGCGGGCGTACCGGTGATCATGCGGGCGATGTTCGAGAACATCGCGCCGCTGCTGAAGGGGGGACCGCCGATCCGTTCCGAAGCGGTGCACGTGGCGCGGCTGGGCGAGGGGGTGCTGGCGCAGGGATTCGGCGAGATCCAGGCGCGGTATCCGGAGCTCGAGCTGGGCAGCTACCCGTTCTATCGTGCTTCCGGGAACGGGGTGGCGGTGGTCGCGAAGGGAACCAATGCAGCGCGGCTGACGGACGCTATCAATGAGGTGAGCCGACTGATCGTCGAGCTGGGTGGCACGCCGGTGCGGGGCGAGCCACCGGCGGAGCAGGTTTGAGGTTCCCTGCTGGACTTCGACTTGCCGCAGGGTTTTATCTTTCGGATCGCGTGGTACAGTGCCCCTGCCGGGGGGCCGAAAATGGGGACGGTGGCAAAGCCTGTCAGGCTTGATCGCGATGCGAAACGCGCGGCGCTGCTCAGCCGTGCGCTGTTCGAGGCGATGAAGCCGGATGAGCTGGATGAGATCCTGAGGCTTTCCTCCGAACGCCGGGTCCCGCGTGGCGCCTCGTTATTTCAGAAAGGTGACCCCGGCTCCTCGATGATGGCGGTGCTCGCCGGCCGTGTGCGGGTGAGTTCGGTGTCGGCCGAGGGCAAAGAGATCACGCTCAACGTCATCAATCCCGGCGAAGTGGTCGGAGAGATTGCCCTGCTGGACGGCAAGCCGCGCAGCGCCGATTGCAGCGCGATCGAGGAGACGACTCTGCTGGTGCTGGAGCGGCGGCATTTTCTGCCTTTCCTGCGCCGCAACGAGGACCTGTATCTCCGCCTGCTTGCCGTGCTTTGCGAGAAGCTGCGCCAGACCAGCATGGCACTGGAGGACTTGGCGCTGTTGGACCTGCCAGCGCGGCTCGCCCGCGTATTGCTGAAGCTCGCCTTGGAGTATGGGCGCCAGGACGGGAAGGGCAGCATTCGTATCGGCGTGAAGATGTCGCAGCGGGAACTCTCGAACCAGGTCGCCTCGTCCCGCGAGAGCGTCAACAAGCAGCTTCGGGTGTGGCGCGACGATCGGGTGGTGGATATCGAGGCCGGTTACCTGATCCTGCGCCGACCGGAGGAGCTGCGGGCGCTGGTGGAATGAACGCGCCGGTCTATTGATCGGTGGTCGGCCGTGGGATGACGACCCGCGCGTATGGTGCGGCGCTGGTGACGTCAGCGGCCGTGCTTTGGAGTACGGGCGGGCTTTTCGTTCGTTTGCTCGACCTGGACGTTTGGACGATGCTCGCCTGGCGGTCTCTGTTCGCCGCCGCCGCGCTTTTTCTGGTGGTTGTATTTCAGCATGGACGGAACACGATACAGGCTGTGCGTGCGATCGGATGGCCGGGACTTGTGGCTATACCCATCGCGGTCATTTCCATGGGCAGCTATGTTGTGGCGCTCAAGTTAACCACGGTCGCAAACGTTATGATCATCTATGCGACGGTGCCGTTCGTTGCCGCCAGCATCGCCTTCATCTGGATCGGAGAGAGAAGTAAGTCCCGTGTCCTGCTGGCCAGCGCGATCGCCCTCGCGGGCATCGTCATTCTGGCCGGTTCCGCCACGCGCCCGCAGGATATTGCCGGCAACGCCGTCGCGTTTCTCATGACCGTTGCCTTTGGTGTGCAACTGGTCATGGCACGCCGATATCCTTGGCTCGAAATGGCAGTCATCAACGCATTCGCCGCCGGGATGTGCGCGATCGCCTGTTGGCCTTTGGCGGCCAGCGGAAGTCCGGGCCTGTATAACCTTATTGTTCTGGCCCTGTTCGGGGTGACGACGACCGCTCTTGCCTATCTTCTGTTCCTGCTGGGAGGGCGCCATATCCCGTCGGGTGAGGCTGGCCTTATAGGGTTGCTGGACGTGGTTCTTGGGCCATTTTGGGTCTGGCTCGTCTTCGGAGAACAGCCCGGCCGAGCGGCTCTTGCCGGCGGAGGTCTCGTGCTCGGGTCGGTGCTTTGGTATTTATCGGGACGCCGGCAATGACTCCAGCCTAGCGCCGCTGCTGCTCACACCGCTGCCCGGCATGACGGCGGCGCAGATTGACGCAACGACGCGCAGCCCTGGCGCTATCGCGCGGGCTGCGACCTCTGACGGCCTGCATCCTTACTAATCAGTCAACAATATAGGCTACAGTTGGCGCCCTGAAGAAAGATCTGACAAGCGCCGGATCGTCCTGGACAGCCTGTAAGTCGGCCTCGATGCGGTCTTGCAGCAACTCGCCGGAGGCGAGTGGGCTCTTGGCCGTGCCGGTGCGCTTGACGTAGTTCCACACCAGTTCGTCGGGGTTCAGCTCTGGCGCATAGCCGGGCAGGAAGTGCAGTTCGAGTTTGCCATTCGTCGAGGCGACGTAGTCTCGCACCATCCTCGCTTTGTGAGCGGGCAGGCTGTCCAACACCAAAAACAGCGGCTTTCTGCGACCACGCATAACGTGCTTGAGTAAGCCGACAAATAGCTCTGCCGTCATCCCGCCCTTATAGGTGACAAACCAGAAGGCGCCCTTGGCATTGACCGCGGATGCCGCCGAAACCGATTGTCGGGGGCCCGGCACCTCGACCACCGGCGTGCGCCCCCTGACGCCCCAGGTCTTGCCTGTACCGCATCGGCACGAAACCCCAACTCATCCCAGAAATAGATCTCCGCCCCGGCGCGTTTCGCCCGCGCCGCCAGCCGCGGATAGGTGGTCTGCTTCCAGGCCTCAATCGCCTCTGGATCACGCTGGTAGGCGCGCATCAGTGGCTTTTGCGGCGTCAACCCCAGCTCCGCCAGCAGTTTGCCCACCGAGGCGAGGCTGACCTCGATGCCAAACCTGTCGGCAATCAACTGAGCGACGATTTGCCGGGTCCACAGACCAAAGTCGAAGCCGTGCTGCCGGGGATCCTTGCCGTTGATCCAGCGGAATACCTGCCGTTTTTGCTTCTTCGTCAATTTGGCAGGGCGACCGGTCCCCTTGCGTGAGCGGAGAGGATCACCGCGGCCGCCACGCTTCACCTTGTTCAGCCATTTGTAGATCGTCGTGCGGCAAAATCCATAGGACGCAATCACCGCACTGGGTGCCTCGCCCTCCTGCACTCGCTCGACCGCCATCCGCCGGATCTCCTCCAGCGTCTTATGGTCTAATGTCCTGCCGTCTCGAACCATGCTCCTGATATAGCAGGCAGCAAGGCAAAGTACAACTCGTTTTGTAGCCTAAGTTCCTGACCGATTAGTAAGTTAGCCGTGCTGCATGCGGGACACGTAGGAGCGCAGCACCGCGTTGATGCGCGTCTGATAGCCTTTGCCCTGTTGGCGGAAGAAATCGAGCACGTCGCGGTCAACGCGCATGTTGAGCACGGCTTTGGGCTGCGGCATCTCCACCGTAGCGCTTTCCCAATCCATGACCATGCCGGCTTCGTCGCGATCGGCTGCTATCTGCGCCTCGATCTCCGCGTCCGCCGCCCGCGCCCAATCTGACCGGGTTTCACCGCGCCGCCGCTTGGCCGCCAGTTCTTTAGCCGTGTGCCTTGTGATGTGCTCTTTCCTCGCCATTCCGTGCCCTCCTGAAAGAAATAATCCGCTGATTTTGACCTCTCCATGTTCGTACGACAGTGTAGAGCTTGCCATTGATTTCCGCAGTCGAGACAAAGCGTTCCTCGTCATTGCGCCATGCTCTCACATGGACTACGGGCCTACCATCGAATAGGAGTGGAGCGTCCCGGAAATCGAGATTTCGATCATGAAGAACGCGCAGGCGCTTGGTCTCGTCCCATTCAAACATACCATTTGTGTAGACGGTCCGTCTATACAAGTCCAGATCATTGAAGTCACAGGTGACAAAACCGCAACGCAGATGTCGCGCGCGAGTCCGAGCAGAGCATTGCCCCGGCAGCGGTCACGGGCCATTGATGCCCGTCTTCGAAAATCGGATCCATGAGCACCCCAGCCTATCTCGATCCGCGCAGCGGCCAGACGTTCCCGCTCGACACCCTGCGCTGGTGTGGGCCGGAGCACGCGCCGCTGCTGCTGACCCCACTTCCCGGCATCACCGCGGCGCAAATCGACACAACCACCCGCAGCCTCTGGCGCTATCGCGCGGCACTGCCAATGCAGCCGGAGGCGCCGATCAGCATGGGCGAGGGCTGCACGCCGCTGATCCGCCGCACCCTCGGCAACGCGACGGCCCTGCTCAAATGCGAGTGGATGATGCCCAGCGGCAGCTTCAAGGACCGCGGCGCCAGCGTCATGCTGTCGCTGCTACGCGCCCAGGGCATCAACCAGGTGCTGGAAGACAGTTCCGGCAACGGCGGCGCCTCGGTGGCCGCCTATGCCGCCGCTGGCGGGATGCGCGCCACCATCCTGACACCCGCCTCGACCAGCCCGGCCAAGACTGTGCAGATGCGCGCGCACGGCGCCATGGTCGAGCTGGTTCCAGGCAGCCGCCAGGACACGGCCGACGAAGCGCTGCGTCGCGCCGAGCGCATATTCTACGCCAGCCACAACTGGCATCCGTTCTTCCTGCAAGGCACCAAGACGCTGGCCTACGAGTTGTGGGAAGACCTCGGCTTCCACGCCCCCAACAACGTGATCGTGCCCTGCGGCGCCGGTTCCAACGTGCTCGGCTGCGAGATCGGCTTCTCCGAATTGCTGCGCGCCGATCAGATCGCCGCAATGCCACGCCTCTTCGCCGTTCAGCCGGCGAATTGCGCGCCGATCGCCGCCGCCTTCCTCGCCGGCGACGAAGCGGCGGCGGCGCGTGAGGTGCAGCCCACTATCGCTGAAGGCACCGCTATCGCCGCCCCCATCCGCTTGCATGAGGTGCTGGGTGCACTGCGCGAAACCCAGGGCGGCGCGGTGATGTTGAGCGAGGCTGAAATCGCGCAGGCCACGCTCGATCTGGCACGCATCGGCGTCTATGTAGAGCCCACCGCGGCGCAACCAGCCGCGGCGTTCCGCAAGCTGCTCGGAGCCGGCACCATCACGGCCGCGCAGACGACGGTGCTGGTGCTGACCGGCAGCGGCCTGAAGGCAACGCCGCGCATCGGCGAGCTTCTGGGAATTCAGCCGTGAACGCATGCAACCATCTTGCGACGCGGGCGGCATGACGCTCGACGACCTGCCGACACCGTGCCTGGTGCTCGACCGCACGATCCTGCGGCGGAACATCGCCACCATAGCAGCCGCGCTCGGCCGCCACGGCGTGCCGTTGCGACCGCACATGAAGACCGCCAAGTCGATCGACGTGGCGCGGCTGGCGCTCGACGGCCAGCCGGGCGGCATCACCGTCTCGACGCTGGCCGAGGCGCAGTATTTCGCCGGGCACGGCATCGCTGACATTCTGTACGCCGTCGGCATCACGCCGCAGAAGCTGGATGCCGTGGCGCGCCTGAATGCCGGCGGCGCGGATATCGCAGTGATCACGGACGACCTCGACGCGGCAACGGCGATCGCGGCGCACCCGGCGCCACCGCGCGCGCTGATTGAGATCGACAGCGGTGAGGCACGCGGCGGCCTGGCACCCGACGACAAACGCCTGATCGAGATTGCTGCCAGGCTTGGCCGACACTTGGCCGGTGTGATGACGCATGCCGGGCACAGCTATGCCGGCCGCACCCACCAGGACATGCAGCGCATCGCGGAGGCCGAGCGGGCCGGGGCGGTGCGCGCGTCGGAGCGGTTGCGTGCCAGTGGCTATCCCGTGCCGATCGTCTCTATGGGCAGCTCGCCGACCGCGCTGCACGGCGGCTCGTTCGCAGGCGTGACGGAGGTGCGCGCCGGCGTCTATATGTTCGGCGATCTGTTTCAGGCGGAAATCGGCACGCACGGGCTCGACGACATTGCCGTGACGGTGCTGGCCAGCGTGATCGGCCGCCGACCCGGTGTGCTGCTGGTCGATGCCGGCGGGTTGGCGTTGTCGAAGGACCGCAGCACGGAAGCGGTGCCAAAAGATTACGGGTTTGGCCTTGTGCTGGACCGCAGCGGTCGGCGCAGTTACGGCGACGCGATCGTGCGGCGCGCTTATCAGGAGCACGGGGTGATAGTGCCCGACCCGGCCTTCCCGATCGACCTGCCGGTCGGGGCAAAGTTGCGCATCGCGCCCAACCACACCTGCATGACCGCTGCCGCGCACGACCGCTACCACGTGGTGGACGGGACCGAGGAGGTTGTCGCTGTCTGGCCGCGGGTGAACGGCTGGTAGCGATCAGCGCGCCTACAACGCTTACGCAGGTGGGCACGAGGGAGCGGTTGGCGGGAATTTTGTCGCTACAGAAGCCCTTGCGTCCGGGCCATTCTGTTGCTACATATATCCTATGAGGATTGTCTATGATCCGGCGAAGAACTCGCGCAATATCGCCGAACGCGGATTGTCCTTCGATGATGTGGCGTTGCTCGATCATGCGTGGGCCGGGCGGGAATCCTTATGCAGTGGTGTTTACGATGCGCGGCGAAGTCACTTGGATCATCAGCTTCCGCCGTGCACATGCGAAAGTAGTGGCGACTCTATGCGAAAGCGACCCAACCCGTTCTTGATAGATGACGATAACCCTGAATGGACTGCGGAAGATTTCAAGCACGCCCGCCCGGCGCGCGAGGTGATGCCGCCCGAGTTCTTCAAGGGCATGAAAAAGCTGGCGGCGAAGCGCCGTGCCGAGAAGCGCGCGGGGCGCCCGCCGATCGGAGACGTTCCGAAGGTGCATATCGGCTTCCGGCTCGATGCTGATGTCGTTGCCGGCATCCGTGCCAGCGGGCCGGGATACAATGCGCGGGTCGAGAAGGTGTTGCGTGCAGCGCTGGCAAGAGGACAATTGTAGCTCACGGTGCTGCTACCCATCCAACAGTGATCGGTAAGGGAGACCTGTCATCAAGCTGTGGCCTACATGCCTGATCGCGGCAAGCCTGTGCGCCGGCCATGCCTGGGGTGGTGAGGTCTGCCGATTTGCCGGCACTACCGACTACAATGGACAGGTTGCGGTCACCGCGATCACCAGCACGAACGCCGCGGACGGGACCACGACGGTGGACGTCCGCCTCGGCTTCAAAGGCACGCCGATGCCTTTCGTGCACACGAACTATCTGATGCAGGAGATCAGCATCTGGAAAGCGACAGAGTTGCAAAGCCTGGCGGTGAACAGCCGCTATCGCGTTGATGGCCGCGTCGTGCGCCAGCTCTGGGACGTGTTTGTGCGCGGTCGCGACGGATTGGACGCCTATCGATTGCAAGCCAGGACGCCTGACGAGTTCCGCGGCAAGCACCCTGCCTTCGCCGAACATGCGGACTCGGCCACCTTCGGCCAGCCATGGCTACAGGACTATTGGCGTGCCAATCCCGAACGGCGTCGAGACCTCGACTTGCCGGCGTCTTCAGCGGTGCTGGATCTTCGCTCCCCGCTGGCATTGGCGTTCTATTGGGCCCGGCGACTGCCGCGCACCGGCCAGATCGCGACGGTGTTCCTGCCGGGGTTCAAGAAAGACAAGAGCGTGGCCCTGACGATCGGTCCGGCCGGGCCGCCAAGTCACGGTGCGCAGCCTTGGGCAACCTCTGTTCGCTATCCGGCTCTCAGCATGACCCGAGCTTCTACCGCCGAGGCGTGGGTTTCGGCGGACGGACACTTGTTGCAGCTCTCGGTTCAGGTACGGACCGGCGACCGCACGGCTGATGGCGTCATCCGGCAGGAGGGGTGCAGCAGTACCGACAGGTGCGTCGGACGGCGGATGACGCGCGAGCACCCTCACCCGGTTCGCTTCGCGAACCGGCCTCTCCCGCAGCGAGGGAGAGGTGGGCTTGCGGGGCTTTTCCTAGCGGGGTGCGGGCGTCATGCTTAGGACATGACGACTTCCGGGACCGTGCCATCGGGGCGCATCCGTACTAGCCGCCGGACGCGAACGACCGCGATGATCGTGGCCTGCGCGCTGTTCATGCAGAATCTCAATTCGACCGTGATTGCCACGGCGCTGCCGACCATGGCGCGGGCGTTCGGTTCCGACGCGGTGCACATGAACGTCGCGCTGACCGCATACCTGCTCAGCGTCGCGGTGTTCATCCCAGCCAGCGGCTGGATTGCCGACCGGTTCGGCACACGCACCGTGTTCCGCGCTGCCATCCTGGTGTTCACGATCGGCTCAGTGCTGTGCGGGCGGGCCAACACGGTGTGGTTCCTGGTGGCCGCGCGTGTTCTGCAAGGCATCGGCGGGGCGATGATGGTGCCGGTCGGGCGCCTCGTGCTGCTGCGAACTACACCGCGGCGCGAGTTGGTGGCCGCCATGGCCTGGTTGACTACGCCGGCGCTGGTCGGCCCGGTGCTCGGTCCGCCGGTCGGCGGTTTCATCGTCACCTATTTCTCCTGGCGCTGGATCTTCGACATCAACGTGCCGATCGGGCTGCTGGGGATCCTGCTGGTCAGCCTGTTCGTGGAAGACGTGCGCGAGCCGCCGCCCGGCCGATTCGACGTGGTCGGGCTGTTGTTGTCGGGGGCTGCACTGTCCGGGCTGATGTTTGGTGTGGAAACAGCAGGGCGCGGTGTCGTCCCGCCGGCGCTGACGGCGACGCTGGTCGCGACGGGGGTGGTGGCCGGCATTGGCTATTTCCTGCATGCGCGCAGCCATCCGACACCGCTGCTCGACCTCTCGCTGCTGCGGCTACCATGCTTCGGCGTGGCGATCTCGGCGATGATGCTGTTCCGCATCGGCATCGGCGCCATCCCGTTCCTGCTACCCTTGATGCTGCAGGTCGGGTTCGGCGTCTCGGCGGTGCAGAGCGGGATGATTACCTTTGCCAGCTCGGCCGGTGCGCTGGTGATGAAGCCGGTGGCGCAGTGGGCACTGCGGCAGTTCGGCTTCCGCGATACGCTGGTGTGCAACGGTTTCATCTCGGCGGCGATGATCGCCATCTGCGCGGCGTTCCGACCCACCTGGCCTGCGGCGGCGATCTATGCCGCGCTGCTGATCGGCGGGTTCTTCCGTTCGTTGCAGTTCACTGCGTACAACACGCTGGCCTACGGCGACGTGCCGCGCCGCAAAATGAGCGCCGCGACCAGCCTCTATACTGCGGCCCAGCAGCTTGCCGCGACGCTCGGCATCTCAGCGGGGGCGGTGGCGTTAGAGGCTTCGATGGCGTTCACCGGCGATCATCCGGCGCAGCCTTGGGATTTCAGCGTGGGGTTCCTGACGGTGTCGCTGTTCACGCTGGCGGCGGCGCCGATTGCGCTATTGATGCCGCGCAGCGCGGGCGACGACCTGACGGGGCGACGCGATGCACGGACAGCGCAGGCCGCTGGCAGGACCGCCGAGGCGGACTGATCGCGTTATGCACTCTCCCTGCAAATCATGCATCCCATCCGAGGACCGCTACACCGGATTGATGGCAGAGCAGACGATCATGAAGTAAGTCGGGTGTGGACCAGTAGAAACTGCTCGACCTCTTGTGTGCATATTTGCAGGAGCACTTAGTCTTAGGTTGCCACACCGCGATCCTGTATGGCTCACTGGCGCGGGGCGACTTGGACGCTTCCAGTGACATCAACGTCACTGCCTTCCGTGACGGCGGCCAGGCGGCGCACGTTGCCCACTGATGGCAGAGCCTATTTCTCGACCTGTTTCTTTATCCGACTGCGACCAAGCCGGAACCTGATTGGTTGAGAGTCCACGGTGGCAGGGTTCTTTTCCAGCGTGGCCAGGACGGGGACAAGGTTCTGGCTGCCGTCACAACGATGTTCACTGCCTGTCCCGAAACATTAAGCGTCAGCGAAGTACAGACGCGACATCTTTGGTTCGAGAAAATGCTGGCTCGTGCTGAAAAGGGCGATGCCGAGGGAAACTACCGGCGACACTGGCTTCTAATGGCCCTCCTGGAGGACTATTTTGTACTTCGGGGGCAGTGGTATTTGGGTCCAAAGAGGAGCCTGGCTTTTCTGAAGAGCGAGAAGCCGGAACACTTCGCCGTGCTTTGCAGAGCGTTTGAACCCTCGGCTTCCATTGAGGATATCCGCGCCGCTGTGGCGATAGTGGTTGGGGTCTAGGGTCTAGCGGCCCGCCAGACGCTGATGCGCGCCGCACCATACTTTCGCTCGTCAAGCAACTCAGCGATCAGAGGCGCCGCCTCGTCGCGCGCCGTTTCCGCGATAACGAGGGCCCGCGGCCCGATCCACCCTCGCGCCGCAAGACGTTCCACTACCTTCCCCACCAAGCCCCGCCCATACGGAGGATCGAGGAACACCAGCCCGCAGGGGCTGCCCTCCGGCGGATCCATCGCATCCCCAGCCACCACGGTGCACCGCTCTTCAGCCCTGCACGCTGCGATATTGGACCGCAGCGCTCGCAACGCAGCCGGGTCACGCTCCATGAACGTCGCGGCAGCGGCGCCCCGCGACAGCAATTCTAACCCCAGCGCACCAGTACCGGCGAACACGTCCAGCACGAACGCACCTTCGATCGCGTCAGGCCCCGCCCAAGGTGCATGCAGCAGCATGTCGAACAGCGCCTGCCGTGCTCGATCGGAAGTCGGTCGCGTGTCAGTCCCCGACGGGGCAACCAGCCGCCGACCCCGCCAGGTACCGGCGACGATCCGCATTGGCGGAAACGTCAGGCGCCGGCGCTCTCCCGCCGGAACGTCACCACCAGCACGTCACGAAAGCCGGGACGGGCCGGGTCCACCGGCTCGACCGGCGTCACGCCGTGCATCACGCGGTTGTCGTCCACCAGCGCGGCGTCGAGTGGCTCGGCCAGGGTGAAGCTTCCGAGCGGATGACGAGCAAGATCGGTGATGGTGGTGACCCCGCTTCGGATATTCTGCCGCCCGACCAGCAGCACCAGCACGTGATCGACGCCGTCCTGATGGGTGCCCTCGGGCGTCGGACGCCCAACCGCATCGGCGCGCGCCTCGATGCGAAATTGGTGCACCTCGATGTGCCAGGCGGGCGTGGGGGTCAGCCGGTCGAACAACGTGCGGCATGTCTGCAGGATCGCCGTCATGCTCGGGCCGGAGCCGATCGCGGGCAGCACCGGATCGAACCAGCGGGCGATGCCGCCGTTCAGGCTGTTGTAGTCGCGGCTCTGATAATGCGCCTGGTGCGGCTTACGGCGGATCCCACGCGCATCCGCGGCAAACGCCGCATGGCGGCGCTTCCGGTAGCGGCCGCCATCGGCCATATACGTATCCAGCCCGAGATCGTTCCAGCTCGCCGCGAAGTCTTTCCAGTCGGCAAGCGAGCCGCGCTGCTCGAACGTCTCGCGCATCACCGGTCCATGAACGAACGCGAAGCCGTCGCGCGAAACAAAATCAACAAGCGTGGCGAGATCGGTCATTCTGCGGCCTCCCTGGGGCCCGGCAGCGCGGGACGCGCCGGAGCCGGTTGAGCGGGGGAAATCAGATAAGTCTGCAGCGGATTGAATATGGTGATCCCGAGCTCCTGGAACCGTATCTTCATCCGCCGATTGAACTCGCGCTGCACCGGCCAACGCCCCGCATCGGTACACACGATCTGACCAGTCAGCGTCACCGATGCACCATCAACCTTGTCCACGCCCCAGAGCTGCAGGTCGCTCAGCATCATCGACGCGAAGTCGGGCTCCTTGCGCATCTCTGCCGCGATGTCCTTCAACACCTGCCCGACCCGGTCAGTGTCCTCGGCGTAGGAAACGGTGACGCTGACGGCGGCGTTGCCGAGCCCGCGATTGGTGTTGGTCACGCTGGTGACGGCGCTGAACGGGATGATGTGCACCGAGCCATCGCCGGCACGCAGTCGGATGGTGCGCACGGACAGATGCTCCACCGAGCCGGACAGGCCCGACACTGTCACCCAGTCGCCGACCTGCATGGTGTTTTCCAGCAGCAGGAAGATGCCGGTGATCAGGTCCTGCACCAGCTTCTGTGAGCCGAAGCCGATCGCCACGCCGACGATTCCTGCCCCGGCCAGCAGGGGAGCGATATCGATGCCGATCTCCGACAGCATGGTCAGCCCGACGATCACGACAATGCAGACCAGCAGCGTGGTGCGCAACAGCGGAAGCAATGTCCGCAGCCGCGTCGAGCGGGCCATCTGCTGGCTGCGGGTCAATCGGGCAAGATGCGCCTCTATAGCAGCGTTTGCCGTCTCCCAGACGATCAGCGCCAACACGAGGGTGAGCGCTATCGTGCCAAGCGCCGCGACCAGCCTCCGGCCGAGATAGGTGCCGGAGAACCACTCGAAGGTGGGCACGCCCCAGAACTCCAGCAGCACCAGCGCACCGGCCAGGCAGACCACCACGCGTGCCAGCCCCTGCAGCAGGGGGTGATAGGCGTGTAGCCGAGCCTCCAGTCCCGGGTAACGCGCGGCCGTTTCCGGGCCAACGTGCAGCGCGCGGTCCAGCGAGCCCAGGAGTACGATCAGAACCAGGCGGGCAACGATCGTCACCAGTACAAGGTCGAAAAAGAAGTGGAACACCTCGGCGAGGCCGTTCCGGATCTCGACCGCCCAGACGATCCAGGATGCGGCGATAAAGAACAGCGCGATCCAGTGCCACGTGGGAGCGACCGCATTGCGCAGTCGCGCAACCACCCCGGTGGCGCCGGCCGGAGCACGGATCCAGTGCTTCACCGCCCGCCGCTTCTGCAGGACCATGATCGCCAGAAACAGGTGGTTGATCAGCGAGAGGAGCTTGAGCAGCCCGTCATGCGCCGCGTCGGACATGCCAAGCAACTGGCCCACCTGGGCGATGGCGTAGCCGAACACCACAACCGACGCGATCCAACGGACCCAGTTGGTGGCCCATTGGGCCGTCGCATCCGCGATCGGCACCAAGCGCAGCCGCTTGCGTTGTGGCGAGAGCATCATCCGCGCCACGCAGACGACCGCACCGCAAACCACGTAGGCATCAACCATCGCGACAATGATCAGCCGCGTCTGCTCAGAGCCGCCGATCACAGTCGCCGCGACGATGTGTCCGGCGATGCCGAAACCGAGTACCGGCAGCAAATCCAGCACGAAGCGCAATATCACCAAGGGCAGGCGTCGCAACAGCGTGAGCGCGGCGATGCGCCGTTGATGCGGCGGCTCGGTCTCGCCGACCTCGGCACGCGATTCGCCGGTGTCGGGCTCACCAGCCGGCTCCGTCCCCGGAGAGCGGCTCTCCAGGACCTGGACCGGGTTCCGCAGCAGCATCCGGACGCCCAGCTGCACGGCAAGCCCGCAGCCAAAGGCGATCGCGACCCGCCAGATCGCCTCCCGCAGCAGGGTCTGCGCCAAGGGGTTGGTCGCCATCACATGGATCCAGCCCCAGAGCAGCGGGAACCCCCTCACCGTCTGAACGGCCCGGATGGCCTCGGCCGAGATCCGGCCCGTAAACCCAGTCGCCCCGCCCAGGACGGCAGCTCCGAGACTGCCAGGCTCCACGGTCACCTTCGACGTTGAGGCGGCAGGAGCGGCGGGGGCGGCGGCAGTCGCCGGCGGCGTCGCCGGCCGCGGAGGCCCGGATGTCGGCGCGGCAGCCACGCGCCCGGTGCCCTCTGTCTTCACAATCGCCTCGAGCGTGTTTACCACCGCCGCCCGCTTGGCCGGATCGTTCAGGACATCCAACGCCTGACGCGCCTGCTCGGGAGTGATCCCGGGGGCGGAGGCGGGGGAGGTCGAGGCAGGAGCAGCAAGCGCCGGGACTGGTGCGCCGGCGGCAAGCGCCAGCCATGCCACCAACAGGACCAAGGCGAGCGGTCTCATGGGGCGGCGTACGACCACAGTCCCCCGCGCCCGGTCAACTCCCCTACCCGGACGGTGATTTGGATGAAATTGCGGCACGGAGGCTTTATCATCCGGCATTCCAGCCAACGTGGTACGGATGCGGTGGCTCGCCATCCCGGTCGCGATGCTGATGCTGGCGACGCTCGGTGTGCTGTTCGCCGGGCTGATCGGGCTTGCGCGCGGCGGCGGCGATCCGGCGCGCTCCAACCAGTTGATGCGCTGGCGCGTCATCTTGCAAGCCGCAGCGCTGCTGCTGTTCATCCTGATGATGAGCCTGCTGCGCGGCTGACCCGCAACCCCTACACGCTACTACCCCAAACCACCGTTTGACAGCGGCTCGGGCCGCCACATATGGTCCGCCCGCATATTGCAGGTGCGAACAGTCCCTCGGGCGAAGCGGGCCTCGGGCGCGCGCTTGCCTCTCTGGTAGCGGCGCGGTTTTCCCATGAAAGTCCTCGTCCCCGTCAAGCGGGTGGTGGACTACAACGTGAAGGTGCGGGTGAAGGCGGACGGCTCCGGCGTGGAAACCGCCGGAGTGAAGATGTCGATGAACCCGTTCGACGAGATCGCCGTCGAGGAGGCGGTTCGCCTGAAGGAAAAAGGCGTCGCCACGCGAGATCGTCGCCGTCTCCTTGGGCGTGGCGCAATGCGCCGAGACGATTCGCACCGCGCTGGCGATGGGCGCCGATCGCGGCATCCTGGTCGAGACCGACGCGGAGCTGCAGCCGCTCGCAGTCGCCAAGCTGCTGAAGGCGATCGCCGAGAAGGAGCAGCCGCGGCTGATCATCCTCGGCAAGCAGGCGATCGACGACGACATGAACGCCACCGGCCAGATGCTGGCCGCCCTGCTCGGCTGGCCGCAGGGCACCTTCGCCAGCAAGATCACGATCGAGGGCGATCAGATCACGGTCACGCGCGAAGTCGATGGCGGGCTGGAGACCGTGGCGCTGAGCCTGCCGGCGGTCGTCACCACCGATCTGCGGCTGAACGAGCCGCGCTACGCCTCGCTGCCGAACATCATGAAGGCCCGCAAGAAGCCGATCGAGACGCTGAAGCCGGCCGATCTTGGAGTCGATCCGACGCCGCGGCTGAAAGTCATGAAGGTTGCCGAGCCGCCGAAGCGCCAGGCGGGACAGAAGGTCGGCTCGGTCGCAGAACTGGTGCATAAGCTCAAAACCGAAGCGAAGGTGATCTGAGTAATGACGAGCTCTCGTTCTGCTGGAACATGATCCGACCGGGATCAAGCAGCCCTCGCGTAGCGCTGTTGCCGCCGCCGGTCAGCTTGGCGAGGTGCACGGGCTGGTCGTCGGCAGCGGGATCGGCGCCGCCACCGAGGCAGCGGCAAAGCTGCCCGGCCTGACCAAGGTGATCGCCGCCGACCTGCCGGTGTTCGAGCACGTGCTGGCCGAGCCGACTGGCAGCCTGCTGGTGCAACTGGCACCCGCCTATTCGCACCTGCTCGCCGCCGCCACCGCGGTGGGCAAGAACGTGATGCCGCGAGTCGCTGCGCTGCTGGATCTGCAGCCGATCAGCGACATCTCCGGCGTGGTGGACGCGGACACCTTCATCCGGCCGATCTATGCCGGCAACGCGCTGGCCACGGTGAAGTCAGCAGACCCGAAGAAAGTGATCACCGTGCGCGCGGCCAGCTTCGACCCGGTGCCGACCGAAGGCGGCAACGCGACGGTCGAGCCCGCGCCCGCCATCGAGTCGCCGACCGTCTCGCGATTCGTATCGGCCGAGCTGTCGAAGAGTGAGCGGCCGGAGCTCACCGCGGCCCGTATCGTCATCTCCGGCGGCCGAGGCATGCAGAGCGGCGATAATTTCAAGCTTCTGGATCCGATCGCTGATCGGCTGGGGGCGGCGATCGGTGCCTCGCGCGCGGCGGTGGATGCAGGGTTTGTGCCCAACGACTACCAGGTAGGACAGACCGGCAAGGTCGTCGCCCCGGACCTATATGTTGCGGTGGGCATCTCCGGCGCGATCCAGCATCTCGCCGGGATGAAGGACAGCAAGGTTATCGTAGCAATCAATAAGGATGAGGAAGCGCCCATCTTCCAGGTCGCGGACTACGGCCTGGTCGCTGATCTGTTCACCGCGCTGCCCGAGTTGGCAGCCGAACTGGAGCGCTCCTGAATGAACGTCGAAGTCACGCCGCAGTCAGTTGCGGCGCCGCTCACCACCGAAATCCCCGAGATCGCCCAGGTTGGCGTGGTGGGCGCCGGCCAGATGGGCAACGGCATCGCCCATGTCTGTGCGCTGGCCGGTCTGCCGGTGACCTTGCTCGACGTCAAGCTCAGAGCAGTTGCCGAAAGCCGTCGCCACCATGGCCCGCAACATGGAGCGGCAGGTCAATCGCCACCTGATCACGGCCGAAGACAGGGACGCTGCCCTGGCGCGCGTGACCACCTCGGCCGATTACGGGGCGTTCGGCGACTCGGACCTTATCATCGAGGCGGCGACCGAGAAAGAAGACATCAAGCGCGCGGTGTTCAAGACGCTCACCCCGCACCTGAAGCCGTCCTGCCTGCTGGCCACCAATACGTCCTCGATTTCGATCACCCGACTGGGCGCGACCACCGACCGGCCCGGAAAGTTCATCGGCATGCATTTCATGAACCCCGTGCCGGTGATGAAGCTGGTGGAGATCATCCGCGGCATCGCCACCGATGAGCCGACATTCCAGGCGGTACAGGCGCTCGCAACCAGGCTTGGCAAGACGACCGCGGTGGCTGAGGATTTCCCGGCCTTCATCGTCAACCGCATCCTGGTGCCGATGATCAACGAGGCGGTGTATGCCCTTTACGAGGGGGTCGGGTCGGTCAGCGCGATCGATGCTGCCATGCGACTCGGCGCCAACCACCCGATGGGTCCGCTGGAACTGGCCGATTTCATCGGCCTGGACACCTGCCTGTCGATCATGCAGGTGCTGTACGAGGGGTTGTCGGATAGCAAGTATCGACCCTGTCCGTTGCTGGTCAAATACGTCGAGGCGGGGTGGCTCGGCCGAAAAACCGGCCGCGGGTTCTACGATTATGGCCAGTCTCCGCCGCGCCCGACGCGATAAGGGCACCGCTGGGCCGGGGGGTGCGGCCGCTGGCGGAACGGTCCGCCGGTGTCAACCTCAGTTGAGCACCGAATCGTTGACAGTCTTGTGAAGACTTGCCAGTCTGGCCGCGTCCATAGGCATGATACACATTCGTGCATGGGGCGGGCGGCGCCTGAGTACGCGCCGCTCAGTAACGAATGGTAAGAGCGGGTATCCGATCGGGTAGCGGCCATCTATGCTAAGAGCGAAACGCCTTCTCGCCAGGACTGGCTTGGCCGGCAGCAGCATAGGGATGCTCGCCCTGGCGGTTTTTTTGCAACTAACCGTCCATGATCCGAGACATGTCTTGCTGACTGTGCTCGGAAGCTGGGGTCTGCTCTCTCTGCCGATCGGCCTCCTGGTCGGTCACTGCGCCCTCAGCGAGGACTAGAACCAGTCGGCTGAAAGAAGGACACACGGCGGGCGGTGCTTCACCCACCCGCCATATCTAGCCCTTCGTGGATGGCCAGGTCAGAGCCTGGCCCTGACGGCGTGGCACGAGAGTTAACTAGGCCCATCTGCATCTATCCGCGTCCGTCTGCGGTTCCAATTTCTTGCTTCATGAAAGCCCGATCAGGCCACTGCCGCACGTTCTGCCGGCGGGTAACGCCGTAACAGTCGCAACATCAGCAGCATGGCGGGCAGCGCGGCGAACATCGTAATCGCATAGAACAGCGTCCACCCGGTGGCCTGGGCCAGGAATCCCGAAAGCCCACCCACCGTGCGCAGCGCGATCGCGGCGAGCGAGGACAGCAGCGCGTATTGCGTCGCGGTAAACGACGGTGAACACAGGCCCGACAGATATGTGATGAAAGCCGCGTCGGCCATTCCCTCGGCGAATGCCTCCGTGACCACCGTGGCGAACAGCACATGCCGCTCGCCGGCCGAGGTCGCCAACAGCAGATACATCCCCATCGCTGCGGTTTGCACCCAGCCGGTGCAGAGCAAAGCACGCCCAACGCCAAGGCGCGCCACCAGCCAGCCGCCGATCGCGGTACCGGCGAACGTGGCGGCGAGCGAGAACGGTCCGTTGGCGACGGCAATGCTGGCGCGATCGAAGCCGAGCGAGGTGTAGAATGGTGCGGTCATCACCCCGGCCATCGCCTCGCCCAGCTTGAACAGCGCCACGAACGCCAGGATGGTAAGGGCGCCGGGGCGCGACAGCATCTCACGCAATGGCTCGACCACTGCGGTGGTGAGACGCGCGACAAAAGTTGCGGATGCGCGTCGTATCGCGGTCAGGGGCTCGGGGGCGAGCAGCGTGACGAGTGGGCTTAGCGCCAGCAGGCCGGCAACACCCAGCAACGCACCATGCCAGCCGAGACTGTCAGCGGCCTTGATCGCGCCGGCGCCGGAGACCAGCAGCGCGACCCGATAGCCCCAGACATAGGCCGCCATGGCCGCGCCCTGCCGGCGCGGCGGAAAGGTCTCGATGCGCCATGCATCGATGACGATATCCTGGCTGGCGGAGAGGAACGCAACCAGGGCAGCGGCCGAAACCGCGGCGAGAGGCGCCCCTGCCGGATCGGAAATCGCCAGCATCGCCGCGGCCGCAGCGAGCAGCGGTTGGATTGCTGCCAGCCAGCCGCGGCGGCGGCCCAGCCGGCGCAGCAGCCCAGGCGGGCGAACCTGGTCGAGTAGTGGCGCCCAGAGGAATTTCAGCGAATAGGCAAGGCCGACATTGGCAGTCAGGCCGATCAGGGCGAGTGAAACGCCGCCTTCCGACAGCCAGAGGCGGAAGGTAAAGCCGGAGAGCGGCAACGGAAGGCCGGAGAAGAATCCGTAGGCCGCCA
The DNA here is from genome assembly GCA_963772445.1 of uncultured Pseudomonadota bacterium. Lineage (GTDB taxonomy): Bacteria > Pseudomonadota > Alphaproteobacteria > Acetobacterales > Acetobacteraceae > CAVYXK01. Next base: position 968,166 of record CAVYXK010000019.1, read on the forward strand.
TCAGCCAGAGCCGGCGATCCGACAATAAGCCGGGTTCGTTGTGGGACACGGTCAGGAGCATCGCAGCTTCCTGCGTGGGGCGACCTGATTCTTCAAGCCGGGCTCTGTACTATTCGCCATCCCGGGCTGTGCCCCAACCGCATCAGGCGTGATCTACGCGAGATGATCTCCGCCGCGTTGGATGCCGCCGGCGATCAAAACTGCCTGGTGCAGCAGCCGCATCGATCCCAACGTCTTCTGCACGTCGCTCGACAAAGTGCTGCCATGACATTTGGGGACCCCACGGCGGATGGGGTGGGATTCGAACCCACGAGCCCTTGCGGGCTGGCGGTTTTCAAGACCGCTGCCTTAAACCGCTCGGCCACCCATCCGGCGGGGTGCCCTCTATACCCCATCCTGCTGTACAGAGAACGCTCCCGCCATCGCCCGACGGCGCATCGCCATGCGTGCCCTCGATCGTGATCGTGTCGAAGATATGCCGCTGCCATGCGGTGGTCGTGCTCTCGGCGTGCATGATCGGGTCGAGCGTGACGGCCCCGCCATTGAAGGCGATGATCAGCGGTCGATTCGGGCTGTCGCCGACGACGACCCTGATCCTGCCGTTGGGCGTCGGCGGCGGTGCCACCGACTTGCTGCGGATGAGACCGTACTGGTTTTGGGCTTCCACGAACGGAATGTCGTCCGTTGTGACTTTGAGGTCTTTCGCGATAGCTTCGTTAATGAGGACCTTCGAGCATGCGCAGCCGATCATTGTCGGCCCCGGGCACGTCGAAATCCATCCGAGCGGTGACGTCGTCGTAAATCTGAACCCCGGTCACTAGGGCGCCATTGAAGGCCTGGAAGACAAAGGCGTTGAGAACGATAGGCATGTGCCGTCAGACCCGTTGCCCGTTTGAATAAGCCGATGAGCTGGAAACGTGGTTAACTCCACCACGGCGGCGACATCCTCTAGCTTGAGCTGCCTGGCATAATGTGTTTTCATCAGTTCGACAGCGCGCCGGAGAACAGCGCGGTCGCCGGGCGGTGGTTCGATTCGTCCGCCGCCGCTGCCGCAATTTTTCCCAATACACCGCCCGCCCGGCGCCGAAAATTCGGGTGCTGAGCCCAGCTATAAGGGAGTCCAATCAGATGATGGTTCGAATTTGGCGCGGCGAAGCCGCGACGCCGGAGAACGCCGAGGCCTATCGGCGTCACGTTGAAACCACGGTCTTCCCGTCGCTGTCCGGTCTCGCCGGGCATCGCGGAGCCATACTGCTGCGGCGAGAGCACGGTGGAAGGGGGGAGTTCCTTGCCATCACCTTTTGGGATTCGTTCGACGCCATCAAGGGTTTTTCGGGCGAACAAGTTGAAACGGCGATCGTTGAACCCGAAGCTCGGTCGGTGCTGTCGCAGTTTGATGAGTTCGCGTGGCATTACGAAATCGCGTGTGGCAAGTGGCCTGAGTGAACGTCGGGGCGGTGTGATAGGTCATGAGTGTCAAAACCGATTAGTCGGCTCGGGTAATCTGGAAAGGAGTGGCTTCCATGCTTTTTGTTCTGTACGGGGTTGATCGACCGGGTGATGGCGCCGACGTGAGGCGGGCCAACAGGACCGCGCATCTTCAATACGTTGTCGATAACACGGAGATATTTCGTTATGCCAGCGCGCTGCTTGACCACGAAGAAAAGATGGTCGGCAGTCTGATGATGATCGAACTTCCGGATCGCGATGCCCTGGCGCGCTTCCTCGCTGAAGAGCCGTACAGCCCTGCGGGTCTGTTCGAGCCGTACTACATCCACGAAACAAGGCAGGTGGTCCCGGAACTGCGGCCGGGGTTTCTCCTTGCCGAACTGACGAGAGAGAGTGCGCGCGAGGGAACCACGGGTCGTTCGCCGTCGCGAGTGGAGCGGAATAATGCCTGACATCGCGCAGCAAGCCACGGGATCGCTTCGATCGCCGGACTGGTTCAGGGCGGCGACGCGATGGACGCAAATCACGCTCGCTGAAGACGATCCGGTGAAGTTCGATCCAGCCTTCTGGATCGAGGTCTTCCTGCGCACCAAATCGAACGCGACGTGTATCAGCGCCGGCGGATATATCGCGTATTACCCCAGCAAAGTCCCGCTGCATTATGTCAGCAAATACCTGGGTGAGCGGGATTCGTTCGCAGCGTTGGTCGAAGGCGCCCGCAGGCTGAACATGCATGTGATGGCGCGGGTGGATCCCCACGCGATCCACGATGAGGCCGCTGCCGCGCATCCGGAGTGGGTGGCGGTTGATGCAGAAGGAAAGCCACGGCGCCACTGGGCTTATCCGGAGGTGTGGGTGGCCAACGCCTATGGCGATTACAACAGCGTCTTTATGCCCGAGGTCGTGAATGAGATCGTCCGGAAGTACGACATCGATGCGATCTTCGCCAATCGCTGGCAAGGACATGGGGTGGACTACAGCGAGGACAGCCGCCGCCGCTTCAGGGATTTCTCCGGGTTCGAATTGCCGCTTGCCGCCGATGCGTCCGATCCCGCCTGGCAGGCGTGGCTGCAATGGCGGCGCAAGGTTCTGACGGATGTCATCGCGCAATGGGACGATGCGGTCAAAGCGATCCGCCCGCATGCGAGCTTCATCCCGAACATGAGCGGCGCGTCGCTGATGGAGTTCGACCTGTCGGTGATCGCGAAGCACTGCCCGTTTCTGGTCGTGGATCACCAGGGACGGCGTGGGATGGAGCTGGGCTGGTCGGCGGGCCGCAACGGCAAGCGGATCCGCGCCACGTTCCCCGACCGCCCGGTCGTGCTGATTACGTCGATCGGCCCGGAGGAGGAATACCGCTGGAAGGATGCGGTGACATCCGGCGAGGAAATCCAGCTTTGGATCAATGACGGCATTGCGCACGGCTTGTGTCCGTGGTTCACCAAATTCAATGGCGTCGTCCGGACCAGCGCTGGATCAAGCCGGTTGCGGACTCGTTCGCTCTGCATGCATCGATCGAGCCGATTCTGGCCAGCATGAGCCCGGTGGCCGAGATCGCGATGATCGATCCGTCCACCACTCTGCGTCACTGTGCGCCTGAGCAGCGCCGCGACTCGGAGAGGCATGACCTGGGATTCTATCACGCGCTGATTGAAGCGAGAGTGCCGTTCGAGCTTCTGTCCGATCAGGTTCTGACCCAGGCAAATCTCGATCGTTTCAAGCTGATTGTCCTTGCGAACACGGCGTGCCTGTCCGATGCGCAATGCGAGTCGATCCGCGTGTATGTCGGGCGTGGAGGCAGCGTGGTTGCGGCGTATGAAAGCTCGCTGCGGGATGAAGTGGGGAATGTGCGGCTGGATTTCGGACTTGGGGACGTGTTCGGTGCCAGTCTGGTCGCCGGACCACGGGGGATTGTGAAGAACAACTACATCGCGCTGAACGGTGATCATCCGGTCAATGCCGGCTATGACGGTGCCCGGCGAATCATGGGTGGGACACGGCTGATGGCGGTGGAGCAGCGGGGCGATGGGGCCGCGGTGCCGTTTCTGTTCGTGCCGGACTTTCCGGACTTGCCGATGGAAGAAGTCTACGCGCGGAAAGATCCCGAAGGCGCAGCGGTGATCGCCCGGGAGACCGGGAGCGGTGGCCGGGTGGTCTATTTTCCCTGGAATATCGGCGAGATCTTCTGGGAGGTGATGGCAGTGGATCACGCGCGCCTGATCGGGAATGCTGTCCGATGGGCGCTGGGCAAGCCGCCGCAGGTTAGCGTCGAGGGGCGTGGGGTCGTCGACATGGCGCTGCTCGCGGGTGCACAGGGCTTGGCGTTGACCATGCTCAATCTGACCAATCCGATGATGCTGAAGGGGCCGGTAAGAGAGAATTTTCCGATCGGTCCACTGAAGGTCTCGATCGAAATCCCGCCCGGTCAATCCGTCGGCACGGTGCGATTGCTAGTCGGCGACCGTTCTGCGTCGTTCGCTGTGGAGCAGGGGCGGGTGGTCGTGGAGATTCCGGTGATTGAGCGGCTAGAGGTGGTGCACGTGAGGTGGAGCTAAATGTTTCGGCGCGTCGCCAGTCGTGCGGACCCAACACGCGCCGGGAGAAAGCCGCGGATCTTGCGCAGTCGGCTGGCGATGGGTGCGGTTGAGCCGGTTCTGGGCAGCATGCGTCCAGTTGCCGAGATCGCCATGATTGATCCGTCCACAACTCTGCACCGCTGCGTGACCGAGCGCTGACACGCGAAGAGGTAAACGCGTCTCGGCCATCCGGCGACGATCCCTCGGTCGCCCTGTTCCGCGGTGGACTAACCTAGACATCCGAAATGAAGATGTTATTATAAGATCAGGAATGAGACATGGAGGGGCGGAGCCGTGAAAAGCCAGAAGGCGTTCGCATTGCTGATCCTGGTCCCGCTGCTGTCGCTTGCGGCGTGCGCGACCTATGTGCCCCCACAGCCAGCCCCGCCGGAAGATTTCTCGCGAGACATGAACGCGTCCTACGACCGAACCTGGTCCGCAATTACCTATGTTGCGGGCGCGAGCTTTTTCAAGATCAAGGCCTTCGAGAAGGCCAGCGGGCTGATGACGCTTGATTTTGACTTGAAGGATGTCACGCCTTACGTCGATTGCGGTACGGCGGTGAACAGCACCACCAATCAAACAACTCCGGCGCTGCTCGCACTCGGTCTCGCCGGTGCGAACCTCAGCGGCACCGCGAACATCACTATCAGATCGGAAGGCCGCGGACGAACAGCGGTGCAGTTCAACAGCCATTACGACCTTGAGGGCTTTAATCCCAATGGGTACGGAGGGTACGTGAAGGTCGCTGAATGGCAGTTCAACAGCGGGTCGTCCGACACGCAGCACCTGGGCGTCCTGGTTACCTGTCGTCCGTCCTACAAGATCGAGCGTGAATTCCTGAACGAGGTCGCGGCTCGGCTCTAGGGGTGTTTGCCGCCTTGACCGGTCTATTCTCATCACCGTCTCATTTTGCTGTGCCTGAGACAGTTGGATCGCGCTGTGAGATGACTTCAGGGGAAACCACAGATGCGCCACCGACGGACGCAGATGGCGGTGGTTGGGGTGAGGATTCTGCCAGGGTGAGGCTCTCACCCGGTTCGCATTGGGCGCCGCCTCCCGCCAACCCGCTCCCCTTGCGCGGCCCACGAGTGGGAGAGGCGTATGTGGCTTCCCTTTCGGAGGGGCGGAGGGGTTCCTCGGCGGGCTCGGGTCGCGGTTCCGGTTGCGGCTTGGACGGCGGCGGGGCGGGTGGGCAATCGGCGCAGTGATAGCGCTTCTGCCATCAGGCCGATGGCGCAGTGCTCGGTCCAGGCAGCCCGGTCGCGGGCTTCATTGTTCGCCTCGAGCTTCTGTCGCGCTGCGTCGTTCGCTGTGGAGCAGGGGCGGGTGGTCGTGGAAATTCCGGTGATTGAGCGGCTAGAGGTGGTGCACGTGAGGTGGGCGTAGAGTGCGTTCCCGTCCATCATGCATGCGTCAGGTAGTCGTAGGCAGAGAGCACGTGCGTGCGAACCACCTGAAGAAAGTCTTCCACGGTCACATGCTCGTCACACGCGCCCATGCCGGCCGGTGGCGGGCCATACACGTAAGCCGGAATGTTGCGATAGCGCCAGAGACGGGCATCAGTACCGCCGAGGCTCACGATCGGCACCGGCTCGACCCCGGAAAGCTGCCTGGCGTTATTTTGCAAAATCTCGACCATCTCGCCGTACGGATCGCAATAGGATGGCGGATTGAAGTTGATCTCCTCGACCGCGACCTCGGGATAGCGTGCGACAATTTTGTGGACTTCCTCCATGATGGTGTCCTTGTCGAGGCCGAGAGGCAAGCGAATGTCGGCCTCGATCCGGCACTGACCGGGGACCATGTTGACCTTCAGGCCGCCTGTCATCACGCCGACGTTGAGGGTTACCTTGGGCACGATGAGAGATGCGCCGGGGCCCATCGCCTGATCGACAGCCGCCGAGGCTCGTTCGAGCGCCCGCACGACATTGTCCGGCGGCGTCGCCGGAATTTCTGTGACCTTCTCGAGGTCGGCGATCAATCGTCCGGCGATCTTGGTGGCACTCGCCGAGAGATGGGTGTAGGCGCCATGCGCGCCGGGGCAAGTCACGGTGAAGGCGATCCAGAGCGGACCTTTCTCGCCGAAACGGATGCTGTTGGTGCCGCTCGGCTCGCCATTCAGCAGGCAGTCGCCATGGACTTCCGGACAGTGCTCGATCAGATAACGCGCGCCCCATGGACCGAACGTTTCCTCGTCGGAGACACAGGTGAGCGTCAGCTTGCCCTTCAGCTTGTCGCGGATGCGATGCAGATAACGGTACGTGAAGATCGAGGCGCTGGTTCCCGCCTTCATGTCGCATGCGCCGCGCCCGTAGATCTTGCCATCGACCAGGGCGCCTCCCCAAGGGTCCTGCGTCCAGCCGGTCGGATCGACAGGAAACACGTCGATATGACCGTTGAGCACAAGGTGACGCCCGGATCGCGAGGCATCGAAGCTGGCAATCAGGTTGGGATATTCCGCCATCGGGGCCACGGTCCGGAAGTCGAGGCCCTGGGCGCTCAGGAATTTGCCGATGTAATACCAGCCGCCCGGCTCGTTGACTCGAACGTGATTTGGTGCGGCTCGGAGCGGTACGATTCGGCGTCCCCGTTGGACGGAGGGGACAGCGATGACCGTAGCGATCACCCGTTTGGAGCGATCGGCGGCTGATCTGCGAGAGGCGGCGGCGGCCACTCGAGACGCCAAAGCGGCACGTCGGATGCTGGCGATGGCGTTGCTGCTGGAAGGCTGGTCGCGGGAAGCCGCGGCGGAGGCGTGTGCGATGGACCGCCAGACGTTGCGTGACTGGGTACATCGCTACAACGAGTCCGGGCTGGATGGCCTGTCCGACCGACCGTGCCGCCGCGGTCCGCCGCCCCGCTTATCGCCCGAGCAACAGGCCAAGGTGGTGGAATGGGTGCAACAGGGGCCCGACCTTGAGCGGGACGGCGTGGTACGTTGGCGTTGCATCGACCTGCGGCAGCGGATCAAGGATGAGTTTGGCGTCGAGCTGCACGAGCGCAGTGTCGGCAAGCTGCTGCGCCGGCTGAAGTTCACCCGGCTGCAGCCGCGTCCCTATCATCCGAAGAAGGATGCCGCCGCGCAAGAGGCATTCAAGAAGGAGTTCGCCAGCCAGGTGGCCGAGGTTGTGCCAGCCGCTGCCGCCGGCAAGCCGCTGGAGATCTGGTTCGGCGACGAAGCCCGTGTCGGTCAGAAGGGCACGCTGACCTACGTCTGGGCGCGACGTGGCTCGCGCCCGGCGGCGGTTCGCGATAACCGCCATGACTCCGCCTATATCTTCGGCGCCGTTTGCCCCGAGCGCAGCATCGGCGCTGCCATCATCATGTCGGCCGCCAACAGCGAGGCGATGGCCGAACATCTGAAGGAGATCAGCCTCCAGGTTGCCCCGGGGGCTCATGCTGTGTTGCTGGTCGATGGCGCTGGTTGGCATCAGCCGGGGCGCCGCCTGCCGGTGCCTGACAACATCAGCCTGTTGCCGCTGCCAGCTTACTCGCCGGAGCTGAACCCGGTCGAGAACGTCTGGGAGTTCCTGCGCGGCAACTTTCTCAGCCACTGTGTCTGGGACAGCTATGAAGCTATCCTCAAGGCATGTCGTAATGCCTGGAACAAACTGATGGCAATGCCCGAACAAATCGCCTCCCTCACCAGGCGCTCTTGGGCCAAACCGGCCATCGCATAGTAAGGAAGAAAGCCTAACCACAGAGACACCGAGGCACGGAGCCTGACCCTTCTCGGTGTCTCTGTGCCGCTGTGGTTAAGCTTTTTCTTACCTCCGTCACGAAATCAGGGGGCCGTGTCTGAGACACCGATGAGGTCATCCTCAGGGGCATGTCATGACGCCTGAAACGAACTCGCAGAACTTCCCGACCGCATCGTCTCCCTCGCCAGGCGCCCCTGGGTCAAACCAGTCATCGAACAGGGCGGCTGGTATGAGACACCGATGAGGTCATCCTCAGGGGCATGTCATGACGCCTGAAACAAACTCGCAGAACTTCCCGACCGCATCGTCTCCCTCGCCAGGCGCCCCTGGGTCAAACCAGTCATCGAACAGGGCGGCTGGTATAAGCTGCCGCCTCTCGCGTATCGCCGGGCGGGTTCGGAGTCTTGATCCGCACGAGACCCCGGAAGAAATCGATGATCTCGTCACGATCTCGGTTGATCGTGGCTAGCAGAGCTGCTTTTTCGCTCACGGATGATTCCCTCTTTTGGAGATTCTCGCAGTCAAGAGCGAGGGCCGCGGCATGGTGCTACCGATTGAGATGCCGCATCACGAAGGCACGGCACCGTTCGGTGACAGGGTCAGCGAAAATCTGGCCCGGCGGGCCCTGTTCCCCGATCCGCCCAGCGTCCAGGAAGATCGTGTGGTTCGACACTTCCGAGGCAAACGCCATCTCGTGCGTCACAATCAGCATCGTGCGCCCCTCTTCGGCCAGCCCGCGGATCACTCGCAGCACTTCGCCGACCAGCTCCGGATCCAGCGCCGAGGTCGGCTCATCGAACAGCAAGGCACGCGGGCGCATCGCCAGCGCGCGGGCGATCGCCGTGCGCTGCTGCTGTCCGCCGGAAAGATGCGCAGGGTAACTGTCGCGCTTGTCGGCCAGCCCCACCTTGTCCAGGATCGCCTCCGCCTCGGCCGCAACCTCGGCGCGCGGCCGCTTCTGCACATGCACCGGCGCCTCGATGACGTTCTGCAGCACCGTCATATGTGCCCACAGGTTGAAGCTCTGGAACACGAAGCCCAACTCGCTGCGGACCCGGTTCACCTGGCCGCGGTCCGCCGGCTCGGCCCGGCCGTTTCGGTGCCGCATGCGGATCGCTTCGCCGCCGATCTCGATCTCGCCGGAGTCAGGCACTTCCAGCAGCGGGATGCAGCGCAGCAGCGTGCTCTTGCCGGAGCCGCTGGCGCCGATGATGCTGATCACTTCGCCCTCGGCCGCTTCCAGCGACACGCCGCGCAGCACCTCCAACGCGCCGAACCGCTTGTGCAGATCACGCACGGCTACCGCGACGGTCATCAGGCGACCCGACGCAGATGCGGGTTCAGCCACGCTTCAAGCGCAGCCACTCCGCGACTGAGCAGGAAATTGATCAGCAGATACAGCGCCCCGGCGCAGATGAACACTTCCAGCGCACGATAGGTCTCCGAGATGATCGCATACGCAATGCCGCTGATTTCCATCAGCGTGACGATGCTGGCAAGCGAGGTCGCCTTCACCATCGCAACCAGCTCGTTCCCATAAGTCGGCAGCGCCTGGCGGATCGCCAGCGGCAGGATGATGCGCCGGTAGAGCAACACGCCCGACATGCCTGACACGCGCGCCGCCTCGATCGCCCCCAGCGGCACCGATTGCAGCCCGCCGCGGATGATCTCCGAGCCATAGGCCGCGGTGTTCATGGTCAGCGCCAGGATCGCGCACCAGAACGGCTCGCGCAGGAACGGCCAGAACACGCCCTCGCGGATCCAGGCGAACTGTCCCAGCCCGTAATAGATCAGGAAGATCTGCAACAACAGCGGCGTGCCGCGCAGCGCGAACACATAAAACCGCACAAACCAGGCACCGACCGCCACCGAAGCCCGCAGCACCGCCAGCAGCACCGCCAGCGCCGCGCCCAGCCCGACCGAGATGAAAGTCAGCTCCAGCGTCAGCGGCACCCCAGCCAGCAGCTTCACCATCGTGTCGGCAAGGAACAGCGGGTGCATCGCTCAGGCTCGCGCCCCGGCCAGGCGGCGCTCGCCCTTGAGCGACCAGCCCTCGGCACCGCGGAAAACGAACCCCGAGAACGTGGTCAGCAGCAGATAGAGCAGGAACCCGGTGATATAGAAATCGAACGGCCGATCCGTCGATCCTGCACCGATATGGATCTCCCGCAAAATCTCGGCCAGCCCAGTGACCGAGATCAGCGCCGATTCCTTCAGCACCTGCTGCCACACATTGCCCATCCCCGGCAGCGCGAAGCGCAGCACACGCGGGAACAGAATACGCCGCAGCATCAGCATTCGGCCCATTCCCACCGCACGCGCCGCCTCGATCTCGCCCGCCGGCACCGCCAAATAGGCACCGCGCAGCACCTCGGTCTGATACGCGCCGGACACGATGCCCACTGCCAGCGTGCCGACCATGAAGGCATTCAGGCCCCAGAACCCGCTCTGCCCCAGCAACCGGGCGAGCGCAGTCAGCCCCTGGCTGCCACCGAAATAGAACAGATAGATCACCAGCAGTTCAGGAATGCCACGTACCACCGTCGTATAGAACTCGGCCACGCGCCGGCCGGCGACGGAGCCCGACAGTTTTCCCCACGCGCCAAGGGTGCCGAACACCAGCCCGGTGACAAAAGCCGCGGCCGAGACCGACAGCGTCATCAGCGCGGCAAGCAGAAGCTGATCGCCCCACCCCGTCGGTCCGAAGCCGATCAGCCGCAGATATGCCGCCATCTAACACCTCTCCCGCTCTGAGGCTGTGAAGCAATCGACTTGCCGGTGACCGAAGCGCGGGTCGACACGGCGGGCGCAGGGCGGAGGTGAGCCGGCACAGCGGTTGAAACGCGGCCAGAAGGACCGCTCCACCCGTCTGCCGAGTACCTCCCGCGCCGGCCGCCCGCCCAGGTTGTACTTCGCCGTGCCGCGGACGCATTTCACCCCGCGGGCGCCGCGATCGGCTGCGCCGCGGCGTCGCGCAGCACCAAGGCGCGCAGCAGATTGTGCGCGACAGCGAACCACAACAAGACGGCTCGGACCTTCTGGCAGCCACGCACCAGCAAACGCCCGACCCCACAATTGCGCAGATGGGCATTGATGCACTCGTGCTTGGCGCGCTCGCGGTATACCGTCTTGCCCGCCTCGCTCGCCATCCGCTCGCGCCATTTCGCCGTCCCCGGACCGTCGCTCTTGCGCGGCGCCGTGGGATCGGTCTTGTGCTTGTTGTCCGGCGGCGGGGCGAACACTTCGATGCCGGCGGCATGGGCGCGTTCGATATCGTCCAGCTTGCTGAAGCCGCCATCCACCAGATACTGCTGCGGCGTCTGCCCATAGGTCTCGACGATGCGCTGCTGCATCGGCGCCATCAGCCCGCCGTCCGAGCCGGTGGTGTCGAGATCGACCGCGACGATCACCTGGGTCTGTGGATCACTGACGAACTGCCCATTATAGGCCGGCCGATAGCCGCCATCGGCCATTTTCATGACTCTCGCCTCGGCATCGGTGGTCGAGGCCCGTGGCGGCTTCTGCTTCGCGGTGTCTTTCCGATGGGTCTTCTCGCGGCGCGCCCGTTCCGCTTCCAGTTGTTGCATCCGTTCCAGCGCTGCCTTGGTCCGCTCGACCTGTTCCCGCGCCGCGCGTTCGCGCGCCGCGCGCTGTCGCGCCGTGCTCGCCGCCGGGTCCGCCTCCAGTTCCGTCTTCAACTGCTCCACCCGCTTCTCGGCCTCCGCCAGCAGCTCTTCCAACCGGGAACGCCGCCGATATGAGCTCGATCCCGCCGAGGCACGGATGCGGACTCCGTCCTGCGCCAGCCGTTGCAGGTTCACCAGTCCTTCCGAAACCAGCGCCGTCACGCCCTGCGCCAGCAAGCGGTCGAGCAGCGCCACCTGGCTGACCCGGAAATCCGCCAGCGTATGGTAGTTCACCGACACCCCGCCGCAGATCCAGCGATAGGCAACATGGGCCTCGCATAGGCGCGCCAACTCGCGGGCGCTGCCCACCCCCTCGATCGTGGCGTAAAGCCACAGCGCCATCAGGATCTTCGGGTCCGCCGGCGGACGGCCTGGCTCGCCGATCCGGGCCTTGATGCCCGCCAGCAGATCGCTCAGCTCCAGCGTCTCGACGAAGGTCCAGACCGCTCGTGCCGGATGCTCCGTCGGCAACAGGCTGTCCAGGTCAACCACTTGGAACTCGGGCTGGTCACGCTGGGCCAGCCGCAACCGAACCGGTGCCTCGCTCGCCGGCGCAGATGCCTTGCTCGGCTCCGCCACGTCCTCGAACAGACCCTCAGTCGCCGACATTGCCGATCTCCGAATCGTGCGAGATCGCAGCGAATCGCAACGAGTCCTGTCGCGCAACCCCCGATCGTCAGAGATCCGGGCGGGAGGATGAAAAATTCACAGCCTCAGAGCGGGAGAGGTCGGTTCGCGAAGCGAACCGGGTGAGGGTCTCGCCCGCCGCCCGGCATTTCCGGCCATCCTGAACTCGCGCTACGATTGCGGGCTGATATCGGTCTTGAACCACTGCAGCGAGAGCTTCTTCACCGTGCCGTCCGCCAGCGCCTCGCCCAGCGCCTTGTCGAACATTGCCCTCAGCTCCGGATCGCTCTTACGAAAACCGATGCCGGTCCCCTTCCCCAGCAGCCCGCCGGTGATCAGCGGCCCAGCAAGCTTGAGCTTATCGCCGCCCGGTCTCGCCAACGTCGAAACGAAATACGACGTGGACGCCAACACCGCATCGACCCGCCCGGCCTCCAGGTCGAGATCATGCTCCTCCGTCGTCTTATACGTGCGGATGGTGACGATCGACTTGAAATACGTGTTCAGCAGATCGTCCTGGATGGTGGCGACCTGCACGCCGACGATCTTGCCCTTCAGGGCCGGCGTCAGCGCCTTGATCATCGCATCGGTCCCCGCTTCGTCATTGAGCGACACCCGCACGCCGGTATCTGGCATGTTGGCTAACGGTCCGTCCTTCTCGACCGCAAACGTGGTCGGCGATTGCGTATACGGCCGCGAGAAGGCGATCACCTGCTCACGTTTCGCGGTGACGCTCATGCCGTCCATGATGGCATCGTACTTGCCCGCGTTGAGGCCCGGAATGATGCCGTCCCAGTCCTGTGCCACCCATTGGCAGGTGATCTTCAGCCGCGCGCAGAGATTGTTGCCTAGGTCGATCTCGAACCCGATCAGCTTGCCGTCCGGCGAGTGCCCGTTATAGGGCATGTAGGCGCCCTCCGTGGCGATCACGACCTTTGTCCAGTCCTTCGCTTGCGCCGCCGGCGCAGCAAGCGTCGCGACGATCGCCAGTGCGGGCAACAGACGCCCTATGTTCATGATCCGCCTCCTTGTTGTTGCTGCGGCGCGCTGCGCCGGGCAGGGATGCCGCCGGAGGCTAAGGCGGCGCGCGGCTTTTGCAAGGCTGGTCCGGCTCTCCCTGACGGCCGCTGCACTCGCCGGTTGCAGCACCGCGCCGGTGCCGCCGCCCGGACCGGCGGTCGCGACCGTTTGGGTGATCGATAACGGCTGGCACACCGATCTCGGTCTTGCCGTGAAGGACCTCCGCCCGCCACTGCTGGCGGTCGCGCAGGACTTCCCCGGAGCAAGCTATCTTGTGTTCAGCTTCGGCGACCGCTCCTATCTGCTGTCGCGGCGCGCGGTGTTGCCGGATATGATTATCGCCCTCTTTCCGGGACCCGCACTGATGCTGGTGACGGCGTTGCGGGTGCCGCCCCCGGCCGCGTTCGGTGCGGCGCACGTGGTTCCGCTGCCGCTATCCTCGGCCGGACTCGCTCGCCTGACAGCGTTCATCTGGCATGATCTGGCGAAAGATCGAAACGGAAGGCCGCTGAGTCTGGGGTACGGCCCATATTCCGGCAGCCTGTACTACGCCTCTCCTGAGACCTACGACGCGGCCTACACCTGCAACACCTGGACCGCCACGGCCCTTCGAACAGCCGGCCTGCCGATCGGCGATGACGGCGTGCTCTTCGCTAGCCAGGTGATGGACCAGATCAGGTCTCTTTCACAACGATTGCAGCGGGCATCCGGCGATTGACCTAGGGCGGCATCCACCGGGTCATTGGCAGGGCGGCACTGATCCGTTCGGGCAGGTAGTGGGCGCGCTCGGCTGCACCACGACCGTGGGAGGTGGCGCTGGTTGCGGGTTACTGCTGCTGAAGCTCAGACAGCCCCCGAGCGCGAGCGGGATCAGCAGGACGAGCAGGCGCATACGGTATTCCCTCCGACCAGCGGCCGATGCGCTTAACATGCGCCACGCACGCCCCGCAATGTTCCCCCTCCCCTTGCGGGAGGGGGTTAGGGGGAGGGGGGCCGCGGGACAGAACGGGTTAGAGCCATCGTTTCATTTCTGCCGTATCGGAATTGCACGAAGCACGAACTGGACACCCGACTGCCTCGCGGCAGGACGCACGAGCTCCACGGCCACGCGCCCGATTGTGGCAATCGTCCGCGGGCGCTAGTTCTTTCCTTTACAACGCCAAGGAGGCAGATCAATGATCGACCGTGATCTCACGGCCCTCTGGGAAGCGCATTGCCGCTACGAGTTCGAGACCCGAGACGTCGATGCCACCATGGCCACGATGGTGACCGAGCCATACGTCAATCACATCCCGACCATGACTGGCGGCGTGGGGCACGATGAACTCAAGCGCTTCTATAAATACCACTTCATCGGGGTGAACCCGCCGGATTTCCACCTCACTTCGATCAGCCGCACGATCGGTGCCGACCGCATCGTCGACGAGTTCGTCGTGCATTTCACCCACACCACGGAAATCGACTGGATGCTGCCCGGCATCCCACCGACCGGGCGCAAGGTGAACGTTCCCACCGTGGCTATCGTGCAGTTCCAGGGAGACAAGCTGGTGCACGAGCACATCTATTGGGATCAAGCGTCGGTTCTGGTGCAGATCGGCAAGCTCGACCCAAAGGGCCTGCCGATTGCGGGAGCAGAGACGGCGCGCAAGGCCATGGACAAGACGCTGCCGAGCAACGAACTCATGCAAAACGTCTGGCAACGCAGTGCGGGCAAACCCATCTAGCTAATAGTTGCGCTTGAGACGAAGAAGTCTGACGCAAACTGGAGCTGCTGAGGCAGCGCCGGCCCTTGCTTCCAGCCGGGACACAATCGCCAGCGTCCCTCGGGCGATCTATCGGCTACGTGCCGATCACTCCTCGTCGAGATCGCCGATATGATGCTGCGCATAAAGCTCAGCGCCCAGCCGGCCAATAAGGTCGAGCTGCGTCTCCAGAAAGTCGATATGGCTCTCCTCGTCACGCAGCAATTCTTCGAACAGCATCCGCGTCACGTAATCCTTCGCGGCATGGCAATGGGTCGCAGCCTGCTCGTATAGCGCTCGCGCCGTAATCTCCGCCTGCAGGTCGCGCTCGATCACGTCTTTCACCGTCTGGCCGATATGCAGTGAGTCCAGCGTCTGCATATTCGGAAAACCATCCAGGAAGATTATCCGTTCGATCAGCCTGTCGGCATGCCGCATCTCCTCGATCAATTCCTTGCGCCATTGACCGGCGAGGGCCTTGTATCCCCAGTTGTCGAGCAATCGGTAATGCAGCCAATATTGATTGACCGCGGTCAGCTCGTGCCGCAATGCATCGTTCAGATAGTCGATGACTTTCACATCGCCCTTCATGCGCTGCTCTCCTGCCGCCTGCTCAAGAGTGCATGGTAATTTAGCAGTCGGTATAAGGTGTTGAAACTTGCCGTCCTCACGACTTATCGGTCAGCGCCGCCCCGCATGCAAGATCGGCCGGCACGGCCGGTCGGTTACCGGCCGCAACGACCGATAGCCCTCCACTTGCAGAAGGGGGGGCAGGGCGAGGGCCGAGCGGAGGAAGGCGACGAACGCGGGGTCACCGCCACGCCCACTTTTCCCTCGCCTCATTGGCAGGAAGTCCTCTTACGTGAACGCGGCGCGTGCGTTCCGGAGGGAAGGCTCATGAAGGCGCGAGCGCGAAGACCAAAGACGAGCGCCTGCGTTTCGCGTCGCTGAGCCTACAGCGGGATGGTCTGCCGCGCCTTGGCGTCGTCCCAGACCTTCTTGCGGTCTTCGTCGAAGACCAGCTTCGGGTCTTCGGGAATTGTGAACCAGGCGTGTTGGGCCAGCTCGTTCTCGAGTTGCCCCGGCCCCCAGCCGGCGTACCCGAACGCGACGAGGCTCTTGCGCGGGCCGGCATTGTGGCCAATGTCCCGCAGCACCTCCGGGCTGGAAGTTACCGCGACGCGACCGTCGATGTCGATCGTCTGCGCCCGGTGGTACTCCGCGCTATGGACGACGAAGCCGATCCACGGTTCCACCGGCCCGCCGGCGAACACCTGTACGCTGCCGGATACGCCCTGCGCGTCCTGCCCGCCCGCGTCCAGCAGTTTTGCCACAGACTCCTCGCCGACCGGCCGGTTGATCATGATGCCCAGCGCACCGTCTTGGCTATGCTGCACGATCAGGATGACGGCGTGAAAGAACCGCGGATCGTCCATATCCGGGGAGGCCACCAGCAGTTGCCCGACCAGCGGGTCGGACGGTGCCGCACCAGGGTTCGACAGCGCGGCGCGCGGCAGCGTCGCGGGTGCGAAAAACAGAGCCAGCACCAACACTGCACGTGACAGAAAGTTCATGAGACGCACTGAATTCCTACCAAACGGTCTCATCTGATAGTCACCTCCCATCCGCCGTCCGTCCTTCCTGGAACCACGGCAACCGCTTGGCGTGAGCTACCACACCCCCGTGCCCATACTGGACGGCTACCAGCCCTGGCCCGGACGCCTGGCTACAGTCTTCCCTACTCTATCGCGCTTCTACCTGCGTGCGCTGCTGCCGTAGGCCCCTCATCACGGCATTCAGCCGTACAATCTCGCGTGGCTCGGTTGCAGCCTCGAGCGCCATACGTGTCTCATAGGCCTTCTTGTGTTGGCGGTGCGGGACGATCAGCCTCCCGTCCTTGATAACAACACCGGTGACCTCGCCCATCTCCCACATAACGCGATCCGGCACCCGCTCGCCGGAAATGGTCATGTCGTCCATGTAGAGGGACAAGCGGCAGCCCGCCTCGTTGGCGATCCGCGCGATCTCCGTCCACATGTCAAGAAAGGCATAGAACGACAGGATCGCGCTGACAGTACTGCCCGTGGCGAGATGCTCATCCACGGTCAGCAATTGCGCGAGGACGAACGCCACATCCGCGCTGCAGCGCATGACCTTGTGGAAAAACCAATAGACCCGCCGGCGGGGTGTAGACGGGAAATAAGCCTTGATGTCGAGCGTCCGTAACTCCTTCGATCCGATATGCAGGGCCGCGTTGTTCACGTACGAGCGCCTCTTGACGGGACAGAAGAGGAAGTCCGGCGGCTCGATCCGCGACAGCGCCTTCCTCACGACGATATGTATGTCCCGCAGCTTCCCGCGTGGCTCCTGAATGGTCCGAACCTTCGTTTTTCCATTCCGTGTGATCTCTTGCTGGCGGATACTATATGGCCGTTCCATATTCAGCACGGCCCTGAGCGTCTCGCGGGTCAGTCCAAAGCGATCCGCGAGCACGGCGCGCGACCGGATCGCATAGAACTGCGACTGGTTGAGTGGATGAGATCGTGGCGCGCTATGCGGCATTGCGCCCTGCCCGCTCTGCAATAAAATTCAGCAACGCCAGCACTTTGCTGGATACCGCAGTTTTCAGCCGGCTGGCGGGTGTCTTGTCGTCGATATGCTCCGCGAAGAACAGGATCGAGGACATAGGGATCTTGAATTCCTCCGCGTAGCGTCGAAGCAATTGCAGCGTCGGCTCCTTCTTCCCGGTCTCGATCTCCGACAGGTAGGACGGAGCGATCTTCAGGCGGGAAGCCAAGTCTCTCTGCGACGCGTCGTGGAACACCCGGATCAGCCGCAGCGCCTCGTTCAGCATAGTGTTCCTCGTTGTGCTTGTAGCCGTGAGACGGAAAACTGGACCTTGATCATCAATGCCGCAGTATGATCCGCGCCAGCTCATAGAGAAGCCGAGCTGCCGCAATAATCGCCTTGAGCACAAGCGGGTTGCAAAGCCAGTGAAACCGGCGTCGCTTTCGTGGTCCCCGCCCCGATGATCGCCGCCGTCTATCGACCACTGGTCGTTTGCCGTCATCTGGCATCGACTTGCCCTCCATCACGCCGGCAGGATTACCGGCGCCGTCAAGACGGAGTGCGGGTGTGACGTTGGTTTAGGCCCAGAGTTCCGTGGCGCGGCGATCCGTCTAGCCGCGCCCCGCCCGCGCCCGGCCGCGCCTGACGCCGACGGTGGAAGGAGGCTTCACGGGCCTCCCGCGCGCCGGATCCCGGCGCTGGTGATGGCGGATATCCCTCAAAGTGATCGACGGCCGCGCTTAGGGCACATGCCCCGCCGATTCGCCCAGGAAGAAGTTCGCTGTCAGCGAACAAAATTTGCTGGACTTTTGGTTCGAAATGTGGCGGCGCGGGTCGCGCCAATTCGAAGTGGTTGACCGATTTCAGCAAACTACGGGATATCCCCGGGGTATGGAGCAAATCGTGCTTGCCGTTTCCGAGGGCCAGCTATTACGATCCGGGGTCGCCGAGCCAGATCTGGACGGAGGGAAGGAACGTGAATTGGCGGAAGTGGGCGGTGGTGCCGTTGCTCTGGCTGACCTTGCACCCGAATGCCGCTCAGGCAGTGAACGCGGTCATTCGCGCCCCAGTATGCTACGCTTTCGCCTCCGGCGAACTCGAACATCTTGGCCTGCCTGTACCCCAGGGATAATAAAACGGCGCCGCAAACTAACGCGGCTTCTGGGGAACTGTGTGCCGCTGACATTTCATTGAAGGATATCAATTCTTCCTATGCTGGGATCATACGACGTGTTTCCGAGTGCAAAAAGGAATCGAAGAGCGATAGTGAAAGAGCTCAATGCACCCAGTTGACTACGCTTCTGTGGAAGAACGTGTGCGACGAGGAAAAAACAGTCGGTTTTTACCATTTCTGGGCCCCTGTCGGAGAGTTCGTGGATGGGCAGGCTTCTCTCGTACGCCTGCTTCGCTACGCGTCGACGGGCGAAATATTCAATGGTCACGTGATAGCTTGCGAGTCTGGGGTTTGCCCAGAATTTCGGCTCAGGCGGCGAGGCGGAAGGCCTGCATTTTGTGCGGGTCCTGTCGCTCGGTGAGGAATTTCGCGAAGATGTTGCTTTGGGCGGTATTCACGAGAAATTCTGGCCGGCTGTGGCGTAGCGCGGTGGCGACGACGAGCTCGGAGGGCGGGATGCCGGGTCGAATGGTTCGCAGCCAGGACCCGAAGGAGTTCCAGACGAGCTTGGGATAGGCGACGGAGAGGTACTGAAGCAGTCCCTGGCAGACGAGACCTGCCTGGATGAAGACGTGATAGGCATGGAGCTTGCGTTTGAACGTCGTCGCGGTATTTGGGCGATGCCCGGTGGAGATGCTGATTGCCGTTGTTGCGACGCAACGGTTTCATGTCGGACATCCAGAAGTGATAGGTGAACGTGCCGATGAGGCGCACTGCCTGCTTGAAGGTGTGCTCGATCTTGAAGCGCAGGCCGTAGAGACGAATGATCTCGATGGCCTGCAGAGAGGTGTCTGTGCACATGAGCAGGCAAGAGCCTCTTGTTGGATGAACCACCGCGACGAAACGCACCATCCGGCCGGCTGGGCGCCACAGCAGGTCGCGGACCCGATACTGGATGATCACCTTGTTCTCGCCGTAGACGGGGCTTTTGGCCTGCTGGAAGGCCTTGGGGTCTTGCAGCAGGGACCTGAGCTTGACTTTCCTGCCATAGAGCCTGGGCCGGCCTCGCTTGCGCGGGCCGCGCTGTTGGTAGGCGGTGTAGGCGACGGCATTGGACTTGACGCGTGTGAGGAGATGGTTGTCCTGCGTGATCAGGCCGGAGACGATCTTGCGCGCGGCATAGTAGGCGTCGGCGACGAAGTAGAAGGGTTGTTCGACGGCGGCGATGCCGAGGAGGGTGAGCATCTTGTCGAGCAGGGTGCGGCGGTCGCGATTGGACCACACCACGCCCTCGTGGATGCGCGCGGCGAGCGGCACGGCGAAGACGCTAGAGGCGGCCTGAACCAACAGGCTCACGGCTTGCAGCGAGTGTCCCATGATGAAGTCGGGCTTGGTGTTCGAGTCGGACTGCTGATGCAGGAGCTTGACCGCCGGCATCTTGCGGCCGCACTTGGGGATCTTGATGCCGTCGCCGACCAGGACGCACCTGCCGTTGACGCGCAGCTTCTGGGGGAACAGGCGCAGCACCAGCTGGGTCCACAGCGCTGTGAGCCGGTCGAGCTTGACGGCGGAGCTGTGGAAGTAATCGACGAGCGTATTGTAGCAGCGCGGATCGAGGTTCAGCGCACGCACGATGGAGGTGACGCCGAGCAGCTCCGTCCGCACCGTGAAGCCTGCCACCGCGGTGGCGAACCACAGGAAGGTTCGCAGGCGGGAGAACGCCGGGCGCAGCAGCCAGATCGCGTTCCACCAGAGCATCCACAGCGACATCGGGCCAACTCGTTGTTGTTTCTGATGAACGCTG
The DNA here is from genome assembly GCA_963772445.1 of uncultured Pseudomonadota bacterium. Taxonomy (GTDB): domain Bacteria; phylum Pseudomonadota; class Alphaproteobacteria; order Acetobacterales; family Acetobacteraceae; genus CAVYXK01. The sequence goes on from CAVYXK010000019.1 coordinate 988,456, forward strand.
TCGTTACCCTGGAAATCGTTGTAACAATGTTGAATCTCCCGTGATCGACGATGAATCGATCGTGAGCCTGGCGACAGGAGTGAGCAGCGGTGCTATCCTGATCCGATGGGCCAGCGGCGCGCAAAACCCTCCCGCAAGGACAGACACCCCTTCGAGGACAACCCCTTCATTGAGGGCTTTCTCGAATGGATGGACTCGCCCGAGGGACAACACTCGATCGAGGCGCTCGATCTGGTCTTCGGCGCGCTGGACCATGCCAACGTCGACGCCAGGCGGCGCAAGATCGTCTGGACCGACGGGAAACGGCTTTCGATCGAGGAGTCGGCGGAACGCCTCCATGCCGAGCATCCGGACATGCCCCGCGACCTGATCGAAATTCACGTGTTCGGTTGGCTGGAAAACTGCGCGCCCAAATCCTACTCCGAACGACAGCTCGAGGAATTCGACCGGCTCATGGAGCCGTGGCTCGAAGACTACGAGCGCAAGCGATGGGCCGTCGAAAAGTAGCCGAGAACTCGGCACTCTCGAGGTGATAGTTGAAGGCGACGCAAGCAGCAAAGATGAACAGCACCTAGCGCTTTGTCATGTGACCGTCGTAGATACCGCTAGTGGTCCTCCGGAAGATTGTGTGACGGTCGCAGTCATAACGCCAAAAGAGACTTGGCTCCGAGGCGGAAACCCCGACCAGACCTGGTGCTATTTTTCTGCCTCGTTCCGAGCTACGGGAGCAATCGATATCGATTGGAGCATCACCACCAATGGATCTATCGACGCGTTAGGCAAAGCAGTCTTGGCGATGCTCACTGGCGACCTTGGCATGGTGGCAACAATAAGCGAAGAAAGCGAGCCGAACGGAAACATCGACGTGGTTAAACTCACATCGGCCGCGCCGTCCGGTGCAAGCTGGTGGCCGTGCCCATTCCGGGCCAAGCGCTGAGGAGGACGCCCCGAACCGTGCCTAGGAGAGTTCGGCGACCACGCAACGGCTTTTATGCCCGGAAAATCTCCGCCGCGGTTAGTCACCGCTGTTCATAATCGGCATCGACGGCGTGCATTAGTTGCCGAGGGGCCTGTCCTTCATCCGTCCGCCGCCGCGGTTGCGCCAGAGGCCGCCCCGCTGGCTCGCCATGACGAGTGCCTGCCGTGCGGCGGCGCAGATTGCTCGGCTGGTGGGGGTGGGCTTGCTGTCATGGTGAGCGATGATGGCGAACAGCTGCTCGCGCCTCAGTTGCTCATGTCGTAACGGCGGTATGCGTCGAGCAGCAGCTCGGGTGGCGTGGTCCATTTGGCTAGCCCCGTCCCGGCTCGACATCCTGGTGAACAAAGCCGGCACTCCCGGCCATCGATCAGCGCTTCCTGGGGCGGATCACCAGGGCCGAGGTTACGTTACGGGTCGGCAATCGCGTCCTAGCTGGTGGGAGGCCCCTCGGCATTGGTGGCGGGAGCATTCCGGCCCCCGGTTATCACAGCTGGCTGAAGCCGCATGACAATCGGATTTGGGTAGTCGTATGCAGCACCTGTGCTCATATCGACGCCCGCACCAATCAACCCTCCGAAAAGGATATTTCCAAAGGCCATCCCTCTAGTGCTGGATGGCACACTCCCAACATTCGTCACGTAGCCTTGCTTCGAACACCCAACATTGAGATCATTATAGCTTCTATGCACAGTAACAGTGCCAGGAGTGGTGACATACCATTCTCCTTTGTTGTTTTTAAGTGTGCACTGTGCTCCGGCAACGTCGCCGATATCGGAGAGGGTTTTCACGGACAAGCTTTGACTTGAACCATCAACGATTGAGGCACATGCGCTCAGGGTTAACGATCCGACCAAAATTAAGGGTGACATCCTCATGAATACGTTCCTTTCATTCCAGGAATAGGCCTAGCGGTAAGTGTTAAACACAGAACGCGCTCCGGTGGTTAATCTCGTTTCTGCATTATCGGTATCGATGGCGTGCATTATGTCGCGCTGCGCTCCACGAGCGGTAGCAGCGAAGAAAAGTCCCCCGCCTTTTGAGGGCGGGGGGAGAGTAAAATTCGGGAGGAAACGTGCCGTTAACTACAGGAGTGTGCGGCAGCGATGATAGTTACATTCCTTCATAATGAATATCGATGCGGTGCATATGACCGGTCTCTACAGGAACGCCGAACCGGCATGCTCGCGGAACAGATCGGCCCGCCGGACGTAGCCGCGCAGCGTGTCGACCGAGCGGTGGCGCGATACCTCCATCATCTTGAACACCGATGCGCCGTGCTCGGCGGCGGAGGTGAGGAAGCCCGCGCGCAAGGAGTGGCCGGCGAAGGCGCGGGGATCGAGGCCGGCGCGGGTGGCGTAGTGCTTGACGATATCGGCGGCACTCTCGGCCGCGAGCCGGGCCGGTGAGACGCGGTCGCCTTTCCCCACGGGGCGGAAGATGGGTCCGGTGGTGATCGCGGCGGCGGCGAGCCAGGCCTGCAGGGCCTCGACGGGCCGCAGGCGGTAGCCGCGGGGGATGGCGATCTCCTGCCCCTCGCCTTCCTGGTCGGTCTTGCTGCGGCGGATCCGCACCCGCAGCCCGTCGGGGACGGGGGTGATGTCCTCGACCTCGAGGGCGACGAGCTCGGAGCGGCGGAAGGCGCCGGCAAAGCCGAGGGCGAGCAGGGCGCGGTCACGCAGGCCGATCAGTGCGTGGGCGGGCACGTGGCGGAGCATTTGGATGAGCACGTCGGCGGTGGCGGGGGCCTTCTGGTCGCGGGCGGTGCCGAGGGTGCGGCGGATGCCGTGGAGCGTGGTCTTTACCAGCTCGCTGTTGGTGGGCGGCTCGGTGAAGCCGGCGAGTTTGTGGGCGTAGCGGATGGCGGCTACGCGGCGGCTGATGGTGGAGGGCTTGGTGCCTCCTTGGGCGTCGGCGGCGAGGAAGGCGGCGACGGTGGCGGGCTCGGCGGGGAGTGGGGTGAGCGCGCGGGCGGTGCAACAGGAGCGGAAGATGCGCCAGTCGGAGGTGTAGGCGCGGCGGGAGGCGGCTGCCTTGTCGGCCTCGGCGAAGCCGCGGACGGCGTCGATCTCGGGGGTGGTGAGGGCGCGATCGAGCGCCGGGCCGAGCGGGATCAGGTCGTGCGGCATCAGTGCGAAGCCCGGCAGGCTCACTCGCTCATCTGAAAAGTTACAGATGAGTCCTTTCGGCGCCACTCAGGGACCCCAAACAGCCGAAAGCCCGCCTGAAGGGCCGGCTTGCAACTCTCTCTGGCCAGGAAAAGAGGCGTTCCCGCCCAGCGTGACGCCATTGCTCGCTTCGCGGAGACCGAGGGCTTTGAGCCGATCGGCGAACTGGTCAAGGTCGAGACGGCCAAGGGTGCCGACGCGCTCGAACGGAGGCCGATGCTGCGCGAGGCGCTGGCGCTGGCGCTGGCGCGCAAGGTGAAAGCCTCGATCTGCGTGGCCAAGCTCGACCGCTTGTCGCGCGACGTGCACTTCATCAGCGGACTGATGGTGCACAAGATACCGTTTATCGTGACGACGCTCGGAGCTGATGCCGATCCCTTCATGCTTCACATCTACGCGGCCTTCGCAGAGAAAGAGCGCGCGCTGATCTCGGAGCGAACGCGCGAAGCGCTGGCACGCAAGAAAGCTCAAGGCGCCGTGCTGGGCAACCGCACGAACCTGCCCGAAACACAGGCTAAGGGAGTGTCGGCCATACGTAAGCAAGCTGGCGCGTTCGCACGCAACGTGCTGCCGATCGTGGGGGAGATCCAGCAGGCGGGCACCCAGGATCTGCGCGGCATTGCCGCGGCGTTGAATGCGCGTGGCGTGCGGACGGCGCGCGGCGGTGCATGGCACCAGTCGAGCGTACGTAGCCTGCTGCTGCGGACCGAGGCCAATAATCCCTCGGGACTTAGGTCTAATTACTATTCCACCCACGCCGGTAGTCAGGGTCTGCCTTAAGTCGTACGTCGAATGCGTCCAACTTATCCTTCGCAGCCAAGCATCCACTTCTCGCTTCTCCGCTCAGTGTGAAGCACGATCCGGGATGCGGGTTGCGGTGCCCTGCCCACCAGCTTGCGCCTGTCCGATAATCGCCAGTTGTCGCGGCGAACCATGTCTCCCAGGATTGCCGATCACGTTGACCAGCTGTGAAGGAAGGCGCCTCGACTGGCGGCTCCACCATCAACTGGCTCTGGAACAGAGCGATCGCATCACTGGTGCCGAGGAAACCGGTGGCCGGAAGCTGCGAGGCGGTCTGCCAGGCGACAATGGCATCACGCGTGGCGGTCCCGTAGACTCCATCGATCTTGGCGGTCGCCGCGAGGTATCCAAGCACCTGAAATTTAGCCTGCAAGGCGATGTGCTGTTCTATGGGGCGCGAGGCCTCTTCACGCCCGGGCCCTTGTAGCCTAGCCCACCAGACCTGTCGCTGCCTCTTGTACGCTGAGCTGAGGCATGCCTTCAGCGTGGTCAGATCCTGTGGGAGTACGCCTGTGCTATCGATCTCGCAGTCCCATGCCGTCTGGCTCTGGAAATTGATCTCCTCGTTCAGGAGATTTTCCCAACCATCCTTACCCACGAGATGACGCAGCACGTAATAGGGTTGCAGCCTCTCGATATTGGCCTTCGATAGCTGGACATCCGAACAGATAAACTTCTCCAGTTGCGTTTGAGCTATTACACAATCATAGCCGGGACCGATGGTCAACGATGGTTGCACAGGCTGGCTAGGTTGCGGTAGCCCAACTTGTGCTGGCGGTGGCACAGCGAATGGTGTGGGCGGCTGTGCCGGAGACCGCGACCAGACAGTGGGGGCGGTCGGCGGTGGTTGATAGTTTGACGAGGGGCCAGACGGTGGGTCTTGGGCGGGCGGTGGCGTAAGCGGCACGACCTGCACCGCCGGCGGTGACGACGGCTGACCATTTAGCGGTCCTAGCGATGTCATATGCCCTGGTGGCGCAACCTGCTGATTATTTAGCAACGTCGCTTTGTTACCGAGAGACGCCAACCATCCGAACACGATCAAACCGCCGACGATCCCAAGGCCAACCTTCCAACGCGTAATCGTCTGAGTAGTCCGAGGTGCCTGTGGCGGTTGCGCTGGCTGGGACGGTGGCCTCTGGTATGCGGCCGGTCGAGGGCCTGCAGCGCCAAATATCACAGCGCCACTTTGCTCGATGTCACACCAGGGACAGAGAGTTGCCTTCGAGTAGGACCAGTGGGAACGATTGACTCCGCATTGGCGCACATTGCTCCCGAGGTTGTGCAATGCCCTCATCCAACTGTCGGCAGTCGGCCTCCCGCCCTTGGTTGTCCTGGGATCAAAGGCGAACTCAAACATATCACGAACGTCGTCAGGCAACGCGCTGATCGAAAGGGCACTCGGCGGAGGATGCATCCCGGTCTGCCTGCGCAGCGAGTAGGCGTAGCGAAATGCTCTAATGGCATCTTCGATCGAAGGCGCATCTCCCTGGCCTTGATAGCGTCCGGAGAACGGATGTCGCCCGGCAAAAAGCAGCCGGAATATCATAACTGCAAGGCCGAAGTTGTCATGGTTAGGAGTACGAACAACCCCTTGATAATTGGTTAATCCTTGCATTTCAGGCGGCTGGTAATCGCCGGTCCCCACGCGACACGGCCATCGCTTGCTGTCAGCAGTAATCTGGAAACTATCGCAGTCAATGCATCTGACCGTAGCATCGCTTGTCACTAGGACATTGCTGTGGTTGACGTCGCCTATGGTCACGCCTGCCTGATGGATGAAGGCAAAGGCTCGCGCCACATTCTCCGCTGCCCGGACTAGAAACCGCCAGTCGGCCCTTGGAAACTCCCGGAGCCGCAGTTTCGGAACGTAGAGATCAAAGATAGGTTTGTGCCCTTTGATCTTGGGCATCAGGAAGCCAACGATCTGTCGCGCATCGTGTAGCGTGTCGGTTGGCCACGCACCAAGGCTATGCAGTCGTTGATCGGCTATGGCCAGCATAGCAGTAAGCTTAGTGCCATCGTTGCCCTTGCCGGGCAGATACATTTTCGCCACCACATTATCGCTGCCGTGGACGTTGAAGACCGCCGCTTCGCCACCCCTCCCGATTTCATTGGCGAGTTGAACCCCCTGCCTTGGCTATCAACCAGCCTGGACATTGTTTAATCTTGAACCAGGACCGCCACCACCAGCGACTTGTCGTCATCCGTTCGCGTGTTAATGTGGTCGCTCTGAAGATAGGCCGTCAGCGCTTGTGTGCCCTGGCCGTCTGCTTCGTTTGTGCGTAACCAGTCGAAAATCGGACGTAGCGCGGGAGCATGGACGCGCTGCGTGGCTTCATGGAGGATCAACCGTTCGAGGCCATCGGAGAAGATGGCGAATTCATTCACAGCTGGTTCGACACTCAGTTCAAAGACGTCTTGCGCGTTCGCTTGCGTCACGAAGTTGGTCGTGTTCGCATACTCGCCGTGTTGCGGCCAGAAGACCCAATCGTAGGTTTCTGGCTCGCTGGCTGGTATCACGATCGCCCCATCGCCGATCTGGAAGCAGACGGTATGGGTTGGCGAGGCGATTACCCCCAGGAGGGTGCAGGCGTAGTCGCCAGTCGCCGCGTGGTTCTCTCTGGCTTCCTCTGTGAGTAAGCTCTCTAGTGAGCCGAGGAAGCCTGCCATGTGATCACGATCAATCGTAGCAACTCGCGAGTCCAGAGTTCCGGAGGAATTTCGGCTCAGGAGGCTAGGCGGAAGGCCTCCATTTTATTGGTGTCCTGTCGTTCGATGACGAATTTCGCGAAGGTGTTGCTCGGGGTGGCATTCAAGAGAAATTCCGGCAGGCTCTGGCGCAGGGCATTGGCCACGACCAGCTCCGAGGGCGGGATGCCGGGCCGAATGGTTCGCAGCCAGGAGCCGAAGGAATTCCAGACGAGCTGAGGGAAGGCGACGGCCAGATACTGAAGTAGTCCCTGGCAGACGACACCCGCCTGGATGAAGACGTGGTAGGCGTGGAGCTTGCGTTTGACGGCGTTGCGGTATTCCGGCAACTCACGATGGAGATGTTGATTGCCACTGCGGCGGCGGAGCGGCTTCATGTCGGACATCCAGAAATGGTAGGTAAACGAACCGATCAGCCGCACCGCCTGCTTGAACGTGTGCTCGATCTTGAAGCGCAGACCGTACAGGCGAATGATCTCGATAGCCTCCAAAGAGGTGTCGGTGCACATCAGGAGGCACGAGCCTCTTACTGGATGAATCACCGCCACGAAGCGCACGAGTCGACCGGCCGGGCGCCATAGCAGGTCGCGGACCCGATACTGGATGATCACCTGGTGCTCGCCGTAGACGGGACTTTCGGCCTGTTGGAAGCCCTTGGGGTCCTCCAGCAGGGATTTGAGCTTGACCTTCCTGCCATAGACCCTGGGCCGACCTCTCTTCCGCGGGCCGCACTGCTGGTGAGCAGTGTAGGCGACGGCGTTGGACTTCACCCGCGTGACCAGGTGGTTGTTCTCCTCGAGCAGGCCGGTGACGATCTTGCGCGCGGCATAGTAGGCGTCGGCGACGAAGTAGAAGGGTTCTGGGATGGCGACGATCCCGAGGAGCGCAAGCATCTTGTCGAGCAGGGTGCGGCGATCGCGATTGGACCACACCAACCCTTCGTGGATTCGTATGGCGAGCGGCACGGCGAAGACGCTGGCTGCGGCCTGAACGAGCACGCTCACAGCCTGGAGGGAATGTCCCATGATGAATTCGGGCTTGGTGTTCGAACTCGGACTGCTGATGCAGGAGTTTGACCGCCGGCATCTTGCGCCCGCGCTTGGGGATCTTGATGCCGTCGCCGACCACGACACACCTTCCCTTGATGCGCAGCGGCTGCGGGAATAGCCGGAGCACCACCTGGGTCCACAGCGCCGCGAGCCGATCGAGCTTCACGGCGGGGCTGTGAAAGTGATCGACGAGCTTGTTGTAGAAGCGAGCCTCGAGCTTCAGCGCCCGCACGAGGCTGGTTACGCCCAGCAGTTCCGTCCGCACCGTGAAGCCTGCCACGGCGGTGGCGAACCACAGGAAGGTGCGCAGACGCGAGAACGCCGGACGCAGCAGCCAAATCGCGTTCCACCAGGGCATCCACAGCGGCATCGGACCCTCTCGATTCTGTTGCCAGCATAGTATAGCACTGGTATGCTAAACCTATGACAAACAAACGCCTGGCAGTGATCAGAAAGCGCGTTGGAAGCATCAAGGCGCAGCTGGCCGGCATTGAAGACATGCGGCCCGGATCGCTCACCCGCCAGTACAAGGATCCAGAGAACCGGAGGGGACCCTACTACCAGCTCAGCTACACGCGGCAGATGAGGAGCCGGACCGAATATGTTCCGCGCGACTATCTGCCCGAGGTGCGGCGTGAGATCCGCAACTATAAGCGCTTCAAGGCGCTCACCGCCCAGTGGATCGCCTTGAGCATCGAGCAGAGCCGCTTGATGATGAAGCGAGCCTTGCGACGGCAATGACCCGCGGTGCTATCCTCATCCGATGGGCAAGCGACGCGCAAAACACCCCTTCGAGAACAACCCGTTCACTGACGCCTTCCTCGAATGGATGGGCTCGTCCGAGGGGGAACGCTCGGTCTACGCGCTCGATCTGGTCTTCGCCGCACTGGATAATGCCGACGTCGACCCCAAACGGCGCAAGATCGTCTGGGACGACGGGAAACGGCTGTCGATCGAGCAGTCGGCAGAATGCATCCATGCCGAGCATCCGGACGTGCCGCGCGACTTGATCGAAACTCACGTGGTCGGGTGGCTCGAGGGCTTTGCGCCGGAATCCTACTCCGAACGCCAGCTCGAGGAGCTCGACCGGCTCACTGAGCAGTGGCTTGACGACTACGAGCGCAAGTCACAGGCCGCCAGGAAGTAACCCAGAACTCGGCACTCTCGAGGTAGCAAGATCAGTGACATTATTGAATGACTGCACGAAATGGGTGGCCGCAATCCGCGCTCCAACGTCCGAATGAGATGCTGTGCCTGCGCCATCGCTGACAGCACAGACTAACGCGCTCTTGGTTATCGAACACAGGCTGAAGTCTTGGCATGGAGCCTGATGTTTCAGATGAGCCGTGCCTATCACTGACGCCGAGGCAGTGCGCCAATTGCTCATACAGATGCCCACCCCGATGGCGTAGGCAGTGCGACACGCTCACCAGGCCGGGACTTGGCAACACCGCCTAGCGAGCTGGACAGCCATTTGAACAACTCACGGAAGTGGAGACCGTTGAGACTAAGCGGCGGGCGGTTGGGGCTGCATATTTGACCAAGCGTCTGCATATTAGCTCCGCTGACGCCCACTGCGAAGAAGCTGAACGCCTTGCTTTGCTCCCCAGCGTGCACCCGCTGCGCTGCCGGCCGCCATTCGTCGGTTGGTCCGCCATCTGTGATCAGGAACACCCACGGACGGAAATAGCTGACGCCTGCTTGCTTGTAATCCTTCTTGCGTGCCTCCAACATGTCGAGGCCACGCATGATGGCACCACCCATCGGGGTGTCACCGTTGGCGTTCAACAGTGGTGGCTCGAAGCCGTCTGCTGTCCGGAACTCGGCGTGCACCTGGACGGGACCGAACGTGATGATCGCCAATTCGACCCGTTGCATGGCCTGTTCGTCGGCCTGCAAATCCTGTTTAAATGATTGGAGACCAGCGTTCAGCTCCACAATGGGCTGACCAGCCATCGAGGACGAGATGTCAAGTAGCAACAGACACGGACATCTGGGCTCCGGATTTGACACAAGGTCAGGATAACCGAACGGGACTTGATACGGGACTTGATCCATGGGCTTCTCCTTGTCGGTGCCTAAGCCTAACTAGTCGTGGTTTCTTTGTCTTTACGCCGTTGTGAAGCTGAGGCCCCGCAATGTGGAGACCCTGTCTCAACGTTAGCCGCGCGTTCAATATGCATCAGCCACGTCCCTTGAACAGGGACGTGACGGTAAACCGGACATCCCGCAGCCGTCGGCTGAGCATGATCAGCGAGACACACGCGTTCTGGCTGACTAAATTGCCGCCCTCCCAAACGAGTAATGATATTCTCTCTTAAGACGCAACGGTATGGCGATTTTGCAGATGGACTATCGATCGCATGCATACTCGCTGGCCATGCGCGAGCGTCACAAGAACGCCGCCCTGCATGATCCTTGGAATTTTCTGCTCTTGTGGCGCGACACGTCCATCATCTTCCCAGCTATGCCCGGTCCCGCTTGCCTATCAGGCTGTCCGGGCACGTCGGCCCCCGACCACTGGGATGGGGTGGATGCCCGGTTCTACGCGCAACAGCGGCGCACAGACGGCGCCTGGCGGGGGGTGGTGTAGTAGCGCCCAACTGCCCAAAGGCCCTGGCGGCGCATGGCGTACGGTGGAAGGCCGGTTTCAGCGTCGGTTAAGCTGCCATGCCGCAAACCACCGGGAACCTGCGAAGGCACCCCCCGCCCGGCTGGCCCCGAGGGGCATGGGCCCGAGCCGATCACACGTGGAGGACCCGGACCAAGAGCCGAAAGAAGCGGGTTAGGGTGTCCGAGGCGATCGCGAGGCGGGGGACCCGATGAGGGTGGCTATCTCCAGGTCCGGGGGCGCACGGCGAGGCGTGCGCCGGGCTAATCTGTTCAAGGAACACGCGGGAGCGGCGTTCCTGTGAAGCGCGGGCAATATGCATCACATCGATACTCATTATGAAGGAATGTGACATTCGAACCTGCATTCTGATGGGGTAACATTACGGCAACTGGAAGGACCAACCCACATGCCGCGCTTACTCCTAGCCACCACCGTGGCAGCCGCCCTACCCCTGGCGACGATCGTCGTGGCGCCATCCTTAACTGGAAACGTCGCCAACGCGACCCCGGTCGCAATCGACGAAACCCTCGACCCCCAGCTCTGGGTCGGAAACTCAACGGCCACAGGCGTCCCGGGCGGCACGGCCATCGGGGGAGAGTCCAACCTCCTTCAGGGCACGGCGGCCGGCACGACCATGACCTTCGGGGACGCCAGCGGCGGCCAGGACACGATCAGCCCCACGCTGGTGATCTTCGCGACGCCGATCGCGGCGACCATCTCGTTGTCGTCTTCGTTCTGCACGGGCGCATCCAACGCCTGCGCACCGGCCACGGTCGGCACCTTCGGCCTGACCTCGGCCACCGGACAGCTAACGTCTTCGGGCGGCGGCCAGAACACCGCCTACACGGTCCTGGGTCTCGCCAAGGGCGGCAGCGAGCACTACAGCAGCTACACACTCGCCGCCGGCGACAACGCGATGCCCGTGCCCTCACCGGCAGGGTCACCCTACGACCTCTATGCCTTCGAGATCCCCGAGGGCCTCTCGAAGGGCGCGAACATCCTGGCCGCGGAAGTCGGAGCACCCGCGGGCACCTTCGTCTCGCTCTTCGGCTGCGAGATCAACCCGGGCGCCGGGAACAACTGCACCCCGAACGGCAAGATCGGCTCCACCCCGATGACGAACGCCGGCCTGATCGTCGACGCCTCCACCCCTCCTTGCACCGGACCCAGCTGCACCAAGTCGGTGCCTGAGCCCGCCTCGCTCGCACTGCTCGGCACGGGCCTCGTCGGCCTCGGCCTGATCCGTCGCCGCGCCGCTCGCTGACGAGGTGCGCGGCGTTCTTTCTGAGCGCCGCATAAGGCCTCTTCTCAGAGGCTAATCTTGAGCATCAAGATCGAGTTCAGCACTCGCGAATACCAGGAGGCGCATGGCCGGCTGCCGCACGGATACCGCTACGGGTGGACGTTCCGCGTAGACGGCGCCCCGGACAACGAGATCATGTACGCGCCGCTGTCGACGTACCGCGACGCCAAGAAGTGGGCGGCGGCACAGGTCCGCGCGCTGGCCGCGTTCGCCGGCCTCAGCGGCACGGTGGTGATCAAGGTCTGCCCCCATCACCCGACAGGCGCCGACGATCCGCGCTAGCCGGCGCTCATGGTCAGCCATGCTTAGCGGCCGGCGCATAGCGTGCCCATCTCTCTGCTGCACATGCTGACCAGACACCCCAACATCGTCATCGCGCCCCCGCCCAAGCGGGCCGGCGCAAACCGGCGAGGCCGCGCCGATCTTGACCAACCGCATCGCCGATCACAGCAAGCCCTTGCCGCCGGATGACCCTGAGCAAGCCCGCGCGGCTGCGGATCGGCTCTGGCAGGACCTTGTGCGGCGGGTGAACGACACGAAGGTCCGCACAGCAGGTAACGCTGCAAAACCGCGCGGATAGCGTAAGTTTAACGACACAATTCAGTCACAAAATCGGTGGACAAGGTTGTGGATATTGGGGGTATGTCGGTTTTGATATTTGCGACGTTGTAGCCCGCGCCTCAAATTGCCTAAAATTTGTGCGCGCACGTTGCGACGACGCCCCCTCAGCCCCCGCGCCAGCCAAGCCGAGGCTGTTGACAGGTTGTGGCAAAGAGTTGGTGCGGCGGGTGAACCGCGCGAAGGCGGAAGGCAAGCACCGGCAGCCAACGCGCCGATAACGCAAATCTCACGACGCAAATCGATCGAGACGCTACGCGCGGAGCAATCGCAGCCGGGCGGAGCGAAGCCGATGAGCAACCTTGCGGAGTTCCGCACCTGGCTTGAGCGCCAACTCGAAGACGCAGAGCACGAGCTCGAGCGTGCGCAGTTTTCCCGCGCCCACGTGGCGACGCTCAACGCTGCGGCAGAGCGGCGCGAACGGCTCGCCACGGCGCTCGCCATGCTGAACGAATACCAGGACGTGAACCCATAAGAATCAGCCCGCCTCCGGTCGGCGGAACAGTCGCGCCAGGTCCGGGCAGTAGGGGTCGCACCCGTGCGGCAGCTGCGCGCTGTCCTTGTGCGGGCAATCGCTCAGCTGCGCGTGCATCACCTCGACCATGGTGGCGCCAGGCCCATGCTCGCGCAGCAGCTGCACCGTGTTCAGTCGCCAGCGCCGGTCACAGCGCCCGCAGCGGAGCTCGATCATGTCACTCCGCCCGGCCACCTCGCCCAGTGCGATCACGCTCCGCGCCATTGGCTTAGCTCGCAGTCTCGCGCCGCATGCCACGACTAATTGCCCGGCTGCGTGACCGGCTCGTGATCGGCTCGTGACCGGGTTCCGTCCGACTTCCGTCCGGGTCAGATTCCGACAGACCAAGGCATCCACGGATGCGCAACGATGGCAGCGGCCCGGTCGCCGACAGAGCGCAGCGGGTTTGGCGGCAGCGGTGCACGAGTATCTGCGGGCGAACCTGATTTCTGATCTACGTGTGTTGCCGCCGATAGCGCCGGCCGGGCACGCCTAAACGCTCATACTGACTCGGCCTCCACCTGCATTGCCGCCTCCGCCTTGCGCAACTGCTTCTTCCTGTACAGCAGCGCATGTGACCGCAAGCCATGCCGCCACATGCCATTGCCCGCGCCGCGCGGTGCGCCAAGCGGTAGCCTTGTTGTCCAACTCGCAGGCGTGGCGCCGGAAGCTCCGTGCACGCTTGGCTGCGCGCGCTGCCGGCGCTACCGAGCGGCCTCACGGCAGGCATCGGCGAGGTGTGTGTTGGCGATATCGGTCGCGCTCAGCACCACGGGTTTTCTACAAACGAGAGGACTGCTAATGTGCTGATACAAAACACCACGCCGTCACAACCAACGAGTGAATCCCTCAACTTGGCGGCGAAACCGGGAGGCAGAACATGTCGCTCACGAAGGTTTTTTCGCTTCTGCGTCGATCACCGTCTGCGCGGCAGCACTGCCTTGCTACGCATTGGTGGTTCCGAGTTCCTCAGTCCAACTGTCCATACCAGCTGAATTCTCTGACCGGGCTATGATCGCCACATTCACCCCGCCCGGGGGCCTTACGCTGAGTGCATATGCCGGAGAGTTGGGTTACATTGGGTTTGATTGGCAGCAGACGATCACCAACTGGCCAAATGCAGACCTCAAGTTGCACAACGGCACGCTCATAGTTCCCGTACCCAACCCCCATCCTGCATTTCTCGATGTCCCGCCGACGGGGTACAATTACAATCCTTGTGGCGGCACGGCATCCGGTTCCTCGGCCCTTGCAAATCCCTTTTATTTTACCCCCACAGGGAACACAGACTGCTGGTCATTGGCCCAAAACGAGAACGTCAACGACACTTTCGTTCGGCGATGAACCAATGGACCATCAATTGACGTCAGCACAGATTGCAGCAAAAAACATTCCTAAATTCACAACGGCTTTGGTCGGGATAGAATCGACAGATTCGGGACTCGTCCCGAGCGCGGCCCTTTTCTTCTGCCTCGTCAGAAGAATCTGTGGGCGACGTCGGGTTCCGGCAGCTTACCAAGTGCATGATACAAGGCGATTTCGGTGACGTGGAAGGTACGGAACCCGTAGGATTTTCGCATGGTCAGTTTGGCCTTGTTGTTCAGACCCTCGACCACACCGCTGGAGAGCTGCTTCCTGGCGCGGAAGTAGTTCAGGATCAGCGCGCGGTGCGAGCGTAGCGTCCTGGCGATCTTCTTCATCGGCTCGATGCGGGAGCGCATGACCTGACCGCACCATTCATCCAGGAACTTGCCGGCCCAACTCGGCGAAGCATAGTCCCAGAACTGCTGGAAGTCCTCCTTCAGCAGATAGGCCCGTACGGTCCGCAGGTTGTAGCGCAGCAGATCGCGCAGGCGGAAGCGTTGATGCTCGGTCAGGTTGGCCTTGCGCTTGAGCACACACCAGCGGGTCTTCTTCAAGACTGGCTCATAGCCGTCCCGGGCCAGCCGGCGAGCCTCGGCGGCACGCACCTGGTCCAGCGCGGCATTCATCTTGGCGACAATATGGAAGCGATCGAGGATGTGGATGGCCTGGCTGCACCGCTCACAAATCACCTTCAGATAAGGCTGCCACATGTCCGAGCACACAAACTCGATCTGCCCAGCCAATGGTTCGCCGATCAGGGTGAAGAACTGCTCGAAGCTCTCCACCGTCCGTTCGCGACCGATCCATAGCAGGCGCGTGCACTGCTGCTCGATCTGATAGACCAGCGTCAGGTATTTGTGTCCCCTGGCATACTGGATCTCATCGACGCCGATCGCCACGATCGGCCCCAGTTGCCGGTGCTCGATCCCCCACTGCACGACATACTCGACCGACTGGCAGACCTTGTCCCAGGTGCTGCGAAACGACCCGGCGGTCTCCTGCCAGGACAGCTTCCTCGCCCAGTGCGCCAGGAACAGCATGTAGGCCTTGGTCAGCTGGTGCTTGCCGACACCCCAGGGGACCGCTTCGACCCGCACGCCGCAGGCCCGGCAATCGACCCGTCGCATGCAATAGAGGAACACCACCATGCAGCCCCAGAGGGGCACGAATTCGAACCGGCGCAGGCTCAGGTGATCATAGGCCGGCGCCGGCTTGCGACAGCCCGAGCACACCGGTCTCGAGCCGCGGCGGGGCCGCACGCTGATCTCGATGGTTCGGCTTTCGGCGCAATGTCGCGCCTTCTCGTAAACGAACCCAGGAAAGTGCTGGTAGTGGTTCAGCAGGGAGATCAGCCGCATGGCAGCGGGACCCAAAGGAGTTGCCGGCAGACGTGACAGCGTACCGGCGCAACGGGCTGCTGCCGATCCCTTGCAGACCTGTTGTCCGGACCTCGATCAGTGGCCTCGCAGCTGGGCGTATGAGGCGCGCGATATTCCGCCTGGCCGGCGGATGGTGGAATGCTTCAAGCCGTTCCTGCGCGACCTGCTGGCCTTGCAGCTATCACGCCAAACCTTGCGCCGACACCGCGACAACGTCTGGGCTCTCGGCGGTGAGGTCATCAGCCGATTGCAGATGGACAGCGACCTCCGGAGGCGGCCAATCAAGCAGGTCGTCCTCACCCTCATCGGCGACGATGGCGGGCCGCTGCTCTCCCATGGTCAGTCCGACACCGCGCAGCGCTCCTTCGACACGACCTGCCGCAAGTTGTTCCGCTTTCTGACAGACCCTGAGATCAGCCGCGATGAGGCGTAAAGATGCCTGCCGTGGTGGCGGATGATATCTCCGCTTCTGCCGATGTGGCGGCTGTGGGGTTGTGGGCAACGCGCTTGTGTTGTCCACAAATCCACCAGCCGGCCGGCTGAGTGATAAAACTAGCCCTCGGTATACCCCCGAAGCACCCACAGTTTCCGCTGACGAGCCTTTCTTCTGGACATGGCAAACGACGTACAATGGATCCGCGGGAGGCATTAATTGCGCTGTAACCAATGGAGACATCTGTTCCAGATCAGCCAACAGCCCTCTCCTGCAGCCGGGCGAAGGCGGCACAGGACATGTAACGATCACCACCGTTAACGGTGTCCCGTGTCAAAACACGAACAATCAAGAGCGTTGTGAAGGACAGGGTGGACAGGGTGGCAACGGTGGTGATCCGAGGGTCGTTCCCGAGCCTCCAGCATCGCTTCTTTTGACGTTCTGGTGTGTTGGCAATCCTCGTGGCACGGAGAATGGCACGTTCGAAAAAGGTGCAGCCGCACCCGATTTAGCCGACCGCGCGCGCTTCGATCCTTCCTGCGCGTTGACGCTGCGCGATGTGCTCCGCCTCACGCTTGGCGCCCCGGCGCCTGGCTGGCGAGGTGGGCCGGCACTGGGCCTTCCTGTGGGCGACGCCCCTGGCCGGTGCCACAGAACCTCGGGCGCCCGATACCACCCCGGAGGCTCCCGCGGCGAGCAGGACCCGGCCGGGAGGACCCACCGGGACCGTGGCGCGATCGCGAACCGCCCCCCCTGTGCGCTTTTCCCCGGAAAAATTTGCGGCTGTCATTGGATTTTCGCCTCGGGTAGGGGTTGTAAGCCCCTGATGCTCTCCTTGCGTGTGACCAGTTTTCACCCGAATCCATCTATCTACCCCTAGGATGGGCACCCCCCACAGCAGGAGCCGCGCATGAGCACCCCACCCCACCAGCCAGCGGTGCCAATTAACCACAGCGTGTCGCCAGACGGGCAGGCCGTCGTGTGCATCGAGTGCGGGCGACAGATGACGATCCTGAAGCGCCATCTGCACTTCGACCACGGCCTAACCGAGGACGAATATCGGGTGCGCTGGAAGCTTGCTCCTGACCACCCGCTGGTCGCGCCGGCCCATGAGGAGGCGAAGGCGATGCCGGGCTGGATGGACGGCTGGCGTGAGGTCATCGACGCCATCACCAAGACAAAGGGCTGACCGGCATGGTTCTGTCAGCTTTCGTGCCTGGGCATCGACCAATGGCGGGGGCTGTTGAGTTTTGTTTGTCGTTCCTCGATTGCCGCGGGGGCTCCGCCCGACGGGTCTCCCCCCAGCCCATTGAACCCAGCCGGCCTCAAAAATTTCGAGGGGTTGGGCTTACAACCCCTACCTGACACCTCGCATCTGGCAGCTTGCCCTCATCCGACTTCGATCAAGGTGTACAATCCGAGTTGTTGGGGTGTCGTGGGCGAGATCGGTGCCTGCGCCGAGGGTTGCCCGATGCGATGGTGAAGTGCGCGCCGGCTGCAGCGCGGTGACTTAGAATCGTCAGGCTCGCTCTCAGGCAACCTCGGCCACGCGGCTTGCCTGCCGGGTTGGCGCTGACACCGGCAGCGAAGTGACCGTGTTCGCGACGTCAATTTCACGCTGCTGGTGTCCAGCGCGGCGACTTCAGGCAGCTTCGGTCATCCGTTCCTCGGGGCTCATGCACCGCATCGATACTGAAGATGCACAGCGGTGATTAACCACTGCGACGAACTTTCGTGCATAAGCCGCCTGGGCCAAGCTGCCCCGACATTAACAGAGAGGGGCCGCCCATGTTGCGGACGAGATTACCTGCCATGCTGATCGCATTCGGCGCACTCGCATCCGCGTCCGCCAATGCGCAGACGTTGCACGCTCGGCAGGGTCAGAGTATCGGCCTCGGACCGGCCGAGGGCTCGGTCTATTACGACGATGCCGGCGGGACGTTCCGGGTTGTCGCCACCCTCGCCGAAGGCCCGCAGAGCACGCCGATCCGCTTCACCGTCGGCCTGAAGCTCGGTCAGGACCTGATGATTTCGGTCCCCGGCCCGGTCGGCAAGCCGGCGACCGAGGTACACCTGACCCGCACCCAGGAGGGTCTCAACGTCGCCTATGGGCGACCAGCCATCGACTGAGGGCTCCGCGTCGGCCCCCAGGGGTCATACCAACTGCAGCTAAAGGCCGCCGACACCATCGGCGCGCGGGGCTGAGCCATGGACGACGCCATATACGACCAGCTGCTGCTCGACGCATACCGCCGTTACGGCATGAGCAAACTGACCCGCGAGCAGCTGTTCGCCATCATCGCTCACCATGACAGCAAGCCCACCCCCACCAGCCGAGCAATCTGCGCCGCCGCACGGCAGGCACTCGTCATGGCGAGCCAGCGGGACGGCCTCTGGCGCAACCGCGGCGGCGGACGGATGAAGGACAGGCCCCTCGGCAACTAATGCACGCCGTCGATGCCGATCGCCGCACCACGCTCGGCGACGTCGCCCAGCAGGATCACATCACGCGCCATGCGTGACGTTCGCTCAGGCCGTGCTTGCAGGCAATCGTGCGGCTGCTCGGGCTCTAACTGAGTTGCCAGGAAGGATAGGGAGGATAATTATCCGGCGCTTCCGTCGGGGGCCAGCCGCACAGGCCGCTCCGGGGCGGCCTTCCTGTAACCAGCCAAATGCATACGGTGCATAGTGATGCTGCACCATGATGATTAACGGGCGAGCGGTTCGGTGGCTTAAAACAAGCTGCCCGATTTCAGCATTGCACACACACTGAGAGACACAATGACCAAGCGATATCTGGCGCTCGCAATGGCAGCGATCGTTGTTGTCGCTGCCGTCCTGATCGGGTTGCCCTCCTACGGCAAGAACGGGAAGGAATTCCCGTGGCTGCCGTTTGCAACACACTCGGGAGGCCAGACCGGACAGGATTGGCTGATGTGGAACATGCCGCCCCCGATTGAATTTCAGAGCCACGCCGACTGCAAAGCCAGGATCGCCCAATTCCTTCAAAGCGACTACCCTGATGCTTCCGCCTACCAAGCGCCATACGGCTGCGCTTACCACGGAAACAGCTTCTTATATGCTTACGTTATGAACTGGCTATATGATGGCAACCTGCTGGATGGTTGCCGCGCAAAGCACATAGTCTCCTCGACCGATAGTGGCGGTGAACCCCTCTATGACCCAGCGATACTGGCTCCAGGCCAAGCGGAGTCGGGGGCCACTTGGTATTGCGTGGCTAAGTGGCCGGGTGCCACCGAGAGTAGGGCGCGAACAATTACTCGACAGGTTGCCGCTTGTCAGCAGCATAATACCGGCTGGGAGCATGTGTCGGGGATTTCTGAATTGCAGGCGCATCTCACTGCCTTCAATGCAAGGTGTGCAGAGCTAGGCATCAAAACCGACTGCAAGATGGTTGCCAGGCATACACCTGCGCCTCCTGGTGAGACCGCTGCCGGTCGGGACATAAGAGAGTTCTTGGATAGCACGTCGCCGGGTGCGCAGTGCTGACCGGCAGGTTTCGGGTCTGTCGGCGCCGAGGAATAGAGATTGTCGAGCATGCACCGCACCGATACTCATAATGCAGGAATGTGACATTCCCGACAACCGCACACTCCTGTAGTTAGCCGCGCACGTTTCCTCCCCGAATTTCACTCGCCCCTCGCCCTCAAAAGGCGAGGGGACTTTTCGAACATAATGCACGCCGTCGATGCCGATTATGCACAGCGGTGACTAACCGCGGCGGAGATTTTCCGGGCATAAAAGCCGTTGCGTGGTCGCCGAGCTCTCCTAGGCACGGACCATACGGCGCGGCGGTCTGCCCTGCCTCGCGCCGGCACACCATGGCACAACATCAAGGACGGAAGTATGCTCAAAGTAATCACCGCGGCCACATTGCTGCTCTCTGCCGCGGCTCCCGCTATGGCGCAATACTATACTACTCCCAATATTTACGGTCAGCCGCAATACGGCACTACGACCACTGGTCCGGGTGGATCTTGGCAGACCACACCCAACATCTACGGCCACCCGGAGTTTGGCACCACGTCCAGCGGCCCGAACGGACAGCAGTGCGAAAGCACGCCCAATATCTATGGCCAGCCGCAATACGGCACTACGACCACCTGCAACTAACTGAACGGAACGGTGCGCCGGCCCAAACGCTGGCGTCCGATCCAACAGGACAATCCGAGATGCATATTTTGATCGGTCTCGGCGTTGCCGTAGCGCTGCTGTATTTTTGGCTCATCGGCCACTGGTTTGCCCGCGCGCTGATGTTTCTGCTGCTGGGCGTGGCCTTCGGGGTCGGCGGCGCCGCACTCGGTAACGGCGCCGTGGCTGGCAGTCCTGTCCCCCAGCTTGCGCTCGGCCTGACCGGCATCGTCGCCGCCTGGTTCGTCGCTGGTATCCCCATTTACTACTGGCGCTGGCAGCTCAGGCAGCTCATCGAAGCCGAAGAACGGCAGGCCCAGGCGGCCATGGCACGGGACAGGCAGCCGCCCGTCGCGCCGCCAGTGCCAGCACTGCCCGCGCCAGCACTCGCAGTTGGACCATCCTGTCCCACAGGAGTAGCCGCTCAGCCATCGCCGGCCCCCGTGCCAGAAAGGAAACCTTGGAACTGGGGAGCCATCTTTACCGTTACCTGGATGGCGTTTGTCGTCGCCGGTATCTGCGTGCTGTTCCAATATCTCCTCGCCAGCCACTAAGGCGGCTGGTTCGGCAGCGTCAGCGGATTGGGCGGGACCCCTCCGCCCCAGCACGGTCATGGCTTTCTGCATCCGCGATGCCGCCAGCGCATTCTCAAGACTGCGCGCACCCTCGCTCAGAACATGCGCAATAGTCCCCCCTGCCGCCCGTGGTGCCTGCCCGCTGCCCGCCCACCAGGGCGTTGTTGCGGCCTATCTCTCGGCGCTCGCCCAAGACGGCCGGAAGGCCTCGACCATTGGCCGCCGGGCCGCCGCCATCGGCCACCGGCACAAGCTGGCGGGCTACGAGACGCCCACCACCGCCGAGGGCGTCAAGGCCGTACTGCGCGGCATCCGCCGCACCATCGGTGCCGCCAAGCAGGGCAAGACGCCGGCCACTGCCGATCTGCTCGCCCGCATGCTCGAGCTCTGCCCCGACCCGCTGGCGGGCAAGCGGGACCGCGCGCTGTTGGTGCTGGGCTTCGCTGGCGCGTTCCGGCGCAGCGAGCTGGTGGCGCTCGAAGTCGCCGACCTGGGTCCTGATCCGCGCTCGAAGGGGGACCAGGAAGGGCAGGGGCAGGAGGTTGCAATTCCACGAGGCTACCGGCTGCGCCCGGTCGAAGCCGTCCAGACCTGGTTGGCCGCTGCCGAGATCAGCGCCGGGCCGGTGTTCCGCAGCGTGGCACGAGGCAACCGGGTGTCCGACCTGGCGCTCGCCGACGGCTCCGCATCTCGGATCGTCAAGGCGTATGCAAGGCGCGTCGGCTTGGATGCCGCAAGCTACAGCGGGCACTCGCTCCGCAGCGGCTTTCTCACGTCCGCTGCGGAAAGCGGTGCCTCGATCTGGAAGCTCTCCGAGGTCTCGCGCCACAAGAGCCTCGACACGTTGCGCGGCTACATCCGCCGGGTGGGACCGGCGGGATTTGCAGATGCGTTCGATCCCCTCAATGCAACCTTAAGGTGGGCGCTGACCAGGGAAGTAAACACTACGAAAAATCGCGTGCAGCCGGGGGCTGAACAAAGCCCTTCACTGGAACTATTTGGGTGTGAAAATAAACTTTGGACTCGCGTGACCAGCCCGCTGGTCCACTCAATGCAACCTTAAGGCGGGTGCTGGGGCATAAACAGGATGAAACCGGCCCAGAGAAGTAAACAGCTAATATACATTACGAAATCATGTGCAGCCGGGGGTTGACACAAAGTCTTGAACCGTTATCGCGAAAATAAAACTTTGGACTTTGCGTGACCGATCCGTTACAAGAAAAAGACGCGTCCACAGGGAGGGTTCCATGCTCAAATCGCTGTTCGTAGGTGGCTTGGCGTTCGCGGCAGTCGCCGGGGGAGGAAGCGCCCAAGCGGGGCCATGTGCAATGGCGTCGTCCTCGGTCTATACGGCGCCCGGATTCTCGTGCACGGTCGGCACATTGACTTTCAGCAGCATCAGCATCAGCCCGAGTACCGACCGGAGACGGAGTAGTTGGACCGATTACAGTCACGCCCCTCGCGAGCGGCTTAGCGTTAAGCTTTTCCGCTGCTGCATCGGCTCCCCCGCCTTCGACCGCGGACATTGCTTGGCTCTATACGGTTGCTTCCACGGTGCCGATCGTGGACGCCAGCCTATTGCTGACGGGAAGTGGTACCGGCGGTGGTACAGTTAGCCTGAGTGAGACGCTCTCCAACGGCAAGACGCTGACGGCGTCGAGCCCGGGAAGTGCGACCGATACTGTAACCTTCCCAGGTGTCAGCAGCCTTTCGGTGGCCAAGGATCTGGAGAACGTTGCCCTCACGTCAGGCAGCTTGGCGCTTTCCTCGGTTATCGAGAATACATTCTCGACGACCACACCCATACCCGAGCCGATATCGATCGCGCTGGTTGTGACGGGCCTTATCGGTCTCGGGTTCAGCCGCCGGAGCAAGCGAAACTCGTAACACCATCGCGCGGACCTGCCGGTCACCGGCAGCACGGCCGCCGAGTAGGGGAGGACGGCCGCGTGGTTGCTCCACCAAGCTCGCCGCCGAGGCGACGCACCAGCGGGCGCAACAGTCGCCCGCACACGCCCCGCGCCGTCGCCGAGGATCACGCCGCCGCCAGGATCATCCGCTGGATCACCGCGCCGATCACCGCCAGGCGCGCGCATATTCCGGGGCTCGAGTCAGTTAGGCCCAAATGCGAGCAGATCGCCCGACACCGGCCGAAGACGAGTTGTCAGGCACAAAGCAGCGGTGGCTCGGTCGGCTTGCTAAGATCGCCATCCGCGCTGGTGCGCTGATCCTGATAGCGTCGCTCTATGTCCTGCCAGCATTGGTCGCCTGGGCCGTATGGCGCAAACTGAAGGTGGCTTCTTGATATGACGCACGTGCCTCCTCGTCCGAACAATTCCGCGGAACATGCCGAACCTGGCCGAGTCTTGGCGCGAGCTCACGCGACAGAGAAATCGTGAAATGAAAGTGTGCTTCGACGCGCTCGGGTGTATCTTCCTGTTCGTGGCGGCGATTCTCTGGTTTTTCGCTGCTCGCACGAAGATCGATTGGGCCGCGCCGGATCATTACGGTGTGCTTGCCCTCATCAGCCAAATCGAGCGTCAGGCCAAGCTCAGCCGGCATGCGGCAGCCGCCACCAGCGTCGGCCTTCTCTTACAGATTGCCGCAGGTCTCGTCTCGAATTGGTAGGATCATCGGACCGAAAGAGCCAATCAATGGGGGGGCATTAGTGCCACCCTGCTGGTCAGGATCGGCGCAGCCTTCGCCTTGCGCCGCCGGCTCCGCTTGGGCGGCAGGGCGATGATATCGGGTCGCTTGAAGAACACCCCCGGAAGATAGGCGCTGCGGCGCCCGTCGCGGAGTCGATCGGGCCTACAGCAAATGTGGATTGGTGGCTACCTGCCAGAAAGCGCGCAGCATCGTCAGTCCCCAGATGACGGCCAGGATCAGCGCTGGGATGCGAAGCCATAGCACCCAGCCCGACTTGAAATAACACCAGAATCCCGCAAGAGACAGTGCAGCAAGGACAACCCCAGACAGGAACACAGCCCACCTGTTCATGTGGTCCTCCCGCCTTTGCTTGATTGCAGGAACTACAATCCCGGCGACGAACATGATCGCAAGGAATACCACGGCCTTCCAGTACCATGCGGTCGGCACTATCCAAGCAACGGCCGCTGCGAAGGCTATGATACATGCGCGAGCGATTGCGTCGACGTAGCTTGTAATCCGCCCGGCCTCCAGCCCTTCTCGAAACGCAGTGTGAAGATCGTCTTTATCCTCGCGCATTCGTCCGTTCTCCTAATCGGGGCGCCCTTGTCATACTGAAGTTGGACAGCAGGAATCTCGAAGTCACTGAACAGCAAGGAGAATCGGGAAAATTCAAGGCGACGTGGCACCACGCCGCGGCCGGCCGCGGCGCTTCGGGGGTGGCATTGACGCCGCGTTGGGTGGCGGCGTCTTGGTTGGCAACTGACGGAACAATGGCGGCAAGGCGACACCGAGAGCCTGAAACAGACTGCCGGCACAGCCGGGCGCCTGGGGTCTGAGCACATAGCGCTTGGTGCTCTGCTCGATGGTGATCTGCTCGACGCGATCGAGGTCGCGAACGATGTCCGCCCATTCGGCGGTGACGCCAGCCGCCGCCAGCCGTTCATCGAGGTCCTTGCGCAGCAACAAGGCGAGAAACGAGCAGAACAGGTGTCCGGCGATGGCAGCATCTGATTGATGATAGATCGGCCGGGTCTCGAGAATGGATTTTGCCGTTCTGAAGATCGCCTCCACTCTCCACAACTGCCGGTACGCCAGGGCAACCGAGAGGAATGGCAGCCTGCTGTTGGTGCGCAGCACATAGAGCCCGTCGAAGCGGGCATCCTCGGCGACGCGGGCGGGATCGATTGCGAAGTGTCCCTCGCGCGGGGTTGCCAGGAACCGGCGATAACCGGCATTGCCGACCAGTTGCTTGTCGCCCTCTTGGAGTTTGCCGCGCAGACTGTCGAGAATGGCCTCACGCGCTGCGGCGTCGCGTTTGGCTTCTTCGGGGTTGAAGCAGACCACATAGCGGCGCGGCTTGCAGCCGGGTCCCCAATCGCCGACCACGACCTCCTTGACCTCGAGAGCGGTCTCGCTGCCGCGCGCGCGCTTCACGACCAGCGGTACCATCGGCCGATCGTCCGCCAGCACCACCTCGCGCACTTCGCTGTCGCTGCGCTCGCGCGCACCGAGGATGTACTCAAGGCCGAGCGCCTCCAGCTCGGTCATGGTCTCAGCGCTGATCATGCCGCGGTCGGCGACCACACACATCCGGGCAATGCCGAAGCGTTCCCGCAGACGGCTCACCACCGGCAGCAGCGCCTTCACATCGGTGGCGTTCCCCGGCCATGTCTCCGAGCAGATCGGCCGGCCCGCCTCATCGAGCACCACGCCGACGATCACCTGGCGCAGATCGGGGCGGTGGTCCTTCGACTTGCCGCGCTGGCCCAAGGTCTCGCCGCCGGCGCCGTAGAACATCAGCGAGGTGGTATCGAACAGCACCACGGAGAGATCGCTGAACAGGCTGCGCCGGCGGGCGAACAGCTTCTCTTCGATCACGTCCTTGGTACGACGCGGGGCGCGGGTTGCGCTGGTCTGATCGGCCAGCTCTTCGCCCAGCCAGGCCATGGCGCGGTAGAGCTGGTGCAGTTCGAGGCCATCCGCGCCATCGATCAGATAGGCATCCAGCCACTTCTCGCAGGCTCGGTCGGAGCCGGATACCATCAGCCGATGCAGCACACTGACAAACACCGCGCGTTCGAGGGAAAAGCCGAACCCGCGCCGCTGCGCCAGCTGTTCAATAACCCGGCGGCAGCCGCTCTGTTCCCAGAGCCGGCCAAACAGCAGTGCTGCACCGATACGCATGCTGGCACTGCTCTCAAGGGTTGCGGCCTCGCCGCTGGAGATCAGCATGGCGGTCTCGGAGAAACGTGCGCCGGAGCGCAGCAGGGTGTCGAGCTTGCCGTCGGCTTCGAGGTCTTCGATGCGCCCGAGTGTGGCCAACACGCGTTGGGTGGTGCGCCGGCCATCGCGGGTGTTCTCCACGATCTGCAGATAGCTGCGGTCGCCCGAGGGTTTGATGCGAAAGAACATGCGGTGCCCAGTTGAGACACCGCTCGACTACATCGATTCTCCTCCTTATGCAAAGAGATTTTCGGAATCCTTGGCGCAAACATGGCACCGCAGATCAGCGCAAATTTCAGCCCGCACTCGATCAAGCTATTGAAATGACTCGTTTCACCTCTCGCTGCATCGCAGCGAACTGTCCAACTCCAGTCATGTGTGGACCCAGGCTCTGGATGATCTGACCGGTCTATCTGGACGTGCTCGGTCTGCGGCGTTGCGATTTTCGCCGGACCGAGGCCATTTGCCAGCACATAGAAACGCTGCCCCCGCGTGCTCCTTGAAGAGATCGACCCGCCGCACATAGCCGCGCAGCGTGTCCACCGACTTATGACGGCTGACCAGGGTGCCTACGCTTGCTGCTGTTGTTGCACACGTAGCTTCTCGGCGCGATGTGCGGCCTTCGCTTCGTTTGGGCTCATTCGTAACCGTTCCCGCGCATCTCGCAATTCGCACTTTGACCACCGCGGACAGCGCGGTCGTGGATAGAACGGTCGCGGCAGACGGCCTTCCTTCACCATACGCCAAACGGAGACCAACGAGACCTCGAACATGGCGGCGACGCCGTTGATGGTGACGGCATCATCGCTGTCATCGCGGTCGTGAGAGGTGTTGGCTCGCTCGGCGGCAGCGGCCGCTTGCTCGACGGCGGTGCTGGCCGCCTGGTGCTTCCGAGGTTTCATAGTGGTGTCCCTGCAAGATCGGGACGCGTTTGTAAAGCATACGACCGAGACAGTGACGCCGGAACATTTAGATTACTGTTAGGGTTACAGTTAAGCCGATATCAAATGATATCAGGCGGACACGGGAGAGATGTTGCGACAGACTATTCACGATGTCTTGAACCGCCGGCGCAACCGGGTTCTCCGCTGCGGTCGCCCGAGTTTATGGGGCTAGCCTGATAAATCCGGCGCAGTCCATCGGCAGGGCCGTCAGCCCGCGACGAGATGTATTCCCTTACGGTTGGCCTCATCGTGACGCAGCAGCTTGGCGACGTGATCCTGCCACATGGTTAGCGCGGCGATGATCTCGTCCGCGTAGTCATGCTGATCGTATACGCGCACCAGATCGCCCCGTGCGGTCACGTGGTTGAGGCAAAGTTCGCTGACGTTGGGGCGCACGCCCAGCCGGGACAGTCCGGTGCGACAGGTGCGGCGCAGGTCATGCCAGCGCCAGCCGGTCACGCCCGAGGCCGCATCGATCCGCCGCTTCGAGAAGTTGCGGAAGCCGCCGCCCTTGACCTGACCGAGGAGACGGTATGGCCCGGGGACACCGGCGGGAGGCCAGACCGCTGCGAGCGCCTCGAGCGCCAGCGGCCCGAGCGGCACGGTGTAGGCTTGGCCGTTCTTGGTCCTGGCTCCCGGCAGCGTCCAGCGCCCGGCGTCGCGGTCGATTTCGCCCATCGCGATGTCGGCGACCTCCAGCTGCCTCGCGCCGGTCAGGATCGACAATCGGATGTAGGCTCGCGCGCGGGGGCTGGCCTGTTCGCTCGCGCGCCAGACCGCGACCAGTTCGGCATCGGTCAGCACCCGCTCACGGGGCGGCAGGTCGGGGGCGATCACCGCCTTGCCGCGCCGTGGCAGCAGGGGCGCCGTGATCCAGCAGTGCGCGTCGCAGAAATTGGAGAACGAGCTTACCACGCCGTAGAGGCACGAGGCGGCGCCTGGCGTGCGGGCGCGCACGTTCACCAGCAGATCGGTCCAGTCGCGCCGGGTCGTCTCGATCAGCAACCGCTTGCCCAGCTTCGGTTCGATATAGCGGCGGCACAACCATTGATGCTCGTCGAGGGTGCCGGGCTTCCACTCCCGCGCCTTCACCGCCAGCCATTGCCCCAGCCGCTCCGCGACCGTCGGCTCGCTTTTCCTAGCTTCATGCTGGCGCCGGGCGTCCTGCTTCACCTTAGTCGGGCTGATCCCGCGCGAGAGGTCGCCGATGGTGCCCTCGGCGCTGCGGCGGGCGGCGGCGATGGAGACGGCGGGCCATGTGCCGAGTGACGGGCGCACCCGCTGGCCGTTCGGCAGGTAGCCCAGCACAGACCAAGTGCACTTGCCGGTGCTGGTGACGCGGAGAAACAGCTTGGGCTGGCGGTCGTCTTGGATGGTGATGCGGCTGCCCCTGGGCGGCGGCCTCAGACCGCGCAGGAAGGGGTCGGTGAGATCGAGGCGAAGTCGGATGGCGGTCTCGGGCATTGAACTCGGGTTCCGTAGGGGTTCCATAAAAGCACGTAATGCCTGGACTATATCAGAAATCCCAGGAAATAACAGGACACGTTAATCTGTTGATCTTGTTGGTAATCCCTCTGGCGTCTCGGCCTTGCCCTAGGCGTCTCTGCTTTGTCGACATCTGCCTCGATCTCGGCATCGTGCCGGGGCAGATGGATCGTGCGGCGTGGGACGAACTGTGCCTCGTTCTCATCGGCCACGGCGGCAGTCTCGTCCGTCTCCTGTTCCCCAAGGACAAGCGGCGCTTTGCCGTTCCCACTGAAGACAGCCCCAGTGGCAGCCCCACGACTCCCCCTCCCCTTGCGGGCTACCGGAGTCCCACAAGTGCGGAACGATTAGCCAGCATCCAGCCCTGCACCATGGCATCGAGGCGCTTGAGACCGCGGGCCATGGTCTTGGGACCGGGCGGCCGATATCCCTTGGAGGTGTAGCCGGACCAGCCTCCGAGGCGTGCGGCGATCCAGGCGTAATAAGCCAGCAAGGCAGGTATCGAACGGGTTCTTCAACTTGTCGGTCGGCCCTTCGAGGGAGGCGCTGATCGCCCGTAGCGCCGGCAGTTCGGCGGGGTCGGCAACGTCCTCTATGGACTGCCCCGGTACTGCCGTCGCGACCGATCACCAGTTGCATGACCCGCACGGCGGCAATCAGCGCCACCGTCACCAGCTTCGCCAGGCTGAGCGGCGTCGTGATCTGCGAGGTCTCCACATCGACACCGTCCGTCTTCATCGTACGGAACAGCTGTTCGATGATCCAACGCAGCCGGTACCAGGCGACAATCTGCAGCGCCTCCGCCGCACCGCCCACCGCATGCGTGGTCAGCAGACACCAGTGTAAGGGTTGCTGCGCCGACGGTGGGGCGATCTCGCGCACATCCACCACCCGCAGGGTCAAGGTCGGCGCCAGGCCTGGCTCGGCGCGCAGTGGCCGCTTGATCGTGACCTCGCCGGAGCGCACCGCCACGACGGCGGTCCGCTCGGCCCGCGCCGGCTTGCCATGCCGGGCCGGCACCTGGATGGTGTGCTGTGTTACTGCTGACCAGGCGGCGCATCGCGCGAACAGTTTCTCATCGCCCTCGAGCGAGCGGTTCTGCGCGGCCCGCACCAACAGATGCACGTTGTCCGGCCGACGCGCGAACTGGTCATAGATGTCGCCCTCGCGGTCCTCGACCACAGTGATCATCGCCGCCTCCGCCAGCACCTCGCCGGCGGTCTCGGCGGCCGCCAGCCAGCGGCGAGACTCCTTCTCGTCGGCCGGGCGTGTCTTATGGTCCGTCACCGGGCCGTCGGTGCGGTTGATCACCGTGGCACCGACCAGCCCGATCAGCCCGCCCTGCTCGGCATCCACCGCAATCACCGGGTGCAGCAGCACGCCGATGTCGGTCCCGTTGCCGACCGTGCCAAAGCCGCGCTTGGCGCCGCTGTGGGGAGCGTAATTCAGCTCCGTGGTATCGGTGATCGCCAGGACGTGCCGCCCGACGGCGCGCCGGGCGGTCTGCCGGGCGGCATGCACCAGCATCTCGTGCATGCTGACCGCCTCGTTGTCGAGGAAACGCTGAAACTGGCGGGCTTGGCCGCGGCTGTCGGCCAATGCCGAGAGGCACATGGTGCGCTGCTTCTGCATCGCCCCCAGCAGGCTGTCGCCGACCGCGGCCAGGCGGCGATTGCCAAAGTGACCAAGCTGCGGCTGGTCGTTCATGCGAATCGGCTCCGGTGGGTTGTTGGTCGGGAGCGAATTTGATTCGCAGGGGGCTGCAAAGGGGCCTGCCGGAGGGGCGGCGCCAGCCGGCTGCCGCCGCCCGTTCGGCGGGAGCCTCGAAAGATCGCTGATGCAGACTCGACCCGCCTCAAATCCGCTGCTCAGCACTCAGGAAAGTCGATTCGGGGTTGTGGGACAACGGTAGCCCTTGCGGGAGGGGGATGGGGGGAGGGGGCCGGCAGCCCCAGCTTCGGGTCCATTCCCATCGCCGGGCCAACCATCGCGTTCCCCCCATGGCCCGCACGGCCCCCGCAACCTCCAGCTCCCGCCTGCACCGGCCCACCCTGAACGGGCCCCAGCCGAGTTACGTCCCCTCTGACAACTGACGACTGACCACTAACCACTGTTTCGGGGCCAGCCCATGGCCAGCCCCGCCGTTCCAATTCGCTGCGTCAGAGAAGTGATGCGTCTGCGATACGATCAGGTTCCCCGTTAGCCCCCACCGACAGACCGCCCCTCCTGGAACCGCAACAACCGCCCCGCATTCGCCATCACCGCGATCGTGCCCAAATTATGCAGGACCGCAACAATCACTGCCCCGCTCGCACCCAGCACACCGCTGGCGGCCGCGCCGATCAGCATCACCGTCCAGCCCAGCCCGAGCGCCACATTCGTGTGGATCGTCCGCCGGCAACGCCGGCTCAGCCGGATGCTGCTGCCCAACCGCCCGAGATCGCTCGTCATCAGCACGAGATCGGCCGAGGCCGCCGCGATATCCGCCCCGCTCGCGCCGATCGCGATGCCCACCGCACCCGCCTTCAACGCCAGCGCGTCGTTGATGCCGTCACCGACCACAAGCGGCCGATAACCCTGACGCACCTCCTCCAGCACGCAGTCCAGCTTCTCCTCCGGCAGCGCCTGCGCGCGCACCTCCGGGATCTCCAGATAAGCCGCCACCTTCCGCGCCACTGCCTCGCGATCGCCGGTCAGCAGCACCTGCCGGCGCAACCCAAGCTCCCGCAGCTCCGCCAGAGCCGCCCGCGCATCCGGCCGCGGCTCGTCCGCCAGCAGCGCCCACCCCAGAAACACCCCGTCCCGCGCCACCCCGGCGATTGGTCCGTCATGCGCCGGCGCCGCCGGCACGGTGATGCCCAGCTCACCGAACAGACGCGGTGCCCCCAGGGCCAGCAGCCCACGCTCGCCAACCGCGGTCATCCCCAGCCCTGGCAGTTCCGTTATCTCCGAAATTGCCAGCCGCTCCTCTGCCGGCACCGAGTCAGCGAACGCGTGCGCCACCGGGTGATTGCTCGCAGCCCCCAGCGTCCCGGCCACGCGCAGCAACTCCCCAGTCTCCACCCCCGGCTCGGGCCGGGCCTCCGCCAGATGCAACCGGCCGAACGTGACGGTGCCGGTCTTGTCCAGCACCAGCGAGTCCACCCTCGCCAGGTCCTCGAGGAACGCCGTCCCCTTCACCAGGATGCCGTGCCGGCTGGCGACCGCGATCGCCGCGACCGAGGTCGCCGGTGCCGCCAGCACCAGCGCGCAGGGACACGACGCCACCAGCACGGCCAGCATCGCCGCCACGCTGCCGGTCGCGAACCACACGCCGGAGGCGATCAGCAGCACCAGGATCATGTAACGCCCGGCATAGCGCTCCAGCAGCCGCGTTGCCGGCGGCTTCGCTTGTTCCGCCCCCTGCATCAGCGCCAGCACGCGGCCCAGCGTGGTCTCCTCGCCGACCCGGGTGATCTCGACCAGCAGATGTCCATCGAGATTGATCGAGCCGCCGAATGCCAACGCACCAGGCTCGACCTCCACCGGCACCAATTCGCCGGTGATCGGCGCCGTATCCAGACTGGACCGCCCTGCCCGGACCAGGCCATCGACCGGGATCCGCTCGCCCGCCCGAAGCTCGATCAGATCCCCGACCATCAGCTCATGCGCCGGGACCAGAACCGTCGAGCCGTCCGGCAGCCGCTTGCGCACCTCGGCTCGGGTCAGCCGCGCTATGGCTTCGATCGCCTCCTGCGAGCCCAGCAAAGAACGCTCCTCGATCACGTGCCCGATCGTCATCACCAGCGGCAGCAGCGCCGCGGTGATCAGATCGCCGGCCGCCCAGGCCGCCAGCATCGCCAGCGCGATCAGTTGATCGGTGGGCCCGTGCAGGGTCGGATGGCGAAGGCTGCGCCAAGCCGCGTCCAGCGCCGGCACTGCAATCGCCGCCGCGGCCACACCGGCGACCAGCTCCGCCACCTCGCCCTGCTCCGGAGCGATCGCGCGCATCGCCACGGACAGCAGCAGAAGCCCGCCGGCAACCAGCCCCAGCGTCAGGCGCGTCCCGATCTGGCGCCGCTCGATCCCGGTCAGCAGCCCGCCAGCCTCGACGGTCGCGGCGATCGCCGTCACGGGTTCGCCCCCGGCAGCACGAGTTCCGCTCCACTCGACGGATCGAAGCTCGTCACCTGCTGTGCCCGGCGCAGCAAGGCGCCGATGCGGTCGTAGTAAATCCGCGAGATCACCGCCTTTCCGGCCGGCGTCGCCGCCTGCGGCACCAGCGCCATGATCGGCGCGGTCACCGTCATGGCCTGGGCTCGCTGTTCATCAGCCGCGGCCGTGGCGGCTGTCAGGATGCGCTGCCGCTCCTGCACCGCCGACTGCTTCGTTTTCTCCGCGTAGTTGCGTGCCTGCGCGACGGTCTGCTCGGCGAGCTGGGTCACGGCCAGGATGTGATCGAAGGCATACCGCGCTGCCTCCGGCAGGCTTGCCGCCAGATCAACTCGGGTTACAGTGACGCCGAGCCCGGCGCCCTCAGCCGCCAATGCTGCGAGCCGCCGGTTCACCGCCGCCACCAGATCGAGCCGAAGCTGCTCCGGGCTCGGCAAGGCGCCGGCGCCCTCCGCGGTGGATGCCACCAGGATCGCATCGATGCTGCGCGACGCGGCCACCTCGACCGCGCTCGCCACGATCAGCCGGTCCAGCGCGGCCGGCACGTGGTCGCGCTCGATCAAATAGGCCGCCGGATCCGAGATCCGGTACAGCACGGTGGCCTGCAAATGCGCCACCCCTCCATCGCCGGTCAGCAGGAACCCGGTATTGCGCCGCGGGTCGGAGCTGAGCTGGAACTCGAGGCGCCGGCCCGTCAGCACAGCACCCGCATCCAGGCGCGTGATGCGCATGGAGAACTGGCTGTCCGCCGAGGGCAGCAGCGCCACCTGCTCGATCGGGCGCGGCCAGGCGAGCAGCAGACCAGGCCCCTGTTCCCGCACCACCTGGCCCAGCCGCAACACCACTGCCCGACTGTCCGGCGGGATGCGCCTGATGCCGGACACCGACCAGCCCAGCGCCATCACCACGATGGCGGCGAACAGGAACCGGAAGCCGAGCCGCACCGACTGCGCCCAGGCGCCTTCCGGCATATCCGTCCGGCCAGGACGTAGCTCGTTCATGGCGCCGCCTTGGCGGGTGCCGGCAGCCCGCCCGCCGGCTCGTCCGGACCATCGACCAAGACGCGGAACGGCGCCGCATCCGTGCGCAGGATCAGCCTCGTATTGGGGCTGACCACCTGATCCAGCGTATCGAGCGAGCGCAGCGTCGTGTACAGGGCCGGGTCGCTCTGATAGGCCTTGCCGTAAATGTTGGCTGCTTCGACCTCCGCCTTGGCCTTGATCGCCGCAGCCTGGGCCTCGGCGTCGGCAACTGCGATCCGGGAGTCGCGGTCGGCGTCCGAGCGGATCTCGGCCGCCTGCCGCTCGCCCTCGGCCATCCGGGCGGTGGCGACCGCCAGCCGGTCGGCCCGCATCCGCGCCACCGTGGCATCCAGCGTCTCGGCCGGCAGGGTGAGCCGTTCCAGTCCCACCTGCCGAACGGCAATTCCATAAGTGCTCAGCACCTGGTCCTGCAGGTGCTGGCGCAGCGCCCGCTCGAACCGGTCGATCTGGATCTTTGTCGGATCGGTATTCACGAGGTCGGACAGGGCGAAACCGCTGGCGGTCACCTCCAGCGCCGAGGCTACGAAGCTGCGCAACTGCTCCGCTGCGTTGTCGGGTTGGTTCTGCACCGCACGCACGAACTGCTGCACACCGGCGGGATCGCGCGGCACCTGCCAGGCGACATAGGCCTGCATCAGCACGCGCAAACCGTCGCGCGTGCCGACATCCTGCAGCCCACTGGACGTGGTGCGCAGCCGAAGATCGACGGTCATCGTGTCTTCGATGGGTGCCGGCAGGCGCCAAGCCAGGCCTGGTGTAGTGATCACCTTCACCGGATCGCCAAACCGCGTGATCACGACCGCCTCGCCGGGTCCGATCAGCACGAGGCAGGCCGACAGCACCAAGCCCACCACGATCAACGCAGCGATCAAATAGCGCGCGCCGTGCCAGGGCGGACGCATGGCGGCCACCCGCCCGTCATCGCCCCGGCGACGATGCAAGGACGGGCGCTCCCCGGCGCTGCCATGGCCGTGGAAGTGCAGCAGCGACATCAGTTCGGCTCCGCTTGAGGATGATGGGGCGCGCCGTGCCCCGGGAGGGTCTGGCCGGGCGCCATCGGCGGGCGCAGGTCGATGGTCGGCGCGGGTCCGCCCGCCAGCCGGTGATCGACGATCAGCAGTTCGGTCCCGCCGAGCGCGCGCATGAGGTCGCTGAACCAACGTTCCAGCAGGAAGGCCTGCCCGCCCTGTCGGAACGCTCGCCGTTCTCCGGCGAACAGCGCCGCGTCGCCGCGAGCCTGCCCGAGCGTCACCGCTGCCTGGCCACGCGCGGCATCCAGCTCATAAGTGACGGTCTGTCGCGCCAGGCTGCGGCTGTCAGCAGCCTGTCCTGTTTCATCGGCGACCGCGATCTCTGCCCGGATTCCTGCTGCCTGCACGGCATGATAAGCGCTGGCGGCGGCAGGCGGGGGGTGGATCGCCTCGATCACGACGGCGACCAGGTCGATCCCGCTTTGGAGGTCGTCCAGCTCCAGCTGCATCTCCTGTCGCAGCGTCGCCGCGAGGGTTTGCCGATCCGCGGCCAACAGGGCCTCCAAGCTGCAATTCGCCAGGTTTCGCAGCAAAATCTGAGGGGAAACGGAGCGGACCAACTGGTCCGGATCGGCGTCATTGGCCACCGCCTCCAGCGCCTCCTCATCGGAGAGGCCAATGCGCCAGATCAGTCGCACATCGAGATCGACGGCCTGGAATCCCTGCTGCCCGGCTTCCTGGCTGGCGATCAGATACGTCATCTCGGCCGGATGCGTGCCGTCCCACAGACGATCGTCGCTGGCCCGCGGGGCATCCTCGGCGCCGACGACGGCCCCCTTCGCGGCTGCCGCGGCCGGTTCGAACGACACCGGGACATCGTGCAGCACGCCGAATTCGACTGGCCGGAGGACCCCGAACGGCCAAGGCAGATGGAGGTGCAGCCCGGGCCCAAGCACCGCGACCGGAACGCCGAGCCGCTCGTACACCGCACGCTGGTCCATGCGCAGCGCTGTCAGCCCGGTCACGCCCCAGGCGAGGACGGCGATCCCGAACGCGACCGGAACGGCCGCACGGGCAGCAAACCGGATCGCCCAGCTTCGTTGCAGATCGATGCCGACTTGCCGCTCCAGCGCCGCGTTCAGGTCGAGCAGGGTAGGCCGCGCGGGGCGAAGCGTCCGAGCCAGTGCACTACGGGCGATCGCTTGCTGGCTCTCGGCCGGCCGGGGCGGCATGAAGGCGGCGGTGAGGCTGCGCAGCAGCAGCTCGGTCGAGACGAGGAGGACCAGCGCGCCGAGTGCTTGTTCGATCCAGCCCGGCCACGCGAAGCCGGCTGCCTGCAGCAGTTCGGCCACGCCGACCCCGAGCAGGACGAACAATGGGACGCGCAGGAGGAACGCAAGGTCCCACTCCGCCAGGCCGGCGTATGTCCGTTCCAGCACCAGTACCGGGAAGGCTCCCAGCACCAGGACGAAGCCGGCGATGAGGCGGGCATCGGCGCTGACCTGCACCGGCACCGCATGCCAGACGAGGACACATCCGGTGCCGGCCGCCAGGGCCAGCATGGCGTTGAGCACGGGCTGCTTCCACGCGGCGTGTGCGCGAGCAATCAGCCCGGCGCAGAACAGCCCGTCCGCCGCGATCACCAGAGATGCAGCGGCAAAAACGACAGCGGCTGGCAGTGGGTAGCCGAGACGGATCGCGGCCGGATCGATCGCCGACACCGCTGCCAGCCAGATGCCGAGCACGACGAATACCGCCCCGCCCAGCAGCAGCTTCGCGGCGCGCTCCGGCGAAAGCGGCGGAGGAATGCGACGCCTCCCTGATCAGGCAGCCCGACCGCGACGCGCGTCCGGCGCGAACAGACCGGCCGAGGCGAGGATGCTTCGCAGCGTGTCGAGCTCGCACGGATCGTCGAGCGGAAGGAGCGGCGGGCGCACGTGACCGCCGGGCTGGCCGAGCAGGTTCATCGCCGCCTTGATCTGCGCCTGCGGGGAGGCGAGCGTGCCATTCCAGTCGGGGCGAATGAGCTGGCTCATCAGCGCGACGTAGCGATCGGCTTCCGCTGCCGCTGCGGTGAAGTCGCCACGCCACACTGCTTCGTAGAATGCTACGGCGAAAGTAGCGCCGAGCCCGCCGCCGTCGATATTGCCGTCGCCGCCGAGCCCGCGGAGCACGCCAAGCCCGACGCGGCTGATGAAGCTGCCGAACACGCGCAGGCGGTCGTGCACTGCCTCCAGCGTGGCCAGTGCCTGCGCCTGGTTCGCGGTGCTGTCCTTGAGCGCCACGACGTGCTCGATCCGTGCCAGTTCCAACGCGGTCGGAGCGGAGATCTCCACCGATACGCCGCGTGGCCAGTTGTACACCATGATCGGCAGATCGACCTGATCCGAGATCACAGTGAAGAATGCGACGATTTCGCGTGGCGTCGGCGCGGCGTAGGGCGGCGCGGTGGACAGCACGCCGTCGGCGCCGATCTGCTGGGCGTCGCGGGCGAGGGCGATGGTCGCCGCGGGGGTGAAGGTGGTGCAGCCGATCACCACGGGGATGCGGCCGCGCAGTTCTTCGACCGCGATTTCGGCGACGCGGCGGCGTTCGGCCTCGGTCTGCGAGAACCACTCGCCGGTGGTGCCGTTGACGAGGATGCCGTGCACGCCTTGGGCGAGATAGAGGCGCAGCACGCTGTGCCAGGCTGCCTCGTCGAGCGCGCCGGAGGCGGTGAAGGGCGTCGAGGCGGCGACCCAGTAGCCTTTCCAGTTGACGGAGTTGCGGTCCATCCGCGCCTTCTCCTGTTCGCAGGGTGCGGTGCGGCAGCGTAGGCGCGCGGTGCTTGGGCGTGCAAACGCGGAGTTGTGTTGGTGGGCGCTACCGCGGTTCCGGTCAGCAGGACTAGGGGCGTGGAAGCCGGCCGCTTCATCGGCACCTTCTGGCGCGACGGCGATCCCAGCCGAATGTAGGCGACGGTGATAACCGACGACGATCGGTGTCCTTGCCGGGCACTGTTCCGCATCGCTGCCCGAGCCCGATTATGCCGTCCGTCGAACCGGCCATCCACATATCGAACGAGAAGACGATTTCCTTGACGCAGACCCTCGCCGCGAGAATGGCAGGAGCGTATCGTCACCGGTGGTGGAGCGGCACGATCCTGTCCGGATGCCCGGGCGGGTATCGGTAGCCACTCGCTATGCAATTCCGCGAGGATCAGCCGTTGGCGGACGTAGACAAGAGCGTACGTGTTTCGCCGAGTGAGCTCGACAGCTTGCTCGATCGAGCGCGAGCGCGCATCCGGCGCACCTCGCTCGATCTAAGATACAACAACATCGGCGATGACGGCGCCAGGGCGATCGCCGCATCGCTCACCGGACTCACCTCGCTCAATCTGGCAAACAACAACATCGGCGCTGATGGTGCCAGGGCGATCGCCGCATCGCTCACCGGGCTCACCTCGCTCGATCTGGCGCGCAACAACATCGGCGATGACGGCGCCCGGGCGATCGCCGCATCGCTCACCGGGCTCACCTCGCTCGATCTGGAGGGCAACAACATCGGCGATGACGGCGCCCGGGCGATCGCCGCATCGCTCACCGGGCTCACCTCGCTCGATCTGGAGGTCAACAACATCGGCGATGACGGCGCCAGGGCGATCGCCGAATCGCTCACCGGGCTCACCTCGCTCGATCTAGCGCGCAACAACATCGGCGATGACGGCGCCGGGGCGATCGCCGCATCGCTCACCGGACTCACCTCGCTCGATCTGTGGGGCAACAACATCGGCGATGACGGCGCCAGGGCGATCGCCGCATCGCTCACCGGACTCACCTCGCTCGATCTGAGCGGCAACAACATCGGCGCTGACGGCGCCAGGGCGATCGCTGAATCGCTCACTGGGCTCACCTCGCTCGATCTGTGGGGCAACAACATCGGCGATGACGGCGCCAGGGCGATCGCCGCATCGCTCACCGGACTCACCTCGCTCGATCTGAGCGGCAACAACATCGGCGCTGACGGCGCCAGGGCGATCGCCGCATCGCTCACCGCGCTCACCTCGCTCGATCTGTGGCGCAGCAGCATCGGCGCCGACGGTGCCAGGGCGATCGCCGCATCGCTCACCGCGCTCACATCGCTCAATCTGGCAAACAACAACATCGGCGCTGACGGCGCCAGGGCGATCGCTGAATCGCTCACTGGGCTCACCTCGCTCCATCTGGAGGGCAACAACATCGGTGATGACGGCGCCAGGGCGATCGCTGAATCGCTCACTGGGCTCACCTCGCTCCATCTGGAGGGCAACAACATCGGTGATGACGGCGCCGGGGCGATCGCCGCATCGCTCACCGGACTCACCTGGCTCGATCTGGCAAGCAACAGTATCGGCGCTGAGGGCGCACGGGCGATCGCTGCATCGCTCACCGAACTCACCTTGCTCGATCTGGCAAACAACAATATCGGCGCTGACGGCGCCAGAGCGATCGCCACATCGCTCACCGGACTCGCCGGGCTCGATCTGAGCGGCAACCATATCGGCGCTGACGGCGCCAGGGCTATTCTCGACGCATGGTCATCACAGAGCGGCAACCAGCTCCACCTTTTGGACCTTCGCGACAACGGAGATCTCAGTGGCCTACTGCCAAAGGAAGTTCTCGAGACAGCAGATGGTCAAGCCATCCTGGCCGCCTATCGGCGCTTTACCGCTGCTCAAGAAGCGCAAACTCTCCGACCACTTAACGAGTTAAAGCTACTCGTCGTCGGCAATGAGGCAGTCGGCAAGACATCGCTGCTTCGATATGTGATGGAGGGCAAGCCGCGCAACCCCAATGAAGCGAAGACACCCGGTATCGTCCAGCACGAAAAGATTCGGACTCAAGAGTGGTCTCTGAGTGGCTGCCCTGTGCAACTCGACGTTTGGGACTTCGGGGGTCAGGAGATGATGCGAGGCACCCACCGCTTTTTCCTAACCGAGCGTAGCCTCTATCTCCTGGTTCTGGAAGACCGACGGCAAGACGACCGCTCAATCTACGACTGGATGAAAACCATTCGTAACCGCGGTGGAGACAGCCCGGTCATCGTCGTTATCAACAAATCGGATGGTGGCAAGCAGGATCTCCGTCTTGATGAGCGAGGTCTGGCGGAAACCTATCAAAATATCGTTGCTTTTCTGCGAACCTCCTGCGACCCAGGCGAATGGGCAGCAGACAGCATCAAGGCGCTGCGCCGGCAGATCGTCAGCGTCATCATGACAGACCAACGCCTCAAGCATGTTCTGGACGGGATTCCGGCAAACTGGCTGCAGATCAAGCACCAGGTCAGTGATCTTGCGAGCCGGCGGTCGGTTTTGCCCCATTCCGACTTTGTCGCTCTTTGCAAGCATCCCGGCGAAGGCACCGAACCGATCATCGATGAGGATGAACAGCGCGCGCTCCTCCAGTTGCTCCACCAGCTCGGGACGATCGTCGCGCACGGGCTGGAACGAGGCGCGCCCGCCGCCCGCCGCCCGCCGCGAAGTCAGTCTGCTTGACCCAAATTGGCTGACAGGGGCGGTCTACCGCATTCTGGAGAAAGCGAGCGCGGTTGATCAGAACGGCGAATTTCTCCGTCAGAACCTGGCCGAGTGGCTTGATCCTGACCCCTATCCTCCGGAGCGGCATGAATTCATTCTGGATATGATGCAGGAGCCTGAGATCGGCCTCTGCTTCCGTGTGCCGGTACCACAGGAAGAGCGCTACCTCGTTCCGGAGGCTTTGCCAGCGAGCCGTCCCTTCCTTGGCGAGTGGCCAAACGACTTGCTGCGCTTCCGCTACCGATACAACTACTTGCCGCCAAGCCTGATCCCGCGTCTGATTGTCGAGTCCCACCGCAACCTTTTGCCGACAATGCCCCGCTGGCGGACTGGAGTTGTCCTTGTCACCCGCGATTGTAAGGTGTTGGTTCTGGCGGATCGCGATCGGCAACGGATCGACCTGCAAGTCGATGGCCCCGCTGCGCTTCGCCGGGCGGCCCTCAATGTCGTTCTGAACGATCTGGAGGCCGTACACGCGCTGAACCCTGAAGCCGAGCCTGTGGCGCTTGTGCCCCTGCCTGACTATCAGGATGAACAGGTCGGGTACGACCATCTTTTAGAGTTGGAGCGACGGTTTGGCCCAAGCCACAGCTTTTTGCCGGAAGGTGCCAGGTGTACTTACGAGGTCAGAGAACTTTTGGAGGGCGTCCGACGTGACGAAAATGCCTCGCTGAAGCGGCCCTCGATCACCGATGATCTGAATAGAGTCACGAAGCCGCATACCGTCATCCTCGTCCATGGCATTCGAACAACCGCACTTTGGCAGAGCTCGATCAGGAGGGCTTTGGAAGATCAGGGCTTCAAGGTCCAACCAACAAACTATGGCAACTTTGACCTTCTGCGTTTCCTGTGCCCTGGGCAATTCTTTCGTCGCCGGGTCGCAGATGATATCACAAGGCAGATCAGACACACGATCAGCCTGGCTGAGGGTGCGAAATGCTCGATTATTGCGCATAGCTTCGGCACGTTCATCGTTGCGAGCATATTGTTGGACCACACTGACCTCGAATTCAGGAGGATCATATTCTGCGGCAGCATTGTCCGATATAAATTCCGCTTCGAAGAATACAGTTCTCGCTTCGAACAGCCACTGATCAATGAAGTCGGGACCAGGGACATCTGGCCGGTGCTTGCAGCGACTGTCACCACTGGATACGGCTCGGCCGGAACTTACGGGTTCCGGCGCCCGGCTGTTCGTGATCGATGGCACAATGGCACGACTCACAGCGCATTCTTGAAGCGAGACTTCTGCGTGCGGTATTGCTGAAGTTGGACAGCAGGAATCTCGAAGTCACTGAACAGCAAGGAGAATCGGGAAAATTCAAGGCGGCGTGGCACCACGCCGCGGCCGGCCGCGGCGCTTCGGGGGTGGCATTGACGCCGCGTTGGGTGGCGGGGTCTTGGTTGGCAACTGACGGAACAATGGCGGCAAGGCGACACCGAGAGCCTGAAACAGACTGCCGGCACAGCCGGGCGCCTGGGGTCTGAGCACATAGCGCTTGGTGCTCTGCTCGATGGTGATCTGCTCGACGCGATCGAGGTCGCGAACGATATCCGCCCATTCGGCGGTGACGCCAGCCGCAGCCAGCCGTTCATCGAGGTCCTTGCGCAGCAACAAGGCGAGAAACGAGCAGAACAGGTGTCCGGCGATGGCAGCATCTGATTGATGATAGATCGGCCGGGTCTCGAGAATGGATTTTGCCGTTCTGAAGATCGCCTCCACTCTCCACAACTGCCGGTACGCCAGGGCAACCGAGAGGAATGGTAGCTTGCTGTTGGTGCGCAGCACATAGAGCCCGTCGAAGCGGGCATCCTCGGCGACGCGGGCGGGATCGATCGCGAAGTGTCCCTCGCGCGGGGTTGCCAGGAACCGGCGATAACCGGCATTGCCGACCAGTTGCTTGTCCCCTCTTGGAGTTTGCCGCGCAGACTGTCGAGAATGACCTCACGCGCTGCGGCGTCGCGCTTGGCTTCTTCGGGGTTGAAGCAGACCACATAGCGGCGCGGCTTGCAGCCGGGTCCCCAATCGCCGACCACGACCTCCTTGACCTCGAGAGCGGTCTCGCTGCCGCGAGCGCGCTTCACCACCAGCGGTACCATCGGCCGATCGTCCGCCAGCACCACCTCGCGCACTTCGCTGTCGCTGCGCTCGCGCGCACCGAGGATGTACTCAAGGCCGAGCGCCTCCAGCTCGGTCATGGTCTCAGCGCTGATCATGCCGCGGTCGGCGACCACACACATCCGGGCAATGCCGAAGCGTTCCCGCAGACGGCTCACCACCGGCAGCAGCGCCTTCACATCGGTGGCGTTCCCCGGCCATGTCTCCGAGCAGATCGGCCGGCCCGCCTCATCGAGCACCACGCCGACGATCACCTGGCGCAGATCGGGGCGGTGGTCCTTCGACTTGCCGCGCTGGCCCAGGGTCTCGCCGCCGGCGCCGTAGAACATCAGCGAGGTGGTGTCGAACAGCACCACGGAGAGATCGCTGAACAGGCTGCGCCGGCGGGCGAACAGCTTCTCTTCGATCACGTCCTTGGTACGACGCGGGGCGCGGGTTGCGCCGGTCTGATCGGCCAGCTCTTCGCCCAGCCAGGCCATGGCGCGGTAGAGCTGGTGCAGTTCGAGGCCATCCGCGCCATCGATCAGATAGGCATCCAGCCACTTCTCGCAGGCTCGGTCGGAGCCGGATACCATCAGCCGATGCAGCACACTGACAAACACCGCGCGTTCGAGGGAAAAGCCGAACCCCCGCCGCTGCGCCAGCTGTTCAATAACCCGGCGGCAGCCGCTCTGTTCCCAGAGCCGGCCAAACAGCAGTGCTGCACCGATGCGCATACTGGCACTGCTCTCAAGGGTTGCGGCCTCGCCGCTGGAGATCAGCATGGCGGTCTCGGAGAAACGTGCGCCGGAGCGCAGCAGGGTGTCGAGCTTGCCGTCGGCTTCGAGGTCTTCGATGCGCCCGAGTGTGGCCAACACGCGTTGGCTGGTGCGCCGGCCATCGCGGGTGTTCTCCACGATCTGCAGATAGCGGCGGTCGCCCGAGGGTTTGATGCGAAAGAACATGCGGTGCCCAGTTGAGACACCGCTCGACTACATCGATTCTCCTCCTTATGCAAAGAGATTTTCGGAATCCTTGGCGCAAACATGGCACCGCAGATCAGCGCAAATTTCAGCCCGCACTCGATCAAGCTATTGAAATGACTCGTTTCACCTCTCGCTGCATCGCAGCGAACTGTCCAACTCCAGTATTGGGTGCCCTATCTGCGTGACGGTACAGTCGTTGAGGATGATGAGGAAGTCGAACCTCCGCCTTGGTGGCTCCAGATCGTAACCGCGGTCCAGCCTCGGTACGTGATTGCGATCGTCGCGGTGGTGTTCGTTGGGTGGTTCTTGGCCCATTTTGTTTCGATATCATAGATTTTCGGAGTTCTGCTCCGAAGGCAATGCACCAGTGGGTAGCGGAACGGTGGGGCGGAGTTGTTGCAGCTATGCAGATCATGCCCCAAGCCAATGGACTAATTTGATCGCCAACGCACCCAGTATGATCAACGTTGCTGCGACTTTCGCAATCGCGGTCAGGGGACGCTTCTCGACATCGCGGAACCACCACGCCGTAAACCGGCGAAGATAGTCAATTGGGAGCAACAACATTGTTACACTACTGGATAACATGAACAGCATTGTCCACATAGAAGTGAGCAAAGTAGATGGTGTAAAGACCGCGAAAGGAGCAAAAGTGCTCCTGCTCATCGTAAAATAACTCCAAACAAAGTTAAGTCTTACGCTAGAAATTAGGAGGTGTGTAAATGGAATATAGAGGTCGCTAAATGTCAGATAAACGATA
This sequence comes from uncultured Pseudomonadota bacterium, assembly GCA_963772445.1. Taxonomy (GTDB): domain Bacteria; phylum Pseudomonadota; class Alphaproteobacteria; order Acetobacterales; family Acetobacteraceae; genus CAVYXK01. The sequence continues at coordinate 1,031,983 of CAVYXK010000019.1, forward strand.
ACGTCAAGGGTAGAAAAGAATAGAATTGGCAAAAGATATGATAGGACGATGTCGATAAGAAAAAAGTGCAATGTTGACAATGGTCCATGACTTTCGGAGATTATTCTCAATATAAATCTTGCCTTAGCCAGGGATATTAGATCTATAGTGAACCATAGTGGTATAATTATGCAATATACTGGCCAACCGTCTTCTACATTACTCAATACATAGCTCCAGTCCGGTCGCTTTGCAACAAGAAGGATTATCCAGAACAAGGTAGTAGCCAAAATCGATCGTAGGATGAACTTAACACTGAGGAGTGGCCCAAATATTCGGTCAAATATGCGGGGAACTACATTAGCTCCAAGCCTGCCGAGGTTAGTGGCGCCACCGCCGATTAACAAATCGGAGACATATCTCAGCGCGGGTTCGCTCGCGTCTTTCTCTAGCGCTCCGGCTCCACGCACCAAACCGGTAGCCAGGGCGACTGCACCCACGGGCATGCCGAACCCGGATAGAACGTCTGTAATCTCTTTGGGAATTGGCATCGTTAGTAGTAGTTCCCTGCCGCTGGCCCAGCGCAGCCCTGCCCATGCCTTTCTATGTCCCCTAGCTGCGGCCTGGCCTCTTCGTCGTAAACATGGTTGATCTAGACCCGTTTGCCAATGGTCGGATCAACCCCGCGCCCTCCGAGCTATAGAGAAGGCACGGAAACACAACATGGTGCCGGTGATCCGGACCGGGTGGGCATTGCTGGGCGAGCTGGCGATCCGCCATCCCTGCTACTCCATCGCCGGCTGGCATGCCACACACCTCGCCAGCCGATCGGCGCGTCGGCAGCCCGCGGAACGATGGGCCGGATCGCCGCAGCGATAAGCCGCCCCTGTGCTGTCTCTTCTGCGCCTTCTAGGGTGTAAGTGGCGGGCCAGCCTGGATAGCTAGGCGAAGAAGGCGGTTCGGGATCGGGTTACACCTATGTTTTGGCAGGGAGAGACGAGACGATATGCAGTTCAGACTTACCTACGAGGGACTCCTCTTAGGCGCGTCAAGGACCGACGCGAGGGCTCCTCATAAACATGAGATAAGGAGGGTATTCCACCGTCAACTGCGTCATTTTTGGGAGGTGACGCCAACCCTGCGCGACCGGATCGGTGCCATTGAGGGCGTTCCTACCCCTCAGTGTCCGTCCGGAAGGTTTGCGAGTTCTTTGAGTCGGTTAGCCTGTGGCCGAGAAACGCTCTTGAACCCGCTGGATTCGTTGTGACTGTATAGCTGGCACCAATTCGTGAGGTGCCAAATGTGGACCGATGAGACGCGGGCTCGATATGACCGAAGCGGGCTGCGCTATCCGAGCGATTTGACGGATGATGAGTGGGCTCTGGTCAAGCCATTGATCCCGCCGGCGAAGCCCGGCGGGCGCAAACGCAAAGTCGATGAACGGGAAGTTGTGAACGGCATCATGTATGTGCTGAGCACGGGCTGCCAGTGGCGCTATATTCCGAAAGACCTGCCGCCAAGGAGCACGTTGCACGACTACTTTGACCGCTGGAACTACGACGGCACGCTGGAGAAAATCCACCACACGCTCTATGTGAAATGTCGCGAAGAGATGCGGCGAGAGCCGAGTCCCACAGCTTGCGTGATCGACAGCCAAAGCGTGAAAAGCGCCGAAAAAGGCGGGGCCTGTATTGATCCGCATGGATACGATGCGGGCAAGAGTGCGCCTCGACGGCGCGCATCATCTATGGAGGAAGGTTCCATCCGGAGAGTTGTCGATTGATCCGGAAGCTGACGAGCGGCTTGGCTGGGCAACCGGCTGGGTCGAAGCCTCGTGACAAAGACCGCCTTGGGCGGCCGAGCGATCCAATGGGCCGTAACGTGAGTGAAGTTCGAGCAGGCCTCGAAAAAGTCGATGCAGATGCCGACCCGTCTCTTGCTCGGGGAAGGCCGCGCGGGCAGGGAAGAAATCGACAAGCGCACCTGCCTGGTCTGCCGGGGTATTGGGCACGGCACGTTGGAAAGGTGATGCGGGTAATCGAGGGAGACCCATCTGAGTCGGAGGTCGCGGCTCCAACACCGCGTATTGGCGGTGGACTCGGGCGGGTGTCGGACAGGGTCATCGTACCTGTTGAGACCGGGTAACGCCGGCGGAGGGAAGGGCCCTGACTTCTGGTGCGCTTTCGACGATGGCGAGGTGGGGGTGATTGGCGATGAGCCTTGAAACACCCGACAAGATCAGGAACCTTCAGAGAAAGCTCTACCGCAAGGCGAAGGCGGAGCCTGCCTTCCGCTTCTACATTCTGTACGACAAAATCTGCCGCGAAGACGTGCTCCTACACGCCTATGCGCTTGCCCGCGCCAATGCGGGTGCCCCAGGTGTGGACGGCGTGACGTTCGAGCAGATCGAGGCGTCGGGTGTAGAGGTCTGGCTGGCGGGCTTGCGCGAGGAACTCGTCTCAAGGACCTACCGGCCTGATCCGGTGCGGCGGGTGATGATCCCGAAGCCAGGCGGCGGCGAACGTCCGCTCGGCATCCCAACGATCCGGGACAGGGTGATCCAGACCGCTGCCAAGATCGTGCTGGAACCGGTCTTCGAGGCGGACTTTGAGGACAATGCCTACGGGTATCGACCGCGCCGAAGCGCGATCGATGCGGTCAAGGAAGCGCACCGGCTGCTATGCCGGGGCTACACCGATGTCGTCGATGCCGATTTGTCGAAATACTTCGACACGATCCCGCATGCGGACCTCCTGAAATCAGTGGCCCGCCGGATCGTCGACCGCCACGTGCTGTGGCTGATCAAGCTGTGGTTACGAGCGCCGGTCGAGGAGCGGGATAGCGACGGGAAACGGCGGGTGAGCAGGGGCAAGGACCACAAGCGCGGCACACCACAAGGTGGGGTCGTAAGTCCGCTACTCTCCGTCATCTACATGAACCGATTCCTGAAGCATTGGCGTCTGACGGGACGCGGCGAGGCTTTCCATGCGCACGTCGTTTCCTATGCCGACGACTTCGTCATCCTCAGCCGCGGCCACGCAGCGGAGGCTCTGACCTGGACGAAGGGGGTGATGACGAAGCTCGGGCTGACGATCAACGAGGCAAAGACCTCGGTGAAAAGTGCCCGGCGCGAAGGCTTCGACTTCCTTGGCTACACGCTGGGACCGCGCCACCTGCCGAACGGTGGTCGCTGGTATCTGGGGGCATGCCCGTCCAAGAAGAGCGTGCAGCGGGTCAAGACCAAGATCGGCGACTTGCTGGTGCCGGGCAACAAGGGTGCCTGGGATGAAGTGCGAGCGCAGCTGAACCGTGTCCTACGCGGTTGGTCCGCTTACTTCTCCTATGGCGCTCTCGCCTCGGCCTATGAAGCCGTCGATCAACATGTCTACGACCGTGTGCTGCACTTCCTCCGCCAACGGCACGACGTGCAGGGGCGCGGTACAGGCCAGTTCTCCCGCGAGCATGTCTACGGGGAGTTGGGCGTACTGTGCCTTCGACGCGAGCGCGGGCGGTCGTCGCCGTGGGCCATGCGGTGAAGCCAGTCGGAAAGCCGGATGCGGGAAACCCGCACGTCCGGTTTGATGAGCGGGTTGTGTCAAGAAGACGCGAAAGCGTCATGCTGTACGAGAGATGGAGGGAGACCCTTCGAAGCCGCTTTGTAGGAGGAGGCTTCAAACCGCCATAAGCTGCTTCGGTCAAAAGCCGCGGTGGTGAACGTTATGGTTAAAAGGCGTGGCAGTGATCACGTCAGGTATGGATGAGAGAGACGAACGTGAGTGAACCTCTGACGACGCATCGAAACGAACTTGAGACGACATCGAAACCGGGGTTTCCCGCTTGCTCCGGGAACGGCATGGAGGATACCTACATACTGGCCATGCGGTGTCCGGTGTTCAGGAGGCGTGACTTTCATCTGGGCTCTCGGTACGGAACTTGAGACCCTGGCGGGCCATGTCAAGGGAAAAGGCACAAGCGGGGGACCCGCGAGGCCGAAAGTACCGATGGGCCACGCTAGGCGCGGACTGCCCCATAGTAGCGATGAAGCGGGGTAATGCCCGTGGAGCGAAGGGGGCGGGTCACTCGCGGCGCGGTCGTTGGGTCAACGGGAGACCGGAGGAACCCAACTTCTTTGTCGGAAGGCGACAGCCTTCGGTGGGTGGCACGAGCCGGATGAGGCGAGAGTTCTCACGTCCGGTTCTGTGAGAGGCCCGGGGTGAAACTCCCCGGGCCTACTCGGCGACGGGAAACGGGGCACAGCTACCGCGCCCGTCCTCAACTCTACAGATCAAGGGAAAGAAGCGCCACATTCTGGTCGATACACTAGGGCTGTTGCTGCATGCCGTGGTTCACCCGGCTGACATTCAGGACCGTGATGGTGGCGTGCTGGTGCTAGCGACCTTGTTCGGCATGTTTCCCTTCCTGCAGAAGCTGTTCGCCGATGCCGGATATCAGGGGCCGCAATTTCATGCTGCGGCGGCCACGGTCCTGCCGAAACTATCGATCGAGATCGTGAAACGCTCGGATCAGGCGAAAGGCTTCGAGGTGCTCCCAAAACGCTGGGTCGTCGAGCGTACCTTTGCCTGGTTAGGGCGCTGTCGTCGGCTGGCAAAAGATTTCGAGAACCTCACCCGAACTGCGGTTGCCTTCATCCGCCTTGCCTCGATCCGGCTCATGCTGAGAAGGCTCTGCAATCCCTGCTAAACTTTCCGGACAGACTCTCAGAGGGACGTGCTCGCCAAGTATTTCTCAAAAGACGGATATCGCTTTGTTCCACTAGTTGTAGAGCAGTTGTCTTTGTCATGCCGTCTCGATATCCTATGTCTCAGACCGGACCCACCTGGCTCGCTTATTAGGTCAGGTGATATAGACAACCGTCTTAAGACTTTGCTTGACTCGCTGAGAATGCCCAGTGGAGTGGAAGAACTTGGCGGTTACAACCAGCCATCGGATGGCGAAGGCCCATTTTTTGTTCTGTTGCCGGACGACAAGCTTATAACTCATGTCTCCGTCGAGACCGATGTTCTGCACGAACCGACTGGCGATGCATTCGACGTCAATGACGCGAGACTAGTCATAACGGTTACCATACGGCCGGTAAATATGACCTGGGCAAACATATACTTTGGTTAACCCCGCGAGCCGCTCCGCCGCGACCCGCGCCATGAAGCTGTCGGCGTGGTGGACCAGCCGGCGACCATCATAGCGGAGGCGGCACAGCCGGTCGGGCTTTTGGGGGGGTAGGACCGGCTGCGCCGAGCCCGACCCACGTGGAGGGGACCGCCACGGATCGGGCTGCCAGCATAGACGCAACGAACGAGCCGGTCTTCCTAGCCTGGACAAAAAAGCGCGCGCCGAAGAGGGGCGCGCGCCGAGGTTGGCATAGGGAACGAAACGCCGCGGAGGAGGAACGGCGTCGGACCAAACAATGGCCTATCACGAGCCCGTGAGTCAGCCCCTGATTGCATGGCGAGGACTCGGCACGCGCGTCGCGCCTGTGCCGGCCTGCCGCCAAAGCTCCAGGTAGATAGGGGAATTTGCTACCCGTTGCTACCCCGAGCCCACTCTCGCTACCCCATTTGAAGCCCGGAACCTCAGTGGCAGTAAAGCATCTCGCCAATAACCCCTCAATCTCCGCCTCCACGGCCTCAACTCTCCTATGCGGCGCGGCTGGTTTGTCGCAGGTTCATACGGCTGGATTTCGCGAATATCGAATTGGGCCATTCCTGGAATGCGGCGGCGAACCGCTGATGCTCCCTTCCGAACACCAGAAGTAGAGCGGGGTCGAACATACCTGGGCGTGTCCGCTCGCGACTGTCCCCATACAAGAGAGCTCGCATGGTGTCGTCATGCGATAAGGTTTGCTTATAAGGCCGCTCTTCTCTCAGCGCAGAATAAACATCGCAAATGCTCACAATGCGAGCTGCCGTCGGAATGACCTCTCCCGCGAGACCATCTGGATAACCAGTCCCATCCCAGCATTCGTGGTGCGCACGGGCGACCTCCGCGCAAAAAACGAGTCCCGCCGCTCGTAAGCGGTCAGCGCCGATCGTGGTGTGAGTTCCGAGCGAGCGACACTTCCTCACAGCTCAAGGCGGTAGGCTTGTTCCAGATAAATTCGGCAATGCCTGATTTGCCGATGTCGTGCCAATATGCGGCATGGATCACCTGCTCTGAATTTTCGCTACTCAGTCCTAAAAGTTGACAAAAGTGCATCGCGTAGAAAGCGACGGCGCCAGCGTGTTGGTCCATGCTAAGCCAGGTTGCACACGCTTGCGTGAAAAGCAACCGGAAATTGCACACAAGAGCGTTTTAACGCTTCAGGCGTCTTTTCCTGCGTCGATGATGACCGGGGCCTTCGGTCGGTCCTTCGGCTTACACCTGATCCGACGCGGGTCGCGCGCTATGACGACGTGCGGGTTATTGGTCAGCATGAACGGAGAGATGGGCGGAGCCGCGCCTGGGTAGGTCGGGGACATCCAACGACAGGGCCGGCCCCCGTGTTTCTGTGCCAATGGCACAAGAACGGAAACCTTGGATTCACGCTAAACTCTTGATTTTCTTGGAGCGGGCGAAGGGATTCGAACCCTCGACCCCAACCTTGGCAAGGTTGTGCTCTACCCCTGAGCTACGCCCGCACTCCACGGAAATCGATCCGCTACCTAAAGACCTGACGCCCCCTTTGCAAGACGGCCCATAACTAACCCCGGCCCCCGCCCCACGCGTCCATCGCACCCCGCCCCACCCTGCCCCGTCCTTGTCAACCGGGCCAGTTATGACATGTATTACCGCGCGCTCAGGGGCAGCCTCGAGGGACCAGGAACGTCATGGACGTCATCATCGGCAAGAACCAGGCCGCGCCCGGCGGCAACCGGACTACGCCGCAGGGCACGCAAAAGGACATGATCGTCGAAGGCGATCAGAAGACGTTCATGCGGGATGTGGTGGAGGCCTCGCGTCAGCTTCCCGTCCTGGTGGATTTCTGGGCCACGTGGTGCGGCCCCTGCAAGCAGCTCACGCCAACGTTGGAAAAAGTGGTCCGTGCCGCCGGCGGTCGCGTGAAGCTGGTCAAGATCGACATCGACCAGAACCGCGCGCTGGTTCAGCAGCTCGCTCAGCTCGGGCTGCCGTTGCAATCGGTGCCGACGGTCGCAGCGTTCTGGCAGGGGCAGATCGCCGACTTGTTTCAGGGCGCGCAGCCGGAATCCGAGGTCAAGCGGTTCGTCGAGGGCTTGCTGAAGCTAGCCGGGGGCTCGATGCCAACCGCCGATCTGCTGGCCGAGGCCAAGGCGGCGGCCGAGGAAGGCGATGCCCAGGGCGCCGCCGAACTGTTCGGTGCGCTGGCTCAGCAGGAGCCTGAGAATGCGGAGGCCTGGGGCGGCCTGATCCGCGCGATGATGGCGCTCGGGCAGGAGGACGCGGCGCGCGAGACCCTGGCGCAGGTGCCGTCGAAGATCGCCGATCATGCCGAGATCGCCGGCGCCCGCAGCGCGCTTGCGCTGGCCGAGGAAGGGCGCAAGGCCAAGTCCCAGCTCCAGTCACTGCAGCAGCGGGTGGCCACCGATCCAGCCGATTTCCAGGCACGCTACGACCTCGCCACCGCCCTGAACGCGGTCGGCGAACGTGCCACGGCCGCGGACCACCTGCTCGAGATCATCCGCCGCGACCGCGCCTGGAAGGATGACGCGGCCAAACTTCAGCTCCTGAAATTCTTCGAAGCCTGGGGGGTCGAGGACCCGGCCACCGTGGCAGCACGCCGCAAGCTCTCCTCCCTGCTTTTTTCCTGATGTCGTGCTTCCACCCGCGGGCGGAGGATCTGCCGGCCGAATTCGCCGTCTTCCCGCTCGAGGGTGCGCTGTTGCTGCCGCGCGGCAAGCTGCCGCTCAATATCTTCGAGCCACGCTACCTGGCGATGACCGAGGACGCGCTCGCCGCCGGCAGAATGTTCGGCATGATCCAGCCAGATCCCAGCGGTCGGCCGGGGCCGTGCGGCCCGGCGCTCTATCGGGTCGGTTGTCTGGGGCGGCTTTCCTCGTTCAGCGAGACCGACGACGGCCGCTACCTGATCACGCTGACCGGCGTCATCCGCTTCTCGGTCGCTGTCGAGCTGGCCGTGCAGCGCGGCTATCGCCGGGTGCGCGGGGATGTATCTGCTTATCTGGCCGACCTCCACACCGAGCCGCATCCGATCTCGGTGGAACGCGAGGCACTGGTCGCGGCGCTGCGCGGCTATTTCGCCCGCCGCGGCTTCGAGGCGAACTGGGATGCGATCCGCCGTATCCCCAACGACATGCTGGTGATCACGCTGGCGATGATCTGTCCGTTCGAACCGGCCGAGAAGCAGGCATTGCTGGAAGCCGAGACCGAAGCCGATCGGGCAGTCGCGCTGCTGGCCCTGTTGCAGATGGGGGCGGCCGCCCCGGACGATTCGGTCGCCCGGCGAGCGAGCTGAGACGATGCCAGACGACGATCCGCCGCGGCCGGTGCCGATCGACCCCAGGTTGCTGGAAATCCTGGTGTGTCCCCTCACCAAGGGTCCGCTGGAATACGACCGCGAGCGGGGCGAGTTGATCAGCCGGAAGGCCGGCCTCGCCTATCCGGTCCGGGACGGCATTCCGATCATGCTGCCCGAGGAAGCCCGACCACTGGACGAGTGATGCCCACGGTCACCGAGCTTCGGCTGAACCGGGCCGAGCGCACCCTGGAGCTGAGCTTCGACGACGGGTCCCGCTTCACCCTCCCGGCCGAGTATCTCCGCGTCGAGAGCCCTAGCGCCGAGGTGCAGGGCCACGAGCCAGGGGAACGGAAGGTGATTGCCGGCCGGCGGCATGTCGGCATCATCGGGATCGAGCCGGTCGGCAACTACGCGGTCCGGCTGATCTTCGACGATCTGCACGACACCGGCATCTTTTCCTGGGAGTACCTGCACCAGCTCGGCCGCGAGCAGGACCGGCGGTGGCAGGCCTACCTGGACGCCCTCGCCTCACGCGGCCTGCGCCGCGATCCGTAGTGGACGAGGGGGCTCCGCCCCCCATTGTTCCCTTGGGTCCCCCGCCAGGAGACAGTCGTCCCCTGGATCCCTCGGACTTGGTTTGGTGTGAAGGGGGCCGGCCGAGACCTTGCCTACCGCTCGGCGTGGCCGGCCCCCTTCACACCAAACCAAAACTGAAGGGTTCCAAGGGCGATGCCCTTGGCCGGGGGTGCGGGGGGGCAGAGCCCCCCTGGCCTTTGCGGCGCCGCGTCGCATGGGCCTATAAACCGGCGCGATGAAACATTGGCGAATCGAGGACATTGCCTGGGGCCGGTTCGATCCAGCGAAGGTGGACTTGGCGGTCGTGCCGCTCGTCAAAGCCGCCGCGATGGTGGAGCGCAACGGCACCGACTACGCGATCTACCTCAACCGGGTGTTCCACGATGACCCGGATTTCCGCCACGCGGCCGATTACTGGGCCGCCGAGGAAGTCCAGCATGGCGATGCGCTTGGCCGCTGGGCGATGCTGGCCGACCCCACCTGGGACTATGCGGCAGCGTTCGAGCGTTACAAAGCCGGGTTCTCCCTCCCGCTCGACGCCGAGAAATCAGTTCGGGGCTCGCGTACCGGCGAACTGATCGCCCGCTGCATGGTGGAGACGGGCACCTCCAGTTACTACACCGCACTTGCCGATGCGACCGCCGAGCCGGTGCTGGCCCATATCTGTCGCCACATCGCGGCCGACGAGTTCCGCCATTTCAAGCTGTTCTATGACCATATGCGCCGCTATCTCGGCCGCGAGAGGATCGGTTTGGCACGCCGCCTCGCCATCGCCGCCGGCCGGATCCGCGAAAGCGAGGACGACGAGCTCGCTTTCGCATATCACTGCGGTAACGAACCAACGTCGCTGGCCTATGATCGCCGCCGTTGCAGTGCCGCCTACATGTCGGGGGCGATGGGGTTTTACCGTTTCCGCCATGTCGAGCGGGGAATCGGGATGATCTTCAAGGCGGTGGGGCTGCCCCCGCGCGGCCGTCTCTCAGATATGGCAGCCAGGGCCATGTGGCACCTGTTGAGATGGCGGCGAGACCGCCTCGGCCGCCGTACAGTTTTCGGAGCGATACGGCGGGTGGGTGGCGAGGCGCCATTGTCGGCCGGCTAACGCAGCGCTGTTCGCGCCGCTGTCCCCGGGCGGCCTGCCACTCACCCCGCGCTCTGCCAGATACCGCCCACGGGGCCGCGGACAGGGCGACCGGGTGACGTGCTTCGGCTGGGTACGGATCCCCCGCATCTGGCTCTCCGGCCGTGTCGACGACTCGGAATTCCAGATCTGATCCGCTTTATGCTGCGAGGTTGCAGAATCGTTCATAAGCTTTCTGGACGTACTCTTAAGCGCAACAAACTCAGCCTCAAGCGACTGATCAGGTTAAGAGCGAGAACAAATTAATTGAACTCGGATTAGTAAGGTTCTCGAAGGTTATCCTGGTGTTGTCCGAGAGCGCTATCGTGGTAGAGCCACCACTTACAGTGGCATTATTGATCGCATTCGTGCCCGCTGAAATACCATAGCCGCCAAGCAGCAATAAGTCATTCGGATTGAAATCCGTGATGACATCACTTCCACCGGCTTGGCCGTTAAAAAACAAGAACGTATTGAACCCACCGCCGCCCGACATCGTCGCATTGCCGGTCCCGGCAGTGATCGCATCATTTCCCGATCCGCCGGCGAGGGAATCATTACCGCTACCGGCAAAGATCGCGTTATTGGAGCTCGACCCCGCCGCGTTCAGGGTCTCATTTCCATTGCCCGCCGTGTACGACATACCGACCGAACCAAAATAGATTACAGACGAACCATCTGCGCCAGAAATCGTGCTGGCCGTCGAACCACCGATGATGACCGCCGAGCCATTCGCTCCGGCCACGAATGTCAGCGTCGAGCTGTCATCGAAAATAAGCTCGTTCGAAGAGGCGCCGCCAAAAACCGTCTCCGGTCCTGTCGTGCCAACGATCGTGCTGCTTGACGACGGATTCCCGATGAACAGGCTCGACGACGAGCCAAGGAAATACAGCCCCGCCTGCGCGCCGAAAATTGTCTCGGGGCCGGTACCGCCTGCAACAGTTTCGTTCACGGAGCCGTTGCTGAAAACTTCTAAGCTGCCCGAACCGCCAAAGATCAGACCACCGCTGCCATAGGTCGCGACAGTGTTGCTGCCGGCCCCGGCAATTATCGTGTCATGGCCATATGACAGGCCGAGATTCGTGCCCCCGGACGCATCCAGGAACATGACGTTGCCGCCTGTGCCACCTGCTACCGTCCCACTGCCATTCGCAAAGAATGTGTCGTTCCCGTTACCGGCCGCGACGTTGTACGTGGAGCCCGGCACCAAACCTAACAGGTCGTTTCCGTCGCCGGTTGCAATCAAATCGGTTCCGCTACCGGCGGTGGTGTACAGAACTATGCTGCCATCCCCGCCAATGAAATTCTGCGCACCGGCGATGGTGAAGCTTCCACCGCCGGTACTGTCCGCCGCAAATGCATATCCGGACGGGACGAACACTGTCCCGCCAGCGACCGACGGCGCAATGACCAGCTCATTTGTCTCTCCGGCTACCGCTGGTGACGTGGTGCCAGGGGGCGGGACATAGACCTGGGCGTTGAGCAAATTCGCGCCCAGGGCAGAAACAAGAGCAGCGGCGATCGCCTGCGCCACTGGAGCGTTCTGAGGTCCGTCAAAACTATAGCTGATGCTTGTCTTAGTCGGGGCTCCAGGTACCGTAACCGTCGTGGCCATTCAATCGTTCTCCTGGACCTGCCAGTCGGCTCCAGCGTGAGCGGGCAAACACAAGGCTTTTTAGGTGATTTACGTGAGATGGCACAACCCCAAGGTCCGAGCGCGTTTCGTCCGGGCAGCGCGCCGGTCCGGTGGGCCGGCAAGCCGAGGAGGATCCCCTGGGGGATCTGGATTGAGTATTTCCCACGCGCGCGCGTGTTCGCGTGCTACTCGTGGCGATGCCCTTGCGAGGGCGCGGACAGTTCGGCCACGGTGTCGCCGCTGAGGGATTTACCGGGCGAGCGCGTCGTCCCCGGACACATTGGCTGCTTTGGCGCAGCAACATTCATCGCGCTCGGCGGCTGCACAATTCTTCTGGAACGACGCGGAGGGGTTGGAAAGTCGCTATGGCCGGACGGCACTTCACATCATATCACCGGCACGAAACTCGTCGGCACGAAGGCGGCCCAGTAGAATGGCATTGGATAGGTGCGCATTGTCTCGATCTGCGCCTGACGCAGGGCCTCTGGGACCGAGTGCGTCGCGTCCAGTTTAAGGTAGAAACTGGCCATCAAAGCGCTGGTGGCCTGGTCCGAAATCTCCCACAGTGTGGCTATCACGTTCTGCGCGCCGGCAAACAGAAAACCGCGCACAAGCCCGACCAGATCGTCGCCGTCTGAGAGCTCGCTCACCGCGGTTTCGCAGGCACTCAACGTGACAAGCCGCGCGTTCAGCCGCAGTGTGTAGAGGCTGCCGACGGTCAGATCGCCGGTGTCGCCGGGATCGGGTGCGAGGAGCAGGCGCGATCCGAGCGGGTTCGCAGCGTTGAACTGCCCGTGGCTGGCGATGTGCAGAAAGGCCTTGCCCGGCGCATCCTCACGAAACGCGGCCAGCGTGGCCGCCGGTCCGATCAGCAAGACAGGGCCCGGCAGCAGCATGCTCACACGCTCGGCTTCCGCCTGCGCACTAGGCAGCGGTGGCGCGTCGCCCGGTCTCGCCGGATTGCCGATGATCAGGCTGCCCGTGCCGTTGGCCCGGTCGCGTTCGCCAATAGTCAGCGCGCTCAGGCTGGGGACCTGGCGGATGCTGAAGGCTTCAATCAGAAAGCCTCTACCGTCGTGCAGAGCCGCGAACGGCACGTAATGCAAGATACCGAACGGCACGATCAGCAGCCGATTGGTGGCGATCGACTGGCGAACAGGTGCGACTAGCGTGTTGTAGGCCCCCTGGCAGTGCGTTTGAGTATCCTGCGATGATGTCACGCTTCGCAGCAACCCGAGCACCAACTGGTTTATATCGGGTGCTGCAATTGGCACAGCATTAAGCGTGCTGCGGCTGACCACGAACGCGACCCAGCCGGCATCGGTGTGATAATATGCGACCGCCGTTTCGTCCGGCGCCAACGCGGCTCGGATCGTCTCCAGCCCCACCGGCCTCACGCTGATCAGCGGAGCCAGCGATGGCGCCTGGGCGGCGATCTCGTTTCTGATCGCGGCGGGATTGGCCGCGCGCGTCGCCGATTGTGGATCGGCGGCGGTGGAAGCAAGCGCAAGCTGACCCTCGGCGAGGTCAAGCCGGTTCAGCAGCGATGTCGCTTGTCCAGCGGACAGCTCAGGTGGAACCATATCGTCGCGGCTTGCGAGCAGATCGACCAGCGAGCGGCTGCGTGCCCGCTCTGAATAACTGAGGGCAGCATCGAGCTGCCCGGCGGCGAGCAGCAGATCGACCATCGCGGCATAGACCGCCTGCTTGTCCGCGGCGAACCCAATTCGTCCCTGATCGGAGCTGACGGAGCGGCGCATGCTCTCGACATCGTCGATGCTGCGCTGGAAGTAGCCTCGTGCGTCATCCGGCCGACCGAGAAGCTTTGCCGCGCGGCCGCGGTCTGTACAGAACCAGCCATTCGACATCGCGATACGCGGGCAGTCCGGGATATGCGAGCAGTGCGTCCAGGTGCTGCACGGCTTCCTGAGGTCGGCCGAGTTCCAACAACGAATGCGCGGCGAGGTATTCGACATAGACATTTCCGGCCGGCGCATAGGAATAGACATCGAACCAACCCGCCGAGAATTGGTTGAAAATATCCAGTCTGAATGGGGCGGTTTTGCCTGGGCCGAACAACGTTTGCAGCGTGCTGACGCCATAGTCGCGGAGCAGCCGCCGCTCAGGGTCGAGCAGCAGGTCGAGCGCCGCTTTGTTGTCGGCGACCGCGGAGTAGAGATTGGCGGCGTAGTAGACCTGCTTCGGGTCGTAGCTGCGGCCGAACTGCGCGGCTGCAGTACGGGCTGTGCCGGTATCACCAGTACGCGCCGCGGCCAGCGCACGCACGTAGCGGGATCCATCGTCGCTACCGTTCGCGAGACTTGCGGCTCTGGCTGGTTGCCCAAGGGCGAGCGCAATCAAGGCCTCGCGCCCAGTTATCCCGTCCGATCGGTCACCGCTGCGGGAGACATACAGCGCGAGCGTCGTCGAGGCTTTGCCGAAATCACCGTATTTAAGATAGATGTCGCTCAGCAGCAAAAGCTGCTTCGGGCTCAGGTTATCGGCGCCGCGCGCTTCATAGCGTTGGCGGACCAAGTCGATGCGACCGGACCGTAGGTCTTGCAGATCCTGGTCGTCGATGCCGGTGGACGACGCTACGCTCGTCTTCGCAACCTCGTAGTTGGTGACGAACGCAGCGGAGGCACAGCCGGACAGCAGCGGCACCACGGTGCCAAGCAATAGACGTTGGCGGTTCAGGATTGGCATGACTAGAACCGGTAACTGCCGCGCAGACCGAGCATGTTGAAGTCCCGGCCGAATGTATAACTCAGCCCCACGCGGAAGTTGTTCCAAGTCTGCTCGCCGGGCCTTCGTCTTGTTCCAATACTGATGCCGACCTCATCCCAATGCTGGAGGAACAAGCCGTTGCCGGCAAAATAGGTATCGACGACATACGCTTCGAAGGAGGCGGGGCGGTCGAACATCGTGAAGGGTAGCGAGCCTTCGAAACTCAGCCCGTTGATGATGGGGTAGTTGGTCAGCACAGGCCCGCCGGTGAGGCCGTCAACGTGCAGCGCCGAAGTCTCGATGGCGCCGACGGAGTTGCCGAGCGCGAGCCTATAGTCGCCAAAATAGATGTTGTACAAGCTGGCGATGGTGCCAGAATAGGCGAACACACCTTCGGATAATCCAGGCGTGGTACTGAATGCCGACACGTGCTCCGGCCGATAGGTACCAATGCGGCACCGCGTTGACCGGAAAGCGAAACGTCGCCGCGAACGACCCTTGTGCGGTGTTCAGCCCGGTGGCTCGCAGATAGGTCAGCGGCACGTCCAGATTTAGTGAATAGCGCGGATCGGCGAAAAACATCGTATAATCAAGAGGTACTGTGGCCGCGTCGATGCCGACGCCGCCGGACCACGCATGTTCATAATCGCCGCTGACGGTGAGGGCGTTCGGTATGCGCGCGGTTGCTGCCGCGCCCGGCGGCGGAATGTCCTCGAAGAAGCCGCCAATCCCTGTGGCGGTCAAGAACGTGCGATCCATCATCCGGCTTGTCAGGCTGGTGGCATTGCCCGCGCTGGCATCGAACGATGTGAGCTGCGGGGGAGTAAACGCAAGAGCGGGAAGGCCGCCGACGTTCTGGCGAGACAGGAAGTCCGCAAGTTCCAGAAGGCTCTGGGGTCGCGTCGGTGCAGGAAAGTCCTGATTGATATGAAGAGCTGGAATCATCAGATTGGC
Organism: uncultured Pseudomonadota bacterium; assembly: GCA_963772445.1. Classification (GTDB taxonomy): domain Bacteria; phylum Pseudomonadota; class Alphaproteobacteria; order Acetobacterales; family Acetobacteraceae; genus CAVYXK01. The sequence goes on from CAVYXK010000019.1 coordinate 1,047,427, forward strand.
GGTGGTGGAATTCTGCGGGAAGGAGATGGCAATCAGCGATTTCCCGTTCTGGCTTGCTGTGACGCTGATGAAAGACGTGTTGGCGACTCCGGGAAAGCCAGTGCCGCTAACAGCGGCTACAAATTCCTGACCTGCCTGGCTGAGGCTAGTGGCATTGATGGTCAGCATGGCCGGAGGAACGGGAGGGTTGGCGACTGTGACATGGACCTGCAAAGGGCTTTGTGCCTGTGCCCGCGCTGTCGCCAGTGATGCAGCCAGAGTGATGAGCGCACAAACGCGGCCCAACCGGAACATCGATTTCCGTCCCTCATTGTTCCGGAGACTTTGCGGCATCCCCGCACAGTACTGCAAGCAATTTCGGAGCGTCTAGGCGGCTCCGCGCCGGTTGGCGAGCGTGGCGCACCCACCCCACAGCTAGGTAAACTACCGCATTTCCCTTGCTGCAAGGCGGCATCGGGGATGCCTCCATCAGTTGGGGTTGGGAACTGGGTGAGGGCCGGCGGGGTGCGCAAACTGCGCTGCCATATGGGCCTTACCGTCCTGCCAGTGGCCGGATGGTCGAGCGCTTCTTCGCCTAGCTCAATCGCACCGCCCCCTCGAAGGACTTCGAGGGCACCGTCGCTTCGGCGGCCGCGTTCCTCTTGCGGCCTCTGCCAAGCTGCTGACGCGCACGTTGGCTCGTTTGGCGTGAGATTCGAGTCGAGCGCGCATCAGAGCCGGCTTAGAGGGTTGAGACGAATTGGGGAAGAAGTCGAGACGCCGGTGAGACGGATTCACTTGCATATCGAAGCGAGGCAATCTGCCCCCAATTGCGCACTTCCAGGGGATTGGTTCGTCGCGCCTAAGCTTCGCTCGCAGTCCTCGCAATGGCACAAACTTCGGAATCGAGACACCAAGCGGTTAAAGCTTGGCTCTCAAGCGATAGCAGGCCTTATCGCCACGGCTGGCCATCGCCCCGGGGAAGGGTCCAACCGATACAACCACGCCTCGCGCTCAGTCCGGCATTCCAACTCCAGCGTGGTCGGCACCACGTAACGCGCGAGCGGCACCAGACCCGACGACGGCAGATAGGCGCGCCCCGGATCGGCCAGCCACACCTCCACCTGCTCTGCCATACGCCGCAGCCACGGCAGGACATGCGCGGTCATCGGCACCTCGTAGCAGATATCGCCGGCCAAGATCAGGTCCCAGCGGCACGGCGCTCCGACCACGTCGCCCACATCCGCCAGCACCGTGACCCCGTTCGCCGCCGCGTTCTCGTGGACCGCTGCCACGGCCAGAGGGGCGATTTCAGCCGCTTCGACCAGCGTCGCGCCGGCTCGGGCACAGGCGATCGCGGCGATCCCGCAACCGGCGGCGAAGTCCAGCACGCGGCGACCCTGCACTCGCTCCCGATGGTCCAGCACGTAGCGCGCCAGCGCCTGCCCGCCGGGCCAGGCGAACGCCCAATAGGGTGGGTCGATGTTGTGCGCCGCCAACCACACCTCGGTCGCCTGCCAGATCGGGGTGACCTCGGTGGCCAGATAAAGTGCAATCTCCGGGACCAGCGGCGCACGCCCGAGTGCGGTCTGCTCGCGCACGAACGCGCCGGCCCCAGTCACAACCAGCCAATCAGTATCGCCGCGGCGACCGCAAGCCCCGCTTCGCGGTTGGCGCGGAACAGGCGCAGGCACAGCGCCGGGTCGTCGATGTCGAGCGTTCGTACCTGGCGGAACAGCAGGGCAGCCGGCAGCGCCAGCGCCGGATAAAACCAGATGCGAAGCCCGGCGCACCAGCCGGCCAGGATCAGCATCCCCACGGTCGCGGCGTAGCAGGTCGCAAGAAACGGCGGAGTGCGCTCGCCGAACAGCCGGGCGGTGGACTTCACCCCGACCAGCGCGTCGTCCTCCCGGTCCTGGTGCGCGTAGATCGTGTCGAAGCCCAGGTCCCACATGATCGCCGCCCCATAGAGCGCGGCCCAGGCAGCGTCGATCCGCCCGGCCGCCGCGGCATAGCCGAGCGGGGCGCCGAAACCGAAGGTGAAGCCCATGACGAGCTGCGGCCACCAGGTCACCCGCTTGGCCAGCGGATACAGCGCAACCAGCACCAGTGACCCCGCACCCAGCACCTGCGCCAGGCGATCGAGTTGCAACAGGATCGCCAGCCCGATCAGCAACAGTGCACCCAGGAACGCCAGCGCTTGGCGCGGGCGCAGCGCGCCCGAGGCGAGCGGCCGGCCGGCGGTGCGCGCCACGCGGCGATCGATGTCGCGGTCCCACAGGTCATTCACGACGCAACCGGCGGCGCGCATCACCACCGCCCCGATCGCGAACAGCAGGATCAGCGTTAACGAGCGGGCGTCCGGTGGGTTGGCCAGCAGGATCCCCCACAAACCCGGCAGGAACAGCAGCCACGCGCCGATGGGCCGATCCAGCCGCGCGAGCAACACGTAAGGCCGCCAGCTTGACGGCAGACGAGCGACCCATCCGCTGGCCACGATATCGGTATGAGCGGTCATCGTCGGTATTGGTTAGATGTCACAGCAACGGGCGACCAAAACGGCGAGTCCACCTCTGCCGCTCTGCGGGAGAGGTGTAGTCGTGCCACAAGGTCCGCCGCCGGCACATCAGGGTCAACATGTCCGGGCCAATTCGTCTCTTCATCACCAGGCCGCTCGGCGCCGGCGCCGGCGCCGAGACCACCCAGGCGCAGACGCACTACCTTGGCATCGTCATGCGGCTTCGGACCGGCGATCCGGTCCGGCTCTTCAACGGTCACGACGGCGAGTGGCTGGCGCATATCACGACACTCCAGCGTAACCGCGCCAGCCTGGTCGCCGACCGCCGACTGCGCGAGCAAATGCCGGACTCCGACCTCTGGCTGGTGTTCGCACTGCTCAAACGCGATGCAACCGACCGCGTGGTGCAGAAGGCGACGGAACTGGGTGTGGCGGCGATCCGCCCCGTCGTCACGGCGCGCACCAACGCAGCCAGGCTGAACCTCGCGCGTCTCGCCTCGATCGCCACGGAGGCGGCCGAGCAGAGCGAACGCCTAACGGTGCCTGAGGTGCACCCGCCGCAGCCGCTCCGGGACCTGCTCGCGTCGTGGCCCGCCGAGCGCCGGCTGATCGTCGCAGTCGAGCGAAGCCGGGCGCCGCAGATCCGGCCCCTGCCCGGTCCGGCGGCGTTGCTTGTCGGCCCGGAGGGCGGTTTCGACCCGGCGGAGCTTGAAACCTTGGGCGCGCACCCCTTTGTGACCGCATGCAACCTCGGGCCGCGCATCCTGCGCGCCGAGACGGCCTGCATCGCCGGGCTGGCGCTGTTGCAGGCCCGGCACGCAGGCTGATACTGCCTTTGACAAAAGCCTGCACTCGAACGCCCGGAGCGATATGTCCAACCCCGGAGAGGCCGATGCCACGCCGATCACCTCCATGCGGCAATTGGCGGAATTCATCGCGGCGGGCTGCAAGCCGCGCGAGCGGTTCCGCATCGGCACAGAGCACGAGAAATTCGGCTTCCGCCGCGGCGATCTTTACCCGCCGCCCTACGACGCCGAGCCGTCCACCGGCGGCACGATTCGCGCGCTGCTGGAAGCCATGGTGCGCAACGGTTGCGGCGAGCCGATCCTGGATCGTGGCAACCCGATCGGCCTGAAGCAGGGCACCGCTTCCATCTCGCTGGAGCCGGCCGGGCAGTTGGAACTGTCCGGCGCGCCGTTGGAAACCCTGCACGAGACGAAGGCGGAGCTGGCCGCGCATTTCGCGGAGTTGCGCGGCGTCGCGGCCGATCTCGGCCTCGGCTTCGTCCCGCTCGGCTTCCATCCGTTTTGCCGGCGCGACGAGATGCCATGGATGCCGAAGGGACGCTATGCCATCATGCGCCGCCACATGCCCAAAGTGGGGCGGCTGGGCCTGGATATGATGACGCGCACCTGCACAGTGCAGGCGAACCTCGACTACGCCTCGGAAGAGGACATGGTGCGCAAGCTGCGCGTCTCGTTGCTGTTGCAGCCTCTGGCGACCGCGTTGTTTGCCAATTCACCATTCACCGAGGGTCGCCCGAACGGATTCCTGTCGTATCGTGCCGAGATTTGGACCGACACCGACGACCGGCGGTCGGGTATCCCGGCCGTGATGTTCGAGGGAGGGTTCGGCTTCGAGCGCTATGCCGAGTGGCTGATCGAACTCGGTACCGATGTATTTCGTCTATCGTAACGCGCAGTATATCGACGTGGCCGGCGCCTCGTTCCGCAGCTTCATGCAGGGCCGCCTGCACAATCTAGCCGGCGAGACCGCGACGATAGGCGATTTCGCCGACCACATGACGACGGTCTTCACCGACGTGCGGATCAAGCGCTTCCTGGAAATGCGCGGCGCCGATGCCGGCACGCCGGAGATGATGCTGGCGCAGTCGGCGTTCTGGACGGGGCTCCTCTATGACGAGGCGGCGCTGGCTGCCGCCGAGTCGCTGCTGCGTGGCGCCGGCAGGGCGGATGCGGTGGAACTGCGGCGCGCGGTGCCGCGGCAAGGCCTCGCAGCGCCGTGGCGGAACGGCACGTTGCGCGACTTGGCACGCGAGATGGTGACAATCTCCGGCGAGGGGCTCCGCGCCCGCGCACGTCTCAATTCGGCGGGTCAAGACGAGGCTGGCTATCTGGCGCCGCTGGCGGCGATCGTCGATGGCGCACCCTGCCAGGCGGAGCACTGGCTGGCCCGCTTCCACGGCCCCTGGGGAGGCGAAGTGCGCCGTATCTTCCACGAAGCCGAGGTGTAATACTAGGCTTCCCTCCCCCGTCATGGAGGGCCCCGCTTCCGCAGCCGAGACTGGTGAGCACCGACCCCGACCGGCGGGGGACCACCATGCAAATTTCGTTCCGCAGTCAAACACCTTGCCTAGCCGCGCTAATCTCGCAGTAATGGACAGCATGCACGCGCCGTCACCACAGCCGCCGATCGGGCCGGCAGCACGGACCCCCGGTAGCAGCCCACTGCTGCGGCTCCGGCTGATCGGCCTGATGCAAGCCCGCACCGCCGACGGCGCAAGTGTCCTGCCGGTCGGCCGGAAGACGCGCGCGCTGCTGGCCGTCGTGGCGCTCGCGGCACCTCGGCCGACCCTGCGCAGCCGGCTCGCCGAACTGCTGTGGAGCCGCCGGCCGGAGGAGCAGGCGCGTGCCTCGCTGCGCCAGGAAATCACCGGTTGTCCGAGTCGCTATCGCCGGCGGGCGGAGAGACCTTGGTCGTCACCCGCGATCACGTCACGCTTTACCCCGGCAGGGTATGGGTCGATGCCGCGGAAGTAATGTCCGCGACCCCCCAGAATTCGGCGCCTCTTGCCCTGCTCGACGGCGAGTTGCTGGAGGACCTGCACGGCATCGATGCGGCATTCGACGCATGGCTGAGTACAGAGCGCGAGCGGCTGCGCGACCGCGGCCGTGCGCTGGCCGAGCTGATCCTGCGTGATCAGAATGACCCCGAGGCAGCCATTGCGGCCGCGCAGCGGCTGCTGGAGATCGATCGCGCGCATGAGGGCGCCTGGCGGGCCTTGATGCGCACGCATGCTGCCCGGGGCGAGCGCGGGATGGCGATTCAGGCCTACGATCGGTGTCGGGCAGCGCTTGCAGAGCTGATGGATGCCGCCCCTTCGGCCGAGACCCAGAAGCTGCTGGGCGAGATCCGTGGGCCGTCAAGCTCGCGTCTGCCACTGCGGCCACTGGCAACGATGGCGGCCGTCGAACCGGACGAGTCGTCGGACGAGCCCGCTCCCCGCCCGCCCGGCCCTGCACGGGGGGGGCCCACCTTGGCGTGATGCCGTTGGGGTTGGTCGGTACTGGCGAGCAGGAAGCACATCTAGCGGTCGGCCTCGCCGAAGAGATCAGCGCCGCTCTCTCACGCGTCAGGTGGCTGTTCGTTGTATCCCCCTCCTCGCTTGCTCGTTTCGCCGAGAGCGGACGCGACGAGGCCGCGATTGGCCGTACCTTCGGACTTGACCTGCTGCTAGACGGAACGATCCAGCGGGTCGGGGCAAAGCTGCGCATTGGCGTCCGGCTGCTCGATCTACGGAGTGGCGGTGAGGTCGCGTGGGCCTGCCGTTTCGATCGAGAAGACAACGACACGTTGGCGCTGCAAGACGAAGTCGCGGCCTTGGTGACGGCACAGATCGAGTCGCAGGTCACAATGCTGGAAGCTCGCCGCGCCGCGGCCAAGCCGGCCGCCACAGCCTACGAGCTGATGTTACGCAGTTTGCCGGCGATGCACCGGATGGAGCGCGCGTCGTTCACGGCAGCGGAGGCAGATCTGCGCCGGGCCATCGAGCTGGAGCCCGACTTCGCCGCGGCACACGCGTGGTTCGGGGCTTGGCATGTCCTGCTAACGTGCCAGGGCTGGGCCGAGCCGGCGGAGGTCGCCGAGGAAGCGGGACAGCTTGCTGACCGTGCCATCCGGCTGGATCCGTTCGATGCCCGCGTACTGACGCTGGCGGCGCATGTCCGCGCCGCGCTGCAGCGGGAGTTGCCGGCGGCCGCCGTGCTGCACGAGCGTGCGTTGTCAGTCAATCCGAACCAGTCGATGGCGTGGGCGCTGTCGGCGGCAACGCAGGCATGGCTTGGCGAGACCGCAATGGCGGCGCGTCAGCTCGATCGATACAAGACGCTGACGCCGCTGCATCCGTACGCCTTTGCCTTCGACGGCGCCTTCGCCGTGGTTCATTTGCTTGAGCGCAACTTCGAGGGGGCGGCAGTGGCCGGACGGGCGGCGATACAGATGAATCCGGCGGTGTGCGCGAACCATAAGCCTTATCTTGCCGCGCTCGGCCATTTGCGCCGCGACCAGGAGGCGGCAGCCGCCCGCCGCCGATTGCTGGAGCTGGAGCCCGGGTTCAGTCTGAGGCGCTTTCGTCGGACAGCGCCCTTCGCGCGCGAGGAAGATCTGGAGATCATCGCGCAGGGGCTGCGGCTGGCCGGCATCCCGGAGGACGAATCGCCCCGCACCTGATACCGGGCGCGAGCCGTTTCCGTTGGGGCGGCCGCCGGCCCAAGGCGCGCATCAGAACATTGCCAGTGGGTTTACCTGCGAACCTGTGGCGCCCTAGATGCGGTAATGGGGCCGCCCAGCGAACGGGCTAGCGGGAGCGGTGGCTGTCCCTCACAGTGATGGTTGTGTAACGGGGTCCGAATGGCTCGGGCCCAAGCATCGAGAGAGGGACAGCCGTGGAATACTATGCCGCAATCAACGTCTCGCTGGAACTCAGCAGTGTGTGCGTGGTGGACGGGACCGGGAAGATCATCCGCGAGGCGAAGGTGGTGAGCGAGCCGGAGGCGCTCGTTGCGTTCTTTCGCGATATCGGCCTGACGTTCACGCGGGTTGGCCTGGAAGCGGGTCCGTTATCGCAGTGGCTGCATGCGGGGCTGACGGAAGCAGGGCTTCCGGCGATCCTGATCGAGACCCGGCACGTCAAGGCGGCATTGAAGGCGATGACGGTGAAGACGGATCGCAACGACGCACGCGGCATGGCGCAGTTGATGCGCCTGGGCTGGTTTCGACCGGTGCACGTGAAGACGCTGCCGGCGCAAGAGATCCGGGTGCTGCTGGTCGGGCGGAAGCTGCTGCTGGGCAAGCTGCACGATGTCGAGCTCGGCATTCGCGGCCTGCTGCGCGGCTTCGGCCTGAAAGTCGGCAAGGTGAGCAAGAACGGCTATGAGGCTCGCATCCGGGCGCTGGTGACAGGGCATCCGATGCTGGAGCCGGTTGCGGACGCGATGCTGAAGGCGCGGGCGAGCCTGCGAGACGAATGCGGGAAACTGCATCGGATGTTGTTGCGTATCGTCCGTCACGATACTATATGCCAACGTCTGATGAGCGTGCCTGGTGTCGGGCCAGTTGTTGCGATAACCTACAAGACGGCGATCGACGATCCGACGAGATTTCGCAAATCCAGGGATGTCGGGCCCTATTTTGGCCTGACACCGAAGAAGTACCAATCTGGCGAGGTGGATTGGACGGGGCAAATCAGCAAGGTTGGCGATGCGATGGTACGAACCACGCTGTTTGAAGCGGCAAACGTTATGCTCACTCGCACCACGCGGTTCTCCGCGTTGAAGGCGTGGGCCCTGCGGATCGCGAAGCTGCGCGGGTTGAAGCGGGCGAAGGTGGCGCTGGCACGCAAACTGGCGGTGGTGCTGCATCGCATGTGGGTTGATGGCAGCGAGTTCCGCTGGAGCAGGACGTCAGCCGACGCTGCCACTTGATAAGTTCAACCGGAAAAGGAGGAGGGACAACGGAGGGCGCAACAGCTCTTCGATAACGAGGTCCCGTCGCAGGGACGCGGATCGAGTGAAGCCGCAAACATGGGCGTCGGCCGGAGCAACCACCGGACCACGCGCACCCTAGATTGGCTCGCTCGGTCTGTCTGATCGCATGAAGTGGCGGCTCCAACGCCGACCACGAACAGAAGCCCGAGCCCTGCGGCGTGATGCGTTAACGAGGGTCTTGACACCAGCGGCCCCATTACAGAAGCCCATGTTTCCCCTTCGGGTCCGGCAGGCTGAGCCGGTCCCATTGATTTTGCTTGATCCGGAGGTCGTTTTTCCCGGTTTTTCGCGAAAACGTAGTGACAGAGATTCGCTGAAATTGGCGAATTTTCCTGCTTGTAGCAATCGGATTCTTATTGCTATCCGCAGGGCCAGATATTGGGGAAGCGATGTTCCTGCGCGTGGTTCGCGCCGCCGGCGGCGCCGGGGTGACGCACGAGTATGTGCGCGTCGTCGAAGCCTTTCGCGAGAAGGGCAAGACACGGCATCGCACCATTCTCAATCTCGGTCGCCGCGACGTGCTGGCGGCGCATCTCGACCTCGGCAAGCTGACGCGCCTGTTGCACGGCGAGGCGGTCGCTGCCGCCCCCGCCAGCGACCTCCGGCCCGATCAGGTGCAGGCGGTCGCGGCCTGGGATTGGGGACCGACGCTGGTGGCGCGCCACTTGTGGCGCGAGCTCGGGCTCGAGGCGACACTCGACCGGCTGAGCAGGCCCGGCCATCGCGATGTCAGCACGCTGAGCGACCGTGCTTTGCTGCTGGTGGTCAATCGCCTCACCGCACCCGGCAGCGAGCATGGGCTGGCGCGTTGGCTGGAGACCGACTTCGTCTGCGATCGCGACGGTCGGCGTTGGCTGGCGCAATGGCGCGACGAGACCAGGCGCAAAGCCAGCCGGACGCCGCGGGTGCAGGTCGAGCTGCGCCAGCTCAAACAGTGGTACCGAACGCTTGACCAATTGCTCAAACGCAAGGCGGCGATCGAGCATGCGCTCTATCTCAGGCTGCGTGATCTGTTCTCGCTGCAGATCGACGTGGTGTTCTACGACCTCACCTTCGACCTATTTCGAAGGCAAATAACACGGCCACACGACGGTCCCGCAGCCATGGAAGGCAGGCGGCGTGCAGCCCCGTCCCGTGCCTGTAGGTGTTCCGAGAACCCGCACCATTGCGAACGAAAAGGATGTCGCCTTCTCCGACCTGCACATCGTGCAAGCGCTCAGCCGCGTCGAGATCCTCCGGCATGATCGCCGAGCCGAGCGGCAGCGGACCACCGTGCACTTCTGCGACATCCAGCAGAACGCCACGTCCGACAATACCGATCGCGCCTACATGCTCGATGCCAAGCCGGAGATCTTGCGTCTGGTTCCGGTCGGCTGCGGTGGCGCTGCTCACAGCGTGCCCGTTTCTTCCACTGCCTTGAGGGCTGTTGCGAGCGGGAGATAGAGCGACATCGGCCGGCTGGCGAAGCGGCGGAATCCGAGATGCTCGTAGAAGGCGACCGCCACCTCGTCTTTCGCATCGACCACAAGAGCAAAGATCGCAGGCTCGGCGCCTGCTGCGCGCCTGGCCGCGTCGATAACCAGGGCACTGCCAAGCCTTCGCCCGCGGAAGCGATGATCAACCGCCAGGCGGCCGATCAATGCCGCGGGAAGCACGCCATAACGCGGCAGTCGCCGGGCTTCTTCCGGCGGAAGCTCGGAGAGCGGAAGGCTGGTCGCGGCGAAAGTGTAGTAGCCGGCGATGGTCCCGGCTGTGTCGCGCGCGACGAAGCAATTGCTGACGCGTCGGCGGATGTCCTGCGTCGCGAGCTCGTGGAGGTAACGGTCGAGGGCAGCCACCCCGCAGGAGAATCCCTTCCGGTTGTGGGTTGAGCCGAGCGGCTCAACCGCGAACTCCCCTGGCACTAGGGCTGGCGGATCAGGCGGTGATGAGCCTCGGCCGCGCGCCGGAGCGCCTGCGACGGGAGCGGCGGATTGAGGATGGCCTCTGCGAATGCCCGCTGATCCTCGACCGACAGCCGGATGATCTGAGTCTCCTCGATGACCTGGTGAGCGGCTTGCTGCGCGGCAGCTACCACAAAATCACTGAGGCTACGCCCCTGAAGTTCGGCAGCGCGCTTCACCACGGCGAGCGCCTCGGGGGCAATCCGTGCCTCGATGCGAGCAGTGCGATTCGGCTGCAATGGCATCGGGAATCCCTCACTTTCTCGAGGAGACGTACGTGGTTTCACCGGACAAATCAAGGGAGGTTCGTGCCACAGTGCTCGGGCCACCTGTCTCCCATCGGCTCTCGGATCGAGAACCCTCATCAGATCGGCCTGTCAGTCTGATAGCCTGTCAGGACACCTGCTTGCGACACAGGGCCTGACGCGCCGCTGTGGCCAACCCATCCGCCCGCTCGTTCATCGCGTCGCCCGCATGGCCGCGCACCCAGCGCCAGTCGATCTCGTGGCGCGCGGCGGCGTCCAACAGACGCCGCCATAGATCCATGTTGGCGACGGGATCGCCGGCGGCATTGCGCCAGTTCCGCCGCACCCAGCCCTGGTGCCAACGGGTGACGCCATTTCGCACGTACTCGCTGTCGGTGTGCAGGCGGACGCGGCATGGTCGCGTCAACGCCTCCAGCGCCGCGGTCGCTGCGGTCAACTCCATTCGGTTGTTGGTGGTCGCCGGCTCAGCACCGGACAGCTCGCGCTGATGACCGCGATAGCGCAGGACAGCGCCCCAACCGCCTGGACCAGGATTAGGCTTGCAACCGCCGTCGGTCCACGCTTCGACGATATCGCCTGCGAGCTCAGATGCCATAGGCGTGCTCGTCGGCCGCAGCCAAGTGGAAGCGCAACCGGCGAAGGTATTCGAGCGGATCCTTGCGGGTGACCAGCGCGCCTTCCGGCGTGTTCAACCAGTCGAACAACCTGGTCAGCAGGAAGCGGATCGCCGCACCACGGCACAGCACCGGCAAGGCCGCTCGTTCGTCCGCCGAGAGCGGGCGGACCGCCTGGTAGCCCCCCAGCATGGCGCGTGCCTTGGTCACGTTCAGCGACAGGTCGGGTTCGAAGCACCAGGCGTTCAGGCACACCGCGATGTCGTAGGCCAGAATGTCGGTGGCGGCGAAATAAAAGTCGATCAGTCCGGACAGTCGTCCCTCGAGGAAGAATACGTTATCGGGAAACAGGTCGGCGTGGATGTGCCCGACCGGAAGGCTTGCCGGCCAGGCGGACAGGATGTCGGCCAGCGCACAATCGAGTTCGGCGGCGAGGCCCGGCCGCACTTCGTCGGCCCGCGCCCGCGCGCGCTCGAGCAGCGGCGCCCAGCCGTCGGGCCCGAGCGCGTTGTGCCGCACCGGTGCATAGTCCCGCCCGGCCAGATGCAGCGCGGCCAACGCCGCACCGACCGGCCCGCAGTGCTCGACCCGCACGCGCCGAGGCCAAACGCCAAGCAGGAAGGTCGTGATCGCCGCGTATCGCCCGGCGAGTTGTCGCAAAGCCTGTCCGTCGCGGCCCTTCACCGGCAGCGGACAGGTGATGCCGCGTGTCGCCAGGTGCTCCATCAGCCCCAGGAACCAGGGCAGATCGGCCGGGTCAACGCGCTTCTCGTAGAGCGTCAGGATGAAGTCCCCGGCCGTCGTGCGCAGCGAATAATTGCTGTTCTCCACCCCCTCGGCGATGCCGCGGAAGGCGACCATGCCGCCGATCTCGTAGTCGGTCAGGAAGGCGGCGAGCGCGTCGTCGGTGACCTCGGTGTAGACGGCCATCAGGGGAGCGCGGGCCTCGGCGAACGGACGTGAGGACAAGGCTTGTCAGGCATACGGGCCATGCGTCGCTGGAGGTGCTCTCCGGTTTGTGTGGGGGGCGACATGGGGTACGCCCCTTCGGATCGACAGAAGGGTGCCGGCAAAAGGGAACGTCAATGGCAATTGTCGACTCTCCTTGTTAGCCGGCACTATACGGCCGCCTGCCCCGGCGTGACGGCTGGGGGTCCTCTCCCGGAGTTCTCGCATGCCTGCACGCCGCCTACGCCGCCTGCTCACCGGCGCCATCCCACTCGCGGCCGGACTAGCGGGGCTGGCAGCCTGCGCCCCAGGCCGCGACCAGTTCGCCCCCGCCTGCCCAGAAGCGTCCTTGCTGCCGCAGGCGGCGGACCTGACCCGCTACCGCACCACGGGAAACGGGACCGGCCATGACCTGACCGACATGGTGTTGCAGGCGAGGGTCGTGAATGTGAATGGCAAATGCGAGCCCGGTCCGAACGATCATACGTTGGACGCCAGCGTGAAGGTCACCGTGGAGCTCACGCGCGGACCGGCGGCCGCAGGGAGAACGACGGACGTTTCGTATTTCGTCGCTGTTGTCGAAGGCAATCAGATTCTGGACAAGAAGGTGATGTCGAACCGGGTGGAGTTTCCGCCAAACGTGGACCGGGTCTTTCTAACCAGCGATCCGGTGGACATGCGGCTGCCGATCAGCTCCGATAAAACCGGTGCTGCTTATACAGTCGTTGCTGGCTTGCAATACACACCGGCGGAATGGGAACAGCGGGTTGCGAACGGGACGCAATAGTTGCGGTATCGTGTAGGTTTTATGGACACAGAGGCCGCCGAGTGGTACAGAGGTCACAAGAGAGTTTCTTATACGACGAATCGGCGCGGGCCGCCCTTCGGGACGACGGTGTTGAAATTCATCAGCAGGCCGACTTTGCAGCCGCTGAGCCGCAGATATGTGAGTATCTGCGCTTCGTGGACTGGCAGGACGCGCTCGATCGACTTGATCTCCAGGATCGCATGCCCTTCAACCATGATGTCGGCGCGATAGGCGGGGCTCAGTCGCATATCCTCGTATGTCACGGCCAGCGGTACTTCCCGGACGTACGATATTCCGCCGTTGCGTAATTCCCAGCAGAGGCATTCGGCATAGACATTCTCCAGGAGCCCAGGGCCGAGGCGGCGGTGCACCTTGATGCCCAGCCCAATGATCCGCTCCGTCAAGCTATCCCGTTGTCTTATATAAGGTTTCTCTATGATCTCGGTTACCCTCGCTGCCCTCTGTGTCGAATCGCACTGCCCGCGCTGCATCCATCAGCCAGCACTATGGAAGAGACATCACGTAGCCATCTTGCCAAACGGCTAACAGCGCGGGCGTTTCCCAAGCCGCCACGCTAACCCAACGTGGAATACGAAGCCCGCCCCACCGCAACCAGGTTGCCGCTGCTATCGGTCACATCGATATCAACCACTCCGACGCTGCGACCGGCACGCCGCACATGCGCCGTGGCGGTCAGCGCGGTGTTGATCGCCGGCCGCAGGTAATCGACGCGGAAATTGATGGTGGGCAGCGGTCGGCCCAGTATCATCACCAGCGCAAAGTCGCCAACCGTATCGATTACCGCGGCAATGGGCCCCCCGTGCCACTGGCCGGAGCCTGCGCCGCGCTCGAATTCCGGGCGCATCGGCAGCGTCATGGTGACGAGCTGGCGCACCGGGTCCGCCTCGGTCACCGTCAGGCCGAGGAACGCGATGAACGGCGATCGATCAAGCCGCTCCTGCAGCTCCGCCACCGTCAGCGGCAATGCGTCGCTCACGGCGTCACCACCACCTTGCCGAACACTTCCCGCTGCTCGATCGCGCGCAGCGCCTCGCGCGCATCGGCAAGCTGATAGGTGCGATCGACCAGCGTGTTGAACCGGCGCTGCCGCACCATCTCGAGCAGAGCGGCGATGTCGCTGCGCTGCCAGCCGTTGGACCCGCGCACCTCCAGCTCGAAGGTCCAGATGAAACGAATGTCCTCCTTCGGGTCATAGCCGGCGGTGGCGCCACAGGTCAGCAGCCGGCCGCCGACTTTCAGCACCCGCATCGAGCGCACCCAGGTGTCGCCACCGGTGAAGTTCACCACCACGTCGAGTCCGTTCGCGGCACCGGCGCCGCGGCGGCTCGGCTTCCCGAACAACGACCACATTTCCTGCACGAAGTCGCGCTCGGCGTAGTTCACCACGTGATCGGCGCCGAGCACGCGCAGCCGGTCGAGCTTTGTCGGGGTGCCGGCGCAGGCAACAACCGTCGCGCCGGCGTGCTTGGCGAGTTGCAAACACCCGGCGCCGACGCCGCCGGACGCTCCGAGGATCAGCACCTTCGCGGCTGCCGTCACCCCACCGCGGGTGACCATCATCCGGTGCGCCGTGCCGTACGCGACCGGCAACGCGGCGGCATCAACGAAGCTTACGTCATCAGGCAGGCGGATGAGCTGATGGGCGCGCGCACGGCACAGTTCGGCGAGACCACCATGCATGGTCTCGCCCATCAGCCCGCCTTCGACCCGGTTGATCGGATCGACCAGCACGCGCTCGCCTACCTGCCAGCCGCTAACGCCGGGACCGACCTCACAAATCTCCCCGGCAAGATCGAGGCCCATGATCAGCGGCATCGGCACCTTGATCCCGGGCATGCCGCGCCGGGTGAACACGTCGTGGTAGTTCAGCGACGCGGCGCGCACGCGGATCAGCACGTCACCTTCGCCGATCACCGGATCGGGAAAGGCGGGATCGAATTCCATGGCTTCGGGCCCGCCATGGGCGTGCACGACCATCGCCTTCATCGAACACTCTCCAAAGCTAATTCGGACAATCGCCGCCGATCGATCTTGTTGGTGCCGGCAAGCGGTAGTTCGTCGAGGAACCAGACCCGGCGCGGATGCGCATAGGCCGGTGCGTTGGCAAGCGCGAAGCGGCGGATGTCATCTTCCGAGACGGCTACATCGGACGCCCGCAACATGACGAACGCCACCGGCTTGTGTCCCTTCAGTTCGTCCGGCACGGGCACCACCACGGCTTGCGCGACGGCGGGGTGCGCCTCCAGCATGGTCTCGACCTCGCGCGGATAGATGTTCTCGCCGCCGCAGACGAACATGTCGTCGGCCCGGCCGACGAAGAAGAAGAAACCATCGGCGTCACGGCGGAACACGTCGCCGGTGATGTAATACCCGTCGTCGGTGATCACCTGGCGCGTCAGCTCCGGCCGTTTGTGGTAACCGTTCATGAGCGCCGGGCAGCGCATCTCCAGCACGCCCTCATCGGCAACAATGCGGCCTTCACGCCTGAGGCGCAGATCGACATGCGTGTGCGCCGCGCCGACCGACAGGGGCGGTCGTTGCAGTCCGTCCGGATGCGGTCCGAATACGATTGGACCGGCCTCCGTCGTGCCATAACCGTTGGTCAGCTCGGCGCGGGGAAACGCCGCGCGCATTTGCTCGACCAGAGCGGACGACAACGGTGCCGATCCAACACGGATCGCATCGATGCTCGAGAGATCGGCCTCTGCCAAAAGCTGCCGCTCGCGCAGCACCATCGCCAGCATGGTTGGCACGCCGGTCAGTGCATGCACCTGGTAACGTGCCGCCGCGTCGATGAACGAGGCAGGCGTAAACGACGGCAGCAGCACGACGGTGTGGCCATTGGCCAGCGCGGCCTGGCACGTCGCCAGCGCGTTCATGTGGTAGAGCGGCGCAGCGACCAGGAGAGGCCGGCCGGGCGGCTCCGGCGCGACCGTGCGCATTTCCAGCACCCAGAGATGGCTGCCATGCGACAGCACCACGCCCTTGGGCCGTCCGGTCGAGCCGGAGGTGTAAAGGAACATTGCCGGCTCATCGGGCGCCGGGGTAACGGGGGCGAAGGCTTCATCATCCGCCGGGCGGGGCCAGTCGTCTGTGAATTGCAGGCAGGGCAGCCAGGCTGGCACCAAAGTTCGGCGCACGGCATCGCAGATAGCAAGCCGTGCGTCGCAGTCTTCCAGCACGAACGCAACTGCGACGGGCGGCAGTTGTGATTGACCGGGACGGCTACGAGGCCCGCGCGCAAAATTCCGAAGAAGGCGATGAGGTATTCCGCCCGATTGGCGGCGAGGATCGCGACGCGCTCGCCGCGGGCGAGATCACGCGCCAGCAGCGCGTGCGCGAGCGCGTCGCTCTGCCGCGCGATCCCGGCATAGGAGAACGTACGCGGCCCGGACTCGCCGCCAAGATCGATCAGCGCCGTCGCCGTACCGACTTCGGCCAGCGCGCAACCGAGATTGGCCGTTGCCCTCATGGGCGGAACTCGAGCGTCACGCCGAACGCGTCGGCGGCCGCGACCACGATACGATCCGACTCCCGCCGCGCGGCCACGCCGCCGGCGTGCAGAGCCGTCGCCGTCGCCTCCAGCGAGCGCGTGCAAAGAGAGAGCGCCGCCATGAATTGGCCGCGGCCGTCACCGTCGGGGGCAGCCGTACCAAACTCGGTACGCAGCGTGGCGGGCGGAACGATGTCCACGCGCGACAGCCCGACCGAAAGCGAGCAGCCCGCCGCATTGCTGCGCATCACATCGGCACCGAACATGCGGGAAAACACCGCGCCGAGCCCGGCGGGATCGTCCGCGGCGATCACCACGCGGCTCACCCCGGTCACGCCATTGGCGTGATGGCGCCACTCGTCACGCCAGACGAGGGAGGGGGTGAAGTGATGGCAGAAATAGACGCGCCCTGCCTCGACGACGCCCGGCTTGAGTTCGGACGGTGCGGAACTTGGCGTCGCGCGGGCCGGTGGGCAACGCGACCGGGCGCGAGAACTCCAGCGGCGGCTCGACCGGCACCCCCGCCGCTTCCAGCGCGGCGTACACCGAGGTGGACTCCTCGGTGCCGAACACCAGTCCATTGAGCCCGAGCGGCCAGTCGAGGATGTCCGTGCGGCGTGCATCGCCCGGCTGTGCCGCGATCAGCTCCAGGTAATCGGTGCCGAAGATCGCCAGATGGTTCATCGAGCCGAGCGTGTGATAGCCGCGCGGAGTCATGGTGAAGCCAAGGCGCCGATAGGTCTCGACCGCCTCGTCGAGCCGGTCGCGCACGTTGACCACCACATGATCGATCGTCGGCACCGGCAAAATGGGCATGGTCGCTCCTGTCGCTTCGCCTGGTTACATCACCAGATCGGGCGCAGCGCGACAACTCGATGCCCCATGGCCAATTTTCGCCCGCCATGATCGGGTGGATGGCCCCCTTCGCGGCATCTCTAATGCCAAAGTTGGGCTGTGGAAAACACCAACGGAGAGGAGCCATCGCCGCTGCCAGGAGCAGCTAGTTTCACGCCCGATGGGCGAGCCCGGAGGCGCTCCGCTGGCTTTTCATACACGTTGGTCCAGGCAAGGTGATGGAGTTGTCGCGAGCAACGAGGTCCGGGAACAGGGATCGGGGCAGCGTCCCCTGCTCGGCCTGCGACGCGCGATGGCCGCGCAGGGTCGGCCATGACGGATCAGTCTGCGTGGAGGGCCATCTCGGCAGCAGGCGGTTTTGCCGGCGGCGGCGGCGCCAGGTGCGAGAGGAACCGCTCGCAGTACCTCGCTGCGGTGCTCTCGCCGACGCGCGCACGCAGCTTGGCATGACGCCTCCGGCGTTCGGCGATGTCCATCGTGAATGCCGTGTGCATCGCCTCGGCAATTTCATCCGGGTCGAAGGGGTTGACGATCAGCGCTTCGGTTAACTCGTCCGCTGCGCCAGCAAAGCGCGACAGCACCAGCACGCCGGGATCATCCGGGTCCTGCGCAGCGACGAATTCCTTGGCAACCAGGTTCATGCCGTCGCGCAACGGGGTGACCACGCCGACCCGGGCAACGCGATAGAATCCTGCCAGCGTGCGTCGCGCCACCACGCGACTCATGTAGCGCAGCGGCGTCCAGTCGAATTCGGAGTACTGGCCGTTGGTGTCACCGACGATCCGATCGAGCTGCTGACGAAGGGCTTGGTAGGCGTCGAGATCCTCACGCGAGCGTGGCGCGATCTGAAGGAAGCTGACGCGACGCCGATGCCGCGGGTATTTGGCGAGCAGTCGAGCGAAGGCCTCGAACCGGCTGACCAATCCCTTCGAGTAGTCGAGCCGATCGACCCCGATCGCCAGCAACCTTGCTGCAAGGCTCGCTTTCATCTGCCTTGCCTCGGCACCACGCGCCGCGGCTGACGCCATGGCTGCGAACCCATCGGCGTCGATGCCGATCGGATCGACGATCACGCGCGGCTGGCGTTGCAGCTCGATCCCGGGAACTGCCTGCAGACAGGCGAGAAACGCGGCACGGTAGCCGAGCGTGTGGAATCCGACGACGTCATAGGCACAGAACGATGCCAGCAGCTCGTTGGCGTGCGGCAGCGCCTGTATCAGCTCGGGTGGCGGGAAAGGCGTGTGTAGAAAGAAGCCGATCCGATTGCGCACGCCGCGGGCACGCAATTCTTCGCCCAGCGGGATCAGGTGATAGTCGTGCACCCAGATCAGGTCGTCCGGCCGCAGCAGCGAGGCGATGCAGGCGGCAAAGCGCCGGTTCACCGCGCGATATCCGTCGTACTCCTCGCTGCGGTAATCCACCAGCCCCAGGCGGAAATGCAGCAAAGGCCAGAGCGCGCCGTTCGAGTAACCGGCATAGAACAGGCGATAGTCGGTCTCGCTCAAATCGATGGTGGCATATGTGACACCGTTCGCCTCCTGAAGGACCGGCTGGTGGTCGATGCCGGCAGAACGCCGGCCGCTCCAACCGAACCACAGCGAGGCGGGCAGCAGCGCGTCGGCCAGGGCGACCGCGAGACCACCGGCCCGCGGGCCGCGGTCGGAAGGGACCGGCACACGGTTCGAGACGACGACCAAGCGGGCCATTGCTGCACCTCATGATTCGTTCGACACGGTTTATCTGGCGAATTCTTGACGAAGGTCGCCTCAAAAAAACCTGATCCGGCGGGTTTTTGGGCTTGGCAGGCGGCGTGGTGCCGGCCGAACCACTCGCGGGAGTGTAGAACGACGATGCGAATAGCCCAAATCGCGCCGCTGACCGAGGCCGTGCCGCCGCGGCTTTACGGCGGGACCGAGCGCGTGGTCTCCTTTCTGACCGAGGAACTGGTCGACCTGGGCCACGACGTGACGTTGTTCGCCAGCGGCGACTCAACCACCGCCGCCCGACTGGAGGCTGTCTGGCCGAAGGCGCTGCGATTCGAGGCTGATCTGCGCGCCCCGTCGGCGCCGCAAATGCTGCTGCTGGAGATGGTCCGTCAGCGCGCCGACGACTTCGACGTGCTGCATTTCCATCTGGATTATTGGTCATTCTCCCTTTTCAGCCGCCAGCGTACGCCATTTCTGACCACGCTGCACGGCCGCCTCGACCTGCCGGAGTTCGTGCCGCTCTATGATCGGTTCCGCCATGTGCCGCTGGTGTCGATCTCGGATGCGCAGCGTCGGCCGCTCCCGCAGGCGAACTTCGTGGCCACCGTGCAGCATGGCCTGCCGGTGGGGCTGCTGCGGCCGCAGGTGGTGAAGCCAAGCTATCTCGCTTTCCTTGGCCGTATCGCGCCGGAGAAGCGCCCGGACGCCGCGATCCGTATCGCCCGACGCGCCGGCATTCCGTTGAAGATTGCCGCCAAGGTGGACCGGGTGGACGAAGCTTATTACCGCGACAAGATCCGGCCGATGATCGACGGCCGGCACGTCGAGCTGATCGGCGAGATCGGCGATGCCGAAAAATCTGAATTCCTGAGCGGCGCGATCGCACTCCTGTTGCCGATCGAGTGGCCGGAGCCGTTCGGTCTGGTGATGATCGAGGCGATGGCCTGTGGCACGCCTGTGGTCGCCTTCAAGAGCGGATCGGTGCCGGAAATCGTCGAGGATGGGCTGACCGGCTACATCGTCGAGAACGAGTCGGCGGCTGGGGCGGCGATCGAGCGGGCTGCACGGCTACCGCGCGGACCGATCCGCCAGCGCTTCGAGCAGCGGTTCACTGCCCGCCGCATGGCGGAGGACTACCTCCGGCTGTATGACGAGTTGGCCGAGCGGCCACGGCTGCGCGTGGTCACCTGACCCGGGCCCGCCGGCCCCGACTCACGTTGACTTGAACAAATTGGGGGTTTCATACTTGCCATAACCAGCGCGCATGCGTTGGGGCGGCGCAATGACCGCATTTGGGCAAACAGGAGGGCAGTGTGGGAGTAGGGCTAGGCATGGCACGGCGCGGGCTGATAGCAGCGCTGGGAGGAGTGGCGTTGCTGCTCGGCATACATGGAGCCGGGGCGGCAACGGTTGGCCCGGTGACCGACCCGATGGGCGTGATCCGGATCCCGAAGGGGGGGCCCGTCATCATCGGCGCGTACTGGGTGATGTCCGGACCAGATACGGCGCTCGGCGTGGATTCGAAGCGCGGCGCCGAAATCGCGATCAAGGATGTCGGCGGCAAGCTGCTCGGTCATCCGATCGTCCTGGACGCCGAGGATGATCAATGCAATGCGGAAGGCGGCCAAACCGCGGCGACCAAGCTGGCATCGACCCCCAATATGGTGATCGTAATCGGCCCCGCTTGTTCATCGGCGGCGACGCCCGGCGCGCCGATCCTCTGGCAGGCCGGCATCGTCAATATCTGCACCGCCTGCACTGCGCCGGCGCTGACTGCGCCGGACCGCAAGCCGGAATATGATGGCTTCGCCAGGACCGTGTACAGCGACAACGATCAGGGGGCTTCGGACGCCGACTATCTCTACAAAGCTGAGGGCTATAAGACGGCAGTGACGGTGCATGACGGTAGCCCCTATGCGCAGCAGCTTGCCACCGTGTTTGGCAACGATTTCCAGAAGCTCGGCGGCAAGGTGCTGTCGAAGGAGGCGGTGGCGCCGACCGATGTCGATATGCATCCGCTGCTGACCCGCATCGCCAGCGAAAAACCGGATGTCGTCTATTTCCCGGTTTTCACTGCCGCGGCGGCACAGATTCTGCGCCAGTCGAAGGAGGTGCCCGGGCTCGAGCACACCGCCTTCTATGGTGGCTCAGCGCTGTTGTCGGCCGACTTCATCGAGGCCGCCGGGCCTGCTGTGGTCGGGTTCCCCATTGGGTATCCCGACATTTCGGCGGAGGCGATGGGCAAGGGTTATCCGAAATTCGTCGATCAGTACAAGAAGGACTACGGCGAAGGGCCGATCTCCGGCTATCACGCCAACGCTTATGACGGCCTGATGCTGGCCTACAAGGCGATCATGAAGGTGGCGAAGACCGACAAGGCGGGCAATCTCTATATCGGCAAGAAGGCGTTGCGCGACGCGGTGTTCGCGACCAAGTTCGACGGCATCAGCGGGCCGATCGCCTGTGACCCGTATGGTGAGTGCTCGCAGTTCCACGGCGCGGTGCTGCAGTTCACCTCCGCCGATCCGAAGAGCTACGGCATCGGTAAGAACCCGATCAAGATCTGGCCGAAGTGAGCGAGGCCGTCGTTGACCGCGGGCCATGGCTCTCTGCCCTGGCCCGCGTCAATGCGGTCGATATCGTCCTTTGGGCACTGCGCATCGGCGTCGTCCTGGTGGTGGTGGTCGGCACCATCGGGGCGCTGATCAAGGACCGCTACACCGGCGCGCAGTGGTTCGACTTCCTGATATTCGGGCTGACCATCGGCAGCATCTATGCGCAGATCGCGCTCGGCTACACGATGGTGTACGGCGTGCTACGGCTGATCAATTTCGCCCACGGCGACTTCATCATGTGCGGCGCATTCGCCGGCTATTTCGTCGCCACGCCGCTGGAAAATTCGGGCTTCCTCGAAAACCATCCAGTTGCCGGAATGGCGGTGATCCTGGCGGTGGCGATGACGGTTTCCACCAGCATCGCACTGTTGACCGAGCGGATCGCCTACCGCCCGTTCCGCCGCGTGCAGGGTCTGGCACCGCTGATCTGCGCCATCGGCGTGTCGTTCTTCCTGGAACAGACTTTTCGCGGCATGTTCGGCTCGGCGGTAAAGGCCTATCCCAGCCCGTCCTGGCAGAGCTCGGCCTTCCACCTCGGCAGTCTCGAGATACCACGCGTCGATGCGTTGGTGATCGTGCTGGCCGTGTTTTTCATGACCCTGCTCTACCTGATTGTGCAGCGCACGCGGATGGGGACGGCGATGCGCGCCACATCGGAGGACCCGGAGGCGGCGGCGCTGATGGGGATCGACGTCAACAAGGTGGTGGTCTTCACCTTCACGCTGGGCGGCGCGATGGCTGGCATTGCCGGCGTGTTTTATGCCTTCGTCTATAAGCAGGTCTATTTCTACATGGGCTTCACGCCCGGCATCAAAGCGTTCGGCGCCGCAGTGCTGGGCGGTATCGGCAATATTCCCGGCGCGATGCTGGGTGGCTTCTTCCTTGGCCTGGTGGAATCGGTCGGGCCGTCAGTGTTCCTCGATGGGCTCGGCATCCCGGCACCCTATCAATTGCGCGACCTTATCGCTTTCACCCTGCTGATCATGGTGCTGATCTTCCGTCCGCAGGGGTTGCTCGGCGAACGCATGGCGAAGAAACGGGCCTGACGGTGGCGCGCACCGCCGTATATCGCGGCCTGCTGTTCGGCGCCGGCGGCGTGCATCTGGCGGTCGTGGGCGTGCTGCTGATGCTGCACAACCGTTGGATCGTGGTCGATACAATCAGCCTGGGGCAGGCGACGCTGGTCCTCCTTGGCATCGGCGCCGGCGCGGTTGCGTTGCCAGCCAGGTTTTCGCCGACTCGCGGTGCGCGGCTTGCGGCGGGCGCGCTGGCGGGACTGACAGCCGGAGTTCCGATCGCGCTACTCGCCGTGGTGATCGGGACGGTCCAGTTGCGATCGATCTTCATCGCGCTGACGCCGGCGCTGCTGAACCTGCTGACGTTCGGCCTCGGGCTGGGCTGGGGATCGGCGCTGCTGCTGGGCGGCGGTCTGGTGACAGGATTGGTCGGAGCCGGGCTTCGGGTCGCCCCGCTGGCAATCCGCGGCACGCTGGTTACCGCTGTAGCGGCCGTCGTCATTGCCGGCGTGTTCCAGGAGCTGATCCAGCTCATGCTGCAATACGAGGGCCCGATCGGCGCTGTGCGCGACATGCTGTATGACTGGAACGGGCTGACGCCGCTGGGCGCTGTGATCGTCTTTGTCGCCGCCGCGGTGATCCATCAGGCGTGGATCATGTTTGGCCGACATCGCGACACGGCACCCGACGAGCGCCAACTTCGCCGACAGCGAATGGTGCGCGCCGGCATTGCGCTGCTCGCGCTGGCGGTCATGCCGGCGCTGGCCGGAGCGTATATCGGCCAGGTTCTGATGCTGGTCGGGCTTTATATTCTGATGGGCATGGGGCTCAATCTGGAGGTCGGGTTGGCCGGGCTGCTCGATCTCGGCTTCGTCGCCTTCTTCGCGGTCGGTGCCTATACCACCGCACTACTGACCGCCGACAGTCCGCACGCGCTGATGCATCTCTCGTTCTGGCTGGCAATGCCGGCGTCGGTCGTGCTCGCGGTGCTGGTGGGCGTGGTGTTCGGGCTGCCTGTGCTAGGTGTGCGCGGCGACTATCTTGCGGTTGCGACGTTGGGCCTGGGCGAGATCGTCCGCGTGCTGGTGCTGTCGGATTTCGCTGCGCCACTGCTAGGCGGTGCGCAAGGCATCCTGCAGATCCCTAAGCCGCGGTTGGGCAGCATCGTGCTCGGCAGTCCAGTGCAACTCTTCTACGTGACGCTGGTCGCCTCGGGGGTCGCGGCTTTCGTTGCCTGGCGGCTGGAGAACTCGCGCCTTGGTCGCGCCTGGATGGCGCTGCGCGATGACGAGGACGTGGCGCAGGCGCTGGGGATCAATCTGGTTCGCTCCAAGCTGCTTGCCTACGGACTCGGCGCGGCTTTTGCCGGGCTGGCCGGCTCGATCTTCGCGACAATGTTGACTTCGGTTTATCCGTCGAGCTTCCAGCTTCTGATCTCTATCAACGTGCTGTCGCTGATCATCGTCGGCGGGATGGGCAGCCTGCCGGGCGTCGTGCTCGGTTCGATCGCGCTGATTGGCCTGCCGGAGTTGCTGCGCGAATTCGGAGAGTACCGTTACCTGTTCTATGGCGCCGTGCTGATCGTGATGATGCGTTGGCGACCGGAAGGGTTGTGGCCATCCGAGGTACGCCGCCGCGAGCTGCACGCTGGCGAGGTGACCGCCGAGCTGGATCAGGGCGCCGACCTGTTGCCGGCGGAGCCACGATGACGGAAGCGATTCTCCGCTGCGAGCAGATGTCGATGCGCTTCGGCGGCCTGACCGCGGTCGGTGCACTCGATCTCGCAGTGGCGAATGGTGCCATCCACAGCATCATCGGCCCGAACGGCGCCGGCAAAACGACGGTGTTCAACTGCATCACGCAGAACCTGCGCCCGACCGAGGGCAGCGTGTGGTTCGACGGCCGACGCGTCGACGGGCTGACGCCCGACCGCGTCGCCGCGGCGGGGATCAGCCGAACCTATCAGAACATCCGTCTCTTCCGAAACATCAGCGCGATCGAGAACCTGCTGGTCGGGATGCATTTGCATCTGCGCTCGACCTGGTGGGGCGCCGTCCTCCACACCCCGGCGACGCGCGCCGACGAGGCACGCGCGCACGAAGAAGCGATGCGACTGCTCGCCTTCGTCGGGTTGCGCGGGCGCGGCGACATACTGTCGCGCAACCTGCCCTATGGCGAGCAACGCCGGCTGGAGATCGGCCGCGCGCTGGCGACCCAGCCCAGGTTGCTGCTGCTCGACGAGCCGACCGCCGGGATGAACCCGCATGAAACCACCGAGATGATGCGCTTCATCCAGGATGTGCGCGAGCGCTTCGGCATCACCATCCTGCTGATCGAGCACCAGATGCGGGTGGTGATGTCGATGTCCGACGTGGTGACGGTGCTGGACCACGGCGTGAAGATCGCCGAGGGGCAGCCGTCCGAGGTGCAGCGCGACCCGGCGGTGATCGAGGCCTATCTCGGCGTGAAGGCCGTGCCGGTCTGAGCCATGAAGCAGCTCGAGATCGACTCCATTCACGTCTTCTACGACAAGATCGAGGCGCTGAAGGGGATCTCTCTGGAAGTGGACCAGGGGCAGATTGTCACGCTGGTGGGCGGCAACGGTGCCGGCAAATCGACCACCTTGCGGGCGATCAGCGGTCTGCTGCACCCGCGCGAGGGCGAGATTCGCTATGAAGGGCGCGCACTGACCGGCCTCGGCGCGCACACGATCGCCACGATGGGCGTGGTGCAGGTGCCCGAGGGCCGGCGCATCTTCGGCCGCCTGACGGTGGACGAGAATCTCGCCATGGGCGCATTCACCCGTCGCGATCGCGCCGGGATCGCCGCCGACCGGGACAAGGTCATCACGCTGTTCCCGCGCCTGCGGGAGCGGTTGCATCAGGTCGCCGGTACGCTGTCGGGCGGCGAGCAGCAGATGGTGGCGACGGCGCGCGCGCTGATGGCGCGGCCGCGCATGCTGCTGATGGACGAGCCGAGCATGGGTCTGGCACCGACCTTGGTGGAGCAGGTGTTCGAGACGATCCGCACGATCAACGCGCAAGGCGTGACGATTCTGCTGGTCGAACAGAACGCACCGATGGCCCTGTCGATCGCCGATTTCGGCTACGTGCTGGAAAGCGGCCGCGTCCTGCTGAGCGGCCCCGCACAGGAGTTGCTGCATGACCGGCGCGTGCAGGAGGCGTATCTAGGATAGAGCGCGACCGCACTGCACGTTGACCGCGATCGCTCGACCAGACCCAACGGGATCGACTTTCCTCGAAAATCGAGACTACGCTTCTCCCCCGAATATTTGGAACGGGAGCGGACGGCTATGGAATTCGGCATGTTTCATGAATTCCAGCGCGTGCCGGGTCAGACCGAGGCAACGGCCTTCGCGGAATCGTTCGAGCAGGTCGATGCCGCCGAGCGCTGGGGGCTGGATGCGATGTGGCTGGCAGAGCTGCACGTGGCACCCGAGCGTTCGGTATTGGCAGCGCCGCTCAACATTGCCAGCGCGATTGCCACGCGCACGACCCGGATGAAGATCGGCATCGCCGTGCAAGTGCTGCCTCTCTGCCATCCGCTGCGGCTGGCGGAGGAAGCCGCGACGGTCGATCACATCAGCCACGGTCGATTGATCTTCGGGGTCGGACGCAGCGGCTTCCCGCGCACCTACGAGGCGTACGGCATTTCCTATGCCGAGAGTCGCGAGCGCTTTGCCGAAGTGCTGGAGATCGTCCGTCGCGCCTGGACCCAGGAACGGTTCAGCTTCGACGGCCAGTTCTACAAATTCGACAACGTCTGGCTGGTGCCGAAGCCCTATCAGACGCCCCACCCGGAGATTCGGATCGCCGCCACCAGCCCGGACACGTATCCAGCAATCGGCAAACTCGGCTATCCGATCTTCTGTGCGGTGCGGCTTGGCACGTTGTCAGAGCTGGCGCCGAATCTTCGAGCTTACCGCGAGGCGTACGCAGCCGCCGGGCACCCCGGCCGTGGACAAGTATTCCTGCGCGTCCCCGTCTATGTAGCGGAGACCGAAGCGCGTGCCCGCGCCGAACCGCAGGAGAGCATCATGCATTTCTATCGGTATCTCGGTGCGCAGCTTACCGATTCGGCCAACCGCGCCGGAGCGCGGGCGATCGAGCAGCGCGCCGAGCGCGGCCAGCGGCTCCAGACCATCGACTACGATGAGGTGCTGCGGGAGAAGATCATCGTCGGCACGCCCCGGATGGTCGCCGACCGGCTGGCCGCGCTGCGCGAGGAGCTGGGGCTCGACGGAATTCTGGCCGAGTTGAACTGCGGGAGTCGCATTCCGCACGCTCAAGTGTTGCGGTCGCTGGAGCTGCTCTGCCAGGAGGTGATGCCCAAGTTCCGCCGGGCCAACTGATCGCGCTCAGCCGCGGCCCGGCAGTCGAGCGACGATCGCGATTGGCGCGGCGCGATAGGAGCTTAGACTGCGACCCGGCGGTGCCGGGCGGCTTGGCAGGCCGGCGGGGATGATCCGCGCGCCCGTGCTCAGTCGTGGCATTGTCAGCGTGCCAGGCCGGATCAGCCCGAACGGACTGCCAACCCTCAATGTGGCGCCCCAGGCGGCGGCAAGGGGGGAGATCGCCTGCGTCTCGCCCCAGGCCGCCAGGACCTTTCGCTTGTAGTCCGCGGCCAGGGCCGGCGTCGCCGAATGATACTCGGCCGCGGCTTCGGCCCAATCGTTCGTTTGGGCATAGAGCCGGCGCAGGAAGCCCGCCGCGTATTCGGCGTTGGCAGCCGGGTCGAAGGCTTGGTCCAGGCTGGCGAAGGCGTCGGGGTGATGCAGCAGGCTGACCTGCATGCAGCCGACATCGATCGAGCGCACCCCGGCGGCCTGCGCCGCACGGACCGCGGCGATTGCCTGTGCCTTGGTGTCGTAGAACGAACCCTGGCCGTCGGCGTCCACGGTCCACGGCCACGGGAGCCAATTTCCGGTCTGCGGGTCACGCCGGCCGCTTTCGACTCGGCCGATCGCCGCCAGCAGGGGGCCGGGGACCGCGTGGGATTGCGCCGCCAAGGCGATAGCCTGCCGGCACGCCGCCCCCGGTGCGTCCGGAAACGCTCTGAGGGTATCGGCGACAGCCGGGCCGCAGGACCAGCCGAGCACGGCCGCGACGAGGAAAAAGCTGCGCATTTGCCGCAGCCTAGGGACCGATGTTTAGGAAAGGGTTGCTGGTCCCTGAAGCGGCAATGCTGCGTTGCAAAAAAAAGCTTGAACCCGGGCCGGGACCTAGCTAGGTTGTGCATCGCAGCAATGCGGCTTCGGCCGCGCTGTCTGCTTTCTTGGACGTTTCCTCCCTAAACTTGGCGGGGCCGCAAGCCCCGCCATTTTTTTTGGCGATTAGCCCCTCGCGGTGATGGATAGTCCCTGAGGGCAATTTATTCCGCTACTAACTTCGCCGTCCCCACCCGAAGACGAACGGACCTTGCCGCCGACGGTCGGATGCGATCGGATAGACTGTCGTCATCTGGGAAGGACCGGCCATGATCCACGTGCTCGCCATTATCATCGCTAAGCCCGGCACGCGCGAGACCATCCTGGAAGCGTTCCGCGCCAACATGCCGGCGGTGCACGCCGAAAAGGGCTGCGTCGAATACGGGCCGGCCGTTGATGCCGAGGGCGCCGGCTCCATTCAGACCAAGCTGGGCCCGGACAGCTTTGTCGTGGTGGAAAAATGGGAGAGCCTGGACGCGCTGAAGGCGCATGCCGCATCGCCGCATATGGCTGCCTACGCCGCGAAGACGCGCGACATGATCGCCAGCCGCGTCATTCACGTGCTGTCGCCGGCGGGGTAAGCGGGGCGTTTGGCGCGGCGCGCCGTCACCGTTGTTGCCAGTCGCCTTTTCCTGCACCTTGGTCTTCTCGTGTTGACCGATAGCGGCATTCACCGCGGCGCCGCCTGGAGCACGGCCAACAGATTGCACAGGGTCCGGCGTTAGACAGAGCTCGCACCACCTCCAGCGTCTCAGCCCGCCGGCTGAGCGTGGAATGCTCAGGGATGGCGGGATCAAATCGAAAATCCCCGCCCGATCAGGCCTATACTTCCCCGCAGAAACCCAGGGGACGCCGGCATGCCGTCATCGCGCTACCACAAAGACCGGATCGGCAACCACATGCTGCACCCGGAAACCCTCATGCTCGGCTACGGCTACGATCCGAGCTTGTCTGAGGGTGCGGTCAAGCCGCCTGTGTTCCTCACCTCCACCTTCGTGTTCCGCACCGCGGAGGAAGGCCGCGACTTCTTCGACTACACCGCCGGTCGCCGCAAACCGCCGGCCGGCGACGAGGGCGGCCTCGTGTATTCCCGCTTCAATCACCCCAACAGCGAGATCGTCGAGGACCGTCTGGCCATCTTCGAGGGAGCGGAAGCGGGGGTCATCTTCTCCAGCGGCATGTCGGCCATTGCCACTACGCTGCTATCCTATGTCCGCCCGGGCAACGTCGTACTCCATAGCCAGCCGCTCTATGGCGGCACCGAAACCTTGCTCGCCCGCACCCTGCACCTGTTCGGCGTGCTCTCCGAAGGCTTCGCCGACGGCATCGACGCCGCCACGGTCCGCGCCAGCGCCGCAGCCGCGCTCGCCAGAGGCCGCGTTTCCGTCATTTTTGTCGAAATCTCCTTCCAACCCCCTGAACAGCCTGGTCGACCTCGCCCAGCTACGCACCATCGCCGACGATATCTCCGCCCGCCAGGCCGGCTTGCGCCCGATCATCGTCTGCGACAACACGCTACTCGGCCCGATCTTCCAGAAGCCACTGCGGCACGGCGTCGACATCGTCGTCTACTCGCTGACCAAATATGTTGGCGGTCACTCCGACCTGGTGGCCGGCGCGGCCTTGGGCACCCACATCCTGCTGCAGCCAATCCGCCAACTCCGTGGCGCCATCGGCACGCAGCTCGATCCGCACTCCGCCTGGATGCTGTCCCGTTCGCTGGAGACACTATCCCTGCGCATGAGCGCCGCCTGCCGCAATGCCGAAATCGTCACTCGCTTCCTCGCGGCACATCCCAATGTCGCCCGCGTTTACTACCCTGCCTTGCTTGCCGAATCCGACCCCGCATGCGCCGTCTTCCGCCGCCAATGCACCGGCGCCGGGACCACCTTCTCCTTTGATGTGCGCGGCGGCGAGGCCGAAGCCTTCGCCGTGCTCAATGCGCTGCAGGTCTTCAAGCTCGCGGTGAGCCTCGGTGGTACCGAATCCCTGGTTTGCCACCCCGCCACCACCGTGCACTCCGGCGTGCCCCGAGAGACCCGAGAACGGCTGCGCATCTCGGATGCAACCATCCGCGTCTCAGTCGGCATTGAGCACGTCGACGACATCATCGCCGATCTCACCCAGGCGCTCGCTCGCATTGGATGACAATGGGTTGACGCGTTCAGCCGCCGCAGCGATCGGCGAGCGAACGGACAAGATCGGGCGAAGCGGCAAGAATCGCGGCTGTCCGATGCTTCGGTTTCGGCCGAAGCGATCCGACGAGACAGCGACGGCGTAACGCGTCATCTGGAGGCGGTCCGTGCCACGTTGGAGGAGCGCCTTCTATGGTCACTCATCTCACCGAAGCAACCGCCCCCAAGCTCGACGGGCGGGAACAGCATTTCCGCATCCCGAGCCCTCAGCGGGGCCTGTCCCTGTTTCTGCGCTATCTGCCCCCAGAGCGTGAGGTGCCGCCGGAAAACAGAGTGGTGCTTTACGTTCATGGCGGCACGTTCTCGTCGGCGTTGTTGATCGCGCATCGGTTCGATGGACGTTCGTGGCGCGACGAGTTGTGCGCCACGGGATTTCACGTCTGGGGCCTCGACTTCCACGGATTCGGCCGCTTCTCCGACCCATATCCGGAAATGGCGGCGCCGGCCGATCATGCGGCACCGCTCGGGCGCGCCGAGGATGCGAGCCGCCAGCTCGAACAGGCGGTACGCTTCATCTGCGACCGGCAGGGGGTGCGCCGCATCTCTCTTATCGCCCACTCTTGGGGCACGATCGTATCCGGCCGATTTGCCGGGCGCTGCCCGGAGCTCGTCGAGCGGCTGGTCTTCTTCGGTCCGATCGCGCGCCGCGAGCGCACCGCGGATCCGGTGCAACTGCTGGGCTGGCGGCTGATCTCGCTGCAGGACCAGTGGGACCGGTTCATAGCCGACGTACCGGCGGGCGAACCGCCCATCCTGTTGCGGCGCCATTTCGACGATTGGGGCGAGCATTATCTCGACAGCGACCCCGAAAGCCGCTCCCGTTCGCCGGCATCCGTGAAGGTGCCGAGCGGAGCGTTCCAGGACATCTTCGACGCCTGGGCTGGGGAGCTCGCTTACGATCCGGCCCTGGTCCGCGCGCAGGTCGCGATCATCCGCGGCGAATGGGACAGCCTGTGCACCGACCGGGACGCCGGCTCGCTGTTCGACGCGTTCACTGCCGCACCACAGAAGCGTGACATCAAGATCGGGCGCGGCACGCATCTGTTGCACCTGGAAGCGAACCGCTACGCGCTCTATCGCGAGGCCGGGGGTTTTCTCTCGAGGCGTGACGCAGCACCCCCTCACGCGGCAGCGGCATGAGCACGGCACGCGCGTCCCGCCGGCGCGGGCTCGGCCTTGTCGTCGTTGCGACCAGCCTGGGCTTCGTCCTGGTGCAGCTCAACGTCTCGATCCTCAATGTCGCGCTCGCACGGATCGGCGCGGCGCTGGGAACCGGCGTGGCCGGCCTGCAGTGGGTGGTGGATGCCTACACGATTGCCTTTGCATCGCTCATGTTGTCCGCCGGCGCGTTGGGTGACCGCATCGGGGCGCGCCGGGCGTATCTGTCCGGCCTCGTCCTGTTCGTCGTCGCTTCGCTGGGATGCGGGCTTGCGCCCGGCATCGGAACGCTGATCGCGGTGCGGGCGATCCAGGGGATCGGCGCATCTCTACTGGTGCCGTGCTCGCTGGCGCTTCTTACGCATGCGTGCCACGGCGACGCAACGACACGGGCGCGGGCGATCAGCCTGTGGACCGCGGCAGCCAGCGTGTCGCTGGCGGCCGGGCCGGTGATCGGCGGCGTGCTGATCGATACGTTCGGCTGGCGCAGCATCTTCCTCATCAACCTGCCGATCGGTGCTGCCGGACTTTGGCTGACGCAAGCCTTCGTCGAAGACACGCCGCAGCATCACAGCGGCTTTGACTGGATGGGACAAACGCTTGCGCTGGTGACGTTGCTGGTCCTGACCGGCACCGTGATCGAAGCAGGAGCGTTCGGCATCGGCTCCGCAATCGGTACTGTCCGGGTGCGCTGTCGCTGCCGTCGCCGGTACCTGCTTCGTGGCCGTGGAAGCGCGCAGAAGCGACCCAATGCTGCCGCTGCAATTCTTTCGGGAGCCGTCGTTCAGTACTGCGACGGCAATAGGTGTGCTGGTCAATCTCACGCTCTACGGCGGGATTTTCGTGCTGGGCCTCTACCTGCAGCAGGTTCGTCGCTACTCGCCGATGGCTAGCGGCGTTGCCTTCCTGCCGTTTCCCGTGGCGCTGGGAGTTTCCAATGTTGCCTCCGGTTGGATCGCCGGGCGCCGGGCGCCTGGGGTGCCGATGGCCGTGGGCCTTCTGGTCGCCGGCATAGGCTTTCTCGTGCTGCGACATCTCGATGCAACCACGCGGTATACCGCGATCCTTCCGGGGCTTATTCTCATCCCGGCCGGCATTGGCCTTGCGGTTCCGTTGATGACGTCGGCCCTGCTTTCGACGGTCCCCAGATCCCGCGCGGGCGTTGCAGCCGGGGTTCTGAATACCGTGCGACAGGCGGGCGGCGGGATCGGCGTCGCGCTGTTCGGTACGCTGATGGTGACGCGCGGCATTCCAGGAATTCAAACCGTATTCGCGCTATCGGCCGCTGTGCTGGCAGGCGGGGCCGTGATCGCCGTTGCCGGGATGAGGCCGCGAACTCGTTCGACCACGGATCAACCAGGAGGATCACATGTCTATCACCGTTTTCATCCGCTACCAGCTC
Organism: uncultured Pseudomonadota bacterium; assembly: GCA_963772445.1. Classification (GTDB taxonomy): domain Bacteria; phylum Pseudomonadota; class Alphaproteobacteria; order Acetobacterales; family Acetobacteraceae; genus CAVYXK01. Next base: position 1,079,977 of record CAVYXK010000019.1, read on the forward strand.
GATCCCTTCAAGCGGGGCGAGTTCGAGGAGTACGCGCGGCGCTGGCTGTCGATCATTCCGAAGTGCGGCGGTAACGTCGTCGGCTATTGGATGCCGCACGAGGGGACGAACAACATCGCCTATGGGTTGATCTCGTTCGAAAGCCTGGCCGCGTACGAGGCTTATCGTGCGCGGTTGCGCTCTGATCCCGACGGCGTCGCCAATTTCCGCTTTGCCGAGGAGCAACGCTGTATCCTGGCCGAGGAGCGAAACTTCCTACGCCAAGTGACCTGAGCCGCGCGGCGCGGAGTTCCCGGACAGTACGTTTACCACGCCGGTCAGCGGCGCCGCCTGGGGGAGGTGGGTCCTTCGCCGCTACAGGAGATTGCGGAATTCCTCGATGGTGAGGCCGGCTTGTCGAATGATGTCCCGGAGCGTTCCCGGCTTGAGGTCTCGCCCACCGTGGGGCGACACCGTGACCGCGCGGCGGGGATCGTTAGGGTGCGCTAAAATGTGGTGGCTTCCTGTATCCCGATCCACGATGAAGCCGGCTCGCTCCACTGCTCGTACCACTTGGCGGCCGGTCGCGTTCGGCAGGCGAGGGCTCACGCCGCAACAGTGATTCTATGCAACCTCGGAGAAGCATCTTCGGGAATTGCGATGCCATGATCGTGCCGGTATTCGAGGACAGCGCGGATTGCGTCCTCAGCCATGGCGAGTGCCTCCGTCTCGGTATCACCTTCGGTGACCGCCTCTGGAAGGGCAGGCACGGTGACGCTAAAGCCGCCTTCCGGCTGGGGTTCCAGCATCACGGTGAAATCGAACCTGTCGGGCATGGTCGCGCTCCGCACAGGTGCGGTGCCGGATGGCATATAGCCACTCCCCGAGCCATCTGTCGGGAGTGTCATACCAGCAACCCTATCCAATGACCGTTCTCGACCCAAAGCGGTCATCGGATACGGCGCTCGGTATTATACCAGGAGGCGCCAGGGTTGACCCGTCATCCCGCGCGAAGTGTCGGTAGCACACGATATGTCCGGTTTAGGTAGCACACGATCTGTCCGGTGATGATGGGCTCCTTTGGAGGAGCCCTGAATGCGCCGGTCGGAAGCCCTTCAGGGTGTGCGAGTGATCAAGTTCCGGAGCGTGCTGGACGGGTATAAATCGAGCGAACTCAACCAGTGCGAAGCGGCGGAGCTGCTTGGGATCAGCGAGCGGACATTCCGTCGTTGGCAACAGCGCTACGAAGAAGCCGGCGAGGCCGGTCTGCTGGACCGGCGGCTTGGCCGGGCGTCCGGGAAGCGGGTTCCGGTCGATCGGGAGGAGGAGGTCGAGCGGCTGTATCGGTACGCGTTACAGCGGGTTCACGGCGAAGCACTTTCACGAGCACCTGGTGCGCCGCCACGGTTTCCGCTGGGGCTACACGTGGACGAAGGCGTACCTGCAATCGAAGGGGCTTCTGGAGCGCGCCCCGCGGCGCGGCGCACACCGGCGCAAGCGGCCGCGACGGCCGTTGCCTGGGATGATGCTTCATCAGGACGGGTCGCGCCATGAATGGCTGGCGGGGCGGGAGGCGCTGGACCTGATCGTGACGATGGACGACGCGACGAACGTGATCTACTCGGCGTTTTTGGTAGCGGAGGAAGGCACGAAATCGACGTTCCAGGCTCTGCTGGAGGTGTTTGGCGCGCATGGCCTGGCACTGAGCCTGTATACGGATCGGGGCAGCCACTACTTCGTGACGCCCGAGGCTGGCGGCCCGGTTGACCGGAAGCGGCTGACGCAGGTTGGGCGGGCGCTGGCGCATTTGGGCGTGGAGCACATTGCGGCCTACTCACCGCAGGCCCGTGGTCGTTCGGAGCGGCTGTTTCAGACGTTACAGGACCGCCTGATCAAGGAGCTGGCGCTGGCTGGGATCACGACGGTTGCGGAGGCCAACCGGTTCATTCGGGATTGCTACCTGCCGGCGCATCACGCCCAGTTTGCGGTGAAGGCGGAGCAGGAGGGATCGGCTTTCGTCGCAGTTGCTGGTGTCGATCTGCGGGAAATTCTGTGTATCCAGGAGGAGCGCCAGGTGGACCGCGACAACACTGTTTCGTGGCGACGGATGAAGCTGCAAATTCCACCCTCGCCGCTGCGTGCTCATTTCGTGAAGGCACGGGTGAAGGTGCGGCAATATCACGACGGGAGCCACGCGGTGTTCCACGGCCCGCGCTGCCTGGGACGCTATGACGCGCAGGGGGCGCTGCGGATGGCGGCGTTGGACGCGGCGGCATGATCTCGCTTGGGTCCGGCTCGCCTGTGGATTTGTGGACAACGGAAGAGCGTTGCCCACAACTCCACAGGCGCATCAGCAAAAGAAGGAAATTGATTCATGGTTTGAAGAAGACAGTGGGGGCGTACCGTGCCCCGTCGCCAGCCGTTCTGTCCCTGCTCTTGCGAACAGACCGGAAACAAGCGGACAACTGATGTGCTACATAAACCGGACAACATAATTAGCTATCGACAGTCATCCCGCGCGAAGGCGCGGGATCCCCGCCTTCCTTCACACGGCACGAAAGGCGTGGACGCCGTGCCTGCACGGCATGCCGTGGGTACGAAGAGTCAGTGGTTACGGCACTTGGTATTACACCACCGCGCGAACGCTCGTGCTGTGGCGCATTTGATTGAGGCCGGTCATGATGACGGCGGCAATCCAAACGACCGGTCCCGTGACACCCATCCAGAACGGCACATAGCCTGGGACAATCACGAACAGGATGAATGGAACATCGGCAAGGCCGACTTGCGCCGCGTTCAGCCAAAAGCCCAAACGGCTGTTGCGCCAGTTGAACCACACTGCAACGACGATGCCCGCCGTCGCAAAGGCGAAGACATAGAAGGCATCCTGGAAAAGCCGGCCCTGGACCACATTCGGCGGCAAGCCAAGCCCAACCTGATAAATGTCGTAGGTCGCGGCATAGTGCATCAATCCCCATAGGACATAGAGCGCGGCGCCAAACCTCGCGAATGCGGTATTACCTATCTCGAACTCCTGTGAGCTCCACTCGGCCGAGCGCGACGAGCCGCTCCTGCGAACTCCGAGACTTCAGATCTGCGTGAGACCGCCGTCGGCGACGAGCTCCGCACCGGTCATGTAGCTGCTGTCGTCGGAGCCGAGGAACAGGATCGCCTTTGCCATCTCCTCGGGACGGCCAAGACGGCCGAGCGGCATCATCCGCTTGAACATCTCGCGGCCCGCATCCGCCTCTTCCTTGCTGCTGAATTGGCCGTCGATGATCGGCGTGTCGATCGGACCGGGCGACAGCACATTGACGCGGATCCCCCGGTCCTTGAGCTCCGCGGCCATGCTGCGCGCGAAGGAGCGGATTGCCGCCTTGGTCGCGCTATAGGTGACGTAAAAGGGAATACCCTTATGGTAGGCGCTCGAGGACACCAACACGACCGAACCGCCGTCGCGCAGCAGCGGAATCGCTTTCTGCACAGTGAAGAAAGTGCCGCGGGCATTGATGCTGAAGGTCTTGTCGAAATGCTCGGGCGTCACCGCCGCGGTCGGGGCCCGCTCCACGAACCCAGCGCTCGCCACCAAAATATCAAGCCCGCCCTTGTCGGCCTTCACTTGGCCATAAAGACGGTCGAGATCGTCAAGGTTCGCAATATCGCCCCGAACCGCCGAGACATTCCGGCCGATGGCGGCCTTGGCCTTGTCGAGTTCCGACTGCCGGCGTCCGGCGATGAACACATAGGCGCCTTCCGCGACGAAAGCCTTCGCCGCCGCCAACCCGATTCCGCTGCTGCCTCCGGTAATGACGGCAACTTTTCCAGCCAATTTCGACATCACGTCCTTCCTGGTTTCACATTGACGCCAGCGTAGCGGCGGGCCTTCAGACGCGAGGATGGGAAGGTTGGGGCACCCCCGAAAGCAGCCGTGGAGGAATAGGCACTATTCTTCGGCGGAATACGTTACAAATGTCAGCGGCCAGACGCTGCCGGTGACGCTGAAACTCGTCGAGAATGACGAGAGCGTCGCACACGGGTCCGGGTTTGCATCGCGCTACGGATGCAAGATGCCGGTGTTCGATGAATTGCACGCGGATATGCAGGCCGCGATCAGTCGAGAGAAGCAGATCAAGGTGGGTCGCGGGCGAAGAAGCTCGCGCTGACCGAGAAGGACAATCCGACCTGGAGAGATCTCTACGTAGTGATCCCTTGATTGCGCATCCGTCGCGCGGCTCTGGGTTGCTTCGTCCCCCGGCCTTCGCCGGGGTTCCTCGCAATGCAAAGGCTAGCACTTGCGCGCGACGAGATTGCTCCAACAAAGCCAGCGGCTTATCGGGTGCAGAAGTTCGGTGGGAATTTCCGCTTTCCACCCAAAGCGGTCATCGGAGGGGGCGGCTGGCATCAGTTAACTGAGACACTGACTGCCGCCTGTTGGCCTTGCGCGGGCAACTCGCATTGCCGTATGCAATGTGCAAGGACCGCTCAACATCGCGAAGGGGAACCACGCCTCGGTGCTCGGCGTCCTCCGCTTCGTGCATGCAGCCAAACGACCCCGTTGGACACTTCACCCGGCAGGGGGAGCAATTACGAACCGACCGGATCGAGGCGGGCACGCCGGGTCAGCCCCGTCTCGTCGAGCAGGTAGAGCGCATCAAGCAGTTCGACCTGCAACGAACCGGGACCACGCCCCCGCTCCACTGCGATCTCGCCGGCGACGCCGACGATCGCCAGCCCGTGCGCCGTCGCGGCGAGTGCATCGCGCTCCACGGCCAGACAGGCGCCAACGATTGCCGTTGCCGTGCAGCCGAGGCCGGTGACACGTGTCATCATCGGATGGCCGTTGTGGATAGATAGCGTTCGCGCTCCGTCAGTGACGTAATCGGTAGCGCCGGTCACCGCGACCACCGTTCCAACCCGAGCCGCAAGCCGCCGAGCGGCTTCGAGTGCGGCTTCCGATCCGGTGCCGCTATCGACCCCCTTGCCCCCGCCGGATCCGCCGGCGAGGCTCAGGATTTCCGAAGGATTGCCACGGATCGCCGCGGGCCGGCGCCCGAGCAGCGCGCGGGCAAGCCCGGTGCGGTAGCCGATCGCCCCGACCGCGACCGGGTCCAGCACCCAGGGTTTGCCCGCAGCATTAGCCGCCGTGACCGCCAGACGGATTGCCGCGGCGCGATCCGCATTCATCGTGCCCAGATTGATCACCAGTGCTGCCGCCGCGGCAGCGAACTCCTCCACCTCATCCAATCCGTCCACCATCGCCGGCGATGCACCAACGGCGAGTAAGGCGTTGGCCGTACTGTTAGTAACGACAAAGTTTGTGATGTTGTGCACCAGCGGTGCCCGGGCACGTATCGCGGCGAGCGTGCGCCAGACCGCTTCCTGGTCCGCCGCGTCCGTCATGCAGCGGCGTTATCCCTGCACCACTGGGCCACCTGGGCGTGGGTGGCGAACCAACACTTGCCCTTCGCTTTGGCGTGCTTGACCAGCCGCTCCAGCACCGGCAGCCGCGAGCGATGGCCGGTGACGTGGGGGTGCATCGTCAGCAAGAACAAGCCACCTTCCTCCCAGGCGCCGTCGAACTCGGCGCGGAAAATCTCCTCCACGCCGGACGGCGGCGTGTAGGGACGCAGCGCGGAAAAGCGCACCATATTGTAATAGACCGCATCGTCGCGGATCCATTCCGGTGGCAGCTCGACAATCCCCGTCGGCTCGCCCCCGTCGGTCAGCTCATAGGGCTCGTCGTCCGCCATCAGGCTGCTGTCGTACAACAGCTTCATCTCGCGGATGATCGACAGCGTGTTAACCGAGAAATCCCAGCTCGCGGTGCGCATCCCCGCCGGCGGCCGTCCGGCCAGCTTGGTCAGCACATCGGCGGCGCGCAACGTCAGCTCGCGCTCGGCGTTGCCCGGCAATGTGGTATTCGCTTCGTGGATCCAGGAATGGATGCCGATCTCGTGCCCGTCGGCGGCGATGGCACGCACCTCATCTGGGTGCAACAGGGCAGAGACGGCAGGGTAGAAGAACGTGGCCGGCACGCTCTCGCGCTCCAGCAGCCGGCGGATGCGCGGCGTGGCGGAGCGGGCGCCGTATTGGCCCTGGCTGATCCGCATCGGGCTCTCGTCGGCGTCGCGCAGCGGGATCGTCTCGTGGTCGGCGTCGAAGGAGATCGCGACGGCACAGCGCGCGCCGTTGGGCCAGGATTTCGGACGCAGGCTGCGTCCGGCGCGGCCGCGTCCGACAATGCGGCGCCAGGTTGCCTCGGGCCACTGCCAGGGCTCGCCGTCGGGATGCTTGCTGTGGGGGCGGTCGCTCATCGGGGTTTCCTCCGCATGCGGCTGCCGTCATGCTGCGCCGGTTCAGCGCTTGCGGAAAGCCGCTCATGCCCAGCACCGATGCCGCCCTGCTCACCGCCGAGGAGATGCTCGCGCTCTACGCCCGCCAAGCGCTGAGCCCGGTCGAGGTGCTGCAAGCCGTCACCGACCGTATCAATCGGCACAATCCCCGGCTGAACGCGTTCGTGGTGATGAACCCGCACGCAGAGGCCGCCGCGGCCGAGAGCGCGTCGCGCTGGCGGGCAGGCCGGCCGCTGGGCATCCTCGACGGCGTGCCGGTCACCGTGAAGGACCTCGTCGATGTCGCCGGGTTCCCCACGCGGCGTGGCAGCAAGCTAACCGATGCGGCCCCAGTCGCCGACGACGCCCCGCTGGTGATGGGACTGCGATCGGCCGGCGCGGTGGTCGTGGGCAAGACGTGCACCACCGAGTTCGGCTGGAAGTCGCCAGGCGATTGCCCGTTGACCGGGATCACGCGCAATCCCTGGAACCGGGATTACTCCACGGGAGGCTCATCATCCGGAGCCGCCGCCGCCGGTGCAGCGGGCTTCGGCCCACTGCACGTCGGCACCGATGCCGGCGGCTCGATCCGTATTCCCGCCGCCTGGTGCGGACTGGTCGGGCTGAAGCCGAGCTACGGCCGCGTGCCGCAATGGCCGGCGGGTGCGTTTGCCTCGGTCGCCTGCGCCGGCCCGATGACCCGCACGGTGCGCGACGCCGCCCTGATGCTGACAGCGATGGCGCGCTACGACGTGCGCGACCCGTTCTGCGTGCCCGACGATGGCCGGGACTGGCGCGACGGCATCGAGGCTGGTGTGGCCGGGCTTCGCGTCGCGGTGCTGCGCAACCCCGGCTTCGATGCGCCGGCCGACACGGACGCCGTCGCCGGGGTGGAGCGCGCCGCGCACGTATTGGCTGAGGCCGGTGCCGTGGTGGAGGAAGCCGATCCCGGACTTCCCGATACGCGGCGCATCTTCGCCCGCGTCTGGGGCGTTGGGCTGGCCCGCTTGGTCGGGCTCTTTCCCGAGGAGCAACGGCATCTGCTCGATCCCGGCCTGCTGGAAGTGGCGCGCACCCAGGGTGGCATGTCGGCCGTCGAGTTTCTCGACGCCGAGGCGCTGCGCGTTGCCGCGGCGCATGCGATGGCCCGGCTGCACCAGCGTTACGACTTGGTGCTGTGTCCCACCGTGCCGTGCGGCCCCCCGGCTGCTGATGCGCCGACCGTTGATCCGGGACAGGCGCTATGGACGCAATGGGCGCCGTGGACTTTTACCTTCAACATCACACGCCAGCCGGCGATCTCGGTCCCGATCGGGTTGCGTGAGAATGGGCTGCCGCGTGCGGTGCAGATCGCAGCGGCCCAGTACCGTGATGACCTCGTGCTGCGGGCTGCGCGCGCCATCGAATTGGCGGAGCCGTTCGCGATGCCGATGCTGGAGGCAGGCTGAGGCGTGCGGCGCGGCTACCCGATCCATTCCTCGCCCGCGGCATCCTCACCCGCCGCGCTTTGCGCGGCGACCTCTCCCGCAGAGAGCGGGAGAGGTGAAGTTCTCTAGCTGCTCCCAGCAACAAGTTGGGCGGCTGGCACCGAACTTGACGAGCCCATCATTCCACGGTTTTTGGGGCCGGGCGGCATGGTGTTCTTCTCATGGGTAGGCGGCGCAGACTAAATTTCGATGCGACGCAATCGGACAAATGGATGGAGACCATGAATATCAATCCTGCCCCCGACCCACTCGATCCGAGCAAGTGGGTCTTCTGCATCGCCGACGACCCGGAATCACCCGGTCGGTGTGCTGTCCCTCGATCGGCGTCGTCGATGCCGCGGCCGTTGATCACCACGGCGTGCTGTCGGCTGCGCACCAGCAGATAGCGATCCTGAGGCGGTCATTGCCTCGCGCAACCGGAGAAAAACTTACGGCCGCAATTATCGATGGCGGGCGTGTCACCGCATGGGCGCTCGCCGACTTGGCGCGCGGCGCGAGTGGCGCGTGCTCGCCAAAGGCTTCGTCGCATGGCGGCCGCCGTGCGATGGACGCCGCCGGCGCCGTTTGTCCATTGGCGGTGCCGGCGGCTGGTGCTTCCCGTGACCCGGACCTTGTCTGCATTCGGTGAATTGCTGCGAAACAGGCCTTTGATTTGTGGCTACGTTGCAGCGCCGTGCGCTACAAACCGCACACAGCACTTCGAACTCCAGCGTTAGCGCTACAACGCGTCACAAGATGCGCCCAACTGACACCAAACTTGACGAGCCCATCATGCACGGATTTTTGCAGTCCCAAATATAGTTAGAAGTTGACAGCGTGACCGACCGGGCGGCAATGGTGTTCATCTCTTAAGGAGGAGGACAGCATGAATTTCAATCCTACCCGCGACCCACGCGATCCGGACAAGTGGATCTTCTGCATCGCCGACGACCTGGAATCGCCGGTCGGTCACGGCGCCACGCCCACTGAAGCGTGGAGGGATTGCATGGAGCAATTGCTGGACAAACGCCCCCAACCAGGGCGCGCCGTGCTCGATCCTGCAGAGCGAACCGCACGCGCCGAACTGGTAACCCAACTAATGGACGGTTTTCCGTTGGTCGAATATTGGACGCACCTCCTTGAAGAAACTCTCTAGAGTAGTTGCTACAATAGCGCCGCCTCGTGCCTTTTTTCCCTCCGCCGTGAGCCGGCATTGTAGGAGCGCCACCAACCAAGTGCGCACCGGGCGTCGGTCGGTGGCCCCTCCGGTGCCGGTCCTGGTCGAGCTGCTGGCCCTCCAGTGCCGCCGGCGCGGTCTCTTGGTCGAGCTGCTGACCTCCGGTGCCGCCGGCGCGGGTCCCCGACCAGATCCGATAGCCCGAGCCGCGCAAGGCCGGCCGCGCGACCCAGGGCGTCGGAGGCCGGGAAGAACTCCTCGAGCTGCGGCGGAGCCACCGCCTGCCCGCGATAATGGATCTAATGCACGAAGAGATGAGCGCGGAATGTCTCGCGATAGGCGATGTTGTCGTTGTGGGTCGATCGGCACGATGCGATCGAGATCCGCCTCGGCAAGCCCGTCGCAGATGACAACCAGCTCGCGGTCCGTGGCGCCCTGATCGACGGCCAGATCGGTTGCGCGGGGGAAGGGAATTTTGTTTTCCTTGATCTTCCGTTCTTCTCCTTTCAGGTCGGCGAGATAACACCGATCCACCAGCAGGATATGGTTGAGAGTCATATGCAACGACAGGAAGAAGCCGACGCGCGGCGCTCCGAAAGCTGCGTCCGACAGCCGCGCGCAGGCCTCGAGCAGAATGCGAAGCGATAGCGTCGTCATCGCGAGCTCCCTTCGTGCCGAACGGCCCCGCAGATAAGCTCCCCCTCCTGACGGTCGGTTGTCAGCAGTAATCGACCGGGTTTGATCAATGCGTCGTGCGGCTGCGACCGGCGGCTGACGCGCCGGCTGGCCGCGCGACCCCAACGCTGGCCCGCCTGTTCCACCGTGACGTGCAGTAACCAGCCGAGGCTGAGCGGCAGCAGGACCGCCCCGGGCAACCAGCAAGCCGTGAACAGCGCCGCATTGCCGCCGGCGAAGGCCGCCAGCGTCACGCCGAGAAGCTTCTGTACGGGCTCGTTGACCAGATAGACGCAGTCACGGCTGTCCGGTTCGCTGAGCCCGGATTTCCCAAAAGTCGCGGCGACATCAGGGATTTTGGCGGTTCGTTGCTGGGGCGGATTTGATCCCGTGACGGCCCTCCCCGACGATACGGGCGGAGGGCCAGGCCATGAACACCGGCAAGACGCTTTTCGCGCAGCTGATGGATTTTCTGCCGTGGAGCACGTTCGACCGGATTGTTGCGCGCTATCACGGCAACCGCGCGGTACGGACGCTGCCCTGCGCCGCACAGTATCAGGTGATGGCATTTGCCCAGATTACCTATCGGGAGAGCCTGCGTGACATCGAGGCGTGTCTGTCGGCGCAATCGACCAAGCTCTATCACATGGGTCTCCGAGGGCCGATTCGCCGTTCCACGCTGGCCGACGCCAACGAAAGCCGCGATTGGCGGATCTATGCCGAGTTTGCCCGGCGGCTAATCGCGCAGGCCAGGCGGCTGTATGCCGACGACGATCCCGACGTGGATCTGCCCAGCACCGTGTATGCTCTCGAACTCGACGACCATCGATCTGTGTTTGTCGGTGTTTCCGTGGGCGCATTTTCGTTCTACCAAGGCAGCGGTGAAGATGCATACGCTGCTTGATCTGCGCGGCAACATTCCAAGCTTCATCCACATATCAGACGGTAAGCTGCACGATGTTCATGCGCTTGATATGCTGCTTCCCGAAGCTGGAGCCATCTACGTCATGGATCGGGGCTACGTGGATTTCGCCCGTTTGCATGTACTGCACGAGGCCGGTGCCTTCTTCGTGACCCGGGCGAAGTCGAATTTGGATGCCCACCGGGTGTATTCGGCGCCGGCAGATCGAAAGGCAGGCGTGATTTGCGATCAGACCATCGCGATGGATGGCTACCTCACACAGCGACATTATCCTGCACACCTGCGGCGCATCCGCTTCAAGGACCCAGAGACCGGCAAAACGCTGATCTTCCTTACCAATCAGGTGACGTTGCCGGCTTTGACGATTTGCGCCCTCTACAAGAGCCGCTGGCAGGTGGAACTCTTCTTCAAGTGGATCAAGCAGCATCTGCGCATCAAGCAATTCTACGGCATTTCGGAGAACGCGGTGAAGACCCAAATCTGGATCGCGGTGTCAGTCTACGTGCTGGTCGCCATCGTCAGGAAGCGGCTCGGTCTGGACGTGTCGCTCTACACATTGCTACAGGTCCTTTCGGTCACAGTATTTGAGAAAATGCCGATCCGATCTGCGATTTTGGCCACACCCGACCAGTTCGGCGACGCCGAAGTCAGCAACCAATTGGAATTATTCACTTTCTGACCGGACAGCAGTGAGACGCAGTATGAAACTGCGCCGAGCCAGAGCAGTGGGCGGGAAGCCAGGATCGCCGCAAGCTGCCGCATCCCCCTCGGGCGCGGCGAGATCTGGGCGGCGAGGCACACGGTCCAGATCAGCGGGGCCCACAGTTTGGCGCCTCCACCGGCGGCGCACAGAGTAAGCGTGGCGCCGAGCACCCCGGCGTAACGGAGTGCCGAACCCGTCTGCGGTTTGCGCTGGAGCGCCGCGGCGGCGATGCCCAGCGCGAAATACTGCGCCTTGTTCGGCAAGAAGGCGCGGCTGAAGCGCCATCCGGCCGGAACCGCTGCCTGCCAGGCGACCCCCGCCGCTGCCAGCACCAGAAGGAGCAAGACCAGCCGCATGGCCCCCGGACGGCTGCGAGCGAGCCATCCGGCCAACACGGCGACGAGCATGTAGAACTGCCACTCCGTGCTCAGGCTCCAGGATGCACCGAGGAAGCTCACCCAGGCATTGGGCAGCACCGCGTCGGGGAACAGGCCGTGGGTCATGCTGAGATGGGCGGCGATCTCCGGCGCCCAGCTTGCCGGCCAGCCGCCGGACCAGATGGAGCGCGCCGGACTGTCCCGCCCGATCCAGGGCATGCGGGCGAAGCCAGTCGGCAGCACCTGGACTGCAACAGCCACCGGGAACACCAGCAGGAACACCGGAAATATCCGGCCGGTGCGGGCGATCAGGAAGGCCCTCGCGTTGTAGCCGAATCCCTCCAGCGAGCGCACAATCACCATGCCGCTCAGGATGAAGAACACATCGACCGCTGCCTCTCCGTGCGACAGCGACTGCGCCAGCCAATGCGGCACCGCGGCGAACGGCGCCATATGCGAGAGCAGCACATAGAGTGCCAGCACGCCGCGCAGCCCATCGAGACATTCCAAGCGTCGCACGCCGAGACCCCCGCCGCACGATCGCCCGGCGATCATTAATGCGAGGCGAACGGCCGTGGGCGCACTTGCAACCCGGTTCCGGCTTGGCTATGTGAGCGGCATAATCATTCTCCGCTCTGCTACGGGGGGTGGCCTTAACGGGCCGCCTTTTTTGTTTTTGGACAACGATCAAGCCAACGAGCGCCTGGAAACGCGCCTTGCCGCGATCGTCTCACCGACGCTTGAGGGCATGGGCTACGAGCTGGTGCGCGTGATGCTGATCGGACGCGACCGGCCGACTGTGCAGGTCATGGCCGACCGCGCCGACGGCGCGCCGATCGCGGTGGCGGACTGCGAGGCCATCAGCCACGCGCTGGGCGCCGTCCTGGACGTTGCCAACCTGATCCCCGGCGCCTGGACGCTGGAGGTCAGCTCGGCCGGCATCGACCGGCCGCTGACCCGGCTAAAGGACTGGAACCGCTTTGCCGGCCACCTCGCGCGTGCCGAAAGCGTCGCCCCGATCGACGGCCGCCGGCGCTTCTCGGGCATCGTGCTCGGCGCCGACGAGCACGTGGCGCGATTGCGGCTGGACGACGGCACCGAGGTCGTGCTGCCGTTGCACGAGATCCGCCGCGCCAAGCTGGTGCTGACCGACGAACTGATCGCCGCGACCGCACAACCCGCCCGGACCAACTGAAGAGGATATCTATGGAAACCGCCATCGCCCGCCCGGAGTTGCTGCTGGTCGCAGACGCCGTCGCGCGGGAAAAGTCCATCGACCGCGAAGAGGTCATCGAGGCGATGGAGCAGGCCATCCAGAAAGCCGGCCGCGCCAAGTACGGCCACGAGAAGGACATCCGCGCCACCATCGACCGCAAGACCGGCGACGTGCGCCTGTCGCGCTGGACCGAAGCGGTGGAAACGGTCGAGAACGAAGAAACGCAGATCCCGGTCCATATCGCCCGCAAGTTCAAGCCGGAGATCAAGGTCGGCGAGTTCATCATCGATCCGCTGCCGCCGATCGATTTTGGCCGCATCGCCGCACAAACTGCCAAGCAGGTGATCGTCCAGCGCGTCCGCGAGTACGAACGCAAGCGCCAGTACGAGGAATTCAAGGACCGCGTCGGCGAGATCATCAACGGCGTGGTGAAGCGCACCGAGTACGGCAACCTGATGGTCGAACTGGGCCGCGCCGAGGCGCTGCTGCGGCGCGACGAGCTGATCCCGCGCGAGAGCTTCCGCAACGGCGACCGCGTGCGCGCCTATATCTACGACGTTCGCGAAGAGCTGCGCGGGCCGCAGATCTTCCTCAGCCGCACGCATCCCGGCTTCCTCGCCAAGCTGTTCGCGCAGGAAGTGCCGGAAATCTACGACGGCATCATCGAGATCAAGGCAGTGGCGCGCGATCCTGGTAGCCGCGCCAAGATGGCGGTGATCAGCCGGGATTCCTCGATCGACCCGGTCGGTGCTTGCGTCGGCATGCGCGGCTCGCGCGTCCAGGCCGTGGTGCAGGAACTGCAGGGCGAGAAGATCGACATCATCCCGTGGTCGCCGCAGGCCGCCACCTTCGTCGTCAATGCGCTGGCGCCGGCCGAGGTCACCAAGGTGGTGATGGACGAAGAGGCCGGTCGGGTTGAAGTCGTCGTTCCAGACGACCAGCTTTCACTCGCCATCGGGCGGCGTGGGCAGAACGTGCGGCTCGCGTCACAGCTTACCCGCTGGGACATCGACATCCTGACCGAGGCTGAAGAAAGCGAGCGGCGGCAGGAGGAGTTCCGCCGGCGCAGCTCGCTGTTCGTCGATGCGCTGGACGTCGATGACGTGATCGCCGGACTGCTGGTAACGGAGGGCTTTACGTCGGTCGAAGAGCTGGCCTTCACGCCGGAAGAAGAGCTGGCCTCGATCGAGGGCTTCGACGAAACAGTCGCCGCCGAGCTGATCCGCCGCGCCGAGGTGTTCATCGCCCGGCGCGACAACGAACTGAACGACCGCCGCGTGGCGCTCGGCGTGACCGATGACGTGGCCGCGATCGAGACGCTGACCCCGGCGATGCTGGTGGTGCTCGGTGAGAAGGGAGTGAAGACGCTCGATGATTTGGGCGATCTCGCCTCCGACGAGCTGATCGAGATCGTCGGCGCGGACAACATGGACGAAGAGACGGCCAATGGAGTGATCATGGCCGCCCGCGCGCACTGGTTCGAAGACGAGACCACGGGTGGGGAGACTGGTCACGACTGAAACCAATATCTCGGCAGCCGAGACCGACGACGAACCGGAGACCGGGCCGCTGCGGCGCTGCATCGTCACCCGTGAGCGGCTGGCAAAGGAGCGGATGATCCGCTTCGTTGTCGGGCCCGACCGGGCAGTGGTGCCGGACCTGGCTGCACGGCTGCCCGGCCGGGGAATGTGGTTGAGCGCCCGGGGCGATGTGCTAGAAACGGCGCGCACGCGCGGCGCCTTCGCGCGGGCTGCGCGCGGTTCGGTGGCCGTGCCGCAGGACCTTGCGGATCGAGTGCGCGCCGGCATCGCCCGCCGCATCGGCGAGTTGCTGGGTCTCGCCCGCCGTGCAGGGCAGGCCGTCGCGGGCTACGAGAAGGCGCGGGAGTGGCTGCGGACCGGCCGCGCCGCCCTGATCCTTCAGGCATCGGATGGAAGTATCGAGGAACGGCGGCGGTTCCTCGGGGAACTGGACATCCCGGTGATTGCGCCGGTGCCGGCCGACGCGTTGGGAGCGGTGTTCGGCCGGGAGCGCGTGGTCCATGTGGCGATCGGGCCGGGCAAGCTGGCCGCCGCGCTGGTAGTGGAAGCGGGCCGTTTGGCCGGGCTGGCAACCAACGGCGCGGCGGAACGGGGTGAACGATCGGGCGCGGCCCAACGAGCGGATACAGAACAGGCGGGTAGATGAGCGAAGGCAACGATCAGGAAACAGCTAAGGGCCGGCTCTCGTTGCGGCCCTCCGGACGCTTGGAGCTTGGTCGGTACGGTGGATGCCGGCTCCGTCCGGCAGAGCTTTAGCCATGGGCGGTCGAAAGTAGTGCAGGTCGAGGTGCGCAAGAAGCGCGTCCCCGGCCCTGCCGCCCCTGGCAGTGGGACACCCGCCGCGCCGGCGATGCGCGGAGCGCCGGCCGCACCCCGTCCGGCGCAGACCGGAGCGCCCGTCCGGGCACTGACCGCGACCGAGCTCGCAGCCCGCCAGCGCGCATTGGTCGAGCAACAGCGCGAGGCGGCAAAGCGCGACGCGGAGCGGCGCGAACAGGAGAAGATATCGATCCTGTCCGCGGCCGAAGAGGCTCGCAGGCGTGAGGAGGAGGCCCGCCGCGCCGCCGAGGAGGAAGAGCGCCGCCGCGCCGAAGAGGCGGCACGGCACGCAGCCGAGGAAGAGGCAGCCCGCAAAGCTGCCGAGGCCGCTGCCCCGGCTGCCTCCGTCGCGGATGGCGCCGCCGCGGCTGCTCCCGCAGCCCGCACCGCTCCTGCCAGCCGGCCCGCCGAGGAAACTCGGCGCCGTCCGGGCGGTGCTCCCGCCGGTGCACCCGCCGCGCCGACCGAGACACTGCGCCTCAGGCCCGGCCGTGCCGTGGACGATGATGACGAGACGCGTCCGGTCCGCCGTCCGGGTGTCGGCATGCCGCCACGCCGCCCGCCGGTGGTGGCGCCTAAGAAGGGTACCGGACGATCGCCGCCGTACCGGGCGCATCGACGTACAGGCCGCGATCGAGGGCGAGGACGAGCGCGTCCGCAGCCTTGCTTCCGTCCGCCGCCAGCGCGAGCGCGAGCGGCGTCAGGCCGAGCTCGAACGGCTTCGTTCCGATCAGGTGAAAGTCGTGCGCGACGTCGTGCTGCCCGAGCAGATCACGGTTCAGGAACTGGCCAACCGCATGGCGGCCCGCACGCCGGAGGTGATCAAGACCCTGATGAAGCTCGGCGTGATGGCGACCATCACGCAGACGCTCGATGCCGATACCGCCGAGCTGGTGGTGCAGGAATTCGGTCATCGCGTCCGCCGTGTCTCCGAATCGGATGTCGAAATGGGGCTGGAGGGCGCGGTAGATACCGACGCCGAGCTGACGCCTCGCCCCCCGGTGGTCACGGTGATGGGCCATGTCGATCACGGCAAAACAAGCCTGCTGGACGCGCTGCGCTCGACAGACGTGGCGGCCGGCGAAGCGGGCGGCATCACCCAGCATATCGGCGCCTATCAGGTGCAGATGCCGGGTGGTGAGCGGATCACCTTCCTGGATACGCCGGGTCATGAGGCGTTCACCGCGATGCGCGCCCGTGGCGCGCAGGTGACCGACATCGTCGTGCTGGTGGTGGCGGCGGATGACGGCGTGATGCCGCAGACCATCGAAGCGATCCGTCACGCCAAGGCCGCCGGCGCGCCGATCATCGTGGCGATCAACAAGATGGATAAGCCGGATGCCAATCCGGCTCGCGTGCGGACCGAGTTGCTGAGCCACGAGGTCGTGGTCGAGGAGCTGGGCGGCGAGACGCAGGACGTGGAGGTCTCGGCAACCAAGAAGTCCGGGCTCGATCGGCTGGAAGAGGCCATCGTGCTGCAAGCCGAGGTGCTCGACCTGAAGGCGAACCCGCACCGCAGCGCGGAAGGCTCGGTGATCGAGAGCCGGCTGGATCGCGGCCGCGGTCCGGTGGCAACCGTGCTGGTGCAGAAGGGCACGCTGCATCAGGGCGACATCGTGGTGGCGGGCGCCGAGTGGGGCCGCGTCCGGGCGATGCTGGATGACAAGTCGCGTGCGTTGAAGGATGCCGGCCCGTCAATGCCGGTGGAGATTCTCGGTCTGACCGGCGTACCGCTGGCCGGCGAGCCCCTCGTGGTCGTGGAGAATGAAAGTCGCGCGCGGGAGATCACCGAGTTCCGCGCTCGCCGGCTGCGCGAGAAAGCAGCGGCTGGAACGGCGGCCGCGCGCGGCACGCTAGATCAGATGTTGGCGCGCATCCAGGCGGGCGACCAGAAGGAGATCGCGATCGTCATCAAGGCCGACGTGCAGGGCAGCGCCGAGGCGATCCAGGCCACCGTACTGAAGCAGGCCAGCGACGAAGTGAAGGTGCGCGTGCTGCACGCCGCCGTTGGCCAGATCACCGAGAGCGATGTCCAGCTCGCCAAGGCGTCCGAAGCCTTGATCGTCGCGTTCAACGTGCGTGCCACGGCGCAGGGACGCGATCTCGCGCAGCGCGAGGGCGTCGAGATCCACTACTATTCGATCATCTACGACGTGTCTGATGATATCGAGAAGCTGGTGAAGGGCAAGACTGCTCCGAAGGCGCGCGAGCGCTTCCTGGGCTATGCCGAGGTGCGGAAGGTGTTCACCATCACCAAGGTTGGCAAGGTTGCCGGCTGCATGGTGACAGACGGGGTGGTGAAGCGTGGCGCCGGGGTGCGCGTGCTGCGCGACAACGTCGTGATCCATACCGGCGAGCTCAGTCAGCTCAGGCGGTTCAAGGAAGATGTGCGGGAAGTGGCGCGCGGCTATGAATGCGGCCTGTCGTTCGTCAATTTCCACGACCTGCAGGAAGGCGACGTGATTGAGTGCTTCGAGACGGAGATGGTGCCGGCTTGAACAAGCGGGATCATGCAGGACCTTCGCAGCGACAGTTGCGGGTGGCGGAGGAGATCCGCCACGTGCTTGCCGCAGTGTTCGCGCGCCATGAGTTCCGAGACCCTGAGCTGGCGGAAGCCGAGGTCACGGTCACCGAGGTGCGAGTCAGCGCGGATTTGAAGCGCGCCACCGCGTTTGTCTCTCGGTTGGGCCGGTCCGATGTCGATGCGTTGCTGTCGGCGCTGCGACGTGCAACCCCCTTCTTGCGCGGGCAAGTGGCGCACGCGCTGCGGCTGAAATTTGCACCGGAGCTGGTGTTCCAACCTGACCATGCGCTGGATCGCGCGACGCAGATCGAGCGTGTGCTGCGCTCGCCCGAGGTGGCACGTGATCTGGAGCCACGCGAGGGGCCTGGCTCCGCGCAGTGATTCTTCACCTCTCCCGCTTTTCGGGAGAGGTCGCCGCACGCAGTGCGGCGGGTGAGGGTGCACCGTGCGAAATGAATTTCGACCATTGCTTGCGATTGACGGCGATTCGTTTGCCCATCGTGCCTATCACGCGCTTCCGAAATCGATCCGCCGGCAAGGCGGCAAGGGCGGCGGCGCAATCGTTGGTTTTGCGAACTTCCTGCTGCGGTTGTACGAGACCGAACGACCGCGTGCCGTGCTGGTCGGATGGGATACGCTCGACGCGCCGACTTACCGGCAGCGTGCGTTCCCAGCATATCAGGGCGGGCGGCATTTCGACGCGGAGCTGATCGATCAGCTTGAGGTGCTGCCGCAGCTCGTTGCGGCGTGCGGGTTCGGGTATGCGAAGGCACCCGGATATGAGGCCGACGATTTCCTCGCTGCCGCGGTTGCCGACGAAGAACGACGCGGTGGGTGCGTCGTGGTGGCGAGCGGCGATCGGGACGCGTTTCAGCTCGCTTCGGAGTCGACGACGATCCTGCAGCCGGTGCGAGCCGGCGAGATGGCGCGCATCGGTCCCACCGAAGTTCGTCAGCGCTACGGTGTGGATCCCAAGCAGGTGCCGGACTTCATTGCGCTGCGCGGCGATCCTTCGGACAGGCTGCCGGGTGCGAGTGGCGTGGGGCCGAAGGGTGCCGCGAGCCTGTTGGGCAAGTATGGGACGCTGGAGGCGTTGCTTGCGGCTGGGCAATTTGCCGAGCAGGCTGAGCAACTGCGGCTCTATCGCCGAATTGCGACGATGGATGCCTCAGCGCCAATTCCCTCGCTGGATGATCAGACGCCCACCTGGTCGAAGGCGTCGGCGCTCGCTCGGGAATGGGAGCTGAACCGGTTGGCTGATCGTTTCGCAGAGTTGGCGAGAGGCGGTCGTTGAGGGCTTGGCTTATCTCGCCGGCCCCCTCCCCTGGAGGAGGAGTCTGCTTCATGGTTGCTTGCGAAGAGCGGGGTCGAGTTGGGTGGCCTGTTGGTAGTCCTGAGCAGCGAGGTCTGGGTGGCCGGCGCGGTTCTCAGCCTGGCTGCGGGCGAGGAAGGTATTCGCGTTGGTAGGGTCTAGCTGGATGGCGCGGTTGAAGTCGGCCAGCGCCCGCGTGTCGTCACCCGTAGCGGCATAGGCGATACCGCGATTGGCGAAGGATGCTGCGTCGGACGGATCGAGCTCAGTGGCCCTGTCAAGGTCGGTCAGAGCGCGGTCGAGCTGGTGCTTGCGTACGTAAGCAACGCCGCGATTGGCGAGAGCCTGCGCGTGGTCGGGGTCAATGCGCAGAGCGGCGTCGCAGTCCTGGATCGCAATGTCTGTCTGGCCCTGATCGGTCAGCGCGCCGCAGCGATCGGCAAGCGCATCGGTGGATGCCGAGTCGCGCTGGAGAGCATTGTCGAAATCCGCGATAGCGCGATCGAGCTGGCCCTTGTGTGCATAGGCAACGCCGCGATTGGTGAAGGCTTCCGTGCACTATCGGGATCGAGGCGCAGAGCGGTGTCGCAGTCGGCGATGGCGCGATCGGATTCATGCTTGCGGTTCCAGGCGCCGCATCGGTTGGCGAAGGCCTCGGCAGAGTTGGGGTTGAGCTGGATCGCGCGGTCGTAGTCGGCAATCGCACGATCGGGCTGGCCGAGGTGCAGGTGGTCGAAGCCGCGATCGATGAGCGGGAGGTCCCAGGAGGGATCGATCGCTGCCGCGGCATCGCAATCCTGGATCGCGCGGTCGTATTGGCGCTTCGCACCGTACGCGTAGCAGCGGTTCACGAAGGCAGGGGCGGATTTGGGGTCGAGGTGGAGGGCGCTATCGAAATCGGCAATAGCCTTATCCGGCTGGTGGATGCCGAGCCAGGCTTTGCCGCGTGACAGGAAACTCAGATCCGAGTTGGGATCGATTGCAATCGCGACATTGCACTCTGCGATCGACTTGTCGTATTGTTGCAAAGCTCCATAAGCAATGCATAGGCCGGAATGGGCCAGAGGCGAGTTCCGGTCGATCGCAGTGGCCTGGTCGAAATCCTGGACGGCACGGCCATAGGCGCCCTTCGCCAGATAGGCGTCGCCGCGATGCGCCAGAGCGAGTGCTCCATAGGGATCGAACTTGAGGGCAGCGTCGCAATCGGCAATGGCGCGATCGTCCTCGCCTTTGTCGACATAAGCCATGCAGCGATTGGACCAAGCGAGCGCCAGGCGCTGCTCGATCTGGATGGCGGCGCTCCAGTCGTCGATCGCCTGGTCCAGCTTGCCCTGTTCGTAGTGCGCGACACCGCGGTTCAGCAGTGCCGTGGCGTCTGCGGGGTTGATGTTGAGAGCGGTGTTGCAGTCTTGCACGGCGAGATCGCTGTGGCCGGCCTCAGACTTCGCCAAACAGCGATGGGTGTAGGCGGGGCCGAAGGTGGGGCGGAGGTGGATGGCGTCGTCGTAGTCTTCGATGGCGCGGTCGTAGTCGCCTTTGCGGTCGTAGGCTTCCCCGCGGCTGATGAGAGCGGCGACCGCATCGTCCGGTGCCAGCGCGTCACCCGATTGCAGGACGTCGCTGCAGGCGGCGATGCGCTGGTCGGGATCGGTTGCATCGGTACAGACTTGCGAGGGGGGTGGCTCCGGTGAAGTGGTGGGCACGGCCAGCGCCGGAGAGGCGAACAGGCACGCCAGGGCGGACGCGAGCGCAATTACAAATGTCCTGTCCCTCTGGTGGGAGATGTTGGCATATGAAGCGTGCCCATTGAGGGTGCCACTGCGGGCGAGACCCTCACCCGGTTCGCTTCGCGAACCGACCCCCGGGTCGGAGCCCGGGGGCAGGCTCTCTCCCGCAGTGCGGGAGAGGTGGATTTGGCGCGTGCGGCTTCCCTCATTTTTGCCGGGGATCATTCCTTGACTCGGTCGATGAGCGCCATTGCCGCGGCGGGCGCGCGGACCTTGGCACCGCTGATGATGTAAATGAATACAGAGCGCTTTGTTTTTGGTGCGGTGTTCTTTTCGAACCGCGGCAGGTCCTCCGGGGTACCGCCTGATTCCCAGACGCGAGCGCGTTTTGCCCATTGGTCGAGGTCGGTAGCGGTATAGCCGATTTCGTTCTCTTCGCGGCTTCGCTGCAACCTCGCATAGACGAAGTCTGCGGTTACATCGGCGATTGCCGGATAGTCGTCGGAATCGGCATAGACCACTGCGACATTGTGCTCGCGGAGCAGCGCCACGAATTGCGGGACCAGGAAGCTTTCATGGCGCACCTCGACGACATGGGTCAGTGGCCGTCTTCCGGCCTTACCGGGCAGTAGCTTGAGGAAGCCGGCGATATCCTCGGGATCGAACTTCTTGAATGGTGCGAATTGCCAAAGGATGGGGCCGAGTTTCTCGCCGAGCTCCTGTACGCCGCTCTTGAAGAACCAGTCGATCGGTTCGGCCGCATCGGCAAGCTTGCGGCTGTTGACCACGGCACGGTGACCTTTGACGGAGAAGACGAAGTCATCCGGCGTCGCCTCGCGCCATTTCCTGAAGCTTTCTGCTGACTGGGAGCGGTAGAATGTGCCGTTGATCTCGATCGTGGTCAGATGGCGGCTTGCGTAGTTCAGTTCGTCCGCGTGCTTGAGGCCCACGGGGTAGAAGGTCCCGCGCCACGGCTCGTAAGTCCAGCCGCCGATGCCGAGGCGGATCATTATGCATTCACCAAGTTGTCGGAATGCGCTTCGCTTTTCCGCCCTACGCGGGGACGCGGCGCGCTGCTCACTGCCCCTCGCGCACCACTGGGTTGCGGAGCGTGCCGATGCCGGTGATCTCGATCTCGCAGGTGTCGCCGTGCTTCATATCCGCAGTCGCGCCTTCGGTGCCCATCCAGACCACGTCCCCGGGATAGAGCGTGAGGTATTTCGTCATGGCGACCAGGAAGTCCACCACGCCGAACACCATGTCGTTGGTGCGGAACTCGATGAGCTCATTGCCGTTCAGGCGCACCTTGGTGACCAGGTCATTCAACTGCAGGTTGGTCTCGATCCATGGACCCATCGGTTTGAACGTATCGGTGTTCTTGGCGCGCCACAGCGTGCGATCGGAGCGTTGCCAGGTTCGTTCAGAGACGTCGTTGCCAATCGAGTAGCCGAGCACCGCTGAAAGCGCGTCTTCCCTCGTCAGGTGCTTGCATTTGCGTCCGATCACCACGACCAGCTCGCCTTCGTATTGGACCTTGTCGGTGGCATCGGCCGGGATGACGATAGGGTCGCCGTGGGCGATCAGCGCGTTGTTGGCGCGATAGCCGATATCGGGCTGGGTCGGCAGATTGGGCGCCTGGCCGGTCTTCGCGGCGACTTCTCGGACATGGCCGGCGTAGTTCATGCCGCAGGCATAGAAGGTGGGCGGAATCACGGGCGGCAGCAGCTTCGCCTGCGCGAGCGGGAGTTTCGTGGCGGTGCGCTCCCACGTGGTGAAGGGAGAGCCGCGGACCGGCATTAGCTCATCGCCTTCCACGACGGCATAGGCGGGAGTGCCGGCATCGTCATATCTGGCCCAGCGCATCGTGGCTCCTCCTTTTGATCTGTCAGGCGGTCGCTGCCTCGTGCGCACCCAGCTCCGCCGCCAGCCGCTCGCGCATGATGAATTTCTGCACCTTGCCGGTCGCCGTCAACGGGAAGTCATCGACAAAGCGGATATGCCGGGGCATTTTGTAATGGGCGATCTGGTCGCGGCAGAACTCGCGAACCTCGTCGGCGGTGAGCGTCTCGCCAGCACGGATCTTGATCCAGGCGGCGATTTCCTCGCCGTAGCGCGGATCGGGTACGCCGAACACCTGGACATCCTGGATCTTTGGGTGGCGGTAGAGGAACTCTTCGACTTCGCGGGGATACACGTTCTCGCCGCCTCGAATGATCATGTCCTTGATGCGGCCGACGATGTTGCAATAGCCCTCGGCGTCGATCGTCGCGAGATCGCCGGTGTGCATCCATCGCGCGGCATCAATCGCTTCTCGTGTCCGCTCGGCATCGCCCCAGTATCCCAGCATCACCAGATAGCCGCGCGTGCACAATTCGCCCGCCGTGCCGCGCGGCACGATCCGTCCATCGGCATCGACGATCTTCACCTCCACATGCGGATGGATCCGTCCGACCGTGGAGACCCGTCGTTGCAACGGGTCGTCGATCGTGGTCTGGAAGCTGACGGGGCTGGTTTCGGTCATGCCGTAGGCGATGGTGATCTGTGACAGGTGCATCTCGGCGACCGTGCGCCGCATCACCTCGATCGGGCATGGGCTGCCGGCCATGATGCCGGTGCGCAGTGACGACAGGTCGAAGCGGCGGAACTCGGGATGTTCCATCTCGGCGATGAACATCGTCGGCACGCCATGCAGCGCGGTGCAGCGTTCTTCCGCTACTGTCTCGAGCGTTGCCAGCGGATCGAAGCCTTCGCCGGGGAAGACCATCGTGGCGCCATGGGTCGTGCAGGCCAGGTTGCCCAGCACCATACCAAAGCAGTGGTACAGCGGCACTGGGATGCACAGCTTGTCCTCGGGCGTGAGTTTCATTGCCTCGCCGATGAAGAAGCCGTTGTTTAGGATGTTGTGATGCGTGAGCGTCGCGCCTTTTGGCGCACCGGTCGTTCCTGACGTGAACTGGATGTTGATGGCGTCGTCGAATTGCAGCAGCCCCGCCAAGTCTGCCAATCGGGCGTGGTTCGACGCGGCACCCAGGCCGGAGACCTTGGCGAATGGGATCGTCCCCGGTGCCGGCTCGGGTCCGATCTGGAGCACCATGCGCAGTTCGGGCAGCCGCTCCGCGGTCAAGTGTCCGGGCCGGGAGGATCGCAGTTCCGGAGCCAGCGTGTTGATCATTCCGATATAGTCGCTGGTCTTGAACGCTGTTGCGGTGATCAGGGCGCGGCAGCCGACCTTGTTAAGTGCGTATTCGAGCTCGGTCAGCCGATAAGCGGGATTGATGTTCACCAACACCAGCCCGAATTTGGCGGTGGCAAACTGCGTCAGCACCCATTCGGCGTTGTTGGGCGACCAGATGCCCACCCGGTCGCCGGGCTCCAGGCCCAGCGCTAGCAGGCCGGCCGCCAGTCCATCGACCTTTTCGCCCAGCTCGCGATAAGTCCAGCGGACGCCCTGCTGGCGCACGATCAGGCCGGGCCGATCGCTCCAGGTGGCGACGGCACGGTCGAAATTGGTGCCGATCGTTTCGCCTATCAGGGGGACGGCGGAGGCGCCATGTATGTAGCTTAGTGCGACGTCGGACATTTCGACCTCCCTGGATGGGGCGGGGACGAACCGCTTGATTGGGGTTATAGCAGGTCAGGGGCTCATCACCGCGGCCGATCATGACGCGCCAAGAGAGCTTCCGGGCGGCGCCGGCGGCGGCCTGAGCGGCCGGCGACGGGCGGCCCGGGAGGCTTGCGAGGGTAAAGCAGCGTGATGGCAATGTCGGTCAACCGACTGATCGAGCGAGACCTGTCAGCCGTCTTGGGACAACGCGATCCCGTGGCCATGATCAGAACTCGATCCACGGTTCCCATCAGGGTCTGCGGTCCAAGACCGCGCCAACAGGCCGGACACATGAGCGCAAGGTGCCGCCACTTGCACGCACGCGACAAAACCCTTGCTAGCCGGGGGCCATCCACACATGACGACATGGGGGGCCGCCACCCGCGAGAGTCAATCTTTCGGCCGCCTCGATTATGGCGCGGGCTCCAGGTCCCAGCGGCTCTCGGCCACCTTCTCGATCAGCGCGCGGCTGTAGAGCAGAGGAAACGATGCGCCCGCCAGCCATCGTGGATAGAGGTCGCGGTAGTGCGCATCGGTCGGGATGCCGGACTCACCCTGGGTGGCAAGGACCACCGAGTTGTCCCAGGCTCCGACGTCGAGAACCATCGAGAAGGATGCGCCGCCGCTGATGTCCATTGTACCAGCACCGGGCACCCAAGTGGCCATAACCGTGTACCAATCGCCGCCTTTGCCACCGAAATCGGCGTCCGCAAGGGCACGCAGCGTCGGCGAAAGTACCTGCGAGAACGGGTGCCGAAATACCGCCCGATGCAGGTCGGACCAGTGCCACGTCTCGGGATCATTGCCCAGCAGCGCGCGTGTTTCTGCCACAGCCGCGATCAGAGAACTCGAGCAGGATCGTGTTTCTCGCGGCGACAGGATCGCGGCCGAGCCTCTCGTCGGGGTGCTGCAGCAAGGCGATGACCGAGCGTATGTCGCCCTGGCCCAGGATCGGGAGGAGCGCGGGCGGGACAACACGTGCAAGCAGCAGCAGCCGGAGGTGGCGATATTCCCAGACTTCGAACAGAGCGGCGGCAGCGCTGTCTCCGGTAAGTCGGCGGTCCCACGTGCTCAGCATTTGTCGCGCGGCCAGGAAGTCCGCATTGTCCGTTTGCACGTCGTCGAGCAGGGGAACCAGGGCCCGCGCGGGGAGCGAGACCACGTCGTTCTGCAGCGCCACATTGTCTCCCAGTGTCAGCTTGTCGGGTTGCGACAGGATTTCGGCAATGCGGACGTAGCGATAGTCGGGCTGCCATTCGAAGCCGACCTTCCGCACGGCGATCGGGTAGTTTGGTGGCAGGTTCAACTGGTTCGCGGCGGCAATCCAGCCTTGTGCCGGGTTGACCTCGGTCAGCAGGTCGTCGTTGGGAAGGGTGCCTGCGTGCTCGTATCGGCCATCCCCCGGCAGCGGGAAAAGTCCATCGAAGTTCGATCGGATCGGAACGCGAGCCGCCGCCATCCAGCCGATCGTTCCGTCCATTCCGGCATACACATAGTTGCCGGTGTCGTCGTGGCGAGCCGCGGCGAGAAAGCCGGGCCAATTCTGGGCCCGATAGATGCCGGCCGTCAGGTTGAACAGCGCCGACGCGGCGCCAGACTCAGGCTCGAGACCAACCGCGATGGCGCGGTGATGAGCCGGATCCTCGGAGAGCACCGGTCCGTGCCGCGTGTATTTGAAAGTCATGATGACCGGCGTCGCGCCTTTCACCGGCACCGGCTCGGAGACGGTGGTCGTCCGCTCCCATCCATCCCGATAGCGGTACATGTCTGGGTCGCCGGGCTTCGTTTCATAGATGTACAGCTCGCCGAGGTTGGCGGCGAAGTCAGTGGAGCCCCAGGCGATCCGGTCGTTGTGCCCGCGCGAGATCCCCGGCTCTTCCGGAAACCCCGCACCGATGAAGTGAAGACCTGGCGCGGTCACCTGCACGATCAGGCGCAAGGAGGGCACATCGTACGGCGTGTGCGGGTCATGGGCGAGGATCGGACGGCCGGTCGCGCTCTTGTTCGCGGCGATCGCCCAGGCATTGCTTCCCTCTGTTGTCTCATCGGCGCCCGTCTGGTCGCCCAATCGCGTACGGGGCAGCAAACCTGCCTTCAGCATCGCCGGAGTCACGGCAATATGCTCGTCGGCTCGGAACAGGTCATCCAGATCGTCGAAGCTGATGGCGCAGGGATCGAGGCCGGCGGGGACCTCGAGCTGCCATGGCGGCGAAAGCTGCTGGCGGAGTGAATCGAACTGGAGGCCGCCTTTGCAGGCAAGCTCGGCCCGTGCGACCCGGCTGGTGAGTTCCGACGGTGGCAGCCGAATGCGCAGCAGGTCTTCCGGCTGCCATCTGTTTGGCCGATAGCCGAGTGCGACGAATTCGGGAGGCAGCAGCGCCGGATTACGTTCGACTAGGGCGATGTAGGCGTTCACTCCCGCCGTGAAGGCGGCGGCGTCGCGCACAACCGATGGGTCGTATTTCGCCCACGCTGTTCCTGGGTCGGTGCGGTCAAGGAACAGCCTTGCCGCGTGATCATATGGGAGGAATTGGGGGCCAAATGTCGATGCCAGCAGGCCGAGGCCGCGGCGGCGCCAAAAGTCGATTTGCCACAGGCGCAGGCGCGCGGCATCGAAGCCTTGCGCCATGTACGCGTCAGCTTCGTTGCCGGCGTAGATGTGCGGAATCCCCCAGGGATCGATGAGGATCTCGGCTGGCTGCTTGAGGCCGGGGATGGAAATTGTCGTCGTTTGAATTGGCGGACCGGCTTGTGCCTGCGCTGGAGCCGGGCGAACCGAAAGCAGCAGCAAGACGCCGGCGCGGATGAGGCTGGAGCTGGCGGAAGTACGCATGGGCATACCGTACACCTCCCGCTCTGGGTTGAGGATGCCAGGCCGAGCGGCCATGCCCGGGTTCACGGCTGGGAAAAGGTTCACACGGAGAACCACAGGAGAATCCAGTAGAGTTGAGGAGGGGCGCGGTGCCACATCAAGCGGTCCGTCTCCCCTCCCCGCTCATCAAACCGGACGTGCGGATTTCCCGCATCCGGCTTACCGACTGGTTTCACGGCAGGCTCACGAGGTGGCGTCTGGGTTCCGGCACATGCGCAGACGCGGCAGGCCAAGCGTGCCGAACACCGCTTCCTTGGTGATGTGCCGCGTGCCGCGCGTCGGCAGTTTGCAGCGCCTGGCGAGAAAGTTGCGTACGCGGTCATACCGATGAGCCTCGACGACCCGGTCCGTGACGTAGTGAGAGCCTGGGTTGAAGTAGTTGCACCATCCCCGCGGCAAGCGGTTCAGCGTGTCGCGCACTTCTGCCCAGGTCCCCTTGTTGCCCGGTACCAGGACCGCACCCACTTTGTCCTTCAGACGCTGCACGCTCTTCTTCGACGGGCTGGCGCCGATGAACCTTCGGCCGGTCTGCCGGAAGCAGTGCGGACCAAAGCTGTAGCCCAGGAAGGCGAACCGCTCCCGCCGTGCGTCGCGCAGGCAGGTCTTGTCGTGGTTCAGGCTCAGCCCCAGGCGTGTCATCACGCGGTCCGTCCACGCCAGTGCCTCGGCCGCGTAGCCACGGCTGAGGATGACAAAGTCGTCCGCATAGTTGATGACATGCGCTCGCCAGGCCTCGCCCCGGCCGCTCGGTCGCCAGTGCTTCAGAAAACGGTTCATGTACAGGTTGCCCACCAACGGGCTGATCACACCCCCTTGGGGCGTGCCGTGCCGGCTGGCCTTGCCGCGCCGTTGAGGCCGCTACGCTCGTCCAGCACGGGTCTCCCCCGCTTGCATGCTCTCCTGTCTCGACGTGCCGTTCCCATTACCCCGGTGGACCGGTTCGGGTGCATCTGTCGGCTGCTTCCCCAAACCGTGCTGCCTTCCCCGTGCTCTGGGCGGGTCGGCGTCCACAACTTCCCCTTCGAGGCCTGCTCAGGCTTGACTCACATTACGGCCCGTCGATTCGCTCGACCGCCCAAGGCGGCCTTTGTCGCAGGGCTTCGACCCAGCCGGTTGCCCGACAGTGTCGCCTGCCAGCTACCGGGCCAACCGACCATTGCCCGGGCGGGACTTCCACCCGCAAGGTGAACGCGCCCTTCGGGGACGCACCGGAGCACCACGGAGGATCGCAAGGACCACGGAGGGGTTTATACCCTCCAGCAACATGACGAACTCCGTGGCGCTCCGCTGGATTCTCCGCGGTCCTCCGTGTGAACCTTTTCGAACCGTGAGCCGGATCGCACCTGTCTCAGCCCCGCGACTCCCAGGCAGGATTTGTCAACCAAATCATCGGCTTCCCGGCGCCTTGGCGGAAGCGTGGTTCACGGCCTGTGAGCCGCACTGAACCATCTGCGTGTTCAGCGTACGTCCGCGTGCATCTGCGTTAAAAACTTTCTTGTCCCGCAGGGGCATGCAGACGGATGATGGGCGGTGCGTCGGAGCAGAACCTGAACGCCGCCTCGTACCGCTCATCGTCTAATATCATTCCACGGTCACGGATTTCGCCAGATTGCGCGGCTGATCCACGTCGGTCCCCTTCAATACAGCAACGTAATACGCCAGAAGCTGCACCGGGATTGCGTGCAGGATCGGCGCTACGAACGGATCGACCGTCGGCAGCACGATCGTCTCGGTAGCGATGCTGCGTAGCTTCGCCACCCCCGCCTCGTCGCTGAACACGATCACCTGCCCGCCGCGGGCCGCCGCCTCCTGCAAGTTCGACGCAGTCTTCTCGAACAGCGGGCCCGACGGCACCGTTGCGATCACCGGCACCGCCGGATCGATCAGCGCGATCGGCCCGTGCTTCATCTCGCCGGCCGCATAGCCCTCAGCATGGATGTAACTGATCTCCTTCAGCTTCAGCGCGCCTTCCAGCGCGATCGGGAAACAGTTGCCGCGCCCGAGGTACAGCACGTCGCGCGCCTTCGCCACGCGTGCCGCCAGCGCCTGGATCGGCCCGTCGTTCTCCAGCACCTCGGCCGCGCATCCCGGCACCGCCAGCAGCGCGTCGGTCATCGTCGCCTCCTGCGTCGGCGAGATCACACCACGCGCGCGCCCCGCCGCTAGCGCCAGGCACGCCAACACGACAAGCTGCGCCGTGAAGGCCTTAGTGCTCGCCACACCGATCTCTGGTCCGGCAACCGTCTCCAGCACCGCGTCCGATTCACGCGCCATGCTGCTCTCCGGCACATTGACGATCGACAGCACGTGCTGACCCTGCTCGTGCATGTAGCGTAGCGCTGCGATCGTATCCGCCGTCTCGCCCGACTGGCTGACCAGCAGGCCGAGCCCGCCTTTCGGCAGTGGTGGCGTGCGGTAGCGGAACTCGCTCGCCACGTCCGTTTCGGTCGGGATGCGCGCCACCGCTTCGAACCACCACCGCCCGACCAGCCCGGCGTAGAACGCCGAGCCGCAAGCGCTGATGGTGATGCGCGGCACCCGCGCCAAGTCGAACGGCAGTTCGGGCAGCATCACCGCGCGCGTCGATGGGTTGACCATCCGGCGCAGCGTGTCGCCGATCACCGCCGGGTGCTCGTGCAACTCCTTTTCCATGAAATGGCGGAAATTGCCTTTGCCGATCGCCGCGCCGGTGAGGCGGGTCAGCTTGATCTCGCGTTCGACCTCTACGCTGTCTTGGTTGAAGAAGCGCGCGCCCTTGCGATCGACCACTGTCCAGTCGCCGTCCTTCAGGTAGGCGATGCGCCGGGTCAGCGGTGCCAGCGCCAGCGCGTCGGATCCGACGAACATCTCGTCTTCGCCGAACCCCACCGCCAGCGGCGCACCATGCTGGGCGCCGACGATCAGCTCGGGGTGTCCGGCAAAGATCATGGCTATCGCGTAGGCGCCCTCTAGTCGGCGAAAGGCCGTGCCGGCAGCGGCGGTCGGGTTCATTCCCCGCTTCAGGTTCAAATCGACGAGCTGCGCCACCGTCTCGGTGTCGGTTTCGGTGGAAAATTCCTGCCCCTCCGCCTCCAGCTCAGCGCGCAGTTCGGCGTGGTTCTCGATGATTCCGTTATGCACCACGGAGACGCGGGCGGTGCCGTGCGGATGCGCATTGCTTTCTGTCGGCGCGCCGTGCGTCGCCCAGCGCGTGTGCCCGATGCCGGTCGTTCCGGGCAGCGGCGAACGCTCCAGCACCGCGCTGAGATTGCCCAGCTTTCCTTCCGCCCGGCGGCGGTCGATGTGACCGTTCACCAGTGTCGCCAGACCGGCGCTGTCATAGCCGCGATATTCCAGGCGCCGCAGCGCGTCCAACAGCAATGGCGCCGCGGGCCGGGAACCGATCACACCGATGATGCCGCACATGGGTTCAGTGCCTCCGGAGGGTTCAGGTACACCTCTCCCGCAGAGCGGGAGAGGTCGGTTCGCGAAGCGAGCCGGATGAGGATCTCGCCGGCTGCAGCACCCTCACCCGCCGCGCTGCGCGCGGCGACCTCTCCCGCAGAGCGGGAGAGGTGGGGTGGGCTGTGGCGCCGTCGTTGTGCAAGGGCACTACTGTCGCCGCGTTCGCTGCCGCTCGCGCAACAGCGCGGCGCGGCCGGGCTTCTCGACCTGCCGCCCGCGGGCGATAGCGAGAGAGTCGGCCGCCACGTCCTCGGTGATGACGCTGCCGGCCGCGGTGATCGCGCCGTCGCCCACGCGGACCGGCGCGACCAGCGCGGTGTCGGAGCCGATGAAGGCGCCCGCCCCGATCGTGGTGCGATGCTTTGCGTGCCCGTCGTAATTGCAGGTGATCGTGCCGGCGCCGATATTCGTGCCGTCGCCCACCTCGGCGTCGCCGAGATAGCTCAGGTGATTGGCCTTGACGCCGACCCCGAGCGTCGCTGCTTTCAGCTCGACGAAATTGCCGACACGCGCGCGCTGGCCCAGCACGGTGCCGGGACGGATGCGGGCGAACGGGCCGATCACGCAGTCCTCGCCGATCGTGCAGCCTTCCAGACGGCTGAAGGCGCGGATCTCGGTCCCCCGCCCGACGCTCACGCCGGGGCCGAACACGACGTTGGGCTCCACCACGATATCAGGCGCCAGCGCGGTATCGGCACACAGAAACACCGAGCCCGGGTCGGTCATCGTGACGCCCGACTCCATGGCAGCGGCGCGCAGCCATCCCTGCATCACCGCCTCCGCCGCCGCGAGCTCGGCGCGCGAGTTGATCCCGGCCAGTTCCTCCGCCGGCGCCTCCACCGCAGCGACGCGCCACCCCTCTGTCCGGGCGAGTGCCACCGCGTCGGTCAGATAGTGCTCGCGCTTGGCGTTATCGGCCCGTATCGCGCGCAGCCATCGTTGCATGTCGGTGGCCGAGGCGCACAACGCACCGGCGTTGCATAATTCGCCGGCGCGTTCCTTGGGCGAGGCGTCCGCCCATTCGACGATCCGTTCCACGTCGTCGGGGCGGCCCACCACACGGCCGTACTGGGCGGGATCGGCTGGGCGCATTGCCAGCAACACCAGACCGGCATCCCCGGCCGCTCGTCGCGCCAGAAGGCGCCGCAGCGTTGCAGGCCGGATCAGCGCGTTGTCGGCATAGAGCACCGCAACGTCGCCCTCGCCGAATAACTCAGCCGCCTGTAGCGCCGCATGCGCGGTACCCCGCCGTTCCGCCTGCACTACGCAGGGGTGCGGGGCCGCAGCCTCCTGCACCGCCGCCATATCCGGGCCGACCACCACGACCACCCGGTCGAACGCGGCATCGCAGCTCGCCAGCAGGTGTTGCAGCATCGGCTGGCCGGCGATCCGGTGCAGCACCTTCGGCACTGCCGAGCGCATCCGCGTCCCGAGCCCGGCGGCGAGGATCACGGCGGTTGCCTGCATCGCGGTTCCTTGTTCCAGTGCTCGCTTCGCCTACCGGCGCAGTATAGCCGGTGTCAAAGCTCGTCAGTATGACACTCTTCACATTGCGTAACGGAGGTTAACAACATGCCCGGCACGCTGGTGCTGGACCTCGACGGCACGATCGTGGACTCGGTCCCGGACCTGGCGGCGGCGCTCAACCGGCTGATGGCATTGCGTGGGCTGGCTCCGTTTACGCCGGCGGAGACCGCACGCATGGTGGGCGACGGCGTGCAGCGCCTGGTCGAGCGTGCCTTGCTGCCCGCGGGCAGACCGCCGACGCGGCAGCGATTGACCACTACGTGGCCGACTATGGCCGCAACTTCGCGGTCGCCAGCCGGCTGTACCCGGGCGCCGCTGCGGCCCTGCATTCGCTGGACGCCGAGGGCTGGCGGCTGGCGGTGTGCACCAACAAGCTGGAGCAGCCCGCTCGCGATCTGTTGGAGGCGCTCGGCCTTGAGGGATCTTTGCCGCGATCGGTGGCGGCGACAGCTTTCCAGTGCGCAAGCCTGATCCAGCGCACCTGCTGGCCACGTTGCGGGCAGCCGGAGGCGTGCCCGGCCAAGCGGTAATGGCCGGCGATCACGCCAACGACGTTGCAGCGGCGCGGGGGGCGGGACTGCCCGCCATCTTCGCGGCCTGGGGATACGGCACGCCAGAGATGGCGGCCGGCGCCGATGCCATTGCGCGGGACTTCAGCGAATTGCCTCGCCTCGCGGCCACCTTGCTCGCCGCAGCACCTGGTCTCGCCTGCTCTGACGAAGAAAGCCCCCCATGATAAGCTTGCCCTCATGGACATCCCGCTCCCAGTTCCTGGACCCAGGAGGAGTTCTTCGCCTGGGCCGCCTCTCAGGAAGGCCGCTACGAGTTCGACGGCTTCCAGCCGGTCGCCATGACCGGCGGCACGGCTGGCCATTCCGTGATCATACAGAACGTCCATGCCGCGCTGCGCGGCAGGCTCCGCGGCAGTAGATGCCGCCCGCTCGGTCCAGATGCGGGTGTCGCGACCATCGGCGCCGCCATCCGCTATCCCGACGCGCTTGTGACCTGCTTGCCCTTCGACCGCGAGGCCACGACGATCCCCGGCGTTGTCGTCGTGTTTGAAGTCCTGAACTCCTATACCAGCCGCACCGACCGCATCCTCAAGGTCCGCGAATACGCCGCCGTCCCCTCGATCCGTCGCTACGTCATCCTCGAATCAACCGGCATCGGCCTCACTGTCATGGAGCGGGAACGACCGGACGAAGCATGGAGGGTCACCACCCTCACCGGCGATGAAATCCTCCGCATGCCGGAAATCGGTATCGAAATCCCCATCATCGAGTTCTACGAGGACATGGACTTCGAGGATGAAACCCCCGCCAGTCGCTGAGCGGCTCGGTTTCCGACGCAACGCCCGCTGCTCGGGCGGCCGTCGAGGGCCAACCTTGAAGGCGGCTGGCATTGCCGACCATGACGTCGAGCAATTTGAAACGCAACTGTGGCGTCGTGGCCAGGCCTTGGCCCAATAGGAGCGACTCGCTTCTTTACCTTTGAGCTTGCCGCTGGGGATACCTATCCGCTGAACGATGAGCGGGCTTGTCATTTCGAATTCATCAGTATAGTGCGCGAGAATGCGTTCCAGATCATGAGCGTTCCAGCCGGCAATCCACTCTCGCGCAAACGCTTCGGCTCAAGCGCGTTCGGTTATCTTCGTCTCCAATTCATCGAGGCCAAAGCACTGCAATAGAGTCTATGCCGCCAGGGAGCGGACGCACAATAGCTCGGTGCAGTTGCCGAGCGTAGCTAGTTCGACCTCTTCGTAGCTCCAACTGCTATCCTGCGCACTGGCTGGGCGTGATGCCGCTCATCGCCCCAGTCGTGCGCAATCGTTCCGTTAGACCTCGGTCAGGCTCGCCGCTCCCGCTTCACTTGATCAGCCCGCCGAGCGTGCATGGCCCTGGGCACGGTCGGCTCAGAGCTGCGTCTCGTTCAGCAGGACGACCGTTGTGTGGTTCTGAAGCGTGAGGTGGAGCGAACCGCCCGACACGCTCTGGCTCTGTATCGGATTGCCGGTGAAGCCACTATACGCGAACGTATCCTCGCTGGCACGGAAGTCATTGATCGTCACCGTTCTGCCGCCGGTAGCCTCATCGAAATTGTAGGTAATCGGGCCGTCATTTGCGTGTTCATTCACCTGGAGCGAGCCGCTGCCCACGGAGACTGTTGCACCGCCCGAATCGGTGTTGAGCGTCGCCGAGCCGGAGCCGCCGATGAACGTCAGGCCTTGCCCGCCATACTCGGTAACCTGCACGGTGGCGCCGCCGCCGCTGATGGTGCTGCCGATATCGGCGACGGTATAGGTGCCTTTAGTCAGCTCGATTGTGGCTCGGGTAGTGTTCTTATAGGTGGTCATCGCGCCGTTCGTCATATCGACCTGGCCGCCGATGAGCGACCCACTGAACACGGTGGAGTTCGTGGAGAGAGTGAAATTAAAATTAACTGTACCCTCATTCTCCGAGGCGGTGACCGAATGGGCGGTGCCGTTGATATTTGCGGTGCCGCCGGGGAAGATTGTAAAGGTTTCGGCAGCACCTCGCATAGCGAAGTTTTCCGTCCCGTCAATATAACTGGCTTCTGTGTCACTCGCTGTGGCCGCGCCGGTTACATGAGCGGTGCCGTAGATATCGTAGTTCGAACTGTTGCCGGAGACGGTGATGCTGTCATTGCCAAAGCTGAAATAGGTATTGAGGTTGCCGTTGGACTGGATCGTGTTGGTCGATCCGGCCTTCGTGTACACTGTTTGGCCGCCGTCGCCACTGACCGCGACGCCACCCGAGCCGCCGTACACTGTCTCAAGCGTAGCATCTTCGATAACTGTCAGATGACCACTGCCGCCGATCACAAGCCAGTTTGGCAGAGTCAGTGTCTCGGTGTGGTTGCCGGATGTGTTGCTCAGGTTGATAGTGGCCATAACGTAGCCAAAAGGCGTGGTGTTGGTTGAGGCTGCGATCGTCCCGCCCGAGGCGTTCAAGTTGCCTCTCTGCGTGCCCATCCCTTGCAAAATATTAGCGAAGCTACCCATCGTGTTGTCGGTCACGGTCACAGGTGCCGTAAACTCATTCTTGACAGCCACCGCGGAAGGGCCGCCGGTGTTATTAATGAATGTGTTGCCCTGAATAACTACGTCGGAATTAACGTACGGCAGCGTGGGGCTGCCGACGTAAATCGCGATTGGTGTGCCGGCATCCGGCCCCTTCTCGATCGTGTTACCCTGAATGATGTCGTTGCCGCCATTCGGCAGGTCGATGGAATAGCGCGCGGTACCGGTCGGCCCGTCGAGAATCTGGTTGTCCTCGATTGTATTGTTCTCGGCCCCGCTGTTCACCTCACCTCCAGCACCGGCGTCCTCAGAGGTGCTGTTGGTCAGAACGAAGGTGCTGATCTCTCCGACAGAGAGGTTACCTGTACTGTTCTGGTTGAACACGCTGTCGTTGACATCGATGGTGCCGGTCCCGGAGACGAACGGCGTTGCCAGAACACCGTACTGGTTGCCAGAGAAGCTGTCGTCGTCCAGGGTCAGGTTGCCGCTCTGGTAGCGGATCCCGGCGCCAGTGGTTGCCCCGGAGAAGGAAAAGCCCTCGATCGTGACGTTCGGGTCGGAGGTGTCGGTCCCGACGACGAACAGCCCTTCGCTTACGCTGCTGCCGGCCGGCGGTGCTATATCGACCGTGCCGCCCACCGCGACAAATGTCAGGTTCTGGGTGATCGTGAGGTCGGCGACCGCATAGGTGCCGGCGTTGACATCAATTGTATCGCCGGAGGTTGCGGCGGCAACAGCCGCTTGGATCGTCGCGTACTCTTCGCCTGTACCTACAGTCAGAACGCTCATTGTCATCTAACCCCTGAGAGGATACTCGGTTTACAGTTGCATCGTTGCGTTTTTGAGACAGTCAAGGCATAACTCACCCGCGGTTATTTTTCCCTTAATGACTGGGAATTTTCAACCCTTTTTTGGACAGGCTCTGCGTCATGTCAAGCACGCGCTGGAACACACTCGCCATGAGGGCGTGGCTGGCGAAAACCCGCCTCCGCTGCCATCCGCGCGAGGTTCCACCGCGCCCAGCCGGCCCCGTTGATCAGAGAGCGGGCACGGGCGATACGCACGAGAACCATACTCCAACCGGCGCCTTCAAGGTGCATGGCGGCATCGTCTACATGGACGCACTCCGCCGCACTGCGGGCTCCATCAACGGCGTGATCACGGCGACACGCGGCAACCATGGGCAGTCCATCGCCTTCGCCGCCGGACGCCCGGCCTTCCAGCCACCATCCTCGTTCCTCACGGCTATGCGGCCGACCAGAACGCCGCCATGCGCGCCTTCGGTGGAATCGTCACGGATTTGTTCGTAAGGACCTCTTACCTGAGTGGGCATTAGAGATGAAGGGGAGTCGCCACGAAACCAATCAGATCAAAGTACAAGAGAGGTTTTGAAAGGAACCTTAGTCAGGTCCCTGCGGCAGATCCTCCAGGAGCGCCCCCAGATGACGCTCATAGTGCCGCCATCGCCCCACCGAGCTTGCATAGAGCGGCTGGCGCACCTGCCAATGGCTTGCGGTCATTACCGGCCGTTCCGTCTTGTGGAACTCAAGACACGCCGGTTCCCACTCCAGTCCCAGGAACTCGATCAGCCGCCGGCTTTCGCCTTCCAGGTCTGCGACAACATCCTCATAGACGATTTCCATGACCTTATTCGGCAGAATGCGCAGCCAGTGGTCCGCGAGTCGCTCAATCTGCAAAGCGCGATGGCGGCAATCGGCCAAGTCATAGGACCACCAATTCTCCTCGGCAAAACGCTGGAAATAGCACGACAGGCATGTGTCACGGATATCGCGCCGGCAAATGATGATCCGGGACGCTGGAAAAAGCAGCGCGATCGCGCTAGCCATATAGATGTTATCTGGCATCTTGTCGATCACCCGGACCGCGGGCCCGCCCAGTGCCTGTAACCGTGCCACATGTTCAGCGGCAAGCTGCCGTCCCAGGCTGCGGTCCCCCGCATTGTTCCCCTGCTGTGCTTGGGTCGCCTTGACGATTCTTTCGATGTCCCGCAATTCGCCGGCGCCGAATACCTGCGAGTGGCTGGCGGCAATCTGCTCGATCAGGCTGGTACCGCACCGTGGCATCCCGACGATGAACACCGGTAGTTCCGAGGAGTTGCCGCCGATAGTGCCCTGCGCCAGTCCCTTCATCGTGCATTGCTCGATCACATGATCGACTTCACGCCGCATCGAATCCGGGTCGTACCGCTGGCCCGCTTTGGCGAAGTACTCCCGATACAACGCATTTGCCTCTGCGAAACACGGAAATGCTTCGTCATAGCGATCGGCATTGTCCAGCAGTTTGCCGACCGCGAAGCCTGCATCGACCCGGGACATTGTCGGTATCGCGGGGTTCGCCAGCATCGCCTTCAGGGCCTCGGCCTGAACGTCCTGCCCCGCCCGCTCGCCAGTCTCGGCGAGGCCCAGATACGCTTGAGACAGATTCGGGTCGAGCTCCAGGCCACGGCGATAGTTTTGAACCGCCTCGGCGAACCGGCCCTGCAAACTCAGAACGTACCCGAGTCCGACCAACGGCTCGGCACTCTTGGGTGCAAGTGAATAGGCCCGCCGGAATTCTGCTTCGCTGCGTTCCAGATCGCCCATCCGAAACAAAGTCACCCCGCGCCCATGATGCCGGATGGTTCGGGCGCAGTTCGATCGCCCGGTCACGCCATGTCAGAGCCTCATCGAAGCGGCGGAGCTCAGTGAGAGCGTGTCCAAGGGAATCGCAAATGTCAGCGCTGTCCGGCTGCAACTCCAGGGCGCGCCGCAGCGCCGCTTCGCCCTCGGCATAGCGCCCCAGCCCGATCAGCGCGACGCCGCGGTTCGCGTGCGCCCCCGCGAAATCGGGGATCAACTCCACCGCGCGAGTTCGAACTCTCGAGGCCAGCCTCGTAGAGCTTCTCGTCGTTCAGTGCGCGCCCCAGATTGCTGTGTGCGAGTCCGTGATCGGGCTGCAACGCAAGTGCCCGGCGGTAGGCCTCCGCGGCCTCCGCGGCCCTGCCCGCGGCAAGGAGAGCATTGCCATGGTTCAGATGCGCATCCGGAAGGTCCTGGAGTCTGGGAAGCGCCCGCTCGATCAGCTCGATTGCGAGTGCGTTCTGGCCGCACTGATAGGCGATGACGCCGAGCAGATGTAGTGCCTGGGGATGAGCCGGGTCCTTCTGCAAAGCCTTCCTGTAAAGCGCCTCAGCCTGCTGGAGCCTACCGGCCGTATGGTGTGCGAGTCCGGCATTGACAGTCCGCGTGATCCCGGCGGCGCGCCGCGCCCGGTTCGTGGTATCAGGCGCAAGCATGCTGTCCATCAGGCCGCCGTCAGGCCTGTTGTCAGAACCTCCTGCAATGGCCCGAGATGTTGTTCGTAGTGGCGCCATCGCCCGACCGAGCGGGTGAACAGCGGCTGGCGGACCTGCCAACTGCTTGCGGTCAGAACCGGCCGTTGAGTTCGGTGGAAATCGAGGCAGGCCGGCTCCCAGTCGAGACCGAGGAAATCGATCAGCCGCCGGCTTTCGGCTTCCGGGGCGTTCACCAATGCCTCATACTTCACGGTCAGGAATGCCTCATACTTCACGGTCAGGATGGATAAGGGCAGCACACGTCGCCAGTGCGCCATCAACCGTTCGATCTCGAGCGCCCGCAGCGCGCAATCCGTAAGGTCGTACGACCAGAGCAACGGCTCGCCGAACAAGGTGAAGTAGCAGGAAAGACAGACATCCCTGAGGTCGCGCTGGCAGTAAATCACCCGCGCGGCCGGGAACAGCGCGGCGATGACGCCAAGAAGGATGCTGTTATCCGGCAGCTTGTCGGTCACTCGTGCGCGTCCGCCGCTCCGCTCCGACAGCAACGCCAAGTACTCGTCCGCGAGTTGGCGCGCGAAGTCGCGATCCCACTGATCGATCGGCCGGCTCTGATTGTGCCGCAACAATGCGGCCGAAATCATGGGAATCTCCTTGCGCTCGCCGGCGCCGAACACCTGCGAATGGCTGGCCGCGATCTGCTCCACCAGGCTGGTGCCGGAGCGCGGCATGCCGACAATGAACACCGGCGCCTCGGAGCGGCTTCCCCAATCGGCGACCTTGGCGAAGAGCGCCCGATCGCAACGTTCAATCAGGCCGTCCGCCTCACGGCGGAAGGCTGGGTAGTCGAAACGTTCCCCAATTGCGGCCCGGCGGTCCCGAAACCAGGCGTTTGCTGTCGCGAAGTGGAAGAAGGCTTCATCGAAACGGTCGGCTCGGTCGAATATCGCGCCCAGCGCGAATCCCGCGGTGATCCGGGCATCGGCGTGGCAGTCCGAGGAGCCGAAAACCGCCCGAAGGCGCTGGAGCTCGGCCTCATTGAGATCCGTGCCGGTCAGTGCGAGGCGGTAATGCGCTTCCGGCAGATCGGGTTCCAGCTCCAATGCCTCCCGAAAACAGGTTCGCGCCTCCTGAAAGCGCCCCTGGGCTCGAAGCACGCCGCCAAGAGCCGTCAGAATCACGGCGGAAGACGGTGCCAGCGAGAGTGCACGCCTGTGGCTTGCCTCGCTCGCCGCCAGTTCGTGCGCCTCGAACAGGGTCTTGCCGAGGGCGAAATGCAGTCCCGCATCCTCGGGCGCGAGTTCGATCGCCTCTCGGTGGCATTCCATCGCCTCGTCGAACCGATCAAGCTCGGTCAGCACCAGGCCGAGATCGCTCCGCGTCATTGCCCGGCGAGCGCAATGGCCAGGCGATAGGGTGCCTCGGCCTCTGCGAACTGGCGCAGCCCGACCAGGGCCACCCCGCGGGCGAGCTGCGCCTCCGCCAGCCCCGGCATCAGTTCGACGGCCCGGATCGCGCTTTCCAGGGCTTTCTCGAACGCCTCCTGGTCGTTCAGCGCCGCCGCCAGGCAGCAATGTGCGACGGCAAAGTCAGGCCGTAGCGCGATGGCACGCCGGTATTGTTCCTCGGCCTCCGCCGGTTGCCCCACTGTGCGCAGCACGTTCCCGAGGCTGACGAGGGCCTCCGGATTATCCGGCATGACCTCCAGGGCCCGGCGGATCAGTTGCAGGGCGAAATCGGTGCGGCCACGCGCCGCGGCGGTCTCTCCCAGCATTTGCAGCGCGTAAGGATCCTGCGGGCTCTTGCGCAGCGTCTTGCGGAACAAGGTCTCGGCGCGGTCCAGACGCCCAGCATAGTAATGAGCGAGGCCGGCGAGAAAGTCGGCGGAGGGGCCAGGCGCGCGCTGAGTAGTGTTGACCCCGGTCGAGGACAAAGGGACCTCCAACGAAAAGGCTCACGCTGCGGGGACGCAGCATGAGCCTTCTACCCTCATCGGCCCTCGAACAAAACAAGCTTCTGTCCGAGAGCGTGCCGCGGGGAGCGGCTTACTTGGCCTTGCGGCGCCGTGCCATCCCCAGCCCGAGCAACCCAACCCCTACCAGGGCCAGCGACGCGGGCTCAGGCACCACCTTCACCTCCGAGACGACCTTCTTGATGGACGTCATCGCCGCAAAGCCGGGCAATGTACCGACACTCGCGTGCATGTCTTCAGATATGAAGAGAGACGCCTGGGGCGCGAAAGTTAGGCTAAAGCCCAGACCGTTGCCCGCCGTCGGGGTGGAAGGGAAGAGGATAATGCCACAGGCCGCTGACGCGCAGACTTTGAGGGTGTCCGAAATAACGCCTGATCCCGTCTGAGCCGCATCCGAGGTGATCTTGAGGTCGTTAATGAGTGCCTTGCCATTGGTGGTGGAAACGAGGAAGTTAAGCAGGACCGTCCTGGTCCTTCGGTCCTGGTGAGAGTGCCGTGCTAGCCACAGTCAGGTCGGGATCGATCAGGACCCCCAGAGCGCCTGCTGGGGCAGGGGCGTATTCGACAACGCCGCAACCAGGGCTCGGGGACAAACAGGTGAAGTTCGTGAACTTCTTGTCTTTGACCGTGAACGTAGCTGTGCCGGCGCCGCTCGGGGTGAACCCGATCGCCTGTGCCGTCCCCGGGCAGAAGGCTGCGGCCGAAACCGCTACCGCGGCCGCCGCGACAGTCGTCTTGAGGCCAAGTTTCGCCATCTTGATGACTCCCCATTTTTAGCAGACCCAACCCGCCCGATCCATGACCGCCATGTGCCGGGCGAGAACGATCCTCGTTGGGCACGATAAACGGGGCGGTTAACGTTTGTCAACGATAAAAATGAAGGCTTGGTAGGAAACGGGTGTCCCAAGAATTAGATGACCGAGTCTACTCTGCCGGGATATCTCCCAGTTTTATGGGGTACATCTCATCAAGTGAGCCCGGGCGGGCTGAGCGGGGCGGACCACCTGGATCTCGCCCGCTCCGCACTTAATGCCAACCGGACTGCCCGTCGGTGGGGGAGCGTCAGATCGCCTTGCGGCGCCGTGTCAGCCCCAGCCCGAGCAACCCAACCCCTACCAGGGCCAGCGACGCGGGCTCAGGCACCACCTTCACCTCGGAGACGACCTTCGAGATGGACGTCATCGCCGCAAAGCCGGGCGCTGCACCGACACTCGCGTGCATGTCTTCAGATATGTAGAGAGACGCCTGGGGCGCGAAAGTTAGGCTAAAGCCCAGATCGTTGCCCGACGTGTGGGTGGAAGGGAAGAGGACAATGCCACAGGCCGCTGACGCGCAGACTTTGAGGGTGTCCGAAATAAGGCCTGATCCCGTCTGAGCCGCATCCGAGGTGATCTTGAGGTCGTTGATGAGCGGCTTGCCATTGGTGGTGGAAACGAGGAAGTCAAGCAGGACGTCCTGATCCTTCGGTCCTGGTGAGAGTGCCGTGCTAGCCACAGTCAGGTCGGGATCGATCAGGACCCCCAGAGCGCCTGCTGGGGCAGGGGCGTATTCGACAACGCCGCAACCAGGGCTCGGGGACAAACAGGTGAAGTTCGTGAACTTCTTGTCTTTGACCGAGAACGTAGCTGTCCCGGCGCCGCTCTGGGTAAACCCGTGCGCCTGTGCCGTCCCCGGGCAGAACGCTGCGGCCGAAACCGCTACCGCGGCCGCCGCGACGGTCGTCTTGAGGTCAAGCTTTGCCATTGTCGTGACTCCCCAATTAATGGACCGAGGTTGCCGGGGTGTGACTGCTATGTCCTGAGCCGGGAACGATCCTCGTTGGGCATAATTAACGGCTTTCTGACGATCGTCAAGGCAAAAATAACGATATCGTAGGAAAGTCCGTCTCAATAATTAGATGGCTCGCGGCCCTTGTGCAATGCATCAAGTGTGCCAGCCCCGTGTCGAACGCCCGCAGTGGCCCACATTGCGGCGGAGAGCGGCCGGCATGCGGGCCTATGCCGTCGATACGCGAGCCGCGGGCGGGACAGTTGCGATCCCGCGGTCGCGGCAATCTGCTCCGAAGCTGTTGAGGCGCCGCGTCGCGCCGGCTTTGGCAGGCCGCGAGGCGGGCAGTGGTTGCCAACCCAGACTGCCCGGCTAGTGGCCTGAGTCGTTCATACTGCGGGGTACAATCTCTTCCCGTCGCGCTCGCTGGCCTGTGTGTCGGTCCCCACACCGATGCCGCCGAGGTCCGGCTCCGCCGCTGCCACCTCGCGCGCTGCGGTCCGCGCCAATGCCAGCGTGCCCCCTGAAAAAGCTCCCTCCCAGGAAATCTTTCCTTGACACCGCCCGCGTTTTGTGTTCTTATTACGTTCGTGTTCGACGCCGCCACCGCACCGACCGAAGCCCTCCAACCCGATCCCGATCGGGTCATGCCCCCTCGCATCGGCCAGGTCCTTGGCCTCCTCCGCACCCTCGTCGCCTACGGCAGGAACCTCGCCGACACGCTGCGCCAGCACAGCGCCGCTCCGCATCTCCTCCCCTGCTTCGCCTTCGTCGTCACAACTTTTGCCACCACCGATCTCGCGCTGATCCTCGCCCGCATCACCCGCGGCCTGCTCCGCGCCGCCGCGCTCGAAGACAGGCTCCGCCAGCGCGCCGCCCGCGGCCAGGACCTGCAGCAGCCTGTGCACAGCCGTCCGCCGTCCGCGCGCAAGCCGCGCGCCGCCACACCAGCCACAAGGCAGCACGATCCGGCCGGCGATCCGTGCCTCGCCAGCCCGCCCACGCTCGAGCAAATCGCCGCCGAGGACCGCCGCCGCCCGATCGGCGCCGTCCTCGTCGATATCTGCCTCGATCTCGGCATCGCACCGGGGCAGATGGATCGTGCGACGTGGGACGAACTGTCCCGCGCTGTCATCGAGTACGACGGCAGTCTCGTCACTCTCATGTTCAGCCGCTTCAGCCGCAAGCTAAGCCAGCTCTTCGGCAATTCCGCCGCCAGCGCCGACTTCGGTCCCATTCCCCTAACCGGCCCGCCCATCTTTCCCCCCTGGCCCATAGCACCCGCCCCCTCCCCTTGCGGGCTACCGGAGTCCCACAAGTGCGGAACGATTAGCCAGCATCCAGCCCTGCACCATGGCATCGAGGCGCTTGAGACCGCGGGCCATGGTCTTGGGACCGGGCGGCCGATATCCCTTGGAGGTGTAGCCGGACCAGCCTCCGAGGCGTGCGGCGATCCAGGCGTAATAAGCCAGCAAGGCAGGATCGAACGGGTTCTTCAACTTGTCGGTCGGCCCTTCGAGGGAGGCGCTGATCGCCCGTAGCGCCGGCAGTTCGGCGGGGTCGGCAACGTCCTCTATGGACTGCCCCGTACTGCCGTCGCGACCGATCACCAGTTGCATGACCCGCACGGCGGCAATCAGCGCCACCGTCACCAGCTTCGCCAGGCTGAGCGGCGTCGTGATCTGCGAGGTCTCCACATCGACACCGTCCGTCTTCATCGGTACGGAACAGCTGTTCGATGATCCAACGCAGCCGGTACCAGGCGACAATCTGCAGCGCCTCCGCCGCACCGCCCACCGCATGCGTGGTCAGCAGACACCAGTGTAAGGGTTGCTGCGCCGACGGTGGGGCGATCTCGCGCACATCCACCACCCGCAGGGTCAAGGTCGGCGCCAGGCCTGGCTCGGCGCGCAGTGGCCGCTTGATCGTGACCTCGCCGGAGCGCACCGCCACGACGGCGGTCCGCTCGGCCCGCGCCGGCTTGCCATGCCGGGCCGGCACCTGGATGGTGTGCTGTGTTACTGCTGACCAGGCGGCGCATCGCGCGAACAGTTTCTCATCGCCCTCGAGCGAGCGGTTCTGCGCGGCCCGCACCAACAGATGCACGTTGTCCGGCCGACGCGCGAACTGGTCATAGATGTCGCCCTCGCGGTCCTCGACCACAGTGATCATCGCCGCCTCCGCCAGCACCTCGCCGGCGGTCTCGGCGGCCGCCAGCCAGCGGCGAGACTCCTTCTCGTCGGCCGGGCGTGTCTTATGGTCCGTCACCGGGCCGTCGGTGCGGTTGAT
This sequence comes from uncultured Pseudomonadota bacterium, assembly GCA_963772445.1. GTDB lineage: Bacteria > Pseudomonadota > Alphaproteobacteria > Acetobacterales > Acetobacteraceae > CAVYXK01. Next base: position 1,124,557 of record CAVYXK010000019.1, read on the forward strand.
CACCGTGGCACCGACCAGCCCGATCAGCCCGCCCTGCTCGGCATCCACCGCAATCACCGGGTGCAGCAGCACGCCGATGTCGGTCCCGTTGCCGACCGTGCCAAAGCCGCGCTTGGCGCCGCTGTGGGGAGCGTAATTCAGCTCCGTGGTATCGGTGATCGCCAGGACGTGCCGCCCGACGGCGCGCCGGGCGGTCTGCCGGGCGGCATGCACCAGCATCTCGTGCATGCTGACCGCCTCGTTGTCGAGGAAACGCTGAAACTGGCGGGCTTGGCCGCGGCTGTCGGCCAATGCCGAGAGGCACATGGTGCGCTGCTTCTGCATCGCCCCCAGCAGGCTGTCGCCGACCGCGGCCAGGCGGCGATTGCCAAAGTGACCAAGCTGCGGCTGGTCGTTCATGCGAATCGGCTCCGGTGGGTTGTTGGTCGGGAGCGAATCTGATTCGCAGGGGGCTGCAAAGGGGCCTGCCGGAGGGGCGGCGCCAGCCGGCTGCCGCCGCCCGTTCGGCGGGAGCCTCGAAAGATCGCTGATGCAGACTCGACCCGCCTCAAATCCGCTGCTCAGCACTCAGGAAAGTCAATTCGGGGTTGTGGGACAACGGTAGCCCTTGCGGGAGGGGTTGGGGGAGGGGGCCGCGCCAGTTGAGGCACCACGAACCCACCGGCCCTCGCCAGCCCCGCCGTCCTGATTCGACGCTGCTCCAGCGAGTGGCGCGCGCCCCCTGTGGGGGACGGCGGCCTCAGCCATGAGCTCCGGCATGAGTGACTGCCATTCGAGAGGTGGATCAAGGGTGACTGGTGTCAGTTGGCTCTACAGGTGATACGCCGCAGTTTGAGCGACACGGTGTCAAGCGACATCAAAATCTGGTCCACCGGCGACATTGAAAACTGGTCCCCCCTTGTTGCAACGACATCGCGCGTCCTGGCTGCGGCGCAGCTTGTCCAGGTAGTCCACAGGCGGCTGGCGCGCGGAGCGGAGCGCCTTCAAGCGGCCGGCGGAGCGCAGCGCGGCAGCCGCCTGTGGACCCACCTGGGCAAGCCGTCGTCATGCCGCGGACACCGGTGGCAGTGGCACCGGATTGACCAGTCCGGCCGGCGGCCGTTTCCAGTCTGGCGGAACGTGCTCTAAACTGCCGCCAGGCGGGGAGATCGCGGCATGATCACCAAATTCGACAGCCTGTTCGCCGGCCATATCGATATGGACGATGTCGGCTATGGCGGCGTGCCGGTGAACGCGCGGCGGTTCGGCAACGAGCGCCTGGTCACCGTGTTCGACAAGGCGCAGGCGATGGCGGAGCTGATGGACCGGCTCGGCTATCACACGTTCTGGATGGCCGAGCACCATTTCCAGCGCGAAGGCTACGAATGCATTCCGAACGTGCTGATGTTCGCGGTGCACCTCGCGCAGGCGACGCAGCGCATCAAGCTGGGCTGCGGCTTCAACATCACGCCGATGTGGCACCCGCTGCGCCTCGCCGAAGATTACGCAACCGCCGATATCCTAAGCGGCGGGCGCATCACCTTCGGCGTCGGCCGCGGCTACCACACGCGCGAGGTGGAGACGTTCGGCGCGCCACTGCTCGACCAGCCGGCCAATCGCGAGCTGTTCGAAGAACAGGTCGAGATCATCTTCAAGGCGTTCAACCAGGAATCGTTCTCCCACAAGGGCAAGCACTACACGCTGCCGCCGGAAGTCCCGTATCGAGGCTACCAGCTCAAGGAGCTGACCTTGGTGCCACGGCCGTTGCGACTGCCGGTGGAATGCTGGCAGCCGATCCAGGGCGGCACCGCGCGGGCGCTGGAGTTCATGGCCAGGCACGGGATCCAGGGCGTGGTCGGGGGCGGATCGGCAGAGGGCGGCGCGATGCACAAGGTGGTGCTCGCCTGGCAGGAGGCGCATGCGCGGGTCGGCAAACACATCGACCTCGGCGAGCGGCTGTGTTTCGGCTTCCATTTCTTCATCGCCGGCAGCCGCGAGGAGGGCGCTCGCGAGGCGGCGAAATACTACGAAGAGAACATGAAGATGTTCGGCGAGTTGCGGCTGGTCCGCGCGCTGACCGAAGAGCAGATCGAGATCATGCGCGATCGCCATCGCGCCCCCACCGCGAAGCTGCCGCGCATCGAGGAGGCGATCGCCTCCGGCGGTTTCCTGTGCGGCTCGCCGGGCGAGATCATTGATCACCTGAAGGCGCTGGAGGCGAAATATCCGGCGCTGGATCGGGTGTCGGTCAGCCTGTCCGTCGGCGTGCCGAAATCGGTCGCGCTGGAGCAGTTGGAACGCTTCGCCACCGAGGTGATGCCGGCATTCCAGCAGACCCCGGTCGCGGAGCCGGCGCTGGCGGGATAGGGCGCGGGACGCAACGGGTCGTGGTTCTAGCTGGCCTTGGGCCGGTTAGCTTCCGCGGGTTGAGGCACGCTTTCTGCCGCCGGATATTTGTGTTGTGCGGATCCTGCTGGTGGCACTCGCGCTGCCGGCATCTGCAATTCGTCGCCTTCCGAGACGGTGTCGATATCGCGGATCGGGTAGTTGGCGCCTTTCAGTTGGGAGAACAGCAGGTCGCGGACATCCGAAACCGCCTGGTGATCGCAAACCACACGTGAATGGTGTAGAGCGCCTCGGTCGCCCGCTCGTCGATCGGTCGGCGATTGATGTAGTTGACCAGCGGGCCAGCAACGTATTGCCCGCCAGCACGAACAGGGTGAGCACAGCAGATTACAACAATAGCCCACTGCCTGCGAAGGCGCCGACCGCCGCAAGCACCACAGCGTCGCAGCCGTGTTCAGGCCCCGGATGTTGGTGCAAAAAAAGGCTGCGGCCACGGGGAAGAGTGTACGCCATACGTCTATCGAGAAGGCAATTCTCCGCCGGACCTGAAATGTGGGTGCCTGAAAAGCGGCACCGGGGGAACACTCAACCAAAAAGCCAAGGACGATATCAAAGACAAATTCGATCGTACATTGGATTTTCCGTCAGACATCAAGTTAGCTAAGGATCCGAACGTAAAGAGCTGCGCAAATACAAAGTATGTATGGACCTGCCCCGGTTTCGTGGAGGGGGCCCCCCCTCTGGGGCCGCCCGAAGGGCTTGTCCTTGACGGCCGCGAGCACGACGGCAAGCTTGTGTGCGTCGGGATCGCCTGGCGCCGCTCGTAGTCGATCGGTGAGAGATACTCGATCGAGGAGTGACGACGACGCGGATTGTAGAAGCCCTCGATGAACTCGAATACCGCATTGCGCGCCTCGGTCGGCGTCTCGAATCGGCATCGCGCGAGAAGCTCGCATTCGAGGGTGGCGAAGAAGCTCTCGCACATGGCGTTGTCGTAGGCGTCACCGACCGAGCCCATCGAGGGACGCACGCCCGCCTCGCGGCAACGATAGCCGAACTCGATCGAAGTGTATTGCGAACCCTGATCGGAGTGATGGATCACGCCCCGCGGCCGTCGCGTCGCCATATTCAGAGCATCCAGCAGTTGCCTGGCGAGCGTGGTGGCCATCGACCAGCCGACGATGCGACGGCTGAAGGCGTCGAGCACCATGGCGAGGTAGAGAAAGCCCGACCAGGTCGGGATGTAGGTGATATCAGCGACCCACAGCCGATCAGACGCTTCCGCCGCGAAGTGGCGTTCGACCAGGTCCGGCGCCTGACGGCCATCGCCCTTGACCGTGGTGGTGACGAACTTGCGCCGGCTGACGCCGGCAAGGCCGGCCTGCGACATCAGCCGGGCAATGCGCTTGCGGCCGACGCGGATACCCTCGGCCGCGAGCTCGGCATGAACGCGCGGCGCACCGTAGGTGCCGCGCGAGGCCGCATGGGCGACCCGGATCTCCGCTGTCGGACGTGTACCGTCAACCACGTGGAGACACGCCGCGCAGGCATGCTAGCCTCACCCATGCCGAGTTCGAGTCGCTAGCAGCGGGCACCCGCCCCGTCGCATGCGACGCGTGGCATTTCAGCGCAACCACCCGGCGGCGGAGGCATTGCGATGACCAAGACCATGCACAAGGCGCCGCCGCTGGCCGCGCCGGCTGAACTCGCCGAGCGCGGCACCGACGCCATGCGGCTCGGCCGCTTCAAGGACGCGATCGAGGCCTTCAAACAACTGGCCCGTCAGGAACCGCAGCCGGAATGGCGCCAACGCCTCGCCGATGCTTATGCCGCCCGCGCCCGCGCTCTGGCCGACAAGGGCATGTTCAAGGAAGCCGCCATCGTCCTTGAAAACACTCTCACGCCGGACGGATTGGTGCGTGAACCGGCGCTCTACCTCCACTGTCTCATCCGCCAGGGCCAGCACCAGAAGGCCGCGCGCATCGCGCAGCGATGCCGCAGCGCCGCCGGCACATCGCCCGAGGCCGCCCGCCTCGCCGAATTGGCCGCGGCGCTGTCCCTCGTGGTGCCCGCCGAGATCGCCAAACCGGATGATGCCGGCTGGACCGAGCTCGCGCAGGCCGCGCACGCGGCCCTCGGTGCCTGGGCTCAGAGCAAGCCGCCCGAGCAGATCGAGGCGCTGCTTACCCGCATCCCGTTGCGCTCGCCCTTCGGCCCGCTGCGCCTCATTCTGAAAAGCCTGATCGCGCCGCCCGAAACAGCCGAGAAAGCCCTCGGCCTGCTCAACATGGTCCCGGGAGACTCGGTATTCGCCGGCCTCCGCGAAGTCGCCGCGGCAGCGCTCGCCGACGATCCGACGGCATTGCTCGAGCACTGGAACAACTTCAGCCGGCCGCAGCGCAATTTCGTGGCCGACATCCGTGGTCTGCCCGCGCCGACGACCGAGCTGCTCCAGCAGATCATCGACGCCGAACTGCGCGGACCGGCGGCCGTGCTTGCCCTGCTGCTGCGGCCCGGACTGAAGCTGCCGGAGGACACGCTGCGCGCCGCCTGCCTCGACCTGCTGCCCGCCGCGCCCGGCTCGATGCACCAGTTCGAGCGCCGCTTCGGGACTCTGTCCGCCTTCGACCGAAGCCGCGCCCTGGCGCTCGCCGAGGAAGCGAACGGCCGCTGGCCGCTGGCCCAGGTGCAATGGGAGAAAGCGCTGGCAAGCCTGTCGGAGCGTCCGACGTCCGAGGCGCGGCTGGCCCAGGCAGTGGTGCTGCGCCATCTCGCCGACCTCGCGCGGCGCCATCCGGAGATAGCCCCCAGGCGGGGAGACGATGCGGCGGCGGAATACCTCGAGCGCAGCCTGGATGCCGACCCGGACTACCTGCCGGCAACGGTGAGCCTGCTCGACCAGTATCGGTCGGCCAACAACACATCCGCCTGGCACAACCTGGCCGAGCGCGCCGCACGACGCTTCCCCGACAACACCACCGTCCTGATGCTCGCCGTGGATGCCGCGGTGGAGCGCGACGCTTACAAGAAGGCAGTCGGCTTCGCTCGCCGTCTGCTGGCGCTCGACCCCATCAACCAGCCCGTCCGGCATCGCATGATCGAGCTGCAGCTCGCTTATGCACGCAAGCAAATGCGCACTGGCCGAGCCGACCTCGCCGAGAAGGCGCTTGGTCAGGCGGCGGAGTGGGAGCGGGCCGACGTTCCCAGCGTGCCGCTCCGGATCGGCCAGGCGCTGGTGACGTATCGCGATGACGATCCCGCCGCCGAGGCGCGGCTGCGCGAAGCCGTGCAACTGGCCGGTGGCGGCACCGTTGGCTGGTTCCGCGCCGTCCTGGAAGCTGCGTTGATGGGCTGGACCGACCAGCGCCGCCAGCCTCTCCTCCACCACGAACTGGCCGCCGCGCGGATAACGGGGCCCGAGCGTCCGGCAATCCTGTCGCTGATCGGCGCGCTCGGACAAAGAGAAATCAGCGAAAGCAAGAAGGTGGTCACGTCGGTCCTATGGCGGATCGATCCCTGGCTGCTGCGCGGCGCGGACCTGCCCTGGGCGCGCGAAGAGTTCCAGACCCTGGCCGCGTGCTTCCACCATCTGGAGGCGTTCGACACCCTGCGCACCTATGTCGCGGCGGCGCTGCGGCGAGAACCGGACGACTACGCTGCCCGCTTCTATCGGATCGTGGCGCAGACCAAGGGCGAGCCCAATTGCCTGAGCAATGCCCAGGAGTCGGAACTGTACGACCTGACGCACCAGGCCCTCATCGGCGAGGATTTCCGTATGGGCAACCGCATGCGGCGTTTCCTCGGCGCCCGCAGCTCGATCGACGACGATGATTTCGACGACGACGATCCCGACGAGATGATTGAAGCCATGCTCGAGGAGATCGCCACGGGGATGGGCGGCGTGCCCGAAAGAGAAATCCGCCAGATGGTGAATCAGTACGGCCGCGCCGGCACAATTGACAGAATGGTCGAGATCATGGGCGGGTCGCCGGTCGGCGGGGTTCTGTCGGAGCAGCAGATAGCGCAGCTCGTTGCGGCAATGGTCGCGCGGGCGACCGCTGGCCGGTCCGGGGCAGCACGGCGATGACGCGCGACCCGTTCGTCATCCTCGGCCTCGACGAGACCGCCGGGGACGATGCGATCAAGCAGCGCTACCTCGCCTTGGTGCGCGCTTTCCCGCCAGACCGCGAGCCCGACCGGTTCCAGGAGATCCGTCAGGCGTACGAAACCGTGCGCAACGAGCGCGGGCGGTTGGAACTGAAACTGCTGCGTCCCGGCACGGCGGCGCTCACGCGATTGAAGCTGCACTGCCTGGCAGCAACGGATCGCGAACGCCATCCGGCCTCGGCCGCAACCGTCGCGGCGATCATCCTCGACAGCCTGCAACGGGCCTCCCTGTAGCTGGGTCATGTGGGAAGGAGACGGCGTGGACCCTGCTGCGAAGGAGGCGTTGCTCGACCAGTTCCGCAGCTATCTGGACAGTATCGAAACGATGCCGGAACCGCCGGCCGACACCGAAGCAGGCAGCGACTTGTTCAGCGTCTTCGTCGAGCTTGCCGCCATGCGCAACGAGGTGCGCACCGAATCGCGCCTGGTGAAGGATGCGCTCGACCAGTTCCGTGCAGTCTTCGCCACCCTGGAGTCGAGCCAGACGGTGCTGGAGCAGCAGCTCCGACGGCAGGAAGCCGAGGCGCGGGACCGCGAACGGGCAGTGCTGCGGCCGATGCTGCTCGATCTGCTCGACCTGCGCGACCGGCTCGCGGCTGGTGCGCAGCAAGCGTCGCCGCCCGCGCGCTGGATGGACCGATTCCGCCGAAGCGCGCGCAACGAAGCCGAGACCTGGCGGGAGGGGATCGCCATCACGCTGCGGCGGCTCGACCGCATTCTGGCTGATCGGCGCGTCGTGCCGATCACCGTCGTCGGACGGCCGTTCGATCCCCGTCTGGCCCGGGTCGTCGGCACGACACGCGATCCGGCGCGCGCCGCGGGGATCGTGGTGCAGGAGCTGCGCGCCGGCTTCCACTGGGAGGACGAGCTGCTGCGCGCCGCCGAAGTGATCGTCAACACGACCGACGCCAAAACAGGGGAGAATGGCGGATGACGGAAGAGATCGTCGGTATCGACCTCGGCACCACCAATTCCGAGATCGCGCTCTATGTGAACGGTCGGCCGGAGATCCTGGCCGATGAGCAGGGACGCAAGATTCTCCCGTCTGTCGTCGGCGTGACCGAGGCAGGGGAGCTGCTGGTCGGCGAAGAAGCACGCAACCAGTTGTTGCTGTATCCCGACCGCACGATCCGTTCGATCAAGCGCCGCATGGGGCAACCCGGGACGGTGCAGATGGCCGGCCAGGAGTACACCCCGCCGGAAATTTCCGCGATCATTCTCAAACGGCTGAAGTCGATCGCCGAGGCGCGGCTTGGGCGCGAGGTGCGCAAGGCGGTTATCACGGTGCCCGCGTATTTCTCCGACACGCAGCGGCAGGCGACCCGCGAGGCCGGAGAAATCGCCGGACTGGAGGTCGTGCGGATCATCAACGAGCCAACCGCGGCGGCGCTGGTGTACGAGGCCGGGCAGCACGAGGGCAAGCGCATCCTGGTCTATGACCTTGGCGGCGGCACGTTCGATGTGTCGGTGGTGCGCATCGAGCAGGGTGTGGTCGAAGTGATCTCCAGCCACGGCAACAACCATCTCGGCGGCGATGATTTCGATCAGAAGATCGTGGCGCACGTGCTTGAGCATCTGAAGCTCAAGGCTGGCGTCGATGTTACCGACGATCCGCGGGCGATGGCGCGTATTCTGCGTGCCGCGGAGGCGGCGAAGCGGCATCTCTCCGATCACCCGTATGCTCGGATCGAGGAAGAATATCTGGCCGAGCGCGACAGCCAGCCGGTTCACCTGTCGCTGGAACTCGCGCGTGACGAATACGAGCAGATGATCACGCCCTATGTCGAAGAGACGCTGCAGGCCATCCACATCGCCCTGAAAGGCGCCGATCTCACCGCCTCCCAGGTCGAGGAAATCCTGCTGGTCGGTGGTGCCACGCGCACGCCGATGATCGCCAGGCGGCTATACGAGGTGTTTGGTCTCAAGCCCCGCGGCGAAGTGGATGCCGATCTGTGCGTGGCGTTGGGCGCAGCCATCGAGGGCGCGTCTATCGGCGGGACGGAGGTTTCCGCCGTGCTGGTCGATGTCACGCCCTACACCTTCGGCACCAGCGCGCTGGGCGAGCTGGAAGGCGAGCTCTATCCCTATCACTTCGTGCCGATCATCCCGCGCAACACGCCGATCCCGGTGCGCAAGAGCGAAGCCTTCTACACCCTGCTGGACAATCAACCGGCGGTCGATGTGCGCATCTTTCAGGGCGAGGACCCGGATGCGCTCAGCAACATCGAGATCGGCCAGTTCATGGTCGAGGGGTTGAGCCGTGCGCCGGCCGGCAACCCGGTGGTTATCGACCTTGCGCTGGATCGCGACGGCATCCTGCACGTCGCGGCGCGCGAGAAGAACACCGGGCTCGAGCGACGCATCAGTATCGAGCAGGCGGTCCCACGCCTGGGGGCGGCGGAGTTGGAGGAGGCACGGGGACGGATCGACGCGCTGTTCGGGGATGACTCGATTGCAGAGATCGACGCCGGAGCCGGGTTTGATGACACTGGGCTGGCGGCATTGCTTGAGCGGGCACGTGACAAGCTGGACACGGCCGGCGAAGAGGATCGCAACGAGATCGTCGATCTGATGGAAACGATCCGCGATGCCCAGGTGGCTAACGACATCTCGGGTTTGGAAAAGGTGCGGACGCAACTGGCCGATCTGATGTTCTACCTCGAGACCTGAGGCCGTGGACACCTGCCCGATCTGTCGCGCCAGCCTGCAAGGGGCGAGCACCTGCCGGCGCTGTCGGGCCGATCTTGAACGCGTGCAGGAAATCGAGCGGCTGGGCATAAGCTTGGTGGGAGCGGCGATGCTGTCGGTGGCAGAGGGCGATCTCTACGCGGCGCGGCAATGGCTTCGTCGCGCACGGACGGTCCACGCAACCCCGGCGGTGCGGGTGTTGGAGCAGATCGTGGCAAGGGCCTACGCTCGACCGTCCTGCGGCCCGGGCGATGAGTCGTTCGCGGCCGACATCGCGTGGTAAGCGATACCGGCGGCTGCTAACGTCTCGCTTGCAGGTTCCGTCATACCCGGCGAAGGCTGGGCATCCACGCGACATCGAGACGTGGATGCGCGGCCTTCGCCGGGCATGACGGGGCGCGGCCACGACAGGAGGACCGAAGTGGCAGACACACCGCGGCTCGATCCTGACCTCGTCAAGGATTTTGTCAGCAATGCCCACGGCGATCTCGGACGCATTGGCGATTTGCTCCGGCAGCAACCGACGTTGGTCAATGCCGCATGGGATTGGGGCGGCGGTGACTGGGAAACCGGCCTTGGCGCCGCGGCGCATATGGGGCGGAAGGATATTGCGCTGTACCTGCTCCAGAACGGGGCGCGGATGGACATCTTCGCGGCTGCGATGCTCGGGCATCTGGAGATTGTCCAGTCCATGGTTGCAGCATTTCCGGACGCTCGCAGATGGCCGGGGCCGCATGGCATCCCGCTGCTGAAACACGCCGAGGCAGGCGGCGCCGATGCCGTCCCCGTGGCGGATTTTCTCCGCTCTCACGGCTGCGTCTGAGGGCCGGGTACCCCAGTCGGCCATGACGGTGCAAGGCGTGACGGCTCGCCGGAGCAGCGCGCTGTGAATCAGGATGGCGGGGCTGGCCTGGGCCGGCCCCTATACCCCTTGCATCCACCGCGCCGCTGAGGCGGAAGTGGATCGGCCACCCGCCGGGAGCAGCCCTCCGGCCCCGCGCCTGGAGCGCCTTCGCACGGATCAGCGCCCCGGTGGGGAGGCCGCGATGACAGTCCAGTAAGAGGTCGCGCCATCGAGCGCCCGTATAGGGAACGACCAGCATCGCGGTGGGCCTCAGTTCTATCCGGAGAGGTCAATGAGTGCAGAACCATCAGCAATATCCGACACTGAACCCGCCTGGTTCGTCGGCTTCGATTGGGGCAGCGAGAAGCATCGCATTTCGCTGTTCGACAACACTGGTAGCCTGATCGGCCGTCACGACCCGGGCCACAGCGCCACGGCCTATGCCGAGCTCGGCGACTGGCTGCTGCGCACCACCCAGGCGCAGCCCGGCGAGATCGCCGTCGCCATCGAGACCTCGCACGGCCCCGCGGTCGATGCGCTGATCGATCGCGGCTTTCGCACCTTCGCCATCAATCCCAAGCAGCTCGACCGTTTCCGCGATCGTTACAACATCGCCGGGGCGAAGGATGATACGCGTGATGCCGACACGCTCGGTCGCAGCCTGCGCACCGACCGCGCCGCGTTCCGCGAACTCAGTCCGTCCAACCCGCTGATCGTCCGGTTGCGCGAGGCTACCCGCCTGGCCAGCGAGCTGACCCGCGATCGCGTCCGGCTGACCAGCCGGATGCGCGAGCAACTGTGGCGCTATTACCCGCAGATCCTGTCCCTGGCCGATAACCTGGCCGACGCTTGGCTGCTCGAGCTGTGGCAACTCGCGCCGACCCCGGCCAAGGGCGCCAGGCTGCACAAGGAGACCATCGCCCGCATCCTCAAGGCGCATCATGTCAGAAGGTTGAATGCCGATCAGGTCTGTGGCGTCCTTGAGGAAGCGCCGCTGCCTGCAGGCCCCGGCGCCACCGAGGCGGCCACCGGCCATATCCGCAGCCTGGTGCCGCGCATCCGCCTGCTCAACCGGCAGATCAAGGCCGTGCATGCCGAGATCGAGGCGCTCTGTACCCAGTTGGCCGGTTCGCAGGTGATCGAGCCCGGGGAGAGCGTGCCGGGGCAGAGCCCCGAGCAGCGCGACGTGGCGATCCTGCACTCCGTGCCAGGAATTGGAAGGATCGTCCTCGCCACGCTGCTCGCCGAGGCCACTGAACCTCTGCGCCGACGAGATTACCATGCCCTGCGCGCCTTGGCAGGCCAGGCACCGGTCACCAAACGCAGCGGCAAAAGCTGTTTCGTGCAGCGCCGGCTGGCCTGCAACAAGCGGCTGGCCAATGCGATGTACCAATGGGGAATGATCGCTCTGGTGCACGATCCGCGGAGCAAACAGCGCTATGTCGCATTGCGGGCGCGCGGATGCAGCCACGGCAGGGCACTGCGCACTGTGGTCGATCGGCTGCTGAAGCTGGTCTGCACCCTGCTGCAACGCCAGGTACTGTTCGATCCCAACTATACGTCAGCAACCAAGGCCGTCGTCGCGTAAGCCGCGCTTGGGGAAAGCACACCCACCTCACAAGGCCAAAAACCACATGACCGTTTCTTGGTTCGGCTGGAGCGCCGTTTCTTCGTCCCGGCCTGCGCACGCACGGCCGCAGCGCGCACGGCCGCGGTCAAGGATGGCCCGCAGGCCACCGCCGAAGGCGGCGCGCAGCGTCCTGTGTGCCGGGCATGCCCGGCAGCCTGGGGGTGAAAGTCCCCTGTGCAACCTGATGGAGGTGAAGCACGAGCGAAGCGCAAGGGCGGAACCGCGAGGGACCGTCTGAAGGAAGCGTCGAGCGAAATCGCGTCCCGACGAACAGAAACCAGATATGAGGCAGCCATGATCGGACGAGCAAGCAGGACAGAGCGAAGTCCATATCCATCAAGGATCACGGCTGTAAATCTGGCGGGAGTGCGAGGAAGGCTGTCGGACTTACCCCGGGAGATCTGTCGCGTGTCCCGTCCGGGACTGGGGTGGTCGCAAGATCACCCGAGCGCGCGGCAGAAGTCAGCAGAGGGCGTAGTAGGCCAGACCATCGGCCGAAGGCCCGAACGGTCCCCGCAAGGGGTTGAAGGAGAGGGCGAGTAGCTTGGGCGTCTCATGGTCCCAGTAGCGGCCGCGAAGCCACGGCGAGTGGCGCTTCCTTCTGCCGGTCGAGGTGAAGCCTCAGGGCGGCCGAGGGCAAGCTGGCCGAAGCGACCACGGCGGCGTCCGAACCCGAAAGTCCGGTCATGACCAGTACCCTGATGGAGGCAATCTGTGACCCGGACAACATAGCGTCAGCCGTGCGTGCGGTGATGCGCAACAAGGGTGCGCCCGGCGTCGACGGGATCACCGTCCGACACCTGCCGGGCGTCCTGGAAGCGCACTGGCCGGAGATCGAAAATCAACTGCTTCAGGGGCGCTACCAGCCGCAACCGGTACGTCGGGTGCAAATCCCGAAGCCGGCCGGAGGGACGCGCGACCTCGGCATTCCAACCGCGATTGACCGCGTGATCCAGCAGGCGGTGCTGCAGCGGCTGCAGCCGCTGTGGGACCCGACATTCAGCGAGCATAGCTACGGCTTCCGGCCGGGCCGCTCGGCCCACCAAGCGGTGACACAGGCGCAAGCCTATGTCAGCGAAGGCTATCAGTTTGTCGTTGATCTTGACCTGGCGAAGTTCTTCGACCGAGTCAATCACGACCGGCTAATGGCTGCGGTGGCCGCGCGCGTGTCCGACCGGCGGGTGCTTCGGCTCATCCGGAGCTTTCTGACCGCCGGTGTGCTTCATGGCGGGCTATTCGAAGCGAGTCACGAGGGCACCCCGCAAGGTGGCCCGCTCTCGCCCTTGCTCTCGAATCTCGTGCTGGATGAACTGGATCGCGAACTCGAGCGCCGCGGCCATCGCTTCGTGCGCTACGCAGATGACTGCAATATCTACGTGCGCAGCGAGACGGCTGGCCGGCGAGTGATGGCGAGCATCACCCGCTTCATCGAACGGCGTCTCAAGCTTCAGGTCAATGCGGAGAAGAGTGCCGTGGCTCATCCATGGCAACGCTCCTTCCTCGGCTTTACGCTGACGGAGGAGAGCACGCCACGCCGACGCATCGCCGACAAGGCCGTCGTCCGGTTCAAAGACCGGGTGCGGAATTTGACGGGACGCAACCGCGGGGTGAGCCTGTCGCGGATGATCGCCGACCTGAACCCGCTGCTGCGGGGATGGGCCGGCTATTTCGGCTTCAGCCAAGGACGTGAATTGTCCTCACTGGACGGTTGGGTCCGGCGGCGCCTCCGTTGCGCCGCCTGGATTTAATGGAAGACCAGACCACGGCGCCTCGATGAACTGCGCCGCCTCGGCGTCTCCCGGCGGACGGCCTTCGCGGCCGTCATGAGCCCGCGGGGGCCGTGGCGCGTCAGCACGAGCGAGGCGCTACATCTCGGCTTCTCGAAGGCGCGCTTCCGCGGTCTCGGACTGGCCTCCATGGAGAGCGCTGGCCGGACCTAATCCGCCGAACCGCCGTGGTACGGACCCGTATGCCCGGTGGTGTGGGAGGGGCGGCATCGCGAGATGCCCCCCTATCCCGATTGACCGCCGTTGCGCGCGGCCATCCCCACCCGGTACCAGCCGGGAGGCAGGGAATGGCTCCGCCAGAGGCCCCCGGAAACTAAAGAATGGTTGCAAACAGGAGGACAAAATGCCGTCCCATCAGGTGTCATAAACCCAAACACTCACCTGTCCACCAAACCGGGGCAGGTCCAGAATGCGAGGCAAAGAAGCCGAGCTCGGCAGCGTTTGAGAACCGGTGCTGCGCGCCCCGAGCAGTCCCACGATCCCTCTGGCGGCACGCATCGCCGGTGGTGTCGGTTCAGCCGTAGGGCGAGAACGGGCTTTCCGTATATCCGACTTCCATCAAACACAGACCCTCGGCTGGTGCTGTGGGGCCGGCGGCTGCGCGATCGCAGGCGGCGAGCGCAGCGGCGATCCGCTCGATTGGCCAGCTTCCGTCGCCCACCAGTTTTAGTGTGCCGACCATGTTGCGTACTTGGTGATGCAGGAAGCTGCGCGCCTCCGCCATGACCTCGATCAGATCTCCCCGCCGTGTCACGTCGAGCCGATCGAGCGTGCGGAGCGCGCTCTTCCCCTGGCACGACGCGGCGCGAAAGCTGGTGAAATCGTGCCGGCCGAGCAGCGCTCGCGCGGCGCTCTGCATGGCGACAGGGTCGAGCGGAGCCGGTACGTGCCAAACCCGGCCATTGAGCAGCGCCGGGCGCGCGCGACGGTTCAGTATCAGATACCGATAGCTGCGCCGGCTCGCCGAGAACCGGGCACTCCAGCCTCCTTCGGCCGGGGCGGTCTGCAGAACCACAACCGGGTGCGGTTTCATATGATAGTTCAGCGCTTCGCGCAGCCGGTCCCCGTCGATGGCACGATCGATCCACAATTCGACGATCTGTCCGGCGGCATGCACGCCGGCATCGGTCCGGCCGGCCGCCACGGTTCTGACGGGGGCTCCGCCGGCTAGGCGAGCAGCGGCGGTCTCCAGCACCTCCTGCACTGACAAGCCGGAAGCCTGGCGTTGCCAGCCGACGAACGGCGAACCATCATATTCCAGCTTCAGCGCCCAACGCAGCATCAGCGGAGTTGCGTGCCGGCAGGCACCGGGTGGCCGCGCAGGAACGTCGCGGTATCCAGCGGGTCGCGCCCGGCAAGCTGTACCCGGCCCAGCCGTAACGCCCCCCGACCGCAAGCAACCAGCAAGGCATTGTCCAGCACGATACCTGGCGCCCCGCGCCCCGGCTCCGGCTTAGCCGCGAGCACCTTCAACACCGTGCCGCCCAATCGGGTGAACGTCCCCGGCCAGGGATCGAAAGCCCGTACCTGCCGGTCTATCACCTCAGCATCCCGCGACCAGTCAATCCGGCCGTCCTCACGGCTGAGCCGCGGCGCATAGGTGACGCCCTCTGCAGGCTGTGGCACCGGCCGCGCGTCCTCCTCCGCCGCGCGCACGATCAGCCGTGCCCCGAGATCAGCCAGCACGTCGTGCAGCAAAGCGGCGGTCGCGCGGTGCGGTATCGGGACGGCTTCCGCCAGCAGCATCGGGCCGGTATCCAACCCCGCATCCATCTGCATGATGGTCACCCCGGTCCGCGTGTCGCCCGCGAGGATCGCCGCCTGAATCGGCGCCGCGCCACGCCAGCGGGGCAACAGACTCGCATGGATGTTCAAACACCCGCGTCGTGGCGCCCCAATCATCGGCGGTGGCAGGATCAGTCCATAGGCAGCCACCACGGCCGCATCCAGCCCAAGCGCGGCGAACGCATCGTGAGCCGCAGCATCGCCGCGCAGCCGTACCGGCGTGCACACCGGTAGGCCTAGCCGCTCGGCCGCCGCCTGCACCGGGCAGGGCCGCAGCGCATAGCCGCGCCCCGCCGGCCGCGGCGGCTGGCAATATACCGCGGCGATGGTATGCCCCGCCCCATGCAGTGCGAGCAGCGCCGGCACTGCGAAATCGGGGCTGCCCATGAAGGCGAGCCGCATCCCGCTCCTACCGCGCCCCAGCCTCTTCGCGCTTCTGACGCAGCTCCTTGGCGAGCCGCCGCAGGATCATGTTGCGCTTGAGACTGGACAGGTGATCGATGAACAGGATGCCGTCGAGATGGTCGATCTCATGCTGTAGGCAGGCCGCCAGCAGCCCGTCCGCCTCGATCTCCTGCCTGGCACCATCTTCGTCGAGATAGCGGACCTTGACCCGCGCCGGTCGCGTCACATCGGCATACTGACCTGGCAGCGACAGGCAGCCTTCCTCTCGCGTCGCCAGCTCCTCGCTAGTGGCAACCACCTCCGGGTTCACCAGAACGATCGGGGACGACTTTTCCCCCGGCATCAGATCGATCACGGTCACGCGCAGGCCGACGCCGATCTGCGGTGCGGCGAGACCAATCCCGGGGGCGCGGTACATCGTCGCCAGCATGCGTGGCAGCAGGTCGCGCACTACCGCCGCGTCCAACTCGGCGACCGGCCTGGCACGGGTTTTCAGTATCGGGTCAGGCGCGAGCAGGATCGGCAGGAATTCGCCCGCAGGGCTAATCATGTCGCGCATGTAGCGCCGCGATCGCCGGCAATCAACGAGCCGGCGGAATTCCTGCGATGCACCCGGCCGGCGGCGCGCCGGGAAGGCTAGCGGGCGCTTGCCGGGGCCCGAGTAGTCCGCGGCTCTGTCTCGCCCCGCGACCTCTTGCAAGCGACCTGGCGATTGCCAAAATTGGGTTTGTCGGGATGCCGCATGCGGGTCCCGGCAAGACGCCCCGCTCCGAGGAGGAGGCTATGACCGCCCGCCTGTTCACCTCGCCGATGTTTCTGGGGTTCGACCATCTCGAGCAGATGCTCGAGCGGGCCTCGAAGACATCGGCCGACGGATATCCGCCATATAACATCGAGCAGACCGGCCCGAGCGGACTCAGGATCACGCTCGCGGTGGCAGGATTCACGATGAACGACTTGCAGATCACGCAGGAAGACAACCAACTGGTGATCCGTGGGCGACAGTCCGACGACAACGAAGGGCGCGTGTTCCTGCACCGCGGCATCGCCGCGCGGCAGTTCCAGCGAGCCTTTGTGCTGGCGGAAGGCATCGAGGTGAAGGGAGCTTGGCTGGACAGCGGGTTGCTTCACATCGACCTCGTCCGCCCACAGCCCGAGCCGCGGGTAAAAACCATCGAGATCAATCGGCGGGACCCAACGAGCGGCAACGGCCAAGCCAAAGTGGTCGCGAGCAAACTCGAAAGGGGATGAGACGGTCGAGCGGCAGAACCGCTAACTAGGACGCCACGGCGCTGCAACAGCGGGCCGGACGCAAGGAGACAACGATGAACATGAACGCAAACGAAGACGGCAGCCGGAAGAGCGGTGCAAGCGGACCGGTGGGCTTCGATATCCGCCATCTGACCGAGACCCAGCTCGCTCAGCTCGGACTGACGCAGATTGCCTATGTGCGACAGGTGGTGGTCGATGGCGCGCCCGGGTTCGCCATCCATGCTGCCGACGGTACTCCGATGGCGCTCACAGCAGATCGCGACGTGGCAGTTGCCGCGATCCTGCAGCACGAGATGGTACCGGCACTAGTGCACTGAGACTGCAAACAAACCTCTCCCGCTTTGCGGGAGAGGAGCTTGCTCCAAGCCTCGGCCCGTGGGTCGCCGAGCGGAGCGCGGTGGGTGAGGTCAAGCTGCACGGCCATAGTACAACGTGACAGTGTGGGTCGCCTGGGCAAAGAATAGCCAACGCTCGACATAGATGCCGAGGAGCGCCGCAATGGCGGCAAACGGGAACACCATTAAAGCGACCGGATTGCCGAGCGCGAGCCCCACAATCAGTAGGATCGCCGGCAACGCGAAGCCGATCGCCAGTACGATGGAGCGCAATCGCTCGCCGTGCTTGCGAGCGATCGCATAGCCCATCTCGCGCAGCAGATAATTTTCCTCGGTGTGCGGTGCCTCTAGCTCCCGCACCAATCCGATTCTGCCTAGCCCTGTCGCGCTCTCGATCGTGGCGACCGGCGATGCGTGATCGATGACGCGCCAATAGGCGAGCTTCGCGACTGCTGCCGCCAAACAAAAAGCCACTGCCAGACCGGCGGCGATGCGGCCGGGTCCGATGTCCCAGAACGTGGCCGTCGCAGCCAGGCAGGTGGCGCCGCTGAACAGCGCGAGTAGTAGAAAATTGAGCGGCACCAACCAGTTATGCCATTGCCGGATCGGCTTCAGCGAGGCATAGATCATCGCTTGGCAGATCACGGTCAGCGTGCCGCACAGTGCTGCCAGCAGCCCCAGCACGGTGGCAGCGACATTGCCTGGCTCGCCGAGTCCCCATGCGGCGACGAATCCCAGCGCCGGGAGATAGGTGATAAGAGAAGCGACCCCTTCGCGCGACAGCCAGGAGCTGCGCCATTGTGATATCGCGCGCCAGGCGCGCTCGGGGTGGCCGAGATGCAGGGTCGATGCCAGCAGGCCGGCAGTCGCCAGCGCCAGCGCGATCAGTACGGCAAGAACGCCGAACCAGCGGGCCGACGGCGTCAGCCCAACCGTGCCTAATACGCCGAGCCAGAACAGCACTCCGTATCCCGCGCCACTCGCGGTGGTCAGCAGGATGACCGAGAAGGCAGGATTCATCGGCTGAGCACGCGGTCGATCCACCGTAGCACCGAACCGGCAGGGCCGCTCGGCTCGGGTTCGGCCGCCGCCGTCACCTTGCGCTGGCGCGGCGGCAAGTACTTGTTCACCGGCTTATAGTCCATCTCCGGCATCAAGTCGTATCCGCCGCGCTCAGCCACAAGCCGCGAGACGGCGCTATCCGGATCACCCAAGTCGCCGAAATGCCGTGCATGCGCCGGGCAGGTCGAGACACAGGCCGGCACTCTCTCGGCTTCCGGGATGTTCTCGTTGTAGATGCGGTCGATGCAGAGCGTGCATTTCTTCATCACGCCCTCATCTTCGTCGAACTCGCGCGCACCGTATGGGCAGGCCCAGGAACACAGCTTGCATCCAATACAGATTTCGGTGTTGACCAGCACGATGCCGTCCTCGGCGCGTTTGTACGATGCGCCGGTGGGGCAGACGGTGACGCAGGCCGGCTCCTCGCAGTGCAGACAAGAGCGAGGGAAATGCACAGTGCGGCTGTCCGCGCCAGTGCCGGCCTCGTAGCTGTGCACGCGATTGAGCCACACGCCGTGGGGACGCTCTTGATAAGCGTTGAAATCGGTCAACGGTGCGTAATGGCCGGACGTGTTCCACTCCTTGCAGTTCACCGCGCACGCGTGACAGCCGACGCAGGTATCCAGGTCGATGACGAGACCGAGTTTCTTCTGGCCAGGAATCTGGCGGGGGATGCTGGTCATGGCGTCAACCGCCGGTCGGGACCGACGCGCCGTAGCGCAGGATATGCGGCGCCGGCGGCAGCTTCGGGTGGTGCAGCGTGGCGGGGTGTGGGTAGGTCTCCGCCAGCGCGTCTGCCTTCTCGATCCGTATACGGAGGTCGTACCACGCGGCCTGCCCAGTGACCGGATCGGCGTTGGCGCGGCGCGGCCCGTCGCCATCCGGCAGAAATTCCGAGATGACGTGGTTCAGCAGGAAGCCAGCCCGCAACTCCGGGGCGTCGTCCGCCAGGTTCCAGGCGCCGCTGCGTTTGCCGATCGCATTCCAGGTCCAGACCGTGTCAGGGTTCACGCCTTCCATCAGTTTCACCTGGCACTTCACCCGTCCGCTACGGCTGATCGCCCAGACCCAGTCGCCGTCCTCGATGCCCAGCGCTGCGGCGGTACGACGGTGCATGAACAGCCGATTGCGGCTGTAGATCTGCCGCAGCCACGCGTTCTGCGAGTGCCAGGAATGGTACATCGCCGGCGGGCGCTGGGTGATTGCGTGCAGCGGATAGGCCGCCTGCTCGATCAGTCCCTGTTCCAGCGGCGTATACCAGATCGGCAGCGGGTCGAAATACTGCCGGATGCGCGCACGGTGAGTCTCTGGCGGCTGGACCGGGCCGTGTCCTTCGGCAGCCAGGCGGAACTTCTGCAGCGGCTCGCTGTAGAGCTGCAACACGATCTGTGCCGTGCCATCAACCAGCCCGAGCCGCTTCGCCTCCTCCAGGTAACCCAGGTTGGCGTATTTGTAGTAGAGTGCCTCAGGTTTGTGGTGGTATGACCAGAAACAGCCGTTCTGAACGTAGCGATCGAGTTGGCCCGGGTTGGGTTCCCCTATGCCAGGCGACATGCCATCGACGCCACGCCACCCGGCGAGCGGCCCGATTCCGGGCCGGCGCTGGTGGTTGACGATGTAGTCGGCGTAGTCGCGATACATCGGGCTGCCGTCTTCGGTGACGAGCCCCGGCAGCTTCAGCCGAGTACCCAAGTCGATCAGCACGTCCTGGAACGGCCGCACGTCACGGTCCGGCGCCAGTACCGGTTGGCGGATCGCATCCGCCGGCCCCTCGGGGCTGCCGATCGGCCGATCGAGCAACGAGATGCAGTCCCACCGCTCCAGATAGGTGGTATCCGGCAAAACAAGATCCGCGTGCGCCACCATCTCGCTGTAATACGCATCCGCATAGATGATGTGCGGGATGCGGTACTCGCCGGTCGCCGGATCCTTGTCGGTCATCATGCGCGCGGCGTCTCCGGGATTCATCGCGGAGTTCCACGCCATGTTGGCCATGTACATCAACAGCGTGTCGATCTTATAAGGATCACCGGCATGCGCGTTGGCCAGAAGCATATGTAACAGCCCGTGCACGCCGATCGGGGCATCCCAGGAGAACGCCTTGTCGATGCGGATCGGGGTGCCGTCGTCCTCCAGCAACAGATCCTCGGGGCCGCGCGGGTTCCCAAGTGCCATGCCGGGCATCATTGCCATCGGCTTCGCGCCTTTGCCGCTCGGCTGCGGACCCGGCGGGATGGGGCGCGGATACGGCGATTTGTAGCGCCACGAGCCCGGCGTATCGACCGCGCCCAGCAGCATCTGCAGCAGGTGGATCGCCCGGCAGGTATGGAACCCGTTGGAATGCGCCGAGATGCCGCGCATCGCGTGCATCGCGACTGGCCGGCCGACCATCGTTTCATGCCGCCGTCCGGACGTATCGGTCCATGGCTGGGGCAGCTCGATCGCTTGGTCGAACGCCGTGTCGGCAAGCTCGCGGGCAATACGCCTGATCGTCGCCGCCGGCACGCCGCACTGATCGGCAACCGTATCGGGCGCGTAGCGGCCATCCAGGTACCGTTCGGCAAGCAGATGGAACACCGGCAGCGCCGCACGGCCGTCGGGAAGCCTCACTTCGCCCACGATTTGCGGTTGCATCCCCGGCGTGGCAGCGTCGACTGCCACACCGCCCCGGCGATCCCAGGCGAACGGCCGTCCCTCGGCATCACGGATGAACAGCCCGTCATCCGCCGCGCCCGGTGCGCGGATCACCAGCCAGGCGGCATTCGTATAACGGACCAGGAAATCCAGGTCGATCCGATCGATGCGCAGCAGCTCGTGCACCAGCGCCAGCACGAACAGCCCGTCGGTGCCCGGGCGGATGCCGATCCACTCGTCGGCGATCGCGGAATAGCCGGTCTTCACCGGGTTGACCGAGACGTATCTGGCGCCCCGTTCCTTAAGCTTCGCCAGTCCGGTCTTGATCGGATTGGAATCGTGGTCCTCGGCAACGCCAAACATCAGGAAGTATTTGGTGTGATCCCAATCGGGATCGCCGAACTCCCAGAAGCTGCCGCCGACAGAATAGAGCCCGGCGGCCGCCATGTTGACCGAGCAGAACCCGCCATGCGCGGCGAAATTCGGCGTGCCGAACTGCTTGGCCCACCATCCTGTAAAGGATTGACTCTGGTCGCGGCCGGTGAAGAAGGCGAGCTTCTTCGGATCGGTGGCGCGGATCCTGCCCAGCCAATCGGTCGCCAAGCTTAGCGCCTCTTCCCACTCAATCTCCCGGAATGTGCCGGTGCCGCGTTCGCCGACGCGGAGCAGCGGCTTGGAAAGGCGTGCCGGCGAGTAATGCTGCATGATGCCGGCCGATCCCTTGGCGCAGAGCACGCCACGATTCACCGGGTGATCGGGATTTCCCTGGATCCATCGGATTCGCCCATCCTTTAGATGGACGCGGATACCGCAGCGACAGGCGCACATGTAGCAGGTGGTAGTCTTCACCTCGTCGGCGACCCGGGGGGACGTGTCGATCACTTCCACGGGAGAGACGAATCCTCTCGTCCGCCCGGCAGACGCGCTGCTCATTTCTTCTCTCACCGAGTATGGCGGTAGCAGCTTTTGCTCCGGACCGACGAGCAGGGCAAGGTGGGGTCGGCGTCGCTGCTACGGCGTTACATTGCAGGAAAGCGTATGTTACATCGGGGGTGCAATCGATCGCAGCGAATCGCGGAGAACGGCCGATGCTCAACCGCTTGCTATGCGTCCTGCTGTTGCTTTCCTTCGCTGTCCCTCTCGCCGGCTGCGTGGTGTATGCGCCGCCACCGGGACGCCCTGGCGCGGTCTGGGTGCCGGGTCACTACAACAGGTGGCGCTGGGTGCCGGGGCACTGGGCGTGATCGTTGTGGGCGGCGTGAGCCGGGCCCGCGGCTCGCGTAAAGCGTCGGCGGATTTCGGCCGCTAGGTCCAATTCACCCTGCTGCATCTGGGTCAGAACCAGTTCGCCTTGTCCACAACGTTCCTCAGCGGCTGTCCCATCTCGAAGGCGCGGCAATTCTGCAGGATGATCGCGTACCGCCGCTCGTCCAGATAAGGGCCGAAACCAGCTGTATGAGGCGTGATCAGCACGTTCGGCATGGTCCAGAGCGCGTGATCCGCAGGCAACGGCTCCGTCTCGAACACGTCGAGCCCAGCACCTGCCAACTCCTCAGCCTGTAACGCGGCCACCAGGTCGTCCAGCCGGGTGGTCCGCCCGCGGCCAATATTGATGAAGAACGCCGACGGCTTCATACGGCGAAATCGGGCACGGTTCATGAAGCCTTCGGTCGCCGGCGTGTGCGGTACGGTCAGAATGACAAAATCCGCCCGGCCCAGCAGACCGTCCAGTGCGTCCGGCGGATGCAATTCTGCGACGCCCTCGGGCGGCGTGGTGCGCCTCGCATCGGTCGCGAGCACCTGCATCCCGAATGCCGCCGCCAGGCGCGCCGCCTCCGCGCCGATGCCGCCTACGCCAACGATGAGCGCCGTTGCCTCTGGCAGGTGAACCACGCCGGTGTCCAGCCGCCGAGGCCTCCACTCGCGCCGGATTTGCTGCGGGATATAGGTCTGGAAGTCGCGCGCGAAGGCCAGCACGAAAGCCATAATGTGCGCGCCGATATGGTCGTTGTAGATCTCGCGCATATTGGTCACGACAACCGGGTGCGCGTTCAGCGCCGCGTGGTAATAACCTGCGGGCGGCGCTGCTTGCGGCGATTGCAGCCAGCGCAGCCGGCCCGCCTTGGCCAGCAGCGATGCCGGGATCACGCCAAACGCCGCCTCCGCTTGGGCGATCGCGTCTTCCGCCTCAGCTTCGCCCTCGGCGACGACTACGCGGACGGCCGGAAGCTCTTTCGCGAGCCGCTTGCCCCAGCCGCGCGTAATATCAGTCTGTGGCGGCAGCATGAGGAAGGTGAAAGGCATAATGGTCTCTCCTTTCGCCGGTCACCATTGAGGGGAATTCACGCTGTTGCGAGCCGTGCCCAGCTCTCCCGCGTTTGAGGGAAAAAGCCCAGCCCCGATTTGATCAGGCGCCGCCTCGCCTGGCGTGGTGGGTAAGGCCTTACGTCCCAGCGTTCTCCGTGGCTCCGAACACCGGCACGCTCTCCGTCCTGTCCTTCAAGGCTGCCGGCCCTTCGGTCGGCAGGGCGACATAATGGTTCAAAGCAGCGTTGATATCGCCCTCCCATACCTCGCGTGGCAGTTCATACAGCAACTCGATGCTGTAGCCGTTCGGGTCTCGGATATAGAGGCTGTGAGTCATGCCGTGCTCGAACTCGGCGCTCGAATTTGATGCCACGAGATTGCAAGAAAACGAGCTGTCGTAGCCATGCCTCGCGATCCGGTAACATGATCGCCACATGCCCGATAGGGGTCGGCCCGGCACCTGGCGGTGGCAGGTCTGGCGCATCGACGAGCGCCACATCGTGGTGGTGCAGCTTCCCGCCCCGTTCGCCGCTGTAGAAGCGCATCGTCCCTCGACGCACCCCGCCCAGGCCCGGCGGGACTTCACCGACTTGGCGGAAGCCCAGTATCTCGGTCCAGAACCGGTGCGACTCGTCAAGGTCCCGCACGTTGAGCACGAGGTGATTGAGGCCCGACGGCGTCACCGCCCTGCTGGCCACTGGGGCGCTGTCTGTCATGGCGAATCTCCCACTTCGATCATAAGATCACGGCGCCACGGTAGCATTTTTCGCCAACCGTGACCGTGACGGGCGGAATATTAAACACCACCAGGCGGTCCAGACAATCGGCACCAAGTTCGCAGGACCCCGCATTGTCCCAGTTCAGCGATGACCGGAAGCGTCGCTTCGAGCGATTGGCGCTCCCGCATCTCGATGCCTCGTACAACTTGGCGCGCTGGCTGGCACGCAATCCAGCGGATGCGGAGGACGTGGCGCAGGAGGCTTACTTGCGGGCCTATCGCTATTTCGACGCGTACCACGGCGGCAATTTTCGCGTCTGGCTGCTGACAATCGTGCGCAACACCTTCGCGACATGGGTGCGGGAGAATCGGCCCGGCTGGATGACGTTCCTACCCGACACGCCGGACGGCCAGGCTATCGAGCCCAAGGAGACGATCTGGGGAACCCCGCCGAGTGATCCCGAGACAATGCTGTTGGAAACCCTGGACGGACAGGTGCTGGAGCGGCTGATGCTGCAATTGCCGCCTGATTACCGGGAGGTACTGCTGCTGCGGGAGGTCGAGGACCTCTCCTACAAAGAGATCGCCAGCGTGACCGGCGTGCCAATAGGCACGGTGATGTCGCGGCTGGCCCGTGCACGGCTTGCGCTGCGGCGCTTGTGGCTGGCCGAGACCGCGGAGGAGAAGGCAGATGGACTGTGATCGCGCTGCTGCGTGGTTGCCGCTGCTGGTCGATCGCGCGCTGCCGTTCCGGCGGCGCTTCCGCCTCTGGCGCCACATCACGGGCTGTCCCGCCTGCGCCGGAAAGCTGGACGAGTTTCAACACATTCAGACTGCAATGAGGACGCAACTGCCGTTCCATCGCGCGCCGCCGGGGCTGGCCACGCGCATTGTCAGCCTGCTGCCCCGCGAAACGCCACCGGATCTGCCCAAGCCGTTGTTCCGGCGCCCCAGCGTGGCGTTTGCCGGCACCGGGCTCGGCGGCGCGCTCGCCGGCGCTGCACTGGTGCTACTGGTGCACGGCGGGGCGCGACGCGGTACCGGCGAAACGGTCATCACTTCGGTTGTCGACAGCCATATCAGCTCGATGATGGCCAGCCATCTGACGGATGTGCTGACCAGCGATCAACACACGGTCAAGCCGTGGCTATCGGCGCATGTCGATGTCTCGCCGCCGGTGCGGGAGCTGGCGCCCGAGGGGTTCCCGCTGATCGGCGGCCGCGTCGCTTACGTCGACGGCCATCCGGCGGCGGTGGTCGTCTATCGGCATGACAAGCACGTCATCAACCTGTTCGCCTGGGCCTCCCCCGACAGTGCCGATGTGCCATTCCACGCCACGTCCCAACAGGGCTTCAACGTGATCACGTGGCGGGCGGCCGGCATCGCCTATTTTGCAGTGTCGGATCTCGAAGTAGATCAGCTTCGGACGTTTGCGCACCTGGTTGCAGCGGGGTGACGCACGAAACGGAGGTTCAGGCTCCGACCGGAACCGATGACAGATATTTGAACCCGGATTTAGATTGAAAGGGCCGTGCCGCGCCGTTCGCTGGCGCCGATAACGTCACCCTTGTTGCGGTCAGCCCAACCGCTCCTCGGGCCCGACCAAGTGCAGCGGGGTCTCGCCGCGCAGTCCCCGCAGGCAATTGGCCAGGGCATGGCGCAGGCCGGCGTCGCGACTGCCCGCCTGCGCCGAGTTGTGCGGCGAGCCGATTACGTTCGGCAAATCGAAGAACGGCTGGTCCACGCGGAAACTACCATGCCGCACCGGCTCGACCCACCAGGCGTCGATGCAGGCGGTAAAGCGGGGATGTGTGACGAGGTGCTCGTAGAGCGCCCGCTCGTCGATGATCTCGCCGCGTGCCAAATTCACCAGGATCGCGTCCGGCTTCATAGCGGCAAGAGCACGTACGTCGATCAGGTGGCGCGTGGCGCGCGTCAGCGGCGCGCTGACGACTAGCACATCAGTCGCCGCGAGCAGGACATCGAGCTGATCCGGCGTGCCAATCCATTCCACCGTCTCATCGGTTCGCCCACTGCGGTTGATCGCATGCACGCGCATGCCAATGCCGCGCGCCAGTCGGGCCGTCGCGGCACCGACGCCGCCGAAGCCCAGGATGCCACACACGCTGCCCGCCAACATGCGGTTCGGCACAAACTGGTTGAACTGCCCGTGCGCAAGGGCGGCGTGTTCGATGGGCAGGCGCTTCGCGGCAGCAAGCGCCATGGCCAGCGCGTGCTCGGCCATTGGTTCGGCATAGGCGCCGCCGTTGCTGGCCACTGGCACCGAAGCCGGCAATTCGTCGAGCGGGATGAAATCGACACCCGCCGTCATAAACTGGATCAGGCGTGCTGACCCGAGCAGCCCGGCCTCGCCGGGCTCCAGCTCCTTGGCCGTATTCCAGGCCAGCAGCACGGTCGCATCGCACAGCGCCGCCCGGCGGCCCGGGGCGTCAAGATCGGCCAGGTACACGGCCTCGGCCACACCCGCCAGCGCGTCAGCGACGAGAGCACGCTGCGGCGTATCGAGCCTGAAGGTGGCCGCGAGAGATGGTTGCGGCATCGCTGCATGCTCCCCAACAATCGACGGCAGACAAACAAAAGGCGGGGCCGAACGGGCCCCGCCCTCGCCCAGCCCTGCCTGAATTGTCACATCTTGCCGGATGGTGTGAAGGTCTTGCCCTGCTGCGCCGCCTGCAGACCTTCTGCGTTCAACTGGTCGACTGCGGCGTTCTGCGCGTTCGGATTGGCCGCGCTCATGCGTGTCCTGTGCATGGGATGGTGGGTCGTCCCGGCCGCGACGTGGGTTGTCCCGTGGTGGACCGGCATGGCCGCCTGCTTACCGATCGGAGCCGTAGTCGCGGCTGGAGCCTTGGCGGCGGGTGCGGCTGGCGGCGTGCCGGTCGAGCGGGCGTTCTGCGCCAATGCGGGGCCCGCGGCTGCGATCGCGAGTCCGAGCGCGGGCGCGCCTAGCGTAGTGGTCACACGTCCCATCGTCGTCCTCTGTCTCCTCTGTGCATTGCGGAAGACGTGGCGGGAGCATGGCCACGACAGCACAGCCCATACGCCGCCGGACGCGTTCCGCCGCTCACATCCACGTGGGGTGGCGGGACGCTGCGCGCATGTCACAACCTTGGGACGACCTCCGGCTTGCGCGAGGCGCCCGATGCTCCGCACAAGAGCCGTGTGAACGCCATGGAGTTTGTCGTGCCCAACCACGTCGAGGCCGCCGTCCATCGCATTATGGCGAGCGACACCTATGCCCGCGCCGTCGCGGTGCTGCGGGCCGAGCACGACCGGACTGTTGGCGATATCATCCGGTTGACCGAGATTCCCGCTCCGCCGTTCCACGAGGCGGAGCGGGCAGCCACTTTCCTATCCATGGCGCAGTCGCATGGGTTGGCGGATGCCAGGTTCGACGACGCCGGCAACGTCACCGCCATGCGGCGGGGTACCGGCGAGGGGCTGATCTGCGTGGCCGCGCATCTCGACACGGTCTTCCCGCCCGGCACCGATGTTACGGTGCGTCGCGACGGCACGAGGTTGCTGGCTCCGGGGGTGGGGGACGACACCAGAAGCCTTGCGGTGCTGCTCGCCTGGGTGCGGGCGATGGACGCAGCCGAGATCCGGACCCGCGCCGACATCCTGCTTGTTGCCGATGCGGGGGAAGAGGGGCCGGGCGATCTGCGCGGGATGCGCCATTTGTTCCAGCACGGCGAGTACGCCGGCCGTATCGACGCATTCATCACGGTGGGACGGATCGCGACCGGCGGCGTCGGGTCGAAGCGCTACCGGGCAAGCTTCCGCGGTCCGGGTGGGCACAGCTATGGCGCGTTCGGACTGGTCAACCCGATGTATGCGATGGCGGATGCGGTCGCCCGCCTATCCCGGGTCGAGGTCCCGTCGACGCCGCGCACCACCTACTGCGCCAGCGTCACCGGCGGCGGGACATCGATCAACTCGATCCCCGACCACGTGTGGACAGACTTCGACGTGCGCTCGGAATCTCCCGAGGAACTCGCGCGCCTGGAGGCGCAATTCCTGGCACTGATCGAGGCGGCCGTCGCAGCGGAGAACACCGCGCGCTCCACCGCGAGCGGGCCGGTGACCCTGGAGCTGGAGAAGATCGGCAACCGGCCCGCCGGGCGAACCGACGAAGCAGCCGAACTGCCACGTCTGGCCCGCGCAGCGATCGCCGCACACGGATTCACGCCAGTGTTCGAATTTTCCTCGACCGACGCCAATATCCCCATGAGCCTGGGCATCCCGGCGATCAAGATCGGCTCGGGTGGCAGAGGTGGGCGTGGGCACTCGCTGCAGGAGTGGATCGACGTGGAACCAGAAGCATCGGTGCGCGGCATGGCGGCGGGACTGACAACAGTGCTGGCCGCTGCCGGTGTGCGCTGAAGGCGGGTCCGCCACTTTCGGCTACTGCAGAGCAACGCCGAGCCGGCCGGCAACATCCTGGATGAATTGCCAGGCTACCCGGCCTGATCGCGCTCCCCGGGTCACCGACCACTCGACTGCTTGCGCACGCAGCGCGTCGGGCGCAATCGGCAGACGCATGCTGGCCGCATATCCCTCTACCATCGCGAAATAAGTCTCCTGGTCGCAGTTGTGGAAACCGATCCACAACCCGAAGCGGTCGGATAACGACACCTTCTCTTCCGTTGCCTCCGACGGGTTGATTGCGGTCGAACGCTCGTTCTCGATCATGTCGCGCGGCATCAGATGCCGGCGGTTGGATGTCGCGTAGAACAGCACATTGTCCGGACGTCCTTCGATCCCACCCTCGAGAATCGATTTCAGCGACTTGTAATCGGAATCCTCGCGTTCGAACGACAGATCGTCACACAGTACGAGGCAGCGGCGTGCCTTGCCGCGCAACATATCGAGCAACTCGGGCAACGAGCGCACATCCTCGCGGTGGATCTCGACCAGCGCCAGGCTACCGGGAATCGTTTGGTTCACCACCGCATGCGTCGCTTTCACTAGAGACGACTTGCCCATCCCACGCGCGCCCCACAACATTGCATTGTTGGCCGGCAACCCGCGGGCGAAGCGCAACGTGTTATCCAGCAGAATCTGCTTCTGCCGGTCCAACCCCTTCAGCAACGCGAGCTCAACCCGGGATATCTTTACCACCGGGACCAGCCGCGGTGGCGCCGGGTGCCAGACGAACGCCTCGGCCGCATCAAGGTTAGCCGGCGCCGGCGGGGTCGGCGCCAGCCGCTCCAGCGCGTCGGCGAGGCGGCTCAATTGCTCAATCAGACACTGGTCCATGCGGCAATCCCGAAAGCTTGACGGGGGGGAGGCGGAAACTATGGTCCGGCCCCAATCGCCGCAACCCGCCACCCTCCGCGACAGGACCATCATGCTCATCACGCCTGCCTACGCCCAGGGCCTTGCCGGAAGCTTCGGCAGCGCGTCGCAGTTTCTGCCGCTGGTGCTGATCTTCGTCGTGTTCTATTTCCTGCTGATCCGCCCGCAGCAGCAGAAGCAGAAGGATCAGCGCCGGATGCTTGTGGCGATCAAGCGCGGTGACCGGGTGGTGACCGGCGGCGGCATCTTGGGCGTGGTGCAACGCGTGCCGATGGTGACCGACAAGGACGGCAAGCAGGTGGCTTCGTCCGAGATCGAGGTGGAGATCGCGCCCAATGTCCGCGTGACCGTGCTGCGCGACACGATCAGCACCGTGATCAAGCCTGCTGTTGCCAACGATACGAAACCGCCGACCAAGAAGGCATCGTAGCTCCCCCAAACACCTCTCCCGCTCTGCGGGAGAGAGCCTGCCCTCGGGCTCCGACCCGAGGGTCGCCGCGCGCAGCGCGGCGGGTGAGGGTGCGGCGGGCGAGATCCTCACCCGGTTCGCACCGCAAACCGACTTCTCCCACAAAGCGGGAAAGGCAGACCCAGGCGGTGATTACATCCCCAACGCCCGCCGGTACACATCGAGCAGTGATTCCTGCTCCTCGATCTCGGCCGGTTCCTGCCGGCGCAGGCGAATGAGCTGACGCAGCACCTTCACATCAAACCCTGCCGATTTCGCCTCGGCGTAGATGTCCTTGATGTCATTGCCCAGCGCCTTGCGCTCCTCCTCCAAACGCTCGATGCGCTCGACAAGGCTGCGCAGCCGATCCGCCGCAATGCCACCCGTTTCCGTCTTCGGTTTCTCAGCCAGCTTCAACGCCATCCCGTGCCGCCCCGATTGCAAGGGCGGCGGGGATAGCGCCGCCGCAGAGTCGCGGTCAATGACCGGAGCTGGCTTTCGCGAGCGCCGCCTTCTGCCCGGCTGTCAACTCAGTCTGGTACTTCGCTTGCCACTCCTTGTAGGGCATACCGTACACGATCTCCCGTGCGTCGGAATCGGCAAGACCGATCCCCTTTGCCTCCGCCCCTTCACGGTACCAGCGGCTCAGACAATTGCGGCAGAACCCAGCGAGGTTCATCAGGTCGATGTTCTGCACATCCGTCCGCTCGCGAAGATGCTGCAGCAGGCGGCGAAACGCCGCAGCTTCCAGCGCGGTGCGGGTGGCATCGTCGAATGCAGGGGCGCCCATCTCTGCTCCTCCTTGATCCAGCCCTGAACATGGCGTGCTCTGCCCGCTTTCGCCATACTCCACCGCTCGATGGAGAACCGGCCAGACATGGAATGGGACGATATGCGGGCACGCGCCACGTTGCGCGCGCTGTTCGATGCCGCGGTGGCTGCCGCCGACCCGCGCAAGGTCCTGGCGGCACATCTGCCCGACAAGCCTGGCGGACGCTGCGTCGTCGTAGGTGGAGGAAAATCCGCCGCACTGATGGCCGCCGCATTGGAGGAGGCGTGGCCCGATGTCGCGTTGTCCGGCACCGTCGTCACCCGCTACGGCCATGCCGTGCCCACTCGCCGCATTGAGGTGATCGAAGCCTCCCACCCCGTGCCCGACGCGAACAGCGAGTATGGTGCGCGTCGGCTGCTGCAGCGTGTGCATGGTCTGACCGCCGACGATCTTGTGCTGGCCCTGATCTCGGGCGGCGGCTCGGCGCTGCTCGCTCTGCCTGCGCCGGGACTGACGCTCGCCGACAAGCAGGCGATCAACCGCGCTCTGCTCGCCTGCGGCGCCACAATCACTGAGATGAACACCGTCCGCAAACATCTCTCCGCGATCAAGGGCGGACGACTTGCCGCCGCGGCTGCCCCGGCCCGCGTGGTGACGCTGGCGATCAGCGATGTGCCTGGTGACGATCCGGCGGTGATCGCCTCCGGCCCGACCGTGCCGGATCCCACCACCTTTGCCGATGCCCGCGCCGTGATCGCGCGCTACGGAATCGAGCCGCCGCCCGCATTGGCCGCGCGCCTCGCACAGGACGAGGACGAGACGCCGAAGCCTGGCAGCCTGCCGGACGGCGAGTTCCGGTTGATCGCGACGCCGATGATGGCGCTGGCGACAGTGGCGGAGGCAGCAAGCGGGCTCGGCCTGACCCCTCTGATCCTGGGCGATGCGCTGGAAGGCGAGGCACGTGAGGTCGGCACTGTGATGGCCGGCATCGCCCGCAGCGTTCGCGTCCATGGCCAACCGCTGGCGGCGCCGACGCTGCTGCTGTCCGGAGGGGAAACGACGGTGACCATCGGCCACGGACCGGCCGGGCGCGGCGGGCGAAACACCGAGTTCCTATTGGGCCTGTCGATGGCGCTCGGTGGCGCGCCCGGCATCTGGGCGGCCGCCGGCGACACCGACGGCATCGACGGCACCGAGGATGCCGCCGGCGCCATCATCGCACCGGACACGCTTGCCCGCGCCCGCGCGATAGGGCTCGATCCACGCAAGCTTCTTACGGGCCACGACAGCTACACCCTGTTCAACGTCCTCGGTGACCTGATCCGCACCGGCCCGACGCTAACCAACGTCAACGACATCCGTCTGCTCCTGATCCAATGAACCTCCCCCCTTGCGGGAGGGGGCAGAGGGGAGGGGGCCGCCCAGCCCGTCCGATCCTATTGACGCCGCCCCTCCCGGACCTCCGCAAGGAGTTATCCCCCCGCCACGGGGCCGGCCACCTGCACAGCATTCGGGCCGAAGCGCTCGCGGAACGGTGCGGTGTCGATCTCCTCCAGCACGATGTCACCCTTCAGCACTTGGCGCTTCCATTCCTGGTGCGCCGGTTCGGCAGCGTGGAATTCCGGCATAACTTCGCGCGCGAACAGCTCCAGGCTCTCACAGATATGGGCGTGCGCATTGCGTCCCGCCTGATTGAGCAGAATCACCTGGTCAATGTTCGAGCCGGCGAACCGACGCAGCTTGTGCCGTAAAGTCTCCGGCGAGCCCACCAATCCGCCGGACAGAGCACGTGCAGCCGCCTCCGGGTTGGTACGTTTCCAGGCATTGTACTCGTTCCACAAGCTGACCGTCCCCGGTTTAGCCCGCTCGCGGCCAGCCGCGGCATTGTAATAACGCAGCGCAAACTGGAAGAAGGTGACGCCGTCGGCGCGGCTACGCGCCTCCTCGTCGGTTTTGGCGCACATGAAATAGCTGACCAACGCGATGTTGGGGTTCGTCTGGTATTCGGTCAGCTTCTCCTGCCGCTTGGTAAAGGCGTTGTAGTAGGCGTGCACCCAGGCGTGTGCGGCCTCGGCGGACAGGAACTGGAACCCCAACGCGCCCATGCCGCGACGGCCCGCCATCTCGATCGTTTCGAGCTGAGAGCACGCCACCCAAAGCGGCGGATGCGGCCGCTGCACCGGCTTGGGCAGCACGTTGCGCAGTGGGAATTTGAAATACGGTCCGTCGTATTCCCAGCCTTCATGCGTGAACATCGGCAGCACGCAGCGGATGCCATCTTCCCAGATCGCCCGCTTCTCCTCCATCGTGCGATGAAAGCCGCCAAGCTCGGTGATGCTGGCAGCCTCCCCGGTGCCCAGCTCCACACGCCCGTTGCTGACAAGGTCGAGGCAAGCGACGCGCTCGGCCACGCGCGCCGGGTGATTGGTGGTAAGCTGGATGATGCCGTGGCCGAGCCGGATGCGCTTGGTCCGCTGACTGGCAGCCGCGAGGAATACTTCGGGCGACGGTGAGTGGGAGTATTCCTCCAGGAAATGATGCTCTACCTCCCAAGCGTAGTCATAGCCCAGTTGGTCGGCCAGCCCGATCTGGTCGAGCGCGTTCTGGTAGAGCGTGTGCTCGTCGTCCGGCACCCAGGGCTTTGGTAGCTGCAACTCGTAGAAAATGCCGAATTTCATGGATGTGCTCCGGCACCGGTCGGAGGGGCGTAACTGCCATCGGCTTGATGGGTCTCTGACCCTGCCAACGCGGGATAGAATACGCAGACAAGCCGAAGTTCACCCTTGGTCGCGCGAACTATGTGCGCGTCGTTCTTGTCGAGTGCATAAACCGTTCCGGGGCGGATGGGAAATACCTGTCCGGTCGCCAGATCCTCCACCTCGCCTTCGCCGCTGATGCAATAGTTCGTTTCGAGATGATGTTTGTAGTGCATGCGCTGCTCGGTTCCGGCGGCAACGATTGTGTCGCTCAGCGAGCACCCCATTGCATCGGACCGCACAATGAGCCGGCGACTTTGCCACCCGGGACCATGGACATCCCGTTCCGTGCCGCGGATATCATCAAGCGTTCGAACAATCATCGCCTCGTCTCCCCTCCATCCCGATCTCGACAGCTCGCCTCCCCGACCGCAGCGGCAGGTGGTCTCCGGACCAGCCAACTCGGTATATGGAACACCATCAACCATAAGCGTGGGAACACGTCCGTCCGGGTTTAGCCGCAAGTACTCGCTGCTACGCTGGGCACCGGCGCCGATGTCCACCAGCACCGCCTCAAACGGGACGCCCATCTCTATCAGCATCCAGTGTACCGCCATGCTGGCCGCGCCCGGTGAGTAGTAGAGGGTGTAGCTCACAACCTGTCCCCGAATTTGTCACCTCGTGCGACACCTGCGCGCGGTCGTGGTGAATGTCGGCGATTTCCACCATCCACCGCAAGATCGGCCGGGTCCGATATGATGTCGTCGCGGCTCCGAGCCGCTGGCAGCCTTCGGAGAAGGCTGGTGATATCAGAAGATGCCCGCCGCGATTCCCGAAGCCAGGGCGGCACCAAGTTCCTCGCACCGCGTCAGCTCCGCGCGGCCGATAGTCTTCGGTGCCAGAATCGCTTCCGGCGTCTGGGCGCGCGTGCAGACGATCAGCGGTTCGGCGACCGCGCGGAGCCGCCAGCCAGTGGTGATGCGGGCAATCTGGCGCGCTGCATTGCGGCCGTCGCTGCCAGCGCAGATCAATGTCGCATAAGGCCGCCCGTTGACGCGGTCCAGCACCGGATAATAGGTGCGGTCGAAGAACTCCTTCATCTGGCCAGCCAACGCTCCGAGGTTCTCCGGCGTGGCGAAGATGTAGCCATCGGCCGCCAACACGTCCGTCGCTTGCGCCTCGACCGCGGAGAGCACGCGAACAGTCACATCCGGCTCGATGCTTGCGCCGTGGTGCGCCGCTTCGGCCATTTGGCGGGTGCCCCCTGTGCGGGAATGAAACACGATCAGCAGTGTCTTCATTTCCTCATTTCGGATCAATGGGGATAAGATGGGATCGAACGTTTGCTAACGTTGCCCGCAACCAAGTGAAGCAACTTTCCGCCAGATGCACCTGCTGCGCGCCGCGATCACTCCGGCACGCTGGGCCCGCTCTTCCCGGCCCTTTCCCCGCTTCCCCCTCCTGCAACGGGAGGCGTAGCGTTCCGCCGCGCCGCTCGCCGCAGTCTGGGCTTCGGTTGTGGCGCCGTTGCGTCCAACGTGGCGTGGATGCTCGCCACCGTCGCCGGCGGCAATCGCCGGATGGTCTGCGCCAAACGGTTCGCCAGCGCAGTTTGTTCCGGTGTCAGGCCGGACGTATCGACCAGCACCCGCGGCCGCGACAGTCGCGCGAGGCGCGCCAGCTCTTCGGCGTCGTCCCAGATCAGGCCGAAGAGCTCGTTGACCTGGTGCACCAGCCCGACGCTCGGCGCGCCGCGCTTGCCGTGCTCCAGTGCCGACAAATAGGCGGCGCTCACCTGCAGCTCGGCCGCGAGTCGCCGCAGGGTCACGCCGCGCTCGGCGCGCAGTCCGCGCAGGCGCGCCCCGAACGGGGTCACGGCGACCCCACCGACGGCGGTTCAACTCGGGTCATGTCGCTTTGCACGGAACAGCATCCTTCGCCCTGCGTCCCAGGCGCATCCGACGGACTCGCGTCATGCTGCCCGCGGCGGCCCATCCTGCCAAGCTTGCCGCTGGGGCGGCGGACCCCCTATTTTTCGCGGCATGGACAAGGATGTGCCCCGCGCCCATCACGACCTCGGCGGCGTGACGAAATTCATGTGTGCGCCGATTGAGACCGAGCCGCACGCGCTAAACGCATTTGACAAGCAGGTCGATGCGCTGCGCCAGGTGCTCGGCCTCAAGGGCCTGATGACGGTCGATGAGCTGCGCCGCGGGATCGAGGAGATCCCCGAAGCCCAGTACCACCGGCTCAGCTACTACCAGCGCTGGATCCGCTCGATCGCCGCCACCCTGCTGCGCAAGGGCGTGGTCACCGAGGCCGAGCTCGCGGCCGCGCTGGAGCACCGCTGATGGCCGCATTCGCTCTGGGCGCAGCGGTGCGGGTAAAGGACGACTGGCCGGAGAGCCGCGGCCCGGCGCACATCCGCACGCCGCATTATCTCCGCGGAAGAGAGGGGCGGGTGGTGCGCCGCCTGGGCACCTTCGCCAATCCCGAGGACCTTGCCTTCGCCCGCCCGGCCGCGCGCTGCTCGCTCTATCACGTGGCCTTCGACCAGCCCTCGGTGTGGCAGGAGGGGCATCCGGGAGACGAATTGCTGGTGGAAATATTCGAGCACTGGCTGGAGCCGGCATGAGCACGATCCTGGAAACCGACGGCGAACGCCTGCTCGCGGCACTCGGCGTGCTGCTTGCCGAAAAGGGCATCGCAAGTCCGGCCGAGATCGCCGAACGCATTGCGATCACCGACCAGGCGAGCCCGGCGCAGGGCGCGCGGATGGTGGCGCGCGCCTGGACCGACCCGGCGTTCCGCGCCCTGATGCTGGAGGACGGGACGCGCGCGGCCGAGGAAATCGGCGTAGCGATGCGCGGCATGCCACCGCTCGGTGTGCTGGAGAACACGCCGGAGCTGCACAACCTTGTCGTCTGCACGCTGTGCAGTTGCTATCCCCGAGCGGTGCTGGGTTATCCGCCGTTCTGGTACAAGTCCGCCGCCTACCGGGCGCGCGCCGTGCGCGATCCGCGCCGGCTGATCGCCGAATGGGGCACCGTGCTGGCCGACGGCGTGCGGGTTCGGGTGGTCAATTCCACCGCCGACTACCGGTGGATGGTGCTGCCGATGCGCCCTGCCGGCACCGAAGGCTGGAGCGAGCCGCGTCTGGCCGGGATCGTGCGCGAGGGCGACATGATCGGGGTGACGGTCCCGCAGGCCGCCTGACCCCGGCCGCTTGCCCTGCTCGCCGCCACCCCGCTAGGCTTTCCGCCAACGGAGGGGAGGGCAGTGCAATGAGTGCCGAGCAGCGGTTGAAGGATCTCGGGTTGGTGCTGCCGCCACCGCCACCGCCCGCCGGCACTTATGTGCCATACCGGCTTGCCGGGAACCTGCTGTTCCTTGCCGGCGTCGGTCCGCGCGCGGCGGACGGTTCGATGATTATGGGCAAGGTGGGCGCCAACGTCCCGCTCGCGCGCGCGGTCGAGGCGGCGCGGCTGTGTGGCCTCAGCCTGCTGGCCAACATGCGGGCCGCCGCCGGCTCGCTCGACCGGGTCGATACGGTGCTGAAAGTGCTCGGCATGGTGAACGCCGTGCCCGATTTCGGCGACCACCCCAAGGTGATCGACGGCTGCACGGATCTGTTTGTCGCCGTGTTCGGCGAGAACGGACGCCCAGCCCGTGCCGCCGTCGGCATGGGCAGCCTGCCATTCAACATCGCCGTCGAGATCGAGGCGATCGTGCTGTTGAAGACATAGCCGGACGCAGCGGGCCGCCCGACTGACTAAACCGGTGGCCGACGGATGACGCAGAATATCTATGACGATGCCGGCTTCTTCGAGGGTTACAGCCGGCTGCCTCGTTCGATCGAGGGGCTGGACGGCGCTCCGGAATGGCTGGCGCTCTGCGCCTTGCTGCCGGACCTCCCCGGGCGTGCGGTGCTGGATCTTGGCTGCGGCTTCGGCTGGTTCTGCCGCTGGGCACGAGAGAACGGGGCGGCGCGCGTCCTTGGGATCAACGTCTCCGAGCGCATGCTGGCGCGGGCCCGGGCGACAACACAAGATGCGGCAATCGCGTATGACAGGGCTGATCTGGAACAGATCGAACTGCCGGCGGGCGCCTTCGACCTGGTGTATAGTTCCCTGGCGCTGCATTACATTGCGGACCTGAACCGGCTGCTCGAGCAGGTGTATCGCTCGCTACGTCCGGGTGGGCGCCTGGTTTTTTCTGTGGAACATCCGATCTTTACAGCACCGACCCGTCCGGGCTGGCGGATCGATGCCGAGGGCCACAAGACCTGGCCGATCGACAGCTATCTGGAGGAGGGCCCGCGCTCGACGGACTGGCTCGCCAAGGGCGTGATTAAGCAGCACCGTACGGTTGCGGGCTATATCAATGCAGTGCTTGTGGCCGGGTTCTCGCTGCGCCATGTCGAGGAATGGGGACCGACGGAGCAGCAGATCGCCTCGCGTCCTGCCCTGGCGGATGAGCAGCGGCGTCCTCCTTTCCTGCTGGTGGCGGCGGAACGCGCGCAGTCAGAACCGTGAGCCCCATGAAGGTCCACCAAGCGGCGTGTCGAAGTCCATGACCCGCAAGGGGAGGAGGGTTCGGTGATGGTCGCACTTGCCGTCATCTTCATGTTCGTGGTGCTGGTGCTGCTGTATTCGGTGCGCATCGCCAATGAGTGGCAGCGCGCCGTCGTGTTGCGGCTGGGCCGGTTCATCGGCGTGAAGGGGCCAGGGCTCTACCTGCTGTTCCCGCTCATCGATCGGGTCGCGCAGGTGATCGACATGCGGATCCAGACCACCACGATTACCGCCGAACAGGCGCTGACTCGCGATACGGTCGCGGTCGGTGTCGATGCCATCGTGTTCTGGCAGGTGGAGGACGCCGAGGCCGCGGCGATCAGCATTGCCAACTATCGCGAGGCGATCGAACGCGTGGCGCAGACCAGCCTGCGCGAGACGATCGGTGCCAGCGAACTCGGCCGCCTGCTGTCGGACCGCCGCTCGGCCGACGAGCAGCTCCGCGCGACGATCGCCGAGAAGACTGCGACCTGGGGTGTTGTGGTGCGCAGCGTCGAGATCCGCGACGTGGCTATCCCGCGCGAGTTGCAGGACGCGATGAGCCGCCAGGCGCAGGCTGAGCGGGAGAAGACGGCGCGCGTGACGCTGGCTTCGGCCGAGCAGGCGATCGCGCAGCAGATCCTCGAGGCGGCGGCGCTCTACGCGCGCGATCCATATGCGCTCAAGCTGCGGCAGATGAACCTGCTC
Source organism: uncultured Pseudomonadota bacterium (assembly GCA_963772445.1). Lineage (GTDB taxonomy): Bacteria > Pseudomonadota > Alphaproteobacteria > Acetobacterales > Acetobacteraceae > CAVYXK01. Next base: position 1,163,012 of record CAVYXK010000019.1, read on the forward strand.
TATGAGATGAATAAGGAGCGCGGCGTGACGGTGCTGATCCCGAGCGACCTCGCCAGCAGCCTGGGCGGGCTGCTCAGCGTGGGTGAAACGGCGAAGACCCCGGGACCCATAGGGCGGCAACCGGCGCCCGCCGCAGTGGGCGCCGGTTGCGTCCCCGACCGATTAAAATCCGCTTGCGAGATGATTGGGCGCACTGCGTCATTCCCTGGCTTGGCCGGGGCATCCACGACTTTTCTTGCTGGTACCAAGAACAAAACGTGGGCGGTCGGCCTTCGCCGGCCATGTCCGCATGATGCCGCGACCCGTCGAGAGTCAAATCTCTCGGCCGCTTGGTATTAGACTTTCTTAAGACAAACCGCCGCGCCGCAGAGAAGGCCGGGAGGTTACCAGCCTGTTTCGGGAAACAATCGGGCAACATGGCAAAATTGGGGCTGGCGCAATCAGGGCGGCCTGCGCTACAAGCTTCCCGCCAAACTGAACCGAGACCATCCAAGATGCGTTTTATTGCCGTTCTGCTGACGGTCCTCTGCCTTGGTGCCTGCAACGCGATGCAGAGCAATTCCGAGCAAGGCTTCGTCGATCAGGCCGGCTGGGAGCACCAGCAGGCGATCCTTGATGCCAATGCGATCCTCCAAGGGATGAACCAGGCCCGCGCGCAGACGGAGCGCCTCGCGAAGCAGGCGCCGTAGCAGCCAATCATTGCGAACCAAATCATCGGGCCGGTTTAGCCCGGCAGCTTCGCCGCCACTACCCGCACCAAATCGCCGACCGACTGCAAGCTGTCGAGCTCGCGCGTCGTCAATCGAATGGCGAAACGTTCCTCAACCGCCATGATGATCTCGATCTGCTTGAACGAATCCCACCCTGTCACGTCCCTGGCAGTCAGCTCCGGACGCAGCGGCACTTCGCGTTGGAACACGTCCTGGAAGATCTCGGCGAGCGCCTGGTAAATCTCTGACTCCGTCGGCATAGCCTCAGCCTTCCTCAAGATGGATGAAGCTGGGCGCCGGGACGAAGTTGTGCAGGTCTAGCATCGCGCGGCTTCCGCCCGCCGGAGTCGTCTCCATCACCGTGAACCCCAGCTTCGCGTAATGGTCCTTCACCATGCCATTCTTCTTCGTCGGGATATACTCGCCGACCAGCCGGCTGGCGCCGAGTAGCCGGGCCTGCCGGGCAATCAGATCGAGAGTCGCTTCCTCGACCTGCCGGCCGAGCACCCGGCAGCTCATCAGCCAGGTGTCGATCATGAGGTCACGATCGCCCGCCTTGCGACCGATCACGATGGCGATCACCCCGTTATCGCCGAACCGATCGATCAGCCGGAGCTGCAGGCCGAAGGCGGCGGGATCGTCCATCACCGCCATCACCTCGGCTTCGGTATAGCGGCGCGTGGTCAGGTTGAACTGGTTCGATTTGTTAATAAGCTGCACCGTCCGGGCAAGCCCGATGCGGTCGAATCGCCGCCACACCAGCCGCATCTCCAGCCCGCGCAGATAGCCTTCGAGATCGGTGGCCGAACGGCGCAGCGCGTCGCGGGCGCGGTTGCCGTGATACTGCGCGGTGCGCTCGCGGTCTTCGTCGGTGACGGTAAGTGCCTCGAAATACCCGGCATCGGCGATGGCCGAGATGAACCCCACGGGGTCCTCCGCTAACCTCGGGCACCGCGACCATCGGCAGCTCGCGGCGCACTAGGTTGCGCTCGAACGGGTTGTCATCGACGAACACCAGGGCGTCGAGCCCGATATTCAGCTCGGCGGCGATGGCGCGGATATTGGCCGGCTTGTCGTCCCAGTTGATGGCGAAGGCAGCGATGTCGCTCCGCTTCAGCGCCATCTCGGGATGCCGCTCGAACGGCTCGAGGGCATTCGCCTCGTCGTTCTTGGAGCACACGGCCAGGATCACGCCGCGCCGCGCCAGCTCCCGGCAGTAGTGCTGGAAGGCCAGATAGGCCTCGCCGCCGGCGCTGCCCTGGCCGATCACGATGCCCTCCAGCCCGTCATCGCCGACCACGCCGCCCCAGAGCGTGTTGTCGAGGTCGAGCACCAGGCACTTGGCCGACCGGCCCTGGTGGGCGGCGAGCAGGCGCGCCACCAGCTCGCCGTACATCGGCGCCGCCGCCGGCGTGACCTCCTGCTTGGCATGGTGCCAGAAGGTGGGGTTGTGCCACGCCGCCAGCCCGTCCCGTGCAGCGCGGTCGTCGAGCGCCAGCAGACCGACACCCGCTTCATCCGCCATCGATCGCAGCAAGGCGTTCAGTCGGGAGACGAACGCGGCGCGCGAGCCCGCCAGCCGGTGCTCGTTCGATCCCAAGCAGCGGCGGATGCACTGGCAGGACGGTCTGCTGGATCACCTTGCAACCGAACGCCTCGCGAGCCAGGCGCCAGACCTCGCGGAGGTGTGCGGCGGTCTCATCGAGAGCCGCGGAAACCGCCTCGGAGGCCATCCCGGCGTCGATTCCCCGCACCAAGTGATGCGCATCGAGGGCCACCAGCACCGTGCTGGGGCGGAACGCGTGCAGCGCCGAGCCGGGGTCGGTCAGCTCCTGCCGGTACTGGCCGAATTCGTTCTCGTAGGTGTCGATCCAGATGCCCCGCCGCAGGGCGCCGACCCGGATCGCCGGTAGCAGAGTGTCCCATGGTGGCGGAGCCGAGCAGGGCCACGCGCTCGGGTCGGGTGGCCAGGCCCGGCGGCTGCGCCGGGAGCACGCGGCGCACTGCTTGGTCGAGGTTATTGGTCAGCACGAAGGACAGGTTGGTGTTGGCCAGCCAGACGGCGGCGGCCCAGGCGGCCTGCGGATCCGGCGATGGATCGGCGCCGAGAGCACGCAGGCGCGCGCGCCAGTCATCCGGAATGGGGGGGAGCCAGTGCAGAGCGGTCATGGCCGGGGTCTATGTTGCACCGCCAAACCTGACCGATTTCGCCACCCGAAGTCGAGAGCGAAAAACGTCCGCCGGCGCGATCGGCAATAGTTCACAATCACATCGCGTTCGCGTATCAAGCCGTTGGGACCTCAGGAGGGACGAGCCGGGTATGCTGGCCGGATACGTTGACCGCATTTCGCACGGCGACATCGCCGGCTGGGCGGCTGACAAGGAACGGCCGGACGAGACGGTCGAGGTATCGATCTTTGTGGATGAGTACAAGCGGGCGCAGCTCGCCTGCGATCTGGCCCGTCCCGATCTGCGCCAGAGCGGCCAGTGGGGCGACGGGCGGCACGGCTTCCGCTTCAGATTTCCAGCTACGCTCGCGCGGGAGGTGACGCACCGCGTCTCGGTCCGGTTCACCGCGACCGGCCGTGCGTTGAACGAGGGCGAGGTGATGCTGTCGCCGGACGGCACCACCGCCCTGCCGGTGCGGAATCGGACCGAAACGGAAGAAATGCTTTGGCTGCCCGCGCCGGCGACGCCGCGGGACACCTTCCGGCTATTTCCGTTCTTCGATCGGAGCTATGGTCTGTCCGATCTGCTCGCGCGGCTCGACTTCACCGCCCGCCAGCCGCGCGACGTCTGTTATGCGGTGTTCGGCGCGTTGCCCACCCCCGGCGATCTCAATGAGTTCGCAGCTAACGGCTACGCGCCGCGCGATCACCTGAATCAGCTCCTGATGTCGGCTGCGTTCCAGCAGGAGGTGCTGACCCTGCTGTTGAACGCCTTCCCCGAGAAGCGGCGGTTGTTGTTCGTTCACATCCCCAAATGCGCCGGTAGCGACCTTTCGCACCACTTGATGACCCGCTATCCATCGATCGACCAACGCTTGATGGAGGAGCGATGGACGTCCAAGGATGTGCTGTTCACCGCTCTGCGGGATCTGGGGCCGGCGCTGCCGCTGTTCGACAGCATTTTCGTACGTGGCCATATCCGGCTGAACTGGTATCTCGATCGCGGTTTGGCGCGTCCGATTGACCGGCTTTTCACCATCATGCGCCACCCGATCGAGATCGCGGTGTCGCAGACCAACTACGTGATGATGCGGATCGCCCAGGATCTGGAATCCGGCAAGATCGGCTTGGACACACAACAGTGGCTCGTTCATCTTGGACTCGAGGACATTCAGGCACGGCCGCTGGCCGACTTGGCCGAGCATGTCTGCCGCAAGACGTTACGTACGCGGGAGATTGTGATCGCCAACCCGCTCTGCCACTGGCTGGGCGGCGGCGACGCCGCGACCGTGCTGGAGCGGCTGGCGGCGAGCGGGGCGGAGGTGACGGAGACCACCCGCTACAACAGATGGCTGCAGGAGACCTGGGGGATCGAGAGCACAACGCGCCTCAATGAATCCCGCAAATTCATCAGCCAGACCGCGCTGGACCGCGAGGAGCTGGACTACCTCAACGAGATTTCCGCCGAAGACGCCAAGCTGTTCGAGACGGTGCAGCAACGCCTCGCCGGGCTGGGTACAAGCTGGCTCACCGGCAGCCAGCTCCGCCCGGCAAAAGGTTGAGCCTGCGGCTTCGGCTGCGCTATCTCTCGCCACGCAGCAAGGAGCGGCGTCTTGTCGAGCGAGCTGGTTCTGAACCTCGCCTTCGGTCGGAATAGCGGCGATGCCAACTATCTCGGCTTCGGTTGGTCAGGGGACGAGGACGGCTTCCGGTGGATGGTCGGTGAGTGGAGCGAGCTATGGCTCGAATGTCCCGGGCCCGGCAACTACTTGCTGGAACTGGAACTGTCGCCGTTCGTGCATCCGCCGGCGTTGCCGGTGCAGCGCCTGGCGGTCGCGGTGCGTGGGACCGTCATCGGGCGCTCCACGGTGCCCGGATTTAGCACGCTCGGCTATCGGATCCCCGCCGATCTGCTGGTCGGCCAGGGGCCCGTGCGCCTCAGCTTCCTGCATCCCGACGCCGCCCGTCCGGGGGATCTGACCGACAACCGCGACGACCGTCGTCTCGCGCTTTCGGTGCGGCGGCTCGGGCTTTACCGCGTGTCCGGCGACATGTCGCTGCGCCGCCTGCAGGGCGGCGCAGCGGTGGCCGCCGCCGAGATCGGTGCGCTGGTCGGCATCCCCGCATTGCAGTTCATGCTTGGCTTCGAGAGTCTCGGCGACAACTGCGAGTTCGGGCTGGTGCAGCGACGCTGCGGCGCGGAGCCGCTCGGGTTGCTGCGATTCTCCAACATCGAGTTGGGACCATTGCTCCGTGGCCTGGTGGCGGAGTTCGACGAGCTAGGCGCACGTGAGAACCTGGAGCTTACCTTGTCGGAGGGCGAGCGCCGGGAATACGTACTGTACGAGACGCGGTATGCACTGACCTTCCACACCTTCCAGTACGAGGGCGAGGTGGATGCGGCGGAGCTGATGGGCAAGCAGATCGCGCGTCTGAGGCTGTTGCGGCGGAAATTCCTGGAGGATCTGCGCGACGGCGAGAAGATCTTTGTCTGCAAGCGTAACGAGCCGATGAGCGAACAGGAGGTGCTGCCGCTGCACGAGGTGCTGAACCGGTTCGCGCCGAACACGCTGCTGTTCGTGACGCCGGCCGACGCGGCGCATCCGCCCGGCACGGTCGAGCGCCTGATGCCTGGCCTGCTCAGGGGGTGGATCGATCGTTTCGCCCCGCCCGAGAACGCGCACGACCTGTCGCTGGAGTGCTGGCTCGCGGTGTGCGTCAACGCCCACCGACTGGCGCGCGAGACGGTGGCGGTCGCCCCGCTTCCGGCAAGCTAGGATCGAAAATGGCCGATGACGAGTTACGCCAGCAGCTCCGGGACTATCGCTGGGGGCTGGCGCTCAGGGAGCTCTATCTGCCGCGCCGCGCGCCAGAGACCGTGCGCCGCCACGCCGAACTCTACGACTGCGCGGCCGCGCGGCTCGGCGCGGATAGCCCGATCGACCTGTTGGAATTCGGCGTCGGCCATGGCCATACGATGCGCGCGTTTATAAGCCTCTTCCGCAATCCAGATGCACGATTCGTCGGCTTCGACAGCTTTGTCGGCCTGCCGGAGCCGTGGCTCATGCATGACCGTGGCGCATTTTCTTCTGGCGGTGTGCCGCCTGCCATCGGCGACGCAAGGGTTCAGTTCGTCAAGGGGTGGTTTCAGGATACCGTCGCCGGCTACCTTGCGGCGCGATCGGACTGGCGCAGCCCGGTGCTGGTCCATTTCGATGCCGACCTTTACTCTTCGACCCTGTTCCTGTTGACCACGCTGTGGCACTATCTGCCGCGATATTATTTCATCATGGACGACTTCATTTTCGACGAGATGATCGCGCTGCACGATTTCTCGGCAGCCTATCCCATCGAGATCGAGTTCTTCGCGCAGACCACGGGTGGCGGGTCGCTGCCCAACCCGGATCAGGTCTTCGGCCGCATCCAGCGGACTCGATTTCGGCTGCCTGATTGAGGCAAGCTGTCGCTAGAGGCCGCCTGATCAACCAACATCAAGTAGACGTCTACGTCCTTTGATTCGTTGCTTTCGCAATCATGTAGTCAAGGCGCTTCCAATAGGCCCATTCTCCGGTTCGATCAGGACGGCCCGCCGCGCTGGTTCGACCGCTTCCGTGAACCGCCCTTTGCGGGCAAGCAGATCGCTTAGGACGAAATGCGCGGCGGCGGAGCGCGAGACGAACGGATGGCCGCCTCGAAGACTGGCACTGTCGCATCGAATTGTTCGGCCCAGGACAGATGGTCGCACGAGCGTTGCTTGTCCAGCACGAGCTCCTGCAACCGATCCACCCGGCGCACTGCGGCAACCCGGTGTACGGCCAGAGGAAGGCGCCGGTGACGTGTGGCACAAGGTGAATCGTGGTCCGTGTCGTGAGGCCGCCGACGCGCGGCGCAAAATCGACAACCTGCTGCACATCCTCCCGACTATACGATGCGCAGTGTGTCGCCCTGGCGCCAGAGAGCGCCGGGAGGCAGCCCCGCGGGGGATCTCGGCAGATCGCTTAGCACCACCGCGCCCGACATCGTCCATTGCGCCGGTGCGCTGCCGTCGATCGGGTCGCACCCGAAGCGCAGGATGTTACGGCTGTCGGTCGGCGTCGCGAACTCGAACATCGGCTGACGCACTCCACCGCTGGGATTTAGGCCAATGAATTTCCAGATTCCGACCTCTGTCTGCGCCAGGATTGCCGAGCCTAGGGAAAAACCCGCCAAATTTACGCCAGTCACCATGCCCGAGCTGTAGGGTCCCAAGCGGATGGCGCGATTGCCCGGAGCCTCCCGCGCGTTGCCTTGGATTGAGCCGCCGATCAGGGTGACCGAAGCAGTCGGATATTGACCAAGGCCGGGGCGCCCGCCGGGCCCGGTGAGTGTCGTCTTTGAGAATGGCCTGTGCTGAAAATCGATCTTGAACGTGTATCCGTCGACCAGCGGATTAATGATCGTCGTGTGAGAGACGCTGTCCTCCGTCAGTATGCCGTGCGTCACCCGACCGGCGGGCTGCCCGGCCGGCTCGGCGTTTGGGTTGACGACCGTCACGGCCCACACATTGGCAAGGCGGAAGCCGACGGCCCAGCCGATCGCGCTACAATCGATGCAGCGCAGGCCGTCGCACTTATCGTGGAAGTCGAACCCGGTCCCGGGACGGGCGGCGTGGTCGCCCCTGGCGTTCTTTTCCGGCGCGATGCTGCTCGACCAGAACGCGTTGGAGTAGCAACCCTCGACCCGCGCATCGTCAGCCGACCGCGTGATCTCGACGCCCGTCCCAGCGGTATCGAAATAGAGCTCGCTTACCACGGGCCTGCCGAATCCGTCCGAGCGGTAGGCGGTATTGAAGCCCATCACCAGCACACGACGAACCTTCGTGTCCGGGCCGCCGTTGGTGATGGCGATCGAGCGTACGCCCCCGTTCACTGCGGGGTTTTTCCCATCCTCCGAGAACCACAAGTCGATCTGGGCCTGCATCTGCTCGAGGTTGGCCGGTCCGCCGGGCGCGAAATTATCGACCGGCCCCCCCATGGTCTTGCGGACGATCTGCAGGTCGGCCAGCTCGGCGAAATAATACAGAAAAACGGTCATCTGCGGGTGCAGGACGATACGCGCGGCATTCTGCAGCTCGGGCAGGCCGCGCGCTGTTATGCCCAACGCTCCGCCCGGCCCGTCCACCACGCAGTGCGGCGGGATCACCAACGCTCCCGCATTCGGATGAGAGAGCCGGACGTTGAAGCTCTGCACGCCCCCGTTATTGTGGTCGATCAGATAGGCCCGGCCCGCCTGCAGGCGAACACGGCAGGCGTGGAATCGCTGCGCCGCGCGCACAAGCAATTGCTGGCAGGCCGGGAAATCGTTGGTCTTCCCGTCGCCTTTGGCGCCCGCCATTTCGAACGTGAGCTGCGACGGATCGACGATGCGCAGCCAGCGTCCCGTGGTAGGTCCAGTGCCGCGCCTGGAGGGGGCGAAGACAAGGAATTGGTCCGACTGCGCCGTGCTTTCCGGCGTCCACTGTAATACGCCGCCACCCCCGTCGCCGGGGGTCCAGTAGCCATCGACGAGGGCGATCGTGTAGGGCGCCGAGGCGAGCTCGCTCACATCGACGCTGGTGAGACCACCGGGTTGCATCACGGTGGGCAAAGCCAGCACACGCCCTGCCCCTCCGAGGGGCTGTCCGCGAATTCGAAGACGGAACATCTGCAGCCGCCATAATGCCTCCGGCCAAAATCCTGCTTGCCAGGTACTCGCCTGGAGATCCCCGCCCGCTCGTCCATTACCAGGATCCGACTGCATCGCGAACTGATCCGTGCCGCCGCCTGCCGGATCGATCGGGCAGCAAGCGCAATCCGCGCAGACCGCGCTCGATATCTCCGACTTTCACATGGAACCGCGAGGTGGCGACAGGGCGCGTATCGGCAGGCGACTTAAGGCCACGGATTTCTGCCAGCACGGCGTTTCGATTCTGCATCATGGCAAAGAAGAATCCATCGGACCGGGGCGAGCGTGAGGACCTTCACGCCTCGAGGCGCATATATCATACCTGCAGGGCCCGATCCCAGAACCGAGATGACGGCCGACGCCCTCGATTTCCGCCGGCGGCTGCAGGCACGCCGCCGCCGCCGTCATCTGGGCAAAGGATCGAAGCGCACTGGCTGGCGTCCTGCCGGCTAGAGCCAGAAGTGCCGCGTGATCAATTCGTGGCTTGCGATCACGTCAGTCCCAACCGCGCCAATAAGCTGCCGTAGCCCTGAAATTCCTATTTTGCCAAGATCCAGTGTGGCAAACTCCTCCAATATGGCGAAATATCTGTCTTCCAGGATTCGGGAATCGGGATTGAGATTGGTGCAGATGATGAGCCCTGTCGGCGGCGCCTCCAGCGCGTAAATCCGAAGATCTGGCCGGTATTTCTTCAGCATCGGCACGATTTTCCAGACATCGCCTGACCAGGCGACCCCTTGCTCGATGTGCCGTGTCGTCATCTCAACAGACCCGGGGATGCAGTCGTGCAGAATCACGAGAGAGTTGCGCCCGACATGGCGTTCCACGTTGATGAAGTCCCGCAGCAGGAACTCGGCATAATGCATGCCGTCGAGGAAGGCGATATCCACGGGGCGCCCAAACAGCACGGAGGGGCTGTAGCGGGCAAAGAAGTCGTCGCTCTTCATCTGGAAGAAAAGGCAAGACGGCTTGCCGGGAAGCACTTCCTTGTCGAGAAGGGAGAAGCTGGGATCGATTGCGATCGATGCACAGCGCGCCAGTCGCAGTGTGGTCCCGGACAACGTTCCGATTTCCAGATACGTCTTTGGTGCGAGTAACTTGTGGAGCCTGTCCAGCGCCTCGGTGTAGTGGAGGGCCTCTTTATTCGATTGCATCAATGCTTCCTGCCTGGTTCGTAAAACGCGGGAGGTTGGCGTCGTGCGAAGACAATCGCAAATCATGGGGTGCGATGCAATGGCGCTTTCGTCCTCTCGGAGGGCCGGCGGCGACGTGGGGCAGAGCGCTCGGTCCGAGAAACAATTCGCCTCGTCTTGGCGTACCCGGATATTCTATGGGCTGCGTCGCCCGAGGCGCCAGGTCGCGCATGTGAAGCCGCTCGGCTTGCGTATCCGCTGGTTCGACAGCAGAACGTCTACCGCGCGGCCTACAGAATGATCGCAGCCCGTGGTGAAGAATTGGCGCCAGGTTCTCAGTGAGACTCCTTGGGGCAGAGCGTTCGGGCTGAGAAGCAATTCACCTTGTCTTAGCCTGCCCGGGTATTCGAAGGGGAGACATGGCCGGAGCGGCCCGGCTGCGCATGGAGCTGCACGGCTTGAGTATCTGCCGGCTCGCCTGCAAGGCGTTATCGCGGGTTAGTTTACAAATCGGTAATATGCAATGAACAAGCAGTCTTCCCGGATGGGGAATGGTTCGTCCCCTTCGCACTCGCTGGTCGCGGGAACAAAACGGGTAAATCGGCCGATCATCCAAAAATTGCCCACGCAGCCGATGGGGGTGTCTTGCTTTTTTTGATTCCGGCTCCGCCAGCTTAGGCTAAAAGTGCTCTGTTGAGCACGCTGCGGGCCCGGGACCGAAAATTCCAGTCGACGATCGTGCGGTTAGGGCTCAGTTGGACCCCCTGGAAGCTCTGGCTCTCGAAGGTTTGATCTTATATCGTATTGCGATCAGTGACCACCATGGAGGGACTAATGCACCAGACCGCTCTCGATGCCGGCCGACTGTTCTTCGAATGCTACTGGCGAGAGGGCTTCGATCGTATCCTTGACGTCGGTGGCATAGATGTGGGTGGCGGCTCACTTCGGAGCGTCGCCCCGCCCGGAGCGACATATATCGGGGTGGATATGGTGGCCGGCAAAGGTGTCGATCTCGTGCTCGCGGATCCATACGCCTATCCGTTTCCGGACGGACATTTCGACGGGGTGATCAGCACCAGCTGCTGAGAACACGATCCGATGTTTTGGCTCACCTTTTTGGAGGGCTTGCGGGTATTGTCCCCGAGCGGCTTCCTTTACGTCAATGCACCGTCGTCGGGTACGTACCATTGCTACCCACTCGACCATTGGCGGTTCTACCCGGACGCTGGAGTTGCACTGGAATTGTGGGGACGGCGGATGCTGCACCCAGTCCGTCTGATCGAGAGTTTTATTACCAACCAGAGGGTCCATTCTTTTAACGATTGCGTCATGGTCTTCACCAAGGACCCTGAATTTACGCCGAAAACTTATATACAGGATTATCGGACATCAGTAGTGTTCAACGCGCGCAAGGGAACGGTACGCCCGATGGAAGCCAATGCGACTACTTTGTTGAAAGTGCAGAGAACGTTGCTTCCGGCTCCGCCGGCTTAGGCTAAAAGTGCTCCGTTGGACACGTAGCGGGCCCGGGACCGAAAATTCCAGTCGACAATCGTGCGGTTAGGGTTCAGTTGGACTCCTGGAAGCTCTGGTTCTCGAAGGCTCGATCTTATATCGTATTGCGATCAGTGACCACCATGGAGGGACTAATGCACCAGACCGCTCTCGATGCCGGCCGACTGTTCTTCGAATGCTACTGGCGAGAGGGCTTCGATCGTATCCTTGACGTCGGCGCCATAGACGTGGGTGGCGGCTCACTTCGTTCCGTCGCCCCGCCCGGAGCGACATATATCGGGGTGGATATGGTGGCCGGTAAAGGCGTCGATCTCGTGCTCAGAGATCCATACGCCTATCCGTTTCCGGACGGACATTTCGACGCGGTGATCAGCACTAGCTGCTGGGAACACGATCCGATGTTTTGGCTCACCTTTTTGGAGGGCTTGCGGGTATTGTCCCCGAATGGCTTCCTTTACGTCAATGCACCGTCGTCGGGTACGTACCATTGCTACCCACTCGACCATTGGCGGTTCTACCCGGATGCCGGAGTTGCACTGGAATTGTGGGGACGCCGGATGCTGCGCCCAGTCCGTCTGATCGAGAGTTTTATTACCGACCAGAGGGTCCATTTTTTTAATGATTGCGTCATGGTCTTCACTCGAGAGTGCCGAGTTCTGGGTTACTTCCTGGCGGCCTGTGACTTTCGCTCGTAGTCGTCAAGCCACTGCTCAGTGAGCCGGTCGAGCTCCTCGAGCTGGCGTTCGGAGTAGGATTCCGGCGCAAAGCCCTCGAGCCACCCGAGCACGTGAGTTTCGATCAAGTCGCGCGGCACGTCCGGATGCTCGGCATGGATGCATTCTGCCGACTGCTCGATCGACAGCCGTTTCCCGTCGTCCCAGACGATCTTGCGCCGTTTGGGGTCAACGTCGGCATTATCCAGTGCGGCGAAGACCAGATCGAGCGCGTAGACCGAGCGTTCCCCCTCGGACGAGCCCATCCATTCGAGGAAGGCGTCAGTGAACGGGTTGTTCTCGAAGGGGTGTTTTGCGCGTCGCTTGCCCATCGGATGAGGATAGCACCGCGGGTCATTGCCGTCGCAAGGCTCGCTTCATCATCAAGCGGCTCTGCTCGATGCTCAAGGCGATCCACTGGGCGGTGAGCGCCTTGAAGCGCTTATAGTTGCGGATCTCACGCCGCACCTCGGGCAGATAGTCGCGCGGAACATATTCGGTCCGGCTCCTCATCTGCCGCGTGTAGCTGAGCTGGTAGTAGGGTCCCCTCCGGTTCTCTGGATCCTTGTACTGGCGGGTGAGCGATCCGGGCCGCATGTCTTCAATGCCGGCCAGCTGCGCCTTGATGCTTCCAACGCGCTTTCTGATCACTGCCAGGCGTTTGTTTGTCATAGGTTTAGCATACCAGTGCTATACTATGCTGGCAACAAAATCGAGAGGGTCCGATGCCGCTGTGGATGCCCTGGTGGAACGCGATTTGGCTGCTGCGTCCGGCGTTCTCGCGTCTGCGCACCTTCCTGTGGTTCGCCACCGCCGTGGCAGGCTTCACGGTGCGGACGGAACTGCTGGGCGTAACCAGCCTCGTGCGGGCGCTGAAGCTCGAGGCTCGCTTCTACAACAAGCTCGTCGATCACTTTCACAGCCCCGCCGTGAAGCTCGATCGGCTCGCGGCGCTGTGGACCCAGGTGGTGCTCCGGCTATTCCCGCAGCCGCTGCGCATCAAGGGAAGGTGTGTCGTGGTCGGCGACGGCATCAAGATCCCCAAGCGCGGGCGCAAGATGCCGGCGGTCAAACTCCTGCATCAGCAGTCCGAGTCGAACACCAAGCCCGAATTCATCATGGGACATTCCCTCCAGGCTGTGAGCGTGCTCGTTCAGGCCGCAGCCAGCGTCTTCGCCGTGCCGCTCGCCATACGAATCCACGAAGGGTTGGTGTGGTCCAATCGCGATCGCCGCACCCTGCTCGACAAGATGCTTGCGCTCCTCGGGATCGTCGCCATCCCAGAACCCTTCTACTTCGTCGCCGACGCCTACTATGCCGCGCGCAAGATCGTCACCGGCCTGCTCGAGGAGAACAACCACCTGGTCACGCGGGTGAAGTCCAACGCCGTCGCCTACACTGCTCACCAGCAGTGCGGCCCGCGGAAGAGAGGTCGGCCCAGGGTCTATGGCAGGAAGGTCAAGCTCAAATCCCTGCTGGAGGACCCCAAGGGCTTCCAACAGGCCGAAAGTCCCGTCTACGGCGAGCACCAGGTGATCATCCAGTATCGGGTCCGCGACCTGCTATGGCGCCCGGCCGGTCAACTCGTGCGCTTCGTGGCGGTGATTCATCCAGTAAGAGGCTCGTGCCTCCTGATGTGCACCGACACCTCTTTGGAGGCTATCGAGATCATTCGCCTGTACGGTCTGCGCTTCAAGATCGAGCACACGTTCAAGCAGGCGGTGCGGCTGATCGGTTCGTTTACCTACCATTTCTGGATGTCCGACATGAAGCCGCTCCGCCGCCGCAGTGGCAATCAACATCTCCATCGTGAGTCGCCGGAATACCGCAACGCCGTCAAACGCAAGCTCCACGCCTACCACGTCTTCATCCAGGCGGGTGTCGTCTGCCAGGGACTACTTCAGTATCTGGCCGTCGCCTTCCCTCAGCTCGTCTGGAATTCCTTCGGCTCCTGGCTGCGAACCATTCGGCCCGGCATCCCGCCCTCGGAGCTGGTCGTGGCCAATGCCCTGCGCCAGAGCCTGCCGGAATTTCTCTTGAATGCCACCCCGAGCAACACCTTCGCGAAATTCGTCATCGAACGACAGGACACCAATAAAATGGAGGCCTTCCGCCTAGCCTCCTGAGCCGAAATTCCTCCGGAACTCTGGACTCGCGAGGTCTTCACCAAGGACCCTGAATTTACGCCGAAAACTTATATACAGGATTATCGGACATCAGTAGTGTTCAACGCGCGCAAGGGAACGGTACGCCCGATGGAAGCTAATGCGAATACTTTGTTGAAAGTGCAGAGAACACTGATTCCTTAGCTTCGATTAGAATCTCTCCGGGGATGATGTCGGCCATCACCGCATAGCTCAGCGGATAATAGGGGATCACGATCAGTCGTCCGAGCGGCCGAGCAGCGCCGGGGGGAACACTTTCAGCAGTGGCCGGCGCGGCGCCTGCCTTGGCTACCTCTTTCAGCTCAGGGATCACCTCGGGATCGCCGGTCGGGGGCGGCGCTGTTCGTCAATGCGTAAATAAATGTCGTGGCACCAAGACGTGGATCACCGGGACAATAGACGGACCACAGTCCGCCGTCCTATCCCAGTCCTGTCGCCATCAGCGCGGTCACACGCCGGGCGAATCCAGCCAGGTCCTTCGGCAGCTCGCCCTCCTGCACGCGCGCCAGATCGAGCAGCGTCGCCGCCGCCTGCTCGATCAGGGCCTTGTCATCGACTCGCTTGCCCAGCGCCTCAATCACCGCGTGGCGCGGATTCACTTCCAGCACCGGCGGCGCTTGCAACCCGCCGCGCCCGGCCCGGCGCATCAGGCGCTGCAACTGCAAATCCGGCCCCTTGCCGCCCGCCGACAGCACCACCGCGCTATCCGTCAGTCGCGCCGTCGCCCGCACCTCGGAAACCTCATCGCCGAGCGCTCCTTTCAGCGCCGTTGTCAGCACCGAGATGTCCGGCAGCTCCGCGTCTTTGCCGGTATCGGCGGAAGCCTGGGTCACGCTGACCAGCCGCTTGTCCTCGAAAGTGCTCAGCCGATCGGGCCAGAAGGCGTCGATCGGATCTGCTAGCAGCAGCACCTCTTTCCCCTGCGCTCGGAATCCCTCCAACTGCGGCGACCCGCACAGCGCCTCAGTATCGTCGCCGAGCAGGTAATAAATCTCGTCCTGCCCCGGCTGAATGCGGTTCACGTAATCGGGCAGCGACGTCCACCCGTCCACTTTCGACGAGCGGAACCGCAGAAGGGGCGCGATCTCTGACCGGTGCTCGGTATCCTCCCAGATTCCCTCTTTCAGAACCGGGCCGAAATTCTCCCAGAACTTGCTGTAGTCTTCCGTCTCCTTCGTCTTGGTCTTCAGCTCCGCCAACACCCGCCCGACCAGTGCCTTGCGGATACGTCCAAGGACCGGTGTGGTCTGCAGCGCCTCGCGCGAGACATTCAGCGGCAGGTCCTCGGTATCAACCACGCCCTGCACGAAGCGCAGCCAGGGGGGCAGCAGCTCCGCTTTGTCGGTGATGAACATGCGCCGGACATACAGTCGGACGTGTGACTCGCGATCGTTCTCCAGGATGTCGAACGGCCGCGTGCCAGGGATGAACAGCAAAGCCCAGAAATCCAGCGTACCTTCGGCCCGCCAGTGCAACGTCGCCCAAGGGGTGTCGAAGATATGGCCGAGATGCCGGTAGAATTCGTTGTACGACTGTTCTGTTACCTCCGATCTCGGCTTGCGCCACAGCGCCGTGCCCTCGTTCGCCGGTTGGTCCTTGCCGTCGCGGGCGATGGTGATCGGCAGGGTGATGTGGTCGGCCCATTTGCGCACGATCGCTTCCAGCCGCATCGGCTCCAGGAAGTCCGTCGCATCCGCCTTCACGTGCAGCAGCACGTCGGTGCCCGCTGGCTCGCGCGTGGCCGGCCCGACGGCGAACAATTCACCGCCCTCCGAGGACCAGGTGAACGCCTCCTCCGAGCCTGCCTTCCGCGAGGTCACCTCGACCCGGTCGGCGACCATGAATGACGAGTAGAATCCCACGCCGAACTGGCCGATCAGGCTCGGTCGCTCCTCCGGCTTGGCCGTCGCCAGCGCCTTGGCGAAGGCGCTCGTGCCGGACCGGGCGATAGTGCCGAGATTGTCGATCAGCTCCTGTCGGCTCATGCCGATCCCGTCATCCGCGATCAGCAGGGTCCGTCCGCTCTTGTCCGGGACGATGCGAATCTTCGCATCGGGCGGCGGCGACAAGGCCGCATCGGTGAGTGATTCGAACCGCCGCCGGTCCATCGCGTCGGCCGCGTTGGCGACCAGCTCGCGCAGGAAGATCTCACGCTCGGAATAGAGCGAGTGCACCACCAGATCGAGCAGCCGCCCGACCTCCGCCCCAAAAGCGTGGGTTTCCGCCTGCTGTGCTTCGACCGTCGGATCCGCCATCTCCGCCCTCCCACTCGCGGGCGGCGATATGCGCGACGAGCGCCGCGGTTTCAATGGAGACAGCGGGAGATAACCCTCCCGCGAGGCTACAGCGGTCGCGCATCCGTGGAACGATTGCTGGCTGGTGGAAGGGTTCACATGGAGCGCCACGGAAATCCCCATGTTGCTGGACGGCGGCCTGGCGAAGCGCGCCATCCGGTTGCGGGTCATCGATACAACCCTCGGTGGCCCTCGGTGCGGTCCTCCGAGGCCCCCGTGTGAACCATGGACCCACCTTTGCAAGGCGCTGCTGAGTCGTTCCGCGGATGTACTACCGCGGTAGCCCGCTCTGCAGGAGAAGTGAACGTGGGCCTTGCGTTCCGCCGCGCAACTCCCAAACATCCCCGCATGTCCGGCTTCGACTTGCGGATTCGGGCCGTTCTCGGCCCCACTAACACCGGCAAGACGCATCTCGCGATCGAGCGGCTGCTGGCGCACTCCTCCGGGATCATCGGTTTCCCGCTCCGCCTGCTGGCGCGCGAGAACTACGATCGCATGGTGGCCCGCAAGGGCGCCCGCCACGTCGCCCTGATCACCGGCGAGGAGAAGATCGTCCCCCCAGAGGCGCGCTGGTTCTCCTGCACCGTGGAGGCGATGCCGCTCGACCGCGATGTCGAATACGTCGCGGTGGACGAGATCCAGCTCTGCGCCGACCCCGACCGCGGCCATGTCTTCACCGACCGACTGCTGCATGCGCGCGGGCTGGTGGAGACCATGTTTCTCGGCGCCGAGACGATCCGCCCGCTGCTGGCCCGCCTGGTGCCGGAGGTCGAGATCGAGACCCGCCCGCGCATGTCCCAGCTCGGCTATGCCGGGCCGATCAAGCTGTCGAAGCTGCCGCCGCGCAGCGCCGTGGTCGCGTTCAGCGCCGCTGAGGTCTATGCCATCGCCGAGCTGATCCGCCGGCGCCGCGGCGGTTGCGCGGTGGTCATGGGCCGACTTCAGCCCGCGCACGCGCAACGCGCAGGTGGCGCTCTACCAGGACAAGGAGGTCGATTTCCTGGTCGCCACCGATGCGATCGGCATGGGCCTCAACATGGACGTCGATCACGTCGCCTTCGCCGGTACCTCCAAGCACGACGGTCACCGGCTGCGCCGGCTGACCCCGGCCGAACTGGCGCAGATCGCCGGACGCGCCGGGCGTGGCATGCGCGACGGCACGTTCGGCACCACCGCCTCCTGCCCGCCGCTGCCCGACGAGGTCGTCGCGCAGGTGGAGGCGCACAGTTTCGAGCCGCTCGATTGCCTCGTCTGGCGCAACAGCGCCCTCGATTTTCGCCATCCTCGATTCGCTGCTGGCCAGCCTGACGGCGCCGCCGCCCGGCCCGGGCCTGGTACGAGGCAACGACGCCTCCGACCTGGAGACGCTGGCCGCGCTGGCCCGCGAGCAGGATATCCGCCGGCTGGCGCAGGGGCGGCGGCATGGTCCGCAAGCTGTGGGAAGCGTGCCAGATCCCCGATTTCCGCAAGCTCGCCGACGAGACCCATACCCGGCTCTGCGGCCGGGTTTTCGGCCATGTCGCCGGCGACGGCGCGGCTGCCGACCGACTGGCTGGCCGGCCAGATCGCCGCGCTGGCCCGGGCGGACGGCGATATCGACACGCTGATGCAGCGACTGGCCGGGATACGGGTCTGGTCCTACATCGCCGCCCGGTCCGATTGGGTGAGGGACGCGCTGCACTGGCAGGGCCGCGCCCGCGAGGTGGAGGACCTGCTGTCGGACGCGCTGCACGAACGGCTGATGAGCCGCTTCGTCGATCGCCGCGCCGCGCATCTGATGCGCCGGCTGGAGGCGGCCGAGGGGCAGGAACTGCTGTCCGCCGTGACCCGCCGCGGCGAGGTGGTGGTCGAGGGCCACCCGGTCGGCCATATCGCCGGCTTCGCGTTCCTCCCCGATCCAGGAACCGAAGGCGAGGGGCGGAAGCTCGTGTTGCGCGCCGCCCGCCGGGCGCTGCGCGAAGAGATGCCGCGGCGCGTCGCCGCCGCCGAGGCGGCCGAGGACTCGGCGTTCTGCGCTGACGAACGCGCATCGGCTGAGCTGGGAGGGCCACGACGATCGCCCGCCTGCGCCCAGGCGCCGCAGTGCTGCAGCCGCGCGTGGAGATGCTGGACAGCGAGTTCCTCGACGGCGCGCAGCGCGAGCGGCTGCGCGCTCGGCTGCAGCGCTTCCTGGACGGGCAGATCGCGGCCGATCTGGCGCCCGTTGTTTCTCGCTGCGGCGAAGGCCGCCGAGGACTGCACGCTGCGCGGCCCGCTGCACCGACTGACCGAGGCGCTGGGCGTTATTCCCGGGTCTGCCGGGGACAATCTCGACCCGGCGCTGCGCATCCGCCTCAAGGCGCTTGGGGTCAAGGCGGGCCGCTTCGCGCTGTTCCTGCCGGCGCTGCTCAAGCCGCGCGCCGGCGCCATGCGGGCGCGGCTGTGGGCGCTTCAGCACGGCATCGCCGTCGCGGCGGCCTTGCCGCCGCCCGGCGCGGTGGCGTTGGCGCCGCCGCCGGACTGGCCCGCCGGCTTCGCCGCCGTCGCTCGGATGGGTGGATGTCGGGCCGGTGTTGCTGCGCCTCGACATCGCCGAGCGGGTCGCGGCCGAGCTGGCCTGGGCGACTCGCCGGCGCTCAGCCGCGCTGCCGGCCGGCCTTGCCAACCGGCTGTCGATCCGCCCGGAGTTGGTGCCGGTGGTGCTGCGCCGGCTCGGCTTCCGCGTCGTCCCTGGCGGGGGCCTGCCGGCCGGACAGCACGGGCCGCCGGCCCCGCCGATGGTCGCGCCGCTGCGCCGCCATCCGCCGCTCCAGGCAACAGTGCCGGAACCGGCCGCAGGCACTGCGGGCGGCCATTTGCCGCGCTGGCTGCACTCAAGCCGCTGACCACTCCGGATGTACTGACGGTCGACGGAAGATCGCGACTGGCAGCGGCTGGACAAATGGCTGTGGTGCGCGCGGTTCATGCGGGCGCGCAGCGACTGCGCGCGGCTGGTCGGCGAGGGGTCGATCCGCATCAACCGCCAGCCGACTGAGAAGCCGCATGCGCGGCTACGGGTGGGCGACGTGTTGACCGTGCCGGTGCACGGCGCGGTGCGGGTCGTCCGCGTGCTCGCGCTCGCGCGGCGGCGCGGTCCGGCGGCGGAAGCGCGGCTGCTCTACGATGAAATCGTCGACTGACGCTGGCGGGTGAACCGCAACGCGCCTGCCGCGGTGTGCGGGTTCGCCAGCCGACCTTGCGCGGCGGCATGATCATCGGCATATCGCCGCCGTTGTTGTTGTCACCCTTGCCGTCAACGTTGCTGTCACCGTAGCCGTCCCTTGGGGGCCTGCATGACCTACGTGGTCACCGAAAGCTGCATTCGCTGCAAATACATGGACTGCGTCGAGGTGTGTCCGGTCGATTGCTTCTATGTCGGAGCGAACATGCTGGTGATCCACCCGGACGAATGCATCGACTGCGGCGTCTGCGAGCCGGAATGCCCGGTCGAGGCAATCGTGCCGGACAGCGACGACAAAGCCGCCGCCTGGGTCGAGCAGAACCGCACCTATGCCGGCACCTGGCCCAATATCACCCGCAAGGGCACGCCGCCGGCGGATGCGGACGAGTGGAAGGACAAGACCGAACAAAGCGGGGGAATTCGACCCCGAGCCGGGCAAGCCCTGAACAACCCGGGGTTGACTGTTCCTTTCGAAGCGGCTGGTCGGGGAAGGTTTCTGTCGCCGTCCCCCATGACGATGGCGTGGGTTTGTGCTATATGACGCTCCGGAGGCGATGGCAGCGGCGCGAGGCCTCGCGGGCTTGGCAGGTGTGCGGCCGTCGTTGCTTTTCCGTGGGAGCCGAACCGTCGAGCGGGGCGTGAACGCGCCAGCCGTCGCCATGCGTCGGAGGGGATAAAGATAGGGGTGTTTGACATGAAGGCTGGTGCCGGGAGCGCGGCGGCGGGCCAACGTCCGCGCGCGACAGCCAAAACTCCGCCCAGGGCGGCTGCCAAATCGATCCCGGCGGCACCCAAGAAATCCACGTCCGTCCGGACGGCGCGACCCGCCAAGGCTAAGCCGGTGGCGACCGTGAGCCCGACACGTCGGCAGGACGCGCCGGTGCCGGGGGCGGCACAGTCCAATATCGGGGCCAAGACTCCTGCGAGGCCTGCGACCCCACGGGTCGTGATGCCGGCTGCGGAAACCAAGGGCAAACAGGCCGAGGCCAAGCCGGTTGAACCGGTAGCGGCGGCGACGCCGGGCGAGCCGCAACCGAAGTCGGCACCCGCGACCAAATCCGCGTCGCCCAAGCCCGCGCCGTCCACCAAACCGACAGCAGCGGAGCCGGTCACGCCAAGTCCGGCGGAGCCGGTCGCAAAGCCACCCATCGCGGCATCGGAGCCAGAGCCGGCGGTACAGCCGGATACGCCCGACGCGCCCTTGCCGGAGCCGGACACCGTCACGGCAGAGCCCGCCATGGCCGTGGCCGAGATACAGGCCCAGGCACCGGCACCGCCTCGACCGGCGGTGCCAATGAACCGTTCCGCTCCGCCGCCGCGCCCACCCGCCAAGCCTGAAGTGTTCGCCGAGGGTGACCACGTCGTCTATCCGACGCACGGTGTTGGTAAGGTCGAGCGAATCGCGGTCGAGGAGATCGCCGGGCACAAGCTCGAGCTGATCCACATCACGTTCGAAGAGAACCGGATGACGCTGCGCGTTCCGGTAAGCAAGGCGCGCAGTGCAGGTCTTCGCAAACTGGCCACCCGCAAGCTGTTTGACGAAGCGCTGAACGTGCTGAAGGGTCGGGCGCGGATCAAACGCACCATGTGGTCGCGCCGGGCGCAGGAATACGAGGCGAAGATCAACTCGGGGGACCCGCTGGCGATAGCCGAAGTGGTGCGCGATCTCCACCGCAATGCCGGCCAACCGGATCAGAGCTTCAGTGAGCGCCAGATCTACGAGGCGGCGATGGATCGGCTGGCGGCCGAGCTCGCGGCGTTGGACAAGACCGACAAGCTGACCGCAGCCAGCAAGCTCTCGGAGTTCCTGAAGACGGTGTGAGGGCGGCCGCCCGCTCAGCCTCGGGAGTACGGCGAGCCTGCCGGTGCGGCGCCGTGGGCGGTGACGATTTCGCGGCCGCGGCCATTGCCGATCATGACTTCCGCAAGGTACTGCCGTAGCTCGAGTTGGTGACGATAGATCGCCGTGGCTGCCTCGATCAGCGTGCCGCCGCGGCCGAGCATCTCGTCGCCGAATTCGACAATCCGGAGGTTGGGCCACGCCTTGGCCCGGATACGAAGCAACTCGGCCGCCAGCTCCGTTGCCGGCCGTAACGGCCAGGCCTGCGCCAGGATCAGTAGCATTGCCGCGGTGGATCGGGAGACGCCGGCGTGGCAGTGCACCACGAGGTGGGCGTCTGCCCTGGGAGTGGTCAGCAGGTGGCGCCCGAAGGTGAGGATCCCGCGGACGTGCTCGGGGCGGGGCGGGTGCAGGAGTGGGCTCGGCTCGATCACGTCGTGGAAGCGCAGCTCCAGGCGTTCGTAGTCGCCTTGTGTCGCGGGCGCCGGTGTTTCAGGGTCGAGGATCGACAGGACGTGCGTGGCCCCCGCCTCGCAGTGGCCCGGCAGTTCGTCCAACCCGCAGACGGTCATGCGGAATGGGGTCGTCGGTGCTGGCATCGCCTGTTCTCGCCGTGCTGCCGCCGAGAATGTGGGGCGCGGTCGCGCCGCCGTCCATGGCGCGCGCTCGGCGTCACACGGGGTTGCGCTGCTACGCCCGGGTGAAGACGAGCAGGTCGGCGTCGATCTGGTCCGTGAGTGTTGTGCCCATGCCGTGCGGCGCGCCGCGATGACGGTATATGACGGCGGGCTGCGATGCTAACAATGCGTTACGATCGCTCTACAGGGCACGCCGCGGCGATCCGCGCCAGCGCCTCCTCGCGTCCGAGCGCCGCGAGCGTCGCATCGATCCCCGGACTAGCCGTGCTACCGGTCAGCGCTGCCCGCAGCGGCTGCGCCACCTGACCCAGCTTGCGTCCCGTGGCGTCGGCAAAACGACGCAGCGCCGCGTCCAAGGCGGGCGGGGAGAAATCGATCTCCGCCAAGGCCGGCGCCAGCTCGCGTAGCATGATCCGCGCCTCCGGCGTCAGCAACGCCGCGGCTTTCGGCTCCATCGGCAGCGGCACCGTTCGGGCCAGGAACGCCGCCGCGTCGGCCAGCTCCACAAGCGTCCGCGCACGCTGCTTCAGTTCCGGCACCAGTGCCCGGATACGCGCCGCGGCGTTGGCACCCAGCGACAGGTCGGTGCGGTGCGCCAGTCGCTCGAGCACCTCGTGGGTCAGCCGGTCGTCGTCCGCCCTCCGGATGTACAGTGCGTTGAGGTACGTAAGCCTGGCGTAGTCCATTCGCGCCGGCGCCCGCCCGACCCCGTCGATGTCGAACAGTTTGATCGCTTCGGCGCGGTCCAATACCTCCACGTCGCCATGGCCCCACCCCAGCCGAAGCAGGTAGTTGCACAGCGCCTCAGGCAGGTAGCCCAGCTCGCGAAACTCGGTGACCGACTGCGCGCCGTGCCGCTTCGACAGCTTCGTCCCGTCGGCGCCATGGATAAGTGGCACATGGGCGAAGCGCGGCAGCTCCCAACTCATGGCACGGGAAATCTGCACCTGCCGGAACGTATTGGTCAGATGATCGGTGCCGCGGATCACATGAGTGATGCCCATGTCATGATCGTCCACCACCACCGAGAAATTATAAATTGGTGTACCGTCGCTGCGCAGGATGATCATGTCATCGAGCTCGCTGTTGGCGACGTGGATGGTGCCCTGCACGAGATCGCCGATGACTGTCTCGCCGTCGCGTGGTGCCTTCAGACGGAGGACCGGAGCGACCCCCGGCGGCGCCTCGGCGGGATCTCGGTCACGCCACAGGTCGAAGCGCGGGTTCCGCTTCTCGGCCAGCGCCTGCTCGCGCATCCGCGCAAGCTCCTCCGGCGTGCTCCAGCAGCGATACGCATGACCGGCCGCAAGGAGCTGGTGCGCTACGTCTGCATGCCGGGCCGCCCGGGTCGATTGGAACACCGGCGGCGCATCGCGCTCAAGCTCGAGCCAGTCGAGGCTGTCCAGGATCAGCGTGGTGTATTCGTCGGTGCTGCGCTCGCGGTCGGTGTCTTCGACCCGCAGCAGGAACTCGCCGCCGTGATGGCGGCTGAAAAGGTAGTTGAACAGCGCCGTGCGGGCACCGCCGATATGCAGCGGGCCTGTGGGGCTGGGGGCGAAGCGCGTGCGGACGGTCATGGGCGGAACCTCTAGCATCCAGATAAACGCTCTGTCAGAGGGGCACCGCTCCGTTAGCGGGTAGCACCCCTGAACGCTTGGCGGCTGTCCGCGCCTCTCCGCTACACTCAATTGAGAGTTCCGATTCGCCGTCATCGGAATCCGCCGGGGAGAGGTCCGTTGATTCCTGGTGGGTTCTGACGTTCACCATGCGTTCTAGGGAAAAGAGCATGCAACTCTTGAAATGTGAGCTCCAGGCGGATGGGCCAGGGCCGTCAGAGTAAGGTCGTCGGGATCGAAACAGCCGATGGCAAGGAAGAGATCGTGCTCCACACATCCGCTCTTGATAACCAGGGTGGAATTGAGGTTGGGGTCTTGGGCTACGATCACAACAATCGAGCGTTCATCGAGCTGCCGCGCGAATCCGCGTCTGGTCGTTGGCGCGTTTGGGTCGATCCCACTGCTCTTATGACTGAATGACCTCAGCGGGGGGCCCCCAGAGCGAATCTGATGATCCTGACCGACAGGGGGATTCAGATTGTCTTGAAGCAGCGGCAGTTTCGTATTACTCAAAAACCGAAACCGGGCACCAAAAGGAAGAAAGTTTAAACGCAGATGTCACAGATGTAAGAAGATGCACGATGATGCACGCAGATCGCGTTATCGGCTTCGCATTCCCCGGTGGCAAGCGACGCCTGGAGATCGAACACCTGGTCCGCGGCCTATGAGCCGCGCTGAACTATCTGCATTGCTAACTCCAAAAATCTCCGCGGCACGCGGAGAATTTCCGCCGAGGCGCCGGAAAGCTGCTGATTTGGTTGGCATTTTGCCTCGGAGTCACGCGCAGAGATTAGTGCGATGTGGCGCGGCAGCGCAGCGGTATGGCAGCGCTATGCCAAGGTCAGATCGTTTTCAATTCAACACGGAGGACACGCGAGGGCCACGAAGGGCCACGGAGCTTGTCCCGCACCAGCAATCGCCGGAGACAGTCAACAAATCAAGCTGGTAAGGTTCGCCGCAGGACGCATAACCACAACTCCGTGGCCCCCCGTGTCCCTCGCCCTTCCCCCGTGTTGAATCCTTAATGAGCGGACCCGGGCCAACGCCGCCGGTGCGCAATAGGCATCGCTCGCATTTGGTTGTGGCAGACGGCCGCGCGGCGTGCATCCGCGCGCTTCTGCGTTTATCCGCGTCAAAACTTGTCGCTTGCGCGCGAAAACCCGCGAATGAATGCTCGTCCGACAGCCGTCGCTGCGACCGCGCGGCCGCATGCGGCGCTACGCTAACGGTTAATTAGGGTGCGTCCGTTTCCCTGGGGAACGGGATGTGGCACGCCGTCGTCCACCTGTACCAGGCTCCGATCGTCGCCTCGGCGGACCCTATGCTCCCCGGCGAGCGGCGCTTCACCCGGCGGAAATCAACGCTGCTGGTAGAATGAGGTCTCTGGTGCAGCACGTGCTTGCCGCACAGCAGGGGCGGTTAGCCCTTTGGCTGCCGGTGTTCATGGGCGCTGGCGTGCTGCTGTATTTCTCCTTGCGCGCCGAGCCGCCGCTCTGGGTCGGCGCCGCCGTCGCCCTGCCCGCCACGCTCGCGGCCGCCCTGGGCCGGTTCCCCATCCGCGCGATCACCGCCCCGCTGGCTGCCGCCGCGATCGGCTTCACTGCAGCACAATTCGCCACCGCGCGTGCGCCGCCGCTCGTGCCCCTGCCGCACCGGGCGATGGAACTCAGCGGCACGGTGCAGGCCGTGGAAATGCTACCGGAGGGCATGCGGGTCACGTTGCAGCCGGTCCAGCTCGATGGCGGCCCGGCGCTCGCCCGGTCGTTACGGGTTCGCCTCCGCACCAACGATCCGGCCAGGCCCGAAGCCGGCGACACCATGCGCATCCGCGCGTTGGTGCAGGCGCCGTCGCCACCGGCCTATCCGGGTGGATGGGACCTGCAGCGCGACGCCTTCTTCTCCGGCCTCGGCGGCTATGGCTTCGCGATCCGCCCGGCGGCGGTTCTGGCTCATGCACCCGTAACGGGCCTTTCCGGTCTACTCCAGGCCCTGCGCGAGACGATCGCCAGCCGTTTCGAAGCGGCGCTCTCCGGCGCCGAGGGTGCCGTCGCGGCCACCCTGCTGACCGGCGTGCCGACGGCCATTCCCGGGCCGGACCGGGAGGCGTTCCGCGCCTCGGGCTTGGCGCATCTGCTGGCGGTTGCCGGGCTGCATATCGGCATCGTGATGGGGCTGGCATTCGGCGCCAGCCGGGCGCTGCTTGCGGTGTGGGAACACGCGGCGCTGCATTGGCCGACGAAGCAGATCGCTGCGCTGGTCGCACTGGCGGCGGGCGGAGCCTACATGCTGCTGACCGGCATGCATGTGCCGATCATGCGCAGCTTCGCGATGGCCAGCCTGTTCACGCTCGCGGTCCTCAGCGGGCGGCGTGCCGTCTCGTTGCGCGGGCTGGCGCTGGCGGCTGCCGTGCTGATCGTGGCAGAGCCGCAGCAGGTTCCTGGCGTATCGTTTCAAATGAGTTTTTCCGCGGTCCTGGCCCTGATCGCCGGATATGAGGCGTTACGGCCGCATCTGCACGCGCTGTATGGCGACGGTGCGCCATGGCGCCGCTCGGTGCTTCATGTGACGGCGCTGGCGCTGACCAGCGCGCTGGCGGGCACCGCATCGGCGCCGTTCGGCGCGTATCATTTCGGTCGTATTCAGCTCTATTTCGTGCTCGCCAACATGGTGGCAGTGCCGTTAACGGCGTTGTGGGTGATGCCGGCCGGGCTGATCGCGCTCGGCCTGTTGCCGCTGGGCCTGGAGCGGCTGGCATTAGTGCCGATGGGCTGGGGCGTCGGCGCGATCCTGTGGGTCGCGCGCACCACCGCGGGCTGGCCGGCTGCCACGGTCGAGGTGCCGCACATGCCCGGCTGGGGCTTGGCACTGGTCGGACTGGGAATGGCATGGCTTGGACTGTGGCGCGGACCGCTCCGGTTGGCCGGCGCGGTGGTGATCGCTGCCGGGCTGACTTCGCCGATCATGGTGCGACCGCCAGACCTGCTGATTTCGGACGATGCGCGCATGGTCGGTGTCCGCACGGCGGAGGGTGTGTTCGTGGAGCGGCAGACTGGGGCATCGAAATTCACCCGCGATGCCTGGGTCCAGGTACTGGGCAGACGGGCCGCCGATGCTTTTGCCGCCTAGATGCGGTAATGGGGCCGCCCAGCGAACGGGCTAGCGGGAGCGGTGGCTGTCCCTCACAGTGATGGTTGTGTAACGGGGTCCGAATGGCTCGGGCCCAAGCATCGAGAGAGGGACAGCCGTGGAATACTATGCCGCAATCGACGTCTCGCTGGAACTCAGCAGTGTGTGCGTGGTGGACGGGACCGGGAAGATCATCCGCGAGGCGAAGGTGGTGAGCGAGCCGGAGGCGCTCGTTGCGTTCTTTCGCGATATCGGCCTGACGTTCACGCGGGTTGGCCTGGAAGCGGGTCCGTTATCGCAGTGGCTGCATGCGGGGCTGACGGAAGCAGGGCTTCCGGCGATCCTGATCGAGACCCGGCACGTCAAGGCGGCATTGAAGGCGATGACGGTGAAGACGGATCGCAACGACGCACGCGGCATGGCGCAGTTGATGCGCCTGGGCTGGTTTCGACCGGTGCACGTGAAGACGCTGCCGGCGCAAGAGATCCGGGTGCTGCTGGTCGGGCGGAAGCTGCTGCTGGGCAAGCTGCACGATGTCGAGCTCGGCATTCGCGGCCTGCTGCGCGGCTTCGGCCTGAAAGTCGGCAAGGTGAGCAAGAACGGCTATGAGGCTCGCATCCGGGCGCTGGTGACAGGGCATCCGATGCTGGAGCCGGTTGCGGACGCGATGCTGAAGGCGCGGGCGAGCCTGCGAGACGAATGCGGGAAGCTGCATCGGATGTTGTTGCGTATCGTCCGTCACGATACTATATGCCAACGTCTGATGAGCGTGCCTGGTGTCGGGCCAGTTGTTGCGATAACCTACAAGACGGCGATCGACGATCCGACGAGATTTCGCAAATCCAGGGATGTCGGGCCCTATTTTGGCCTGACACCGAAGAAGTACCAATCTGGCGAGGTGGATTGGACGGGGCAAATCAGCAAGGTTGGCGATGCGATGGTACGAACCACGCTGTTTGAAGCGGCAAACGTTATGCTCACTCGCACCACGCGGTTCTCCGCGTTGAAGGCGTGGGCCCTGCGGATCGCGAAGCTGCGCGGGTTGAAGCGGGCGAAGGTGGCGCTGGCACGCAAACTGGCGGTGGTGCTGCATCGCATGTGGGTTGATGGCAGCGAGTTCCGCTGGAGCAGGACGTCAGCCGACGCTGCCACTTGATAAGTTCAACTGGAAAAGGAGGAGGGACAACGGAGGGCGCAACAGCTCTTCGATAACGAGGTCCCGTCGCAGGGACGCGGATCGAGTGAAGCCGCAAACATGGGCGTCGGCCGGAGCAACCACCGGACCACGCGCACCCTAGATTGGCTCGCTCGGTCTGTCTGATCGCATGAAGTGGCGGCTCCAACGCCGACCACGAACAGAAGCCCGAGCCCTGCGGCGTGATGCGTTAACGAGGGTCTTGACACCAGCGGCCCCATTACAGAAGCCCATGTTTCCCTTGCGCGCTCATAAGTCGTTGATTTTGCTTGGCCTGGCGAGACGGTTTGGCACTACATCACGGTTTGGGCCGATTTTGGCGGGACTGGCGGATCAAGCTCGGTGATGCCGAGGGCGCTGAGCACCGCGGCGGCGCGCTGTGTGCCCCGTGTGACCGACCGTTTTGTGGTGCCGTTGCCGAGATCGATATCGACCACTCGGACAGATTTGAGAGCCGTCAATGCCTCGGTTGCGGAGAGGTCGAGATGTGCAGCCTTGAGCTTCTTTTCGATGGCCCGGTGCAGCAAGTGAGCTAATGCGGCGACGAAGATGTGGGCCTGCACACGGGCGTCAGTCTGATGATAGATCGGCCGCATGTCAATGACGTCTTTGAGATTGGCAAAAGAGCGTTCAACGTCGGCGAGTTCTTTGTAGAGGCGCACCGCCTCGACCGCGGACAGATTGGGTTCTTCGGTCTGGATGACGTATTTGCCTTCGTACGCCTTCTCCCTGGCGAAGTGGAGGGGATGCTCGAAGAAGCGAAAAACCCCGTCCTCATAGCGCCAGTCGTAGTAGCGGTGACCGTGATGGCGGGTCAGGATGGCGGCGGCAGCGGCGCCGACCTTCTCGGGGGCTTTCAGCTTTCCGCTGGCAACGCGACGCGCCAGCTTGTCGAGCTTGCTCCGCACGCGATCCATGGCCTTGACGCGTTGCGCCTGCTCGAACGCCAGGCGCTCCTCGGAATGAACGACAAACACGCGGACACCGGGTCTGTTCGAGGTGACTTCCTGAACCAGTGTCTTTGGAGGTGTCGGCTTCTCGCCGGCAGTGATGCCGCACGGGCATTCGATCCACGCTCCGGTGGCGCTTTGGATATAGTCGAAGATCTCGCCGCTGCGACGGCGATTGCGACCGACGATATAGCCATGACCGCCGCTGCGCAGCTCATCGAGGTTCTGGCTGGTAACCATGCCGCGGTCGCCCACCAACACGATGCGCTTGATGCCGAAGCGTTGCTCCAGATCATGCACCACATCGGAGACGGTCATGGCATCGCGCCGATTGCCGGCGAACACGTGGTGCGCGATCGGCCAGCCGTCGACCAAGACCAGGCCGACCAACACCTGCGGGTTGCGCGGCTTGCCATCGCGGCTGTGGCCATGCGCGCCGAGCTCCGCTGGTCCCTTGCCTTCGAAATAGGTCGAGGTGAGGTCGTAGAACACCACGTCGATCTGCAGCGAGAACAGATCACGCAGCCTGAGATAGAGCGCATGCTCGATCGCCGCCTTGCGTTTGAGCAATTGGTCAAGCGTTCGGTACCACTGTTTGAGCTGGCGCAGCTCGACCTGCACCCGCGGCGTCCGGCTGGCTTTGCGCCTGGTCTCGTCGCGCCATTGCGCCAGCCAACGCCGACCGTCGCGATCGCAGACGAAGTCGGTCTCCAGCCAACGCGCCAGCCCATGCTCGCTGCCGGGTGCGGTGAGGCGATTGACCACCAGCAGCAAAGCACGGTCGCTCAGCGTGCTGACATCGCGATGGCCGGGCCTGCTCAGCCGGTCGAGTGTCGCCTCGAGCCCGAGCTCGCGCCACAAGTGGCGCGCCACCAGCGTCGGTCCCCAATCCCAGGCCGCGACCGCCTGCACCTGATCGGGCCGGAGGTCGCTGGCGGGGGCGGCAGCGACCGCCTCGCCGTGCAACAGGCGCGTCAGCTTGCCGAGGTCGAGATGCGCCGCCAGCACGTCGCGGCGACCGAGATTGAGAATGGTGCGATGCCGTGTCTTGCCCTTCTCGCGAAAGGCTTCGACGACGCGCACATACTCGTGCGTCACCCCGGCGCCGCCGGCGGCGCGAACCACGCGCAGGAACATCGCTTCCCCAATATCTGGCCCTGCGGATAGCAATAAGAATCCGATTGCTACAAGCAGGAAAATTCGCCAATTTCAGCAAATCTCTGTCACTACGTTTTCGCGAAAAACCGGGAAAACGACCTCCGGATCAAGCAAAATCAATGGGACCGGCTCAGCCTGCCGGACCCGAAGGGGAAACATGGGCTTCTGTAATGGGGCCGCTGGTGTCAAGACCCTCGTTAACGCATCACGCCGCAGGGCTCGGGCTTCTGTTCGTGGTCGGCGTTGGAGCCGCCACTTCATACGATCAGACAGACCGAGCGAGCCAATCTAGGGTGCGCGTGGTCCGGTGGTTGCTCCGGCCGACGCCCATGTTTGCGGCTTCACTCGATCCGCGTCCCTGCGACGGGACCTCGTTATCGAAGAGCTGTTGCGCCCTCCGTTGTCCCTCCTCCTTTTCCGGTTGAACTTATCAAGTGGCAGCGTCGGCTAACATCCTGCTCCAGCGGAACTCGCTGCCATCAACCCACATGCGATGCAGCACCACCGCCAGTTTGCGTGCCAGCGCCACCTTCGCCCGCTTCAACCCGCGCAGCTTCGCGATCCGCAGGGCCCACGCCTTCAACGCGGAGAACCGCGTGGTGCGAGTGAGCATAACGTTTGCCGCTTCAAACAGCGTGGTTCGTACCATCGCATCGCCAACCTTGCTGATTCGCCCCGTCCAATCCACCTCGCCAGATTGGTATTTCTTCGGTGTCAGGCCAAAATAGGGCCCGACATCCCTGGATTTGCGAAATCTCGTCGGATCGTCGATCGCCGTCTTGTAGGTTATCGCAACAACTGGCCCGACACCAGGCACGCTCATCAAACATCGGCATATAGTATCGTGACGGACGATACGCAACAACATCCGATGCAGTTTCCCGCATTCGTCTCGCAGGCTCGCCCGCGCCTTCAGCATCGCGTCCGCAACCGGCTCCAGCATCGGATGCCCTGTCACCAGCGCCCGGATGCGAGCCTCATAGCCGTTCTTGCTCACCTTGCCGACTTTCAGGCCGAAGCCGCGCAGCAGGCCGCGAATGCCGAGCTCGACATCGTGCAGCTTGCCCAGCAGCAGCTTCCGCCCGACCAGCAGCACCCGGATCTCTTGCGCCGGCAGCGTCTTCACGTGACCGGTCGAAACCAGCCCAGGCGCATCAACTGCGCCATGCCGCGTGCGTCGTTGCGATCCGTCTTCACCGTCATCGCCTTCAATGCCGCCTTGACGTGCCGGGTCTGGATCAGGATCGCCGGAAGCCCTGTCCGTCAGCCCCGCATGCAGCCACTGCGATAACGGACCCGCTTCCAGGCCAACCCGCGTGAACGTCGGCCGATATCGCGAAAGAACGCAACGAGCGCCTCCGGCTCGCTCACCACCTTCGCCTCGCGGATGATCTTCCCGGTCCCGTCCACCACGCACACACTGCTGAGTTCCAGCGAGACGTCGATTGCGGCATAGTATTCCACGGCTGCCCTCTCTCGATGCTTCGGCCAGCCATTCGGACCCGTTACACAACCATCACTGTGAGGGACAGCCACGGCTCCCGCTAGCCCGTTCGCTGGGCGGCCCCATTACCGCA